>NZ_CP018811.1:0-2400000 GCF_001922345.1 Paraburkholderia sp. SOS3 | reverse complement strand
ACGGCAGATTCTTGTTGTCGTCGCGCTCCGCATAGTTGATGAGACGCAGCTTCAGCGGGTCGAGTCTCAGTTCGGCGGCCAGTTCGTCGATTGCCGATTCGAGCGGAAAAAGTCCCTGCGTAGCGCCGGGCGCGCGCATATCGCCCGGCGTCGGCAGATTCAGCTGAGCGACCTTGTAGCCGAGGCGAACGTTGTCGCACGCATAGAGTTGCCCGGCCCAGTTCACGACGACGTCGCAATAGTCCTCGTACAGCGACGTCTCGGAGACCGCCTCGTGCGCCACCGCGGTAAGACGCCCTTCACGCGTCGCCGCGAGCACGACGCGCTGGATCGACTGCGGCCGATGCGAGAACGTGAACATCTGCTGGCGCGTCAGCGTCACGCGCACCGGCCGCTTCAGATCGAGCGCAGCCATCACTGCGAGCGGCAGGTGGTATTGCGGTCGCAGGCCCGAACCGAATGCGCCGCCGACGAACGGCGAGATCACGCGCACATGATCGTCCTTCAGGCCGAACATGGCAGTCAGATACTGCTTCGTGTTCTGCACGCCTTGCGTCTTTTCGTAGACCGTCAGGCGCTCGCCGCTGTCGGGCACGACCGTGCAGCCGTGCATTTCCATCGGATTGTGGAATTCGATCGGCGTCGTATAGAACTCGTTGATGCGCACGGGCGCGTCGGCATAGGCAGCCGTCGCATCGCCGCGCGGCGCCGGCGGCGGCTCGAAACCGCCCTTTTCGAGCGATGGCGGATACGCATTGCCGATCACACGATCAAGCTCCGTGCAGTGCGGCGTGTGCTCATAGCGCACCTGCACGAGCGACGCCGCGTGACGCGCAAGCTCGAGCGACTGCGCGACGACAAGCGCAACGGGCTGGCCGCTGAACCAGATGCGGTCGTCCCACAGCGGCCTGAACGGCATGCCGCCCGGCGCGATCGCATCCTTGTAGTTCGCGTCCATCAGCGGCAGCGTCATGCGGTTCTCGTGCGTCAGCACGAGCAGCACACCTGGCGTTTCGAGGGCCGCGGACGCATCGATCGAAATCACGCGTCCACTTGCGATCGCGCTCGACACGACAAAGCCATAGGCAAGCCCGTCTGCGGCGAATTCGCCCGCATAGCGCGCCGCGCCGGTGACCTTTTGCGTGCCGTCTACACGGTTCAGCGGCGTGCCGCTCACACGCATTGTGTCGTGTTCCTCTTCAGCCGGCTCGCGGTGCGGGGTTTCTTCAACCGTCATCTCGTTCGCTCCTGAAATCGCGCCCAGTCGCGATCTGGAATGCGCGTACGACCGCGCGCGTGACCAGTTCGATCTTGAAGGCATTGCCGCGCCGGCCCTGCGCATTGCGCACGAGCGCACCGGCGAAACGGCGCACGACATCGCCGGTCAGCGGCGCGCCGCGCAGCATCGACTCCGCATCGAAATCGCGCCATGGTTTGTGCGCGACGCCGCCGAGCGCGCAGCGCACCTCGCGAATCGCGTCGCCATCGAGTTCGACGGCGAGTGCGACCGAGACGAGCGCGAATGCATACGACGCACGCTCGCGCAACTTCAGATAGGCGTGGTGCCCGGCGAAACCTCGGGGCGGCAATTCGACTGCCGTCACGATCTCGCCCGCCTCGAGGTTCGTGTCGATATGCGGGGTGTCGCCTGGCAGCCGGTGAAAATCCGGGAATGCAATCGCGCGCGCGCCATGCGGGCCGTCCGTGTGTACCGTCGCATCGAGTGCGGCGAGCGCCACGCACATATCCGACGGATGCACGGCAATGCAGTGCTCGCTTGCGCCGAGAATCGCATGCATGCGGTTGACGCCTTCGAGCGCCGGACAGCCGCTGCCCGGCTCGCGCTTGTTGCACGGTACCTCTGTGTCGTAGAAGTACGGACAGCGCGTGCGTTGCAGCAGGTTGCCGCCGATCGTCGCCGCATTGCGGATCTGGGCGGACGCGCCCGCGAGTATCGCTTTCGAGAGCAGCGGGTAGCGTTCGGCAATCGCACGGTTGCGCGCGGCCGCGCTGTTGGTGACGAGCGCGCCAATGCGCAGACCGCCGCCGGGCGTCTCGTCGATCGACTTCAACGGCAGCCGGGTGATGTCGATCAGCCGTACGGGACGCTCGACATTGACGCGAATCAGATCGACGAGATTCGTGCCGCCCGCGACGAACGCGACATGCGGCGCACCGCGATGCTGCGCGAGCGCATCGCGAATGTCGGTTGCCCTGGCATACGAGAAGCGGTTCATGCGCGGGCTCCGTGGGCTTTGCCGTTGTCCTCGGGCGTGCCGTTGTCCTCGCGCGTGTCCAGGCCGGCACGCTCTTTGGCCTCGCGTTGCCGGCTCCGGGCGTCGCTCAAGCCCGCCACCTCCGCGATCGCCGCGACGATATTCGTATAGGCGCCGCAGCGGCACAGATTGCCGCTCATCGCTTCGCGAATCTGATCGCTCGAATGAAGCTCGTCTTCGTCGAGCAGCGCGACCGCCGAGCAGATCTGGCCTGACGTGCAGTAGCCGCACTGGAACGCGTCACGATCGATGAACGCCTGCTGCATCGGGTGCAGCGTATCGCCTTGCGCGAGCCCTTCGATCGTCGTGATCGATGCACCGTCATATACGGCCGCGAGCGCGAGACACGTGTTGATACGCTGGCCGCCGACGATCGCCGTGCAGGCGCCGCATTGTCCGTGGTCGCACCCTTTGCGCGTGCCGGTCAGCCCGCAGGTTTCGCGCAGCAGATCGAGCAGCGATGTCCACGGCTCGATCTCGAAGCTGCGCGAAACGCCGTTGATGTCGAACGAGACCGACACGCGCTGGATATCGGGAGGATCGACATCGAGGTTCTGCCGCGACGCCGTGTGGCCGTGGGCGGGAAGGTCGGTTGACTGCATGGACGGCTCCTTCAGCTGCGGGTTCGGGTAGTGGGATGCGTTGCACGCACTTGCAACGGGCCGCAATCGATATACCCGGTTGATCGGCACAGCGCGGATTTCGGGAAGCAATGCGAGGAATATCTACATCGGCCGCACGCATGCATTGCAACGCGGCGCGGCGAGGCCGCGCGGTTGCCGCATTGCCGCATCGACCGGGGCGGAACGCTCCTTGCTGAGCCGATTGTTCCGGTTCAATTCACGGAGAATTTCATGCTCGGCCACGAAATACCCCGCAACAAACCGCGCCACCTCGATTCGCGCGTGCTGTATTCCGGTTTCTATCGGCTCGCCGCGTCGGGTTCATCGGCGCCGAAGCGCCACGACGAAAAGCATCCCAATTCCGAACGCTCGGAAAAAAACATCGACAAGGCCGTCGAGGACTCGTTTCCCGCGAGCGACCCACCCGCGACGGGCGGCACGACGCGCATCGATCCCTCGCCTTCCTCCGATAACGCGAAAGACGACTCGAAAAACAACGGTCACGCAGCACACAAGCGTCCGGGTTCGGACAAAGGCGGCAACCCGTGATGCTCATGAGCGGCCACCGCAGCGTTGACGACGTCAAAGATCAAGACCCAAACAAACGTGCTGAACACTATGATTGAAAGTGCGGCGCAGTCGGCGGGCGTGCATGACAGGCTTCGCGACGATTACAGCGACACCGCCGGCCACGCGCGCGGCAGCGATGAAAAGCGCGATAGCGGCCACGATGGGAACGCACCGCGCGAACACGGCAGGAACGAGTCGGACGCCGAGCGCGGCAAGAGCGGTGGCGAGAGCCACGCGGACAAAGATGACGCCAGGGAAGGCGACGACGACGGCGGCAACCGGGATGGCGACGGCGAAGACAAAAAGCCGCGCAGCCGCAAGCCGCTCTACATTCTCGGCGCGCTCGTCCTGCTGCTGATCGTCGCGGGGGGCATCTGGGCCTTCGCGACACGCAACCAGGTCAGCACCGACGACGCCTACACCGATGGCAACGCAATCACGATTGCGCCGAAAGTGTCGGGCTACGTGGTCAAGCTGGCGGTAGACGACAACACGCATGTCCACAAAGGCGATCTGCTCGTCGTGATCGACAAGCGCGACTACATTGCGCAGGTCGATCAGGCGAAAGCCGCGCTCGGACTCGCGCAGGCGCAACTGCAGGCCGCACAGGTGCAACTCGAGATCGCGCGCGTGCAGTATCCGGCGCAGTATCGGCAGGCGAAGGCGCAGGTCGAATCGGCGCGGGCGAACCTGACGCAGGCGCAGGCCGCATACACCCGTCAGCATTCAGTCGACATTCGCGCCACGTCGCAGCAGAACATCGACGCGGCCAATGCGCAGCAGCAGAACGCGAGCGCAAGCGTGCAGGAAGCACGCGCGCAACTGCAAACGGCGAGCCTCGTGCCGCAACAGATCCGCCAGACCGAAGCGAGTGTCGCAGAGCGGCAGCAGCAGGTCGAGCAGGCGCGCGCGCAGCTCGAGCAGGCGGAACTGAATCTGTCGTACTGCGAGATCCGCGCGCCGGCCGATGGCTGGATTACGCGCCGCAACGTGCAATACGGCAGTTTCCTGCAAGCCGGTACGTCGCTCTTTTCGATCGTCACGCCGCAGGTATGGGTGACGGCCAATTTCAAGGAGTCGCAGCTGACGCGCATGCGTCCCGGCGACAAAGTGAAGATGGACGTCGACGCGTATCCGGACCTCGAACTGCACGGGCATGTGGATAGCATCCAGCTTGGCAGCGGCTCGCGGTTTTCGGCGTTTCCAGCCGAGAACGCGACCGGCAATTTCGTGAAAATCGTGCAACGCGTACCGGTAAAGATCCTGATCGACAGCGGCATGCCGGCGGATCATCCGCTGCCGTACGGGCTCTCGGTGACGCCGAAGGTGTATCTGAAGTGATGCGCGAGACGACGCATGACGGCGACGCGATCCCGGGTCGTCGCGCCGCCCTCGCCTGTGCTTACCCGTCGCTTACCCGTCGCTTACCAGTCGGGATCGTTCACTTCCTGCCGATAGTCGTAAGCGCGATTGACGAGCCGGTGTGGACGGCCGCTTGCCTGCAGCACTTCGCGCCAACTGGCCAGTTCCGCGAGCGAATTCGTGTGCAGTACCGCATACGCCTTGCCGTTCGCCCCGGTGCCCGGAACGACCTCGATCGGCTCGCCCCCCGTTGCGTCTGCCGTGGCGAGCAGCATGCGGATGTCCGCCTGCAGGACCTGCATTTCATATTGAGTCATTTGCGTTCTCCTTCCCGGTTGAACACATCGGTTTGAACACGTCAGTAGCAGGTCGATGCGCGGACCAGCGCGGATTCACAGCATACGCCGTGCCCAGCGCGTTGTCGCGCGCATCGCGTCCCGGCGCGGCACAGCCCGTGCTCAGCGCTCAGACAGTGACTCAACCCCTAGGCACCCTCCCTTCCACCATGACGATGCGCGAGGCCGACCCGATAACGGACGATCCGCCGGCAAACGGTGCCGGAACCGATAGCGAAGCCTGTCCACGCACCGAGCGCGGCGCGTGGCTGCAGGAAGGCCGCACTTGCGCGTGGCTGCGGCCCGCGCAGCGCTTGCGCGTGCTGATCGATGCGGCCGACTATTTCGATGCGTTGCGCGCGGCAATGACGCGCGCCCGCGACACGATTTTCATTGTGGGCTGGGATATCGACAGCCGTCTGCAACTGACGCCCGAAGGCGCACGCGACGGCTTGCCCGCCGGGCTCGCGGAGTTTTTGTGCGCGCTCGTCGAAAAACAGCTGCATCTGCGCATCTACGTGCTCGCGTGGGACTTCGCGATGCTCTATGCATTCGAGCGCGAATGGCTGCCCGTGTACAAGCTCGGCTGGCGCACGCATCGGCGCGTGCGGTTTCAACTCGACGGACGTCATCCGCTTGGCGCGTCGCATCATCAGAAACTCGTCGTGGTCGACGATCGTGTGGCGTTTGCGGGCGGCATCGATCTGACCGGCTCGCGCTGGGACACGCCTGACCATCATCCGCACATGCCGCTGCGACGCAACGCCAATGCGGAGCCCTACCAGCCGATGCACGACGTACAAGCGATGTTCGACGGGCCGGCAGCCGCGGCCCTCGGCGAGCTCGTGCGCGAGCGTTGGCGGCGCGCGTCCGCACGGCACGTCGAACTGCCGCCGGTTGCCGTGCACAACGCGGGTGCGGGTCACGCCGCGCACCTCGATCCGTGGCCGGAGCACGTGCACGCCGACATCGAGCATGTCGAGCTCGGCATCGCGCTGACCGAACCCGAGTACAACGGACGTTCCGCAGTCCAGCACATCCAGCAGATGTACGTCGACGCGATTGCGCGCGCACGCGAGAGCATCTATATCGAGAACCAGTACTTCACCGCGAGCCGGATCGGCGCGGCGCTGGCGGCGAGCCTCGCGGAACCCGACGGCCCCGATATCGCCGTGGTCGGCCCCGAACGGCAAACCGGCTGGCTGCAGCACGCGACCATGGGCGTCATGCGCGCGCGGCTGCACGCGCTGATGAAGCAGGCCGACCGCCACGGCCGCTATGCGCTGTACGCGCCGAGCGCGGGCGGATTCATGCACGACCAGTTCATCAACGTGCACAGCAAGCTGATGACCGTCGACGACGAATTGTTGCTGATCGGCAGCGCGAACCTGAACAACCGGTCGATGGTGCTCGACACCGAATGCAATATTGCGCTCGACGCGCAGGGCGATCCGCGTATCAAGGCGATGATCGCGTCGGTGCGCAACCGGCTGCTCGGCGAACACCTCGACGCGACGCCCGAAGCGGTCGCCGAAGCGCTTGCGGCGCAGCGCCTGAATGCGGCGATCGCCACGCTGCGGCACGGGGAGCGCACGCTCGCGCCGCAGGATCCGGTTGCGCCCGCGGAACCGGACGAACTGACCACGCGGATGTCGGTCTTCGACCCCGAAGCACCGCTCGCACCGCAGGAACTCGTCCGCCAGTTCCTGCCCGAAGCCGAAAGCCGCCCGTTGCGCGGCCGGCTGCTTGTGCTCGGCAGTTTCGCGCTCGCGGTCGCCGTGTTTGCGGTGCTGTGGCGCTTCACGCCGCTTGGCAACCTGTTGAGCTTTTCCGCGCTCGTCCATGCGGCGCATGAACTGCACGACTCGCGGCTCGGGCCGCTTGCGATCATCGCGGTCTATGCGCTCGCCGCGAGCATCTCGGTGCCGGTCACGCTGCTGATCGCCGTCAGCGGCTTCGTGTTCGGTGCGCTGTCCGGCAGCCTCTATGCGTTGAGCGGGACCTTGATCTCGGCGGTCATCACCTATTACGCGGGTGCATCGCTCGGCCACGACGCGGTGCGGCGCCTCGCTGGTTCGCGCATCAACCGCATCAGCGAAAAGCTCGGCAAGAAAGGGTTCGTGGCTGTCGTGATCGCGCGGATCGTGCCGGTTGCGCCGTTCACCTTGCTCAATCTCGTGGCCGGCGCATCGCATATCGGCTTTCGCGATTATCTCGCCGGCACGGCGATCGGCATGGCGCCTGGCATCGTGCTCGCGACGACGTTTGCACAACAACTCGTGGCCGCGGTCCACCATCCATCGCTCGCCGGCATTCTGCTCGTCGGCGCGATCGGCGCGGTGCTGGTCGGCATCTCGGTCGCGCTGCACCGCTTTTTTGCACGCCGGGCATGAACGAATCATTGAACGAAGATCCGGACACACCATTGAACAGGCCTTCATATACGCGCTCGCGCGTGGATTTGCATGAACCTTTGCATGCGTCCTCGATCACGTGCACGCACGCGTGCGTGGACCCATCGGCGCCCAGCGATACGCTAGCGAGCGCGCCATCGAAACCGGCCGCGGCCGATTTGCGTGTGCTACGTATCGCGACCTACAACATTCACGGCGCAATCGGCTGCGACGGCGTTTACATGCCGCAACGTATCGCCGACGTGATCGCCGAACTCGACGCCGATATCGTCGCGCTGCAGGAAGTGCCGCTCGGCGGACGCGCTGCACCGAATGCGCTGCCGATGCTGCGCGAGGCAACGGACATGCTTGCGATTGCCGGGCCGACACTCGATACGCCCGAGCGGCGCTACGGCAATGCCGTGCTCACGCGTTTGCCCGTGCGCGCGACGCGCACGCTGAACCTGTCGTTCGGCAAGCGCGAGGCGCGCGGCGCGCTCGACGTCGATATCGCAAGCACGAGCGGCGTGCTGCGCATCGTCGCGACACATCTCGGCCTCTCGGCACGCGAGCGGCGCGCGCAGATCGCGTCGCTGATCGCGGCGTTCGATACGCCGGCGCTGCCCGTGATCCTGCTCGGCGATATCAACGAGTGGTTCGTCTGGGGTTATCCGCTGCGCGCGCTCGTCACGCACTTCAAGGCGGCGCCCGCGCCACGCACGTTTCCGTCGCGGTGCCCGGTGTTTTCGCTCGACCGCATCTGGATGCACCCCGTCGAGCGGTTGATCGGCGTGCAAGCCCATCGCAGCGCGCTCGCGCGTGTTGCGTCGGACCATTTGCCGCTCGTCGCGCACGTACGGTTGTGATGCAGCGGCTGTGATGCAGCGGCTGTGATGCAGCGGCTGTGATGCAGCGGTTGCGAGGGCAACGAGGCACGCGATGCGGTGGTCGGGCGTCGTTGGACGGAGTTCAGGTGCAGACGCCCATGTCTGTTTGCGACGCGAGCACGCGTGGTTTCGGATCGCACCGGCAATGGCAAAGGTCACCGTCGAGGGCCGGCTGCCGGTTCGAGATGCGGTCATCTGGGCGCGGTCCTTTCGGCTCGATGTAGCCCTCGGTGTTGCATGCCGGGCATGACACCCTCGCGCCGAGATAACTGAGGCAGCGCCCGTTTGCGCGCATTTCTGCGTCGCCGTCGAGCACCTGCCCGCCGCTGGTCGTGTTGTCGAACTGCATGATGTACGCACGTCTCGACATGTTTCAGATTCCTATCCATTCCCAGTTCGACAGGCCATGACTTGATAATTCGATGATTCCGGGCATCGTCTCGCCCGCTCTGCAATGAATCACACGGTTGGAACTATCGTCGTAAGTCACTGGAAACATCGGATACGGCAGCTGCTTTCGTTCAAACCAGCGGCCCGAACGCGGACAGGCCTTTCCCGGGCGGCAAACCACATCTGTTCCGTACGGCGGCAGACCTGGATCGGCCTCCCAGAACCAGGACGTAGCAGGCGGATAAAGCATTGGTTTTCCGTTCTCGTCAACCGCTCCTTCCGGTTCCGGCGCGCGCTGACCTTTGCGAAATTTGCTCACGAACCGGCTGCGCTGTTCGTCCACCATCGATACGGCCCGGTAGTAGCCGTCCTCGGCAAATTCCGAACCGGGAAGCACAGGCTGCGAAGACATCGCTTCGCGTTTCTGTGCTTCGTAGTTTTCCAGTTCCTCGGGCGTAGACGGATAGTCACGGTCGAAGGTCACCACGACAGGCTTGCTGTTATCCGAAGTGAAGCCGACTCGCCCCATGGTGGCTGCAATACCGTCGCCGCCTATCCCGGCAATAACAAGTGCTCCGACGCGATAGGTTCCACGTTTGATCTTTCTATCGGGCGCCGCGAGGAAGTTGAAGGTGACGTTGCCGCCAGCGGGAATCGTCAGCGTCTCATCGGGAAATTCGGTTCCGTTGACAATCGGGACACCGGCGAGATCAACACCCCAATCATTGCTGTCGTCTATATCAATGGTTCCTACGTCCAGCCGGTCCCGGTGCTGCCGCCAGGTATCAGGCCTTGACATCAGGATTGGATACCGACCGCTATTGACAAACCGGACAGATACAAAGAGCTTGCCTCGTTGACGTTCAACACCTGCTACAGCAACGTTGAGCTTGAGAATGGCACGCCCCTGAGCAGCATAGTTTTTCAGGATCCTGGACTGGTAGTCGGTAAGCTGGAATGCCAGTTCTCGTGGCAGTTCATGCCATTGCCCGTGATACGGCTTGAGTTGGCCATTTTCCATACAGGTTATCGAGTACACCAGCGGGGGGCGCATTGGCTCCAGCTCCGTAACGGGTCTTCTCGCGGCAGCCTCGCACAGTTTGCGGTGAATAACCTTCGCCTGGGCGAGATCGTCGTGAGATAACTCCGCTTCTACGACGCCGACGCCGGTCAGCTTGCCGGTCACGCCTTTATTGAGCGTGTTGGACAGCCTTACGCGGGCGGTGCCTTTCAGCCATACGCCTACGCCATTTGCGCCATCCGGCATGACGTTCATCGAACTGAACCCGAAACCCTCCCCAACGGGGAAATCGGATTCTTCCGCAGAGGATCCGGACATAGTCAGTGCTCCAATGACAATAAATAATGTGGAAACCTTATTCAATAAAACGCGGCGAAACGCTTCACCTGCCATACCCGACCTTCCAGTTCTTATGTGTCATGTCAGTGAAATGCTTGCGGACGTATTCCAGGTAATAGGGTCCAACGGACGCGGTCGGCAGAGCACCTGGAGTTTGAGGGACCGGGTTATTGCAACCTCCTCCCATGAGGTTTCTGGCCGATGTCATCTGCCATTTCTGTTTCCCCCGATGGGCTGCGTCGGCGGCAAAGTCAAGCTGGTTATTGTTGATATACATGCGATGTACCCAGCCGCCGTACTCCCAATACTCATCCGGAAAGTTAAACAGGTGGCCGCATTCATGGGCGGCCACGTTGGAATCGCCGCCGCTATCAACATAGGTTCCATCTCTACGGCGTCTCGTACTGATTTCACCCCATGATTTGGCGTCAGCACGCAGCTCCCGCGGAAACAGATATACCGTCTTGTGGATTTTTTTACCGCTTCCAACATCCGCTCCGGCCACGCTGATCAGAAACTCCACCCTGAAAATCACGGATACACGACAACCGCACGAGGCTTCCTTCGAACAGCCATCGAGAATCAGCTGACATCCGTGTCCATTCAGTACAGCCTCGACCTGGCGCTTCTTCTTTTCGACATCGAAACGCGGGCCGATTCCGCGGCGGTACTCCATGACGTGGCCATTGTCGTACCTGCCGACTCCGTAGACGACACATCGGTAGTGAGCATCGGAGTCGTAGGGCACGGACTGCTTCTGCCCATCTGGACCAAGCAGTGCCGTCCCCGTTGCATCAGACACAAACAGGTCGACAGGGATGATCTTTACTCTCACCGTGGCGTACAAAGTTTTCGATTGTCCGTCGTAGGACAGTTCAAATTCGGTCGGAAAGGTCCCACCTGCAGTCCGCTGCTGGTTTGTTACGTCATTCAGCCACGGCTGCCTTCTCTCGTCGAGCGCCATATAGCTGCCGGTCTCCGTTGCGTCCACGCATTCTTTAAACATACCGGGCATGTGCCACGGACAATAAACGCCATTCTCCAATCTCACCGGAATACTCAGGTCACTTGAAGGCGGAAGTTGCGGTTCAAGAATGTGGTTCCCGTCCGCAAAGCTGCGCTCAGGCGAATCGATCGGAACGATCGGGACGACTGCAGCGCCCAACCTTTGCGTTCCCCCGATGCCCGATACCGGGGCGGCCGGCATCGGGCCGCCTTGTGGATCGATGGCTGCAGGTGATGTACTGGCCGCAAGCGAAGCGCCTCCCCGCCACGCCTCACACGACACCTGGAACGGGACCATGGCTGGCGAGAATGCCGGCGCGCCGAGGTGCATCTGCGCAGACGGTGTCTTCTCGAACTTCGAGATTTCCCAGCGCAGTTCATTGGGCGCACCGAGCGTGATGCAGCCATTCGAGAGCTTGATAAACGCTCCCTGGCATTCGACGATGAACTCCCTGGCCGCCTTTATCAGCACCGAGCCGTTCACGCTCGATATTGTTACGTTCTGGTCGGCAGCCAGCGACAGCAGGTTGCGCTGGGCCTGGATCTCGATCGGGCCTCGACCCGAAAAGGTCCTGATGCCCTGTTTGCCGCCGTACATCGAGATCATTTCACCTGCCGCGATGGCCACGCGCATGGCAGCATTGAGGTTGAACCACGATGCCGTCGCCACGCTGACATCCTTGCCGGCCGAGACCATCACACGATCCGGCGTCGCCATCCCAATGCCGTTCGGTGCCGACAGCGCGATCACTGCCTGTTTCAGACCTTCCAGCTCCTCCCGAAGCCATCGGTTCTCCTCCTTCAGGTCCGCAGTCTCGATCTGCGACGCCCGCGCCGCATCGGCAAGCGACTGTACGTCGCGCTGCATCGCCTCGAACTGCTGCATGGCCGCTTCCATGCTGGCCTGCTCGCCGAGCGCCCCGGCCTGTGCCTCAGTCGAGATCAGCATGCCGCCGCCCGCGCGCAGATGTCCCTTCAGGTCGCTGCGCAGTTCAAAGCCCTCGCCGCGCACATTCCCGTCAGCAGCGACCGTATGCCCGAGGTTGAGCTGCGATTTGCCATGTTCCGTCGCGGTCTTGATGTGCTCCTTGCCCTCGTCGTTCTCGAACTCGAACGTGTTGTTCGAACGCGTCCGGATCGTGTCGCGTGTACCCCATTTGCCGGCCACCACCGGATCCCTGTCCCGCACCGTGTGCAGCACCTGACTGATGTATGGCAGATCGGGATTGCCGCGCAGGAACGCCACCGTCACCACGGTCCCGTCGACGAGGCCAAAGTGAAAGCCGGTGCGCCCGCCACCCGCGAACGGCTTCGCAAGCCGCATCGGGCAGCTATTCAGCCCCGGTGTGCGCGGGTCGCGGTCCAGATGCAGGTCCACGATGTAACGGCCCTGCTCGTCGAGATACGGATGCGTGTGACCGCCCGTCGACGTGATGCGGCCGGTCACCACACCGTGAATCTTCGGCCACGTCTCCTCGAGCAGCGGCAGGCGGTAGAGGCGGTCGGCCGGTATCGCCGTGAAGGTCACGTGATAACCCCTGTCGCGCGACGCAGCATAGGTCACGCTGACCGCAAGCAGTCCGTGCTTCGCTTGCGCCAGGTCCCGATCCAGCAATTTGAGCACGTACCCGGGTGCGAGATCGAGCAGGTTGCCGGTTCCCCGATACTCGATCTGCCCCGCCTGCGCCGCCTGGGCACGTAGCTGCGCTTCCTCTGCGGCCTCGTCGGCGCTCAGGCAGGGGGCGCCCCACACATAGACCTCGCCGGATGTGGTCGAGTCGCCCCGTATTTCCCAGGTCCGTTCGACCGGCTCCTCCAGCATGCTTTCGGGACTGAAGGTCCGCACGGTGTAGCGTGTCGCGATGGTCGTCGCGTGCATTTCGAGCGTGTGGACCGACTCCATCCCATTGCTGTCCATGCCGCTGTACGGGCGATACGCGACCGTCAGATCCGGATCGCGCCGGTAGTGCGTGAGATCGTCGCCAAAACGCACTTTCTCGCAGCGCCGGCCTTCCTCGCAGACATACCACAGACCCGAACGGCGACACAGACGCGTGATGAACGCAAGATCGTCCTCGTCCCACTGCATGACAAATTCCCGCTTGCGATAGGTCCGGTGTAGTGCGAACTCGAAGTCCGCCAGCAGCTTGTCGAAGCCGTTTTCACGCAGGATCTGCCCGATGATCTCGGGATCGCTCCGGTCAACGAAGAAGCGGCACTTCGGGCTGTTGCGCAGCAGCGCCATGCGCGACTCCAGAACCACCTCATACGTCGATTGGTCCCGGTTGCTTCCCACCAGAGCAAAGCCGGTGACGATGCCATACACGCGTCGTTCCGGTTCAGACCGGGTCCACTGCTGTTGCGGTGGCTGGATGATGAACGTCGCCATCCTGTTCAGATATTCATCGTGCGACAGATCGTGGCGTGGATGCGTGAAGCGGATGACATAGCGCGTCGGCGCGCCGATCGCACGCACGCCGTCGAACGAGTACACATCGGCCAGTCTGGAACTGGCCGTCTGCGCAAGATCGAGACGGTAATACCGATGCGCGTTCCCGGACGCGTCGTTTGCTGCTGCCGTTTTCAGAACTCCTCCTTCGCCTGTTCGATACTGGAAATATTCGCGCGTGAAAATCTACCGGACTCGCTCCACAAAAACACACAATCCGGACTCCGAAGTGTAAAAACTTGTCAAGTTTCGTCACTTTTCTGATTTATCTCACGCTGGCTAACGCAATGACTTACAAAGCCGCCCCCATGCAATGCGGGAGCGGCCCCCCTTGATTCGATGACCTGTGCCTCGCGGATGCCTGAAAGCTTCGGGCTCGCACCTTGCTTACTGTTCGAATCGGCCTTTTCCCGAACCTATCAATGACAGACAGGAAGCGCGTGCGCGATGAGCACCACGCATAACGAATCGAACAGCCAGGGCGCGTCGCGCGACGAAAACTGGCGCCCGGCCGCCAACCCGTGGCTGATCGCCATCGTCGTGACGCTCGCGGCATTCATGGAAGTGCTGGATACGACTATCGTGAACGTCGCGCTGCCGCACATCGCCGGCACGATGTCGGCGAGCTACGACGAAGCGACATGGACGCTGACCTCGTACCTCGTTGCAAACGGCATCGTGCTGCCGATCTCCGCGTTCTTCGGGCGCGTGCTCGGCCGCAAGCGCTACTTCGTGATCTGCATCATCGCATTCACGATCTGCTCGTTTCTGTGCGGCATCGCGACGAACCTCGGGCAACTGATCGTTTTCCGCCTGCTGCAGGGCTTTTTCGGCGGCGGCCTGCAGCCGAACCAGCAGTCGATCATTCTCGATACGTTTCCGGCCTCGCAGCGTGGCCGCGCCTTCTCGATTTCGGCGGTCGCGATCGTCGTCGCGCCCGTGCTCGGGCCGACGCTCGGCGGCTGGATCACCGACAATTTCACGTGGCGCTGGGTGTTTCTGCTCAATGTGCCGGTCGGCATCCTGACGTCGATTGCCGTGATGCAGTTCGTCGAAGACCCGCCCTGGGAACGCAAGCGCAAGGGCAAGGTGTCGATCGACTATATCGGCATCGGGCTGATCTCGATCGGCCTCGGCTGCCTGCAGGTGATGCTCGATCGCGGCGAAGACGACGACTGGTTCAGCTCGAACTTCATCCGCCTTTTTGCGGTGCTCGCCGCGCTCGGCATCGGCGGCGCCATCACGTGGCTGCTTTACACGAAGAAGCCCGTGGTCGATCTGCGCTGTATGAAAGACCGCAACTTCGCGCTCGGCTGCGCGGCGATCGCGTCATTCGCGGTCATCCTGTACGGTAGCGCGGTGCTCGTACCGCAGCTCGCGCAACAGCAGCTCGGCTATACGGCGACGCTCGCGGGCCTCGTGCTGTCGCCGGGTGCGATCCTGATCACGCTGGAGATTCCGATCATCAGCCGGCTGATGCCGTACGTGCAGACGCGCTCGCTGCTGTCGATCGGCTTCATGCTGATGGCGCTTGCGCTCGCCTACGCGCATACGCTGACGCCGGACATCGACTACGACACGCTCGTGAAGATGCGCAGCGCGCAGTCGCTCGCGATCGGCTTCCTGTTCGTGCCGATCACCACGCTCGCGTATCTGACCGTGCCGCAGCGGCTGCACAACGATGCGTCGGCGATCTTCACGATGTGCCGCAACGTGGCCGGTTCGATCGGCATTTCCCTTTCGACGGCACTGATCCGCGAACGCAGCCAGGCGCGCATGGCGCACCTCGCCGAGCATATGACGCCGCTGTCGCAGAACTATAGCGACGCGCTCGCGCGAAACACGCAGTCGGTGATCGAGTTCGTGGGGCAGCCGCGCGCGCAGGCTGTGCAAACTGCAACCGGGCACCTCTATCAGACGTTCGTGAGTCAGGCGACGATTCTCGCGTATGTGGACGTATTTGCGATGCTGTCGATCTTTTGCATCCTGTGCATTCCGCTCACGTTCTTCTTTTCGCCGGCGAAAGCGGCCGGCGGCGGAGCACATTGACATGACGGTCGACACGAAAAAGAGGCCGCGTGCCCGTTCGCATGCATTCGCGTTGCTGCTGTGCGTCGCGTTGAGCGCATGCGCGGTCGGCCCCGACTTCAAGGCGCCCAACGGCCTCGGTCAGGACGAGCCCGCGCATTGGCGCGATCCGCAACGCGCCAACGATGCGACGTCGAATGGCGAAGCGCCGAAGCCTGGTGGCGGCGCAGCGAAAGTGCCCGACGCCACCGCCGTTTCGTCGCATCCGACCGAAGACTCGGATCCGGACCCGCGCTGGTGGCGCAGCTTCGACGATCCGACGCTCGACCGCCTGATCGCACGCGCCGCGCAAAGCAATCTCGATTTGCGCGAAGCGGTGCTGCGCATCGAGCAAGCGCGCGCCCAGGTGCAAGGCGCGGCCGCGCAAGGTCTGCCCAACGTGCGCGCGACCGGCAGCTATACGCGCGAGCAGCTCGGCATCAAGGGCATTCTCGACGATCAGAACGTGAATAGCCGCATCGATGCGCTTGGCGCGTCCGGCCAGGGCGCCTCGGTTCAGAACGGCGCACGCAATCTCGTGGACCAGCTCGAACAGCCGATCAACCTGTGGCAAGCCGGTTTCGATGCGTCGTGGGAGCTCGATCTGTTCGGCCGCGTGCGGCGTTCGGTCGAAGCCGCGAATGCACAGACCGAAGCGGCAGTCGAAAGCCGCAACGATGCGCTGCTGTCGCTCGAAGGCGAAGTCGCGCAGAACTATATGCAGTTGCGCGGCGCGCAGGCGCAGCTCGATATCGCCAAACGGCTCGTCGACGAACAGAACGGCGTGCTGACGCTCACGCAAAGCCAGGCGAAGGTCGGACTCGCAAGCCAGCAGGACGTGCAAAGCGCGGCTGCACAGCTCGAATCGACGCGCGCGCAACTGCCGCAATTCGAGCAGCAGATCGTGCAGGCGTTGAACGGTCTGTCGTATCTGCTGGCCGAGCCGCCGGGCGCGCTCGACGACGAGCTGTCGACCCCTGCCGCGGTGCCGCCCGTGCCGCCCGTCGTCGCGACCGGCCTGCCGTCGACACTGGCGCGCCGACGCCCCGATATTCGCCGCGCCGAAGCGAACCTGCATGCGGCAACCGCGAATGTCGGCGTCGCGGTCGCACAGTTCTACCCCGATATTTCGCTGACGGGCCAGATCGGCCTGCGCGGCACGCACGCAAGCGATCTCGCCCGCTGGTCGCATCTGTTCTATTCGTTCGGACCGTCTGTTTCGCTGCCGATTTTCGAGGGCGGCGCGCTCGTGTCGAACCTCAAGGTCACGAAAGCGCAGCAGGCCGAGGCCGCGCTCGAATACCGCAAGACGGTGCTGCTCGCACTGCGCGACGTCGACAACGCGCTTGCCGTCTATCGCACCGACCAGACGCGCCGCACCTCGCTCGAGCGCAGTGCGGCCGCGCAGCAGGATGCGTTCGACCTCGCGCGCGAAAGCTACCGGAAAGGGCTGACGAACTTTATCGACGTGCTCGATGCGGAACGGCAGCTTTCGCAGGTTCGGCAGCAGTATGCGCAGAGCACGACCCAGGTCAGTACCGATCTCGTCGCGCTGTACAAGGCGCTGGGCGGAGGATGGGAACAGACGCCAGCGCGCAACCCATGATTTGCATCAAGCAGTGGCGGATCAGATCGCCAGCGTCGCAAAGAGCACACACTGGAAGGCTTTACAGGTATATCGTTTGAAATTGAGTGGTTAGCGAAGCGCGGCTCGCCGTCGCGCACCAAAGTCGTTCCCTCAAGGCAGATCGATCATGCAAAGCCGCCCGCCCGCCTTGCCGCGCATCTCAGTGGTCGTTCTCACGCACGATCGCGCCGGTCAACTCGTGGGCACGCTCGCGCGGCTCGCGTCCTTGCCCGAGCAACCGCCCGTGATCGTCGCGGACAACGCTTCGCGCGACGAGACGGTCAAGCTCGTCGATATGCTGTTTCCTCAGGTGCGTGTGGTCCAGTGCGGTACCGACCTCGGCGCCGCGGGCCGCAATCGCGCGGTTGCCTGCGTGCGCACCGACTATGTCGCGTTCTGCGACGACGATAGCTGGTGGGAAGCGGGCTCGCTCGCGCTGGCCGTGAAGCTGCTCGACGGCGCACCGCAAGTCGCGGTGCTCAATGCGCGCATCGTAAACGGCGAAAGCGGCGCGCTCGATCCGCGCTGCCGCTCGATGGCGGCAAGTCCGCTCGCAGCGGCCGGCTGTCCGGGGACGGCAGTCACAAGTTATATCGCGGGGGCCTGTGTGTTTCGCACCGCCGTGTTCCGGGCCGTTGGCGGCTATGAGCGCCGGTTCGGCGTCGGCGGAGAAGAAGCGCTCGTCGCGCTCGATGTGCTCGACGCCGGGCACACGATCGCCTACTGCAACGAACTGACCGTGCGACGCGGCGCTTTTGCATCCGACACTGCTGCTGCGCTCGACAGGTTCGGGCGCCGGCGCACCGGCAGGCCCGATTCGCCCGACCATGTATGCGGTAGTGAAGACGCGTTGCAGCGGCGCGTGCAGGCGCGTAACGCGGCGTGGATCGCGTGGCTGCGGCTGCCGTGGCGCGACGTTGGCCGTTCGACATGCGCCGCGCTCGCGACCTTCGCGCACGAGCACACGTTATGGCGAGACGGCGCAGCGATGGTCGCCGGCCTGCCATGGGCGCTGATCAACCGGCACCGGGTCGATGCGCAGGTGCTGGCCACGCGTGCCGAAGCGCGGGCCGCGCAGCGGCGGCTGGCACGAGGCGCGCAGGCCGAATACGACGCGCAGCACGCGAAGCATCCGGTGGCCGAGCCGCGTTCGCACGATCATTGACTGCGGCGCTTCCGTCGAACCCGCGTCACCCCTACTGCCGCCGGCTCAATGTATCGAGCGCCCAGCGTAGCTGCCGGTCGGTCGCGCGCAGGCGCAATTCGTCGGACGCGATCGCCGCCAGCGCGGCCAGCGTCTCGCGCGCTTCTTCGTCGAGCGTGCGCGGCTCGTAGTCGATCACACACAACGAACCGATCGCGAAGCCGTCCTGGTCGACCACCGGCGCGCCCGCGTAGAAGCGGAAGCACGGGCCGCCCGCCACCGCCGGATTGTCCGCGAAGCGCGCATCGTCGGCGAGATTCGGCGCGACGAGCACGTCGCGCTGCAGAATCGTGTAATTGCAAAAGGCCCAGCCACGCGGCGTTTCCGTGAAACCGTCGAGGCCCTGGCGGGACTTGAACCACTGGCGTTGTGCGGTCAGCACCGTCAACAATGCGATCGGCGCCTTCAGCGCGCGGCTCGCGAGCCAGGTCAAACGGTCGAATGCGTCTTCGGGGGGCGTATCGACAAAGCCCGCGCGCTCGAGCGCGACGAGGCGCTGTGCTTCGTTCGGGGCAACCGGATAGGTCGCGTCGGGATCGGGTCGGCCGGCCGCCGCATCCCGATCGCGCAGCAGATTGCGCACGGCCGCCGGTAGCGCCGGCTCGTGTGCGATGCGCGTGATCTTCGCGTTTGCGCCGCTGTCGGCACGGCCGTCGGCGGGTGCTTTGGCTGTTGTGCCGGCGTCGTACGGCGCATCGGCGTCTCCGCCCAGGGTAACGATGCGCGATGCGCCGAGCGCCGGCTGCATTGCGAGCTGCTCGACGAGCGCGGCGCGTTCGTCGCAGTCGGTCTGTACGCGCTCGCGGCGCTCGCCGGCGCTCCGGCGAGCGCCGCGTTTACGATCTTCGCCTTGTGCGCTGGGCACTGCGTCGCGCAGATCGACGACCACCACGGCCGGCAAGCGCAAGCCAATCGCGAACGCGGCTTCCTGCGCGTCGCTGTACGCATCGACCGTGCACCCGTCCACGGCCGACAGCCATTCGACGCAACGCTCGACATGCGCCCGCGGCGCAACGAGCACGATGCGCGCGGAATTGAACGCGTCCGGCGTCTCGTCGTGCTGCGCGACGAAAGCGAGCACGTCCGCCCGATAGACGCGCCGGTGTCCGCCCGGCGTCTTCCATGAGCGCAGCGTGCCGCCTTCGATCAGCAACTGCGCGGTGCGAACCGACACGCCCATCAGCCGCGCGGCTTCCGTCGTGGTGAGTACGTCGTTTTCCATAGACCCGAATTGTGCAGGTATCGCGATAATTCCGCCGCCTCCCGCTGCTGTGTCTTTCACTATGACGACTTTCTCAACAAATATCAATTGTATTTGGCAAATTTGATAGATTTGATAGTCTCCACCGTGTTGTCCCGAACGTAATCCCCGAATTCGCCCCGTCGAATGCGGGCCCTTTCTCTCTGACGTTCCGACCGGTGATCCAATGCACAATCCTTATCCAGACACAGTGGAGACCAGCCTTTCCGCGTCGGCTGCCGGCGATCGCGCGCATTCTGTCGACCTTTTGAATGGCCAGCGTGCCGAGCGCTACGACTTCATCGTCTGCGGCGCCGGACCGGCCGGCTCGGTCGTCGCCGCGCGCCTCGCCGCAAATCCGGACGTGCGCGTGCTGCTGATCGAAGCCGGTGGCAGCGACGACGTGCCCGCCGTGATGACGCCTGCGCAATGGCCTCTGAATCTCGGCTCCGAACGCGACTGGGCGTTCGCAGCGCAGCCGAACCCGCATCTGAATGGCCGCTCGATTCCGCTCAATATGGGCAAGGTGCTCGGCGGCGGTTCGAGCATCAATGTCGGCGTCTGGGCGCGCGGCCACAAGAACGACTGGGAACATTTCGCGGCCGAGGCCGGCGACCCGGCATGGGGTTACGAGTCGGTGCTCGGTCTTTATCGCCGCATCGAGAACTGGCAAGGCGTGCAGGATCCGCTGCGGCGCGGCGCCGGCGGTCCGGTGCACGTCGAGGCTGCGTCGGATCCGGCTCCGGTGGCCCACGCGCTGCTCCATGCCGCGCAGGCGCTCGGCCTGCCGAGCTTCGACAGCCCGAATGGCGTCATGATGGAAGGCCGCGGCGGCGCGGCGATCAACGATCTGATCGTCCGCAACGGCCGGCGTCAGTCGATCTTCCGCTCCTACATAAGCGACCCGCGCGGCGTCGGTCCGAACCTGACCATCATGACGGGCACGCTGGTCAGCAAGGTGCTGCTGCGCGGCACGACGGCGATCGGCGTCGAGGCGGTCGTCGACGGCGAGCGGCGGACATTTCATGCGCGGCGCGAAGTCGTGCTGTCGCTCGGCGCAATCAATACGCCGAAGGTACTGATGCAGTCGGGCATCGGGCCCGCCGACGAACTCGAGCGCCACGGCATCCGTGTGGTTCAGCCGCTTTCCGGCGTCGGGCAGAACCATCAGGATCACGTAGCGTTCGGCTGTACGTTCGAATATCGCGAGCCGCAGCGCATCGGCAACGGCGGATCGGAAGCGACGCTCTACTGGTCGAGCGATGCGCGCCTTGCGGTGCCCGACATGTTCCACTGCCAGCTCGAATTCCCGGTCGCCAGCCCGGAGACTGCCGTTCTCGGCATGCCCGAACACGGCTGGACGATGTTCGCGGGTCTCGCCCACCCGAAAAGCCGCGGGCAGGTGCGGCTGTCGGGAGCCGACGTGAACGACCCGGTGCTGATCTACGCAAATACGTTGTCGCATCCGGACGATCTCGTCACGGGCCTCGCGAATATCGAACTGTGCCGCGAACTGGCGAATAGCAGCGCGTTCTCGCACATCGCCTCGCGCGAACGGCTACCGGGCAGTCTGGACGCAGACGCAATGCGCCACTATGCGCGCAATGCGGCCATCACGTATTGGCATCAGTGCGGCACGGCGAAGATGGGACGCGATGACATGTCGGTCGTCGATGCGCGGCTCAAGGTATATGGCATCGACAACCTGCGTGTGGCCGACGCGTCGATCATGCCGGAGATTACGAGCGGCAATACGATGGCGCCGTGCGTGGTAATTGGCGAGCGCGCAGCGGACATGATGGCGGCCGATCATGCGCTGGCGGCGTCGTCCATGTTGCCGACCACGCCGCAAGCCCGAGCGTAGGCGACGCCGCTGGCGCCCCGCTGACTCGCGCCCGTGCGCCGTCGCATGCGCCGTCGCGTGGTGCATTGCGCGATCGGGCGCGCCTTGCCTGCACGCTGCCGCCCCGCGCGCGATGCGTCGCGCCGGTCCGCGCCGGCGCATTGCCCCGTCCGCCGTCGGCCCCGCCGTGCATGCGGTGAAGCGCGCCTGAATGAGCCTGAAATCGCACGCTCGCGCGTCTCGCTCCCGCTTCCGTCATGCACGGCTTTCGCCGAGCTCCACGGGCGGGCGCGTCGGGTCGAAGTCAGCCCATTTGCCGTGCTGCCACCGGCCCGTTGCCCGCTCGATCTCCGCACCGCCCGCCTCGCGCAGCGTTTGCGCGGCGACGTTCTGCGTATCGGGGGCGACGTGAACGGCCAGCAGCACGCCTGAGTCGCGCGCCTCGTGATGCACGCGCTCCGCATGCGGATGCTTGCCGCCGCCGCGCGTGCGCGACATCGCGCCGATAAGCGAGCCGACGTACGCGCCGACGCCCGCCGCGATCAGCGATACGAGCAGAGGCGCGGAAAACGCGGCAAAGATGCCGACGCCAACGACAGCCCCGATCACGGCGCCGATCGTCACGCCCATGCCCGCGCCTTTCGGCGCGTCGGTCGATGCGGCGTCCTTGTTCGCATCGCCGCCTATCGGGTAACGCGCATGCTGACCGCGCGGATTGACGAAGAAAAGCGACACATCCTCTTCGACGAAACCCTGGCTGAAAAGTCGTTCGGCGGCCGATTCGGCAGCCGGAAAGGTGGTGAAACGTGCGGCAACGATCAGCGACATGGTGCCTCCTCATTCACGCCATCGTGTTGAAAATGCCGGTAGCGGTCCGGCAGCGTTCGCTAGTCCGCGTCGTCGGCGCGGGTTCGACCGATCCTGCGCGAAACCGCTCGAATCGTATGATTTTCTGCGCAGCAAAGCGCGCGCCTGAGGTGAGAGGTACTATGGCGCGCACCTTATCGGACGAGCGCGCGCCGTCGACACATCAGGTATAGCACCCGTGCGACGCTCGCGCCTGACGCGCCAGCGCGCGGGCCAGCGCTCACGTTCAGCGTTTTCCTTTATCTGCGCGCGTGGTATTGCCCGCTGCGTCGCCCGTCTCGTCTTCTTCGCTTGCCCCGCCTTCGTCGGCAATCCGGTCCGCAAGCCGCTCGCCGGAGACAGACTCATCGCTGTCGCGTCGATAAGGGTCGTCGATGCGGTCCACGTCGATGTCGCTGTTTTCCTCGAGGGTCGAATCGCCGTCGGCTGCCGCGCGCTCGCCGGTGCCGGCGCGATCGGTATCGCTTGCAAGTTCGCTGTCGCCGGTTTCGAGCGCATGGTTGTCGAGTTCGGTGTCACGGTCGAAATCGTGGCGCTTCGCGCCTGCCACGTCGCTGCCGCTGTCGGACGAGTCGCTCGGACCGAGCGTCCCGGTCGTGTTCGCAGTCTCCTTGACGATCTGCGGTTCGCTTTCGTTCGGATCCAGTGTGCTGCTCATAAGGCCTCCTTGATGACGGTTGCACGCCGCATCGAGCGCGCAATATCCGTTCCGCGGACCGCATCGCAAGTACGTCCCGCGAAATCATCTCGTCAAAAGGTGAATGTCAGCGGCTTATCCGTGTCGAGCAGCCATGCCTTGTAGCGTTCGAGAAAAGACTTTCTGGTATCTGCGTTCTGAATAATCGTAACAGCAATAGCGAAGTTCTCAGGATTCTCAAAGAGACGGGTCTGGCGAAAACCGAATACCTCCTCCCTTAACACGTACTTCAACCGGATCGAATCGTTCAGTATTTCTTCAATCTCCGCGTCCGAGTACTTTCGCGAGCGGCCCTTAGGGATTTCACCAGCATTACCCGGCAAATCGACCACGCCAATTTCGCGCAACGCGCGCCTGGCGTCGTCGCGCGACCCTAACATCGAGGAGAGCGTTTTCTTCGACATCCACGGTCGCGGCAGCCGCACCAGAGGAGCGATATCGAATACGCCTCGGGCAAGATCGATCTGGCCCGGATAGACATCGATGGGGCTCTCTTTGATCGCATGAAACCCTTCGTGGATCAAGTTCTCCTGCAAAAATCCCTCCCACGTTTTTTGCGACATTCGCTGTTTCACATCCTCGAGTACGGGTACTACCGCCGTGGTGATCGGGTCGTCCGTCCGAAAGCCGCCTGCTTCCCATTTTCCCTGATTCGTCTGGAAGAGCGTTTCTCCCTGTAAGGACTCGCCCCGTTTATGAACGGGCTTCGCGGACAGGTTGCCGTGACTCGTCGCTACTTCCGCATACCTGAAGTCGGTGGAAGCGCGAGTTTCGCTCAGGTAACTCTTTATATCATCGTTGATCTTGCTGATTCTGATAGTAAAGCTCGCCTCGTCTACTTCGTCGCCATAGAAGGCTCTGAACACGTCCTTAGTCTCGGAATCGAGACCTTTCCCGAGTTGCTCGCTTATTCGATCCAGTTGATCCTTCGCGACGTTTTTTGCCCGACGTATGTCATTTCGAAGAACCTGTGCGCGTTTCTGGGTAAGTTCGCTGGTCCGGGACAGATGTTTTACCTCCTTCTCGCCAAAGAGTCGGCCGCCGCCGCGTCCCGTTGCAGGCCAGTAGGTTTCCCACACGCCCGTATCTTCAACACGCCTGACCGCCGGCCCGCGCATGTGGATATTCCCCGAATATTCTGGTTTGACGACGCGCCACGTCCGATAATCAGAATCAAATCGCACTTCGTATGTTGCATCGCCTTGCTTGAGAAATGTCCTCGGTTCGTTCGACGCCAGTGACTTTGGTGTCTGATACAGGTCGTTACCGATGTCGTGCAAATCAAGAGGGACATTTTTGGTCTGATAGTGAGCGTTGAGCTTCAGACCGCCTGTGCGTAGTTCGGCCATAGTCGCCGGTCGGATCGACCTTGACGCCGGCGACACGAACAGGTCCGGTCCTATCTGCAACGGATTGACGCTGTCGAAGGCCGCAAGTGCGACTTGCATGAACAGGTCGAGCGACACCTTGCCAAGCTGCGGAGCAATTTGCGTAGCGAGCGCCTTGATCAGCGCTCGCGCGGTAAGGGAACTGCTTTTCAGTTGGGCGGCCATGGCCCTGAGCGCCACCACACTAGGCATTTTCGCAAGATCGACTCCGGGCAAGACAGTCGCCGCCAGTAGCACGGTTTCGACAACGATTTCATCCAGATCCGGCCGGTAGGTCTTGTCCCAGTGGCTCTGATATGCGACTTTGAAGAATGGTAAAAGTTGTTCGCCGACGGCGCGCCAGCCCAGGGAGAAATCCTTCTCCGCCTTGCTTGCGTCGCTCTGCTTGCGAAGGACCGATTTCGCCTCATTGAAGAGGTAGTCGACCAAGTTGTCATCGACGCGGCTTTTGCCTCCTCGCACCTCGGTGACGAAATGGCTAAACTTGGCGCCGAATCCTAGCCGGACCGCCCACGAACCATACCGTCCCGAGAAACTTTCGCCATCCTGTAGCGGCCACTTTTCCCGTACCGTCTGCCAGAATTCCGGGCGGCTGCGATTGATTTCGGCAAGCGACCAGCTTTTAACCTCCAGATCTAAAGACTTATTCGGTTCGAAGACATACAGCCATTTCCCATCCTCGATTTTCAGATAGAGGTAATCGCCCTTCTTCGCGACATCGTCACGAATCTTGTATGCCTGTTTAACCGGCAGCGATGCGTCGATATCTGGCCCAGCGGAATGCAACATGCGTCCGACCATGAGCACCGCGTCATGATCCAGGCTGCCACTCTTTAAATACGTGTCGAATTGATCCCAGTATTCCTGATCACTTCCGAGTACGACGCGCGGCTTTATATCGGCCAATGTCGCATAATTTTCAGGTGCCTTGCCCAACCGTCTTAGCGTGTTCAGCCTTGATTCTTCGTCTCGGTAATCTTTTATCACTTCGTCGAAGCCGACTGCCGCAAGTTGTCGGGTGGAATTCTTGCAACGCCAGTACAACATCGCCGCAAGCATCGTCTGATGCCAGCCAGATGGCTCTTTTGAATACCATTCCTTGTATTTCTCTCGCGCGATCCGATAGGCCGCTTTAACGTACTGGTACTTGCTATGGCCGTTCAGAAGCACGCCTGGCTCGTTCTCCAGCCGACGCAGCATGTCGAGATAATCGAGATGAGTGTGCCAGCGCCGTAACAGATACTGTCGGGCTATTCCCAGCTCGTCCTGTCTGTCCGTTTGTGCCCCTTCTTGTCTCGCTTGCAGCAGATCGACACCCAATCCTATCAAGGCGGATCGATACGCGATGTCGTATTGCATTTGAGTCCATGCGCGGCCTGATGAACGGCCGGCCCGGGCAAGTGCCTCCTTTTCTGCTTTACGCCCCAATGCCACGCCAGACTGGTAGACACTCAATTTATGGGTGTGTTCATCGAGCGGTCCAAGTTCTTTGAGCTCCTGACCGTACAAGGCCTGCGTGGTCCCGGTCGCTTCTCTCTCCATTTCTTTGCGCGCTAACGCGCTCGCAAACCACTCCTGCTTCTTTATCGCCTCGTACGACGGACGCGTATTGGTTGATCCAAGGTGGGTCTTACCGGGTCTCCAGGGCGTCAGCGCCGTTTCATTCATCGCCGCCTTCTCTTTTCTGGTGTAGTCTTCGATCTCTCTTTCAATTTTCAGCAGGCTTGCGTTCGCGTTATCGATCTGTGCTTGCAATACTCTTGCCGGGTCCACCCCCGTCAGCGCATTAGCAAAATAAGCTTCATCCATTTCTTCGGCAGACCACGTCATCGCCTCGTTGTAGGCGGCCACGTAATCTTCGTCCCAAGCCCGTCGGTGCCTCGCGGTCGCCAACGCGGCAACCGGCTCAGCTAGCAGATTCATCTGGTATTCCAGCCGATCCTTTAGCTGTAACAGCGACTTGATAAAATCGTATTCGCGTGACTGGTAGTATTTGACAAGCAGTTCATCAGTCAGGTTAAGAAGATAGCGCAGCAGTTGACCCCACGTCGCGGCGCGGTGGTCCGAGAACATCTGCTTGATCGCTTCATCAAAGTACTTGAATTCACCGCTTTGCAGGATGTCCGCGAGGATCGGCACGATATGACGGGAATCCTTCAAGGGTTGCCAGACGCGATTAACGAGAGCGACCTCCTGAGACCACTTGGAACCGGAACTTGAGTCGCTTATCAAGACCGCTACGTATGGAGAAACAAGTAGCAGGTGCCAATAGCTGCCTGCAACCCACATGTACAGGTCATGCCTGTTGTCCACGTAGACTCCACCCTCCTGTCCGGGGCAGGACGCCACGCCCTTCGCTGCGGCGTCCTTTGGAGCGTTTTTTTTGATCATGTCGACCAGATCCCGGCTGGCTGTAGTCGAAGCGTGTGTTGGACACACTCTCGAAACAGGTTGCGTATCATGCTTTTCTGCGAGAACCCATTTTCCAGCGGCGTCGGCCCATACTGCATAAATTGTGGCGTCCTTCGACGTTCCTTTTGCTTTCGACGTGATCACGGCGTATGTCGTCGTACTGTCCACCCCTTGGCGAGAGGCGGCTTCTGTGTTGAGCGAGCACGGCCAATACCTGTCACCAATCCGGATGAAATTCTGCCCCTTATCGTTGGCATAAATGTTCTTGCCATTAACCGCGAAGACCCGCTCCTGGTAGTCCGCATTCGACTCAAAGGTAGAGTCAACTTGTTGCTCTAACGACAATGGCAAAGCGGTCGGGAGCAGCGCTTCGGCAAGTTGCCATGGCTCATTCCAGCTGCTGCGCCGGATATACAGGATTCGTTCGTCGCCTTGC
Organism: Paraburkholderia sp. SOS3; assembly: GCF_001922345.1. Lineage (NCBI taxonomy): Bacteria > Pseudomonadati > Pseudomonadota > Betaproteobacteria > Burkholderiales > Burkholderiaceae > Paraburkholderia > Paraburkholderia sp. SOS3. Next base: position 2,372,569 of record NZ_CP018811.1, on the reverse strand, counting down.
TCCACTGCGCGCACGATCGCCAGATAACCGAACCTGTTTACCCAACCGAACGGCCACATCAAGCCATTGATGCATATGTATGTCTCCCCACGTCCGTCGACATAAAGCCGGCCCTCGACACCCTGGACCTCGTCGACATAGTGCAATGCAAACGACGGATCCCAGCCCTGAGCTTTAGAGACAAGTTCCTCCGACGTGGTTGAACCGCCTGGATCCTTCGAGGTCCGAAGGCCGCCAACGGAAGTCGTCCATTTATCGTTCGTCGGCGATATCTCGATCTCGATAGCACCTTTACCAAAATCGATGGTCTTCCTTCGTGTATCGTCGGTAACGTCGCTCCTGCCCTTGACCTCTGTCATCTCCCAATAGCCGCCAGCGATAAAAACGCACTTCTTCCCGGTTCGCGTGGAATAGACTCCTTTAGTGCCGGCCGCATCGAAGTCGCCATCTTGAGCCACATATGCATTCGCCCAGTCTGCTTCGCGATCGACCCAGTTTTCGAGCTGACTGTCGACGTTAGACTTCCTTGGCAGCTGCCAGAATTCCTTTGATTTGTCGAATCCCTGCGCGTCGGCTAAGCCGCGTTTTGGCCGCTGACTGCTCCCAAACGGAGATCGCGAATCTGCGGACTCGATGTTCTCCCATTGATCAACGCCAAGGAATGCCGGAAGTGCCGCATATGCGTCGTCGATAGCCGTATTAATGTCGGCGTCCGTCAGAAGCGTTGTCGCTTGCCTCGGTCTGAGATACAGATACAGCGCAACCCCACCGCCAGCCAGCAAAGCCGCCGCCGCAGTGGCCCCTATCGCCGCGCCGGAAGTGGCGCACGTATGCCCGTTGCAGCTTGCGCTTGCATTTCGCTCCGAACATGTCGCAGACGATTCCTCAGGGGCGTCCTCGCCGGCCGCAGTTGAATTCGATGGCGTGGGTACCGTATCGTGCGAGAGCAGGCCCTCTGTGACCGGAGCTTTCACCTCGGATGGAAATATCCCCCTGGTTGCGCTACCCTCGCCCGGCGTCAGATGCTCCAATCCCGTCGATGTGGTGCGACGCGCATTTTCAAGAACCGGACGCAACGCGGCTTGCCTCGTTTTCCCTTCAAAATGAACAGCGTCTGCCGGTGCTTTGTCAGCCACTAACCTCGTCCGCTCCGCGACAGCCGCGTCGCCACGGTCATTCTCATTGACACGCGAACGCGTGTAATCACCTGCCTCCTGCATCACTGCCGCCTCCCATGCCGGCGGCTCGGTATCGATTCGCTCAGTCGGTCGTAACGCGTCGGTCGAAGTTCGCGTGCGACGCAGATACCGGATCACAAGGATCAAGAACCCGATGATGAATAGCAGAGCAAGCACGCCCACGCCAGCATTCCGCGCGACATCTCTCAATGACCGCTCTTCGCCGGCCGCGATGGGAAAATCATGCAGACGCACCGCTCCTTCGATACCCTCCTCTCCGAATAAGCTGAAAATGTCTTCGGGAAGACCGTAGTACGCAACGTCGTCAGAGAAGTCGGGATAGCCAACGCGATGAGCGACCAACCGGGACGAGCGCGCGCCCGTCAGGGCGTCGGGGCGTTCGCTCGCCGCGCGCGTTGGGGCTCCGCCCGGCAGGGTCGATCTTCGGGGCTTGACCCACCAGCGGCCAAGCATGTGAACGATCGGCCTCCATTGCGATTCATCGCTCCCAAGCGGAATACACCATGATCTTTCGCTTTGACTTCGACGTACGCGATAGACGCGATCTTGTTCCTTGATATACGTCTTGCCGTCGAATTGATACAAGTGAGACTTGTCTGCTGGTTCCGGCAAGACCACGTCCGTTGACCACACGCGATTGAGCGGCGAAAGCAAGGGCACTTGCGAAGCTTCGCTGATCTCTTTGCCAAAAACGCTTTCCAAGGTGGAGCGCAACACGTTATGCAGCGCGCTAACGGCCCACTCCTCCGTTTGAATGACGAGTTTCTCGCGAAGCCGTCTTACCGCGGGAACATCCGAACCCGCAGCGGCCCGAAGCAATGCGCTGGTCCACTGAGGCCATGAAGAGAACTCAGGCAGTTCTCCGGCAAGATGCGCGCGAGCAGCGTGCAAATCGGGCAACAGCGGCAAAAGACTCGCGACCGTCTCAATGCCGGGCCAATCCAGATTGCGGAGCCCCGCAAGTTCGCTTTGCAATTCCTTCAACTGGCTGGGGCGCTCGTCTTCCGTCGAAGCTGCAATTTTGTATACCCGCCAGACCAATCTCAAGTTGATGAATCTTTCGTAAAAAGGTCGCAGCGCCGGATGAGAGCGAAACCCTTCAAGCAGCGATGTCCATGCATCGCGCCGATCGTCAACGGAAAATGCCTTGACTACCCGCATGGCGTCCGAAATGGTTTCGGGAGTACTGCCGGGAAGAAGCAGCATCAGGTTTTCGTATTCGCCCCTGGTCCAATCGTCTTTCAGACCTTGCCACATGCGCCTGAGGAAGCTACTCGCCGTTCCCACCCAGGTATCCGTTAGCGTCCTGTCCTCCGGGACTTCCGCGAGATGGCCGACTACCCAGTCCCACGCATGTCCGATCAGCGCACCGCCGGGCAGGCATGGCAACGCCGTCCGCACGGCCGCCTTTCCCGTGTCCGTCTTAAGAAGCTGTACTGATAAATCCTTGATGTCTTGAGCGGTGGTATGTCCTTTCGTCATCCGTTGCAGCGCACCAAACAGCTCCTGAATGCGTGTGCCCGGCAAATAGTTCGCCATCCAGCTCGAGTCAAGCCCAGCAACCTGCATCAACGATTGCATTTCGTTCCCGACGAACAGTTGCACCAGCACGTGCGCCTGTTCGATTGATGCTGTCGCGTCAGCGGGGCATGCCGGCAGCTTCTCGATAGAACGAAACAACGCTGACGCATGACGCAGCACCGCGCCGCCCGGTTCCGGCAGCATGTCAATGATGCTTTGGGTCGACTCCAGGTCCATCGCACGTTGCATCAGCCAATCCAGCTGGTCGGCGACCGAAGCCGTGCCCGGATACGCGGGGAAAGAGGCGTTCTGCCACTGATCGACAGCCGTAAACAGCTGGCGCACCCTTCCAAGCATCGGCTGCATGACGTCCGGCAGCATGGAGGCGGTGCCGCCTTCCTTCAAAAGTATGCGCAGGTAGTCGCGATATGTTGCGTCGTCTGGCAGGCTGGTCATGGCTTCGACCACCACCGCGCAGAATTGCAGCGCCGCCTCCACGTCTTGAACGACCGTCGCCGGCAACAGGTTGGCGAGCATCGGATCGCGCACGACCTCGGACAGCGCGTCCGTGGTCTGTTGAACGTAATCGGCCCATGACGTATCGGCTGCCGCAGCGCCGGTCAAAGCCTGTTGGGCAACCACGAGTTTATCGAGTGCGCCAACTACCGCGACGACGGGACGAGTCAATCTTTCCGGCAATCGACCGACATCCTTGTCGTCCTTTAGCAGCTTTTCGATCTGCCTGACCTTGGCCGGAAAGCTCTGAGTGCTCGTGTAGACGTGGAGAAAACTGTTGTAAAGCCGCTGCGCGGCCTTGTACTGTCCGAGCAGCAATCCGGCACTTTCGATCACCGACCGGATAACGTCCGGCATGGAGGATCTGACTTGCTGCGTCTGGTCGCTGTTGAAGTGAACGATCAACGATTCAAGACGCTCGAGCATATTGCCAGCGCCGTTCAACGTGTTATCCGTCACCAGATACGCGAGACGACATTCCTTGCAATAGCGCGTCACCGTATCCCACGCTTCGGTACCCGACGCCAGCGCCGCCTCTCCGGCGAATGCCGTCAACGCTTCCCACGGAGAGTGTCGGATCTTTTCGTATTCCTTCCTTGCACTTAGAAAATAATCGGCCAACGATTGTGCGACGTCTTCTCCGCTGGTTAACTGTTGCAAGTGGACAGGGAGGAATTCTCTTTGTTTATCGATCAGGGACCTCAGGCGTTCAACGGCAATATCGGGCGAATCTTCGAAGTCTTCCCGACTGAGCAGATATTCGAGCCTCCCCTCGCGCTCAAGTAATGAGCCAGTCAGTTTGTCGAGATAGGTGACCGCCTGACAAACCCTGTCCGGCAGGTACGCCGAGCTGGCGCTGAGCAACCGGAGCAGCGATGCAACATGGTCAAGCGTCAGGCGCGACGTCGGCCCGAACGTATCGTAAAGATCCTTCAGCGCTGTCCAGTATTTCAAGGCGCCTTTGAGTCTTTCGGCATTCTGGGTGACGCCCCATCCTTCGGGAAAGTAAGACCGATACCTGGAGAGTACTTCCGCAAGCGTTTCGAGTTTCTTATCCCAACGTTGATCGCCGATGTAGACTTCCTGCACATCGCGGAAGACTTGTTCACCTGCCAACGCGTATTGGAAGACGTCGCCGGCCAGACGCATGCCAATGCGCATCACGCTCGAATAGAGAAGATAGCGAAGACCGCCGTTCTGTTTTAAGCGACGATCGGAAACTGCTTCCCGCTCTTCTTCGCTCGATTCCTTCCCCGTGCCAGATGCGACGGCTTCGTTATCCTCGTCGCGCTCCTGTGCATGCGTGATGTGCCATTGCGAGAATACAGGCCGTTCACCGTGTAGCGAAGCGCCTTTACGTCGCCGCACGGCCGTTTCGCTGGAGACGGATATCAGATTGTCGTACATGGACAATGCTCCATGGCCTCATCGTCGGCCCAGTCTCACGCCACCCGTCCGGCAAATTGAAACTGTTACGGACCTCTACGAATAGACACCGGAATCGATATCTTGTCGGCGGGCGATAACAAACACATGGGGCAATCGATACGGTCGCGATAGATGTCGGCACCACCAGTGTGCCGGGATCCCTCCGCGAGTAGGCAGTATAGGTGGGGGCAGTCTTTTCCAGAACGTTTGCATATCTGTGTCTCATGCGCCGTTTCCCGGCCGTCTTCCCCGGCGGCTCCCTACCGCGCTGCACGATCCCAGTATATGAGCAAACGATCTCGCCGGTCCACGCAGCTAAACTTTAGCTTTCGCGAGCCGTTAGCCAGATAACAACAACCGCGTCGCGCGGCGTTACAAACCGCTGTGCATATCGAAGCAACGCTGGAGACCACGACCTCATGAAAATATCGATCAGGATGCGCCTTGCCGTCGCGATGTTGGTGCTCGGCTGTCTGTTATCGCTTGTCGGCATACTGGGACTCAGCGGTATGTCGAGCAGCAATCAGGCCAATCGCGAGACGTACAGCAACAAGCTGCCGCGCGTGGTCTATATCGGCGATTCGGAGATCGTGCTGACGCGCCAGCGGGCGGCGCTGTTGCGCGCCGCGCAGGATCCGACCGCACCCGATCTCGAAAGTATCATCAAGAAGTCACAGGGTTTCGAAAAGCAGTCGCACGCGTTGTGGGACAAGTATCTGGCGTTGCCGCGCAGTGCCGACGAAGACCGGCTCACGCAGGAGGTGGTCCGCACGCGCACTGCGATGGACAAAGGTCTCGACGACTTCGTCGCGGCGCTGCGCAGCGGCGACAAGGAAGCGATCACGAAGGCCGGTCTGGTGAACAACGACCTGTACGCCGCATTCAATACGGCCGGCGAAAAGCTGCGCCACTACCAGTTCGCCACCGCGAAGGATGACTACGAAACACAGCAGCGCGGCTTTACGCTGTTTCGCAGCGTGATCATCGGCGCGATCGTGCTTGGCGTGCTGGCCGCGCTGTACAGCTGGCACAGTCTGCGCAGCGCGATTTCGCGGCCGCTCGAGGCGGCGCTGTCGCATTTCGAGTACATCGCGGCCGGCGACCTCACACATCGCGTCGACGTGACGTCGCGCGACGAAATGGGCCGGCTGATGGCGGGCCTCGCGAAAATGCGCGACAGCCTGGCGCATACGGTGCGCACGGTGCGCAAAGGCAGCGATGCGATCGCAACCGCGACGCGCGAGGTGGCCGCGGGCAACCTGGACCTGTCGGCACGCACCGAGGAACAGGCTGCGTCCTTGCAGCAGACCGCAGCGAGCATGGAACAGCTATCGGGCACCGTGAAGCAGAACGCCGACAACGTGCGCGAGGCGGCGAACATGTCGACGGCTGCATCGGGCACCGCCGACAAGGGCAGCGACGTCGTGCAGCGCGTCGTGCAGACGATGACCGGCATCGACGAAAGCTCGAGCCGCATCAACGACATCATCAGCATCATCGAAGGCATTGCGTTCCAGACCAATATTCTCGCGCTCAATGCGGCCGTCGAAGCGGCACGTGCCGGCGAACAGGGCCGCGGCTTCGCGGTCGTCGCGGCCGAAGTGCGCAGCCTCGCGCAGCGCTCGTCGAGCGCCGCGAAGGAGATCAAACAGTTGATCGAACAATCGGTCGAACGCGTGAAGGTCGGTACGACGCTCGTCGGCGAGGCCGGCGCGACGATGACGGAGATCATCGGTTCGGTGAAGCGCGTCACCGACATCATGGGCGAGATCGCGGCCGCGACGCACGAACAGACCAACGGCATCGACCAGGTGTCGCATGCGGTCACGCAGATGGATGAAGTCACGCAGCAGAATGCCGCGCTCGTCGAGCAGGCGAGCGCCGCGGCCGCCTCGCTCGAAGATCAGGCACGCGCGCTACGCGATGCGGTTTCGGTGTTCAAACTGGCGGACGATGCCGGCGTCCACGCGAAAGCCGAACATGCGACACACGCGCGGATGCCCGCGATGGTCGCCGCGTAGCGGCTCATGCGCCGCTTGAGTCGCCGCCGAGTCGCCGCTTGAGTGCCGCGCGCGTCGTCCGCTCATCTTCCGCTTGACCGGCATCGGTTTCACGCCGGCTTCACGCTTTTATCGCCCGCGGTTTCGTCCATTCCGCGGGCGCTTTTTTGCACGCCCTCGCCCTGCCATTCATGACGCGCTGATGCGCGTATGTCGCCATATCGGCCGAGCCAGTCAGATCTTCGATCAACTGAGCGGCTCTTCCTGCGCCCTGACCGACCGCCCGTAACCGCTGCGCCTTATGCGCGAAGCCGACCCGCTGGAATGCGACCGCTGCGCGACGCCCGCTTTGCGCGCGTCCGTGGGCATACCGCTTGCACGTCCTCACGGCATAGCCGTTGCTCATTGAAATAAGAGACTCGAGCAAGGATCGAAAATGACTCGAGCCATACGTGTCCCAACGGCAGCACGTTTGAACACGACCAGCCATGCGGCCCGTCACGGCGAACCCGCCGGAGACAACACTCAAGGCAACCAGCCACAGAACGGAGGCACATCATGACCATGATTAACGAACCGGACAGCAATGCGCAAGCGCGCATCGTCGGCAAAGGGTCCGCCACGGCTGCCGGGCCGGGCCCCGAGGTGATGGCGGCCGCGACGCTCGACGGCAACGAGGTGCTGACGGCCGACGGCGAAACGGCCGGCAAGGTGAAGGACATCATGCTCGACGTGCGCTCCGGACGCGTCGCGTATGTCGTGATGTCGAGCGGCGGTTTTCTCGGCATTGGCGACAGGCTGTTTGCGATTCCGTGGAACGCGCTCACGCTCGACACCGACCGCGCGTGCTTCGTGCTAACCGTCGACGCATCGCGCGTGAAAGATGCGCCAGGCTTCGATCCGGACCACTGGCCAACGATGGCGAACCAGAGTTGGGCGGCATCCGTTCACGATTACTACGGCAGCGAGCCGTACTGGGGCGGTCGCGGCGCATTGCACGATCCGCTTGCCGACCCGCTCGGCGAAATGGGCGACGTGCTCGAAGGCGGTCGTGGCGAGTTGCGACGCTGAGCACGTCGGCGCGCTGCAAATACCGGCATTCAACACACACAACTGGGAGGTTTCATGAAATTGCCACAAAAGGGATTCGAGGCTGCGTTCGTTGCAGCCACCTTGACGATTGCCCCGCTCGCCGCGGGTGTGAACGCCGCTTACGCGCAAAACACGACGCAAAATGCGACGGACAACCCGGCAGCGGCGTCGAAAAATGGCGCACAGGCGCTATCGGATACCGACCGTCAGTTCGTGCACACCGCAGCCGTTGCGGGCACAACTGAAATCGACGCGGCAAAGCTCGCGATGCGTCAATCGAACGATAAAAGCGTAAAGGCTTTCGCCGCGCGAATGATCGCCGATCACACCAAGCTCTCGTTGCAATTGAAGGCCGCGGTGCCGCATGGCGTCGATGTGCCGAAGGAAGCCGATACGTCGGCGCTCGACAGCATCCGTTCGCTCAAGGGCGCAGAGTTCGATTCGGCCTACATCAGCAAGTTCGGCTTGCAAGGCCATAAGGACGCCATCGCTGCGTTCCAGGACGAGGCGCAAAACGGTCAGGACGCGAGCATCAAGAAGGCCGCGCAAAAGGCGCTACCGACCATTCAGCATCATTACGCAATGGCGGAGGAACTCGCGAAGAAGAAAAACGTGATGGCTAGCAAGTAACGCGGGGCATATTGCCGTGGGCAAGAACGAAGACCCGGGCGAGGACGAGCGCGGCGCGCCCGAGGTCGACCCGCTGCAACAGCCCGCGCGCCTCGATGCGTGTCGTCGCTGCGCGTTATGGCGCGACGCGACGCAAGCGGTACCTGGCGCCGGGCCGCGCCACGCGCCGATCATGATGGTCGGCGAGCAGCCCGGCGACAGCGAGGACCGCGCGGGCAAACCGTTCGTCGGCCCGGCAGGACAATTACTCGACGATGCGCTCGATGAAGCCGGCGTCAAACGGACGGACGTCTTCGTGACCAACGCGGTCAAGCATTTCAAGTGGGAACCGCGCGGCAAACGGCGTATGCATAAAACGCCCGCGCAACGCGAGATCGCCGCGTGTCGCTACTGGCTGGAGAAGGAGCTCGCGAGCGTCGGACCGGTTGTAGTCGTCGCGCTCGGCGCGACCGCATTGAAAGCCGTGCTCGAGACGCGCGGTATGCCGCTGCGCGAGGTGATCGGTCAGGTGCTCGAACATGACGGGCACCAAGTGGTTCCGACGTGGCATCCTTCGTTCGCGCTGCGCGCCCCCGATCGCACGACGCGCGAACGCGTTTATGCGGACATCGTGCAGGCGCTGCGGGCAGCGGGCCGGCTCGCACGCGATGCCGCCAGGCATCGTCGCTAGGCACTTGCGCGCAACGCGTCTGGCCCACGTCTTTCTTCACGTCTCCGACTATTACTGCAAAATCGCGCCCGACCGTGTACGGTAGCGGGTTGTTACGAATTGAAGACTTAGTCGCCCGGGTATTCGGTGCACGCGGTCGCCATCGGCGAAACGCAGACGGCCGCGTAATTCGCGGTCCAGTCGAGCTTCTCCGTCACGGCCACGGCGTACTGCAACTCAGGGCTGCTTTCGTAGGCGATAAACGACGAGCAAACGACGGCCGACAGCACGACCAATGAAAATGCAATCTTTTCGAATACTTGATACTGATGCGGCATGACGATTCTCAATATTTGGCAAGCATCGCTATTCTATCTCAAATAAGGGTTTTTACCTAGGGGTTTCCCTAGGTGAGCATCTGCAGGTCTTTTTGTTGCTTTCGCCCACCCCGGGCTGACTAAAAAAGGAGTCGATATGAAGAAAGCGTTTTCCCAAGCCTTGATCGCAGTTGCCGTGCTGGCGGCCGCGAGCGCCCATGCGCAAGTTGCCGGCACGCAGACGCTGGGCGTCAGCGTCCAGCAATCGCAAGCGTTGCTGCAAGGCTGGAGCGCCAAGAAGGGCATCCTCGGCAAGCCGGTCTATAACGATTCGAACGAGAAAATCGGTTCGATTTTCGATCTTGTGATCGCCCCGGACGGCTCGCTCTCGGCTGCGGTGATCTCGACGGGGGGCTTTCTCGGCGTTGGCTCGCACAATGTCGCGGTGCCGATCCAGGCATTCGATCTGAAGAACGGCAACTTCTATCTGCCGGGCGCGACGAAAGAGGCGCTGAAGGCGACGCCGGCATTCGAATACAGCAAGGTCGAGAAGCCGAAGAAGCCGCAGAAGATCCAGTCGCCGCAGTAAGTTTTCATTTACACTCCCCGCTCGTGCGCGCCGGCTGGCGCGCTTTCCCGTTAGCCGTCTGTCGGACTCGAGCCGCTCACCCGGCCGTCCGCATGCTGTACCGCGCGGTGCACGACGCAGTGCACAGACGAGGCACCGCCGGTTTCGCCCGGCACAACAACAACGCGATGAACGAGCCGTCACCAACGCAGTCCGCCTCTGCGCCGTCCGCCACTTCGTCCGACCGCCCTCGCGACATCAACCCCGGTTTGCCCGCTAGCGACGGCGCAAGCGAACGCGTGCCGAAACGCGGCGCGTTCCAGCGCTTCTGGTGCACGCGTGTGTTGTCCTCGCTGTCGTTCCAGATGCTCGCGGTCGCCATGGGCTGGCATATCTATGCGCTCACGAAGAGCGCGTTCGCGCTCGGCATCGTCGGGCTCGCGCAATTCCTGCCGATGTTCATGCTGACGCTCGTCGTCGGGCACGTGGCCGACCGCTACGACCGGCGACGCATTGCCGCGGTGTGCCAGACGATCGAATGCGCGGCTGCCGCGGTCTTCGCGCTCGGCACTTACGGCGGCTGGATCGACGCGCCGATCATCTACGTGCTTGCCGCATGCGTCGGCGCCGCGCGAGCGTTCGAGGGCCCCGCCATTGCGTCGCTCTTGCCGGCCGTCGTGTCGCGCGCCGAGTTGCCGCGCGCGACTGCATGGTCGACTTCGGCGAACCAGGCGGCGCAAATCGTCGGCCCCGCGCTGGGCGGGCTGCTGTACGGCATCGGCGCCGGCCCGGCTTATCTTGGTTGCGCGCTGTCGTTCGCCGCGGCCGTGTTGCTCGTCTCGAGCATTCCGCTGCATGCGAAGCCCGCGACGCGCCCTCCGGTCACGCTCGAGTCGGTGTTTTCGGGTATCCGCTTTATCTTCCGCGAGCCGGTCATTCTCGGCGCGCTGTCGCTCGATCTGTTCGCGGTCCTGTTCGGCGGCGCGACCGCGCTGCTGCCCGTCTTCGCACGCGATTTCCTCGACACGGGGCCGCTCGGCCTCGGTCTGCTGCGCTCGGCGTCGGCCGTCGGCGCGCTCGCCGGGACGCTGTGGCTCGCGCGCTTCCCGTTGAAGAACCGTCCCGGCTGCGCGATGTTCTGCGGCGTGATCGTGTTCGGTGTCGCAACAGCCGTGTTCGGCCTGTCGCATCAGTACATCGTGTCGCTGCTTGCGCTCGTGGTGCTCGGCGCGTCCGACGTGATCAGCGTCGTCGTGCGGCTGTCGCTCGTGCAGTTGCGCACGCCCGACGAGATGCTCGGGCGCGTGAGCGCGGTCAACTCACTCTTTATCGGCACGTCCAATCAGCTCGGCGAATTCGAATCAGGCGTGACGGCCGGCTGGTGGGGGGCGCGGCGCGCGGTGCTGGCGGGCGGCATCGCGACGATCGCCGTCGCCATGCTGTGGATGCGCCTGTTTCCCGACTTGAGACGAACGCGTTCGCTCGAACGCGACGGCGAACATCGCGCGGGGTGAGCCCGATTAGCCGGTCGCAACGCGAGCCGGTGCCGATGCGCCGTCGAAATGCCGCGTGAACGCTGCGCGCCAGGAACGAAGTCTGCTTGAAGACTTCGTCACCTGTCTTTTCGAGGAGGCACAGATGGACTCGCACCGCTCCACCCTGTTCCGCGCTACTGTGGCTGGCGCGACGCTGGCTTTGCTGGTGCCGGCCATTGCGCGCGCCGACGATGCGCCTAGCCCGTGCGCCGCGCTCAAACGGATCGTCGCGGCCGCTCCCGGCGGATTCGCGCAGTTGTCGCCTGCGGATGGTCAGGGCGTCGCGCAACCGTACGGCGACGATGCGCAATGCAGCGGCTCGCATGCGAGCTATCAATGCGTATGGACGCCGCATGGCGACGCCGGTTCGAGCGCGACGGCATTGCAGGCCGTCGCCGCCGATATTGCGTCGTGCCTGCCGGATGCGACACACGATGTGAATTCGCCGGCGCGGCAGCATTTCTATATCGGTGCGCGCAACGCGCGGACGCAAATCACTGCGACCACCGCCGGTGCGAACAAGCTCAAGCTCGTGGTGTCGGGCAAGTAGCCGCGCGTTTTGCCGGCGCGATTGCTATGGCGCGTTCGTTTCGCCGTTCGGGTAGCTCGCTCACTGCGCCCGGTACCAGACGCGGATACCGGAATACCAGTGACTGACGCTCGTATCGTCGCCGGAGCCGAACGTCGACAGGCTTTCTATATTGATGACGTCGACACCGCGTTGCGCGATCCACGCATTCGCGCGCTCGACGAGCGCGGCTGCGTTTTCGTACACGTGCCCTTTGATCAGATGGCGCTCGACAACCCGCCGCTCGAAATCTTCGAATGCGATTCTCGTCATCGTGAGTCTCCGGTTTGGCGCGTCTTCGGGTCCGATACTGGTGTGCGCGTCAGCCAGCCCCCCCAGGGGCAGCGGGCCAGCATTCGAGTCTAACAAAGCTAATGCACGATTCGCGTGGCTCGCGCGGCTCGCTCGTTGCTGGTCCGCTGTTTGCTGATCGATCACAACCAGCTTCCCCGGAGATCAGCAAATGAATCAGACGACCACGCAGCCTGGCGGCGACATCGAGCATCCGACGCAGCCGAAACACAACGACAACGAGAAGAGCAAGATGCCTGAGCGCAACGATCAGAACCGCAAGCAGGCCCCGTCGGACCAGCCGGGCAAGAAGCCGGGCGAAGGCGAAACGCCGGTAGGCTGAACGCCCATGAAAAAACGGCGGCCCGGTTAGACCGTGGCCGCCGTCTTTTTACGTCTGATCGATGCGCGTTGCGGGCGCATGACCCTTTGCGCCGCTTATGCAAAGCGGCGCCCTTGCATCAGGGTTCGTCGCGCAGATACCCAACCTTCGACGGGTCGCGCATGCGGAGCGACACGAGGCCGGCGATCGCGCAGAGCACGGTTACGTACCAGTAGAACATCGACTCGCTGCCGGCCTGCTTGAGCCACAGCGCGACATACTCGGCGGAGCCGCCGAAGATCGCATTGGCGACCGCATACGAAAGCCCCACGCCCAGCGCGCGCACTTCAGGCGGAAACATTTCCGCCTTGATCAGACCGCTGATCGACGTATAGAAGCTCACGATCGCGAGCGCCACCACCACGAGCACGAATGCGATATACGGACTCGTCACATCCTTGAGCGCATGCAGCAGCGGCACCGTGCCGATCGTCGCGAAGAGGCCGAACAGGATCATCGACTGGCGGCGGCCGATGCGGTCCGACAGCGCGCCGAACAGCGGCTGCATCAGCATGTAGGCGAGCAGCGCGACCGTCATCACATTGCTTGCGGTCTTCGCGCTCATGTGTGCCGTGTTCACGAGGTACTTCTGCATATAGGTCGTGAACGTGTAGAAGATCAGCGAGCCGCCCGCCGTGAAACCGATCACCGTGAGGAACGCGCCCTTGTGCTTCCACATGCCGGCGAGCGTGCCCGCGTCGCTGCGCTGACGGCTCGCCGCCGTCGACGTTTCGTCGAGCGACTTGCGCAGATACAGCGCGACAAGCGCGGCGAGAGCGCCGACCACGAATGGCACGCGCCAGCCCCATGCCTTGAGCTCGTCGGTGGTCAGCGTCTGTTGCAGGATCACGAGCACGAGCAGCGCGCACAGCTGGCCGCCGATCAGCGTTACGTACTGGAACGACGCGAAAAAGCCGCGACGGCCCTGCAGCGCGACTTCACTCATGTACGTCGCGCTCGTGCCGTATTCGCCGCCCACCGAGAGTCCCTGGAACAGGCGCGCCACGAGCAGCAGCGCTGGCGCAAGCACGCCGATCTGCGCATACGGCGGCAGCACGGCAATGACGAGCGAGCCGCCGCACATCATGAACACCGACACCATCATTGCGAAGCGCCGGCCGCGCTTGTCGGCCAGGCGCCCGAAGAACCAGCCGCCGATCGGACGCATCAGGAAGCCCGCGGCGAACACGCCCGCGGTGTTGAGCAGCTGGGTGGTCGTATCGCCCTTCGGAAAGAACGCGGGCGCGAAATACAGCGCGCAGAACGAGTAGACGTAGAAGTCGAACCACTCGACGAGATTGCCCGACGAGGCGCCGACGATGGCGAAGATACGCCGGCGCGTATCGTGTGCTGGAGTGAAAACAGTCTGGTCGACCATGATGCTTTGTCTGTCCCTTGTTGGAATGAATATGAGCGGCGGCGGCGCGCTTTTATTTTTAACTTTCAATTTTCATCGGTCACACGTGCGTCGTTCATATAAATGAAAGCTGTCGCAGGGTCCGTATGTTATCGGATATCGGCGTGCGCCGGGGATGAAATAGCGTGGATGGGCGGTTAAAAATGGCGCCTCCGCGTGCATCTGCGGCGCAACCCGCGACGACGGCGCCTGTGAGATAAATCCCGCCAGACAGGCCGTTGCAATGATCTGGTCCAATGAAAAAGGCCAGCCCGGTAAGGCTGGCCCTAAAAAAACTAACGTTTTGTCGACCGTAATTAAAAAGAAAGAATCGAAAGAACGCTAGACCCTCACTGTCGGCGCTGTGTAACGACATTCATAGCGCTTGCGCACGGTCCCATTCTCGTCGACGCTTTCGAGAAACACGTCGAATTGCCACAGCCGCGCCATGTGCTTCAGCACTTCGTCGCTGTCGTTGGACAGATGACGGTTGTCGCTCATGAAGTGCCGCAGCGTAAGACTGCGGTCGCCGCGCGTATTGACCGACCACACCTGAATGTTCGGTTCGCGATGGTGAATGTCGTATTGCCGGGACAACGCCTGCCGGACATACTGATAGCCGCTGTCGTCGTGAATCGCGGATACCTCGAGCGCGTCGCGCATGTCGTCGTCGAGCACCGAGAAGAGCCGCATTTCGCGGATCAGATGCGGCGACAGGTACTGTGCGACGAAGCTCTCGTCCTTGAAGTTGCGCATCGCGTAATGCATGGCCGGCAACCAGGGGCTGCCCGCCAGTTCCGGGAACCAGCCCCGATCTTCTTCAGTCGGGTTCTCGCAGATGCGGCGAATGTCGCTCATCATCGAAAAGCCGAGTGCGTACGGATTGATGCCGCTGTAGTACGGTTTCGTCACGGGCGGCTGATAGACGACGTTGCTGTGCGAGTGCAGGAACTCCATCATGAAGCCGTCTTCGAGCTTGCCCTCGTTGTACATCGTATTGAGCAGCGTGTAATGCCAGAACGTCGCCCAGCCTTCGTTCATCACCTGCGTCTGTCGCTGCGGATAGAAGTACTGACCTATCTTGCGCACGATGCGAATCACTTCGCGTTCCCACGGCTCGAGTAGCGGCGCGTTCTTTTCCGCGAAATACAGCAGGTTCTCCTGCGGCTCCGGCGGATAACGGCCCTCCTCTTCCTCGGGCAGCTGGATCTGCCTGCTCGGCAGTGTGCGCCACAATTCGTTGACCTGCGACTGCAGATACGCCTCGCGCTCGCGGCGCGCTTCGAGTTCCTTTTGCAGCGACAGCTTTTGCGGCCGCTTGTAACGGTCCACGCCATAGTTCATCAGCGCGTGGCACGAGTCGAGCAACTCTTCGACGCGGTCGAGCCCATAGCGCTCTTCGCAATCGGCAATGTAGTTCTTCGCGTACACGAGGTAATCGATGATCGCGTGCGCATCGGTCCACAGGCGGAACAGGTAGTTTCCCTTGAAGAACGAGTTGTGGCCGTACGCCGCATGCGCGATGACGAGCGCCTGCATCGTCATCGTGTTCTCTTCCATCAGGTACGCGATACACGGGTTCGAATTGATGACGATCTCATAGGCGAGACCCATCTGCCCGCGCCGGTAGCTCTTTTCGGTCGACAGGAAGTGCTTGCCGAACGACCAGTGACGGTAGTTGACGGGCATGCCGACCGACGCGTAGGCATCCATCATCTGCTCGGAGCTGATCAGCTCGAGCTGGATCGGGTACACGTCGAGTTCGTATTGCTCCGCAACATGCGAGATATGTGTGTCGTACTCTTCGATCAGTTCGAAGGTCCAGTCGGACGGGCACGGCAACGGCCGTCTATCGGCTACGTTCATACGGACTTCCCTCTGCCCGATGCTGGGCGCCCCGGTTTGTCCCTGTGCTTGACCGGCTTCACGTGGCCCGCTTTTTCCGGCGTCCGGTACGTAGACCTTATGAACGCCGGTGTCGGCATGCTCCACCTTGTCGCCTGCCTGCTCGCCTTTCTTGCGCTCCGGCTCGTAGCCGCGCGCCTCGTTGTGCAAATGTCTGGTCGTCATACTTCCACATGCTTCTCGAACAGTTCACGGAACACCGGATAAATATCCGCGGCTGTCTCGACCTTCTTCATCGCCAGATGCGGCACGGTCTGCGCAAGCTGCGCATACTCGACCCACAGGTTCTGTTCTTCAGGCGTAACCTGAATATAAGCAAAATACCGCACCTTCTCGAGAATATCATCTGCGAGGATCTTGC
This sequence comes from Paraburkholderia sp. SOS3, assembly GCF_001922345.1. NCBI lineage: Bacteria > Pseudomonadati > Pseudomonadota > Betaproteobacteria > Burkholderiales > Burkholderiaceae > Paraburkholderia > Paraburkholderia sp. SOS3. The sequence continues at coordinate 2,356,211 of NZ_CP018811.1, read as the reverse complement.
GGCATTTGGGCGAATCATCGGTCCAGTTGTCGCCATCCGACGCCTGCGCGCCGTAAATATTCCATTCAGTGGGCGAATAGCGCTCGTCGAGTATCTTCTGCATCAACTCGAGCGCGCTCGATACGACCGTCCCGCCGCTTTCGGTCGAATGAAAAAACGTGTCTTCGTCGACTTCCTCCGCGCGCGTGTGATGGCGGATAAACACCACCTCGATGCGCTCGTAGTTCCGCTTCAGGAACAGATAAAGCAGGATGAAAAAGCGCTTGGCGAGATCCTTGCGCTGCTCGTCCATCGAACCCGACACATCCATCAGACAAAACATCACGGCCTGGCTCGACGGCTGCGGCTGCTTCACGCGGTTGACGTAGCGCAGATCGAACGGATCGATGAATGGAATGCGCCAGATGCGACCACGCAGATGGTGGATCTCTTCTTCGAGCAGCTTGATCTCGTCGCGACGATCGGCCGGGTCGGCCTTCATCTCTTCGAGTTGCTGTTCGAGAGCATGCAATTCGTTGACGAGCGGCGCGCCCAGCGCGATGCGCCGGCCGAGTGCGCTGCGCAGCGAGCGCACCACGTCGATGTTGTTCGGCGTGCCCTCGGCAGCCCAGCCCGCACGGATGCTCTTCCATGTCGGCACCGCGAGCAGATGCGTCTTGACGAGGCGCGGCAGTTCGAGGTCGTCGAAGAAGTACTGCATGAATTCCTCGCGCGACAGCTCGAATACGAAATCGTCCTGCCCTTCGCCTTCGTTGCTCGCGCTGCTTCCGCCGCCGCCACCGCCGCCTCCTTGCGGGCGCGGAATCCTGTCGCCGCGGATGTAATCGGAATTGCCGGGATGGACGAGTTCACGCCGGCCGCCCGGACCATGCCGGAACGACGGTTCAGCGATGTCCTTGCGGGGAATCGTGATGCTCTGCGTGCTTTGGATGTCCTTGATACTGCGGTCACGTACCGCATCGGACACGGCGCGCCGAATGTAACTCTTTACGCGACGCAAAAAACGTTCGCGGTTTGCGATGCTCTTGTTCTTGCCAGCCAACCTGCGGTCGATGATTTGATGAAGCACACCGGGTCTCCCGCTTCGATGTCGAACACGCAAGACGCAAGTTGTGCATGCAACCTCAGGTCCATGCCGCTTGCGACTTGCAGGGGGCCCGCGCGGCGCCGTTCGGAAAACCCGCGCCGCGCGGGCTGTGCGTGCCGCGTGTCATGACGACTTGCGCACGCGCAGATACCAGTCACACAAGAGCCGTACCTGCTTGGGCGTATAACCTTTCGTGACCATCCGGTTGACGAAATCCTCGTGCTTGCGCTGCTCCTCCGCCGACCCTTTCGCATTGAACGAAATGACCGGCAAAAGTTCTTCCGTGTTCGAGAACATCTTCTTTTCGATCACGACGCGCAGCTTCTCGTAGCTGATCCACGCGGGATTCTTGCCACCGTTCGCCGCACGCGCGCGCAGCACGAAGTTGACGATCTCGTTGCGGAAGTCCTTGGGGTTGCTGATGCCCGCGGGCTTCTCGATCTTCTCCAGTTCCGCGTTCAACGCGGCGCGGTCGAAACTCTCTCCGGTGTCGTGGTCGCGGAACTCCTGATCCTGAATCCAGAAATCCGCATACGTGACATAGCGGTCAAAGATATTTTGACCATACTCGGAATACGACTCCAGGTACGCGGTCTGGATCTCCTTGCCGATGAACTCGGCATAGCGCGATGCCAATACATCCTTAATGAACGACAGATATTTCTGTTCGGTTTCCGGCGGGAACTGCTCGCGCTCGATCTGCTGTTCAAGCACGTACATCAGATGCACCGGATTGGCCGCGACTTCCGTCGTATCGAAGTTGAACACACGTGACAAGATCTTGAACGCAAAGCGTGTCGAGACACCGGTCATGCCTTCATCAACACCTGCGAAGTCGCGATATTCCTGGTACGACTTCGCTTTCGGGTCCGTGTCCTTCAGGTTCTCGCCGTCGTACACCTGCATCTTCGAGAAGAGGCTCGAGTTCTCGGGCTCCTGCAAACGCGTCAACACCGACATCTGCGCCATCATCTTCAGCGTGCCGGGGGCGCAGACCGCATTCGCAAGCGACGAGTTACGCAGCAACTTCTCATAGATTTTCATCTCTTCCGAGTAGCGCAGGCAGTACGGCACCTTCACGACGAAGATACGGTCCAGCAACGCCTCGTTGTTGCGGTTGTTACGGAATGCTTTCCACTCGGACTCGTTCGAGTGCGCGAGAATCACGCCGTCGAACGGTATCGCGCCGAACCCTTCCGTGCCCTTGAAGTTACCCTCCTGCGTAGCGGTAAGCAGCGGGTGCAGCACCTTGATCGGCGCCTTGAACATTTCGACGAACTCGAGCAAGCCCTGATTCGCGAGGCACAAGCCGCCGGAATAGCTGTATGCATCGGCATCGTCCTGCGCGTATTGCTCGAGCTTGCGGATGTCGACCTTGCCGACCAGCGACGAAATGTCCTGATTGTTTTCGTCGCCAGGCTCGGTCTTCGCGATGCCGATCTGCCGAAGGATCGATGGATAGCGGCGCACCACGCGGAATTTACGGATATCGCCGTTGTATTCGTGCAGACGCTTCACCGCCCACGGGCTCAGGATACTTTTGAGGTAGCGGCGCGGAATGCCGTACTGCTCCTCGAGAATCGGGCCGTCTTCGTCGTAATCGAACAGACCGAGCGGCGATTCGTTGACGGGCGAACCCTTGATCGAATAGAACGGCACGCGTTCCATCAACTGCTTGAGACGCTCTGCTATGGAAGACTTGCCCCCGCCCACCGGCCCCAGCAGATAGAGAATCTGCTTCTTTTCTTCGAGCCCCTGAGCAGCGTGCCTGAAGTAGGCGACGACCTGCTCGATCACGTCTTCCATTCCGTAGAACTCACGGAACGCGGGGTATACCTTGATGACCTTGTTCGCGAAGATCCGCGACATGCGCGGATCGTTACGCGTATCGATCTGTTCAGGCTCTCCGATTGCCGTCAACATGCGCTCGCCAGCAGTGGCGTACGCGGCGGGATTGTCTTTGCAGAGCGCGAGGTACTCTTCGAGCGAAAATTCCTCCTCTCTCGTTTTCTCGAAGCGGGTCGCGAAACTGCTGTAGATATCCATGCTACCTCCTCGCCGAAGTCGGGAACGATGTCGTGCGCGGCGCGCTATCAGGAAACGCCATCGTTCGAATTCATCCTAAACCCTTTTATATTTTTTTTCACGAACTACGTTAAGAAAACGCGTCAAACCAAGTACGGACAAGCTTCACTTGTAGACGCCGTTTCGGTCACCTACAATCTCGGGCCGCTCGCGACGATCGAAGCGCGAATCAATGCGGCCTTCCTTGCCAACTGTGCCGCCAAACAGCGCTGCCAACAGTGAACTCATGCTCGCTGCTGCACGCAGTTGCGTGATGCGTTGCATGGAACGTACCTCAAACTGCGTTTGCGTGCGCGATTGCGCGCAGCAAGCACTTCCATCATCCATTTCCGCGCGCGGCAACGTGTTTGCCCGTAGCATGCGTTTAGCGCATCCGCTGCCGCATCGGGCCGCGTTGCACGCGTCGCACGTGTTACGTTTCCGGCACATTCGCAAACTCGCCCGATGTGCGCCGTGTGGCGCCACACATTGCGGCGCACCGTAAGCGGTTGGCGAGCCTCGCCATGTTGTCTGCCGCTCGCACCGCTTGCGATGCTGCTTACCGATGCTGCTTACGTTAACGTGCGCGACGCCGCAAACGACGACATTGCAACGCGCTGTTACACGTTTGTGCACGCCCGACTATTCGTCCCCGCATACCTGATTTCGTTCAACATCGGCTGACAATGTTTCATGGTGCGCGTGTACGAACGTACACGATGCAGCTCATACGTCGCATTGCAGTTTTTCCGTCCGTTCTTCGCCTTTTTGAGCATCGGCGCCCTGCGCCGATACCCGCGTTGGCCGTATGGCCGGCACACGAGATGTGCGGCGCCGTTCATCTGTGCGCGTCGCCGCACACCGATCGTTGCGCGCCCGCTGCAAATCGCACCGGCCATGCGCTGCTGTTGTGCATTCCAACGAACCTCTTGCCTGTATGACGGTTTGTCCGAGCGGCATCTGAATCAGCGGATACACCGTGGCACATGGTGTCGTTCGTCGCGAATCTGTCGCAGGTCTGTCGTGAATCGGAACGCCGTACGTCATCGTCACCCTCAATGAAGCCGATAGGCGATGCAACGAGCACAAAATACTTTCAGCGGCAAAGGAGGAAGCGTTTCAGAGCAGTTCGACTTCGACTTCGCCAAGGCCGTCGATATGTCCGCGCACCGTACCCGGTGCGCCGATCATGTGCGCGCCGACGTACGAGCCGGTTGTAATCGTCCAGGACGGGTCGATCGTGATGCTCATCGCCGCGCAATGGTTGACGAACCAGACGAGCAGTTCGCGCGGATCGCCAGCGGGATTGCCGGGCGCTTCCGGCACGAGCGATGCGCCGTCGAACGTCAGTTCGAGTTCGGGAGAAACGAAGTCGAAACCGCGCGCGAAGCCCGCATAGCTGACCGGATGGCCGGTCACGAGCGCGCCGTTGTTCTGTGCGTCGGCAAGCTGCGCGAGCGGAGCGACATTCGGCCATTCGGCAAAGCGGCTATCGACGATTTCGATGGCGGGCAACACGGTGCCGACGAGCGCCAGCACTTCGTCGCGCGCATAGGTCTGAGCGCGCGGAGCGACGGGTTCGGCAAAACGGAACGCAATTTCGAGTTCGATCAGCACACGAAAGAACGACTGGTGCTCGATGCGCGCCGGCGACGCGAACGTGAGCGGCGCCGGAATCGGCGCACCGGACGCGTCGCCGCCCGGCGAACGGGCACCGATTTTCCAGGCGCCGGTTGCGCACCCGAGGCCGTCGAGTACGGCCTGCTGGATCGCGTACGCGGTCGCCGCGTCAGGCGGCAGGCAGCCCGAAGGCAGCGATTCGATGGCGCGGTGCTGGCGGCGCGCCGAGATCAGGCGTTGCGCGAGGTCTTGTTGCGTCATGGCGTTCCTTTCTGGCTGTCGTGCTTCAACCCGATGCTTGAACCCGATGCTTCAACCCGATGACTAAACCTGGTGCTTAACCGCGGTGTTCGCAACTACCGCGTCGAATGGCGATGCTCAACGGCCGTATCGAACGGAAAACCGATGCAAAACGACATGCGCCTCGTCTGGCTCGAATCCGCAAACGCAGAAACGCATGCAAATGACGAAACGCCGCCGCCTTTCGCGGATTATGGACGCCTTCCGGTGCCGATGCGGGTCCGCGTCCATACCGGTCGGTACGCTTGCGGACACGCGTGACAGTGACAAACGAGGCGCAACGCGACTCGTATAGCAACTTGCGTACACGCACCGATGGAGACACTCCACTACCGTGCCCGCCAATGTACCGGAACAATTTCGCGGCGGGTCGATTCGGGTGTAGAGAATGCCAAAAGGATCGTGACGCCGGCGGTTCGGCGTTGAGGAACGGTTCGCCGCGAGGGACTGATACCGCGCATAGGCGCTGGCTATCGATTATCGGTTTTCGGCTTTCGGCAATGCCGTACGCAGCGGAATCCGGGTGCGCCGCCGACCGTTGCGCAAGCGTCAACGAGCCGGCCGTCATGAAACCGATTTGACGCGACGCCGGCCACGACCGCGTCAAATCGTGCAACAAAACGCCGAACCGGGACGCGTGCGCCTTAAAACGTCTCCCAATCCTGCTCCGCCGCGCTCGCGCCGGCGGTCTGCACAGCCGCACCCGAAGCGACGGGCATCGCCGGCGTGACGCGGCTTTCATGGTGCATTGCGGGCGAAGCGCTGGCGGGTACGACCCGGCGAGCAGCGGCCTTCTGCACGCCCTTGTGCGCTGCGCGCTGCGGCACCGCGCTTTGCACGGCCGGCTTATGCGCAGCCGATGCGGGCAGCGCCATTGCCTTGCCGCGCGCCGCGCTGCCGCCGGCAGCATCGGCGGCGCCCTCCTCGATGTCGAACACGGCGACCGCGCCGCGCAGTTTCTGCGCCTGGTCTTCGAGCGACTGTGCCGCAGCGGCGGCCTGTTCGACGAGCGCCGCGTTCTGCTGCGTGGCTTCGTCCATCTGCGCGACCGCGCGTGCCACCTGATCGATGCCGCCGCTCTGTTCGGACGACGCCGCGGCGATCTCGCCCATGATGTCGGTCACACGCTGCACCGCACCGATGATTTCGGTCATCGTGCGGCCCGCCTCGTCGACGAGCGCTGAGCCTGACTGCACACGATCGACCGACGTGTCGATCAATTCCTTGATCTCCTTCGCCGCCGCCGACGAGCGTTGCGCAAGGCTGCGCACCTCGCCCGCGACCACCGCGAAGCCGCGCCCTTCCTCGCCCGCCCGCGCCGCTTCGACGGCCGCGTTCAGCGCGAGAATATTGGTCTGGAACGCAATGCCTTCGATGATCGTAATGATGTCGGCGATCTTCGCCGAGCTTTGATTGATTTCGCCCATCGTGCCGACCACCTGGCCGACCACGCCGCTGCCTTTGTTCGCGATCTCCGATGCATTCGCGGCCAGCGCGCTCGCCTGGCGCGCATTCTCGGCGTTCTGCTTCACGGTGCCGGTCAGTTGCTCCATGCTCGCGGCCGTCTCCTGCAACGCCGACGCCTGTTCCTCGGTGCGCGACGACAGATCGATGTTGCCGGCTGCGATCTCGCGCGTCGCGGTGGCAATCGAGTCGCTGCCCGAGCGGACCGTGCGCACCGTCGCGATCAGGCTCTTCTGCATCTTTGCGAGGCCTGCGATCAGTTGCCCCATCTCGTCGCGCGATTTCGCGACGACCGGCCGGCGCAGATCGCCAGCGGCGATCGCGTCGAAGTGGTCGAGCGCCTCGGCAAGCGGGCGCGCGATCGCGCGGCGCAGCGTCAGGTACGAGAGGAATGCCGCGATCATGCCGGCGACGAGCGCCGCGATGCTGACGACACGGAACGTGTTGAAACTCGACTGCGATGCGTCGAAGCCGGTCTGCGCCTGTTCGAACTGGATCTTGCGCAGATCGGCCGCCGCGTTCGCCATATCGTTGTAGGCAACCTGCAAGCGGTTCGCACCGTCGACGAGCTTGCTCTGATCGTTCGCGATAATGGTCGCGGCAAATGCGTCGATCGCCTGATAGTACGTTTCGCGCTTCGCGGCCACGCCCTGCGCGATCCGGTCCTCGCCGGCAGCGCGCGGCAGCGCGAGATATTGCTTCCAGCCCTCCTCGGCCAGGCCATGCAGCATGTGCGCGCGGTCGATCGTCGCCTTCGCCGCGGGCGTGCCGATCTGCAGCGCCGCGCGGTCCAGCGCCAGGCGTTCGCGGCCCGCGTAGATCTCTGTCTTGTCGATTGCGGCCACCGACGGCATCGAATTCCGGTACATACCGGACAACGCGTCGTTCGTGCGGCTCATGCCGAAGAGGCCAAGCGCACTGATTACAGCAAGCAGCACGGCCAGAAAAGCCATCGCCACGCCAATCCGCGCCTTGATCGTAATGCCTTTGCTCATGTCGTTTGTCTCCCGTCGAGAGTGATGCTGCGTGCGCAGTTCTGGCGCCTTGATCCCGAGAACAGGATGAGACGCTCTGAGGTTGTTTACGACAGGGTTATAAAAATCTTGAAATTTCTATATGGTATGAGGAATATGCACGGCGCAATTGCAATTACTACAATCGACGTACATCAAATTGTAGTAATGACGACGCCCGGCAGCCGAAGCCGTGCCTTGCCGAGCGAAGCGTCGAGATGAAGCGGGCGCAAAAGCGGCGCGCATGAGGGGTGAAGCAAAGGTGCGGAGACCCGGCACGCGCCGGGATGCGGTGCGCGTTGTACGCGCCTGCGGCGCATTGCGCGCAAGCGTCGTGGTGCGGTGCGTCGTCCCGTGCGCCTAGTGGCTTGCGTCGACTTCTTGTCGAGTCGGAATGGACGGCTGCGCGCCGGCGCGCGTCACGGAGATTGCCGCCGCGCGCTGCGCGAAGCGAATCGCGTCGTCGACCGGCACACGTTGCGCGAGTTGCGCGGCAAAGCCGCCGATGAAAGTATCGCCGGCCGCGGTCGTGTCGACGGCGGCCACGCGTGGTGCGGCAAAATGCGCGGGCGCGGCATCGTCAAGCGCCGCCAGCACGCCTTGCGCGCCGAGCGTGATGATGACGTTGCGCGCGCCGGCCTTGCGCAGCGACGCAGCGGCCGCCGCCGCTTCATCGGGCGTGCGCACCGGCAGGCCCGTGAGCGTCGCCGCTTCGAGTTCGTTCGGAATCAGGTAGTCGATCAGCGGCAGCCAGTGCGGCGGCAGCGGCCCGGTCGCGGGTGCCGGATTCAGCACGACGGTCTTGCCGAGCCGGTGCGCGGCTGCGAGCGCCGCCTCGACGGTCTGCGGCGGGGTTTCGAGCTGGCATACCACCACCTCGGCGGCGGCCAGCACGGCCTCGTGACGCGCGATGGTCGCCGGCGTCACTTCTCCGTTGCTGCCGGCCACGATCACGATCGCATTCTGCGAGCCATCGTCGACGATGATCAGCGCGACTCCGGTTGGCACGCCAGTGCTCGTCTCGAGCGCCGCGCAGTCGATCCGCTGCGCCTCGAGCCCCTTGCGCAACTGCGCGCCGTTCGCATCGTTGCCGACGCAGCCCACCATCGCGACGCGCGCGCCAAGGCGCGCGGCGGCCACTGCCTGATTGCCGCCCTTGCCGCCCGGCACCTGGGCGAACGTGTGCCCGGCCAGCGTTTCTCCCGGCTGCGGCATGCGCGGCGCGCGCGCGACGAGGTCCATGTTGAGGCTGCCGACAACGGCTACGCGAGCGCCTGCTTCGTTTGATGCCACTGCTTGTCTCCTGAAATTCGATCAGCCATGACGCTTTAGCGCCTCGCCTCGTGCCACGCGGCCCGGCAGCAGCTTGCGCGTCTGCGCGTAGCCGGCGCGGCGCGGCAGATCTGTCGGGTCGAGGCCTCGCCTAGGCGGCGACACCGCCGCGCCGCGCGCCCGCAAAAGCCGCGGTCGACTCGCGCAATACAAGACGCGGCGCAATCACGCGGCGCCGGCCAGGCGGCGTGCTCGACGCGCCGCCGGCAATCCGCTCGATCAGCGTTTGCGCGGCCATGTCGCCGAGCGCCCGCACCGACTGGCCGACCGTCGACAACGCCGGGTAAGTGAAGCTGCCAAGCTCGATATCGTCGAAGCCGATGATCGAACAGTCGCGCGGCACTTCGATGCCGCGCTCGGCCGCCGCGCGCAGCGCGCCGATGCCCATCATGTCGTTGCACGCGAAAATCGCCGACGGCTGGATCGTGTCGAACAGCCGGCTCGCGGCCCAGTGGCCGCCCATCCCCGAAAAATCGCTTTCGACGATCGCCTCGGGCGCGAACTCGATGCCGCGCTCGGACATCGCGCGAATGAAGCCGTGCACGCGCATCGCGCTGACCGCGGTCTCGATCGGCCCCGTGATACAGCCGATCTTCACGTGACCGAGTTGCAGCAGGTGACGCGTAGCCAGATACGCGCCTTTTTCGTGGTCGATCTGCACGAGATCGGCATTCACGCCTTCGATGTTGCGATCGACGATGACGAGCGGTTCGCGCGAATCGGCGAGCGTCTTCGCCAGCACTGCGTCGTCGCCGGCGGATGCGACGATGAGGCCATCGATGCGCTTTTCCTGCAGCACGCGCAGGTAGCTGCGCTGCTTCGACGGATCGTCGTCGGAGTTGCAGAAAAACACGCAGTAGCCGTTGCGCGCGCAACCGTCCTCGATGCCGCGCGCGAGTTCCGCGAAATACGGATTCGTGCTGTTCGGCACCACAAGGCCGATCGTCGCGGTCGAACGCGCCTTGAGCGAGCGCGCGACTGCCGACGGCACATAGTTCAGCTGGCGAATCGCGCGTTCGACCTTCGCGCGCACATCCGCCGAAACGGGCCGCGAGTTGTTCACGACATGCGACACCGTCGTGAACGACACGCCGGCCGCTGCCGCTACATCCTTGATCGTCGCCATAACCTGTTGCTCCCCTGCCTGATTTCACCGCTAATCGATGCGCATTGTCGCGCCGTACCGCTCGCCGCCCGCACGGCGCCGCAACCGGCACGCCGTCCCGCGGACCCGCGTTGCGATCTGCCGCGCGACGCAACGCTTATCGTACATGCCGCGCGTGGCTTTCATTCGATACAAGTTTTCGCTGACGCACTTTCCATACGATTTTCATACGCTTCATGCGCGTTTGCGACGGCTGCGATACGTGTCGAGAACGACCGCCACGACGATTACCGCGCCCGTAATGATGCGCTTGGTTGGCTCGTTTGCGCCAATCTGCGCAAGGCCCGCCGCCAGCACCGAGATGATCAACACGCCAAAAAACGTGCTGATCACCGACCCGCGTCCACCCATCAAACTCGTGCCGCCGATCACGACAGCGGCAATGACCTGCAGTTCGAGACCGACGCCCGCGTTCGGGTCCGCCGCCTCGAGCCGTGAAATCTGGAACAGCGCCGCGAGCCCCGACAGCGCGCCCATCAACGCAAATACGATGACCTTGTACGGCCGCGGATTGACGCCCGCGAGTCGCACCGCTTCCTCGTTCGTGCCGATTCCGACCAGATACCGCCCGAATACCGTGCGCGTCAACACGAGCTGGGCGACGATCATCACCGCGACCGCGATCAGGAACGCCGGCGAGATGCCGAGCGCGATCGGGTTCGACAGGAAGTCGAACGCGTCGCCGATATACGCCGTGCGCGAGTTCGTCATCTGGTACGCGAGGCCGCGTGCCGCTTCGAGTACGCCGAGCGACACGATGAACGACGGAATGCGCCAGCCGACCGTCACCGCACCGGTCACCGTGCCCGTCAGCGCGGCGGCGGCAAGGCCGATCGCGGCCGCCGGCAGCGGGCCGAGACCCCACTTCAGCGACGCGACGCTCACGACCGATGCGCCGAGCGCGAGCACCGAGCCAACCGACAGGTCGATGCCCGCGATGATCAGCACGAAGGTCATGCCGACCGACATCACGACGAGGTCGGGAATCTGATTGGCGATCGTGATGAACGTGTCGTAGGTCAGGAAATGCGAACTCAGCACCGAAAACAGCGCGATCATCGCGGCGAGCGCGCCCGCGAAGCCGAGGTAGTTGGAGAACCCGAGGCGTGTGCCCGCCGGCTTGCCGCTCGCGAGCGCGGCGGACGGATCGGGCGCCACGGAGGGCGATGCGGCGTTCGTGCGACCTGCGCCGCCCGCCGATGTGCCGTTGCCGGTGGCGCCGCCGGCGCCGGGCTCCTTGCTCATTCCGATGCGAGGCCGTTCGATCATGACAGCTCTCCTGCGGCATGAGATTCGTGCGTCGCGAGCATCGCTTCGCGGCTGCGGTAGCCGGCAAACGCGGCAGCGAGCAGCGCGTCCTGCGACCACGCATCGCGTTCGAAAATGCCTGTCATCCGGCCGGCCGACATCACGCCGATCCGGTCGCAGATCAGCATCAGTTCGCGCAGATCACTCGAGACGACGACGAGCGCGCGGCCTTCGCGTGCTAGCGCTCCCATCAGCGCGTAAATGTCGAACTTCGCGCCGACGTCGATGCCGCGCGTCGGTTCGTCGAAAAGCAGCACCTTGCAGTCGCGCGCGAGCCAGCGGCCAATCACGACCTTCTGCTGGTTTCCGCCCGATAGCTCGCCGACCGGCTGCGCCGGCCCCGAGGTGCGGATGCGCATCGCGTCGATCTGCTGCTTCGCGAGCGCATTTTCGCGCGCCGTATCGATGATGCCGTGCCGCGCCACCCGGCCGATATTGCCGAGCGAAATGTTGGCCGCCACCGGTTGTGTCAGCAACAAACCTTCGCCTTTGCGATCTTCGGTGATAAGTGCGATGCCCTGGCGTACCGCATCGGCCGGCGACGCGACCTGCACCGGCACGGGCGTAGTGCCCGGCGATGCGGCCAGCGACACCGTGCCGCGATCCTTCGGATCCGCGCCGTAGATCAGGCGCATCAACTCGGTGCGGCCCGCGCCGATCAGACCGCTCACGCCGAAGATTTCGCCCGCGCGCACCTCGAACGACACGTCGCGCACCGCCTGGCCGCGACCGAGTCCGTCGATCTTGAGCAGCGGCGCGCCGATCCGGCGTTCGCCGAGATCGATGCGCTCGCCGATCTCGCGACCGACCATCAGCGTGACGATCTGGTCGCTCGTCAGATTAGCCATCGCATCGACATGCACGAGCTTGCCGTCGCGCAGCACGGCGATGCGCCCCGCGATGCGCGCCAGCTCCTCGAGCCGGTGGGAGATATAGACGAGCGCGACGCCGCGCGCCTTCAACCGGTCGATCTGCTCGAACAGCAGGTCGACTTCGCGCGCGGTCAGCATTGCGGTCGGCTCGTCGAGAATCAGCACGCGGCAGTCGCCGATCAGGTTGCGAGCGATTTCGACCATCTGCTGATGACCGATGCCGAGCTCACCGACAAGCGTGTCCGGATCGATCGTATCGAGCCCGACCTGCGCCATCGCCTCGCGCGCGTCGTCGCGCAGGCGCCGCCGGTCGATCCAGCCGAACGACAGCCCGCCGCGCTTCGGCAGACGGTTCAGAAAAAGATTCTCGGCAACCGATAAGGTCGGCAGCAGGTTCAACTCCTGCATGACCATGCGCACGCCGAGCGCTTCGGCTTCGGTGCGGCTTGGCGGCGCGTAGGGCGCGCCGCCAAGCCGCATCGTGCCGGCGGTGGGCGCGACCAGACCGCCGATGATTTTCGACAGCGTACTTTTGCCCGCGCCGTTCTCGCCGGTAAGCGCCAATACTTCGCCCGCGCGTAGCGTGAGCGCGATATCGGATAACACCGGCTCGGCGTAGGTTTTGCCGATCCCGGTTACGGACAGCACGGCGGACGATGCGTCGTTGTCGGTCGAATCCATTCTGATCAAGGTTCCGGGCCGCCGCGCCGGATGTCGTTCGCCAGTTGTACAGCGGACGATACGGCGCCGGGCAGCCACGCATGTCATGTCGGCATGCCGCGCGGAAGTCGTGTGTGGTGCACACGACGTAACGCGGACCACGCCGGACGCATATGCTGCGCGGGCCGTCATGACGCTTAACCTGATAACGGCGGCGCAGCGGATTTCTTTAGGATTTATTGAATTGACGGAAAAACATTCGCGTGTAGCGGAATTGCACGGTGATTCATGCTTCTCGCATGCACGACGATTCCCGGCGGGTACTGCACAGGCCGTGCATGACTGTGCGCGGGGCGCGCAATCCGGACGCGCCGGTTGCATGCGCCTCCTTTGCACGCCCTTGCATGCCCCTTTTGCATGCCGGCTGCACGCGCCTACTTCGTCACGAGATTGACGGGCGTTTCCACGACGCCGGACAGCTGCGACTGCTTCTTGTGCTCGCTCAACGCCTTCAGCGCAGTATCGATGCCGAACACGGCCTGCTTCGCCGCGTACTGATCGGCGGTCGCGAGTACACGGCCGTCCTTCAGCATGGGCTTGATCGCGTTGATGTCGTCGTAGCCGACCACATACACCTTGCCCTGCTTGCCCGCCGCGCGCACCGCCGATACTGCGCCGATCGCCATATTGTCGTTGCCGCACAGCAGCGCTTTCAGGTTCGGATACTCGTTGAGCATAGCGGATGCAACAGCGTTGCCCTTATCGATTTCCCACTCTCCCGATTGCACCGATACGATCTTCGCGCCGACCTTCTGCATCGCGTCCTTGAATCCCGCCGTGCGCTGCTGCGCATTGGTGGTAGTGGACACGCCTTCGATAATGCCGACCTCGTCGCCTGCCTTGAGCTTCTGCGCCAGATAGTCGCCGACCTTTTGCGCGCCCTTGCGATTGTCCGGACCCACGAACGGCACATTGAGGTCTTTCGACTTCAGCACGTCGGGATCGAGCCGGTTATCGATGTTGACGACGATGATGCCGGCATCGACCGCCTTCTTGACGACGGGCACGAGCGCCTTCGAGTCGGCCGGCGCGAGCACGATCGCGTCGACCTTCGAGACAATCATCTGCTCGACGATGCGGATCTGGTTCGCCGTATCGGTTTCGTCCTTGATGCCGTTGGTGATCAGGTCGAAGGTGCCGGAGTTGTGTTGCTGATAATCCTTCGCACCGGTTTCCATCGTGAGGAAGAATTCGTTCGCGAGCGACTTCATGACCAGCGCCACCTTTGGCTTTTTCGCGGCCTGCGCATGGGCCGGCAAGGCGGGCAGCGCGATAGCGGCGGTCAAGGCGAGCCCGGCGGCAAGAATGCGGCGGCGGATGCGTTGGTTCATGCGTTATCTCCGGTTGTTGGCAGGCTTGAGCAAAAAGCCTTCTTTATTAAGTTCCGCAAACGTTTGCGGAACCTATTCTCGATGCATGCACTTGTCCGTGTCAACGGCTGCGGGTGTTGCGCCGCACAGAGTGCAAATAAACGTCGATTCGGGACGTCAATTCGGGACGTCAATTCGGCCGTGTCGGGTCGACGTGTCGCCCGACCCGCTGGTTGACCTGCCTGGACTATAGCCAGTTGGCCTTCTTGAAACGCCACCACAGGAACACGTCGATCGCCAGCATGACGCCGATACAGATCGGATAACCGAACTTGTAATGCAACTCGGGAATCTTCTCGAAGTTCATCCCATAGATGCCGGCGATCATCGTCGGTACCGCGAACAGCGCGGCGAACGAGCCGAGGCGCTTGGTCACCTCGTTTTCCGCGAGCGAGATCATGCCGAGGTTGACCTGAACCGCCGTGACGATCATTTCGCGGCGCCCTTCAATCGTGCGCACAATGCGGTCGAGATGGTCGTAGACGTCGCGAAAGTATGCCTGCATGCCCGCACAGATGACCGGGATGCGCCCGCCCGTAAACTTGCCGAGCGCCTCGAGCAGCGGTGCGATGTGATGCTCGAGCGTGACGAGCCGGCGCTTTAACGAGTAAAGGTCCTGAATGATTGCGCGCGATGCGGCGAGGGTGTGCCTGTCGAAGATGCGGTCTTCGAGCTGTTCGATCTCGGTACCGAGCGCCTCGAGAATCGGGAAATAGCGATCGACGACGGCATCGGCCAGCGCGTACAGCACGAAGGCAGCGCCCTGCCTGAGCAACTGCGGTTCGCGCTCGCACCGTGCGCGGACCTCCTGAAAGCCATGTCGCGTGCGATTGCGTACCGTGAGCACATAATTGCTGCCGACGAACACGTCGACTTCGCCGATCAGGATCTCGCCATCGTCGTCGAGTTCGAGTGTGTGCATGACCGCGAACAGCGACTCGCCGTACTCCTCGATTTTCGGCCGCTGATGGCCGTGGCGCACGTCTTCGACCGCGAGTTCGTGGAGCCCGAACTCATGCTTCATGACGTCCAGTTCGCCAGGCGCCGGATCTTTCAGTGCAACCCAGACGAAGCACTCGGGCTTCGCCACATAGACGCTGATATCGTCGATCTCGATGTCGGCGAGTTTTCGGCCGTCCTGGTAAGCGGCGCAGTTGATCAGCATGGTCGGATACCTTGAAAACGAATATGCGAAAGGAGATGTGGAATTGTCGGACCGGTAGCCGCTACTGCGCAACGCGCGTAAGTACGATGCGATGATCGGCGTCGAACCTGACGCTCGCGCGATTCGTGTAACGCGGGTCGGCAGTCACGATGAATTGCAGCTCGCGCACTGGATCGAACTGTGTTGAAACCGCAAGCCGGTGTATGCCCGGCGTCAGGTAGAACACGATGCGTTCGCCATTCATCAGATCGGTGACACGCTCGCCGTCGACATAGACGAGTGCATCGCGAAACCGCACGATGACGTCGTCGGTTCGCTCGCGACGGATGTCGACCGCGACCTTGCCACTGGCAGGCTCCGTATAACCAGGCTTGACGATTCGATCGGCGGACACGGCCTTGAACGGCACGGGCTCGGCGGGTGTCGCCGCGCACGCGGCCACGCAAACCGTGGCCGCTGCGAGCGCAATTGTGCCGCGTTGACGAATCGAGGGCACCGGTAGCTGCATCAGTCGTCTCCGTTGGCTGATTTCCGCTCGCTTTCTCGCTGGTTGTCTTTTCATTGTTCGTTTGCTGCGTCGGCATTCAACCGCATTGTGCCCAGCACTCGCCTCGGCGTCGGCACTATGCGCCAAACGGGTTCATCACGCGCGCGCCAGTGCCCGCAAAATCGCCCGTATTGCGCGTGACAACCGTCAGGTTGTAGATCAGCGCAGTTGCGGCGATCAGCTTGTCGAGCGAATGCTCGGCATGCGGCACCCGCAAACGGCCCCATGTTTGCGCAACGTCGTCCCCGACTGTCAGGATGTGATTGGCGAACGACTCAAGCAGCGAGTTCAACCATTCTTCCAGCCTGGCCGCCTGCTCGATGTCGCCGCGATGGCGCATCAGGTCGACGCCGCGCCGCAGTTCGCCGATCGTGATGACCGACAGGTACAGCCCCAGTTGCTCCTCTTGTGCATGGCTAAAGAATTCGCGCACGCCTGCGTCGGCGCCGTGCTGCTTGCGGATTTCGCTGATTACGTTGGTGTCAATCAAATACACGGTTTCCCTCACCTTCTTCATCGTTATTGGCGCGCTCGAAATCGGCGTCGTGACCGACATCGGGCATGCTCATGAGTACCTCGGCAAAGCTGAGCTTTTTCGGGTGGCGAAGCGCTTCCGCCAGGATTTCCCGATGCTCCGCTTCGACGCTGCGGTTATGCGCCGCGGCGCGTATGCGCAGGCGCTCTACGAGCGCTTCCTCCAGACCTCGAACCAGCAGAGTGGCCATGAACATCTCCAGGCTTTGACATGCTATCAATGCTAGCACCTCCTTATGAAAACTGAAAGTAACGAGTGGCCGGCGACGGCGCGACGCTTGCGCCGCGCAGCCTTCCGGGTGAAGATCGATCGGGCGGCCAGCCAGCCCGCACCCCGCCCTCACGGCAAGCCGTCCGTGTTGTCCGCAGGCATCAGTAAGCCATGGCCGAAGCGGGGCGAGAAGATCGTCCAGATGGCATAGGGATAAGCCGCCCGGTTCGGTGTAACGGCCAGGCGCTCAAACGAAAATCAGGAGAAAAGGGAGGCGTCCATGTGGTACTTCAGCTGGATTCTCGGCATCGGCGTCGCGTTGGGTTTCGGCATCATCAACGTGATGTGGCTGGAAGCGAACGGCAAGTTCACGCGCGACGCCACGGCCTCCACGGCGGCCGATGGCGCGCCGGAGCAGAAGCAGAAGCAGGAGCAGGAGCGGGAGCCGGCGCCTGCCGCGCACAAGCCGTTATGACTCGCGTGTCGCCACGCGCATTTTTCGACTGACGCCCGCCGTGCCCTATCTCGTGTTCATCTGCGGCCACGCGGGCACCGGCAAAACCACGGTCGCGCGACGGCTGCTCCGCCCTTTGATCGAGGCGTGCGGCACGCCCTTCTGCCTGCTCGACAAGGACACACTGTACGGCCGCACCGGCGCCGCGACGATGCTGGCGCTGACGGGCGACCCGAACGATCGCGACAGCCCGCTCTACCTGCAGCATCTGCGCGACCCCGAATACCGCGGCCTCGTCGATGCCGCGCGCGACAATCTCGCGCTCGGCGTGAGCGTGCTCGCGGTCGCACCGCTGTCGCGCGAAGTGCGCGAGCGGCGGCTTTTCGATCGTCAGTGGCTTGGTGTGGGACTCGACGTCACGATTCGCGTCGTCTGGGTGACGGCAAACGACGACGTTGCGCGCGAGCGGATCGCGGCACGCGGCGACCCCGCCGATGCGTACAAGCTCGCGCACTGGCAGCAATACCGGCAGCGCCGTTTCGACTGGGCCGATCTGACGCAGGCGCAGCGCGATGGCGTGCTGCTGTTCGACAACAGCACGGCCGGCGCCGCGGATGACGAAGCGTTGCTTCGGCAAATCGCCGCATAGCGACGTGGCAGGCACCGCACGCCGCGCCGCGCTCCCGCGCCGCGGTAGGTCGCCGTGCTCAAACCGTCGCCATCGCATCGAGCGGCTGGCCTTCATACAACTGGCCGAACCGGTTGCCGAGAAAGTCGCGCAGCAGCACCTGCTCCTGCCGAACGAACCCGCTTTGCGGCAGGCGTTGTTCGCGGAACAGATCGAGCACCGCGCACATCGCGCCTGCCGTGGTGATCTGGATCGCACTCATCGGCATGCCGCAGACGGTCTTCGCGAAGATCTTGCGCGTGAAAACTTCCTGCACGAGCTGACCGTCGCGCATCCCCGTCACCGTGATGAATACGAGCACCACGTCCTGCGCGGTCGACGGCACGGCGCGGCGCATGATCGACTTCAGTGTGTCGCGATCGGTCGACAGGCGCAGATCTTCGAGCAGGAATTGCATCAGGTCGCGGTGGCCCGGGTATCGCACCGACTTGTAGTCGAGCGATTCGACGCGGCCGGACAGCGTTTCGCATAGCGTCCCGAGGCCGCCCGAGGTGTTGAACGCCTCGTATTCGATACCGTCGAGCGAAAAATGCTCGAGCCCTTCGAGCGGCTGAACCCATTGCGTGCGGCTGTCCCGAATCGCTTCGCATGGCTGACAATATTCGTTGATCAGCCCATCGACGCTCCACGTGAGGTTGTACTTCAACGCGTTGGTCGGAAACTCCGGCAGCGCGCCGACGCGCATTTTGACATCGCGGATCTCGTTGAAGCGGTTGGCGAGTTCGTGAGCGGCAATGCCGATAAAGCCCGGCGCAAGCCCGCATTGCGGCATGAACGCGTGCTCGGCTTCGTCGGCGATCGCGCGGATCGCGTGCGTCGCGCGCACGTCTTCGGTCAGATCGAAGTAGTGAACGCCCGCGCCCTTCGCTGCCGACGCGACATTGACGGCGAGGTAATACGGCAACGCATTGATGAGCACGTCGAAGCCCTGCACGGCCGCGCGCAACGCGGCGGCATCGGCGCAATCGACGCGGCGCGTCGGAATACCTTGCGCGGCGAGCTTGTCGAGGGCGTGCTGGTCGCGGTCGAGCGTGACCACTTCGTAGTCGCCGGTCTCGCGCAGCATGTGGGCGATCGTATGGCCGATCAAACCTGCACCAACGATGGCAACTTCCATGCGCTTCTCCTTTTTTGTGAGGTGTCGTGAGCGGGATTCGCACGCCACGCGGCTTGCAGCTTTTCACGCGGCGCCCGGCGGGCAAACCCTACGAAAAGTTTAAGGAGAAGGACAGTCGGTTCCTACGCACAGAATGCTGCGCAATGACTACCGTGTTCGTCATTTCGACAACGAATCTCGTCGTTATGACGAAAACGCGTAAAAGCGATGTAAATGGCGATATGTACGCAAGCGCGAGCGGCTCATGATGCAGTTGCCCGGTGCGCGCCCGAAAAGCGCCTGGCCGCCCCGCCCGCTAGCCGCGTTCGCCGCCGATCATCCCGCGGTCGATCTTGCGCGCAAGAATGATCGACGTGGTGGTCCGTTCCACGCCCGCGAGAGCGCCGATCTGATCGAGCAGTTCGTTGAGCCGGTCCGGCGAATCGGCGCGCAGCCACGCGACGTAGTCGAACTCGCCGCTCACCGCGCACAGCAGTTGCACCTCGGGCATTTTCGACAGGCGCTTCTGTACATCGGGCCCATACTTCGGCGCGATGATGATGCCCACATAGGCGTAAATACTGGCGTCCAGCACGTCCTGGCCGAGGCGCACGCCGTATCCCGCAATCACGTTCGTCTTTTCGAGGCGGGCAATGCGCGCGATCACCGTCGTGCGCGCGACACCCAATTGGCGCGCGAGATTCGCGACGCTTTCGCGCGCGTTGTTCTGCAGCAACGCAACGAGGTTGCGGTCGAGTTCGTCGAGTTGATCGAGGCGCGGTGGTCTCATTGAGGGTGGCGTGTCTTGTCGCGTTGTCGTGTTGTCGTGTGACCGGGTAGCCGCGTCGCCCGGTCGGTCGATCCGGATATCGCGCGGTTCGCTGATTATGCCCGCGTTCGCGCGGCCCGCACGTCACACGCGCAATCGATTCCGCGGTTGCGCGGTGCGTCTTCGCGCTGCGGCCAGTTCCGCCGACCGGCGCGCTTTCACGTTGAACCTGCATTGCGCCGCCCTCAGTCATCGAGATGCGCCGCACAGTAAAGAAAGATCGGTGTACGAGGCAAATAGACAATGGCTTCATGAAGGCGTACCCGGGCAAAATAGAGGAGCGTAATCTTCTATCGGGTCGCTTTAATCGCTGCGGCCCGCTCGGGCGCGGTGCGCGGAATATCCGGCTGCAGCAGGTGTTGTATCGGCACCGCCGCTTATCGGGTGCGCATCCGTTGCGCATCTGGCGCAGCGCGCGGCCCACTCTCAACGACCAAGGAGAACACATGCACGCGACCACGGTCCACCCGTGCGACGAACGCCTGCCCGCGGCCCGTCTGCTCACGCTCGGTTTCCAGCACGTGCTCGTGATGTACGCAGGCGCAGTCGCGGTGCCGCTGATCGTCGGCAGCGCGCTGAAGCTGCCGAAGGAACAGGTTGCGTTCCTCATCAGCGCCGACCTGTTCGCGTGCGGCATCGCCACGCTGATTCAGACGCTCGGCATCGGCATGTTCGGCATCCGCCTGCCGATCATCATGGGTTGCACCTTCACCGCGGTGGGTCCAATGATCGCGATCGGCTCCGATCCACGCCTGGGGCTGCTCGACATTTTCGGCTCGACGATCGCGTCCGGCGTGATCGGCATGCTGCTCGCGCCCGCGATCGGCAAGCTGTTACGGCTCTTTCCGCCGGTCGTGGTCGGCAGCGTGATCGCGGTGATCGGACTTTCGCTGATGGAAGTCGGCATCAACTGGGCCGCGGGCGGCGTCGGCAATCCGGACTACGGCAACCCGGTGTATCTCGGCCTGTCGCTCGCCGTGCTGCTGCTGATCCTGTTGATCAACCGCTTTGGCCGTGGCTTTCTTGCGAGCATTTCGGTGCTGCTTGGCATCGTCGCCGGCTTCGCGGTCGCCGCGCTGCTCGGCCGCGTCGATCTCGACGGCGTGGCCGCCGCCCCATGGCTCGGCGCGGTCGTGCCGTTCCGTTTCGGCGTGCCGCACTTCGATCCCGTCTCGATCGCGACCATGACGATCGTCATGTTCGTTACGTTCATCGAATCGACCGGCATGTTCCTCGCGGTCGGCGATATGGTCGGCCGTCCCGTCGATCAGAAAGCGCTCGTGCGCGGCCTGCGCGTCGATGGTCTCGGCACGCTGATCGGCGGCGTCTTCAACGCCTTTCCATACACGTCGTTCTCGCAGAACGTCGGGCTCGTCGGCGTGACCGGCATCAAAAGCCGCTTCGTATGCGCGACGAGCGGCGCGATTCTGATCGTGCTCGGGCTCGTGCCGAAACTCGCGCAGATCGTCGCATCGATTCCGGCCTTCGTGCTCGGCGGCGCCGGCATCGTGATGTTCGGCATGGTGGCGGCGAACGGCATCAAGGTGCTCTCCGAAGTCGACTTTACGAAGAACCATCACAACCTCTTTATCGTCGCAGTCAGCATCGGGCTCGGACTCGTACCGGTGGTATCGCCGCAATTCTTCGCCAGACTGCCGCCTTCGCTTTCGCCGCTTTTGCACAGCGGTATCCTGCTCGCCGCGGTGGCCGCCGTCGTGCTGAATCTGATTTTCAACGGTCTGCGCGGCGAAAGCGCAGCGCTGCACGACGTGCAGCGCGTCAGCCAATAAGACGTGCGCGGATTCGCGCATGCCTGCCTTGAACCGATGACCGCAAGCTGACAATTTGCTTCTCGCAGCCTTCATGCGTGCCTGACGAGAAGCTTCGGGCCTCAGGCGGACTCGAACGTGCCCGCTCGCTTCGTGCCTCGGGCACGCGCGCATTTACCGATCGTTTCGGTTGTAAGCAGTTGTCGCATTGGCGTCGCATTGCGGCGATATCGTGGTATTAATAGCGTCCGGTTCGCACCCGTACCTCGATACCAAGACATCAGGAGTCTCGATGAAAAAAACGCTCGTTTTGCTCGTGTCAGCGCTCTCGATCAGCAGCGCCTTCGCCCAGACCCCGGCGTCGTCGGCCGCGCCTGCCATGACCGCGGCTTCGAATGCGGACAAGTCCGCACGCCGCGAGCAGCATGTGGAAGACCGTATCGCGTATCTGCATCAGCAGCTCAAGATCACGCCGCAACAGGAAACGCAGTGGAACGCGTTCGCCGACGTCATGCGCAACAACGGCGAGACGATGGCGAAGCTCTTTGAAGCGCGCCGTGCCGACAAGAACATTTCCGCGCTCGACGACATGAAGCAGTATGCGGAGATCACGCAAGCGCATGCGGACGGCACGAAGAAGCTTGTCGATGCATTCCAGCCGCTTTACGACAGCATGTCGGCCGACCAGAAGAAGCTCGCCGATACGACGTTCCGCGAATCGCCGCCGCAAGGTCGCCGCCATTCGCACCACGGCGGCAAGAAGGCCGCACCGTCGAACGAGTCGACCGACAAGTCCTGATCGACAGGTCCGCTTCACAGCACCTGCGGCATTACGCGGCGCTACGTGCGCATACGCCGGGCGCTCGCTAAAGCGCAAGCAGCCGCCTGCGGTGGCAATCCGAATGAACGCCTGCCTCGAACGGCAGGCGTTTTTGTTGGCGCGTTCGTGAGCCCTTCCCCGAACGTTTTGCGCGGACGCTATCGTTACGCGATTATTCGAGAACGCTAACGCCTGCAATCAATCTGGCATCATGCGGGTCCGGGCTGCGCGAGCCGCCCGCTTTCCTCCATTCTTGACAAGACCGTCATGATCGAACTGACGAACCTCGATTTGCGCACCGACCCGTTTGCACAGCGCGTCGTAAAGGACGAAACGGTGACGGTGGAATTTGCAGCAGACGCCGGCCAGCTGATGAGTCTCGAAGGTCCGAACCGCTATGAGGCCGGTGACGCGCTGATCACCGGCTCGAACGGCGAGCGCTGGGTCGTGTCACGCGATCGCTTCGACGCTAAATACGCACCCGCCGATCCCGCCACGCCGCACGGGTCGCGAGGCGCTTATCGCAATCGCCCGGCCGTCGTGCTCGCGAGGCAAATGGCTCAGGCGTTTTCGCTTGCGCGCACGGCCTCTGGCGGCGATCTGCTTCGAGGCGCAGCCGGCGACTGGGTGATGCAATATGCGCCCGGCGACTACGGTGTCGTACAGGCCGCACGCTTTGCGAAGGTCTATCGCCGTGCATCGTAAAACTCGCGCTCGCCGTGCGTGCCGCGCACGATCGCGCTCGCGCGCTCAGGCGAACTCGTCCCCGAGTTCAACCGTCACTTCGCGCGGCACCGCCTCGCCATTCGCGTATTGCTCTTCGAGCGACCCCAGCGACGCTTCGACAAACGCGCGCAGCACCGCAAAGCTGCGTGCGCGCGCCCGCGCCGGCATGGCGCGATAACGCGCGAGCGTGGGCGGCGCAATCACGATGCTCATCGTGATCCGGCGCGCGGTCGCGCCAAAGCGCATCGCGACCCATTGCACGGTCAGCACCGGCGTGCCGTGCTCATCCGCGGGCCGTTCGACGAAACGGGTCTGATCGGGGAACAGGTCGCTGATCACGCGCGCGAGTTCTTCGATGTCTGCGCTGGCGCACTCGTATTGATAGGCTTCCATATCGTGTGTCGGGATAATTGAATGAGCGGTGGCGCTGTCCGGATCCTTGCCTTTGCCTTTGCCGCGCGTGGCGCTCAGCCCTTGCGCGCCGCTTGCAATGCCTGTGCGTCGCGCCGAAACACCCGCACGAGGCCGATCGCAACCGGCACGGCGAGCAGCACATAGATCGTATCGACGACCACGAGCGGCAACGCTTGCGTCTGCGACAACGCCGCCGGCACTTCGAGCAATGCATGCACCGCGATCGCAAGCGGCAGCACCGCGATCGAGCCGGCGCGCACGCCGCGCCACATCAGCACCGACAGGCCGAGCTGAAATACGAGCGCCGCGCCGCGCTCGATCATGAACACGCCCGCCGCGGCCGGCGTCAGGCTCACGACGAGCAGATGGATGCGCATCAGCGTATCGAGCGGCAAACCGGACAGTGCGCTGCCGAGCCGCCCCGTGTCTTCGAGCCACGCAAACACGATCCATTGCATCTGCACGATCACCCCGGTGAACCACAGCTCGGCACCGCCATGGCCGAGACCGTAAGCAAGCGCGTTCGGCTCGCGCGACGGCGAGGCTGCCGCTGCGGCGCTTTCCTTTCTCGAAGCGCGTCTGAAAAGCCAGCGCATGCCGATGTATCGCCCGACTTCCTGGCAAATGCCGATCGACAGCACGCCGACGATCACGAAGACCGTCGGGTTCTGAAGCCAGCCCGCGACGGTCGGGCTCGCCCTCAGCAGAAGGTCGTTCACGCCGCGCTCGATCAGCATCGCAAACAGCGCGAACACGCCGATACCGAGGATCGCGGCGCGCCGGTCGAGTTCGAGCGGCTTGCGCAGCCGCATATAAAGGATGAACGGCAGCGCGGCCATAAAAAGCGTCGCGGCAATCAGGCAAGCGAGCGTCAATGGCGCGACGGGCAGTGCAACGGACGGTGCAGCAGGCATGAGCTTCCTTACAAAAAGCGGGAAATCGGGGAATGGCGGTCGATCGGCTGCGGGCGGACCCGCAACGATATCCGGCGGCCGGGCCGGGCTGCGCGCCCGGATAGCCGCTTCAGGTCGCCTCGGGCAGTGCGCCGCAGCCCGAATGATCGCAGATCATCGCAAAGTCGATGCGCGTCCGATCCGTTCCGGGCGCGGCGCGCGCATGCCCGCCCCGGTCGAAAGCCGAAAGCGGGACCGGCACCTCGGACTCACCCTCGCAGCACTTCGCGGTTGACGATATTGCGCGCGAGCGTACCGTCGAGCGCGCCGATCAGATTTTCGGCCGCACAGCGCGCCATCGCGTGCCGCGTTTCGTGCGTGGCCGAGCCGATATGCGGCAGCGCGACCACATTGCGCATCGTAAGCAGCGGCGAATCGGCGGCGATCGGCTCCTGTTCGAACACGTCGAGGCCGGCCGCGAGAATCGTCCCCGCTCGCAACGCTTCGATCAGCGCCGCTTCGTCGACGACCGGACCGCGCGCCGCGTTGATCAGGATCGCGGTCTTCTTCATCGCCTTCAGTTGCGGCGCGCCGATCATATGGCGCGTTTCTTCCGACAGCGGCACCTGCAGGCATACGAAGTCCGCCTCGGCGAGCAGCGTATCGAGCTCGACGCGCCGCGCGCCATATTGCCGTTCCGCTTCGGGGTTCGCCGAGCGGTTCGCGTACAGCACGCTCATGTTGAAGCCGAGCGCGGCACGCCGCGCCACCGCGCCGCCGATACGCCCGAGCCCGACGATGCCGAGCCTCTTGCCCTGCACGTCGACGCCGAACTGCTCGGGCCCGACGCTTTGCGACCACTTCCCGGCGCTGACCCAGCCGGCGAGTTCGACGACGCGGCGCGCGGTCGCGAGGATCAGCGCGAACACGGTGTCCGCCGTCGATTCGGTCAGCACGTCCGGCGTATGCGCGAGCACGATGCCGCGCCGCGTGAGGTCGGCGACGTCGAATGCGTCGTAGCCGACGGAGATCGTCGATAACGCTTTCAGGTGCGTCGCGCCGTCGATCATCGCGGGCGTGATCTTCACCGTCGAGCCGATCGCGCCGTGAGCGTCGCGCAGCGCGGCGACGAACGCATCGTGGTTCGATGCGTCGACCTCGATCACATCCGCATGCTCGCGCAGATAAGCGAGCACATCTTCGGGCAACGGCTTGTAGACGACGATCCTGCTTTTCATCGAGGGTTCCTGGCTGTGGAGGGGTGAGCGATGCGCTCGTGAACGCGTAGGATGCCGCAGACCGGCGCGGCGCGCCATTCCGATGGCGACGGCAACGTCATGGCAACGTCACGGCGACATAGGCACCGGCGAACGCAGACGCGCCGGTCCGCGCCGCTCAGCTTTGCGCGAGACACATCTCGAGAAACCGCCCGACGAGCCGCGACGGCGCACTCGCATGCGGCACGAGAATCGACAGGCGGCGCGTGAGCTGCGGCGCAAACGAGCAGCGGCATAGCGCGTCGTCTTCATGACGCATCGACATCGCCGACACGAAGCTGATGCCCATTCCCGCGCGCACGGCCTCCTTCACACCTTCGACGCCGGCGATTTCGAGCACCACGCGCACCGGCAGGCCGGCGTCGGCGAACGCGCGCTCGACCAGCTGCCGCACGCCGGAGCCCTCCTCGCGCAGCACCACGGGCTCGGCACTCAATTGCGCCAGCGAGACGCCCTGCCCGCGCCCGTTCTCCGCGAGCGCATGCGTGCGCGGCATGATCGCGACGATTTCGTCTTCGCGCCACGGATGCACGGCCGTATCGGGCGGCAGATCGGGTCCGACGACGCCCTCGATCAACGCAATGTCGAGCGAGCCCAGATTCCCGACGATCTCCGACGTGTTGCCGCCCGCCGTATGCAGCGTCACGTCCGGATACGCGCGCTGGAACGCCGCGATCAGATACGGCAGCAGGTAGCTCGCTGGCGTCGTGCTCGCGCCGATGCGCAGCGTGCCGCGCTCCATGCCGCGCAGCGCGTCGCGGTACGCATGCGCCTGGCGCCAGGTGTCGCGCAAACGCGCCGCGTAGCTCGCCAGTTGCTCGCCCGCAGGCGTCAGGCGCACGCCGCGCCCATCGCGCAAATACAGCGGCTCGCCGAATTCGTCCTGCAGCTGACGCAGTTGACCCGAGACGGCCGGCTGCGACAAATGAAGCGCGACCGATGCGCGGCTGATGTTGCGGTGCTCGGCGACAGCCGCGAACGTTATAAGCTGATCGGGGGTCATGGGGAGTCAAATATCAGTTTGACCTATATATTACGTCACAAATCGCGATTTCTCATATCGATATATTGAATTTAGGATTAGGCCATCGCTGAGACACGTCTCAGCCCACTCACCGAGCCTGATCCGCCATGTCCACAGTCAATCTTCACGCCTCTCCGGTCGCCGCGCCGTCCACGCGCGGACAGTTGAACGGCATCCTGTTCGTCGCGCTTTTCGCCGCCGCGGTGACGAGCGTCGCGTCGCTGCCGACCATCGCCGCGCTGGGCCTGAGCCCGCTGATCGTCGGCATCGTCGCAGGCGCCGCTTACGGCAATGTATTGCGCGACGGCATGCCCGCCAGCTGGGCGGCCGGCGTCAATTTTTCGGCGCGCAAACTGTTGCGCATCGCGGTAGCGTTTTTCGGTCTGCGCGTGAGCCTGCAGGAGATCGCGCAAGTCGGGCTGCCCGGCCTCGCCGAATCGGTGCTGATCGTCGTCAGCACGCTCGCCGTCGGCACGTGGGCCGGCATGAAGCTGATGAAGCTCGATCGCGACACCGCGCTGCTCACCGCGGCCGGCAGCGCGATTTGCGGCGCGGCGGCCGTGCTGGCGTTCGAATCGACGCTGCAGTCGAAGCCGCACAAGAGCGCGATGGCGGTCGGCAGCGTCGTGCTGTTCGGCACGCTGTCGATGTTCCTCTACCCGGCGCTCATGCGCGCCGGCTGGCTGCATCTCGATACGGTCGGCGCCGGGCTCTTCTTCGGCGGCACGATTCACGAAGTCGCACAGGTCGTCGGCGCGGCCAGCAATGTGAGCCCCGAAGCGACGCATATTGCGACCATCGTCAAGATGACGCGCGTGATGCTGCTCGTGCCGGTGCTGCTCGCGGTCGGCCTGTGGGTCAACCGTTCGGCTCACGGGCCGGCTCATCAAGCGGGACACCATCGCGCAACGCACGATCGCTCGCACGGCGGCGCGCATCACCCCGTGCCGCGCAAGCTCGCCGTGCCGTGGTTCGCGCTCGGCTTCCTGCTGTGCGTCGGCCTGAACTCGGTGCACGTGCTGCCCGCCCCGGCCACGCATACGCTGAACCTGCTCGACACCTTCGCGCTGACGATGGCGATGACCGCGCTCGGCATGGAAACGCGTGTCGCGCAG
This sequence comes from Paraburkholderia sp. SOS3, assembly GCF_001922345.1. Lineage (NCBI taxonomy): Bacteria > Pseudomonadati > Pseudomonadota > Betaproteobacteria > Burkholderiales > Burkholderiaceae > Paraburkholderia > Paraburkholderia sp. SOS3. Next base: position 2,328,334 of record NZ_CP018811.1, on the reverse strand, counting down.
ATTCGCGAAGCCGGTCCGCGCGCGCTGCTGACGGGCCTCATTCTCTATGTGTGGTTATTCGTTGGGGGTCTTGGCATCACATGGGCAGTAGAACGCCTGTTCGGCTGAACATGCCGGGTCCGTTACGTCAAAAAAGCCTCGCCCCGCGCGAGGCTTTCGGCGTTCGAGGCAACACGCGCGGCAAATTGGGCGGCAAAGCGGACGGCAGCCCCGCTCCAACGCCCGGGTCCGCAACATGCGTTCCGTGGCGGCATACTCGACGCGTGCGCGCCGCAACCGCGACGCGCCGCCCGGGACACCACCGAATGAGGACTGACCGATGACTTACGAGCTTTTTTACTGGGACGGATTGCAGGGACGCGGCGAATTCGTACGGCTTGCACTCGAGGAAGCCGGCGCCGAATACATCGAAGTGGCGCGCGGCAGCGAACATGACGGACTCGGCACCGGCGCGATGATGGCCGTGATGGACAGCAAGTCCGAGCCCTATCCGCCGTTCGCGCCGCCGTTCCTGAAGGACGGCGATCTGCTGATCTCGCAGACCGCGAACATCCTGTTCTATCTCGGCCCGCGGCACGGTCTCGCGCCCGGCGTCGACAGCCTGCGCTACGTCGTCAACGGCCTGCAACTGACGATTGCGGACGTCGTCGCCGAAGCGCACGACACGCATCATCCGCTGTCGACCAACCTGTACTACGAAGAGCAGAAGGACGCCGCAAAAGTGCGCGCGCACGACTTCATCGACGCGCGGATTCCGAAGTTCATGGGCTACTTCGAGCGCGTGCTGAAACAGAACCCGGCCGGCGATGCCTACCTCGTCGGCGACTCGCTCACTTACGTCGACCTGTCGATGTTCCAACTGATCGACGGCCTGTACTACGCGTTCCCGCGCGCGATGAAGACGTTCCCGAAACACTACCCGCGCCTTGCCGCCCTGCACGACGCCGTGCTCGAACGACCGCGTATCGCCGCGTATCTCGAATCGGAGCGCCGCATCGAGCACAACGAGTCGTGCATCTTCCGGCACTACCCGGAACTCGACAAGGACACCCGTTAACCTTTTTTTGCTGCAGAACTGCAGATGACCCGAGCTTCGCAAAACAACACGACGAACGAGTCTCCGGCGGACACCCCGGGGGACGAACCGCAGGACACACCGCGGCACGTACCGGCTGGCATGACGAACGAAACCGGCGCGCCGCGTGCACGCGATCCGTCGGACGAAGAGACCGCAGCGGCGTCGCACGATGCTATCCTTGCGCGCGACACCCACGAACCTGCTGCCTATTCCGTGCTCTCGTTCCTGCTCAGGCTGCGCACCCGCGCCGCGCGACTGTTCCGGCTCTCGGATGCGCATACGATGCTCGTCTGGTCGGTCATCATCGGTATCGTCGGCGCGCTCGCGACGGCTGCGTTTCGCGAAGGCATCTCGCTCATGCAGCGGCTTTTTGCGGGCACCGAGGGCAGCTTCGTCGAAATGGCGCGCAGCCTGCCGTGGACCACGCGAATCTGGCTGCCGGCCGCCGGCGGGCTGATCGCCGGCGCCATGCTGGTCCTCGCGCAGCGCAAGCAGGACAAGAAGGCGACGACCGATTACATGGAAGCGGTCGTGATCGGCGATGGCGTCGTGCCGGTGCAGGCGAGCCTGTGGCGCACCGTGTCGTCGCTGTTTTCGATTTCGAGCGGCGGCTCGATCGGCCGCGAAGGTCCGATGGTGCAACTGGCGGCACTGTGCGCGTCGTTGATCGGGCGCGTCGTGCATCTCGATCCGCCACGCTTGCGGCTGCTCGTCGCGTGCGGCGCGGCGGCCGGTATCACGTCCGCGTATAGCGCGCCGATCGCCGGCGCGTTTTTCGTCACCGAGATCGTGCTCGGCTCGATCGCGATGGAAAGCTTCGGACCCGTCGTCATTTCGTCGGTAGTCGCGAACATCACGATGCGCGAGTTCGCCGGCTACCACGCGCCATACGAAATGCCCGCGTTTCCGGCCATCACCGGCCCCGAGGTGCTGCTCTTCGTCGGCCTCGGCCTGCTATGCGGCGCGGCCGCGCCGCAATTCCTGCGGCTCATCGACGCATCGAAAGCGACCTTCAGGCGCATCCGGCTGCCGCTGCCGATACGGCTCGCCATCGGCGGGCTCGTGGTCGGCATCATTTCGGTCTGGACACCGGAGGTCTGGGGCAACGGTTACAGCGTCGTCAACTCGATCCTGCATTCGCCGTGGACGTGGACCGCGCTCGTCGCCGTGCTCGCGTTCAAGATCATCGCCACCGCGGCGACGGTCGGCTCGGGCGCGATCGGCGGCGTCTTCACGCCGACGCTGTTCGTCGGCGCGGTGCTCGGCGCGCTGTTCGGTCTTGGCATGCACGCGATCCTGCCGCACTACACGTCGCCGTATTTCGCCTATGCGATGGTCGGCATGGGCGCGTTCCTCGCCGGCGCGACGCAGGCGCCGCTGATGGCGATCATGCTGATCTTCGAGATGACCTTGAGCTACCAGGTCGTGCTGCCGCTGATGCTGTCGTGCGTGGTCGCCTATTTCGTCGCCCGCGCGATCGGCAATGCGTCGATGTACGACATCACGCTGCATCGCAATCGCGAGGAGCAGGAACGGATGCGTCTGCGTTCGACGCAGATGCGCGAACTGATCCGCCCGCCGCAGACCGTCGTGCAGCCCACCGCCACCGTGCAGGACATGACGCGCGTGTTCCTCGAATATCCGGTCAAGTATCTGTACGTGACCGACGAAACCGGCAGTTTTCTCGGCGTGGTCGCGTTGAAGGACATCACGTCGGATCTGATCGAGCGGCGCGACACGTCGACCCGCACCGCCGCCGATTATCTGCAGCCGCACTTCGGCGTGCTCACGCCCGACATGCCGCTTGGCGTCGCACTGCAGCACTTTCTCGCGCATCAGGGCGAGCGGCTGCCCGTCATCGAGAGCGTCGCGCGGCCGAAGCTGACCGGCGTCGTCTACAAGTCGTCGCTGCTCGACGCGTACTTCCGGATGAACCCGACGCGCTGACGCGCCGATCGCTCCTACGCGCCGACGCGAGCTTGCGCCGCCACTCCCGCTGATACCAAACGTCACAACCTGCCGCGTGCAAAGCGCGGCAATTTCTCTAAAATAAATTGACCAGAAAGCGACCCGCCGGCTGCCCGCTGCAAGCCGCGCGCGCCGCGCTGCCGGCCCGATAAGAACACATGCCGGCGTGCGGGCGGTGCGCCATGCTTCGCGTTCGGAAAGACGCGGCACCCTACGACCGGGAGCGAACATGAGCGAACCGTCCATCGATGCCGTGCGCCGCGATCACGCGGGCTGGATCTTCGTGCATATCGAAGGCGAGCCGTACGACCGCGGCGAACAGCACGGGCAATTGCTCGCGGCCGAAATCCGCAATGCCATCCACACCGCACGCTACCTCGCCAAATGGGACACGGGCGAGGACTTCGACACCTTCGTCAATGCGGCTGTCGCCCAGTTCGCGCCGCGCCTCGACACCGAATTCGCCGACGAAATCCAGGGCATTGCCGACGGCGCGAAGCTGCCGTTCGCCGAAGTGCTCGCGTGGAACGGCTACATGGACCTGCTGCAAAGCTGGTGGCCCAGTTTCGCCGCGGCGCAGCATCCGCGTGTCGGACTGAAACCGTGGCGCGGGCGGCGCGGCCATCACTGCAGCGCATTTATCGCGACCGGCGACGCGACGCGCGATGGCCGCATCGTGATGGCGCACAACTCGTGGGACCGTTACGCGGCCGGCGACGCGTTCAACGTGGTGTTCGATATCGTGCCCGACTCCGGGCACCGCATCCTGATGCAAGGGCTGCCCGGCTGCATCTCGAGCCTCACCGACTTCTGGATCACGTCCGCGGGCCTCATGGTCACCGAAACGACGATCTCCAACTTCGCCGGCTACCACGCGGCCGGCGCGCCGGAGTTTTACCGTTCGCGGCGCGCCACGCAGTACGCGAGCGATATTCGCGAGTGGTGCGATATGTTCGCGGTCGCGAACAACGGCGGCTATGCGAACAGCTGGCTGCTCGGCGACATCAACACGGGCGAGATCGCGCGCTACGAACTGGGGCTGCGCCATGCGGGCTTCGAAAGCACGAAGAACGGCTTCTATAGCGGTTACAACACGGCTTCGGATCTGAAGATTCGAAACCAGGAATGCGTCGGCGAAGGCGAAGACTATACGGATGTGCGCAAGAACGGCGCGCGGCGGCTGCGTTTCATGCAGCTCGCGGAGATGCATCATGGCCAGATCGATCTCGAACTCGCGAAGAAGATGATCGCCGACCATCACGACGTGTATCTCGATCGTGCCGACAACCCCTGCTCGCGCACGATCTGCGGACACCTCGAACTCGACGATGCGCGCTTCGGCGGCTCCGATCACGGCCCGTTCAATCCATGGGGCGCGAACGACGGCAAGGTCGTCGACAGCGAAATGGCGCGCGACATGGCCTTTTACGCGCGCTGGGGGCATCCGTGCGGGCGGCCGTTCGACGCGCAGGCGTTCATGAAACGTCACCCGCAGTGGAACTGGCTCAACGGCTATATGCGCGACCGGCCGTCGTGGCCGTGGACGCGCTTCGACATGCTGCGCTAGATGCGGTGCGCGCGCCGCGCGCAGCCTATCCTTTCTTAAAGCTTACGAATTTACGCTTCGTTCGTCGCCCATGGCGATTCGAACACTGACGCGGGTCTGCGCCAGCTCAAGGTTTCTGAAAAAATTACCATCTAAGATGGCGATAATGGCGTTGCGCTGAAGCGCAGCCATGCCAGATAAGGCGCCTCACGGGCGCCCGAATGGCATAGCGCTTGCAAGAATGGCTGCGCTGGCTTTGCAAAGGAGGTCGGGCGATGAAAACCTCGACACTGTTGACCATGGTAACGTTGTCGGCCTCATGTTTCGCCGCGCCGGTTCACACCGCGCAGGACGCGCTGACCGACTTCTCCGCTCAACGCACGAATGCCGCGCCCGTCGCGCCGCCTGCGCCCGAGATCGCGGTACAGCCCGATATCCGCCCGGAGCGCTGGCAGCACATCACGCTGCCCAAGTCGCGTCATCCCGGACGCGGTCTCGCGGCGCGCGACGAGCATTTGCAGACCTGATTCGATGGCGCGCCGTGGGTGTGTGCCGCCGCGCTTCGATAATCACCCTCTCCTGCGCACTGCCGTTCGCGTCGGATCTGGCTGCGCGTGCGCCTGACTTCCCGTCTAACCGTCTGACCAACCCATCCGCTCTACAACGCCTGTATAGCGAGGAACAAACCTATGACCCCACCGGCATCCCACGACGTGCCGCGCGAATCGATCGATCTGCAGATCGCCGACGTGCTGAGCGCCGCGACCTATCCGGCCAACAAGGATGCGCTCGTCGATGCGGCGCGCGACGCAGGCGCAAGCAACGAAGTGCTCGCGATGCTCGACGGTTTGCCCGAGCAGGATTACGCCGACCTCGCCGCCGTGACGAAGCTGATCGGCAGCAACTTCGGGCCGGGCCTCGGCGTGTAGCCGCTCACGTCCAGCGGAGCTTGCCGAGTTTGTGTTCGAGGCTGCTGCATCGGTCGTCGGATCGTCGAAGCTCGGTCGTGCAGTCACTGACCTCGCGGGTCCTTCGCCAGAAGTCGGCGTGCGCGGTCAGCAGTTGCCCTTCGATGTCGCTTTTGCGCGCCGGGTCGAGGCCGCTTTGCTGTTTCCGGGCGTCGAGGTCCTTGATCTGCGCGTTCACCCGGTCGAGTTCGGTGATCGCCCGTTCACGCGCTGCGCGTGCCGCATCGCGATCGCGCATCGCTCGCTCGAGGCTGCTGCGCAGTTCGTATCGTTTCGCTTCATTGGCAGCGCGTTGCGTCTCCACGCTGCTGCGGGTTCCATAGTCCGCGCGATGGCTGCTGGAACCCGCGCCACCAGGCAGCAGATTCTCGCGATCGCCGCCTTTGTCCTCTGAACCTTGTGCGTTCCCGCCGCCGCGCAATCGCAGAACCGGGATGCCCTCGCGCGACTCCTGCGGTGCACTTGCCTGCGATGAACTTCCCGGCGTCGCGTCCGAAGGCGCCCGATACTCGGGCGGTCTATCGCCGGAGGGATGAAAGGTATCGTGAAACGATCCGCCAACGTGCATGCCAGGCATAGTGGTCCTCCCGTGAGCCAACGCGCACGCCGTGTGCGCGGGCTTTCATTACATCACCGCAGACCCGCGCCATGTGATGAAGGGCCAGCACGCACAGCGGCACCCAGCCCTCTGCCGCTCACATCGAGTCGATGCGAGCCTGCTCGCGTTCGAGATCCGCAAGCTGCCGCTCGTGGCGCAGCCGTTCACTCTCCAGCGAGGCGAACTCGAGCTCGAGTTTCGATGCCTTGTCTTCCATATGCACCTTGTCACGCCACGCGTCGCCAAGCTCGGCCTCGATTTTCGACAGATCGCGCCGCGCCTCGTCGCGCTTGCCCGACCATTCCCGATGGCTGTCCTCGTACCGCCTTTGCTCGTCACGGGCTTCATGCACTACCGATTCGTCGTTGAACGCCGACTGCAACTTCGATCCGGCCTGGTTCGAGAACAGGTGCTGCAGTTCGGACGGAGTATCCGCGCGCTGCGTTGAGCTCGTCGCATTGGCCGCATCGTGGCGGCGCTTCGCTTCCTCATGATGACGGGCGGCCTGTCCGGCTTTGCGCTCGTAATCGCCGGCTCGCGACGACGCTTCCTCGAAGCGTCGCTTTGCCTCGTCCTTGCGCTGGTCCAGCGCTGAAATGCGGCTTTCCGCTCCGGTCTTCGCGACGCGTGTATTGTTCAGCTCGTCGCGCTTCGCGTTTCCTTCTGCCCTTTTTGCTTCGAGCTCGGTCCTTGTCGCCTGCGCTTTTTCATGGAGCGCCGCTCGCGCGCGGGCCTTGTCAGCCTCCGACCAGCCCGCGCCTCGCAGTCCGCCTTGCAGCGGCGTACGCGATCCGTCGACGGCGCCTGAGCGCGTGCTGATCAGCCGCGCACCGGACAGGAACCGGTCGCTGGCGCCGATCCTGTATCCGATGTCGCGAAGCGCACCGCTTCCCGTCGCCAACGCCGAACCCGTCGATGGGCGGCCTGGCGCTATCGGGACCGACTGAGCGCTAGCGCCGGCAGGTCCGGAACCGACGCCAGCCGGATCCGACAAGCCTTGTCGCGCGCTCTCTGTTACCGGCTCATGAAACGTGTCGTGAACATTGCCGATGTGAATGCCCGGCATGCAACCTCCCTTTTGATGAATGCGGCCTCGCCCCTGCGTTTCGGGCATGCGAGGCCATCGTGCGGATGATCGTCGCGTCAGCGTGCATTGGGGTGCGATGGCGGTCGAACATCGTCGCGCGCGGCACCATTGGCCGACGCAGTCCCACCCGGTTCCTGCAATCGCTCATAACCGGAGCCCCAACGAAAGATGCTTCCAATGCGGAAATCGATCACGGCCTGTCCTCCCGATTGAATCGCGGCGTCCATCGCTCGATGTGCATGCCTGCCTGCCTGCCCGACGCCGCGCAGCGCGCACGACGGCTCGACGAGGGCACGGCGCGCAAGGACGAACGACGCATCGATTGTTCATGCCGTCGAGGCACATTGAAACAGCATGTGCCGGAGGGCGGGTGATAACCGGTGATGGTGCGCAGGACGTGCTGCCGAAGCACGCGAAAAAAAAGCGCGTCCGGCAATCTGCCTTGGACGCGCTTTCGATTCCGGCTGGAATCGCAGCCGACGATCAGGGTTTGTTCGATTCGAACAGATCGAGAATCTGCTTCTTTTCCGTCGACGACACCGTGGGCTGCGGCTGAACCTGTTGCTGCGGCGTCATCGATGCCGGACCCACGCCGCCCTGCACATCGCTCGCCGCGGCAAGCGGATTTGCGCTGTCCATGCCGATGCTCGCGACAAACCCGCTGCCCGGCTCGCGGTCGGCATAGAACAGCTCGCCGTCGACGCTCGCCACGCCCGCAGGCATCTCCGGCTCCGCTTGCGGCACGCCGCGCAGTGCACGGCCCATGTAGTCCATCCAGATCGGCAGCGCGAGTTGCGCGCCGAATTCGCGGCTGCCGAGGCTCTTCGGCTGGTCGTAGCCCATCCATGCGACCGCGACGAGCGATTGCTGGTAACCGGCAAACCAGCCGTCCTTCGCGTCGTTGGTCGTGCCGGTCTTGCCCTGCAGGTCGTTACGATGCAGCGCATTCGACGCTGCGCCCGTGCCCGCCGTGGCGACCGAATGCAACAGGCTGTTCATGATGTATGCGTTGCGCGGATCGACCGTGCGCGGCGCATCGCGGCCCGCGACGAGCGGTTGCGCACGCGAAATCTCGACGCCGCGCGCGTCGGTGACATCGGCAATCAGATACGGATTGACGCGATAGCCGCCGTTCGCGAATACCGAATACGCGCTCGCCGATTGCAACGGCGTAACGAGCCCGGCGCCGAGCGCCATCGGCAGATACGGCGGCGTCTTGTCCGCATCGAAGCCAAAGCGCTTCGTCACATAGTCTTGCGCGTACTTCGTGCCGATATACGACAGGATACGAATCGACACGAGGTTCTTCGACTTTTCCAGGCCGACGCGCATCGACATCGGGCCGTCCGGCTGGTCGTCGTCGTGCGGCTCCCACGCGTCGCCGCCTGGCGTCGTTGGCGGGAAGTACAGCGGCGCGTCGTTGATGATCGTCGCCGGTCCGAGGCCCTTGTCGAGCGCGGCCGAATAGATGAATGGCTTGAAGCTCGAGCCCGGCTGCCGCCACGCTTGCGTGACGTGGTTGAACTTGTTCTTGTTGAAATCGAAGCCGCCGATCAGCGCGCGGATCGCGCCGTCTTGCGGCGTCAGCGAGACGAGTGCGCCTTCGACTTGCGGCAGTTGCGTGATCTGCCAGTTGCCGTTTGCATCGGCAACGAGGCGCACGATCGAGCCTGGCCGGATGCGCTGAGCCTGCGAGGCGCGCGGCGACAGCGCCGCGGCCGCAAAACGCAGACCGTCGGCTTTCACCGTGGCGGTCGTGCCGTCCTGCAGTTGCGCGGTCACTTCCTTCGGGCTCGCCGCCGTGACGACAGCCGATACGATCTCGCCGTTGTCCGGATGCTCGGACAGCGTGTCTTCGATCGTTTCCTCGCGGTCGTCTGCGTTTTGGGGCAGGTCGATAAAGCCTTCCGGGCCGCGATAGCCGTGACGGCGTTCGTAGTCCATGACGCCCTTGCGCACGGCGCGATACGCGGCGTCCTGGTCCGCCGAATCGATGGTCGTCGTGACGTTCAGCCCGCGCGTATAGGTCTCGTCCTTGTATTGCGCGTACATCATCTGCCGGACCATTTCGGCAACGTACTCCGCGTGCACGCTGTATTCGTTGCCGGCGACCTTGGCGTGGATGTCCTCCTTCACGGCCTGATCGTATTGATCCTGGGTGATGTAGCGCAGATCGAGCATGCGCTTGAGGATGTACTGCTGGCGGATCTTCGCGCGCTTCGGATTGACGACCGGGTTATACGCGGACGGCGCCTTTGGCAGACCGGCCAGCATCGCCGCCTGCGCGAGCGAAATGTCCTTGAGGTCCTTGCCGAAGTACACGCGCGCGGCGGCCGCGAAACCGTACGCGCGCTCGCCGAGATAGATCTGATTCATATACAGCTCGAGAATCTGGTCTTTCGACAGCGCGCGTTCGATCTTGTACGCGAGCAGCATTTCGTAGATCTTGCGCGTATAGGTTTTTTCGCTCGACAGGAAGAAGTTGCGCGCGACCTGCATCGTGATCGTGCTCGCGCCCTGCGATGCGCCGCCATGCGAAATATCGGCGAAGCCGGCGCGCAGAATGCCGACGAAGTCGACGCCGCCGTGCTCGTAAAAGCGATAGTCCTCGATCGCGAGCACGGCTTTTTTCATCTGGTCCGGGATATCCTGGAAGCGCACGAGACTGCGGCGTTCCTCGCCGAATTCGCCGATCAGCACGTGGTCCGCCGTGTAGACGCGCAGCGGCACCTTCGGCCGGTAGTCGGTCAGCGCGTCGAGCGACGGCAATTGCGGGTTCATCACGACGAGCGCATAGCCGACGATCAACGCGCCGACCACGCCGAGCGCCGCGATCAGTCCGAAAAACCAGACTACGAGACGCGTCAGCAGTGACATACGGCGGCGAGGCGGTGGTTCGTCATAGCGGTGGTACGGATTGTCGGATCGATCCGGATCGCGGCCCCGGTCGCCAGGATGATCCGATGAGTTCGAAGAAGGCGGTCGTTTGATGATAGGCATGACTTGGAATGTCGGCGCATCGCTGCACGCCGTCTATATTCGTGCTTTCGTACGCAGGTGAGTCGTGTCTGAATGCACGCCGTTCGTGGATGCAGCGTGATCGTAGCGTGTAGCGCGTGCGAGCGCGCACGTCGTGCCCGACGTAACTGTGCATTTTAAAGAAAACCGGCATTATGCTAGCCGATTTTTTTGTAAGAATTTCCTCGTGCGTGCATGCTAACAACGCGAAGCAACAAAAAAGCCGCAATCTGGTGGGTCAAATGCGGCTCAAAGGCGCCTCGAGTGGGACTCGACCGACGTTCGAGCGTCGTTCACTCGCGATTGGAGCCAATTTAAACGGCATCGGCCCCTGTTCGAGCAGCCATAAATGCGAAGCAACGTTCGCACGCGGAAGTGCGGTTATCAACAGAAGTTGTTGAAAGACCTGTGGACAATGCCCGTCTAATGCGGACAAGTCGTTGATGTCACAACAGATTCACGGCGCGCCCGGTTTCGCATCCGCGCCAGTCGTTTTATGATGGTTCTTCGCATGCGCCGTGCCGGCACATGCGCGCTCGGGACAACCCGCTGTTCGATGCCTACAAATACGCGAGCCGCCTTATGAACAAGCCTAGCGAACGCATCGTCGTCTTCGTGTCGCCCGCCCAGAAGCGCGCGATCGCCACCACGGCCGAAGAACTCGGCATCAGCGTCAGCGAGCTGATGCGGCGTGCCGTGCTCAATTTCGGCGCGACCAGCGAACAGATCAAAGCGGCAAGCATCGTCGACCGGCTGCGCGCGCCGCGCGAACCCGATGCATTGAACGCGGCGCTGCAACGGGTCGCGCGTTCGGCGAAAGCCAATCGCGACGCCCTGCCCCCGGCGCTCAGAAACGCGAGTGCGGCCACGCACGATGCGCGCGATCGCGTGCACGGCCCGCATCGCGACAGCGTGCCGCAGGCGCAGCCCGCGCGCCAGCTTTTACCCGCGCATCTGCCGGTCGGTGTTGCGCCGGTGGTTACGCCGATTCCGGTCGATCCAGTGCAGGCGTTCGCGGCAATAGCGAGTGAAGCAGCCGAAGCCGACTCGCCTGCCGACGATGCGGCGCGCGCCGCCGAAGCGCAAGCGGCCGTGGAAGCCGCGGCGCGCGTCGCGGCTGCGAAAGCCGCTACGTTGAAGGTAGCAAAGCCGTCGTCGAAATCGAAGCCCGCGGCGGCCACGTCCTCGAGCGACGAGAATTCGTTTATCGATCCCACCAAAGGCAGCGGGCGTTTCGCGTAAACGTCGCGCGACGAACGCGATACATCGATCGTCGATGCGTCAGGGTTCCGAAAGAGTCGATCTTCCGATGCGCGTCCCCGTACCTGCCGCCGGCCTTGCGATGCGCGTGCGCATGAGGTCGACGCGATGGTCGACTCACACGTCGACACGCCTCGCGACGTCATTGTGTTTAAGCCCTTTTTAAGAGAGCACGTGGTGTAATATCCGCGAGCCAATCCGGTGCATGCAGGCGGTGCATGCAGGCGCGACAAGGGCTTGCTGCGACGTGGTATTCCAGCACTGCATCACGCCGCCCGCGCGGCGGATTTTGCACAGCGCGCTTGCAATGCGCGCGGGCGCCCCGATGTAGAACCGCGCCGAACGCGCAGTGTGCCGCGCGGCGGCATAAACTAGCGGATGAACGGGTCAGCGCGCCGGAAATTCAGCGCCGATTTCAATCAATGGAGGTATTTCATGTCGCTTTTCGACAGCATCTCGCGAACGCTCAAAGGTCTGCTGAACGACGCAGCCGATTCCGTGCAGGATCCGTCGCGGGATGCACGCCAGATTGTGCGCGAACTCGACGAGAGCATCGCGAAGGCCGAGAACTCGCTGATCGAGATTCAGGCTCAGGTCGCAACGCAGCAGAGCAAGCGCGACGTCGCGGCGGACAAGGCGAAGAAGTACGAAGATGGCGCGAAACGCGCGCTGCAGGGCGGCGACGAATCGCTCGCACGCGAGGCGCTTGCGGCGCAGGCCAACGCCGAAACCGAACGCGATGCGCTTGCGCGTGAACTGTCGACGCTCGAGCCGTCGGTCGATCAGTTGAAGCAGCAGATCGACGACATGCGTCAGCGCCGCAACGATCTCTCTGCGCGTTCGAACATCCTGCAGGCCAAGCAGCAAATCGCGCAGGCGAAAGATACGGCAGCGACGGCGCTCGGCGGTATCGGCGGCAAGAACCTGTCCGAAGATTTTCAGCGGCTCGAAGACAAGGTCGCGCTGTCGAATGCACGCTCCGACGCACGTTTGAATTCCGCCGACACGAAAAGCGGCAAGGCGCTCGACGACAAGCTCGCGGAACTGAACCGCGGACCGTCGGTCGACGATCGTCTCGCGGCGTTGAAGAAGCAGTTGAACACGCCCGCCGAGTGATGCGAGGCGTCACTGCGCCTCGCTTGCGGGCGAGGCGTTCATGCGGTCACGGCGGGCCGCCACACGTCGCGCGATGCATCGGTGCATGATTCTTGCGCGGCGCAGTGGGTCGCAGTGGGTCCCACACCGGGGTCCACACCGTAACCGATCGATAGGGAGACGGGTGTCAAGACGCCCGGCCTGCATCATGAGAAAACCGTTTATAGCCTTTCTGACCGCCGCGTGTCTGTCGCTGTCGCTCATCGCGGGCGGCGCTTATGCCGCGGTGCCGACCGCGACGCAGGTCGAAACGGCGATCCAGCAGCAGAACTGGCAGAAAGCCGGCAGCGAGCTGCAGGAAGTGCTCAACGCGCATCCGGACAACGCGCGCGCGCACTACCTGTACGCGCAGGTACTCGACCAGCAGGGCCGCTCCGCGGACGCGCTCAAGCAGATCGAACAGGCGAAGACGCTCGATCCGCAGGTGCGCTTCACCGACCCGGGCCGCTTCGCGCAAACGGAAGCGCGCATCCGCAGCGACGCGGCGCGCGTGAACGCGACGCAGACGAATACGACGCACAATCCGTTCGCGCAGCAGTCGTCGGGCGGCGACCAGCGAGCGGCGTACGCGCCGGAAGCTGCGCAGCACCATGGACCGTCGACCGGCATGTGGATCGGCATCGTCGTGGTCATTGCGGCCATCGCGCTGGTCCTGCGCTGGACCTTGCGCCGCGCGCGTTCGCAAAGCGATTCGAATGCCGACGACGAACGGCGCGAGCAATTGAAGCGCGCGACCGAGCTGCTGAACGCGGTGCGTTCGCTGAAGCTCGACGTGCGGCTATCGACCGCACCGGGCCATGAGCAGCTCGAAAAAGAAGTCGAAGGCACGGAAGCGCAATTGCGCGGCGTGGTCGAGGGCTTGTCCGATCGCAAGAATCCGGTGCCGCCGTATCAGATCGACGAACTCGAACGGCAGGTTGCGAGTTTGAAAGCGCGCGCCGAGGGACGTCCCGATCCGAATGCGGCAACGGCGGCGTCGGCGCAAAACTATTCGAGCGAGTCGTCCTACGCGCGTGAAGCAGATGCGAATTTCGGCCGGCAAGTGCCGCCGGGACAGCCACCCTACCCTTATCCGCCACAACAACAGCAGCCGCCCGTGATCATCCAGCAAGGCGGCGGCGGATTCGGCGGCGGCATGGGCGGACTGCTGACGGGCGTATTGCTCGGCGAAGCGCTGAACTCAGGGCGCGACCGCGTGATCGAACGCGACGTGATCGTCGACGACGACGAGCGTCGTCGCGGCGGTGGCGGCGGCGACAACGGATCGATCGACTTCGGCCAGGGCTCGAACGATTGGGACGATGGCAGCGGCGGTGGCGGCGGCGATGTCGATATGGGCAGCGACGATTCGGGCGGATGGAACGATACCTGAGCGGCCTGAGTCGCGGCGCCTGTCCTCGCGAGCAGCCATAGCAAACACCAGGTCAAGAAGCTCCATCGCACCGATGGAGCTTTTTCTTTTTCAGCAAGCCGCGATGCTGCTACTGCGCGACGGCAGCGTATCCGACGTACACACGCGTCTCATACGCGAATTCCACACTGCCGCCTTGCTGCGTGCGATCGAACAGTTCACGCAACGCGGCCAGCATCGGTTCGTGATTCGGATGTCCTTGCTTCGGCGCATACGACGACGACATAAGCCGTCCTTTAAGCCCATCGAAATCGAGCGACTGCGAGTTCCCGAAGCTCCCCTTCTGAACGAACGCGGTGCCGAACCATGCGGCCATCGATTCATCGTCGCCGTAGCGCTCGGCAACCGTCTGATAGTCGGTGCCGTAACGCTGCAGCAGCGCCTCGTATCCGGCAAGAAAAGGCGAGCCGTCGAGCAGCCGGCTATTCCACATCAGCGCGATCAGGCCGCCCGGCTTCAGGATGCGTGCGAACTCACGGCGCGCGGTGACGGGATCGAACCAGTGAAACGCCTGCGCGGCGATAACGAGTTCGACGCTTGCGTCATCGAGCGTCGTTGCCTCGGCGGTGCCCGCGACACTCGAAAAAGCGTCGTACTTCGCGAGCCACGCATCGGCTGACGCACGCATCGCATCGTTGGGCTCGACCGCGACGACCGGATGGCCCGCATCGAGAAAAAGCTTTGCGGAGATGCCGGTGCCGGCTCCGATATCGGCCACGCGCGCGCGTGGCGCAAGCCCGCACGTGTCATGCAGAAACGTGACGATTTCACGCGGATACGTGGGGCGAAACTTCACGTAGTCGGCGACGCGGTCGGAAAAGCGCTGCGTGGAATTGGCAAACGTCGGCATGGTCGTCTCCATTCGTTTCGGGCATCGTTGGGATGCTTCACGTTACGCGAGTTCGGTGCGCTGCGCATTGACGCTGCGCATTATCCTCCGCCGAGCAGGCGCAGCAGGTTCCACAGGAATTTGCAGACCAGCACGATCAACTCCCACAAGCGGACCAGTTGTTCCCAGCCCGATACTTCCATCGTCACCCCGTCAATCCTGGAATACTGGCCGCGTAGGTTGATAAACGTAAAGATTGCTGACGATCGGCATAACGCGCAGACCCCATCCACGCGATCGCTGCCGCGATGGAGCAATCAATTTTTTGCAGACCTGCTGATTGTGGCGCCAGAACTGGTGCATTTCGTTTCATTTCACGGCTCACGATTGTCGCGTCTGCGAAACCTGCGTACCGTCCGCCACTTCGACTTTTTCCTACGCGTGTTGATGTGCGGTACTTTAGCAGGACCACTTTTGCGACGGCTGCGTGCCTGTCGTTCGCCAGCGTGGCGTCGTATGCGCAAAGCGAGCCGGTTTTTGTGCCGCTGCCCGGTTCGGACGTTCAGCGGATGCAGCGGCAGCAGATCGACGCGACGAACACGACCGGTACGCTCGGCGATGCGCTGAAGCCCGGCGATCTCGCCCCCGCGGCGCCCGACCTCGCCCATCTGCCCACCGAAACGCCCTGCTTCGAGATTCGCAAGATCGAACTCGACGGCAATCCGTTCGACTGGCTCGCATCGTTGCTGCAGCCGGTGGCCGGTCAATGCGTCGGGCCCAACGGCCTCAAGATCATACAGGACGCCGCAGCCAACGCACTGATCCAACGCGGCTACATCACCGCGCGCGTGCAGATTCCGCCGCAATCGCTGAACGACGGCACGCTGACGCTGCAAGTGGCGCCGGGCCGCGTCGGCGAGATACGCACGGACGACACGAACCACGCCGCGGCCGGCTGGCTGCCGGCTGCGCTGCCGACTCACGGCGACGCGCTGCTCGACCAGCGCGACATCGATCAGGCGCTCGAGAACTTGCGGCGCCTGCCTTCGCAAGCGGACGCAAGCTTCGATATCGTGCCGGGCGCGCAACCGGGTCAATCCGACGTTGTTTTGCATCCGGGCACCGGCAGGCGTTGGCATGCGGCAATCGGCTACGACAACGCGGGCCTCGATGCCACGGGCAAGAACAGAGTGTCCGGGTCGTTCACGTTCGATTCCCCACTGCATCTGTACGACCAGGTACAGGTGTCCGGCACGGTCAATGCGAATGCCGCCGCGAAGGACCAAGGCAACGACTTTGCCGCGGTCTCATATAGCGTGCCGCTCGGCTACGCCATGCTCAGCTTCGACGCGAGTCGTTCGCACTATTTGCAGCCCAGCGCGACCGTGTTCGGTCCGATCGAATACTCAGGCATCCAGAAGAACGCCGGTGTCAAGCTGTCGGGCGTTGTACAGCGCAGCACGCATTCGCGCACCGAAGTGCGCGCGCGGCTTTTTCGCGCGATCAACGACAACTATTTCGCCGATATTCCGATCGACGTGCAAAGCCGCGACATCTACGGCTATGAACTCGGTGTGTCGCATCGCCATTACTTCGGCAATGTGCAGGTGGATGCCGCCGCGGGCTGGCGCGCTTCGTTGCCGGGCATTTCGCGCAATACCGGCTATGCGGTCAGCGACTCGCCGTTCACCGGCCATACCGAGGTCGAGACGGCGAGCCTCTCGGTGCTCGCGCCGTTTCGCATCGGCAGCCAGCCGTTCTCGTACCAGTTTGGCTGGTCGATGCAGAACGCGCGCACGCCGTTGTGGGCACCGGACTATTTCATGATCGGCACACGCTACGCGGTGCGCGGCTTCGATCAACAGACGACGCTCGCGGCAGAAAGCGGCTGGGCCGTATCGAACGAACTCGACTGGTACGTGCCGACGTCCGTCGGCGTACAGGCGCTCTACACGGGCATCGACGCTGGACGCGTGCGCGGACCGACTGCACCGTACCTGGCGGGTAACACGCTGGTCGGGATGGTGGCGGGCATCAAAGGCACGCTGGCGCCGAAGAACGTGTTCGGCACGACCGTCAACTATGACGTGTCGGTCGGCTGGCCGCTCTACAAGCCGTCGGGCTTTCCGAATCGCTCGCCCACCATGCTGGTCCAGGTCAGCGCGCTGATCTAGACCGTCCCTTCCCAGCATCAATCGTGAGGCATCACATAAAGGATGAAATATGAGTAAGCAGTTCAATCGTTCCGTGTACACGCAGGCCGGGCAAGCACCGCTGTGGTTCGCTGCTCGCGCGAGCGCATTCGCCGCGCTGTGCGCGTTCGGCATGCAGCCGCTCGTCGGGAGCGCACAGGTCGCGCCGGTGGCTGGCGCGGGCACGACGGTCGGCACATCGTCGGCCGGCGTGCCGGTTGTCAACATCGTCGCGCCGAATACAAGCGGCGTGTCGAACAACCGCTTCGACCGGTTCAACGTCGGCAGCAATGGCCTGATCGTCAATAACAGCGTGAATGCGGCACAAACGCAGATTGGCGGCGGCGTGCAAGGCAATGCGCAACTGGGCGGCCGCAGCGCGGCTACCGTATTGATGCAGGTGACGTCGGGCGCTGCCTCGCAGTTGCTCGGCAAGACCGAGATTGCAGGCCAGGGCGCGAACTTCGTGCTCGCGAATCCCGCTGGCATTTCGTGTTCGGGCTGCGGCTTTCTGAACGCGCCGCGCGTGACGCTTTCCACCGGCACGCCGATCCTTAATGCGAACGGCGCGTTGACCGGTTTCGACGTCAAGCAGGGGCAGATTGCGATCAACGGCGCGGGTCTGTCCGCTTCGAACAGCGCGGTCGACCTGATCTCGCGTGCGATGACCATCAACGGACAGGTGCAAGCCGCGTCGATCGATGCAATCGCCGGTGCGAACCGCGTCGACTATCAAACGAAGCATGCCACTGCGCAGGACGGCATCGGTGAAAAGCCGGCCGTCGCGATCGACGTGCAGGCGCTCGGCAGCATGTACGGCAACGGCGCGGTGCGCCTGATCGGCACCGAAGCCGGCGTCGGTGTGCGCGACAACGGCAAGATCACGTCGTTGACCGGCGACATCAATGTGTCGGCGAACGGCGATGTGACGATCGGTGCGCCCGCGACGATGCAGGCGGCTGGCAATCTGTCGGTACGCGGCGCGAATGTCGCGAACGGGGGCACGCTGGACGCGGCCCGCGGGGTCGACGTGCGGGCCGACCGCGCGTTCGCGAACAGCGGCAGCATCAGCGGCGTCGAGGGTGTGGGCCTGACGGCCGGCACGGCTGTGACCAACGGCGGCCGGGTGGACGCGGGCAATCTGGTTGTCAACGGTGTGGAAAGCGTGGCCAACACCGGCACGCTGTCGGCGAGCGGCGACGCGCAGATTGCCGGTACGCGCGTGCTGCTCGACAACGGCAGCATCAAGGCGACTGGACCGCTGACGCTCAACGCGCAGACCGTGACGAACCAGCACGGCACGCTGGCTTCGGCGCGCGAGCTCAACGTGTTTGCCGACCGTGTCGACAATACGAACGGGGTGTTGTCTGCCGGTACGAACGCGTCGGTTCAGTCGAGCGATCGTTTCACCAACGCGAACGGCATGCTGACTGCGAATGGCAGCGTGGCTTTCAACGGCGGCACGCTCGACAATGCGAACGGAAAGATCGCCGCGACGCAAGGCATGATCAGCGCGTCCGCGACCAATGCGGTGCTGAACGCCGGCGGCAGCATGCAGGCCGGCGACGCGCTGCAGTTGGGCGCGGGCTCGGTGGACAACGCGCGCGGAACGATGTCGGCGGGTACGAAGGCCGTGCTGAACGCGTCGTTTGATTTGAACAACGCAGGCGGTTCGATCGAGGCGGGCGACACGCTGTTCGCGAACGTCGGCTCGCTGTCCAACGACCACGGCACGATGGTCGCGCCGCATGGCACGACGATCGTCACGCGCGATGCGGGCGGCCCGCTGCCGGCGCCGTACGATCCGAACGCGTCGGGCAACGCGGGCTGGGTGGACCCGTCGGTAAACGCCGGCTGGGTGGATCCGAACGCCGGTTCCGGCTGGCAAAACGATAATACGGCGCGCGATCCGAACGCTGGACAAACGTACCCTGCAGGCAACGGTGGGAATGCGGTTCAGATCGACGCCGCGTCTAACCCTGGCTGGGTCGATCCGAATAGCCCGCTGTAAGTGATCGGAGCTTGATGGGCGCGGTTCGATGGTCCATCGGGCTTGATTGTTCGGGGCGGCATGTGCTTGCGTGCATGCCGCCCTGACCTCGCATCGTGACCGCGATGCGCGCGCTACAGCTTGCCGATCGTGGATTGATGTAGCGCTAGTGTGTCGTCAGCGTATCGGATGTGCTGTTCAGTTGATGCTCGAGGTAGTCCCACTGATCGGGTGTGCAGTCGCAGAAATACTCGATGCAGTTTCTGTCGAGTGCGGCTTCCGATTCCGCGTGCGTCGCGAGTTGTTCGATGGTTTCGAGCATGGCGACACGATCGACGAGCGACACACCGGAGCGCCGGATCGCGCGCGCGAGCGCGGCGATTTTTGCGGCTTCATCGCTGAAGCGCTCGGCGTTTTCCATCGCGGTTTCGTTGACGCGGCTGAGCAGGACAAGCCGTCTTGCGATCTGATCGTGAGTCAGCGATTGCAGAGCTTCGAGCGTAATTTGATTCGTCATGGCGCCTCCCTGGAGCAAGACCCCGAACACCCGTTTGAGGGGGTGAGCGGGCACAGTGACAGGGTTAGCAGACCGAGGACACAGGCAAACCCGGCGAGCCTTGCGGCTCCCCTGCCACGGCCCGCCCATGAAGAGCAGACGCGAAGGCAAAGACACCGCCTGCCGAAGCAGGTGTGCGTCCTGTTTGCTGATTCAGGCTGCTAAACCCGGTCGTCGATGTTTCGACGGCTTGGCCAGTATAGGCGGTGTGTTTTTTGAGAGATCAACCGCGCCGGCTAAATTGCGCCAGCGCGAGATTCAGCAATACTACGTACGCGGCAGGACGTTTACACTGGGCCTTAAAAGAAGGCGTTATGCCTTACCGAGACGCGCGCGTAGCGTGCGGAGCGGGAAGAATGAATGCCTTGTCACTGCGGTGTGTGGTGCGATGTGTCGGATGGTCCGCGCACCACTATCGTGACTGCGCGGGGTTCCCGCTTAGCACCCCAAGCGGCTTTCTTTTGCCTACTTTTCTTTGCCGCTGCAAAGAAAAGTAGGTGCCGCCCCGCACAGGGGCAACGCATGCGCCGCGAGGCGAAATCGCGGATGCCAGCGACAAGCCGAGCATCGCGACAAAAAAAAGCGCACCCGCAGCCCCGCTGCCCCGCCCCCCTAAACGGCCATTTCAAGCCGGCGTCTTTCAGCCCGCTGCATAAATCCATTAGCAACCACAACCCCAACAGACACAACAGCAATAAACAAAGTCGCAAGCGCATTCATCTCCGGATTCAACCCCAGCCGCACGCGCGAAAAAACGACTAAAGGCAAAGTAGTCGACCCAGGCCCAGACAAAAACGCCGACAACACGAGATCGTCGATAGACAAAGTGAAAGAGAGCAACCACCCTGCAACCAGCGCTTGCGAAATCAACGGCAGCGTCACGCTAAAGAAAACCCTCAAAGGCGTAGCCCCAAGATCAAGCGCGGCTTCCTCAAGCGAAGGATGCAAATCCCGAACCCGTGACTGAACGATGATCGCGACATACGACATACAAAGCATCACATGTCCGATCCAGATCGTCAGAATGCCACGCCCTGCAGGCCACCCAAGCCACTGCGCCATTTCGACGAACAGCAGCAGCAGCGAGATCCCCTGAATGACTTCAGGAATCACGAGAGGCGCATTGATCATCCCGGTATAGAGCGTAAACCCACGAAACCGCCCCATCCGCGCAAGCACAAACCCCGCCCACGTGCCGATAAAAACCGAAGCAAACGCAGTCAACAACGCGACCCGCAACGACAGCCACGCGGCGGCGATCAACTCATCGTCCTGCAGCAGCGCCGCATACCAGCGCGTAGAAAACCGCGTCCACACCGTCACGAGCTGCGACTGATTGAACGAGTAAACAACAAGACTCACAATCGGGATATACAAAAACAAAAACCCGATCCCCAACACCAGAACCTGCAACCAGCGATTCGGCTTCATCGGCGCCCTTCCTCCAACGCTTTCGCCTGCGAGTGCTGGAACAAGGCCATCGGCACGAGCAACAGCAACACCATCGCGCAAGTCACCGCGGACGCCATCGGCCAATCCGCATTGTCGAAGAACTCATTCCACATCACGCGGCCGATCATCAGCGTATTCGCGCCGCCGAGCAGTTCCGGAATCACGTACTCGCCGACCGCCGGAATAAACACGAGCATGCAGCCCGCGATAATGCCGTTCTTCGACAGCGGCAGCGTGATCTGCCAGAACGCCTTCCACGGCTTGGCACCGAGATCGTACGCAGCTTCGAGCAACGTCAGGTCCATCTTCACGAGATGCGCGTAAAGCGGCATCACGAGAAACGGCAGATACGAATACACCATGCCGATATAAACGCCGGTATTCGTGTGATAAAGCTCGATCGGCGCATGAATGAGCCCGATCGACATCAGGAAATTGTTCAGCAGCCCGTTATTCTTCAGAATGCCGATCCACGCGTAGACACGAATCAGGAACGACGTCCAGAACGGCAGCATCACCAGCATCATCAGGATGTTGCGCGTCGCCGGATTCGAGCGCGCAATGTAATACGCCATCGGATAACCGATCAGCAGGCAGATCAGCGTCGTCACCGCCGCGACCAGCAGCGAATTCAGATAGGTCGCGAAATACAGGCTGTCCTGAAACAGAAACGCGTAGTGCGAAAAGTCGAGCGCGATATTGAGCACGCCCTCCTTGAACGCCGTCAACTGTGTATAAGGCGGAATGCCGAGCTGCTGGTCCGCGAAGCTGATCTTCACGACCAGCAGAAACGGCACCAGAAAGAACAGCAGCAGCCAGATAAACGGGCCCGCCACGACTGCCGTTTTCCCCGTCAGCCGGAAGCGCCGCGCCGGCCACGTCGCGATAGCGCCGAGCGTGCTCATGACGTCAGCACCACGCCGGCCGATGCGCTCCAGCGCACGTACACCTCGTCGCCCCACGTCGGCGTTTCGATCTCCATCAACGCGAGGCTCGACACGTTCGCGACCACCGTCTTGCCGCTGTCGAGCTTGACGTGATACAGCGAGTAGCCGCCCATGTACGCGATGTTCGTCACGACGCCCTTGCCCCAGTTGAACGCGCCCTCGGGCGGCTTGCGCGTGAGCGCAATGCGCTCGGGCCGCACCGAGATCGTCACGGGCATGCCAAGCGGCCCGGTAATGCCGTGGCTCACGTACATCTGCACCGGCAGATCGGCCGTGTCGATATACACGTGATCCGGCTCGTCTTCGACCACATTGCCGTCGAACAGATTCGTCGAGCCGATGAATTCCGCCGAGAAGCGGCTATTCGGGTATTCGTAGACCTCGTTCGGCGTGCCGATCTGCACGATCTCCCCTTCGCTCATCACCGCGAGGCGGCCTGCCATCGTCATCGCTTCTTCCTGGTCGTGCGTGACCATGATGCAGGTCACGCCGACCTGATCGAGGATGTTGACGAGCTCGATCTGCGTGCGCTGGCGGATCTGCTTGTCGAGCGCCGACATCGGTTCGTCGAGCAACAGCAGCTTCGGCCGCTTGACGAGGCTGCGCGCGAGCGCCACGCGCTGCTGCTGGCCGCCCGACAACTGATGCGGCTTGCGCTGCGCGAAACGACCCATCTGCACGAGTTCGAGCGCCGCATGCACGCGCTCGCGCAGTTCGGCCTTCGGCACGCCCTCCTGCTTCAGGCCGAACGCGACATTCGATTCGACCGTCATATGCGGGAACAGCGCATACGACTGGAACATCATGTTGGTCGGGCGGCGGTAAGGCGGCAGGTGCGCGAGATCCTCGCCGTCGATCAGGATCTTGCCCGACGTGACGGTTTCAAGGCCCGCGAGCATGCGCAACAGCGTCGACTTGCCACAGCCCGAACTGCCGAGCAGCGCGAACAGTTCGCCCTTTTTCACGGACAGGTTCACGCCCTTGACGGCCACCGTCTCGCCGAACTTCTTGACGACGTCGACGATCTGCACGAAGTTTTCCACTGCGTGATCCGCAGCGGCAGAATTGCCCGGAGGCAGCGCGCCGGCCCCCGCCGGCGCGCCAGACTGATCGCTCATGATGTGCTGCTTTCCTGCTGCATTTGACGAACAAAGCCCCCGGTGGACGCCGAGGGCTTAAGGATGATGCGGATCCGCACGATCGCGGCGCCTGGTCGAAGACGCTTACCGGCCGGATTTGAGCTCCGTCCAGAGCCGCGTCTGCAGGCGCTGGATCTCAGGCGGCAACGGCTTGAGCAGGAACAGCGTCTTCACGACGTCGGGCGGTGGATACACGGCCGGGTCGTTGGCGACGTCCTTGTCCACATACTTGCGCGCTTCGAGGTTCGCGCTCGGATAGTAGACGGCGTTCGTGATCGCCGCGTGCACCTGCGGCGTCTCGATGTAGTTGATCCACTCGAGCGCGGCTTCCTTGTTCTTCGCATCCTTCGGGATCGCCATCACGTCGAACCAGACTGGCGCGCCACCCTTCGGAATGTAATACTCGACCTTGTACGGCTTCTTCGCCTCGAGCGTGCGATGCTTGGCAATCACGACGTCGCCCGACCAGCCGTACGCGAAACAGATGTCGCCGCCGACGAGGTCGTTGATATAGCCCGACGAGTTGAACTGCGTGATGTACGGGCGGATTTTCTTCAGCATCTGGAGCGCGGCCCGGTAGTCGGCCGGGTTCGTGCTCATCGGGTCCTTGCCCATATAGTGCAGCGCGGCCGCGAACATCTGGTCCGGCGCGTCGAGCACCGACACGCCGCACGCCTTCAGCTTCGAAATGTTTTCGGGCTTGAACAGGATGTCCCAGTTGTCGAGCGGCACGTTCTTGCCGAGAATCTGCTGCACCTTCGTCACGTTGTAACCGAGGCCGGTCGTGCCGTAGGCCCAGGGCACCGTGTACTGATTGCCCGGGTCGGCGCCGGCGACGAGCGCCATCAGCGACGGGTCGAGATACTTGAGGTTCGGGATCTTCGATTTATCGAGCGGCGCGAAGATGCCGGCGGCGATCTGCTTGCCCGCGTAGTTGCTGGTCGGCACGACGATGTCGTAGCCCGAATTGCCGGTCAGGAGCTTGGCCTGCAGCGTGTCGTCGCTGTCGTAGTTGTCGTACTTGACCTTGACGCCGGTCTGCTTCTCGAAGTTCGGAATAGTGTCCTTGGCGATGTAGTCCGACCAGTTGTACACATTCAATTGCGTATCTTTTGCCGCGGCCGGCAACCAGGGCGCGGCACACAGCGCAACCGCCGCAACCAACCGGCCCAACACCAGTTTATTCATTCCGTTCTCCAGTCCTGGCCAGCCGACGCCGGCCGTCTACCCCGCTTATGCCGCGATGCCCGCCCATGCCCGTCCCGCCTGTGCATGGCGTGCCCGCGACGTCCCTGAAAACCCCGAAAGCTACCACTAATCGTTGTGCGTCACAAAAAAAATCCCCCGATGTCGCGCAAACGGTACAGCCTGCGGCAGGCGTGCGCCATTCGAGCGAAGCCCGCCGCGATCGGGAAAATGGGCGCAATTTTATCGGGTTATCGGCGCATGTCTACCTCGAATCGCACCGGATGCCGGATGCCGGATGCCCGTCACTATAGACTGTCATAAATTAAATGCGCTGCGCGCCGGCCGCGGCGATAGGCATGGCGCTTGCCTCGCTATCTGGCTCATGTCGAAGAGGGCCTTGATGAACACGAATCCGTTCGCGCTGCATCCGACGCGCCGCCGCCCGTCCGACGGCATGCCGCCGCGGCCCGCGCGCCGGCTGTCGTTCATCGGCGCGGGCGCGCTCGTCGCGGTCGGCTATATGGATCCCGGCAATTGGGCCACCGCGCTGTCCGGCGGCGCGAGCTACGGCTATCAGCTGCTCGGCGTCGTGCTGCTGTCGAGCCTGACCGCGATGCTGCTGCAGTGGGTCTCCGCGCGCGTGGGCGTCGTCACCGGACGCGATCTTGCACGGCTGTGCCGCGAGCGCTACAGCCGCCGCACCGCGTTCGCGCTGTGGATCGCAAGCGAAATCGCGATCATCGCGTGCGACGTCGCGGAAGTGGTCGGCAGTGCGGTCGCATTGCAGATGCTGCTCGGCGTCTCGCTGACCGTCGGCGTGCTGCTGTCGGCGGTCAGCACGTTCGCGATGCTCGCGCTGCAGCGGCACGGCCAGCGCACGCTCGAGGCGTTCGTCGTCGTGCTGATCCTGTTCGTCGGGATGTGCTTCGTGGTCGAACTCGCGCTCGCCCAGCCGGACTGGCACGCGGCGCTCGCGGGCACCGTGCCCGACCCGCGCATCATGCGCGACGCCGGCATGCTGTGGCTCGCGGCCGGCATACTCGGCGCAACCGTGATGCCGCACAACCTCTATCTGCATTCGGCGCTCGTCAAGGCGTCCGTGCCCGACGGCGACGACGCCGCGATCGCCCAGGTGCTCAAGCGCGCCAATGTCGGCACGTTCGGCGCGCTATCGGTGGCGTTTCTGATCAACGCAGCACTATTGATCGTCTCGGCCGCCGTCTTTCACGCACACGGCCATCGCAACGTGTCCGACCTCGCCGATGCGCAGGCGCTGATCGCGCCGCTCGTCGGGTCGCATTGGGCCGCGATTCTGTTCGCGGCGGCGCTGCTTGCATGCGGCATGAATGCGACGGTGACGGGCACGCTCGCCGGACAGGCCGTGATGGAAGGCTTCATGCGTCTCACGCTGCCGCGCTGGCAGCGCGCACTGCTCACGCGCGGGCTCGCGCTCGGCCCCGCGCTGGTCGCGGTCGTGCTGTTCGGCCCGCATGGGTCGAACCAGCTGCTTGTTGCAAGCCAGGTGGTGCTGAGCCTGCAGTTGCCGCTCGCGGTCGTGCCGCTCGTGCGATTCGCCTCGGACTCGCGGATCATGCGCGGCTGGCGTGTCAGGCGCGTGCCGCTCGTGTTGGCATGGCTGGCCGCCGCGGCCATCGTCGCGCTCAATGCCGCGCTCGTGTGGCAGGTCGTGGCCGGACGTTGAGCGTTCGGTTCGCTTGAACGCCCCTTCGGGTGACGCGCTGCTCGATGGTTAACCGCGCATTCGCGCCATCTGGCAGCCGATCGGTGGCGAGAATGGGCGCCTCGGCTTTTCGTTTACCATATCGGACCGCCCGCGCTTTTCACCTCGTTCCCGATGGCTTCGAATCTTCACGACCTTCCCGACAGCCCGTGTATCGGCGTCTGCTCCACGCTCTTCGACGAAGTGTGCAAAGGCTGCGGCCGCACGGCGACCGAGGTCGCGAACTGGGTCTTTATGACCGACGACGAGAAGCGCTCGGTATGGGAGCGGATCGAACGCGACGGCACCGCCATGCGCTTCAAGTACGACAAGATTTGAGCCGCGCCTCGCGCGGCGCCGATCCGCGCGGCGAGCGGTGTGCCCGTCAGAATTTCATCCCGACGCCGAGACCGACCACGAGCGGATCGATACGCAGCGTGCCGATCGATGCCCCGCCTAGCGTCGCATCGGTCCTCATCCAGATCTTCTTGATGTCCGCGTTGACGAACAGCGTCTTCGTGATCTGCACGTCGACGCCGGCCTGCAGCGCCGGGCCGAAACTGCTGTGGCTCACGGCAATCGACTGGCCGCCCGCCTTGAGGCCGTCGTTATAGAAATACGTGTAGTTGAGGCCCGCGCCGACGTATGGGCGAATCTTTCCCTGGTGGTTGAAGTGATACTGCAGCAGCAGCGTCGGCGGCAGCACGTTCACGCCGCCGAGCGCGCCCAGGTTCGACGTCACCTGATGGCGCGATGTCGCGAGGATCAGCTCGACGCCGATGTTGTCGCGAATCATGTACGTGAAGTCGAGCTCCGGCACGATCGCGTTGTTGACGTTCACGTTGAGCGTGGACAACGTACTGCTCGTGCCGACCTGCGGCATGATGCTGATACCGCGCAAACGGACCAGCACATCGCGCGCATGAATGCCGCCCTCGACGGGGCTTTGCACCGTGCTCGCGGCCGACGCTGCGCCGCTGGCTGTGTCGTCGGCGTGTGCCGCGGTGGTCGCGAACGCGCTTATCAGCGTGGCACCCGCCATTGCGAGCGCCATTCCGGTTCTGTTCTTCTTCATTGCCTTGCCCCGCTATCGTTTCGATTCGTTGGTGTTCGAAGCGATTGTCGGGCGCTGCGGCGTTTGCGCTATTGACCTTTGTCAAGTGTGACAAACACGCGCGCGCAGATGCGGCTGAACGCCGCATCGAACGCGTGTGCGGCGCGTTACGTCGTCTTGTTGACGGCGAATTGCATCGCCTTGTACTCGAGATATTCGTCGAGGCCATACGTGCCGTTCTCACGGCCATAGCCCGACTGCTTGTAGCCGCCGAACGGCGCGGCCGCATTCCACGCGCCGCCGTTGATATTGACCTGCCCCGTGCGCATCCGGCGCGCGATGCCGAGCGCGCGTTCGTCGCTGCCCGCCCATACGGCGCCGGCGAGACCATAGACCGAATCGTTCGCGATGCGGACGGCTTCGTCTTCGTCCTTGAATGTGAGAATCGTCAGCACGGGGCCGAAGATTTCCTCCTGCGCGATCGTCGCCTTCGGATGCACGCGGCCGAACACGGTCGGTTTCGCGAAGAAGCCTTGCTGTATGCCGTCCGGCATGCCGGGACCGCCGGTCACGAGGTCCGCGCCCTCTTCGATGCCGCGCGCGATGTACTGCTGCACGCGTTGTTGCTGCGCGGCCGATGCGAGCGGACCGAGGCGCGTTCTGTCGTGGCGCGGGTCGCCGGGTACGTAGCTTTCGGCCGCGCTTTTCGCGAGCGCGCGCACTTCGTCGTAGCGGCTTTCGGGCACGAGCATGCGCGTATGCGCGGAGCAGGTCTGCCCCGAGTTCAGAAAGCATGCGCCGACGGTCGCCTTCACGGCGGCCGGCAGGTCCGCGTCGTCGAGAATCACCGAGGCGGATTTGCCGCCCAGTTCGAGCGCGACGCGCTTGACGGTCGCCGCGGCAAGCTCGGACACGCGCTTGCCCGCGCGCGTCGAGCCCGTGAACGACACCATATCGACCGACGGATGCGACGCGAGCACTTCGCCGACCACCGGCCCATAGCCGCAGACAAGGTTGAAAACGCCGGCCGGCAAGCCCGCTTCATGAATCGCCTCGGCGAGCACGAACGCATTGAGCGGCGCGATCTCCGACGGCTTCAGCACGACCGTGCAGCCGGCCGCGAGCGCCGCCGCAACCTTCAGCGTGATCTGGTTCAGCGGATAGTTCCACGGCGTGATCGCCGCGACGACGCCGACCGGTTCGCGCACGACGAGCGAATGGCCGACCTTCTCTTCAAACGCGAATTCGCCCGCGAGCTTGGCGTACGCGTACCAGTTCTGTACGGCGCCGCCGACCTGAATCGCGCGCGACAGCTTGATCGGCATGCCGACTTCGCCGCAGATCAATTGCGCGAGTTCGTCGGTGCGGGCCTTGAGGTTGTCGGCGATTTTTTGCAGGTACGCGCCGCGCTGTTGCGGCAACGTCGCGGCCCAGGCGTCGAAGGCGGCGCGCGCCGCGGCAATCGCGGCTTCCGCGTCCGCTTCGATGCCTTCGGGAATGCGGCCCATCACCGCTTCAGTGCCGGAGTCGATCACGTCGATCGTGCCGGTGCCGCACGGGCTCAGCCATTTGCCGTCGATGTAGAACTGATCGTAGGTCTTCATGTCGGTGCGTTCCTTGTCTCGGATGCGGCGCGTGGAGTCAGAACATTTTACTCGCGCGGCGCATCGACTCCGCGCCCCGCATTCACGCGAGAGCGAGCAAAACAAAGGCCCGCTTTACGATAAGCGGGCCCATTGTGTACGGCCTGAGATGGAACGCGTGCTGCAAATCGCGCTGC
This sequence comes from Paraburkholderia sp. SOS3, assembly GCF_001922345.1. NCBI lineage: Bacteria > Pseudomonadati > Pseudomonadota > Betaproteobacteria > Burkholderiales > Burkholderiaceae > Paraburkholderia > Paraburkholderia sp. SOS3. Next base: position 2,299,398 of record NZ_CP018811.1, on the reverse strand, counting down.
AAATCGCGCTGCAAACGTGCTGCAAACGCTACGGGCGCCCAATCGTGCCCGTAGCGGTGCCGATGAACCGTTATTGCACGCCCTGCCCCGCGAGAAAATCCTCGTAGTTGCCGCCGAAGTCGTTCAACGTGCCGTCGGTTTTCACTTCGATGATGCGGTTCGCGAGCCCGCTCACGAATTCGCGGTCGTGCGACACGAAGATCAGCGTGCCGTCGTACTTGTCGAGCGCGATCTGCAGCGACTCGATCGACTCCATGTCCATATGGTTCGTCGGCTCGTCCATCAGCAGCACATTGTGGCGGCCAAGCATCAGCTTGCCCCAGATCATGCGACCCTTCTCGCCGCCCGACAGCACCTTGACCGACTTGCGGATATCGTCCGCGTTGAACAGCAGGCGGCCGAGCGTGCCGCGTACCGACTGTTCGTCGTCGCCTTCCTTGCGGTACTGGTCGATCCAGTCCATCAGCGTGACGTCGTTCGGAAATTCTTCGTAGGTATCTTGCGGCATATAGCCGATGTTCGCGTTTTCCGCCCACTTCACCGAGCCGTGTTCGAGCGGCAGACTGCCGAGCAGCGAACGCAGCAGCGTGGTCTTGCCGGCGCCGTTCTCGCCGATGATCGCAATGCGCTCGCCCGGCTGCACGCTGATGCTGAAATTGCTGAAGATCGTGCGGTCATACTTCTTCGTCATCTCCTCGCCGACCACGGCGATGTTGTGCAGTTTCTTCTCGTACTCGAAGCGGATAAACGGATTCTGCCGCGACGACGGCTTGAATTCCTCGATCTTGATCTTGTCGATCTGCTTGAGGCGGCTCGTCGCCTGGCGCGCCTTCGACTTGTTCGCCGAGAAGCGCCGCACGAAGTCCTGCAAGTCGGCAATGCGCTCCTTCGCCTTCGCGTTCGCGGCCTGCTGACGCTCGCGCGCCTGCGTGCTCGCGAGCATGTAGTCGTCGTAGTTGCCCGGGTAGACCTTCAGCGTGCCGTAGTCCATGTCCGCCATATGCGTGCAGACCTGGTTCAGGAAGTGACGATCGTGCGAGATGATGATCATCGTCGAGTTGTACTCGTTCAACACGTCTTCGAGCCAGCGAATCGAGTTGATATCGAGGTTGTTGGTCGGCTCGTCGAGCAGCAGCACGTCCGGCTTCGAGAACAGCGCCTGCGCGAGCAGCACGCGCAGTTTCCAGCCCGGCGCGACATTGCTCATCGTGCCGCTATGCAGATCGAGCGCGATGCCGATGCCGAGCAGCAATTCGCCCGCACGCGCCTCGGCCGTATAGCCGTCGTATTCGGCGAACTTCGCTTCGAGTTCGGCGGCGTGCATGTAGTCGTCGTCGGTCGCTTCGGGGTTCGCATAGATCGCGTCGCGCTCGGTCATCGCGGCCCACATTTCGGTGTGGCCCATCATCACGACGTCGAGCACGCGCACGTCTTCATAGGCGAACTGGTCCTGGCGCAGCTTGCCGAGACGGATGTTCGGTTCCAGCATGACGTTGCCCGACGTGGGCTCGAGGTCGCCGCCGAGAATTTTCATGAACGTCGACTTGCCGCAGCCGTTCGCCCCGATCAGCCCGTAGCGGTTCCCTTCCCCGAACTTGACCGAGATGTTTTCGAAGAGAGGCTTCGGCCCGAATTGCATCGTGATATTGGCAGTAGACAGCACGGCGCGTACCTTTGAGATAGTGATCCGACCTGGATCGCTGAAAAACCGAACATTTTAGCAGCATATCGCGTCCCTCGGGCCGCCCGACACCTGCTCCGGGAACCGCAAACGCGCGCGTTCGTGCGCGCGGTCAAGCCCATGCTGAGACACTTTCACGCCGTTTTCAACGGCGCTTGCCCGGTTGCAGCACGTCGACGAAAGCGGAGAAATCGGCATCGGCAAGACCCATCGCCGCCGCCAGCCGCAACACCTGCTGCACGGTGCCTGCGACCGGCATCGGCGTGCCCGTTTCGTAGGCGGTCGCGGCGATCGTATCGACGTCCTTCTGGAACGTGCGCATGGCGCCGATCGGTGCGTCGCCGCTCGCCGTCATGCGCGGCACGAAGGTTTGCAGCAGCACCGAGTCCGCCCAGCCGCCCGCGAGCGCTTCGGTCAGACGCGCGGCGTCGATGCCGCTGCGCTGCGCGAGGCTCACCGCTTCGGCGATCGCGGCGACCGTCGCCGTGACGATCGACTGATTGCAGAGCTTCGCGGTCTGGCCCGCGCCCGCGTCGCCCATATGCGTAACGCGCGCCGCGTAGGCGCGGATTGCCGGCGTCGCCGCTTCGACATCGGCCGCGGCGCCGCCCGCCATCACGGCAAGCGTGCCGGCGTTCGCGCCGGCCACACCGCCCGACACCGGCGCGTCGACCCAGCCGATGCCGGCCGCGGCGGCCCGTTGCGCGAAACTGCGCGTCGCCGACGGCGCGATGCTCGAATGGTCGACGATGCGGCGCACCGGCGCACCGCCGGCAGACTTTTGCGCGGCTGTCACGATGCCGTGCTGCGGATCGAACACGACCTGCTCGACGGCCGCCGCATCCGATACGCAGAGGAAAATCAGCTCGCTTCGATCGGCCAGCACGCCCGGCGTCGACGCGATCTGCGCGCCGTCCTTCGCGAGCGCTTGCGCCTTGTCGCGCGTGCGGTTCCAGACGTGAACCGTATGCCCCGCGCGCAGCAGATGGCGAATCATCGGGGCGCCCATCAAGCCCGGGCCGCAAAAACCCACTTCCATTATTTCGGTTCCTCTTCGATCGGATCATGTTGCGAACGTTACCCGGCGCCCATCATAGCGCCGCGCACCGGCGTACGTGACGGCGCGGCGCACATCGTGCCGCGCGTGGCGCATCGATGTGCGCCCGGGCACGTCGACTGCGTGCAAACCCGGAGCGTGCGCGTGAAGCGCGTTATCTATACTTTTTTCGACCCAACCCGGAGGATCATCATGAGCGAGCACGTCTACAAGACCATCGAAATCACCGGCTCTTCGCCGAAATCGAGCGACGACGCGATTCGCTGCGCAATCGACAAGGCCTCGAAAACTTTGCGCAATCTGTGCTGGTTTCAGGTGACCGAGACGCGCGGACATATCGACAACGGTCAGATCGCGCACTGGCAGGTCACGCTGAAGGTCGGTCTGCGGCTCGAAGACTGACGCATCGACGCTGCCCTCATCCCTGTGCATGGCTGAACGGCTGCGTCCGGCCCCCCGGGCGCAGTTTCGGCAAATTTTTGCCGGACGAATTCGCGGATTCGCGCGAATTGTTTGATCGTTTCACGCTCGCCGCCGCTCCCACCGCGTTTCCCAACTTCGCCCTTCCGCGCAAACACTCTTCTGATTGCGTTTAAAACGCGGCGCCGCCCGCCCGTCCAACGCTCTGAGCGCCACGCCTTTCGCGCTGCGGGAAAGCACTGCCTTGACGGTCTGCATCAATTATATTAAAAATCATATACCCCAGCACCACATCGATCAGCCTTGGCATATATTCCGGAGAAGTCATGAGTCAGCAACGCGAGGCGATCGACACGTACCTCCTGCGCGTATTGCATACGCTACTGATGGAACGCAGCGTCACGCGTGCGGCCGTCAAGCTCAACCAGTCGCAGCCGGCCATCAGCGCGGCATTGCGCCGTTTGCGCGACATCACGGGCGATCCGCTGCTGGTGCGCGGCAAGTCGGGCATGGTGCCGACCGAATACGGGCTGCGCCTGCTCGAACCGACGCAGAACGCGCTGCGCGAAATCGAGCGCATCAGGTTCCAGCAGCAAAGTTTCGACCCTGCAACGTCGATCCGCTGTTATCGGATCGGCTGTCCCGACTACCTGAACGTGCTGTTCGTGCCGACCGTGGTCGAGCGGTTCCGGCAGGCGGCGCCGAACGCGCAGCTCGAATTTCATTCGCTCGGCCCTGCCTTCGACTACGAGCTCGCGCTCGAAGACGGCAAGCTCGACACCGTCGTCGGCAACTGGCCCGAGCCGCCCGAACAGTTGCATCTGTCGAATCTGTTCGTCGATCAGATCGTGTGCCTGATGAGCAATTCGCATCCGTTCGCGAAGCGCGGTTCGATCACGCTCGACCAGTATCTGAACGCGCCGCACCTCGCGCCGACGCCGTATTCGGTCGGCCAGCGCGGCGCGATCGATGTGCATCTCGCGCGCGAACGGCTGAAGCGCCATGTCGTCGTCACGCTGCCTTACTTCAATCTCGCGCCGTATGTGCTGATCAAGTCCGATCTGATCTTCACGACGACGCGTCTGTTCGCCGACTACTACGCGAAGTTCCTGCCGTTGACGGTGATGCCCGCGCCGCTCGATTTCCCGCCGATGCAGTACTACCAGCTGTGGCACGAGCGCGTGCATTACTCCGACGAAGTGCGCTGGCTGCGCGGGCTCGTGGCCGAGGCGACGCGCACGCTCGTCGATAAATAACGCGGCGTCCGGCTTGGGGCGGCGGGCGCCGCGGGCTATCGCGCCGCGTCGTACAGTTGCTGCGCGAGGCGGTTATGCCGCTCGATCACCGGTCCGAGTTCGACGGTGGTCAGCACGCCGTCCTTCACGATCTGCCGGCCGCCTATCACGCTATGCGCGACCTGCGACGGCGCGCAGAACACGAGCGCCGCGACCGGGTCCGCCAGCGCGCCCGCAAACAGCGGCTGGCGCAGATCGAACGACACGAAGTCGGCCGCCATGCCCGGCGCAAGCGCGCCGATGTCGTCGCGGCCCAACACCGTCGCACCGCCCAGCGTCGCGATTTCGAGCGCCTCGCGTGCGGTCATCGCGTCGGGGCCGAAACCGACGCGCTGCAACAGCAGCGCCTGCCGCACTTCGGCCACCATCTGCGCGCCGTCGTTCGACGCCGAGCCATCGACGCCGAGCCCGACCGGCACGCCCGCGAGCCGCATCCGTTTGACCGGCGCGATGCCCGAGGCAAGCCGCATGTTCGAGCACGGGCAGTGCGCGACGCCGGTGCCCGTGCGCGCAAAGAGTTCGATGCCGGCGTCGTCGAGCTGCACACAATGCGCATGCCACACGTCGCGACCGACCCAGCCGAGCTCTTGCGCGTACTGGGCCGGCGTCATGCCGAACTTCTCGCGGCTGTAGGCGACGTCGTTGACGTTCTCGGCCAGATGCGTGTGCAGCGACACGCCGTAGTGACGCGCGAGCGTCGCCGATTCACGCATCAGGTCGCGGCTCACCGAAAACGGCGAACACGGCGCGACGGCGATACGCAGCATCGCGTAGCGGCCGGCGTCGTGATATGTCTCGATCACGCGCTGGGTGTCTGCGAGGATCTGCGCTTCGCCTTCGACGACTTCGTCGGGCGGCAAGCCGCCATCGCGCCTGCCGACGCTCATGCTGCCGCGGCTTGCATGAAAACGCATGCCGATGCGACGCGCGGCTTCGATGCTGTCGTCGAGCCGGCAGCCGTTCGGAAACACATACAGATGATCGCTCGACGTCGTGCAGCCCGACAGCAGCAGCTCCGCCATCGCGGTCAGCGTCGACACCTCGATCATCTCGGGCGTCAGATGCGCCCACACCTCGTAGAGGCTCGTCAGCCAGCCGAACAGCTCGGCATTCTGCGCGGCGGGCAAGGCGCGCGTGAGGCTCTGGTACATATGGTGATGCGTGTTGACGAGCCCCGGTATCACGAGGTGGCCGCGCAGGTCGAGCACGTCGTCGGCCGTCTGCGGCAGATCGGCCGTCGCGCCGACCGCGACGATCCGGCCGTCTTCGATATAGAGGCCGGCGTCGCGCAGCTCGCGCCGCGCGTCGTCCATCGTGACCAGTACGGCTGCGTGCTTGACCAGCATCGTCTTGCCGTGGGTGTTGCGCTGCGTCTCAGTCATTCGTTTCCTCCTTGATCGGCGCTACCTTCGGCGGTCAAAATCGTGTTGGCAATGCGCTGCGCAGCGATAGTGGGATTCGTGGCGGCGATATAGTGGGCGGATGCCGCCTGGAAGCGGCCTTGGAAGCGGCGCGCACGCGTGTGTGCCCCTTATGCGTCAGCCATTATCTTTCCTATCGCTCACGCGCGGACGTCGCCAATGTTTCTACAATGCTTGTCACGGCGCTCGCTTGAATCCGCCGACGGGTATGTAGCCACTGACGTGGAGCCTCGATCCGCCGCATGGGAACCGGATCGGGCCGCTGCCGGAACCTCGCATTGACATAAGGAAAATCGCGAATGGGCAAGCTCACTACCCACGTGCTCGACACCGCGAACGGCCGTCCCGGGGCCGGCATCAAGGTCGAACTCTTCGCGCTGGCGGGCGATACGCGCCGCGCGCTCAAAGCCACCACCACCAATCGCGACGGCCGCTGCAACGAGCCGCTGCTCGAAGGCAGCGCGTTCGTCGCAGGCGAATACGAGCTCGTGTTTCACGCGGGCGACTATTTCGCGGCGACCGGCGCGCCGTTGCCGCAGCCGCGCTTCGTCGACCGCGTCGTACTGCGCTTCGGCGTCTCGGATGCCGATGCGCATTACCATGTGCCGCTGCTCGTTTCGCCGTGGTCGTATAGCACGTACCGCGGCAGCTGAGTTGCGCCTGATTGGCAGTCGAGCGGCAATCTGCCTGTCGAAAACCGAAAACAACATCGCGCGCGCTGCTCGACGCATCCGATGCAGCCTATGCCGCGTAGCGCGATTCTCTCGCAGCAGCGCAGTGCTTCAACCGGGTCTTCGCTCGCACCCGTATGCTTCGAGCACCGCGCCCACGACGAACAGGAAGTGGAGGAGTTTCATGGAAGGCTTTATCACCGACTGGCTGAACCTCGCGATCCGCTGGTTCCATGTGATCGCGGCCATCGCGTGGATCGGCGAATCGTTCTATTTCGTCGCCCTCGACAACAGCCTGAAGCCGCCGCAGGACCCGAACCAGCGGCGCCGCGGTGTGTTCGGCGAACTGTGGCACGTACACGGCGGCGGCTTTTACAACATGCAGAAATACACGGTCGCGCCGCCCGAAATGCCCGACGACCTGCACTGGTCGAAGTGGCCGTCGTATACGACCTGGCTCTCCGGTTTCGGGCTCTTCACGGTGCTCTATCTGTTGGCGCCGAACACGTATCTGATCGACCGCAATGTGCTCGATATGGGGCCGGTGGTCGCAATTTTCTCGGCGCTCGGGTTTCTCGCGGGCGGCTGGATCATCTACGACTCGCTGTGCCGGCTGCTCGGCAAGAACGATCGCCTGCTCGGCATCTGCGTGGCGCTCGTCGTGCTCATCGGCGCGTGGCTTGCGTGCCATATCTTCGCGGGCCGCGCCGCGTATCTGATCATGGGCGCGACGCTCGCGACGATCATGTCGGCAAACGTGTTCTTCGTGATCATTCCGGGCCAGCGCAAGATGGTCGACGCGATGCTCAAGGGCGATACGCCGAACCCGATCTACGGCAAGCGCGGCAAGCAGCGCTCGGTGCACAACACGTATTTCACGCTGCCCGTGGTGTTCGCGATGCTGTCGAATCACTACGCGATGACCTACACGCATCCATACAACTGGGCCGTGCTCGCGGTCATCATGGCGGCCGGCGCGCTGATCCGGCAGTTCTTCGTGATGCGCCATCGTGGCCAGGTGCTCTGGTATCTGCCGCTTGGCGGCGTCGCGCTGATGGTGGCGGCGCTCGTCTGGACGATGCCCAAACCCGTCGTGCCGCAGGCCGAAGCGGCCAATGCGCCGAAGATCGTCGTGGCCGATATCGCACCGATCCTGCAGCAACGCTGTGCCGCGTGTCACTCCGCGCATCCGACGCTGATGGGCAGCGCGCCCGCCGGCGTGATGTTCGACACGCCGGCCGAGATCTCGCAGAACGCGCAACGGATCTATCAGCAGGCGGTCACGTTGAAGGCAATGCCGCTGGGCAATGTCACGCATATGACCGATGACGAGCGGCAGAAGCTGGCGGCGTGGTTTCAGGGAGGAGCATCGCAGTAGTTGCGGCGCGGGAACGCGAGCGTGGGCCGCGGCTTGCGCTTCGCGATTGCAGCATCGATTGCGAAATAGCGGTCTTGGGCGTGAGCTCAAGACCGCTATTTTTTTGTGCCTGGGTTCAGAAGAACAAGAACAGGCGGCCCGTATTCACGCGGCCGCGCGGCAACATCGCTAACTCACGACGCTTAACGCATCGTCGGTCAGCCACAACGATTCGGCCAGATCCTGCTCATTCAGATTGCACCCCTCGCCGCCGCGATCGACGACGATAAAGTCGCTCACTTCGCCCAGCGCGATCAGTGGATGGTGCCACACGCCCTTCGCGTAATTCACGCCCTGCCATCCGCTCGTGACGAATGCGCGAATGGCCTGCGGATCGAGCGCGCCGGCCGGCGCCACCACGATCAGATACGGCTTTTCGTCGAACGGAATAAACGCCTGGCTGCCAAGCGGATGCCGCTCGAGCATCTTTACTTCGAACGGCAGCGTGCGCGGCTGTCCGCGAAACAGATTGACGAGCGTACGGCCGCCGGCGTCGTTCACGTCCACCTTCGCGAGATCGTGATAGCGGATCGTCGTGCCGAGATTGATCGGAATCTCTCTCGCTCCTTCGAGTTCGATGACATCGCCGAACGGCGCGAAGACCTCGCGCGTCAGCGGTTCGATGGGCAGTGTTTTCATTGCATACCTATCCTGAATCGCATCCAGCATCGTATCCATCATTGCGTCGACCTGCTCGCGCATCACGCGAGCGTGCCCCACAGGCGCAGACGCGATACGCCGCCGTCCGGAATGATGTTGAAGCGCACATGCGTAATGGGGCCGAGCGCTTCCAGCTCGCTTTCGAAAAAGTGCTGCTTGTCCATCTGCAGCTTCTGCTCGCCGAGCAGCACGGGCCAGAACATCGCCTGCGTGACGAGCGAACTGTCGGTGCCGCCAGTCACGTACGCGGCCTGAATCGAACAGCGGTCGGGATAGTTGCCCTTGAAGTGCGCCGTATCCACTTCGACCTTGCGAATCACGCCCGGCTGTGCGAGCGCGACGATCGCCCAGTCGTTGCCGGGCTCGCGGCGGCGCCGCGTTTCCCAGCCGTCGCCCATATTGACGCCGCGGCCCGGCATCAGAATCGTCGACGCGGCGCCGAAGTGCTGGTTGTTCGCACCGACCAGATACGCGCCGTTTTCCATCGCGGCCAGATCGAACAGCTCGGACCGGCTCGCGCCCGCCCAGTCGACTTGCGGCTGTCCATAGATACGCAGGCGCGCGATGCCGCCGTCCGGATAGATGTTCACGCGCACGTGCGTGTACGCGTTCGTGTCGGTTACATCGAGATAGTGATGCGAGTTGCCTTGCAGCGTCGTCGACGGAACGATTGGCGTCCATTGCGTCGCCTCGTTCGGCGTGCCGTCGACCACGCGCGCCGCTTCCACCGATGCCGCAGGCGGGAAATTACCGGTGAAATGGCTCGTATCGAGGTCGAGCCCCTTGATCGCGCCGGGCCGCGCCAGCTTCACGATGCACCAGTCGTAGCCGGCCGTGCGCTTGCGCCGCGTTTCCCAGCCGTCCATCCATTTGCCGTGTTCGTCGTATTTGCCGGGAATGAACACGGCGGGCTCCGGATTCAGCATCCGGTCCTTCGGCGCGAAAAATTCGTCGCTTGCTTCGAGCGCCTGCGCACCGAGCCGCGGGTCCGCCAGATTCACATAGCGGCGCGTGAAGTCCGGTGCGTTGGGATCGAGAATCGGGAGTGCCATCGTCGTCTTCCTTTGATATCTGATGATGCGTACGGCCTGTACGCGTGCTTCGTGGGTGCGTGTTTGTGTGTGTGTTCGGGTGCGCGGACGGGTGGATGTCTTCAAACGCCGAGCAGGTCGTCGAGTCTGAAACGCGCAATCCGGTAGATCTGGTCGAGGCTCGCGCGCAGCTCATCCGCGCGACTGTTGTTCACGCGCGCTTCGAAGTTCGCGATGATGCCGTGCCGGTCGTAGCCGCGCACGGCGAGAATGAACGGGAATCCGAACTTTTCGCGGTACGCCGCGTTCAGCTGCAGCAAGTGGTCGAACTCTTCCTGCGTGCATTGGTCGAGACCCGCGCCGCTTTGCTCGCGCGTCGATTCGGCGGTCAGTTCGCCCCGCACCGCCGCCTTGCCCGCCAGTTCAGGGTGCGCATTGATCAGTGCGAGTTGCCGCGCCTCGCCGGCTGTGTCGACGATGCGCGACATCTCGCGATGCAGTTCGTCGATGCTCGCGAACGGGCGCATGCCGGCGGCGGCTTGCGCCACCCACGGCGAATGTTCGAAGATGCCCGACAGCGCGGCAACGAATGCATCGTCCGAAACGCGGTTCAGTTGATCGAGCGTGTAATGCATCGCTTTCATGCGGTCGCCCCGCGCTCCGGTTGCCGATACGGATGATGTTCGCGCCAGTGACGCGCGATGTCGATACGACGCGTGACCCACACACGGTCGTGCTGTTCGATATGGTCGAGAAAGCGCTGCAGCGCGCGAAACCGGCCCGGTCGTCCGAGCAGCCGGCAATGCATGCCGATCGACATCATCTTCGGCGCTTCGTCGCCTTCTTCGTAAAGCACGTCGAAGGCGTCGCGCAGATACGTGAAGAAATGGTCGGCGGTGTTGTATCCCTGCGGCGTCGCAAACCGCATGTCGTTCGTGTCGAGCGTATACGGGACGATCAGTTGCGGCACCTTGGCGCCGCCGGTTACGTCGACGTCCATCCAGAACGGCAGATCGTCGCCGTAGTAATCGGAGTCGTATAGAAAGCCGCCATATTCGGCGACGAGCCGATGCGTGTTCGGACTGTCCCGGCCCGTGTACCAGCCGAGCGGCCGCTCGCCGGTCACGCGCTCGATCGCCGCCATGCCAAGACGCATATGTTCGGCTTCGCGCTCGGGCGTGAAGTCCTGATAGTGAATCCAGCGATACCCGTGGCACGCGATTTCATGCCCGAGCTCGACGAATGCGCGCGCCGCTTCCGGATTGCGCTCGATCGCCATGCCGACGCCGAATATGGTCAGCGGCAGGCCGCGCTTTTCGAACTCTCGCAGAATGCGCCACACGCCCGCGCGCGAACCGTATTCGTAGATCGACTCCATGCTCATATGGCGCGCCGGAAACGACGCGGCGCCGACGATTTCCGACAGGAACTGCTCCGATCCGGCATCGCCGTGCAGGACGCAGTTCTCGCCGCCCTCTTCGTAATTGAGCACAAATTGCACGGCGACGCGGGCGCGCCCGGGCCAGTTCGCCTGCACCGGATGACGGCCGTAGCCGATCAGGTCGCGTGGATAGTTCGGATCGAGTGACATGATTTGACGGAAAGCAGCAGTTGGTGATGAGCACGCGGTGCGGCGCGATGCAGGCCGATGTCATGGACTCACATGCGCGCAGATACGCTGCATATGCTCGCATGCGGCGCGGCACGTCGAGCCAGTGTAGCGAAAACGCCGCGGTGCGCGCATACACGCGGACCCATAGTGCGGGTCAGACTCAGTGTATGTGCGGCGCGGCATCGTCGTGTGCGGGGATCGCTTTGTCGCCTGTCGTCGTGCCCGTCGTCGTGCCCGTCGTCGTGCCCGTCGTTGTGCCCGTCGTTGTGCCCGTCGTTGTGCTCGTGGACGCTCCCGGCGCAGACGCCGAAGCCCCCGCGTTTACCCGCGTTCCGGCATCGCGCAAATCGCCTTCAGTCGGGCTGAAGCGCGCGAGCGCGCCATCGTAGCGCTTCGCGAGCGGCCGCGCATAATCGCCGCGTTTGGCCGTCGAAAGCCGCAGCGCAACCAGCGCTTCGACCCATTTGACGGCGGCCGTCACGCCCTCGACGACCGGCGCGCCAACCGCATCCTCGATCTGCGCGCACAAGTCGACCATGCCCGCGCAGCCGAGCACGATCGCGTCCGAGCCGTCTTCGTCGAGTGCGCGCCGGCATTCGTCGACGATGAGCCGGCGCGCAGCCGAGCCCGGTTGATCGAGATCGAGCACGGCGACGTCGGTCGCGCGCACGTTGCGGCAAAAGCGCTTCATGCCATAGCGCTCGGCGAGATGCCACGCCATGCCGCAGGTGCGCGACAGCGTCGTCACGACCGAAAAGCCTGGCGCGAGCACGCTTGCCGCATGCATCGCCGCTTCGGCAATGCCGATCACCGGGCCGCGCGCGACTTCGCGCGCCGCATACAGCCCCGGGTCGCCGAAGCAGGCGATCACGTAGCCGTCGAACCCTTCGCGCTCGCCCGCCGCGACTTCGGCAAGCAGGCCCGGCGTCGCAAATGCCTCGTCGTAGTAGCCCTCGATCGAAGGCGGACCCATGGTCGGGCTGACCGCCACCACCTCGGTGCCCGGCGCGACGATGTTGCGTGCGCAACGACCCATTGCGTCGGTCATCCGCTGGGTCGTGTTCGGGTTGATCAGTTTGATACGCATGTCGACTCCTGTTGCTGCTCGTGCAGGCGCTTTGCACGGCAGCGTTTCCGGTTACGCGCGCGGTTAGGTGCGCGCGCTCATGTGTGCGCAATCATGCGGTAGAACACCGCGCCCAGTGCTGCGCCCACGAACCACGAAAAATTCGCCAGTCCGCTCAACGCCGGCACCATCACGCAGAGCACCGCGATCAGCGCCGCCGGCAGCAACGCCGCGACCGCACGATAGTTGACGCCGTTGCGATACCAGTACGCGCCCTGTTCCGACACCGTGTACAGATCGTCGAGCACGATCTTCTGACGCTTCACGAGGTAGTAGTCGACGATCAGCACGCCATACAGCGGTCCGATAAAGCTGCCGAGCACATCGAGCGTGTAGTGGATCACCGCGGGGTTGTTGAAGAGATTCCACGGCGTGATGAAGATTGAGGCAACCGCTGCCAGCATGCCGCCCGCGCGCCAGCTGATGAGACGCGGCGCGACATTCGAGAAGTCGAATGCGGGCGACACGAAGTTCGCGACGATATTGATGCCGATCGTGGCGATCGTAAACGTCAGCGCACCGAGAATGACCGCGGTCGGATAGTCGATGCGGCCCACCGTTTCGACGGGATCGGTAATCAGTTCACCGAACACCGGCAGCGTCGCGGCGGTCGTGATCACGGTCACGAGCGAGAATGCGAGGAAATTGACTGGCAAGCCCCAGAAATTGCCGCGCTTCACGCTGCGAAAGGTCTTGCCGTAGCGCGAGAAGTCGCCGAAGTTCAGCATGGGCCCCGAGAAATACGACACGACGAGCGAGATCGCCGTGATCATGACCGGCAGCACTTCCATGCCGTGGTACTTCACGCCGCCGAGGTTGATGCCGATGTTCTGCCAGCCCGCGCGCCACACCATATAACCGGCGAGGATAAACATCACGACATAGACCGCTGGGCCCGCGAAGTCGATGAACTTCTTGATCGTCTCCATGCCGTTCCAGAACACGAGCGCCTGCAGCACCCACAGCAGCATGAAGCCGGCCCAACCGACCGCCGAGAGCCCCATGAAGCCGTGATGATGAACGTCCGCATACGGCGTGAGCTGCGGGAAGAACTTCAGCACGACGATCACGAGCGCACTCGACGCGAGAAACGTCTGAATGCCATACCACGCCACGGCGATCAAACCGCGAATCACGGCGGGCACATTCGCGCCGAGCACGCCGAACGTCGCGCGGCACGCGACCGGATACGGCACGCCATTCTGCTGGCTAGGCTTCGCAATCAGGTTGCACAGCACATTGACAAGCGTAATGCCGACGAGCAGCGCGATCAGCACCTGCCAGCTCGTCAATCCGAGCGCGAAGAGACTCCCCGCGAACACGTAACCGCCGACGCTATGCACGTCGGACATCCAGAACGCGAAGATGTTGTACGCGCCCCAGGTTTGCTTGTGCAACGGCGCGAGATCTTCGTTGTACAGACGTTCGCTATAGCCGGCCGGCAGCATCGGATCGGCCGCTGGCGTGCCGGCGCTGCTGCTGTCTTCGTATGCGGGAATGCCCGGGTTGCCCGGGGATGCGCTGAACTGAGCCATGAACTCCTCCAAGGAATGGGGACCATCGGTCAAAAACCCGGGTCAAAAGCCTGGGGCAAAAAACCGATTGGCCTCTGCATCGTGCATGCCAGTCATGCGGCCGTCGGCGAATGTGTGACGTACCCATGTATTGCGCATGCGCTTTGCCGCGGTGTCTCCGTACTTACCTACTTGTTTTAGCGTCTCGGGCAGAATCCGCGGACTTCTGCCGCAACCTTCCCGCGTGATGCATGCCGCCCTGCGCAGACATGCACGTCGCGATCTTCGAGTTCGAATTCAGTGCAGCGCGCACCGCACATGAGCGCGCGTGCGCCGCTTGCGTCATCACGATGCGCGCGGGCTAGCGCGCGTGCCGAACACCTCGTGCAGATCGGCAGGACCGGTAGCCGGCCGGTCGAGCATCTTCAGTTCGACGCTCTGCAAATGGCTCGCCATCAATGCCGCGGCGCTGTTTGCATCGCCGGCGTCGATCGCGGCGAGTATCGCTTCATGGTCCTCGAACGAGCACGGGCTGCGTCCGAGCGATTCGTACAGCGCCGAAATCAAGGTTGAGCGCGCAACGAGTCCGCTCAGGCAGTCGCACAGCACCGTGTTGCCGGTGAGCGCGGCGAGTTCCGTATGAAACTCGCCCGAGAGTCTGATCCATGCGGGAAAGTCGCGCGTCTCGAATGCCTTGCGCTCGCGGCCGATCATCGAGCCGATCGACTTCAGACGCTTCATGCCATGCGCGCCCGCGCAGACCTTTTCGATGACCGCCATCTCGATGATGCGGCGCATCTCGAACACTTCATGCACTTCCTGCAGCGACGGGCTCGCGACGAATGCGCCGCGATTCGGCTCGAGGTCGACGAGCCGGTCGTTCGCGAGCAGCGTCAAGGCCTGCCGGATCGGTCCGCGTTTGACCTCGAATACGTCGCATAGCTGTGCTTCCGTCAGCTTCGAGCCCGGCGCGAGGCGATGCTCGAGGATCGCCGCGCGAATGCGCTCGGCGATCGCTTCGGGCTTCAAACCATTCGACGGGATGGTGGATGTGTCGGACATGATCGGCTGCGTTTATTGAGATGCATCTTAGAACGCCGTTAAAAATTGTCAACAATTTTCAACTTGGATTTTTGACAATTTCAACGAGTCTCTGTCAGCAATCGGCGCGACGGCCTTACGTAGTGGTACGCGGCTGCGCAGGTGCTGTTCGGCGCAGGCTTACTTTAACGTGGCGGGCGACGCGCCACATCGGCAGATTTTGTCAACAAAATCGCGGGGATTTCCCGGCAACCAGCCGATGAGATGAGGTCGGGCGAGTACGCGGGTCGAAAGAAGATGGCAAGGCAGCACAAGCGGGTGCCCGGTGCGCGCAGCCCTGCTGCGCGTCAATGCGACGACTTCGTGTCTTGGTGCTGACTCCGCGCTGGTTTCGCGGCCTATTCGAGCGTCGGGTGTCCCGACACCGTCAGCCTGAAGCCATGCGCATCGGCTTGCAGGTGCGCCTCGGCGCCCACCGGCAAGGTGACCATATCCGGAATATGGCCGAACGGGAGGCCCGTGATCACCGGGATGCCGACGACCGAGCGCACCTGCTCGATCATCGCGTGCAGATCGTAGCCGTTGTCGTACTCGAACGGCTTGCCGCCCGAGAAGTCGCCGAGCACGAGCGCCTGCTGCCGCTCGAGTATGCCGGCCAGATGCAGTTGATAGATCGCCCGCTCGAGCCGGAACGGCTGCTCGTTGACGTCTTCGAGAAAAAGGATGCCGCCTTCGACCGGCGGCAGATAAGGTGTGCCGACGAGCGAGGTCAGCACGGCGAGATTGCCGCCCCACAGCGTGCCCGTGACATCGGCCGGCTGCGCCTGCGCAACGCTCGTCGCAATCGTGAAAGTCGGCGTGGAAAGTGCATGCCAGAAGTGCCGCATCGTGAATGAGCTGACCTCGGGCGCGCCGAAATCGCCGACGAGCATCGGGCCGCCAAACGTCGTCAAGCCGCTTTGCGCAAGCAGCGCAAGCTGCACCGCAGTGAAGTCGCTATGGCCGACGAATGCGATCGGCTGGTCCCGCAAGCGGCGCTGCAAACCGTCGTAGTCGAGCCCGTGCAGCAAGCGGACCGCGCCATAGCCGCCGCGCACGGCAAGCACGATGTCGGGCAGTTCGCGCGACGGGTCGGCGAGGCGATTGAGTTCGGCGGCCCGCTGCGCGTCGGTGCCGGCGAAGCGCTGGTAGCGCCGCTCGGTCGCGTGAATGTTTTCGACGCGATGGCCTTGCGCGCGTAACCGGTGCAGCGCGAGATGCAGCGCAGCGGGGTCATGCGGGTAGCCCGAGGGGGCGACCAGTTCGATGGTGCGGTGCGCGTTCATGGCCGGCTTCGATTTGTTAGATGAGTGACGCGTGTGCGTTCGAGCGGGAAATCAACGTACGGGCATTCGGATGCGGAATTCAACGCGCTTCAAAGCGGCCAGCGCGTGCCGGGGTCCAGTTTCGCGCGTGCCTCGCGCGCGGCACGCCGCCGGTCCGCGAAAAACGACTTCAACGCCGCCCCGCACTCTTCTTCGAGCACGCCGCCCACCACGACCGTGTGATGATTGAGCTGACCATTCGCGAAGGCATCGACGACGCTGCCACATGCGCCCGTTTTCGGATCGCGCGCGCCGAACACGACGCGTGCAATGCGCGCGTGCATGATCGCCCCCGCACACATCAAACACGGCTCGAGTGTCACGAACAGTTCGCAGCCCGGCAGGCGGTAATTCTGCAGTCTGCCGGCGGCAGCCCGCAGCGCCGCCATCTCGGCGTGCGCCGATGGATCGTGCGAACCGATCGGATGGTTGAAGCCCTGTGCGATCACCTCGTCGCCGTATACGAGCACCGCCCCGACCGGCACTTCGCCGGCCGCGCGCGCCTCTTCGGCTGCAGCTTGCGCGAGCCGCATGAAATGGCGGTCGCGCTCGGATGACGGTTCGCAG
The DNA here is from genome assembly GCF_001922345.1 of Paraburkholderia sp. SOS3. NCBI lineage: Bacteria > Pseudomonadati > Pseudomonadota > Betaproteobacteria > Burkholderiales > Burkholderiaceae > Paraburkholderia > Paraburkholderia sp. SOS3. The sequence goes on along the minus strand of NZ_CP018811.1, from coordinate 2,282,521 downwards.
AGCACAGGTGTATCGAAGACCGATTCGAGGAACAAATTAAGGGGACAAATAGCCGGTTTCTGACTCTATCGTCAATTCGTCTTTCGATATATCAGACTTTTCGGCAGCGCCCAGCGTCGCAGCCGCGACTCGCCGGTGCGGCCGTGTGTTGGGCGAGGTCTCGTAGATTCGCGGAAGGATCCGCAACGGCGGGGCTGTCAGGTCGCGTCGCCCGCATCGACACCGGCCGCGCGCTCAGACAGGCGCTCGGCGATGCGGCGGCAATATTCGCGCGGCACGAGCATCGGCCCGCCGCGCAGCGATTCGAGCGCCAGTTCGAGCGCGAGCATCCTGGCCTGCAAACCGCAGCGCGTGGCGCGGTCGCTGACCGCGGCGAGCTCGTCCTGCAAGCTATGCAGCGCCCGCAGTTGCTCCACGGCTGGCGGCACGAAACCGGCATTCTTCAGAATGCGGTTTGCGACTCGCACTTCCTCGGGGACCAACGGGTCGTCTTCGAAATTGAGCGGCGCGCCCGCGCCTGGCAATTCGTCGAATTCACCGCGCGCGGCTGCGGCGGCAATGCGTTGTTCGACTAGCGCATCAAGCAATTTCATTTGCAATCCACTACGTTGCGGCTCGGGCATTCTAACAGCACATCGCGCATATGTTTCGTCCGTAACATAGAGAAGACAGCTCAATTTGAGATTTTTCTAATTGGGTAGCGGTTCGGCCATCGATATGGTTGAACATTTTCGGTGACCGAATATGCAGAGCCAAAACATATTGATGTGCGTCGCATTGCATATTTCCGTAATTTCTGCCGACCCGGCGCCCATTGCGGGACGCCGTGCTTTGGCGCCGACGCGCTCGCTGTTGCGCGCTGCGCTCGGCGCCGTTGCGCTGTCGGTGGCGTTGTCCGGCTGCGGCACGTTCTGCGGATTCGCGGGCGGCAGCGGCAGCGGTTTCGGCGGCGGATGTTCGACCGGCGTGCGCTTCTAGCCCGCGGCCAGCGACCAGCGCGCAAGCGCCACATGACGAGCGCGGCCGAGCAGACTATGGACGAGAACGAAGTCCCGCACTGGCCAGCCGATCATGTCTTGCAGCGGCTCGACGAAGCGGCGCCGCGCATCGGCCGGCTCGCGATAGCCAAGCGTGACATGCGGCGTGAACGGCACCCGGGTGCGCCCCGCAAATCCCGCGTGCTCGAGCGCTTTGCCCAAGGTCGAACGAAACTCCATCAGTGCGAGCGCCCCCTCGTGTGCGCGCAGCACGAGCGGCCTTCCACGAAAATCCTCGGCGCGATCGAATGCGATAGCGAACGCATTCGTTCTGACCGTCGATGCCGCACGAATTGCTCTTGCAACCGTCGCTTGCGGCAAACCTCCGGCGTAGTTGCCGAGATGATGCAACGTCACGTGATAACGATCGGTTCCACGCGGCACCGGCATGCTCGATCCGCGCTGCATGTCGCGCTGCATGCCGCATACGTGATGCGCAATGCGTTCGATGCGTTGCGCGCTGCGCGTGTCGGGCAACAGTGCGAAAAACAGGCCGTCTGTCGGCAACGGTACGGCGTCGAATCCGGGCAATGAAAGTTGTACGTCAGCCATACTCGCGTGCTGTTCGGGTTGAGCGCATTCACACGATACCGCGTCATGCTTCTGTTAGAAGCGGTTCGGGCAAACCCGCCGTTGTTTTATAAGGACTGGCTGACTAGCATGTCGTCTACCAGCCGCCTTGCTCAGCATGCGAGCGGCATCATCGGAGCGAGCGCGACGAGCCATGAGTCTTCTTGAACTCAGAGGCATTTCCAAGCACTTCGGGGCCATCCAGGCATTGACCGACGTCACGCTCGGTCTCGAGCCGGGCCAGGTCGTCGGCCTGATGGGCGACAACGGGGCCGGCAAATCCACCCTGGTCAAGGTTATCGCCGGCAACTTTCCGCCCTCGCATGGCGAGATACGAATCGACGGCAAGCCTGTGCATTTCGGCAAGCCCGTTGACGCACGCGCGCAGGGAATCGAAGTCGTCTACCAGGATCTCGCGCTGTGCGACAACCTCACGGCGGCCGCCAATGTTTTTCTCGGCCGCGAGCCGCGCATCGGCTTCGGACCGATTCGTGTGCTCGATCACGCCGCCATGTACCGCCGCGCAGGAGAACTGTTCAAGGAGTTGAAGTCGGAGACGCGCCCGCGCGACCTCGTGCGGCAGATGTCGGGCGGTCAGCGGCAGGCCGTCGCGATCGCGCGCACGCGTCTGTCCGAAGCGCGGCTCGTCATCATGGACGAACCGACTGCGGCTATCAGCGTGCGCCAGGTGGCCGAAGTGCTCGAGCTGATCAAACGCCTTGCCGGGCACGGCATCGCCGTGATTCTGATCAGCCACCGGATGCCCGACGTGTTCTCGGTCGCCGACCGCGTCGTCGTGATGCGGCGCGGACGCAAGGTCGCGGACAAGCAGACCGCGGCGTCGTCGCCGGAGGAAGTGACGGGCCTGATTACGGGCGCCATCGCCGCCGCGTGAAGCATCGGAAGCACCCCGAACCACCCCGAACCACCCCGAACCACCCCGAACCACCCTAAGCACCCGAACCACCCGCACGGGAGACGCGAAATTGAACGATGCGCCGGAAAGGCCCAGTCCAATGCAGACCCTGCTCGACGATCCGCAATCGGCGAGAACGCATACGCGCTGGTCGGGACTGCTGGCAAGCCAGGTGTTCTGGGTCGTGCTCGCGACGATCGTCGCTTGCATCGTGCTGTCGTTCGCCACGTCGAGCTTCGCGACATCGCAGAATCTTTTCAACGTCACGCGCAACTTCGCATTCGTCGCGATCGTCGCGCTCGGCGCAATGGCCGTGATCGTCACGGGCGGCATCGATATTTCGGTGGGCTCCACGATCGGTCTGAGCGGCATCGTGCTGTCGGTCGTGATGAATGCGGGCTATCCGATCTGGGCCGGCATCGGCCTCGCGCTCCTCACGGCCGCCGCGGTCGGGCTCGTCAACGGCCTGCTGATCGCGTATCTGAACATGCAGCCGTTCGTCGTCACGCTCGGCATGCTGAGCGTGGGCCGCAGCCTCGCGCTCGTTATTTCGGGTAGCAGAACGATTTTCGATTTCGGTCCGGACGGCAGCAAGCTGCTCAAACTCGGCGGCGGCTCGACGCTCGGCGTCGCGAATCCGGTGTGGTTTCTCGTCGTGCTCGCCGTGCTCTTCTGGTTCGCGTTTGCCTTCACGCGCTGGGGACGCTATGTATTCGCGGTCGGCGGCAACCGTCACGCGGCGAATCTGACCGGCGTGCCGGTGCGGCGCATCCTCTGCTCGGTCTACGTGCTCGGCGGTTTGATGGCGGGCGTCGCGGCCGTGCTCGAAGTCGGCTGGCTCGGCGCCATCACGACGGGCCTCGGCACCGGCGACGAATTGCGCGTGATCGCCGCAACCGTGATCGGCGGCACCAATCTGATGGGCGGCATCGGCAGCGCGTTCGGCACGGTCGTCGGCGCGGCGCTTATCGAAGTGATCCGCAACAGCCTGATCCTGCTTGGCGTCGATTCGTTCTGGCAAGGGACGGTCGTCGGCTCTTTCATCATCGTCGCGGTGCTGTTCAACCGGCTTGGCGGCGAGCGGCAAAACGATTGACAAGTCTTCGTTGCGCGTCGTCCGCCTTCGCCGACGGCGCCACGCAAGGCGGGGCGACCGGTCGACGCGCGGAACTGCCGGGCGCAGGTGTGCGGGTTTTTCGAGCTGTTGGCAACACAAAACCGCAAGGTTCCGCAGACACGGTAGACCCCGCCACGGGCCTGCCTTGGGAAACGTTGTGAAAATTGTGCGAAGAGACACGGGCTCCGCGACGCCGGCGCCGAACAGGAGGCAACAATGAAGAAAATGCTGATGTGTCTTGCTGCGATCACGGGCCTTGCCATGCTGGCCTCGCCGGTGTTCGCGGCCGACAAGACCCTGGCCCTCGTCGTGAAGGGTCTCGACAATCCCTACTTCGACCTCATGCATCAGGGATGCGAGCGCGCGAACAAGGAGCTCCACAAGCAAGGCTATAACTGCTACTACACGGGCCCCGCGACGGCGGCCGACGAAAGCGCGGAAGTGCAGATCATCGACGACCTGCTGACGAAGGGCGTCGCGGCGATTGCGATTTCGCCGTCGAACGCGCCGGCGATTGCCGAAGTGATTCGCCGCCGCAACACGAAAATTCCGATCATCACCGCCGATGCCGATCTGCTGCCGAAGGACGCGTCGCTGCGCAAGAGCTATGTCGGCACCGACAATTACGAACTCGGTTTCAAGCTCGGCGAACAGCTGAAGCTGCTGATGCCCAAGGGTGGAAATATCTGCCTCGTGATGGGCAACCCGGCCGCGGAAAACATCAACCAGCGTGCGCAAGGCACGCGCGACGCGCTGGCCGGCAAGAAGGGAATCGCCAAGCTGGCCGGCGAGAACAACTGGCGCGAGATCAGCGCGTGCCCGCTGTACGTGAACGACGACGCGGCCAAGGCGAACCAGATGATGCAGGACACGCTGACCGCCAACGCGACGGGCCTCGATGCATTCGTGCTCGAGGGCGGCTGGCCGCTGTTTGCGCCGCAAGCGTATTCGCAGGTCGTGGCGCCGATCATGGATAAGATCGCAAGCGGCAAGTTCGCCATTGTGTCGGCCGACACGCTGGGACCGGAAATCCAGGCGTTAAAGGATCACAAGGTCAATGTGCTGGTCGGCCAGCGGCCCGAAGAGATGGGCTACCAGGCCGCGATGGTGATGCGCGATCTCGCCGAAGGGAAGTCGGTCAAGCCGGTGATTCATACGGGGCTCGATACCTGCACATGGAAGAATGCGGATACGTGTCTCAAGCATTGAGGGTGAAGTGCGTCCGATCCGCCATGAAGCCTGTGCAAGCCGGGGCCGTGGCGCCCCGGCGGCCGCGCTGGCGCGCGTTTGCGCATTTGCGCGCCAGCGCGATGCGATTGCATGGCTTCGCTAGGCGAAATTTTTCGCAAGCGTCGATAGATAGTCTTCGATCGGCATCGACGCGCGCATCTCCATCAGATCCTTGCCGGTCTTGCCGACGAGCGTGCGGAATCGACGGCTCCTGCCCGTCGCAAGCGCTTCGATCTCGTCGACGATCAGTTGCGGATCGTCGCGCAAGCTTTCGTCGCTCGACGTCATCATTGCATTCACCTTGTCGATCAGCGGATCGTAGTCCCTGATCTCGCGGTGCGTACTGAACACCACTTTTTCGACGAAGCGGTTGCCCTTGAAACCGCCGGGCTCGACGAGATGAAGGTCGATGTTGAACGGCTTGAGCTCGTAGTAGAGCCCTTCGATCAAACCTTCGAGCGCGAACTTCGACATGTTGTACAGCGAGCCGGTCGGCACCGCGGTCGTTACGCCCATAAACGAACTGATGTTGATGAACCGGCCGCCTTTGCGCTCGCGAAAGTGCGGTAAAAACGCGCGGATGACGTTGATCGGTCCTCGCACATTCACGGCAAACTGCCAGTCGATCGTGTGCTCTTCGGCAAATTCGAGCGGACCATACGAGCCCGCGCCCGCATTGTTGACGACGACATCGATCTGGCCGAACGCGTCGATTGCGGCTTCGGTCGCGGCGCGCGCCTGCGCCGGGTCGGTCACGTCGAGCTTGAAGAGGCGGATACGCTCGTGCTTTTGCAGTTCGGTCTCCTGCCCGGGGTCGCGCAGCGTCGCAGCGACGTTCCAGCCCTGCCGCGCAAAATGGACCGCGGTGTGGCGACCGAGGCCACTGCTGGTGCCGGTGATGAATATCGATCTTGTCATGAGCGCTCCTGTTTTCGTGTTCCGCTCGCACGCGGCGCGTGGCCAAAAATAATTGACTAATTGATCCACAATAGACCACAAAAAAAGCGCGCACCGCTCGATGCGCGCCAATCACCCGAGACTGCGCAATGCCATCTGCGCGATATCGCGCAATACGTCTTTCGTTGCTCCGCCGCGAGCGGCCAGCTTGATGCCCGACAGCGTTGCGCCCAAAAAATGCGCAGCCGCCCGTTCATCGACGTCGGCTGCGATTTCGCCGTCCGCTTTCGCCTTCGCGATGCAGCGTTCGAGCGCCGTGCGCAACGTATGGGCGGCGGTATCCGTCAGTGCGGTAATCTCGGGATCGGTGCGGCCGAACTCGCAGACCGCATGCGTGCCGAGGCATGCACGCAACGGCCTGTCGACGAAATCGGCCAGCAGCTGTTCGATACCTTTGCGCGCGGACGCCGAGCGGTTCAGTATCCGCAGATGTTCCGACACGCTCTGCGCGATGTAGGTGCGCAAGGCCTCGAGATACAGATTGCGCTTGTCGCCGAATGCGTTGTACAAACTCTGCCGGCTCAGATCCATCGCCGTCAGCAGGTCGTCCGTCGAGGTACCGGAATAGCCGTGCTCGGAGAAGGCGTCGATCGCCCGCTCCAATGCCTCGTCACGATCGAACAGTCTAGGTCTGGCCATGGGATAGAACGATTACATATATAGATTGATCTGTCAATAACGAATCGCTTCGAACGCTCGCAAGGATGCGACTCAAAAGCGCGACTCGACACACGCGAGTCGACAAGCGCGCCTCGACAAGCGTTCTGGATTCGGCGATCTGGAAAGAATGAATGACATGGGCTTCGCCGCGTGCCGGGCGGCGAAGCCCCTACTATTGCATCGATTCTTCAGGCACGGTCCAACCAGGCGCGTTCAATCGAGCGCATACGGTATTTGACCCGGGCATCCAATCCGCGTGCAGTTATCGGGAAACGGATGGCGCGGCGCCTAGCAGGTCTTCGATCATCACCGGCAGCTTGCGCACGCGCACGCCGGTTGCGTGATGAACCGCGTCGGTGATCGCGGCGGCAACGCCTGCGAGACCGATCTCCGCGATGCCCCGCGCGCCGAGCTCGTTGAACACGGTGTCGGGGTAATCGAGAAAGGTCACATCGAGCTTCGGACTATCCGCATGCGACGCGATGATGTAATCGGCAAGACTGCTGTTGATCGGCGCCCCACTCCTTTCGTCGTACATCGTATGCTCGAACAGCGCCATGCCGACGCCCATCACGACCGCACCTTCTATCTGGTTGCGCCCCGCTTGCGGATTGAGGATGCGTCCCGCGTCGATCACCGTGACGACGCGGCTTACGCGCAGTCGCGCGATCTCCGGCTGCCACGTCACTTCCGCGAAATGCGCACCGTACGAGTAGATCGAATATTTCTTTTTCAGCGGATCGTCGAAGCCGCCCTGCGCATTGCCGGTACCCGAGGCCGCATACATCTTGGCCGCCTGCAGTATCGCGCCGTACGGCACGCCCGTTTCGGGCGCCGCGCCCTTGCGATGCACGCGGCCCGCGCTCAATGCCAGTTCTTCCGCCTTCGCACCGTTGAATGGCGACTCCGCGCTCGCGCCTGCGCGCGCCAGCACGATGTCGACAGCCGCGCGCACCGCTTGCAGCACCGCGGGAATCACCGATGCCGTCGCAGCCGAACCGCCCGAGAGCGGTCCCAACGGCAGCATCGTGTCGCCGAGTTCGACGTCGATGCGATCGAGCGGCAAACCCGTCTCTGACGCAACCAGTTGCGCGAGGATCGTGTAAGTGCCCGTGCCGATATCCTGCGTGCCGCATACGACGCGCGCCGTGCCGTCGGCCCGCAGATCCACCGACGCCTGCGCCGAGAAGCGGATGCCCGGCCACCCGCACGCGCCGACGCCCCAACCGAGCGTCAGCCCGTCGCGTTTCATCGACCCCACCGCGGCGGTGCGCTGCGCCCAGCCGAATCTATCCGCACCGGTGCGCAGGCACTCCGTCAGATGGCGTGACGAAAACGGCAGACCTGTGCTTTCGTCGACCTGAGGTTCGTTCTTCAACCGCAACTCGACGGGGTCGATGTTCAGTTCACGCGCGAGTTCGTTCATCGCCGATTCGAGCGCGTACAGGCCGGGAACCGCGCCGGGCCCGCGCATCGAAGTCGGCGATCCGACATGGCGTTTCACGAGGCCTGAAGCGACGCGCAGATTCGGCACGCTGTACAGGAACGGTGTGATCTCGCCGCAGGTTTCCTGGTAGTCGTCGGCGATCGCGGTGTGGTTCAGATACTCGTGACGGATCGAAGTCAGCTTGCCGTCGCGGTCCGCCGACAGCCGCATGCGCTGCTGCGTCACGGGTCGATGGCCGACGTTCTGGAACATCATCTTGCGGCTCACGACGAGCTTGACGGGCCGCCCCGTATGCCGTGTCGCCGCGGCGGCAAGCAGCGAGTGCGGCCACATCCAGAGCTTGCCGCCGAAGCCCGAGCCGAGAAAGCGCGAGATCACGCGCACTTTCTCTTTGGGCAAACCCAGCATCTGCATCAGTGCGCCCTGATGATTCGAGACCGCCTGGCTCGTTTCGTAAAACGTATAGCCTTCGCCGTCCCACTGCGCCACCGTCGCGTGCAGTTCGATCGGATTGTGCGTTTCCACCGGCGTCACGTACGTGGCGTCCAGTTTGACGGGAGCGCTGTCATAGGCCCGCGCCGCGTCGCCGCGTTCGCTTTCCACATGCGCATCGACGAGATTGCCGAGCTCGTCGCTCACGTCATGTGCGGCCACCTCGTAGCCGACCTTCACGGCGACCGCGGCAGCGCTCGCGGCTTCGAACGTATCGGCGATCACCACCGCGACGTACTGGCCGTAGTAGCGGATCACATCGTCTTCGAACGGCGGGCGCTGCTCGTCGACGTAGCCCGTATCGAGCGAATTGCCCGACATCCGGTAGAAGCGGCCGATATTGCCGCGATGGAGCACGGCATGGACGCCCGGCATGTTCTGCGCGCTCGCGAATTCGAGCGACGTGATGCGTCCGCTCGCAATCGTGCTGCAGACCGGCACGGCGTAGAGCAGTCCCGGCAGATCGACGTCCGACGTATACGTCGCCGCGCCGCTGACTTTCAGCGGTCCGTCGACGCGCGCCTGCGGCTGTCCGATCACGGACAGCGCGGTGTCACTCACGGTGGACATAATGAAGTCCTATCGAAAATCAATCGTTGCGAGTCGCCTGCGCGAGCGCGTGCACGATGCACCTGCGCGCAAGCTCGACCTTGAATCCGTTCTGGCTTTGCGGCCGCGCGCCGGCGAGTGCGGCATCCGCGGCCCGCGCGAACGTCGCGCCATCGGGGGTCGCGCCGGCGAGCACCGCCTCGGCTTCGGTCGCATGCCACGGTTTCGTTCCGACTCCGCCCAACGCGAGGCGCGCATGCTCGATACGGCCGTCGCTCACTTCCAGCACGACAGCCGCGGACACGAGCGCGAATTCATAAGACGCGCGATCGCGCAGCTTCAGATACAGCGAACGGCCTGCGTCGGGCGGCGGCGGCAAGGTGACGTGCGTGATCAGATCGCCGGCTTCGAGCACGGTCTCGCGTTGCGGCGTCGTGCCGGGCAACACGAAGAACGAGTCGATCGCGATCCGGCGCGAGCCTTTCGTGCCTTCGACGTGGATCGTTGCATCGAGTGCGGTCAGCGCGACGTTCATGTCGGAGGGATTGCTTGCGATGCATGCGTCGCTGACGCCGAGAATCGCCATCATGCGGTTGAAGCCGCCGATCGCGGCGCAGCCCGAACCGGGCGTGCGCTTGTTGCACGGCATCGTGGTATCGCGAAAGTAAACGCAACGCGTGCGCTGCAGCAGGTTGCCGCCCGTCGTCGCCATATTGCGCAACTGCGCCGATGCCCCGGCCAGCAAGGCCTGCGACAGCACCGCATAGCGCGCGCGGATCAGGGGGTGCGTCGCGAGATCCGCATTGCGCACCATGGCGCCGATCTTGACGCCGCCGTCGGACGTGGCCTCGATCTGATCGAGCGGCAGGCGGCTGATGTCGATCACGCGGCCCGGGCGCTCCACATTCAGTTTCATCAGATCTAGCAGTGTCGTGCCGCCCGCGAGGAAGCGCACCTGCGCACCGTGCTCCGTGTCAGACGAAGCGGCTGCCGCGGCGATGGCCTCGTGCACATTGCTCACGCGCGAGAGCTGGAAGAGTTCCATGGCGGTCTCCTCAGGATTTCTCGCGCACGCGCTGGATCGCCGTCACGATGTTCTGATAGGCGCCGCAGCGGCACAGGTTGCCGCTCATCGCTTCGCGCACGTCGGCGTCGGCGGGCCCGACCGGTTCGTCGAGCAATGCCACGGCCGACATGATTTGCCCCGACGTGCAATAGCCGCACTGGTAACCGTCGCATTCGACAAACGCCTGCTGCATCGGATGCAGCGCGTCGGGACTGCCGAGTCCTTCGATCGTCGTGATCTCGTCGCCTGCGTGCGTGCCCGCCAGCGACAGGCACGCATTGACGCGCCGCCCGTTCACATGGACGGTGCAGGCGCCGCATTGCCCGTGATCGCAGCCTTTCTTCGTGCCGGTCAGATGCAGGTGTTCGCGCAACGCGTCCAGCAAGGTGGTACGGGGGTCGAGCGCTAGCGACCAGGTTTCGCCATTCACCTTCAGTTCGACGGCAATGGTGGGGGACGACGGAATGGTGACGCCGGGGGATGTGCTGTCGCGGCGCTCATCGACGGTTTGATTCGCCGAGGTGGACGGGGGCGCGGTATGGTGCATCGAGCTGACTCCTTTGAGAGGGCAGACGCAGGAACGACCGGGTGCCGCGTAGCGCCGCGCCGTTACGGACAGCGCGAACGATCGCCTTCGAGGATCATGCAGCAAGGATCATGCGGCGGCGGTTTGCGCGCATCCAGCTGTGGATGGGCTGACCGCGAGTTGCACCGGTCGATGCAAGCGAAAAGTATAGGTCGCGGTTTGCAGTTGTGCCGATTGTTTGTCGACGGCCTTCATGCACGGTGGCTAACGCGATTCGCTTCGTCAAGGAGAGCAAACGGGATGCCTGGCTTGATGAAAAACATGAGGCGGTCTTGCGCGCTGACGCGAGACCGCCTCATTGCGGTGCAAACCGTTCAGACTTCCACGAACCCGACGTTCAATGCGCGCTGGCGGCCAGCGTCATTTTGTGCGACGGGATGCTCGCCGTGGCGACAGCGGAGCCTGGCACCGGCGGATTGAGCGACGACAGCGCCGCGATGATCGACTGGATCGCCGCCTGCCCGCCAATCTGGGGAGGGGTGGGACCGCTCGGCGCCGAAGTCGAGGACGACACGACCTGGTTTTGTGCGTTGAACGTCTCCACCGTCTGCGAGACCTCCTTTCCGCTCGCGTCGTAGTTGAGCGCCTCGACGACTACCTCGCCGTTCGACAACTGGGTTCGCACCGTCGCGAGATTGCCCTGTTCATTGAAATTTTCCTGCATCGCCTTGACGCCGTTCGGGAGGCCGCTGCCGCCGAGCATATTGAACTGGACGCGGCCGTCGTTGAACACGTTGATCGTCTCCTCGATCTGGCCTGACAGGCCCGGCCCGGAAAATTCCCGCACCGATACCAGTTCGCCCGGCGGCAGGCCAGCCAGTTCAAACTGGTAAGTATCGCCAGTCTTCGTCACGGCCGTGCCCGACGTCGCGCTACCGGTGCCGTTCGCACCCGTAAACTTGATATCGAGCGACGCCAGCTGGTCGCCCACATTGCCCGCGCCGAACACGGTGCCGATCTGGCCGATCTGCGCGAGGATCTTCGGGTCGGCGATGAACACATCGGAACCCCCTGCACGGAAGTCGACGACCTGCTCGAGCAACGTCCCCTGACCGTCCGGTTTCGAGAATTCACGAATGACCGGATCCGATTCGGCTGCGGTGCCCTGCGGAAGCAACACGACAGAGGTGCCGTCGGGCTGGTTGATTATCTGCTCGGGCTTTGACGACGCTTGGGCCATGCTTTGCAGTACGCTTTGCGTTTCGTTCATGTTGCGCTCCAGAATAAAAAGAAAGACGGATCCAGGGAATTTGCAAGTGCATGCGGCAATCGACACAGGAAATATCTGGAAAATGATCACGCAATCAGGTCGTTTCTTCTGCGAGAAAGGCCGCCGCCCATCAGGCGCGATCGATATTCAAACACCCGTAGCCTGGTTGATATTCCTGCGTATCTGTTCAAATCGAATCCCGGTCAAGATGTGTTAATCCGGATCAATTCATTGCCGTTTATTCCGGGTCAGTATTTAATTCGACATGCAATTATTATTCGACATGTGCGAATTGATTTCGTATTCCGGGTATGGCGAAATGCGCCGCGAAGCAATGCGCCGCGAAGCAATGCGCATTCGCGTGCTGCGGCTCACTCGCCTCTCAGACTCCACATGCCGATTTCGCCGAGCTTGGCGGCCAGTTGTAGCCGCGCGGAACGCCAGTCGGTCAGCGCCTCGATGCGCTGCCGTTTCGCGCCGGCCAGCGCGGTCTGCGCGTTGAGCAGTTCGAGGATGCTGCCGACACCGACCGTATAGCGATGCTCGGCGGCCGCGTACGAGCGGTTCGAGATATCGAGCAGCATCGCGCTGTTATCGAGGTTGTGCGTCGCCGTCTGCAACGCCTGGTAGCTGGTCCAGACGTCGAGACCGACCTGCTGTCGTGTTGCGTCGAGCGTATCGTTCTCGAGTTCGGCTTTCGCCTCTTCTTCGCGCACCTGATACGTCTTCATGAAGCCCGAAAAGATCGGGATCGTGACCTGAAAGCCCACGTACCATTCGCTTCCGGTCGTCGGCAGTTGCGGTTGCCCGACTTCGAAACTGGTCGGCTCGTTGTTGCGGCTGTACCGCGCGACCAGACTCACGCTCGGCAGCCCTTCAGCGCGCGTCTGTCTGAGCTTGGCGCGTTCGGCTTCGACGCGTGCCTCGGCCGCGCGGACGCTCGGATGCGTGCGCTTCGCTTCGTCGATGAGGTCGGCGATCGATCCGTCGAACGCCTGATCGGGCAGCACGCCCTCCCCGACGTCGGGCAAGCTGATCGGCGCATCGGGATCGAGATTCATATCGCTCGCCAGCACACCGAGCGCGTCTTGCCGGTCCCGTTGCGCTTTTGCGAGATTCACGACCGCCTGCGCATGGTCGGTCTGCGCCTGCAACTGATCCGTGATCGGCGCGATGCCCTTGTTCGCACGCGCGGTCGCGGCCTGTACGCTGTCGTTCGCGGTCTGTTCGATCTGCTGCGCGGCGACAAACGCGCCTTGCGCGGCCTGCGCCGCGTAGTAGTCTTTCGCGACCTTCGCAAAGGTCGCTTCGAGCACCGCCTGCTGGTTCGCCTGCGCGGCCTCGAGCAACTCGGTCGCGCTCTTCAGCGCCGCCTCGCGACCGCCGAAGTCGTAGAGTACCCAGCTCAGCGATACGCTTTCGGTGCGCAGGAAGTTGTGAAAGTTCGAATTGAATTGCGGCAGGTTGTCGATATCGGTCTTCTGATCGTCGCGCACGCCCTGCCAACTCCCGCTGATGTTCGGCAAATACGCAGCGCGGCCCTGCCCCACGCGCGCGGCCTCGAGCTTGACCTGGCCCCAGGCCTGGCGCGTCCTGGGGTCGTTGCACAGCGCCCGTTCGACGGCATCCTGCAAAGGCAGCGGGCTCGGCAGTGCGCCGAATGCGCAGATTCCCGATGACCCGTCGCCGAGCATCTGCGCGGCGGCCGTTGGCGGCACGGCCGAACCGGTGCGCAACGGATCGAAAGCCCATGCGGCATGCGATCCGCACGACATCCATAGCGCGAGCATGCCCCATCGCCGTATCGATGGGCGCAACCTCGACCTACCGTTCACGCAAGCTCTCCTCGCCCGTCTCGATGACGGGATCGAGAAAGTACCGCGCGACGCTGCGCTTGCCCGTGTGAATTTCGGCCGTCACTTCCATGCCGGGCGTCAAACGAACCCAGGCGCCGTTCGTGCGAATCCGGTTCGTCGGCACGCGTACGTGCGTCACGAACATCAGGCCATGCCGCCGGTCCTGAACCGCATCGTTCGACACCGACACGACGGTTCCCTTCAGATAGCCGAAGCGCGTATACGGAAACGCCTTGACCTTCACGAGCGCGGTTTGTCCGGGGCGAACGAAGCCGATATCCTTGTTCTCGATGTTGGCCTCGACTTCGAGCGTATCGTCCGGCACGATCTCCATGACCGGCTGCGCGGCGGTCGCGACACCGCCGAGCGTGTGCACCGAAAGCTGCTGCACCGTGCCGGCGACGGGCGCCGTCAGGCTCAGCAGCTTCTGGCGCGTATCGGCCTTGGTTTCGTCATTGCGGCTCTGGTTGTATTGCTGCATCGCCTTGTCGAATTCGTCGAGCTGCTTGCTGCGAAACGCAGACGTAATCGCTGCGATATCGGCGCGCTGCTCCTCGACCGCGGCCATCAACTCCTGCGATCCGCTCTCGCGTGCCGCAAGATCGTGTTCCGCGTCGAGCGCGGCTTGCTCTTTGGTCAGATAGTCGGTTTGCGCGACGTATTTATCGGCTGCGAGCGCGCGATATTCGTTTGCCTGCTGGCGTGCGAGCGGCGCGGTCGCCGAAAGCTTGCCGATTTCGACACGGATCGTCGCGAGTTCCGCCTCGCGCTTGCGCAGCTCGGCCTGCGATGCGACGAGTTTGTCCTGATACTCGCGATACAAGCCGTCCGCGAAATGCTGCGTCTGCGCCTGCTGCGCTGCCGACGCGCCGTCGACGCGCGGCACGAGCGGCGCATGCGCGCCGAGTTGGGCGTCGAGCAAGGCGCGCGAGCGCGCGGCCGCGAGCGCCGCATCGATGCGCGAGGCCCGCGCATTGTCGGAATCGGCCGCGGCCTGGGTCGCGTCGAGTTGCATGAGCAACTGGCCAGCCGCGACGCGCTGGCCGTCTTCGACGAGAATGCGGCGCACCACGCCCGTGATCGCGGGCTGGATGACCTTGACGCGCTCGCCCGGAATCAGCTTGCCTTGCGCAACGGCGACGATATCGAGCCTGCCGAAAAAGGCGAGCAGAAGCGTCAGTGCGGCGAGCACGACAAGTATTCGCATCGCCCAGCGTGGCGCCGGGTGCACGGGCGTTTCGACAAGCTCGAGGTTGGCGGGCAGGAACGCACGCTCATAAGGAAGGCGTGCTTCACCGTCGAACTGTGCGCGCATCGACCACGCGGCGCGAAACACGGCGCCATAGCTGCGCAGCAAATCGCCGAACGCCTGCAAGCGGATAAGGTTCATGATCGGACGCGCCGCATCAGCTGTTTTGAAGCGAGACCAGATGGGCGTAGTAGCCGCCCTGCGCGAGCAACTCCTCATGCGCGCCGCGCTCGACGATGCGGCCATGATCCATCGCGACGATATGGTTCGCATGCCTGACCGAAGACAGACGGTGCGCGATGATGATCACGGTGCGGCCCTCGCAGATCGCGCGCATGTTCTGCTGGATGATGCGTTCGGTCTCGAAGTCGAGTGCGCTCGTCGCTTCGTCGAAGATCAGGATGCGCGGATCGGTCAACAGCGCGCGCGCGATCGCGATCCGCTGGCGTTGACCGCCCGACAGGTTCGCACCGTGCTCGCCGACCACCGTGTCGTAGCCCTCGGGCAGCTCGGAGATAAAGCCATGCGCGCCGGCGAGCCGTGCCGCGTAGACGACGCGATCGAGCGACGTGCCCGGATCGGTCACGGCGATGTTCTCGCGGACCGAGCGGTTGAAGAGCAGGTTTTCCTGGAGCACGACGCCGATCTGCCGGCGCAGCCAGGCCGGATCGACGAGCGCGAGATCGATACCGTCGATGCGCACCTGGCCTGCCTCGGGCATATACAACCGTTGCAGCAGTTTGGTCAGCGTGCTCTTGCCCGAGCCCGAACGGCCGACGATGCCGACCACTTCGCCCGCGCGAATCTCGAGCGAGATATCGTGGAGCACCGGCGCGCCGTCGGGGCGGTAGCGAAATCGAACGCCCTGGAAGCTGATATGGCCTTTGATCGCCGGCAAAGCCTGGCGGCTCGGCGGCAGTTCCGTGCGCGTATTGAGCACGTCGCCGAGGCGCGCCATCGAGATGCCGATCTGCTGAAAGTCCTGCCAGAGCTGAGCAAGCCGCAGCACGGGCGCAACAACGCGCTCGGACATCATATTGAACGCAACGAGTTCGCCGACCGACAGTTTGCCTTCTATTACTAACCGCGCGCCGAAAAACAGCGACAGCAGATTCACGAGCTTGCCGATCAGCTGGATCAGTTGCTGCCCGATATTGCCGAGCGTGCTGACGCGAAATCCGGCCGCCACATACGCGGCAAGCTGATTGTCCCAACGCCGCGTGAATTGCGGCTCCACCGCCATCGCCTTGACGGTTTCGGCACCCGATACGGTCTCCACGAGGAACGCCTGGCTATCCGCGCCTCGCGCGAATTTTTCGTCGAGACGTGCGCGCAGCAGCGGATTGAACGTCAACGAGACGCACGCATAGACCGGCAGCGACACGACGACGATCAGCGCGAGCGGCACGCTATAGACAAACATGACGCACAGAAAAATGATCGAGAAGAACAGGTCGATCACCGCCGTCAGCGCCTGTCCCGTCAGAAAGTTGCGGATGTTTTCGAGTTCGCGCACGCGTGCGACGGTATCGCCGACGCGCCGCACGACGAAATACGCGAGCGGCAACGCCAGCAGATGCCGGAACAGCCGCGCGCCGAGTTCGACGTCGATGCGATTGGCCGTATGCGAGAACACGTAGTTGCGCAGCCCGGTCAGCAGCACCTCGACGACCGAACTCACGAGCAAGGCGATGCACACTACGTTCAAGGTGTTGAATGCGCGATTCACGAGCACCTTGTCCATGACCACCTGGAACATCAGCGGCCAGACGAGCCCGAACAGTTGCAGCACCGCGGAAACCAGCAGCACTTCGAGCAACAGACGCCGGTACTTGACGACCGCGGGAATGAACCACGAAAAATCGAAGCGCGCCATGTCGCCCGCGAGCGACGCGCGCGAGGCGAAGACAAGCATCTCGCCGCCGCAGCGCGCGAAGACGGTTTTGCGCACGATCATGGTCGGCGCGCTCGCGCCCGCTTCCAGTATCAATGCCTTTTCGCCATCGCAGCCCGCGACGATGAAATGCTCGCCGTCCTTGTCGAGCGCGAGCGCGGGAAGGGGCGTCTTCGCAAGACGATCCTCCGCTACGCGAACCTTGCGCGTCTTCAGCCCTAGCGAGCGTGCCGACAGCACGAGGTCGCGGTCGTCAAAGCGCGTGGACTTGCCGCCCGCTGCGTGCCGAAGCTGCTCCGCTTCCGCCGGCAGCCCATGAAAGCCCGCAATCACGACTAACGCCGCGAGCCCAGGGTCGATCCTGGCGTTCGGAGAAACGTGCAGCTGCTCGGCTTGATCCATAGGCTTCGAACTCCGGGGGCGCGCAGTCAATGGATCCGCCCCGGGAGAGAGACGACGTCCGCATCCGCGCGATAACGGCACTGGCTACCAGCGACAAAACACCTGTCACTGCGCCGCTATTCCGCAGACGGATAGTTGCGATACGTCATCGGCACAACACGGATCGATGAACGAATTCGAATGGAGTCGACGCAACAGCAAAAAAGCGCGCCGACGATAGCGCAGCCCGTGATGACAGTCACTACTGTGAACTGCGCAGCAGCCCGAGCCTCGCGAGACTTTCGGCAGTGGCAACGATAGCGTCCTCGCGCGAGCGCGGCGACCAGCCGAGCAGGCGCATGGCCTTTTCACTGGTGGCGTTCAGGACCAGGCCCAGCAATGGCACGGCCCCTCTCAGCGCCGGATCTTTAAGCGCGCCCAGACGCACGACCGCATTCGGCAGCACCCGCGTCGATACTTTGTCGGCCAATGGCCCCATGCGTTGTTTCAGCACCCCGGCGAGGTCGGCCAGCCACATACTCTCGCCGGCAATCGCGAGGAAACGCTCGCCGCGGGCAGCTTCGTGCGTCATGGCGCGCAGATGCAGGTCGGCCACATCGCGCACATCGACAAAGCCCGAATTGAGTTTGGGGTTGCCCGGTTGGCCCTCGAGGATGTTTTTGATGAGGCGGATCGAATGCGAATAGTCAGCGCCAAGCACCGGCCCGAGCACGGTGACCGGATTGATGGCCGACAGTTCGAGGCCCTGCCCTTCGCGCGCGACGAAGTCCCAGGCCGCGCGCTCCGACAATGTCTTCGATTTCTGATAAGGCCAGACATGCTTGCTGGTCAGGTCGCTCCAGTCGGTCTCGTTGAAGGGCCGCGTCATTGGCCCGTGGCCGGCGCAAATCGCACCGAAGGCGGAGGTCAGCACGACGCGCCTGACCCCGGCATCGCGCGCGGCGCGCAGCACCCGCACGTTGCCGTCGACCGCGGGCCTCGTCCATTCCTCATCGCTCGTTTGATTGCCTGTCGGTGTCGGTGAGGCTCCGTGCATCACGTATGTGCAACCGGCAGCGGCCTCGGCCCACCCGTCGTCCCTTCCCAGATCGGCCGCGACGAACGACAGGCGTTCGCCCGCCTCGACGCCGCCTGTCCTGAGGTTTGCGCGTACCTCGGCTTCGCGCGCCAGCGAACGTACTGTCGTTCGAACGCGATACCCATCGTTCAGCAGCGCCAGCATGCAGTGCTGCGCAATAAATCCGGTCCCGCCAGTGACGAGAACCTGTACGTCTTTGTTGCTCATATTGATTTTCCGAATGACCGTTACGAATTCGTCATCACGGAGGTTAAGCGCCGGCATCCGGATTGTTAATGCTTGCCAGTGCGATTTGCTTGCGCGATAGTACGAACATGAATGCCGATCCGTTTTCCGACATCCTCAAGTTCACCCATGCCGAATCGCTGGTGACCGGCGGTTTTACCGCCGGCGGCGCGTGGGCCATCCGTTTTCCGGCGCCGGACAAAATCAAGTTTTTTGCGGTGGTGAAAGGCACCTGCTGGGTTCGCATCGACGGAGAAGCCGAACCAATCCATTTCAGTACCGGGGACGTCGGACTGTTGTCGGCGAAGCGTGCTTTTGTTCTGGCCAGCGATCCCGATGTCGCGCCCATCGAGGCGATGAGCGTGTTCTCCGGCGCCGGCAGATCGACGGCCGTCCTCGGCGACGGCAACGACTTCGCCCACATCGGCGGCCATGTCCTGCTCGATCCGACGAGCGGCCGATTACTGTCCGACGTGCTGCCGCCGTGGATCCATGTGTCCGCTGCGTCGCCGCAGGCGATCACCTTCCGGTGGCTGCTCGATCATCTCGTCGAGGAGCGCGGGTCCGATCTGCCCGGAGCACAACTCGTCTCGGCTCAGCTCTCGCAACTGCTGTTCATCCAGATTCTGCGAGCGCACCTGAAAACGTCCGGCCCGATGTCGGCCGGGTGGCTGCGGGCATTGCGGGATCCGCGCCTCGCTCCGGCGCTGCGGCTCATGCACGGCGATCCCGCGCGGTCCTGGCATCTCGATGAGCTCGCCAAGGCATGCGCCATGTCGAGGACGACATTCGCTTTTCACTTCAGAAAGACTGCAGGCATCGCGCCGCTGACCTATCTGACCGAATGGCGCATGCGGCTTGCCGAGCGCGCATTGCGGGAAGGGGACGCGCCGGTGGCGGTGATCGCCCAATCGCTTGGCTATGCGTCCGAGAGCGCGTTTAGTCACGCCTTCAAACGGATCACCGGCAGTTCGCCGAAGACATTTCGGCATGCCGAACGAATGTCGGGATCGCGTGTCGCCGAGGATGGGATCAGGGGAGCAGCGCCCGACGAAGTGCCGTCCGTCGAGGTTGTCTAGTCGGGGGCGTTGGGGCGATGCCGCGATGGATGTCGGCAGGCGAGCTCGATCGGGATCGATGTTAGCCGTCAGGATGCGTGCCTTGGCATCGGTTGGGGTGGCATTGAGATCATAGGCCGCATCGGTAGAAAAATGTATCGTTCCGAGGTTTAATACTCCACTCCCTCTTCGTTAACAGCTGCTTAATGATCGAACTGGATGACATGCGACTGTTTCGCGCCCTCGGCGCGTCACAATCACTCGCCGCGGCGGCCCGAATATTGAACCTGACACCGCCCGCCGTCACGGTACGTTTGCAGCGTATCGAAGAACGTATGGGCGTTCGATTGGTCACGCGCGAGGCAAGGGGCATCTCGCTCACCCAGGAGGGCCAGCAACTGGTTCAGGAAGCGATCGAGATCCTCGAGCGAATCGAGTCGATTCCGTCACGCGTCTCGGGCGAGACGGCCGGCGTCGGCGGTCATTTGCGCGTCGTCGCTCCATTTGGCTTTGGGCGCGCACATGTCGCGCCGCTGATTCGCGATCTGCATCGCTCGCATCCGAATCTCGCGATTTCGCTGATCCTCTCCGACAGTCCGCTGACGGCGGCGGCGGGTGCCGATGTGGTCGTCTCCATCGGCAACCTCAAGGGGTCGTCGTGGGTCGGACACTACCTCGCTCCGAACGAGCGTTTTCTGTGCGCAAGTCCGTCCCTCGCGCGCCGCCTGTCGAAGCTCGACCATCCATCGCAACTCACGCAGTACGAATGGCTAACCTTGCGCGAGAACGACGAAGACGTGACCCGCCTGCGCTTCATCCAACCCGACGCCGACGGCAAACGCGGCGGCAAATCGGTCACGATCCGGCTGGACGGCGCCTTGTCGTCGAACGACGGTACCGTCGTCAGCGACTGGGCGATCGACGGCCTCGGCATTGTCGAGCGATCCGAATGGGATGCGGCACGGCTGATCGCGGCCGGAAAACTGAAGCGCGTGTTGCCGTCATGGCGGCTCGAATCGGCGCCTGTCATGGTCCTGACGCCCACGCGTCACGGCCTGACAATCCGCCAGTCCGTCTTTCTCGAAGCCGCCAAACGAGCCTTCGACCCCGTCCCCTGGCGCACATGACGTAGTGACCGGTCATTTAATCGGGCTTAACGATCGCTTTATCCTTCGTTAATCACAAGCTCGCCCTGCCCTCCTATAGTGGCCAGCATCCGCACGGCGCCACGCCGATGCCTGAGCACCACTAAAGCAAAGAATCGCAGGGAGCCGCAGATGGAATTGCCGTCGTTGAACACGCCCGCAGCACTGATCGATGTCGAGCGCATGAATCGCAATATCGACCGGATGCAACGGCGTATGAACGCCCTGGGCGTGAGCTTTCGCCCGCACGTGAAGACCACCAAATGTGCTCAGATTGTCAGGGCGCAGATCGACGCCGGTGCGCGCGGCATCACCGTATCCACGCTGAAGGAAGCCGAACAGTTCTTCGCCAGCGGCATTCGTGACATCGTCTATGCAGTGGGGATGGCGCCGGCCAGGCTGCCGCAGGCACTGGCGCTGAGACAGCAAGGCTGCGCACTGAAAATCGTCGCCGACAGCATCGCGTGCGCGCAGGCCATCGTTTCCTTCGGGCGGGAGCATCACGCAACATTCGAAGTCTGGATCGAAATCGACGTGGACGGTCATCGGTCGGGTATCGCGCCCGACGACGACCTGCTCCTCGAGGTCGCGCACACCCTGTCGGACGGCGGCATGGTCGTTGGCGGCGTGATCGCCCATGCGGGCTCCAGCTACGACTACGACACGCACGACGCGCTGGTCCGGATTGCCGAACAGGAGCGTTCGGGCTGCGTGCGCGCGGCACAACGTCTTCGTGCGGCGGGCCTGCCATGCGAGGTCGTGAGCATCGGCTCGACGCCGACCGCGCTAGCGGCCGAGCATCTTGAAGGCGTGACCGAAGTTCGCGCCGGAGTCTATGTGATGTTCGATCTCGTCATGCATGGCGTAGGCGTCAATCAGATGCCCGAAATCGCTCTGAGCGTCCTGACCACCGTGATCGGCCACCAGCGCGAAAAAGGCTGGGCTATCGTCGACGCGGGATGGATGGCCATGAGCCGCGATCGCGGCACGCAGCGCCAGAAGCACGACTTCGGTTATGGGGCCGTGTGTCGGGAAAACGGCGAAGTGCTGGACGGCTATCTCATGAGCGGCGCGAACCAGGAGCACGGCATCATTTCCCGATCCGGTTCGCCGGACCATGAGATCGAGACGCGCTTTCCGCTTGGTACGCGGCTGCGCATTCTTCCCAATCATGCATGTGCCACGGGCGCGCAACATCCGGCCTATCAGGCCATCATGCCGGACGGCACGATTGAAACCTGGCCGCGTTTCTACGGCTGGTGATTCGCCGCTCCACCGAGTCATGCCAATCAGCACGCCACATAAAATGCTGCGCGAGCCACGTCAAACGCGGTTTTCATGTTCTTTTGAAATTTTTTTCGAGCGTTGTTGCGCGATGGTCAACGCGTAACATGAAGACGCTTTCGACCCACATCGCGCCCGTCGAAATCTTCCCGACTCGCGCGCTCAGCGGACTCGACGGCATGCCTATTTCAACGCAAGCAATCTCACCACGGATTAATCGAGGACATATAGATGGGACGTGCTGCACGAGGATACGCTGCCACTTCATCGACGACGCCATTGAGCCTGTTCGACTTCGAACGCCGCACTCCGCGCAACAATGATGTCGTAATCGAAGTGTTGTACTGCGGTGTTTGTCATTCGGACCTGCATAGCACGCGCAACAATTGGGGCAACGCCAGATACCCGATGGTGCCGGGCCATGAGATCGTCGGACGGATCAAGGAAGTCGGCTCCGACGTGACGCGTTTCAAGGTGGGAGACCCTGTGGGCGTAGGTTGCATGGTCGATTCATGCCAGCACTGCAAGACATGCCTTAATGGGCTCGAACAGTATTGCGAGAACGGTGCGACTTCGACGTACAACAATACCGATCGGCATGATCAATCCCGCACTCAAGGCGGGTATGCCGACGAGATTATCGTGTCGGAGAAGTTCGTCCTCAGGATGCCGGATAACCTCGATCTCAAGGGCGCGGCACCGCTATTGTGTGCCGGTATCACATCGTATTCGCCGTTGCGGCACTGGAACGTCGGCGTCGGTTCGCGGGTTGCCGTCATCGGATTGGGTGGCCTCGGTCATATGGCCATCAAGCTGGCCAGCGCGATGGGCGCCGAAGTGACGCTGATCACACGATCGCCTGGCAAAGACGCGGATGCCCGTGCGCTGGGCGCCCGCGATGTCGTGCTGTCGAGCGATGCACTGCAGATGAACGCGGCAAAAAGCCGCTTTGATCTGATTATCGACACCATTCCATACCAGCACGACCTCAATCCTTATGTTGCCACGCTTGATTCGGGCGGCACGCTGGTGCTCGTGGGCTATTTCGGCCCGCTCGAACCCGCGCTGAACTCGTCGCCGATGTTGTCCAAGCGGAAATCGGTGGCGGGCTCGTTCATCGGCGGCATCGCGCAAACGCAGGAAATGCTCGATTTTTGCGGCAAGCATGGCATCACTTGCGAGATAGAAATGATCGATATTGAACAGGTCAACGAAGCCTTCGACCGGATGCTCAGAAGCGACGTTAAATATCGGTTTGTGATTGATCTGGGCTCGCTGAAGTCCGGGATCTGAAGTTCAGGATCGGGAACAAAATCAAATGAACCAGGATTGTGCCGTCAGCGCTACGCCTTCAACGCAAGCGCTTCACTATCGAAGCTTCACGCCAGCCGACTGTCCGGCGGCTTGTGGTTTGTCGACCGCTTTCAGTTGGCCGCATCGTGCGGAAGACTGGCAATTCGCGGCCGAACAGGGCACGGGATTCGTCGCCGAAGAAAACGGCGCGCTGATCGGCACGGCGTTGTGCTGGAAGTTCGGCACGGACCGCGCGTCGCTCGGTCTCGTGATCGTGTCGCAGGAGCATCAGGGACGCGGCATCGGCCGCAAGCTCATGGAGTTGGTACTCGAAGAACTGGGGCCGCGCATCACGTTTTTGCACGCGACACCGGCAGGCCGTCCGCTCTATGAAAAGCTCGGTTTCGACGTATGCGACTCGCTGGACCAGCATCAGGGGACCGTCGGCAAAACCTTGCCGGTCGCATTGCCCGACGGCGAACGACTGCGAAGCGCGACGGCTGCCGATTTCCCGGCACTCATCGAACTCGCGACGCGCGCTTCGGGCCTCGAACGGAACGCGATGATGTCAGCGTTGCTGAAAATGGGCGACAGCGTGGTGCTGGAGCGCGACAGCGAGATTATTGGATTTTCGATCCTGCGCCGCTTCGGCAGAGGCCTCGTCATCGGCCCGATGGCCGCGATGCGCTCGCCCGACGATCTTCGTGCGAAAGCCTTGATTGGCTATTGGCTGAACAACCGCGAAGGTGAATTCATTCGAATCGACGTGCCGGCCGGCGCGAGTCTGGCCGACTGGCTGGCCGCGCAAGGACTGAAGCGCGTCGACACCACGATCAGGATGGTCCGCAACGCACCCGCCGTCGCGCATCAAGGCGCCCCCGACCCTGTCTACCGGCTATATGGGATCGTTAGCCAGGCGATGTTCTAGACGTTCCGGCAAGCCCGTTTGCCAGCAGACGATCGACCCCGACACGCGACCCACGAAGGAACTCTCACAGATGCGCGTACCGTTGACCCGCATTGACACCACCCCCACGCTCCCCGATAGCGCCGACGTCGTCGTGATAGGCGCGGGCATCGTCGGCGTATTCACCGCATGGTTTCTCGCGAGGCGCGGCGTAAAAGTCGCGCTGATCGAAAAAGGGTTGGTCGGCGGCGAGCAATCCAGCCGGAACTGGGGCTGGTGCCGGCAACAGAACCGCGACGCGCGCGAATTGCCGATTGCGACCGAAAGCCTGCGACTCTGGCAACAGTTCGAAGACGAATCCGGCGAATCCGCTGGTTTTCGCCGCAGCGGTCTGCTGTACCTGAGCAATGACGACGACGAACTCGGAAAATGGACGCGCTGGTGCGAATTCGCACGTACGGCCGGCGTCAAGACCGAGGTGCTCGGCAGCAAGCAGGCCAACGAGCGGGCTACCGCTACCGGGCGCAGCTGGAAGGGTGGCGTGTTTGCACCGACCGACGGCACGGCCGACCCGGCCAACGCCGCACCGGCTGTCGCGCGCAGCATCATCAAGCTCGGTGGCACGGTTCACCAGAACTGCGCGGCACGCGGCATCGAAACCGAGGGCGGCAGGGTCAGCGGCGTGGTGACCGAGCACGGCGTGATCCGCACGAAGATCGCGGTCCTGTCGGGTGGCGCATGGGCGTCGACGTTTTGCCGGCAACTCGGCATCCGCTTGCCGCAGGCCACCATCCGCTCGTCGGTCATGTCGATCTCGCTGGCACGCGGTACGTTACCCGATGCGCTGCACACGAAGAGCATCACCATCACGCGACGCGGCGACGAAGCCTATTCGCTCGCCATCAGCGGCCTGGCAAAGTTCGACCCTACGCTGCAAAAAGCCCGCTATGCAAAGGACTTTCTGCCGATGTTCGCGAATCGCTGGCGCAGTCTCAGCCCTGGCAATCTCGAAGGCGTGCGTTCCGGCCATGAAGGCATGGGCCGCTGGCGGCTCGATCGGCCAACGCCGATGGAAAAGATGCGCGTGCTGGACCCGTGCGTCAACCAGGCGACCCTCAAGGAGATTCGCAGGCGCGCGATCGATCTGTGCCCGGTGATCGGCGAAGCACGCGTGGCCGCGTCCTGGGCCGGCTATATCGACATGACGCCGGACGGCATCCCCGCGATCGGCGAAGTGCAGTCGCTGCCCGGCTTCGTGGTGGCCGCGGGTCTGAGCGGTCACGGCTTCGGCATTGGGCCAGGATGCGGTCATCTCGTGGCGGACATGGTCACCGGCGCGACCCCGCTCGTCGATCCCGCGCCTTACCGTCCGGAGCGGTTCGAAAAACCGGTGTGGGGCAAGGTCGCCGACTTCTGACAGCCGTTTCGACTTTCGCCCGCACGCTTTCCGCCTGTAGCGGCCGCAGGGTATCGACTCAAAGGACACCGAGCCATGCAATCACCGGTTCATCATCTGATTCAGGCTAACCATCTCGACCGGTTCTTCATCGACGGCGAATGGGTGGCGCCATCGGGCAAGACGCACGCCGCCGTGGTTTGCCCGTCCACCGAAGCGACGCTTTGCGAGATCCCGCTTGGAGACGCACACGACGTCGACCGCGCCGTCCAGGCCGCGCGCCAGGCGTTCGCGAGCTGGTCGATGACTTCGCCGCAGGAGCGCGCCGCCCTGCTCGACCGCGTTCATGCGCTGATCCTCGAACGGGCCGAACTGTTCGCGGCTGCCCTGACGACGGAAATGGGCGCGCCGATCAGCTACGCGCGCAGTGCCCATGTGCCGCTCGCGGCCGAACATATCCGCGTCGCACGCGACAACCTCGCCACTTACCCGTTCGTCGTCCAGCGTGGCACCACTGCCGTCGCCCGCGAGCCGATCGGCGTGTGCGCGCTCATCACGCCATGGAACTGGCCGATCTATCAGATCACCGCGAAGGTCGGGCCGGCGCTGGCTGCCGGCTGCACCGTCGTCCTCAAGCCCAGCGAGTGGTCGCCGTTGAGCGCGCTGCTGTTCGCAGAAGTCATCGCCGATGCGGGCGTTCCCGCGGGCGTAT
This sequence comes from Paraburkholderia sp. SOS3, assembly GCF_001922345.1. Lineage (NCBI taxonomy): Bacteria > Pseudomonadati > Pseudomonadota > Betaproteobacteria > Burkholderiales > Burkholderiaceae > Paraburkholderia > Paraburkholderia sp. SOS3. Next base: position 2,256,185 of record NZ_CP018811.1, on the reverse strand, counting down.
TCAACCTCGTGAGCGGCACAGGCCCGGAAGTGGGTACGGCGCTCGCGTCCCATCCGCAGGTCGACATGGTGTCGATCACCGGTTCGACACGAGCGGGCGTGCTGGTCGCCCAGGCCGCTGCGCCGACGCTCAAGCGCGTCGCGCAGGAACTCGGCGGCAAGTCCCCCAACGTCGTCCTGCCTGATGCCGATCTGCCTCGCGCCGTAGCACTGGGCGTAGCGGCTGCGTTTCGCAACATGGGGCAGTCGTGCAGCGCGCCGACCCGTCTGATCGTGCCGCGCGGCGCGATGGCTCAGGTCGATGAACTCGCGATAGCGGCGACCCGGCAGATGGTCGTCGGCGATCCCTTCGCCGAGGCGACGACCCACGGTCCGCTTGCGAATCGCGCACAGTTCGGCAGGGTGCAGCAGATGATCGAAGCGGGCATCGACGATCATACGAAGCTGATCGTCGGCGGCCCCGGCCGACCGGCCGGCTTGAGCGAGGGCTTCTATGTACGCCCGACGATATTCTCGGATGTGCGCACCGACATGCCGATTGCCCAGCAGGAGATCTTCGGGCCCGTGCTCGCGATCCTCGCCTACGACACGGTCGAAGAAGCGATCGCCATCGCAAACGACACCGTGTACGGACTCGGTGCGCATGTTCAGGGCACGGACAAGGCGCTGATGCGCGCGGTCGCCGCGCGCATCCAGTCGGGTCAGGTGCATCTGAACTATCCGGCGTGGGATCCGCAAGCGCCGTTTGGTGGTTACAAGCAATCCGGGAACGGACGCGAGTACGGCATCGAAGGAATGGAAGAGTACATGGAGGTGAAGTCGATCCTCGGGTACTACGATTGAACGATCGCGAGGCGTCGCGCAATCATGCCGACAATCTGAACCTGCACGGCTTCGAAAGGGCTTGAAATTGGCAACCGCGGATCTTCCCGATACCTCGTTGAGCGCGCACCAGCCGTATTGGGCGGAGTTGCGACGCGACCTTCACGCGCATCCCGAGTTGCGCTTCGAAGAACACAGGACGGCAGCGGTCGTCGCGCGTGAGCTCGAGGAGCTCGGTTATGCGGTGTCGCGCGGGCTAGGCGGAACGGGCGTCGTCGCGACCCTGCCCGGCGCGAATCCCGACTGGGGGATCGTGCTAAGAGCGGATATGGATGCATTGCCCATTCACGAGGCCAACGATTTCACGCACGCGTCCGGCACGCAAGGAGTCATGCACGCGTGCGGACACGACGGCCACACGGTCATGTTGCTCGGTGCCGCGCGCATCCTGAAAGGCATGCCGCAGTTGCCCGGCAGCATCCATTTCGTGTTTCAGCCTGGAGAAGAAGGCGGTGCGGGCGCACGAAAGATGATCGACGAAGGTCTGTTCGAGCAGTATCCAACCGAGGCGGTGTTCGGCATGCACAACTGGCCGGCATTGCCAGCCGGGCATTTCGGCTTGCGTGCCGGCCCGATCATGGCGGCCGGCTCGCGCTTGCGGATCACCGTGCGCGGCAAGGGCGCTCACGCGGCGCAGCCGCATCTGGGCCTCGATCCGATTCCGCTGGCCTGTTCGATGGTGCTGCATTGTCAGACGATCGCGGCGCGCCACAAGGATCCTGTCGATCCCGCCGTGATCTCCGTCTGCATGATTCACGCGGGCGACACCGACAACGTCATCCCGGACAGCGCCGAGTTGCGCGGAACGATCCGCACGCTGTCGTCTGAGTTGCAGCAAAAACTGCAGCGCGACATCGAGTCGATGTGCGAAGGGCTCGCTGCCGCTCATGGTGCACAGGTCGAGGTCGCGTTCTTCCAGTACTATCCCGCGACCATCAACACGCGCGCCGAGACTGCGCTATGCGAAGCGGTCATTCGCGAGACTTTCGGCGATGCAGGTACGCACGCCGACGTGCCGGCCAACATGACATCGGAAGACTTCGGATTCATGCTGGAAGAGCGGCCCGGTACCTATGTGCTGATCGGCAACGCCAACGCCGGCACGAGCGCGCCGGGTCTGCATAATCCGAAGTACGACTTCAACGACGACATCATTCCGGCCGGCGTCCGCTACTGGATCGCACTGGCGCATCGGTACTTCCAGACTCGCGAGCCCAGGCAGCCGGGCGGCCGTTGAACCGCCTTCGCTGGCGCTGCATTGCAGGACGCACGGCGATACCTCGAGGACGCCGGGAATCGCAGCCATGCGCAGCAGACCGTCGACAACGGTCTGCTGCGGTACGCCACAACGTCAGCCCTGCCACCAGACGTACTCGCCAAAGCAGAATCCCATCAGACCGCCGGTCGGGATCGACCCCAGGCCCCGCAGGCGCTTGTCGTAGCCGTCGAGCAGACTGATGAACGACGGGATGCCGATGCCGCCTTCGTTGCTGACGATCACCTGCATCTCGCCGTACATCTGCTTGCGTTTCGCGTCGTCGGTTTCGGCACGCGCGGCGATCAGCAGTTGATCGAATTTCGGATTGTTCCAGCCCGACTCGTTCCACGGCGCGTCGCTTTTGAAGAACTGCGTGAACAGCACGTCGGCGCTCGGACGCGGATTGATGCTACCGAATCCCAGCGGATGCTTCATCCAGTGATTCGACCAGTAGCCATCGGGCGGCACGCGGTTCACGGTGAGATTCACGCCGATCTTCTGCGCCGACTGCTGCATGAGCACCGCCATCTCGATCGAACCATTGGCATCCGAGGTTGCATAGATCGGCGGGATCGGCGTCCCGATTGCACCGGCCTTTTGCAGATGGAACTTTGCCTTGTCGAGATCATAGGGACGCTGCGGGAGCGATGCATTGAAGTAGCGATGGCCCGGCGGAATCGGCTGATCGTTGCCGATCACCGCGTAACCGCGAAAGATCGCCGTGCGGATCTGTTCGCGATCGAACAGATACTTCATGCCGAGCACGAAATCCGGATTGCCAGTGAGCGGGTGATCGCGCCGCATGATGAGGTCGGTGTACAACCCGGACTTCGTCTCCTTGACCGCATAGCCGGCCGTCGATGCCACCCGTTGCGTCGCGCGCGGGTCGACGGCACTGATCAGATGCACGTCGCCCGAGAGCAGCGCATTGACGCGTGCGGCGTCGTCGCTGATGCCGATCAGTTCCACCTGATCGAGATACGGTTTTCCCGGCTTCCAGAAGCCTTCGTTGCGCACGCCGATCGTCGACACCCCGGGCTTGAACGATTTCAGCCTGTACGGGCCGGTGCCGACCGCACTCGTGAAATCGGTCGTGCCGTCCTTGACGATCACGAGCTGCGGCGTCGCGAGAATGACCGGCAGATCGGCATTCGGCACGGTCAGCGTGATCGTCACTTCGTCGGGACCGGTCGCCTTGACGTCGGCGAACTGGTCAGCCAGTGTCTTGACCTTCGACCCCGTCGCCGGGTTCTTGTGACGCAGCAGCGAATACACGACGTCAGCCGGCCCGAGCGCCTTGCCGTCCGTAAACGTCACGCCTTTGCGCAGCTTGAGCACCCACGTCTTCGCATCGCTGGTATCGAGCGATTGAGCGAGGTTCATCTGCGGCGTGAGGCTTTCGTCCATCTGCGTGAGGCCGCTGTAGAACAGAAAGAAGCGGATGTAGTCCGGGCCTGCCGAACCCTTCGCGGGATCGAGTGTGTCGGCCGTCGAACTCGATTCGTAAGCGACCCTGATCTTGCCGCCCCGCTTCGGCGCATCGGCCGCGAATGCGCTGGTCGCGCCAGCCAGCAGCCCACCCGCGCCGCTTGCCAGCATGCCGCCGGCGGCCAGCATGCGCATCATGTCGCGGCGAGTGACGCCACCCTGTTTGATATCGTCGTCGTTCATACGAGTGCTCCTCAATACGTTCGGGATGGAATGTGCGTCGGTAGTGCTGCAGCTTGTCGTGCACGCCTGCCAGCGGCGTTAGAACCCGAGCGGACCTGCCTGTCGCCGCGTCCCGGTCAAACCGGTCAGCCCGGTCGAGAAGCGCTCGTCCTGATCGAATTTCAACATTCCAGAATATCGAAGGTGTTCCGTTCGATGCCATCGCGCCAGCACAAGCGATCGTTTTAACGACGCTTTTCAGCACGAATTGCTGCGCCGACGACGGCGAAACCCGCCGCGGCACATTCAGCAAGAACCGGCAGAGGGCCGCGCCACATAATTTCCCGGCGTCACACCGACGGCGCGCCGGAAATGACGACCCAGATGGCTCTGGTCGAAGAACCCAACCTCGGTCGCCACCACCGATGGCGGCACACCGTTGCGCAGCAGCGTCTGCGCGTGCCGCACGCGCACGAGACAGACATAACGATGCGGCGAGATGCCGACTTCCTGACGAAACAGCGTTGCGAAGCGGGACACGCTCAAGCCCGCCGTCGCGGCGAGCATCGCCAGACTGACCGGCTGCGCAAACGATGCTTCGATGAACGCGACCGCTCGCGCGACCGCGCGCGACGGTGCCCCCGGTTCGGCGATCGGAGGTTCGCCTGCGGCACACGTGAGCATTGTCGCCACGACTATCCGCCCTACGCGACGATCGGCGCTGCGTTCGCCTCGACGGCGAAGCGCCCGATCGCGAAAGGCTCGATGGGGGTTTGCGTCGCGCCGGTGTCGATCAGTTCGGCCATCACGTCGCCCACGCCCGGCCCGAGCTGGAAACCGTGCCCGCAAAAACCGAATGCATAGTACAGACCGTCCACCTTGCCGCTACGTCCCATGATCGGCCGGTCATCGGGCATGTAGCCTTCGACGCCACTCCACACGCGAATGATGTGCAGCCGCGAGAGCGCCGGCGCAACCCGCGCCGCCTGGCGGAATTGCCGCAGCGTGCTCTCCGGCAACACCTTCGCGCGACGTTCGTCGAGAAATGCGGGACCGCGTGCGCAACCGCCGATCACGATGTTGCCGCGCTTCACCTGACGGAAGTACACGACCTCTTCGATATGCGGCGACGACACCCCGACAACCGGCGTGAGGCCGTACGGCACCGGTTCGGTGACTGCCATCTGCGGGCCATGAATCGCAATCGGCACGGCTTCGCCGAACTGTGCGCTGAGCCGGCTGCCCCACGCGCCGGCGGTGATCAGCAGGTTCGGCGCACAGAACACGCGGCCGTCGGTGCTGGTCGCGCGGAACGTGTCGCCGTCTTTCTCGACCGTCGCGATCTCGGTGTTTTCTTCGATCTGCGCACCGGCTCTCACCGCCGCGCGCCCGAACGCCGGTGCCGCAAGACGAGGATTTGCGTGCCCGTCGATCGGGGCATGCGACGCGGCCCGCACCTCGGGACCCAGGAACGGAAACCTGGCGCGCATCGCGGCGCCACGGTACAGATCGAGCTTGAGCCCGTACTGTGCTGCTTCGCGTGCGTAGACGTCGAATGCCTCGTCCTGTTCCTGCCGATAGCACACGCGAATATGACCGGTCGGCAGAAACTCGGCATCGTGACCGATCAACGCCGGCAGCTTCCCCCAGATTTCGCGCGAGCGGTTCGCGAGCGGCAACTGCGGCAGATAGCGGCCCTGCCGGCGCACGTTGCCGAAGTTGACGCCGCTCGCCTGCTGACCGACGAGGCCGCGTTCCAGCAGGACCACCGAGCGGCCGCGCCGGCGCAGAAAGAACGCCGCCGCGACACCCATGAACCCGCCACCGACGATCACGACATCCGCATCGGTCCGTTTCATTCTTCCTCCACCGTGCTGGCTGCGCTCGGCGGTGCCGCGGCCGGGACCTCTGCCGAGGGTTGCCAGCCGGCAACCGTCGACATCGCGAACGGCTTGACCGGCGCCTGCCCGCGCAACCGTCCGACCTGTTCGAGCGGCACGCCCGCTGCATCGGCAATGACTTCAGCGGCCGCGTGGCCGCAGTAGCGACCCTGGCAGCGTCCCATGCCGACCCGGCTGAACGCCTTCGCGCGATTCGCCTCGCGTGCGCCCTCGTCGCGGATCACGCGGCGCAACTCGCCCGCACTGATCCCTTCGCAACGGCACACGATGGTGTCGTCGGACAAGCGCGCAGCCTGGTGCGCCGGCCACGGAAATGCGAGGGCAAGCCCCGCGCGAAACCGGTCCATCTTCGAGCGCTCACGGGCGAGCGAGGCGATCTGCGAGGCATCGACGGAATATCCGAGGTCCTGCAATACGGCAAGCGCAGCGAGCTTGCCCGCGATCTCCGCGCCATCGGCGCCGAGCACGCGTACGCCGTCCCCAGCCAGATAGACACGCCCGACCGAACTGCGGCCCATCGGGTCGAGTTGCGGCAACCACTGACGCGTCGACGCATCGAACTCGAACGCGCAGCCGGCGAGATCGGCAAGCTGCGTTTCAGGGCGCAGGTGATAACCGATCGCGACGGCGTCGCAGGCGATACGCCGGTACGCGCCGCGCTTATCGCGATAGCCGACCGATTCGACGCCGCGCGCGGCGTCCCCATGAATCTCTACCGGCTCCACACCGTGCTCGATCTTCACACCGCTCTTTTTCAGCGACGCAACGAGCGCTGCTCCCTTGCGCAGCACGCCGGGCCGCGCGAGCAGCTTCGGCAGCGCGCGCAGACGCTTGCCCGATGGCGACGTGTCGAGCACTGCGGCCACCTTCGCGCCTGCCTGCACGTACTGGTTCGCGACCAGATACAGGAGCGGCCCGGCGCCCATGAACACCACGTTGCTGCCGATCGAGCAGGCCTGCGCCTTCAGCGCGATCTGCGAGGCGCCGAGGCTGTAGGTACCGGCAAACTGCCAACCCTTGACCGGCATCAGCCGGTCAGTTGCACCGGGGCACAGGATCAGCGCGTCGAACGCATGATGGCTGGCGACGCCATCGCGTGCCGTGTAGAGCCTGCCGCCAGATACATTCCACGCGAGCGACTCCGGCGAGTAGTCGATCTGCGCGCGCAACCGCTCGAAGCTGTCGTGCAGATTCTGCGCACGGGCGGCTTCGGTGCCATAGAGCTTCGTATAGGGCCGCGAAAACTGTTCGGGCTGGCGGCGATAGATCTGGCCGCCGTCACGCCGGCTTTCGTCGATCACGAGCGGACGCAGACCCGCCGCGACCAGCGCCTGCGCACAGCGAATCCCGGCCGGCCCGGCGCCGACGACGATTACACGAGGCTCGGCCATTGCAGCTCCGGTTGTCGGGTGACGATATCGAGTTCCTCGCTGACCACCGTCGTGCAGGCGCGAATCCGTCGGCCATCGGCGGTCCAGACCCAGCAGTCCTGGCACGCGCCCATCATGCAAAAGCCCGCGCGCACTTCCGGACCGAACTCGGACTGCCGCACGTGATCGGTGTTGCACAGCATCGCCACGAGCAGCGTGTCGCCTTCGAGACCTTCGACCGCTTCGCCGTCGATCCGGAACGAAACGGTGGCGCGCGCGGTTTCAGCAAGCCGGACGAATCTGGACTTCATGCGCGTGACTCCCAATGCGCGCCGGCGCCGCGGCGCAGATCGTAAATGTCGTCGAATGTCGGCGCGTGCATCAATGCAGGATGTCCTGCAGACGGTAATACGCGCCGACCAGCGGCAGAAACCACGCGTGACCGAAGTGACCGGGAATAGCCGGCCATTCGAGATCGCGCCACGGATTACGGGCCGCCATACCGTACAGCACATCGGCCATCACCCGGCCCATGTGCACCGACATCTGCACGCCATGACCGCTGTAACCCATCGAATAAAAGAGGCCTTCATGCTGGCCCGCACGCGGCAGACGGTCAGCCGTCATGTCGACGAGACCGCCCCAGCAGTAGTCGAGCCGCACCTTCGCCAGTTCAGGAAAATAGGCCGCCAGTCCGGCCCGTAGAATCCGCCCGCTTTTTTCGTCGGAACTGGGGCTGGACAGCGCGAACCGGGCACGGCCGCCGAATAGCAGCCGGTTATCGGGCGTCACGCGAAAGTAGTTGCCGATCTGGCGCGACGTCACATACGCGCGGCGCGTGGGGAACAGCCGGTTCAGTTGCCCGGGCGGCAACGGTTCGGTCACGACGATGAAGCTGCCCACCGGCGCGATGCGTCTGCGGAACCACTGGAACGGCCCGAGTTGCGATGCCCCCGTTGCGACCAGCACGCGATCCGCACGGATCGTGCCGCGGGCACAGGTAATTTCATAGCGCTCGCCATCGAGCCGCTTCATCCGTGTAACGGGCGCCTGTTCGAAGATTCGCGCGCCATGCCGAACCGCAACCCGCGCGAGGCCGACGCCGAACTTGCCCATATGCATCTGCCCACCGTTACGCTGCAGCAGGCCGCCATAAAAACCATCGGAGCCGACTTCGTCGCAGAGACGTTCACGCGGAATCAGTTCGATATTCTGATCGACTTCGCGCAGCAGGAGCTCGCAGGTTCTTTCCAGCTTCGCGAAATGCTCGGGTTTCGCGGCCAGCTTGAGCTTGCCCGTACGGACAAAATCGCAATCGATCTGATGCGTGGTGACGATCGAATCGACCGTCGCCACAGCACGCTCATACGCGCGATAGAACGCCTTCGCCTGCGTTGCACCGATTTTCGCCGCGAGCGACGCATAGTCGTGCGCCACCCCGGTATTGCACTGGCCGCCGTTGCGTCCCGACGCTTCGCTGGCGATCTGCCCGGCTTCGAGCACGGTCACCTGAACGCCGCGCGACGCGAGTTCGAGCGCCGCCGACAAGCCGGTGAAGCCGCCGCCGACCACGACCACGTCGGCATGGCCCTCCACCGGGCCTTCGCGACCGTCGCGGAAGGCCGGACGCGTGTCCAGCCAGTACGATTCGAGTTTCATCCAATTCCCTCAGCGAAGTTCAGGTCAAACCGCCGGTGTTCAGGGCATGACGGCGCACGGTCTTACAGACCGACCACGCCCGCAAGACCGCCGATGTCCTTGATTTCCGTATAGCCGTAGAACGGCGTCGACGGTTCATGACCGCGCGACACGAACACCTTGTTCCTGATACCCATGTCATGGGCTGTCATCAGGTCGTAGCGCAGGCTCGACGACACATGCAGGATGTCCTCGGGACCGCAGCCGAGGTTGTCGAGCAGATATTCGAATGCCTGCATGCGCGGCTTGTACGCCTGCGCCATCTGCGCCGTGAAAACTTTGTGGAACGGCGCGCCGAGCTTGTCGACGTTACTCTGGATCTGATCGTTCATTGCGTTCGACAGAATGACGAGCGGAATTTCCTTCGCCACTTTCGCAAGACCTGCCGGTACGTCCGCGTGCGGGCCCCAGGTCGGGACGGCATCGTAGAACTTCTGCGCCTCGGCATCGATGTACTCGATGTTCCAGCGCTTGAGCGTACGGCGCACGGCGTTCTTCACGACGTCCTGATACGGTTTCCACGCGCCGAGCACTTCATCGAGACGGTACGCCGAGAAGTCCTTGACGAACTGGTCCATCTGTTCCGCCGGAACGCGGTCGGCGAAAATCTCGCGCGCGAGGTCGCCCATGCGAAAGCGAGTGAGCGTGCCGTAGCAGTCGAACGTGATGTACTTGGGTTTGAAACGCGTCATGTCTAGTCCCTGTAGTCGGTCGAGATCAAGCCAGAGCCGGAAACGGGCGCGATCCCGAACCGCGCCGGCGAAACGAAAATCGGCGACGCGCCGCCGTCGAGCAACAGCGCACCCGCCGCGCGGCCGGAAAGAAACGGTTCGCGGCGTCGCTTGCTGAGAAACATTAAATCACCTCATAAAAGCCGAGTTGCCGTGTATTGGGGGCCTGGTGGCACAGAATCCACCGTTTTTCGAGTCCTGTTCAGCACACTATGCGGCAGGCCTCAATGCGCGTTTGGTCCAGTTCCGGCCGGCGTTTCAGGCGGTCCCGCGCACCCGTATCGCTCGCGCAAATGCAAGATGGCCGTGTCGAAACGCGGCCGTCTTTCTGCCGTCTTTCTTTCGACTTCAGCGTACGCGACCTGAAGGGATCGCCCACGACCGGTGTCACGCGCCGTCCGCGAAGTCGATCAGCACACTCTTGAAGCGCAGATTCGCCTCGAATGCCTGGCGGCCCAGATCCTTGCCGATGCCAGACTGCTTGTAGCCGCCGGTCGGAATCACGAAATCGGCCGTGCGCCCATAGCGGTTGATCCACACCGTACCGGCCTCGATGCCGCGCATCATGCGCAGCGCGCGGCTTAGACTGGCCGTGTGCACGCCCGCTGCCAGACCGTACTTTTCATGCGCGGCGAGCGCGAGCGCTTCGTCGTCGTCATCGAAGGTCTGAACGGTCAGCACCGGCCCGAAAATCTCCTCGCGCACCGCTTCGGATGCGGGGGTCACGCCGGTCAGGACGGTCGGCGCGTAGAACGCGCCGTCGCCGTCCAGTTCGATTCGCGCGCCGCCTGCGACCGCCTTCGCACCACTATCGATCGTGCGACGCACGATGCCGTCGATGCGTTGCAGTTGCGGCGCCGAGATGATCGGCGGCAAGGTGGTGCCCGGCGACCAGGTCTTGCCTGGCTTTAGCGCGGCGAACGCACGCGCGATGCCGTCGATCAATTGCGGCGCGGCGCTGCGCTCGACGATCAGTCGCGAACCCGCCACGCACACCTGCCCTGCATTGCCGGCAATCGCGGCCGCGACGCGGCGCGCCACCCGATCGAGATCCGGCGCGTCGGCAAACACGAGTTGCGGGCTCTTGCCGCCCAGTTCCAGCGTCACGGGCCTGGTGCCGCTCTGCGCGCAAGCCGCCATGATCGCTGCGCCGGTCTGCGTCGACCCGGTGAACGTGACTTTCGAAATCCTGGGATGACGGCACAGTGCGTCACCCGTAGTACGCCCATCGCCCTGCACGACATTGAAGATGCCCGGCGGAATGCCGGCTTCGATCGCGAGTTCAGCCAGACGCAGCACCGAAAACGGCGTCAGCTCCGAAGGCTTGAGCACGACCGCGTTGCCCGCCGCGAGCGCGGGTGCGATCTTCCACGACGCCATGACGAGCGGAAAATTCCAAGGCGCAATCGCGGCGATCACGCCATAAGGTTCGGCAATCGTCATGCCCAGATGATCGGGCCGGGTCGCGGCGACCTCGCCGCCGATCCGGTCGGCCAATTCGCTGTAGAAGCGGATGCCTTCGGCGGTGAAGGGAATGTCCCAGCGCGCCGCATCGGCGATCGGGCGCGTCGAGCCGAGCGCTTCGAGCGGCGCAAGGCTCGCCATGTCGGCTTCGATCAGGTCGGCCCAGCGTCGCATGGTGCGCGCCCGCTCGCGTGGCGCACGGCGCGTCCAGTCGCTTGTTTTGAACGCGCGCCAGGCGTCTTCCACCGCGCGATCCACGAGTGCTGCGTCAGCGAGCGGCAAGGCCGCGTAGCGCACGCCGTCCGAAGGCCGTGCGACATCGAGTGCGCCGTCGCCGTCGCCGTCGACATACTGTCCGCCGATGAAATGTGCGCTGCGCACGCTGACTCGAGTGGGGTCGAAGCTATCCATCTGGTACGTTCCGGTAAAGAAAGGGATATCACGGCGCAGGCGCATGCTCACGGCGCGGGCGGCCACGCTGCGAGTCGCCCGTGTGCCGGGTTCGCCGCGCCGCGCCGCGTCGGGTCATGTCGTGTCATAGCGCCCTCACATCGCATTCAACTGCGGATACTCGCGACGCAGATCCGCGAACATCGTCCGCACGATCTCGCCGCCGCCCTCTTCCATGAGCGCCGGCTCGGACGCAATCCGCCTGTCGAGCGCCTCGAACAGCCGGTGCTTGATGAAGTAGCGCCACTGCACCGGCACGTCTGCGAGGATCGCGGTCAACGCGGCATAGCGTTCGCGAGTCCACTTCGCCTCGAACGCCTCGCGATACGGACCGAACGAAAATGCAGGCGGCACCGATCCCCCGATCCGCGCCCGCGCTTCATCGCGCAACTGTTGCGTTCGTCTGCTATCCAACGCGTCGCCGTCGAACGCGACGCCGTAGACGTCGCGCGCTTCGGCAACGCTCACATAGCCGCGCAATACGTCCTCGCGCACCTTCTGCGGATCGCGATCGGTCGGCCGTCCGTACCCGCCCGCGCCTGCGCCGACCAGCCGGATCACGTCGCCCGGCATGCAGACGACCAGATCGTTGTTATCGAGTTCTTCCGCATTGGGCGTATCGGGATTGCGCGTGAAGCGCGCGTTGCCGCCGGCGTGTCCGCCGCGGATGCCCCACGACGCGAAACGCGTGCGATCGCGGTTGCGCGCGGTCACGAGCGTATTCGGCGAAAACACCTTGAATTCCATCACGAGGCCCTGACCGCCGCGATACTGGCCCGCACCACCCGAACCGGGCGCCACGCCATATCGGGTGATGCGGATCGGCACCTCGGTTTCGTTGATCTCGACCGGCGTGTTGCGCAGGAACGCATTGTTGGCACCCGAGCCGTCTTCGCCATCGTCCGACGGACTGCCGCCTGCGCCGCCGCCGATCGGTCCGATCGACGCCATGACGGTCGCGCCATGGCGGTCCAGCGTCTTCACGCTCAGGATCGACAGACCGCCGGCCGGGCATGCCCCGAGCCGGTCGGGCACCGCTTGCGAAAACGCGCCGAACGTCAGCAGATGCAGCAGCTTGCACGTCAGGCTGCGCATGCCGACCGCCGCAGGTTTCGTCGCGTTGACCACGGTCCCTTCCGGGAGAATGCAACGCGCCACGCGCAGCATGCCCGTATTGAGCAGGATGTCGGGATTGAGTGTGTACAGCACATAGACGAAGCCGACCAGCGCAAGTGCATGGCGCTCCCGGCCGCCAGTCGGAATGTTCAGCGACGACTGCAATTGCGGATCGCTGCCGGTGTAATCCATCTCCACCGAATCGCCTTTGATCCGCACCGTGAGTGCGACGCGCATCGGCTTGCCGCGCACCGAATCTTCGTCGGCGTATTCGGCAAAGAAGTAGTCGCCGTCCGGAATGCCGCGCAACACCGTGCGCGCCTGCTCTTCCGAATAGTCGAGCAGCGCGCCCATGCCTGCCTTGAAGCCATCGATGCCGAAACGTTCGATGATCTCCAGCACTCGCCGCTCGCCGGTATGCAGCGACGCCAGTTGCGCCTGCAGGTCGCCGATATTCTGACCGGGCACACGCACGTTCGCCGCCATGATCTTCACGATCGAATCGTCGAACACCCCGGCGCGCACGATCTTGCAGGGCGGAAAACGAATCCCTTCCTGTTCGATTTCCGTCAAGGTGCGCGACAGCGATGCCGGTACCGCGCCGCCCATATCGGTGTTGTGAATATGACCGCCGACGAAACAGACGATCTCGCCGCCGTAATACACCGGTTTCCAGATCAGGATGTCGGGCGTGTGGGTGGCGACGAAACCGCTATACGAGTCGTTGGTCATGCAGATGTCGCCAGGCTCGTAGCGATCGATCATCGCGATCACCGGACTGTAGTCGAGACCGACATACCACGTCGCGCCGAGCGTCTTGGGCGAAGCGAACGTCAGGCCATCCGGCGTCATGATCGCGCAGGAGAAATCCTCGGTTTCCTTGACGAACGTCGAGTGCGCGGTGCGCACCAGCGTGTACGCCATGCTCTCGGCTGCGGCCACGCAATAGTTGGCGAAAATCTGCAGCACTGCCTTGTCGAATTGCATTGCGATGCTCCGTCCGAAATCAGTTGACGACCGTGAAGACCAGATTGCCGTATCCATCGACACGGCCGCGATAACCGGGCAGCACGCTCGTCGTGCAATCGTCCTGCGCGATTACCGCGGGCCCGTCGATCTGCTGACCGGCCTTGAGGTCGGAACGGTGATAAAGCCCGGCATCGTGGAATGCATCGTCCATGAAAACGCGGATCGTGCCCGACGGCATCGGCGGCTGATCGCTCGATCCGATGGCTTGCAGCTTCGGCTTGGGCGTCGCGGCGGTGATCACGAGACGCAGCGCGACCGCCTGAACACGGGCCGACGCGTCGCGATGACCATATAACCGTTCGTGCTCGCGATGAAACGCTTCACGCACCGCGTCGAGATCCTGGGCGATCAGCCAGCCGATCTCGAGCGGCGTATCGATTTCGAACGACTGGCCCTTGTAGCGCATATCCGCCGATACGACGACGCGCGCCGCGCTGGCGTCGCCGGTCTGGCCGGTCATCCAGTCGCGCGCGGACGTCTCCAGAGCACGTATGTCGTCGGCCAGACGCGCCATCGAGGCGTTATCGAGGTCGTAATAGGTCGTCTTGACGAAGTCGTTGCGGGTGTCCGCGATCAGGCCGCCAAGCGCGCTCAACACACCCGGCGCGGTCGGCACGACGATCTGTTCCATGCCGATCGCGCGGGCGAAGTAGCACGCGAGCATCGGTCCCGCACCGCCGAACGGCAGCAGCGAAAAAGTGCGTGGATCGATGCCGAAACGCGACACGATGCGGCTCACGCCTGCATACATACCCGACACCGCGACGTTGACGATCGCCTCCGCGGTCCTGTGGACGCTGCTGCCAAGCCGGTTGGCGAGCACCTCGACCGCGCGGTGCGCTGCGTCGCGATCGACCTTCACCGAGTTGTAGCCGAGGCTCGCGTTGCCGATCACACCGAGCACGACGAACGCGTCGGTGATCGTGGCGCGCGTGCCGCCGCGACCGTAGCAGACCGGGCCCGGGTTCGAGCCCGCGCTTTCCGGGCCGACCTTCAGCACGCCGAAGTCGTCGACCCATGCAATCGAGCCGCCGCCGTCGCCGATCGACGAGACCGAAACCGATGGAATATGAATCTGGAAGTCGCCGATATATTCGCCGCTCGCATATTGCGGCTCGCCATCGACGATCAGCGCAACGTCGGCCGTCGTGCCGCCGATGTCGAGGCTCATGCACTGCTTCAGACCGCTTTGCCGCGCCACGTACGCCGCACCGATCACGCCGGACGCGGTGCCGGACAGGATCATCTGCACGCAGTTGGTCTTGCCTGCTTCCGCGCTCATCACGCCGCCGTTCGACTTGGTGACCTTCATGTCGGCGGGGACGCCGGTTTCGACCAGTGCGCGTTGCAACGAACCGAGATAGTGCGAGACCTTCGGCTGCACATAGCCGCCGATCACCGCAGTCGAGGTGCGTTCATATTCGCGGATGATCGGCCACACGTCGCTTGAACACGACACGAAAAAGCCGGGTAGCGCGCGCTCGACAATCGCCTTCACTGCGTGCTCGTGCGCCGGATTGCGATACGAATGCAGCAGCGACACGACGACACCTTCGCAGCCGGCACGCTGCAGACTCGCGGCAGCGTCGAGCACGCTCGCTTCGTCGACTGGCGTTTCGACCAGCCCCTGCGCCGTCATCCGTTCGACCACGCCGAACACGCGCTCGCGCGGCACCAGCGGCACCGGACGCTTCGACAGCAGGTTGTACATGTCCGGACCCTTGAGGCGCGCGAGATCGAGCACGTCCTCGAAGTGGCGCGTCGTGATCAGACCGAGACGCAGGCCCTTGCGCTGCACGACGGCGTTCACGCCAACCGTCGTGCCATGCGTGAAGTAGTCGACGTCGCGCGGCGCGATGCCATAGCGTTCGGCAAGCTGCTCCATCCCGCGCAGCACTTCGCTGCCCGGACTGTCGGGCCGCGAAAAGACCTTGAGCGTCTTCAGCTCGCCGGTCGCGTCGTTCAGCACGGCAAAATCGGCAAACGAGCCGCCGATGTCCACCCCGATTCTCATGCCCATGAAGTTTCCTTTTCGACGTAAGCCCGGCGAACCCGATTTCACCGGACGACAGGCAGCACGCCCTGAAGCCGTGCTTCAGGACCTGCGTGAATAACGTTTCGTTACGCTTGCGGCTTGTGCCGGACGGTTCGATCGCTGGGCCAATGCACGCCGAGCCTTGCCCGCTGCACCGCAATCTCCACCATCAGGCGCGCTCTACGTGTTCCAGCGGCAGCGATTCGAGCGCCGCCTGGAAGCGGATCAGATCGGCTTCGCTGCGGTGGCATAGCACCTGTGCGCCGTTTTCGAGCGTGCGAAGCGAAGGCGTCGTCTGGTTGCAGACACCGTCGATGCGCATCGAACAGCGCGAAACGAACGTGCACAGCTCCGGGTTGTCGTTCGACGGACCGATCGGCGCAAGTTCGCGGTGACAGCGTTCGCTCGCTCCGTCGAGCCAGCCCGCGCGCAACTGCGGCGCCGACGACACCAGCAGATGCGAATAAGGATGGAACGGCGGCGCCGAGAGCGCAGCGCAATTGCCCGTCTCGACGCGGTGACCCGCGTACAGCACGACGATGTCGTCGCTGATGGCACGAACCTTGGCGATGTCATGGGTAATGAACAGATACGAAACGCCGAGCTTCTTCTGCAGATCGCGCAGCAGATCGAGGATCGCTGCACCTACGACCGTATCGAGCGCCGAGGTGACTTCGTCGCACAGGATCAGGTCGGGTTCGGCCGCGAGCGCACGCGCGAGATTCACGCGCTGCTTCTGGCCACCCGACAGCTCGGCGGTGCAGCGCGATGCCACTGACGCCGGAAGCCGCACCAGCTCCAGCAGTTCCGCGACACGTGACTTGGCCCGCGCACCCTTCATGCCGTGATAGAACGCAAGCGGCCGCGCCAGTGTGCGTTCCACGGAGTGCACCGGATTCAATGCGGTATCGGCGTTCTGAAACACAATCTGGATGCGGCGCAGCTGCTCTTTCGTACGTTTGTTCAGGTCGCCCGCGAGCGGTTGACCGTCCAGCAGCACGTTGCCGCCGGACGGCGTCACGAGGCCGGCGATCACCTTTGCGAGCGTGGTCTTGCCCGAGCCCGATTCGCCGATTACGCCGACCGTCTGACCGCGGCCGATCTTCAGATCGACGTCGTTCAGGATCAGCCTGGCCGGCCAGCCATTCGCGCTGCGCCGGCCATACCCGGCCATCATGCGGCGCACGTCGAGCAGGGGCGTCGAGGCACGGGCCATCGGTCGCGCATCCTCGACGGCTTCGCTGTGCGCGCCGCAAGGGACCGATACGCGATCCGGCGTTACCGCCGCAATCAGGCTCTGCGTGTACGGATGCGCTGGCGCATGCAGGATCTGTTCGGTCTCGCCTGCCTCGCGGACCGCGCCGTCGCTCAACACGAGGATGCGATCGGCCATCTGCGCGACCACGGCCAGGTCATGCGACACATACACCGCTGTCATCCCGCATTGCTTGATGACGCGCTTGAACGCCATTAACACATCAATCTGCGTCGTGACATCGAGAGCCGTGGTCGGCTCGTCGAGAATCACGAGTTCGGGATCGGTGATCAGCGCCATGGCAGCCATCAGACGTTGCAACTGCCCGCCCGAGACCTGGTGCGGATAGCGCTTGCCGATCGTGTCCGGCTCCGGCAACGCAAGCGCGCGAAACAGCTCGACGGCCTTGGCCTGCGCAGCGCGCTTGCTCAGCGTGCCGTGAATCAACGCACTCTCGATCACCTGGTCGAGAATGGTCCGCGATGGGTTGAATGCGGCCGCCGCGCTCTGCGCGATATAGGCGACCGTGCGTCCGCGCAACGAGGCGAGCCCCTTCGGCGACAGCGCGCGCACGTCCGTTTCGCCGACCCGGATCGATCCGCCCGCGATCCTGCAACCGCTGCGCGCATGTCCCATCAGCGACAAGGCGATGGTGGTCTTGCCCGAGCCTGATTCGCCGATCAGCGCGAGGACTTCGCCGCGCGCCACGTCGAAATCGATATCGTGCACGATCGTCGTATCCGGCTCGCCCGGACGGCTGCCGACCACGCGCAGCCCGCGCACTTCAACGAGGTTGCGCGAGCCTGGATCGATCTGCGTGGCCGGTGTCGTCTTCAGTTTCGTTTTCATCGATGACCTCCGTCGGCGCTGCGTGCCGCCTTGCTCTTGTCACTGCGATGCGGCAGACCGTCGATCAACAGATTGACGCCGACCGTCAGCATGGCGATCGCGAGCGCCGGCACGATCACGACCGGCGCGCCATCGCCGAGGCCTGCGATGTTTTCACGCACCAGCGAACCGAGATCCGCGAACGGCGGCTGCACGCCCAGACCGAGGAAGCTCAGGCCGCTCAGCAGCAGCACGACGAACGTGAAGCGCAAGCCGGTATCGGTCAGCATCGGATGCAGCATGTTCGGCAACATTTCGACGCACGCGATATAAAGCGCGCTTTCACCGCGCGCCCGCGCGACCTGCACGTATTCAAGCTGGCCGATATTGACCGCCAGTGAACGCGCAATCCGGTAGGAGCCCGGCATGTAGCTGATCGCGGCTGTCAGGATCAGCAGCGTCAATGACGAGCCGAACGCGGCCACGATCATCAGCGCGAACATCTTCGAAGGTATCGACGTGATCGCGTCGAGCAGGCGGCTCATCGTTTCATCGATCGCACGCCCTGCGACGGCGGCGAGCAGACCGAGCGTCGTGCCGGTGACGGCGGCCAACAGCGTCGCCGCGAGCGCCAGCAACACAGTCAGCCGCATACCGTAGATGATGCGGCTCAGCATGTCGCGGCCGAGATAGTCCGAGCCGAGCGGCAGCTTTGCGCTAAAACTCGCGAACACGTCGTTTGTGACAATCGAGCCAACCTCGTGCGGCGCGATCAACGGCGCGAACGCCGCGACAAAAAGCGCGAGGCACACCATGCCGAAGCCGATCCAGCCGCCGGTGGACAGCCTCACGCGCGATGCAAGCGAGCGGCGGCGTGCCGATCGAGGCTGGGCCGGCGGCGTCGGCCCCCCGCCGAACGGCTGCGGCGCGTCCGTGCCGGGCGGCATTGCGCTGCTGCGCTGAACGAGATCGGGCGTCGTCATGGGGCGCACCTCCTGCGGAAATGGTCGGTTGAAGTTCATGTGCGCAGCCTCGGGTTCGAGATGATCGCGCACAGGTCGGCCAGCAGCACCAGCACCAGATAGCCGAGACAGAAAAGCAGTGTGCAGGCCTGGACCAGCGGAAAGTCGCGGTTGCTGACCGCATCGACCATCAAACTCGCGAGCCCCGGATAGTTGAAGATGGTTTCGACGATGATGACGCCGCCCAGCAGATACGACAGGCTCAGTGCGATCGCGTTGGCGATCGGACCGATTGCGTTAGGCAGCGCGTGGCGCAACACCGCGCGCGCCGGGCTCGCGCCCTTGAGCACGGCCATTTCCACATACGACGACCCCATCTGTTCGATCACTGCTGCGCGCGTCATGCGCGCCATCTGCGCGATCACGACAGCGCACAGCGTCAGCACCGGCATCGCATAGGCGCGCAGGAACTGGTTGAAGTCATCGATTTCACCGCCGTACGACAGCGCCGACAGCCAGTGCAGTTTGACCGCGAAAACCAGCACCGCAATCGTCGCGATCAGGAATTCCGGGGTCGCGACGAGCGATAGCGTGCCCAGACTGACGATGCGATCGATGAGCGAATTGCGATTGACGGCAGCGAGAATGCCGAACGAAACCGCGATCGGCACCGAGACCGCCGTCGTGATCGCGGCGAGTGTCAGCGATTTCGGCAGACGGCCTTCGATCAGCTCGGAAACTGGCATATTGTTCGACAGCGATACGCCGAAGTCGCCATGCATGAGGCCGGCCAGCCAATGCGCGAAACGCAGGTAAGCCGGTTGATCGAGGCCAAACTGAAGACGCAGCGCCGCGACCGTTTCGGGCGTCGCGGACTGCCCGAGCGCGGCTTGCGCGGCGTCGCCCGGCAGCAGGTTCGTGATCGCGAAGATGACGACGGACACGATCAGCAGCGTGAGTGCCGTCACCGCGATGCGTCGGACTATCAGTGCGGCTATGTTCTGGTTCATCGTCCAGATCTCCTGAAAATGACACCTGCCGGAACCGGCGCGTGGGGGCCGCCGGACTGACCCGGCGCGTACTGCGCGCGGATCAGGTTTGCCGCCATGCGGCTACTGCGCTATATCAGGCGTTCCACCACACGTGCTCGGCGAACGAGAAGCCCATCATCGCGCCGCTCGGAATCGAGCCAAGTCCTTGCAGATGCTGGTCGTAGGCATCGAGCAGGCTGATGAACGCAGGGATGCCGATACCGCCCTGATCCGAGACGATCACCTGCATGTCGCCGTACATCTGCTTGCGTTTCGCGTCGTCGGTTTCCGAACGGGCCGACAACAACAACTGATCGAACTTCGGATTGTTCCAGCCCGACTCGTTCCACGGCGCGTCCGATTTAAAGAACTGTGTGAACAGCACGTCGGCGCTCGAACGCGGATTGACGCTGCCGAATCCAAGCGGATGCTTCATCCAGTGATTCGACCAGTAACCGTCTGAGGGCACCCGATCGATCGTGATGTTCGCGCCGATCTTCGCACCCGTCTGCTGCAGCAATTCGGCCATTTCGATCGAGCCATTCGCGTCGGTCGTGGCATAGATCGGCGGCAATGCCGGACCGAGCGCGCCGGCCTTCTGCAGATGGAACTTCGCCTTGTCGAGATCGAACTGCCGCTGCGGCAGCGATGCATCGAAATAACGATGGCCTGGCGGAATCGGCTGATCGTTGCCGATCACTGCGTAGCCGCGGAACACGGCCGAGCGGATCTGGTCGCGATCGAACAGATACTTCATGCCCTGCACGAAATCGGGGTTGCCCGCGAGCGTGTTGTCGCGACGCATGATCAGATCGGTATAGAGACCGGATTTGGTTTCCTTCACCGCGTAGCCCGGCGTCGACGCGATGCGGTGTGTGGAGCGCGGATCGACCGAGTTGATCAGATGGACGTCGCCGGACAGCAGCGCGTTCACCCGTGCGGCGTTGTCGCTGATGCTGATCAACTCGATCTGGTCGAGATGCGGCAGACCCGGCTTGAAGTAACTGTCGTTACGCACGCCGACGGTCGTCACGCCCGGCTTGAAAGTCTTGACCTTGTAAGGACCGGTACCGACAGCCGTCGTGAAATCGGTCGTGCCGTCCTTGATGATCACGAACTGCGGCGTGGCGAGGATGACCGGCAGATCGGCATTGGGGCTCGTCAGCGTCAAGGTCACTTCGTTCGGGCCGGTCGCCTTGATCTCGGCGAACTGATCGGCCAGCGTTTTCACCTTGGATGCCGTCGCGGCCACCTTGTGGCGGTTCAGCGAATACACCACGTCCGCCGGTGCGAGCGCCTTGCCGTCGTGGAAGGTGGCGCCCTTGCGCAGCTTGATGACCCAGACCCTGGCGTCGCGCGTGTCGAGCGCTTCGGCCAGGTTCATCTGCGGCGTCAGGCTTTCATCGAGCTGCGTGAGGCCGCTGTAAAACATGAAATAGCGGATGTAGTCGGAACCGGCCGAGCCTTTCGCGGGATCGAGCGTGTCGGCCGTCGAGCCCACGTCATAGGCCACGCGAATCTTGCCGCCTTTCTTCGGCGCAGGCGCTGGCGCGGCCAACACCGATCTTGCACCTGCCAGCAGTCCACCCGCGCCGGTCGCGAGCATGCTCCCCGCAGCCAGCACACGCATCACGTCGCGGCGGCTGAAACCATTTTTGACTTCGTCGTCCTTCATGCGAACTGCTCCTAACAATGACAAGGTTGGATCCGGTTACGGCGCCCCGCCGTGCGCGGCGCTCGACGCACCGTCCGTCTGCAGGCCGGGCCGCTCGACGCGCTGTCGCCGCCGGTCTGTTGCAACTGCATGACTGCGGCTCAATTGGAACCGGCGGCGTCAGCTCGATTTAAGCACCGCAAAAAAGTGCCTGTTGTCGCAATCGGGACGTCGCAACCATTCGATTCGGTGGTTTTCAGCGGGTCGCGCAGCACAATTTGCCGTGCGGCGCAGCATGCGCCCGGTGCGGCAGTGCCCGCGACAGGCGCTACGGCCGCGCCGCGGGACTGCGGGGCTGCGAACCGGAGCGCGAACCGGGCAAGATAGAAAGATCGTCCTATTAAGCACGCAGCCAAAATGCGACAGTCGCGGGACAGCGTGACGTCAAATCAAGGAGTTCGCCGTGCCAAGACCATCGGAAAGTGGTTCGCTGACCTACCGACGCTTTACCCCCGACGACATTGCCGCCGCCCATGGCCTGTCGACGGCCGTGAACTGGCCGCACCGGCCCGAAGACTGGCGCTTTGCCGCGGACGCCGGCAGCGGCTTCGTCGCGGAGCAGGCCGGTGTCGCGATCGGCACGGCGCTGTGCTGGAAGTTCGGAGCGGACCGCGCGACCCTCGGCATGGTGATCGTGGCGCCGGAGCACCAGGGGCGCGGGATCGGCGCGAAGTTGATGCAACTGATACTCGAAGAAACCGGCAGCCGCGTCACCTTCCTGCATGCCACCCCGGCGGGTCAGCCGTTGTACGAAAAGCTCGGCTTCCGGGCTTGCGGCGCGCTCGATCAGCACCAGGGCGCGGTGTTCCAGCCGCCGCTCGTCTCGCTGCCGGCCGGCGAACGCCTGCGCCCGCTCGGCATCAACGACACGCCGCGACTGATCGCGCTGGCCTCGCGTGCGACCGGGCTCGAGCGGGACGCCGTGCTAACCGCGTTGAGGCAAAGCGCGGATGGCATTGCGCTCGATCGCGACGGCGAACTGCTCGGCTTCTCGCTGTTCCGACGCTTCGGGCGCGGATATGCGATCGGACCGGTGATCGCAGCCGACTCCCCGGATTCGAGCCGCGCGAAGGCGTTGATCCACCACTGGCTGGCGCTCAATGAAGGCGCGTTCATACGCATCGACGTGCCGGCTGGCAGCGGACTCAACGACTGGCTCATCGGACTCGGCATTCCGCGCGTCGATACGGTGGTGAAGATGGTCCGCAATGACGATCCAGGCCGTCACGAACGCGCACCGGACGCACACTTCCGCCAGTTCGGCATTATCAACCAGGCCATGATGTAGGCACGCTTCGCCTATGACTTTCCTCTACAAAGCCGATCCGGTTCGCGGCGCGCAATGGGCCGCGCGCTTCGCGCAGCTCGCACCGGAACTGCCGTTCCGCATCTGGCCCGATGTCGGCGATCCGGCCGCCATCCGTTACCTCGCCGCCTGGCAACCGGACGATCTCGCGCGAACGCTACCGAATCTCGAGATCGTGTTCTCGGTGGCCGCTGGCGTCGACCAGTTCGACCTGACAGGTGTGCCGGCGCATCTGCCCGTCGTACGGATGATGGAGCCGGGAATTGTCGACGGCATGGTCGAATACGTGACCGAAGCCGTGCTCGCCGTTCATCGCGATCTGTTCGACTATGCGCTGCAGCAGCGCGAGCGCATCTGGAAGCCGTTGCCGGTGCGCACTGCCGAAACGCGCCGGGTCGGCGTACTCGGGGTCGGTATGCTCGGCACCGCGGTGCTCGAGCGATTACGCCTGTTCGGCTTTGCATGCGCGGGCTGGAGCCGCTCGCCGCGCGAGATCGATGGCGTGCCATGCTTTGCCGGCGAGGCCACGCTCGACACGTTTCTCGCCCGCTCCGATGTGCTGGTCTGCCTGTTGCCGCTGACCGGCGCAACCCGCGGCCTGCTCGGCAAACGCGTGTTCGACGCATTGCCTGCGGGAGCCTCGCTGGTTCATGTCGGCCGCGGTCCGCAACTCGTGACGACCGATCTGCTCGAAGCACTCGAGAGCGGCCAGCTGCGCAATGCCGTGCTCGATGTCACCGATCCCGAACCGCTGCCCGCCAGTCATGCGCTGTGGGACCACCCGCGCGTGCGCATCACCCCGCACGTCGCAAGCGCGACAAAGCCCGATACGGCGGTCGATGCCGTACTCGACAATCTGCGCCGCTATCGCGCCGGCGAACCGATGCAAGGCGCGATCGACCGCGCGCGCGGTTATTGAGTATCGCCGGTCGGAGCTCAACGATAACGCGCGTGATTCAGGTGCCGACTGAAGTGCCGACTGAAGTGCCGTCGTCCAGGCAGGCTTTTAAGCGCATGCAGCACAAAATGCTGCGCGTGGGGTTCAAAACGCGGCGCCTGCGCTTTTTCAAACGTTTTTTGACGACTCGGCCGACAGCGGTGAATGGGTAGTATGGGTTCGTCAACAGTCCACCCCGCGACGAGATACCCACCATGTCGAATCAATCGCTCATCGAAGCCGACCGCAAGCACCTGATCCATCCTGTCATCAACTACCGCGCGCACGAAGCGCGCGGCGTCACCGTGCTCGAATCCGGACATGGCGCTTTCCTGCGCGATATCGACGGTAACGAGTTGCTGGACGCGTTCTCCGGGCTCTGGTGCGTCAACACCGGCTATGGCCAGCAAAGCATCGTCAAGGCAGCCACCGAACAGATGGCGCGCCTGCCCTATGCGACCGGCTATTTCCACTTCGGATCGGAGCCCGCGATCGAGCTCGCCGAAAAGCTCGTGTCGCTCGCCCCGGCTTCATTGCAGCATGTGTATTTCACGCTGGGCGGCTCGGATGCGGTGGACTCGGCGATCCGTTTCATCACGCATTACTACAATGCAACCGGCCGCCCGACGAGGAAGCACATGCTCGCGCTGCAACGCGGCTATCACGGCTCGTCATCGGTAGGCGCCGGGTTGACGGCATTGCCCGCGTTCCATCATCACTTCGATCTGCCGCTGCCGCATCAGCATCATTTACCGTCGCCGTATGCTTACCGTCAACCGGACGGCAGCGATTCGCAGGCGTTGATCGCCTCTTGCGTGGCGGCACTCGAAGCGAAGGTTGCCGAGCTCGGTGTGGACAATGTCGCCGCCTTCTTCTGTGAGCCGATTCAGGGTTCGGGCGGCGTAATCGTACCGCCGGCCGGCTGGCTCAAGGCCATGCGCGACGCGTGCCGTCGTCTCGACATCCTGTTCGTCGCCGACGAGGTCATTACCGGTTTCGGCCGCACCGGCCCGCTCTTCGCGTGCGAGGGCGAGCAGGTGGAGCCCGATCTGATGACCGTCGCGAAAGGCCTGACCGCAGGTTACGCGCCAATGGGTGCGGTATTGATGTCGGACGCGATTTATCAGGGGATTGCCGGCGACGCCGACGGCACTGCGACCGTCGGTCACGGTCACACGTACTCGGCGCATCCGGTCAGCGCGGCGATCGCACTCGAGGTCATGCGCCTCTATCACGAAGGCGGTCTGCTCGCGAACGGCCAGGCCATGGCGCCGCATTTCGCCGCCGGCCTCGACGCGCTGCTCGAGCATCCGCTCGTCGGCGATTCGCGGCATCGCGGTCTGCTCGGCGCGCTCGAACTCGTGTCGGACAAGGACAGCAAGCAGGGTTTCGATGCGTCTCTGAAGCTGTCCGAACGCATTGCGGCAGCGGCATATCGAAACCGCATCGTGTTCCGTGCATTCGGCGACAACATTCTCGGCTTTGCGCCTGCGCTCTGCTATTCGGAAGCCGAATTTGCGCTCCTCTTCAAACGTTTGAAGCACACGCTCGACGACGTGCTGAACGACGCTGAAGTCCGCGCCGCGCTTCGGGGAGCAAGCCGCGCAGCCGCATAACTTCGTGATAACATCGCCGTGCCCGATGAGAATAATTTTCCGATCGTTAGACAGAATTAAAGCCATGAGCAGCGACTGCAAACTCGACCGGATTGATCTGCGTATTCTTTCGCAACTGCAAAAGAAAGGCCGCATTACGAACGTCGAGCTTGCCGACGCGGTGGGACTGTCACCGAGTCCATGCCTGATCCGCGTCAAACGATTGGAAAAAGCCGGTTATATCGTCGGTTACGGTGCGCAGATCCAGCTCGAAAAGCTCGGCGACGTGCAAATCGTATTCACTGAAGTGACGCTCGCCGATCACCGTCGCGAAGACTTCATCGAGTTCGTGGCGGCGATTCGCGATATCGACGAAATCGTCGAATGTCATCTGGCCAGCGGCGGTTACGACTACCTGCTGAAGTTCGTCACGCGCAGCGTCGGTCACTATCAGAGCATTGTCGAAGGTCTGCTCGAACGCGATATTGGCATCGAAAAATACTTCAGCTACGTCATCATCAAGACGCCCTTCATCAAGACGCATTACCCGCTCGAAACACTGTTCTCGCCGAATCATCATTGAGCACTCGTTCCGAGTGCTTGACGCACGCATTCACGCGGCTCGCGCGAGAGGTAATGGCGCCCCGTTCCGCTTTCTCCCTTCAGATTCTTTCATTTCGCTCACGACACGCAGATGGCCTCCGCATTCTGTTCGTGTGCGTTTTTCAGAATGCATGCTGTGTCAGCGGGTCAAATGCAGATTTTTATGCGGTGAACACCCACATAGAATGAGTCTCGTCGTTTAGCGCGTGCCATGCAGGCATGCTCAATGAGGAGAAACTCGCTATGACTCGCAGTTATCGCATCGCTGTCATTCCCGGCGACGGCATTGGCGTGGAAGTGATGCCGGAAGGCCTGCGCGTACTCGATGCGGCCTGCCAGCGATTCGGCATCGAGATCCACTATCGGCACATCGAATGGGCCAGCTGCGACTACTACGCGCAACACGGCCAGATGATGCCCGACGACTGGAAGGCGCAACTCGAAGGCTGCGACGCGATTCTGTTCGGCGCAGTGGGCTGGCCCGACAAGGTACCCGACCACGTTTCCCTTTGGGGCTCGCTGCTCAAGTTCCGCCGCGAGTTCGACCAGTACATCAATCTGCGCCCTGCCCGTCTGTTCGACGGCGTGCCCTCGCCGCTCGCGGGCCGCAAACCCGGCGACATCGATTTCATGATCGTGCGCGAGAATACCGAAGGCGAATATTCGTCGGTGGGCGGCACGATGTACGAAGGCACGGAACGCGAAATCGTCATGCAGCAAGCGATTTTCTCGCGCCGCGGCACCGAGCGCGCACTGAAATTCGCGTTCGATCTGGCCGCGCGCCGTCAGAAGAAGATCACGGTCGCAACCAAGAGCAATGGCATTTCGATCAGCATGCCGTGGTGGGATGCGCGCGCCGCCGAGATGGCCGCGCACTATCCCGATGTCGTGTGGGACAAGCAGCATATCGACATCCTGTGTGCGCGCTTCGTGTTGAACCCCGATCGCTTCGATGTGGTCGTCGCGTCCAATCTGTTCGGCGACATCCTGTCGGATCTCGGCCCTGCCTGCACGGGCACGATCGGCATTGCGCCGTCGGGCAACCTGAATCCGGAGCGCCGCTTCCCTTCGCTGTTCGAACCGGTCCATGGATCCGCGCCCGATATCGCCGGCAAGGGTATTGCCAATCCGGTCGCGATGATCTGGTCGGCGGCGATGATGCTCGATTTCCTCGGCAACGGCGAAGGCGCCGAGCGCGTCGCGCACGATGCGATGCTGGAAGCCATCGTGCAGGTGCTCAAAGAAGGCCCGCATACGGGTGATCTCGGCGGCAAGGCCTCGACGCGCGAAGTCGGCATGGCAGTCGCCGCGCAACTCGCGAAGCGCGCCGGCGCAGCGGACATCGATCGATATCGCGATTGAAAGTGGAGTCGATCATGACACTCGAAGAGCAAGCCACCGCGTTGATGCGCGCGGACAATTTCATCGGCGGCCAATGGTTGCCCGCGCAAAGCGGCCGACGCTTCCCGGTCACCAATCCCGCGACCGGCAAGCCGATCGTCGAGGTGGCCGATAGCGGCGCCGCCGACGCGCGCGCCGCCACCAATGCCGCCGCCCGCGCCCTGCCGCAATGGCGTGCACGTCTGCCGAAAGAGCGCGCTGCGGTGCTGCATCGCTGGCACGCGCTGATCGTCGAACATCAGGACGCGCTTGCCGCGCTGATCTCGCTCGAACAGGGCAAACCGCTCGCCGAAGCGCGCGGTGAAGTCGGCTATGGCGCATCGTACGTCGCGTGGTTCGCCGATGAAGCGACACGCATTTACGGCGACCTGATTCCACAGCAGCAACGCGGTAAGCGCATGAGCGTAGTGAAGGAGCCGATCGGCATCGTCGCGGCCATTACACCGTGGAATTTCCCGCTCGCGATGATCGCGCGCAAGATCGCCCCCGCGCTCGCAGCCGGCTGCACCGTCGTCGCCAAGCCGGCCGAGGACACGCCGCTTACGGCGCTCGCCCTCGTTCATCTCGCGCACGAGGCCGGCGTGCCAGATGGGGCGCTGAACCTGATTGTGGCCTCCCGGAAATCGACGCTCGAGGCCGTGGCGGACTGGCTCGCCGACGGCCGCGTGCGCAAGATCACCTTCACCGGCTCGACGCCCGTCGGCAAGTACCTGGCGCGTGAAGCGGCGGGAACGCTGAAGAAGCTGTCGCTGGAACTCGGTGGCAACGCACCGTTCATCGTGTTCGACGACGCAGACCTCGATGCCGCGGTCACGGGCTTGCTCGCCGCCAAATTCCGCAACGGCGGGCAGACGTGTGTGTGCCCGAACCGCGTGTACGTGCAGTCCGGTGTCTATGAACGCTTTGCGCAGATGCTGTGCGAACGCGTTGCCGCGCTGCGCGTCGGTCCCGCCAGCAATCCGGCGTCGCAGATCGGTCCGATGATCAATGCGCGTGCCGTCGACAAGATCGCGCGCCACGTCGACGATGCCGTCGCGCACGGCGCAACCGTGTTGACCGGCGGTAAACGCCTTGCCGAACTCGGCCCGAACTATTTTGCGCCAACCGTGCTCGGCGACGCCGATTCGACGATGGCGTTGTGCTGCGAGGAGACCTTCGGCCCGGTTGCTCCGCTGTTCCGTTTCGATACCGAGCAGCAGGCCATCGACGCATCGAACGACACGCCGTTCGGCCTCGCGTCGTATTTCTACAGTCAGGATCTGCGCCGTATCGAGCGCATGTCGCGCTCACTCGAGGCAGGCATCGTCGGGATCAATGAAGGAGCGCTCGCATCCGAAGCGGCGCCATTCGGCGGCGTCAAGGAATCGGGCTACGGCCGGGAAGGCTCCAGATACGGCCTCGACGATTATCTGTCGATCAAATATCTGTGCCAGGGCGGACTGGAATAAGTGTCGACCCCTAATCAATACAGACAGGATGATGTCTCATGAAAGTACAGCAGATCAAACAGGCGATCGAACTCGGCGGGCTTGAAGACTGGGGCACCGCCGCTCTTCCAGATCAGGAAGGGGTGCGCCTATCGGGCAAGCAATACGTGATTGCAGGCAGCGAGGCAGTCGATACCGGCGTGTTCGAATGCTCGCCCGGCACCTATCGGCGCGTGGTCCAACAGGCGGAAGTGATGCATCTGCTGTCCGGCTCGGGGTCGTTCACCCCAGACGGAGAAAGCGCCATCCACTTTCGCGGCGGCGATACGCTGTTTTTCGAGGCCAATACCGAAGGCGTGTGGCAAGTCGACGAAACGATGCGCAAGATCTACGTCATTCTCTGACGGCGGCGGGGCAACGGACCTCTGCAGACCACCGCAGAGGTTTCTGAATTACGCCCACCCGATCATCAACGGATCGCCCAGACCCGCGTGGATAAAGGGTTTGGTTGTGATCGGAAAAAGCCTTTACCGTCGCTTTTACCGTTAGAAAAACACGCCCTTTTGCTGGCGCGGGTTTGCGCGGCATCGGCTCATCATCAATCAGCTTCGATCATACCGGACTGGCTACCGCAGTTCAGCTGCTTGACGTCGATGCCGTCCGACAGGCCCCACGTTATCTTATCGACTTGGTACCCGCCGAATTCCTACATCACGGGAATGAAGGAAACCGCGTCGACGAGAGATGGTGCGGGAAGCCGCTTGTATTGCCGAAGCAATCTCGTCTTCGCTGCGTCCGCCATTGGAAACGCTCCGCCAGCACTTTGTCGAGATGGTGATGTCCGCCGATGCACCACAGACATGTGATTTCATGATTTCAGTACATAACCATCCTCTCGCAATCTGATCGTCGCGCTATGAATTTGAAGGTAGTTCGGCATCGATTCCGGTCAGTTGAACCGATACATCCCACAGTCGTCTTGCGAGTTCCGGATTTCGCGCGTCCTGAGACGGAGTGCATTCGCCAGAGGGGCCTCGCAATCCGGAAATTTTCGTCGGTCCGTAATAGCCGCCGGACTTTATTTGTCCGGTCGCCGCTTGCAATGCACCCCACGCGCCCTGAGCCGGCGTGTTGAAACACAGGCCGATCAATGACATGGCGATGTTGCCCCACCAGCTATCGCGCGCAAGGCTGGTTCCAGCAAGACCCGGATGGCAGGCTACCGCCGTAACAGGTGTGCCCGCCGCTCGCAGTCGCCTATCCAACTCAAAGATAAAAAGCAGATTCGCGAGCTTGCTGGCTGCATAGCGAGGCATCCATTTGTAGCTCTTCTCCGCATTAAGATCGTCCCACTCGATCTTCGCGTCCTTGTGCAGACCGCTGCTCGTGACAACGATGCGCGACCCGGATGTTTCCGTGAGCTTGGGCAACATGAGCGCAGTGAGCGCAAAGCTACCAAGATGATTGACGCCGAACGTCAGTTCGAAGCCTTGTGCCGTGTGCTTTAACTTCGGCCCTTGCACGCCCGCATTATTGATGAGCGCGTCGATGCGCGCTTCCTTTTCGGCCAGTTTTGCTGCGTTGCGCACGCTCGCCAGGTCTGCGAGGTCAAGCGGCAGGAATGCGAGATTCGCTTCAAGGGTCTTCAGACGAATCCGGCTAATAGCAGCTTCCGCTTTTGCCTCATCGCGGCACCCGATAAGCACCCTGCCTCGCCGCGCCGCCAGCGCACTCGCTATTTCAAAGCCTATGCCGGTATTGGCGCCGGTGACGATAAAGGTCTTTCCCGATTGATCGGGTACATCGGCATTAGTGAATCCGCTCATGGCGTAAACCTTGTCGAGACGTTCCTGCGTCAATGATTAGCGATGCCTGGTGCGGCACGCACGAACTTCCTGTCGGTCATCTGGTCAACCAGGAACTTCGCAAGATTGCCTCTGGAGAGCTTCATGCTGAGTTTGGCCTTTCCATACCAACCGACATCCACATCGCCATAGGCAGGGCCATCCTTCAGGTTCGGAATGCGTACCAGTGTCCAGTCCAAGTCGGAATTGGCGACCAATTCGCCAGTCGCCTTGATGTCCTCATATCCCTTGCGCGCGATAACCTTGAACAACAGCGCGAACGCATGGGGTTTGAACGCAAAGCCATCCTTGGGATCGCGATAGGCAGCCGTAGAAATCTGGATAAGACGGCGCACGCCTGCGTGCTTCATCGCGGCGATGATGTTGGTCAAGCCGTGCATGATAGGCTTATCGCCCTGCGCCTTGAGACTGTTGGGACCAAGGGCGCTAATGACTGCATCGGCACCTTGGACGCACTTCGCAATGGCACTCTGGTCTTGCAGGTTGCCGACAACGATCTCTACCTTTCCCGCGAACGACTCGAGTTTCCTTGCGTCGCGCGTATAGACCGACAGGTTGTAGCCCTGCTTCAAAGCTTCCTCGATGATGTGCGTTCCGGTCGGCCCGGTCGCACCGAACAGCGCGATGGTTTTTTCCCCGGCCATGAGGTCACGCAGCCTCCGCCAGCAAGGCTTTGATGGCCGTTTCGGCGTTGGCGATGGCGGCCTTCACCGCATCGGTGCCTAAAACAGTACCTTCGACACGCACCACTTCAACGTCGGTCAGGCCGATGAAACCAAGCAGGTGCAGCAGATAGTTGGTCTGAAAGTCGAACGATGCCCAGGCGCCTTCCGAGAACACACCTCCCGCGGCGGTCACGAGATAGACCTTCTTGCCGGTCAGCAACCCTGTCGGACCGGTGTCGCCATAGCCGAAAGTGACGCGTGGCCAGGTGACGTGATCGAACCACGCCTTGAGCTGTGAGGGCAGGCCGAAGTTGATCATGCCCGAACCGAGCACGATCACATTGGCGACCTTTAACTCATCGACCAACTCTTGCGCGACCTTCACCGCCTCGCTCTGTTCCGATGTGCGATCTTCGGGCGACGTGATCCGGCCTTGGATGTAGGCGGATGTGATGTGCGGCGGCGGATTCGCGGCGAGGTCGCGCACGGTCAGCGGGCCGCCCGAGCGGGCCACGATGCCATCGGCGATTTCGGTGGCAAAACGGGTGGAAAGGCTGTCAGTCCCGCGCGGGCTGGCAGTGACAAGGAGGGTGTGGCTCATGACGGCTCCTAGGTATAAAATGAGAACTAAGTAAAATATTGATTCTGACTTACCGATTTATACGAAGGATGGTATGGTTCCTGCCGATTCCCCACAAGAAGGCACACGCATGTCACCTGGTCACATCGAGCTACCTGCCGATATGCCTGCACCCGACGCTGGCGGCTGTCTGGCGACCCGTGAAATCCTGGATCGCATCGGCGACAAGTGGAGCCTCTACATTGTCGCCATGCTGGCTAATGGCCCACGGCGCTTCAACGAGCTGAAGCGCAGCATCGACGGCATTTCCCAGCGGATGCTGACGTTGACCTTGCGCGGGCTGGAGCGCGATGGACTGATAACGCGAACGATGTTTCCGACCATTCCTCCGCGCGTTGACTACGAACTCACGGACATGGGAAAAACGCTGCTGGAGCCGGTCATGGCTCTGGTCAACTGGGCAAACAGGAACCAACTCGCCATTGCCGAAGCGCATAAACGTTTTGACGAGGAACCAGAGCCGGATCAGGTCTCGATTCAGGGCGTTGTCTACCAGCGTCGATAGGCGAGCGGTCTGTGTATCGGCTCGCCTAGGCGCACAGAGAGGCCGATGCTTTGCTCAACAGAGGTTAGCCATAGGCACGGGTACAGGGTATGCGGTCAATTAATGACACCCTCGTAGCGACCGACGATATATGAGAAAAGGGTGTCCACCTAGATAGGTGGACACCCATGACTGACAATCACTCAGAGTTAAGAGTAGTACGGCAGAACCGGGATGGACGTCGCCGATACGACGAGAACGCAAAGCGCGCGCTGGTCGAAGCCGCGTTGAGTTCCGGTACATCAGTGGCGCGACTCGCCCTGGAGCACGGGATCAATGCGAACCTGCTGCGCAAATGGATGACGAAGTACCTCATGCAGCGCGACAATGCTGCGCCATCGTCGCCTCAGTCGGGCCGCGTGGAGTCGGGATCATCAGCCACGATTGAGATGGCCGAGCCAGTTAAGGTAGAGGTCCCGCATGCGTCGATGCAAAAGCCATCGGCAGAAAGAGCACGACATGCATTTGTTCCCGTTGTTACTACGGCACCGGCACCGCCGACTGTTCCTTGCGTACCCCGAGCATCCTCGCAGTCGATGACCGTCGCGTTACACGTGCGGTTGACCAACGGCGTCGAGTTCGACCTGGGGGAAGCGAACGTCGAAGAACTGACGGCAATCGTCCAGATGCTCGGGAGGCTGCCGTGTTCCGGTTCGACGAAGGGCTGAAGGTCTACCTGCATCGTGATCCGGTCGACTTCCGCGTGGGCATCAATGGACTGTCGATCCTGGTTGAACAGGCGATGCGCCTGAACCCAATGACATCGGCTCTATTCGTGTTCGGCAACCGGCGTCGTGACCGTATCAAGATTCTCGGCTGGGGCGGGAATGGATTCTGGCTGCTCCTCAAGCGGCTCGAGGCCGACCGCTTCATATGGCCAGATGGAAGCGACACGGTCACACTCAGCGTCGAGCAACTCCACTGGTTACTCGACGGCATTGACCTTGCCGTTATCCAGAAGCATCCCCGACGTTATTACGAACGGATCAGCTGAACGTGCGCCGCGGCAGTACGGTCTAACAGACCATGCCAAACGATGTCACGCTGAGTGCCGAGGAGTATCAGGCGCTGCTCGCCGAGCGCGATGCGTTGCGTGGCGAACTGCGATTGGTCACAGCCGAGCGGGATCTGGCGGAGGAACGGCTACGCGCCTACAGGCATGAACTGTTCGGAGCATCAAGCGAAGCACGCGATGCTGACCAGCTCGGCCTGTTCAACGAAGCGGAGTCCCTGGCGTCAGGCGCAGCCGTGCAGGCCCGCGAGGACGAACCCTCCACACGGGTCGCAGGGCATAGCCGTAGTAAGCGCGGTCGCAAACCGCTTGATGCAGGCCTGTCTCGCGAAGTTGTTCGGCACGAGCTGCCACAATCGGAGCGGTTCTGCGCACACGACGGTCATGCGCTCATCGAGATCGGCATCGAGACAAGTGAGCAGCTCGACGTGGTTCCCGAGCAGGTACGCGTCATTCAGCATCAGCGCGTCAAATACGCATGCCCCTGCTGCGATCTGGGTATCAAGGTCACGCCAGCGCCGGCACGGATCATCCCGCGCGGGCTACTCACGGAATCGGCACTGGCGTGGATCATCACCGGCAAGTATCAGTACGGCATGCCACTGTACCGGCAGGCGACGCTGTTACGTCGCTTTGGTGGCGACATCTCGTCGAATACGCTGGCTGCCAGCGTGGTGCGCGTAGGGCAAGCTGTGCAGCCGGTCATCAACCTGATGCGTGACGTGCTGCTCGAATCTGAGCTCATCCATGGAGATGAGACGACCTTCCAGGTGCTGAAGGAACCGGGACGACGACCACAGGCGAAGAGTTATTTGTGGGCGCAGGTCAACGGCTCGGGACCGCCCGTGCGGATGTTCTCGTACTCTCCGGGACGAGGTGCACAGCACGCGCAGCGGCTCTATGCTGGCGTGAAGCCCGGCACCGTGCTGATGACCGATGGTTACGAGCTGTACAACGGCATCGCGCACGATCACCAGCTTGTGCATCTCGGATGCTGGGCGCATGTGCGTCGCGGCTTCATCAAGGCAGAAGAGAACGTGCCGAAGGCGGCTCGCACACGAGACCTGCTGGCTACGCGGTTCATCGTGCTGATCGGCAAGCTGTTCGCCGCCGAGGCGCGCAGCACAAAGTGGAAGCCTGAACGTCGGCAGCGGCTACGTGCTCGATATAGCGCCCGCGTGCTTGCCATCATCGAACGCATGATGATTGAGCATCTGCTGACCGTCATGCCGTCGAGTCTGCTCGGCAGAGCTCTGCAATACATGAGTGGGCAGTGGCCCAAGCTGGTCCGTTACATCGACGATGGAAGCTGGCCGATCTCAAACAACCTGTGTGAGAACGCGATCAGGCCATTCGTCATTGGCCGCAAGGGCTGGTTGTTCTCGGACACCGTCGCCGGCGCGCAGGCCAGTGCAAATCTCTACTCGCTCGTCGAGACCTGCAAGGCGAACGGCATCGATGCGTACCGTTATCTCGCCTGGCTGTTCATGAAACTGCCGCTCGCTGAAACGGCCGACGACTACGCCGCGCTCTTGCCCTGGAGCGAGCCTGTCCATCGACGGTCGCAAACTCTCGCTGCCGGGGAGTCATCTCAATCGACTGTGTCGTTGCTGCCATAGACGCAGCAGTTCTCCCTGCTGGCCAGGTTGCGTTTCGAACTGCGCAACACCTTCGGGAATGGAGAACCACGACTGCTTGCTCCGTACGTAGAGGTGTGCGACGGGCTCAAACTCGCTCTGATTGAGCAGGACGCCGGGTCTCAGGACGGCTATGTCGGGCTTATCTGCAGGCTCTGCCCACAATCGGGTATCACATCGCTCGCATAGCTTGCTGCGCCGTTGCTTTCCATTGCCCAGATCGAAGACCCGAAGGGCTGGCACACCGTCAATGACTTTGATGTCAGATCGACGAACCCACATTACAGGCAATGCTGCGCCGCCCGTTCTGCGCTGACAGTCTGTGCAATGACAGACATAAAACGTTAACGGATCGGCGAGAAGCTCGAATCTGATCTGTCCACACAGACAGGTACCGAGATAGGGTGCCGGCATCGTGACTTGCTCCCATGACTGACTTGCCAGAACGCTTTGACCTGCTACCGGTCTGCCGCATTCTGAAGGTCATCGGCGACACACGCAACCACCCTACCAGCGCATTGGGCGTTCCGATCGAGAGGCGTCGTTAAATGACCGGATACGGTACAGGAGCTGATGCTGGCGTTCAACAAGGCCGTCATCGAACGCGCGATGGGCGCGGAGATGAATCTGCATCCGGGGTATCCACCGGGCCGGTCCGAATCAGTGTCGCCCGACTTCATCAGCTCGGTCCGACGCTGCACGCTTGCGCGGCCGGCTCAAGCGCGGGCGATGTACCTTTGGGAACGGCTTTGCGTGCGTCCAGGAGTAGTTCACGCGCCATCGCAAGCGAGATACCGTCAGGGCCATAGCGCCCTATGGGTTAGTGTTTCCTCGAAGGACGTCAATTCACTCCCACTCGATTGTCAACCCAACGGCTGCAACCTTATCTGGACAAGGATGCAACTAGTTCATATGGCGACGATACCGCCAACGATACCGAAAAATACCACCGGCACTTACTGCCGCTCCGCGGACCGCAACGGAGATTCAGTACCAACTCTGCTAAAGCGGCCTCGAAGAGGAAGTACCTCGAGACAATTGGTGTTGGCAATACCGTCATCGATTCCGTCAAACATTTTCCAACCCAATCCGACTAAAGCCAGCCAGCGCCAGGACTCCAATTCACGTAGTTTGATCACAGGCGGGTTTCTCATTGTGGCTGTACAGGGCCAGCCCATAAGGGATTGCTCAATGTGGCGACGTACAGTTACAGATCTACCCCGCAGAACGGCAAAACACGGCGAGCCGGTCCGCAAGAAGCGACGCGCTCAAGCCCTCGCCTTCAGAGAAGTAACCGAACGCGATGTCGCGAAACGCAACGCTCGCGGTACCACAACCGCACGATGACTTGCTTCTGCTCAGTGTATGACTTCATGTCCGGCCACCGCAAGACACGGTCAAACCAATACACATAATCAAGGTTTGGTGCCTGAGAGACATCCATTTAGTACTTTCATCAAGTCTTCCGATCGCGACGTCTGACATGTCCAAATCACCTCGACGCGCCATCCCATCTTGGTCAAACGATCAACCGTCGCGGCATCCCTATTAACGTTCTTCTCGAACTTCCGCTTCCAGAATTCCACGTTGGTTGACGGCGTGCTTGCCCGCTTACAACCCGCGTGGCGATGCCAGAAACACCCATGGACGAAGATACAAAGCTTGTACTTCGGCAATACGATATCGGGCGTTCCGGGCAAATCACTCCGATGCAATCGGAACCGATACCCGAGGCGATGCAACGCACGCCGCACCAAAATCTCGGGGAGAGTGTCCTTGTTGGAAACAGCGGCCATATTCCTTGATCGCTGGTCCCGGGAAACGGTGTCGATCACAGCCCGCCTAGGCAGCCGCGTTATCGCCGGTAGCGACTGTCATGACCGGCGAGTTCGCCACAGCGTCCCGACGCCTTGTAATCGTGACAGAGACAGAGCCGTGCTTCGTCGGGCAAAATGAGGAGCCTCCGAGCCGGACAATTGAGCTGACCTGCATCGCCGCCCGGAGAATCTGCTCGCGCGGTTCCGTAGTCCAGCATGAAGAGCGCGTCACTGCAAAACACGTCGTCGTCATCGCATAAGCCATGTCCGCCGGCGTGGGGCTTGGAACGTTGAGCACGGTGCATTCAAGTGTCCCGATTGTGAACAACCCACCGTCACCGAAAAGATGATTGGGCTGCGACTCATCGCACGCGGATTCCGGCTCGGCGCTAGAGATGTCGCCGAAGATTTTAGGTACGGCTATGATGGCGCGCCCGATGGCGATCCTGCCACCAACCTGCGCCTGCAAAGAAGGCGCGGCGGCGGGATGGTCCGCGTGAGCGCGAGTTGCGAGCAGCCATTCGATCGTTAGCCCCTCCGACTCGACCTGGGCAACGATAGCTGGTGCAGACCGCGTTGAGGTGCGGCTAGCGGGCGCATCGAAATCCAGCACGGAGTCAATAACCGCCGCTGTAGGTGTGACCGGATCGTGCACGACATAGCTTGCCGTGCACGGGCCCTCGTCGAAGAACCAACGTACGATCGGCGCTTTGCGCTTGGGAATTCGCGTCCCGACAATTCCGTCCGACGCGTGTTGAAGCAGCTGATCCAAGATCGATCTCCGCAGCCCGGTTGTATGTTGAAGCGTAGCGCGGTGAGGCGACTCGGTCTTGGATAAAGCTATGGCGGGATGGACAAAACGCCGATATGTGCCTGGAATGAAGCCGGCCAGACTTGAGCGACGCGGCGACGGATGCGTTAGCGGGCGCGGTTGTTTGGACGAGAATCCTTGGGCCTTCGACCCATGAGGCCACGGCACACCTGGGGGAGATGGCTTTGATCAAAAAAGCCGCAGCCGGCTGCAATGGCGCAAAGCTGGCGCCCGCGCCGCTGAGTAGCGATTTCGCGCGATCATTCCTACGCCTCAGTAGCCAGTGGTGCGGCGAGAGCCCGGCTGTCTGTCTGAAGGCTTCCGCGCATAGGCCTATCAACGACTGCCGTCGCGGCGGGATGGACGCCGGCCCTGCTCTGGATTGTAGCCGTCCTCCGTAGCACGGTAGCACGTCATAGGACGGACTGTGGTCCAACGTGAGCGTAGCAAGCATAAGTGGCTGGCTACGCGTTATCAATCGCCGACATTACGGCGCTCAGGGTAACTGGATCGGCCCACGCTACCCGCAATGCGCAGCTGGCACGAACGGGCACGGCGAAACCAGCCGCTTTACGCGGCTTGCAGGCATCCGATAACCATCCGGCTTCCCGCTAAGTTGCGGATGCCATGCCGAAAGCAAAGATTTGAAACGAGATCGTCTGACGTCACTAAAGAGGGGGCAATGTTCTGCGCGTGGCGCTGTGACCGTCCTGCGTCAATGCGGCCACAGCCGCGATCGAGGCGCTCGCATCCATGCGCCTCGATCGCGTCATATCCCTGCAGAATGACCCCGCCCGCCGAGCCGCCTGCCGAGCCGTCGCACGTTGTGCGCACTACAATGGTCCCGGGTTTCCGCCGGACGACTGCTACACAAGCGAGCCTTCGCCCTCCTCCTCCGCTGCTCGAACTTCCGCCGCGTCCGGCCGGATCTTGAACCAGATGGAGTACATCGCGGGCAGGAACACCAGCGTCAGGATCGTTCCCGCGAAGGTTCCGCCGATCAGGGTATAGGCCAGCGTCCCCCAGAACACGGAGTGGGTCAGCGGGATGAAGGCAAGCATTGCAGCGAGCGCAGTCAGGATGACCGGCCTGGACCGCTGGATAGTCGCCTCCACCACCGCATGGAAAGGCGTCATCCCATCTCGCGTATTCTGCTCGATCTGGCCTATCAGGATCAGCGTATTGCGCATCAATATGCCGGAGAGTGCGATGAGTCCCACGAGGGCGTTGATCCCGAACGGCTGATTGAACAACAGCAGTGTCGGAACCACGCCAATTAACCCCAGTGGACTGGTTGCGAACACCATCATGGTGGCGGCGATCGAGCGCGTCTGGAAAATGATGACCAGCAGCGTGAGTGCGATCATGATCGGAAACAGTGGCACGAGCGCCTTCGTCGCCTTGCTGGCTTCCTCAATCGCCCCGGCTTCCTCGATCCGGTAACCGTCGGGCAGCTTCGCGATAACCGGTTGCAGCTGCGCGAGCATCGCCGTCGAGACATCCGGAGGTTGCAGTCCTTCAGCAATGTCGCCTCGTACGGTAATAGTTGGTGTGCGATCGCGCCGACGAAGAATCGGATCTTCCATCCGGATATCGACCTTTCCAATCTGTGAGAGCGGGACACGCTGACCCGCGGCACCCACCAACGTGAACGCATTGATCCGTTCGGGGTCGAGCCGCACATCGCCAGCCGATCTCGCAACGACCTCGACTGAGCGGATGTCTTCCCGCACATGGGTGACCGGTATGCCAGTCAACAGGAACTGCAACTGCTGGGCGACCGAACTGGAGGTCAAACCGAGCGCCTGCAGACGGTCCTGATCCAGCGTGAAATGCAGGGCGGGCACGAGAGGACCCCAATCGGCATTAACCGTTCGCATCTTCGGACTTGCGCTCAGGACACGTTCAACCTGCGCGGCGATCGTACGCAACTTCGCCGGATCCGGACCCATGACGCGGAACGCTACCGGATAGGGTGAATAAGGACCGAACACAAGCTGGGTGATGCGAACCTGCGCTCCGGGCGCGAGCCCTTCGGCAACTGCCTTGCGCAAGCGTAACTTGAGTGCCTCCCTCTGCTCCTCGTCATTCGTGAGTATCACGATTTTTGCGAACGACGGGTCGGGCAATTCGGGAGACATCGCCAGATAGAAGCGCGGGGCGCCCTGCCCGATATACGAGGTCACGATTTTTGCCTCGGGCTGTTTTGCAAGCCACGTCTCGACCTTCGCTGTTGCCGCCGAGGTTTGCTCGATAGACGTGCCGTAGGGCATCTGCACCTCCACGAGGACTTCCGGTCGGTCGGAGGTCGGGAAGAATTGCTGCTTTACGATGCCCATTCCCATCACCGCAACCACGAACGATGCGATCACGATGCCCGCGACAACCCACTTGCGTTGCACCACGCGCATCAGGAAGCGGCGAAAACGTTGGTAATTGGGGGTGTTGTAGATCGCCTCATGCCCGCCCTCAATTTTTGCGATGTCGGGCAAGAGTTTGACACCGAGATATGGGGTGAAGACAACAGCAACGATCCAAGAAGTGATCAGCGCGATACCCACAATCCAGAACATGTTGCTGGTATATTCGCCCGCCGTTGAGTGAGCAAAGCCATTGGGCATGAAACCGATGGCCGTGACCAGCGTACCCGAGAGCATTGGGGCCGCCGTGTGGCTCCAGGCATAGGCAGACGCCTGGACGCGACTAAACCCTTCCTCCATTTTCACCACCATCATCTCGATGGCGATGATGGCATCATCCACAAGCAATCCGAGCGCGAGAATCAGTGAGCCCAATGTGATCCGGTCGAAGCTCTTCCCGGTTGCGGCCATGACGACGAACACGCCGGCGAGTGTCAACGGCACCGCGGCCGAGACGACGATCCCTACACGCCAGCCCATGCTGGCAAAGCTCACCACCATTACGACAAGCAGTGCAACAAAAAACTTGACCATGAACTCGTCAATCGCCGAATGGATATTGACGGCCTGGTCGCTCACCTTGATCACGCTCATGCCCAGCGGCAGCCCTGCGTTAATTGAAGCCACTTCCTTGTCGAGCGCCTGGCCCAAGGTCAACCCGTTCCAGCCGTCACGCATGACAACGCCAAGCAGCAATGCAGGTTCACCGTCGTTCCGAATCTGGAAGGTAGCCGGGTCTTCATACCCGCGCTCGACGGTGGCCACGTCCGAGAGCCTGAGCGTTCGGCCATTGACGACGATCGGCGTGTCGCGAATTTTCTGCAGCTTGTCGAAGGCACCTTCAATGCGAACGAATACCTGGGAGCCGGACGTGTCGATCGATCCCGCTGGTGTCAGGACGTTCTGACCGTTCAGAGCCGCGAAGATGTCCTGTGGCGTCACGCCAAGCGTCGCGAGCCGGTCGTGCGAAAACGAGACATAAATCCGCTCTGCCTGTTCGCCAACGATGTTGACTTTTTTGACGCCCGGCACATGAAGAAGTCGCTGACGCAAACCTTCGGCGTCACGTACGAGCAGCCGTTCAGGCTGCCCTCTCGCCTTTACCGCGAACAGCGCGAACGTGACGTCAGAATATTCATCGTTCACGAGAGGACCAATGACCCCAGGAGGCAGGCTGCCAGCCTCATCGAAGAGCTTCTTGCGGGCCTGGTAAAACTGCTCGGGAACATCTGCAGGCGGTGTGCTGTCCAGCAGGGTAACCGTTGTAAATGCCAGTCCCGGGCGCGTGTAGGTTTCGGTCCTGTCGTACCAACGAAGCTCCTGCATGCGCTTTTCGAGAGGCTCGGCAACCTGGTTCTGCATTTCCTGCGCCGTGGCACCCGGCCACGCCGTAATGACCGTCATCGACTTGACGGTGAAGGGGGGATCCTCTGCCCGCCCAAGTTTTAAGAAAGCGATGATCCCGGCAACAGAAATCACGATGATCAGAAAGAGGGTAACCGAGCGCTCGCGCACGGCCAGAGCCGAGAGATTAAAGCCGCTCATCGCGTCTCTCCTTCCCGCGTGCTCGATGCCGTGGCCATGCTGTCATCAGCAAGGCGCACCTTTTCGCCGTCATGAAGCAGCTGCGCGCCAAGGGCCACTACCCGTTCGCCCTCGTGAAGGTCCCCGGTGACGGTCGCCGTCTCGTCGCCGAGCGCCGCAACGTGAACCTTATGCCAGGATGCGTGCGCCGGCGAACCTTCAATCGTCCAGACGCCTGCGCCGGTTCCCGGGTCGAACAATGCTCCTACCGGCACCTCCAGAGCGGCTTCACGCTGCCTGTTCTCACCTGCAAGATCAACCATCACCGTGGCGCCAAGCGGGGCGTTGGCAAGTGCACCGCTGAGGACATACCGGGCCTCGTATGTGCGTGTCAGGCGATCAGCAGAGTCAGAGAGTTGTCGCAGCGTCGCCGGAAGACTTTTCGTAACCGCGCCATAGAGCGACGCCTGTGCGACCGAGCCTGGAGCGGGGCGAAGGGTTTCGGGCAGTTGTACAACAGCTTCGCGCGGCCCGGCGTGCGCAAGACGCACAACAATCTGACCCGCGGCGACGACCTGACCCGGCTCGGCCAGAGTGTCCACAACTACGCCGTCCGCATCGGCCACCAGGACGGCATATCCCGACGCGTTATTCGCCAGATCGGCCTGTGCCTTTGCTGCAACGAGCTGGGCCCTGGCAGAATCTGCAGCCGCTTTGAGCTGATCGTAGGTCGACGCCGACACCGCGCCTGCGGCCACGAGATCGCGGTACCGGGCTTCGTCGGCAGCGGTCTGAGTCGCACGGGCCTGCGCCGCATTAACCAGTTCCTGCTGTGAGCGCACCTGCAGCCCCAGATCGATGGGGT
The DNA here is from genome assembly GCF_001922345.1 of Paraburkholderia sp. SOS3. Taxonomy (NCBI): domain Bacteria; kingdom Pseudomonadati; phylum Pseudomonadota; class Betaproteobacteria; order Burkholderiales; family Burkholderiaceae; genus Paraburkholderia; species Paraburkholderia sp. SOS3. The sequence continues at coordinate 2,213,743 of NZ_CP018811.1, read as the reverse complement.
CAATCCGCATCAAAGGCTGACCACGTTTTACGGTCTGCCCCGAGTCCACCATACGCTCAATCACTTTTCCCTGAACTCGGAAACCGAGATCGCTTTGAACGCGGGCACCGACCACACCCGTAAAGGAGCGACTCGCCCCCATCGCTTGCTGTACAACACGGGTGAGCACGAGCGGGGGCTCGGTGCGCGGGTCAGGGGGTTGCCGGTCACCGCATGCCGCAAGGGCAAGCGATGCCAGGCTCAGCGTGAAAACAAAGTAACGGTGCCGGAACATGAGGTCGCTCCTTGCGACTAGTGGAAGGCCTCATTTTGATTCCAGTGACCGATTCAGTCAATAGTCACAACACAAATTTCAGCGGGCTAGGCTCCTTAGCACCAGGTTTGCAAGCTGCACCGTCGCTTCGTCGGCTGAGTCGAGGTTGTATTGCAGAAGTAATGGGTTGAAATATGGTTTCATCACCAGAAAGATCGCGCTCACCACCTCGTCGAGCGGCGTCTTGCGCTCGAATTCGTCGGTTTCGCGGCCTAGAACCACGATCTTGGTTAAAAGCTGCCGGATCTGCTCCTCATATCTTTGGACTGAGGGCCAAGGCGAAGCGGCCGCAACAGCGGCGATATCGTATAGCTTGCGATCCTGGAAAAAGAGTTCACGCCCGGACGCGAGCAGCGCTTTGCACATTCGGCGGAATTTCTCAGTTGCGCTATGGGCGTCCTCGACGGAATCCGTGACTGCCGTGATGATGGCCGCAAGGCGATTCGCACAGATCACCTCGCCTATGGCCTGTTTGGAGTCAAAAAACTTATAGATGTAGGCCTTGGAAAAACCGATCTGCTTTGCCAGGTCGGAAACGGTGGTCTTTTCGTAGCCGTATCGGGTGAAGTACTCCGTCGCGGCATCGACAATCTGCGCGCGGACTTCATGCTCCGAAGGACCACGGGACGGGGGGGCGGATGTGAGGGGCGTGTTCATGTCTCAAGCTTAGACCTTCAGGGAATAGTTGACAACCGGTGACCATATTGTATATTGGTCACACTCTCACCACTTCCCGAGACGATCATGCTGCGTTCGTATCGCCCTTTTCTTCTGCTGATCAGCGCTGCCGTCCTGTCCGCCTGCACGGTGGGTCCCGACTACCGGCGACCGGATGTCCCGCTCCCTCCCGGCTACATGACGCAGCCGCCTGCCGCGAAGGCCGCGATCGCGCCCTCGGCGGATCTGTCAGCCTGGTGGGAAGGTTTCGACGATCCGCTTCTGACAAACTATGTGTCCATAGCTCTTGCGCAGAACCTTGACCTTGCCCAAGCGGTCGCACGGATTGAACAGGCACGTGCGAACGTTGGCTCCGCTACCGCGGCACTGCTTCCCTCGGCGACAGTATCAACCTCGGCAACCCGGGCCTACCAGTCGGTCGATACACCGGTGGGCCAACTGCTCAATGCAACGCCAGGTTACAAGCGCTGGGGTACCGAGTACGAGGCGAATCTGGAAGCCGGCTGGGAAATCGACATCTTTGGTGGTCTGCGCAGACAGCGCGAAGCCGCGCTCGCAGACTATTCCGCCACCCAGGCGTCGGCCGTGGCCACCCGGCTGGCCATCGCAGCCCAGACAGCGGACATCTACGTCACGATACGAGGCCTTCAGGCCCGCCTGGATATCGCGAACCGGCAGGTCAAAACACAGGAAGAGCTGCTCGCTGACGTGCAGCTCCTTTACTCGAAGGGCGTCGCCGCCGACTATCAGGTCCAGCAGGCGCAAGGCACCCTCGACCAGGTTCGCGCAACGGTGCCAGTCCTCAATGCCGGCCTCGATGCGGCGTTGAACGCGCTTGACGTGATGCTGGGCTCGCCGCCGGGTACCCACCGGGCGGAACTGCTCACGGCCGCGCCGATCCCTGCCGCGCCGTCAATCTCCGACATGGGCACCCCGGCCGATCTTCTGCAACGGCGCCCCGATCTGATCGCAGCCGAACGCCACCTTGCCGCCTCCAACGCGCGCATAGGCGCCGCGATCAGCGAGTACTATCCGACGGTATCGCTGGACGCGTTTCTCGGCAGTGCAACCGCAGCCGGAGCCGGCACGCTATTCACGGGCGGTGCCAATCAGATGGCAGGCCTCGTCGGTTTGCGCTGGCGCCTGTTCGACTTCGCGCGCATCAACGCCGACGTCAGCGCGGCGAAAGGCGCCGATGCGGAGGCCCTTGCCGCCTATCGCCAGGCCGTACTTCGCGCCACCGAGGATGTTGAAAACTCGCTCTCCTCATTGGTAAACAGAGAGTCACAGGCGGCCACCCTTTCGCATGCTGAGGCGTCGTTGTCCAAGGCGAAGGATTCCTCGATGGCGGGTTACCGAAGCGGCGCGGCAAGCTTCATCGACGTTTTGCATGCCGACGACACCCTGCTGCAGGCGTCCGACGCAAGAGCGCAGGCGCAAACCGAATCAGCTCGTGCGGCGATCGCGACGTTCAAGGCACTTGGCGGGGGCTGGAATCCGGAGCCATTCCCGGCGAAGCAGGCGCCATCAGTGGGTTCCGCCCGAAATAATGCAGTCTCGGACGGTGCATAACCACTCGAATGTGCATACGCACTTTTAGTGATAGAGATGCCTTCTAAGTTTCAACCAACCATCGATTCCAAACCCTGCGCTTGGATCTCTCCAAGCAACCACTGATGCCAATCATGAATAAGCTTCTCAAACTAACGTTTGCCACCGTAATTACGATTTCCGGGGTGACTTTTGCCCAGAGTAATGTGCCGCCAGCTCACGTCGACACGTCGGCCAAACGGGAAGCCGACCTACCCGCAGAGGAGAACGCTCATCTACTGTTGAGACATTCAACCGCATCCGCTACACAGGACGAGAAGAAGTTGCCCGAACAACGCACTGACATGGTTGCGAGCCCCTACTCTCCGCCGGTTTATAAAATAATCAAGTAGCGACTTTCGCCAACCGCCGTCTCCCGCGTGTCTTTCTGGGCAGGCGCGCCGCTCGCGCCGAGCCTCGGCTTCGTTGTACAGCCAAGTTGTTCAGAATCTCGTGCCCCGCTCTTGGCCCCGACAAGTTCGCGACGGTAGGCTCGCAGTCGCTCCTTTAGCAAGATCGTGCCCTGCTGTCATAAGCCCTAAGGCGCCGGGCAAAGAGTAAGCGCCCGGGGAAGGCATCTTGACGGTGGCAATCGCTAACGATCAAGCAGCGGTCGGCGTCCAGCGATGAGGAAGCAGTTGCGCTATGTCGGCGGCACGGTGTGTCGGCAAGCGCGTCAACACGTCCTTCAGGTAAGCCAGCGGATCGTGTCCGTTCAGTTGTGCAGAGCGGATCAATGTCATGATCGCGGCCGCGCGTTTTCCGGCACGCAGAGATCCTGCGAACAACCAGTTCGACCTCCCCAGGGCCCACGGCCGTATTTGATTTTCGACCCAGTTGTTATCGGCTGGTACATTCCCATCGTCAAGATAGCGCGTAAGGGGCTCCCAGCGTTTGAGGCTGTAGTCGAGTGCCGAGGCGATCCCGGATCCGTCCGGCACACGCTGCCGTTGCGTGAGCAGCCATGCATGAAGTTCGTCGGCGATGGGGCGAGCCCGCTCCTGACGCACAAGACGTCTTTCACCGGGCTCAAGTTGTGCGGCGTTGCGTTCTACTTCGTACAACGCACCGAAGTATCGCAGCGCTGGCTCGGCCAGCTCGCTCTGGTGCTTGACCTGTAAATCGAAGAATTTACGGCGCGCGTGGGCCAGGCACCCGATCTCTGTGACCCCACTCCTGAAGCTGGACTTGTAGCCCCCGTAATCGTCGCACGCCAGCTTGCCGCGCCACTCTCCCAGAAACGCGCGTGCATGTTCGCCGGCGCGGCTATCGGCGAAGTCATAGATCACTGCCTTCATATCGGAGAACTGCGTGGTGCTGTACGCCCACAGATAGGCTCGATGGGTTTTGCCCTTTCCCGGCGCAAGCATCTGTACCGGCGTCTCGTCGGCATGCAGTACTGCCTGCTGCAACACTTCTTCGCGAAGTGCATCGACCAGGGGCTGCAGGCGCACGCCACACGCGCCAACCCAGGCGCCGAGCGTCGATTGCGCGATCGCCAGACCCGCCCGCGCAAAGATGCGCTCCTGTCGATACAACGGCAGGTGATCGCTGTATTTGGCCACCAGCACTTGAGCCAGCAGACCGGTGGTCGGGATGCCCTTGTCGATCACGTGCGGCGGCACCGCAGCCTGCACTAGCGTCTCGCATGCCTTGCATGCCCATTTACCCCGGATGTGCCGCTCAACCGTGAACACGCCGGGCGTGTAATCCAGCTTCTCGCTGATGTCCTCGCCGATGCGAACGCGTTCGCAGCCGCACGTACAGATCGTACTGTCCGGCTCGTGATGAATGTCGGTACGTGGCAGTTCGGGAGGAAGCGGTTCACGCTTTGGCTGTTGCCGTGGTGTTCCTGCCTGCTCGCCGGACTTCAGCCCGTGCAGCTCGAGCCCGATTGCTGCCAGATCCGCGTCGAGCGCTTCCTCGAGCAGGCTCAGTTGCTCCTTGTTGAGCTGCTCACTGCGCTTGCCGAACTGCTGCCGCTTGATGACCGAGAGTTCGTGCGTAAGCTGGTCGATACGTGTTTGCCGGTACTGCAACTCTCTTTCTTTCTCGGCGATCTCGGCCATCAGCTTCGCGTTCAGTTCGCGTATCTGTTCGGTACTGAGGGCGTCAAGATCGGCGGGTATATCCATCGCGACCAGTCTGCCAGAGCGGCGCGCGATGCAGCAAGGGAAACCGTTTACGTACTTATGGAGATCAAACCACCGTGATCGCGTGATCCGGCGCGAGAGTGCGCCACGGCAGTCCCATCACCAGGGCCTGAAGCTGTTCAGGGCTCAGCCCCACGCTCACCGCCTGCTCGCCGTTCGTCCAGACGAAGCGCCCCTTGTTCAGCCGCCGTGCGGCAAGCCATATACCTAGGCCATCGTAGATCAGCACCTTCATTCGAGTCGAGTGCCGATTGGCAAACAGATAGGCATGATGGGGTCTTGCCGCGCCGAACACCTTGACCACGCGTGCGAGCAGCGTATCGACACCGGCGCGCATGTCGACCGGGTCCGTCGCGAGCCAGACGGCATCGATGCGAATCAACGCAACCACCCCTGCAGCCATGTTGCGCAGTCGCCCGCGGCCGACAGTGGCCAGCGTACTGTGATCGCCGTCGCGCCCCTGCGTACCTCGACCTCGATGTGCGTCGCCGCTGCAACACCATTCTGCATCTGCAGCGGTACAAATTCCGGCGACGAGACATTCAATTCCTGCCGGGCCGCTTCAGCGGCATCGCGTTCTTCCCGCGCCGCAACCCAGCTACGCAGCAGATTGGCGTTCAACCGGTAATGAAGTGCCACGGCCGCAATCGACACGTTCGGCTGCATTGCCGCCCGAATGACCGTCTCCTTGAATTCCTTGCTATGCCGCCGGCGCCGTGTCGGCTGAACGACATCCGGTACAAACTCAACTTCGTCCATCGTGTACACCTGTCCATTTAAAGTTTGAATGGACATGATCGTCGGGTGGCACGACTTGCCGATCAAGACGACTTCACCGGGTGCTTACGGCAAAGACCTCCTGTTCCTCTCGCAATTCACGAGCAGCATCACGCTCGGTGAGCAACGCCTTCAGTTCCTCGGTGGTGATCGTGACATTGATCGGCAAGGCGGGTTAGACCGGCGCACGGCCTCACTGTTCAGGGGCAATATCCCTGCTTCGGATATCGTCGTATCGCGGTGATGTCATCGCATGGAGCAACGCGAGCAACACGTTTGTCGCCATTGACACGATCTCAGCCTCGTTATCTGGCCAGATAACGAGGCTGCTCTCCAATCGTTCAACCGTCACAGCCCCTGAACGACCGGTACAAATGTTGATGACAGGTCGGGCCCGTAAGTCCGCAGCGCCGGCGGCGTAACATCAAGCGATGCCCCGTCTACTGTCTCAGTTTTTTCTCGGCCGAATTCTGCGCCGCATGGGTCTTCTGATAGCGCGTGATCCACTCGCGCTGGATGTCATGCACAACTGGACCAGTTTCTCGCGGACTTGCGGATCGTATTCCCGGCGACCTTCCCGCTTCGCGTCGACTACCAGCCGGCGACCCAAATCTCGCTCTTCTGTCATGTACTCTCATCCCGGCTGTCCACGTGGACAGGTAGCATCAGAGAATCACTCGTCCATTGCTAGGGCGTCCCTGAAGGACCGCATACAGTCATCGCAAGGAGGACGAAAATCTAGCGCTTTTGCGGACCCGGCCGCAGCGGTGCGGTTGGCCATCCACCAGCGAAATCGATCACGGCGCGAGTGAGAAAACGCGACGAAGTCGATGCGAGATACGCGATCAATTCACCGATCTCGGCGGGCTCGCCCAGGCGTCCCACCGGCACATAGGTACGCACGAATTCGCGGCCGCCTGCATCGTCGATGAACACCGCGCGTGGATAGTAAGCCTCGCTGTACAGAAAATTGGGCGCGATCGCATTGATCGCGATTGCGTGCGGCGCAAGTTCGGTCGCGAACGACCGCACCAGAGCGTTGGCCGCCGCCCGCGCCGCATCGGGAATTGCCGCGCCGGGAATAGGCAAGCGCGTGCGGCATGACGTGATCATTACGACGTTGCCGGTGCCCTGTCTGCGCAGACGCGGAACGGCCGCGCGCACCAATGCGAATGGCCGCACCAGCAATGTTTCGAGCGTGTCGCGGAGATCGTCCGAGGTGGTGTCGCTGATCGGGCGTTGGATGGCGGGAAAATGATCGTTGCTGATGATCGCATCGACGCGTCCGTGCATCTCCCACGCAACGTCGATGATGTCGGAGGCGGCGGTCGCACCGACGCGCTTAGCGCCTCGATGGGCGAGTTCAAATGCGTCCCAGCGCACGTAGTCGCTGAATGCGTCATCATGCGCGATCACGACGAATCCCGCGGCTATCAGAGCGTCGACGGCGGCCGGGCCGGCATAATCCGTGGCATTCGTCACGAGAGCGATTTTCTGCAATTCGCACACGGCGATGTTCTCCTGAGCCGATCACATTCGCGCACGCCATTCATGGCCGAGGATCAGCAGTTGATGATCAAGCGACGCAGGCCAACCAATGTTTAAGCATGCTAACGTCGGACCGAGTGGTGGCCTACCATGGCACCCGGTTGTACCCAAACAGCTTCAGGCAGACTCAGAGCGGCTTGTGCCGCGCAACCTTCCCACCCGCGGAGGACGGGCCGCGACCTGTCTTTTCAAATCTTCTACCTTCTTCACCTCGACACATCGCACCCCAGGCATGGTGTCTCGTGCCGCCTGTTGTGACCCCCCGGTTTTGTGCGCGTAGGCAGGTTACCGGGCTGGTCGGGCCCGAACAACACTCACCGCAACATTTCATCCGGCCGCTGCGGATGCCGTACTTTGTGAGAAAGCTGATACGTATCGGCGGAATATCGCCAGCGAGCCAAACGATGCATTTTGGCCTAAATCAGCCTGCCTCCTTGATACCCGGGCGATTCCATCACCATTTAACGCTGCGTAGCAGCGCGGCGGGCGCTTAGAAAACTCGCTGATCCTGGTTGGTGAATCAAGCGGATGGGTCTACGCCACTGATCTGTGTCGCAAGTTCGACTAGCTTCAAGTCCAGCTTCGCTGCGGCTACTTCGGTTTCCCCTTCAATATCCGTCATCAGCGTGGACGGAAGATCGTAGCAAACACGAGTTATTCCGTCGTCGTCCACGTAGATGAAGATGCGCGTGGGCACGTTGAGCCCAACCTGCAGGCTGCCGCTCAGCATCGTGATCGCGACCAAAGGATTGCCGAGGATGACAAGGAGCGCCTTCGAAGGCTTATCGTAAAGGCGGCTCAGCCAGTCGCCGTGGTTTATTACCATGAAGCGCATGAATCCGCTGCTTCCTTCCCGCGCTTTGCACATGGCCTCAAATTCGGCGCGCGACTCGACGTCGCCAATGGTAGCGACTGTTGCTTCATCCATGCTTCCGGTTGCTTCATAAAGTGCGGTCACGACTTCCTCGTAGGATCGCACGCTGAAGTGTTCGTGATGCACGGTCTCGTGGGTTCCGATCATTCGATGTTCCTCTGTCCAGAAAGGGCCGCCCGGTGGCTGCAGGACGAGTACCCAGTGAATAGATGATGACGGTTGGACCTTTGCTGATGAAGAAGCAAAGGTCCGACTTACCTAAGCGTCCTAAAATCGGACGGTCGTGGAGCCCATCGCATTGCGTTGCGGGGTCCGGCATCGGTCAGGTCGACACAAATTCAAGTAGGTCTGCATTCACGCGATCCGCTTCAGTGGTACACATTCCGTGCGGAGCACCCTGGTAGACTTTGAGCGTCGCGCTTTTCACGATTTTTTCGGACAACATGCCAGCGTCTGCTATAGGCACGATTTGGTCGTCGTCACCGTGCAGGATAAGTGTGGGAACGTTGATCTTCTTCAGATCTTCCGTGTAATCCACTTCGGAAAACTGCTTGATGCATTCATATTGGCCTTTAATACCGCCGAGCATGCCTTCCCGCCAAAACTCATCGACGACTGCTTGCGAAACTTTTGCGTTCGGGCGGTTGTAGCCATAGAAAGGTATGGCAAGATCGCGATAAAACTGCGATCGGTTAGCGGATACCCCATTTCGAATCCCATCAAAGGTAGAGACAGGCAAACCGCCAGGATTCTGTTCTGTTTTAACCATGATCGGCGGAACGGCGCCAATCAACACCACCTTCTTCACCCGCCGACTCCCATGTCGTCCGATGTACCGCGCCACTTCACCGCCGCCCGTGGAATGACCCACCATCATCGCGCCGTTTATGTCGAGTGCATCCATAAGGGCCGCCAGGTCATCGGCATATGTGTCCATATCATTGCCCGAGCTTGTTTGCGATGACCTTCCATGACCGCGCCTGTCATGCGCGATCACCCGGTAACCATGCTGCAACAAAAACAGCATTTGCGAATCCCACGCGTCGGCATCGAGTGGCCAACCATGAGAGAAGACGACAGGAGCGCCAGTACCCCAATCCTTGTAAAAAATGCGGGTGCCGTCCGTCACCGTAATAAAATCACGTGTGTGGTTTGCGTCGTGGCGCGGCAATTTCGAGTTCGATGCAGCTGATGCGTTTCCGAGTCCCGCCATCGATGTCGCCGCGGCCGCGACCGCCGCGCCACCCCAAAGCGCTTTACGGCGGGACAGTGACGTTGCCGAGAGAGACGAATTTCTTTTCATGTTGCCGGTTCCTAGAGTCAGATCGTTTGGTAATTTCTTGTGTGTGCGTAGGTAGAAGACACGCCTAAGGTTCTTCGACTATTGCTGCACGAGTTATCGTCGAAGCAAGGTCTACGGCGCTGTCTTCAAATCTTTAAGCCAAAAGATTGCCTCAGACTCTTGTCAACCTGGTTCGAAGGGGCGAAACGTCGAAGAATGCTGAGTAACCTCGCCCGTCCGTCGGCCGACTGTCTGAGCTGACGCGAACCGTTTGCTATCGCAAGGATCTTTTTTGCTACATTCTCGGGCTCAGGAGCCCGGTCAACCTGCCGCTGCACGGCCTCGACGCTGCATGCGAGATCGCTTGCATATTGCTCAATAGTTTCCTTTGTGCGCGTTGCGTTCGTATCCAGTTTTGTTTTAGTGAAACTTGGCTCGACCACGACAACGCGGACTCCAAAGTTCCTGATCTCGTGGTCAAGAGATTCTGAGAGCCCTTCGAGCGCATGCTTGCTACTTGCATATAGTCCCATGAAAGGTGCCGGAAGGAAGCCCAGTACCGAGCTGACATTGACGATCAACCCACTGCGATTGCTTCGCATTGAGGGCAACACTGCCCTGACAGCGCGCAGGACGCCAAAAACGTTCACGTCAAACAGAGCTTTCGCTTCAGCGTCGCTGGTTGCTTCCACGGGGCCTACAAGAGAAACGCCGGCGTTGTTGACAAGTATGTCTATCCGTCCGGCCTTTTCAAGCACAGCTGCGACTGCTGCTGCAACTGAAACCTCGTCTTTTACGTCCATCGCGACATACTCAACACCTGTAGCGTGCGCGGCAGAGTCGAGATTTCGCACGGTGCCGAAGACGCGATAACCCGCGCTCGCCAGCGTTTTGGCGGTCGCGTTCCCGATGCCGGAGGACACGCCAGTAATCAATACAACTTTTTTAGTCATGACGCGAACTCCAGCATCGAAAGAAAACGGTTTCAGGAGATTGCGTGAACGAGGTTGGCCATATGAGCCTGAATGCCAGCCGGGTCGTCTCTAAAAGCTTTTTCCGTCGTCTTTGAAAGCTCGCCAGGGAAGACCTCTTCCTGTCCCGCAGCGAGTGCATCGAGCGCTTCGGCCGCAACGTCGTGGGGCTTCAGTTTCGGTTCAGGAAGAGGCGCACCCATGGCCGTGTCGGTTTGCGCCGGCAAGACTGCGAGGACTTGAACTCCACGCGCCTTCAACTCGGCGCGGAGTGTTCGGGTCAGATGCAACGCCGCAGCCTTCGAGGCTGAATACGTTCCTGCGATGGGGAGCGTGATATGGGAGAGAACCGAGAGGATATTGACCAGTGCACCGCCGGTCTGAAATGCGGGTGCGCGCCGAAGGGCCTGTGTGAGTGCAAGAACACCAAAGTAATTGGCTTCCATTTCGGCGCGCGCGGCGGTTGTGTCGTTGGCTGACAGCGCGCCACTGAATGCGGCTGCACCCGCGTTATTGATCAGCAGGGTGATGTCCGAAGCGATTCTTGCCGCGCTTTCGATCTGCTCGGGATTTGCGAGATCCAGCTGGACAGCAACCAAGCGATCCGATGCAGAGACCAGATCCTCTACGGACGATGCGTCTCGCACACCAAGGTAGATTTTCGTTGCGCCACGCGCCAGCAATTCTTTGACAAACTCGCGTCCAATACCGCCGTTAGCACCTGTGAGTAACACCACTGAACCTTCGATCTTCATGATTACCTCCAAAAAGTAGCAAGACGTTTAACTGGGTTTGCTTAACATCGCGGTTGCAATGAACACCGTGATTGCCCGCGAAGACTCTTCGTCCTGCTCTCACTACCGGGGATATGGGCAGGCCGGAAATATGCGGGTTGTCCAAGAAACCATCCAGCACAACAGAGACAGGGCCGGCACCGCGAAAATGGTTGTCACGGTGCTGACGTAGTGTTAAAAACCGGTCGAGGAGTCGTCGGCCCCGATCTTGTACAGCTGTGAATTTTGTCCCGGGAGCTTTTGCCTCGCTGCTGCCGGAAGACGTTCACGTTGTGAAATGACCGATGCGTGGGGGTGAGAGTAGCTTGGCGATCACGGTGTACATATCCCAAGGCATCGAACGTTAATTCAGACCGCGTTTGGTTCCACCTGCTCCAGGAGTGGATGGTCGATGTCGTTGCAGTCCGCGCCATCTGAGCCACGGATCGTTCAGAGCGTATCAAGCGGAATTTTTAGATAACGTGTGCCGTTACTTTCCGGTGGCGGCAATTCACCTCCTCGCATGTTCACCTGGATCGCGGGAAGGATTAATTTCGGTACTGCCAACGTCGCATCCCGAGCGTTGCGTGCGACCACGAATTCGCTTTCCGTCACCCCTTCCCGTACATGCACGTTGGCCATCCGTTCTGCCCCAACCGTCGTTTCCCAGACATATGTGTCGCGGCCCGGCGCCTTGTAGTCGTGGCAGAGAAATAGCCGTCCCGAATCCGGAAGGCTGAGTAGTCGGCGAATTGAGCGGTAAAGTTGGCTTGCGTCGCCACCGGGAAAGTCCGCCCGCGCAGTCCCATAGTCCGGCATAAAGATGGTGTCGCCGCAGAACACTGCGTCTCCGATGACATAGGCGACATCGGCTGGTGTATGGCCCGGAACGTTCAGTGTCCAGCAATCGAGGGATCCAATTGAAAACGCTTCGCCGTCTTCAAATAGATGGTCGAACTGCGACCCGTCACGCTTAAACTCCGATGCTAAGTTGTACAGATCGCCGAAAATCCGTTGCACTTCCGTTATCCCCCGACCGATCGCCATCTTGCCGCCGATCTGCCCTTGCAGGTATGCCGAAGCAGTCAGATGATCCGCATGCGCATGCGTTTCAAGTAACCATTCGATGTTTAGATCTTCTGATTCGACGTATGCAATAATGGCGTGTGCTGAATCTAGGGAAATGTGGCCCGAAGATGCGTCGAACGCCATGACAGGGTCAATGATCGCCGCTTCGAGCGTGACAGGATCGTGGACGACATAACTCGCCGTGCAGGTTGCCACATCAAAAAATGAGCGAACAACCGGTAGCGCAGCATCGCGCGCCTGGCTTTGCAAAATGCCCGCCGAGGCGCTTTCAAGTGGTTCGTCCATATGTCCTCTCAACTTCTCTTGCGCGACTGAGTTAAAGAAACCGCTCGTGACCAGGATAATGTGTCGCGGGGCCGAAAAAATAGCTCGTGCAGCACGCATGCTGATGCGGTGCCTTTGTTGCCCTGGCGGCACCGCCGATCCACTTTCTACCGCGCTACAGGCGACGAAATATGTTTCGCGAGCGCTTCGCGAATTCCTGCGCCGTAGTCCGGGTCAGCCCTGGAGCAGTTGAGGATGTGACGCTCGCGGATGTGCGTCTGGACGGCTTCCATCTGGCGAGCCGTGTTATCAAATAGTGCTTGCTGTTGCGTCTTGCTCATAAGGCGGAAGAGATCGCCGGGTTGCGAGAAGTGGTCGTCGTCGACGCGATGGTCCCAATGTGCAGCACCCCCCTCAATCGGAAGTGCTGGTTCCTGAAGACCAGGTCTGACTTCCCACTCGCCGAAGCTGTTCGGGTAGTACGATGGAGCGTTGCCAAGATTGTCGTCCGTGCGCATCGCGCCGTCGCGATGATATGTCTGGAAAGGGCACTTCGGGGCGTTGACGGGGATATGGTTGAAGTTGACACCGAGCCGGTATCGCTGAGTGTCGCCGTAGGAAAAAAGCCTCGCTTGAAGCATCTTGTCCGGCGAATAGCCGATTCCCGGAACAATGTTAGCGGGCGAGAAAGCGGCCTGCTCGACCTCGGCGAAATAATTCTCGGGATTGCGGTTCAGTTCAAGGAGGCCGACTTCGATCAGCGGAAAATCGCCTTTTGGCCAGACCTTCGTAAGATCGAACGGATTGAATGGAAAGGAATGGGCCTGCTCTTCTGTCATCACCTGTATAAAGAGCGTCCACCGCGGAAAATTCCGGTTCTCAATGCTTTCGAACAGATCTCGACCATGTGTCTCGCGATCCTTTCCCACAAGCGTCTCGGCTTCTGCATCAGTCAGATTCTCGATGCCTTGCTGCGTGCGGAAGTGGAACTTTACCCAGGTTCGGTGGTTGGACGCGTCGATAAGGCTAAACGTATGGCTACCGAAACCATGCATGTGGCGATAGCTACGAGGGATACCCCTCTCGCTCATGACAATCGTGACCTGATGCAATGCCTCGGGCAGAAGGGTCCAAAAGTCCCAATTGCTGTTTGCACTGCGCAGTCCAGTGCGAGGGTCGCGCTTAATCGCGTGATTCAGATCAGGGAAGCGTAACGGATCTCGAAAGAAAAACACCGGCGTGTTGTTGCCCACAATGTCCCAGTTGCCGTCTTCCGTGTAGAACTTTACGGCGAACCCGCGGATGTCGCGCTCCGCGTCGGCCGCGCCACGCTCTCCTGCCACGGTGGAAAATCGCATGAAGACCGGGGTCGTCTTGCCGACTTCCGAAAATATTTTCGCCTTTGTGAAGCGCGAGATGTCATGAGTGACGGTGAACACCCCATGGGCACCAGATCCTTTCGCGTGCATGCGCCGCTCAGGAATGACCTCACGATCGAAATGCGCGAGTTTCTCGATCAGCCAAACGTCTTGAAGCAGGGCAGGTCCGCGGGGGCCCGCCGTTTCGATATTCAGATTGTCCCCAACCGGAGCGCCGGTTGCGTGACTAAGCCGTGTTGACGTGTCGCGATATGTCATGCCATAACTCCACGAAATGTGCACTGTGCGAACGAACGCGTTCAACATCTCAGGCCGGCGCAAATGCTTACCTGAACATACATTGGGCGTCGTGTTGTTTGTGTATCAAGCTGATCGCGCTCCGGACTGCCGACCCCTCATTTTGCCTAAGCGAGTCGCTCCGTTGAGACGTTGCGGTATCAACGTGCTAGCAATGTATAAGACCGAAACGCGCTGATCTTGGATAAAGCAACGGCGCTTTGGACAAAGCAAGTGCCGCGATCACTGTGAAGATGGCAAAAGCATAGGTAGGCAGAGGTGGCTGAGGCATCTCGGACAGCCGGATAAGCGGAAGTGACCGGTGCCTGAGCCGGCGATAATCCCCTACGACTCCACGATTGATATCCGCGACCGTCGCACTGACGAGCTGCGGGGCGCCCATCCACGCCATAAGCGGACCCGGTTTACTCGAACCGATTGAGATCAAGCGACTGTTGAATCCGTCGCGCCAGACGAGCCTGGCGCTAGCCAGCGCCGGCGACATTGGGCACAGACGAAGGCATTTCGCCACCATCAATACGGCGCCGAAGAACGCGTCGGACATCGCGGCATGTCGGAGATTTTTGCGCTGAAGGAGGACTATTGACCACCACCTCACCCGACTTCGAAGGCCCACTGAGGCTATTGCGCCGTCGGGCGTACGCGACACGCTCGGCAAACGAGTGCCGAGGGCTCAAAGGAGTCGGCGACCATTTTTTTGAGACCTTCGCGCGGATTCTGCAGGATGAACTTGACCGGCGACAGTCGCGCGCCGTCGAGCGTCGCTACCAGCAATTGGGGCTCGAGGAGAATCTCTGGCGACACAGCGTGCGTCGCAGCGACCTATCGCGTGCAAATCGGCTAGATGAAGTTCGGTTGAAGGGTTGAAGTCGCCTGGCTAGTTAGCGTGTTTGAAAGCGCCGACGCCATTCTTTAGGTCCGCAACCCTCCTGACGTGTAAATACGCGTGAGAAGTGGCTTTGATCAAAAAAGCCGCACTCCGCCGCAATGGATGCAAGGGTAGAGTTTGCCTCCCGAAGCATTGATTTAGCGCGTTCGATCCGACGTTTTAGGAGCCATTGATGTGGCGAGATGCCAGTTGTTTTTTTGAATGCTTCCGCGAAATAGCTCGCGGAAAGATCGCACTGGCGGGCAAGGTCTAGTATCGCCGGATTCCCGCCCAGATCGGCTTCAAGGAATTCGTCGATTCGCCTCATCTGCCACGACGCGAGGCCGGCGCTACGTTGGGCCAGTGGAGAGTCGGAGCTGCCGTATCGGGAAACAACGTGCTCGCATAGTGCTAGAGCAACCTGATCCACATATAGGGCGCTTGCCAAGGCGGGATTTTCCAGAACTGGCAACAGCGCTTGTGACAAGTGAAACGGAACCGGGTCGCATGCGCCGAAGCCGGACTGAATAAGGTCTCCAGCGCGCGGTCCACCTCGCGAGTACGCGAATTCATCGATCGTTTTCTGGGGCAGATACAGACGAACGTTGTCAAAGGGTACGTCGAGGCGACGTGTGGGTCCATCCCTCAAGTCCACCAGATAACACCATCCCGGTTTGCATGGTCCAGAAGAAGCGATGCGACCATTTCGGAAACGGACGTTCGGGTCGGCGCTTGGGATTAGCGGTATCTGGAAGACGAATGCGTCCTCCGGGTTGGAGTCAAGAAATCGCCCCCGCTGGGGCCGATCGTTCCGAAGCCGCGAGACGGTAATCGGGGGTGCCGGCGTGGCAATAGAGGTTGTCAACGTTGGCGCTTGGAGCAACGAAAATCGGGAAGCAACCGCGTCGCCGTACAAGGCATCCTGGCTCTCATCAGCTCGGCGATTCGGGGTCATTTTCGCCACGATTGACGGTTCCAAATAGGTATCTGTCAGCCGATGATGTACTCATCGATCATCGTCAGACACTTCAACTGTTGGCGGTTAGCGCACGCATCGAATACGAAGTCGTACGCCAGATGCGTCGTGCCGCTCTCGCCGGCTGCGGCCGAGGTCGATGGACCGATAGGCGTCGACGGGATCGCTTTCGCGGCACCTGCACCGGCAAGACGCCACAGCCGCCAAGGCCGGTCCGTGCTCATCGGGCGGCCTAGCCGCTCCAGAAATGTCTGGATGCGACGGTAACCGTAACGCGGATCTCGCGCCGACATGATGCTCATCGCTGCTCGCCCCGGTGCGTCCCACACGACGAGGTGTGACCTGCTAACGTCGCTCGGGCAGCCTCCATTTCTTTGCGTTGATCGCTTTTTTCACGTCCTACTTGAGATCGCGCCCGGTCCGCCTTCGATGCACGTTCGATCAGCACCACTGCGCTTTCAGTTTCCATGTTCGCCCAGCAGATAGCCCGCAGGAAAAGCGTTAATGTTGCCAACCGCAGAGACGCGCCTTTTTTGCTTACCGAAATTTGAGCATGATCTCCGCAACTTCTTCGTAAGCGTCGATTTGCGGCCAATGGCCCGCGCCAACTACGTGGAGCGAAACGTTTTTTGCCTGCGATTGCAGGTGTTTGGCAACGCTGAGATGTAGGTAAGGATCTGCGTCACCCCATATCAGGTGGAGCGGCACATTGGAACGCCTGAACTCCACGATGCGAGCGGTATTCGCCGTCACCTCTTCGCGGAGTTGGGACGTCATCTGGGCGAATGCGACAGCCGCACTCGGTTGCTGGCGGAAGTTGTTGTCAATCACCGGGCCAAGAAATTCGAAATAGTTATCTCTTTGGGCCTTTGTGAGGCCTTCCGCTAGTAAATTACGCTGAAACTCAATCAGCCATGCAAACTGTTGAGGGCTTTGTAAGAAGTGCATGGCCAGAGATTGCAATTCCCTGCTCGAGAAGAGTTCGATTAACTCGGGTACCCGCAAGCCAGGCGAATCCCCATAGAAAGCATTCATCAATACAACGGCGCTGGTCCGATCGGGGTGTTTCAAGGCGAAGTTAATAGCAGCAGGGCCGCCCGCATCATGACCAACCGGAATGACCTTTTCAAGCTGGAGCGCATCGACAACGGCCTCGACATCTCCCACTTGCTGCGGGAAACTATATCGCGCACCAACCGGCTTATCCGAACCGCCGAAGCCGAGGAAGTCAATTGCCACCACCCGTCGACCTGCGGCTACCAGACTGGGAATAACCAGATCGTAAATGTGTGAGTCGTCAGGAAACCCATGAAGGGCAACGAAGGCAGGGCCGGTGCCGGCGAATTCGCGCACGGCGACCGAACCACTTCCGCAGGGCACACGATGCTCGACGAATGCTGGCAGAGTTGGAGTTGTGGTTGTCATTTGAAAGCTTCCCTGATGGAGTTGGCCCGAGTAGCGAGTCGTAAGGGTTCTCGCTACCCGTTTTGCGTCGAATCCGTGTTGTTGCTCGCTCCCCTGCCTTTATAGAGCGCTTCAAGTCGTGGCTTCATAGCGCTTAGGTCGTAGCCAGCGGAGGAAAGCGTTTGCAATAGCAAGTCAGGGGCGGTCGATGATCCAAGCGATAGCGCCCAGAGCGTGGCGGCTCTCACGCCGGTTCGGCAATAGGCGATTACAGGGCCTTCCAGCGTCCTGATGGCCAGATCGAACCGCGCTGCATCTTCGACGCTTGCCTTGCCGGGTGTGACAGGAATCGCGGCGAAACCCAAGCCGGCGGCGCTCGCAGCGTTCCGCATTTCCTCGATGGTCGGTTGCCCAGCTTCCTCACCATCTGGTCGATTGACGATGATGGATCGAAATCCCTGCGCCTTTGCGGCTTCGATATCCGCAATGCTCAATTGTGGACTGATCGAAAGACCAGATGTGACTGGTTTAGGATTCATGGAGCACCTTAGCAAGGCGTTATAAAATTCAGAGACAGGCAGCGTGCCCGCACTCGTGTTCGGTTGGATCGTCGGCAGAATTAGCTTTCGTCCGCACCGCATCTCATCGCACCGCAATCTAGACGCGCGTCGCGCGTTCAAGTTGTTAATCCAAATTTTTGTCTTTCCGTTGATTGCTCGCGTCGCGCGCGTATCAAACGGCGTCTCCCTTTTACGACGCACGCACGATCGTCGTCGAGCCTGTTCTTGCCATGTACGCTGCTTACCCAAAAGGACATGTGGCGAAGGAAAGCGCTTATCCCTGGCTTTCTAGGGTGACGTCCACGTGCCGCGCGAGCATCACGTGGTCCGCGCGAGAAGGGGTGAAAGAGCCGGCGAGCTTGTATATGACGTCGCCTCGAGAGACGGAATCACCACTTAGCACACATATTCCACTTTTTCGTGCCAGAGCCCGGTGCCACCTTTGCCAGCCGCAATAGCCCAAGCACGGATGCGCCAAAGCTACCGAGATGCTGCGCGACGAAACCCGATCAAGTACACGAATCTTTACGTCTGCCGGCCAAGGTAGTGCTGCCGGCACCCCATGAACTGCACGTCGTTCCGTGCGAGGCACTGCCAGCTCGGTCTCGCCCCCTGACAGCAAGGCGACGACGCGAATCCATACGTCGTATGTGTCAAGTTCAGCCACCATCGTCCTCTGTCTTGAAGAGAAGATCGATCAATTGTCCATTGGCATCCCGCACGCTATGTCAAGAGAGACCGAGTTTCAGCACGTACAGCGAGCGCATTGCCCGGCTCAAACGTAATATGAGGCGTGGAGACTCAAACAGTGAGTTAAAAGGTGTTAATTCCACGATGCTTTCCCTCGATGCCGGCCACTCTCCCGGCAGGCGTCTTTCGCGACGAATGTTGGCTCTCTTGCAGGGCCAAGCATTTGGGGCTGAACCGCCACCATCGGTAGCCATGAGCTGCTGCCGTGGGCGGCCTCATTTAACACGTGTTAATCGAGGTCTATTTCAAGACCATCCGGCACGCTTTGCCGGGAGACAAGGGAAAGCTACAGGCGTCGCGCTAAGGCAGTAAACCGGCGATTGACCTCCCGCAACGTCGGAGGTCCTGAGACGATATCCCTTGAGATACGGGGGGCGCCACTGTGAACGGCGCGAAAGTACGTCACTGCCCGATTCATGCGAACAGTTTTGCTGTCAGCAGTTATGGCACGCACGCTACGATCCGCAATCTGCAGTTCGCAGGTTGTGCGCAGTGATCGCTTTGTTGTTTTTGCGCGGACCGGCGACTACCGAGTCCATGGTACCAACGCGGTCGCCCTCGCGGGAATATTCCATGATGTATTCGGTAAGGAGGCGCGACTTCCGGCGGGTTCGCAGCCTGCAGGCGTCAGTGCGTAGACGTTTGCTTCGGCGATATGTTGACGGGAACCTGCGTAACGGTCTGGACCGCGCCCGTCAACTGGAGATATCTGGCATCTAGCTGAGTCATAGGGCAGTTAGGAGGCGCGAGAAATCTGCCAATGTTCTAACGCCTCACTCCTCCCCGGCTTGCACGGTCACCGGTCGAGCACGTCATCGACCAGTTGCCGGACAAACGCCGGATTCAGATCAGGCATGCCAAAAATGAAGCGGTAAAAGATCGTTCCATAGATCCGGTCGTAAACATCAAACGGCTCGCTCTTCGAACGAATTGCCCCGGATCGCTGGCCAGAGGATATGACGCGCGCACCCAGTTCGCGGCGCTCCTTGAGATAGCGATCGAAGAACGTGGCCGTATCGCCTGACCGGGTCAGGCACTCTGACAGAACGACTTTAAGAACACGCCCCATATCGCCACCCAGGAGCGAAACATATCGGGCGGCATGCTGATGAATTGACTGCGCAGCATCGCCGCTCTCGGACAACGGCACTTCGAGTCCGATTTGCCAGAGAAAGGCGTCGGTCAACAATGTCTGCCGATCGGGCCACCACTTGTAGATCGTCATTTTCGACACGCCGGAGGACTTGGCGATCGCCTCGATGGTCGTTCCCTGCCCGCCCTGCGATGCCGCCAATTGATAGGCGGCACCCAGTACCGCCGTCCTCGCGGTTTGCGATCGGGGCCGGCCCCGACCCGACGAATGCTTGTTCGCCTTGCTGGACGACTCGTCTCTCTGCCTCTCCATGACTGCCTCTTCGCTGCTGTTCACGTGTCCCTCCGGAACTATCAGTCACCGCGACCAAAATTATACAGGTGCTCGCTGACATACTGTACGTCCACTAATTCCGGTTGCGTGTTGTGGAAACCATGGGTTCGTCGCTGTTAAATCAGGGTAAACCTGTACGTGACACCTTTATTTACTATACGTACATTAAATCAGGCGCGGTTGATGGCAGCGCCGCAAACATATTTAGGGAGAAACCATGCAACGCGAAGATCACATCCTTAGCCTCGTAGAACTACGGCGAGACATCCACCGCCATCCGGAACTGGCGTTCCAGGAGCGCCGCACTGCCGCGCTCGTCGCAGAGCGGCTCGGCGCACTTGGCATCGAAGTGCACACCGGAATCGGCCGCACAGGTGTGGTCGGCGTGATCGAAGGCAAATCGACCGCCAGCGGCCGGCGCATTGCATTACGCGCCGACATGGACGCGTTGCAGATGCCGGATCACAAGAGCGTCGCCCATCACTCGACTTACGACAATCACATGCATGGCTGCGGCCACGACGGCCATACAGCAATGCTGGTCGGTGCAGCCGAAGTGCTCGCGCGCTCGCGCGAGTTCGACGGAACGGTCGTGCTCATCTTCCAGCCTGCCGAAGAAGGCGCGGGCGGCGCCAAGGCGATGCTTGACGATCGACTCCTCGAGCGCTTTCCGGTCGACTCGTTCTGGGGCCTGCATAACTGGCCCGGAATGCCGACCGGCACCGCAGTGGTGCACAGCGGTGAGACGATGGCCGCGGTCGATTACTTCGACATTGAGATAATTGGGAAAGGATGTCACGGCGGCATGCCGCAGGAAGGCGTGGACGCCGTTCTGGCAGCCTGCCATATTGTCACTGCTCTGCAATCGATCCCGGCGCGGAACATTCACCCCCAAGATTCAGCGGTCATCGGCGTGGCCAAGATACATGGCGGCGACGAATACCACGTCCATCCGAATCGACTAGCGCTCAGCGGATCCGTCCGCGCGCACAAGGAGTCGGTGCGGCAGCTGCTCGAGACGCGCCTCCACGACGTTGCGCGATCCGTCGCTGCAGCGTTTGGTGCCAGCGTCGATGTCCGGTATCGGCGTAACTATCCACCGACCATCAACGATGCCAGCCTGGCCGACATCGCACGCGAGGTTGCGGCGAGCGTGGTTGGCAAAAAAAACGTTCTGCAAGGGCATCTTCCGTCGATGGCCGCCGAAGACTTCTCCTATTTCGCTCGCGAGAAGCCCGGTTGCTACGTGTGGTTTGGCAATGACGACGAAGGGCACACGCATAGCCTCCATCACCCGCTCTACGACTTCAATGACGGCATTATCCCGCTTGGCGTCGCCTACTGGACGCAGTTGGTAGCCAGACTCCTGCCGGTCTGAATCGGGCCACCATACAGACGAGAGGAGAAACAAGCCGTGAAAAAAATCAACGTACTTGCTGCCATTCCCTGCATCGCCATTTTCGCGGGGATCTTCTTCGGCAATCGCGTTACGCCCTACGTCCTCGGCGTGCCTTTCCTGCTCGCCTGGATGATGGGGTGCGCAATGCTGACGACTGTAGCGTTACTGATCATCGACTCGACGATTCGCGACGAACACGACGAGACGAACGGAGAAACTTCATGAATTTTTCGACCACCGTCATCGTCGCGACCGTCGTCGCGTCAGTCCTCGTAAGTGCGCTGCCGAGGCTTCGAACAAACATGAACCTCGAGCAATGGAGCGTGGGAGACCGTGCGTTTGGAACGGTCTTCGTGTTCCTTCTGATGGCAGGCGAAAGCTTTACGACTTTCACGGTGCTCGGCGCAAGCGGATTCGCCTATGGCCGTGGCGGCGCAGTGTATTACATCCTCGCATACGAGTGTCTCGCCTACACCCTCTCCTTCTGGCTGTCGCCTGCCATATGGCGATACGCAAAAAGACACCGGTTGGTTTCGCTACCCGATTTCTTGCGGAAAAAATATGACAGTCGAGCACTCGGCGTGATCGCGGCGACGGTCGGCATCGTCGCGTTGATTCCATATATCGTGCTGCAACTCAAAGGCATGGCGATCATCGTCAGCACCGCGTCGTCGAATGCGTTATCGCCGGCCTCGGGCATCGTGCTCGGCGCCGTTGCCATTACGATCAACGTGATGCTTTCGGGCGTGCACGGATCGGCGTGGGTCTCGTCGGTCAAAGACATCGTGATCGTTCTACTGGTCGTATTCCTTGGCATCTATCTGCCGATCCACTATTACGGTGGCATCCACGCGATGTTCACGTCGCTGGAAGCGTCTAAGCCGGGGTTCACCGCAATAGCGCAGAGTGGATTCAGTCCCGTGTGGTTCGCCTCAACCATCATCCTGTCCACACTAGGGTTCTTCATGTGGCCGCATGTGTTCGCCGCCACCTTCACGTCGGGCAACGTCGCGGTTCTGCGACGCAACGCGTGCCTGTTGCCAGCGTATAGCCTGCTGCTCGCGCTGGTATTCTTCGTCGGCTTCACGGCGGTCGGTGTGGTGCCCGGACTCTCCGGCGCTCAGGCGGACCTGAGTCTCTTTAAACTGGCGATGGGTGCGATGCCCGAGTGGTTCATCGCGCTGCTCGGCGCCGCCGGCGCATTGTGCGCGATCGTGCCCGGATCGATGCTCGTTCTCACCACGTCGATCCTGTTCTCACGCGATCTGGTCGGCGGCTTTGGGCCGCCGCGCAGCGATCGGTTTACCGTCTCCCTCGCTAAGCTTGCCGTCCCGGTCATTATGACTGTCTGCGTGAGCTTTGCGCTGTCCGGTAGCCAGACCGTCGTTGCACTGCTGCTGATGGGCTACAACTTCGTGACGCAGCTCGCGCCCGCATTCTTCGCTAGCTTGCTGCACCGTAACCCAGCCACGACCCGCGGGTCGATCGCGGGTGTCGCAGCCGGCATGCTGTGCGTCGCATCAATCTCACTGACGGGTACACGTACCGCGAAGCTACTGCCGTTTCTGCCGGCTTCGCTGCACGACGTCAACGTCGGTGCCGTCGCGCTTACGGTCAACATCCTTGTCTTCGCCGTTGTGAGCCTGATGGACCGGTTCTTTCCGGCGTCGCGCACGTCGACGCCCTGAATCATCTGCGCCGGCGAAACGCCAGCAGAAGTCTCGAGCGGCAAACAGTCACATCGATATCACCTAAATCGACGGATACGGTTTCCATACACATCATCCAACGATTCGTAAGCTTTCCCACTTAGGCATCCTAAAAATGAAACCTATGTCTATCGAGTTTGTTCTCAATCACGGACGATTCGCATTGATCTCCGCAATCGGCGTGTGCCTTTCGGTAGCACACCTCACGCCGGCGCTTGCGCAGAGCAGCATCACGCTATTCGGCGTTGCGGACGAAGGGCTCACGTTCAGCACCAATGCGGGCGGCAAGCGCCAATATGCGCTGACGAGCGGCAACGAGGGGCAAAGCCGCTGGGGGCTCAAGGGAACGGAAGATCTCGGTGGTGGCTTGAGCGCCTTGTTCACCTTGGAGGGCGGCTTTAACGGATCGAACGGGACCATGACGCAAGGCGGCACGCTGCTCGGACGGCAAGCGTTCGTCGGCCTTTCATCCAACGATCTTGGCACGCTGACTTTGGGCCGACAATATCCAATCACCTATGACTATGTCGGCATATTCACGGCCGGGGGTGTCTGGGCGCTCACAGGCGCGGGTTATGGCGCCCACCCGGCCGATCTCGACGATATGGATGGAAGTGAGCGGATCAACAATGCCGTTAAATACCGATCGCCGAGCTTTGAGGGATTCAGTTTCGCAGCGATGTACAGCTTCGGGGGTGTCGCGGGCCACATTTCGAGAAACGCTTACTACTCCGCGGCCGCAAGCTACGCGAACGGACCGATTGCGTTGGGCGCTGCATACGCAATGGCGAAGAATCCCAACTTCTCGGTTTTCGGCAGCAACGCCTCGGCCAGCACGACCGCAGCCAACATGAGCGGACCCGTCATTTCAGGACTGGCAGGCGCCGGTTCGCTCGAGATCGCCGGTGTCGGCGGCAGCTATCAGATCGGGCGGGCAACGCTTGCCGCCGCTTATACGCACTCATCCTTTAACAGCCTGGGCGCAACTGCCGTAACAGGCGTCAATTCCGCTGCCCTCGGCAGGGCCGCCGTGTTCAACATCGCGGAAATCAGCGTGCGCTACATGGTGACGCCTGCGTTGATGCTTTGCGCCGCGTACGAATACACGGCAGCCGGCGGTCTGGCGGGACGCGACGGTGCAAGGTATAACCAGGTCGATCTCGGCGCGGACTACTTCGCTTCGAAACGCACGGACGTCTACGCAATGGCGGTCTTCCAGACGGCGTCCGGATACGACTCGACTGGCAAGAAAGCGGTGGCGAGCTTGGCCTACGCAATACCGTCGACGTCGAATCGCCAGCTCGTCGCCGTCGTGGGGGTGCGTCATAGATTCTGAGGTTTCTAGCGTCGCGCAGCCCACCCTTTTCGGTCGTGCGACTCACTGTTTCTCGAGCTCGCCTAACGCCCAGCCGCCCTGACTGCTTGACCCTCCAACCGCCGCGCGCGGCGTGCGATAGCAACGGTATTCAACCAGCGGCCACATCATAGGGTAGACACTCACGCAGCCGGTAACCGTGATAGAAAAGTTCGACGAGCTGCCGAATTCTAAAAGCGCAGCCGCTTTGTTGCGTTGCATAAGGCATCGGCGATCGGGATGCGCTCGCCAGTCCGTGTGCCGGACGGTTTGCCACTTTGAGTTGCACACACTGGGCTCTAAGGCGCCGCAAGATCGTCGGCCAAGCGCATAAAAACTCGGTCTGGATGTAACTGATGAGGTGAACTACGGCATAGCGAATACCAGCGATGAGTTTTCCGCATTCGATCCCTCTGCTCAGCGCACACACGATCTGGCAGGCGTGCGGCGAAGATACCGAACGAGCAGTACTGCGTGCGCACCACCTTCAGTTACGCCACCGTCGCCCCGGTTGCAAAAACGCTTGCGGCAGAGAATCCATGCCCGATTAACACTGCTTAACGGCGATTAACACTCGGAAACTTCTCAAAAGCACGCCCCGAACATACTATCGGCAATATTCGTCGCCGGCGTCTAGTCTACTTCCTCAGAAGCTTGCAAACGCACCGCGATGGTGCTTACGTTTGGCTCCGGGTCTGGTCTGCATGGACTATCTTGAAACTCTGCGCGTTTTTCGCGCTGTAACAGAAACAGGAAGCTTCACTCGGGCCGGCGACATCCTGGGCATTGGGGCGCCGGCTGTGTCGAGAGCCATTTCGTCGTTGGAAAAACGGCTTTCGAGCCGGCTGTTCCATCGAAGCACACGCCAGGTCGCCCTAACGGAAGCCGGCGCGAGGCTACTTGAGCGCTGTACACGCATACTTGAGGACTTAGTCGCGTTGGAAGCCGACGCTCGCGACCAGACGCTGATGGCGACCGGCCTGCTTAGGATTGTCGCGCATACCACCGCGACAATGAGTTTGCTCGTGCCTTTGATGAGCACCTTCAAGCGGCGCTATCCCGGCGTCGAACTCGACGTGACGCTCCTCGAACGACCGGTCGACCTTGCTGCCGACGGCTACGATTTGGGAATTGTGCTGCCGTACATGCTCAGGAGCGATACAGTGATCACAAGATTGCTTGAGCGGATTCCGCAAGTAATTGTCGCATCGCCCGAGTATCTCGCGCAGCATGGGACGCCAGAAAAGCCCGCAGATCTAACAAGTCACCGATTCGTAACCGTGTCACCTGGCATACGGAAACCGATTGTGAACGGTGCCTGCAATGACGAAAAGTTTGAAATACAAATGAGTGCGGACGTGGCTTCTAACAGTCCTGCATTCAACGCAGAGATGGTCCGTGCCGGCCTGGGCCTCGGGATTCTTCCGGTGCCACTGGTGCATGAAGATGTTGCGTCAGGCCGTCTGATAAACGTTCTGTCTGGCTGTGAGCTTTCGGACAGAAACATCGAAATCCGGCTGGCTTACAGCAGTCGTACGCTTCTACCTGCTAAGGTCAGAGCGTTTATCGAACACGCGTCGGAGGCCTTCAGCCCCTCGGATGCTTCGAATTTGAATATGTGACGCGGCATGGTCGCCGCAAAGAGAATCGGTGTTCGCGGAGCGGAAAGACGAGGGTGACTACGCGATGGGTTGCATGGCTATGATATAGGGACCATGCTAAATCCGTTTGGCGGCTAGTTCGTCGTCCTCTTCCCAGATTTGGCGAGCAACCGTGCGCAAAGTTGAAGACAGTCATGCTACCAAAACCTTACGCTTAAGGCGAACAGTTGTACCTAGGATCAAGATGGCCTCGCCAGCCGACTGCAGTCATCACTCATTCGGCTGACAGCAACTGGCATTGAGAACGACTCGGCAAGCCACGGCAGACCGATGAATGCTTCCCCGACCAAACGATGCTTCGGGCCAATTGACGTCTGCCGCCGGATAACGAGGTTGAGGTCGTAATGATAAACCCAGTTGATGAAGGCTTTCTTCGTGAACATGAGCTCGCAATGGCGTTGCGCCGAACAGGCGATCTGGTCATCCACGAGATCGATGCCGGTTTGTCGGATTTCGCGGTCAATTTCCTACAGCTGAGCATGCTAGTGGCAATAGCTAGTGGGCGAGCTCATTCGCCTGCTGGCATCGCGCAAAAACTTGATGTGGATCGCGCAGTGGTGACCCGAGCACTCGATAAGCTGGAGGCGAATCACTTCGTCCAGCGCAGGCGCAGCGTCGATGATCGCCGAAATGTGCTTGTCTCTCTGACAGAGCCGGGGGCAATTAGTTTTAACAAGCTCTGTAATGTCGCTTCCGCTATTCTGCGTGCCAGGCTGGGCAAGGTTCCTAGCGGCGAGTGCGAACACCTGCAGTGCTTGCTCGCGCTTGTCAGGGGGGTTAGCAATGTCTGATAGGTTTAGCCAGCGTTTTTGTCTGCTGTGACCTGCCTAAGTACCGAGCGCGCTGCTTTCAAGTCTTTAGTTTCAGCACCTTGATCGAAGCGAGTCAAGATGTCGGACACGACGTCTTCAGCCTCAGCATGCTGCCCGCTGCCATCTAGCAGACGAGCCAGACTGGTCGCGGCCCGCAATTCCCAAGATAGCATTCCCTGCTTTTTGGATACTGCGATGGCTTCACGAAATAACACTTCAGACTCATTTATCGACCCCGTCGACTGAGCAAGATGCTGCTCACCTAACGCACGCCATATTTCCGCCGTCGCCCAACCCGCCTTTCCGGAACGTGCACGCTCGATCGCAAGCGGCGTCAACAATCGATGATTGACGCTTACGAGCTTTTCGTGCGCTGTCGGCGCCAAATGGTCAAAATGACGCCACCAACCTTGGCCTTCGGGCAAGTTTCGCTCTGGAAGCGCAAAAGCGTAGCATTTTGCCTGGTCTCGCCAGTTAATCAACAGGCGCTCGGTTGCCAAGCCCTCCAGCATCAGGAGGAACTGCGCCAGCTCGAGGTGGTCACCACGCCAGCATGCAACTGGGCACGCACCCGACGCCAAAGAACAGCACAACGACAAGTCATGTCCGAGCGCGCGCGCCTCCTCAACGCTCTGTAGTGCAAGACGAGCGGCATCGTCGACCTGACCCACGAGCCACAAGGTTCGGGACTCGAGGGACGTGAGAGCAGCGCGCGCGTCGTATTGTGTTGGGTCTTGCAGTGTTCTCCTCGCGCTTTGCGGCCCATACAACGACAGAGCAAGTGCAGAATGGCGGAGGGAGCTCTTCACTTCTCCACGCTGAGTGTCGACCAGTGCCTTCATACGATGGTACAACGGCACGTCGGCAATGCGCTTGCGGGTGAGAATGTCGAGGCGATCGCAGAAATTGTTGGCTCTCTGATACTCTCCCGCCATCGTCGTCATCACGATAATCCCGTAAAGAACTTGGACTTGGCGCGAATCGTGTTGATACTCCTCCGCTAGCGACAAAGCATCATGATATGCGCGAGTCGAGATCCCACCTCTGAGCGACTGCGTAAGAAAGTCTGCTTGTGCTAGGGCAAGTTGCAATCTGAACTCGGCTTCTGGTTCAGCATTTCTCGCACGATGCACGAGCTCGAGGGCTTTGTTGACCCTCTGACGGTATTCGTTACAAAGAGACAGCTGGTAAAACAAAGGGGCGCAGGCCCAAGTAAGCGAGACACCGGTCGCAACGTCACCTTCACTGGATAGCGACCAGTCCAGGGCTGCGCGCACATCGTCAAGAATCGACGCATCGCTTGCCAACGGGTCGATTGAAGACTGGTGCGCTGACCAGACAGCGGGTTCAGTGAACAGAGAGAGAAAGTATGCGGCGTGACGGCGAGCGGCTTCATCGAATTCATGCAGCAGCTTCAGCCTGTAGACTCCATACGCCCGAGTGCTGTCGAGCAGCCGAAACTTCGGTGGATGAGTCTTCGGAACTGCTGTCATTAGTGATTTGTCAACGAGACCGCTTACAGAACGGCGCGGTAACGGCTCCTGCGGCTCAACGAGCGCCGCCATCTGTGCCAAGGTGAACTCGCCGCGAAACAGCGATACGTACCGGAGAATCCGACGCTCCTCCTCGGTTAGGGTGTCATAGCTCCAATCGAGCGTCGCACGAAGCGTTCTGTGACGAGGCAGAGCCGTGCGGTGACCTCGCGCCAAAAGGTCGAGCCGGTCGTCAAGCGCATCCAATAGTCCTTGCGCGCTGTAAACGTGAACCTGCGACGCAGCCAGTTCGATCGCGAGCGGAAGCCCGTCTAGGGAACGGCATAGTTGACAAATGCATTCCACGTTCCCCTCGTCGAGCACGAACGCGTCCGCTTGCAATGCCGTGGCTCTCTCGCAAAAGAGCCGCACAGCTGAAAATGCCATGGCAAGCCCGGGCGTCTTCCCTTCAGACACGCTCGGTGCGTCGAGAGGTTTGAGCCGATACACCCATTCCTCGGGCACACGGAGAGGCTCGCGACTTGTGATAAGGATGGTCACATCGTCAACTTGACGATTTATCGTTTCGACCAGCGCGGCGGCAGCATCGATCACCCGCTCGCAGCAATCGAAAAGCAAGAGATGCGGGGTCTGGCGCAAGTATTCGACGATTGCGTTTGTTGGAGCGTCCGAATCGGCCAGGATTCCGAGCACTGACGCCACCGTGCTCGCTACATGGTTGGTGTTGCTGATCGAAGAGAGTTCGACGCTCACTGCTGTGACCGGCCGCGCGAGACCGAAAGAGCGTATGACAGAAAATGCTACCGCAGTCTTGCCAACGCCCCCGGGCCCTACTATCGATACCAGCCGCTTGTCAAGCAGCAGCTTCGAGATTGCAGCGACATCGCTGCGCCGGCCAATGAGGCGACCAATGTCATCCGCGGCTCGCGCCTCGCCGTCGGGCTGTTCCGTGAAGGCACGATCGGCTGCGCTTACAGGCCCGATGAAGCAGTAGCCCCGACCCGTGATGCTGCGGATACCGTGCGATTCGTCGAGGCCGACCGCCAGGATTTTCCTTAAAGCTGTAATGTGCACCCGCAGGTTCACATCCTCGACTACTGCTTTGGGCCAAACGACCTCGCGGAATTCTCTGTGTGAAATTATCTGTCCTGGCTTGCTGACGAGAAGGAGCAGTACGTCGAAAGCGCGTCCTCCTACCTCGATGAACTCACCATTGCGGAGTAACTGCCTCTCGTCTGGCAGTAGCTCGAACTGACCGAACAAAATTGGCGGGCGCGCGGGCGAAAACATCGGTTATCCTGGTCCACGAATTGGAGCGAGGAACGACGCTCGAATTGAGACTTAATTTCCGGGGCGAACGCGAGGGAATCCGCCGACCGGGGCGTCCCGTAATGATAGACGCTGTCAATTATCGACGGTCAATATTACGTCGTCACGTATGAGGCGTGAACTTTCGGCGGTATGGGGCCAAACCGCCTTCGGCGCGGCGGCCGCCGAAGGCTGTGGCCGGAAGCCACTACCTGATCGGCACGCCCTTGCCTGGTGTATGCCTTGCAGCCGTTCCGCCCGGTGGCAAGCGACGCTAGATCCGAAAAAGCACCGCAGCGTCGACCCCGGGTGCGACGCCCTCCTCCAACTGCAATCCCAAGACGTCCATCACCCGATCCGCAATTTCGTCTTTATAGTTGCGCTCGCCCTTGAAACTGAGCCGACGGTTCGCCGCACCCGCGATGACGTCGGCAAGCTGTACGAGCGCACTGTCTTTCGACGATACAGCGTTAAATCGCTCATCGAGCGAAATCCCATCAAGACGAGCACGCTCGACGCCATCGGCTACCCTGTTGCGCATTTCCGCCAAGACGATGCGGTCGATCGACTGCTCCTCGTCCATCGTGACCGCAACATGT
Organism: Paraburkholderia sp. SOS3; assembly: GCF_001922345.1. Lineage (NCBI taxonomy): Bacteria > Pseudomonadati > Pseudomonadota > Betaproteobacteria > Burkholderiales > Burkholderiaceae > Paraburkholderia > Paraburkholderia sp. SOS3. Next base: position 2,183,436 of record NZ_CP018811.1, on the reverse strand, counting down.
CGTGGCACACCGACGCGGCCGCTTTCGATTTCGTGTCGTAGCCCGCGTACTAGCATGAACTCGTGCAGACGCTGCACCACTTCTTCGATGGGCCGCCGCGTGTTGCGCCTCGACATTGCGATCAGCTTGAAGCTGAGGAACTCCCGATTTGCCGCCACTATGTTGAGGTAGTCAACTACGGCCGCCATGTCACCCTTGCCGAACGCCGAAAAGTGCAATTCCCGCTTTGCGAATTTCGAGCCGGCCTGCCAGTCCTTGATGGCTTTGGTCACGTCATACACTGCGCGACCATTCAATACCCACACCGAACCGATGATGACGTGTTCATCGCCCTTCCCCGTCTCATCCGAGAAAACTTGCAGCGTCTGCCGTGGCGCTTCGTCGGTGAGCACGGCCTCACGCATCTCGTCTTCAAGCCCCTTGCGCCGGCGTCGCACCTTGTCTTCGGCCCGAAACAACTCGTATTCGTTCTGAATCTTCGCTCGTGCTCGCACGAGAAACGGCACGCGGTCGAGCTTGAAGAAGTCGGCGGGCTTGATGCCGTCGGGGTTGTACAGTTCGGGCTGAAACGTCTCCCAATACTTCAGGGCCAGTGCCACGTCACTGTTTCGCGCGGCTGGGTGCAGGTTGAGGATATGGGCGACGCGCGTCTGCTGGTTAGAAAAATCGCCCCCAGCGAGCGATGCGATCAAGCTCTCCTTTGCTTTCAGGCGCGCAGCTGCGCGCTTCGCGTCGTCGTCCGCGACAGTTGCGGGAGCCGCTTTCTGGATGGCGCCATCGGCAGCTTCAACCGCACCTTCGGCATACTTTTTTTCCATTCTTGGCTTCTCGCATCTTTTTTGTCCTGCCGAAGTTTATCCGACGCTGACTCGGTTCACGCGAGCGCTCTAGGCGCCTTCGCGAGCGAAAAGCGATAGTTACCCCGGCCAGCGATTCGACACATCTGATAACCGGAGTTATCACGAATACGCGACGTGCTTCTCAGCTTTTGCGTGTTCGGCTACTTTTCGTCTGCAATGTTTTCCCAATCTCGCGTTGGTTCTGGACAACAACTACGCGGTCGACGTCAAAGGACTTCTGGTCGGTCGTAGCCTTACGCCGTTCTCTATTTCAGGGTCCTTCACAATCCACCCGTCAAGCATCTCAGCCCATGTCTGTAGCATCCCCCTTCGCTGCTCGGCATATTCGGCCTTGTTGTACACGGCGCGCACCCCACGTTGTTCGTGCGCCAGACATTTTTCTATCCAGTCGCTGTTGAACCCGGCTTCATGCAGCTGCGTGCTCGCCGTTCTTCGCAAGTCATGAACCGAGAAGGACTCGAAATCCGGTGTCCCACTTTCACGAATCAGTCTGACCGCGCTGTCAATGACGCGATTCAATGTGGCCGCGCTGATAGGCAGTTCTAGTTCGTATCTCCCAGGGTGCAGGTACGAGCTTGCTCCAAAACACGTCTTGAAAGTAACCAGAATGTCCAAGGCTTGATCGCTTAGATAAATGTTGTGCGGACGCCCCCCTTTCATACGGTTTTTCGGAATCGTCCAGATCGCCGCATTGAAGTCCACTTCATCCCACGTTGCCAGAATAAATTCCGACTTGCGCACCATTGTCATGAGCATAAACTTGACCGCCAGACGCAACGTAGGAAGCGTAGGCGTGCGCCCCAGGGCCTTGAAGAACACGTGGATCTCCCCGGGTGTCAATGCCCGGTCCCGCGGCTTGAAGGTAGCGATTGCGGAGGGCCGGATGTCGTCCGCCGGATTGGCTACCTTCAGCCCTCTTGCCTGCGCAAAACGGTAAATCTGGAGAACGATGTCGCGCGCCTGAACGGCAGGTGCGGCCGCACCCCGCTCCTTGATCTTTTCACACCTCATCAGGAGCCTTGACGGTGTGATCTCTTCGAGCTTCAGCCGCCCGAACTCCGCTGCGAGGTTCCGGTCATAGACGGACTTCCTCATCGCGCGGGTCGACTCCGCGAGCTTGGCTTCCACGAAGTATTTTTCGGCCCATTTCCCGAACGTCATCGCGTCGGCCGCTTCTACGCGCTTTTCAACCTTCCTTCTGGATGGACTGACGCCCTGCTCTACTTCCCGGCGAGCACGCTCAAGGAGTAGCCTTGCTTCTGCAAGACGCATCGACATGCCAAAAGTAAGTTCGTCGGCAGCGCGTGCGCCGCGTGCTGGCAGCCCGGGATCGTAGCGGCCTATGACCAGGGTCTCCCGGCGCCCATTGAGACGATAGTCGAAGCGGAAACTCACCGCTCCGGCCGAGGTAACCGCCACGTACAGGCCGCGCTGGTCAGCCACCTTGTATATCCTGCCGGTCGGCTTGAGCGCCCGCAATTCGAGGTCCGTAAGCATGCAATACTCCGTGAACTGATACCGTGTTTGATACCGTCACCCGCCGTGACGGTATCAAAATGGATCGTCTGCAGAGAAGGATGCTATACCGTCGCTCATGCCGTCGGCGACGTAACGCTGCCGACGGACGGCAGCAGACCAAAATAGTCGATAAACCCTTGATCTTGTGGGGGAAATCAGGGAATCGACGGACCTCTGCAGACCACTGCAGAGGATCCTAAATTATTCCCACTCGATTGTCGCCGGCGGCTTACCCGAAATGTCGTACACCACACGATTGATCCCGCGAACCTCATTGATAATCCGGTTCGACACATGGCCGAGTAGATCATGCGGCAGATGCGCCCAATGCGCGGTCATGAAGTCGAGCGTCTGCACCGCGCGCAGCGCAACGACATATTCGTAAGTGCGCCCATCCCCCATCACGCCGACGCTCTTCACCGGCAGAAACACCGCGAACGCCTGGCTCGTCAGGTCGTACCACGACTTGCCCGTTTCCTTGTCGATGAACGTGCGCAGCGTCTCGATGAAAATCGCATCGGCGCGGCGCAGCAAATCGGCATACTCGCGCCGGACTTCGCCGAGGATCCGCACGCCAAGGCCCGGCCCCGGGAACGGATGGCGATACACCATCGCCGGCGGCAGGCCAAGCTTGACGCCGAGTTCGCGCACTTCATCCTTGAACAGCTCGCGCAGCGGCTCGAGCAGTTTCAGATTCAGCGTTTCGGGCAAGCCACCTACGTTGTGGTGGCTCTTGATGGTCTGCGTCGCTTTCTTGCCCTTGCCCGCCGACTCGATCACGTCCGGATAGATCGTGCCCTGCGCAAGCCACTTCGCGTCCGTCAGCTTCGACGCTTCGGTCTGGAACACTTCGACGAACTCGGCGCCGATAATCTTGCGCTTCGCCTCCGGGTCGGTCACGCCGGCGAGCTTCGACAGGAACGCCTCGCTCGCGTCGACATGAATCACCTTCACGCCGAGGTGATCGGCGAAGGTTGCCATCACCTGTTCGGCTTCGTTCAGACGCAACAGACCATGATCGACGAACACGCAGGTCAGCTGATCGCCGATTGCACGATGCAGCAACGCGGCCGCGACCGACGAATCGACGCCGCCCGACAGGCCGAGAATGACGTGTTCGTTACCAACCTGCGCACGAATCTGCTCGACCGCCTCGTCGATATAGTTGCCCATCTCCCAATCCGGCTTCGCGTCGCAGATCTGCAGCACGAAACGTTCGAGCATCGCGCGGCCCTGCACCGTATGCGTGACTTCGGGGTGCCATTGCAGCCCGTAGAAATGGCGCGTTTCATCGGCCATCGCGGCGATCGGGCACGATTCCGTCGACGCCATCAGCTTGAAGCCCTCCGGCATCTCGAGCACCTTGTCGCCGTGGCTCATCCATACCTTGAGCATGCCGTGGCCTTCCGGCGTGCGGAAATCTTCGATGCCTTCGAGGAAGCTCGTGTGGTTGCGCGCCCGCACCTCCGCATAACCGAACTCGCGCAAGTGCCCGCTGTCGACCTTGCCGCCCAGCTGCTCGGCCATCGTCTGCATGCCGTAGCAAATGCCGAGCACCGGCACGCCGAGTTCGAACACCGCTTGCGGCGCACGCGGCGTGTCGGTCTCGACCACCGAGCTCGGGCCACCGGACAGGATGACGCCCTTGGGCTTGAACTCGCGGATAAACGCGTCGCTGACGTCGTGCGGATGAATTTCCGACAGCACGTGCGCCTCGCGGATGCGCCGGGCAATCAGTTGGGTGACTTGCGAACCGAAGTCGAGGATCAGGATCTTGTCATGCATGGCAGCGGGCGGAATCGAATGGATGAAGATAGGGAAAACTGCGCGTCTCGCGCGGGTTTGATCTGAATTCTTGAACTGATTTTTTCGTGGCTCTCGTCGTCGGGACGGCCCGATGAAGCGGCTTTTCGTTGTTCACGTGCGCGGCAAGATGGGCGCAAGCAGCGAAGGCCGGATAGCGCAAAACCATGCTTGCTGAAGCGCGGGCGGACTGCGGGATCGGCTGGAAGCGGCGCAATGACGAGCGCCTCAGCCATGAAACGGCGGCCTCGGCGAGCCCGGCGACCCCGCCGCGTCGCGGCGCGCTTCCTCGCGTGCTTCGCGTGCGGCTTCGTCATGCGCCGCAGCGTCGGTTTCAGGGCCGCGCTGGCTGGCCGGCACCGCGGCAGCATCGGAGTCGAGCGCAGATCCACGCGCGTGTTCCAGCGGACGTCCGCTCACCGGATCGACCGCGCGTCCGCTCGCCGGGTCGATCGTGCGGCCGGTTGCGGGATCGATCACCGTCGCCTGACGCGGCGACAGCACCGGTTCGACGACAGGCTCGGTCGCCGCATAACCGCCGCCGGCCGGCGTCGCGCGTGCGGCCGCCTGCGCCTTCGCCTCGACTCGCGCTTCCTGCTTCGCGTCCTTCGCCGCCTGCCGCGCCGCGGCCTTATCGGCACGTTCCGCGGCGACCGCCTCGGCCGCGATCGCGCGTTCGCGGCGCCGGACCGCGCGTGCAAGCCGCACGCCGCCCAGCCCGACGACCAGCAATACGATCGCGACCACCACCGCCACCAGTTGCCCGAAGCCCGTCAGCGGCGGCGTATGCAAGCCGATCAGCCAGACCAGCATCAGCACCGCCGTGAGCCAGTTCACGTGCCCGATCACTTTGGCGACCGTCGCGGTCAGCGCGCCGTCGAGCGACGCATGCAATGCCAGCCACGCGAGCCCGATCAGCGCGAGCCCGAAGCCTTGCCCGACCAGCACCGGATCGGTCTGCACGAGGTGCAACGCGTCGTACAGCGATTTCCACGGCGTCGCGAGAAACAGCAACCCGAACGCCAGCAGCAATAGCGCATCGATGATCAGTACGGCACGCAGGAGCGGCTTCATCGGCGATCAGTCCACGTGATAGTTGGGCGCTTCCTTCGTGATCTGCACGTCGTGCACGTGCGATTCGCGCATGCCGGCCGCGGTGATCTGCACGAACTCGGCCTTCTCGTGCAGTTCGTCGATCGTGTTGCAGCCGCAGTAGCCCATGCTCGCGCGCACGCCGCCGATCATCTGGAACAGGATCGCGCTGACCGAGCCCTTGTACGCGACGCGGCCTTCGATGCCTTCCGGCACGAGCTTGTCGATATTCGCGGAGTTGTCCTGGAAGTAGCGGTCCGCCGCGCCGTCCTTCATCGCGCCGACCGAGCCCATGCCGCGATACGACTTGTACTGGCGGCCCTGATACAGGAACACGTCGCCCGGCGACTCTTCGGTGCCGGCGAACATGCTGCCCATCATGACCGCGTTCGCGCCGGCCGCGAGCGCCTTGCTGACATCGCCCGAGAAGCGCACGCCGCCGTCCGCGATCAGCGGCACGCCCGAGCCTTTGAGCCCTTCGGCGACGTTCGAGATAGCCGTGATTTGCGGCACGCCGACGCCGGCGACGATACGCGTCGTGCAGATCGAGCCCGGGCCGATGCCGACCTTCACGCCGTCCGCGCCGTACTCGACGAGCGCCTTCGCCGCGCTTGCCGTGGCGATATTGCCGCCGATCACATCGACGTGCGGGAAGTTCTTTTTGACCCACTGCACGCGCTCGAGCACGCCCTTGCTGTGGCCGTGCGCGGTATCGACGACGATCACGTCGACACCGGCCTGCACGAGCAGCGACACGCGCTCCTCATTGTCCGCGCCGACGCCGACCGCCGCGCCGACGCGCAGCTTGCCGTGTTCGTCCTTGCAGGCGTCCGGGTGTTCGGTCTGCTTCGTGATGTCCTTGACCGTCATCAGCCCGCGCAGCTCGAATGCATCGTTGACGACGAGCACACGCTCGAGCCGATGGCTATGCATGAGCGCCTTTGCTTCGGCGAGCGGCGTGCCTTCCTTGACCGTGACGAGGCGCTCGCGCGGCGTCATGATCGTGCGCACGGGTTCGTCCAGACGCGTTTCGAAGCGCAGGTCGCGGTTCGTGACGATGCCGATCAGCTGCGCGCCTTCGACCACCGGAAAACCCGAAATGCCATGCTGTTGCGATAGCGCAATCACATCGCGCACCTTCATTTGCGGCGGCACCGTGATCGGATCGCGCACGACGCCCGATTCGAAGCGCTTGACCTTCGCGACCTCGCGCGCCTGCTCGGCCGCGGTCAGATTCTTGTGAACGATGCCGATGCCGCCTTGCTGCGCCATGACGATGGCCAGACGCGCTTCGGTGACCGTGTCCATGGCGGCGGACACGAGAGGCATATTCAGGGAGATATTGCGGGTCAGTCGGGTTTTCAGGCTGGTGTCGCGCGGCAGAACGTCGGAGAAGGCCGGGACGAGGAGCACGTCATCGAACGTGAGTGCTTTCTGGATCAGACGCATGGCAAATCCTATAGGCGCAAAAGCGAATTATACGCGATACCTCCCCGGTTTTCATCGTCCGAACAGTCAGTTAGCGAATTTCGTCAGGTTTTTTGATGCCCGATGGCATCGTATTTGCCAGCGCATTTCGCTTTCCCGTTCGGGTGTGGTTCGATCCGTTTTCGTTTCGGATTTGCGTTTCGGATTTGCGTCCGGTTTTTCGTTTTGCGCTTACGCCTCGAGCAAGCGCGCAGTTGCAGAATCGAACAAGACGCGGCCGAATGGCGCACGCTATGCTGCGCGCACTTTCAGTTCTTTCGGATCGAGGCAGGCAATGCGGCGCGGCGTGATGTATGGAATGATGGCCGGAGCGTTATGGGGCACGGTTTTCCTCGTGCCGCGGCTGCTCGCCGATTTTTCGCCGCTGCTGCTCAGTTCGGGCCGATACATGATGTATGGCGCGGTGTCGATGGTTGCCGCGCTGCCGTCCGCGCGCTCGCTGCTGGCGCGCCTCACCGCCGCGGATATTGCCGCGCTCTTCAAGCTGGCGCTGGCCGGCAACCTGCTCTACTACCTGCTGCTGACCGGCGCCGTGCATATGGTCGGCATCGCGCCCGCTTCGCTGATCGTCGGCGTGCTGCCGGTCACCGTCACCTTGCTGGGACGGCGCGATCATGGCGCGGTGCCGCTCGCGCGGCTCGTCTGGCCGCTCGCGATGGTGCTCGCCGGCATCGCGTGCATCAATATCGATGTGTTTTCGGCCGGCGCGGATTCGGGTGCGGGCGCGGACGCGCTTGCGGGCGCCGGCGCGGCGCTGATAGCCGGCAGCCCGATCCTGACGAAGCTCGCGGGTCTCGCATGCGCCGCGGGCGCGCTCGTTTCGTGGACGTGGTTCGCGGTCGAAAACGCCCGCTATCTGCAGCGCAACGACCATTTCAGCGGCAGCGAATGGTCGGTGCTGTGGGGCATCGTCACGGGTCTGCTCGGCGCGGCGCTGTGGATCGTCGTGGCCGCGTTGCCGGCCGGCTTCGCGACCGCGCCGCATGGCCCCCTCGCCGATTCGCGCTGGCATCTGTTCTGGATGCTGAACCTCGGGCTCGCAATCGGCGCGTCGTGGCTCGGCAACGGTCTGTGGAACGCCGCGTCCAAGCGCCTGCCGCTCACGCTGTCAGGGCAGTTGATCGTGTTCGAAACGCTGTTCGCGCTGCTTTACGCGTTTATCTACGACCACCGTCTGCCGCGCGTTCTCGAAGCCGCCGCGATTGCGCTGTTGCTCGTAGGGGTCAGCTGGTCGGTGCGCCAGCATGCGGATGACGGCGCGAAGCGCACGTCACTCGAGGACAAGGCGCAGGCGGCCGTGCATTGATTGCCGGACGGTCGGCGCGCCCGGCGCCGTAACCGCAGCAAGCACACAGCAAACAACGCCAGGCGCGACCAGTGCAAGTGCAAGTGCATCCAGCGATCAGTGCGGCGAGCGCGGCGGCCGGCAACGCTCGAAAGAAACATGGGCGAAGGAAGCGCCTGCGAAAGACACGCCTCCCTTAGCGCGAATCCTTCGGCAGCCACTTCCGCCCTTCGATCGACCCATCCCGGCGCGTCTTCTCGACGCGCCGCTGCCGCGCAAGCTTCGGGTCGACGATAAGCGGACGGTAGATCTCGACGCGATCATGGTCGGCGAGCACCGCATCGAGCGGCTTCAATTTGCCGAACACGCCGACCTTCTGCTTCGTCAGATCGATCTCGGGATGGCGCGCGAGGATGCCGCTCGCGCCGATCGCCTGTTCGAGCGTCGCGCCTTGCGGCAACTGCAGCGGGATCAGCGTCTGCTGGTCGGGCAGCGCGTAGCAGACCTCGATCGACAGCAAAGCATTCATGGCCGGCCGCCCATACTCATTGCATGCCTCATTACTTGCCGTAGCGCTGGTCTGCGCGCTTCACGAACGATTCGACGAACGTGTTCGCGATATGGCTGAACACCGGCCCGATCAGCTTCTCGAGGATGATGTTCGAGAATTCGTAGTGCAGCGCGAATTCGATCTTGCACGCATCCGAGCGCAGCGGCGTGAAGCGCCAGAAACCGGTGAATTTGCGAAACGGCCCGTCGGCGAACTGCATATCGATGCGCGAGGGTCGCTGTTGCGTGTTGTGTGTGGCGAAATGCTGCCTGATGCCCTTGAAGTTGATGTCGATGCGCGCTTCCATGCCGTTCTCGTCCTGCTGACGAATCTCGACGCCACCGCACCACGGCAGGAAATTGGGGTAGTCCTCGACGTCGGTGACGAGGTCGAACATCTGTTCCGCCGAGTGGCGTATCAACACGGTTTTCTGGACATCTGCCATAAAGTAAACGGCACGTAGCGAGAGTAAAACGGTAATAAGAGAGTACGCGACCTGATAACGCAAACGCACTGCAAGTGACCCAAGTACGCGCAAGCCGGATACAAGCGCGATACAAGCGCGATACAAACGGGGCCACAAACACGACCCCAACCCGACGCACTGACGCGACAAACAGCTAAAAATCGCGCAAAAAGCACGCCGGACACGGCGGCTTTCCGGCTTCGCTTTGCTAAAATCGTGATTTTAAACGAGTTGGGCAATTTCCATTCATGAGCATCATCGAAAACAGGAAGGCGTTCTTCGATTACTTCATCGAAGAACGCTACGAAGCCGGACTCGTGCTCGAAGGATGGGAAGTCAAGGCACTGCGCGCGGGCCGCGGGCAGATCAAGGAAGGCTACGTCGTGATCAAGAATGCGGAGCTGTTTCTGATCGGCACGCACATCAGCCCGTTGCCCGAAGCCTCGACGCACATCACGCCCGACCCGGTACGCACGCGCAAGCTGCTGCTGCACTCAGCCGAAATCAGCAAACTGATCGGCAAGATCGAGCAGCGCGGCTACACGCTCGTGCCGCTGAACTTTCACTACAAGGGAGGCCGTGTCAAATGCGAAATCGGCCTCGCGAAGGGCAAGAAACTGCACGACAAGCGCGAGACCGAGAAGAAACGCGATTGGGAACGTGAAAAAGCACGGCTGATGCGCACGCCGACGTGACACGCGCCGCGGCGCCAACCAGGCGCTACACGGCGCTACTCGGCGCTTCTGCACGTCCGCACCGGCGGCGGCGCCAAACCCGCAGCCCCGCCAATTGCGCCGACATGGAAATAATAAAACTCAGGCGTTAGCGCCCTTCTGCTGTTTGACGATCGTCAGCGCCGACGCGATCATCGAACTCATCTCCGACAGGTTGCCCGGCACGATCAGCGTATTGCCCTGCTTCGCGAGATTCGCGAACGCATTCACGTACTGCTCGGCTACCTTCAGGTTCACGGCTTCCATGCCGCCTGTCGACTGGATCGCCGCGGCGATCTTCTGAATTGCCTGCGCATTCGCCTCCGCGACTGCGAGAATCGCCGCCGCCTGGCCTTGCGCCTGATTGATCGCCGCCTGCCGCTCGCCTTCCGACTTCTGGATGGCCGCCTCACGGCCGCCGGACGCGATATTGATCTGCTCCTGCTTGCGGCCCTCGGATGCCGCGATCAGCGCGCGCTTTTCGCGCTCCGCGGTGATCTGCTGCTGCATCGCGTGCAGGATTTCCTTCGGCGGCGTCAGGTCCTTGATTTCGTAGCGCAGCACCTTCACGCCCCAGTTGGACGCGGCCTCGTCGAGCGCGGACACGATGCTGTGATTGATGAAGTCGCGCTCCTCGAACGTCTTGTCGAGTTCAAGCTTGCCGATGACCGAACGCAGCGTGGTCTGCGACAACTGCGTAATCGCGAATACGAAGTTGCTCGAGCCGTACGACGCCTTCATCGGGTCCGTCACCTGGAAGTACAGCACGCCGTCCACCTGCAGCTGCGTGTTGTCGCGCGTGATGCAGACCTGGCTTGGCACGTCGAGCGGAATCTCCTTGAGCACATGCTTGTACGCGATGCGGTCGACAAACGGCAGCACGAGCGTCGCCCCCGGTGTCAGCGTCGCATGGTAGCGGCCGAGCCGCTCGACAATCCATGCGTGCTGCTGCGGCACGATCTTGATCGTCCGGCCGATCAGCACGATCACGATAATCAGAAACACGACCGCGAAGATCGTCGATTCCATTGCTGCACCTCTTTTCTGGTTTGCTTCGTTATGCCGGCGGTTGGCCTGCTTGCCGGTCCGCTATCGGTCCGCTATCGCCCCGTTACCGCTCGGGATTCGCAACGACAACCAGACAACTGCCGCGCAACGCGGTGATCCGGTACACGCGCGCATCTTCGGGCTCGCCGGGCGCGAGCTCGACGTCCCAGGCTGCGCCGCGATATTGCGTCCGCGCGCGGCGATCGTGCCACTCGGGCACCGTCAACGTCGCGCCGATATCGAGATTGACGTCGGGATTCTGTGCGGCATCGGCGCGCGGGTTGCGGCCGAAGCGCGAGCGCCGCAACAGCGCCACGGCGACAAGCGCGACGAGCGCCGCCGCCGCAAGCTGCGCCGGTAACGGCGCGCCCGCCAGACGCGCAAGCGCCGCGGCAACGAAGCCGAGCGCGATCATCAGCAGATAGAACGTGCCGCTCATGAGCTCGAGCACGATCAGCACGCCCGCGCCGACCCACCAGAACCAGCCTGTTAGCGCCACTTCGGCCTCCCAAAAACAAAACACCCCGGAACCATCCGGGGTGTTTTATAGCACGAACTCAGTCGCGAATCTGGAACGATTTGTGTCTGCGCTCGACGCCTGCCCGGCACGCTTGCGGCACTCGCGCTTGTAGTAGTACTTGTACTTGCGCGCAAGTGCCGCCGGGACAATGCAATGCGTGCTGCTTACTTCGTCTGCAGCTTCGCCAACGCCTGCCACGTCTCGATGATCGTGTCCGGATTCAGCGACATCGACGCAATGCCGATTTCGGTCAGCCACTGCGCGAAGTCCGGATGATCGGACGGGCCCTGGCCGCAAATGCCGACGTACTTGTTCAGCCGCAAACACGTGTCGATCGCGCGCTTGAGCATGAACTTGACCGCCGGATCGCGTTCGTCGAAGTCGGCCGCGAGCAGTTCCATGCCCGAATCGCGATCGAGGCCGAGCGTCAGCTGCGTGAGGTCGTTCGAACCGATCGAGAAGCCGTCGAAGTACTGCAGGAACTCTTCGGCAAGAATCGCGTTCGACGGCACCTCGCACATCATGATGAGCTTGAGGCCGTTCTGGCCGCGCTTGAGGCCGAACTTCTCGAGCAGCCCGACCACGCGCTCCGCCTGCTTCAGCGTGCGCACGAACGGCACCATGATCTCGACGTTATCGAGGCCCATCTCTTCGCGCACGCGCTTCAATGCCGCGCACTCCATCTCGAACGCCAGCGCGAAGTCTTCGGCGATATAGCGCGATGCGCCGCGGAAACCGAGCATCGGATTTTCTTCATCCGGCTCGTAACGCGAGCCGCCGATCAGCTTCTTGTACTCGTTCGACTTGAAGTCCGACAGACGCACGATGACGGGTTTCGGATAGAACGCCGCCGCAATCGTCGCGATGCCTTCGGTCAGCTTGTCGACGTAGAACGCGCGCGGCGACGCATGGCCGCGTGCGACGCTCTCGACCGCCTTCTTCAGATCCTGATCGACGTTCGGGTACTCGAGAATCGCCTTCGGATGCACGCCGATGTTGTTGTTGATGATGAACTCGAGCCGCGCGAGACCGACACCCGCGTTCGGCAGCTGCGAGAAGTCGAATGCGAGCTGCGGATTGCCGACGTTCATCATGATCTTCGTCGGGATCGGCGGCAGTTCGCCGCGCTGCACTTCGGTCACTTCCGTTTCGAGCAGACCGTCGTAGATGCGTCCTTCGTCGCCTTCCGCGCACGACACGGTGACGAGCGCGCCGTCCTTCAGCACGTCGGTCGCGTCGCCGCAGCCGACCACGGCCGGCACGCCGAGTTCGCGCGCGATGATCGCCGCGTGACACGTGCGCCCGCCGCGATTCGTGACGATCGCGGACGCGCGCTTCATGACCGGCTCCCAGTTCGGGTCGGTCATGTCGGCGACGAGCACGTCGCCCGGCTGCACACGTTCCATCTCCGACGGATCGTGAATCACGCGCACCGGACCCGCACCGACCTTCTGGCCGATCGCGCGCCCCGTGGCGAGTACCTGCGACTGGCCCTTGAGCTTGAAGCGCTGTTCGGACTTGCCGTTACCCTGGCTCTTCACCGTCTCGGGACGTGCCTGCAGGATGAAGATCTTGCCGTCGCGGCCGTCCTTGCCCCACTCGATGTCCATCGGGCGCTGGTAGTGCTTCTCGATGATCACCGCGTACTTCGCGAGCTGGATCACGTCTTCGTCGGTGATCGAATAACGGTTGCGCTGCTCGGGCGTCACATCGACGGTCTTCACGCGACCTTCTTCGCCGGCTTTCGTGAATTCCATCTTGATGAGCTTCGAGCCGATCGAACGGCGGATGATCGGGTACTTGCCCTGCTCGAGCGTGGTCTTGAACACGTAGAACTCGTCCGGGTTCACCGCGCCCTGCACCACTGTTTCGCCGAGGCCGTAGCTCGACGTGATGAACACGGCATCCTTGAAACCCGATTCGGTATCGAGCGTAAACATCACGCCGGCCGCGCCGACGTCCGAGCGCACCATGCGCTGCACGCCCGCCGACAACGCGACTTCGGCATGCGTGAAGCCCTTGTGGACGCGATACGAAATGGCGCGATCGTTGTACAGCGAGGCGAACACGTGCTTCATGCGATCGAGCACGTCTTCGATGCCGGCCACGTTCAGATAGCTTTCCTGCTGGCCGGCGAACGACGCGTCGGGCAGGTCTTCGGCCGTGGCCGACGAACGCACGGCAAACGAGAGATCGGGCGTGCTCTTCGACAGCGTGTCGAACGCGGCGCGGATTTCCTGCTCGAGGCGCGCCTGCAACGGCGCATCGACGATCCACTGACGAATTTCCTTGCCCGCGGCGGCGAGCGCCTTCACGTCGTCGACATCGAGCGTTTCGAGACGTTGGGCGATGCGTTCGGTCAGATTGTTGTGAGACAGAAAGTCGCGAAAGGCAAGCGCAGTGGTGGCAAAGCCGGTCGGCACCTGAACGCCCGCTTCGGCGAGTTGGCTGATCATCTCGCCCAGCGATGCATTCTTGCCGCCGACAATGTCCACGTCGGTCATTCGCAACTGTTCGAACGGAACTACATACGCCTTGTCCTTTGCGACGTTAACTGCGTTAGTCATACAAGCCCCTAAGAGTGGAAGAAATACTCGATTGCGCAAGTGGGCTTGCACGCGCGGCGCTCATTGGAAGCGTTCGCGCGTCTTGCGCAACCTGTTGGAGAAACAATCGCCCGGGCGGCAAACCTCTAATAACCGCTTGGTAAATTCATGAGCCGACGCCCAAACTGACATCTGAGCGGCACTGGCCTCCGGTTTGCTTGCAATTGCTTATCCAACAGGTTGCCGCTATTCTACCGTGCCGATTCCCCGAAATGTGCCGGTCGGCCAACAATGGCGCGAAGCACGCCGCAAAGCCGCCTGCCCCGATGCGGGTAAAATCGCGCAGAAGCCCGCCCGGCGGGCATGTGCTGTACCGCGCGGCGCCTTGCGGCGGCGCGGACGTCGAGGCAGACCCGCATCGACGTGCCGCCATTGACGTACCGCATCGGTGCTCCGCACTGATGCACATTTCGTGCCGCACCCTTTGTTCGAGCGGTTCGCGCCGCTCACGTTCCCCGCTCACGTTCCCCTCAGACCGATGCCGCCCACCGTATTCATCGTTTCCGACGGTACCGGGATCACTGCCGAAACTTTCGCGCATTCGATCCTCTCCCAGTTCGACCAGAAATTCCGGCTCGTTCGCGTGCCGTTTGTCGACTCGACTGAAAAAGCCTACGCGACACTCGAGAAGATCAACGAAGCGGGCCGCCAGGAAGGCCGCCGGCCGATCGTCTTCACGACGCTCGTGAACAGCGCGTCGAACCAGATCGTCAAGGACTCGGATGCGCTCGTGCTCGACATGTTCCAGACCTTCGTCGAGCCGCTCGAACAGGAGCTCGAGCTGAAGTCGAGCCACGCGATGGGCCGCGGGCACCAGAACGCCGACACCGAGGAATACAAGAATCGCATCGAGGCGATCAACTTCTCGCTCGCGCACGACGACGGCCAGTCGAACCGCAATCTTGCCGAAGCCGATGTGATTCTGGTCGGCGTATCGCGCAGCGGCAAGACGCCGACGAGCCTCTATCTCGCCATGCAGTACGGCGTGAAAGCGGCGAACTATCCGCTGATTCCCGAGGACTTCGAACGCGCCAAGCTGCCCACGCCGCTGCTCGCGCATCGCGAAAAAATGTTCGGGCTGTCGATCGATCCGCAGCGTCTCGCCGAAATTCGCAACGAGCGGCGTCCAGGCAGCAAGTATGCGTCGCTCGAAAGTTGCCGCTACGAGATCAACGAAGCGGAAGCGATGATGCGGCGTGAGGGAATCAAGTGGCTGTCGTCGACGCACAAGTCGATCGAGGAAATCGCAACCACGATTCTTCAGGAAATCCGGCTCGACAGGCCGGCGTACTGAACAGACGCCGATCGCCCTGCCTCATCGACGCCCGCGCTGCTGCCGGCACTGCTCGAACAGGCACACGGCAGCGGCGGCTGCCACGTTCAGCGATTCCATGCCGCCCGGCTGCGGGATCGTGACCCGGTGCGTCACGGCCGCACGCCAAGCCGCCGACACCCCCGCGCCTTCGTTGCCGAACACCCACGCAAGCTGCCCGGACAGGTCGCAATCGTAAAGCGCCTGCGCGCCATGCGAGTCGGTGATCGCGATCGGCACCGCGAGCCGCTCGATCAACGCATGCGGCTCGATATCCTCGTGGACGCGCAACAGAAAATGCGCGCCCATCGCCGAGCGCAGCACCTTCGATGCCCACGCATACGCGGTGCCCGGCATACAGAACACATCGCCGATGCCGGCTGCGGCCGCACTGCGCAGAATCGACCCGACATTGCCCGCGTCCTGCACGCCGTCGAGCACGACGCAGCTTTGCGTCACGCGTTCGGGCAGCGGCACGGCGGGCCGCTCGACGAGCAGCAGCAGGCCGACGCCATTGACGACATTCGATAGCTGACCGAACAACGTATCGGGCAACGTCACGATGCGCGACGATTCGATGCGCGCGACGATCGCCTGGGCTTCGTCGTGATGCAATGCGCCTTCGGTCACGACGCAGGTTTCGGGCTGCCCCACGGAATCGAGATACGCGCTCGCGAGATGAAACCCTTCGAGTAGCGCATGCGCGCTGCGACGCTGCTGATGCGTCGAGCCAGCGAGCGCCTTCAGGCGCTTGTAGAGCGGATTGTCGCGCGAGGTAATTGGCTTCACGTCTGCGGCTTCACGTCTGAGGCTTCGTCGGGAATGTCACGTCTGGATGTCGGGCGCGCCGCCCGGTTCAAAACGGCGGGCGATCGAGATCGAGCGACGCGTCTTCGAACGCCGCGTCGCCAAAGGCCGGCGCTTCGACAACCAGCATTTCGGATGGCAGATCGCCGGGCGCGGCCCCAAGCCGCAAATGCGCTTCGCGCACCGGTGCGAACGAGCGCCGGTGATGCGCGCAAGGCCCATGCTCGCGTAGCGCAAGCAGATGCTGCGGCGTACCGTAGCCGGCGTGCGCATCGAATCCGTACATAGGGAACGTCTGATGCAGGTCGAGCAACATGCGATCGCGCGTCACCTTCGCGAGAATCGACGCCGCCGAGATGCACGGTACCAGCGCATCGCCGCTGACGATCGCCTCGCTGCGCACGCTCAAGGTCGGGCAGCGGTTACCGTCGATCTTCGCGAGCGTCGGCACGATCGACAGCCCTTCGACCGCGCGTTTCATGGCGAGCATGGTCGCGTGCAGGATGTTCAGCGTATCGATCTCTTCGACCGATGCCGAGGCGACGCACCATGCGAGCGAGCGCTCGACGATCTTGTCGTAGAGCGCCTCGCGCTTCTTCGCGCTGAGCACTTTCGAGTCGTCGAGGCCGCGAATGCGCCGCTTCGGATCGAGAATCACGGCGGCGGCCACCACGGGTCCGGCCAACGGCCCGCGCCCCGCTTCGTCGACACCGCAGATGATATCGAGCGGCGACTCGAAGTCGAGTCCCGGCTGCACGACGGTCACTGCGGCCACCGTTCTGGCAACCGCCGTCCGGACCTTTTTCGACGCGCTGTTCGCGATGCTCTTTGTCGCGTCTTTCGCCGCACTCTTTACCGCGCCCTTTACCGCACTCGTTGCCTCTTCGGCCGCGACGGTCTTCGTGCGTCTCGACGGCGCTTTCTCGTTCATGCCCGCCCCTTGTTGCGCGACTCGACCACCTGCGCGACCGCTTCCGCAGCGCGCTGCGCCGTGTTCTGCCTGAGCGCGTGATGCATTTCCGTGAAAATTTCCGTCAGCGTGCGCCGGTTTGCGTCGTCGCGCAACTGGGTCAACGTCGCATCGGCAAGCGCTTGCGGCGTCGCGAAATGCTGCAGGATTTCCGGCACGACGAAGCGCCCCGCGAGAATGTTCGGCAGGCCGACATACGGCAGGTAGCCCTGGCGGCGCATGATCTGCCCCGTGAGCCACGGCACCTTGTATGAAATCACCATCGGCTTTTTCAGCAGCGCCGCTTCGAGCGTCACCGTGCCGCTCTTCACGAGCAATGCGTCGGCTGCCGTCATGGCGAGTTGCGCGTTGCCGTCGGTCACCGTCAGCGCAAGTCCGGGGTGCGCGTCGATCAGCGGCTTGAGCTGCTCGCGCAGCGCCGGTGTCGCGGCCGGCATCACGAAGCGCACGCCGGGCTCGCGTTCCTGCATCAGCGCCATCGCATCGAAGAACGTCGGCCCGATCAGTTCGATTTCGGAGCGGCGGCTACCTGGCAGCACCGCGATGACCGGACCGCCGGCAGGCAGGCCAAGCGTGGCGCGCGCGCCGCGCACGTCGGGTTCGAGCGGAATCTGGTCGGCAAGCGGATGGCCGACATACGTCGCGGCGACGCCGGCCTTTTCGAGCAGCGGTTTCTCGAACGGAAACACGCACAGCATATGGTCGACCGCTTTCGCGATCTTCTTGATGCGTCCGCCGCGCCACGCCCAGATCGACGGGCACACGAGATGCACGGTTGGAATACCGGCATCGCGCAGCGCGTGTTCGAGGCCGAAATTGAAATCGGGCGCATCGATGCCGACGAACGCGTCGGGCGGGTCCGCGAGCAGCTGCCGCTTGAGTTCGTTGCGAATGCCGAGAATCTCGGGAATATGCCGCAGCGCTTCGACATAGCCGCGCACCGTGAGCTTATCCATCGGAAAATGCGCATCGAAGCCATGCGCAATCATGCGCGGACCGCCAATGCCGTAACTGCGCGCGGCGGGTAGCCGTGCCGCAAGGCCATCGAGCAGGGCCGCGCCGAGAATGTCGCCGGACGGTTCGCCGGCGACCATCGCTAGCCGCGGCTGACTGGAGTGCAGCGGCATCGCGCGTTAGCGGATGATGCCGCGCTGCGACGATTCGACGAAGTCGACGAACGCGCGCACCGCTTCGTCGCCGTCGCCGCCCGCCGACGCGAGCTCGCGCAACTGCAGCTTCGCTTCTTCGAGCGACAGGCCGTTCTTGTACAGTAGCCGGTACGCCGATCGCAGCGCCGAAATCGCGTCGGGCGAAAAGCCGCGCCGACGCAGCCCTTCGACATTGATGCCGTGCGGTTCGGCCTTGTTGCCAGCCGCGATCACGAACGGCGGCACGTCCTGCACGAGCGCCGATGCGCCGCCGAGCATCGAATGCGCGCCGATGCGCACGAACTGATGCACGCCGGACATGCCGCCGACGATCGCGTAATCATCGATCAGCACATGCCCCGCCATCTGCGCGTTGCTCGACAGAATCACGTTGTTGCCGATCTGGCAATCGTGGCCGACGTGCACGTAGGCCATGATCCAGTTGTCGTCGCCGACCGTCGTCACGCCCGTGTCCTGCACGGTGCCGGTGTGGATCGTCGTGAATTCGCGAATCGTGTTGCGGCTGCCGATCACGAGTTTCGTCGGCTCGCCCTTGTACTTCATGTCCTGTGGCCGGCCGCCGATCGATGCGTAGTGGCCGATCGTGTTGTCTTCGCCGAGCGTCGTGTGACCTTCGATCACGCTATGCGAACCAACCGTGGTCCGCGCGCCGATCGTGACGTTCGCGCCGACGATGGCGTACGGTCCGATTTCGACCGTGTCGTCGAGCTGTGCACCCGGCTCGATGATCGCAGTGGGATGAATCCTGCTCATGCGCCCTCGCTTTGTATTCCAGTTCGCGTTGAGTCTTGCCGCCGTCAGCCGTCAGCCTTCGTCCGACGTGCGCACCGCACACATCAGGTCCGCTTCCGCCGCGACCGCGCCGTCGACTTCCGCGCGCGCCTTGAACTTCCAGATGCCGCGCATATGACGTTCGAACGTCACGTTCAGGATCAGCTGGTCGCCCGGTTCGACGACGCGCTTGAAGCGCGCATTGTCGATGCCGACGAACAGGTACAGCGTGTTGTCGGGATCGTGCGGCTCTTCCGCGAACGTCAGCAGCGCGGCCGTCTGCGCGAGCGCTTCCAGAATCAGCACGCCGGGCATGACCGGACGCTTCGGGAAGTGTCCGACGAAGTACGGCTCGTTGATCGTGACATTCTTCAGCGCCTTGATCGCCTTGTGCGGTTCGAGCTCGATCACCCGGTCGACCAGCAGGATCGGGTAGCGATGCGGCAGCAGCGTCAGAATCTTGTGAATGTCGAGGTTGATTTTTTCGGTGCTCATGGTATTTCGTTTCACGCGCAGTTTTCTTCGCGGTGGTGCCGCGGTTTCACCGCAGTTTCGCCGCAGTTTTGTGACCGATAGCGCGACGATGAAGCGGATGCCGGTGCATTGAATGGGTCACGTGCGGCCGCCGGGCCACTGAAGCTCCCCGGCGGCTACGGGCGGCGCCGTGGGTCCGTTCCGCCTGCTTCATGCTTCTCGGGCGGTGTCGGCCGGCGCTTCTCGATTGTGCGTTTCTGCTCCCTTGTTGTCGTTTGTTGCTTGCGCCTGCTGATGCTGCGTGCGCCTGGTGCTCGCGCTTACTGCTTCAGACCTTATGCCTTGCCGCTCGCATCGCCCGCAACCTTGCCTTCGACCTTTGCCTCGACCTTGGCTTCAAGCGCCTTGATCCGGTCGCGTAGCTTGTCGAGATTGCGCAGCAACGCAGCACTCTTGTTCCACTCCGCATGCTCGACGGCCGGAAACGCACTCGTGTACAAACCCGGTTTCAACAGCGACTTCGACACGCCCGACTTCGCAGTGATGATCACGTAGTCGCCGAGCGTCACATGGCCCGCGATGCCGACGGCGCCGCCGATCATACAGTGCTTGCCGATCGTCGTGCTGCCCGCGATGCCCGCGCAGCCAGCGATCACCGTATACGCACCGATGCGGCAGTTGTGCGCGATTTGCACGAGGTTATCGATTTTCACGCATTCCTCGATCACGGTGTCGGCCATCGCACCGCGGTCGATCGTCGTGTTGGCGCCGATCTCGACATCGGGACCGATCACCACGCCGCCGACCTGCGGAATCTTGACCCAGCTGCCCGTGCGCGCGTCGCCCTCGCCGACGAAGTCCGGCGCGAAGCCGAAGCCGTCCGAGCCGATCACGGCGCCGGACTGCACGATCGCGCGCTCGCCCAGGGTGCAGCCATGGTACACGGTGACATTCGGATACAGATGCGAACCGGCGCCGATCCGCGTGCCGCGGCCAACGAACACGTTCGCATCGAGGCGCACGTTTTCGCCAATGACCGCACCCGCTTCGACGGTCACGTTAGGGCCGATCACGGCGCTCGCCGCAACCTGCGCCGATGCGTCGACGTGTGCGCTTCGATGCACGCCCGGCACCGCCTTGGGGGAAGCGAGGTCGATGAATGCCTGCGCAACGCGGGCAAAGTAAGCGTACGGATTCGGCGTGACGATGAAGTTACGTCCGTCGGGCGATGCGAGTTTCGCGAGGTCGTCCGCGTTGATCAACACGGCCCCCGCCTCGGTGGTATCGACCTGCGACAGATACTTGGGGTTCGCGAGGAACGCCAGGTGTTCCGGCCCAGCCTGATCCAGCGGTGCCAGATTGCTGACGCGATGCGTGCGGTCTCCGATAACGTCGCCGCCGAAGCGTCTGGCGATCTCCTCGAGCGTAAAAGCCATATGCGTGTACTGCTCCTGATTTCGGTTAGCGCCCAGGTTGGCGCTTGACAAGGTACCGGGCACATTGGCTTCGGTACCGGCGTGCTGCTTTTTGCGTTAGTTCGAATTGTTCGATGCGGCAAGCGCCTTCAACACCTGATCGGTAATGTCGATGCGCGGACTCACATACACCGCCTCCTGCACGATCAGATCGTAATGCTGCTGTTCGGCAATCTGCTTGATCACCTTGTTCGCGCGGTCGAGCACCGCGGCGAGTTCTTCATTGCGGCGCTGGTTCAGATCTTCGCGGAATTCGCGCTGCTTGCGCTGAAAATCGCTGTCGAGCTGCGACAGGTCGCGCTGCTTCTGCGCGCGGTCGGCCGGCGACATCGTCGGACCATTCTTGTCGAGCGAATCGGACATCGACTTCAGACGTTGCGCCATGTCCTGCAGATCCTTGTCGCGCTTCGCGAACTCGGCTTCGAGCTTCGCCTGGGCCGCCTTTGCCGCCGTCGACTCGCGCAGGATGCGGTCCGAATTGACGGCCGCAATGCGCGCTTCCTGTGCTTGCGCGGCTTGCACGACGCCCGCCCCGAAAGCCACCGCCAGCGCCAGCGCGCATGCCACACGTTTCGAAATCATACCGGTTCGCAAAGTCATCCTCTCGATACTGTAAGGGTCGCCGTTCGTCCGGTCAGAATGCCGTCCCGATCTGGAACTGGAACTTCTGATACTGGTCGCCCGTGTGCTTCTGCAGCGGGAAGCCCAAGCTCAGCTTGAGCGGCCCGATCGGCGAAATCCACGCAAGACCAAAGCCGTAAGCGTAACGCAGGCCGTTCGAACCGACCGTCGTGTCGCCGCCCTGGGCAGGATCACCCCAGACGTTACCGGCGTCGAGGAAGGTGAACACACGCAGCGTACGGTCATAGCCGGTACCCGGCAGCGGGAATGTCAGTTCGATATTGCCGACGAACATCTTGTTACCGCCGACCGGATCGTTCGTGGTCTTGTCGCGCGGACCCAGCGAGCTCGGCTCATAGCCGCGCACCGAACCGATACCGCCCGCGTAGTAGTTCTTGAAGATCGGGTACGGATTGCCGATACCGTTACCGTAGCCGCCCTGCACGTTGAAGCCGAGCACGAAGCCGCGCGCAAACGAGTAATAGTACTGCGCCTGCAGATCGGCCTTGTAATACTGCGTGCCGCCGACCGGCGTACCGTATTCGGCATTCGCCTGCGTGAAGTAACCGCGGCTCGGCACGAGCGCGCTGTCGCGATTGTCGCGCGACCAGCCGATCGTGAGCGGCACGTTGTTCGACACACGGCCGAAGTCCTGCACGTAGTTCTTGTACGTCTGCGGCGTGCTCGCATCGATGTCGAGCGTGTTCTGTTCGAAGCCCACGCCGAAGAAGACCGTATCGACTTCGGAGAACGGGATGCCGAACTTGAGGTCGCCACCGACCGTCACGATCCGGAAGCTCGAATCGGTCGAATAGAAGAGCGGCTCATACGTGCGGTAGTAGACATCGGTAATACGCTTGATGCCATCCACCGTGAAGTACGGGTCGACCTGCGTGACCGTCAACGTGCGATACGTCTTCGCGGTGTTCACGTTCACCGACAGGCTCGTGCCCGAACCGAACACGTTGTCCTGCGACACGCCGGCCGAAAGCACCACCTTGTCCGTCGACGAGAAGCCCGCACCGAGCGTGATCGCGCCCGTCGGTTTCTCGGTCACTTTCACATCGACGTCGACCTGGTCGGGCGTACCTTCGACAGGCACCGTGGTCACATCAACGTCGGTGAAGTAACCGAGACGGTTGATGCGGTCCTTCGACAGCGCGAGGCGGTTCGAATCGAACCACGAGCTTTCGAGCTGGCGCATTTCGCGGCGCACCACTTCGTCGCGCGTACGCGTATTGCCGACCACGTTGACGCGGCGCACGTAGACGCGGCGGCTCGGGTCGACCTGCAACGTGAGATCGACCTTGTGATGCTCCTGATCGATTTGAGGCAGTGCGTTGACGGTGGCGAACGCGTAACCGTATTCGCCGAGCTTGTCGACGATCGCTTTGGTGGTGGCCTGCAGCTTTTCGGCCGAGAAGCGCTCGCCCGGTTTGATCTTGATCAGCTTGTTGAGCTCGGCCTCGCGATCGAGCAGATTACCTGCGAGTTTGATGCTCGAGATCGTGTACGGCTCGCCCTCGTGCAACGTAATTGTCAGGTACATGTCCTTTTTATCGGGCGTGATCGACACCTGGGTCGACTCGATGTTGAACTCGAGATAGCCGCGATTAAGGTAGTACGAGCGCACGTTTTCGAGGTCGCCGGTCAGCTTTTCCTTCGAATACAGGTCGTTCTTCGTGTACCAGGAAAACCAGTTCGGCGTGGACAGCTGCATTTCGTCGCGCAGCGTGCCCGTGCTGAAAGCCTTGTTGCCGATGAAGTTGATCTGGCGGATTTTCGCGCTCGGACCTTCGACGACCGAGAACAGCAGGCCCACGCGGTTGCGGTCGATCGGCGTGACCGTGGTGGTGACTTCCGCCGCATAGAAGCCGCGCGTCAGATACTGGCGCTTCAGTTCCTGTTCGGCCTTGTCGACGAGCGCCTTGTCGTAGTACCGGCCTTGCGACAGACCGACTGCGCGCAGCGCTTTCGTCAGGTTGTCTTTTTCGAATTCGTGAATGCCCGAGAAATCGATCGTGCCGATGGCCGGGCGCTCGACCACCTGGACGATCACGACATTGCCTTCGGTCGCAATCTTGACATCGTTGAAAAAGCCCGTTGCGTAGAGCGCGCGGATCGCTTCGGAAGCTTTATCGTCAGTGAACGTATCGCCCTGCTTGATCGGCAGGTACGAGAACACGGTACCCGGTTCGACCCGTTGCAAACCCTCGATCCGAATGTCTTGCACCACAAAGGGTGTCGTTGCGTGGGCGACCAGCCCATGCGCGGCGAATGCCGCGGCTACAACTGTTTTAGGAACAAAGCGATGAGGTTTGAACAACGTGCTTCCCCAGTGTTATAGCTGCATCAGGTCCGACGGTCGTTGCGAACGCCGCCTGACACCTTTAAAAATGGATTAAACGAGCAAGATCGTTAAAAAGCGCAATCGCCGACAGGGCGACGATGCATGCGAGTCCCGCTCTTTGAAGAACCAGCTGCCAGCGATCGGATACCGCCTTACCCGTAACCGCCTCAACCAAATAATATAACAGATGCCCCCCGTCCAATACCGGAATTGGTAAAAGGTTGAGAACGCCGAGGCTTATGCTGACGAGCGCGAGGAACGAAAGGAATGCTGAAGGTCCGAGCCTTGCGCTCTTGCCTGCGTAGTCAGCAATCGTCACCGGACCCGACAGATTCTTCAGCGATGCTTCGCCGATAATCATGCGGCCGAACATCCGGATCGAATAGACACCGAGTTCCCATGTGCGGTTTGCGCCGAGCCGCAAACTTTCGATCGGCCCGTAGCGCACGTCGATCGAGGGCACTTGCGTAGCGAGTTCGGCACCGATACGCCCGACGTTCTCGCCGGTTGCGTCGTCGCGCTGCGCGGCGGGCACCAGCGTGATCGTATGCATGGCGCCGGCTTGCGCGTCCGCTCGTGCGTCCTGCGATGCACGCGCGCCGCGCTCGACTTGCAGCGTGATCGGCTTGCCCGCGTGCGACTTGATGTAGTTGATGAACGTCGTCGCGTTATCGGCGGGATGACCGTCGACCGCGCGCAGGCGATCGCCCGCTTCGAGGCCCGCGCGTTGCGCCGCACTGTCGCGCTGCACCCCGGCCACCGACAGCGTGCCGCCGCCCGGCTCGAAGCCGAGGCGCGACATGAAATTGTCATCGACTTCCTTGTCCGACAGGGCCTCGAGGCTCAGCGGAAAGTCGAACGTGCCATTCCTGTCCTTCGCCGTCAGCACGACGTTGCGATGATCGAATGCCGCCCCGAGCAGCTTCCAGCGCAAGTCGGACCATGAACGCACAGGCTCCGTTTCGCCGCCGCTCGCATCGCGGACCGCGGTGACCGTTTCGCCGCCTTCGAAGCCGGCGCGAGCGGCGGCCGTATTCATCGCAGGAGAAGCGACGATCGCCGCCGGCTCGGTCACACCGGTCGCGAACACGGCGGCAAACAGCACGATCGCCAGCAGGAAGTTGGCGATCGGTCCCGCCGCGACGATCGCAAAGCGCCTGGCGACCGATTGCCGGTTGAACGCATAGCGCAGTTCGTCGTCGGGAATGCGCGCGCCCTCTTCGCGCTCGTCGAGCATCTTCACGTAGCCGCCGAGCGGCAGCATCGCGATCGTCCATTGCGTGCCGGTTTTCCTGCTGACCCACTGCGCGAGCGGTTTGCCGAAACCGATCGAGAAACGCAGCACCTTTACGCCGCACAATCGCGCGACGCTATAGTGCCCGTACTCGTGTACCACCACCAGCACGCCGATCGCAACGATAAAGGCGAGTACTTCGGTCAGCAGATTCATAAACGCCTCACTGAGTGGCGCGCTCCGTGCGCCGCGCGAGCGCCGGCAACGTATCGATCATCGACGACGCCGCGCGCCGCGCCGCAGCATCCGCTTCGATCACGTCGTCGAGGCTCGATGCATCGCGATTGGGCAGCGCGTTCAACACGGCATCGACAACCTGCGCGATGGCGGTGAAACCGATGCGGCGCGTCAGGAACGCATCGACGGCGATTTCATTGGCCGCATTGAGCGCCGCGCTGGCCAAGCCGCCCGCGGCGAGCGCCTTCATCGCGAGCGCGAGACATGGAAAGCGCGCGTAGTCGGGCTTTTCGAACGACAGCGTCGCGACCTGCGCGAGGTCGAGCTGTGCGACGCCCGAATCGACACGCTCCGGAAACGCGAGCGCATGCGCGATCGGCGTGCGCATATCGGGATTGCCCAGTTGCGCAAGCACCGATCCGTCCGCGTACGACACAAGCGAATGAATCACGCTTTGCGGATGGATCAGCACGTCGATACGATCGCCCGCGAGGCCGAACAGCCAATGCGCTTCGATGACCTCGAGGCCTTTGTTCATCATCGTCGCGGAGTCGACCGAAATCTTGCGGCCCATGACCCAGTTCGGATGCTTGCAGGCTTCGTCCGGCGTCACGTCGGCGAGGCTCGCCGGCTCGCGCGTGCGGAACGGTCCGCCCGACGCGGTCAGGATGATCTTCGAGACACCGCCGTGCAACGCCGCTTCGCGCGGCAGGCACTGGAAAATCGCGTTGTGTTCGCTGTCGACGGGCAGCAGGATCGCGCCGTTGTCGCGCACGGCGTCCATGAAGATGGCGCCCGACATGACGAGCGCTTCCTTGTTCGCGAGCAGAATGCGCTTGCCGGTGCGCGCGGCTGCGAGGGTCGGTGCAAGCCCTGCCGCGCCGACGATCGCCGCGACGACCGTATCGCAACCTTCGCTTGCCGATACGTCGACGAGCGCCTGCGGCCCGTGCAGCACTTCGGTCTTGCAGCCCGCGGCGCGCAGTTTGCCCGCGACCTGTTGTGCGGTGGCGGCATCGCCGACCACGGCCACTTCGGGCGTAAAGCGCAGACATTGTTCGACGAGCTTGTCGCCGTTGCGGTGCGCGCAGAGCGCATAGACGGAAAACCGCTCGGGATGACGCGCCACCACGTCGAGCGTACTGTCTCCAATCGAGCCGGTGGAACCGAGCAGGGTCAATCGTTTCTTCATGTCTCTTTTCTCTAGCCGAGCAGCAGCATGGCGAGCGGCAGCACGGGCAACAACGCGTCGATGCGGTCGAGCACACCGCCGTGGCCTGGCAGGAGGCCGCTCGAATCCTTGACGCCGGCCTGGCGTTTCAACATCGACTCGAACAGATCGCCGACCACGCTGAACGCGACGAGCAGCGTCAGCGCAATGAACGCACGAATGGAACCGAGGTGTTCCAGCAGCGCGTAAAACAGGGTCGGCTCGAAGGCGCGGGTCAGCACCGCGAGCGCGGCCACGATCATCACCGCGAGCCAGCCGCCGATCGCCCCTTCCCAGGTCTTGCCGGGGCTGATGGCCGGTGCCAGCTTGTGCTTTCCGAAAGCCTTACCGGCGAAGTATGCGCCGATATCGGCCAGCCAGACCACCAGCAGCAGGGAAAGCACGAATGCGACGCCGGCGATGCGCGCGGCCACGAGCGCGTGCCAGCACGCGGCAAACGCGACGATGCCCGCCACGAGCAGGAACGCGCGCCAACCGCCTTCGGCAAGCACAGGCTTACGAATCAGCACGAACGGGCCGACCAGCACCCAGAAAATCGCCGCCGCCTCGAATAGCGGCCGCGGCGCGACGAGCCCGACGCCGAGCTTCGTGCTCGCGACGAGCGCAAGCGCCGCGACGATCGCATAGACGATCGGCCCCGCACCGGCCAGCTTCAGAAGCCGCGCCCATTCCCACGCGGCAAACACGACCACGAACGCGATCAGCGCGCCGAATGCGCCGATCGGCGCAAACAGCGTAACGGGCACGAGCACCGCCAGCAGAACGATCGCCGTGATGACACGGGTCTTCAGCATGAAAGCGAATCGGCGTTCTGCGACTGCGACGTCTGCGTCTCGAGCTGGGCGCTGGTGCGGCCGAAGCGCCGCTCCCGCTCGGTATACGACGCGATGGCGTGATTCAGCGCGTCGGCGTCGAAATCCGGCCAGAACGTGTCCGTGAAGTAAAACTCGGTGTAGGCGAGCTGCCACAGCAGGAAGTTCGAGACGCGCTGCTCGCCGCCCGTGCGGATAAACAGATCCGGCTCCGGCGCGTAGGCCATCGCGAGGTGCTCGCTGAAAGCTTCCTCGCTGACTTCGACCGGACGGCCCGTGAGCGCCGCCTCGGCGACGAGCTTGCGGGTGGCTTGCATGATGTCCCAGCGGCCGCCGTAGTTCGCGGCGATCGTCAGCGTCAGGCGTGTATTGCGCGCGGTTTTAGTCTCCGCGCGGCGGATCAGATCCTGGATGCGCCGGTCGAACGCCGATAGATCGCCGACCACACGCAGCTTGATGCCGTTCGCATGCAGCTTGCCGATCTCGCGTTCGAGCGCCGTCACGAAAAGCCGCATCAGGAACGAGACTTCGTCTTCCGGGCGCCGCCAGTTTTCGGAGCTGAACGCGAACAGCGTCAGGTATTCGACGCCGCGCCGCGCGCACGCTTCGACGGTCGCGCGCACCGCGTCGACACCGCGCGAATGGCCGGCCACGCGAGGCAGCCTGCGCTGCGTCGCCCAACGGCCGTTGCCGTCCATGATGATCGCGATGTGGCGCGGCACAGCCGAGACATCAGGCACGAGAACGGTTGAGCTGGTATAGGTCATGGCCGTCGGAAGTAACTCTGCAAATAAAGAAGTGAAGAACTTGAAGGTGCCGATGCCGCGCGGCATCAGACCGTCATGATCTCGGCTTCTTTCGTCTGCACGAGCTTGTCGATTTCCGCGACGAATTTGTCCGTCAGCTTCTGCACGTCGTCACTGGCGCGACGCTCGTCGTCTTCGGAAATCTCTTTGTCTTTTACGAGCTTCTTCAGTTGCTCATTCGCGTCGCGGCGCAGATTGCGCACTGCAACCTTGGCGGTTTCGCCTTCGCTCCTGACGACCTTCGTCAGTTCGCGGCGGCGTTCCTCGGTCAGCGCAGGCATCGGCACGCGGATCACGTCGCCTTGCGCGGCCGGATTCAGGCCGAGGTCCGATTCGCGGATGGCCTTTTCGACCACCGTGACCATCTTCTTTTCCCACGGCTGAACGCCGATCGTGCGCGCATCGACGAGCGTCAGGTTCGCGACCTGCGAAATCGGTACAGGCGAGCCATAGTAGTCGACCTGGATGTGGTCGAGCAGCCCCGTGTGCGCACGGCCCGTGCGGATCTTCGACAGATCGTTCTTGAACGCGTCGATCGAGCGCTGCATTTTCTGTTCAGCGCCCTTCTTGATGTCAGCCACAGACATGATTAAACCTCCGAACCTTCAAAACGATGCGAGCCGGCCAGCAGGCGAATCGCCGCGGCCTCTTCTCGCGCTCGAGCCCAGCTGATGTGACAGGGAGTTTACACGTGCACGAGGGTGCCTTCGTCTTCGCCCTGAATAATGCGCTTGAGCGCTCCGGGTTTGACGATCGAAAACACCCGGATCGGCAGCTTCTGATCGCGGCACAGCGCGAACGCGGTCGCGTCCATGACCTGCAGATTGCGGCCAATTGCCTCGTCGAAGCTGATTGTCGTATAGCGCGTCGCCGACGCGTCCTTGCGCGGATCGGCCGAATAGACGCCGTCCACCTTGGTCGCCTTCAGCACGACTTCGGCGCCCACTTCCGAGCCGCGCAGCGCGGCGGCCGTGTCGGTCGTGAAGAACGGGTTGCCGGTGCCGGCCGCGAAGATCACGACCTTGCCCTCTTCGAGCTGACGGATCGCGCGCGGACGGATATACGGTTCGACCACCTGATCCATGCGCAGCGCCGACTGGACGCGCGCCTCGATGCCCGCGTGGCGCATCGCATCCTGCAGCGCGAGCGCGTTCATCATCGTCGCGAGCATGCCCATGTAGTCGGCGGTCGCGCGGTCCATGCCGGCCGCGCCGCCCGCGACACCGCGGAAAATATTGCCGCCGCCGATCACGACGGCGAGCTGCGTACCGAGCCGCACCACCTCGGCCACGTCCGCCACCATTCTTTCGATCGTCGCGCGATTGATGCCGAAGGCATCGTCGCCCATCAGAGCTTCACCGGAGAGTTTCAGGAGGACGCGTTTGTAGGCAGTGGGCATAGAGATATCCAGATCGCGCAGTAGACAACAACGTGGAACTGTAGGGGTGAAATGCTGGTTCGGGCAAGCGCCGCCAAATTCATTGGCGATCCGTGCAAGGCACCGGGAAGGCGCGCGGCGCGGATTGCGACGCGCACCGGCCCCGATGCCGCGCATGGCCTTGCGCCGGAGCCCCGCGAAGCGAACGGAGGCCAGGCGGTGCCCAACCGGATCGGGCGGCGCTGCCGGCCCGCGGCGGCATACTACGCTGCCGCGGGTACTACGGTGAAGCGTGAAGCAAGTAAAAAATGAAACTGTCTGCTACGTGCCTGCTACCTTAGCGTTTATTGCTGCTTTGCAGCAGCGACTTGTGCGGCCACTTCGGCCGCGAAGTCGTCCTGACGCTTCTCGATGCCCTCGCCGACCACGAACAGCGCGAACTTCTGCACGCTCGTGCCCGCCGCCTTCAACATCTGCTCGATCGTCTGCTTGTCGTTCTTCACGAACGGCTGGTTCAGCAGCGACACTTCCTTCAGGTACTTCTGCACGCTGCCGTCGACCATCTTCGCGACGATTTCAGCCGGCTTGCCCGATTCGGCCGCCTTCTGTTCGGCGATACTGCGTTCCTTCGCGATCAGATCGGCCGGCACTTCGTCTGCCGACAGCGACACCGGCTTCATGGCCGCGATGTGCATCGCGACGTCCTTGCCGACCTGTTCGTCGGCGCCCGTGTACTCGACGAGCACGCCGATACGCGTGCCATGCAGATACGAAACCAGCTTGTTCGACGTCTCGAAGCGCGCGAAGCGGCGAATCGACAGGTTTTCGCCGATCTTGCCGACGAGCGCGAGACGTACCGCGTCGACCGTTTCGCCGTTCAACGTCAGCGCCGACAGCGCCGCGACGTCAGCCGGGTTTTTCGTTGCGACCAGTTCCGCGACCTGCTTCGAGAACGCGATGAAATCGTCGTTCTTCGAGACGAAGTCGGTTTCGCAGTTCAGCTCGACGATCGCGCCCGCGTTGCCGCCGATGAACGATGCGATCACGCCTTCAGCCGTGACGCGCGATGCCGCCTTGCTCGCCTTGTTGCCGAGCTTCACGCGCAGCAGTTCTTCCGCACGCGCCATGTCGCCGTCGGCTTCGGTCAGCGCCTTCTTGCATTCCATCATCGGCGCATCGGTCTTCGCGCGCAGTTCTGCAACCATGCTTGCGGTAATTGCCGCCATCATTCGCTCCTTGAGTCTGTACCTGCCGCCGGCCGTGCTTCCCACTGCGAGCCGCACTGCCCACGGCAACGATTCGTTTCGCCCGACGCGCGCCGCTCGTGCCGAATGCGCGCCGCGCTCTTCACCTGACGCCGGCTTAAAAAAAGGGGGCCTCTAGTTAGCCCCCTTTTTTGCCGGACCCAGGTCGCCTGAGCCGACTCAGGCTTCTCCGTTGACCTCGACGAACTCGTCGCCGTCGTCACCGCCGCGCGCCGCCTGCACGACTTCGTTGACCGCGTTCGCGCGGCCTTCGAGGATCGCGTCAGCCACGCCTTGTGCGTACAGCGTGACGGCTTTACTCGCGTCGTCGTTGCCCGGGATCACGTAGTCGATGCCTTCCGGCGAGTGGTTCGTATCGACCACCGCGATAACCGGCACGCCGAGCTTGTTCGCTTCGGTGACGGCAATCTTGTGATAGCCGACGTCCACGACGAAGATCGCGTCCGGAATGCCGCCCATATCTTTCACGCCGCCGATCGACTTCTGCAGCTTCGCGATTTCGCGCTCGAACAACAGCGCTTCCTTCTTGCTCATCTTCTCGAGCTCACCCGCCTCGACCGCCGTTTCCATGTCCTTCAGCCGCTTGATCGATACCTTCAGCGTCTTGAAGTTGGTCAGCATGCCGCCGAGCCAGCGTGCGTTCACGAACGGCATGCCCGCGCGCTGCGCCGCTTCCGCGATCGTGTCGCGCGACTGGCGCTTCGTGCCGACGAACAGGATCGTGCCGCGGTTCGCTGCCAGTTGACGCACGTACTTCAGCGCGTCGTTGTACATCGGCAGCGTCTTTTCGAGGTTGATGATGTGAATCTTGTTGCGATGGCCGAAAATGAACGGGGCCATCTTGGGGTTCCAGAAGCGCGTCTGGTGACCGAAGTGGACACCGGCTTCCAGCATCTGACGCATGGTAACTGCCATGGATTGAATCTCCGCGAGGGTTGGGTCTTAAGCCGGCTGCCGTATCCGTGGCGCGATCCTTACTTCCCATACCTCGAAGAAGGACGCCGCGGACACCCTGGGTGCGCCGGCTTGCGAGTTAGCCGCCTGCCTGATTGCCTCGAGACTGCCCCTGGAGCTGCCTAGGGGGTTGCCCTAGCGTTGCCGTTGGGTTTGCCCGTGGGGTTTGCCTTGAGGACTGCCTTGGCGAGCGACTTAGCCGAAGATTATAGCACGCGACTATTGCACGGCTCAACCCGGCCGGCTCATTCGCGAAGCTGCGCCCTCCTCGCCCCCGCCCACCTTGCAAAAGCCTGCGGCAGCGGGCAGATGGTGCGATAATTCGCGGATAAATTCGCATTTCGGTCCCGCTTGCAGGTTCGAAAGATGGGCCGGGAAATGCAGGCCCAACGCCAGGTCAAGTTCCAGGTCGAATTTCCAGGTCGACCCCGAGGTTCACCCCGGAACAAGCCTGCCTGGCTTTCTTCAAGGCCCCATTCAATGACTATTACGCTCAGAAACGAACACGACATCGAGCAGATGCGCGTCGCCGGCCGGCTCGCAAGCGAGGTGCTCGACTACATCACGCCGTTCGTCAAGGTCGGCGTCACGACGGGCGAGCTCGACCGTCTGTGCCACGAATACATGGTGAACGTGCAAGGCACGATCCCCGCGCCGCTCAACTACCAGCCGCCCGGCTATCCGCCGTATCCGAAATCGGTTTGCACATCGGTGAACGACGTGATCTGTCACGGCATTCCCGGCGACAAGGTGCTCAAGAACGGCGACACGCTCAATATCGACGTCACCGTCATCAAGAATGGCTTTTTCGGCGATACGAGCCGCATGTTCGTCGTCGGCGATGGGTCGATTCTCGCGAAGCGTCTTGTGCAGACCACCTACGAATGCATGTGGCTCGGCATCGAGCAGGTGCGCGCGGGCGCCCATCTCGGCGACATCGGCCACGCCATCCAGAAGCACGCGGAATCGCAAGGCTATAGCGTCGTGCGCGAATACTGCGGGCACGGCATCGGCACCGTGTTTCACGACGAGCCGCAGGTGCTGCACTACGGTCGCCCCGGCACCGGCATCGAACTCGAAGCAGGCATGATCTTCACGATCGAGCCGATGATCAATGCGGGCCGCCGCGACATCCGCACGATGCCCGACCAGTGGACCGTCAAGACAAAAGACCGCAGCCTGTCCGCGCAATGGGAGCATACGATTCTCGTCACGCCGACCGGTTACGAAGTGCTGACTGTTTCCGCCGGCACGCCCGAGCGTCCGCAAATCGTTGCCGCCGCCACCGCCTGATTGCGCCTCGTCACCCGCACCCCCACCGCCTATGAGTAGCGTTGCAGCCGCCCAGTCCGAAGCCACGTCCCTGAGGGCGGACTACAAGATGGCCAAAAATCCGTTGCTGGAGCGCTTCAAGACGGCGGCCAACGTCGACGCGCCGATGCACGCGCTCGCGCAGATCACCGACGACGCGCTCAGGAGCGCGTGGTCCGCGTGCGAGTTGTCTTCGTCGTTTGCGCTCGTCGCCGTGGGCGGCTACGGACGCGGCGAACTCGCACCGCACTCGGATATCGACATCCTCGTGCTGCTGCCCGACGCGCCGGTACCGGGTAGCGAAGCGTGCATCGAGAAGTTCATCGGCCTCGCGTGGGACCTCGGGCTCGAACTCGGCAGCAGCGTGCGCAGCGTCTCGCAGTGTCTCGAAGAGGCCGCGAACGACGTCACCGTGCGCACGTCGCTGCTCGAAGCGCGGCGCCTTTGCGGCAGCACCGCGCTGTTCGAGAACTTTGCGCTGCGCTACCGCGATGCGCTCGATCCGCGTGCGTTCTTCCAGGCGAAAGTGCTCGAAATGCGGCAGCGCCATGCGAAGTTTCAGGATACGCCGTACGCGCTCGAACCGAACGTCAAGGAGAGCCCAGGCGGCTTGCGCGACCTGCAGCTCATCTTGTGGGTCACGCGCGCGGCGGGCTTCGGCAGCAGCTGGCGCGAACTCGAGGCGCGCGGGCTCATCACCTCGCGCGAGGCGCGCGAATTGCGCCGCAACGAAGGGTTCCTGAAAACGCTGCGCGCGCGGCTGCACGTGCTCGCCGGACGCCGTCAGGACATTCTCGTTTTCGATCTGCAAACGCCGCTTGCCGAGAGCTTCGGCTACAAGGCAACGTCGACGCGCCGCGCCAGCGAACAGCTGATGCGTCGCTACTACTGGGCCGCGAAGGCAGTCACGCAACTCGCGACCATCCTGATCCAGAACGTCGAAGCGCAATTGTTCCCGAGCACGAGCGGCATCACGCGCGTCATTTCGGAGCGCTTCGTCGAAAAGCAGGGCATGCTCGAAATCGCCACCGACGACGTCTTCGAGCGTCACCCGAACGCGATTCTCGAGGCGTTCCTGCTGTATGAAGAAACACCGGGCGTGAAGGGGCTGTCGGCGCGCACGCTGCGCGCGCTCTACAACGCACGCGACAAGATGGACCAGCGCTGGCGGCGCGACCCCGAGAACCGGCACCTCTTCATGGCCATCCTGAAGCAGCCGGCCGGCATCACGCACGCGTTTCGCCTGATGAACCAGACGAGCGTGCTCGGCCGCTATCTGCTGAATTTCCGCCGCATCGTTGGACAGATGCAGCACGACCTGTATCACGTCTATACGGTCGACCAGCACATCCTGATGGTGCTGCGCAACCTGCGCCGTTTCGCGATCGCCGAGCACGCGCACGAGTACCCGTTCTGCAGCCAGCTGATCACGAATTTCGAGCGGCCGTGGGTGCTGTATGTGGCGGCGCTCTTTCACGACATCGCGAAGGGCCGCGGCGGCGACCACTCGAAGCTCGGCATGGCCGATGCGCGGCGCTTCTGCCGCGAGCACGGCATGGACGACGAAGACACCGCGCTCGTCGTGTGGCTCGTCGAGCAGCATCTGACGATGAGCCAGGTCGCGCAGAAGCAGGACACGAGCGACCCCGAAGTGATCAGAAGGTTTGCAGAACTGGTCGACAACGAGCGGCGCCTCACTGCGCTGTACCTGCTGACGGTGGCCGATATCCGCGGTACGAGCCCGAAGGTCTGGAACACGTGGAAGGGCAAGCTGCTCGAGGACCTGTACCGCGTGACGCTGTCGGTGCTTGGCGGTGCGCGGCCCGATGCGCATGCCGAGATGCAGACGCGCAAGGACGAAGCGCTTGCGCTGCTGCGGCTCGAAACCGTGCCCGAATACGCGCACAAAGTGCTCTGGGACAAACTCGACGTCGGCTACTTCCTGCGTCACGATCCGGCCGATATCGCATGGCAGACGCGCGTGCTCTATCGCCACGTCGAAACCGAAACGCCGATCGTGCGCGCGCGGCCCTCGCCGGTCGGCGAGGCGCTGCAGGTGCTCGTCTACGTGAAGGACCGCCCTGACCTGTTCGCCGGCATCTGCGCGTACTTCGACCGCAACGGCCTGTCGGTGCTCGATGCGCGCGTGAGCACGACGCAGCACGGCTACGCGCTCGACAACTTTATCGTGGCGCACACCGAGCAGGACGTGCACTACCGCGACATCGCGAATCTCGTCGAACAGGAACTGACGCTGCGCCTTTCCGGCGCAGCCGGCACGCTGCTGCCGGAACCGTCGAAGGGACGGCTCTCGCGGCTGTCGCGCACGTTTCCGATCACGCCGCGCGTCGACCTTCGGGCCGACGAACGCGGCCAATACTACATCCTGTCCGTGTCTGCGAACGACCGGCCGGGCCTTCTTTATTCGATCGCGCGCGTACTGGCCGAGCACCGGGTCGGCGTCCACGCGGCGCGGATCAATACGCTCGGCGAACGCGTCGAGGACGTGTTCCTGCTCGATGGACACGGCCTTTCCGACAACCGGCGTCAAATCCAGGTCGAAACCGAATTGCTGCGCGCGATCGCAGTGTAAAGCGCAGCCTCCATTTTTATGCGAACCAAGTTAACAGCGAAGCATCCGCGGCCCGCTTCGGCCGAGCGCGCGCCGGTGCGGCCGGGCAGCGCAAACGCACGCAAGCCGGCGGTGCGTAAGGCGCCGGACAAAACAGACGGTAAGGCCGGTGGCAAGGGCACGTCCGATCGCGCGCGTGCGGCGGGTGCGAAATCGGGTGCGGCCGAGGGCCGCGCCCGCGCGAGCAAGCCAAGGGGCGGCGACCGTTCGTCGAACGCCACGTTTGGCGCTGCGCGGTCGACGGAACGGCCCGTGAACGAGGCGCAGCGCGCCTCGGCGCCTGGTGCCCGCGATGCCGGTGATCGAACCGCCGGGCGTGTTCGCGGCGACTCGGAACGTACGCCGCGACGGCCGTTTTCGGAGCGTGCACCACGCTCGGGTGCTTCGACAGCGGACGGCGCACGCCTTCGCACTCGTGGCGACGCCGAAGGTACACCGCGACGACCGTTTTCGGAGCGCACACCGCGTTCAGGCGCTTCGACAGGAGACGACGCACGCCCTCGCACTCGTGGCGACACCGAAGGTGCACCGCGACGACCGTTTTCGGAGCGCGCACCGCGTTCAGGCGCTTCGACAGCAGACGGCGCGCGCCCTCGCACTCGTGGCGACGCCGAAGGTGCACCACGACGGCCGTTTTCGGAGCGCGCACCGCGTTCGGGTGCTTCAACAGCAGACGGCGCGCGCCCTCGCACTCGTGGCGACGCCGAAGGTGCGCTGCGACGGCCTCTTGCCGAACGCACGGCCCGCGGTTCATCGTCGGCTACGGCTGCGCCGCGGCGCAGCGAAGGTGGATCGGCCTTCGACAAACGCGAGACGCGCGGCATGCGCGACCGCGATGACGACCGCCCGCGCCGGTCATCCGGCGACGCGCCGCAACGCCGGCCGTATAGCGATGCGCGTGGAGCAGGCGAAGCAAGAAGGCCGACGCGCGGAGTCGACGCGCCCAGACGCGCGCCAGGCGATCGCGGGGCGTCATCGCGCGGCGCGGACGCACCCTACCGGTCGTCGTCCGATCGCGCGGCACCGTCGCGCGATCGGGCTTCACGCGATGCCGAACGCCCGTCGACCACGCGCGGCCGGGCGGAACCGCGCGCGACCGGAACGACTGGAGCGACGGGCCGCGGCAGCGGCGAGCGCACGTTCGTGCGCCCCGTGAAAGGGGCTTATGCGGAACGGCAGGACCGCATCGAACGCGACGAGCGACCGCGGCGCGCGAGCGCTTCGCCCGGCGCACCTCGCGGCGGCAAGACCGATATGCCGCGCGGCAACAAAGCCGGCGCTCCCGCAAAAACCGCGCGAAAAGCAAACGCGTCGAGCGCGCGCGCTCCAGCAGCCGACGTCACGGACCACAAGCCGCGCCGCGAGCACGCCGACGCGCCCGGCATGCTGCGCCTGTCGAAACTGATGTCCGAGCTCGGTTTGTGCTCGCGCCGCGAGGCCGACGAATGGATCGAGAAAGGCTGGGTGAGCGTCGACGGCGAGCGCATCGACACGCTCGGCACGCGCGTGCGGCCTGACGTGAACATCGAGATCGATCCCGCTGCCGAGGCCGCGCAGGCGCGTCGGGTCACGATCCTGCTGCACAAGCCGGTCGGCTTTGTGTCGGGCCAGGCGGAGGACGGCTATCAGCCGGCCGTCACGCTCGTCACGCCGGCCAATCGCTGGGAAGGCGATCGCACCGACATCCGCTTTTCCGTCGCGCATCTGCGCCAGCTCGCGCCGGCTGGACGCCTCGATATCGATTCGACTGGCCTGCTCGTGCTGACGCAGGACGGCCGCGTCGCCAAACAGCTGATCGGTGGACACTCCGAAGTCGACAAGGAATACCTCGTGCGCGTGACTTACGGCGATGTCGAGGCTGACGTCGAACAGCACTTTCCGCCCGAGAGCCTCGCGAAGCTGCGCCACGGCCTCGAACTCGACGGCGTCCCGCTCAAGACCGCGCAGGTCAGCTGGCAAAACGGCGAACAATTGCGTTTCGTACTGCGCGAAGGCAAGAAGCGCCAGATTCGCCGGATGTGCGAACTGGTCGGGCTGCAGGTGGTGGGGTTAAAGCGCGTGCGGATGGGCAAGATCGCGCTAGGCGCACTGCCGCCGGGCCAGTGGCGGTATCTGTCGGTCGACGAGACGTTCTGAACCTGCACGGCGCACGCGCGAGCGGTCCGACTGCTCGCGCGAGGCAACGCCTGTCGCTCAATCGTCGCTGCGCGGATCGAGATCCGGAAACAGGATTTCCGTAAAGCCGAACTTGGAGAAATCCGTAATCCGCATCGGGTACAGCTTGCCGATCAGGTGGTCGCACTCGTGCTGGACGACGCGCGCATGAAAGCCTTCCGCGACGCGGTCGATGGCTTTGCCGAACTGGTCGAAGCCGTGGTAGCGGATCATCGAGAACCGGCTCACGACGCCGCGCAGCCCCGGCACCGACAGACACCCTTCCCAGCCCTCTTCCATGTCCTGCGACACGGGTGTGACGGTGGGGTTGATCAGCACCGTTTCGGGCACCGACGGTGCATCGGGGTAGCGTTCGTTATGCCCGAAACCAAAAATCACGACTTGCAGATCGACGCCGATCTGCGGCGCGGCCAGCCCCGCGCCGTTCGCGTCGTGCATGGTTTCGAACATGTCCTTGATAAGCTCGTGCAGCTCGGGCGTATCGAAATGGTCGACGGGATTGGCAATCCGCAAGAGGCGTGGATCGCCCATTTTCAGAATTTCGCGAATCATATTGTCTGCCTCTCCAGTAGCTTGCGCATACCCTCTTCGTCGAGTACGGGAATGCCAAGTTCCTCGGCTTTTGCGAGCTTGCTGCCCGCTTCCGTGCCCGCCACCACATAGTCCGTTTTCTTCGACACCGAACCGGCCACTTTTGCGCCGGCCGCCTCGAGCATTTCCTTCGCTTCTTCGCGCGCGAGATTCGGCAGCGTGCCCGTCAGCACGATTGTCTTGCCGGCCAGCACGCCTTGCGGCGCCTTCGGCGCCGGCGGGCCTTCGGGCCACGTTACCCTGCCCGGTGCGCGCAGTTGATCGATAACCGTAAGGTTGTGCTCTTCAGCGAAGAACTGGTGAATCGCTTCGGCGACGATCGGACCGACATCGTTGACCTCGAGCAGTTCGTCGACGCTCGCGCTCATGATCGGATCGAGCGAACCGAAATGCTTCGCAAGGTCTTTTGCGGTCGATTCGCCGACATGCCGGATACCGAGCGCGTAGATAAATCGCGCGAGCGTCGTATGCTTGGCCTTTTCGAGCGAATCGAGCAGATTCTGCGCCGACTTGTCGGCAAAACGGTCGAGCGCGGCAAGCGTCGCGAAGCCGAGATTGAAGAGGTCCGCCGGCGTGCGCACGAGGTTCTGCTCGACCAGCTGGTCGATGATCTTTTCGCCGAGTCCGTCGATATCGAGCGCACGGCGCTGCGCGAAATGCCACAACGCCTGCTTGCGCTGCGCGGGGCAGAAGAGGCCTCCGCTGCAACGCGCAATCGCCTCGCCGGGCAGGCGTTCGATGGCCGAGCCGCAGACCGGGCACGAGGTCGGCATCACGAACGCCTTCGCATCCGCCGGCCGCCGGTCGACGAGCGCGCCGACCACTTCGGGAATCACATCGCCGGCACGCCGCACGATCACCGTGTCGCCGATGCGGATATCCTTGCGGCGCACCTCGTCTTCGTTGTGCAGCGTTGCATTGGTGACCGTGGCGCCGCCGACGAACACGGGCTCGAGCCGCGCGACCGGCGTAATCGCGCCGGTACGGCCGACCTGCACGTCGATCGCGACAAGTTTTGTCAGCGCCTCCTGCGCGGGAAATTTGTGCGCCAGCGCAAAACGCGGGGCGCGCGAGACGAAACCGAGCCTGTCCTGCTCGTCGCGGCGATCGACCTTGTAGACGACCCCGTCGATGTCGTACGGCAGCGCATCGCGCTTCTCGCCGATCTTGCGGAAAAAACCGAGCAGTCCTTCCGCACCCTGCACGACCGCGCGCTGGCTATTCACCGGCAGGCCCATCTCGTGATACCAGTCGAGCAGCGCGCTATGCGTGTCGGGCATCGGCATGCCGTCGAGCACGCCGATGCCGTACGCGAAAAACGACAGCGGCCGCTGCGCCGTCATTTTCGGATCGAGTTGCCGCAAACTCCCGGCCGCCGCATTGCGCGGATTGGCGAATTCGCGGTGGCCCGCCTCGCGCTGGCGTTCGTTCAGACGCTCGAAGTCGCGCTTGAACATCAGCACTTCGCCGCGCACGTCAAGCACCTTCGGCACATGACGGCCTTTGAGCCTGAGCGGAATCGAACGGATCGTACGCACGTTTTCCGTGACGTTCTCGCCGGTCGCGCCATCGCCGCGCGTGGCCGCTTGCACGAATGTGCCGTCTTCGTAGCGCAGCGAGATCGCGAGTCCATCGAACTTGAGTTCGCACGCGTAGTCGACCGGCGTATGGCCGAGCGCGTCGGACACGCGCTTGTCGAACGCGGCGATATCTTCATCGGCAAAGCCGTTGTTCAGCGACAGCATCGGCATGTCGTGCACGACGGGCTCGAAGCCGCTTGCGACTTCGCCGCCGACACGCTGCGTGGGCGAGTCGGGCACGATCAGATCCGGGTGCTCGCTTTCGATCTGCTCGAGTTCCTTGAAGAGCTTGTCGTACTCCGCATCGGGCAGCTCCGGCTGGTCGAGCACGTAGTACGCGTAGTTCGCGCGTTCGAGCTGCTCGCGCAGCCACAGCGCACGCTCGGACGGAGCATTCGACGCGGCGGAAGCGGCGGGACTGGAGGACCTGGTTCGAGCCATGCTGTCAGCGTTTTCGCGGATAAGGTTCAGACGCCAGATTATCTCAGGAAGCGTCGCGCGTGACATAGGCCGAACGGCCAGTTCCGTGCGCGCACAAACGCGCGGATGCAGGCAACCCAGGCCAGGCATGCGGACGCTGCGATTTTCCCTGGCCGTTCGGCTAGCGCTCATGCTGAACCGTTGACAGTGCACCGCGCCAATGCGACCTTGGCAACCCTGAACATGTATCGCGCCTCTGGTCTTTCGGCTCGTTGACTCGGTCCTGTCGAGCCGTATGGAGCAAGGCGCATCACGAGGAACATCGATGAACGCTGTCCGATGCGGGGAAGCCGCGGGCTCGCCCCTGGCAATCGCACGCCGCGCGATTCGCCGCGTAGCCGTGTGGGCTACGGTCATGCTATTGCTCATGCTCGCGAACGCTGCATGCGCAGGCGAACAGATCGTGCAGGTCGCGTTGCCGGAAGTTGCGTCAGTTGCGTCGGGTACGTCCGGCGCGTCCGGTGCGTCGATCGACTATCTGCTCACGCAGAAAACCGGCAGCGCGCCGCATTGGGTACTCGTGATGTTTGCCGGCAGCGAAGGCCGGCTCGATATGCACATCGGCGACGACGGCGCGTTGCATTTGCGCGAGAAAAACAATTTTCTCGTTCGCGCGCGCACGCTCTTTGCCGACGATCGGTTCGCCACCGCACTCGTCGACGCGCCGTCGGATCAACCCGGCGGCTATTCGGATGCGTTTCGCGCGTCGCCGCGTCATGCGCAGGATGTCGCGCGCATCGTCGCCGACTTGCGCACGCGCTTTCCCGCAGCAAAACTCGTACTGATCGGCACGAGCCGCGGAACGATCTCGTCGGCGTACGTCGGTCGCGACTTGCGCGACACATGGGACGCGGTCGTCCATACGTCGACACTTTCGAGCCCCGCGCGTGGTCAGGCCACACCGTTGCTCGGCTTTGACTACGGTTCGATTACTGCACGGCAGCTGTTCGTGCATCACGCCGACGACGCGTGCTTTCTCTGCTCGTTCGCCGCCGCAAAGCGCATTGCCGAAGGCGGCGGCTATGCGCTGATCGCCGTGCACGGCGGCGACGTGAAAAGCGGTCCGTGCAAGGCGCTATCGCATCACGGATTCTATGGAAAGGACCAAGCCGTGGCCGCGGCAATCAAGGTGTGGATCAGTGGCGGCGCATGGCCAAAGGAGATCGAATGACGCAGCATTTCGCGCCGCCAGTCTCTTTCATACGAGCGGCGAGGGTCAGCCACAGAAGCCGCAAGCCGACCCGCGCCCGTTCTCCACGTACTGCGCTTACTGGCTGAACAACCGCCGCGTCACCGGCGACCCCGCCGGGATGCCGGCCTGCTCGAGCTTCGCGTACAGCGTCATCAGCTGCTTTTCGATCGCGAGCAGAGCCGCCTCAGGCAACGGCCGCCGCTGATCGTCGACGACGCGCCCGCCGATGCGCTCGGACAGCGACTTCGCGTAGTCGCACATCAGGCGGAACGGCAGGATGTCTTCGTCGGCCACCGGCACGTCGAGCACCAGCGTGATCATCTGGCCGCCCTTGTACGTGAGGTCGTCGCGCAGGAAGTTGGTATCGCCGAACTGCAGCATGAAAACCGGGCTTTGCTTCGCGTCGAGCTTCACAAACCGCGTGCCGTCGCGCGACAGCAGCAGGCCGTCCTGCGAAGCGACCGCCTGCACGTAGTTCGCCGACCACGGCGCGCCGTCGGAAAGCACGTTGATCGACAGCTGCGCGTCGCACTGCGCGGCAAAACCGTCGAGTTCGCGCGCCATCGACACGGTTTCCATCATGTCGGGGAATTCGGGCGCGCCGTCGAGCGCATCGGCGAACTGCTGCACGCCGCTCACGAACTCGGAGAACTCGAGTTCGTTCAACGGTCCGTTGCGGTTCGCAAGCTGCGCGGCCGCGCGCAACTCGTCATAACGCACGCCGTTTTGCAGCAGTTCCCACGCGCCGCCGCCTTCCGGCCTGCCTTCGATATGCACGGGCTTGCTGCCCGCGCGGCGCAGCCGTTGCGCGAGCGGCAGCACCTTGTCGCCGGCCACCGGCGCACCAAGACGAATCGGCACGATGCAGTCGATGCGCCGGTCGACGACGGCGGGCGGCGCTGCGGAAATGGTGGTCGCCGCGGGCATGATCGGCTCGACAGGCTCGTCCGGACCGCCGGCGGCACCAGGCTGGCCGGATTGCCGCGCCGCTTGCCCTGGCGCTTGCGCCGAACCTTGCACGCGCGGCCTGGCAACCTCGCCGTCACCCTCGGGGAATCCGTTCGGCGACGTCATCTCGGCCTGGATATCGGCCGGCGTGTCGGGCGGCGCAGTCGCGCCGAAAGTCGGCTCGACGCGCTGCGACTCGTCCGCGGGCTCGCCCGGTGCGCCATCGCGGCGAACGGTCGGCCGTGCCGGCGCAATGAACGGGCTCTGCTCTTCGTGGTCGTCGCGCGAAAGCGGATCGGCCGCGTCGCTCGGCATCGGTCTTGGCATCCGTCGCCGCACTTTCGCGCTCTGCCACGCGTTGTACACGACCACGCCCCCTACCACCACGGCGCCCGCGCCGATTAACCCGAGTGTCAACTCGTCCATGCACGCTCCATCAGCAATTCTTCTCTATGCGACGCGCTTTTCACCGTCCGGCTTCGTCTGAACCCGCGTCGAGGCTACGCTTGCAACGACACTTGCGGCCCCGGTTCGTCGCCGGGTCATCAGGCACGCGCGTCGCGGGTTCAAACGATATTCTGGGCAAAACCGGCAGCAGTTTCCATGTCGACCGCGACGATACGCGACACACCCTGCTCCTGCATCGTCACTCCGATCAGCTGCTGCGCCATTTCCATCGCAATCTTGTTGTGTGAAATGAAGAGGAACTGCGTTTTATCCGACATTGCGCGCACGAGGTTCGCGAACCGTTCGGTGTTCGCGTCGTCGAGCGGCGCGTCGACCTCGTCGAGCAGACAGAACGGCGCCGGGTTCAGCTGGAACATCGCGAACACGAGCGCCGTGGCCGTCAGCGCTTTTTCGCCGCCCGACAGCAGGTGAATCGTCGAATTTTTCTTGCCCGGCGGTTGTGCCATGACCTGCACGCCGGCGTCGAGAATTTCGTCGCCGGTCATGATGAGCTTGGCCTGGCCGCCGCCGAAAAGGCGCGGGAACAGCTCGCCGAAGTGATGGTTGACCTCGTCGAAGGTGCCTTGCAGCAGCGTGCGCGTTTCCTGGTCGATCTTGCGAATCGCGTCTTCGAGCGTCTCGATCGCGTTGGTCAGGTCAGCCGATTGCGCGTCGAGGAAGGTCTTGCGCTCGGTCGCGGCCTTCAGTTCGTCGAGCGCGGCCATGTTCACGGGTCCGAGCGCAGTGATCGCATTGTTGATGC
This sequence comes from Paraburkholderia sp. SOS3, assembly GCF_001922345.1. NCBI lineage: Bacteria > Pseudomonadati > Pseudomonadota > Betaproteobacteria > Burkholderiales > Burkholderiaceae > Paraburkholderia > Paraburkholderia sp. SOS3. The sequence continues at coordinate 2,139,503 of NZ_CP018811.1, read as the reverse complement.
GCGTCACTTCGCCCTGCAGATACGACGGCTTCAGATCCGGCGTGAGCTTCGCCTGCAGTTGCGCTTCGTCGACGCCGGCCGCGGCCAGTTGCTCGATGAACTGCTCGGCGTTCAGGCGCGCCGCCTGCTCCTTCAGTTGCAGTTCCGTGATCCGGTCGCGCAGCGGCTGCAGCGCGCGCTCGGCTGTCAGACGCGTTTCGTCGGCCTCGCGCAGCTTCGCCGTCAGGTCGTCGAGCTCGAGCCGCGCCGCATGCAGTGCCTCTTCCTTCACCGCGCGTATCGCGAGCGCGTCCTGCAGGCCCGTATGCGCGGTCTGCTCGTTGATCGTTTCGAGTTCGGCGCGCGCATCCTCGAGCGAACCGTCGACGCGCTCGCTCTGCTCGTGCGCGACCTGAATGCTGCGCTTGAGCTCTTCGATGCGGCTGGCCAGATTGCGTGCCGCAAAGCGCGCGTCGGTCGCGGCGCGGTCGAGGTCGCGCGCTTCGGCACGCGCATTCGTCAGTTCCTCGTCGAGCGATTCGAACGCGAGCTGATGATCTTCGAAGCGTGCCTGCAGTTCCGCAAGCTCGCCGTCGTGACGCTCGAAGTTCGTTTCCGATTCGGCGCGCAACGCGCGCTGCTCGTCGATCTGCGCGGTGATCTCTTCGAGTTCCTCGCGGATCTGCGTGCTGCGCTGCATGTAGCGCTCGTGCGCCTGCGTGAGCTTCAGCACGTCCATCTGCAGCGCGTGCACGCGCTGGGTTGCGCGCTCGGCCTGCTGGCGTGCGTCGTTCAACGTTTGCGAAGCCTGCGTGTGCGACGCCTCCGCGCGAATCGCGGCGGCCTTCGCTTCGTCGGCGAGCAGCGCCTGGGCGCGCACCTGGCGCGTCAGATTCTCGATTTCCTGCTGACGTGCGAGCATGCCGGCCTGCTCGGAATCGGCCGCATACAACTGCACGCCGACGCGCGTCACGACATGCCCCGCCTTCACGACGAATGCGCCGCCTTCAGGCAACTGCGCGCGCATCTGCAGCGCCTGCGCGAGATCGTCGGCGACGAACGCGGTGCCGAGCCAGTCGTTGAGCACGGCGCGCAAGCCCGCATCGTCGATGCGCACGAGCGACAGCAGCGGCCGCAGCGTATCCGACGCCACGGCGGGCTGACCCGCGAGCGGCGGCGAATAGAATGCGAGCTTGGCCGGCGGCGCATCGGTCGCGAATGCCTTGACCCAATCGAGATTCGACACCTCGAGCGCCGCAAGCCGTTCGCGCAACAGCGATTCGAGCGCCGTTTCCCACCCGGCTTCGACATGCAGCTTCTTCCACAGGCGCGGCAGCGCGCCGAGTTCGTGCTTGTCGAGCCACGGCTGGATCTTGCCTTCGGTCTGCACGTTCTCCTGCAACTGCTTCAAAGCGGCAAGGCGCGCTTCGAGCTGATGAATCTGTGCACTTTCGGCCTGCACGCGCTCCTGCGCTTCACGCCGCTCGGCGTCGAGGCGCGGCAGCGTTTCCTGCGCATCGGCCAGACGCGCCTGCGCGTCGGCAAGCACCGCTTCGTGCTCGGCGAGCTGCATACGCTGCTCTTCGAGCTGCGCTTCATCGGGCGCGTCGAGGCCGCCCGCTTCGGTCTTCAGACGCTCGTGGCGCTGTTGCAGTTGCTGCAACTGCTGGTCCGCATTGCGCTGGTGCGCGGCTTCGAGCTTCAGCGCCTGCTCGGTTTGCGCAATGCTCGCGCGCTCCTCGTTGAGCTGCGTTTGCGCATCGCGCCAGCGCGCTTCGAGCGCGGGCAGCGCATCGTGTTTCGCCGCCGCTGTTTCTTCGGCGATCGCGGCCTTTTCGTCGCCGACCGCGAGTTCCTCCTCGGCCTCGACGAGATCGCCGCGCGCTTTTTCCGCCTGCGACTGCCACTGCTCGCGCTGCGCGGCAAGCGCCGCGATCTGCGCCTGCACGCGATTGCGCGATTCGACGATAAATTTGATCTCGGCTTCGAGACGGCTCACTTCCGCGTTCGCTTCATAGAGCGCACCTTGTGCGCCCTGCATCGCGTCGCTCGCCGAGTAATGCGCGACGCGCAGCGTTTCGAGTTGCGCTTCGACTTCGCGCAGCTTTGCCGTATGCGCTTCGAGGTCGATCTGCGCCTGCTCGATCGCGCGCTGCTGACGCTCGCGCTCGCTGCCCGCCTCGTTCTTGCGCAACAGCCACAACAAGCGCTGCTTCTCTTCGCCTTCGGCCTGCAGCTCGTTGAACTTCGTCGCGACGACGGCCTGGCCTTCGAGCTTTTCGAGGTTCGCGCTCAACTCGCGCACGATGTCTTCGACGCGCGTGAGGTTCTCGCGCGTATCGTGCAGACGGTTCTCGGTTTCGCGGCGGCGTTCCTTGTACTTCGACACGCCCGCGGCTTCTTCGAGAAACACGCGCAGTTCTTCAGGCTTCGCTTCGATAATGCGCGCGATCATGCCCTGCCCGATGATCGCGTACGCGCGCGGCCCAAGACCCGTGCCGAGGAAGATGTCCTGGATATCGCGCCGGCGCGCGGGCAGGTTATTGATGTAGTAGCTCGACGTGCCGTCGCGCGTCAGCACGCGCTTGACGGCGATTTCCGCATACTGGCCCCACTGGCCGGCCGCGCGGCCGTCGGCGTTGTCGAACACGAGTTCGACGCTCGCGCGGCTGCCGGGCTTGCGCGCCGTGGAGCCGTTGAAGATCACGTCCTGCATCGATTCGCCGCGCAATTCGGAGGCGCGCGATTCGCCGAGCACCCAGCGCACGGCGTCGATGATGTTGGATTTGCCGCACCCGTTAGGACCGACCACGCCGACAAGCTGGCCCGGAACCTGGAAATGCGTGGGATCGACGAATGATTTGAAGCCAGCGAGTTTGATCGATGTCAGACGCACGGCGATATCGCTGATTGAAAAGAGAAAAAGGAAACGGACCCGCGTACGCGCCGCGTTGCACCGGTGGCTTTACGCCACTGAGGCACCGCACGAGCGGCCGCTCAAGCACGCTCAAGCAGCGGCAATCATACCATCGCACGCGAGCGATTCCGGCCGTCCGGATCGCCGTCGTCGCCCGCCGCTAGTGATGCTTGTGATGCTTGCGGCGCCGACCGGCTGCGGTGCACCCGGCTCGACAATGCCGAGGCGAGCACGATGCACGCACCGCCCGCCCATTCGCGCGGCCCCGGCGCTTCGCCGGCGAGCAGCCACGCGGACAGCGCGGTCACGACGATCTCGAAGAGCATGATGATCGATGCGCGGTTCGCTGGCACGCGCGCGAGCCCATATTGCACGAGCATGTTGTTTGTGCCCAACACGATGCCGAGCACGGCGACCAGCAAGGCAGCAGTAGCCAGATGCGCACCTTCGGGCGGCGCGGGCATCGCTTCGAAAACCGCTGCGCAGGCGCTCACGAGCGCCGAGCCGCCGAAGATCGTCGCCGTGCGCATTTCGGCCTTCATGCGCGGCAGTTCGCGCACGATCTTCAGCGTCAGCACATTGCTCATCGCGAAGCCCATGCCGCCGGCGAGGCCGGCCCATTCGGCGAGGCTGCCGGGCACCGGCAAGCCGAGCCGCGGCGACCACAGCATCAGCATCGCGCCCGCGAGCGACAACGCCGCGAGCGCCGCGCCCGACCAGCGCAGCCGCTCGCGCAGCAGAAAGTGCGCAAAGAGCGCGGTCCATGCGGGCGTCAGATAGAAGAGCAGCAACACGCGCATCACCTGGCCGTGAATCGCGCCCCAGACGAAGCCGAGATTCGTCACGCCCGCGGCCAGTGCGAGCGCGGGCAATAGCCAATGCCAGCGGACCGTCGCGATCGAACGGCGTTTGAGCAGCAACACGAAGAGACAGCCGGCGCCGCTCGTCAACGCCGAGGCCGCCGTGCCGGTAATGCCGAGCGCCGCAAGCGTACGCAATGGATACCAGACGACGCCCCACACCGACGCGCCGATCAGGATGGCGAGCGTCGGGCCGCCGGAAAAACCGCTGCCGCGCCGTGCGTCAGGCTGCGTGTGCATGGTGTCGCTCATCGGGATGCACTGACTTGCGCATAGGGCTTCCCTCGACTGCTGGTTCTGCTGCTCATCTGCTTGCCCCTTGTTGTTGCATGAATCGCGTTCGGCCAACGCTGACGCCGCGCCGCCGGTGATGACGGCCCGCGGCGCCAAGCTATAATCGTCGGCTAATGTGCCACGCCCGTGCGCCACGCCCATCCGTTTCGTTCCGACCCGGTCCGTCAAGTGAATCCGCTACTCGACTCGCTGCAACCCTATCCGTTCGAAAAGCTGCGTCTGCTGTTCAAGGACGTCATGCCGCCCGCACACATCCAGCCGATCAGCTTCGGCATCGGCGAGCCGAAACATCCGACGCCGGCGCTCGTGCGCGACGCAGTCGTCGCCTCGCTGTCCGGCCTCGCTTCGTACCCGGCGACGCTCGGCTCGCAGCCGCTGCGCGAAGCGATCGCGAACTGGGCGTCGTGGCGCTACCATCTTCCGCCGCTCGATCCGGCCACCGAGGTGCTGCCGGTCGCGGGCTCGCGCGAGGCGCTCTTCGCGCTCGCGCAAACCGTGATCGACCCGCGCCGCAATGGCGCCCAGGCCGCAACCGGCGAGCCCGCGATCGTACTCTGTCCGAACCCGTTCTATCAAATCTATGAAGGCGCGGCGCTGCTCGCGGGCGCCCAGCCCTACTTCGCGAACAGCGACCCGGCGCGCAACTTCGCCTGCGACTATGCCGCCGTGCCCGCCGACATCTGGGCGCGCACGCAACTGCTCTACGTCTGCTCGCCGGGCAATCCGACCGGCGCCGTGCTCACGCTCGACGACTGGCGCGAACTGTTTGCGCTGTCGGACCGCTACGGCTTCGTGATCGCCTCCGACGAGTGCTACTCCGAAATCTACTTCGACGAAGCGAAGCCGCCGCTCGGCTGCCTCGAGGCCGCGCACCAGCTCGGCCGCGGCTACGAGCGGCTCGTCGTGCTGTCGAGCCTGTCGAAGCGCTCGAACGTGCCGGGCATGCGCTCGGGCTTCGTGGCCGGCGACGCTGCCATTCTCAGGCAGTTTCTGCTGTACCGCACCTATCACGGCGCGGCGCTGTCCACCGTCTATCAGACCGCGAGCATCGCCGCGTGGAACGACGAGGCGCATGTGCGCGAGAACCGCGCGAAGTACGCCCGGAAGTTCGCGACCGTCACGCCGATGATCGCGAGCGTGCTCGACGTGCGGCTGCCCGACGCCGCGTTCTACCTGTGGGCCCACGTCGCGCGCACCGGCCTGTCGGATACCGAATTCGCCCGGCGACTGTACGCCGACTATAATGTGACGGTTCTGCCCGGCTCCTATCTCGCGCGCACCGCTCACGGCACGAACCCCGGCCGCGACTTCATCCGCATCGCGCTCGTCGCCGACGTCGACGAGTGCACCGAGGGCGCGCAGCGCATCGTCGACTTCTGCCGCGCGCTCAAGCGTTAAAGTCGACGCCGGCGCACGGTGCCGACGTCGGGCGGCGATGCTTCTCAGTCACCTCTCCATTATTTCAACCGGTCTCGTCACTTATGTCGCAACAACTTCAGCAGATCATCGACACCGCGTGGGACAACCGCGCGGACCTTTCGCCGAAAGCCGCGAGCGCCGAAGTGCGCGATGCGGTCGCGCATGCGCTCGAACAGCTCGATAAAGGGCAGATGCGCGTCGCCGAGAAGAAAGACGGCGCCTGGGTCGTCAATCAATGGCTGAAGAAAGCGGTGCTGCTGTCGTTCCGCCTCGAAGACAATGCGCCGATGCCGGCCGGCGGCTTCTCCCAGTTCTACGACAAGGTGCCGACCAAATTCGCGAACTACACGGCCGAAGACTTCGCCGCCGGCGGCTTTCGCGTCGTGCCGCCGGCCGTCGCGCGCCGCGGCTCGTTCATCGCGAAGAACGTCGTGCTGATGCCGTCGTACGTCAACATCGGCGCCTATGTCGATGAAGGCACGATGGTCGACACGTGGGCCACCGTCGGCTCGTGTGCGCAGATCGGCAAGAACGTGCATCTGTCGGGCGGCGTCGGTATCGGCGGCGTGCTCGAACCGCTGCAGGCGAACCCGGTCGTCATCGAAGACAACTGCTTTATCGGCGCGCGCTCGGAAGTGGTCGAAGGCGTGATCGTCGAGGAAAACTCGGTGATATCGATGGGCGTCTACCTCGGCCAGAGCACGAAAATCTACGACCGCGAAACGGGCGAAGTCAGCTACGGCCGCATTCCGGCAGGCTCGGTCGTCGTGGCGGGCAACCTGCCGTCGAAGGACGGCACGCATAGCCTTTACTGCGCGGTCATCGTCAAGAAGGTCGACGCGAAAACGCGCGCGAAGGTCGGTCTGAACGAACTGCTGCGGGGCGACTGATGACAACGCGGTCTGCGGCGAAGACGATCGTCGTGTACGGCATTCCGAATTGCGACACCGTGAAGAAAGCGCGCGTGTGGCTCGAGGAACACGGCGTCGAATTCGAGTTTCACGATTTCAAGAAGGCCGGCGTGTCCGAGCCGCTCGTGCGCGACTGGCTCAAGGACGTGTCGCTCGATTCGCTCGTAAACCGGCGCGGCACGACGTGGCGCGGCCTGTCCGATACCATGAAGGCCGAAGCCGATAGCGAGGCCGGGGCGATCGCGCTGTTGATCCACAAGCCTTCGGTCATCAAACGGCCGGTGGTCGTGGTCAACGGGCGCGTGAAGGCGCTTGGCTTTGCCGCGGATCAATACGAGGCGCTGTTTGCCTGAGGTTCGCCGCGGTTCGCCCGCGGTTCGCCTCAAGTTCGCCTACGGTGTGATCGAGCCTTGCTTGACGCAGTACGTTTGAAGATAGTCGTTGCCGGCCCCGCCATGTTTTGTGGGCCGGCATTTTTTCATCCTCAGTTTTGAAGAGCAGTTCCGAATCCATGTCCGGCACCCTTGCCCTTACCGAAGCGCTGATTGCGCGCGCATCCGTCACCCCCGACGATCAGCATTGCCAGCGTCTGATTGTCGAGCGCCTCACGGCGCTTGGCTTCGTCTGCGAAACGATCGAGTCGAATGGCGTGACGAATCTCTGGGCGCTCCGGCATGGCACGGACGGCGCCGACGGCAAGCTGCTCGTGTTCGCGGGCCACACCGACGTCGTGCCGACCGGCCCGCTCGAACAGTGGTCGTCGCCGCCGTTCGAGCCGACGCATCGCGACGGCAAGCTGTACGGCCGCGGCGCCGCCGATATGAAAGCGTCGCTGGCCGGCTTCGTGGTCGCAAGCGAGGAATTCGTGGCCGCGCATGCGCAGCATCGCGGCTCGATCGCCTTTCTGATCACGAGCGACGAAGAAGGCGTGGCCACCGACGGCACCGTGAAGGTCGTCGAAGCGCTCGCCGCGCGCGGCGTGCGGCTCGACTATTGCGTGGTCGGCGAGCCGACCTCGAGCGCGCGCTTCGGCGACATGGTGAAAAACGGCCGGCGTGGTTCGATGTCGGGCAAGCTCATCGTCAAGGGTGTGCAGGGGCATATCGCGTATCCGCATCTCGCGAAGAACCCCGTTCATCTGCTCGCGCCGGCGCTTGCCGAACTGGTGACCGAGCGCTGGGACGACGGCAACGAATATTTCCCCCCCACCACCTGGCAGGTGTCGAACCTGCACAGCGGAACCGGCGCGACGAACGTGATTCCGGGCCACGCGGAACTGATGTTCAACTTCCGCTTTTCGACCGCGAGCACGGTCGAAGGCCTGCAAAGCCGCGTGCATGCGATTCTGGACAGGCATGGCCTCGACTACGAACTCACATGGACGGTCAGCGGGCTGCCGTTTCTCACGCCGCGCGGCGCGCTTTCCGATGCGGTCTCGGCCGCGATTCGCGCCGAAACCGGCATCACGCCCGAGCTGTCGACCACGGGCGGCACGTCCGACGGCCGTTTCATCGCGCGGATCTGCCCGCAGGTGGTCGAGTTCGGCCCGCTCAACGCGAGCATCCACAAGATCGACGAACATATCGAACTCGGCTCGATCGAACCGCTCAAGAACGTGTACCGGCGCGTACTCGAACAACTGATCGCCTGAGCGAGGAACCGCTGCGATGACCACCACCCCGTCCTGTCAGGCTTCTCATCCCGCCACGCATCCATTCTCGACGGTGCGCGACGTGCTGCGCTATGCGGTGTCGCGCTTCAACCAGGCGCAACTGTCGTTCGGACACGGTTCGGCGAATGCTTACGACGAAGCGGTCTATCTCGTTCTGCACACGCTGCATCTGCCGCTCGATCTGCTCGATCCGTTTCTCGACGCACGCCTGAGCGCCGACGAAGTCGACACGGTGCTGAAGGTGATCGAGCGGCGCGCGGCCGAACGTGTGCCGGCCGCGTACATCACGCAGGAAGCGTGGATGCACGGCTATCGCTTTCATGTCGACGAGCGCGTGATCGTGCCGCGCTCGTTTATCGGCGAACTGCTGCAGGATGGGCTGCAGCCGTACGTCGAAGACCCCGAAGCGGTATCGGCCGTGCTCGAACTGTGCACCGGCTCCGGGTGCCTCGCGATTCTCGCCGCGCACGCGTTTCCGAATGCCGATATCGACGCGGTCGATCTGTCGCCGGGTGCCATCGAAGTCGCGACGATCAACGTGATCGACTACGAACTCGACGAACGCATTGCCGTATTCGAAGGCGATCTGTTCGCACCGTTGCCCGAGCGCCGTTACGACGTCATCCTCGCGAATCCGCCCTATGTGAATGCGGCGTCGATGGAGGCGCTGCCGGCTGAATACCGGCACGAGCCCGAGCTCGCGCTCGCGGGTGGCGCGGATGGCATGGACATTGTGCGACGCATCATCGGCGAGGCGCGCAACTGGCTGACCGACGACGGTGTGCTCGTGGTCGAGATCGGCAACGAGCGTGCGAACGTCGAGGCGGCGTTCGGCGGGCTCGACCTCGTGTGGCTGTCGACCAGCGCCGGCGATGACAACGTCTTCCTGCTACAGGCGAGCGACTTGCCCGGTGCTTGAGACGTACCGGGTACGGCGGCTCATCAGCCGAAGAAATGCCGAGGGCCGGGGTCAAGACGCTGCGCATCGAGTGTTGAGCATTGATCCGCATCAGGAACCGCTTGTCGGGCGCGCAGCCAGCGCACCTATGATGCCGATTCGTGTGGACAATACGCTTGTCCACACGCAAGATCGGGCCAACCGGCGTGGCCGGTTTGCGGTTCGGTAAGATGGGGGTGGCATCGAGCCTGGCGCCCCTGCTTCGATCGCATCCGGATGCGCGCGAACCGCGCGTCGAACGATCCTTCGTACGCTTATGCAATTCGATCTGCTTCACATCGGCACGCTGGTATTTCTCTGCCACCTGCTCGGCCTGATTGCCGCGTGCCATGCGATCCTGCATACCCGCACGTCGCAAGGCGCGATCGCATGGGCGGTGTCGCTCGTCGCGATGCCGTATCTGACGCTCATTCCGTATCTGTTTCTCGGCCGCAGCAAGTTCGCCGGCTATGTCGACGCGCGGCGTTTCGGCAACGAACTGTTGCGCACGCGCGCGCATCCTCGCGAATGGGAGACTCAGGCGTCGTCGTACGAGCGGCCCGCGCAAGCGCTCGGCGAACACCTCGTACGTTCGCTCACGCGGCTCTCCGGCATGCCGTTTCTGCCCGGCAATACGGTACGCACGCTCGTCAACGGCGAAGCGACGTTCGCGGCCATTCTCGATGCGATCGAAAGCGCACGCAGCTATGTGATCGTGCAGTTCTTTATCGTGCGCGCCGATGCGCTCGGCGAACTGATCAAGGACACGCTGATCAGGAAAGTCGAGCAAGGCGTGCGCGCGTACGTGCTGTACGACAGCATCGGCAGCTTCGATCTGCCGCATCGCTATGTCGCCGCGATGCGCGCGGGCGGCGTCGAGATGCATCCGTTCGCGACGAACCGGCGCTTCGTCAACCGCTTCCAGCTGAATTTCCGCAATCACCGGAAAATCGTCGTGGTCGACGGCGAGTGCGCGTTCGTCGGCGGCCACAATATCGGCGTGGAATATCTGGGCGCGAAGCCTCCCCTCTCGCCGTGGCGCGACACGCATATCGAAGTGCGCGGGCCCGCCGTGGCCAGCATCCAGTTCGTGTTCACCGAAGACTGGTACTGGGCCACGCAGCAATTGCCGCCGCTCGAGCCGCCGCCGCGCGTGCCTGCGACCGCCGCCGCGCCGCCGGTGCCCGCTCGCGCCACGGCTGCGGCTCCGGCGCCTGTGCCGGCTTCGGTGGCGGCCTCGGTGGCGGCCTCGGTGGCGGCTTCGGTGACCGCTTCGATGAGCGCTTCCGTGTCCGCCACAGTCCACCCAGTTGTCGGCGCGTCCGCGACCGAATCGGTGCGCGTGGCGCTGACCGCGGCGGCTGCACCGCTGCCAGACGACGGCGCGTCCCACACTGCACCGGACCCGGCGCCGGACACGCTTGTGCCGATCAGGACGCTGCCGCCGCCGACTGCACGATCGGGCGCGGGTGCCGTGCCGGTGCCCGCGCGCGACGGCGTATCGGCAAGCGCGCCGGACCCGGCGGATCATGCCGGCGACATGCACTGCCTCGTGGTACCGTCGGGTCCCGCCGACAAGCAGGAAACGTGTTCGCTGTTCTTCGTCGAAGCGATCAGCGCAGCTCGCAAGCGGATCTGGATCACGACGCCCTACCTCGTTCCCGACGAAGCCGTGTTCTCCGCACTGCGGCTCGCGGCACTGCGCGGCGTGGACGTGCGCATCCTGATTCCGAGCCGGCGCGATCATATTGTCGTGTTCGAAGCCTCGCGGCTCTATGCTCACGACTCGATCCGCGCCGGCGTGCGCGTGTTTCGCTACCGGCCGGGCTTTCTGCATCAGAAGGTCGTGCTGATCGACGACGAGGCCGCGGCGGTGGGTAGCGCGAACCTCGACAACCGGTCGTTTCGCCTGAACTTCGAGATCATGGTGCTGACGATCGACCGCGGCTTCGCGGCCGAGGTCGAAGCGATGCTCGTGCGCGATTTCGCCGAATCGTACGAGATCGATCGCAGTGAATACCGGAAGTCGCCGCCGTGGCGCCGCATGGCGATGCATGTGGCGCGGCTCTTCGCGCCGATCCTGTAGTGCGTGCCTTATCGTGCGTGTCTTATCGTGCGTCTCTGCAGCGCCGGTCCGTTAGCCCCCTGTCCTGCGTCACCCGACCTGCGTCACGCGTCCTGTGTCACCCGTCCCTTGGCGCCGATCCGTCCCGGTCGCATGGCGCCGGCCCGAACCGCGCGCTACAGCACCTTCTCGATATCGACGGCGATCTCGTCGGGCTTCGTCGGCGGCCCGTAGCGCTTGAGCACCTTGCCGTCACGGTCGACGAGAAACTTCGTGAAGTTCCATTTGATCCGGTCGAAGCCGAGGAGCCCCGGCGCCTCCGTCTTCAGATACTTGAAAAGCGGATGCGTATGCGCGCCGTTCACGTCGATCTTCTCGAACAGCTGAAACGACACGCCGAAGTTCTTTTCGCAGAAGCTGCCGATCTGTGCCGCGTCGCCGGGCTCCTGCTTGCCGAACTGGTTGCACGGAAAGCCAAGCACTTCGAGCCCGCGCGCCGCGTATTGCTGATAAAGCGCCTGCAAGCCTTTGTATTGCGGCGTGAAACCGCATTCGCTGGCCGTGTTGACGATCAGCAAGGCCCGGCCGCGATAGCGTTCGAAACTGATCTCCTCGCCGTTCAACGCGCGAGCCGAGAACGAATAGATGGAGGTCGATGTGTGGTTGGTCTTTGCCATATGCGCTCCCGAAGAAAGTCATCAGTTTACGTACGCGGAGCTTTCGCGCCAGTCGGCCGAACGGACGATGCCTCGCAACGCGCGGCACAGTCTAAAATAGCGTTTTCCTCAAGCCCGGCCATGTTGTGATCCGCTTCAACCAGTTCAGTCTCGCGCGCGGCACCAAGCCGCTTTTCGAACAGACCTCGTTCACGCTGAACCCCGGCGAAAAAGCCGGGCTGGTCGGCGCGAACGGCGCGGGCAAGTCCACGCTCTTTTCCGTCCTGCGCGGCGAACTGCACGCGGACGCCGGCGATTTTTCATTGCCGCCGTCCTGGCAGATTGCGCATGTCGCGCAGGAAACGCCGGCCGCCGACAAAAGCGCGCTCGAGTACACGCTCGATGGCGACGCCGCGTTGCGCGCGATCGAAGCGCGCATCGCCGCCGCCTCGGCCGCGCACGACGGCAGCGCGGAAGCCGAAGCGCACGCGTCGTTCGCGGACGCCGACGGCTACACCGCGCCGGCGCGCGCCGAAGCGTTGCTGCTCGGCCTCGGCTTCACGCTCGAGCAGACACGGGCGAGCGTCGGCAGCTTCTCGGGCGGCTGGCGCATGCGCCTCAATCTCGCGCAAGCGCTGATGTGCCGTTCCGATCTGCTGCTGCTCGACGAGCCGACGAACCACCTCGACCTCGATGCGATCGTCTGGCTCGAAGACTGGCTGCATCGCTATCCGGGCACGCTCGTCGTGATCTCGCACGACCGCGAGTTCCTCGATTCGGTGTGCAATGTTACGCTGCATCTCGAGAACCGGCAGGTCAAGCGCTACGGCGGCAACTACTCGCAGTTCGAAGTCCTGCGCGCGCAGCAACTGGCGCTGCAGCAAAGCGCTTACGAGAAGCAGCAGAAAACGGTCGAGCATCTGCAGAGCTTTATCAACCGCTTCAAGGCCAAGGCCACCAAGGCGCGTCAGGCGCAAAGCCGGATGAAGGCGCTCGAGAAGATGGAGCTGATCGCGCCCGCGCATGCCGCCTCGCCGTTTACGTTCGAATTTCGCGCGCCCGATGCCGCGCCGAATCCGATGATGGTGATGGACGGCGTGCGGTGCGGCTATCGTGCCGACGACGGCGGCGAGATACCGATCGTCGATGCGGTCGCGCTGTCCATCCAGAATGGCCAGCGCATCGGCCTGCTCGGCGCGAACGGCCAGGGCAAGTCGACGCTGATCAAAACGCTCGCCGGCACGCTCGACGCGTTGAGCGGCCATATGCATCAAGGCAAGGGGCTGCGCATCGGCTACTTCGCGCAACATCAGCTCGAAACGCTGCGCCCCGACGACTCCCCTTTGCAGCATCTCGCGCGCCTCGCGCCCGATACCCGCGAGCAGGAGCTGCGCGACTTCCTCGGCGGCTTCAACTTCTCGGGCGAGATGGCCACTGCGCGCATCGCGCCGTTTTCGGGCGGCGAGAAAGCGCGCCTTGCGCTGGCGCTGATCATCTGGCAAAAGCCCAATCTGCTTCTGCTCGACGAGCCGACCAACCACCTCGACCTCGAAACGCGCCACGCCCTGACCATGGCGCTCGCACAGTTCGACGGCACGTTGATCCTCGTCTCGCATGACCGGCATCTGTTGCGCGCGACGACGGATCAGTTCATGCTCGTCGCGAAACACCGGCTGCAGCCGTTCGACGGCGACCTCGACGACTATCGCGACTGGCTGTTGCAGCATGCGGCCGAGCAGCGCGCGGCGCTGAAGGCGGGTGAGGCGGCAAAGCCCGACAACTCGCGAAGCGATGCCTTGGGCAGCATGGGCAGCAGTACCGGCATTGGCGGCGATGCCGCGCTGAACCGTAGGGAACAGCGACGCCAGGAAGCCGAAACGCGCCAGAAGCTCGCGCACCTGAAAAAGCCGCTGCAAACACGCATTACGAAGATCGAGAAGGAAATGGACGCGCTGAACGCCGAGAAGGCCGTGCTCGACGCGTATGTCGCGGACCCGGCCAGCTACAACGCCGAGCTCAAGGCAAAGCTGACCGATGCGCTGCGCCGGCAAGCCGATGTCGCCGCGCGGCTCGAGACGCTCGAAGCACAGTGGCTCGAAGCGCACGAGGAACTCGAGCAAATCGGTTGACCGTTTTCAATTGCGGAATCGACAAATGCAGGACCAGCCACTGCGCGTGCATGACGCGCGGGCACCATCAACGACCGGAGGATAACCGTGTCTTCTGCTGATGCACTAAAAGGCTTGCGCGTGATCGACCTCACGCGCATTCTGCCGGGCCCCGTCGCGACGCTGCGGCTTGCGGAAATGGGCGCCGACGTGCTGAAGATCGAAGCGCCCGGCGATGGCGATGCATCGCGCGTGATGTTGCAAAGCGAGACGGACCGGCTCGAAGGCCGCCCGAGCATGCTCTATCAGATTGTCAACCGCGGCAAGCGCGTGACCCGGCTCGATCTGAAGACTGAGGCGGGCAATACGGTGCTGCGCGCGCTCGCGCGCGAAGCCGATGTGATCGTCGAGAGTTTTCGGCCCGGCGTGATGGAGCGTCTAGGGCTCGGCTACGAGACGCTGCGCGAGCTGAACCCGAAGCTCGTATATTGCGCGATTACCGGTTACGGCTCGACCGGTGTCTACTCGACCATTGCTGGCCACGATCTGAACTTCATCGCTTATTCGGGCGTGCTCGATCAGCTCGCATCGCGCGACGGCACGCCGATCGTGCCGAATTTCCAGATCGGCGATATGCTCGGCGGCGCATTGAGCGCGATCACGCAAATTCTCGCCGCGCTATGGCATGTCGCGCGCGGCGGCGAAGGCCGCTTCGTCGATGTATCGATGACACATGCCACGCATGCGCACAACGTGGTCGCGCATGTCGGGCTCGTCAACGACGGCACGGCGCCCGCGCCCGGCGTCGGACTTCTGAACGGCGGCGCGCCCTGCTACAACCTGTACCGCACGCGCGACGGCCGCTGGCTCGCCATTGCGGCACTCGAACTCAAATTCTGGGAAACGCTTTGCACGGCGCTGAGCCGCTCCGATTGGGCCAAGCGCCACTGGAGCCTCGGGCAAGCGCTCGGCGGCCCCGATGCGGTAGCGTTGACGCAGGAATTGATGGCCCTGATCGAGACGCGCACGCTTGCCGAATGGGTCGAACTGCTCGAGCCGCTGAACTGCTGCGTGGCGCCCGTGCTGACACCGGCCGAGGCGGCGCAGCATCCGTTGTTCGCGCCCGAGTTGTACGCCGCGGCCGAACAGGACGACCCCACCGATCATCCCGGCGACGGCGTGATGCCGCAAGCATGGGGCGCAAACGCGGTGAAAGGATATGAAGAAGGCTAAGGCGCGGCGTGTGGACCGAGGCGCAGACAAGCGAAGGAGCTGGCCGGGCGGGACCAACTAAGCCGGATCAAATAAGCGGCATCAAATAAGCGGCATCAAACAAGCCGGATCAACTGATCGGGACGCACAGATCGGGACCAACTGACCGGAACTAACTGACCGGAACTAACTGAGCGGGCTCAACCGAGCGCGCCGCGTTCAACTTCAGCCGCAACGCAAGCCGGCCGCCGTTCCACTCCATTTATCGCCTCGGCAAGGTCTGCCTCGGCTGCCGCTCGTCGTCGACGAGCACGTGTTTGCGCCCCTGGACATGCCGGCGAATCATGGCTCGCACTTCGTCAGGCGTGACGTCTTCAGCGACCACGCGGCGAGAAATCTGTCCGCCCGTATCGATCCATTCGATGATCCGGCAACTGTCGCCCCACGGTTGGGGAATCGGCGGCGATACGCGGCAACCGCGCAGGTTCGCGAGCCGATCGGCTTCGGGTTCACGAGTCTGTTTCAAGACGCATCCTTTTTCCGTTTATGACGGATTGCCTATGCGCCAAAGAATAGGGAAATCGTGTGGATTCCGGGTTACAGCCGCCCGCACGATATTTACGGCGGATTACGCCGCGCACCATGTGCGTGCGTGACAGGGCAAAGTCGGCGTTGCACTCGAGGCCGCACTCCGGGTCGCTCGTCGACGGCCCGCAGACGGCCCGCGGATAGCGCGCGGACGACTCATGAACAGCCCTCGCACTGCCGTCGGATTGTTACCGGATCGCCGCCCCGCAATCCTCGCCGCCCGATCGCAACCGATGCGGCGTCACTCGAGCGTGCGCACGCGGTCGATTGCCTGCTCGATACGCTCGACCGCAATCACCTGCAGCCCGTCGATCGCCTGCTTCGGCGCATTCGCCTTCGGAATCAGCGCGACTGAAAACCCGAGCTTCGCGGCTTCCTTGAGGCGCTCCTGGCCGCGCGGCGACGGCCGGATCTCACCCGCGAGCCCCACCTCGCCGAACACGATGAGCCCCTTGGGCAGCGGCTTGTTGCGCATCGACGAATGAATCGCGAGCAGCACCGCGAGATCGGCTGCGGGCTCGGTGATCTTCACGCCGCCAACCGCATTCAGAAAAACATCCTGATCGAAACACGCGATGCCCGCATGCCGGTGCAGCACCGCGAGCAGCATCGCGAGCCGGTTCTGCTCGAGACCGACCGCGAGACGCCGCGGATTCGGCACGTTCGCGGTATCGACCAGGGCCTGCACTTCGACGAGCAGCGGCCGCGTGCCTTCCTGTGTGACGAGCACGCACGAGCCCGGCACGATCTGTTCGTGCTGCGACAGAAAGAGCGCGGATGGATTCGCGACGCCGCGCAACCCGCGCTCGGTCATCGCAAACACACCGAGTTCGTTCACGGCGCCAAAGCGATTCTTGAATGCGCGCACGAGGCGGAACGACGAATGCGTATCGCCTTCGAAATACAGCACTGTATCGACGATATGTTCGAGCACGCGCGGGCCGGCGAGATTGCCTTCCTTCGTGACGTGGCCGACCATAATGATCGCCGTGCCCGACTGCTTCGCGACGCGCGTGAGTTGCGCCGCGCATTCGCGCACCTGCGCAACCGAGCCGGGCGCCGACGTCAGCGCCTCCGAATAGACGGTCTGGATCGAATCGATGACGGCGACGTCGGGCCGCTCTTCGGCAATGGTCGCCTGGATTTTCTCGAGTTGAATCTCGGCGAGCAGCTTCAGCTCGTTCGCGTTCGAGCCCGGTTCGAGCAGCGACAGACGTTGCGCGCGCAACGCAATCTGCGCGGCCGACTCCTCGCCGCTCACATAGAGCGCGCGCCGCTCGCTCGCGATCTGCGCGAGCGACTGCAACAGTAATGTGGATTTGCCGATGCCCGGGTCGCCGCCGATCAGCACGACGCCGCCCGCGACGAGCCCGCCGCCGAGCACACGGTCGAACTCGCCGACGCCCGTTGAAAAGCGCGGCACGTCGGACGCTTCGATGTCGGCGAGGCGCTGCACCGGCGCGCTCTTCGCGAGCGACTGAAAGCGATGCGCGGAGGCCGATTCGGCCACTGTCTCGACCAGCGTATTCCACGCATGGCACGACGGACACTGCCCTTGCCACTTCGGCGACGACGCGCCGCATTCGGTGCAGGTGTACAACGTTTTCTGTTTAGCCACGCAGACTTTGCCTGATTCGTATTGTCATAGGTTAGGAAAAGCGGCAGGCCGCCTTTCTCATCGCGTGCACCGCGCGCGGCCGCTTCTTTCGCCAGGCGCTTTCGCCAGCGCTTCTGCCTGGACTTATTCCGCGCGGACCGGCACGCGCATCGCGACCGCGCACATGAGTTCGTAGCCGATCGTGCCGCACGCCTGCGCGACGTCGTCGATCGGCAATGCGTTGCCCCAGAGTTCGACACGCGAGCCGACACCGGCCTGCGGACACGGCGTCAGATCGACGGTGATCATGTCCATCGACACGCGCCCGACGATGCGCGTGCGAATGCCGTCGACGACGATCGGGGTGCCTTCGGGCGCGACGCGCGGGTAACCGTCTGCGTAACCACAGGCGACGACGCCGATGCGCATGCCCGCACGCGTCTTGAAGGTCGAACCGTAGCCGATCGTCTCGCCCTCGGGCAGCGTCTGCACGGCGATCAGTTCCGACGCGAGCGTCATGGCCGGCTGCAGCCCCGTGCTGCGAACATCGGAATGCACGCCCGACGGCGACGCCCCGTACAGCATGACGCCGGGACGCACCCAGTCGAAATGCGACTTCGGATGCCACAGTGTCGCCGCCGAATTCGCGAGGCTGCGCGCACCCGCGATGCCCTTCGCGCCGCGCTCGAACGCTTCCATCTGATGCTCGATGCCGCGCTCGCTGTCGGCATCGGAAAAGTGGGTCATCAGCGTGATCTGACCGACACCGGGGCACGCGCGCGCGCGCTCCCAGGCGGCGCGGAACCTGTCAGGCGTATAGCCGAGGCGGTTCATGCCGCTGTTCATCTTGAGCTGAATATTGACCGGCTTGGACAGCCGCGCCATTTCGAGCATGCGCAGCTGCTCGTCCGAGTGCAGCGCCGTGGTGAGGCTGTAGCGGTCGATCAGATCGATATCGGTCGGACGAAAGAATCCTTCGAGCAACAAAATCGGGCCCGCCCAGCCCAATTCGCGCAACTTCACCGCTTCTTCGAGGTCCAGCAACCCAAAGCCGTCCGTGGCGCGCAACCCCGGGAACGCACGCGCAAGCCCGTGGCCATACGCATTCGCCTTGACGATTGCCCAGATTTTGGACTTCGGCGCGTAGCGTCGAACCACGGCGAGATTGTTGGCGAGAGCGGCGGTATGGATCGTGGCAAGGAGCGGGCGCGGCATGGGAATTTTACGTAAAGACACTTTCGAATCAGCAGCTTACATCGCGTTTTCAGCGCCACGAAGCCCGCTGCGACTGGACGATCAAGGATTTTGCTAGTCAGTATTCAGCTATTTTCATGATATAAAGCCGTGCGCACAACCCATTTCGAACGGAATAAGCCCGAACGTCATATCCACGGTCTTGCCCGCCAGACCGTCGCGAGGACAGCATCGCATCAGATGAAAAAAGGTTTTTACACGATCATGGCCGCGCAGTTCTTCTCGTCGCTGGCCGACAATGCGCTGCTGATCGCTGCCATCGCACTGCTGAAAGACCTTCATGCCCCCAATTGGATGACGCCGCTGCTCAAGCTGTTCTTTGTGCTGTCGTACGTCGTGCTGGCCGCCTTCGTCGGCGCGTTCGCCGACTCGCGGCCCAAGGGGCGCGTGATGTTCGTGACGAACACGATCAAGGTGATCGGCTGCGTCACGATGCTCGTCGGCGCGCATCCGCTCATTGCATACGGCATCGTCGGCTTCGGCGCCGCGGCCTATTCGCCGGCCAAGTACGGCATACTCACCGAGCTGCTGCCGCCTGACCGGCTCGTCGCGGCCAACGGCTGGATAGAAGGCACGACGGTCGGCTCGATCATCCTCGGCACGGTGCTCGGCGGCGCGCTGATCAGCCCGCATATCGCCTCGCACATCATCAAACACACGCCACCCGCGATTCACACGCCCGCCGAGGCGGCGATGCTGATCATCATCGTCATCTATGTCGTCGCGGCGCTCTTCAATCTGCGCATCCCCGACACCGGCGCGCGCTATCCGAAACAGGAGCGCGGGCCGCTCAAGCTCATCACCGACTTCGCCGACTGTTTCAACGTGCTCTGGCACGACAAGCTCGGCCAGATCTCGCTCGCCGTCACGACGCTGTTCTGGGGCGCGGGCGCGACGCTGCAGTTCATCGTGCTGAAATGGGCCGAAGTGTCGCTCGGCATGTCGCTGTCGGAGGGCGCGATCCTGCAGGCCGTGGTCGCGGTCGGCGTCGCGGCGGGCGCGATGATCGCCGCGGCGCGCGTGCCGCTGAAGAAATCGCTGTCGGTGCTGCCGGTCGGCATCCTCATGGGCATCGCGGTGATGCTGATGGCGTTCTACACGCGGCACCTGTTTCCGCCGCATTGGGGCATCTATTTCGGCCGCATGCATATCGGCGGCTACCTGATCTTCGCGTACCTGTTCCTGATGGTGGTCGGCGCGCTATCGGGCTTTTTTGTCGTGCCGATGAATGCGCTGCTGCAGCATCGCGGCCACGTGCTGCTGTCGGCCGGCCACTCGATCGCGGTGCAGAATTTCAACGAAAACCTGTCCGTGCTCGTCATGCTGTGCCTCTACGCAGTGCTCGTCTGGCTCGACGTGCCGATCACGATCGTGATCGTGCTGTTCGGCACCTTCGTTTGCGTGATGATGTGGCTCGTGATGCGGCGCCACCAGGCGAATCAGCGAGCATTCGATTCGGTCGCGCTGATCGGCGAAGCGCGGCACTGACCGCGCGCCACGGGTTCGACCGCCCTGCCTTCCCCGTTCTTTCATGACCCAAGCCATTCCCAACGTCCTGACGATCGCCGGCTCCGATTCCGGCGGCGGCGCCGGCATCCAGGCCGATCTGAAGGCGTTTTCGGCGCTCGGCGCGTACGGCGCGAGCGTGATTACCGCGCTGACCGCGCAGAATACGCGCGGCGTGACCGCGATTCACACGCCCGACCCCGGTTTCGTCACGGCGCAGCTCGACGCCGTGTTCGACGATATCCGCATCGACGCGGTGAAGATCGGCATGCTCGCGAACGCGCAGATCGTGCGCGCGGTCGCCGAGGCGCTGCGGCGCTACCGGCCGTCGCATGTCGTGCTCGACACGGTGATGATTTCGAAGAGCAACCATGCGCTGCTTGCGCCTGATGCGGTCGACGCGTTGCGCGACGAATTGCTGCCGCTCGCCGATCTGCTGACGCCGAATCTGCCCGAGGCAGCGGCGTTGCTCGGCACGGCGGCGGCTAGCGACGAAGGCGCGATGGTAAGCCAGGGCGAAGCGCTGCGTGCGCGCGGCGCACGCGCCGTGCTGATGAAAGGCGGCCACCTCGCAGCCGCCGACAGCCCCGATTGGCTCATCGAGTCAGGCGGCACGCTGCGCGTGGGCGGCCCGCGCGTGCCGGTGCGCAATACACATGGCACCGGATGCACGTTGTCCTCGGCGGTTGCAGCGTTATTGCCGCAGCGGCGCGACCTCGCCAGCGCGGTCGTCGATGCGAAGCAATATCTGACCGGCGCGCTCGAGCAGAGTGCGCGACTCGACGTCGGTCGCGGCGTCGGTCCTGTGCACCATTTTCATCGGTGGTGGTGAGCGCGGGCGGGTCTGATCGATCAACCGCGACTAATCGGTCAAGCCGGCCACGCGGCCACCAGCGAAACGGCCAACCAGTCAGCACCCCGCCCTGCGCCTAAGCACGCGCAAACGCGAGCGCCTGCGTGGGCCACGCATCCGGCACGACGAAACCGCGCGACGTCTCGCGCCAGCCGCGCTGTTCGTCATCGGCGGCAAACGTCGCGACCATCGTGGGGCCGCTATGCTGCGCGAGTTGTGCGCTCAACGCCCGTATGTCGAAAAGGCCCGCGGCGCTTGCATCGCCGCTGCGGCGCCGCCGCGATAGCCATTGAAGTCGCGGCAGAACGGACCACGCGTCGCCCAGCGGCGCGGCAAACGACGGCCACTCCGCTCGTGTCGTCCACCAGCCACGCGCATGGTCCGGTTCGATCTCGGACGGTTCGGCGGGCGTGCCGCCATCGCGATAGAACAACCAGCCCTTGACGAACATTTGCGCGTCCCATGGTCCAACGTGACCAAGCGATGCGAATTCGGCGCGCGCGCTCAACGGCAGTTGATGATCGAGCAAACGGCGTAGCTTCACGTCGAAACGATCCTGCAGATTCGGTCCGACATAGTCCGCGAGCTGAGCGCGGCTTTCGCCTGCGTGCAGATAGCATTTGACCGCGAGCTCCCAATGCAGCCGCCGGCTCGTCCGCGTTTGAACGAGGAAGTCGCATTCGCCGAGCGTGAGGCCATTGCGCCGCAACGCCACGTTCGCGGCCACGAGGCGCGCGGCCGGCCCATGCTGCAACGACCACGCGAGCAGGCACTCCGCGTAACGGCCAAGGCGCGTCACATGCGCGGCGGCGATGTGACGATGCAGCGCAGCGGAGTCGGCATCTTCGGCGGCGAGCCAGTCGAGCGTCGCGGCTGCTTCGTCGGCCGACTCGAACGGCTCGGCCAGCACGCCGGCAGGCGGTTGCGCGCGCAACAGGTCCGGACTGAACAGCAGCCACGCGAGATCGCGCACCGCCGGGTCGGACAGACGCTCGAGTCGCGCGGCATCGCGCGGCGCCAATCCGGCAGACGGGCCGTCGGCGGCCATCAGTCGGCCACGGGACGGGTTGCGGCATCGGCAACGGAACCCGCGTTCGCACCCGCCTTGCGCCACGTCTCGCGCGCAAGACACAGGTCCTGCCACGCCTTGGCTTTGTCGTGCAGACTGCGCAGCAGATACGCGGGGTGATACGTGACGATCACGGGCACACCTTCGTACGTATGCACGCGTCCACGCAGCGACGAAATGCTCGCATCGGTCTTCAGCAGGCTTTGCGCGGCGAAGCGGCCGAGCGCGACGATCAGCTTCGGTTTGACGAGCGCGACCTGGCGCTGCAGATACGGTTCGCAGCGCGCAACCTCCTCGGGCTCGGGATTGCGGTTACCCGGCGGCCGGCACTTGAGCACGTTCGCGATATAAACATTCGCGCCGCGCGCCAGCGACAACGAATGCAGCATGTTGTCGAGCAGCTTGCCAGCCTGGCCGACGAACGGCTCACCCTGACGGTCCTCGTTCTCGCCCGGCGCTTCGCCGATCAGCATCCAGTCCGCTTCGCGGTCGCCGACCCCGAAGACCGTCTGCGTGCGCTTCTCGCAGAGGCGGCAGCGTTCGCAACCGGCCACGCGCTGCGCGAGCGCGTCCCAGTCGAGCGAGGCGAGCGGCGGCGACGACGATTCAGTGCCGGGATCGTCGCTCGGGAAGCCAGCAGGATGATCGGGCGCCAGCGCGCGCGCGCGCGACGACGGCTGCGCGGGAAGCTCGTCGAACCATGCGAAGTCGTCGTCGGGCGGTGTTGATTGCGCCATTGATCGCGCCGCTGGTTGTGCCGGCGCAGTGGGTTCCGGACGCGCTGCGACGGGTCTGCGTCCCGCGTCCGGCGACTCGCTTCGCGACGTCGATTCACTCGGCGCGGCGCGCTGCGCGGGCGCGGCAACATCGGACAACGGAACGTCGGCGCGCCTCGTCGCTGCGCCGGACTCGGAGCCGATGCCGGCGCCCGCCTCACCGCGCGCGATCGCCGCGGCATCGGGTGTCTGCCCTCCACGCGCGGCATCGGGCACATCGGGCAATGCGTTCGCCTGCGCATGCGCCGCTACGGCGCCTCGCGCGTGCGCGACATCGGCGCGCGCGCGGCCTTCTGCGTCCCCGGGCGCCGCCAGTGCATTCGCGCTACCGCGCCTCACCCACAGCGGCGCGAGGCCGAGTTCTTCCAGCGCGGACTCATGCAACGCCATCGGCGCCCTCCTTCTCAAAAGAAAATCGCATCACGATTGCGTCTTCCCGGCTGCGGTGCCGCGCCGGATAGTAGTTCTTGCGCCGGCCGATCGACGCAAAGCCGAAGCGCTCGTATAGCCGGATCGCGCGATGGTTCGACGGCCGCACTTCGAGCAGCAGACCCGTCAGCTTTTCCGCATGCGTGATGCGCACCGCTTCGCGCAGCAGCGCGAGCCCCGCGCCCGCATGCTGCGCCGGCGGTGCGACGCATAGATTCAGCAGATGCATCTCGTCGACGACCGGCATCAGCACGCAGTAACCGATCAGCGTCCCCGTTACGTGCCGCAGACAGATGCCGAAATAGCCGTTGCGCAGCGAGTCTTCGAAATTGCCGCGCGACCACGGAAACTCGTAGGCGAGCCGTTCGACGATGGCGACTTCGTCGAGGTCGCCCTCGGTCATCGGCGACATGTAGCGGTCCGCGAGCAATACGCCGCTCATTGGGGAGGCTCGCTGGCGTGGCTGCGCGACGGGTCGCCCGCCTGGCCTTGCGCGGCTTTCACGGCAAGCCGTTCGGCCGTGGTCAGTGCAACCTTGTCGCGCACGTATTCGGGTGCCGCCTGATCGGCCGGCACCGTGCGCCCCGCGCGCCATGCGCGCAACGCGGCAAACGCGATTGGCAGCGCATGCGGCAGCGCCTCGCCGTCGATCGCGCGCGCGCCCGCAGCAATCGCGAGCCGCGCGCCGAACACTGCGGCCGCGTTGCCGGCAAGCGTGTACGGCACGTCGGGCGCGACAATCCGTTCGGGCGCATCGAGCGCCGCGGCGCGCACCGCGTGCCAGTCTTGCAGCGCATCGTCCCATGCGTAGTCGGCCCAATAGACTTCGTCCATCCGCGCATCGAGTGCGGCGAGCACGCGCGTCGCCGACGGATCGCGCCGGCGTGCGCTTTCCGCACACGCGGCAAGCGTGCCGATCGGCACGACGGGGCAGCCGAGCCCAAACGCGAGCCCTTGCGCGGCACCGGTTGCCGTACGCAAGCCCGTGAACGAGCCTGGACCCGCGCCGAACGCGATTGCGTTGCACGCGCGCAGCGCGTAACCAGCTTCGTCGAACAGCTCGCGAATGGCGGGCAGGAGGCGCGTGCTGGACACCGCGCCGGTCGACTCGTGGCGCGACCAGACCCGCGGTTCATCAGACGCGCCGGCCGATAAACCGTCGACCGGCGAACCGCCGGCCAAACCACGGGCCGACGAACCACGTCCCGGCGAATCACCGGCCAGCGAATCATCGGCCAGCGAACGCAAGGACGAACCCGCAGGCGGATTCGCAACGGCAAGCAACGCGACCGAGCAGAATTCGGTCGATGTATCGAGGGCAAGCAGCACAGTGTCGGTCATGGCCGATATTGTAATGCGCGACCTTCGCGCGTCGGTCGCGAAGCCGACCCGGCGCCACACATCTGCGGTTCGCACTTGTGCCGCTGCGCTTGTTATGATCGTCAGCCGATCCGACCTTTCGCGGAGTCATCGATGAGCGACGTCGATTCACGCTTCAACCAGGCAGTCAACGACGTAAAGCAGTTGTCTGAACGACCGGGCGACCTCACGTTGCTGCGTCTTTACGGACTCTACAAGCAGGCAACCGCCGGCGACGCGCCCGACGAACGGCCAGGCTTCGCGGACATCGCCGGCAAATACAAACACGACGCATGGGCGGCGTTGAAAGGCCTCGCGCCCGAAACCGCCAGGCAGGAATACGTCGAACTCGTCGAATCGCTGAAAAGCGGCGCTTGATTCGCATGACTGCACGGGCCGTGCAGGTTTCGGACGGTCCGGAACACATCCGCGCGTGCCATTGGTCTGGGCCATGACCGTTTCATGTCAAATAAGTGGCGCAGTGCAGCAAAGTTAGCTATAATTGCCGCTGCACTTGCAAACGCCGGTGCAGTAAAGCGTTTTGCTCCAATCCAGTTTAGAACCTGTCACCTCCCTGCCACGTGCCCTGCTTTTCTACGGGCCACCACGTAAGGCTGGCGGTAAGCCCTCCCGGCGCACCGCATCCGATACAGCTTCTAACGAAAAGCTCGCCTTCATTGTCGCGAGCTGCCCCCGTTTTACGGTTTGCTCGCTGCTGTCTGCTCGCTGAATCCGACAACTTGGGTAATGCCGATTGGCGCCGACGTTTCATCCCCTGGTTTCATCCAAGGGGTTCGTTCCCATGCTTCAAGGATTTTCATGACTTCGAGCAACACCACCAGCCCGTTGAACGCAATCGCCGATGCCGCCCTCGGTCTTGACACGCCCTCCATCGCCGAAGCAACGGCGGCGCGTGCCGACGCACCGGTCGACGCAACGAATGCGGCGAATGCAGCGGACGCAGCCGGCGCCGATCAAGGACCGACCTTCGCCTCGCTCGGGCTTTCGGAAGAGATTCTTTCCGCACTGACCGCGGCGGGCTACAAAGCGCCGACGCCGGTTCAGCAGCGCGCCATTCCGGCGGGCATCGCCGGGCGCGATCTGCTCGTCTCGAGCCCGACCGGTTCGGGCAAGACGGCCGCATTCATGCTGCCGGCCATCGAGCGTTTCGCCCAGTTGCAAAAAACCCAGGCCCAGCAACCGCGCCCGTCGGGCGATCCGCGCAGCGCCGATCGCCGCACGCGCCGTCCGCAGCCGGTCGCGCGCCCGGGTCTGCTCGTGCTCACGCCGACGCGCGAACTCGCGATGCAGGTCACCACGGCCGCGTCGACCTACGGCAAGCACCTGCGCCGGCTGCGCACCGTCAGCATTCTGGGCGGCGTCGCCTACGGTCAGCAGTTGATGCTGCTCGCGAAGAACCCTGAAGTTCTCGTCGCGACGCCGGGTCGTCTGCTCGACCATCTCGAGCGCGGCCGGATCGATCTGTCGGAACTGCAGATGCTCGTGCTCGACGAAGCCGATCGCATGCTCGATATGGGCTTTATCGACGACATCGAAACGATCGTCGCCGCAACGCCCGCTTCGCGCCAGACCATGCTGTTCTCGGCAACGCTCGACGGCAAGATCGGCTCGCTGACGAGCCGCCTGCTGAATAACCCCGAGCGCATCGAAATCACGCAACGCATCGAGCAGCGCGCCAATATCGCGCAAACCGTGCATTACGTCGACGACCGCGACCATAAGGATCGCCTGCTCGATCATCTGTTGCGCGACGCGGGCCTCGATCAGGCCATCGTCTTCACGGCAACGAAGAGCGACGCGGACCAGCTTGCCGGCCGTCTTGCGGACGCGGGCTTCCAGTCCGCCGCGTTGCACGGCGACCTGCCGCAAGGCGCGCGCAACCGTACGATTCGCGCGCTGCGCGAGCGCCGCGTGCGCGTGCTCGTCGCCACCGATGTCGCGGCGCGCGGCATCGATATCCCCGGCATCACGCACGTGTTCAACTACGATCTGCCGAAGTTCGCGGAAGACTACGTGCACCGTATCGGCCGCACGGGCCGCGCGGGTCGCTCGGGTATCGCGGTGAGTCTCGTGCATCACGCGGAACAGGGTGCGTTGAAGCGCATCGAACGTTTCGTGCGGGCACCGCTGCCTGTCAACGTCATCGAAGGCTTCGAACCGCGCAGGGCACCGCCCGCAGGCGGCCGCGGCGGTTTTGGCGGCGGACGTGGACGTCCTGGCGGCAACGGCGGCGGCCGGCGCTTCGGCGGCGGCAAGCCGGGCGGCAGCGGCAGCTATGGCGGCTCGCGCGAAGGCGGCGGCTACGGTGGTGGCAATGGCAGCGGCGGTCGCGGCTGGAGCGGCAAGTCGTCCAGCGGCGGTCGCGACGGCTACGGCGCATCGCGCGGCGAAGGCGGCAGCAGCTATGCCGGTTCGCGCGACGGAGGCTTTGGCGCACGCCGCGGCGACGGTCCGCGCAATCCGCGTCGCGGCAGCTAACTGCCCGACCTCGCCACAAACAAGCGAAGCGTTAGAGCAGCATACGCAATCTCGCAAAGCCCGCCTCGGCGGGCTTTTTTTCGCCCATCCGCAGATTTCACAATATGGAAAAATTTTTTGAGTCGTAAAAAATCGTGCTGCAAGGCACAACCGACGACATTGCAACATGGGAAAAGGATTTCCATGATGCGAAAAGTATTCTCCAATCCATTGATTTTAATAAATTAAATTACCAGAAAAAACGTTCGCTACCGCCTGTTGCCGCTTCCGCCGCGCGCCTAGACTCTTATATAAGACTTCGCGCTCCGGAGACATCGCAAGCCTGTCTTCCGCCTACCGAGTCCCGCTATTCCACTGTTCAAAACCGGTCTTTATCGAAAGGGAGCACACCATGTCACGCGAACAACAGGTTCAACAGCTGCAGCAGCAATGGAACACCGACGCGCGCTGGAAAGGCATCAAGCGCAGCTACACCGCCGAGGACGTCGTGCGGCTGCGCGGTTCGGTCGCGCTCGAGCACACGCTCGCGAGGCGCGGCGCGGAAAAACTATGGGCCGCGATGCAATCGGAGCCGTTCGTCAACGCGCTCGGCGCGCTGACCGGCAACCAGGCGATGCAGCAGGTCAAGGCCGGCCTCAAGGCGATCTACCTGTCCGGATGGCAAGTCGCGGGCGATGCGAACGTGGCCGGCGAAATGTATCCGGACCAGTCGCTGTATCCGGCCAACTCGGTGCCGCTCGTCGTCAAGCGCATCAACAACACGCTGATGCGCGCCGACCAGATCCAGTGGTCGGAAGGCAAGAATCCGGGCGACGAGGGCTATCTCGACTACTTCGCGCCGATCGTGGCCGATGCGGAAGCGGGCTTCGGCGGCGTGCTGAACGCGTTCGAACTGATGAAGTCGATGATCGAAGCGGGCGCGGCCGGCGTGCACTTCGAAGACCAGCTCGCGTCGGTGAAGAAATGCGGCCACATGGGCGGCAAAGTGCTCGTGCCGACACGCGAAAACGTCGCCAAGCTGACCGCCGCGCGTCTTGCAGCCGATATCTGCGGCACGCCGACCATTCTGCTTGCGCGCACCGACGCCGAAGCCGCCGACCTCATCACCTCCGACATCGACGAAAACGACAAGCCGTTCCTGACCGGCGAGCGCACCGTCGAAGGCTTTTTCCGCACGAAGCCCGGACTTGCGCAAGCCGTGTCGCGCGGGCTTGCGTATGCGCCATATGCGGACCTGATCTGGTGCGAGACCGGCAAGCCCGATCTCGAATTCGCGAAGAGATTCGCCGAAGCGATTCACAAGCAGTTCCCGGACAAGATGCTGTCGTACAACTGCTCGCCATCGTTCAACTGGAAGAAGAACCTCGACGACGCAACGATCGCGAAGTTCCAGAAGGAGCTCGGCGCGATGGGCTACAAGTTCCAGTTCATCACGCTCGCGGGCTTCCACGCGCTCAACTACTCGATGTTCCATCTCGCGCACGGATATGCACGCACGCAGATGAGCGCGTTCGTCGAAATGCAGCAGGCTGAATTCGCCGCCGCCGAACAGGGCTTTACGGCCGTCAAGCATCAGCGCGAAGTCGGTACAGGCTATTTCGATGCGGTCACGCAAACGGTCGAGCGCGAAGCATCGACGACCGCACTGCATGGATCGACCGAAGACGAACAGTTCTTCGAGAAGCCGGCCACGCTCGACAAAAAGGTCGCCTAACGAGGCTGTCGGCTTGGCGCATCGTCGCGCCGCGGGTCGCGCGAACGGGTCGGGCACGCTCATGTGGCCCCGCCCGGCCCGGGCCGCCCGCGCGGCGATACGCGCCGCGCGAGGCCGGGCGCGCCAGAGGCCCATGCGCGACCGGAACACAATCGGAAACGCGCCGGAAACGCACCGGGAACACACTCGGAACACACTGGAAAAACGCCGGGAACGCGCCGGGAACGCGCCGGCAAAGCACCGCGGCAACGCAGCGGCAACGCACCGGCACGCAGCGCGCCGCGCGAGCGGCCGCGCCAAACCATCAACGCCTTCACCGATAAACGATCACCGGGATCTTCGTATGCGTGAGCACGCGTTGCGTCTCGCTGCCGATCAGCAAGCTACCGAGGCCGCGCCGTCCATGCGATGCCATGAAGATCACATCGCAGCCGCCCTGCTCGGCCGCTTCGATAATGCCGAGGTACGGCGACGGATGCACGCTCGTGTGGCTCGTGCACGCGACGCCCGCGCCGCGCGCCGCCTCTTCGACTTCGCGCAGATGGTCGCGCGCCTCGCGCTCGCTGCGGTCCTGGAACTCGACCGGCGGCTCGACCACGACTTCGGAAAACGGCGAATACGGATACTGCGGCAGACACGCGTAAGCGGTGACGCGCGCGCCGACCGCTTGCGCAAGATCGATCGCGCCGTCGATCGCTTTCTTCGACAGTTCCGAGCCATCGGTCGGTACGAGGATATGCTTGAACATGTTGCTCTCCGTCGTCGACTGCGGGTGCACGCGGGGCCTCGCGCGCCACGATACGAACGGCGCCCGCACCGGAGCGGCGGCGGCAGGCCTGCTGAGACGATTGTAGTGCGCCGGAATTGTCCGCACGCGGCGTTTGAGGGTCAGTCCGATTATCGGAAACCCGCGCGGCGTATGCGCCGATGCATGGCGCACAATTGCGCAGGACAGCGAACCTGCGCGTTTCGTTGCGCGTTACTGCCAGTAGTTCGGTTCAGCGTAGGTCTGCTTGAGCAAGTCGAGAAAGAGGCGCACCCGCAGCGGCAAATGGCGGCGCTGCGCGAACACCGCGTGAATGCCGATCGGCGGCGCGGCGAACGCATCGAGCACGGTGACGAGACGCCCCGCTGCGAGATCGGCGCCGACCTCCCACCACGAGCGCCACGCGAGCCCGTAGCCGGCGAGACACCACTCGTGCAGCACGGCGCCATCCGAACATTCCATCGTGCCCGACACCTTGATCGTGGCGATCTTGCCGTCGTGCTCGAACATCCAGCCGCGCTGCTGGTTCGCGCTTGCCGCGAGCGCAAGACAGTTGTGATGCGCAAGGTCGGCAAGCGTCTGCGGGGTACCGCGCCGCGTCAGATACAACGGCGCCGCGACGCAGACGCGCCGGTTCTCTCCGAGGCGCAGCGATACGAGCGACGAATCGGGCAGCTCGCCGAGGCGCACCGCGCAGTCGAACCCTTCGTTGACGAGGTCGACGAGCCGGTCGGACAGATCGAGCGTGACCGTGACATCGGCATGCGCCGCCGTAAACGCGGCGACGAGCGGTGCGACGTGCAGCCGGCCGAAACCCGCGGGCGCCGAGACGCGCAGATGACCGCTCGCTTTCACGCCGCCCGCGGACACGCTCGCTTCCGCGTTGTTCATATCGTTGAGGATGCGCTGACAGTCTTCGAGAAACGCCGTTCCTTCGAACGTCAAGGTAATGCGGCGCGTCGTACGCACCAGCAGCTTGACGCCAAGCCGCTCCTCGAGCGCATCGATGCGGCGGCCGATGATGGCGGGCGCCACGCCTTCGGCCTGCGCAGCCGCCGACAGGCTGCCGCGCGCGGCGACAGTCGCAAAAGTTTCGATCTGCTTGAAGCGGTCCATGGCGATGTGGAACGGAGTTCGAGGCGGACTGTGACGCGGCGGCACGCGCGCCTGGACGAAGAGGCGTCCAGAAACGATGATCGCCACCAGATTAGGTGGATGAAAGTAAAAGATCAAGTGACGATTGCCATCTTTTCAATCCGATACAGTCATTAATAAAATTATTTTCTGAATTCGAAGCCCGACCGACCCAAGGAGAAAACCATGGCGAACCCGCTGCAGCTCCCGCACGGGATGAAGATATCGGCAGACATCAAAGCCGGTTTCGAAACGGTTCTGACACCTGAAGCGCTCGAACTCGTCGCGCAACTGCATCGTGCGTTCGAACCGCGCCGCCGCGACTTGCTGAAGGCGCGCGCCGAACGCGTCAAGCGGCTCGACGCCGGCGAGCGCCCCGACTTTCTCGCGCAAACGAAATCGATCCGCGACGCGGACTGGACGATCGCACCGCTGCCGAAAGATCTCGCATGCCGTCGCGTCGAAATCACCGGTCCCGTCGAACGCAAGATGGTCATCAACGCGCTGAATTCGGGCGCCGATTCGTACATGACCGACTTCGAAGATTCGAACGCGCCGAGCTGGGACAACCTGCTCACCGGCCACATCAATCTGAAGGACGCGGTGCGCCGTACGATCACGCTCGAGCAGAACGGCAAGACGTATCGGCTCAACGACAAGGTGGCGACGCTGATCGTGCGTCCGCGCGGCTGGCATCTCGACGAGAAACACGTGAGCGTCGACGGCGAGCGCGTGTCGGGCGGCATCTTCGATTTCGCGCTGTTCCTGTTCCATAACGCGAAGGAATTGCTCGCACGCGGAAGCGGCCCGTATTTCTACTTGCCGAAGCTCGAGAACCATCTCGAGGCGCGGCTGTGGAACGATATCTTCGTCGCCGCGCAGGAAGCAGTCGGCGTGCAGCGCGGTTCGATCCGCGCCACCGTGCTGGTCGAGACGATTCTCGCGGCGTTCGAAATGGACGAGATCCTGTATGAGCTGCGCGAGCACAGTTCGGGCCTCAACGCGGGCCGCTGGGACTACATCTTTTCGGCAATCAAGAAGTTCAGGAACGATCAGGACTTCTGTCTGGCCGACCGCGCGCAGATCACGATGACCGTGCCGTTCATGCGCGCCTATGCGCTCGAATTGCTGAAGACCTGTCACCGCCGCAATGCGCCGGCGATCGGCGGCATGAGCGCACTGATCCCGATCAAAAACGACACGGCAGCCAATGAGAAAGCCATGGCCGGCGTACGGTCGGACAAGGCGCGCGACGCGACCGACGGCTACGACGGCGGCTGGGTCGCTCATCCGGGGCTCGTACCGATCGCAATGGAAGAATTCGTCAAGGTGCTCGGCGACCGGCCGAACCAGATCGGCAAACAGCGCCCGGACGTCAACGTGACGGCGACCGACCTGCTCGACTTCCGCCCCGAAGCGCCGATCACCGAAGCCGGGTTGCGCAACAACATCAACGTCGGCATTCACTACCTCGGATCGTGGCTCGCCGGGAACGGCTGCGTGCCGATTCACAATCTGATGGAAGATGCGGCGACGGCCGAGATTTCGCGTTCGCAGGTGTGGCAGTGGATCCGCTCGTCGAAGGGCGTGCTCGACGATGGACGCAAGGTGACCGCGCAACTGGTGCGCGATCTGACGGTGCAGGAACTCGAGAAGGTCAAACAGGTGGTCGGCGGCGATACGAAGACATACGATCGCGCGGCGCAGATTTTCGGCGAGATGTCGACCTCGGCGAACTTCACCGAGTTCTTGACGCTGCCGCTCTATGAGGAGCTTTGAGGCACGGGCGGCTTCGAATCGACGTTGAATCGACGTCGCGTCAGCGCGTTGAATAAGCGCGTTGAATAAGCGCGTTGAATAAGCGGCGTCGCGGGTACTCACTGCCCGCGGCGCCGTTTGTCTTTGTCTTTGTCGTCGGTGTCGATATCGGCGCGGCTTATTTCCGTGCGCGCCGGTACGCAACCCAATCGCCCGAACCGATTTCCGGCAGCCCTTCTACCGCATGCCGTTGCACCGGATAGTAGAGGCAAGGCAGCGTGGCGCCGTTGACGTCGATCGTCACCTCGTGGGGCATGAAGAGGCCCGTCTCGCCCGGATAGACCTGCTCGATCTCGTCGAGCACCGATATGAGACGCTCGTCGATCTGATAGACGTCGCCCTTTACGTGAATGCCGTCATCGTCGGGCACGAGGCCCGGATAGCTGCCGAAGTCGAACAGCCGGCCACGCACCGATGCCTCGCCGACCAGAATCGGCGTCGCCAGCGCGCTGCTCGCCGCGGCCTTGCCGATATCGTTGACTTCTCCGGCGCGCAAGGTGCCGTACACGAACACGTATCGCATGGACTCAGATTCCTTCGTCATCAGATCAACGCTGCAATGAATGGCCGGGCAATGCGGCGCCGAGGTGGGCGACTCGTTAGCAACTCATTGGCTGCCCGGCGATCGACGAACCGGCAGCCATTATGCCTCGCCGCGCGCATCGACATCGGCGATACGGGCCGTGTCCTTGCATCTGCCATCGCCGCGGTATTTCAGGCTCGGCATATCGAGCCACTACAATGTGCGCTACGACGAGGCGGCCTACGCCTTTCGCTCGTGCCTATCGCATTGCGTTCACCATGATCGAGCCCATCCAGCCTGCCCTGTCGAATCGCGTCGACTTCGCCGATATCCCGCCCGAATTCGCGCCGACGCGGCAGCATCCGATCCGCGTGCGATCGCGGCCGATGCCGGCCGGCGTGCGCGTCGCGCGCCATACGCATGCGTGGGCGCAAGTCGCCTACGCATCGCGCGGCGTGCTGCGCATGACGACGGTCGGTACGACATGGATGGTGCCGCCGTCGCGCGCGATCTGGGTTCCGCCGCATGTGCTGCACGAAGTGACGATCGTCGAAGAGGCGTTTCTGCGCACGCTCTATGTCTACGAAGATGCGGTGCCGCCCGCGCTCGATACGTGCCGTGTGGTCGAAGTGTCGGGACTGCTGCGCGAGGTGATCGCGGCGCTCGACACACCGGGGCTCGCGCCCGCGCGCGAACAGCTACTCGGCTCGCTCGCACTCGACGAGATCATTCGCTCGGAGCCCTTGCCGCTCGCGGTGCCGATGCCGGCTGAAAAGCGCTTGCGCGCGCTATGCGAAGCGGTGCTCGCCGACCCGGCCGCCACCGATTCGCTCGAACGTTCCGCCTCGGCCGTGGGCGCGAGCACACGCACGATCGCGCGGCTTTTTCGGCAGGAGCTCGGCGTGAGCTTTTCGCAATGGCGCCAGCAGGCCGTGCTTGCGCGCGCGATCCCGCTGTTGAGCCAGGGGCGGCCGTTGGCGCAGGTCGCGCAGGCGCTCGGCTATCAGAGTCAAAGCGCGTTTTCGGCGATGTTCCGGCGGCAGTTCGGCGAAAGCCCGCGCGCGTTCATCGTGCGCGGCGCCGAGCATCGCAATGCGAACGGCGACGAAGAGTCGGACACGCAGCGGATGTTTGCGGACGATGAAACGGATGGCGCTGCGTCGCAGGATCGCGCGCAACACTGATCAGACGCGGCGCGCCATATGGCGAATCGACCCGAGCTGCGCGAGGCGTGGCCCAGCCAGCCGATAGCCCATCCGCTGATAGAGTCGCGCGGCCGGATTATCGACGAACACGCGCAGCTGCAACTCGCGCAAGCCGCGCGCGCGAGCCCAGCGATGCGAGACATTCAGCAGATACGTCCCCGCGCCGCGCCGGCGATGCCCTTCCGCGATCTGCACGTCGCGGATATGCAGCGAATCGCCCTCTTCGGTGATACGCAGCACGCCGATGCGTTCGCCGTCGGCTTCGAGAATGAAATTTTCCGATTCGCGCCAGCTTGCGAGAAACAGATCGCCGCGCCAGACCAGATGATGACGACGGTAGTAGCCACCCATGTTGTTGCGCGTCAAGGCCTCCGCGAACGGGAAGTCGTCCATGCTGGCCTCGCGCAACTGGAACGGGCACGGTTCTTCGGTGGGGTCGAGCATTCTCGCGGCAATCGGGTGGATTCGGCAGGGTGCGATCACGTTAAGCGATCACGTTAAGATACGCCGGCCCGGCTGACAATGGCTGATTGCCCGACGCACGCCCGGCGCTCGGGCCGCAGGGCACAAATAGAAATCGATGCCGCAAAGCAAAAAGCCCGCTGACGGATCAGCGGGCTTTCACTTGTCTGGCGGAGCGGACGGGACTCGAACCCGCGACCCCCGGCGTGACAGGCCGGTATTCTAACCAACTGAACTACCGCTCCAGTACTGCTCTTTGCCCCGCGAAAGTGATGACTTCCGCGGTCGATGTCTGGCGTCCCCTAGGGGATTCGAACCCCTGTACTCACCGTGAAAGGGTGATGTCCTAGGCCTCTAGACGAAGGGGACATGCTCGTACTGCTACTACGCTTACACCTTTAATGAAAAAGCCCGTTGAGGCGCTCCTTCGACGCGCACCCTAACGGGCTCTAACCCTAATGGGCTTTCACCTTTGCCTAAACCCACACGGCTTTAAGCTGGCGGAGTGGACGGGACTCGAACCCGCGACCCCCGGCGTGACAGGCCGGTATTCTAACCGACTGAACTACCACTCCAATCTTTCTATCCTGCCTGCGGGCGTCGGTTAATTCCCGCAAGTTGCGCTGCCTGCAATATAGGCGCTGCACCGCCCCTACCGCAAACCACGCCGATATTCTGGCGTCCCCTAGGGGATTCGAACCCCTGTACTCACCGTGAAAGGGTGATGTCCTAGGCCTCTAGACGAAGGGGACATAATCTTTGCAGATTTTTCGCACACCATCTGCTGCAAACTGCGGCGGCTTGACTGCTACCGCCGGCTTTCAACGCGCATTTGCTGCTAACTTCCGGATAATTTCCGACTGCAAACCAGCGAAGAACGCCATTCTAACTGGCTCGGAATGCTTTGTGAAGCGCTTTTTACTACAAGTTCCGCGATATTCAAGCGACTTTTACCGGCGGAGCGCGCTTTGATTTCACAAAGTTCTGCTGCATCAGCGAAGCCTGCGATTATACGCAGCTGACTCGCCGTCAGGCAAGCGTTTTTGACGGCATCCTCAACGTTACACGCCGACCCGCACGCCCGTCGTAAAGAGCGCAGTTTCTGCCGCGATGCCATCGCCAGTCAATTAACCTGACAAACTAGGAACACTGACCGCCGCTGCACCTCGGTAAGCTTCGATTCAATCAGCATTGAAGCCGGCGCAATTGGGGCCGGCGGTGACTTGCGCGGAACAGCAATGACAAACGGACCGACGGAATCGACCCAACCGGCGAAGGTGGACAAAGCGACCGCACACCGGATCGACGCCCGCCAGCTCACCGGCCTCGAGCTTGCAAAAGACGGCGCCTGCTTTGCGCTGCAAGGCGTCGACGACAGCGGCGCCGGCTGGGCGCTGCATCTGCCGAGCGACTGTCTGCAGCAGCTGGTTCTCACGCTGCCGAACCTCGCGTTGAAGGCATTGCGCGCGCAACACAACGATGACACCCTGCGCATCGTCTACCCCGCGCACGCGTGCACGGTCGAACTCGCGAGCGACCAGCGGACCTTCATCCTGACGCTGCGTACCGAAGACGGCTTTCACGTATCGTTCGGACTTTCGGCCGAGCAATGCGAAACGATCGGCGACAGCCCGCGCCGCGCGAAATTGATATCGAACCGGCTGAGCCCGCCTTCGTAATCCGAGATACTCTGCCACGGCAGTGCCGCAATATGGCCCGTGGCAGTGGCGCGATCGTGCCGTCATAGCAGCACGCCGCGTGATGCGCTCCGCGTTTTCCCTCAGTTGACGCACCCGATCGAGCCGCGCAAACTGCGTCTCAACAAGTGTGATCACAGGTCACACATCGCAACTGATCCGCATAGGATGCGCCGGAGGAAGCCATGACAACCCGCGTAGCGACGAAAGAACTGCCGCCGCTCGAGCTCGTGGCGAGAGACACGATGGCGGGCCGCGTCTACGCGCAATTGCGCGAAGCAATCATGACCGGCCGCTTTGCGCCGGGCCAGTTGCTGAGCCTGCGCGGCGTCGCCGACGCGGTCGGTTCGTCGACGATGCCGGTACGCGCCGCGCTCACGCGTCTGCAAGCGGAAGGCGCGCTGATCGACGGCCCCGGCCGCGCGCTGATGGTGCCGCCAATGACGCTCGATCTGCTCGAAGAGCTGCGCGACGTGCGCATCGCGCTCGAAGGCTGCGTCGCCGCACGCGCCGCGACGCGCATGTCGAAGGCACATCTCGCCGCGCTGCAGAACGTATTCGACGCAATGGACGCGCATGTCGAAGCCGGCGACGTCGCCGCCTACCTCAGCAGCAATTTCGAATTTCACGTGGCGATCTACACGCATGGCGCGAGCGAAGTGACGCTCGCGACGATCCAGAACCTGTGGATGCGCATCGGCCCGTTCCTCAATCTCGTCGCGCCCGACATTCCGCATATGCGGCGCTCGATGGAGGCACACCGCAAGATCGTCGAAGCGCTGTGGCACGGCGATGGCGAAGGCGCGCGCGCGGGCATCGTGCAGGACATCGGCGAAGCGGCCGACGATCTGCGCGAGCGGCTGATCGAACAGCAGGAGGCAAGCGCCTGACGGATGGCGCGCACGGCGGCGTGAACTGAAAGCGCCGCCGCACTGGTTCGCAGCACGTTCGTACCGAAGTCGAAGTATCGCGTAGTAGCCCAAATCGTTGTAAGGAACCGCTGTACACGAACGTGCTACGGCGGAAAAGCAACGGGCTCATCACTCATACGAATAACGACGGAGACGACAGCATGACCGTTCTATCAATGTTGACGCCGCGCGCAGGCCTGCGCGTGCTGGTGACCGGAGGCGCATCGGGCATCGGCCTCGCCATTGCGCAGGCATTCGTCGAAACCGGCGCGCGCGTGCATGTGTGCGATGCAAGCGAGCAGACGATCGACGCGCTGCGCCGTTCGCAGGAACAGGCGTCCGGCAGCAGCAACCGCACACCTATTACCGCCACACTCGCGGACGTCGCGGACCGCGACGCCGTCGAACGCGTCTTCGACGACGTCGCGCAACAGCTCGGCGGCCTCGACGTGCTCGTCAACAACGCGGGCATCGCCGGCCCGACCGGCGGCGTCGACGAGATCGACGTCGGCGAATGGGAACAGACCGTCGATATCAACCTGAACGCGCAGTTCTACTTCGCGCGCCGCGCGGTGCCGCTGCTGCGCGAGGCGCCCGAAGGCGGTTCGATCGTCGCGCTTTCGTCGGTGGCCGGACGGCTTGGCTACGCGTATCGCACGCCCTACTCCGCCACCAAATGGGCGATCGTCGGCCTCACGAAAAGCCTTGCCATCGAACTCGGCCCGTCCGGCATCCGCGTCAATACGATCCAGCCCGGCATCGTCAAAGGGCCGCGCATCGAGCGCGTGATCGCCGCGCGCGCGCAGCAGCTCAATCTGTCGTACGAAGAAATGGAGCGGCGCTACCTCGACAAGATCTCGCTGCGTCAGATGACGACCTCCGAGGAAGTCGCCGCCACCGCGCTCTTTTTATGTTCGCCCGCCGGCAAGGGCATTTCCGGCCAGGCGATTTCGGTCTGCGGCAACGTCGAAGTCCTGTAACGCCCGTTTCTCTTTCGCATGCCGCATCCGCGGCGAACGCCGCCGCGAAAACGCCCACGACACACAGCATCGCAGCCCGACGAAACACGAGGACAACATGGCATCCAAGCGTAAAGTCATCATTACCTGCGCGCCGACCGGCGCAATCCACACGCCGTCGATGTCGCCGTATCTGCCGGTGACGCCGAACGAAATCGCCGATGCCGCGCTTGCCGCGGCAAAAGAAGGCGCGGCGATTCTGCACCTGCATGCGCGCGACCCGCAAGACGGCCATCCGACGCAAGATCCGGCCGTGTTCCAGGAATTCCTGCCGCGCATCAAGGCCGAAACCGACGCGGTGATCAATCTCACGACGGGCGGCAGCCCGCATATGACGGTCGCCGAACGGCTGCGTCCCGCGCACCATTTCAAGCCCGAGGTCGCATCGCTGAACATGGGTTCGATGAATTTCGGCCTGTACCCGATGCTTGCGCGCTACAAGGATCTCAAGCACGACTGGGAACGCCAGCACCTCGAAAAGAGCCGCGACCTCGTGTTCAAGAACACGTTCGCCGACATCGAATACATCCTGACTTCGTGTACCGACAACGGCACGCGCTTCGAGCACGAGTGCTACGACATTTCGCACCTGTACAACCTCGCGCATTTCGTCGACCGCGGGCTCGTCAAACCGCCGTTCTTCGTGCAAAGCGTGTTCGGCCTGCTGGGCGGCATCGGCGCCCATCCGGAAGACCTCGCGCATATGCGCCGCACCGCCGACCGCCTGTTCGGCAACGACTATGTATGGTCGATTCTCGGCGCCGGCCGCAATCAGATCCCGCTCGCGTCGATGGGGGTCGCGCAGGGCTCGCATGCACGCGTCGGCCTCGAAGACTCGCTGTGGATCGAACCCGGCAAGCTCGCCGAATCGAGCGCCGCGCAGGTGCTGAAAATCCGTCAGGTGATCGAAGGCCTGTCGCTCGAAGTCGCGACACCGGCCGAGGCGCGCGAGATGCTGAAGCTGAAAGGCGCGAACGAAGTCAACTTCTGATGGCGGAGACGAGCGTGGCTACTCCCGAACTCAAGGTCGTCGCGATGCCGACCGGCTGGCTCACGGTCGATCACTCGTCGCTGGTCTATGCGCGCCATTACGGCCAGCAGATTCGCATTCCCGTATGGTCGACCGCGATCGTCGGAGCGGAGAAAAAGATCGTCGTCGATACCGGCATTCACGATCCGGCCTGGGTCAGCAGCTTTATCTGCCCGTGCGACCAGGCACCCGAAGAGCGGCTCGAGCGCGCGTTGAAGGAATACGTCGGCTGGCGCGCAGACGATGTCGATATCGTGATCAACACGCATCTGCACTACGACCACTCGGGCGGCAACACGCTGTTCCGCAATGCGCGCTTCATCGTCCAGCAGATCGAATGGGAATACGCGGGACGGCCGCTGCCAACGCAAGCGTCGTTCTACCAGGAATTCCTGATCGGCCGCGAGCCGCTCGCGTGGTTTCGCTGGCAGTTCGTCAACGGCATCGCCGACATCGTGCCCGGCGTGCGCGTGATCCCGACGCCCGGCCATACGCCTGGCCACCAGTCGATTGCGGTGAACACGGCGGAAGGCGTCGTGGTGATCGCCGGCGATTGCGCGAACTGCATGGAGAACATCGTCGACGGCGTGCCGGTCGGCATCGTGTCCGAAACCGCGGCCGAGCTCGCGTCGCTCAAGCGCATCCGGCAGATCGCCGACATCGTGATTCCCGGGCATGACCCGGACGTCGTGCCCGGCTCGGCCGGCCTGCGCCTGCCGCCTTCGGCGCGCGTGCCGCATGTCGGGAACACGTCGGGCTAGCCGGACGGAACGTCGATCATCGCAGCAGTAAACGCAGCAGCAGGCAGCACGAGAGGCAAGCACGGCAAACAACCACAACCGAAGAAAACACAACGTAAGAACCACAACCTTTGCAGGATCTGGAGGCAGACATGAACGTTTTGACGCACATCCTTGGTCGCGCGGGGCGGCTGCTACGCGGCGCCGCGCTCGGAGCGACGCTCACCGTCGCGTGTATCGGCGCGCTCACGCTCTCGCAGAGCGCCACGGCCGCCGGCAAGTACAAGATCTTCCTGTCGATGAGCTACGTCGGCAACGATTGGCAGACCGAAGCGGCCAACATGGTCAAGGCGATGGCCGCGACACCGGCGCTGAAGGACAAGGTCGACCTCGAAGTGCAGGTCGCCGGCACCGATGCGCAAAAGCAGATCCAGCAGATCAATTCGATGGTGCAGGCCGGCGCGAAGGCGATCGTCATCTACCCGATCTCGCCCACTGCGCTTAATCGCGCGATCAGGAACGCATGCTCGAAGGGCGTCGTGGTCGTCGCCTACGACGGCGAAGTGACCGAGCCGTGCGCGCACAACGTCGCGATCGACCAGCATCAGGCCGGCACCGTTACGGCCGAGTGGCTCGCGAAGACGCTGAACGGCAAGGGCAATATCGTGATGATCACGGGCGTGCCGGGCACGTCGGTGGACCGCGAACGCACCGAGGCCGCGAAGCAGGTATTCGCGAAGTATCCGGGCATCAAGGTCATCGCCGAAGGCACCGGCATGTGGAGCCAGGCAACTGCGAAAACCGAGCTGTCGAAAATTCTCGCGACGAACAGCTGGGACAAGATCGACGGACTGTGGATGCAGGTCGGCTGCTTCACGGCCGCTTCGATGCAGCTCGACGCCGGCATCGCCGACGACAGGATCAAGCCGTGCGCGGGCGAATCGTCGAACGGCCACCGCGTGCAGATGCTGCCGCCTGGCAGCGTGAAGGGCGAAGGGGCGTATCGCGCGATCGGCTACCGCTCGATCTCGTACGGCGCACCGCCCTACTCCGGCGCCATGGCGCTCAAGCTCGCGGTGCAAAAGCTCGACGGCAAGGACTTCCCCGCACGCGTCACGCTGAAGCTGCCGCTTGTCGAAACCGCGCAATCGAAGCTGTGCCAGAGCGGCTCGATCGACGAATTGCGCGCGGGCTGTACGGCATTCCCGCCGGACAAGGTGCCGCCGGGCTGGTTCGCGGACATCTACTCGGAAGAGACGCGCGAAGTCGGCTTCAATGCGGCGCTGCACGGCAAGCCCGACTGACCCCGGCACCACGATCGCGGCATGCCCGCGCAAGCGGGCATGAAGACGCAAAACCTCGCAAGGCCTGGATGCGCGCCGCGCGCACCAGGCAGTCACGGAGTCCAAACGATGACGGTCATGACCGAATCTCGCGAAGCCCACGCGGATCACTGGGCGATCGACGTCGCGAACGTCACGAAACGCTTCGGCGCGACGGTCGCGCTCAACGATGCATCGTTTCGCGTGCGGCGCGGCGCGGTGCATGCGCTGCTCGGCGAGAACGGCGCGGGCAAGTCGACCACGGTCAAGCTGCTGTCGGGCCTGATCCGGCCCGACGAAGGCCGCATCGCGATTCTCGGCCGCGACGTGCAGATGCGCGAACCGAAGGACGCGCATCGCGCCGGCGTGCAGACCGCGTTTCAGGAGATGACGCTCGTGCGCGATCTCACGGTCGCGCAGAACCTGATGCTCGGCGCCGAGCCGTCCGGACCGTTTGGCTATATCAAGCGTGCAGAAGCGCAGCGCCGCGTGACGCAGTGGCTCGACAAACTCGAACTGACCGACGTCCGCCCCGGCGCATACGTACGCGATCTTGCGCTGCCGGTGCGGCAAAAGATCGAAATCGCGAAGGCCATGGTGCGCGATCCGCAGGTGCTGCTGCTCGACGAGCCGACCTCGGCGCTGTCGGGCCGCGACGTCGCGTGGCTCGTGCGCCGTATCGAAGAAATGAAGGCGCGCGGCGTCACCTTCGTGTTTATTTCGCACCGCATGCAGGAAGTACGCGAGTTCTGCGACAGCCTGACGATCTATCGCAACGGCCGCGACGTCGGCGCGTTCGAAACCCGGGACATTTCAGACGACGAGGTGATCCGTCTCGTGATCGGCCGCTCGATGGAAGCGAAGTATCCGCCGAAAGCGCCGCCCGTGTTCAGCGCGCCCTCGCCCGCGCTCGAGCTGCGCAACGTGCGCGTCGACGGCGTCGTCGAAGACTTCAATCTCACGCTGAAAGCCGGCGAAGTGCACGGCATCGCGGCGCTGCAAGGCATGGGACAGCGCGAGCTGTTCGAGGCGCTGTTCGGCGCCGAGTATATCGATCAAGGACAAATGTTCGTCGACGGCAAGCCCGTCACGTTGACGTCGACGGCCGATTCGCTGAAAGCCGGCGTTGCGACGAGCCTGCTACCCGAGGATCGCAAAACCGAAGGCCTGTTTCTGCGCCTGCCGGGCGGCGAAAACATCTCGTTGCCGGTGATCAGGCGCTATACGCGCTTCGGCCTGATCGACCGCAAGCGCGAACGCGCGGCGATCGAACGCGTGCTCGCGCAGATGGAAGTGAATCCGCGCGCGTTCTACAAGCCGTGCCTGTCGTTTTCCGGCGGCAACCAGCAGAAGATCGCGATGGCCAAGTGGCTGCTGACGCAAAGCCGCGTATGGCTGATGTTCGACCCGACGCGCGGCATCGACGTCGGCACCAAGCATCAGATTTTCGTGCTGATGCGCGCGTTCGCGGCGGCCGGCGGCGCGGTGCTGTTCTATTCGACCGACGTGCCCGAACTCGTCAACGTCTGCGACCGCGTGTCGGTGATGTACCGCGGACGCAACGTCGCCGAGCTCGACGGCGACCTGCTGACCGAAGAAAACGTGATGC
This sequence comes from Paraburkholderia sp. SOS3, assembly GCF_001922345.1. Classification (NCBI taxonomy): domain Bacteria; kingdom Pseudomonadati; phylum Pseudomonadota; class Betaproteobacteria; order Burkholderiales; family Burkholderiaceae; genus Paraburkholderia; species Paraburkholderia sp. SOS3. Next base: position 2,096,593 of record NZ_CP018811.1, on the reverse strand, counting down.
GCAGGATGCTGGCTAGCTGAACCAAATCGCAGCCCGCCCTTCAGGTAACAAGGAAACATCATGAGCAATGCAATCGCCTCTCCCGATAGCGAAGTCGTGCGGCCCGGCGCGCGCATCGGCATCGGCGCCCGCATCGATCACTACCGCGGCCTGATCATCGCGATCGGTGCGCTCGTCGCGATGCTGATCGCGTGGGTCGCGCTGTCCGCGACGCCGGTCGGCCTGTACGACATCGGCTCGCTGATTTCGAGCGCAGCCACGCTCGCGCTCGTTGCGATCGGGCAGACCATCGTCGTGTTGAGCGGCGGCTTCGATCTGTCCGCCTCGGCCGTGCTGTCGCTCGCGAACGTGCTCGCGGTGCGCTTCGTGCACGGCACGCCGGTCGAGCAGTGGGCGGGCGCCGCGCTGGTCGTCGCGATCGGCGGCGGCGTCGGTTTCATCAACGGCGCGCTGATCGCGTGGTTCCGGCTGCAATCGATCGTCGTCACGCTCGCGACGATGTTCATGGTGCAAGGCCTCACGCTGCTGATCCAGAACAAGCCGGGCGGCAGTGTCGGCGACCAGTTTTCGGGCTTCGTCACGTCCGATCTGATTCCGGACAAGCTGCCGATGTCGGCGGGCATTCTGATCGCTGCGCTGCTCGTGTGGGGATTTATCCGGCGCACGCGGTTCGGCGTCGGCCTCTATGCGATCGGCAGCGAACCCGATAGCGCGTACGCGAACGGCGCGCCGGTCACACGCTATCGCATCACGACCTACGTGATCGCCGGCATGTTCTACGCGCTTGCCGGCCTGTACGTGTCCGCGCAAACGGGCTCGGCCGATCCGCTCGTCGGACGCCCGCTGCTGCTGTCGATGTTCACCGCGGTCGTGCTCGGCGGCACGTGGCTCGGCGGCGGACGCGGCGGCTGCGTCGGCACCGTGTTCGCGGCCATGACGCTGATGGTGACGGTCAACATCCTGCTCGTGCTCAACGTGTCCGCGTTTTTCACGACCATCGCCGAAGCGCTGATCCTGATTTTCGCGGTACTCGGCTCGTCGATCGGCAAACAGTCGGCCGCGCACGAATGCGCACGGCACGCGCTGCAATGGTTCAAGGCGTGGCGCACCAGCACACGCGCGAGCAATGGACGCGACGGACAAGGCGGCGCGCGCCGCGTCGCGTTCGAAGTGGCAGACTTCAAGCCGATCGCGAACACCGAACTGTCCGGGCGCTGGCTGACCGACTGGATCGAACGCAATCGCGAATGGGCGAAGTACATCGTGCCCGCGTATCTGCTGTTTTTCGGCGTCGTGGTGGTGACGGGCTTTGTGTACGGACCAGGCGTGCTCGTCAGTTCGAACTTCTACAGCAGCCTGCTCACGCTCACGTTGTTCCTCGCGATTCTCGGTTTGGGCCAAGGCGCGGTGATTCTGACCGGCGGTCTCGATCTGTCGGTGCCGTGGCTGATCACGATGTCGGGCGTGCTGCTCACGGGCTTCACGCATGGCGTCAACGAAGCCGCATTGTGGGCCGTGCCGGCCGTGCTGGCCGTCGGTCTCGTGGTGGGCCTTTTCAACGGCATCGGTGTCGTCGTGCTCGGCTTGCCGCCGATCGTCGTCACGCTCGCGGCGAACGGCCTGCTGCAAGGCATCACGCTGATCTACTGCAACGGCTCGCCGCAAGGCTGGGCGCCGTCCGCGATCAGCAGCTTCACCAACGACCGCGCAGGGCCGCTGTCGCTCGCCGCATGGAGCGTGCCGCTCGTGCTCGCGGTCGCGCTGCTGCTGTTGCATCGCACCGCCTTCGGCCGGCGCGTCTACGCGGTCGGCAATTCGCCCGTGGCGGCGAAGCTGTCGGGCGTGCGTGTCGGCGCGACGCTCGTTTCCGTGTACTGCCTCTCGGCGCTGTGCTCGGCGATCGTCGGCGTGCTGCTCGCGGGCTTCAGCAGCCAGGCGTTTCTCGGCATGGGCGACCCGTATCTGCTGCCGTCGATCGCCGTGGTGGTGGTGGGCGGCGCACTGATTACCGGCGGCCGCGGTCACTATCTCGGCGTGTTCGGCGGCGCGCTGCTGCTCACGGCGCTCGGCACGCTGCTCGCGGGCACCACGGTGCCGCCCGCGGTGCGCGACATCATCAACGGGCTGGTCGTGCTCGCGGCGGTGATTACCTTGCGCGACCGGAAGGGGTAACGCGCGAGAAAACACAACCAAGCCACTCACGACGACGAGGCGATCGATGGCAAATCCGAAGCAATCGAATGGAACGGCCGGACACGGCGGCGGCAAGCCCGCCGGTCCCATTGCGATCATCGGCACGGGCCGGATCGGCCGCGCATGGGCAATCGTCTTCGCGCGCGCGGGCTTGAGCGTCACGCTGCACGACGCGGATCGCGCGATGCTCGACAACGCGGTGCCCGCGATTCGCGACAGTCTCGCGGACCTCGCACGCTTCGAGCTGATCGATGACACACCCGACGCCGTCGTCGCGCGCATTGCGCCGTGCGCGACGCTATCCGACGCCGTGCGCGACGCCGATCTCGTGCAGGAAAACATTCCCGAACGGCTCGACGCGAAGCGCGCGATGTTCGCGGAACTCGACCGCCTGACGCGCCCCGATGCCCTGCTCGCCAGTTCGACCTCCGCCCTGCCCGCATCGACCTTCACCGAATCGCTGGCGGGCCGCGCACGCTGCTTCGTCGCGCACCCGGTCAATCCGCCGTCGCTCGTGCCGCTCGTCGAGCTTTGCGGCGCGCCGTGGACATCGGCCGACACGCTGACGCGCGCCCGCGCGCTGTATGAAGCAGTCGGGCAGAAACCGGTATTCGTCGAAGGCGAGATCGCGGGCTTTCTGCTGAACCGCCTGCAAGGCGCGCTGCTCGACGAAGCGTTGAGCCTCTACGAACAGGGCTATGCGAACGCGGCCGATCTCGACACCGTGATGCGCGACGGCCTCGGCTTGCGCTGGTCGTTCATGGGCCCGTTCGAGACGATCGATCTGAACGCGCCCGGCGGCGTCGCCGATTACGCGCGCCGCTACGGCGGCCTTTACAAAGGCCTCGCGCGCGAACGGATGCCGTTCGACTGGTCGCCGGAAACGATCGCGAAACTCGAAGCCGAGCGCGAAGCGCTTTTGCCGCGTTCGGATATCGAAGCGCGCAGCCGCTGGCGCGACCGGCGCCTGATGGCGCTGCTCGCGCACCGGCGCAAGGATGATCGGGACGAAGGTCGTTAACCGAAGCGCCGGCAATGACCTGGCAACCGCCCGGCAACCACCGGCGATAACCCGGCGATAACCCGCCACAAGCCGGAAACAATCGAGGCAAACCCGCCCGCCAACACCGAACGATGGAGACACTGATGATCGAAACCCGCCTGCTGGTTGACGCCAACAACCATCTGGGAGAAGGTCCGCTGTGGGACGTCAGGGAGCAGCGGCTGTACTGGATCGACAGCACAGCCGCCGAAATCTACCGCTGCCGTGCGGACGGCAGCGAGGTCGAGCGCTTCTTCGTGCCGACGCATATCGGTTCGATGGCGCTTTGCGAACATGGCGGCGCGGTCGTCGCGCTCGCGAACGGTCTGCACTTCTACGATTTCGACGCGCAGACGGTGCGGCTCATCGCCGACCCCGAAAGCGACGATCCGGAAACGCGCTTCAACGACGGCAAGGTCGACCGGCGCGGCCGCTTCGTCGCGGGCACGATGGCCTACGACTTCGACCGTTACGACGCCGATCGCGGCCAGCGTCCGACGCGCAGCGGCGGGCTTTATCAGCTCGGCGCGAATGGCAAGCTCACGTGTCTCGATCGCGGCATCAGCTGCTCGAACGGTCCATGCTGGAGTCCCGATAACCGCACGCTGTACTTCACCGATACTTACGACCGGCTCATGTACGCCTATGACTACGATATCGAAACCGGCGCGGCGACAAACCGCCGCGTGTTCGCGTCGGCGCGCAACATGGCGGGCACGTTCGACGGCGCGACCGTCGATGCGCAAGGCTATGTCTGGAGCGCGCTCGTTTTCGGCGGACGGATTCTGCGCTTTGCGCCTGATGGCTCGATCGACCGCATCGTGCCGGTTCCGGTGCGCAATCTGACGAGCGTGATGTTCGGCGGCCCGGATCTCGACGTGCTCTACGTGACCTCGATGGGCCGCCCGATGTGGGGCATTCCGCAAAAGGAACGCGAGCGCGGCGGGCTGTTCGCCGTGACCGGGCTCGGCGTGAAAGGCTTGCCGGAGCCGCGCTACGCGGGTTGAAGCCGGGTTGAGCCGAGCTGATGCGGGGCCGGAGCGCAGTCGATCGAGGTGGCGGCGGCGGCGCGCCCGGCGCGTCCAGCAGGCATTCGCCGCATCCCTACATTCTTCTTACGTCACTTGACCGAACCACTTCGGAACCACTTCGCATTTCGACAGCGCATTCCCGGCTCGCTGGTTAGAATAACCGGCAACCGGGCGCCCAGCCCGAACGGCACGGCGCACAGCCTGAACGCAGGCGGTGCGCCGTGCCAGTCGAATATAAGGAGACATGCGATGTGGTTCGTCGGAAAAAGCGAGCTTCTCTCGCTGATCGAACGCAATTGCCTCGAAGAGGTGATGCCGGCTTTCAGCGATCACCGCAGCCTGCGCAAGAACGCGCTCGTCTATCGGCCCGAGGAGCGCAGCGAATACGTGTATCTGCTGAAGGTCGGGCATGTGCGGCTCTATCGCCTGACCGAAGACGGTCAGGAAATCACGCTGTCGTTCATCAAGGCCGGCATGATTTTCGGCGATGGCGACGTGCTCAACGAAGCGAACTACTCGCACTACGCGCAAACGCTCGCCGAAAGCCGCATCTGCTATATCCGCAAGGCGGATTTCAAAGACCTGCTCACGCGCTACGACGCGATCAACCAGTTCGTGCTCAGAAGCCACCACCAGCGCTGGCAGGAAGCGCAAAAGCTGATCGAAAACCTGTCGCTGCACGACGTGCGCAAACGCCTTGTCAATATCCTGTCGATGTTCGCGACGCAGATCGGCACATCGTTCGCGCACGGCGGACGCGCGGGCGCAGTGCTGATCGACCTGTCCATCGCGCAGGACAAGCTCGCGGAATTTATCGGCACGTCGCGCGAATCGGTGAACCGGCACTTCAGCGATCTGAAGGCCGAGGGCCTCGTCGATACGCATGAGCGCAAGATCGTGCTGACGCCGGCGTTCGTCGCGCAGTTCCTGCCGGGGTTGGCGGTGCCGGCTGCCGCCGCCGTCACGACCGCGCATGGTGCAAGCGTCGTGGGAGCAGCGGCAACGGCCGGGATCGCGGCGACACCGGCCAATCAGGACCACGCGTACAAGGCGCCGCTGGTGCGGGCCTGAGGCCGCGTTTGCCGACGCGCCTCGCCCGGTCCCGCTCGCCGGCCGGCACGCCTTAGCGCGTGTGCTGCAACGCTTCGATCAGCATCTTCACGCCGCTTTGCGGGCTCGACAGCACCGGCACGCGCGTATTGCCAAGCGAAGGAACGAGCCGCGCCATCGACACCTGCGCGAGCACCACCACGTCGACTTCATCCGCAAGCCCGACGATGGTCTGCTTGAGAATCTCGTCGTGCCGCGCCGTGTCGCCCGCGAGCAGCGCCTCGAACGCCTCTTCCGCGACGCGCTCGATTACCGTCACCTCGCGCTTGTGCTCAGCCGCCTTCTTGCGAATCAGCCGCACGGTCGGTTCGAGCGTCGTCTTCACGGTCGCCACCACGCCGATGCGCTTGCCGATGCGGCTCGCTTCGAGCGCCATCGCTTCGTCGACCTTGACGATCGGCGTGCGGATGATGCCGCGCAGTTGATCGACCGCCTCGCCGACCGACGAGCACGCGTTCAGGATGTAGTCGGCGTTCATCGCCTGCGCGTTCGACATGTACGAGTACATGCGCTGCGTCACTTCAGGCGTCAGATGGCCGGCTGCACGCACGTCGTTCAGCAGGCTGTCGTCGACGATATTGATCACGCGCGCGTCGGGCAGCTGATCCTTGAATTGGTCCTTGAGCGGCTGCACCGTCACCGGGCCCGTATGCACTACGACAATCGTGGTCATCTTCGTTCCGTCTCCGTTTGAAAATCCATTGCGTGGCGGCGCTCGCTACGCGTCGCGCGACCGTCGATCGCGCTAGGCCGTTGCCGCCGCCATGACGCGCTCCTGCGACGCCTCTGCGCGCTCGAACACGCCGTTCAACCGCCCTTCGCGCACGACGAGAATCCGGTCGCTGATGGCGAGCACTTCCTGCAAATCCGACGAGATCGCGATAATCGCAATCCCTTGCGCGGCTAGCCGCCCGAGCAGCGCATGCACTTCCGCTTTCGCGCCGATATCGATGCCGCGCGTCGGCTCGTCGACGATCAGCACGCGCGGCTCGCGCGCGACCCACTTCGCGAGCACGACCTTCTGCTGATTGCCGCCGCTCAGATTGATCACCTTCTGCTCGATCGTCGGCGTCTTCACGCCGAGCGTGCGCACGAACTGGCGGCAACGCTCGTCTTCGGCCGCGCGCCGCACGAACTGGAACGGCGCGTACGTTTCGAGATGCGTGAGGCTGAAATTCTCGCGAATGCTCATGCCGGCGACGAGCCCCTGCCCTTTGCGGTCTTCCGTCACGAAACCGATGCCGTGCATGATCGCGTCGTGCGGCCGCGCGATCGACACTTTCGTGCCTTCGATCAGGATCTCGCCCGTGCACGGCCGCATGCCGAAGATCATCTCCATGATCTCGGTGCGCCCCGAACCGACGAGGCCCGCGATGCCGAGAATTTCGCCGCGATGCACGGCAAAGCTGATCTCGCGAATCCGCGCCGGCGATCTGTCGCGCGTGCGCAGCGACAGATCGCGCACTTCGAGCACGACCTCGCGCGTCGCATGCGATTGCGACACTGCATACAAGTCGCTCAGCTCGCGATCGACCATCTTGCGCACGAGCCACTCGCGCGTAACCTCGGCGATCGGCGCACTGCCGACCGTCGAGCCGTCGCGCAGCACGGTGACGCGATCGGCCAGTTCGAACAGTTCGTCGAGCCGATGCGAAATATAGACGATGCCGATATTCTGCGTGCGCAGCCGCTTGATCAGGTCGAGCAGAATGCGCGTCTCGTGATGGCTCAGCGACGCGGTCGGCTCATCCATGATGATGATCTTCGAATCGCAGGAAATTGCCTTCGCAATCTCGACCATCTGCTTCTGGCCGACGCTGAGTTCGCTGACCGGCGTGCGCGGATCGAGCGCCATGCCGATCGTATCGAGCAGTGCGCGCGCCGCGTCGTTCATCTTCGCGCGGTCGATCAGACCGAGGCGATTGAGCGGCTCGCGCGCGAGAAAGATGTTTTCCGCAATGTTCAGGTTGTCGACGACCGACAGCTCCTGATAGATGATACCGATCCCGAGTTCGCGCGCGTGATTGCCGTCGCGCAGCGTCACGGGCTCGCCTTCGATGCGGATTTCGCCAGCTGCGTCGCCACCCGCATCGGGCGCGAGCACGCCGGTCAGGATTTTCATCAGCGTGCTCTTGCCCGCGCCGTTCTCTCCGGCGAGCGCGAGCACTTCACCGCGCGCGACCTCGAGCGTGACGCGGTTGAGCGCGCGCACGCCGGGAAACGTCTTCGAGATATCGCGGACTTCGAGGAACGGCGTCATCGGATGCCCCTGTTTCGGCGAGCGACTGCGCCGGATTACCCGGCGCAGTCAGTTTGCGCGGTTAGCTCGCGCAGTTGCTTCGCGCGGTTGCTTCGCGCGGTTACTTGGTGTAACTGCCGAGATTGTCCTTCGTCACGACAGTCACGCCGGTGTCGATATCCTTGGCCTGTGTCTCCTTGCCCTGAATCTGCGCCACGAGGTGGTCGACCGCGAGCTTGCCCATCGTCACCGGCCGCTGCACCATGATGCCCTGAATCGTGCCGTCGCGAACACCCTTCACGGTATCGGGCAGATCGTCGAACGCGAGCACTTCGAGTTTGCCCTTCATCGAACCGAATTCGCGCGTATCGAGCACTTTCGCGACCGCCGGGCCGCCGACCTGGCTCACGCCGAAAATGCCCTTCAATTGCGGATGCGCGCGCAACGTCGTTTCGACGACCGACACGCCTTTCGCGAGATCGTCGTCGGTGCCCTGCGTTTCGACGATCTTGATGCCCGGATATTTCGCGAGCCCCTGCTTGATGCCGGCAATCCGTTCGTTGAGGTTGACCGCACCGAGTTGTCCTGTGACGATCGCGACGTCGCCTTTGCCGTTAAGCGCCTTGGCCATCGTTTCGGCCATCGTTTCACCGGCCGATACATTACTCGTGCCGATATACATCGACCGGCCGCTTTTCGGCGAATCCGAATCGTAGGTCAGCACCTTGATGCCGCTCTTTTCCGCGCGCTTCATCACGCTTTCGACCGACTTCGGCTCGTTGACCGAGATCGCAATGCCGTCGACGTGCTTCGACATCAGATCTTCGATGATCTGCACCTGCGTCGAGCCCTGTGTGTTCTGCGGCACGACCCATTGATACTTGACGCCGAGCTTCTTCGCTTCGGCTTGCGCACCGTTGTTGCAGTCGTCGAAGAAAGGCACGGCGACTTTCGGGATCACCGCGATCGATATGTCTTTCGCGTCTTTCGCATGGGCTGCGCTCGTGCCGAGCGCGAGAAATGCCAGCAGGCTCTGCGCGAGTGCCGCGCGTAGCAGTTTCGGTTGCATGATGTCGTCTCCGGTTTTTGTCGGTCGCTTATTGATGAATCATTGGTCGGTCATGGGTCAATCATGGGTCCTTCAACAGTTGCTCTTTGCTCGTCTCTCGGGCGCACGGCACGCGCGAGCTCGCCCGGTTCGTCTGCTTATCGCCCTTTGCGGCGCAGCCTCCAGATGTCGATGCTCACCGCGATCAGGATCACGCAGCCCGTGATGGTCTGCTGCGCATAGGTGTCGATATTGAGCAGCACCACGCCGTTCGTGATGATGCCGGCCAGCGCCGCGCCGATGATCGCGCCCTCGACGCTGCCGGCGCCGCCCGACAGGCTCGCGCCGCCGATCGCGGCGGCCGCGATCACGTCGAGTTCCGCGCCGAAGCCGGCCGCCGGTTCCGCCGACACGAAGCGCGAAAAACTGATCACGCCGGCAAGCGCCGCGATTGCGCCGGACAGCGCATAGACGATGAACTTCACGCGCGCGGTCCGTACGCCGCTCAGCAGCGCCGCCGTTTCATTGCCGCCCGTCGCATAGACATGCCGGCCAAAGCGCGTGCGCCGCATCACGATCGAAAAGCACACGGCCAGCACCGCCATCACGACGACCGGAAACGGCACGAAGCCGATATAGCCCTGACCGAGATACGTGAAACTGTCGGGTACATCGGGCGTGACCGGCACGCCTTTCGTGATGATGTACATGAGGCCGCGGCCGATGCTGAGGGTGCCGAGCGTCGCGATGAACGGCGGCAACTGGATACGCGTCACGAGAAAGCCGTTGAACGCGCCGACGATCACGCCGGTCGACAGGCCCGCCGCGACCGCCGCGAAGGCGCCGAGGCCATGCTGGAACGACAGCGCCGTCACGAGCGACGAGAGGCCCATCACCGAGCCGACCGACAGGTCGATGCCGCCCGTGATGATGACGAGCATCATGCCGACGGCCATGATCGCGGTCAGCGAGAACGAGCGGAACACGCCCATCAGATTGTTGGTCGTCAGGAAATACGGCGAGAACAGGCTGATCAGCACACCGACGAGGATCAGCACCGCGAGAATGTTGAGCTCGCGGATGCGCAGGCCCGCGCGCAGCATCGCAAGCGGCGCCGGCACGGCGGGCGCTTCGGTTTTCGACGGGATGGCTCTCAACGGATGTCTCCTCGCTGTCGCTCGGACTTGTGCGGTCCGGCGCTTCGGTATCGGCTTCGAGGTCGGCTCTGAGGTCTGCGCCATGCCTCGACACCGCGACGATCTTAGGTGCATACCGCGCCAGGAAACTGTGACGGGCGTCATACAAACCCATTGGGGTTGTCCCGGGGCCGACTATGACGTCCGTCACAGCCGGTTCGCCAGGAACTCGCTAAGCTTCTGGTAAGGTCCGGACCGCGAGGTGCGCGCGAAAATACAGGCGAACAGCGGGTCCGGCCCCGTCAACATCCTTACAAGGAGCAAACCGCATGACGAAGCGAGTGGTAGTGACCGGCGGCAGCGGCCTCGCCGGCAAGTGGGTCGTCGAGAATCTCGTCGAGCACGGCTACGAAGTGATGAACCTCGACCGCGTGCCGATGGCGAAGCGCACGGCGCGCACGCTGATCACCGACATCACCGACGCGGGCCAGGTGTTCAACGCGCTCGCGTCGAGCACCGCGCCGGCGGAATTCGTCGACGACCTCGAGCCGAAGCCGATCGACGCGATCGTCCACTTCGCGGCGATTCCGCGCATCATGGTGACGCCCGACAACGAAGTGTTCCGCATCAACGTGATGGGCACGTACAACATTCTCGATGCGGCGTCGAAGCTCGGCATCCGCAAGGTGATCGTCGCGTCGAGCGAAACGACGTACGGCGTCGTGTTCGCGCACCGGCATCGCAACCCGCAGTATTTTCCGCTCGACGAGGACTATCCGGTCGACCCGATGGACAGCTACGCGACCTCGAAGGTCATCAACGAAGTGACCGCGAAGGCGTTTCACGCGCGCACGGGCTCCGACATCTACTGCTTCCGCATCGGCAATGTGCTCGATCCCGAGGACTACGCGAAGTTCAACAAGGAATGGCTCAAGGACCCGGGCATGCGCAAGCGCATCGCGTGGAGCTACATCGACGGGCGCGATCTCGCGAACGCATGCCGCCTTGCCATCGAGAAGGACGGGCTCGGCTTCGAGATCATGAACATCGCCGCCGACGATGTGTCGTCCGATGTGCCGAGCGCCGAGCTGATCAAACGCTACTATCCGGACGTGCCGGTCAAAAAGAAGCTGGGCGAGTTCGAAACGCTGCTCAGCAATGAAAAGCTGAAGCGCCTGCTTGGCTGGAAGCAGCAACATTACTGGCGCGACGAGGCGAAGAAGCACTCGGCCTAAGGCGTGTTTCGACCGCGTTTCAGGCGCGTTTCATTCAGGCGCTCCGACGCGGTGACCCAACATGTAAGCGGCGTTTCGGCTCACTGTGCCTCCTGCGGGGCGCGCTTCACGACGAAGCGCGCCCTTCTTTTTTGTGTCGCAATGTATCCGGTCGCAATACGGATACGCGAGCGCGCTTCTGCACCACGATCGCGTGACGCGCAGCTGGTTTGGGCCGGTGCCGGTCGTCGGCGGCCATGCGCGGCTCACGGGCAGCGACGCGATGGCGCCGCCGGTGAAGCAAGACGCGGTCGCGTTCGTCGAGCGCGCGTCGACGGGCGAGTGCTGCAGGTCGCCGACTTGCCTCGCTGCGATGAGGGCGGTGAAATCGCAGCGACCGCAAATAGCGCAGGCCCCGCTGGTGGCGGCGCGAACGGCGCGGCCCGCGCCGAAAACGCTGACCCGGTACGATAGAGATCGACGCTTCGCAGCATCGCGCGCGTTTCGTCTGCGTTTCGCCTGGCCTGCGGTTCTGGGTTTGACTCGCTGTGACTCGGGTTTGACTCGGGTCTCACTCGAGTCTAACTGTTACCTGGCAATCCACATCGATGGCTCGCCTATGCAACTTCAGGACATCGACACAAGAACAAGGAGCTTAAGTGAAATGTTCCCGAAGTGGCCTCGCCGCCACATTGCTGCTGTCGCTTGCGTCGGCGACGCCATCGTTCGCTGCAAACGAGACTCGCGATGCGCCTGCGCAAGCGGCGTCGCCGATCTACGGCGTGACGATTCCGCACGGCTACCGCACATGGCAGTTCGTCGCACCCGCCGAGGAGGCCGATCCGCTCGACGAACTGCGCATCGTGCTCGGCAATCCGACCGTGATGAAGGCGCTCGAGAAGAACACGCTGCCGTTTCCGGACGGATCGATATTCGTAAAGCTCGCGTGGAAGCGTGTGCCCTCTACCGAGTTTGGCCCGGCTTCGGTACCCGGCGCCGCGACGACCGTGCAGGTCATGGTCAAGGATTCGAAGCGCTATCGCGATTCAGGCGGTTGGGGTTTCGGCCGCTTCATCAACGGGCAGCCGGCCGATCTCGCGCAACACCAGACCTGCTTCGCTTGCCATCAGGCGCGCGTGAGGAACCACGATTTTGTGTTTACGCGGCTTGCGCCGTAATGGTCGTTCGCGACGAACGTGCGGCAAAAAAGCGGCGATGGAAAAAATAAAGCCCCGACAAAAAACAAAGCCCCGACGAATTCGTTCGGGGCTTGTCTTGCTTTAAAGCCGTGCCTTTGAAGCGGTACTTCTTTGACTCTGTCTGCTGACCTGTAGTGGTGGAGGTAAGCGGGATCGAACCGCTGACCTCTTGCATGCCATGCAAGCGCTCTCCCAGCTGAGCTATACCCCCCTTGCAGAACAGAAGCGAGATTTTAGACATCAAATCCCGCTTTGTAAATACCTTTTGTATCGACAGTAGCGGCGCGTCAACCGCGCGCCTTGCCGATCCGGCTCACCACCGTCTCGCGGCCGAACAGCATCAGCACGCTGTCGATCGACGGCGTATGCGTCGTGCCGGCCACGAGCAGGCGCACCGGCATCGCGAGCTGCGGCATCTTGAGCTTCTGCGACGCGAGCACGGCCTTCATTGCCGCCGCAATCGCTTCCCTGGTCCACTCGACGGTCTGCAGCGCGTCGGCGAGTTCGGCCAGCGCCGGGCGCACCGCATCGGTCACATGCTGCGCGAGCGCTTCGGGTTCCGGATTCGGCTCGCGATAGAACATCGCCGCGTTGGCCGCGATTTCCTTCACCGTCGACGCGCGGTCCTTCATCAGACCGATCACGGCAGGAAGATCTGCGCCGTCGGCAAGCGTCGCTTCATCGATGCCGAGTTCCGCGAAGAACGGCTTCGCGAGGTCGGCAAGGCGCGCATTGTCCGCTTCCTTGATGTAGTGGTTATTCAACCAGTTGAGCTTGTCGTGATCGTATTGCGCCGGCGACTTACCCAGATGCTCGAGGTCGAACCATTCGATGAACTGCTCGCGCGAAAAGATCTCGGCGTCGCCATGCGACCAGCCGAGGCGCGCGAGATAGTTGAGCACCGCTTCCGGCAGATAGCCGGCATCGCGGTAGCCCATCACGCTCATCGCGCCGTGGCGCTTGCTCATCTTCTCGCCCTGCTCGTTGAGCACGGTGGGCAGGTGCGCGTAGACCGGCACTTCGCCGCCGAGCGCGCGCAGGATATTGATCTGGCGCGGCGTGTTGTTCACGTGGTCGTCGCCGCGAATCACGTGCGTGATGCGCATGTCGAGATCGTCGACGACCACGCAGAAGTTGTACGTCGGCGTGCCGTCCGGACGCGCGATCACGAGGTCGTCGAGTTCCTCGTTCGAGATCTCGACGCGCCCCTTCACCGCATCGTCCCACGCGACGGTGCCCGTCAGCGGATTACGGAAGCGCAGCACGGGCTTCACGCCTTCGGGCGGCGTGGGCAGCACCTTGCCCGGTTCTGGACGCCACGTGCCGTCGTAGCGCGGCTTCAGGCCCGCGAGACGCTGCCGCTCGCGCAACGCATCGAGTTCTTCGGTCGACATGTAGCACGGGTACGCAAGCCCCTTCTCCACCATCTGCTGCAGCACTTCGCGATAGCGATCCATGCGCTGCATCTGATAGAACGGGCCCTCGTCGATATCGAGGTCGAGCCACGCCATCCCTTCGAGGATCGCGTCCACCGAGGCCTCGGTCGAACGTTCGAGGTCGGTGTCTTCGATACGCAGAATGAACACGCCCTTCGATTTGCGCGCAAACGCCCACGGATACAACGCGGAGCGGATATTGCCGAGGTGGATGAAACCGGTCGGGCTCGGCGCGAACCGGGTGCGGACCGTCGTGTTGGCGGAGGTACTGGCGGCGGTATCGGCGGGGGTGTTCATGAGGGCAGTCACGGTGGAGCTCGCGGAGAAGCGAATGAAATGCGAAGACGCGAATTATACCTTTGCCATTCGATCACGATTGGATACGTGTCTCGCCGATCTGCCGCACGCCGAACGCTTTGCTTTATGATGTGCGCGCCGCGGCCCGCACGCATGTCGCGGCTGGAGAATTCGTTGAAACAGTCCTCGCCCCGTCTTTCGCGCCGCCACTTTTCGCTGGCGGCGGCTTCGGCCGTCCTGAGCGCCTGCGCGCTGCCCGGCAGCAAGCAACCCGAACCCGTCAAACCGTCCGACAGCACCGCGGCGAATCCGTCACCGATCACACCGCGGCCTGTCGTCAGGCCGCGGCCGCTGCGCGTCGGGCTCGCGCTCGGCGGCGGCGCGGCGCGCGGCTTTGCGCATATCGGCGTGATCAAGGCGCTCGAAGCGCGCAACATCGAGGTCGATCTCGTATGCGGCACGAGCGCGGGCTCGGTGGTCGGCGCGCTGTACGCGTCGGGGATGAACGGCTTCGCGCTCAATCGCCTCGCGTTGAAAATGGATGAAGCGTCGATCAGCGACTGGGCCATGCCGTTTCGCACGCGCGGCTTTCTGCAAGGCGTCGCGCTGCAGAACTACCTGAACACGACGCTCGAAAACCGGCCGATCGAAAAGATGGCGAAGCCGCTCGGTGTCGTCGCGACCGATCTGAAAACCGGCCAGCCCATCCTGTTTCAGCGCGGCAATACCGGCGTTGCGGTGCGCGCATCGTGCAGCGTGCCGTCGCTGTTCGAGCCGGTGAAGATCGGCGCGCACGAGTACGTCGACGGCGGCCTCGTGAGCCCTGTGCCGGCGTCGTTCGCGCGCAGGATGGGCGCGGACTTCGTGATCGCGGTCGATATCTCGGCGCGCCCCGAAACGGGCCTCACGGACAGCTCGTTCGACGTGCTGATGCAGACTTTCACGATCATGGGCCAGACCATCAAGGCCTACGAGCTCGACAAGTACGCGGATATCGTGATTCGCCCGAATCTCGCGGCGATGAGCAGCAGCGACTTCGGGCAGCGCAATGCGGCGATTCTCGCCGGCGAGGAAGCGGTTGCGAAGATCATGCCGGAGCTGCAGCGCAAGCTTGCGGCGAGCCGCGCGGCGGTATGAGGCGGCCAGAGGCGCGCCCAGGGATGTGTTTCGAATAAGCGCCAAACGCCGCATCAAAACGAAAGGCCCGCTGCCGGTCGATTCCGGTCAAGCGGGCCTTTCGTCATTCGGACGGCCATTCCAACCACGGCTGCCGGAGCACCGACAGCCGTCAACCCGCAATTAGTTGCTGCCGCCGATCGTCGCGCTCACGCGCTGACGAAAATCCTGCTGCTGGTCGGGCGAGAACGACGTCTCGACGCGGCGCGCGCCGGTAAAGCGCTTTTCCCAGTACGCGTCGTCCATGTCGTCGACGCGGATCGTGCTGCCCGTCGACGGCGAGTGCACGAACTTGTTGTCGCCGATATAGATGCCCACGTGCGAGAACGTGCGGCGCATCGTGTTGAAGAACACCAGATCGCCGGGCTTCAGATCGGCCACGCGAACCTTTTCGCCGACGCGGCTCATTTCCTCGGCGCGGCGCGGCAGCGCGAGACCAAGCGTGTCCTGGAACACGTAGCGCACGAAACCGCTGCAATCGAGCCCGGAGTCCGGCGACGAGCCGCCCCAGCGGTAGCGCACGCCGATCAGGTTCAACGCGCCCACGACGACGTCACCGGCCTTGCCGGCGACGCCCGACAGGAACGAGCGTGCACCGCTCGTGCTCGACGGCGTGTCAGACGAAGCAGACGAGGACGAGGAAGCCGATGCGGCCGGCGCGTTGCTCGACGAACTGCTGGAAGGAACGGAGGGGATCAGGAAGTTCGAGCCGGCGCCCGAAAAACTGGTGGGCGTCGAAAATGCGGCATTCTGGTTAAAGCTGCTTACTTCGTCGGCAAATGCGTCGGCAAACGTGCCGGAAGCTGCCACCATCAGTACGCCAATGAACATCCCGGCGACGACGCGCGTACAAGCCTGGGGTAGAGATCGGTGCTGCATTGGTCGGTAGTTTTTGCCTAAAAATCAGAGAACTAGGAAAAAAGTTTGGTCGATACTAGCCAGTAAGTATTCAAGTGTCAAAAGGAATAGAAAAAAACAATTGAGAAAGACATACAATTGGTTACAACAGTGAATTTTCACCACCAGACGCGGCGTTCAGCAGCTTTCGGGTGTAAGGGTGCGACGGCGACGCAAAAATTTTCTCAACGTCGCCGCTCTCGACTATCGATCCGTTTTTCATGACCGCGACGCGATGCGCCATTGCGCCGATCACGGCCAGATCGTGGCTGATGAATATAAAGCCGAGGTTATATTTCTTCTGCAACCCGGCCAGAAGCTTTAATACCTGCTGCTGGATCGACACGTCGAGCGCGCTCGTCGGTTCGTCGAGGATCAGAATGCGCGGCTCGACCACGAGCGCCCGCGCGATCGCGATGCGCTGCCGCTGACCGCCCGAAAACTCGTGCGGATACCGGTGCAGCGCGGTGCGGTCGATGCCGACCTCGCGCAGCACCGACACGACCTTCTCGCGGCGCGACGCCGCGTCGAGCTGCGGCTGATGCAGCGCCAACCCTTCGCCGACGATCCGCTCGATCGTATAGCGCGGCGACAGCGAGCTGAACGGGTCCTGAAACACGACCTGCAGGTTCGAGCGCAGCGCGGTCTTTTCGCGACCGCGGTAGCTCGCGAGCGCCCTGCCCTGAAACTCGATCGCGCCGCGCGTGACGCGCTGCAGACCGAGCAGCGCCATCGCAAGCGTCGACTTGCCCGAGCCCGATTCGCCGACGATGCCAAGCGTCTCGCCCTGGCGCACCGTGATCGTCGCGTCGTCGACCGCGCGAAAGCGGCCCGACCGGAACCAGCCGGCCATGCCCGGCAGCTTCGTCCTGAAGTCGACCGACACCTCGCGCGCATCGAGCAGCACCGGCGCGATCGGCAGCACCGGCACCACCGTGCGCTGCGGGCGGCTTTCGAGCAACCGCTGCGTGTACGGGTGCTGCGGCGAGCCGAACACCTGCGCGACGGGCCCGCTTTCGACGAGCACACCCTTCTCCATCACCGCGATGCGTTGCGCGAAATCACGCACGAGGTTCAGGTCGTGCGTGATCAGCAGCACGGCCATCCCGCGCTTTTGCGCTTCCTCGCGCTGCAGTTCGAGCAGCAGTTCGACGATCTGCGCGCGAATCGTCACGTCGAGCGCGGTGGTCGGTTCGTCCGCAAGCAACAGGCGCGGCCGGCATGCGAGCGCCATAGCGATCATCGCGCGCTGCCGCTGCCCGCCCGACAACTGATGCGGGTAGCTGTTGACGCGCTTGCCGGGCTCGGCAATGCCGGTACGCCCGAGCAGTTCGACCGCGCGCTTGCGCGCCTCGGCGGCCGACACGCCGTCGTGCAGCACGATGGTTTCCGCGATCTGCTCGCCGACCGAATAGAGCGGGTTTAACGCCGTCATCGGTTCCTGGAAGATCATCGCGATGTCGGAGCCGCGCAGGCCGCGCATCGCGCGCTCGCTTTTCGCGAGCAGGTCTTCGCCGTCGAAGCGGATCGCACCGCTCGTCTGCGCATCCTGCAGCAAACGCAGGATGGACAGCGCCGTCACGGTTTTGCCCGAGCCCGATTCGCCGACCAGCGCGACGCGTTCGCCACGCGCGATCGACAGCGAGACGTCGCTGACCGCGACGGTATCGCCGAAGCGCACGTTCAGGTGTTCGATTTCCAGCAGCGGCGCGTCGGTCTCATGGCGCTCATCATGCTCATCATGCTCATGCCGCTCGAGCGGCCCGCGCGGGTTTCGCATCGCGTCGCTCACTGGTTGCCTCCGGCGCGCATCGCGTCCGAGAGACGCGTATCGAGCGCATTGCGCAGCGCGTCGCCCATGAACGTCAGAAGCATCAGCGTGAGGACGAGCACGCAGAACGTCGACATCGAGATCCACCATGCGTCGAGGTTCGCCTTGCCCTGCGAGAGCAGTTCGCCGAGACTCGGCGTCGGCGGCGGAACGCCGAGGCCAAGAAAATCGAGGCTCGTCAGCGCGAGGATCGCACCGCTCATGCGGAACGGCAGGAACGTAATGACGGGCGTCAGGCTGTTGGGCAACACATGGCGCCAGATGATCTGCCAGTTCGACAGCCCCATCGCACGCGCGGCGCGCACGTAGTCCTGCTGGCGATTGCGCAGAAACTCCGCGCGCACGTAATCGGACAGACCGATCCAGCCGAACAGCGACAGCAGCACGATCAGCAGAACAAAGCCCGGCTCGAAGATCGACGCGAAAATGATCAGCAAATACAGTTCCGGCAGCGCGCTCCAGATTTCGATCAGCCGCTGGCCGACAATATCGGTCTTGCCGCCGAAAAAACCCTGCACGGCGCCCGCCAGCACGCCGAGCACGGTGCCGATCAGCGTCAGCACGAGCGCGAACTCGACCGACACGCGAAAGCCGTACACGAGCCTCGCGACCAGATCGCGGCCCTGCGCGTCGGTGCCGAGCCAGTTGTCGCGCGACGGCGGCGCCGGGTTCGGCACCTTCGAGAAATAGTTCAGCGTGTCGTAGTAGTACGGATTCGGCGGATAGACCGCAAAGTTGCCGTTCAGCTCGAAGCGGTGCCGGATATACGGGTCGAGATAATCGGCGGGCGTCGGAAAGTCGCCGCCGAACGTGGTTTCCGGATACGTCTCGAAAAGCGGGAAATACAGGTGGCCGTCGTAGCGGACCACGAGCGGCTTGTCGTTGCACCACAGCGGCGCCGCGAGGCTCGCCGCAAACGCGACGATAAAGACGACGAGACTCCAGTAGCCGAGCCGCTGCTTCCTGAAGCGCGCCCACACACGGCGCGCGGGCGTCGGCGAGACGAATGCGCGCACCGGCGTGTCGCGCGAAATCGGTTCGGCATCGGTACGGACGCGGCTCAAGTCAGCGCTCCAGTTGTTCGAATTGAATGCGCGGGTCGACCCACACGTAGCAGAGATCCGAAATCAGCTTCGTGACGAGACCGATCAGGGTGAACAGGTACAGCGTGCCGAGCACGACCGGATAGTCGCGCCTCGTTACCGACTCGTACGAGAGCAGGCCGAGCCCGTCGAGCGAGAACAGCGTTTCGATCAGCAGACTGCCGGTAAAGAACGCGCCGATGAACGCGGCGGGGAAACCGACGATCAGCGGCAGCAGCGCATTGCGGAACACATGCTTCCACAGCACGCGCCGCTCGGACAAGCCCTTCGCGCGCGCGGTCAGCACATACTGCTTGCGGATCTCGTCGAGAAACGAGTTCTTCGTGAGCATCGTGACGACGGCGAAACTGCCGACCACCGAAGCGACGATCGGCAGCGTGATATGCCACAGATAATCGAGAATCTTGCCGACGAGGCTCAGCTGGTCCCAGTTGTCCGAGGTCAGATTGCGCAAGGGAAACAGTTGCAGAAAGCTGCCGCCGCCGAACAGCACGAGCAGCAGCACGCCGAGCACGAAACCGGGGATCGCGTAACCGATCAGCACGATAAAGCTCGTCGCGACGTCGAAATGCGAGCCGTTGCGCACGGCCTTGGCGATGCCGAGCGGAATCGATATCAGATAGGTCAGAAAGAACGTCCAGAGGCCGATGCTGATCGACACGGGCAGCTTCTGCACGATCAGCGACCACACGCTCTGATGGCGGAAATAGCTTTGCCCGAGATCGAAACGCGAGAAGCGCTTGAGCATGAGCCAGTAGCGTTCGAGCGGCGGCTTGTCGAAACCGTACAGCGCCTTCAGTTGCGCAATCTGCTGCGCATCGACACCGCTATGCGCGCGCAGCCCGAACGGCGTGCCGCCTTCCGCGCTGCTGCGGCGCAGTTCGTGCACGGCCTGTTCGACCGGGCCGCCCGGCACGAACTGGATCACGATAAACGTAACGGTTAGCACGCCGATCAGTGTCGGGATCATCAGCAACAGGCGTTTGAGGATGTAGCTCCACATGGCGGCGATCCGGTGTGGTGAGGCAGTCGATCGAAAGGCGTTGCGACGCTGTGGCGAAAGGCAGGCGTCGCGCTGCGTTAGTGCGAGGCTCGCGCCGCTTGTGCCACCGCTTGTTCCGGCGCTTGTTCCACCGTTTGCTGCACGGGCTGTTGCGCCGCTTGCGGCGGCGCGAACCACCACATCGACACGATCCAGCCTTCCGCCGAATAGTACAGCGGCAAGGTCTTCGGCCACGCGAGCCCGCGCTTGAACGCAACACGATGCGTCGCGCTATACCACTGCGGCACGACATAGTAACCATGCATGAGCACGCGGTCGAGCGCATGCGTCGCGTCGCTCAGTTGCTCGAGCGTCTGCGCGCCGACCAGCGCGCGCAGAATCGCATCGACGGCCGGCGACCTGAGGCCGATCAGGTTGCCCGAGCCGGGCTCCATGGCGGCCTTGCTGCCGAAGCGGTCGACCATATCGGAACCGGGCACCTGCGTATCGGGATAACGCAGTGTCGTCACGTCGAAGTCGAATGCGTCGAGGCGCTTCTGATAAACGGCGAAGTCCGCCACACGCATGCGCACGTTGATACCGAGCTTTTGCAGGTTACGGATATACGTTGCAATGACGGGTTCGAAGCTCTGCGCGGAACCGGAGTCGTCGAGAATCTCGAATTCGAACGGCTCGCCCTTCGCATTACGCAACGCGCCGTCCCGGTAGGTCCAGCCCGCTTGCGCGAGCAGCTCGCGCGCCTTCAGCAGGTTCGCGCGCAGCGAACCGGGCGGATCGGTATCGGGTTGCACGGGCGGCAAACCGAATACCGAAGGCTCGAGTTGCGCGCGGTACGGGTCGAGCAGCTTCAGCTCGCCTGGCGACGGCAATCCTTTGGCCTGCCAGTCGGTGTTGACGAAAAAGCTGTCGATGCGCTTGTACTGGCTGTAGAACAGTTGCCGGTTGAGCCACTGGAAGTCGAGTGCGAGATCGAGTGCCTCGCGCACGCGCACGTCCTGAAAGAGCGGCCGCCGCTGGTTCAGGATAAAACCCTGCATGCCGGTGCCGTTGTGCTGCACAAACTCGCGCTTGATCAGTTCGCCGTCGTCGAACTTCTTGCCGACGTCACGCCGCACCCAGCTGCGCGCGACGTATTCGACGAGCGCATCGTACTCGCCGGCCTTGAACGCTTCGAGCCGCGCGGTCGGGTCGCCGTACAGCTTGTACTGGATGCGATCGAAATTGAACATGCCGACCCGCACCGGCAACTTCGCGCCCCAGTAGTTCGGATCGCGTTTGTAGGTGATGTTGCGGCCATTGTCGTACTGCTCGATCAGATACGGCCCGCTGCCGATCGGCTTTTCGAACGCAAGCTGATCGAACGCCACGCGGCTGCCGTCGGGTTTCACGCCCCACTTGTGCGAAAACACCGGCATGCTGCCCGCCAGAAGCGGCAATTCGCGGTCGTGCTGCTTGAACTCGAAGCGGATCGTGGCCGGGTCGACCACCACCGCACGCGCGATTCCGGCGAAATACGCGGCGTATTGCGGCGCCGCCTTGGGGCTCTTCAACGTATCGAACGAATACTTCACATCGTCGGCGGTCACCGGGTCGCCATTCGAAAAGTGCGCGTGAGGATTGATGTGGAACGTGGTCGACAGTCCATCGGGCGCGACGGCGATATCGTCGGCGAGCAGGCCGTAGGCGGAGGCGACTTCGTCTGAACTGCCCGTGGTCAGGCTCTCGAACAGCACGTCGATGCCGGGCGCCGCATTGCCGCGCAGCGTGAACGGATTGAACTTGTCGAAGCTCGTCTGCCGGCCCGGATTCGCGAGCACCAGCGTGCCGCCTTTCGGCGCATCGGGGTTCACATAATCGAAGTGTTTGAAGTCCGGCGGGTATTTCGGCTGGCCGTATTGCGCGATCGCGTAGGCCGCGAATGCCGATGGGGTGAAGAGCAGCAAAGCGAACAACAGCAATGCGCCCTGCTGCTTCGCGAACCGCGCAATGCCCTTCTCCTCGAATAGCAAACGCAACACGATGCGCACCGGCGCGCGAACGGGTTCAAGCCATCGTGAGTCGAGCGTCATGGTGCCTTGTTCGAAGAGAGTGCTGGACGTGCAAAGCGCGGCACCGGGCTTGGTGCCCGCGCGGTATCCGGCGTCGTATCCGGCGTGGATCAAGCCAGGATCAAACCCCGATCACGCGGACTGCGAAGGCCGCCTTGTTGCAATGTGAGAGAATTCTACTCAAAATCCGCGCGCGCCCATCCGACTGGGCATGCAGTGCACCGACCTCATTAGGAGAATCCATGGGCTTCCTCGCTGGTAAACGTATCCTGCTGACCGGCTTGCTGTCGAATCGTTCCATCGCTTACGGCATCGCGCAGGCTTGCAAGCGCGAAGGCGCCGAACTCGCATTCACGTATGTCGGCGATCGCTTCAAGGATCGCATTACCGAGTTCGCCACCGAGTTCGGCAGCAACCTCGTCTTCCCGTGCGACGTCGGCGACGATGCGCAGATCGATGCACTCTTTGCCTCGCTCGGGCAACACTGGAATAGCCTCGACGGCCTCGTGCACTCGATCGGCTTTGCGCCGCGCGAAGCGATCGCGGGCGACTTCCTCGACGGCATGACGCGCGAAAACTTCCGCATCGCGCACGACATTTCCGCCTATAGCTTCGCGGCACTCGCGAAAGCCGCTCAGCCGATGCTGTCGAACGATGCGGCGCTGCTCACGCTGACCTACCTCGGCTCCGAGCGCGCGATTCCGAACTACAACACGATGGGCCTCGCAAAGGCATCGCTCGAAGCGAGCGTCCGATATCTCGCCGTGTCGCTCGGCAACAAGGGCGTGCGCGTCAACGGTATTTCAGCGGGTCCGATCAAGACGCTCGCGGCAAGCGGCATCAAGGGCTTCGGCAAGATTCTCGATTTCGTCGAAGACAATGCGCCGCTCAAGCGCAACGTAACGATCGAACAGGTCGGCAATACGGCGGCATTCCTGCTGTCCGATCTCGCAGCTGGCGTGACGGCGGAGATCGTGCATGTCGACAGCGGCTTCAATGCGGTGGTCGGCGGGATGGCGGCAGCCGCGGCTGAGTAACGTCAGCCCGGTTGCATGCGGTTGACCCGCGGCGCTGCGTTAAGGCGCGCTGCGCGGCCGGGCTTCGTACATCTCGTTGCATCCACAACCGATATGAAAAACCGCCCTTTAAGGGCGGTTTTTTTGCTAGTCGACTCGTGTTCGCGGTGCGCAATATCGAACTGCGCACGCGAGGCTCAATGCCAGCGACCGTGGCCGTGACCACCGCCGTGATAACCACCATGGTATCCGCCATGATGGCGATACCACTCGTCGCGGCCCCAGTAGCGGCGGCCGTCCCAATATCGGTTGCCATGCCAGCCGATGACGATCGCCGGCGGCGCTGCATACACCGGAGCCGGGGCATACACGACCGGCGGCGGGGGCGGCGGAGCTGCGTACACGGGCGCCGGGGCATAGACCGGTGCGGGGATGCCGAGGTTGATACCGAGATGCACTCCTCCAGCCATCGCGGCACTCGACGCGCCGATCGCGAGCGCGCCGACCAGTAACGTAACAAGACGCGTGGTCTTCATGTGTTCACCTATTTTGCGAGTGTGTGTGTTCGTGTTGTCGACTACCTGCATCTCAATATAACAAACGTCGGCGGCCAGCATATTTCAACTTTGTAATAACTGATGCACAAAATCGCGTCCTACCCCCGCCTGTAACGCGCAGTTACACGCGACAGGGTTTCGTGACGCAACAGAACTCCGCAAGCGTCGCGTATTGACGTTGCGTGTCTTATCGGCACCACGGTGGAAAACTTGACGGTGCACGATGCGCAGATGCTCGCGATGTCTGTCTTGCGGCTTGCGCGCGGAGGTCGTCTGCGTCGATCGCCATACTGCGCGGAGACCCGCACCTCGGTTCCGATCCACCCTTTCACGGGGTCTCGCGCTATCGCCTGGTATCGCCTGGGTATCCCAGGTAATTTCATTTCTGAATTTCGCGACGCGCAGACTCGCACGTTGGCGAATGAAATGGGACGCCCACAAAACAAAACCCCGTAAGTCCGAGAACTTACGGGGTTTCACCGCCATATACTGACGTACTGGCGGAGACGGAGGGATTCGAACCCTCGATCCAGGTTTTGGCCCAGATGCTCCCTTAGCAGGGGAGTGCCTTCGACCTCTCGGCCACGTCTCCCAAACCTTCGCTCGCGCCAGGGAGGCAGCGCGACGAAGCCAAGATAATAGCGGGTTCAGGAAGACAGGTCAATTTCCCCGGCACGATTTTTATGCCAGCGATGTCACCGCGCTGTCATCGCCGTGGCGCGGCTGCGCGAGTTGCCGCAGAGCCACGAAACCACCCTCGACAATCTGGCGACGCAACCCGCGACGCCGCCCGGCGCAAGCGTGCCGAATCGGCAGCCCGATCGCGCGATCAGGCCTGATCGAGTTCGAACGCCTTATGCAGCGCGCGCACGGCGAGCTCCATGTACTTCTCGTCGATCAGCACCGAGATCTTGATTTCGGACGTCGAAATCATCTGGATGTTGATGCCTTCTTCCGACAGCGTGCGAAACATCGTGCTCGCGATGCCCACATGCGAGCGCATGCCGACGCCAACTACCGACACCTTCGACACCTTCGGGTCGCCGAGCACCTGCTCGGCCGAGATATGACCCTTCACCTGATTCGTGAGGATGTCCATCGCGCGCTGATAGTCGCCACGGCCGACCGTGAACGTGAATGCCGTCTTGCCCTCGACGCTCTGATTCTGGATGATCATGTCGACGTCGATGTTCGCTTCGGCGATCGGACCGAGAATCTGATACGCGATGCCCGGCTTGTCGGGCACACCCATCACGGCGATGCGGGCTTCGTCCCGCTGAAACGCAATGCCGGAAATGACTGCTTTTTCCATGGTCTCGTCTTCTTCAAAAGTAATCAGGGTGCCCGAGGACATCTCGGTTTCGAGCGGCATCAGCGGGTCGGTCAGGCTCGACAGCACGCGCGTCTTCACCTGATATTTGCCCGCGAATTCCACCGAGCGGATCTGCAGGACCTTCGAGCCGAGGCTCGCCATTTCCAGCATCTCCTCGAAGGTCACGCGATCGAGCCGGCGCGCCTCTTCGACGACGCGCGGGTCCGTCGTGTAGACACCGTCGACGTCGGTATAGATCAGGCACTCGTCCGCCTTGAGCGCCGCGGCCACCGCGACGGCCGACGTATCCGAACCGCCGCGGCCGAGCGTCGTGATGTGACCTTCGGGATCGATGCCCTGGAAGCCGGTAATCACGACCACCTTGCCCGCATCGAGGTCGCGCAGCACACGTTCGCCGTCGATGTCGTTGATGCGCGCTTTCGTGAATGCGCTGTCGGTTTTGACGGGCACTTGCCAGCCCGTGTAGCTGACGGCGTCCACGCCCGCGTCATGCAGTGCGATCGACAGCAAACCGACGCTGACCTGCTCGCCCGTCGACGCGATCATGTCGAGTTCGCGCGGGCTCGGCTGACCGGAGATTTCTTTCGCGAGACCGATGAGGCGGTTCGTTTCGCCGGACATCGCGGACGGCACGACGACCATCCGGTGGCCGGCCTTGTGCCATTTCGCGACGCGCTTCGCGACGTTCTTGATGCGCTCGACCGAGCCCATCGAGGTGCCGCCGTATTTGTGTACGATGAGTGCCATTGTCGTTTTCAAACCGTAGGAAAAGCTGGAGATGCTTCAGACGCTCGATGCGCGCCGCGCCCGCACGTCGAGGACGCGCCACACAGCTGGAAGCACAACGTTCTGGAACGACGGCGAGGTGTGCGGCGCGAAGTTGGCGTGCGCGTGACGCGCGATTTGCCCTTCGAATTTGCCCTTCCGATCCTGCTCTTCAACAGGACGAGGATCGAAACCGGTCCGGTCACCGCAATCCTGCTCCGCAATCCTGCTCCGAATACGCGCCCTGTAGGGCCCGTGGCGGCGGTGCGGCGGCTCGCGTGCGGACGATGCGCCGCTCGCTGCTCGATCTCAATCGATGTTGATCGACCGTGGGATCGTGAAATCGGCCCTGAATTCAAGCTTGAATCTGGCCTTGACTTCGGGACTTTGCGCTGACCGAGAATCGACCCCAAACGCCGGAAAACGCGTGTAAAGCAGGTCGGACAAACAAGCTACCCTACCTGAAGCGACGCGACTTGACAAGTCATAAGCGCCGCAAAGGCTTGTGGGTAAAGGGTTTCTTGACGGACATCGTCTGGTTTGTCAGCCCTCTCGGCGGCTGATTCGGCGGCTGGTTCGGCGGCTGGTTCGGCGGCACGATCCGGCTGCGCGGATCAGGCGATCAGCAGATCTTCGCGCCAGTCGATCCGGATGCAGCGATCGGCAAACGGCGCGGCAGCGGCAGCACCCTCCTCGCTCGCGTGCGGTGCGTGTTGCGTGTCTTCCGGTTTTCGCGGCTCTTTTGCATGGTCCGCGCGGCTTGCATGGTCGGCATACCACGCATCCAGCGCTGCGAGGTTCACGCCGAGCAGCGGCACGTACAGCAACATATCGCCCGCATAAAGCAGCGGCACATCGCGCTTCCACGACGGCACGCCCCGCTCCTGAAACAGATTTTTCAGCGTGCGGCTCGGGCCATGCGCGTCGCAGCGCATACGCTCGCCGCCGCTGCGGGCGCGCGCCGACAACGGTCCGTGCAGCAACAGCGCCGCGGGAATCGCCGACAAGTCGCGCGCTGCCGGGTCTGCCGGCTCACCGCCCGCCTCCTGCGCAAACACAAACGTGCCGCGCCACGCCGGCAGGCGCCAGACCGCCTCGCCGTGCCACGTCAATTCGCTGACAGGCCGCGCGGCGAACGCAGTCTCGTCGGCGGCATCGCCGCTGTCGCCCGCTTCCCAGTAGATCTGGCCGCGGTAGCTGCGTAGCGTCTGCCCCGCATGATCGACGCGCAAGCCATGATCGTCGCGCACATCGCGCAGCTGCCGCAGCGCATCGGTGAGCCGCGCCGTCGATGCGGCCGGCAGACCGAGCGTGCGCATCCAGTAACGCAGCAGATTCAGCGCGCGCTCGTCGTCGAGTTCGAGTAATGCGGTGCGCGACAGCGCGTGCGTGTCGTCGTCGCTCGCGACGTTTTGCATATCGATACGCGCGAGTTCGTCGACGAGGCGCTGCGCGGCGCCCGCATGCGCGGCCGTGCGCGCGAGCGCATCGCGAAAGCCTGGAAAGTGCACGGCAAGCTGCGGCAGCACATGATGACGCAGCGCGTTGCGCGCAAAGCGTGTCTCGGTATTCGATTCGTCGTCGACCCAGCGCAGCGCGCGACCGCGCGCATAGTCTTCGAGCTGCGCGCGCAGCAGATGCAGGAACGGTCGCACCCGTGTGACCGCCGCGCCGGCGGGGCGATATTCGGCCGCCATTGCCGCCAGTCCTGCGAGCCCCGCGCCGCGCAGCAATTGCAGCAGCACCGTTTCGGCCTGATCGTCCGCGTGCTGCGCGAGCCAGATGCGCCGCACGTGCTCGATGTCGCACAACGCGTCGAGCGCGCGATAACGCGCCTCGCGCGCCGCGGCTTCGACACCGGCACCCGCGTCGCGACGCACTTCGACATGACGCGCCGCAAACGACACGCCGAGCGCAGCCGCCTGCTCTTCGCCGTGCGCGAGCCAGCGGTCGGCATTCGGACTCAAGCCATGATGAATATGGAATGCAAGGCAGCGCGCCGCGCCGGCCACGCGTACCGCCGCATCGAGCAGCACGGTCGAATCGAGACCGCCGCTGTAGGCAATGGCGATGCGTGTATCGGCGGGCTCGTGAATCAGCGCTGCTTCGATCGCATCGAGCACGATGCGATCGGCTGCGGGATCAGAGGAAGTGTTCACGACAGGCAGTCACGATACGAGTCACAGACGGCAAAGGCGCAGTAAAGCGCGCATCTGCACCACAGGCTCATGATACGTGCAGCACGTGCCCAATGAACTCGCGACAAGCACCCAATCAGCACCGGATCAGCACGCGAGAAGCACGCAATCAGCTCGCAAAAAAAAGCGCTGGCGCTTCTCCGCACTTACGCGCCCGGCGTCGTTTCCTTGAATTTGCCGTACGCCATGAGCCGGTCGAAACGGCGCTGACGCAGGTCGCTCACGCTCATGCCCTGGAACTGGCGCAGCGAATCGGCGAGCGCGCGGCGCAGCAATGCGGCCATGCCCTTCGGATCGCGGTGCGCGCCGCCGAGCGGTTCATTGACAATCTTGTCAATCAGCGAGAGCGCCTTCAGACGATGCGCGGTCAAACCGAGCGCTTCGGCCGCTTCCGGCGCTTTCGCTGCGCTCTTCCACAGAATCGATGCGCAGCCTTCCGGCGAGATCACCGAGTAGGTGGAGAATTGCAGCATCAGCACGCTGTCGCCAACCGCGATGGCCAGCGCGCCACCGGAACCGCCCTCGCCGATGATCGTCGAAATGATCGGCGTTTTGAGCTCGGCCATCACGTACAGGTTGCGGCCGATCGCTTCCGACTGCCCGCGTTCTTCGGCGCCGATACCGGGATACGCGCCCGGCGTGTCGATAAACGTGAACAGCGGCAGGCCGAATTTCTCGGCAAGACGCATGAGACGCTCGGCCTTGCGATAGCCCTCGGGGCGCGGCATGCCGAAATTGCGCAGCGCGCGCTCTTTCGTATCGCGCCCTTTCTGATGACCAATCACCATGCACGGCTGGCCATTGAATCGCGCGAGGCCGCCGACGATCGACAGATCGTCCGCATAGGAACGGTCGCCATGCAGTTCGTGGAAGTCCGTGAACAGTTCGTTCACGTAGTCGAGCGTGTACGGGCGCTGCGGATGACGTGCGATTTGCGACACCTGCCACGGCGACAGATTCGCATAAAGATCCTTCGTGAGCTGCTGGCTTTTCTTCGACAGCCGCTCGATCTCTTCCGAAATATCGACGGCCGAATCGTCCTGCACGAAGCGCAATTCTTCAATTTTCGCTTCGAGCTCGGCGATGGGCTGCTCGAAATCCAGAAAGGTGGTCTTCATTGGTTTTTAATCCTTCGACTTACCGGCAGCGCGTATTCTAACCGCGCCCGCCGCTGTCCAAACCGTCCCAAAACTATTAAATCCCAAAATTCGATAGCACCCGCTCATGCATGCTCCTGGCGACTCCCGCCTCGCTCGTGGGGGACGCCGCCTGCAACAGTCGTTATGGTGCCTTTTGTCGCGGCCGCCATGCAGGCCGCCGTGTGGCCCGCCGCACACTCGGATGCAACAAGCGGATGCAACAAGCGGATGCGACGAGCGAATGCAACCGGACGCGGCGACTGCGGCCGCGTGCCGCATGCACGCTGCGCGGCTTTATTCGTCCGACGGCAGCGGATCGAGACTGCGCCACATGTACCACGTCGCGACCGTGCGCCACGGTTCCCAGTTCGCTGCGACTTCGCGCGCTTCACTGCGCGTAACCGGCTCGCCGCTGAAATAATTCACGCTGATCGCGCGAATCAGCCCGAGGTCGTCGAGCGGCAATACATCGGGGCGCGACAGGTTGAAGATCAGGAACATCTCCGCAGTCCAGCGGCCGATACCGCGAATCTGCGTGAGTTCGGCGATCACCGCTTCGTCGTCCATCGAGGTCCACTTGCCGACGTGCAACGCGCCCGACACGAAGTGTTGCGCGAGATCGAGAATGTACTCGGTTTTACGCTTCGACAGTCCGCACGCGATCAGTTTCGCGGCGCCGAGCTTGATGATCTGCTGCGGCACGAGCTTCGGACATGCGCTTTCGATGCGTTCCCAAACGGCTTGCGCACTCGCAACCGAAATCTGCTGACCAACGACCGAGCGCGCCAGCGTGACGAACGAATCGCCGCGGCTTAGCAGATGCACAGGTCCGAATTTCGGAATCAGCTTCTTCAGAATGCGGTCGCGCTTGACGAGATCGGCACATGCCTTGTCCCAATACGCAGGCCGCGTGATTTCAGGCGCAAGACCGCCGATCTGCACCGGCACGGCCACCTCGGTATCGACGGATGCACGCGTCTTGCGAACGACTTCGCCCTCATGGAGCGTATCCGCTTCGAAGGTCTGCTGCGTGCCCGCCAGTTCGGCCGGCAATTCGCCATTGCCGCTCGCCGCGGCCTTCGCGCGCGAGCGCGGCGCCTTGACCGTCACTGCGTCAGCCGGACCCGCCGCACCGTTCAGCACGCGCTTTGCACCTGCCTTGCGCGGCACCGTTTGCGTCGCGCCCCTGGCTGTGCCCTTCGCCGCGCTTTGCGGCGCGTTGTCCGCGCGCGCACGTTTGACTGCAGATGCCGTTCTGGTTTGAGACGCGGCACGTTTAGCCGGCGTCTTCGTGGCCGTTGCCATCCTGCCTCCTGCCTGGTGAGTCGATCAGAGTGAAAAACGAGGTGCGCTTACACGCGCCGCCACTCGGTCAACCCACCGGGTTTGTCTTCAAGTGCAACCCCGGCTTCGAGCAACTCCGCGCGAATCCGGTCTGCCTCGGCATAGTTTTTTGCCTGCTTCGCGGCAACGCGTGCAGCGATCTTCGCTTCGATCTGCGCCGCCTCGAGCCCACCCTCTTTCACACTGCCCGCCGCCTGCTGCAAAAACTCGCGCGGCTCACGGTCAAGGAAACCGATTACATGCGCAAGCTCACGCAATTGCCGTGCTAACGCCGCGTCGCGCGTACGGTTTACTTCGCTTGCGAGTTCGAACAGCACGGCAACCGCCACCGGCGTATTGAAGTCGTCGTTCATCGCCTCGCGAAAGCGCGCGGCATGCGCTTCGTTCCAGTCGAGCGGCGCACCGTCGCCGCTCGCGTCTTTCAAAGCCGTGTAAAGACGCGTGAGTGCGTTGCGTGCATCGTCGAGGTGCGCGTCGCTGTAGTTGAGCGGCGACCGATAGTGTGCACGCGCGATGAAGAACCGCACAACCTCGGCATCGTATTGCGCGAGCACCTCGCGGATCGTAAAGAAGTTGCCGAGCGATTTCGACATCTTCTCGTTGTCGATCTGCACGTAGCCGTTATGCATCCAGGTATTCACAAACGTTTGCCCGGTTGCAGCCTCGCTCTGCGCAATCTCATTCTCGTGGTGCGGAAACTGCAGGTCCTGTCCGCCGCCGTGAATGTCGAAGTGTTCGCCGAGCAGCGTGCAGCCCATCGCCGAGCATTCGATATGCCAACCGGGACGGCCGCGCCCGTACTTCGATTCCCAGCCGGTGTCGGCGGGCTCGTCGGGTTTCGACTGCTTCCACAGAACGAAGTCGAGCGGATCCTGCTTCGCATCGTTCGCCGCGACGCGTTCGCCCGCGCGCAGATCTTCGAGCGACTTGCCCGAGAGCTTGCCGTAGCCGGCGAATTTGCGCACGGCGTAGTTGACGTCGCCGTCGGCCGCCTGATACGCGAAGCCCTTCGCCTCGAGCGTTTCGATCATGCCGAGCATCTGCGGAATGAAATCGGTCGCGCGCGGCTCGAGGTCCGGACGCTGCACGCCGAGCGCATCCGCATCTTCGTGCAGCGCCTGAATGAAACGGTCGGTCAGCGATTTGATCGTCTCGCCATTCTCGACGGCGCGGCGAATGATCTTGTCGTCGATGTCGGTGATGTTACGCACGTACGTTACGTTGTAACCGAGCGTGCGCAGCCACCGCTGAACGATGTCGAACACGACCATCACGCGGGCATGGCCGATGTGGCAGTAGTCGTACACGGTCATCCCGCACACGTACATGCGCACCACGCCGTCCTGCAGTGGCACGAAAGTTTGCTTGTCACGCGCGAGCGTGTTGTAGATGCGCAGTGATTCCATAGAGAACGATGCGTGGGCCGAAAGAAATCCGCGTTGTGCTCGTTCATGCCGCGCCAGAAGGCGATGAACCCATGCGATGAACCGCACATGCGACTGATTATGGCGGTAGCGGACACATGGTGCGACGACATGATCGGCGGTGTGACCGGAGACCGGATGAAAGCAGGCGGGCAAGCCTCCACGACACAACACTCGCCCGGCACGGATTCTTCGGAAACCGATCGCGCACCTGGTGCGGCGATCACACTGCCATCAAAGCGGAGACGACCACGAGTGGCGAAAGACAGTCTGTGGTTCGACGAAACACGCGACGAAAACGCGCAGACCTTTTGTTAGAATGGGTCGGAGTATAACATCCAGACCTCTTCCTTATGAAATCTTCCAGCGGCCGCGCACGAGGCGTCGCGCACATTGCGGCACTCTTTGCATTGGCGTTGCTGATCGCGCCCGGCACGAGCGCGTATGCACAAAAAAGCGATGTCGTATCGCACGCTCCGGCCACACGCGACGCAACACCGGAAGCCGACGCATCGATCACGCAAAAGAACTGGAGCGCAGCGCTCGCGGAACTCAATGCGCGCATCGCGCAGAATCCGCGTGACGCGCAGGCGAAGTTCAAGCGGGCCACCGTGCTCGCGCGCATGAATCGCATCGACGACGCGATCGCCGCGTTCACCGAACTGACCGAGATGTACCCCGAATTGCCCGAGCCGTACAACAATCTTGCCGCGCTCTATGCGAAGCAGGGCCGCTACGGCGACGCGCGCGCCGCGCTCGAAACGGCAACCAAGGCGAATCCCGGCTACGGCCTCGCATACGCGAATCTCGGCGACCTCTATCTGCGTATGGCCGACCAGGCCTATCGACGCGCGCAGAGCCTCGGCGCGGCGACCGGCACGACGCAACAGCGTCTTGCGGACATCGAGAAGATCGTGTCGCCGCCGAAGCGCGCGGCGACGCGCGCCACGCCGTCCGAATCGGATTACACGACGCGCGCCACATCGAACATCGTGGAGACGCCCTCGTTCCAGTTCGGCGGCCCGACGAGCGGTTCGCTTGCCATTCCGCCGTACGTCGCGCCGCCGCGGTGAGCGATGCGCGTCGACTGATGGGCGCGCCTGTGCTGCGCTCTTTCCACGCTCTTTCGTACGCGTTTTTCGTGCACTTTTTCGTGCCTCCTTTGCGCGTTCATCCCGCGTTTTTCCCCTAACCCGAGGAACTCCATGAAACGCTTGTTGCTGGCGCTCGGCAGCGCCGCCCTCGTCGCGAACGCACCCGCGTTCGCACAGTCCGCAGCGCAAACCGCGCATCCGTCTGTCCTCTTCAAGACCTCGGATGGCGATATTCGCGTCGAACTGTATCCCGAGAAAGCGCCGAAGACGGTCGCCAATTTCCTCGACTACGTGAAGTCCGGCCAGTACAACGGCACGATTTTCCATCGTGTGATTCCGGGCTTCATGATCCAGGGCGGCGGCTACACGACGAGCTTCGCCGAAAAACCGACGCGCGCGCCGATTCCGCTCGAAAGCCGCAATGGTCTCAAGAACGTGACCGGCACCATCGCGATGGCGCGCACGGGCGATCCGAATTCGGCCACCGCGCAATTCTTCATCAACACCGTCGACAACGCGAATCTCGACTATCCGAATCCCGACGGCAACGGCTACGCCGTGTTCGGCAAGGTCACGTCGGGCATGGACGTCGTGAAGAAAATCGAAGGCACCCCGACCACCACGCGCGGCCCCATGAGCGATGTGCCGCAAAAGCCGATCGTGATCGAGTCGGCGACGGTGGTCAGCAAGTAGTAATCTGGGAGGGCGCGCTTCTTGCGGGCCTGTCGCTGCCCACCCGCTCATTCACCCGCTCATTCACCCGCTCATTCACCCGCTCATTCACCCGCTCAGATCAAGGAATCCATCATGGTTGAACTGCATACGAACCACGGCGTCATCAAGCTCGAACTCGACGCGGACAAAGCGCCGAAGACGGTCGAGAATTTCCTCAACTACGTGAAGGCCGGCCACTACGACAACACGGTGTTTCATCGTGTGATCGACGGCTTCATGATCCAGGGCGGCGGTTTCGAACCCGGCATGAAGCAGAAGACAACGCAGGCGCCGATCGACAACGAAGCGAACAATGGCCTCAAGAACGTGAAGGGCTCGGTTGCGATGGCCCGCACGAACGACCCGCATTCGGCCACCGCGCAGTTCTTCATCAACGTCAACGACAACGACTTCCTCAACCATTCGTCGCCGACGCCGCAAGGCTGGGGCTATGCGGTGTTCGGCAAGGTCGTCGATGGCCTCGATGTCATCGACAACATCCGCAAGGTGAAAACGGGTTCGAAGGGCTTTCACCAGGACGTGCCCGTCGACGACGTAGTCATCGAGAAGGCCGTCGTGGTCGAATAGCCGTACGAGGCGTATCGCCGTTCGATAACGGCGATACGCCTGTCGTCATGATCCGCCGGGCGGCTGCAGCTATTCCATAATCGCAAAACGAGCAATCAACAGAAAATACCGTCGATGCTGCAAGAAACGCCGCTGCGAAGCGTCGCCGCGGGCGTGCCCGGCGAGGGCAAGCGTCCGCACGCCGCACGTCCGTTTTATTTCCTGTCGGATCTGCACCTGTCCGAGGCGATGCCGCGCACGGTGGCCGCGTTCGAGCATTTCATCCGCGTCAACGCCGAGCAGGCCGATTCGGTGTTTATTCTCGGCGATCTGTTCGAATACTGGATTGGCGACGACATGCTCGCCGAACCGTTTCCCGCACGCATGGCCGCGCTGATGCATACGCTGTCGGAGCGCGGCATCGCGCTCTACGTGATGCACGGCAACCGCGACTTCCTGCTGGGCAAGCGCTTCATGAAAGCGGCCGGCGCGATCTGGCTGCCAGACCCGTTCGTGATCACGTCGTTCGGCACGCGCATCGCGCTCGCGCATGGCGATGGCCAATGCACCGACGATCGCGGCTATCTGCGCTTTCGCCGCATCGCGCGCAACCGTTTTGCGCAGTGGCTCTTTCTGTTGTGGCCATACCGATGGCGCAAGGCGCTCGCCGAGCGCATGCGCCGCACGGGCGACGAAAACCGCGCGCGGCCCGTTTCACCGCGCTACGACGTGACCCGGCAGGGAATTGCGGCGCTCTTCAAGAAAACCGGCACGGCGACGATCATCCACGGCCATACGCACCGTCCCGCCCGCCATCGCGAAGCGGGCGGCACGCGCTGGGTGCTGCCGGATTGGGACCTCGACCACGGCGAACGCCGTGGCGGTTATCTGCGCATCGACGCGGAAGGAATTCGGGCGCTGCCGCTCGATTGAGCCGTCTCGCCCCGCGTCGCGTGCCGTGGTGCGTGGGGTCGCTTCAATGCAGTCAGTGCGGCTCCGTACCCGGCTCGACCTTCCCCTCCAGTGCCGCCGACAAACGCTTCAGATCGAACAGCGCCGCATCGGCGCCCTGCAGCGCCTCGAGACTCGCGCCGAGCCGTTCGAGCGCGGCGACGATTTCGTCGATGCGCAGCGACTGATTTGCCGCGTGATTGATGAGCCCGTGAATCGCGAGCGAGACCGGATCGTCCGCATTCGGCGTGATGCCGTATGCGCAGAACTCCGAACGCGCGGCCGCGGGTTGCGCTGCGTCGGCGGCCCCACGCGTAGCAGACGCGGGCACGATCACGCGCGCGGGATTGCCGACCGCGGTCGCGCCCGCCGGCACCGGCTTCACGACGACCGCATTCGAGCCGATCTTCGCATCGGCACCGATCGTGAAACCGCCGAGCACCTTCGCGCCCGCGCCGACGATCACGCCGCGTTCGAGCGTCGGATGCCGCTTCGCGCCGCGTGTGAGCGACGTGCCGCCGAGCGTCACGCCCTGGTAGATCGTGCAGTCGTCGCCGATCACCGCGGTTTCGCCGACCACCACGCCCATGCCGTGATCGATGAACACACGCCGGCCGACCGTCGCGCCCGGGTGGATCTCGATGCCGGTCAGAAAGCGCCCGATCTGCGAGACGACGCGCGCGATCCAGTAGCGCTTCGCGCGCCAGCACGCGTGCGACAAGCGATGCAGTAGAAGCGCATGCAAGCCCGGGTAGCACGTGAGCACTTCCCACGCGCTACGCGCGGCGGGATCGCGCTCGCGGATCGTGGCGATGTCTTCGCGAAGTCTCGTGAACATGGCTGGCGCCGTCCTGGAAGTGTCGGGGGATGGTTCTGCTAAACATGCACAAGCGATGCATAACCCGCGGCGCGCGACATATCGCGCTGGCTGCTTTGCTTATGACGCTTTCGGCGATTGTAGGTCGATTCGCGCGAATCTGCCGATGCCCATCCCGCCGTCAAGGTCGAACCGCATCGTTGCCTGCAGTCGGCACGCGCGGCACGCGCGGCCCGCCTGCGGCGCGCCGCTCAAGGCGTTTCGTTATCCCTTCCTTTAGCTTTCAGCAGGATATGTTTCGCGATGCCGCGCACGATGTTGACTTCCTCGCGCTCGAGCCCCGCGCGCGCAAAGAGCCGCCGCAGACGCGACATCAGCTTTTTCGGGTTGGCGGGATCGAGGAAGTCGAGTGCGATCAACGCATTCTCGAGATGCACGAACATACGCTCGACTTCATCGCTCGCCGCGCGCGCGCTCGCGTCCGCACTGCCTGCGGCGAAAGTCGAAGCGCCGGCCGACAACGGGCTGTCGGACGCGTCCTGATACGCGATGCGCAGTTCGTACGACAGCACCTGCACGGCCTGCGCGAGATTCAACGAACTGTACGCGGGGTTTGCGGGAATATGCGCGAGCGCGCTGCAGCGTTCGACGTCTTCGTTCAACAGGCCCGTGCGCTCGTTGCCGAACACGAGCGCAATATCGCCGTGCGCCGCGTGTTCGCGCGCGTGCGCCGCCGCGGTGCGCGGCGCGAGTTGAGGCGGCCCGTATTCGCGCGAGCGCGCGGTCAAGGCGAGCGACCATTGCGCGCCCGACAACGCATCGGCAAGCGTCGGCACGACGTGCGCGCTCGCCAGCACGTCGTCGGCGCCGCTTGCCATCGCGATCGCTTCCGGATCGTTCTGCACATTCGCGACGCGCGGCGCGACGAGCACGAGCCGCGAGAAGCCCATCGTTTTCAGCGCGCGTGCCGCGGCGCCGACGTTGCCCGGATGGCTCGGCTCGACGAGCACGAAGCGCGTGGACGTGAAGCCGCCGCACATGGGGCTGGCGGCGTCGTCGGCTGCGCAAGAAGCGGTTGGCGAACGGGATGCGTGCGCCGCGGCGTTCGACGGGGCGTTCGAAGGGGCGTGCGGTCGGACCACGATAAGAAGCGGAAGACGAAAGAAGAGCTATGGTAGCGCCAACTCGCGCCCTCTTTCCACGCTTGCGTCGCGCGCCCGTTCGCCGCGGCCTGACCGGCTGCGTGGGTGCCGATGCGCTTGCGCCGCCGTGCGCCCGCTGCGGCACGCCGGAAAGCGGAAGACTCGGGTAAAATCACGCTACTCGCGCGCCGTGGTGCAACCCGGCGCCTCGCTCTTATCCAATTCGTTTTCGTCGACGGAACATTCGCAAAACGGCTCTGCCCTACCTGCGGTGACCGTTGCGCGGCAGTCCGCTGCCGCCGTGCCTGGCTCGCCGTATTCATCATCGGCAAAAGGATCCCGACTCATGCATCCCATGCTCAACATTGCGGTCAAAGCCGCCCGCCGCGCCGGACAGATCATCAATCGCGCCTCGCTCGATCTCGATCTGATCCAGGTTTCGAAGAAGCAGCACAATGATTTCGTCACGGAAGTCGACAAAGCGTCCGAAGCGGCGATCATCGAAACGCTGACCACCGCCTACCCCGATCACGCGATCCTCGCCGAAGAATCGGGCCAATCCGAAAACGAATCCGAGTATCAGTGGATCATCGATCCGCTCGACGGCACGACGAATTTCATTCACGGTTTCCAGTACTACTGCGTGTCGATTGCGCTCGCGCATAAAGGCATCGTCACGCAGGCCGTCGTCTACGACCCGACGCGCAACGATCTCTTCACCGCATCGCGCGGCCGCGGCGCCTATCTGAACGACCGGCGCATCCGCGTCGGCCGGCGCGACCGCCTCGCCGACGGGCTGATCGGCACCGGCTTTCCGTTTCGCGACAAGAACGGCCTCGGCGCCTACACGACGCTGTTCGGCGAAATGACCGAAGCCTGCGCGGGCCTGCGCCGTCCGGGCGCCGCGGCGCTCGATCTCGCGAACGTCGCGGCTGGCCGCATGGACGGCTTCTTCGAGCAGGGCATCAATGCGTGGGACATGGCGGCGGGCAGCCTGCTCGTGACCGAAGCGGGCGGCCTCGTCGGTAACTACACCGGCGATTCCGATTTCCTGCACGTGCACGAGATCGTCGCGGCGAATCCGAAGATCTACGCGCAGATGGTGCCGATCCTGTCGCGCTACAGCCGCACGAGACAGCAGGCGGCGTAACGCCGGTCAACGGAAAGGCGGCTTCGGCCGCCTTGTCGTTTCTGCGCTGACGTTCAGTCGAGTCCATGAAAAAAGGCTTCTACACGATCATCGCCGCGCAATTCGTTTCGTCGCTCGCGGACAATGCGATTCTGATCGCGGCGATCGAGCGGCTCACGATCATCCGTTCGCCGGCCTGGGTCACGCCGCTGCTGCAGATCCTCTTCACGGTGTCGTACGTGCTGCTCGCGCCGTTCGTCGGCGCGTTCGCCGACGCGCTGCAAAAGCGCTACGTGATGTTCATCGCAAACGCATTGAAAGCCGCCGGCTGTCTGCTGATGATTTTCAGCGTCCATCCGATGGTCGCGTATGCGGTCGTCGGCCTCGGCGCCGCCGCGTATTCGCCGGCGAAGTACGGCATTCTGACCGAGCTGCTGCCGGCCGAACGGCTCGTCGTGGCGAATGCATGGCTCGAATCGGCTACCGTGCTGTCGACCATCGTCGGCACGGTGATCGGCGGCGCGCTGATCAGCACCTATGCGGCGCATTTTGTCGCGCACGCGCATCTGCCGTTCATCGACACCGCCGCGAACCTCGCGATGCTCGTCGTCATGCTGACCTATGCGAGCGCGGCGGCGCTCAACGTCGGCATTCCCGACACCGGCGCGCGCTACGCAAACAGGCTGCACGAGCCGGGCAAGCTGGTCGGCGAATTCGTCCGCTGCTTCAACGTGCTGTGGCTCGACCGGCTCGCCCGCATTGCACTCTGGGTCACGACGCTGATGTGGGGCAGCGCGGTTACGCTGCAATTGCTCGTGCTGAAGTGGGCCGACGTGAATCTCGGCCTGTCGCTATCGAAAGGCGCGGTGATTCAGGGCGTCGCCGGCATCGGCATCGCGCTTGGCGCCGCGGCCGCCGCCGCGTGGATTCCGTTGCGCGGATCGCTGCGCGTGCTGCCGGTAGGCATCGTCGCGGGCGTCGTCGCGGTGGCGATGGCGTTCTACAGCAAGGGGCTTTTTCCGCCCGGAGCCGGCTTGCGCGTCGGCTCGATCTTCGCACCGGTTTACATCATCCTTGCCTATCCGTTGATGATTCTGCTGGGCGCGTTGTCGGGCTTCTTCATCGTGCCGATGAACGCGTTGCTTCAGCATCGCGGCGCGACGCTGCTCTCCGCCGGGCACTCGATTGCCGTACAGAACTTCAACCAGAATCTCGCCGTGCTGCTGATGCTTGGCGCGTACGCGTTGCTGCTGACGGCCGGAATGCCGGTGCCGTGGATCATCGCAACGTTCGGCGCTTTCATTACGGTGCTGATGTGGCTCGCCATGCGGCATACCGCCGCCAGTGCGAAAAAGGCCGATCTCGGCGCGATGATTCGCAAGTGACGCGGCGGTGCGGATGAACTGGCCGTCCGGCCAGGGTTCGCACGCGCTGCCGAAGGGTTAAACTCTCGGCCTGAACCGCAACGCATTCAAGACATCAAGGATGGGCATTCAAATCGCAGCCGACGAAGCACCTCGCGCATCCGCAGCGCCTGGAGGCGTTGACGACACCGCGGCCACCGTGACCGCCGCGGCGGCCGCCGCTCGCGCGCCGGACGCGGCGCATACGCCGATGATGCAGCAGTACCTGCGCATCAAAGGCGAGCACCCGGGCACGCTCGTGTTCTACCGGATGGGCGACTTCTACGAGCTCTTCTTCGACGACGCCGAAAAAGCGGCGCGACTGCTCGACCTCACGCTTACGCAGCGCGGCGCATCGGCCGGCACGCCGATCAAGATGGCGGGCGTACCGCATCACGCGGTCGAACAATATCTCGCGAAGCTCGTCAAGCTCGGCGAATCGGTCGCGATCTGCGAGCAGATCGGCGACCCGGCCACGTCGAAGGGGCCGGTCGAGCGCAAAGTCGTGCGCGTCGTCACGCCCGGCACGCTGACCGACGCGGCGCTGCTGTCGGACAAGAGCGATGTCTACCTGATGGCCACCTGCGTCGCGCACAACCGGCGCGGCGTCGTGACATCGGTCGGCCTCGCGTGGCTCAATCTCGCGAGTGGCGCGCTGCGTCTCGCCGAGATTCCGCCCGACGGCGTCGCGGCCGCGCTCGAACGCATCCGCCCGGCCGAGATTCTCGTCGCCGACGTGTCGACGCCGGACGCCAACGCCTGGACACCGCCCGCAAGCGGCAGCGGCAGCGGCGCGCTCACGCGCGTGCCGGGCTGGCATTTCGATATCGCATCGGGCAAGCAGCGTCTGTGCGATCAGCTCGACGTCGCGAGCCTCGACGGCTTCGGTGCGCAGACGCTGACCTGCGCGTGTGGCGCAGCCGGCGCCTTGCTGCTTTACGCGGCGGCTACGCAAGGCCAGCAGCTTCGGCATGTGCGCAGCCTCAAGGTCGAGCTCGAATCCGAATACATCGGTCTCGATCCGGCGACGCGGCGCAACCTCGAACTGACCGAAACGCTGCGCGGCACCGAATCGCCGACGCTCTGTTCATTGCTCGACACCTGCTGCACGACGATGGGCAGCCGCCTGCTGCGGCACTGGATCCATCACCCGCCGCGCGACGCGTCGTATGCGCAGGGGCGTCAGCAGGCGATCGGCGCACTGCTCGATGCATCCGCGCAGCTGAACCCTTCGACCAGCATCGATACGTTGCGCGGCGCGTTACGGCAGATCTCCGACATCGAACGCATCACCGGGCGGCTCGCGTTGCTGTCGGCGCGGCCGCGCGATCTGTCGAGCCTGCGCGATACGTTTATCGCGCTGCCCGAACTGCGCACGCAACTCGCCGCTGTCGCCGCCCATGCGGATTCGCTCGCGCGCCTCGATGCGTCGCTCGAACCGCCGGCTCAATGCGTCGAACTGCTGTCGCGCGCGGTCGCAGCGGAACCCGCGGCCATGATTCGCGACGGCGGCGTGATCGCGCGCGGCTACGATGCGGAACTCGACGAATTGCGCGATATTTCGGAGAACTGCGGCCAGTTCCTGATCGACCTCGAAACGCGCGAACGCGCGCGCACGGGCATCGGCAACCTGCGCGTCGAGTACAACAAGGTGCACGGCTTCTATATCGAAGTCACGCGCGGCCAGACCGACAAGGTGCCTGACGACTATCGCCGCCGTCAGACGCTGAAAAACGCCGAGCGCTACATCACGCCCGAGCTCAAAACATTCGAAGACAAGGCGCTATCCGCGCAGGAACGCGCGCTCGCACGCGAGAAGTCGCTCTACGACGCACTGCTGCAAGC
Source organism: Paraburkholderia sp. SOS3 (assembly GCF_001922345.1). Taxonomy (NCBI): domain Bacteria; kingdom Pseudomonadati; phylum Pseudomonadota; class Betaproteobacteria; order Burkholderiales; family Burkholderiaceae; genus Paraburkholderia; species Paraburkholderia sp. SOS3. The sequence continues at coordinate 2,055,152 of NZ_CP018811.1, read as the reverse complement.
GCTGCTGCCGTTTATCGCCGATTGCCAGCGCGTCGCCGGCGCGCTCGCCGAACTCGATCTGCTCGTCGCCTTCGCGGAGCGCGCCCGCGAGCTCGACTGGGTCGCGCCGTTGTTCACGCCGGCAGGCGGCATCGAGATCGAGCAAGGCCGGCATCCGGTCGTCGAAGCGCAGGTCGAGCAGTTCATCGCCAACGACTGTCGATTGAGCGCCGAGCGCAAGCTGCTGCTCATCACCGGTCCGAACATGGGCGGCAAGTCGACGTTCATGCGGCAAACCGCGTTGATCGCGCTGATGGCCTATGTGGGCAGCTACGTGCCCGCGCGGCGCGCATCGTTCGGCCCGATCGACCGCATCTTCACGCGCATCGGCGCGGCCGACGATCTCGCCGGCGGCCGCTCGACGTTTATGGTCGAGATGACCGAAGCGGCCGCGATCCTCAACGACGCAACGCCGCAAAGCCTCGTGCTGATGGATGAAATCGGCCGCGGCACGTCGACCTTCGACGGCCTCGCGCTCGCATGGGCGATCGCACGGCATCTGCTTGCGCATAACGGCTGCCATACGCTTTTCGCAACGCACTACTTCGAGCTCACGCAACTGCCCGCGGAGTTCCCCCAGGCAGCCAACGTGCATCTGTCGGCGGTCGAGCATGGGCACGGCATCGTGTTCCTGCATGCGGTCAACGAGGGGCCGGCGAACCAGAGCTACGGCTTGCAGGTTGCGCAACTCGCGGGCGTTCCGTCGGCGGTCATTCGCGCGGCGCGCAAACATCTTGCGCATCTCGAACAGCAGTCGGCCGCGCAGCCCGCGCCGCAGCTCGATCTGTTCGCGCCGCCATCGATGGTCGAGGATGCGGACGACGACGCTTACGACGGCTATCGCGACGACCGTCACGGCAATGCCGCGCCCGTACCGGCCGACCCGCTCGCCGATGCGCTCGTCGAGCGCTTGCGCGCGATCGATCCGAACGAGCTGCGTCCGCGCGAGGCGCTCGATCTGCTTTACGAGTTACATGAGCTGGCCGCGGCGCCGGACACGCAGCGCTGAACGCGCATCGGTCCCATGTTCGGCGCGGGCCGCGCAGTCGATGCGGTCCGCGCATGCTGCATCGACCTCGCGGTCGATGCACTCCGCGCTCGCGCCACGAGCGGCATGGCTCGCGCGATCCATACATGCCGCGCGCGTCACGCTGAGCGCAGCCACGCTCGTCTGCGCAGGCTGGCTGCCCGTGAACGCCTGCGCCGCCGATGCGACCCACGGCGGCGACACGCGCTACGCGTTCGCGGTCATTGGCAGCACGCTGCAAAGCAATGCCGACGAAGCGCCAACGCAAAGGCTGATCGACGCGATCGGCCGCGATCCGCAAATCGCTTTCATCGTCTACGACGGCAACCTGAGGAGCGGCAGCGAACCGTGCCGCGACTCGCTGTTCGAAGCGCGCGAGGCCTTGCTGCAGGCATCGAAACCGGCGCTCGTCTTTATTCCCGGACAGCACGACTGGGCAGACTGCGGCACGGCGACGGCCGGCGGTTTCGATCCAGTCGAACGTCTCGACCAGTTGCGTCAGACGCTTTTTATCGACGAATCGTCGATGGGCCAGAACCCGCTGCCGCTCACGCGCGAGAGCGAGGTGTCGCGCTTTCGCACGTATCGCGAAAACGTGCGCTGGCAACTCGGCGACACGGTATTCGTCGGACTCAACGTGCCGAGCCCCAACAACCACTATCTGACCGCGGGCGGCCGTAACGGCGAGTTCGAGGACCGCGTGATCGCGAACGCGTTCTGGCTCGATCATGCAGCCGAATTCGCGAAACGGCGCGATGCAAAGGCAGTGGTCGTGTTCGTGCAGGGAGATTTCGATCCGGAGCGCTATGAGCGGCGCGAGCGTTTCGCCTGGCTGCGTTTCGAACACAAGCCGCGCGACGGCTATATGGAATTCAAGCGCAGCCTCGTGAAGCTTGCCGAATCGTTTCACGGACCCGTGCTCGTGATTCATCAGGACGACGAGAAATTGCACGGCGGTTTTACGATCGACCAGCCGTTGCGCAACGACAAGGGCGCGCTCGTCACGAACCTCACGCGCGTGGCCATCGCGCCGCACAACCGGCTCATGCAGTGGATTCAGGTCGAGGCCAATTTTGCACGGCGCGTGCCGTTTCGCGTCAGCGTGCGCGACGTGCCGAAAGACATGCCGCTGTTGCCCACGCCGTCGCTGCCGGCGCGCGACGACTACAATCCGCTACCCGAGCCGATGCCCGCGGTACCCGAGTTTTCGCCGGCTTCGGAATTGCCACCGATTCTGCCGGAGCCGCAGCCTCAACCTCAGCCTCAAATGCAGTTGCAGCCTCGGATACAACCGCAGTTGCAAACCCCGCCAGGCGCGTTTCCACAGACATCTGGAATGATCGGGGCGCCGCAAGGCGCCGCCCAAAGCAAAGGGGACGAAGCGGCCGATGGTATCGGGCGTGCGCCCGGATCGTCCCCTTCGTCCCCTTCGCCGGGAACGACTGCGCCGGCAGGTTCAGTGCAGAGTCGGCCCTGACTTCGGTTCGAGATCGTCGTCGTCCTCGTCGTCGAAGACCTCGAGGCCATCGGCGCCATGCGCGTGTTCGTGCTGGATCTCGTCTTCGGTTGCTTCGCGCACTTCCTTGACCGTCAACGCGAAACGCAGCGCCATGCCCGCGAGCGGATGATTGCCGTCGAGCACGACTTTGTCTTCGGCCACATCGGTAACCGTGTAGATCATCGTATCGAGATCTTCATCGCCTTCTTCGGGTGTGCCTTCGAATTGCATGCCGACTTCGAGCGGCTCGGGGAAGCGATCGCGCGGTTCGATCTTCACGAGTTCAGGATCGTATTCACCGAATGCGTCCTGCGGTTCGAGCTGGATCTGCGTCTGAAAGCCGGGCTCCTGCCCGTCCAACTCTTCCTCGATCTTGGGGAACGTGCCATCATAGCCGCCGTGCAGATAGACCATCGGCTCGTCGCTCTCCTCGATCAGATTGCCTTGCGCATCCGATAGCTTGTACGCGACCGATACGACGGTGTTCTTTGCGATCTTCATTCGTCTCTCCAAGATTACCGCTCTCATTATACGATGCCCAAGCGGCCCAATGCCCAACCGGCGAGCCCAGGTTCAGACCGGATTCCTTCGCATCAAACGTTCCATCCGCAGGCTTCCGACAGCTTCGCGGCACCCGCGCCGAACGTGCCGGCAGCGCTATTAGGCAACCTCAGCCCCGCGCAGTTCATGCGCCGCTACTGGCAGAAAAAACCGCTGTTGATCCGCGGCGCGATACCGGCTCCTGCCTTGCCGCTCACGCGCGATGAGCTGTTCGCGCTCGCCGATCGCGACGAGGTCGAAAGCCGACTCATCGTGCATGCGCGCAACAAGTGGACGCTCGAGCACGGTCCGTTTGCGCGCGACGAGTTGCCGTCGTTAAGACGGCGCGCATGGACGCTGCTCGTGCAGGGCGTCGACCTGCACGACGAACGCGCGCGCATGCTGCTCGAGCGCTTTCGCTTCGTTCCCGATGCGCGGCTCGACGACCTGATGATTTCATTCGCGACCGATGGCGGCGGCGTCGGCCCGCACTTCGACTCATACGATGTGTTTTTGCTGCAGGTACATGGCAAGCGCCGGTGGCGCATCGGAGCGCAGCGCGATCTCACGCTCGAGCCCGGCCTGCCGTTGAAAGTTCTACAACACTTTGAACCGGACGCCGAATGGCTGCTGGAACCCGGCGACATGTTGTACCTGCCTCCGCATATCGCACACGACGGTGTCGCAGAAGGCGAATGCATGACCTGTTCGATCGGCTTTCGCGCGCCGACGGCGACCGAACTGACCTCGCAATTCCTGTATCACCTTGCAGAGAAGCTCGTCGAAAGGCCTGCTGAAAGGACCGGCGCAAGACGGGCCGCAAACGTTTTAGATGGGCGCTACCGCGATCCGCAGCAGCCGGCCGTCACGCAGCCCGCGCAACTGCCGGCCGCATTCGTCCAGAAGGTGGGCTCGATCCTTGCTAAAGTCCGATGGAACGACGCAGACGTCGCGTCGTTTCTCGGCACGTATCTGAGCGAGCCTAAACCGAGCGTCGTATTCGATGCGCCACGTCGGCCGCTCGACGAGATGCGTTTCGCGAAGCAAGCGTCTAAAGCCGGTATTCGTCTGGATCGTAAAAGTGTGCTGCTATACGATCAGCGTGCGTATTACCTGAATGGCGAAGAAAACGCGCTTGCGGCGGTTAAAACATGGGTGCCGGAACTCGCCGATAGACGCCGTTTGAGCGGGAAACGCTTTGTAACACTCTCGCGGCATCCGTCGATGACAGCACGACTTCACGAATGGTATTGTGCGGGCTGGATACAGGTAGGCGAACTGGGATAAGATTTCGCCGCTTGATATACCTTTATCATGGGATTTTGTCTGGGAACTACAACGTATTGGCCCCGGATTTGTCGACGGTCGATACGAAAGTGCATATAATTTCCGCCCAAGCCGTACGGGAAAGATTCACGCTCATGAAGTGCGTCTCCACCAGCGGCCCGGGTCGGTGTTAGAGCACATTACCGGTAAATTTGCGCTGTTGCTTACCTTTAACCATAAAAGGACGTGATCATGAAGAAATCCCTCCTCGTAGCATCTCTGCTGGCGGCTATGGCACTTGCTGCATGCAGCAAGAGCAGCGACCAGAGCGCTGCTGCCCCGGCTAGCGATACCTCCGCTGCATCGTCACCGATGGCTGCTTCGGACGCTGGCGCTGCCGCTTCGGATTCGGCTGCTGCCGCTTCGGGCGCTGCTGCTGCTGCGAGCGACGCTGCTGCTTCGGCTTCGATGGCCGCTTCGGACGCAGGCGCTGCCGCTTCGGACGCTTCGGCAGCCGCTCCGGCTTCGGGCGCAAGCCAGTAAGCTGTAGCGAAGGGTCGCCGGAAGGCGACTGTGTGGGCAAGCCGCACAGTTCTGCCGCACAGAAGGCGAATAGTCAGAACGCCACGGATCATCTCCGTGGCGTTTTGCTTTTCAGGGCCGATCAAGGATTAAGCGCGTTTGCGAGCGGCGCTTCAGGCGCTCATCGAATGGCTTGACGCGTCGCGTCACAAACAGTACGCGGCGCATCGACGCGCATCGATGACCGTCGCGCCGCAAGACTCACGCAACGCACACCGATGCACGCGGCATATTAAACGCCAGGCGTTCGATCGGCGAAGAATTCGCGCACGACGTCGATCTCGCGCGTACGCTTGAACGGCGGCAAGCTCTGCCAGATTCGCCGGCCATATGGTTTGTCCACAAGACGCGTATCGCAGATCATCAGCACGCCGCGATCGGTCTCGGCGCGAATCAGACGCCCTGCACCCTGCTTCAGCGTGATCACCGCCTGCGGCAACTGGTGCACGGCAAACGGACTGAGCCCCTTCTTCGTCAACGCATCGAGGCGCGCGGACAACACGGGATCGTCGGGCGGCGCGAACGGCAGCTTGTCGATCACGACGAGCGACAGCGCATCGCCGCGCACATCGACGCCTTCCCAGAAGCTCTGGCTGCCGACCAGAATCGCATTGCCATACGCGCGAAAGCGCTCGAGCAGTTCGGTGCGGCTTGCGTCGCCCTGCACGAGCAAGGGCATCTCCCAGCCGCGCGATTCGATCGTATCGCGCAGCTTCGTCGCGATCCGGTCGACGGCGCGCAGCGTCGTGCATAGCATGAATACGCCGCCGCCCGAAGCTTCGATGGCCGGGAGCGCGGCATCGAATACCGCATCGGTGAAGACCGGCGACGATGGCTGCGGCAAATTGCGCGGCACATACAGCAAGCCTTGTGTTTCGTAATCGAACGGACTCGGCAAGGTCATCGAGCGGCGCGCGTTCAGGCCCATTTGCGCCGCATAGTGCGTAAAGTCGCCGCGCACCGAGAGCGTCGCCGACGTGAACACCCAGGCGCGCGGCACGCCCGCGCGCTGCTTCGCGAAAATCGGCGCCACCGAGAGCGGCGTCTCGTGCAATTGCACCGTATGCGAAAAGACTTCGATCCACCGTACCTTTTCGTTCGACTCCGCGTCGGCGCGTGACGCTTGCGTGGCCTGCGTGACATGAGCAGCGCCTTCGCCGGTGCTGGTCGCGCGCGAGTCGCGGCCCGTCCCGGCATCGCGCGACGAACGTTCGGGCGCTTCGGCGGGCAGCGTGGTCCATCCGGCCAGCAGATCCTGCAATTCCCTCGCGCGCCGCAGGCACGCGCCGATCGATTCCGCGCGCTCCGATTGCCCGGCCAACGCATCGGTCAGCGCATCGAGTTCGACCTGCACCGCTGCGAGCGCAGCAAAGAGCGGATGATCGTCGGCCAGTTGACCCACCGACACACGCAGCGAGTCTTCCTTGAACGTCAGCCGCACATCGCGCGCGGCGCGTTCGAGCGCGGCGCCGAGCTTGACCCAGTCGAGCGCGTCGCGCGCGTTCGAGAGGCCCTCCGCAACCGAATCGCGCGCGAGTTCGAGCAACTGCGCAGTGGACAAGGTCTCGCCGAAAAAAAGCGTTGCCGTTTCGGGCAGTTGATGCGCTTCGTCGAAAACGATCGTATTCGCGGTCGGCAACAGTTCCGCCATGCCGGTATCGCGCAGCATGATGTCGGCGAAAAACAGATGATGATTGACGACGACGAGGTCGGCCTGCTGCGCTTCGCGGCGTGCCTGCATCACGAAGCATTCCTTGTAATGCGGACACTCCTGGCCGAGGCAATTATCGCGGGTCGACGTCACCATCGACCACACCGCAGCCGTTTCCGGCACGCTCGCGAGCTCGGCTTTGTCGCCGGTGCGCGTGATCTTCGCGAAACGCACGATCTCCTGCAAATACGACGTCTCCTGACGCGAAGGCAAGCGGCCATTGTCGGCCGTGCGCTGCAGATAGTAGTGGCACAGATAGTTCGCGCGGCCCTTCAGCATCGCAACGGAGACAGGCACCGCGAGCGCGTCGCGCACGGTCGGGATATCGCGCTGAAACAGCTGGTCCTGCAGATGCTTGGTGCCGGTGGAAACGATGACCTTGCCGCCCCACAGCATCGCCGGCACGAGATACGCATAGGTCTTGCCGGTGCCGGTGCCCGCTTCGACGATCAGCGTGTTTTCGCCGGTGTCTTCGTTTTTCGCGTCGGCGTCGGCGCTCGCCAGGCCGCCGTCCTTCGCACCACGCTGCTGAGCAGACAGAACCGGCGAGGCTGACGAAGCTGATGAGGCGGACGACTGCAAGCGCCGTGCAGGACGCTGCTGCACGTCGAACATTGCGGGCTCGGGCATGGCGCGGCCCGACGCTTCGAGCGCCGCCGCCACGGCGCGCGCCATTTCGATTTGCGATGCACGCGACCGATAGCCGTCGATCTGTCTGGCGAGCAGACCGTCGGCGGCGAAGATGTCGCCGAGTTCGGCGGCGCGCCGCGCGGAAAGCGACGACGCCAGTGCGGTTCCCGCGGCATTGCGCTCGGCGCGCGCGACGTCTTTGGCGCCCGTGTCAGGCGCTGCGTTGGCGGACGGCTTATCGGGAGCATGAGCGGATGGATCAGCGGCTGCATGAGCGAGCGCATGTCCGGGAGCATCAGCAGTCCCATGAGCGGCCCCATCCGGCGTATTGCGGGATGAAGAATCGAGTGGTGCGTTCAAGGCAAGCGGTTCCTGCAAAGTCGGGTGTCAGCGTCGCGAATGCGTGGTCGACCGAGGCGCCTGCCAGGTTCCACACTCAACCGTGCGCGTCCGGTTCGAGCTGCAATTGCAGCAGGATGATGGTGTCCTTCAGCTTGAGCTTGCGTTTTTTAAGGCGCTGCAGCGCGAGGTCGTCGACGCCGGGCTCTTCCGACATCCTGTCGATCAGCCGATCAAGCCCACTATGCTCCGATTCCAGTTGCAGAATGCGGTCGCGAAGTGTTTCTGCGTTGACGTGATGAGCGCGCATGCTCGCCTCCTCTCCAGAATGGGCGAAGCGCGCGCGGCATCGTGAACGCGGGCGGCGTGTTCCGGCGATAGAGGTGCCGGCGCATCTGCCGAAGTCCACTGTCACACGCGTCCCGCTCGAGGTTGCTGTCCGGCCTGAAACGCGTTACTGCTGTCGCTGCTACGGTTATTGCTTTCGCTGTTGCTGTTGTTGCTGCTGTTGTTGCTCGAGCTGCTGTTGCTGCTTGAGTTCATCCTGTTGCTTCTGCTGCGCTTTCTCCGCCGCCTGCTTCTGGCGGGCTTCAACATCTTTCTTGTGCTGCGCGGCGTCGACCTGCTTCTGCTCGAAGCGCTGCTGTTTCTCGACACGTTCCTGCGCCTTCTGCGCGGCCTGCCGATGCGCCTCGTCGAGCTGACGCTGGAAATCCGCCTGCTTCTGATCGTACGCTTTCTGATTGGCCGCCGCCTCGCTCGGGCTGATGCCGCGCTGCGCCTGATCGATCGCATACTGGCGCTGTTTCTGCTCGTACGCCTGCTCGTTGGCCGCACGCTGCGGCGCTTCGGACTGGCGCTGCGCCTCGTCGAGCGCGTGCTGGCGCTGCTTGTCTGCGAACGCCTGCTGGTTGCGTGCGTCCTGCGCGGCACGTTGCGGCGCGTTCGCCTCGTCCTGCGCCTGTCTGAGCGCCTGCTGCTGGTCGCGCTGGCGCGCGTGCTCGGCACGCTTTTCGTCGTCGAGCGCAAGCTGCTGGCTGCGAATGTCGGCCTGGATCGCGCGCATCTTGTCGCGCGCCTTGTTCACGCAATGATTGACGAAGAACGTGTCGTAGCAGTCGTGCCGCTCGACCGCGTACTGGTAGTTGTTCTCCGCGCTGCGATCGTCGAGCTCCTTCTGGCGCGCGGCAAACGCCTGGTCCGCGGAAGATCCCTCGCCCGAAGCAGCCGGAGCCATGGCATCGGCGGCATCCGTGGAATCTGTTGCGCCGGCGCCCTGCACGGCGTCGCCGCTGCCGGACGTCGTACCTGACACCGCGGCGCCCGCCCCCGCGAGCGGCCGCTCCTGTGCGTGGCCCGGCAGCGGCATGACAAGCGCCGCGCACAGCGAGCAGGCCGCGATCGCACGCGCGCCGGAACCGCGCTTGGCGGCGGGCGTCGCAAGCGCGGGCGAGGCACGAAACCACGAAGCGAAAACCCGCGCGAACGACGGTGACGGGATGGTCGGCACACGCGCAAAGCGTGGAAAACGGAAGGTGAGCAACGTCGTAGATGGGCAACGGAACATGCCCGAAATTCTAACATCCTGTGCTTGAGCGGCCCGGCATTTATGGCAAAATGCCCCGCTGCTCCATTCGTTGCATTATCCCGTTTTGACCCGTTTCGCCCTGCTCTACCGGCAGTCTCAGCAACCCCGGCCGCCGCGCGCCGATGGAATGCGACACAAAATTCCACGGCACGCCGCGAGGCGGCCCCTGATCGATCCGGCACGAACATCAAGCTCTTATGACGGAAACCGTAGCACTCAAGATCGTCCAGCGCATTGCCACCGAACTGTCTGTCCAGCCTCGCCAGGTGGCAGCGGCAGTGCAACTCCTCGATGAAGGTTCCACCGTTCCGTTCATCGCCCGATACCGCAAGGAAGTGACCGGCAACCTCGACGACACGCAACTGCGCAATCTCGAAGAACGCCTGCTCTATCTGCGCGAACTCGAGGACCGGCGCGCGGCCATCATCGCGAGCATCGACGAACAGGGCAAGCTCACCGCCGAGTTGCGCGCGTCGATCGAAGCCGCCGACAGCAAACAGGTGCTCGAAGATCTTTATCTGCCTTACAAGCCGAAACGCCGCACGCGCGCGCAGATCGCCCGCGAGGCAGGTCTCGAGCCGCTTGCGCAGGCGCTGCTTGCCAATCCGCTGCTCGATCCGCAAAGCGAGGCCGCGCAGTACGTGAACGCCGACAAGGGCGTGGCCGACGTGAAAGCGGCGCTCGACGGCGCACGCGATATCCTGTCCGAACAGTTTGGCGAAACGGCCGAGCTGCTCGGCAGGTTGCGCGATTACCTGTTCAACCAGGGCGTCGTCTCGTCGTCGGTGATCGAGGGCAAGGAAGGCGAAGAAGGCGAGAAATTCCGCGACTACTACGACTACGCCGAAACGATCAAAACCGTGCCGTCGCATCGCGCGCTGGCGCTCTTGCGCGGCCGCAACGCGGGCGTGCTGCTCGTCAAGCTCGGTCTTGGCGAAGAGCTCGACGCGCAGGTGCCGCATCCCGGCGAAGCGATGATCGCGCGCCACTTCGGCATCGCGAATCAGGCGCGTCCTGCCGACAAATGGCTCGCCGACGTCTGCCGCTGGTGCTGGCGCGTCAAGGTGCAGCCCCATATCGAAAACGAGTTGCTCACGAACCTGCGCGAAGCAGCCGAGCACGAAGCGATCCGCGTGTTCGCGCGCAACCTGAAGGACCTGCTGCTCGCGGCGCCGGCCGGCCCGAAGGCAGTGATCGGCCTCGATCCGGGCCTGCGGACCGGTGTGAAAGTTGCAGTCGTCGATCGCACGGGCAAACTGCTCGCGACCGATACGATTTATCCGCATGAGCCGCGCCGCGACTGGGACGGCTCGCTTGCAAAACTCGCGCGCATTGCCGCACAAACCCAGGCGGAGCTGATCAGCATCGGCAACGGCACCGCGTCGCGCGAAACAGACAAGCTCGCGAGCGAACTGATCGCGCGCCATCCGGAACTCAAGCTGCAGAAAATCGTCGTGTCCGAAGCAGGCGCATCGGTTTATTCGGCATCCGAACTGGCGGCCAAAGAGTTTCCGGAACTCGATGTGTCGCTGCGTGGCGCGGTATCGATTGCCCGTCGTCTGCAGGACCCGCTCGCCGAACTCGTCAAGATCGAGCCGAAGGCGATCGGCGTCGGCCAGTATCAGCACGATGTGAACCAGCGCGAACTCGCGCGTTCGCTTGACGCGGTTGTCGAAGATTGCGTGAATGCGGTCGGCGTCGATGCGAACACCGCGTCGGTCGCGCTGCTCGCGCGCGTGTCGGGCCTCAACGCGACGCTCGCACGCAATATCGTCGACTATCGCGATGCGAACGGGCCGTTCCCGTCGCGCGAGCATCTGCGCAAGGTGCCGCGCCTCGGCGACAAGACCTTCGAGCAGGCCGCGGGCTTTCTGCGCATCAACGGGGGCGAAAACCCGCTCGACCGCTCGTCGGTGCACCCGGAGGCTTATCCGCTCGTCGAGCGGATGCTCGCGAAAATCAGCAAGCACGTCGGCGACGTGCTCGGCAATCGCGAAGCGCTATCGCGTCTCGTGCCGACCGAATTCGTCGACGAGCGCTTCGGCCTGCCGACCGTGCGCGATATTCTTTCGGAACTCGAAAAGCCCGGCCGCGATCCGCGCCCCGAATTCAAGACCGCGACGTTCCGCGAAGGCGTCGAGAAGATTTCGGATCTGTCGCCGGGCATGGTGCTCGAAGGCGTCGTCACGAACGTCGCGGCGTTCGGCGCGTTTATCGACGTCGGCGTGCATCAGGACGGTCTCGTGCACGTATCGGCGATGTCGACGAAGTTCATCAAGGACCCGCACGAGGTCGTGAAAGCCGGCCAGATCGTCAAGGTCAAGGTGCTCGAGGTCGATGTGAAGCGGCAGCGCATTTCGCTGACGATGCGCCTCGACGACGATTTCGCGGCAGCAGGCAGCGGCAACGGCGGCGCGCACGGCGATCGTGGCGGCGCGGGCCGCTCCGGTAGTGCTGGCTCGGGTGGCTCGGGTGGAAATGGGCGCGGGCCGCACCGTTCGCGCGATCCGGAACCGGTCAACGCAATGGCCGCCGCATTCGCGAAGCTCAAGCAACGCTAGCGTCCGGGGCCGGCAGCAGTCGACAAAAAAAGCCCATGCAGAAGAAGTTCTGCATGGGCTTTTGTTTTGATCCACCGTGCGATCCGGCCGCAGCGCATGCACAACACGCGCGCCGTGCCGTGCCATCGTCAGATCTCGATCTTCGTCCCGAGTTCGACGACGCGATTTGCCGGAATACTAAAGAAGTCCGTCGGCTTCGCGGCATTCTGATGCATCCACGCAAACACTCGCTCGCGCCACACGGACATGCCCGGCAACTGAGTCGGCACCACCGTCTCACGCGCAAGAAAGAATGATGTGTCCATCAGTTCGAACGTCATGTCGTTCGTACGCCCCACGGCCTCGAGCACGGCCTTCACATCAGGTGTTTCGTTAAAACCATACACGGCTTTCACGAGAAAGAGCCCATCGCCGACATCCTTGACCGTCAACCGGTCGGATTCTTCGACGTACGGAATATCGCGTGTAACGAATGTCAGAAAAATCGTGCGCTCGTGCAGCACCTTGTTGTGCTTGAGGTTATGCAGCAGGCTCACCGGCACGAGCGTCGAATTGCCCGTGAGATAGATCGCGGTGCCCGACACGCGATGCGGCGGATGCGCGAGCAGCCCCTGCACGAACGGCATGAGTGGAATACCGTCGGCCGCCGTGCGTTCCTTGACGATCATCCTGCCTTTGAACCACGTCATGAGCAGGAAGAACAGCAGCGCGCCGATACCAAGCGGCAGCCAGCCGCCATCGGCCACCTTCAGCAGGTTCGCGCCGAAGAAACCGAGGTCGACGATCAGCAGCCCGCTGATGATCAGCGCGACGATCAGCTTGTTCCAGTTCCACACCTTCACCATCACGACGCACGCGAGAATGGTGGTGATCACCATTGTCGCGGTCACGGCGATGCCGTACGCGGCCGCGAGGTTATCGGAGCTCTTGAAGCCGATCACGATGCACAGGATGATGAAGAGCAGCATCCAGTTGACGACCGGCACGTAGATCTGCCCGATCGCCAGTTCCGATGTGTGCAAGATCTTCATGCGCGGTACATAGCCGAGCTGGATCGCCTGGCTCGTCAGCGAATAGGCGCCCGAGATCACCGCTTGCGAAGCAATCACGGTCGCGACCGTCGAGAGCACCACGAGCGGCAGCAACGCCCACTCGGGCGCCAGCAGATAGAACGGGTTTTCGATCGCCTTCGGATTGTGCATCAACAGTGCGCCCTGCCCGAAGTAGTTGAGCACGAGCGACGGCATCACGAGCGCATACCAGGCCACGCGGATCGGCTTCGCGCCGAAGTGGCCCATATCCGCATAAAGCGCTTCGGCGCCGGTCAGGACCAGCACGACCGAACCGAGCACCACGTACGCTTGCAGCAAATGCTCGGACATGAACGTCACTGCGTAGTAAGGATTGAGCGCCGCGATCACTTCGGGCGACTGCACGATGTGCGACAGCCCGAGCACCGCGAGCGTGACGAACCACAGCACCATGATCGGCCCGAAGAGCCGCCCTACCGCCGCCGTGCCGTGCCGCTGGATCCAGAACAGCAGGAGCAGGATGATCATCGTCAGCGGCAACACGAGATGCGCGAGCGTTGGCGCGGCGATCTCGAGACCTTCGACTGCAGACATCACCGAAATGGCCGGCGTGATGACGGCGTCGCCGTAGAACATGCATGCGCCAAAGATGCCGAGCATCGTAATGAGCCCTGCCGCCTTGGTGCGCGTATCGAATGAGCGCAGCGCCAGTGCCATCAACGCGAGCACGCCGCCCTCGCCGTTGTTCGACGCGCGCATCACGAACAGCACATACTTGATACTGACGACCACGACGATTGCCCAGAACAGCAGCGAAATCACGCCGAGTATCGAATCCTGAGTAAGGGGAATGCCATGCGAAGGGCTGAACGCTTCTTTCAGCGCATACAGCGGGCTCGTGCCGATGTCTCCGAACACGACCCCGATCGCAGCGATCGCGAGCGCGGGCATGGGTTGCCTCGGCGCGTGATGGTTGTCTGTCATAAGCGCGAAAAGAAGCCGTTCCACGGCGGCAAAAATGAGCGGTATTCTAAACCGGGCTCAAAAGGCGGCCGTTCGGCATGTTGTGCAAACGCTACGTGGGTCTGGAACGTCCGAAGTTTAGCATCGCACTTTGGCGAAGTCTGCCGCGAGCATCGTCTTTTAAATGTTCCTGTTATGCATTCGTGCATCAATGCCGCGCCGCGCGGTGCTTGCGCCCGGTCGCATCGTCAGCGTGCGTGATTCGCGGATACAAAAACGGAGCCCGTGCCGGGCTCCGCTGCTCTCACTGCGCACGCGGCGATACGTTCCTGAACGACCGTGTTCGTATCGTCGCGTCAGGCGGGCGAGGATTTGTCATGCTTCATGCGGCGTGCCGCGCTTGATCCATGCGCCGAGATTGTGCGGGCGCACCGTGTCCCACTCTTCGAACGGCTGGTGAATCCATGGATTCGTCGGCAGATGCTGCACGTGATAGTCGGGCTTGACCTTCGAGCACGCCTTATACCACAGCACCGCGGAGCGCACCGCCGTGACCGCCGGATAGCGGTCTTTGAGATGCTGCTGCACACGCGCAAGCGTGACGCCGGAATCAACGAGGTCGTCGACGAGCAGCACGTTGCCCGACAGCTCGCCACGCGTCATGGTGATGTACTGGGCAATATCGAGCTCGCCTTGCTGCGTGCCGGCTGCTTCGCGATACGAACTTGTCGCGAGAATCGCGAGCGGCAGATCGTAGATGCGTGACAGCTGGTCGCCCACACGCAGGCCGCCGCGCGCGAGGCACAGGATCTTGTCGAACTTCCAGCCCGATTCGTGAACCGTGAGCGCAAGCAGTTCGATGAGCCGGTGGTACTCGTCCCAGCCGACCCAAAGGTTCTTGTCATCGTTGCGCGGATCCTTCATCGCGATCATCGGTACACCTTCGACCATCGATTACACCTTGAACGGGTGACGCAGCAGGATCGTTTCGTCGCGGTCAGGGCCCGTCGACACCATGTCGATCGGCACGCCCGCGACTTCCTGCACGCGTGAGAGGTATGCGCGCGCATTGGCCGGCAGCCTGTCCCATTCCCGGATGCCGATCGTGCTCTCCTTCCAGCCCGCGAAGGTCTCGTACACGGGCTCGCAGCGCGCGACTTCGGACGCGCCGCGCGGCAGGATGTCCGAATCCTTGCCGTCGATCTTGTAGCCGATACAGAGGTTCACTTCGTCGAGACCGTCGAGCACGTCGAGCTTCGTGATGCACAGCCCCGACACGCCGTTGATCTGGATCGAGCGGCGCAGCGCGGCCGCATCGAGCCAGCCGGTGCGGCGCGGACGGCCGGTGACCGAGCCGAACTCCTTGCCGACGGTGGCGAGCGTCAGGCCGATCGGCGCCTGGCGCGCGGTGTTGTCCGCATCGTACAGCTCGCTCGGAAACGGGCCCGAGCCGACGCGCGTGCAATACGCCTTCGTGATGCCGAGGATGTAGTCGAGCTTCTGCGGACCGACGCCCGCGCCTGCCGATGCCGCACCCGCGACGCAGTTGCTCGACGTGACGAACGGATAGGTGCCGTGATCGATATCGAGCAGCGTGCCTTGCGCGCCTTCGAACAGCAGGTTGTGGCCGCCGTGGTTTTCGTCGTAGAGACGGCGCGAAACGTCCGTGACCATCGGCTTCAGACGATCGGCGAAGCCGAGCATCGAATCGAGGGTTTGCTGATAGTCGACCGCTGCCGCGCCGAGATACTGCGTGAGCACGAAGTTGTGGAAGTCGAGATTGACGCGCAGACGTTCGGCGAAGGCTTGCGGCTCGAACAGGTCCTGCACGCGCAACCCGCGGCGCGCGACCTTGTCTTCGTACGCGGGACCGATGCCGCGGCCCGTCGTGCCGATTTTGCCCGCACCGCTTTTTGCTTCGCGCGCCTGATCGATAGCAACGTGATACGGGAGAATCAGCGTGGCGGCTTCGGAGATGAAAAGACGCTTTTGCACGTCGATACCAGCGGCTTCGAGCTCTTCGATTTCCTTGAAGAGTGCCTCCGGCGACAACACGACGCCATTGCCGATGTAGCACGCGACTTCGGGCCGCATGATGCCCGACGGAATCAGGCGCAAGATGGTTTTCTTGCCGCCGATGATGAGCGTATGGCCGGCATTGTGACCGCCCTGAAAACGGACGACGCCTTGTGCGTGATCCGTCAACCAGTCGACGATCTTGCCCTTGCCCTCGTCGCCCCACTGGGTCCCAACCACCACGACATTGCGCCCGGGGTTCACATTCACTGCGCTGGCAGACATGTTGTTTCTTGAGCTGGTTAAAAACGTATTTTACCTGGGTTCGCAGGGGTTAGCGACCTGGTTCTGGTTTTTTGTCACAAAATTTCCCTTTGCACTCAAGGGCATGGGCGCACTTCACCGCGCTCGCACGACCCACGCGCCGCCCTCTTCGACGAGCACGCGGTCGAACGCGAATTCGTCGACGCCATGGTCGTGGCCCGGCAGCGCCTGGATCACGACCTCGCCCGCGTCGCGCAGCGCGGCAACGCTCGCGCGCAGCGCATCGTCGTGCTGCCACGGCGCGAGAATCGCGCTGCTGCGCGCTTCGACCGGCGAAATGCGCGCCACTTCGCGCAGGTCCAGCGAAAAGCCCGTGGCGGCACGCGCACGACCGTACGCCTGACCGACGTGGTCGTAGCGGCCGCCGCGCGCAACCGCGTTCGGCACGCCGTCGACATAGGCGGAGAACATCACGCCGCTGTGGTACGCGTAGCCGCGCAGATCAGCGAGATCGATCATCACTTCGGCGCCGTCGACCTGAGCCGCGAGGAAGGTCAGATCTTCGAGCGCACGCGCGATATCGGGCGCATTCGGCAGGCGCGCGCGCGCTTCGTCGATCACGTCCGCTTGACCATAGAGCGTCGGCAACGCGCGCAGCGCGTCGCGCACCACAGGCGTGAGGTTTGCGGTGAGTTCGACGAGGCGCGGCACGTCCTTGCCCGCGAGCGCGCCGTACAGCGCTTCGCCGAGCGCCGCAGCGGCCGGTTCCATGTCGATCAGCGCGGCCAGCACGCCCGCATGGCAGAGGTCGAGCCGCACCTTCGCGAGCCCCGCGAGACGCAGTGCATCGAGCATCAGTTGCTGGATTTCGAGGTCCGCCTCGAGGCCCGCATGACCGTAGATTTCGGCGCCGATCTGGATCTGTTCGCGCGTCGCGTGCAGGCCGCGCGGCCGCGTATGGAGCACGACGCCCGCGTAGCAGAGGCGCGTCACGCCCTGACGGTTCAGCAGATGCGCGTCGATGCGCGCGACCTGCGGCGTGATGTCGGCGCGCAAGCCCAGCGTGCGGCCCGACAACTGATCGACGAGCTTGAAGGTACGCAGATTCAGATCGCTGCCGCCGCTCGTCAGCAACGACTCGATATATTCGAGCATCGGCGGCATGACCATTTCATAGCCGTATGCGCGAAAGCGATCGAGCAGGCGCCGGCGCAACTCTTCGATCTTGCGCGCTTCCGACGGCAATACGTCGGCAATGTTCTCGGGAAGTAACCAGGTCGACATCGATAAATCCTGCG
Organism: Paraburkholderia sp. SOS3; assembly: GCF_001922345.1. Taxonomy (NCBI): domain Bacteria; kingdom Pseudomonadati; phylum Pseudomonadota; class Betaproteobacteria; order Burkholderiales; family Burkholderiaceae; genus Paraburkholderia; species Paraburkholderia sp. SOS3. The sequence continues at coordinate 2,037,799 of NZ_CP018811.1, read as the reverse complement.
ACGTTGTGCAAGGCGCGCTGCGCGCCAAAGAATCGGATCAGGCTCGAGGTGAGATCGAAGCGCGCCGGCCCATGCGCCGCGCGCATCAGGTCGCGATCAGCAGCAGCACGAGGCCGAGCCCCATCACGATCAACCCGCCGATCCGGATATGGTGCGGCGGGCGCTCCGCTATTCTACGAAAGGTATCGCGCCACGCGACTGGAAACACGAAGGGGAACATCCCCTCGATGATCAGCATCAGGGCGATCGCGAGCAATAACGATCCGGCTATGTCCATGCGAATGAGGCTGCCGCGATCCGGTTGCCGCGGCGTTTCCTTTATTGATGATTTTTGCGTGGCGCCGCGGCGTCGTTCGGCGTCGTCTCCCCGCCGTTCGGGCCGCGCATGAAGCGGAAGAAGTCACTGCTCGAATCGACCACGACGACGTCGTTCGGCTTGAAGCTGTTCCGGTACGCTTGCATGCTCTGATAGAACTGATAGAACTGCGGGTCGCGGCCGTACGCGTCGGCGGCGATCGCCGCGGCCTTGCCGTCGCCGTCGCCCTTGATTTCCTGCGCCTGCTTGTAGGCGTCTGCGAGCAGCGCCTGCTGTTGCTGCGCAGCGGCATCCTTGATCTTGTCGGCTTCGGCCGCCCCCTGCGCGCGCTCCTGATTCGCGATCTGTTCGCGCGCCGCGATCATCCGCTTGTAGACGGTATTGGCCATCGAGGCAGGGAAATCGACGCGCGTCAGTTGTACGTCGACCACTTCCACGCCGAGCGACCCGGCCGCTTTCTCCATGCCTGCGCGCGCATCGTCGCCGACCGTCTGCAGCTTCGAGAGCAGGTCCGCGAGCTTGTACTTCGAGAACGCGTCGGTCAGCGCGCCGCGCGAAATCAGCGCGAGGCGGTCCGGCAGGCTCTGCACGTCGCCCTTCGTTTCGGTCACGAGCCTGACGGGGTCGGTCACGCGGAACTTGATGACGGGGTTCACGAGCAGATCGGTCTTGTCCGCCGCCGCGTAGTGATCTTCGTCAGGCGTGTCGAGCGTCTGGATGCGCGTGTCGACCGGCGTGACCGTTTGCAGCGGCGGCGGCAGCTTCACGTGCAGGCCCGGACCGACGAGCGTCGGCTCGCCGTCGCCGCGCGGCGACAACACGGCCATATGCCGCTGATCGACGGTGAACACCATCGACGATCCGACGAACAGCACGATCACGACTGCAATGACGAGCGCAATGATTCGGTTCATGATCGCGCTCCTTATTGCAGATCGTCTTCGCGGCCGCGGCTGCGGAACGCATCGCGCGAGCGCAGTGGGTCGCTGGCGCCGGCGGGCTGGCTTGCCGGTGTCGCGGACGCCGCGCCCGATGCGGCTTGCGGCGTCTGTTGACCTGCTTGCTGGCCGGCTTGTTGACCTGCCTGTTGCCCCTGAAATTGCGGGACCGCTTGCGGGGTCGGCGGGGTGGCGATGATCGTACCCGGCGACGTTTGCGCGCCCGGTGCGCCTGCTGCCTGCGCCGTCGAACCTGCACCGCCTGCCGAGGCCGCATTCGCAGCGGCAGCCGCCGCGGCGCGCTGGGTGTCGGCGACGAGTTTGTCGAGCGGCAAATACAGCACGTTATTGCCGGCCTTGCTGTCGACGAACACCTTCGTCGTGTTCGAGTAGATGTACTGCATCGTGTCGAGATACATCCGTTCGCGAATCACCGCGGGCGCCTTCGAGTACTGTGCATAGACTTCCTTGAAGCGTTCCGCATCGCCTTGCGCCTGAGCGACGACGCGATCGCTGTAGCTCTTCGCTTCGTCGATGAGATTCGCGGCTTGCGCCTCGGCGCGCGGCAGCAGGTCGTTTGCGTAAGCCTGCGCGTCGCGCCTCGCGCGCTCGCGGTCCTGACGCGCCTTCGCTTCGTCTTCGAAGGCCGGTTGTACTTGCTCGGGTACCTGCGCGCTCTGGATCGTCACGCCCGTCACGGCGAGACCGGTTTTGAATTCGTCGAGCGAATGCTGGATCGCATCGGTCAGTTGCTGACGGATGGCTTCGCGGTCCTGATAAAGCACATCGCTCGTGCTGCGCGAACCGACGATCTGGCGAATCGCGGCCTGCGCGGCCTGCGCGACGCTCTGTTCCGGGTCGACGCTGCGAAACAGATAGTCGACCGGCTTGCGAATCTGGAACTGCACGGCAAAGCGCACGTCGACGATATCGGCGTCGTGCGTGAGCATCGATGCGTCCTTCACGTTCGCGAGCCGCACCACATTGCTGCGGCCGACTTCGACCGAATGGATCTGCCCGACGTTGACGATTTCGTTCGACTCGAACGGATACGGCAAGCGCCAGTGCACCCCCTGTTCCACGGTGCCGCGATACTTGCCGAATTGCAGCACGACGCCCGCCTGCCCTTCCTGGACGACGAACACGCCGCTGCCAAGATAGATCGCGATCAGCACGCCGATGACGATGCCCACGCCGATGCGCGCACTGCGGCCGTTGTCGGGACGGCGGTCGCCGCCGCCCTTGCGGCCGAAGAAGCGCGACAGGCGCCGGTTGAAATCGCGCCACATTTCGTCGAGGTCCGGCGGGCCATCACCGCCTTTGCCGTTCTGCGGGCGCTTCGAATCATTCGAACGTTGCCGGTCGCCATTGCCGCCGTTGCCGTTGCCGTCTCCCCGGCCCCAGCGCGGGTCGTTCAGCGACATCATGGCGCGCAGACGCAGCCAGGTACTCCGTGGGTTGTATTGATTCACCTGTGTTCGTTCACCAGAGTAGACAGCGGGTCGATGCAATTCTGAAAAAGGCCAATCTCATTCGGGAAGTCCGTCGCGGCTCAACGCGTCGAGCCCGCTTATGGTTCGCTGCGGGGTCACAGCGCGAGTCCGTCGGCAGTCAACGGACGCGGCATCAATGTCCGTGCTCGGTGACCCCACGGTGCGCGCGATGGTCTTCGTGCTCTTCGTGAAATTCTGCGTGGTCTTCGTGGCGATCGACGTGCAATGCTTCAGGCCGGGGACGCTGGTCGGGCGCCCGTTCGTCCGGCACTCCTTCGTCTTGCATCCGTTGGTGTTGCATCCCTTCGTCTTGCGCCCCTTCATCTTGCGACCCTTCATCTTGCGCCCAGACGTCAGCACCCGAAAGATGTTCAGCAGTGGCGATTTCGGCGATGGCAGCGCGCAATGCGTCGAGCCCCTGCCCGGTGCGCGCGCTCAAAAAGACGCGCGAAATATTACCATACTCATCCCGCTCGACCGCCTCGCCGCGGGCCGCGAGTTCAGGCACCGCATCGATCTTGTTGAACACGAGCACCTGCCGGATCGTGTCCGCACCGATGCCGGCAAGCACCTCGTTCACCTGATCGATCTGATCGAGGCGCACGGCACTCGACGCATCGACCACATGCAGCAACAGATCGGCGTGAATCGTTTCTTCGAGCGTCGCACGGAACGCGGCCACCAGTTGGTGCGGCAACTCACGAATGAAGCCGACCGTGTCCGACACGACCACCTGCCCGATCTCGCCGCCGAGATACACGCGCCGCGAAGTGGTGTCGAGAGTCGCGAACAGCTGGTCGGCCGCGTAGGCCTGCGCTTTCGTCAGCGCGTTGAAAAGGGTCGACTTGCCCGCGTTCGTATAGCCGACGAGCGACACCGACATCGTACGGTTGCGCTCGCGCGCACGGCGTTGCGTGCCGTGCTGGCGCCGCAGACGCTCGAGGCGCGACTTCAGCATCTTGATGCGATCGCCGATCAGGCGACGGTCGGTTTCGAGCTGGGACTCGCCGGGGCCGCGCAGGCCGATACCGCCCTTCTGGCGCTCAAGGTGAGTCCACGCGCGCACGAGGCGCGTGGACAGATATTGCAGTTGCGCGAGCTCGACCTGCAGCTTGCCTTCGTGGCTGCGCGCACGCTGCGCGAAGATGTCGAGAATCAGGCTCGTGCGATCGACGACACGCCTGTTAAGCAAGCGCTCCAGATTGCGCTGCTGCGCCGGCGACAGCGCGTGATTGAAGATGACGAGATCGATGCCGTTCGCCTCGCATGCGACGCGCAATTCTTCCGCCTTGCCGCTGCCGACGAAAAGCGCGGCATCCGGACTTGAACGGCGGCCCGTCAGCGTGACGGCGGGATGGGCGCCCGCGCTTTGTGCGAGCAGGCTAAGTTCTTCGAGGCTGGCGACGAAGTCGATCTTGCCGAAATCGATGCCGACGAGTGCTGCGTGGGTCAAATTGGCGGGTGTCAAAGTGGAAGCGGCCGCACAGGGCGCTGTTGAAGCGGCCGGTGCGCAACGCCGTCAGGCGGCATGCGTCGACCGGCCGCGACGAGGTTTAGGACGATTCGGAATCCGGGTGGAAATTCACCGGACGCGCGGGCACGACCGTCGAGATAGCGTGCTTGTAAACCATCTGGGTAACCGTGTTACGGAGCAACACAACGTACTGGTCGAACGATTCGATGTTCCCTTGAAGCTTGATGCCGTTCACCAGATAGATCGAGACCGGCACGTGCTCTTTACGCAGCGCGTTCAAAAACGGGTCTTGTAACAATTGCCCTTTGTTGCTCATAGCAAACTCCGTGTTTTTTTGCAGGTTGACTTAATTGACGACGAAGAAAAAGAAATCCGCCGTCAATCGCTACACTATAGCCGATTTTCCTTTATGCGCGCTTTGCCTCGAGATTCAGGGCAAAGCTGCCAAACCCAACGTACACGGGCCTCTCAGCCTTTGTCCGCATAAGGGTTCGTCGACGATCGGAACTCTATTCGCAATGGAGTCCCAGTCAGCGCGAAAGTTTCCCTGAAGCGGTTTTCGAGGTAGCGCTTATAGGTGTCCGTCACTGCATCGAGCGCATTGCCGTGAATGACGATGATCGGCGGGTTTTGTCCTCCCTGGTGCGCGTAGCGCAGCTTCGGACGCACCGGCCCCTTGCGGCGCGGCTGCTGGAATTCGACGGCGTCGATCAGCGCGCGCGTGAGCTTCGGCGTCGGCAGCTTCGCCATCGCGGCTGCATACGCGGCATCGACCGAGCGCATCAACGGGCCAATGCCGGTCTTTTCCGCAGCCGAAATGAAATGGAACTTCGCGAAGTCGAGAAATTTTAGCTTGCGCTCCAAGTCGGCTTTTGTGCGCTCACGCACGTGCGCATCGAGCCCGTCCCATTTGTTCACGCCCACCACGAGCGCGCGCCCCTGCTCGACGACAAAGCCAGCGATATGCGCGTCCTGATCGGAAATATCCTGCTGCGCATCGAGCAGCAGGATGACGACGTTCGCATCGGAGATCGACTGCAGCGTCTTCACGACCGAAAATTTCTCGATCGCCTCGAACACCTTGCCGCGGCGGCGCAAGCCCGCCGTGTCGATCAGCGTGTACTTTTTCCCCTGACGTTCGAAGTCGACGTAAATCGAGTCGCGCGTCGTGCCTGGCATATCGAACGCGATCACGCGTTCCTCGCCGATCAGCGTGTTGACGAGCGTCGACTTGCCGACGTTCGGGCGCCCGACAATCGCGATCTTCACGCCGTGCTGCGCTTTTTCTTCTTCGGATTCTTCCGGTTGGCCCGCATAGGCGACGTCGAGCGCTTCGCCGATCATTTCGGCGACGCCGTCGCCGTGCGCGGCCGAAATCGCTCGCGGGTCGCCTAGACCGAGTTCGTAAAATTCGGCGGCGACCGTCGTGTACTTCATCCCTTCGGCCTTGTTGATCACGAGGAAGATCGGCCGGCCCGTCTTGCGCAGATAGTCGGCAATCGATTTGTCCTGCGGCGCAAGGCCGTTGCGGCCGTCGACGATGAACACGATGATGTCCGATTCCTCGACCGCCTGGCGCGTCTGGCGGGCCATCTGGTAAAGGATGCCCTCTTTCGCGACCGGCTCGAAACCGCCCGTGTCGACGACGAGATACGGCCGCTCGCCGGCGACGCGCCCCTCGCCGTAGTGGCGGTCGCGCGTGAGCCCGGGCAGGTCCGCGACGAGCGCGTCGCGTGAGCGCGTGAGACGGTTGAACAGTGTGGATTTCCCCACATTGGGGCGCCCGACGAGGGCAATAACGGGTTTCATCTGATGTTGTTCACTGTGAGGCGCGGGCTTGCCGATTACGGTCGTTCAGCGCCAGTGTGGCGACGCCGCCGATCAGGCCCGCGGAATCGCGGCTTTGCGCGGCCCGCGCAACGATTGGGCGGCATTCAGTCGCCGCTATTTCATGTGTCGCAAATTAGCACGAATCTGGCTCGCTCCGGATGCGTGGACGGCGTGAGCGTACAGGGCCATGGGTGCAGCTTGCACCGGTGCAACACGCTTGCGAAAACGCGGTGCGTTGGCTCGCACAGTCCATGCATGCGCGCATGCTTCCTGAAGGACATGCGCACCTGCACCTGATCGCGCCGGAAACGAGCCGGCGCCCGTGGCGACGATGCTGGCAGTCGTTCAATAGCGCTCGGTTCGGCTATGTGGGCCAGCTACCGCATCCTTGACGCCTTCTGGCGGTAGGCCGGGTTGCGCCGCTTCCCTGCCTTCATATCGCGCGGATGGCAGCCGTGCCACGGCGCAAGACGGTGCGCTCAGCGACGGCGGCCCGGCGATTGCGCCACCGCCACATGCTTAGCGCGGCCGGAACCCATACAGATCGCCGTCGTGCGTCTGCACGACGAGCGTATCGCCTGCCAGCACCGGCGCAGCGGTAATTTCGCTGCCATCGGTTTTCATGCGCGCAACGAAGGAGCCGTCATCGCGCGACAGGAAATGCACGAAGCCCTTGTAGTCGCCGACCACCGCCGCGTGGCCGAGCAGCGTCGGCACGCTGACGTCGCGGCTCTTCAATTGTTCGTTGCGCCACAACTGCTTGCCGGTCGTCGCATCGAACGCGGTCACGATCGACCAGTCATCGCCGCCGACGACCACCTGCTCGTCCTGCGCAATACCGCTTGTGCTCGAAAACGGCTTTTCCCACAGCGCGCGGCCCGAGTTCGCATCGAAGCAGCCGAGTTGGCCCTGGAACGTCACCGCGCAGGTTTCGGCGCCGACGAGCGTCGGCGGCCCGGTCACGTCGTTGATGCGCTCGACTTCGGTCACGCCCTTCGGATACGAGACCGGCGTTTGCCAGTACGCATCGCCGTTCTGCAGATTGATCGCCGCGAACTGGCCACCCGGGAAGCCGGCGAGCACCGCCGCATCGCCGGCGAACGTCATGCCGGCGGTCACGCGCAGGTTCAGCGGCACGGCGCGGTTGCGGAACACCCAGCGCTGTTCGCCCGTTTGCCCATTGAACGCGATGATCTGCCCATCGATCGTGCGCACGATCACGAGACCGTTGCCGACGAGCGGCGGCGACAGGATCTCGCCCTGCACCGAGCCCCGCCACAGCAGCTTGCCGTCGGGTCCAAGCACGTCCACCGCACCCTTCAGTCCGCCGACCGCCGTCAGATTGCCGTCGGTGCCGACGCCTGCAGACAGATCGTCCTTCAGTTTCACGCGCCAGATATCGTTGCCGGTCTTTGCATCGATCTTCGCGACCGAGCCGTTTGCGCCCGCCGCATAGACGGCATCGCCGACCGCGACCGGCGCGAACATATAGCGGCCCGCCTTGCCCACGCTCGCCTTCCACGTCTGCTGCACGTCGAGCTGGGACTTGAATTCGGTCAGCGGCGTCGGCACGCGGCGCTCGTCTTTCGACGACGAGCACGCGGCCATCGTGAGCACCGCGAGCGTGCATGCGACGGGCACGGCGTAACGTTTCAGCAGATTCATCGGTGAACGAAGCATGTCTGGTTTATTCATTGAAGTGAAGGCGGGACGCGGCGCAGATGCATCGGCAGCCGATGACGTTAACCGCCCAGCGCGTCGAGCTTGAACTGAATCAGCTGACGCGTCGAAGTATCGTTTTTCGGCAACGCATCGAGCGCGACCTTGTAGGCCGCGCGTGCGTCGTCGCGCTTGCCTTGCGCGGCGAGCAGGTCGCCGCGGCTGTCGGCGACAACACCTTTGAAAGCGTCCGATTCCGGTTGCTCGAGCAGCGCGAGCCCCGCGTCGTACGACTTTTCATCGAGCAGCAGCGAAGCGAGCCGCAGCTTCGCGATCTGCCTGAATTCGGGATCTTTCGCATGGTCCGCCGCCCATTGCAGCTGTGCTTTCGCGCCGGGTTCGTCGCCCGCCTGATACAGCGCCTTGGCTGCGGCAAGCGCGGACATCTGGGCGTAAGCGGTGCCGCTGAACTTGTCTTCCATATCGGTGGCGATGCGTGTGACGGTTGCCTTGTCGGCCTTGTCGCCGGCCGCGCTCGCCTGCTGCAGCCGGTCGTACAGCACCGCCGCTTCGCCCGCCTGATGGCGCTGCCAGTAGTTCCAGCCGTTCCAGGCCGCCGCCGCGACAACCGCCACCAGCAGAATCCACGTGGTCGCGTTACCCCAACGCTCCCACCATGCCTTCACGCTTTCTAATGTTTCCTGTTCGTCGTGGTAACTCATCGCGAAGCGATTCCTTCCCTATTGATGCTTTATCCGTTTTCAAATGTTTTCAACTGTTTTGCGCGCGAAAAGCGGCGAAAAACGCTGAAATCAGTCGGCGTCGTCGTCAGAGGACGCAACCATCGCATTGATTAGAAATTCGGTCAAGTCTTCGGCCGGGACCGTCTGCTGTTCGCTTTTTGCGCCGGCCGCGCCGACCTCGCGCAGCGGCTTCACGCCGACCGTGCCGTTTGCGATTTCGTCGTCGCCGAGAATGACCGCGTAGGCCGCACCGCTCGCGTCGGCGCGCTTCATCTGCGACTTGAAGCTGGACGGCGCGCCGTCCGCACTGCAGTGCAGGATCACGTCGAGTCCCGTGTCGCGCAGCCGCTCGGCGATGATAAACGCCTGGTCGCGCGCGGCGTCGCCCTGATGCACGACGTAGACGTCGCAGCCCTCGCCCTCCGGCACCAGTTGCTCTTCCTTCAGCAGTTCGAGAATGCGCTCGACGCCCATCGCCCAGCCGCACGCCGCCGTCGGCTTGCCGCCCAACTGCTCGATCAGCGGATCGTAACGGCCGCCGGCGGCAACCGTGCCTTGCGCGCCAAGCTTGTCGGTAATCCATTCGAACACGGTCAGATTGTAATAATCAAGACCGCGCACGAGCCGCGGATTGATCGTGAACGGGATGTTGTTCGCCTTCAGGATGCGCTGCAGCCCTTCGAAGTGCGCAAGCGATTCGTCGCCGAGGAAGTCGATCAGCTTCGGCGCATTGCGTGCGATGTCCTGCAGCGCCGGATTCTTCGTGTCCAGCACGCGCAGCGGGTTCGTGTAGAGACGGCGCTTGGCGTCCTCGTCGAGCACGTCCTGGTGCTGTTCGAGGTACGCAATGAGCTCGACGCGGTGCGCCGCACGCTCCTGCGCAAGACCGAGCGAATTGATTTCGAGCTTGATGCCGGTCAGACCGAGGTCATCCCACAGACGCTGGCACATCAGGATGATCTCCGCGTCCGCGTCGGGGCCCGCAAAGCCGAGCGCCTCGACACCGACCTGGTGAAACTGACGATAGCGCCCGCGCTGCGGCCGCTCGTGACGGAACATCGGCCCGACGTACCACAGGCGTTTCGGCCCGTCGTACAGCAGGTTGTGCTCGATCGCCGAACGCACGACCGCTGCCGTGTTTTCAGGGCGCAGCGTCAGATTCTCGCCGTTCAGCGCGTCGGTGAAGCTGTACATTTCCTTCTCGACGATATCGGTCACCTCGCCGATACCGCGCGTGAACAACTGCGTATGTTCGACGATCGGCGTACGAATATTCTGGTATCCGTAAGAACGAAGCATCGACTTGACGGTCGATTCGAAAAATTCCCATAGCTGGGCGTCCTGCGGCAGCACATCGTTCATGCCTTTCACGCCGGACAGCTTCTCGAGCTTTTTCTTCTGTTCAGTCATCTGAATTTCGATTGCGGATATTTAGCTGAGCGCTTCGGCGCGGCCATAGCGGCGCTCGACATAGTCGCTCACGATTTGCTGGAACTCTTCGGCGATGCGCTCGCCGCGCAGCGTCTTCACCTTTTCGCCGTCGATAAACACCGGCGCGGCCGGGTTCTCGCCCGAACCGGGCAGGCTGATGCCGATATTCGCCTGCTTCGATTCACCCGGCCCGTTGACGATGCAGCCCATCACCGCGACGTGCATCTTTTCGACGCCAGGGTACTGATCGCGCCACACCGGCATTTGCTGACGCAGATACGTCTGAATTTGCGAGGCGAGCTCCTGGAACAGCGTGCTCGTCGTGCGGCCGCAACCGGGGCACGCGATCACCATCGGCGTGAACGAGCGCAGGCCCATCGTCTGCAGGATTTCCTGGCCGACGACGACTTCACCGGTACGCGATGCGCCCGGTTCCGGCGTCAGCGAAATGCGGATCGTGTCGCCGATACCCTGCTGCAGCAGCACGGAAAGCGCCGCCGTCGACGCGACGATGCCCTTCGACCCCATGCCGGCTTCGGTCAGCCCAAGGTGCAGCGCGAACTGGCAACGGCGCGCAAGCTCGCGATAGACGGCGATCAGGTCCTGCACGCCGCTCACCTTGCACGACAGGATGATCTTGTTGCGCGCGAGCCCGAGTTCGACCGCGCGTTCGGCCGAGCCGATCGCCGACTGGATCAGCGCTTCGTACATCACGCTTTGCGCTTCCCACGGTTCGGCGCGCGCCGCGTTTTGATCCATCATCTTCGCGAGCAGATCCTGATCGAGACTGCCCCAGTTCACGCCGATACGCACAGGCTTGTCGTATTTGATGGCCGCCTCGATCATCTGGGCGAATTGCGTATCGCGCTTGGCGCCCTGGCCGACGTTGCCCGGGTTGATGCGGTACTTCGACAGCGATTCGGCGCATGCCGGGTGGTCGCGCAGCAACAGGTGACCGTTGTAGTGGAAGTCGCCGACGAGCGGAACCGAAACGCCCATGCGGTCCAGCTGCTCGCGGATAGCCGGCACGGCTGCCGCGGCTTCCGCCGTGTTGACCGTGATGCGCACGAGTTCCGAACCTGCCTGCGCAAGCTCCTTGATCTGGATCGCGGTGCCGATCGCGTCCGCCGTATCGGTGTTGGTCATCGACTGCACGCGCACGGGCGCGTCGCCGCCGATCGTGACGAGGTTGCCGCCCCAACGGACGTCGACCGCGTTCGATGCGCGGCGCGGCGCGTGGCCGCCGAAAATCGGCTCGGACGAACAAATTTGACTGGTGGTGGATTGCATGGGATCGGAGTGCATCGATAAACCCGCCATTGAAGGCTGCGCCTTGAAGTATGTCTTTGAAGCCGGCTCTGCTACCGCAATTTGCCGCAGTCTGGCGCTGAAGCCTTCTGCAGCGAGCCGGCTATTGAAATCTGCTGTTGGAACCCGCTATGAACCATCTTTTGAGCAGCGCGGCCCTCGGTGACTCGCGTGGGTCGCGCGCTCATGTCGTGCTCGTGTCGCATAACTATGCCGTACGCATTGGCCCGCAAGCGTGGCGCCGGTTCGCTACCACCCGCGCGCGTTGCGATGAGCGGCGCCAAGCGAAACACGGCGGACAGACCGTCCGCCGCGCCGCGTCGTCAGGGCAATGCGAAGCGTGCCACATTCCCCTTCGCCGATGCATATTTGGCCGGATCGACGGGCTGACCGTCGAGCGTCATCGAATCGAGACCGGCCTTGTTGCCGACCGTCACCCTGAACGGCGGCTCGCCGCTCACTTCCTTGCTGTCGCCCGCGTGCACGAGGCCCGAGAACACTTCCTTGCCGTCCTTCTGACGGATGCTGAACCAGCTGTCTTGCGTCACCTTGATCGCGACCGTCGATCCACCCGCCAAGGCGGCCTGCGCCGTGCTCGCCGAGGCCGCGTTCGCAGCTGCCCCGGTGCCCGTCGCCGCGCTAGCCTGCACGGCAGCGTTGGCGGTCGCCGCAGCCGGCTGCGCCGAACTCGCCGCGACGTTCGGCGCAGCCGCATCTGGCGCGGCCGCGGCCGGGTGCGCCTGCTGTGCCTCGGGCTGCGACGCCGATTGCGCAACACCTGCCGTCTGCGCATCCGACGCTTCGGCGTTACCGGCCGGTTGCGCCGTCGTGGAACCCTGCGCCACATCGGCCGCTGCGCCGCTCGCCGCGCTCGCCGAGCCGGCGCCGCTAGCCGTCGCCTTCAGGCGCGCGAGCCATGCGCTCGAGTCCCCGCCGTTCGTGTGCCACATCGCCAGCGCGATCAGCGCGACGACGACCGCCGCGACGCCCCACAGCCACGACCGGCGCCGCGGCGCGTTGCTGCCAAGCGACAGAGAGACCTTGCCGCGCGGCAAATCGGCGCCCGCCGATGCCGGCATCGTCAGATCCGGCGCCGGCACGCCGCGTTCGCGGCGCAGCGCCTGCGTGTAAGGTGCCGGATCGGCGCCGAGCATTTTCGCGTAGCTGCGCACGACACCGAGCGCAAAGGTCGTATCGGGCAAATGGCTCAGATCGCCTGCCTCGAGCGCGCGCAATTTGGTGACGGATACTTTCAGGCGCGCGGACACATCCTCGATGGACCAGCCCTTCGATTCGCGCAACTGAGCAAGACGCGCCCCGACCGCTGCGAGCGACTCGTTACCCGCCTGCGCGGCCGGCTGCAGCGCAGCAGGTGCGGCGACCGGCGCCGGACGCCCGGCATGTCTATCGGTGTCGTGCGGTTGCGGGTGCTGCGGCTCACTCATCCCAAATCCTTTCGCGTCGATTCTTCTTGTGCGATCGGCCCGTGCCGGAGGCTCGAGCCGCAATCGCAGACCGTTTATAACAAAATGTGCGACCCTATGTGCAGCTTTTCTGCGCGCCGCTCGCGCGCCCGAACCGGCGCTGCGCCCGGCCCGGCGCGGCTACACTGCGCGAACCTCGATTACCTTGGCCGCCTTCCCCGTACGTTCAGCAAGCCGCGTGCGATCCTTGATTGCACCAGCCAGTTGGCCGCAGGCGGCATCGATGTCGTCGCCGCGTGTTTTGCGCACCGTCGTGACGACCCCTGCGTCGATCAGTACGTGCGCGAACCGTTTGATCTGCTCCTGTTTCGAGCGGATAAGCCCGGACTCCGGAAACGGATTAAACGGAATCAGGTTGAATTTGCATGGAATGTCGCGCGTCACTGCGAGCAGCTCGCGCGCTTGCGCTTCGCTATCGTTCACGCCGTCCAGCATGCAATATTCGAAAGTAATGAAGTCTCGCGGCGCGACTTTCAGATACCGCTCGCACGCGGCCATCAGTTCACGCAGCGGATACTTTTTGTTGAGCGGCACGAGCATGTCGCGCAGATCGTCGGTGGGCGCGTGCAGCGACACCGCGAGCGCGACGGGCAGATCGGCGCCGAGCCGGTCCATCATCGGCACGACGCCGGACGTGGACAGCGTGACACGCCGGCGCGACAGGCCGTAGGCGTTATCGTCGAGCATCAGCCGCATGGCCGGCACGACCGCGTCGTAGTTCAGCAGCGGCTCGCCCATACCCATCATCACGACGTTGGTGACGACGCGCTCGCCCTTGCCGTCGCCGCCCGTTGCACGGCCACCGGCGACACCGAGCGACGCGCGCAGCGCGAATTCGGCCATGCGCAACTGGCCGATGATCTCGCCGGTACTCAGATTGCGCGAGAAACCCTGCTTGCCGGTCGAGCAGAACCGGCAGTTGACCGCACATCCGGCCTGCGACGACACGCACAGCGTGCCGCGCCCTTCTTCGGGAATGAATACGGTTTCGACCGCATTGCCATTGCCGACGTCGATGAGCCACTTCCGGGTGCCGTCGGCAGAAATATGGTCGCTGACGATGCCGGGCATCGTGATCGATGCACGGCTTTTCAGCTTTTCGCGCAGCGACTTCGCGAGATCGGTCATGCCGTCGAAGTCCGCCGCGTTGTACTGGTGAATCCAGCGCTGCAATTGCCTGGCGCGAAACGGCTTCTCGCCGAGGCTGCCGCAGTATGCGACGAGCCCTTCGGCGTCGAGATCGAGAAGGTTGACGGTGGGACTGCTCGTCATATCGAATCCTGCCATTTCAGTGCGAGACTGCGTTCACCCAGCAAGCCACATGAACGCATTGCCTTTCGCGCCCGCTCCTGCATTGTTTCTACGCTACCGCGACCTAGCGCGAGTAGACATTGACTTCCGGGAAGAAAAACGCGATTTCGACGCGCGCCGTTTCGGCGGCATCGGAACCGTGCACTGCGTTGGCGTCGATGCTGTCGGCGAAATCTGCACGGATCGTGCCCTTTTCGGCCTTCTTCGGGTCCGTCGCGCCCATCAGTTCGCGGTGCTTCAGAATGGCGTTTTCGCCTTCGAGCGCCTGCACGACGACCGGGCCCGAAATCATGAATTCGACGAGATCCTTGAAGAAAGGACGCTCACGGTGCACGGCATAGAACTTCTCTGCGTCGGCACGCGACAGTTGCACCATGCGCGACGCGACGATCTTCAGGCCCGCGTTTTCGAAACGCGTGTAGATTTGACCAATCACGTTCTTGGCCACAGCGTCCGGCTTGATAATCGACAGAGTGCGTTCGATCGCCATAAAAACTCCAAAAAATTAAGAAGTTACAAATTCAAATGAATCCGCTATTGTAGCATGTTCCAGTGTATGATTGCGATTGAACCCTTACACATTGAAAGAATCAAAGCGGAATGCAGCAGAACACCCGCCGCGCTTTACAGAATCCAGGGAAAAGCCTCGCGTTTGGGGTTGCAATCGACGCGAAGCGCATTGAAACTCCTGTGCGCCGGGCTTATCTTAGGATTGGTGGGTCGAGTGACCGGCGGCAATCCGCTCGCCGGCACCGTAGAACAGATAGTGCAACCACCGGGTAACACTGCGTCTTACGCAAGGAGAAACCATGAACGAATCCCCCTATAACTTTGGCCGCGGCGGCGTCGTCACCTCGGCCGAAACACGCAACCGCGTACTGCGCAACACCTACTGGCTGCTCGCGCTGTCGATGGTGCCGACGGTGCTGGGCGCGTGGGTGGGCGTCGTCACGGGCTTCTCGCTGTTCGCCGCCACCAGCCCCGCGATGAGCATGCTGGCGTTCTTCGCGATTGCGTTCGGCTTCATGTTCGCCATCCAGAAGACGAAGGACAGCGCAGCGGGCGTATTCGTGCTGCTAGGCTTCACGTTCTTCATGGGCCTGATGCTGTCGCGTCTGCTGAGCTTCATTCTCGGCTTCTCGAACGGCCCGTCGCTGATCATGCTCGCGTTCGGTGGCACCGGTGTGATCTTCGCCGCGATGGCGACGGTTGCCACGGTCAGCAAGCGCGATTTCTCCGGCCTCGGCAAGTGGCTCTTCGTCGGCGTGATCGTGCTGCTGCTCGCGATGGTCGCGAATCTGTTCCTGCAACTGCCGGCGCTGATGCTCACCATTTCGGTGCTCGCCATCGTGATTTTCTCGGCGTACATGCTGTTCGACGTGCAGCGCGTCGTGAACGGCGGTGAAACGAACTACATTACGGCAACGCTCGCGATTTACCTCGACCTGTACAACGTGTTCGTCAATCTGCTTGCGCTGCTCGGCATCTTCGGCGGCAACCGCAACTGACGTCATGAAAACGAAGCCGGCCGCGAGCGCATCCTCGTAGCATCGGCCGGCTTCAGTCGGAAAAACGCCCGTGACATATCGTCACGGGCGTTTTGCTTTCAGCGCTGGATTTTTGTCGAACCGCCCTGACGGGCAATCAGAACGAAATTAGAGCGTCAGCCAGTCGAAACCGCTGTCCTGCGACGCGACCACGACGTCCGCTGCCGCGGCGTTCATCACGGCGGCCATCGCAGCCTGCGCCAGTTCCGGCAGATTATTCTGCTGACTCAAATGCGCCGCGACCAGATGACGCAACCGCGACCGGTCAAGCGAAGCAAGTATCGCAGCGGCTGCGTCATTGTTCAGATGACCATGGTTGCCGCCGATGCGCGCTTTCAGCGACGCGGGATAACGGCTCGTCGCCAGCATGCCGAGGTCGTGGTTGCATTCGAGCACGAGCGCGTCGCAGCCGCTTAGCACCGCGTTGATATGCGGCGTCGACGTGCCGACGTCGGTGAGTACGCCGAGCCGCGACGCGCCGTCCGAGAACACGTATTGCAATGGTTCGCGGGCGTCATGTGGCACCGTATAAGGCAGCACGCCAAGGTCGCCGACCGCGACCGCTTCGTCGCCCCACAGCACGCGCAAATCGACGTCCGCTTCGTCGGCGCCGACGGCGCGGGCCGTACCCCAGCTCATATACAACGGAACCGACCACCGACGGGCGAGCGTCAACGCGCTACCGATATGGTCGCTGTGTTCGTGGGTGATGAGAATGGCGGCAAACGGCGCAGCATCGAGACCGATGCGCGCGAGCCGCCGTTCGACTTCCGTCGCCGAGAAACCGCAATCGAGCAGCACGCGTGTGGTCGTCGTTCCGCTTTGGGCTTCGACGACCAGTGCATTGCCTTCGCTGCCGCTTCCCAGACTGGCGAACCGCACGGCCGCGTTAGTTCAGCTGTGCATGCAGCAGCGACACGATGCGCTGCGCGTCCGAAGACGTATCGATCTGCCCGTTCGAGTCGACCACGGCGACCTGCGTCATGGTGTCGCTGGTCGGACGCACATTGACGAGGTACTCGGGACTTTTCGATTTCTTCGGATCACTGGTGAAGAGCTTGCCGAAGAGCCCCTCGCGCTTCACTTCCTGCAAGGAGTCGGCATAGCGGACGTAATAAATGCCCTTCTCGCGATCGCGATTGTCGACCGTGAAGTTGGTGCGGTCGAGCGCAAGGCCGACGCGCAGCCACGCCCGGTCAAAAGACTCAGGCAGGTCGAGCGTGGTTTCGCCGGCCAGCTTGGCGCTTGCCGCCGCCGGACGCGCATCGGTGATCAGTTGCTTCGATTGCGCGTCGGTCAGCCCGAACTTCTGCATCAGCTTCGACAGGAAGGCCGCTTCGAGCGCGGGATCGCGCGGACGTTCGACCCATTTCGACGACGTCTTGTCCATGCCCGTCAGCACCTCTTCCATCGAGCTGTGCGTGATCGAGATATCGGTCGCGCCGGTCGCGTCGCGCGAAACGAGCGTGCGGAAGCTGTCGCGCGTTCCCGACGAATACGCGAAATCGATCACGCGGCCAATCGTGCGGCGGAACCAGTCGTCGGGAATGTTCGCGCGGTTTTCGGCCCAGTCCGTGGTCATGATGCCGGTGGACGGCGCGTTCGTTTTCAACGAGAAGCCGTTCTCGGTCCAGAACTCCTGCAGTTGCGGCCACAATTGGTCCGGCGTGCGGCCGTCGACGACGAGCCAGCGGCGATCGCCGTCGCGCTCGATGTGCATGCCGAGCGGATCCTGCGCGGTCGGCACACCCTCGGTCAGGTTGCCGGCTTCGGTCTTCGCGCGCTGCGGCGCACCGCCGAGCGCGGTGCCGACCGGCGGCGCCTCATAGCGCTGGTCGATCTGCGCGGCCGTCAAATCGTTCGGCACGGCGAGCGGCGGCGCCGTCGGCGTGTCCTTGTAGTTGACCCTGTCCGTTGCGAGCACGTCGTTCAGCGTGTCGCAACCAGCAAGCGCAGAGACCGCAAGCGCCAGCGCGATGGCGCGCGTTGCGTGGATGTAGAGGGCGGAACGTTTCATGTGGTCCTTCGTGACGCTAGAACGCGTGCCAGGTTCGGATCCCGAACGAGGCGTGATCGTTATGGTTAAACAAAAGCGCCGGTGCGGCCGGTCACGCGAGCATGCGCATTGCACGGCATGGCTCGCGATACGGTCCGTTCTAGCCCGGCAGTCCCGCTTCGCGCATCGCCGTACGCACCACCTCGTGATAGCGCGCGTCGAGCGGCGTAAGAGGCAAACGGATGCCGCCTTCCATACGGCCCATTTGCTGCAGTACCCATTTCACCGGAATCGGGTTCGACTCGATAAATAGGTTCTTATGCAGCGACAGGAGTTTCAGATGAATCTCCCGAGCTGTTTTCGCATCGGCGGCGAGCGCCGCTGCGCACAACTGCGCCATCGCGCGCGGCGCGACGTTCGCGGTGACCGAAATATTGCCGTGGCCGCCAAGCAGGATCAGCGCGATCGCAGTCGGGTCGTCGCCGCTGTAAATCCCGAAGTGCCGCGGCGCCGCCTTGATCAGGTGCGCGGCGCGATCGATATTGCCCGTCGCTTCCTTCACGCCGACGATGCCCGGCACCTGCGCAAGACGCAGAATCGTCTCGTTCGACATGTCCGCAACGGTGCGGCCGGGCACATTGTAAAGGATCACCGGCAGGTCGACGGTTTCCGCAATTTTCGCGAAATGGCGATAGATGCCTTCCTGCGTCGGCTTGTTGTAGTACGGCACGACCTGCAGTGTCGCATCGGCGCCGACTTCCTTCGCCTGCGCGGAGAGTTCGATCGCTTCGGCAGTCGAATTGCCGCCCGCGCCGGCGATGACCGGAATGCGGCCAGCCGCATGCTCGACTGCGGTCTTCACCATCAGGATGTGCTCTTCAACCGACAGCGTGGCCGACTCGCCGCTCGTACCAACCACAACGAGACCGCTCGTGCCCTCTTCGATATGCCAGTCGATCAGTTTTCGGAACGCCGGCAGATCGAGACTGCCGTCTTCGTGCATGGGGGTGACGATGGCAGGAATGCTGCCGCGAATCCAAATACTGTCGTTGCGCGCGCCGTGCGTGCTGCCGGCGCCGCCCTGGGTCTCGTGTGCCATTGAACTCGATGAATTTACTGAATAAACCGGAATTGTAGCGGATTAACCGGCCAAATCGTAACGCGGGGGAACCAGCAATCCGGGTGGAAAAGCAACACTTTCCGCATCGCCTGGCTGCTTCCCGCACGTTTCCTTGACCGCGCAGATGCGCTGAATGAACGCGGGCCGCGGTTCGGCCAGGAAACCGTCCTGAAACGCGATCACGCGAAGCTGTCCGCGCACCGCGTCGAGCAGTTCGCCCGATTTGAGCAGGAAAGCGGGGGTCGATGGCTTGCCGACCGACTCGTTTCCCTGCGCGAAGGTTTCGTAGATCAGCACGCCGCCTGGCGCCAACGCGCGCAGCAGCTGCGGAAAAAGCGGCCGATGCAGATAATTCGTCACGACCACCGCCGCGAATGCCGCATCGGCGGCAAGCGGCCATGCAGCGTTTTCGATATCGGCGGCAACGGTGGCGATATCGGGCTCGTCGCGCATCGTCGCGAGTGCGGCGACGTCGCGGTCGACTGCGGTCACCCGATGCCCGTGCGCGGCAAACCAGCGCGCATGCCGCCCCGCGCCCGACGCAACGTCGAGCACCGCGCCGCCCGGCGCGACCAGATGCGTCCAGCGACGCACCCAGCGCGACGGCTCGCCGAGCCCGTGCGGCGTCGGCGCAGATGCCGCTCCCGACGCCGCCGCGTCTGAAGATTCGTCGTTCAATCCGCTCATGCGAGCCCCGCCCGCCAGGAACACGCGCGCATCAGTTGTACGACAGCCCCATCGCCTCGCGCACGTCGCGCATCGTCTCGGTCGCGAAACGGCGCGCCTTGTCGCAACCGTCGGCGACGATGGCACGCAACAGCGACGGATCGTCCATGTACTTCTGCGCGCGCTCGAGCATCGGCTGCTGCTCGCGCAGAATGCCTTCGATAACGGGCTGCTTGCACTCGAGGCAACCGATGCCGGCCGAACGGCAACCCTTTTGCACCCATTCGTGCGTTGCCTCATCGGTATAGACCTGATGCAGCTGCCACACCGGGCAC
Organism: Paraburkholderia sp. SOS3; assembly: GCF_001922345.1. Lineage (NCBI taxonomy): Bacteria > Pseudomonadati > Pseudomonadota > Betaproteobacteria > Burkholderiales > Burkholderiaceae > Paraburkholderia > Paraburkholderia sp. SOS3. The sequence goes on along the minus strand of NZ_CP018811.1, from coordinate 2,018,148 downwards.
TTGTCGGGATCGCCCGGGTCGGTGCGGCGCACGCGCGCCGGATCGGTCGGCATCGTGCGCACTTTCTTCGTGATCGTCTCGGCGTCTTCACGCAAGCCGATCGTGTTGCCGTACGACTTCGACATCTTCTGCCCATCGAGGCCCGGCATGCGCGACGCCTCGGTCAACATTGCCTGCGGCTCGACGAGAATGATCTTGCGCGAGCCTTCGAGGTAGCCGAACAGCCGCTCGCGATCGCTCATGGAAAGACTCTGCGACTCCTGCAGCATCGCGCGCGCTTTTTCGAGCGCTTCGTCGTCGCCCTCCTGCTGATACGAATTGCGCAGCTCGTGGTACAGCTTCGCGCGTTTGCCGCCGAGCTTCTTCGCGGCTTCCAGCGCCTTCTCCTCGAAGCCCGGCTCGCGGCCGTACAGGTAATTGAAGCGCCGCGCGATTTCGCGCGTCATCTCGACGTGCGGCACCTGGTCTTCGCCGACCGGCACGAGCGAGCCGCGATAAAGCAGAATGTCGGCCGCCATCAGCACCGGATAGCCCAGGAAGCCGTAAGTGGACAGGTCCTTGTCTTTCAGCTTCTCCATCTGCTCCTTGTACGTCGGCACGCGTTCGAGCCAGCCAAGCGGCGTGCTCATGCCGAGCAGCAGCGCCAGTTCCGCATGCTCGGGCACGCGGCTCTGGATAAACAGCGTGGCCTGCGCCGGGTCGATGCCCGAAGCGAGCCAGTCGATCAGCACTTCCCAGACGTTTTTTTCGATCACCTCGGGCGTTTCATAGTGCGTCGTCAGCGCGTGCCAGTCGACGACGCAGAAGAAACACGGATACTCGGACTGCAGCCGCACCCAGTTTTTCAGTACGCCGTGGTAGTGGCCGAGATGCAGCGAGCCCGTAGGTCGCATACCGGAGAAAATTCGGTCTGGGTACATGGTCTGATCAAAGAAGCGAGACGAGAGGGGTCAGGATGGCGGTCACGGCATCGTAGCCGAGACCGACGAGCGGCCGCAGCCAGAATTTCGTCAGCGTGCCGGTCAGCACGAGCGCCATCACGATGAAAAAGCCGTACGGCTCGATGCGCGACAGCATGATCGACGGTCGCGGCGGCAACAGCGCGGCCAGCACGCGGCCGCCGTCGAGCGGCGGTAGCGGAAACAGGTTCAACACGCCGAGCACGAGATTGATGCCGACGCCGGCCGATGCCATCCGCGTGAAAAATGGTTCTTCGATATTCATCGCGGCGAGCGCGACGCCGAATACGCCCCACACGAGCGCCTGGATGAAATTGCACAGCGGTCCGGCAAGCGCGACCCACAGCGAGCCCCAGCGCGGATTGCGCAGATTGCCGAATGCGACCGGCACCGGCTTCGCGTAGCCGAACATGAACGCGCCGCTCGTCGCGAAATACAGCAGCAGCGGGATCGCGATCGTGCCGAGCGGATCGATATGACGCATCGGGTTGAAGGAAACGCGGCCAAGCACATAGGCGGTGTTGTCGCCGAGCATGCGGGCGACGTAACCGTGGGCGGCCTCATGCAGCGTGATCGCGAACACGACCGGCAGCGCATAGACGACGATTGTTTGTATCAGGGAAGATTCCATAGCGCGGCTATTGTAACAACGCGGCCTGCCGCGTCTGTCCGGTTTGCGTGATCACGTTCGAAATAACGCCGTGGTCGTTGCCGTTGGTCGTGTTCGTGTTCGTGCCGTCGGTCCCCGTTGCCGTTGGTCCCCGCTTGTCGTCGCCGCTGTCGTCGCGCAAAGGTCGGCCGTTCGCTAGGCCGGCTGTTCGAGGCCGAACGGCGCGAGACTGCCGCGGCCGGCCCGCACGAGCACCGGCTCGTCGCCCGTCAGGTCGATCACCGTCGACGGTTCGCACGCACACGCGCCGCCGTCTATCACGAGATCGACCTGTTTTTCGAGGCGCGCGCGGATCTCTTCCGGATCGTTGAGCGGCCGCGTCTCGCCCGGCATGATCAGCGTCGTGCCGAGCAGCGGCTGGCCGAGCTCCTCGAGTAACGCGAGCGTGATTGCGTGATCGGGCACGCGCAGCCCGATCGTCTTGCGGGACGGATGCGACAGGCGCCGCGGCACTTCTTTGGTCGCCTCGAGCACGAACACATACGGACCCGGCGTCACGGATTTGATGAGCCGGTACTGGCGGTTGTCGACCATCGCGAAGCTCGCGAGCTCGGACAGGTCGCGCACGAGCAAGGCGAGCAGCGCCTTGTCGTCGAGCCCGCGGATGCGCCGCAGACGCTCGGCCGCCTGCTTGTCGTCGAGCCGGCAGGCGAGCGCGTAGCTCGAATCGGTCGGCAGCGCGACCAGACCGCCGCCGCAGACGATCTGCGCGGCCTGCTTGATGAGGCGCGGTTGCGGATTGTCAGGATGGATCCGGAAGTATTGGGACATGATGACGGCGGTTCGGTGAGCGGAAGTACCGATGGATCACGCATGGTGCGTGCGTGCCCATGCGGCGCGCGCGTCACAACCAGCGTTCCCAGACCGGCTTCAGGTCGGACGGCAGCGGCGGCAGGCTGCCGAGCTCGACGCGGCCCTCGCCGGCCGCGTGGAAATCCGAGCCGCGCGACGCCTCGAAACCGAAGCGGCGCGCGACGTCCGCATATTCGCGGTACTGGTCCGGCGTATGGCTGCCCGTGATCACTTCGATCGCCTTGCCGCCGAGATCGATGAATTCGCCGAAGAGCGCATCGAATTCGAGCGGCGTGTAGTCGTAACGGCCCGGATGCGCGATGATCGCCTCGCCGCCCGCAAGCTGAATCCACTTCACCGCGTCCGCGAGCTTCGACCAGCGATGCGCGACGTAACCGGGCTTGCCGTCCGCGAGGTAGCGATCGAACGCGTCCTGCGTCGACTTGCAATGCCCGTTTTCGACGAGACAGCGCGCGAAATGCGTACGCGAAATCATGTCCGCATTCGACGCGAGCTTCAGTGCGGCTTCGTACGTGCCCGGAATGCCAAGTGCGTCCAGTTGCTCGCTCATCGCCTCGGCGCGCGCCTGACGGCCGTTGCGCGTGCGCTCGAGACCCTCGACGAGCGCCTCGCATGCCGGATCGATATTGAGGCCGACGATATGCACGGTACGCGCCGCCCACGTCACGGAAATCTCGACGCCGCACAGATAATCCATACCCAGTGCCTGCGCCGTGTTGCGCGCTTCGACCTGACCGCCGATCTCGTCGTGGTCGGTGAGCGCCCAGAGGGTCACACCATGCTCATGCGCGCGGCGCGCCACGTCGACAGGCGCGAATGCGCCATCGGAGATGGTGGAATGGCAATGCAGATCGGCGTTCACAACGGCGCTCATGACTCTCGTGAAATCACTATCTCAAAAGCTTGTCCGACCATTTTACTGCAATGCACTAAGCAGACGCAGAGGATTTGTGAACGTCGCGTCGTGCCCCACCGAACGCGCGGCGAAGGACTATCGAGCTCACGCCGAAGCGCGCTGCGCGCACGCGTCGAACATCGATTTTTATGCGCAAAAAGTCATGCGCAGAATGCATCGATCAGCGCCGCGATCCGCTCGGGTTGATCGTGATGGACCATGTGGCCGGCATTGTCGACGATGGCTTCCCGCCAGTCCGGAAATGCGCGAAAACGGGCCTTGAATGCGTCGAGCGGAATCTCGCCGGCGATGCTCGCGAGCGTCGGCGAGGCAAACGCTTCGACATGCAGCACTTTCGCGCTGACCTGCTCCCACACGGCCATCACCTCGTCGATGCGGTACAGCTGCGGGCTGCGGATCTTGTGCGCGGGATCGGCAAGCAGCATGTAACCGCCCTCGCCGTCCGGCTTCGACCAGTGCTGCGCGAGAAAGCGCGCGCGAGCAGGCTCGAGGCGCGGATTGTTCGCGACGAGGCGCGCCGCCACGTCGTCGAGCGACGCATAGCGGCGCAGCCGCGGCGGCTCGCGCAGTTCGTCGAGCCAACCGCGCAGACGCCGCGGCGCCTGCTCGGCGCGCGCGGGCGCGAGACCGAAGCCCTCGAGATCGACGACGCGCCGCACGCGTTCGGGCCGCACGCCCGCATACAGACACACCACGTTCGCGCCCATGCTGTGGCCGACGAGGTTCACCGCACCGGCCGGCGCATAGTGGTCGAGCAAGGCGTCGAGGTCCGCAAGGTATTCGTGAAACCAGTAGTGGCCGCCGCCGTTCGCCGCGACGGGCCAGTCCGACAGGCCGAAACCGCGCGCATCGGGCGCGATGACCTGCCATTTGTCGCCCACACTGTCGACCAGCGCTTCGACGACGAACTGGAACGATGCGGCAACGTCCATCCAGCCGTGCAGCATGAAGAGCGCCGGTGCGTCCGCGCGGCCCCAGCGGCGCACGTGCAAACGCACGCCGCGAACGGAAACGAAGTCTGAACGGGATTCGGTCATCGTCGACCCTGGCAGAAAAAGAATGATCGTTCGATTATATTGAGATGGGCGACCTGCGTCTGCTTATCGTGATCGAGGGACGGTTCAGTTTCCGGCCGGGGGTTCCGTCGATTCCGCCGATTCCGCCGATTCTGCCGATCCCGCCGGTTGCATCGCCGGCGGCACATCGAGCCCTGCCAGCGCAGCCAGTTCGGCCTCGTCGAAACCCGCGGCGCGGCGCGCGTCGAAATTGAACGGGCCGCGCAGCTTCGGCGCGCGATATTCGTCGGCAAGCCGCAGATACGTCCGATGCGCATCGAGCTGCGCAAGCTCGCACAGATACCGGAACCAGCGGTTGCCGATCAGCACGTGGCCGATCTCGTCGCGCAGGATTACATCGAGAATCGCCGCCGACGCGTGATCGCCCGCTTGCTGCAGCCGTGCGCGAATCGGCGGCGACGCGTCGAGGCCGCGCGCTTCGAGCGTACGCGGCACGAGCGCCATTCGCGCGAGCACGTCGCCGCGCGTGCGATCGCACATCTCCCATAGCCCATCGTGCGCGGGATAGTCGCCGTACGCGTGGCCCAATTCCGCCAGACGCGCGCTCAACAGCGAAAAGTGGTGCGCTTCTTCCGATGCGACTTGCAGCCAGTCGACGTAGAACGCGGCCGGCATGCCCGCAAAACGCCAGACTGCGTCGAGCGCGAGGTTGATCGCGTTGAATTCGATATGTGCGAGCGCGTGCAGCAGCACCGCGCGCCCCTCTTCCGACTGCATGCTGCGCCGCCCGAGCCTGCGCGGCTCGACGAGTTCGGGGCGCGCCGGCCGGCCGGGCAGACCCGTCGGCTCCTCGAACCGGCGCTGCATGTCGCAGTGCGCGGTGCCGTCGGCCACGCGCCCAGGCAGTGCCCGCGCGGCCCGTGCCTTCGCGGCCGGATCGGTTTCACGCAGGATGTCGAGTGCTTCAGACCGCGCGCAGCGGATGCGGATGGTCGAGTCGGTGGTAACGGGAACGGCAGCACGCATTGCGATAGAGGGGCAAATGCACGGATCGAACAGCACGGATCGAACGCACAGGACTAAGCACACACGACTAAGCGCACGGCACCAAGCGCACAGCAACAAACGCACGGGACGAGGCTCGCCGGATCAATCGCACGGAGCCAGGCTCACGGATCGGGCACAGCGAGCGACCCGGCACGCGCGGATCGGCCAAACGGCGCCCATTGGAAAAGCGCCAGATGGTACCCGATGCCGACCGCCAACCGTCGCGCGGACAATGTGCACAAACGTTTACAATACCCGCTTCAACCCTCCGGCATGATATCGCCGCGGTCAATCGCCGCGCGCGACGTTTCCGGAAGCGGCCGACGCCCACCCAGATCACCCGGGAGCCACAGTGGCAATCTACAAGCTTGGCGATGCAGCCCCCACCGTTCATGAAAGCGTGTTCGTCGCGGACACCGCGACGCTGATCGGCAAAGTCACCGTCGAAGAGAATGCGAGCATCTGGTTCGGCGCATCGCTGCGCGCGGACAACGAGCCGATCGTCGTCGGTACCGGCAGCAACGTTCAGGAGAACGCGGTACTGCATACGGACCCGGGCTACCCGCTGACGATCGAAGCGAACGTGACGGTCGGCCATCAGGCGATGCTGCACGGCTGCACGATCCGCGAAGGCGCATTGATCGGCATTCAGGCCATTGTCTTGAATGGAGCGGTGATCGGCCGCAACTGTCTGGTCGGCGCGGGCGCGGTGGTGACCGAGGGCAAGCAGTTTCCGGACAACTCGCTGATTCTCGGCGCGCCGGCGAAAGTCGTGCGCGAACTGACCGAGGCCGATATCGCCAATATGCGGCGCGCCGCAGAGAGCTACATCACGCGCCGCGAATTCTACAAGGAGCAGCTCGTGCGGATCGGGTGAATCCGCCGGTCCGCGGACCGGCAGTTGCCCGCTGCACGGCATTATCGAGGGAACGTTGTGAGTGACCAGTTGCAAAAATTCATGTTCAGCACGGCGCCCGTTCGCGGCGAAATCGTCTCGCTGCGTAATACGTGGCAGGAAGTGCTGACGCGCCGCGATTACCCGGCACCGGTGCGCACGATACTCGGCGAAATGATGGCCGCGTGCGCGCTGCTGTCGGCCAATCTGAAGTTCGACGGCACGCTGATCATGCAGATCTACGGCGACGGTCCGGTGAAGATGCTCGTCGTGCAGTGCAATTCGAACCTGTCGCTGCGCGCGACGGCGAAATTTTCCGCGCAATTCTCGGGCGACGCGGCGCGGCACATCAGCGACGAGTCGTCGCTGCCCGAACTGATCAACGCAAGCGGCCACGGCCGCTGCGTGATCACGCTCGATCCGCACAACAAACAACCGGGCCAGCAACCGTATCAAGGCATCGTGCCGCTGTCGGGCGACGACGGCCCGTTCGAGACGATCGCGCAGGTGCTCGAGCATTACATGCATCATTCGGAACAGCTCGATACGCGGCTGTGGCTGGCCGCAAACAGCGACCGTGCGGTCGGCATGCTGCTGCAGAAGCTGCCCGGCGACGGCGGCATCGTCCCGCACCCGGGCGAGCTCGACGCCGATACGTGGGAACGCGTCTGCACGCTCGGCGGCACGCTCAAGCACGACGAACTGCTCAGCGAAGAGCCGGCCACGCTGTTCCGGCGCCTCTTCTGGCAGGAGAACGTGCACCATTTCGAGCCGGCGAATACGCGCTTCGAATGCACGTGCTCACGCGAAAAGGTCGGTGGAATGCTGAAGATGCTAGGCCGCGAGGAAGTCGAAAGCGTGATCGAGGAACGCGGTCACGTCGAGATTCACTGCGAGTTCTGCAATCAGCGCTATGAGTTCGACCCGGTCGACGTCGCGCAACTGTTCGTTGCAAGCGGCCTGTCCGAGGGCGTCGCGCCGGCGGCCGATCAGCGGCATTGACAGACAGGCGTCCGCGCGCTTTTACTTAGGTATCCGACCCGCACCGATGGAGGCCGACATGAACATGCGGATGCGAGGCATGCGGATGCGAAGCGCCGCGACACTGCTTGCCGCCGGTAGCGCGACGATGATGCTGGCCGGATGCATGATGGACCCGCCCGGGCCGTCGCCGATCTATAGCCGCCTGCCGGCCGACCAGCTCGAAGCGACGGCCGCCGCGCATCCGCTCACGCCGGAACAGCGCGCGCGCTATGACGCGATCGACAAACAGGTGCTAGCGGAACAGGACCAGGCGATGGCGGCCGATGCCGCGGCGCAAGCGTGGTCGCGATACTACGCGCCGCCGCCGGTCACCGTTTTCGGCAGCTACTCGAGCGGCGGCTGGGGACATGGCTGGGGCGGTGGAATCGGCTACGGCTACCCGGGCTGGGGATGGGGGTGGTGATCGATCGCACAGAAGACGGCGAACGGGCAGCGAACAGGCGGAAAGAACCCGGCAACTAGCCTGCCTTCTTCTTCGCGTCTTCGTTGGCGCGCTTCTTCGCGCCGTGTTTCCTGTCGGGCTTGGCCCGCGACTCCGGATTCGGCACGACGCGTAGCGGCGCGGCCGACATCTGTCCGCGCGTCGACGTCGCGGCCGCGGGCGAATTCGATGCGGGCAGCGGCGCGTTCGGCGACACGAACTGCACGAACACCTCGCTGTCCTTGACCATGCCCATCTCGTAACGGGCGCGCTCCTCGACTGCGGCGGTGCCGTTCTGCAAGTCCTGCACTTCGCCTTCGATGCGCTCGTTGCGAACCTTTTCGTCGGCGTTTTTCTTCAACTGCTGGTCCAGCTCCTCGCGCAGTTCGTGAACACGGAGCCAGCCCCCGTGCCCCCACCACAGCGGAAACTGAATCAGCACCAGCAGGACAACCAGAGCGACAGTGACAAGGCGCATGAAGGTTTGATCTTGAATACGCGCCGCCCTGCGCTGAACGCAGGGCGGCGGGGTCAATCACTCAGCTGCGAGTTAACATCGAATCAGCGCTAAGCACAATAGGCGAATCAACGCAGGTTGTAGAACGCCGATTTGCCCGGGTAGCTCGCGATATCGCCGAGGTCTTCCTCGATACGCAGCAGCTGGTTGTACTTCGAGATGCGGTCGCTGCGCGACAGCGAGCCGGTCTTGATCTGTCCGGCGTTCAAACCGACCGCGATATCGGCGATCGTCGAATCTTCGGTTTCGCCCGAACGGTGCGAGATTACCGCCGTATAGCCGGCGCGCTTGGCCATCTCGATCGCCGCAAAGGTTTCGGTCAGCGTGCCGATCTGGTTGATCTTGATCAGAATCGAATTCGCGATGCCCTTCTCGATGCCTTCCTTCAGGATGCGCGTGTTCGTCACGAACAGGTCGTCGCCGACGAGCTGGATTTTCTTGCCGAGCTTGTCGGTCAGGAGCTTCCAGCCTTCCCAGTCGCTTTCGTGCATGCCGTCTTCGATCGACACGATCGGGAATTTGTCGGCGAGCGTCGCCAGGTAGTCGGTGAATTCCGCCGACGACAGTTGCAGGCCTTCGCCCGCCAGCTGGTATTTACCGTCGTGGTAGAACTCGCTCGCCGCGCAGTCGAGCGCGAGCAGCACGTCTTCGCCGGCGCGGTAGCCGGCCTTTTCGATGGCCTGCAGGATCGTCGACAGGCACTCGTCGTTGCTGCCGAAGTTCGGTGCGAAGCCGCCTTCGTCGCCGACGGCCGTGCTCATGCCGCGATCGGACAGGATTTTCTTCAGCGCGTGGAACACCTCGGCGCCGCAACGCAGCGCTTCGCGGAACGTCGGCTGGCTGACCGGCACGATCATGAATTCCTGGATGTCGAGGCTGTTGTTCGCGTGCGCGCCGCCGTTGACGATGTTCATCATCGGCACCGGCAGTTGCATGGCGCCCGAACCGCCGAAGTAGCGATAGAGTGGCAGGCCGGCTTCTTCGGCTGCTGCCTTCGCGACCGCCATCGAAACCGCCAGCAACGCGTTGGCGCCCAGACGCGACTTGTTGTCGGTGCCGTCGAGTTCGAGCAGCGTCTTGTCGAGGAACGCCTGCTCCGACGCGTCGAGGCCCATGATCGCCTCGGAGATCTCGGTATTGATGTGCTCGACCGCCTTCAGCACGCCCTTGCCGCTGTAGCGGCCCGTTTCGCCGTCGCGCAGTTCGATCGCTTCGCGCGAACCGGTCGATGCGCCCGACGGCACCGCCGCACGGCCCATCGTGCCCGACTCCAGCAGCACGTCGCACTCGACGGTGGGGTTGCCTCGCGAATCGAGAATCTCGCGACCGATGATATCTACGATAGCACTCATGGTTTCCTCAGGAAGTTACGGTGGATTCGTTACGGCGAACCGCGCGGCGCACATACCGTCTTGCGACTTTTTCGGCGCCGTACGGTTCGACGGCCATCGGGGGGTGCGCGACCGGCATGCGCCGCATCGGGACTGACCGGATACGGAGACGCCCGGCGCGCGGCATCAGTTGAAATCGTGTTCGAGGAACGGCGTGCGCTTCACGGCCTGGTCGAGCGTGATCAACGTCTCGAGCAGATCGGCCATGCGGTGAAGCGGCACCGCGTTGGGTCCATCGGACTTCGCTTGGGCGGGATTCGGATGCGTTTCCATAAAGAGCCCCGCGACGCCCGTCGCGACGGCCGCACGCGCGAGCACCGGCACGAATTCGCGCTGGCCGCCCGAGCTCGTGCCCTGACCGCCCGGCAATTGCACCGAGTGCGTCGCATCGAACACGACCGGCGCGCCGGTCTCGCGCATGATCGCGAGCGAGCGCATGTCAGATACGAGGTTGTTATAGCCAAACGACACGCCGCGCTCGCACGCCATGAAGCGGTCTTCCGAAAGCCCCGCTTCGCGAGCCGCGTCGCGCGCCTTGTCGATGACGTTCTTCATGTCGTGCGGCGCGAGGAACTGCCCCTTCTTGATGTTGACGGGCTTGCCCGAACGCGCGCAGGCATGGATGAAATCGGTTTGCCGGCACAGAAACGCCGGCGTTTGCAACACGTCGACTGCGGCCGCGACCTGTTCGATTTCTTCGATGCCGTGCACATCCGTCAGCACCGGCACGCCGAGCTGGCGCTTCACTTCGGACAGGATACGCAGGCCTTCGTCCATACCGAGACCGCGAAACGACTTGCCGCTGCTGCGATTCGCCTTGTCGTACGAAGACTTGTAGATGAACGGAACCTTGAGCTTCGCGCAGATTTCCTTGAGCTTGCCCGCGGTGTCGATTGTCATCTGTTCGGATTCGACAACGCAGGTGCCCGCAATCAGAAAGAACGGTTGATTGAGCCCGATCTCGAAGTCGGCGAGCTTCATACCTTTTCCTCTTTCTTCTCTTCCGCGCCGGCTTGCTGGTGATGCGCCTCGCTGTGCTGCCGCGCCGCTTCGACGAACGCCTTGAAAAGCGGATGCCCGTCGCGCGGCGTGGACGTGAATTCCGGGTGGAACTGCACGCCGACGAACCACGGATGCATATCGCGCGGCAACTCCATCATTTCCGGCAGATCTTCGCTCGGCGTACGCGCGCTGATAATGAGGCCGCCCGCTTCGAGTTGCGGCACGAAGCGGTTGTTGACTTCGTAGCGGTGACGGTGCCGCTCGTTCACGTCCTTGCCATAAATTTCGGCGGCCATCGTGCCGGGCTTGATCGGGCAGCGCTGCGAACCGAGACGCATCGTGCCGCCGAGATCCGATTCCTCGTTGCGCTTCTCGACCTTGCCTTCGCGGTCGTACCACTCGGTGATCAGCGCGACGACACGGTTCGGCGTCGACGCATCGAACTCGGTGCTGTTCGCGTCCTTGAGGCCGACGACGTCGCGCGCGAATTCGATCACTGCGAGTTGCATGCCGAGGCAGATGCCGAGATACGGCACTTTCGCCTCGCGCGCGTAACGGATCGCGGCGATCTTGCCTTCGGTGCCGCGCCGGCCGAAGCCGCCCGGCACGAGCACGGCGTCGAGATGCTTGAGGCTGTCGACGCCGTTCGCTTCGATCTCTTCGGAATCGATGTATTCGATATTGACCTTCGCCGACGTGTGAATCGACGCGTGACGCAATGCTTCGATCAGCGACTTGTACGACTCGGTCAACTCGACGTACTTGCCGACCATGCCGATCGTCACTTCGTGTTTCGGGTGCTCGAGCTTGTCGACGAGCTGCGCCCACATCGACAGATCGGCCGGCTGCGCGGTGAGCTTCAGTTCTTCGCAGATGATGCCGTCGAGGCCCTGGTCGTTGAGCATCTGCGGGATCTTGTAGATGCTGTCGACGTCCCACACCGAAATCACGGCGTCTTCGGGCACATTCGAGAACATCGAAATTTTCGCGCGCTCGTCGTCGGGGATGCGGCGGTCCGCGCGGCACAGCAGCACGTTCGGATAGATACCGATTTCGCGCAGCTTCTGCACGCTGTGCTGCGTGGGCTTGGTTTTCAGTTCGCCCGCGGTGGCGATGAACGGCACGAGCGTGAGGTGCACGAAGCACGCGCTGTTGCGGCCGAGGCGCAGGCTCATCTGACGCGCGGCCTCGAGGAACGGCAGCGATTCGATGTCGCCGACCGTGCCGCCGATTTCGACGATCGCGACATCGGGCTCACCGCAGGTTGCCGATGCGGCGCCGCGTTCGATGAATGCCTGGATTTCGTTCGTGATGTGCGGGATGACCTGCACGGTCTTGCCGAGATAATCGCCGCGGCGTTCCTTGCGGATCACCGATTCGTAGATCTGGCCGGTGGTGAAGTTATTGGCCTTGCGCATCTTCGTGCTGATGAAGCGCTCGTAGTGGCCGAGATCGAGATCCGTCTCCGCCCCGTCCTCCGTCACGAACACTTCGCCGTGCTGAAACGGGCTCATCGTGCCTGGGTCGACGTTGATGTAGGGATCGAGTTTGAGGAGGGTGACTTTGAGACCGCGCGATTCGAGGATCGCGGCGAGGGAAGCGGCGGCAATACCCTTGCCGAGGGAAGACACTACGCCGCCGGTGACGAAAACATATTTGGTCATCGCTGGATGCTCGCGGGAAAAACGGATTATACCTGAAAGCAGGGTCCCGACCCAGCAATAAAACCTCGATTCGGGGCGCGGCGAGCGGCGCGAGCGAGTGCTTTAGTGCTCACTTCGAGCCCATGCAAAAACCATCCCGGCAACGCTTTCTGCGTCGCCAGATCACGCGCTCGCGTTCCATTCCCCCGCTTCGAGTTCATGCAGCATCCGCTCTACCGCGCGCGCCGTTTCGATCGGCTTCTCCATCGGAAACAGATGACTGCCGTCGATCCATTCGAGATGACCGCGTGTTGCCCGCCGCGTCGCCGCAAGCCCGACCTGGCGAATCTCCTTCGAATGCGTACCGGCGATCAGGCCGACCGGCACCGGCGCGCCGTGCGCAAGGCGCGAGCCGAGCGTGTGCGGCAGCGTCCGGTAAATCAGGTACTCGGTGCGGCGGTCGAACGCGAGCGTGCGCGTGCCGTCGGCCGCCGTCTGCGGGATGCCGAAGTCGACGTAGTCGGACAGCACGCGCTCGTCCCAGCGCGCGAAGGCTGCCTTCGCATGGAAGTGCCGCCACGCCTCGTCGCGGCCCGCCCAATGCGTGCGGCGCGTGCGCGTCGCGGCCGCGGGCGACAGGCGCTCGTCGAGTCCCGTCCACTGCGATACGCGCAGCATGCCGCTGCGCCAGCCGGCGATGACCGGCGAATCGAGCATCACGACGCCGCGCACCCACTGCGGCTTTTTCAGTGCGGCCATCAGCGACAGATACCCGCCCAGCGAATGCCCAACGAGCCAGACCGGCTGTTCGTACGTGCGCGCCACGTCGTCGAGCAGCTGTTCGACGAGATGCGGCCAGTCGCGCGTGACCGGATAGCGCGGATCGTGGCCGATGCGTTCGATATAACGCAGTTCGTATGCGTCGCCGAGTTCGGCGAACAGCGTGCGGTAGATCGGTGCGGGAAAACCGTTCGCGTGCGAAAAGTGGATGACCTGTTTCAAGCGGTGCTGTCTCCGTTTTTCGCGATGAGGCGTGCTTCGCTTGCGGGCGGACGATGTGCCGGTGAACACGCCGGATCCAAGGAGTCGGGGTCGCGATCGGGCACGCTCTGACGCGCGGTGTTGTGCGGTGTTGTGCGGTGTCGTGCCATGTCGCGCCGTATCGTCTCGCGGCTCCGATTCAGTCCATCCAGTATCGGCGGTGCGTCTTCCGATACCGTTCGAGTGTCAGTACGAGTCGATCTTTGCCGAGCGCATCGGCGCTCGCTTCGATGCGCACCGCCCCATCTTCGTCGCTGCGCGGCAACTCGATATGCCGTGCCACATATCGGGCAAAGACGCCCGGGTGCGGGTGATGGAACCGGTTGCGGTAGCCTACCTGAAATATCGCGATAAGCGGATCGATCGCGTCGAGGAAAGGCTCGGTCGACGACGTCTTGCTGCCGTGGTGAGGCGCCAGCAGAACTTGCGCACGTAGCGCATCGCGATCGCGGGCGAGCAAGGTGCGTTCGACGGCCGCTTCGATGTCGGCCGTGAGCAACGCGGTGGCGCGCGGGCGCGCGTCGGCATGAGCGTCGATGCCAGCGCCGAGGTTGGCGTGAGCGCGCGCGGCGTCATCGACAGCACGCTCTGCCGCATCGTAATCTGTGCTTGCGCTCGCACTCACGCGCAACACGCAGCAATGCGCATTCGGTTTGCCGCGCAGCGGACCCGCGTCCGGCCATAGCATCGCGAACTCCACGCCGTCCCATTGCCACCGCTGCCCTGCCGCGCACGGCACGGTGCCCGCACCCGCGGCACGAGCGCTGTGCCAAAGCATGTGGTCGGGCGGCAGCGCGGCCAGCAACTGGCGCACCGCGACGCCGTCGAGCACGGCCGCCGCTCCGCCCGAATGATCGGAGTCGGCGTGGCTGATCACGAGGGTATCGAGCGTCTGTACGCCAGCAGCCTGCAAATACGGCACGACGACGCGTTCGCCCGCATGCGTCGACTCGGGCCCCGGCCCCGCGTCGAACAGCAAGGCGTGATGGGCGGTCTCGACGACGATCGCCGAGCCCTGACCGATATCGAGTGCGGTCAAGCGGAACGTGCCGTGCGGCGGCGCCGAAGGCGGCGGCATCAGCAACGGCAGCCATGCGATCGGCGCGGCCCAGCGCATCGGCCAGCCGCGCGGCGCAAGACACCAGATGACACCGGCCGCCGCCGCCGCGAGCGCCCACGCATCCGGCTGCGGCAGCCGCCAGAGCGCCCACGCGTGCCCCGATACGAGATGCAGGCCCGCGGTCAACACGCCGAGTAGCCGGTGCGCGACGCTGAACGCGAATGCGTCGAGCGGTGCCGGCAACGCGACCCCCGCCAGCACGAGCGGCGTAACCAGCACGCTGACCCACGGAATCGCAAAGGCGTTTGCAAGCGGGCCGATCAGCGGAATTTGCGCGAACCAGTATGCGGTGAGCGGAGCGAGCGCGACCGTGACTGCGAACTGCACGTATGCGCCGCTTCGCATGCGCTCGACGAAAGCATGCGTTAGCGTGCGTGCCCTCAAACGCAATGCGGTCGCGAGGCTGAGCAAGCGCGTGCGGAACGCTCTGCGGGTGAGCCGTTCATGCGCATCGCCAAGGCGTCGATCCTCGTGCGGTGCGCCCGCGTTGAGCCCGTCTTCGTCGTCAAGGCTCCCGTACCTGGGCCGTCCATTGTCGTCGGCGCGCACTGCGGCGCGACCCGACATCGCAAACAGGATCGCCGCCACCGCGCAGAACGATAGCCAGAAGCCGGCCGCGAGCACAGCCCACGGGTCGATCAGCAGGACGAGCCCGAGCGCCCACGCGAGCACGACCGATGGCGCGACCGCACGGCCGCTGACGAATGCAAGCGCGACGACCGCGAGCATCCAGAGCGCGCGCTGCGCCGGCACATTGAACCCGGCAAGCGCCGCGTGAAACGCGGCAAACAACGCGCCGCACGGCGCCGCGACCTTCTGCGCGGGCAGCACGAGCGGCCAGTCGATGCCGATACGCGCGCCGACAAACCCCGAGCGCCGCCAGATCGCACCCGCGAGCCACGCGGCAAGCCCCGCGACGAAGCCGATGTGCAACCCCGATATCGCGACGAGGTGACTCGTGCCGGTCGCACGCATCAGTTGCCAGTCCGCGGCGCTGACCGCATCCTGCGCGCCGATCGCGAGCGCGACGACGATACCCCGATGCGGCGCATCCGCAAGCACGCCGTCGATCCGCGCGCGCAGCGCGGCGCGCCAGCGGTCCACGGTCATGCCGATACCGCGCGCGTCGCCCGGCAGGCGCTGCGCGGAGGCAGGATGCGTCACATAGCCGGTTGCGCGGATGTTGCGGGCGAACAGTGTCGCTTCCGCATCGCGCACGCCGAAGTTCGCGTTGCCATGCGCACGCTTGAGGCGCACGAACAGACGCCAGCGCGCGCCAGGCCCGAGGCCTTGCGGCAATGGCGCGTCCTGCGCGATCCACGACAACTGCAACCTGCGCGGAAAGTGTGGAACCGGCGTATCGGTCGCCTCGACGTTGAAGATGAAACGCAAGCCCGTGTCGCCGATGTTGCCGGCGCGGCGGCCGGCGCCATCGGCAGCGCCCTTGCCAGCGCTGTTAGCCGCTTCGTCGCCGGCCTTGCCGCCGTCCTTGCGGCCGTCCTTGCCGCCGTCCTTATCGCGCGCACCGGCGTCTTCGCGCGCGTCCTCGACGTTGCGGCCGTTCTTGCCGCCGGCATTGCGTGCGCGACTACCCGCGCTGTCGGCCAGCAACGTCGGCAGCCCTTCGATATATCCGCGCACTTCGACGTCGCGGCCTTCCCATTCGACGGGCAGCGCATACGCGAGCCGCGCGTGCGCGCGCCACGCCGCGTACCCGAAGCCAACGCAAAACGCCGCGAGCCATATCGCGCACCATGCCGCGCGCCGACACGTCATGCACGCACTGCCGCGGCGACGCAGCCCCCAGATCGCGACGCCAAGCGCACCGCATGCCGCTAGCGCCAGCAGCGCCGCGCCGAATCTTTCCGGCAACGCTGCCTGCTGCTGCAACCACACGACACCCAATGCAAATCCGCACCACACCGCCCGCATGCCCCCTCCGCCACCATCGAATGGCGCGCGCGGGGCAAGCGAAAACAAGCCGCGTCAGCACACGCGGCCGCCGGCGTCCGGCGCCCGCCGCGCATCACCGCCAGCGATTATGCAGAGGAAAGTGCGAGCCGCGGCAACGCGGCATGCGCGTTGGCCGTTGTGCATAGTGCAAGCTCGTGTGCGTCGATGTTGCGCTGTTGCGCGAGGCTCGCGCCGATCGCCGGAATCTGATCGGGCGTATTGCGCTGCCGATAAAGCCACGCGGGAGGAATATCGGGCGCATCGGTCTCGACGACGATCGCGTCGAGCGGCAATTGCGCGGCCAGACGCCGGATCTGCAGCGCCCGCTCGAACGTCAGATTGCCGCCGAAGCCAAGATGCATGCCGTGATCGATAAAGGCCTGCGCCTGCTGGAAGCTGCCGTTGAACGCATGCGCGATGCCGCGATGCACCTGCTGCCGGCGCAGCCCTTTCAGCACCTGGTCCTGCGATTTGCGTACATGGCAGATCACCGGCAAGTCGAATTCATGCGCGAGCTTCAGTTGCTCGTTGTAGAAGAATTGCTGACGCGCATCGTCAAGGCCCGGCACGAAATAGTCGAGGCCGATCTCGCCGATGCCGACAAAGCGCGGATCGTCGAGGCTCGCCTCGATCTCCATCCGCAATGCATCGAGATCGGCTTCCTGCGCCTGCGGGGTAAAAAGCGGATGAATGCCGAGCGCGTATGCGCCGCCGACGATGCGATGAGCGAGCTCGCGTACGCGTGCGCACCACGCGCGCGATACGCCCGGAATCACGATGCGCGCGACCCCGGCGTCGCGCGCGGCGGATGCGACCGCATCGCGGTCGGCGTCGAACTCGGATGCGTCGAGATGGCAGTGCGTGTCGATCCACATGCGGAAAGCCTCGCGAGCGTTGGCGTTGGCGTTGGCGTTGGCGCTCAGAGCGGAACCGGCGGCTCCTCGTACAGCACGCCTTCGCGCAAACGCAGTACCCGGTCGCAACGCGCGGCCAGATCCTGGTCGTGCGTGACGATCACGAAGCTTGTCTCGAACGTGCCCGACAGTTCGAGCATCAGATTGAACACCGTGTCTGCCGTGCCGCTGTCGAGGTTCCCGGTCGGCTCGTCGGCGAGCACGCAGGCGGGCTTCGTGACGAGCGCGCGCGCGATCGCGACGCGTTGCCGCTCGCCGCCCGACAGCTCGCCGGGCCGGTGCCTCGCGCGATGCGCGAGGTTGACGCGCTCGAGCATCGCGAGCGCTTCGCGACGCGCGTCTTCAGTGGTCATGCGGCGAATGCGCAGCGGCATCGCGACGTTGTCGAGCGCGCTGAATTCCGGCAGCAGATGATGGAACTGGTAGACGAAGCCAAGCGCGCGGTTGCGCAGATCGTTGCGCTCGCGCTCGGACAGCTTCGTGAACGGCTTGCCGAGCAGCGACACTTCGCCGGCGCTCGGATCGTCGAGGCCGCCTAGCACGTGCAGCAGCGTGCTCTTGCCGGAACCGGACGCGCCGACGATCGCGAGCTTCTCGCCGCGCCGCACCGAGAGCCGCGTATTGCTGAGCACGGGCACATTGAGGCCGCCTTGCACGAACGCCTTCGAGATGCTGTTCGCTTCGAGTACGTAAGGATAACGATCGGTGGTATTGCCGGAGTTGAGCATGGCTTGTGGGTTCGGACGATCATTCATAGCGCAGCGCCTCCGCCGGGCGCACCTTCGCACCGCGCCAGCTCGGATAGAGCGTCGCAAGCGACGACAGCACGAAGGCAATCACGCCGATCCTGATCACGTCGCCGGCCACGAGTTCGGACGGCAGCTCGCTGATGAAGTACACCGACGGCGGCAGAAACTGGATGCCGAACAGGTGCTCGATCATCGGCACGAGCCACGGAATGCTCCACGCGATCAGACAGCCGAGCGCGACGCCGATCGCCGTGCCGACGAACCCGATCGTCACACCCTGCACGACGAAGATTTTCATGATCGAGCCCGGCTGCGCGCCGAGCGTGCGCAGGATGGCGATGTCGGCCTGCTTGTTGGTCACCGTCATGACGAGCGATGACACGAGATTGAACGCCGCAACCGCGATAATCAGCGTGAGGATGATGAACATCATGCGCTTTTCGATCTGCACGGCGGAGAACCATGTCTTGTTCTGCTGCGTCCAGTCACGAATGTACAGGTCGCCCGAGAGCGTGCGCGCGAGTTCATGCGCGACCTGCGGCGCGCGTTGCATATCCTTGAGCCTCAAGCGCACGCCCGTTGGCGCGGGTAGTCGGAACAGCGCTTCGGCATCGCGAATGTTGATGAGCGCAAGCGTGCTGTCGAATTCGTAATGCCCGGACTCGAACACGCCGACCACGGTGAACTGCTTCAAGCGCGGCAGCATGCCGGCCGGCGTGATCGTGCCTTCGGGCGCAACGAGCGTGATCTTGTCGCCGGCCGTCACGCCGAGGCTCGCCGCGAGGTCCGCGCCAAGCACGATGCCGAAGTCGCCGGGGATCAGGTCCGCGAGGCGGCCCGCGCGCATCTCCTTGCCGATGTCGGACACCTCCGGTTCGAGCGACGGATCGACGCCGCGCAATGCGACGCCGCTGACGGCATCCTGGCGCGTGAGCAGCGCCTGCGCTTCGACATATGGCGCGGCGCCAATCACTTC
This sequence comes from Paraburkholderia sp. SOS3, assembly GCF_001922345.1. NCBI lineage: Bacteria > Pseudomonadati > Pseudomonadota > Betaproteobacteria > Burkholderiales > Burkholderiaceae > Paraburkholderia > Paraburkholderia sp. SOS3. The sequence continues at coordinate 1,999,061 of NZ_CP018811.1, read as the reverse complement.
CTTGTTCTGGCGCGCTTCTTTCGCGGTCAGTTGCCAGTCGGGCATCGACCCGGCCGGCGAGAAGATTTCGACGTGGGCGAGCACGGACAGCATGCGGTCGCGCACCTCTTTCTGAAAGCCGTTCATCACGGACAGCACGACGATCAGCGCCGCGACGCCGAGCGCAATGCCCGACATCGACACGAGCGCGATGAACGATATAAAGCCGTTGCCGGTCGTGCGTTTGCCGGCGCGGGTGTAACGCCAGCCGATCTGCCATTCGTACGGAAGTTTCAAGCGAGTCCTTGTCTGCGGGTTATGCAACTGCGGGGTTCGGCTGCGCGCCAATGCCGTGGGCGAGGAACTATTCGATTCCGGCTGCTTCCTTCCGGCTGCGTCCGGTTATCGCGATTCACGGAAACCGAAGATTCCTTACGGTGTGCAGGCCACGCCCTACTGCGTAGTGGTTTGGCGCGAATTATGACGGATGGTTCAGCGTCGCGGTGGATCGCGCACGCCACGCCGACCAATCTTCAGCCTTGCGCCCTCGAATCGACGACAAAGCGACGGCGAAGTTTGCCATACATTGCCGCCGAATCGGCCGAAGAGACGCTTGGCGAGCTATTTCGAGATGAGGAGCCGGTAAGACGCGCGAGGTGTGCCGTACGGCGCTCCGCGTCGGGATTTTCGCTCGACTGCAGGTGGCATGCGCAGCGCCTCTCAAGTGGGCGCCCGTTGCGCTTCCTTCAACCGAGGAAGCCGTTTCGCCCTCCCTCCGAAGCAGCGCTCTGCGCAGCAGCGGGATGCCAAAGCGTCGATCGGTGCCGCAGATTGCCCTACAATGCGCACCATCATGCCCGTCACCCGCCTTCATCTGCTCATCCCTTTCGCGCTGCCGTCCGCAGCCGACGCCTCCACCGCCCTGCACGACCTTCAGACGCCCGCCTTCGACAAGCTCGTCGCCCGCGCGACCCTCGTCGAGCGCGTGATCGGCGAGGACTTCCAGCGAACGTTGCCGCATGAGCGATGGGTGGCGCGCCAGTTCGGCGCATTAGCGGGTTCAAGCGCGGGTTCAAGCGCGGGTTCAAGCACGGGTTCAAGCACGGGTTCAAGCACGGATTCAAGCGCGGGTACAAGCGAGCGTTCAAGCGCGGCCGGCTCCGCCGACGACGAAGCCCCGCTCGCCCCCTACATGTTGCTCGCCGACGGCGGCGATCCGGGCACGGCAAGCTGGGCCTGCGTGCAGCCGGTCCACGTGCGCATCGCGCACGACCACCTCGTGCTGATCGACCCCGCATCGCTCGAGCTTTCCGACGACGATGCGGCGACGCTGCTCGCCCTCGCCCGTCCGCTGATCGAAGAGCTCGGCGTACGCATCGAAGCGCCGCAACCGTCGCGCTGGTATCTGTCGAGCAACGAATTCAGCACGCTCGCCGGCGCATCGCCGCTGCGCGCGAGCGGCCGCAACATCGAGATCTGGCTGCCGCACGAAGCGCACAGCGGCGAACGCTCGCGCGCATGGATGAAGCTGCAGAACGAAGTGCAGATGGCCTGGTTCGAACATCCGGTCAACGAAGCACGCGAAGCGCGCGGACTGCCCGCGGTCAACTCGATCTGGTTTCACGCGCAGGGCGTCGCGCGCGCGGTAACGAGTCCGTTCGCGCGTGTGCTGTCCGATGCCGTGGCGACGCGCGGTCTCGCGCTCGCCGCGCATGCGGCCGTCGGCGCGCCCGCGCAATCGTTCGCGCAAATGCTGCAGGCGCAAGCGCATGCAGCCGGTGCGTCGACCGATGCCAGATCCGCCACGCTCGTCGAACTCGATCCGTTTTCGACGCCCTACCTCTCGCAGGACTGGGCCAGCTGGAACACCGCCTTCGCCGCGCTCGAGCGCGACTGGTTCGCCCCCGCGCTCGCCGCGCTCGAAGCAGGCGAACTCGCCGAACTCGGTCTCACGCTGTGTGGCGACACGGGCTCGGTCACGCTCGCCGTGACGCGCGGCGATCTGCGCAAGTTCTGGCGGCGGCGCCTGTTCGCCTCGCTTTTCATCGAATGATCGCCCTTCGAATGATCACCCTTCTATTCGCAGGCCGCGCCGGCCTCGCCGTCACCGCATGATCCGCATCGTTACCCGCGCGTGCCCGCCCGCCGACGCCGAAGCCCTCACCCGTCACGGTCTGCATCCGGTGCTGGCGCGGCTGTACGCCGCACGCGGCGTGTGCCTGCCCGATGAAATCGAAACGGGTCTCGCGCGCCTCGTGCCGCCGGCCGCGCTGCACGGCTGCGACAAGGCCGCCGCGCTGCTCGCCGAGGCGCTCGAAGCAGGCCGCCGCATGCTCGTCGTCGCCGACTACGACTGCGATGGCGCGACCGCCTGCGCCGTTGCCGTGCGCGGCTTGCGCATGTTCGGCGCGCAGATCGAGTACCTCGTGCCGAACCGCTTCGAATACGGCTACGGCCTCACGCCCGAGATCGTCGCGCTCGCCGCTGCGCGCGCGGGCGGCAAGCCCGATCTGCTGATCACGGTCGACAACGGCATTGCGAGCGTCGACGGCGTCGCCGCGGCGAACGCGCTCGGCATCGACGTGCTCGTCACCGACCATCACCTGCCCGGCGACGCGTTGCCCGCCGCGCGCGCGATCGTCAATCCGAACCAGCCCGGCTGCGCGTTTCCGAGCAAAAGCCTGGCAGGCGTCGGCGTGATGTTCTACGTGCTGCTCGCGTTGCGCGCCGAACTGCGCAAGCGCGGCGCCTTCAACGACGCGCGCCCCGAGCCGCGCCTCGACGGACTGCTCGATCTGGTCGCGCTCGGCACGGTCGCCGACGTCGTGAAACTCGACGGCAATAATCGCGTGCTCGTCGCGCAAGGCCTGCAACGGATCCGCAACGGCCGCATGCAGCCCGGCATCGCCGCGCTGTTTCGCGCGGCCGGCCGCGAAGCGCGCAGCGCATCGGGCTTCGATCTCGGCTTCGCGCTCGGCCCGCGGCTCAATGCGGCGGGACGCCTTGCGGACATGTCGCTTGGCATCGAATGCCTGATTACCGACGACGTCGGCCGCGCCTGGCAACTTGCCCAGCAGCTCGACACGATGAACCGCGAGCGCCGCGAAATCGAGGCCGGCATGCAGCAACAGGCGCTCGACGATCTGGCGGCGATCGATCCGGCCGGCGCCACGACCATCACACTGTTCAATGCGAGCTGGCATCAGGGCGTGATCGGCATCGTCGCCGGGCGCCTCAAGGAGAAATTCCACCGTCCGTCCTTCACGTTCGCGCTCGCCGACGACAGCGGCACGATGATCAAAGGCTCGGGCCGTTCGATCGCGGGCTTTCATCTGCGCGATGCGCTCGATCTGATCTCGAAGCGCGAGCCCGATCTGATCGTGCGCTTCGGCGGTCACGCGATGGCGGCCGGCATGACGCTTGCGTCCGCCGACCTGCCGCGCTTTGCAGCCGCCTTCGAAGCGGTCGGCCGCGAGTGGCTCTCCGACGACGCGCTCGCGCGCACGGTCGAGACCGACGGCGACCTCGAAGATGCCTACTTCACGCCGCAATTCGTCGAGATGCTCGAAGCGGCGGTCTGGGGACAGGGCTTTCCGGCACCGCTTTTTTCCGGCGAATTCGAGGTGATGTCGCAGGCACTCGTGAAAGACAAGCATCTGAAGCTGCAACTGATGCGCGGCCGCCAGCGCTTCAACGCGATCTGGTTCAACCACACCGATACGCTGCCGGCGCGCGCGACCGTTGCCTACCGGCTCACGCGCGACACCTGGAACGGCGTGTCGCGCGTGCAGCTGATCGTCGAGCACGCGCTCGGATAATTGCGGCCCTAACGCGCGGCCCCAACGCGCAACCCCAACGCGCAGCCCCAACGCGCCGCGCCAAAGCCCAGCCACCTCGCGTGACGGACACGCGAAATCCGCTGAAAATCCGGCCCGATTCCACGTCGCGCAGGCCGGATCGGGCCGTCGATCGGCTATAATTTCACCTTTTGGCGAATCAAAAGCTCGACATGGAAGCGGAACGTCTCAACGCGATCGAAGCCTCTCTGGCCGACCTGCGCACGCGCGCAGGCGAGCTACGGGGGTATCTTTGACTACGATGCCAAAGCAGTAAGGCTCGTCGAAGTCAACCGGGAACTCGAAGACCCGAACGTCTGGAACGACTCGCAGCACGCGCAGGCGCTCGGTAAGGAAAAGAAGCTGCTCGAAGGCGTGGTCGACGTCCTTTCGTCGCTCGACAACGACTTGCGCGACACGCAAGACCTGTTCGACATGGCGCGCGAAGAAAACGACGAAGCGACGCTCGTCTCGTGCGACGAAGATGTCGCGAAGCTCACCGCGCGCATCGAAGACCTCGAATTCCGCCGGATGTTCTCGAACCCGGCCGACCCGAACAACGCGTTCATCGACATCCAGGCCGGCGCCGGCGGCACCGAAGCGTGCGACTGGGCATCGATGCTGCTGCGCCAGTATCTGCGCTACTGCGAGCGCAAGGGCTTCAAGACCGAAGTGCTCGAAGAATCGGAAGGCGACGTCGCCGGCATCAAGAGCGCGACGATCAAGGTCGAAGGCGAATACGCGTACGGCTTCCTGCGCACCGAAACGGGCATCCATCGCCTCGTGCGCAAGTCGCCGTTCGATTCGTCGGGTGGCCGCCATACGTCGTTTTCGTCGGTATTCGTGTATCCGGAAATCGACGACTCGTTCGAAATCGACATCAATCCGGCCGATCTGCGCATCGACACATTCCGCGCATCGGGCGCCGGCGGTCAGCACATCAACAAGACCGATTCGGCGGTGCGCATCACGCACATGCCGAGCGGCATCGTCGTGCAGTGCCAGAACGACCGCTCGCAGCACCGCAACCGCGCCGAAGCGATGGCCATGCTGAAATCGCGGCTCTACGAAGCGGAAATGCGCAAGCGCCAGTCCGAGCAGGACAAGCTCGAAGCGGGCAAATCGGACGTGGGCTGGGGTCACCAGATCCGCTCGTACGTGCTCGACAACAGCCGCATCAAGGATCTGCGCACGAACGTCGAAATCAGCAACACGAAGAGCGTGCTCGACGGCGACCTCGATGCGTTTATCAGCGCGAGCCTGAAACAGGGTATTTGAATTGCAGCATTCACGGCACGGCATGAAAACCGTGCCGCGTGTTTCGATCGCGGGTGCAATCGAATGATTTCACGGCGCGCCCGCCAGCTTCCCCGCATACCGACCAACATCATGACCGAACCGACGACCCAGACGACCGCCGCGGCCGACGACGACAACCAGATCATCGCCGAACGCCGCGACAAGCTGCGTGCGCTGCGCGAGCAAGGCGTCGCCTATCCGAACGATTTCCAGCCGACCCACCACGCCGCCGAACTGCAGACGCAGTTCGCGGACACCGACAAGGAAGCGCTCGAAGCGCAGGCACTCGGTGTCGCGCTCGCCGGCCGGATGATGCTCAAACGCGTGATGGGCAAGGCGAGCTTCGCGACGGTGCAGGACGGGTCGGGCCAGATCCAGTTCTTCATCACGCCCGCCGACGTCGGCGAAGCGACGTACGAAGCCTTCAAGAAATGGGACCTCGGCGACATCGTCGCCGCGCGCGGCGTGCTGTTTCGCACGAACAAAGGCGAGCTGTCGGTGCGCTGCACGGAACTGCGGCTGCTGTCGAAGGCACTGCGGCCGCTACCCGACAAATTCCACGGCCTCGCCGATCAGGAAATGCGCTACCGCCAGCGCTACGTCGACCTGATCGTCACGCCGGAAACACGCAAGACCTTTACCGCGCGCACGAAGACCATCTCGTCGATCCGCCGCTTCATGTCGGACGCGAACTTCATGGAAGTCGAAACGCCGATGCTGCACCCAATTCCGGGCGGCGCTGCGGCAAAGCCGTTCGTCACGCATCACAACGCGCTCGATATGCAGATGTTCATGCGCATCGCGCCGGAACTGTATCTGAAGCGGCTTATCGTCGGCGGCTTCGAGCGGGTGTTCGAAATCAACCGGAATTTCCGTAACGAGGGCGTGTCGCCGCGCCACAATCCGGAATTCACGATGATGGAGTTCTACGCCGCGTACACGAACTACACGTGGCTCATGGACTTCACCGAACAATTGATTCGTCAGGCCGCGATCGATGCGCTCGGCACTGCGACGATCAGCTATCAGGGGCGCGAGCTCGATCTGTCCCGGCCGTTCCACCGGCTGACGATCACGCAGGCCATTCTGAAACACGCACCGCAATACACCGAGGCGCAACTGTCGGATGCGGCATTCCTGCGCGCGGAAGTGAAGAAATTCGGCGTCGACACGAACGAGCCGAAGTTTCTGAACGCGGGGCTTGGCTCGCTGCAGCTCGCGCTCTTCGAAGAAACGGCGGAAGCGCAGTTGTGGGAGCCGACGTACATCATCGACTATCCGATCGAAGTATCGCCGCTTGCGCGCGCGTCGGATTCGGTCGAAGGCATTACGGAGCGCTTCGAGCTGTTCATCACCGGCCGCGAAATCGCCAACGGTTTCTCGGAGCTCAACGACCCCGAGGACCAGGCGGCGCGTTTTCGCAAACAGGTCGATCAGAAGGACGCCGGCGACGAGGAAGCGATGTACTACGATGCCGACTATATTCGCGCGCTCGAATACGGCATGCCGCCGACCGGCGGCTGCGGCATCGGCATCGACCGGCTCGTGATGCTGATCACCGACAGCCCGAGCATTCGCGACGTGATTCTCTTCCCGCATCTGCGGCGCGAAGACTGAACGCGCGCTTTCACGACTGCGGCACGACTGCGGCATAGCGAAACGCCCGCCTGTGGCTTTGACGCCTGGGCGGGCGTTGTCTTTTGTGCATCGCTTGCTGATCGATTGTAACTATCGGTAAGAAGTGCGGCGACGCGGCAGACGCTGCATTGGATGCACGCTATGCGGCCGTTCATTCGATACAGAACACGTTACAAATTGAAACCATGCCTGCGGGCGGTTGTCGGACACTGTACGCATCATCAATGGTCGACTCTGCCCAAGACGGAGGACAAACATGGACAACCCGAACAACACACCATCTTCGTCACCGCGCCGCTTGCATCCGCTGATCGCTACCGCAGCGGGCGCGGTTATCGTCGCCAGCCTCGCGGCCACGGCCGCCATCACGGGCCTGTTCCCGAAAGCGTCGGGCGACAGCGCGCAATCGAATCAGACGCAATCCGCGCAAATCGCTTCGCAACCCGTCGTCGATACCGCGCAGCAGGCCAATCCGGCGCAGTATGCGCAGCAGCAACAGCAGGCCGCGCAACAAGCCGAGCCGGCGCCTGCTCCGGCCCAGCCGCCAGCTCAGCCTCAATACGGGCAGCAACCGGTGCCTCAGCCACAAACGCAGCCGCAGCCGCAACAGTACGCACCGCCGCAACCGGCGCCCCGCCCCGCCGTGTGTTCGAGTTGCGGCACGGTGATCGCCATTTCGGAAGTCCGCCAGGAAGGCCACGGCACGGGTATCGGCGCGGTCGGCGGCGCAGTCGCGGGCGGCGTGATCGGCAACCAGTTCGGCAGCGGCGGCGGACGGACCGCGATGACCGTGCTCGGCGCGCTTGGCGGTGGTTTCGCCGGCAACTCGGTCGAAAAGCATCTGCGCACGACCACGAGCTACTCGGTACGGGTGCGCATGGAAAACGGCCATATCCGCTACTTCACGTATCATCAGCCGCCGCCGTTCCAGCAAGGCGAGCGCGTACGAATCGAGAACGGTACGCTGGTCGCGGGTTAGCCGGTCAAGCCGCCTCCATGCAAAAAGGCGATTCCCATGGGAATCGCCTTTTTATTTGCCTCGCGCGTGTCGGCGCGTTACGTCTTACCGGCGCGGACCGGGGCGCCGGTCAGTAATCGGCGTCCTCGATCCACGCCGCCTGAATCGCTTCGAGAATCTTCTCGTTCGAGCGGTTCGGGTCGTCGTCGAAACCGTCGAGTTCCATCACCCAGCGATGCAGATCCGTGAACCGCACCTGCTGCGGATCGATATCCGGGTGCTTGTCCGTCAACGCCATCGCGATGTCCTGCGTATCGGTCCACTTCATGGCTGCATGCTCCTGTTAGTGATTTTCCTTCGCGTGATTGATCGAGTAGCGCGGAATCTCGACGACGAGGTCGTCGTTTTCCGGCACGATCGCCTGACACGACAGCCGCGACTCGCGTTCGAGCCCCCACGCCTTGTCGAGCAGGTCGTCTTCGGCTTCCTCCGACGGCTCGAGCGCATCGAAGCCCTCGCGCACGATCACATGACATGTCGTGCACGCGCATGACTTCTCGCACGCATGCTCGATTTCGATGCCGTTCTCGAGCAGCGTGTCGCAAATGCTTTTGCCGGGCACGGCGTCGATGACCGCGCCCTCGGGGCACAGTTCGACGTGAGGCAATACAACGATTTGAGGCATAGAGATTCCGTTTGACGCCGTTCGGCTTTGCGTGCTCAGCGAGCTTCGCACCCGGATGCCGCCCGGCAGCAGCTTCGTTATTTTACTGACAGCGCGGGCGATTTTCGCACGCGCCTCGTGATGTCGCGCGAGGTTCAGATCTCGTCGAGCTTGCGGCCCGCGAGCGCCCGGCGAATGCCCTTGTCCATCCGGCGCGCCGCGAATTCATCGGTGCCGGCGGCCAGCGCTTTGGTCGCCGCTTCGATCGCGTCCGCGTCGTTGCCTGGCGCGACGTTGCGCAGCGCGGCGAGCAGCGTATCGAGAGCGCCGCGCTCGTCTGCGTCGAGCAGATCGGCGTCGGCGGCCAGCGCCGCGTCGGTCGCTTCGACCAGACGCTGCGCCTCCACTTGTGCTTCACGCAGCGCACGGGCGCGCATATCGACTTCGGCGGCGCTGAAGCTGTCTTCGAGCATGCGCGCGATGTCATCGTCGGCGAGACCGTACGACGGCTTGACGACAACCGACGCCTCGACGCCCGAATGCTGCTCGCGCGCGAATACCGACAACAGCCCGTCCGCGTCGACCTGATAGGTCACGCGAATCCGCGCCGCGCCCGCCGCCATCGGCGGAATGCCGCGCAGCTCGAAGCGCGCGAGCGACCGGCAATCCGAGACGAGCTCGCGCTCGCCTTGTACGACATGAATCGCCATCGCGGTCTGGCCGTCCTTGAACGTCGTGAAGTCCTGCGCGCGCGCGACCGGAATCGTCGAATTGCGCGGAATGATCTTTTCGGTCAGGCCGCCCATCGTTTCGACGCCGAGCGACAGCGGAATCACATCGAGCAACAGCCATTCGTCGCCATCGGCGCCGCGGTTGCCGGCGAGCAGATCGGCCTGGATCGCGGCGCCGAGCGCGACGACCTGATCCGGATCGAGATTGATGAGCGGCGGCTGGCCGAAGAACGATTCGACCGCGCGGCGGATCACCGGCATGCGCGTTGCGCCGCCGACGAGCACGACGCCCTTGATGTCGGCCGGCGTCACTTTCGCGTCGCGCAGCGCTTTGCGTGTCGGACCGAGCGTGCGCTGCACGAGAGATTCGGTGATTGCAGCAAACGTCGATTCTTCGATCGTCTGATCGATGCGCACGCCGCTCGCCAACGCGACGTCGACTTTCGCCTGCGCCGCGCCCGACAGCGCTTCCTTCGTCGAACGCACGGTGTCGAGTAACAGGCGGACGTCCTCGGGCGTGAGCGTGTCGCGCGCGACGCCCGCTTGCGCGAGCACGTGACGGAACAACGCATGGTCGAAGTCGTCGCCGCCCAATGCGGAATCGCCGCCAGCGGCGAGCACTTCGAACACGCCCTTGGTCAGCTTCAGGATCGACAGGTCGAACGTGCCGCCGCCAAGATCGAACACGGCGTAAAGCCCTTCGGCGCCGTTATCGAGCCCGTATGCGATCGCCGCGGCGGTCGGTTCGTTGAGCAGGCGCAGCACATTGAGGCCGGCGAGGCGCGCGGCGTCCTTCGTGGCCTGGCGCTGCGCCTCGTCGAAATACGCGGGCACGGTGATCACCGCGCCGACGAGTTCGTCGCCGAGCGTATCCTCGGCGCGCTGACGCAGCGTCGCGAGAATCTCGGCCGACACCTCGACCGGGCTCTTCACGCCATCGATCGTACGGATCTGCACCATGCCGGGCGCGTCGACGAAGTCGTACGGCGCGTTCTCGGCGCCCTCTACTTCGCTCTTGCCGCGCCCCATGAAGCGCTTCACCGACACGATCGTGTTGCGCGGATCGGTCGCCGCTTCGGCCTTCGCCGCGCGGCCGATCCGGCGGCCGCCGTTCTGCAGATAACGGACCACCGAAGGCAACAGCGCGTGGCCTTCCTCATCGGGCAATACATCGGGCACACCACTGCGCACAGCGGCGACGAGAGAATTGGTCGTGCCAAGATCGATACCGACCGCGAGACGCCGCTGGTGCGGCGCGGGCGCCATGCCGGGTTCAGAGATTTGCAGTAAAGCCATCTGGTGTCTTCTTCGGGGAACGTTGCGCCCCGTGCTCGATTATTGGTGTTTGCGGGATGTCGAGACGATGGGCTTAAGGGTTATTTGTTGCGCCTGCCGCTTCGTCACTTGAGTCGATCATTTCAGTACGCGAGTTCGGTTCATCGCTGCGCGGCCACGCTCAATCTTCGAGCTTGCCGATCTGTGAGTCGATTTCCGACGCGACGCGCTCGATAAACATCAACTGCCGCACCGCTTCGCTCGCCGCCTGGTCGGAGCCGCTGTCGAGCAGCGCGGCGAGTTTCGTGAAGCGCACGCGCTCTTCGTCGCGCAGTTCGGCAAGCAAGGCATCGAGTTCGTCGACGTTCTTCGCGGCTGCCGCGTCTTCGATGCGCTCGCGCCATTCCATTTGCTGCATCAGGAACGCCGGCTCCATGGCCGTGTTGTTTTCGGCGCCGACATCGATGCCGCGCAACGACAACAGGTAGGTCGCGCGCTTCAACGGATCGCGCAGCGTCCGGTACGCCTCGTTCGCACGCGTGGCCCATTGCATCGCGATGCGCTTTTGCGCGTCGCCGGCCGCGGCGAAGCGGTCAGGATGCACCTGCGCCTGCACGGTGCGGTACGCGTCGTCGAGCGCCTGCGTGTCGAGTGCAAATTGCGCAGGCAAATGGAACAGATCGAAGTGACTGTCGTTGAGCGATGCCATCAAAATACTTTGTCCGTCGAATTGAAAAAAGGCGGCACAGGCCGCCTTTTCGATCCTACCGGTCCGCTTACACGCGGAACGATTCGCCGCAGCCGCACTCGTCCTTGGCGTTCGGATTGTTGAACTTGAAGCCTTCGTTCAACCCTTCGCGCGCGAAGTCGAGCTCGGTGCCGTCGATATACGCGAGGCTCTTCGGATCCACGACGACCTTCACGCCGTTGCATTCGAACACTTCGTCTTCGGGCGCGAGTTCATCGACGTACTCGAGCTTGTACGCAAGGCCCGAGCAGCCGGTCGTGCGCACGCCGACTCGCAGCCCGACGCCCTTGCCGCGCCGGCTAAGATACTTCTGCACATGTTGTGCTGCTTTTTCGGTCAACGTAATTGCCATAGCGTTTCTCTTTGCGCAGCGCGTTGCTTGCGACGTTACCTGCCGCGTTAACCTGACCTTGCCAGGCGACGCGCTGCGACCTGCCTGCATTCAAACCTTGAGTCTTGATCCCGAATCTCAAGCCGCCTGCTTGTCGCCCGCGGGCGCCGCGCTTTCGCCGGCTTCGCCGCCATGACGGTGCTTGTAGTCGGCGACGGCCGCCTTGATCGCGTCTTCCGCGAGAATCGAGCAGTGAATCTTGACCGGCGGCAGCGCCAGCTCTTCGGCAATCTGCGTGTTCTTGATCTCGAGCGCCTGGTCGAGCGTCTTGCCCTTCACCCATTCGGTAACGAGCGAACTCGATGCGATCGCGGAGCCGCAACCATAGGTCTTGAACTTCGCGTCCTCGATCACGCCATCCGCGCCGACGCGAATCTGCAGCTTCATCACATCGCCGCATGCCGGCGCGCCAACCATGCCGGTGCCGACCGCATCGTCGTCCTTCGAGAAGGAGCCGACGTTGCGCGGGTTTTCGTAGTGGTCCAGAACCTTGTCGCTATAAGCCATGTTTACACTCCTTGATTCGTTTCAAGCCGCCGGTTTCGCGTGCGCTCGCAGCGATCGTTCCGGCGTTTATTTTTCCGACACGCGTTTCGGGCGCGCGTTTGCCGCACCTCAGTGCGCAGCCCACTGAATCGTCGACAGATCGACGCCGTCCTTATGCATTTCCCACAGCGGCGACAGGTCGCGCAGTTTCGCGATCTTCGTATTGAGCAGGTTGATCACGTAATCGACGTCCTGCTCGGTCGTGAAACGGCCAACCGTGAAACGGATCGAGCTATGCGCGAGCTCGTCGTTGCGGCCCAGGGCGCGCAGCACGTACGACGGTTCGAGCGACGCGGACGTGCACGCCGAACCCGACGACACTGCCACATCCTTCACCGCCATGATCAGCGACTCGCCTTCGACGAAGTTGAAGCTGATGTTCAGGTTGTGCGGCACACGGCTTTCCATGTCGCCGTTCACATACACTTCCTCGATTTGCGACAGGCCGCGCAGCAGACGGTCGCGCAGCATGCGAATGCGCTCGTTCTCCGTCGCCATTTCTTCGCGCGCGATACGGAACGCCTCGCCCATGCCGACGATCTGGTGCGTTGCCAGCGTGCCCGAGCGCATGCCGCGTTCGTGGCCGCCGCCGTGCATCTGCGCTTCGATGCGCACGCGCGGCTTGCGGCGCACGTACAGCGCGCCGATGCCCTTCGGGCCGTACGTCTTGTGCGCCGAAAACGACATCAGGTCCACCTTCAGCTTCTGCAGGTCGATTTCGACCTTGCCCGTAGCCTGCGCGGCATCGACGTGGAAAATGATGCCTTTTTCGCGGCAGATTTCGCCGATCGTCGCGATATCCTGAATCACGCCGATCTCGTTGTTCACGTGCATCACCGACACGAGAATCGTGTCGGGGCGCAGCGCAGCCTTGAAAACTTCGATGTCGATCAGGCCGTCGTCCTTCACGTCCAGATAGGTGACTTCATAACCTTCGCGCTCGAGCTCGCGGCACGTGTCGAGCACGGCCTTGTGCTCGGTCTTCACCGTGATGATGTGCTTGCCCTTGCCCTTGCAGAAGTGCGCGGCACCCTTGATCGCGAGGTTGTCCGATTCGGTCGCGCCCGACGTCCAGATGATTTCGCGCGGGTCCGCGTTGACGAGCGCGGCGACGTTCTCGCGCGCTTCCTCGACTGCATGCTCCGCGTCCCAGCCGTATGCGTGGCTGCGCGATGCAGGGTTGCCGAACTGCTCGCGCAGATACGGGATCATCTTGTCCACCACACGCGGATCGACGGGCGTCGTCGCGCTGTAGTCCATGTAAATGGGCAGGTGGGGAATGTCGTTTTTCATCAATCGCTCCGGGGACATCGTTGCTTTTGGCTACTGGGTTCTTGCGCGAGGACGCCGCGGGACGCTATTCATGCGTCCTTGTCGCGGTGCCCTGCGTCACGCTCAGGAACCAGCCATATTGAAAACAGAATTCGGACCTTTCGGCAGGACCCGCGTCGGCTCGACCGCAGCGGCCTCCGAACGCCTGTCGCGCAGCACGGTGGCCGGCGTTGCTTCGCGCGCGCGCTGCTGATCGACCAGATCTTTCAGCGACACCGAATCGAGGTATTCGACCATCTTCTGGTTCAGCGTGGACCACAGCTCGTGCGTCATGCAGTGGCCGTCGCGCTGCTTCGTGCCTTCGCACGTGCCCTTGCCGCCGCATTGCGTGGCATCGAGCGGCTCGTCGACGGCGATGATGATGTCCGCCACCGTGACGTCTTCCGCGCGCCGCGCGAGGTTGTAACCGCCGCCGGGACCGCGCACGGATTCGACGATCTCGTGACGGCGCAGCTTCCCGAACAACTGCTCGAGATACGACAGGGAAATGTGCTGGCGCTGGCTAATACCTGCAAGCGTCACCGGGCCCTGCTCCTGGCGCAGCGCCAGGTCAATCATCGCCGTAACGGCGAAACGGCCTTTCGTGGTGAGTCTCATGATGTGTGGGAACCGCAATTCTCGACAAGTTTGCTCAAGTATAAATACATGAGCTATTTAGTCAAGTATCCCGTCTCAATTTTGTCCAATTACTTAAAAATTTTGGGGCCGAAGCGCCGTGTTCCGCCGCCGCGGCGGGCTTCCGGCTTTCGGGCGCGCTTCAAAGTTCGGCCGGATGGCGCTCAGACGCTCAGACGACCTGCAGCTGGACGCGCAGCGCCGCGACGAGCCCTCGGCACGCCGACTCGCACTGATCCAGCACGGTCTCGAAGCCGTTCGCCCCACCGAAATAGGGATCGGCGACTTCACGCGCGTCGCCTTGCGGCGCAAATTCCATCAGCAAACGAATCTTGTCGCGATAGGCCGGGGGACAGATCCGGTTCAATGCCGCGACATTTGCATCGTCCATCGCAATCAGCAGGTCGAAACGCTCGAAGTCGGCGGCCGCGATCTGGCGGCCGCGCAATTGCGACAGATCGTAACCACGCCCGCGCGCCGCCAGCTGGGCGCGCTCGTCCGGTGCTTCGCCGATGTGCCAGTTCCCGGTGCCGGCCGAATCGACCGTCACGCGGTCCGACAGCTTCGCCTCGGCCAGCTCGTATCGCATGACGCCCTCTGCAGTCGGCGAGCGGCAGATATTGCCGAGACAGACGAAGCATACGGAGATCGTTTTCATCGGGTTGTCGCGCCGGAACGGCTTACAGCGGCTGGGACTGCAGCGTGACGTTCGCGCGCATCGGCTGCGCCGACGCCGCCTCGTCGTCGCCGACGAATCCGTACGACACCGTGCGCGCCAGTTCGGCGGTTACTTCGCTTGCGGCAAGCGGCGCCGTGCTCGCGTGCTTCACGGCACTGCTGCACAGGTGCAGGAATGCGGCCGCTGCGAGCGGCAAAACGATCGCCAGGGGCCAGTACATCGATATTGTCTTTTTCATGATGGCGTTCTCTCCATGGATCAAGGCTGCAGGCTATTAGCCCACTTCGCCCGATTGAGATTATAGATAAGGCCACCATCAGGAAAAACCCACCCCTGCGGAATAGACCGTTCTGCTGGCGCGAACAATGCGGCGCGATATGTCAACGTAAAGAGAATGTTCCACGTTGAGTCCAGCAGCGAAAGGAATCCTTACAAACACATACAAAGGTAACGATGCAAAGTGGGAGGATAGCTTTACTTGCATCTGCCCTGCATCGTTAAGCGAACTGATCCGATGAAACCGCGCACCTCCCTTTACCTGCTCCCGGCCATTGCCGTTGCCGCTCTATGCGGCGGCTGCGCGGTCTATCCGTCGAACGCACCGGTCGGCTACAGCGGCTATGGCTACGACGGCGGCGTATACGACGGCTACGATGGCTACGGCGGCTACCCTCCATATGGCTACGGCTATGCGCCGGCCCCGCCGCCGAACGTTTATCTGGGCTTCGGCGGGTATTCGGGATCGCGCGATCCGTACTGGGGGCGCGGCTATCGCGGCGACTGGAATAACGGACGGAACTGGCACGGCGGCGGCGGACGTCCGCCGCCGAATAACCCACCGCCGCCACATGCGGGCGGAGGCGGCGGTCCTGCTGCGGGAGGCGGCGGCGGACATCCGCCGCCGCAGGGGCCGCGCGGCGGTGGGCGCGCGCCTGCCGCACCGGCTGTCAATGTCTCGCCGAACAACGGCTCGCGCATGACCAATCACTGACCGGTGGCCGGCGCGCGACCGGGCTTCACCCCCGATGGCTGCGCTGCGCTGCGTACAGTTCGCGAAACGTTCTGCCGACCGGCGCGGGCATGTCGCGCGTATTGGTCCAGCCGCCGCCAAACGGCAGTCGACCGATCGAACGCTGCTCGCCGCCGACCTTCTCGAGTACGCGCACGGCGAGCTTCGTCAATAGCGCGTAAGCGGCCGGATGCAGCGCGAAGTAGCCCCACAGGGCGAGTCCAAACCGTTCGCGCCACGGGCGCAAATGGCGCTCGACCTGTCTCTCGCGCAGCTTGCGCAGCAAGTCGGACAGCGGAATGCCGACCGGGCACACGCTATTGCACTCGCCGCACAGTGTGGCCGCCTGCGGCAAATCGAGCGCCTTGTCGATGCCGACATAGCTTGGCGTCAGCACCGACCCCATCGGCCCCGGATAAACCCAGCCGTACGCATGGCCGCCCACCTTCTGATAGACGGGGCAGTGATTCATGCACGCGCCGCAGCGAATGCAGCGCAGCATCTCCTGGAAGTCGCCGCCGATGAGCCCCGTGCGCCCGCCGTCGACGAGCACCACATACATATGCTCCGGCCCGTCCTGGTCGCCGGGACGACGCGGACCCGTCAGCAGCGAAACGTAGTTCGTCATCGACTGGGCCGTTGCCGAGCGCGGCAGCAGACGCAGCGCGGTGGCCAGATCCTCGAGCGTCGGCAGCACCTTCTCGATGCCGGTCACGGCAACGTGCACGCGCGGCATCACCGTGCACATCCCTTCGTTGCCCTCGTTCGTCACGACGGCGATCGAGCCGGTTTCGGCGATCACGAAATTCGCGCCGGTCACGCCCATGTCCGCCGACATGAAATGCGGACGCAGCGTTTCGCGCGCCTCGCGCGTCATCTGCGGGATTTCGGTGAGCCGCGGCTTGTTGTGCGTCTTCGCAAACAGGTCCGCGATCTCCTCCTTATCCTTGTGGATCACCGGCATGATGATGTGGCTCGGCGGCTCGTTGTTATTGATCTGCAGGATGTATTCGCCAAGATCGGTTTCAACCGACTGCACGCCCATCTTGCCGAGCACTTCGTTCAGGCGCATTTCTTCGGAGACCATCGACTTCGACTTGATCACCTTCTTCACGTCGTGCTTGCGCGCGATGTCGGCAACGAGCTTCGCCGCGTCCTGTGTGGTCTCCGCGTACAGCACGGTCACGCCGCGCCGCGTCGCTTCGCGCTCGAAGGTGTCGAGCCAGACATCGAGATTGTCGAGCGCGCGATTGCGGCGCTCCTTCAGCGACGTGCGCGTCGCCTGAAAGTCGATCTCGGTCATCACCTGCGCGCGCGCCGCGACGATTCTCGTCGAGAGCTTCGTCAGATTCTGCTGCAGGCGCTGGTCGGCGAGCTTTTGGCCCGCGCGCGCCTTGAAGTGCATCGATTGAACTTGCATGGCGGTGTGTTGGATCCGGATCCTGAATGAAAGTAGCACGCGTCGCGTGTCGGAGCGCGTGCGGGCCGCGCGTCGCCGCGCCTCGCCGCGCGTGAATTACGCGTCGCCGGCGAGCACCTGGGCGATGTGCAGCACACGCGTCGTCGTATCGCCGGTGCGGCGCAAGCGCCCTTCGATGTTCAGCATGCAGCCGAGGTCGCCGAGCACGACTGCATTGGTCCCGCTCGCATGGATGTTGTCGCACTTCTCGTCGACGATCGCCGTCGAAATATCGCCGTACTTGACCGCGAACGTGCCGCCGAAGCCGCAGCAGTGCTCGCAACCCTTCATCTCGGCAACCTGCACGCCGGCCTGCGCGAGCAGCGCACGCGGCTGGGCTTTGACGCCGAGTTCGCGCAGCCCCGCACATGAATCGTGGTACGTCACCGGTCCCGTGAATTCGCCGGGACCGAGCTCGACTTTCGCGACAGTCACGAGGAAATCGGTCAGCTCGTACACCTTCGCGCGCAGACGCGCGAAACGTCCCATCAATTCGGGGTCATTGCCGAACAGATCGCCATAGTGCGCGCGAATCATGCCGCCGCACGAACCCGACGGCACGACGACATAATCGAACTGTTCGAACTCGCGCAGCATCTTCTCGGCGAGGTCGCGCGCGATGCCGCGCTCGCCCGAGTTGTACGCCGGCTGTCCGCAGCAGGTTTGCGCGGGCGGCACGACGACTTCAAAACCGGCACGCTCGATCAGCTTGATCGCCGAGAAACCGATTTCCGGGCGCATCAGGTCGATCAGGCAGGTGACGAAAAATCCGACTCGCATGAGTCCTCCTCCGGGGAAACGTCCCCGATTATGCGACGTTTCCGAAACGATACCAACGCGTGACGCCCCTGGTCGACGCAAAAACCGGTCCGCGCGAAACCGCAGACGCCGTTCGCTTTTTTCACCATACGAGATACAATCGATTTTCCGTCGTGTGACGTGTCATCGATTTGTCCCCCATGAGCGATACGAACCCGGATCCCAAAACCTCGATCCAGGTGATCGAGCGCATGATGCGCCTGCTGGACGCGCTCGCCGCGCACAGCGACCCGGTCAGCCTGAAAGAACTCGCGCAACGCACCGAGCTGCACCCGTCGACTGCGCACCGTATTCTCAACGATATGGTCACGTGCCGCCTCGTCGACCGTTCCGATCCCGGTACCTACCGGCTCGGCATGCGGCTGCTCGAGCTCGGCAACCTCGTGAAGGCGCGGCTGTCGGTACGCGACGCGGCGCTGATGCCGATGCGCGAGCTGCATCGGCTGACTGGCCAGACGGTCAACCTGTCGGTACGCCAGGGCGATGAAATCGTCTATATCGAGCGTGCCTATTCGGAGCGCTCGGGCATGCAGGTGGTCCGCGCAATCGGCGGCCGCGCGCCGTTGCATCTGACATCGGTCGGCAAGCTGTTTCTCGCCGCCGACGAAGCGGCACGCGTGCGCGCCTATGCGACGCGCACCGGACTTTCGGGCCATACGCAAAACAGCATCACCGACCTCGCGAAGCTCGAACGCGAACTCACGCACGTGCGGCAGCAGTCGTGCGCGCGAGATAACGAGGAACTCGAACTCGGCGTGCGCTGCATCGCGGCCGGCATTTATGACGACACAGGCAGGCTGGTTGCCGGGTTGTCGCTGTCCGCGCCGGCAGACCGGCTGCAGGATTCGTGGCTGAATCAGGTCAGCAAGACCGCGCTCGTGATCTCCGAGTCGCTCGGCTATCAACCGGAAGCAGCGCAACCGGACGCGGCTGCGCGATCGGCGTAAAAGAGGTTCGGGCGCAGGAGCGTCCAGACGCCTGAACGCCGGCGTCTCGGTCCATGCGGCAAAACGACGCCTCTCTATCGCCACTGTATCGCTGATCGCCGCCGTACCAATGTAAAAAAGCCCCGCGGCATTTCAGCGGGGCTTTTTGCTTGCGGTGTCCACTACCTGTCGCGCGTACCAGGCGTCCGATCAGGTCCCTGCGCCGTTTGCATCCGCGCTCGTCACGCGCTGCTCGCCGCCGTTGTCGATCCACGTGCGCAAACGCGTCGCATCGGCAAAGCGCGAATACTTGCCGGCCGAGTCGAGCAACACCATGATCATCGGGCGATTGTCGATCGTCGCCTGCATCACGAGGCATTCACCCGCTTCGTTGATAAAGCCCGTCTTCTGCAAACCGATATCCCACGACGGGTTGCGTATGAGCGCGTTCGTGCTGTTGTACGCGAGCGTGCGCTTGCCCGTATAGACCTCGTAGCTGCGGTCGGTCGAGAAGCGGCGGATCAACGGGTACTGATACGCGGCATTGACCATCTTCACGAGATCGCGCGCAGTCGACACGTTCTGGCTCGTGAGCCCGGTCGGATTTTCGAAGTGCGTATCGACCATGCCGAGCTGCTTCGCCTTCGCATTCATCGCCGCCATGAACGCGGGACGGCCGCCCGGGTAGTAGCGCGACAACGCGGCAGCCGCGCGGTTTTCCGACGCCATCAGCGCGATATGCAGCATGTCCTCACGCGACAGCACCGAACCCACGGACAGGCGCGAGCCCGTGTTCTTCTCGTAATCGCGATCTTCGTCGGTGACTTCGATCTGTTCGGTCATCGGCTCTTTCGAATCGAGCACGACCATCGCGGTCATCAGCTTCGTGATCGACGCGATCGGCACGACCGCGCGCGAGTTCTTGTCGAAGAGCGGCTCGGACGAGTTCTGGTCGACCACATACGCGACCGTCGAGCGCAACGCGACGCCTTCGGGCGATTCATGCAGGCCGAACGCCTGACCCGCCGTCGGCGAGCGCGGTTCGAATGCGACGCGGCGGACCACCGAGTGATGACGGCCGTTCATCGTGTAGCTCACGCGCTTTTTCTTCGAGACAGCGCGCGGCGCGTCGCCCTCGCCGCCGCGCTTCGCGGCGGCGACTTTGGCGCCCTTCGCCGATTCGCGGCTCGAAACCTTCGCGGCCGGCTGTGCCGGCTTCTTCGATTTCTTCGTGGCTTTTGCGGACTTCTCGGACTTCGCCGACGCGGTGGTCGACGCAGCAAAGGCGTCGACCGGCAATGCCGATGCCGCTGCGATAACCATCGACGCGGCCACCGACAGCGCAGTAGTCAGCGCCGCGCCGTGCATCACTTTCAGTGACGAAAACATGTCGGTTTTCATTAGTGTTCTGGGGGTAAGGCGGCAGGGAATTGTCCGCCAGTGTAGTGAATCAACGAAAAATTAGCAAATTTAAGCACTTATCGACACTCTTTAAACCGAGTTGTAAGCCTCGATTGCTATTAACCAATGGTTGACACGATCTTCATCGAAAACATCAATCACCGGGGCGAACGATCGGCGCCGTCATGCTGAAAACGATTTCCTCGCATAACGGCAGGTTCACGCAGGGACTTGATCAGGGAATGACGGTCGCGAAGCCCGCACGCGGCGCATCAACGCAAAGCGCCTTGTGTGCAACCGGCGGCGCGCGAGCGCCCTGTCAGGCCGTCAAACCCGCTCTTCAGCAACGACTGCAGACCGGCGCATCGCGCGTTCGACCGGGATAGCGATTTAACGTTCCGCGACAGTTTTAGTTTACGCCGCGATTCTAGCGCGGCTACCGAAGTTTGTTAGGTAGCTCACGAAACCTCACAGGTTTGCGTTAAACATCACAAGAAAGGAACGCCATTACGGTGCATCGACTCAATAAGCATGCGATTTCGCAACTCCATAAATGCTTCATAACGTATTGTTTTCTCGATAAATTATCAGCATTGTGCGATGCACAAAAAATACTTGACAAGGTTAGGCACTGTCCTAAAATGGGAACCATTGTTGCGGCGCACAATGCCTCGTTTCTTTGAGCGGCGCGGCGCAACGCTTCGATCGGCCCATATGTCTTGCGGAAGGTCCGATCCCGGAAATGATTAACCCAACTCGGTCCGCGCCAGACGGACCGGTACTTCAGGAGCGTAAACATGACTCTGCTGACCCCTGAGCAATTCGCTGCAGCCCAGAAAGCCAATCTCGAAACCCTCTTCGGCCTCACGAACAAGGCATTCGAAGGCGTCGAGAAGCTGGTCGAACTGAACCTGCAAGTCGTCAAGTCGACGCTTGCGGAAAATCAGGAAAATGCACAGCGCGCGCTGTCGGTGAAGGACGCGCAAGAACTGCTCGCGCTGCAAGCAAGCCTCACGCAGCCGGTCGCCGAAAAGGTGCTGTCGTACGGCCGTCATCTGTATGAAATCGCATCGGCTACGCAGGCCGAGTTCGCCCGCGTCGCTGAAGCGCAATACGAAGAGCAGAACCGCAAGGTGCAGGCACTCGTCGACAACGTTGCGAAGAACGCGCCGGCCGGTTCGGAAACTGCCGTCGCCGTGATCAAGTCGGCAATCACTGCCGCGAACACGACGTACGAAACGGTCCACAAGGCCACGAAGCAAGCGGTCGAAATCGCGGAAAGCAACTTCAATGCGGCCGCTACCGCTGCATCGAAGGCCGCTTCGCAAGCTGCCGCGCAAGTGTCGCGTCAGGCTTCGGCGACGAAGAAGGCAGCTGCTGCTTAAGACGCTCTTCGAGCGCATCGCAGGCAGGACTGCTGCGCCTGAAGCTTGGAGGCGCAGCACGCGTCAGCAGATTCAGTTTCGGTTTCAACGCATCGGGCTTCGAACGACGCGCCGGTCCATCAAGGTTCAGCGAAACGAACACAGACGGCCCAGCGCGGCTGCGAGTCAACGAAGGGTTCGTTGATCGGCAGGCATCAGCGCCGCGCAGACTCCGTTGTCGCGGCGAGACGCTCCGATACGTGAAACAGCGTATCGTTATCCCCGGCTCCGGCCGGGATTTTTTTGCGCAGTTGGGTCGCGCGCTGGGGTCGTCCCGCGTTTGAGTCCCGTCCTTCGCGGCTGCCAACGCAAAAAGTCGGCGCGCCCTGCTTTCGCAGGAGCGCGCCGATCTGTTTTTACTCGCGTAGATTTGTCGCGCCCGTGCGCCGCCAAACGGCGACGCACGCCCGCTTGCCCTGTTACTTCTTGCGCTGCGGCGGCAAATCCGTGCAAACGCCTTCGTACAACTCGGCCGCCATACCGATCGACTCGCCGAGCGTCGGGTGCGGATGAATCGTCTTGCCGATATCGGTTGCGTCGGCACCCATCTCGACGGCGAGACACACTTCGCTGATCAGGTCGCCTGCATTCAGACCGACGATACCGCCGCCGATCACACGATGCGTTTGCTCGTCGAAGATCAGCTTCGTAAAGCCTTCGTCGCGGCCATTGGCGATCGCGCGGCCCGACGCCGCCCACGGGAACACGGCCTTGCCGTACTTGATGCCTTCGGCCTTGCACTGGTCTTCGGTCTTGCCGGCCCATGCGACTTCCGGGTCCGTATAGGCGACCGACGGAATCTGCAACGCGTCGAAGTAGGCCTTTTCGCCGTGCGCGGCTTCGGCCGCCACGTGACCTTCATGCACCGCCTTGTGCGCGAGCATCGGCTGACCGACGATGTCGCCGATCGCGTAGATGTGCGGCACATTCGTGCGCATCTGCTTGTCGACCTCAATAAAGCCGCGATCCGTTACCGCAACGCCAGCCTTGTCGGCGCCGATCTTCTTGCCGTTCGGGCTGCGGCCGACCGCGACGAGCACGAGGTCGTAACGCTGCGGCTCGGCCGGCGCCTTCTCGCCTTCGAACGTCACGTAGATGCCGTCCTGTTTCGCCTCGGCCGCGGTGGTTTTCGTCTTCAGCATCACGTTTGCGAAACGCTTGCTGTTGAACTTCTCCCACACCTTCACGAGATCGCGGTCCGCGCCCATCATGAGACCGTCGAGCATTTCGACGACATCGATCTGCGCGCCGAGCGTCGAATACACGGTCGCCATTTCGAGGCCGATAATACCGCCGCCGATCACGAGCATGCGTTGCGGAATCTGGCGCAGTTCGAGTGCGCCGGTCGAATCGATGACGCGCGGATCTCCGGGAATGAACGGCAGCTTCACGGCCTGCGAACCGGCCGCAATAATCGCGTTCTTGAACTTGACGACCTTCTTGCCGCCTTCGGTCTGCACTTCCATATGATGCGGATCGACGAAGGCGCCGACGCCCGTCACCACTTCGACCTTGCGCGCCTTCGCCATGCCGCCGAGACCGCCGGTCAGCTTCTTGACGACGCCCGATTTGAACTCGCGCAGCTTGTCGAGATCGACTTGCGGCTTCGCGAACGTGATGCCATGTGCGCCGAGCGCCGCGGCCTCGTCGATCACGAGCGCGGTATGCAGCAGCGCCTTCGACGGAATGCAGCCGACGTTCAGACAGACGCCGCCAAGCGTCGCGTAACGCTCGACGAGCACGGTTTTCATGCCGAGATCGGCCGCGCGGAACGCAGCGGAGTAACCGCCGGGGCCCGAGCCGAGCACGACCATATCGCATTCGATATCGGCCGTGCCGGAGAAGCTGCCCGCTTGCGGAGCCGCCGCCGGTTGTTTCGGGGCCGATTGCGCCGCGGGCTGCGCGGCCGGTTGTGCCGCGGCGGCAGGCGCCGCCGCTTTGGCAGGCTCTTTCGCGGATTCCTTCGCAGGCTTGGCTTCTTCTTTTGCGGGTGCCGCTTCGCCCGACGTTTCGACGGTCGCGATCACCGTGCCTTCCGACACCTTGTCGCCCGCCTTCACGCGTACTTCCTTGACGGTGCCCGCGGTGTCGCTCGGCACCTCGATCGATGCCTTGTCGGACTCGAGCGTCATCAGCGCCTGTTCTTTTTCGATGACGTCGCCCGGCTTGATATTGACTTCAATGACATCGACGTCCTTGAAATCGCCGATGTCCGGCACCTTAACTTCGACGAGACTCATGAGTGTCCCCTTCTCTTGTTGCCGTGTTGATGAGGGATTGCGGCACAGCCGATGAACCGGTGGCGATCAGTCAACGAAAAAACAGGCGCCGCCCAACGCTGGAACGACGCTTGTCCGATCGATAGGGTGCGCAGACCAGGTTCAACGGCATCGGCATGAGCCCGATAATCAGGCTCACGCCGCGCGCCGCAAAAATCAAAGAATGACCCGCCGGAAGTCGCCGAGGATCGAACTCAGATACGCGTTAAAGCGCGCCGCTTCCGCGCCGTCGATCACGCGATGGTCGTACGACAGCGACAGCGGCAGCGTCAGACGCGGCACGAACTGCTTGCCGTCCCACACCGGCTTCATGAAGCTGCGCGACAAACCGAGAATCGCGACTTCGGGTGCGTTGATGATCGGCGTGAAATGCGTGCCGCCGATGCCGCCCAGCGACGAAATCGAGAACGAGCCGCCCTGCATCTGCTCGGGCTTGAGCTTGCCGTCGCGCGCGAGCTTCGACAGTTCCGTCATTTCCTTCGCGATATCGACAAGACCCTTCTTGTCCGCATCGCGGATCACCGGCACGACGAGACCGTTCGGCGTATCGGCCGCAAAGCCGATATGGAAATACTGCTTGTAGACGAGGTTGTCGCCGTCGAGGCTCGTATTGAAGGTCGGGAATTTCTTCAGCGCGGCGACGACTGCCTTGATCACGAACGCGAGCATCGTGAACTTCACGCCCGCCTTTTCGTTTTCCTTGTTCAGTTGCACGCGCAACGCTTCGAGCTCCGTAATATCCGCTTCGTCGTTGTTCGTGACGTGCGGAATCATGACCCAGTTGCGATGCAGGTTCGCGCCCGAAATCTTCTTGATGCGCGACAGCGGCTTCGGGTCGATCGGGCCGAACTTCGTGAAATCGATCTTCGGCCACGGCAGCAGGTTCAGCTCACCGCCGCCTGCCGGTGCGCCGGCGGCAGCAGCCGGCGCGGCGCGCTCGCCCGTCATCACGCCCTTCACGAACGCGGTCACGTCATCCTGCGTGACGCGCCCTTTGGGGCCGGTGCCCTGCACGCGCGCGACGTCGACGCCGAGTTCTCGCGCGAATTTGCGCACCGACGGCGACGCATGGCTCGGCCGGTACGCACCGCCCTCGCCGGCCGGAATCACCGGCGCCTGCGCCAGCGCGGACGGCTGCGCGGCAGCAGGTGCGGCGGCCGGCTTTTGCGGCGCGTCGGACGGCGCTTCGACCGGTTTCTGCGGCGCGGCGGCAGCAGGCGCAGGAGCCGCCCCGCCAGCGCCTTCGATCAGCACGATGACCGTGCCTTCGGACACGTTATCGCCGACCTTGACCTTGACTTCCTTGACGACACCGGCAGCGGGGCTCGGCACATCCATCGTCGCCTTGTCCGATTCCAGCGTGATCAGCGACTGTTCCTTCTCGACGCGATCGCCGACCTTGACGGCAATTTCGATGACCGGCACATCCTTGTAGTCGCCGATATCGGGCACCTTCACTTCCTGCACGCCGCCACCGCTTGCAGCGGCCGGTGCAGCAGCAGGCGCAGCGGCGGGTGCGGCAGCCGCAGCAGCGGCTTGCGCAGCAGGCGCGGCCGCGCCGTTAGCCTGAGCTTGCGCAGGAGCCTTCGACGGCGCAGCGCCCGCGCCTTCACCGTCGACCACGACGATCAGCGTACCTTCCGATACGTTATCGCCGACCTTGACCTTGATTTCCTTGACGACGCCGGACACCGGACTCGGCACATCCATCGTCGCCTTGTCGGATTCCAGCGTCACCAACGACTGCTCTTTCTCGACGGTATCACCCGCCTTCACCAGCACCTCGATTACAGGAACGTCCTTGTAATCGCCGATGTCCGGCACCTTGACTTCGATCGCTTGGCTCATTTGTTTTGTGTCTCCAGGGCCGAGCGCACTCCGCCCGGCATCGAAAGCGGAGTGCGCACGACGTCGCCGGGGGGGCGACGAGTTAGACGGTCATCGGATTGGGTTTGGACGGGTCGAGGTTGTACTTCTTCAGCGCGTCGGCCACGACCTTGCGCTCAATCGTACCCTCATCGGCAAGCGCATTCAGCGCGGCCACGGTCACCCAGTAGCGGTCGACTTCGAAGAAGTGGCGCAGTTGCTCGCGCGTGTCCGAACGGCCGAAGCCGTCGGTGCCGAGCACGACGTAGCGTTGCGGTACGAAGGCGCGGATCTGCTCGCTCAGCGCGCGCACGTAATCGGTCGATGCGATCACCGGGCCCTTCGCATCCTTGAGCAGCTTCTCGACGTGCGAGAGCTTCTTCTCTTCGGTCGGATGCAGCAGGTTCCAGCGCTGCACTTCATGGCCTTCGCGCGCGAGTTCTGTGAAGCTCGGCACGCTCCACAGGTCGGCCGCGACGCCCCAGTCGTTCTTCAGCAGGTCGGCGGCGGCGATCACTTCGTTGAAGATCGTGCCCGCGCCCATCAGTTGCACGCGCGGCGCATTCTTGCCCGATGCGGCGTCACCGTCGGCCTTGCGGAACGCGTACATGCCCTTGATGATGTCCGACGCCACGGCGTCACCCTGCGGAATCGCAGGATGCTCGTAGTTCTCGTTCATCACCGTCAGGTAATAGAACACGTCCTCCTGCTCCTGCACCATCCGGCGCAGGCCGTCCTGAATGATCACCGCGAGCTCGTAGCCGAAGGTCGGATCGTAGCTGATGCAGTTCGGAATCGACGACGCCCACAGCAGCGAGTGCCCGTCTTCGTGTTGCAGACCTTCGCCGTTCAGCGTCGTGCGGCCCGCCGTGCCGCCGAGCAGGAAACCGCGCGAGCGCATGTCGCCGGCGGCCCATGCGAGATCGCCGATGCGCTGGAAGCCGAACATCGAATAGTAGATGTAGAACGGGATCATGATCTCGTTGTGCGTCGAGTACGACGTCGCCGCCGCGATCCAGTCCGACATGCCGCCTGCTTCGTTGATCCCTTCCTGCAGGATCTGGCCGGTTTCCGATTCCTTGTAGAACATCAGCTGGTCGGAGTCTTCCGGCACATACTTCTGACCGTCCTGATTCCAGATGCCGATCTGGCGGAACAGACCCTCCATGCCGAAGGTGCGCGACTCGTCCGGCACGATCGGCACGACGCGCTTGCCGAGCGTCTTGTCCTTCAGCAGGATGTTCAGGATCCGCACGAACGCCATCGTCGTCGAGATCTCGCGGCCTTCGCCGGTGCCCTTCAGCAGCGGCTCGAACACCGACAGTTCCGGCACCGGCAGCGACTCCGCCTTCTGGCGGCGCGCCGGCAGATAACCGCCGAGCTCCTGGCGGCGCGCGCGCATGTACTCGAGTTCCTTCGAGCCTTCTTCGAACGTCAGATACGGAATGTGCGCGATCTCTTCGTCCGGGATCGGCAGGCGGAACTGGTCGCGGAACTGCTTCAGCGCTTCCACCTGCATCTTCTTCTGCTGGTGCGTGATGTTCATCGCCTGGCCGGCTTCGCCCATCCCGTAGCCCTTGATCGTCTTCGCGAGGATCACGGTCGGCTGGTTCTTCGCCTCGGTCGCCGCCTTGTAGGCCGCGAAGATCTTGTGCGGGTCGTGGCCGCCGCGGTTCAGATTCCAGATGTCGTCGTCGGACCAGTCCGCGACGAGCGCCTTCAGTTCCGGCGTGTTGAAGAAGTGCTCGCGCACGAAGGCGCCCGACTCCGACTTATACGTCTGATATTCGCCGTCGACGACTTCCATCATCCGGCGCATCAGCGCGCCCGACTTGTCGCGTGCGAACAGCGCATCCCAACGGCTGCCCCAGACGACCTTGATCACGTTCCAGCCCGCGCCGCGGAATTCGCTTTCGAGTTCCTGGATGATCTTGCCATTGCCGCGCACCGGGCCGTCCAAACGCTGCAGATTGCAGTTGATCACGAATACGAGGTTGTCGAGCCGCTCGCGGCCGGCCATGCCGATTGCGCCGAGCGATTCCGGCTCATCGGTTTCGCCGTCGCCGAGGAACGCCCAGACCTTGCGGCCTTCGGTCTTCGCGATGCCGCGCGCCTGCAGGTACTTCATGAAGCGCGCCTGATAGATCGCCATGATCGGACCGAGGCCCATCGACACGGTCGGGAATTGCCAGAAGTCCGGCATCAGCCACGGGTGCGGATACGACGAGATGCCCTCGCCGCCTACTTCCTGGCGGAAGTTGTCGACCTGCTTCTCCGATAGCCGGCCCAGCAGGAACGCGCGCGCATAGACGCCCGGCGACGAATGGCCTTGCACGAACACGAGGTCGCCGCCGTGATCGGCGGACGGCGCATGCCAGAAATGGTTGAAGCCGACGTCGTACAGCGTGGCCGCCGAGGCGAATGAAGCGATATGGCCGCCGACGTTGGTGTCCTTGCCCGCGCGCAGCACCATCGCCATCGCGTTCCAGCGCGTGTACGAGCGGATCCGGTGTTCGATGTCCTGGTCGCCGGGAATCTTCGCCTGATTCGCAACCGGGATCGTGTTGATGTAGGGGGTGTTGGCCGAAAACGGCAGATGTTCGCCGTGCACGCGCGCGAATTCGATCTGCTTTTCGATCAAATAGTGAGCACGGTTCGGGCCCACAGCAGAAATCACGCCATCGAGCGCTTCGAGCCATTCAGCCGTTTCTTGCGGATCGTTGTCGTCCTGCGAGGCAGCAACATATTTCAGTACTTCATCGGGTACAGCGGACATGCTCGTCTCCTGGATATAGAGGAACGCTCGTGTGAGTGGACGACGCGGACGAGGCACGGCCGCGGCAGTTTCGGCCGATTTTAATGATGCCCACGAGGTCCACGCAACAAAATTTTCGAATTGCGAGATGCTTTCTCATAATGCGGAAAATTGTTGCGGCGCACCCTGATTTGACTGCCCATCTGCTGGTACGTGATCTAGTTTGCTCCCGTTAATGTGACTTTCGCCGCTTTTCTGCGCGATTTCGTACGGACCTGCTGCGCTACAATGCGGTCCATGTTGACCGATCGGCTTTTCGCACGCTCGGCGCGGCCGTCCGGTTCGCCGGCGGATACGTCGCCGTCCCGCTGGCACCACGGACCGTGGTGGTCGAATTCCTATTTGCTGACGCCGCTGCTGTCGATCCTCGTGTTCCTCGTGGTGATGAGCCTCATTTTGTGGAGTCTCAACCGGCGCGAGCAGCAGCAGCAGGAAGACACGCTGTACCGCAACGTGGCGTGGGCACAGCAGCAGATCCGCCTGTCGATGACGGGCGCGCAGGAGCAGATTCAGGCGCTCGCGCGCGACCTCGTCACGGGTCGCGCGGACCCGCACTCGTTCCAGGTTTCCACCGCCGACATCATGCAGGGGCATCCCGAGATCCTCTACATGAACTGGTACACGTCCGAATCGCAGCCGCGCTGGCCCAACACGCCGCTGCCGGTGCTCGGCCAGCGCCTCGCCAAACCGAACGAGCAGCAGATGGACGAGGCCGTCAAAGCCGCGTTCAACGAAGCACGCACGACGCGCCGCCAGGTGTATTCGCCGCTGCTCTACGACGATCTCGGCAATGGCTATATCACGCTGCAGACGCCTGTTTACCGCGACCGCGAGTTTCTCGGCAGCATCGCCGCGGTGTTCTCGGTCGAAGGCATGTTGAAGCGCGACATCCCGCCCGAGCTGTCCGCGAAGTACAAGATCTCGATCATCGACGTCAACAACCGCGAGCTCGCCACGACCTCGACGCGCCCGCGCCTGCCGCGCGACGCGTACTACGATCTGCCGCTCGATCCGCCGGGCCAGGGTATCTCGGTGCGCGTCTACGCGTACCCGCAGATGACGAACTTCACGAACAACACGCTCGTGTGGCTCGTCGCGGGCCTGTCGTGCTTCGTGTTGTGGAGCCTGTGGAGCTTGTGGAAACACACGCGGCAGCGCTTCGAGGCGCAACAGGCGCTCTACGCGGAAGCGTTCTTCCGGCGCGCGATGGAAAACTCGGTGCTGATCGGCATGCGCGTGCTCGATATGCACGGCCGCATCACGCACGTGAATCCGGCGTTCTGCCGGATGACAGGCTGGGACGAGATCGATCTGGTCGGCAAGACCGCGCCATTCCCGTACTGGCCGCGCGATTCGTATCCGGAGATGCAGCGCCAGCTCGACATGACCTTGCGCGGCAAGGCGCCGTCGTCGGGTTTCGAATTGCGCGTGCGGCGCAAGGACGGATCGCTGTTTCATGCACGGCTGTACGTCTCGCCGCTGATCGACAGCTCCGGGCGGCAGACCGGCTGGATGTCGTCGATGACCGACATCACCGAACCGAAGCGCGCGCGCGAGGAACTGGCCGCCGCGCACGAACGCTTCACGACGGTGCTCGAAAGCCTCGATGCCGCGGTGTCCGTGCTCGCCGCCGACGAAGCCGAACTGCTGTTCGCGAACCGCTATTACCGGCACCTGTTCGGCATTCGCCCCGACGGTCACCTCGAGCTGGCCGGCGGCGGCGGTTTCGACAGTTCGCAGGCGTCGTCCGATTCGATCGATATGGTAGACACCTACGCGGGGCTGCCCGCCGCCGCGCTGACCGAAAGCACGGCCGATGCGCAGGAAGTGTATGTGCAGGGCATACAGAAGTGGTTCGAAGTGCGGCGCCAGTATATTCAGTGGGTCGACGGCCACCTTGCGCAGATGCAGATCGCCACCGACATCACCACGCGCAAGCAGGCGCAGGAACTCGCGCGCCAGCAGGACGAGAAACTGCAGTTCACGAGCCGCC
Organism: Paraburkholderia sp. SOS3; assembly: GCF_001922345.1. NCBI lineage: Bacteria > Pseudomonadati > Pseudomonadota > Betaproteobacteria > Burkholderiales > Burkholderiaceae > Paraburkholderia > Paraburkholderia sp. SOS3. The sequence continues at coordinate 1,968,379 of NZ_CP018811.1, read as the reverse complement.
TGATGACGATGGGCGAAATGGCATCGTCGCTCGCGCACGAGTTGAACCAGCCGCTCGCCGCGATCAACAACTATTGCTCTGGCGCGGTTGCGCTGGTTAAATCGGGGCGGACAACTCCCGACAATCTGCTGCCGGTGCTCGAAAAGACGGCGCAGCAGGCCGTACGGGCCGGCATGATCATCAAGCGGATCCGTGAATTCGTGAAACGCAGCGAACCGAAGCGCCAGGCGACCCGCGTCGCCGATATCGTCGCGGATGCGGTCGGGCTGGCCGAACTCGAGGCACGCAAGCGCCGCATTCGCATCGTTACCGATATCCGCTCGCGACTGCCTGTCATCTATGTCGATCCGGTGCTGATCGAGCAGGTGCTCGTGAACCTGCTGAAGAACGGCGCCGAAGCGATGCACGATGCGCGGCCCGATGCCGTCGATCCCGTGATTCGCGTGATCGCGCGGCTCGAGGCGGGCAATGTGTGCATCAGCGTCGTCGACCAGGGTCCCGGCGTCGACGAAGCGACCGCCGAGCATCTGTTCGAACCGTTTTACAGCACGAAGTCGGACGGCATGGGCATGGGCCTCAATATCTGCCGCTCGATTATCGAGTCTCACCGCGGCCGCCTGTGGGTGGTGAACAACGTCGAAGCGGACGGCCACATCACCGGTGCCACTTTCCACTGCAGTCTGCCCATCGGCGAACCCGACGGCCCGAGCAACGGCGGGCGCGAGGCGCCGACACCACAAACCGTTACGGGAGAGCTATGAACACCCCAGTCACCACACAGGAAACCGTTTTTGTCGTCGACGACGACGAGGCGGTGCGAGACTCGCTGCGCTGGCTGCTGGAAGCGAACGGTTATCGCGTGCAGTGTTTTTCGAGCGCAGAACAGTTCATCGAGGCGTGGCAGCCGCACCAGCACCCGGGGCAAATCGCGTGTCTGATTCTCGACGTGCGGATGTCGGGCATGAGCGGGCTTGAACTGCAGGAGCGGCTGATCGCAGACAACACGTTGCTGCCGATCATCTTCGTGACGGGTCATGGCGACGTCCCGATGGCCGTCTCGACAATGAAAAAAGGCGCGATGGACTTCATCGAGAAACCGTTCGACGAAGCGGAACTGCGCAAGCTCGTCGAGCGGATGCTCGACAAGGCGCGCAGCGAAAGCACCAGCGTGCAGCAGCAGCGCGCGGCCGCCGAGCGCCTCGGCAAGCTCACCGCGCGCGAGCATCAGGTGCTCGAGCGGATCATCGCCGGGCGTCTCAACAAGCAGATCGCCGACGATCTCGGCATCAGCATCAAGACGGTCGAAGCGCACCGGGCGAACATCATGGAAAAGCTCAATGTGAATACCGTCGCGGACCTGCTGCGTCTCGCGCTGTCGAACAAGCCGCAGCAGGCGCAGTAACGCATGCCGATGCGTTAGTCGTTCCACACTTTTTCGCGGTAACGAAGCGGGCCATGAGCCCGCTTTTCTTTTGCGCCGCCTCTTTTCGTCAGATGCGCGCCAATTCATTAGCTATCCAAACATAGTGCGCATCGCATCGACACGTTGTTTGACAGATGCGCAACGGATACGAGCAGCATGGACGAACGCCACTGCGATTCGACACGCGGAACGTAAAACATGGTGCCGTATTCATTGACAGTGCTGCCTTTGGGCCCTACTTTTAAATGTTCCCTCATCGTCAGGAATGCCTCATGATCGACCGGCATCACGCCGCAGCACCTCGCTCTACAGTATCTTGCTCCGCAGCATCTGGCTCATATACACAGCGTCGCTTTCCGCTTCAACGTCCGCTTCTTCGTGATCACGCAAGGAGGACATGAACATGAAACGTTCCCGAACACGTCAATGCGAACTGCTCATGTGCGCCGCGCTCGCCGGCGCACCGCTCATGACCGGCATCGCCGGCATGGCGATATCCGGCGCTGCGCTCGCGCAAACGGCGGCAAAAATCTCGAACCAGCAACTCGATTCGCTGACTGCGCCGATCGCGCTCTACCCCGATGCACTGCTCGCCCAGGTACTGATGGCCGCCACCTTCCCGCAGCAGATTCAGGATGCCGCGCAATGGTCGAAGGCCAATTCGCAGGAACATGGCGACAACGCCGTCAAGGCGGTCGCGTCGGAACCGTGGGACCCGAGCGTGCAATCGCTCGTTGCATTCCCTCAGGTGCTCGCGACGATGGCATCGAAACCCGACTGGGTCACGCAACTGGGCAATGCGTTTCTCGCACAGCCGAACGATGTGATGGATTCGGTCCAGCGCCTGCGCAAACAGGCGCAGCAAGCGGGCAATCTGAAAACGACCGAGCAGCAGAAGGTGATCGTCGAGCAAAGCACGATTCAGATCGTGCCGGCCAATCCGCAAGTGGTTTACGTGCCGACGTATAACCCGACCGTCGTCTACGGCGCGTGGCCCTACCCTGCCTATCCGCCCGTCTACGTGCCGCCACCGCCCGGCTACGCGATCGCGACGGGCTTCGCGACGGGCCTCGCGTTCGGCGCCGGCGTCGCGGTCGCGAATTCGCTTTGGGGCGGTTTCAACTGGAACAACCATGACGTGAACATCAACGTCAATCGGTACAACAACATCAACGTCAATAACCGGATCAACGCGAACACGACGACGGCGAACTGGAATCGCAACGAGAGCATCAATCGCACGAACGCGAATATCAACCGCAGCGCGAATTTCAACAGCGCGAACCTCAACAACTCGAATCTGGCCGCGCAGCGCGATGCCTATCGCGGCCGCGACGCATCGCGCCAGCAGGCCGAGCAGACATTACAGAACCGCACTGGCCAAAACCTCAGCGGAACGGCGAGCCAACGCGTCAACAACATCCGCAGCGGCGGCGAGAGCACCGGCAACATTCGCAACAGCGCGCAGAACGTGAATCGCGATAACGCGCTGCGCGGCGCCGGCGACGCGGGCACCGCGCGCTCGGACATGCAACGCGGGCAGGCAAGCCGCGCATCGCTCGCGAATAACAGCGGCGCACGCATGGGCGCCGGCGGCGCGGGTCAGCAGGCCAACGCGAATCGCCCCGGCGCGAATGGCGGCGGTGCACGCGGCTTCCAGGGCGGCGGCGCGTCGCGTGGCGGCTTCGAAGGGGGCTTCGAAGGAGGCGGCGGATTTAATGGTGGCGGAAGACAAGGCGGTTTCGGAGGCGGCGGTGGACGCCACTTCGGCCGTGGCCGCTGATCATTCGACAAGGAGCCCAATATGACCCGCTCTCACGTATCACGCTCGCAACGCGCATCAAGCCTCGCGCCGCGCGCGGCATCGCACCGTCACGCCGTTGCACATGTCGCGCGCGGCGCGGCCGCCACGCTGATCGTCGCGGCCACACTGCTGTGCCTCTCGCCTGCCGTGCGTGCTCAGGCCGTTTATCCGACCGCTGAAGCAGCCGCCGAGGCATTCGCCAATGCGCTCGCGACGAACGATCACACGGCGATGAAGCATGTGCTCGGGAATAACTATCCGCGCTTCATTCCGACCACCGACATCGGCGAAGACGATGTCTACGCGTTTCTCGGCCAGTGGGCGAAAGGCCATAGGATCGTCGCCGATCCGGCCTCGCGCAACGGCCGCCCGAGCGCGCACGTCGAAGTCGGCGACGGCGGCTGGACGCTGCCGATTCCGCTCGAGAAAGTCGCAGGCGGCTGGCGCTTCAACACGCCCGCCGCAACCGACGAAATGCTCACGCGCCGGATCGGCCGCGACGAGCGCTCGGCGATTCTGACGTCGCTCGCCTACGTCGATGCGCAGAACGACTACCGGAACCTCACGCAGCACTACGCGCAGAAGTTCATCAGCTCGCCGGGCCAGCACGACGGGTTGTACTGGGACACGGCTCCCGGCGAAACGGAAAGCCCGCTTGGTCCGCTCGCCGCCACGATGCAGCGGCATATCGCACCAGGCGAGGCCTATCACGGCTACCACTTCCGCATTCTCAGCGCCCAGGGCGCGCATGCGAACGACGGTGCCCAGAGCTATCTGCAGGACGGTGTGCTGAAGAAGGGCTTCGCGCTCGTTGCGTGGCCCGCCGAGTATGGCAAGACCGGCGTGATGAGCTTTATCGTCAACCAGGACGGACAGGTGTACCAGAAGGATCTCGGACCGCGCACGGCGAGTGCGGTCGAAGCGATCCGCACGTACGATCCCGATCCGTCGTGGCAGCCGGCGCAGCCCTGAACGCGCGTCGACGTTCCTCGAGCGGCGCCTCGAGCGCCGTCTCCAGGGCGGCATAAAGCAGCGACGGTATAATGGCGAAGTGAAATCGCGGCGCAGTTTTCTGCGCCGCGTATGTTTTCGTGCGACTGCTTCGGCGCTCTTTCGCGATGCCGTCAGGCGATGCCGCCAGCGACGGGTTCAGGCATACATCCCCACGTCGACAATGCGGCGACGATGGCGGTCGGCCGCGACAATGATCGACGCGCCGCGAGCGAATCACACGATGCGCCTCGCTCGCGGCCGCAAGCGCCGGCTGGCCGAGTCGGTCCATCAGCCGCACCCGCTTTCCAAACTGCCCATTCCCAACGACCATGACAGCCACCCTGATCGACGGCACCGCCCTTTCGAAGACTCTGCGCGCCGATGTCGCATCGCGCGCCGCCGCGCTGACTGCGCGAGGCCATCAACCGGGCCTCGCGGTCGTGCTCGTCGGCGACAATCCGGCCAGCGAGGTCTATGTTCGCAACAAGGTGAAGGCTTGCCAGGACAACGGCTTTCACTCGTCGTACGACCGCTATCCATCGACGATGTCCGAAGCCGACCTGCTCGCGCGCATCGACGAACTGAACCGCGACCCGAAGATTCACGGCATTCTCGTGCAACTGCCGTTGCCCTCGCATATCGACAGCCACAAGGTGATCGAAGCGATCGCGCCGGAAAAAGACGTCGACGGTTTTCACGTTGCGAACGCGGGCGCTTTGATGACGGGCAAACCGCTGTTCAGGCCGTGCACGCCATACGGCATCATGAAAATGTTCGACGCGTACGGCATTTCGCTGAAGGGCGCGAATGCGGTCGTGATCGGCCGCTCGAATATCGTCGGCAAGCCGATGGCGCTTTTGCTGCTCGACGCGGGCGCCACCGTGACGATCTGCCACAGCAAGACGCGCGATATCGGCGCGCATACGCGCGAAGCCGATGTCGTAGTCGTCGCGACCGGTATCCGCAATATTCTGACCGCCGATATGGTGAAGCCGGGCGCAGCCGTGATCGACGTCGGCATGAATCGCGATGACGCGGGCAAACTCTGCGGCGACGTCGATTTCGCCGGCGTCAAGGAAGTGGCCGGCTACCTGACGCCGGTGCCGGGCGGCGTCGGGCCGATGACGATCACGATGCTGCTCGTCAATACGATCGAAGCAGCCGAGCGCGCGGCGGGCAAGCAGTAACGCCAATGTGGGCGGGGCGCGTCGGGGCGCATCGGTCGCAGCCCCCTCGCAAAGCTCGCACAGCCCCGGCCAGCCTGCGCGGCGCACGCGGATATCACCATGCCATTCACCGCGGCATCGTGCAGCAGCGCACGCAGGATCGAGGCCGTTCCGTCACGTTGCAGTGCAAATATGCGTATCCTTGAGTTTGGTCCGAAGGCGCCCTGTGCCCGCTCGCCGCGCTTTCGAATCTTTCTGCTACGTCCGGCAGCCGCGGACTGGAAACGGCAGGCGTCGCCCCCATAGTCGAATAACGGGGCGCGACTGCGCCCTGCAAGCGTCAAGGTTTGAGCCTCTTCAACATCACGCGACAGACAGGAAGCACCATGTCCACTACCCAATCGACATCCGACAATCCGCTCCTCGATTTCACCGATCTGCCGCGTTTCGGCGAGATCCGCCCTGAACACGTGACGCCCGCGCTCGACGTGCTGCTTGCCAACGCAACGGCCGCCGTCGACCGTGCGAGCGAACCCGCGACACCGGCATCGTGGGCCGACATCGTCGAACCGGTCGAACGCGCAACCGAACCGTTATCGCGCGCATGGGGGGTGATCGGCCATCTGAACGCGGTTGCGGATACGCCGGAACTGCGCGCCGTCTATGGCGAAAACCTGCCGCGCGTGACCGAATTCTGGTCGAGCGTCGGACAGAACCTTGCGCTGTACGAGAAGTACAAGGCGATCGCCACGAGCGGCGACTATGCGGTGCTGACCAGCGAGCGCAAAAAGATTCTCGAGAACGCACTGCGCGATTTCCGTTTGTCCGGCGCCGAGTTGCCCGAAGACCAGAAGCCGCGTTTCGCGGAGTTGCAGGAACGGCAGGCGGCATTGTCGAAGGCGTTTTCCGACCACGTGCTCGACGCGACCAACGCATACGCGTATCTCGCGGAGTCTGCGGAGGAACTCGCGGGTCTGCCCGAAGACACGATTGCCGCCGCACGCGAAGCCGCTGAGCGCGACGGCAAGACCGGCTGGAAGTTCACGCTGCACTTCCCGTCGTACTTTCCGGTCATGCAATATGCGGAGCACCGGCCGATGCGCGAAGCGATGTACCGCGCGTACGTGACGCGCGCGTCCGAGCTCGGTCCGCAGTACGGCAACGGCAACCCGGACTGGGACAACACGGCCAACGTCGCCGAGCACCTGAAGCTGCGCGCCGAAGAAGCGAAGATGCTCGGCTATCGCAACTTCGCGGAAGTGTCGCTTGCGCCGAAAATGGCGGAATCGCCGGCGCAGGTCATGGCCTTCCTCGAAGACCTCGCGAAACGCGCGCGTCCGCATGCGGAACAGGACTGGAAAGAGCTGCGCGAATTCGCGGCCAGCGAACTCGGCCTCGCCGACATGCAACCGTGGGACATGGCCTTCGCATCGGAACGGCTACGGCAGAAGCGCTACTCGTTCTCGGAAAACGAGGTCAAACAATACTTCCCTGAAGACGCGGTGCTCAAAGGTCTGTTCAAGGTCACCGAGACCTTGTTCGGCGTGCGCATCCGGCGCGACGAGGCGACGACGTGGCATCCGGACGTGCGCTTCTTCCGCGTCGAAAATTCGGATGGCGGACTCGTCGCGCAGTTCTATCTCGATCTGTATGCGCGCGAAGGCAAGCGCGGCGGCGCATGGATGGACGATGCGCGCACGCGCCGCAAGCCGGTGCGCGGTCCCGTGCAAACGCCGGTCGCTTACCTCACCTGCAATTTCTCGGCGCCGGTCGGCGGCAAGCCTGCCTGCTTCACGCACGACGAGGTGATCACGCTGTTCCACGAGTTCGGCCACGGCCTGCATCACATGCTGACGCGCGTCGACGAACTGGGCGTGTCGGGTATCAACGGTGTCGAGTGGGATGCCGTCGAACTGCCGTCGCAGTTCATGGAAAACTTTTGCTGGGAATGGGACGTGCTCAACGACATGACGTCTCACGTCGATACCGCCGCATCGCTGCCGCGCGCGCTGTTCGACAAGATGCTCGCCGCGAAGAATTTCCAGAGCGGCTTGGGCACGCTGCGGCAGATCGTGTTCTCGATGTTCGACATGAAGCTGCACGTGGACTTCGACCCGGCCGGTCCCAAGAGCGCGAACGATCTCGCACGCGAGATCAACGAGCAGTTCCATGTCATTCCACAGGCGTCGTTCTCGCGCTGGCCGAACACGTTCAGCCATATCTTCGCGGGCGGTTACGCGGCCGGGTACTACAGCTACAAGTGGGCCGAAGTGCTGTCGGCCGATGCGTATGCGGCGTTCGAAGAAGCCGCGCAAGCGTCCGACAGCAGCGTGCTCGACGCCGATACCGGCACGCGCTATCGGCGCGAGATTCTCGAAGTGGGCGGCAGCCGGCCCGCGATGGAATCGTTCAAGGCGTTCCGCGGACGCGAGCCGAATATCGATGCGCTGTTGCGTCATAACGGGATGACCGAGCAGCCTGCGGCGCGTTGATTCCGTGAGTTCGCGTCGGGATCTGACGCCCGGCACGACTGTTCGAGCAGTGGAAACCGGGGCATTGCAGTGTTCTGCAATGCCCCGGTTTCTTATCGGCGATACAGTTTGAAATCGACCTGCTGCGGACGCCCTTCAAGCGCCAGTGCCGCACGCGCCGCCGGAGCGCGGCTCACCACCTTGCCGCGGCTCACCACCGCAAGACGCGCGGCACGCAAGCGTATCGCCTCGACTTCGTCACGCGCGTCGAGCATCACACAATTCGCGGCGCAGCCCGGTGCGATGCCGTAGCCGTCCAGACCGAGAATGCGGGCGGCGTTGAACGTCACCGCGTCAAAGCATGCGCGCATCGCATCGAGCCCGGTCATTTGCGCGACGTGCAGTCCCATATGCGCGACTTCGAGCATATCGCCCGAGCCGAGGCTGTACCACGGGTCCATCACGCAGTCGTGACCGAACGCCACGTCGATGCCCGCGGCCAGCATCTCCGGCACGCGCGTCATGCCGCGCCGCTTCGGATACGTATCGGCGCGTCCCTGGAGCGTGATATTGATCAGCGGATTCGCGATCGCGGCGACACCCGCTTCGCGCATCAACGGCAGCAGTTTGCTGACGTAGTAGTTGTCCATCGAATGCATCGAAGTCAGATGCGAGCCGGCGACACGGCCGTGCAGCCCGAGACGATGCGTCTGTGCCGCAAGCGTTTCGATATGACGCGACAGCGGATCGTCGGACTCGTCGCAATGCATGTCGACGCGTAAGCCCTGTTGCGCGGCGAACTCGCACAGCATGCGGACCGATTCGGCGCCATCGGCCATGGTCCGCTCGAAGTGCGGGATGCCGCCGACGACGTCGACGCCAAGGCCGATCGCACGCTTCATGTTGTCGAAGGCGCGCGGGCTGCGCAGCAAGCCGTCCTGCGGGAACGCAACCAGCTGCAACTGCATGTACGGCGCGACGCGGCGCCTGACTTCGAGCAACGCCTCGACTGCCAGCAGACGCTCGTCGCAAACATCGACATGCGTGCGGATCGCAAGCAGGCCACGCGCGACGGCCCAATCGCAGTACTGCAACGCGCGCTCGACAAGCGCCTCCTGCGTAAGCTGCGGCTTCAGTTCGCCCCATAGCGCGATGCCTTCGAGCAAAGTGCCGGACGCATTGACGCGCGGCAAGCCGTACGACAACGTCGCGTCCATATGGAAGTGCGCGTCGACGAACGGTGGCGTGACGAGCGAACCGTCTGCATCGATTTCCTCGCGCGCCTGCGCGCCGATGTGCGGTTCGACTGCAACGATCCGCTCCCCTTCGATGCCGATATCGACCGGTGCTGTGCTTTGCGCACTGCGTGCCGCGCTGCGCGGCAATACCGCGCGACGAATGATCAGGTCCATACGGTCTCCGATGCGAGTGACGCGATTGCACTTCTGGTGTTCATCGATTCTATCGGCGGCAAAAAAGCATGGGGAGAGATTCAGCCCGAGCGTGCCGATAACGAGGATGGATCAAGTGTCGGGCAGTGAATCGGAATGCATATCGGCTTCGAGAATTTCGTCGGCCGGATCGTGGTCCAGGTCGTCGGTCGGTTCGTCGGCCATATCGACATCGAAGAGATCGAACTGGCCACGCTTCTGCAGCGTAGCCTCCTCCAACCGGACGCCAACGCCGAGCAGCCGCACCGGCCTGCTGCGCCGTGCGAAGCCTTTTTCGAGCAACGCGAGCAACGTAGGCAGATGCGTGACATTGCCGACGCACTCGACTGTCGTGCGCTGGAAATCGGCAAAGCGAATCTTCACGAACAGCTTGCGCACCGCCGCCGCTGCGCTGGCTCGCTCGATGCGCGCATCGAGTTGCCCGGCCAGGTCACGCAGTTCGTTCATGCATTCATCGAGCGTGCGCAGATCGGTCACGTACGTGGTTTCGACGCTGATCGACTTGCGCTCCTGATGCGCGCGCACCGGGCGGTCGTCGATGCCGCGCGACAGTTCGTACAGACGCTTGCCGAACACGCCGAAATGCCGATGCAGATCGACGAGCGGCCAATCGCGCAACTGCGCGCACGTGGTCAGGCCAAGCTTTTCGAGCTTCGCAGCCGTGACCTTGCCCACGCCGAAAATCTTGCGCACCGGCAGCGCGGCGACGAACGCGTCCACTTCCGACGGGCGCACGACATACAAGCCGTCGGGCTTGTTCCAGTCCGACGCGATCTTTGCGACGAACTTGTTCGGCGCAACGCCCGCCGACACGGTGACGCCAACCGTCTCGCGCACGCGTTCGCGGATTTCTTCGGCCATCAGCGTGGCGCTGCCCTTGCACCGATCGGTGCGCGTGACGTCGAGATACGCTTCGTCGAGCGACAGCGGTTCGACATCGGCGGTGTAATCGCGATAGATCGCCATGATCTGCCGCGACGCGACGCGGTACTTCTCCATCGCCGTCGGCAGGATCAGCAGATCCGGGCACTTGCGCAATGCGAGCGCCGAGGACATCGCTGAATGCACACCGAAACGCCGCGCTTCGTAGTTGCACGTGGCGACGACGCCGCGCTGTTCGGGACGGCCGCCTACCGCGAGCGGGCGACCGCGCAGCGATGGATCGTCCCGCATCTCGACCGACGCGTAAAAGCAGTCGCAATCGCAATGGATGATTTTGCGAGCAGGCGACGCGGGCGGCAGCGAGGCATCGGGCGGGTTCAAAGTGTTGATACTGTACAAAACCACAGTAGTTTAATCAAGCGACGTACGACGAATTTTTCGCCCGGCGTACCGGCGAAAAGCGTTCGATCCGTACCGCTGCGACCGCACTGCCGCGGCCTATACTCGCCGCTGATCACCACTACGACGCGCACTGGCGCTCACAACGACGATGAAGACAATTGGCGTGATCGGTGGCATGAGCTGGGAGTCATCGGCTGAATACTACCGGCTGCTGAACCGCCATGCGAAGGCAAGGCTTGGCGGCCATCACAACGCCCGCAGCCTGATGCTGAGCGTGGATTTCGCTTCGATCGAAGCCGATCAGCGCGCGGGCGCCTGGGACAGGCTCGGCGAACAGATGGCCGATGCCGCGCAACGCCTCGCGCGCGGCGGCGCCGACATCGTGATACTTGCGACGAATACGATGCATCGCGTGTACGAGTCCATCGAACGCGCGATCGACGTGCCTTTCCTGCATATCGCCGATCCGACGGCGGCCGCGCTGCGCGCGGCAGGCATCGAACGCGTCGGCCTGCTTGGCACGCGATACACGATGGAGCAGCCGTTCTACGCAGGGCGATTACGCGAGCGGTTCGGCCTCGATACGCTCGTTCCCGATGACGATGGACGACGCGAGGTCCATCGAATCATCTATGACGAACTGTGCCACGGCGTGATCGGTGCACCGTCACGCGGCATCTATCAGCATGCGATCGACGCGATGGCCGCACGAGGCGCCCAGGCCGTGATTCTCGGGTGCACGGAGATCACGCTCCTGATCAAACAGGAAGACTCGTCGTTGCCGGTCTTCGACACGACTGCCCTGCATGCGCAAGCGGCGGTGGATTGGGCGATACAAAACCGGTAGACTCGTCGGCAGCCAGGGCTTCTACTTTTGCATCGACCGGTTGATAAGGATCACGTATCGATGAGATATACTGCGTCGGCATGTTGAAGCATGTGCCCCACACCCATCGCCAGGCGGTGAGTACCTGTATTTAGCCCAAGGAGATCAGCCGATGACGATCGACACATCGCCACAGACCGCCACGCAATCGCAGCAGGACACGCGCGTTGTGCTTCTCGAACGCATCGTCGATAGCGCGCTCATTGCCGGACATCGGCATGTCGAGCAGTTTACGCGGCTCGCCGCATTGGCTCGCGCAATCGCGGACGAACATATCTCTTCTGAAGACCGTATGACGCTTATCGGACTCTTAGAGAATATTGCCCATCATGCTGAACTAGATGCGACGCTGGACGTGGAATTTTTCGGAGGTGTCCGTGCGGGCCAGGTGATTGGAAGAATGGTTCGGATGGCGGCCCGGAAAGGCACTGCGCAGAATGCGGCGGACACAGGAGTCACGAAACATTGATCGCAGCGCTGTGAAGAGACGGCGTCGCTTACACCGGCGCAGCCCAATGCCACGCATCGATACCCATCTTCGCACCGAGCAGCCCGAGCATGATGCCCATTACCCAACGCTGCGCAAGCAGCCATCGCGGCCGGCTCGCGATCAATCCCGCGACGCTGCCCGACGACACGGCAACCAATGCGTTAACCGAAGCAAATGCGGTAATCAGCGCGCCACCGAGCACCAGCGACTGCCGCAGCACACTACCTGTCTGGTAATCGATAAATTGCGGCAGCAACGACAGAAAAATCAGCGCGAGTTTCGGATTCAGCAAACTAGTAGCCGCGCCCATCGCAAACAGGCGATGCGGTCCTTCAATCTGAACTTCAGCGATCTGCAATGGCGAGCGGCCACCTGGCCTCAGAGCCTGCCACGCGAGATAAAGCAGGTAAAGCGCGCCGCAGGCAGCAAGGACACGACACGCACCGGGAATGGCGACGAACAGCGCGGTAATCCCAAACGCCGCGCCGAACATATAGAACAGATAGCCAAGCATGACGCCGCCAAGCGATATCAGCCCTGCCCTCGGGCCTTGTCCGACTGAGCGCGACATCACGTAGACCATATTCGGGCCGGGCGTCACAGCCAGCATGCCGCCGACGGTCAGGAATTCGGTCATCGTTCCCATTTTGCTTCTCCATACTGCGATCGATCGCGATGTGAGTATCCGGCCAATCGACACCCAAGTAAAACGGATTAAACTGAGCACATTCCTCAGATTTTCTGAATGATGAAAAAGCTCGATCTCGATGTGCTGGAAATGGTCGTGGCGGTGGCGGATACGGGCTCGTTCGTCGGCGCGGCGCAATCGGTGCATCGATCGCCGTCGGCGGTCAGCATGCAGATCAAGGCAATCGAGCAAACGCTCGGCAAGCCGCTTTTCACGCGCACCACGCGCGATGTCGTCATGACGCAGGAGGGCCGCACGCTCGCCGACTATGGCCGGCAAATGCTCGCTATGCGCGAGGAAGCGTGGGCGTCCGTGGTTCGTCCGGAGGTGCGCGGGCGCGTCACGATCGGCGTGCCCGATGACTATGCGTCGTCGCTGCTGCCCAGCGTTTTGCGGAAGTTCGCGATTGCGCATCCGCGGGTGGAAATCCGTGTGATCGGTCTGCCGAGCAGCGGGCTTGTTCCGCTGCTCAAGGACAATACGCTAGATCTCGCCTGCTTTACGAAAGCGCGAGGCGTATCCGGTGAATTCATTCGCTTTGAGCCGATGGTCTGGGCCGCGGCGGCACGCGGCAAGCAGCAGGTGTGGAAGGAACGCCCGCTGCCGATCGCGGTATTCGAGCAAGGCAGCGCTGCCCGCGCGCATGCAACCGCGGCCTTGCAGCAGGCTGGCATTCGCTACCGGATGTCCTACGAGAGTCCGAGTTTGCTCGGATTGTTCAGCATGGTCGAAGCGGGTCTCGCGGTTGCGCCGCTCGCAAGGTGCAGCGTGCCGAATCACCTCGTGCAACCCGGAGAGGCAGAAGGTCTGCCGCCGCTCCCGGAACTCGAAGTCATCCTCGCGCGCAGTGCGCGGTCGGCAAGGCCGCCCGTCGATTTTCTGGCAGAGCGGATTTTGACTGATTTGCGGGTTTGAGAGCGCGAATTGCAGGCAGAACGCTTACACGATGTCGCTTCGCGCAGCTCGCGTCGCACGGGCAACTCAGCCGTCTCCATTTGCAGCAATGCCTGATCCGCGCTCACGCGCGCGCCGGGCAGATTGCGCGCGTCCGTCGCCACGTCAGCGACCCGTTCGCGATACATTTCGGCCTCGCGCTCGTATGCCTCTACCGTCTCCATCAGCAAAGACAGGACGGTATGTTCGGCGCGGCGCTCGTCGTCAGTGACGGCAGGGTGACGCACGACCGTCGCGACCAGCGCGGAAATCGCGCGGAACTGTTCGACTGAGCGGTTGCAGCGATTCAACGATGAGATTGCGAGCCGTGCGTAGCGTTCACGTGTACGCGACTGCTTGCAGGCTCTCTTCAAGGATTGCGTTTTCTTCATTGCTGTCTTCGTGTTCGCTCAGTGACGGGTGGTTGCATACACGTCGATTCGTTCGACACCGACGGCCTCATGTCCAAGACAGCTTTCGAGTACCGTGACTTCGCTATCAATGTCCATTTCTGCGCGAGCGATCGCGTCGTTGAGCGCAATCGCCAATAGCGGCCGGTCGAGCGCGTTCGTTGCTTCGCATGCGATCGCGCGCCCGAGTGCGCCGAGAATTCGGAGGTCGCTCTGGTGACGCTGGATTGCTTCGAGCGCCGATTTTCCCGCTTCGTGCAGGGACGCGTTGCGCGTCAAAAGCTCGGCGATGGATAGGTTCTTGATGGGTTCGCTCATGGTGCGTCCTCCGCTGTCAAAGGGAAGCCCGCGACCATTCGGCGAGATTGGTGAGCGGGCACGATGACGGGGTTGGCGGACCAGTGTGTACCAAACCGGCAGACCCGAAGGTCTCCCCACCACGGCCCGCCCGTTGGAAAAGCGGACGCGCAGAGGCAAGCGCACAGCCTGCGTGCGCAGGCGTGCGGGTACACAGTCAGGCCGCCAAGCCTGCGCCGCCCAATGTTTCGGCGGCGTCTGGAGTATACGAGCGGCACGCTCGGGAGTGTTCACTTGTGCAGGCAAAACGCGAGGGCAAATATCTTTTCAGAAAATACCTACCCATTTTGATGAATCCCCCTACAGACGGATTCGAGGCCGTCCCGAAGAATCCCGCACGATCGATTACTCCCATAGGACATCTCTTACGCCGCGGACTTGTTCAGGATACCCGATGGTTAACGGGCACAACAAACGACTACACGAAACGAACGGACAACAAAAAACCCGCCGTAGCGGGTTCCAGATTCGGTGTAGCTTTGCGTCAAACGCGCCGCGATTGTCCTCGGTTTGTCCTAACAACAAAATTTGGCATCTTCGACAGATGCGCAAACCGACGAAGCGCCTTACCAGGTGTTGGTTGCGGGGACAGGATTTGAACCTGTGACCTTCGGGTTATGAGCCCGACGAGCTGCCAGACTGCTCCACCCCGCGTCAGAGGAAACGGATTGTACTGAACGCGTCTGCAATCCGTCAAATTTATTTCAGAGTTTTCGCGTAGGCGTGACAGACAGCAGGCGTCAGCGTGTCGACAACATCCCTCTCCGCCCTGCCCCGGCCGCCTAATTTTCGGCTAACTCCGCGCGATAAGAATGCCATTACGCGCTGCAGCCAATCCACTCGAACACTGCTGCGTACGGCGCGCACACCCACCGGCACCATAACTTCAATGACAAGGGACTCGATCATGTTCAAGCAAACCATGCGCTTTCTTGCGGTCGCCGCCACAGCATTCGTGTTCAGCGTCGGCCAGGCTTACGCGCAAGCCGAACCCACCGGCTGCGCGATCAGCCAACAGCCTGCAGTCGCCCCGTTTAATCTGCGGCAATTGCACGACCAGTTAAACCTGAGCGCAACCCAGGAAGTTCAGTGGCAGACCGCCGTCGACGCGATGCGCGAAACGCACGCCGCCGAACGCATGAACGCCGATCAAATGCAGGCTCGCGAAGAAACGCTCCTGCAGCAGCCGATTCTCGATCTTTCCGCTTTACATGCGGCGCACGAAAACGTCGTCGCGCAAGACGCGCCGTTACCCGAGCAATCGGCAAAAGCATGGCTCACGTTCTATAGCGGACTCTCCGACCAGCAGAAGACGATCTTCAGCGCCGCGCTCAGGCCATATCTCGAGGAAGTCGCGCATCATGCGGCGCGTCCGTTCGAGCCGCGCACGGGATTGTAAGCGGCAAAGAACCGGCCTCGCGAACTGCCGCAGCGGTCAACGTCGTAACGATCAAAGTGATAAGCACGTCTCGTGCGCTATGCGGACCTTCGAGCGCAAGACACATCAACCCCGGTAGAAAATCCCGGCCACCAGAGGCCCACCCAATATGGGGCTCCGCCTAACCGCCCTTCTGGTTGCGGCCCCCAGACCAGGCCGCGACAGCAGTCGGACGCACACGCTCCACATCGCCCCGTCAGCGTACGGAGACATCGCCATGCTCTCATCATCAACACGCGAGCGACGCCAGTCAGTCACCAGGTGATGTCAGCGCAAATTCGATGAGGCAAAAAAAAGCCCCGCCAATAGCGGGGCTTTCAACAACTGGGGGCTTGAGCCGTTCGCATTAAACAATCTATGATTGTCGCTTTCGATCGGGTCGCGCCCCACTAGACGATGGATCAACACTTCTGTTGACCGAGCCATCATCTTAAATTGCATGCTCAACCTTGTCAATCCAGCTCAGCAGATCGCATTTGCACGCTTGCACGAGTTCTTCTCCGAGCAAAAACACTGGTACCGGTCACTTTGGGGAATCGGCACGGTGCTAGCCATGGACGAACTGTTCGAAGCATGCACGGTCATGAAGCAGGGGCATCTGAGCGAGGGATCCGTCAAGCGTATCGCCTCCTCATTGCAGAAGCGCGTTGGCACACATCCGGCCTTTGCGGCTGCCGAAAAGCAACTGCTCACGGAGCAAGTTCGGCAGGTTCCGCGGCCGGAGGGTGTCGCTCATTTCACCATCCGCGAGCTGTGCCAGCGTGTATCTTCGAATTACCTGTCCCGCTGGGCAGGCGCCGTCGCAAGCGATGATTTCCGACCCGAACACTTTGCCCGTCACGCTGGCGCCCATTTGCTCGATGTCGGATTCTCCGCTCGATTTTTGCACGACTGGATCGCGAGCCGACGCGACGCACCTCAGCCCATCACCCTCGCAGAGCTCTGCGAAGAACTCCAAGGACTGATCCGATCGAGCCCGCCTCGCGCGTTTGAAGTGCTGATCGCCGTCAAAAGCATGCCGAGATTGAACGATGTCGCGCGCACGCCATGGTTGAGAGCGGCGGCTGTAACCGAATGGTTAAGACAGAATGGTTTCGACACGACCGGCGTGCGAGCAGCGGCGGCGATGATCCTTACGGTGACGGCCAGAGATGAAATCGGAGCAGCGAACGCTGCGCGCAATGAATCCGACCGGTATTCGGCCCGAGCCCTGCTCGCCACGGGCAAACCGCTCGACCTCCTCCCCAGTGTCTGGGTGCGGGGTAGTACAGGGGAGTTCTCCACGAAAGCCAATTCGCGCGGCGTCGCGGTGAGCGAGCTATTTCGAAGCGACCGTATTTTCGCCAGCGATGTGAGCCAGGACGTTGACGCTGCCCTGGAACTGCTCGCCCACCTGGAAGACAGTTCTCCGCCTGCCGCGATAGCGGGAGGTTGGGGTGCGATCGAAGGCCTGCTTGCCGATCCCAACGACAGGGCTTCGGCAGCGGACAATCTGGCAACGCTCGTAACCTGCTCCTTCCCGCGCGCCGAGCTCACGGCACTATCGCGACGCGCAGAGCGAATCTTCCCCGCCGAGTGTGCAGAACTGGCTGGCATCGAGGCAAACCGGGAACGGTCGCGCGTGTTGGCCAGAATGATCCTTGAAAATCGGATGCCCCGGATGCCCTCTGTCGCGGATCAAGCGGCCGTTGCACGGATGAAAAAGTTGCTGCTGAACCCATATCCAGAATTACAGACGATCAAAGACCTGATCGCGGAATCGTTTCACCGCCTGTACCGACAACGCAACCTCATCCTCCATGGCGGCCGGCTGGACAGTGTTGCCCTGCACGCGAGCCTGCGCACGGTCGCCAAGCTCGCTGGAGCAGGCATGGACCGAATTACCCACGGCCACTACGAACAGGGACTCAGGCCGCTCGAACTTGTCGCAAAGGCAAATATGGCCCTCGCGGTCATTGATAGAACCTCTCCGCTCGAATGCGTCGACCTGCTCGAGACCACGTGATGCAGATCTGGACTGACTATCCCATTGCTGAGCTCGCATGAGCGTGCAAGCAGCTAAGAGCTAAACCCGCAAGTATCTCTCGTAGAATCGAAATACCGATCCGTATACGCCTGCCAAGTAAAATGCCACATCGTCTACGCATCAACACCTTGGACATCTCATGAAGATTGCCACCTGGAACGTGAACTCCTTGAAGGTCCGCCAGCAGCACGTCATCGACTGGCTCGAACTGAGCCAGACCGACGTGCTCTGTCTTCAGGAACTGAAGCTCCCCGACGAAAAATTTCCGCGCGCCGAACTCGAGGAAAAGGGCTATCGCAGCTGGTTCGCCGGCCAGAAGACGTACAACGGCGTCGGCATTCTCGTGCGAAACGGTCTGCAGGTGGACGATGTCAGCGTCGTGCGCAATATCCCCGGTTTCGAAGATCCGCAGCAGCGCGTGATCGCCGCGACGATCGAAGGCATCCGCGTGATCAGCGCGTATTTCCCGAATGGCCAGGCGCCGGGCACCGAGAAATTCGCGTACAAGCTGCGCTGGCTCGAAGCGATGCACAGCTGGCTTGCGAATGAGCTCGCGCAGTATCCGAAGCTCGCGCTGCTCGGCGACTACAACATCGCGCCCGAAGACCGCGACGTGCACGACCCGAAAGCGTGGGAAGGCCAGAACCTCGTGTCGCCCGAGGAACGCGCCGGCTTCGCGCGTCTGATCGAACTCGGCCTCGTCGATTCGTTCCGCCTGTTCGATCAGCCTGAAAAGACCTTCACGTGGTGGGACTACCGGATGCTCGCGTTCCGGCGCAACGCGGGCTTGCGCATCGACCATATCCTGCTGTCGAAGCCGCTCGCCGAAAGCTGCACGCACTGCGACGTCGACAAGACGCCGCGCAAATGGGACCAGCCGTCCGATCACGCACCGGTCGTCGCGCTCACCGAATGAAAAACGGCCCGGCGGCAATCAGCCGTCGAGCCGTTTTCATCGAACTGCCAAGTCTCTCGCGAACCCAAGAGTCCAACAACCATCAAGGTTCGAGATTCAACTCCTGAATCTTGCGCGTAATCGTATTGCGGCCGATGCCCAAGCGCTCCGCCGCTTCCACTTTCCGCCCACGCGTGAAATCGAGCGCTTCGCGAATCACCGCGGCCTCGAAGCGGCGCGACAATTCGTCCATCACATCGGGCGAGTTCTCGCGCAGCAGCCGGGCGACTTCGGTCCGCAAGCCGCCTTCCCATGCGCTCGCCGTCGACGGCACGGCGGCCGATGCGACGCCCGGCGCAAGCACCACGCCGCCAGCCGCCAACGCAGCGCCCGTCGAACCCGCGCCATTGACCGCCGCCATATCCACACCGCCGGCGCCTGCCGCGATGACACTCGCGGCATCGACGGGCATCTGTTGCGTCGACACGAGATCGGGCGGCAAATCCTTGATCTCGATGGTCTGCGCCGGCGCCATCACGGTCAGCCAGTTCGCGAGATTCTCGAGTTGCCGTACGTTGCCCGGAAAAGGCAGCGAGGTCAGATAAGCAAGCGCCTCGTCCGATACGCGCTTGGGCTCCACACCGAGATCGCGCGCGCTCTTCTGCAGGAAATGGCGCGTCAGAAGCGGAATGTCCTCGCTGCGCTCGCGCAATGCCGGCAGCCGCAACCGGATCACATTGAGCCGATGATACAAGTCCTCGCGGAACAACCCTTGCCGCACGCGCGCTTCGAGATTCTGATGGGTCGCCGCAATCACGCGCACGTTCGCGCGCAACGGGTTATGCCCACCGACGCGATAGAACTGCCCATCGGACAGTACGCGCAACAGGCGCGTTTGCAAATCGAACGGCATATCGCCGATTTCGTCGAGAAACAGCGTGCCGTTCTCGGCCTGCTCGAAGCGTCCCTGGCGCATCGCCTGCGCGCCCGTGAACGCGCCGCGCTCGTGGCCGAATAGTTCGGATTCCAGCAGATCTTTTGGAATCGCCGCGGTGTTCAACGCGATAAACGGTCCGCTCGCGCGTGGGCTATGCCGGTGCAACGCACGCGCAACGAGTTCCTTACCGGTGCCTGATTCGCCGGTAATGAGCACGGTCGCCGCCGAATGCGACAGTCGGCCGATCGCGCGGAACATATCCTGCATCGCCGGCGCCTGACCCAGCATCTCCGGCGCTTCCGCGACGCGTTCGTCCCACGTCTGCTCGCCGCGCATGCTTTCGTCGACGGCGCGCCGGATCAGCTCGACCGCCTTGTCGACGTCGAACGGCTTCGCGAGATACTCGAACGCACCGCCCTGAAACGCGGCCACGGCGCTATCGAGATCGGAAAACGCAGTCATGATGATGACCGGCAGGCCGGGCACGCGATCGCGCACGGTCTGCAGCAACTCGAGCCCGGAGCCGCCCGGCATCCGGATATCGGAGACGAGCACCTGCGGACTGTCGTGATCGAGTGCGCCCGCCGCCTCGCGCACATTCGCAAAGCTGCGCGTCGCGAAGTTTTCGCGCGCGAGCGCTTTTTCAAGTACCCAGCGGATCGATTGGTCGTCGTCTACTATCCAGATCGGCTTCATATAGGTCGTCAGAAGTCTCGTGATGCGCGCCACATCCGGCGTCGACGCGCGGTGCGCTTGTGGCGCTGCCTGTGGCGCCGCGTGTGTGGCACATTAAGGGTTAGCAGTCGAGCGGCAGCAAAATCTGAAACTCGGTATGGCCCGGGCGGCTTTCCACTTCGATCAGCCCTTCGTGCTGTTGCACGAAAGTCTGCGCGAGTGTCAATCCAAGACCGCTGCCGTCCTCGCGCCCCGACACGAGCGGATAGAAAATGCGGTCACGGATGTCTTCGGGAATGCCCGGCCCGTTATCAACGATATGCAAGTCCAGTGCCAACTTGCACAGCCGTTTCGCAATCGTTACCTTGCGCGCGATGCGCGTGCACAATTCAATGCGCGCGTCGCCTTGCGAGATGCGTTCATGCAGCGCCTGCGCCGCATTGCGCACGATGTTCAGCACGGCCTGGATCAACTGCTCCTTGTCGCCGCGCAGGTCCGGCACGCTCACGTCGTAGTCGCGCACCACCGTCAGGCCACGCGGAAACTCGGCCAGAATCACCGCGCGCACGCGCTCGCATACCTCGTGGATATTGACATCGCCGACGATATGCGGATGCCGGTGCGGCTCGAGCAACCTGTCGACGAGCGTCTGCAGCCGGTCCGACTCCTTGATCACGACCTGCGTGTACTCGCGCAATTCGTCGCGCTCGCGCGCGCCGAGCTCGAATTCGAGCAGTTGCGCGGCACCGCGAATGCCGCCGAGCGGATTCTTGATCTCATGCGCGAGATTGCGGATCAGCTGCTTGTTCACCGACGTCAGATCGTGAATGCGCTCTTCACGGTCGGTGCGCAAATGCCGCTCGTTTTCGAACAGCTCGAGCAGCACGTACTCCTGCGCGCTTTCGAGAAAGCCGACGACCGCATGCACATGCAGCGGCTCGCGACCGGGCCGCTCGAGCACGGCGTCGAGATGCGTCGCATTGAAGCGATGGTCGGCGATGGCCGCGATCGTCTCCATCAATTCGTCGGCATTCGAAAACACGTCGTGCCATGCCATCTGCGTGAGCTGCCGGCGCGACATCTCGAGCATCGATTCGGCCGAGGGGTTGGCAAACGCCACGCGCAGCGTGCGTTTTTCCAGCACCAGCACGACCGTCGGCAATGCTTCGAAGCCCGGCAGCAGTCCGGACTCGACAAGCTGCACGTCGTCCGACAGCGGCTCGCCCTGGCCGTGCCCTTTCCTTGCCTTGATCAGATTCTTCAGTACCATCTTGCAGTCCAGCGGTGATGAGACGATGAACAAGCGCACGCCTCGTGCGCCGCAAACGTTACGCATGGTCCAACAAAAAAGGGACGGCGGTGCCGTCCCTTGGGTCCTTCGAATCGCGAACGAGGGACGCGCGCTTCGCCAGCCGCGGCGAAGCGCATCGCCGCTTACAGCGAGTAGTACAGTTCGAATTCGACCGGGTGCGTGGTCATGCGCACGCGCTGCAGTTCCGCTTCCTTCAGTTCCATGTAAGCGTCGAGCATCGCATCCGTGAACACACCGCCGCGCGTCAGGAACTCGCGGTCCTTGTCGAGCGCTTCGAGCGCCTGGTCGAGGCCGGCACACACCGTCGGGATCTTTGCATCCTCTTCCGGCGGCAGGTCGTACAGGTTCTTGTCAGCCGCTTCGCCCGGGTGAATCTTGTTCTGCACGCCGTCGAGACCCGCCATCATCAGCGCCGAGAACAGCAGGTACGGGTTCGCCATCGGATCCGGGAAACGCGTTTCGATACGGCGGCCCTTCGGATTGCTCACGTGCGGAATGCGGATCGAGGCCGAACGGTTACGCGCCGAGTAGGCGAGCTTCACCGGTGCTTCGAAGTGCGGCACGAGACGCTTGTACGAGTTCGTCGTCGGGTTCGAGATCGCGTTCAGCGCGCGGGCGTGCTTGATGACGCCGCCGATGTAGAACAGCGCGAACTCCGACAGGCCCGCATAGCCGTTGCCTGCGAACAGGTTCTGGCCGTCCTTCCAGATCGACTGGTGCACGTGCATGCCCGAGCCGTTGTCGCCGACCACCGGCTTCGGCATGAAGGTCGCCGTCTTGCCGTACGTGTGCGCGACGTTGTGCACGATGTACTTGAGCTTCTGCGTCCAGTCGGCGCGCTGCACGAGCGTCGAGAACTTCGTGCCGATTTCGTTCTGGCCCTGCCCCGCCACTTCGTGGTGGTGCACTTCGACCGGAATGCCGATCTGCTCGAGCAGCAGACACATTTCCGAGCGCATGTCCTGGAACGTGTCGACCGGCGCGACCGGGAAGTAGCCGCCCTTCGGGCCCGGACGGTGACCGGTGTTGCCGCCTTCGAATTCCTTCGCCGACGACCACGGCGCTTCTTCCGAGCCGATCTTCACGAAGCAGCCCGACATATCGGAGCTCCACTGCACCGAGTCGAAAATAAAGAACTCGGGTTCCGGACCGAAGAACGCCGTGTCGCCGAGGCCCGTGCTCTTCAGATAGGCTTCAGCGCGCTTGGCCAGCGAGCGCGGGTCGCGTTCATAGCCCTTGCCGTCCGACGGCTCGATCACGTCGCAGGTCAGCACCAGCGTCGATTCTTCGTAGAACGGGTCGACGAACGCCGTGTCCGGATCCGGCACGAGCAGCATGTCCGATGCTTCGATCCCCTTCCAGCCGGCAATCGAGGAACCGTCGAACGCATGGCCGCTTTCGAACTTGTCGTCGTCGAATGCCGACACCGGCACCGAGACGTGCTGTTCCTTGCCGCGCGTGTCGGTGAAACGGAAGTCGACAAACTTGACGTCCTCGTCCTTGACGAGTTGCATGACGTCGGCCACGGATTTACTCATAACCTATCTCCTGATTAACGAATTCGGCGGTTTTAGCCGCCGCCCAATCTAGCTGACCCGCTGCCCCGCGTCTACAGGGTTAGTCGCTTTAATTCGACGTGCTTCGGGTCGAACGGGCCGGATAAAAGCAGCTTCCATGCCACCGTCGTTCCAGTGGCGCGCGGAACGCGGTTGCCCCGTCTCGCCGCCGTGAATCGTCGCACGTTTTGCGGGAACTGCGATGACGCTTCGCTTCGGCGTATGCACCAATTACGTGCAATATCGATATCACCCTTCCATGAGAGCCTTTATTTGGTGCAATGGTGCAATTTTGCACCTCTATGGAGCACTCGTCGCGATTTCCCTGAATAGCGATGCAGTGACCATGACAACACCCCAGACAACGTCCGCCCCTCAGGATCGACAACGGGCAACTACCCGCGTCCGATGCGTCGCGCGCTAGAATGATCCTTTGGTCCAAAGGAGACTCGCTGTCATGACCACGCTCGAGCAGTTATACGTACAGGCCGAAAAGCGCCGCATCGATAATCAGTTGCCCTACGCGGGCGCGCTGTCGCCGGCCGAGGCTTTCGAGCTCCTCGAACTGGATCCGCGCACACGTCTCGTCGACGTGCGTACGCGCGCGGAGCTCGACTGGGTCGGCAGGCCGCTCGTTGGCGACGGCCAGTATGCGCATGTCGAATGGACGCGCTATCCCGGTGGCGTGCCGAACGCCGAATTTCTCGATCAGTTGCGTCAGGTCGCAACGCCCGATACGCCCGTGCTGCTGCTGTGCCGCAGTGCCGCGCGCTCGAAGCTCGCGGCCGTTGCTGCTACGCAGGCCGGCTTCACGAAGGCGATGGACCTGCTGGAGGGTTTCGAAGGCGACAAGGACAGCCAGGGGCACAGAAAAACCGTGTCGGGCTGGTGCTTCCGCGGCCTGCCGTGGATCGGCGCTTGAGCTTCGATCGGTTCCACGAACTGAAGCCGGTGCGCTTCTTCGGAAGCGCATCGCAGGCGTGTGGGTTCAATCGCCGCACACGCCTGCGTTAAAGCTCAACGTTGCGGCTTCGCCGACACCGTAGCCGCGTCCGGTTCGACAATATCGCCGCCTAGCAGATGCACGCCTTCGCGCAATTTGACGAAGGCCGCCGCGACCGCCTCAGGCTCCCCCTTCACGCCCAGATCGATATGGCGCCGCGCATAGACGCCGCCGCGCTCCGCATCGCCGACGCTCGGCAGGCTGAACACGCGCACGCCGGGGAAGTCGCGCTCGATCTTCTCCATCAACGGCGTTACGGTCGACTCCGGCAACTCGAACACAAGCAGCGATTTCTCCGCATGCGGCGTCGCGTGATGCAGATGCGCGTATTTCGTGTCGAGCACCCATTCGATCATCGGCCACGCCATCACCGGGAAGCCGGGCACGAAATGATGGTCGCGAATCGAGAAGCCCGGAATCTTGTTGTAGCCGTTTGGAATGATCGACGCGCCGCGCGGATAGGTGCCCATGTTCAACCGGTGCAGGTTCTCGGGCGATGTGTAATCGACGGGCTGCGGCGCATCGGCAGGATGCATCTCGCGAATCCGCTCGCGTATCAGGTCGGCGGCCTGCGGATGCAGTTCGAGCGGCACGGCGAGTGCGGCGGCCGCGCACTGACGCGTATGGTCGTCAGGCGTCGCGCCGATGCCGCCCGTCGAGAAAACGATGTCGCCGCTCGCAAAGGTACGGCGCAGCGTCGCCGTAATGCGCGCGGGGTCGTCGCCGACATATTCGGCCCAGTCGAGCGACAGACCGCGCGCCTTCAGAAGTTCGATGACCTTCGGCAGATGTTTATCGATCCGTCTGCCCGACAGGATTTCGTCGCCGATGATGATCACGCCAAATGCCATTGCCGCCTCGCCAGGATGAAATGCACGAATTGAATTGCCGCATCAGTAAGGAACCGGCGCGGTGCCGCGCGGCCCCTGCTCTTCCGCACGCAGACGCTGCAGCGCGCGCAAACAGTAGTAGCCGAACCACAGCGCCGAAAAAACGAGGATGAACGCGTAGATCCAGATCGTCGCCGCGGTCATCACCGGAAACAGCACGATCAGCCATACCGACGATGCCCACAGCAGCGTCGGCAGCGAACCGAGCAGACCGCTCGCGACGCCGATCAGCAGCAGCGGAAGCCGGTGCCGCCGCACGAGAATACGCCTTTCGTCGCGGCTCGCATGCAATGCGAGCGCATCGTAGGTCATCACGCGATACGTGAGCCAGCCCCACAACAGCGGCGGAATCAACGCGAAAAACGGCGGGATGAGCCACAGCGGCAGCGTGACGATCAGCACGACGAGACAGACGAACGTAGTCCACAGCGAATGCGCGAGACTGCCGTACCAGGTGCCGCCATGCCGCATTTCGAGGCCCGCGAACTGCCGCGCGGCCAGATGCTTGATGACGGCCGGCATCGATAGCGTTGCGATCAGCAGCAGCACGGTGACGACGATCAGCGGAATCGCGATCGCGACCACGATAAACGGCGCGACGACCGCGTGCAGCGAGGAAAAGCCGGCCCAGTCGAACAGATGGTAGAGCGTGGTCGTAAACGACCAGCTGTCGAGCCAACCGCGCGTTGCGCCGATCAGCGTCTGCCACGAAAACCACAGGATCGCGCCCCAGACCACGGCCGCCGCGAGGAACGGCGCCAGAGTCAGCCAGAGCATGCGCGGGTGGAGCACGCTTGCGAGCGCGCGTCCGAACGAGCGCAACAGGTCATTCATGCGAGCGGGTGCCGGTGAAAGAAATGTTGGGAATGAACGCTGTAACAAGCGGGACGGCAAACGGTGCAAAGCAGTCCAGCGAGCGGTGCGAAACGTAGACAGGATAAACCACGCGGCAGACTGGCGGAAACTGCCGGTGCCGGAACGCATTCGGCGATGCCGCCCTCGTACGGCGGCGGTTGGCGCGTGCGGGAGCTACTGGCGGCTCCCCGCTGCCTGCTTCAGAAGGAAAAACGGGACGCTCAGAGCGCCGCAGCGTCATTACCCGGCGACGCACGCCGCTTCGGCGCGAGGCGTCTTGCGATGCGCACGAATGCAAGCCAATGCTGCGTGACGAAACCATCGCCGTAGCGGTGGCCGTCGAGCTGATCGCGAATGCCGGTCGGCTCCATCTCGCGGTTCCACGACGCACTGCCGAACATCATGTCCCACCACGGGAACAGCACACCGAAGTTGCATCCGTACTTGAGGCCTTCGTGGCCGTAGCCGATCGCGTGATGACGGCGATGGAACGTCGGGCTGACGAGCAGGCGCTCGCCGAGCCAGCCGAAGTACAGGCGAATGTTCGCGTGCTGCACGCTTTGCGCGAGATTCGTGATTGCGACGAGCACGACGAATTGCGACGGCGGCACGCCGATAAACAGCGCGATCAGTGCGAAAAAACACGCCTGCAGCAGATCGTCGAGCAGATGGTTGCGGTCGTCGGACCATAGCGACATCTGGCGCTGGCTGTGATGCACTGCATGCAGTTCCCACCAGACGCCGAACCGATGTTCCCAGCGGTGATACCAGTAGCCCGCGAAATCGAGCACCAGCAGATAAATGACGAACGTGACGATCGGAATGGTCGTGACGCCCGGCCACAGATTGTCGATTTCGATGTTCGCGATGTTGTGCAGCCGCAGCCAGCCTTGCACTGCGTCGAACCATGGCTGCAGCGCGAAGAAGAAAAACAGGTTCAGGATGCCGAGCTTCGCGATCCATGTGTACAGCACATCGACGCGCACCGCCTTGCGGTTTTCCCACTGCTCGACCGGGCGCAACGCTTCGAGCGGCCGCAGCACCGCATACATCGCGAGCACCTCGAACACGCCGACGATGACCCAGTACAGGCTGTCGTACGTGTCTTCGTCGTAATCCATCAGGCCGAAGTGAAACAGCAGCGGCTGCACGACGCTTTCGTACAGCGCGGTCTGCAGCGTGGACACTGCGTTATCGAGCGTGGAGAAGATCAGATGGAACATGATGCCCGCTGTTCGTCGAACCCGTTGTGCCGTTGCCGTGACCTGCGCCGCACGTTGCCGTATGCCGCATTACGCGCCGTTCGGTGCGGTGACCGGCGCGCGGTCGTAGAAATAGATGCCGTGCGGAGAACGACCGACGGCGATCGTCTGAATCAGCTTACGCTGCGTCAGATCGATAATGCCGACGTGCTTCGCAAAGCGGAACGTTACCCAGAGATAGCGTTTATCCGAGGAAAGTTCCATGTCGTCGGGACCCGGCAGCAGGCCGGTGATGTCGCCGACGTTCGTGAGCGATTCTTCGTCGATGATGCTGATCGTGTTCGCGACACGGTTCGACACCGCGACGTGCCGGCCGTCCGCAAGCGAGCGGAAGTTGTGCGCGCCCTTGCCCGTGGGAATGGTCTTCACGACCTTCTGGTTCTTCCAGTCGACCACGGCAACGTAATCGGCGCCGGTCATGCCGACGAGCAGGTATTTGTCGCCGGGCGTCATCCAGAGGCCCGCCGGCACCTTGCCGACTTTCATTTTCCACTTCACGGTCTGCGTGGCCAGATCGACCGCGGCGAGTTCGCCGGACACCTGCAGCGTGACGAACACCGTCTTGCTGTCGGCCGAGAACGCAATATGGCTCGGCATGACCGCGAGCGGCAGACGCTGCGCGAGCGCGAGGTTATGGCCGTCGTAGTGATAGATATCGAGCCGGTCCAGACGCAGGCCCGTCGTGACGAGCCACTTGCGGTTCGGAGAGAAGCCAATCTGGTAAGGATCCTCGATGCCCTCGACCCAGCGCTGCACCTTGCCCGACTTCGGATCGACGAACAGCAGATTATTCGAGACCGAGTTCGCGACGATCAGCGACGTATTGTCCGGCGTCGCCATCAGGTGGTGCGGTTCCTTGCCGGTCGGCACCGTTTCGACGACCTGGTGCGTCGCCTCGTCGATCAGGCTCAGCGTCGCTTCGCCGGAATTGAGCACGATGACGTTATTCGCGTGAACCCCCGGGGAGAAGAAAACTGCCGCCGCGGCCAATGCCGCGCTCGCCGGGAACGTGCCGATCAAGCCGGAGAAGGAAAATTTGCGCATGAAGACTCACTACTGAAGACAGCCGCCATTGTAGAACGTTTGCGCGTTGAAACGGTTGACGGAGCGCAGGAATTTCCGATTGCGGCGCACCGCCGCAACACCTTGCGCGCAGCAGCTGGAACACAGAAGTATTGAGTTTCGCCTGCTGGTTTTCCGAAGCGAATCCGCTCGATACCGCAATTTTCCGCCCTTTAAATCGGATTTTATTTAGCCGCCGTCAATCGATCGATAATCGTCCTAAATGCGCGGCCGTAATCTTCGAATTAAAAGGACTGTCCTATTACTTTTGGCCAGTGCGGTTTTAAGAGTTTACTCATATCCCGAGCCACGCGGATTACTCGAAAATCGCTCTTCCGAATCACCCGCCAGTTCAGGCACAAGGCACACGCACGGCACAAACGGTCTGCGTGCTGGCCGAGCCCATCCTGGCGTTTCTGGAGGCATGAGCGATATGCGTAAATCAGAGTTGAACGACTTGATAAAGAGCCTGCACCGTTCTTTAATCCCATCATCGGAAATCGCACACGCGCATCGGTGTGCGCCGCGCATTCTCATCTTTGCTCAGCTTGCGCTCGCGAGTCTCGTCGCCGTGACCGCGGCGCCCATTGCGCGCGCCAGCATTCCGGCCGCGCAGTACTACTTCGATGCCGACGGGCTGCAAAACCCGAGCGACGCGGTCACCGTGCTGTTCGGCACGAAGGCGCTCGCGGCCGGCGCAGGCGCGCATGCGCTCGGCGTGCAATCGATCGCGCTCGGTTACGGCGCCGGCGTCGCGGCTAGCGGCGGCATCGCGGTCGGCAGCGGCAGCAGTACATTCGGCACCGACGCGATCGCACTTGGCAACCAGACACTGGCAACCGCCACGGGCGCATTCGCCGGCGGCCTGCAGGCTCATGCCGGGCTGTTGTCAACCGCCATCGGTGCGTACTCGGCCGCGACCGGCGATACGTCATCGGCATTCGGCGCGTCATCGAGGGCCGACGGCATGGGCGCCGTTGCGCTCGGTAGCGGTGCGGGCGCGACGAATCGAGATGCGCTGGCCGCGGGCCACCTGTCGAACGCATCGGGGCGCGAAGCAATCGCGCTCGGCGGCCGCGCCGCGGCTTCGGGCGAACGGGCAGTCGCGTTCGGCAGCGAGGCGCAGGCCATCGGCGAGCGCGCGCTGGCAGCTGGCGCGTCGGCCAATGCCGGCGAAGACGCCACCGCGGTCGGCACGTCCGCGAGCGCCACGCAAGCGGGCGCGACGGCTTTCGGCATGAATGCCGCCGCGAACGGCACGCACGCGACGGCGCTCGGCAATTTCGCGGGTGCCCCGGATGCCGACGGCGTCGCCGTCGGCGCGCTCTCTCATGCAGCCAACCAGGCGGTCGCGATCGGCGCTTATGCCAGCGCCAGTGCGCGCGCGTCGCTGGCCGTCGGCCACAACGCGATCGCGATGCACGAGAACAGCATCGCACTCGGCGCGGGCTCGGGGACGACGATCGGGGCACGCGCAGGCTATCTGGCGTATGGGCTGTCCGCGCCGCAGACGTCGGCAGGCGAACTCAACGTCGGCACACGCACGATCAGCGGAGTCGCTGCCGGCGCGGCGGATCTCGACGCGGTCAACGTCGCGCAACTCAGGGCGCTAGACGGCAAGATCGACGCCACGGCCGCGCAACTCGCGAACACGCTCAGCTACAGTTCCAACGCGGACGGCTCCGTCGACCGCAGCGGCGTCGCGCTCGCCGGCAGTCCCGACGGCGGCGGCACGCAGATCCACAACGTCGCCGACGCGCGCGACGCGCACGACGCGGTCAACCTCGGCCAGCTTTCGACGATGCTCGCCGATGCGATCGGCAATGCGTCGGTGAATGGCGGCAGCGCGGGAAGCAACCCGCTCTTCGACGCCGCGGGCGACGCCGCAAGCGAAACAGCCCGAGCCGGCGGCGCGCATTCGGTCGCTGTCGGAGCGAGCGCGCACGCCGCAGCCGCGCAATCCATCGCGCTCGGCGCAAGTGCGCTCGCAACCGGCAACCACGCGCTCGCACTCGGTGCGACGTCTCAGGCGAGCGCCGACAACGCGATCGCACTCGGCTACGGTTCGGTCGCGGACCGCGCGAACAGCGTATCGATCGGCACGGATGGCAACGAGCGGCACATCACGCACGTCGCGCCCGCAACGGAGGGCACCGACGCCGTCAACCTGAACCAGTTGAATCAGACAACGAGCGGCTCTCTCGCGGCAGCCAACCGCTATACCGACGACAAGCTTCGCTCGGTACGGCGCGACGCGTACGGCGGCGCAGCGGCCGCGCTCGCGGTCGCCGCCTTGCCGCGCGCCGTACTGCCGGGTCGCGGCATGGTGGCAATGGCAGGCGGTTCATACGGCGGGCAGTCCGCATTGGCGTTCGGCGTGTCGCAGTTATCGGAAACGGGCCAATGGGCGTACAGCGTGCAAGGCACCGCAAGTTCGCGTGGCGAAGTCGGTGCGGCGCTCGGCGCGGGCGCGCATTTTTAAGCGCGCGCCTCTCTCTGAACTAGTGGGACGGATGCAGGCATGTCCCCATGTGCCTGCATCTTTTGGCGCGATGCCGATGTCGGGATCCATCGGTGTCGCGTCCTTTTTGCGCTTGAGCATGCATGACCCTCCCGCGCTTCGCTTCGCGCGCCTCGTGGTGCGCATCTACATCCAGCGACTCGCTCGCCGCAGCGCGCCCGCCCGGTTCGCCTGTTTCGTACGATACACAAGCGGCCCTATCACCGCTGCATCGACTCCCACACCTTATACAGCCGCTTCACCGAAACCGGCATCGGCGTACGCAATTCCTGAGCGAATAGCGACACGCGTAGTTCTTCGAGCAGCCAGCGAAACTCGGCGAGCCGCGCGTCCATGACGCCGCCGCGTTGCGCAAGCGCGCGCTGATAGTGCTGCGCGAGCGGCGCGAATTCCGCGAACTGACGCGCATCGCGCGCCGGGTCGGCTTTCAGCTTGTCGATGCGCAAGCCGATTCCTTTCAGATAACGCGGGAAATGCGTCAACTGCGTGTACGGCGTGTCGACCACGAATCGCTTGCCGATCAGCGCATCGAGCTGGCTCTGCATGTCCGCATACGCGGCCGCAAACGGCTTCGCCTGCGCGAGCTTTTTCAGCACCGTCGTGTATTCGCCGAGAATTTGCCCGACGAGCCGCGAGATTTCCTGAGCGAGCAACGTAAGGCGGCTGCGGCCCTCGTCGCGTCGCGCGTGAAAGCTCGCGTCGTCGTCGGGAAGCGGGTCTTGCAGACACGCGCGGTCGAGCGCGGTATCGACCAGTTGATCGCGCAGCTCTTCCTGCGTCGCGCGCGCCATAAACTGCATCGCCATTTCGCGCAGGCCCGGCAGATTCTTTTCGAGGTATTTGATCGGCTCGCGCAATTGCAGCGCGAACAGGCGCCGTAAGCCCGCGCGATGAATCCGCGCCGCTTCGTCGGGCGAATCGAACACTTCGACGTCGCAATGCGTGCCGCGATCGACGAGCGCCGGATAGCCGAACAGCGTCTGTCCGCGACGGCGTATCTCGAGCAGTTCGGGCAGCTTGCCGAAATTCCACGTTGTGAGGTTTTCGTAGAGCGCGGTGGCAGGCGCAGCGACCGCGCCCGGCGGCACTGTATGCGCAGCACTGCCAGCGCCGCCGCGTGCCGCGGCCGACGCACCCGCGCCAACGCCCGCAGCGCCCGAAGCGCCTGAACCGGCACGAACGCCAGCACCAGCGCTCGCCCCACGCGCTCCATGCACGTCAGCGCCTCGCCCCAACGCATCGCCCGCCTGATCGACAAGCGTCGCGCTCGCCGCCAGCTTCTGGAACTGCTGCTGCGCCTCGCCGCCAAGCTCGGCGCGCAGTTGCGCGAGATTGCGCCCCATCGCGAGCTGCCGCCCGTGCTCGTCGATCACCTTGAAGTTCATGAACAGATGCGCGGGCAAGGTCTCGAGCTTGAAGTCCGACTGCTTCAACGCGACCTGCGTCTCGCCGCGCACGTCGGCAATCAGCGCGTCGATCAGGCTACCCGCGCCGAAGCGCGCGCCGTCGCTCGTGCGCTCCGCGAAGCCGGCCGCGTAGTGCGGCAACGGCACGACATGACGCCGCAGCTTCTGCGGCAGCGACTTCAGCAGCAGTTGCGCCTTCTCTTTCACCATACCGCGTACGAGCCATTCGGCACGTCGCGCATCGACCTGATTCAATGCATAAAGCGGCACCGCGAGCGTCACGCCGTCGCGCGGCGAGCCGGGCTCGAAGTGATACGTAAGCGCCATTTCGATGCCGGCCATCGTCAACCGCTTCGGGAACAGGTCGGTTGTCACGCCGGCCGCTTCATGGCGCATCAGATCGTCGCGCGACAGATACAGCAGCCGCAGCCTGTCTTCTGCCTGGCCGCTTTTCCTGACCTCGTCGCGATACCAGCGCTCGAATGCGGCGCCCGTATAGATACCCTGCGGAATCACCTCGTCGTAGAACCCGAAGATCAGTTCGTCGTCGACGAGCACATCCTGGCGGCGCGACTTGTGTTCGAGCTGCTCGATCTCGGCCAACAGCTTGCGGTTATGCGCAAAGAACGCAAGCTTCGTATCGAACTCGCCTTCGACGAACGCGCCGCGAATAAACAGCTCCCGCGCGCGCGCCGGATCCTGCCTGCCGAAGCTCACGCGCCGCCGATGGTAGATCGTCAGCCCATACAGCATCGCGCGCTCGAACGCGCTGACCTGCGCCGCGCGCTTCTCCCAATGCGGCTCGGACAGCGACTTCTTCAGCAGATGCGCGCCGATTTTTTCGACCCACTCGGGCTCGATCTTCGCGATGCCGCGCGCGAAGAGCCGGCTCGTCTCGACCAGCTCCGCGGCCATCACCCAGCGCCCCGCTTTCTTCGCGAGCGCAGACCCCGGCCACAGATAGAACTTGATGCCGCGCGCGCCGAGGTAATACGGTTCGTCGTCGGCCTTCAGGCCGATATTGCCGAGCAGGCCTGTCAGCAACGCAAGGTGGATCTGCTCGAATGTCGCGTCCGATTCGTTCAACCGCCAGCCATGCTCGCGCACGACGGTCAGCAATTGCGAGTGTACGTCGCGCCACTCGCGCAGCCGCAGATGCGACAGGAAGTTCGCGCGGCACGCGTCGGCCAGTTGCCGGTTCGATTTCTTGTGCGCGATCGCTTCGTCGAACCACGCCCAGATCTTCGGCCACTGCAGAAACTCCGAACGCTCGTCGGCAAAGCGCCGATGCGCCTGGTCGGCCTGCTCCTGCGCCTCGATCGGCCGGTCGCGCGGGTCCTGCACCGACAGCGCGCTCGCGATGATCAGCACTTCGCGCAGCGCCTGCTGGTCGCGCGCGGCAAGAATCATGCGGCCGACGCGCGGGTCGAGCGGCAGCCGCGCAAGCTCGCGGCCAAGAGGCGTCAGCGCATTGTCGTCGTCGACGGCGCCGAGTTCGTTGAGCAACTGATAGCCGTCGGCGATCGCGCGTCCGGGCGGCGGCTCGATAAACGGAAACGTCTCGATCGCGGTCAGATGCAGCGACTTCATCCGCAAGATCACTGCCGCAAGCGACGACCGCAGGATTTCCGGGTCGGTGAAACGCGGGCGCGCGGCGAAGTCGGCTTCGTCGTAAAGACGTATGCAGATGCCGTCCGCGACGCGCCCGCAGCGGCCCGCGCGCTGATTCGCGGCCGCCTGCGAAATCGGCTCGACCTGCAGCTGCTCGACCTTGTTGCGATACGAATAGCGCTTCACGCGCGCAAGACCCGTATCGATCACGTAGCGGATGCCGGGCACCGTCAGCGAAGTTTCGGCGACGTTGGTCGCGAGCACGATGCGGCGCGCGTTCGACGGCCGGAACACGCGCTCCTGCTCGGCCGCGGACAGCCGCGCGAACAACGGCAGGATTTCCGTATGCGGCGGATGATGCTTGCGCAGCGCCTCGGCCGCGTCGCGAATCTCGCGCTCGCCGGGCAGGAACACGAGCACGTCGCCCGGGCCTTCGCGACACAGTTCGTCGGCCGCATCGACAATCGCGTCGATCAGATCGCGATCGGTCTCGCGCTGGGACTTCGGGCGCTCCGGGCGGTCGCCGCGCAACGGCGTGCCTTGCGCGGACTTCACCGCCGCGCTTTCCTCGACGACCGGCCGATAACGGAGCTCGACCGGATAGAGGCGCCCGCTGACCTCGATCACCGGCGCGGGCTTCGCGTCGCTGCCGAAGTGACGCGCGAAGCGCTCCGCATCGATCGTGGCGGACGTGACGATCAGTTTCAGATCCGGCCGCTTCGGCAGGATCTCCTTCAGATAGCCGAGCAGAAAGTCGATGTTGAGGCTGCGCTCGTGGGCCTCGTCGATGATCAGCGTGTCGTAGGCCTTGAGCAGCGGGTCGGTCTGCGTTTCGGCAAGCAGGATGCCGTCCGTCATCAGTTTGACCGACGCGCCCGGCGCGAGATTGTCGGTGAAACGCACCTTGTAGCCGACCACTTCGCCGAACGGCGTGCCGAGTTCCTCGGCAATGCGCCGGCCCGTCGCCGACGCCGCGATCCGGCGCGGCTGCGTGTGGCCGATCAGACCGCTGCCGCCGGCGCCGAGCCCGCGCCCGAGCGCGAGGCAGATTTTCGGCAACTGGGTCGTCTTGCCCGAGCCCGTTTCGCCGCTCACGATCACGACCTGATGGCCGGCGATCGCACGCGCGATCTCGTCGCGCCGGCCCGATACGGGCAAGGCTTCGGGGAACGTAACCGGCGGGATCGGATTCGGTTCGACGACGCGCGGCGCGCGCGGCGGACGTGCAGGACGCGCTGCGCGCGACTCGCCCGACTGTTCCGACTCGCGCGAGCCGTCGGGCGAGCGCGGCGGCTGCGCTGCGCGGCGTTGCTGCTGTTCGGGCGTGCGCCGCTGCTGCTGCGGGCGCGCATCGTCGCGCCGCGCGCCTTCCCGCCCGGCGCCGCCGGCATGCGCCGCTGCGCTGCCGGGTTTGCCAGCGGGTTGGGCCACGCTGTCGCGATCGCTTTCGCCAGCGCTGTTGCCAGTGCTTGTGCCAGCGCTGTCGCCAGCGCTTCTGCCAACGCTTTCGCCAACGTTTTTGCCCGGTGTGTCAGGCAACTTCTCGGGCCCTCGCTCAGGCGTGGTTTTCACGTCATCCGCGGCAGGACTTTTGGGTACATTCGACATGGGGGCGCATTATAATCCCGGGCATGAATTCCCAAACCGACCTTCTCCCCGCCTCCGCGAGCGCACCGGTCGCCACCGGCGGCGCGATCGCAAGTCCCGTGCAGCACGCGCAATTCGTCGACTGGATGCGCTCGGTCGCCCCGTACATCCACGCGTTCCACAACAAGACGTTCGTGGTCGGCTTCGGCGGCGAGGTGGTGCATCAGGGGCTGCTCAACGCGCTGGTGTCCGATATCGCGCTGCTGCAGGCGATGGGCATTCAGATCGTGCTCGTGCACGGTTCGCGCCCGCAGGTCGAAGAGCAAATGAGCCTGCACGGCGTGCAATCCGAATTCTCGCAGGGTATGCGCATTACCGATGCGCGCGC
The DNA here is from genome assembly GCF_001922345.1 of Paraburkholderia sp. SOS3. NCBI lineage: Bacteria > Pseudomonadati > Pseudomonadota > Betaproteobacteria > Burkholderiales > Burkholderiaceae > Paraburkholderia > Paraburkholderia sp. SOS3. The sequence goes on along the minus strand of NZ_CP018811.1, from coordinate 1,932,599 downwards.
CCTCGAATCGGCGAAGGAAGCGGCTGGCGAAGTACGCCTCGATATCGAAGCCGCGATCAGCCAGGGCTTGCCGAATACGCCGATGGCGCATGCGCACATTAGCGTCGTGTCGGGCAATTTCGTGACCGCGCGGCCGGTCGGCATTCTCGACGGTGTCGATTTCCAGCATACGGGCGTCGTGCGCAAGATCGATGCCGAGTCGATCCGCCATTCGCTTGCAAGCCGCAAGCTCGTGCTGCTGTCGCCGCTCGGCTTCTCGCCGACCGGCGAGGCGTTCAACCTCGCGATGGAAGACGTCGCCTCGGCCGCGGCCATTGCGCTACGCGCCGACAAGCTCGTGTTCCTGACCGAAACCGATGGCCTGTTCGAAGGCGGCGAACTGATCCGCGAACTGTCGCTCGACGACGCGTACAAGCTGCAGGAAAGCGGCCAGGTGCAAGGCGATGCGGGCTTCTATCTGAAGCACTCGATTCGTGCGTGCCGCGGCGGCGTCGTGCGCGCGCACATCATTCCGTACGCGCTCGACGGCAGCCTGCTGCTCGAACTGTTCCTGCACGACGGCGTCGGCACGATGATCTCGTACGAGAACCTCGAGAGCCTGCGCGAAGCGAGCCCTGACGACGTGGGCGGCATCCTCACGCTGATCGAGCCGCTCGAGACCGACGGCACGCTCGTGCGGCGCGGCCGGCATCAGATCGAGCGCGACATCGACCACTTCTCGGTGATCGAGCACGATGGCGTGCTGTTCGGATGCGCGGCGCTCTACCCGTACACGCAGGAACGCATCGGCGAGATGGCGTGCCTGACGGTCGCGCCCGAAGCGCAAAATTCCGGCGACGGGGAACGGCTGTTGCGCCGCATCGAGCAACGCGCGCGGGCGCGCGGACTGACGCGCATCTTCGTGCTCACCACGCGCACCGAACACTGGTTCCTGAAGCGCGGCTTCGTGAAGGCCACGGTGGACGACCTGCCCGAAGACCGTCGCCGTCTCTACAACTGGCAACGCAAGTCGCTCGTGCTGATGAAGCAGCTGTGAGCGCAACCGCGACCGCCCCCTATTTTTCAGGAGAAGCACAGTATGGCTCGCATGGTTCAATGCACGAAGCTCGGCAAGGAAGCCGAAGGCCTCGATTTCCCGCCGCTACCCGGCGAACTCGGCAAGCGGATCTATGAGAACGTGTCGAAGGAAGCGTGGCAGGCGTGGCTCAAGCAGCAGACGATGCTGATCAACGAAAATCGCCTCAATATGGCCGACCCGCGCGCGCGCCAGTATCTGATGAAGCAGACCGAAAAATTCTTTTTCGGTGAAGGCGCCGATCAGGCGTCGGGCTACGTGCCGCCGTCGCAGGGCTAAGATCAACGCTAAAAACTACACGCTGCAGGCCCCGAAATCCGCGCTTTTTTGCGCGGATTTTTTTTGTTTTTTAGCCGCACGCCGTGCGCTGACCTTCTCTCCGGACGAGGTCTCGAAAATAAGCCGTATCCCCCGCCCGGCAAGGGATAGAGCGCCTTCCGACGGGCCTTATGGGGCAAGGCGTTTGCACGATCCTCTGTTATCGTGCTAACATGTTCATCGTTTTAACGGCAACTTACCTGCATTTCGCCATTCAAACCGGTTTAATCGGATCTTTTGCGCGGATCTTTTGCGCGGATCTTTCTCGCGCACGCGCGCCGCACTGTCCGCTCCCGGTAGCGAATCGTTTTCAACGGAAGGCTGAGCGTCGCCGCCAGCCCTTCAACCGGCGCAAGCAATCGCGGCAAACCGCCCGATTGCCCACGCCATCCTGCATCTGCGCCCGCTACGCGGGTCTGCGGTTTACCGCGACGCGATGCAAACCTGCAGCAGTACCCAACCGAGTGCACTTTCGCGACGACCCGCGACGCACGGGGCGTTCTACTTTTTGCGCCCGCCGCACATCAGGCCCGGATCCACGGGAACCGGTACCAGGCCGTCGACGAAACCGCACTTTTCCCAGCACCCGTGGCTCAACGCATCGGCGTTCGGCCGCAGTCATTGGAGATTTTCACCTTGACCGCTTCCAGCAACGGCTTCTGGCGACACAACAATAACGACAACCGTCTTTCGCTCGACGACATCACGATCGTCGACAACAGCCTTCTCAAACGTGCCGTCGGCGCCATGGCGCTCGGCAACGCCATGGAATGGTTCGACTTCGGCGTGTACAGCTACATCGCCGTCACGCTCGGCAAAGTGTTCTTTCCGTCCAGCAGCCCGTCCGCACAGCTGATCGCCACCTTCGGCACGTTCGCAGCCGCCTTTCTCGTGCGGCCGATCGGCGGCATGGTGTTCGGCCCTCTGGGCGACCGCATCGGGCGCCAGCGCGTACTCGCGATGACGATGATCATGATGGCGGTCGGCACGTTCGCGATCGGCCTGATTCCGAGCTATACGTCGATCGGCGTGATGGCGCCCGTGTTGCTGCTCGTCGCGCGCCTCGTGCAAGGCTTTTCGACGGGCGGCGAATACGGCGGCGCAGCCACCTTCATCGCCGAGTTTTCGACCGACCGGCGGCGCGGCTTCATGGGCAGCTTCCTCGAATTCGGCACGCTGGTCGGCTATATCCTCGGCGCGGGCACCGTTGCGGTGCTGACGGCGACGCTGTCGCAGGACGCGTTGCTGTCGTGGGGCTGGCGCGTGCCGTTCATGATCGCGGGTCCGCTCGGGCTCGTCGGCCTCTATATCCGTCTGAAGCTCGAAGAAACGCCGGCGTTCAGGAAAGAAGCCGAAGCACGCGAGGCCGAAGAAAAGTCGCGTCCGACACAGACGCTGCGCGAGCTGCTCGCGCAGCAATGGAAGCCGCTGCTGCTGTGCGTGGGTCTCGTGCTGATCTTCAACGTGACCGACTATATGGCGCTGTCCTATCTGCCGAGCTATCTGTCGGCAACGCTGCACTTCAACGAAACGCACGGCCTGTTCCTCGTGCTGCTCGTGATGGTGCTGATGATGCCGATGACGCTCTTCGCCGGCCGTCTGTCGGACGCGATCGGCCGCAAGCCCGTGATGCTGTTCGGCTGCGTGGGCCTGTTCGTGCTGGCGGCGCCCGCGCTGCTGCTGATCCGCGTGGGTACGGTGCTGCCGGTTTTTACCGGGCTGCTGATTCTCGGCGCGCTGCTCTCGACGTTCACCGGCGTCATGCCGTCGGCACTGCCCGCGCTGTTCCCGACGAGAATCCGCTATGGCGCGCTCGCCATCGGCTTCAACGTGTCGGTGTCGCTGTTCGGCGGCACGACGCCGCTCGTCGCGGCGTGGCTCGTCGAGCACACGGGCAATCTGATGATGCCCGCGTACTACCTGATGGGCGCGTCGCTGATCGGCATCGTGTCGGTGGTCGCGTTGCGCGAGACCGCGAAGAAGCCGCTGCTCGGCTCGGCGCCGTGCGTCGCGACGCGCGCCGAAGCGCATGCGGTGCTGCGCGGCCAGCGCGAGGCCGAAGAACTCGACGAAGCCTATGCGGCCACGGCTGCCGTGCGGGCCTGATTAAGGCTCGAAGGCGCGCCGGCGTTCAGTCCGGCGCGTATTTGAATTCGGGTAGCGCCTCGATCGACTGCTTCGTCGCATCGGGCAGCATGACCTGTTTGTCGCTGATTTGCAGGCTGCTAAACGGTATCGCGACGTAGTGCTTGCCCATTCCGAGAAAGCCGCCCACGGACAGGATCGCGAACGCATTGCGATCCGATGGCGAGAGAATCAGGTCGTCGATCGTGCCGATGCGATCCTTGTCGCGGTTGTACACGGTCGCGCCGGACAGCTTCGACGCGCGAAAACCTTGCCCCGTCTGAACGACGTCGACGCGCCGTTCCGTTACCGACTGCGGCGCGCCTTGCGCGATCGCGCTCGTCGCCGCGCCCATCGTCGCGCCTGCCGCGACGAGTCCGGCCATCAACATGGAAATCGGTCGCTGGATCACGGCTCCTCCCTTTGCGCTTATCCCTCGCCTGGCATTGCCAGGCCGCGCAGTTGTTAAATGAAACCTGCAAAGCGCATGCGCGCGCGACGGGGATGCCGCGCGTGCCGATGCTTCCTGACAAGCAGATTTAGCAAGGGTCGTGCCGCGGAACGAAATGCTTTGCGCACGCCTGAGAGAGACGGGGGACGGGCAATCGCGAGATCAACGCGCCTTCGCGCGCTTGCGAAGCGATGCCGTCAGGCAATCAACGTATGCAGCGTCGCACGTACCCGTGCACCATCGATCAGCAGCAGGCCGGCGGAGATGGGCAGTTTGAAACGTCTTGGTCCGGCGCTACCGGGGTTCACGTACAACACGCCGTCGCGCTCGTCGATCAGCGGCTTGTGAGAATGGCCGGTGACGACGATGCGCACGCCGTCGCGCTGTACGTTCTTGCCGACATCGGCGATATCGTGCACGACGAGAATCGTCACGTCCTGCACCGTGAGCGTTGCGTGCGTCGGCAACGCCGCGGCCCATGCGCCGATGTCGTTGTTGCCGCGCACGGCCGTGAGCGGCGCGATTGCGCGCAATGCGTCGAGCACCGCGGGCTCGCAGATGTCGCCCGCATGAACGATGGCGTCGCAACCTTCGAGATGCCGCAGCGCCTCGGGCCGCACGAGGTTATGCGTATCGGAAATGAGGCCGATGCGAGCCGCTTTCGAACCGACGGAAGACGTCGCACCCATCGCCCTTCACTCCTCCTTGAGCACGTGTTCGATGCGCCGGTCGGGTACGAGCCAGATCGCCGCGGTGAGCGTGTACAGCGCAGCCGACACCGAAGGCAGCACGAACGCGAACACGACGCCCGCCAGATACAGCACCACGGAAAGCTTGCCTTTCCTGTCGCTGCCGAGCGCACGGGCAAGCGTCGAGTCGGGACCGTGCTGGCGAATCATCACGTGCGCAAGAATGAAATACGCGATCGCCGACATGAACAGCACGAGGCCATAGAACGCGGTCGGCCACGCGGCCAGATGACTTTCGCCGAGCCAGTGCGTGACCGCAGGCAGCAGCGACAGCCAGAACAGCAGATGCAGATTGGCCCATAGCGTCGCGCCGTTGACCTTCTGCACGGTATGGAACATATGGTGATGGTTGTTCCAGTAGATGCCGACGTAGATAAAGCTCAGCACATACGCGCAGAACACCGGCACGACGGGGCGCAGCGACTCGAGATCGAACCCTTCGGGCACCTTGAGTTCGAGCACCATGATCGTGATGATGATGGCGATCACGCCGTCGCTGAACGCTTCGATACGCCCTTTGCCCATCTGCCGGTTTCCTTGTTGATCGATTCGATGACGACGGTGTATGCGCGGCAAGCAGGCGCGCTGCGGCCGATTATCAGCGATCATCCGGCAACTTGTCGACCTCGGGTTCGAGCATGGACGCCGCCGCGCCGTAGTGAACGGCCAGCCACACGGACGGCTGAGCGGGATGCGTCCACGCGACGCGATGCCGGCGATGCGCCTCGATGCGGATATAGTCGCCGGGCCGCATCTCGTGCAGTGCTTCGCCATGCTCGAACTCGAGCGCAGCCGCGCCGCTGAGCAGCACGACCCATTCTTCGCGCGGGCTGTCGTACCAGAAGTCCGGTGCACTCGCATGCGCCATCGACACGATGCGCTCGACCGTCAGGTCGCCGCGCTCGACGAGCACGTCGACATGCTCGAGCGGACCCGGTTCGACCGCGCCGAACAGATTGCCCGCTGCGGTGGCGGGCAGCGGCTCCTTTGCGGCGGATGTCATGCGAGCGCGCCTTACTCGAGCGACTTCAAACCGTCGAGCAGCGTCGGCACGAGCTCGCTGATCGTCGGGTGGATGTGCACCGCGAATTGCAGCGTCGGATACGGCGCGCGCGCCGTCATGATGTCGATGATCGTGTGAATCGCCTCGTCGCCTTCGATGCCGAGAATCGTCGCGCCGAGAATCTGTTTCGTCTGCGCATCGACGAGCACCTTCATGAAGCCGTCGGTCTCGCCGCGCTCGCGCGCGCGGCCGACGCGCGTCATCGGCATCGTCGAGATCAGCGCTGCGCGACCCGACCGGCGAACCTCCGTTTCCGATAGACCGACACGCGCGAGCGGCGGGTCGACGAACACCGCGTACGCCATGATGCGGTCGTCGGCGCTGCGCTGGCCGTTATCGAGCAGATTCGCCGCGACGATCTGGAAATCGTCGTAGGAGGTGTGCGTGAATGCGCCGCGGCCGTTGACGTCGCCGATCGCCCAGATGCCGGGCACATTCGTGCGCAACTGGCCGTCGACCGGAATCGTGCCGTGCCCGTCCACGTGGACCCCGGCGGCATCGAGGCCGAGATCGTCGGTGTTCGGCCGGCGGCCCGTTGCGAACAGCAGATGCGATCCTTCCACGGGAATACCGGAAGCACACGACACGCGCGCAGCCGTCGCACCGTCGCCATCGAGCGGCTCGATGCGCACAGGCTCCGAACTAAAACGAAACGCGATGCCCTCGCGCGCGAGCACCTTTTGCACGGCGTCCGAGAAGTCCGCATCTTCGCGCGACAACACGCGCTCGCCGCGCGCGAGCACCGTGACGCGGCTGCCGAAGCGGCGAAACACCTGCGCGAACTCGAGCGCGATATAGCTCGCGCCGACAATCACGAGATGCTCGGGCAGCTCGGTCAGATCGAGCAGCGACGAGTTCGTGAAGTAACGGATCCGCTCGAGCCCGTCGATGCGCGGAATGACCGGACGTGTGCCGGTGTTCAGAAAAAATTCGTCCGCACTGAGTGCGTCGACGATGCGGCCTTCATGATCGGCAATCGAGATTCGATGCGGGCCGGTAAACCGTGCATGGCCGTTGAACACCGACACGTTTTGCGTCGAGCGCAGCCACTTCTCGACGCCGGTGCGCGACTGGCCGATGATGCGATCCTTGCGCGCCTTCACCTCGGCGAGATCGACCGTCACATCGCCGCTCACGTGCACGCCGTATGCAGCGGCGTTGCGCGCCACATGCGCGGCGCGCGCGCTCGCGACATAAGCCTTGGTCGGCGTGCAACCGACGTTCACGCAGGTGCCGCCGAATAGTTCGCGCTCGACAATGGCGGTCTTGCGGCCGCTCTTGCCGAGCCGTACCGCAAGCGGCGAACCGCCTTGTCCTGTACCGATCACGATTGCGTCGAAATGCTGTGGCATGGCGGATCTCCCAAGCGCGGTCGAGGATCGGTCATCTTACGCCAGCCTCGCGATGGCAGCGCCCGCGGCGGGGCAGAGCCCCGTGCCAGAAGCGTGCAACAAAAAGCAAACCGGGCGACATGCGCCCGGTTTGCGTGGCGGCGGCGCGTCATGCGCTCGCCAGTCTCGACCCTTGTTGCGGCTCGATTAGCGACTTTTGCGAAACCTCTGCTGTTACCTGGAACGTTGCCGATTCAATGCGCCCGTTCTTCGTCGCCATGGCAGACCATCTGACACATCAGCTCGCGCGAGCGCTGCAGTGCGGCGCGCGCCCCATTGGTCGCGACGAGTACGCCAACCTGGCCAAGATTGAAGTCGGTCGACACCATCATTTGCATCAGCGACAACATCGGCAGCACCACTGCCGGATGGTAGATCTGCCGCTCGATCAAGGTTTTCATGACTGCTCCCAAAGCGCGGAGCCCTCACACCCCCGAGCGCGCCGCCAAGCTACGTTTCCATGGAAGCAATTTTAGAGATGGGCGCCCTGTGGATAAATGCCGCCAGGGCGAAGTCACTTGTCAATGAGAGACAACAATCCCGGCACGCGGCCGCACCGCACCGCACCGCACCGCACCGCACCGGGTTACGGCATCGAGCGTGGCGGTTCGGTGGACGCCGCTATTCGAGCGGCGTATCGATGAACACCGGCAACGCTTCGGCGCGGGCCGAAAACGCGGCGAGCGCCGGATAACGGGCCGGATCGACGACGCCCGGCAACATGTACTGCGTGAACCGCCACGCGATCGCAACCGTGATGTCGGGCTGCATCATCCGCTCGCCGATGAGCCATGCATCGCATTTCGGTCCACTTTGGTCAGCCTCGCTGTGATTGCCCCCATTGCCCGCGGCGAGCGCCGCTTCCAGCTGACCATATGCGCCATGCAACTGCCGCTGCACGCGCTCGAGCCACGGCTCATGGCGTTTCTCTTCGGGCCGCAGCATGTTTTCGTAGACGGAGTGCATGGTCTTTTCACATGCGGCGAGCGCGAAGCCGATCAGATGCAGTGCTTTCGCGCGCGCGCCGAGGTCGTCAGGCATCAGCCGCCGCTCGGGCGCGGCCATGCGCTCGAGGTAGTCGAGGATCAGCGTCGAGTCGGTCAACGTCGTGCCGTCGTCGGTGATGAGCGTGGGCGCCTTGACGGCGGGGTTCGTGTTCGCAAATTCGTCGAAGTGCCGAAACACCGAAAGCGCGCGGTGCTCGTACGGGATGCCGTACATCGCAAGCGAGATCGCAACGCGACGGACGAACGGGGAATCGAGCATGCCGATCAGTTGCATGGTCTGCGCTCCTCTGTTGGGTTGTTTTTTGGGGTCGATCGTGCGAACGACGGCACGATGGAGCGGCTACTTTAGACGAATGGCGAGCAACTGGCGACTGGCAATTGCGCACGTTGCGGGCGGGCGCGACTGCCGCGAGCAGAAGCGATTTGTGGTGATGCACGGCGCGAACGCATCGCGCCGCGCGTAGCTGGGCTCAGCTTGCGACGACGTGCGTCGGCTCGAACGACATCGCGCCCGTGTTGCCATCCGGCCGCCGGAAGATCGTCGTCCCATGACCGTTCAGATCGAGCAGCGAGATCGACACGGCCTGCGTGAAGCCGATCGTCACCGAGATGGCTTCGTCAGCGGCTTGACCGGCAGACGACGGCGCATCGTTCGTTTCGCCCGCACCGTTCGCACCGTCCGCGCCGTCCGCACTGCCCGTTCCCGAGCCCTTGTCCCGGTTCGCCTGGCTCAGCCGGTTCGACGCGTCCTCGGTGCCGTGCAGCGTCGGACGCGCGAGCGCGGCGAGCAACTGGCTCAACACCTGGGCTGCCTCGTTGGCCGTGCTGTTGTTGGCGCCGGTGGGCAGCGTGGCGGGGTTCTGATCGTTCGTTGCGTCATTGCCGTCGCCGTTGCCGCGTCCGGCGTGGCCCGGCAGCAGATTCAGGATGCCGGTCGGCGCCTGCAGCGCGAGGATCGGCAATGCCGCAGCGCCCGGCCCCGAAATTTCGGTGACCGACGTGACCGAGCTGATCTGTTGCTCCTTCAGCGAAATCGACAGTTTGCCGGTTGTCGGATCGAAGTCGATCGAAACCGAGCCCGAGCGCTCGTTGACCGCAACCGACGACGCCGACATCGTCGTCGAGCCGTAGCTCGACGAGACTGCCGTCGCGACCGTCGTCGATTCGTCGAAGCTCGCGTTCAGGTCGACCGGACCGCCCTTCTGCAACTGCTCGACGAAGCTTTTGCTGGCCGCGTCGGCCTGCTGCTGGCTGAAGCCGTTTTGCACGAGAAACTGGTCGAGCGCCGAGCCCAGCTGGGCGTTCGACGTCGCCGATACTTCGCGCAGGCCGGTCGACGGGTCGACCGTCGTTGCGCCTTGCGCCGCTTGTCCGAAGGCCTGTGCAAGCTGACCTACGCTTGCGGCCGCCTGCATCGCAGCGGCAAGCGCGGCGGCCGCGAGCGAGCCGGCATCGGACGCCGTGCCCGCCTGGCTGGCTTTGGTCCGGTTTGCGTTGGCGGACTGGTCCTGAGGATCGAGTGCGCCCAGCAACCCGGGAACGGTACTGCCGCTGATAGGAGTCGACATGTAAGGTGATCGGAGGGGTGGTTTCCGGATACCGCGGGCCGCCACGGTGGGCGAACCGCTGGTGCTTGCCTGACGATATCGGCAGATTGGGGGCGAGGCTTGAGGGGGTTGCGCAAAATGGAAAAAGCCCGCCGCAGCGGGCTCGGGCCGGGTTCGGCATCGGCCTGCTACGCGTGCGCCAATGCCTCGAGTGCCGCGCGCGCGAGGAAACCGCTTCGTGTTTCGTGACGTGCCGTCACATCACGGGGAAGATACGGCTCGGCGCGATGGGCGCAAACCCGGTGCAGGTCGGACGCATCAAGTGAGGAGGAGGCCCTCCCAAACCAAGATACGGCACGCGGATCATCCTCAATCGAGGGGATCGAAATCATCGTCCCCAAGGGCGATCAACCAGAGTATTTCCGCGAATCGCTCCAACCCTATCGTCCCTTCGGCGACCCGGACCATAATTTCCTCAAGTCGCGCATCCCGGTCGACAGTGATTCCCTGAAGCCTGAGGTAGGTCAAGGCAGAGACCAAGGCCGTACGTTTGTTCGCGTCGTTGAAAACGTGACCTCGTGCAATCGCGACGCCATACATCGCCGCAATGCCAAACACATCGTTCAAACCGGCATATTGTGCCCAATTGTCAATGCGGGCCAACGTGCTTTGCAAGCCGTCAAAGCCTCGGCCGGAGAAACCGGCGAGGCCTGGCTCTTCAAGCAGAATCTCGTCGTGAATTTGCAGAACGAAAGCGGCGTCGAGCACAAGTCAGCGCTTTGCCAGCGCTTTGATGACGTCCCGATGCTCCTGGATAACTGCCCGAGCTGCGGCAACGACCGTACGACGATCCGCTTCGGTGTCAACGCGAACGACATTCTTCGGAGCAATCATCGGACGAGCGGAACCAGAGACGGAAGTCTTCTTCGTGTCCTTGGTGTTCATAGCTGCTCTCCGGTGGAATGTGATGTACGTAGTCCCGCTATAACGGCATTTCAACCCCAAAATGAAGTCAAATGCTCATACACAACGGTTTCGCCCATTGTACACGGGACCATTATCTGGCGTGTTTTCCGGTAGATCCTGGGAACTGTTGGGAGATGGGGTGGTGCCGGGGACCGGACTCGAACCGGCAAGCCGTTAAGCGGCGGATTTTCTTCACACCACGTCTTTCGACGCCGGCGCATACCGGGCGGTATTGCCGTTCGTGCGCTGGACTATGCCTTCGCCATCGCCGCGAAGCGCAGCATCGAGCTGCGTGCCGCCTTAGGCGCCCCCCGTCTAGTCTCTACACCTTCCGCGCGTTCGCCTCGTGAGCGGCGGCGGGCTTGGCTCGGCGTTGCCGCGGAAGCTCATGCTCGATAAGCCGTCCAGGGGTTTCGCCGAATTTGAGGGGTTCTGCACCGGCCGTTTCCGACCAGGCACTCAATCATTTAAGTCCGCTATGTTTACCAATTTCATCACCCCGGCAAGGGCGGACCGGATTCTACCACCGCCCGGCGAGCCTCACCAAAACGGCGTGTCGGCCTTTTGTACGTCACGGTACCGTCATATTCGTTGCCGATAATGCGCGACGAAAACGTTTACACGAAACCGGGCCGACACAATGACTCCGACCATCAAGGATGTCGCTGCGCATGCGGGCTTTTCGATCGCCACGGTCTCGCGCGCCATCAACGCGCCGCACACCGTCAACCCGGTAACGCTCGAAAAAGTCCGTCAGTCGATCGAGGCGCTCGACTTTCGCCCGAGTCCGCTCGGCCGCCAGTTGCGCGGCGAGCGCAACCGCCTGATCGGCGTCGTCCTGCCGACGCTCGCGAATCCGGTCTTCGCCGAATGTCTGCAAGGCATCGACGAGCTCGCCGCGGCTCAAGGCTACCGCCTCATGCTGATGACCACGCAGTACGACGCCGAGCGCGAACGTCACGCGATCGAGACGCTGCGCGAGCAGCGCGTCGAGGGGCTGATCCTGACCGTCGCGGACGCCGATACCCACCCGCTGCTCGACGAACTCGACCGTTCCGGCATGCTCTACGTGCTGATGCACAACGATACGGTGCGCCGTCCGTCGGTGTCGGTCGATAACCGGCTCGCGGCGTTCGAAGGCGTGCGCATGCTGATCGCGCACGGCCATCGGCGCGTCCTGATGCTGGCCGGCACGCTCGCCGCGTCGGATCGCGCCCGGCTGCGCCACCTCGGCTACACGCAGGCCATGCAGCAGGCCGGCCTCGCGCCGGCGCCGGCGCTCGAGATCGACTTCAACGCCGACGAACTCGCGCCGTCGGTGCTCGCGCATCTGACCGGCGCGCACCGCCCGACCGCCCTCTTCTGCAGCAACGATCTGCTCGCCATGGTCGTGATGCGCGGCCTGCGCCGCGCGCGCTTCGACGTGCCGCGCGACATGTCGATTCTCGGCTTCGACGGCCTCGCAATGGGCGAGCTGCTCGCGCCGCCGCTCGCCAGCATCGGCTCGCCGAATCGCGAGATCGGCTGCTCCGCGTGGCGGCGTCTGATCGGGCGGCTCGACGGCACATACACGGACGCCTCGCTGTCGCTGACCTTGCCGCACACGCTGCGCGAAGGCGCAACGATCGCAGCGATTTCGAACAGCGTCGATACGGTGTCGACGATGCGCGCGTTCGACGCAACGCATACGGCGCCCCGGTGACGCCGTTTCACCCGACCTAGCAGTCAAACACCAGGCCGCGCTGGCGCTTCGCCACGCCCCCGACTCGCCGACTCCCATTCCACCGCCTTGGAGAAACGCTGTGAATCCGCATCGCCGCATGATCATCGACAGGCTGCTGCGTCCGTTCGCCCGGCGACGCCGCACCGCCGCCGCGCTCGCTTCCCGTCTTGCGTCCCGTCGTGCAGCCGCTGCGACACTCGCCGCACTCGGCGCGTTCGGCATACTCGGCACACTGAGCGCCGTTCCGCTCGCGCACGCGGAAGAAACCGCCATCTGCTACAACTGCCCCCCTGAATGGGCCGACTGGGCGAGCCAGATCAAGGCGATCCGGCAATCGACCGGCATCCGCGTGCCGTTCGACAACAAGAACTCGGGCCAGGCCATCGCGCAACTGATCGCCGAAGCAAAGAGCCCGGTCGCGGACGTCGTCTATCTCGGCGTATCGTCGGCGTTCCAGGCGAAAGACAAGGGCGTGATCCAGCCGTACAAACCCGCGCACTGGAACGACATCCCCGCGAACATGAAGGACCCGCAAGGCTACTGGTTCGCGATCCATTCGGGCACGCTCGGCTTTTTTGTCAACAAGGACGCGCTCGAAGGCAAGCCCGTGCCGCGCTCATGGGCCGATCTGCTGAAACCCGAATACAAAGGCATGATCGGTTATCTCGATCCGTCGAGCGCGTTCGTCGGCTATGCGGGAGCAGTCGCCGTGAACGAGGCGCTCGGCGGCAGTTTCGATAACTTCAAGCCGGGCCTCGACTGGTTCCGCAAGCTCAAGGCCAACGATCCGATCGTGCCGAAGCAAACCGCCTATGCGCGCGTTCTGTCGGGCGAAATTCCGATCCTGCTCGACTACGACTTCGACGCGTATCGCGCGAAATACAAGGACCATGCGAACGTCGAGTTCGTCATTCCGCAGGAAGGCACGATCTCCGTGCCGTACGTGATGAGTCTCGTGAAGGGCGCGCCGCACGACGCGAACGGCAAGAAGGTGCTCGACTTCGTGTTATCCGACGAAGGGCAGAAGCGGTGGGCGAACGCCTATCTGCGCCCGGTGCGGGCGAACGAAATCAGCGCCGATGCGGCAAGCAGATTCCTGCCCGCAAGCGACTACGCGCGCGCCAAAGCCGTCGATTTCGCGAAAATGGCCGGCAAGCAGCAAAGCTTCGGCGAGCAATATCTGCAGGTGATGCATTGAACGACATCACGTTCCCGCGGCTTTGGCGCATGGCATTCGTTGCGCCGGCGCTGTCGGTGTTCATCGCATTCTGGCTGCTGCCGATCGCCGCGCTCGTGCAGCTGAGCGGCAACGGCCGGCCGTTTGCGACGTACAAGGCGCTGCTGACCAACGCGCGCTATATGCAAAGCCTCGGCGAAACCGTCGTGCTGTCGGCGGCCGTGACGGTCGCCACGCTCGTTCTATCGGTCATCGCCGGCCTGCTGCTCGCGCGCCGCGAGTTCGCCGGCAAACGCACGCTGCTCGCGCTGCTCACTTTTCCGCTGGCGTTTCCGGGCGTCGTCGTCGGCTTTATGGTGATCATGCTGGCGGGACGGCAAGGCCTGATCGGCACGCTGTCGATGAAACTGACCGGCGAGCGCTGGGTGTTCGCCTATTCGATGGCGGGCCTTTTCATCGGCTATCTGTACTTCTCGATTCCGCGCGTGATCGTCACCGTCATGGCGTCGGCAACCAGGCTCGATGCGTCGCTCGAAGAAGCGGCACGCTCACTGGGCGCATCGCCGTGGCGGATCATGTGCGACATCGTGCTGCCCGCGCTTGCGCCAGGGCTGATCGCGGCAGGCGCCGTATGCTTCGCGACCTCGATGGGCGCGTTCGGCACCGCCTTCACGCTCGCCACCGACATCGACGTGCTGCCGATGACGATCTACACGCAGTTCACCCTGAGCGCGAACATGGTCACGGCCGCGGGCCTGTCGATCATGCTCGGCATCGTCACGTGGGCGGTGCTCGCAGCGGCACGCAGCGCGACGGGCTCGGCCGTCGCGGCCACCGCATGATGGCGCGCGCGCACGAAGACGAGCGCCCGCCCATGAATACGGCGCCCGAGTTGCGACAGCACGCCGAACCGGGCACGCAAAACGTACGCGAACAGGCACGCGCGCAGGCATGCGCGCAGCCACGCCGCCGCGTGCTCGCGTGGCCATCGCTGCGCGGCTGGCTCGCGGCGGGCCAATGGCTCGTCACGCTCGCGCTGTGCGCATTCCTGATCGTGCCGATCGTGATGTCGGTGATCGCGGGCCTGACCGTCAATTACTTTCGCGGTATTGCGAGCGGACTCACTTTGCGCTGGCTCGGCGAGGTGTGGACGCAGTATCACGCGTCGGTATTCCTGTCTCTCGAAGTCGCGGCGGCCACGCTCGCCATCACGCTGATCACGGGCGTGCCGGCCGGCTATGCGCTCGCGCGCAGCAACACGCGCTTTGCGCGCGTCGTCGAAGAGCTGCTCGTCCTGCCCGTGGCATTGCCCGGGCTTGCGTCGGCGCTCGCGCTGCTCGTCGTCTACGGCGGCTTCACTGCGTTTCGCATGAGCGCGGCGTTTATCGTCGTCGGCCATGTCGTGTTCACGCTGCCGTTCATGGTGCGCGCGGTCGCCGCCGTCTGTGCGGGCACCGGACTGCGCACGCTCGAAGAAGGTGCGGCAAGCCTCGGCGCGACCTTCACGCAGCGCTTCGTGACAATCGTGCTGCCGAATATCCGACCGGGCATCGTCGCGGGCGCGCTCGCGGTGCTCACGCTGTCGATCGGCGAATTCAACCTCACGTGGATGCTGCACACGCCCGACACGAAAACGCTGCCGGTCGGCCTCGCCGATACCTACGCGTCGATGCGCATCGAAATCGGCAGTGCGTACACCATTCTGTTTTTCATCATGACGATGCCGCTGCTCGTCGCGATGCAATGGCTCGGCGTCGACGCGACCGGCCCGCGCCGCGCGACGCAAACCGCGAACACCGCAGTCGCAGCCACAACGCCGGCGCGCTCTTCGCGCTCCGATTACGCAGACGACTCAACCCCATCATGAAGCTCGCCCCTGTCTCCATCACCGTGTCGAACTGCGCGAAGACGTTTCGGGGCACGCGCGTGCTCGAGCCGCTCGAATTGCAGATCGGCGCCGGCGAGACGCTCGTGCTGCTCGGCCCGTCGGGCTGCGGCAAGACCACGACGCTAAGGCTGATCGCCGGGCTCGAAACGCCGGACCCAGGCGGCCGCGTCCGCTTCGGCAACGACGACGTCACCGCGCTGCCGATCGAAAAACGCGCAGTCGGCATGGTGTTTCAGAACTACGCGCTGTTTCCAAACCTGACGGTGCGCGGCAATGTCGGCTACGGGCTCAGGATCCGGCGCGTCGCCGCTCACGAAACGCGGCGCCGCGTCGACGAACTGCTCGCGATGATGCGGCTCACCGACCATGCGGACAAGCCCGTCGACCAGCTTTCGGGCGGCCAGCGCCAGCGCGTCGCCCTCGCCCGCGCGCTCGCGCCGCAACCGCGCGTGCTGCTGCTCGACGAGCCGTTGACCGCGCTCGATGCGCGGCTGCGCGATGCGCTGCGCGGCGAGATGAATGCGCTGTTGCGCGAACTCGGCATCACGACCGTCTACGTGACGCACGATCAGGCCGAAGCGATGGAACTCGGCGACCGCATCGTCGTGATGAGCGAAGGACGCATCGAACAGATCGGCGCGCCGCGCGACATCTACTATCGTCCGGCCAATCGCGCGGTCGCGCAGTTTATCGGCACGATCAACCGCGTGGCCGGTGCGTGGCGCGACGGTGTGCTGACGACGCGCGGCGGCGCGTTACGCGTGCCCGAGCCGCGCGCTGCGCAGACTGCGCGAAACAGTCAGGCACCCGGCGATGCACGCGATAGCGATACCCACGAAGTGTTCTTTCGCCCCGAAGACGCATGGCTTGCCGATCCATCGACCGCGCCGCTGCGCGGCGTCGTCGAGCACGCTGCGTTTCTCGGCGAACGCACGCGGCTCACGATTCGCGATGCGGCACCCGACGCATTGATCGTCGATGTCGCGGGCCGCGTCGAGCTGGCCCGCGGCACGACCGTCGGCATCTCGATCGCGCAGGATGCGCTGATTGCGCTATCGTGAACGAGACGCGCCGCCCGCCGTGACGACCCTCGCCCCTTTTCTGAACCGTCCGAGACTCTCATGCTGCTAGCCCAGATCAGCGACCTGCATATCAAACGCCCCGGCGCGCTCGCTTACCGCCGCGTCGACACCGCCGCGTATTTCAGCCGCTGCATCGCGGCGCTCAATGCGCTCGAGCCGCGCCCGGACGCCGTGATCGTGACCGGCGACCTCGTCGACCAAGGCGACGTCGAACAGTACGAGCACCTGAAAACGCTGCTCGCGCCGCTGCAGATTGCCTGTTACCTGCTGGTCGGCAATCACGACGACCGCGCCGCGCTGCGCACGGTGTTTAGCGAACGACGCGAGCTCTTCGAAGGCGGCGAGTTCGTGCAGTACGTGGTGGACGTCGGCGCGCTGCGTGTGCTCGCGCTCGATTCGATCGTGCCCGGCGCGAGCGGCGGCACGTTGTGCGCGGCGCGCCTCGCGTGGCTCGAACGGCAACTCGACGCGGCACGCGACAAAGCGGTAATCGTCGCGCTCCATCATCCGCCGTTCGTGTCCGGCATCGGTCATATGGATCGTGTGCGCCTCGATCCGGTGGCCGCCCGTGCATTCGAAGCGTTGATCGCACGCCATCCGAACGTCGAACGCGTGATCTGCGGACATGTGCACCGGCCGATGTTCGCGCGCTTTGCCGGCACGATCGCGTCGGCAGTGCCGGCGCCTGCGCATCAGGTCGCGCTCGATCTGCGCGACGACGGGCCGTCCGCGTTCCGCATGGAAGCGCCGGCTTTCGCGCTGCATCGGTACGACGCGGCGACGGGGCTCGTCACGCATCATGCGTATGTCGATGCGGGCGACGGCCCGTATCCGTTCCATGAGCCCGCCGGTGCGCTGATCGACTGAAGACTGCTGCCCACGCGCGGGGCCTTGACACGCCCCACGCCCGGCGTCGATACGCGGCGCTTCCTCACTCCCTTCCCGTCGCTGCGCGATCGACGTCTGTCGGGTATCATCGGCCTCGCCAGGCGCGTCCCGATCGGGCACGTGCGATCGAGGCGCCTCGCCACGAGGCGCTCCGCCGTTTCAACCATCAGCCGCACCTCATGTCCACTTCCGAAAGCTCCGGACCGTCCGATCGTTCGCCAGGCGGCCTGCTGCTGCTTCTCGCGACCATCGCCGGTATCTCGGTCGCGAACATCTACTACAACCAGCCTCTGCTCGACGACTTCCGCAAGTCGTATCCGCATAGCGCCGAATGGGTCGGCGTCGTGCCGGCCTCGACGCAACTCGGCTATGCGGCCGGCATGCTGCTGCTCGCGCCGCTCGGCGACCGTTTCGATCGGCGTGCGCTGATCCTGCTGCAAACCGCCGGCATGTGCATCGCGCTGCTGTGCGCGACGTTCGCGCCGACGCTTTCGATACTCGTCGCCGCCAGTCTCGCAATCGGCATTCTCGCGACGATCGCGCAGCAGGCCGTGCCGTTCGCGGCCGAGATCGCGCCACCCTCGGCGCGCGGCCAGGCGGTCGGCATCGTGATGAGCGGGCTGCTGCTCGGCATCCTGCTCGCCCGTACGGCAGCGGGTTTCATCGCGGAGTATTTCGGCTGGCGCACGGTGTTCGGCGTGTCGATCGTCGTGCTGATCGCGCTCGCGGCCGTGATCGTCATGCGCCTGCCGCACAGCAAGCCGACCTCGACGCTGCCGTACGGCCAGCTGCTCGCATCGATGTGGCATCTGACCGTCGAACTGCGCGGACTGCGCGAAGCGGCACTCACGGGCGCGTCGCTGTTCGCGGGCTTCAGCGCATTCTGGTCGACGCTCGCGCTGCTGCTCGCCGGCCCGCCGTTCCATCTCGGGCCGCAGGCGGCGGGCCTGTTCGGCATCGTCGGCGCGGCCGGTGCGCTGGCTGCGCCGCTCGCCGGCAAATCGGCGGACCGTCGCGGTCCGCGCGCGGTCGTCACGCTGTCGATCGGGCTTTGCGCGATATCGTTCGTCGTATTCGCACTGTCGGGCTCGAGCCTCGTGGGGCTCGTGATCGGCGTGATCGTGCTCGACATCGGCGTGCAGGCCGCGCAGATCTCGAACCAGTCGCGCATCTATGCGCTCAAGCCCGAGGCGCGCAGCCGCGTGAATACCGTTTATATGGTCGTGTACTTCATCGGCGGCTCGCTCGGCTCGCTGGCGGCAGCGCTCGTGTGGCCGCGCTTCGGCTGGGTCGGCGTGAGCATCGCGGGACTGCTCTTCACGGGCCTCGCCGCGTGGAATCATCAGCGCACCGGGCGCAAGGTGGCGGCCGCGTCGCGATAACGGCGCGCAACCACGACCAGATCAACACGCGATCACATCGCAATCGCGTCGCGGCCACGTTGCAAAAAGTGCCTGCAAAAAGGTTGATCGCTGCAACAAGTGCAGACGCAACGCGGCCGCGTTGTTCTCGCGCGAGCACGTTGCGTCCGCCGCGGCGCGCTCAGCGGCTCGAGAGCAGGTCCGCCATATCGTCCGCGTGCTCTTCCTCGACCGCGAGAATTTCCTCGAAAATGCGGCGCGTCGTCGTATCGGCGTCGCCGAGATAGCGCACGATCTCGCGATACGTATCGATCGCGATCCGCTCGGCGACGAGGTTCTCGCGAATCATGTCCTTGAGGTCGGCGCCTTCCTTGTATTCCGAGTGCGAGCGCGCGGTCAGGCTGTCGGGTGCGAAGTCCGGCTCGCCGCCGAGCTGCACGATGCGCGCGGCGAGCTGGTCCGCGTGCTGCTGCTCTTCGTTGGCGTGCTCGAGAAACTCCTGCGCGACCCCTTCCGAATTGATGCCCTTCGCCATGAAATAGTGGCGCTTGTAGCGCAGCGTGCAAACGATTTCCGTCGCAAGCGCGCCGTTCAACAGCTTGAGCACGGTTTCGCGATCGGCCTTGTAGGTTTGCGTGACCGGACCGTCGTCCATATCCTGACGCGCCTGGGCGCGGATTCTTTCGAGGTCCATCACGAACGGGCCTTTCGCTGCGCTGCCCTGGGCTTCAGATGAGTTCGACATTTATCGGCTCCTTATGCGATGGGTGGGGATTGTGGCGGTACGCGCATGCGTGCCGCCGCGTTTATAGGAAAGTTGCTTCGGCTACGTTCGGAACACGCCGAGCAACAGCGTGACGACGAACACCACCAGGAAGATGTAGAACAGAATTTTTGCGATTTCGGCCGCGCCCGCCGCAATGCCGGTAAATCCGAACACTGCGGCAATGATCGCGATCACGAAGAATACGAGTGCGTAATGCAGCATGGCGACGCTCCCTTTTCAACGATGCGTGCTTGTCCGGCGACGTCCGTCGCTAATCGACGATCTTCTTCGTCACGACGAAGCCAAGTACGAGAAACACAACGCACAGAATCACGAACACGATGAACAGAATCTTCGCGATCGCCGCCGCGCCCGCCGCCACGCCGGTAAATCCCAGCAACCCGGCAATCACGGCCACGACAGCGAAGAACAGCGCCCACTTCAGCATGATGGATCCCTCCTCTGGTCAATTGATTGACATCATGGTCGTTAGCACGGATCGGACCCGCGTTGCGACAAGGCACCGAACAATCTTCACGAGGGCAGGAACGCCGCTTGCTAGCCGTGAAATCAGACCGGATCGGCTGCTGTCCTGAGCCGGGTCGAATGAACGCGCGCTCGCTCGGTCGTCGAGCGGCGCGCGCGAATCCATCGTGCATCCTTATAAGGGGAAGACTCATGGCTCGACTCATCGCTTTGCTTCTGTTCGTGGCGGCAGGCACGGCCACGCTCTCTGCATGCAATACGGTCTCCGGCGCCGGCCAGGATATCTCGAAGGGCGGCCAGGCCATCACCAACTCCGCCGACAAGGCGAAGGAGTAATTCCGTAGCTGGCGGCGTCCACTCGCAGCCAGCGGGTGTGCGCCGCCACGTTCCTGACCCGTCCTCAAAAAAAGCGGCCCGCGTGACGCGGGCCGCCTCGACAGCTCCTCCCTGAAGCCGCGTCGTTATTGTCCCGTCAACGTGTTGGTCAGCAGCACGGCCGGCTGCGATGTATTGCCGCCTTGCGCGACGAGCACGTCGATCTGGTTCGGCAGCAGCTGGCTCAGCGTGCCGGCGATCGGCACCGTCGTCAGGAGCCAGTCCGCGTTGTTCGACAGCGAGAACGGAGCCGACTGGAAGATGACCGTCTTCGTGCTGGCCGTCGTCGCAATCAGCACATAGGTGCCGCCGTCGATATAAACCGAGTCCTGGCCGGACGGAGGAACGGCGTTCTTGAACGACACGGCCGACAGCGTCGGGCCCACTGTGTTGATGTTCGTCCCTTGCGCAACGATATAGAAGTCGACGTTCTGCGCGTTGACCGTCGCGTTGTACGCACGCACGCGCGCGCTATTCGACAGGAGCCCCTTGTCGAACGGATCGTCGATCAGGCCGATGTCGGGCGCGGTCAAACCCGGCACGGCCAGCACCGTGTACTCATGGCCCTTCGCAACGTCGGGGAAGGTGCCGCTCGCCAGCGCGGTCATGCTTCCCGTCAACGAATAGCCGACCACCGTCTGGCCGGTATTCACGTTTGCAAAATTGGTGACTCCCTTGTAGTTGATGTTCGTCTGCAACGCGGCGCCATTGACAAGGAAATCGACCGCCGGACCGCCCGCGATCGCGTGCACGAAACGCATCTCGGGATTGGTCAAACCGAGTTCCTTGCTCGCGTCGCTACCCCCGCCGCAAGCCGTCAACAAGGATGCCGCACTAGCCAGTGCCGCGATCGTACGGATGAGCTTCATTTGCCACCTCTCTGATATCGGGCGTGTCCTCGCCCATTGATATGCGGCTTGCCGCAGACGCGCTGCGCTTCCGGTTGTCGTTGTCGACGCAGCGGGCCTTCCAAACAGCGGCATGCCTTTCCTGTCCCTTGGTCACGGGCGGCGGCGAACGCCGTTGCGTCGTTCGTCGCTGTCCGCGTCGTTTGGACGGAGCGCATTCAGCAAACGGTGTGCCGTGCGAAAGCGATACGCACTGCAAACATCAAAGGTGACCTGTCAGAGAAAGGACATCCGATGTTTAGAGGTCTTCATCGGAGATGTTTGCTGCGAGGCGGCGTACCACGCCAGCGCCGGCCGGGAATGGCCAACGTTACACGCGCATGTGCAGCCGTTACCGTGTGGCAGCGGATGTCACGTCGCGCGGAGTAAGTGGAGCGAGCAGGAACGACCCGGGACGTGCGGGACGGCGTGTGCGCGGCGGCGCGTTCATGCGCGCGGACGCCGCCGGTAGTCGAACCAGAACGCAAGCCCGACGCTCGCGAGAATGACGACGGTCGCAATCACCGTCGAGCGCGTGACGGGCTCGGCCAGCAACAGCGCGCCGAGCGCGACCGCGACGAGCGGATTCACGTACATGCAGCTGCTCGCGATGATCGGACTCGTGTGGCGGATCAGATAACCGTACGCAACGTACGCGGCCATCGTGCCGACGAGCATCAGATAGAGGAACGCGACCAGCGGGCCGAAGTGCAGTTCGAGCATCCGCTCGCCGGATACCCACGCGACGAACGTCGAAATCGCCCCGCCCAGACCGATCTGCAACGCGGTCGACAGAAACAGATCGGACGGCAGCGTCAGGCGACCGGCCAGATGCGCACCGCCTGCCCAGAAGAGCGCGCCGCAAAGAATCGCGAGGCTGCCGCCCGCCGAGCCCGGCGACGTATCGCCATGACTGAGGATCATGATGCCGATCAGCCCGAGGCCGACCGCGAACCACTCGCCGCGCGCGATGCGGCGCCCCGCCACCGCGGCGATCACGGTGGCGAACAGCGGCACCGTCGCGACCATCACGGCCGCCGTGCCGGTGCCGACCGTGCGCATGCCGTAGGCGAGCATGCCGCTCGACAGCCCGACGAGCATCGTGCCGACCAGCGCCGCATTGCGCACCTGCTCGAGGCTCGGCGGCGACGGGCGCCGACGGATCGCGAAGACGAAAAGGCCGATGCCGGCGAAAAAGTTTCGCAGGCCCGACATCAGAAGGGGCGGAAACGAACCGAGCGCGACGTGCACGCACAGATAGGTCGAGCCCCAGACCAGATAGACGACCGCGAGCGCAAGCGCAATGCGGCCGCCTCTCGATCCCGGCAAACGGAATGGGAAGCGCGCAGGCAGATTTACGCGCATGGACGCCGCCTGCCGCTGCCGGTCGTCGCTCGCTCCGGACCACGATGGTCGGGCAGCAATACGGCGGGGCACGCCGCGCAAACGGGCGCGGCGGCGGCAAGACGGACGGGGCGGAAACGCATGGCAGTGGAGCGGTAGATGGGCGCTGTAAAACGACGCCCCGCAATTATGCAGTAACCGCTCCACTTGCCGGCGAAATCGTGGCGGCGCAATCGTAACGAAACGTTCGCGCGCCGTGCCGCCCCCGACGCGCTGCTCCGCCTCCGGTTGCCCGGTCGCTTACTGGCTCATCGCACCCGACGCTTCGTGGCTCATCGCGTCGCCCTTCTTCATGCTGTCGTGCTTCATTTTGTCTTTCGAGCCCGACTTGGCCATCTTGTCGTGGGACATCGCATCCTTCGACATCGAGTCCTTCGACATCTTGTCGTGGGACATTGCATCCTTCGACATCGAATCCTTCGACATTGCATCGTTCGACATCGCGCCGCTTGCCTGTGCGAAAGCGGCCGTGCCCGTTACGAGGAAGGCTGCTGCCATTGCTGCCATTGCGAATTTCTTCATGCTTGACTCCGTGTGTGTGTACTTCCATGAACCGGCGTTGCCGGGTGCCTTCCGAGGCTGCTGCTGCAAGCCATCGCGCGAGCAATGACGCGCATCAGCTGCCTCCGAACCAGTTGTACCCCTGGTCGCTCCAGTAGCCGCCGGGGTACTTATTCGTGACGAAAATCTCGACGATGTGCTTCGGGTTCTTGTAGCCGAGCTTGGTCGGCATCCGCAGCTTCATCGGGAAGCCGTATCTGGCGGGCAGACGCTCGCCGTCGTAGTCGAACGTGAGCAGCGTCTGCGGATGCAGCGCGGTCGGCATATCGATGCTTTCGTAGTAGTCGTCCGCGCATTTGAAGCCGACGTACTTCGCGCTCGTATCGGCGCCGACGCGCTTGAGGAAATCGCCGAACGAGGTGCCGCCCCAGCGGCCGATCGCGCTCCAGCCTTCCACGCAGATATGCCGCGTGATCTGTTCCTCGTGCGGCAGCGCGACGAGTTCGGGCAACGTCCACGTCCGCTTGCCGGTGACGAGGCCGCTCAATTGCAGACGGTACGTCGCTTCGTCGACGTGCGGCACCTGGTCGATGCCGTAGTACGCATTGAACGGGAACGGCCGCGTGATCTGCGCCTCCGTGTAGGTCGGCGCAAGCTGCGTCGGGCTGAACAGCAACGCCTGCGCGCTATCGTTGAGCCGCGACACCGCCATGAGAAACTTGTTGACCGAATCGTCGTCGGTCAGCGAACAGCCGGTCAGCATCGACAGGCCGCCCAACGTCAGCAACTGCCTGCCGAAGAGGCGCCGCGACGGCATCGTGAGTTCGCGTTGCGCATCCTGCAAAATGGACTGGCGGTCGAGTTTGCTTGCGGGTTTGAGTTTGTCGTTCATCACCTTCTCCTGTTCTTCTCAGCGACCACGCAGCATGGCGATCAGCGAGCGCGGCACGAGCGCCACCATCGCGAGGTGCACGACGATAAATGCCGCCATCAGCGCCATCGCGCAGAAGTGCACGACGCGCGCGTTGTCGTAGCCGCCCATCAGATCGCGCAACAGCGGAAATTGCACCGACTTCCAGATTGCGAGCCCCGACAGCACGAGCACGATCAGATCGCAGATCACGAACAGATACGCGAACTTCTGCACCGCGTTGTAATGCGAGAGGTCCGCGTGCGATAGCTTGCCGGTCAGCGCAGCGATGAAGTCGCGCAGGATTGCGCGCGGCGACAGCGGAAAGAACTTGCGCAGCAGACGTCCGCTCGCAATGTTCAGCGCGAGATAGACGATGCCGTTGAACACGAGCAGCCACATGCCCGCGAAGTGCCACTGCAGCGCGCCGCCGAGCCAGCCGCCCAGGGTCAGGTTCGTCGGAATCACGAAGCCGTGAAATACCGGCGACGCGTCGTAGATGCGCCAGCCCGACAGCATCATGACAATCGCGGCAAGCGCATTGAGCCAGTGCCCGACGCGGACCCAGCGCGGGTGAATCGTGCGCGAACCCGCGGCGGGCGGTGGCGCGGCATCCGCATCGGCGGGGGCTTGCGGATCGCCCGGCCGGGCGGCAAGCTTCGCGAAAGGTTGCATGACAGACTCCGTTATTCAGTTGATGGACGTTTGTCGAAGCGCCGCCGCCGATATGACAGCCGCGCACGAAATTTTTTCTTCGGGATGAAACACGCCGATCAGGAGGGAGGGCGAAGTGCCCCGGTATCTTCGACGTGCCTGTCAAGATTTTAGTAGTCGACGCGGCGCGTGCCAGCCGTACAAAGGTATGGGGCGACTAACCCCTGTATCGACAGGTTGCCAAGCAGCACCGAGCCAGGTTATCTTGTCCGCTGCTAACGCGGGGGTCCTGCGTTACGCATCGTTGTCCGCTGAATCCGGCCTGATTGTTGGGGCGAACTGTTCGGGTGAATCGCGCAGTAAGTGCCCAGTAAGCGCATCGCTAACCGGTTCCGCAGACAATATCGCGTAGCGTGGGTGAGAAATACCCTTTGAACCTGATCTGGATAATGCCAGCGCAGGGAAGCGTTCGGGTTTCGCCCCTCAGTTGCAAGCCTCTCGCGAACCCGTCCCACTTCCTCTCGTCTCCCGTGTAGCGCAACCAGAAGCGGTCCGCCACAGGAGAGCCACGTGAACGCCAACCCGAAATTCATTTCCGCCGAAGCGCATGTCGATGCAGCTGCCGTCGAGCCGCTGCCGAATTCGCGCAAGGTCTACGTCACCGGGTCGCAGCCCGATATTCGCGTGCCGATGCGCGAAATTACGCAAGCCGACACGCCGACCGGCTTCGGCGGCGAGAAGAATCCGCCGATCTACGTCTACGACACGTCGGGCCCGTACACGGACCCCGACGCGCGCATCGACATCCGCGCGGGCCTGCCTGCGCTGCGCCAGCGCTGGATCGAAGCGCGCGGCGACACCGTGTCGCTCGACGGTCTGTCGAGCGATTACGGCCGCGAGCGCGCAGCCGACCCGGCCACCGCGCAACTGCGCTTCCCGGGGCTGCACCGCACGCCGCGCCGCGCGGCGGCCGGCGCGAACGTGTCGCAAATGCACTATGCAAGGAAAGGCATTGTCACGCCCGAGATGGAATACATCGCGATTCGCGAGAACCAGCGGCGCGCCGAATATATCGAGAGCCTGCGTACGAGCGGCCCGACCGGCGCGAAGCTGGCCGACATGATGGGCCGCCAGCATCCGGGCCAGGCGTTCGGCGCGGCGGCATTCGGCGCAGCGGCGTCCGGCGCGAATGCACTGAATGAAATCACGCCCGAGTTCGTGCGCGAAGAAGTCGCGCGCGGCCGCGCGATCATTCCGGCCAACATCAATCACCCGGAAAGCGAGCCGATGATCATCGGCCGCAACTTCCTCGTGAAGGTCAACGCGAATATCGGCAATTCGGCTGTCACCTCGTCGATCGGCGAGGAAGTCGACAAGATGACGTGGGCGATCCGCTGGGGCGGCGACACGGTCATGGATCTGTCGACCGGCAAGCACATTCATGAGACGCGCGAATGGATCATCCGCAATAGCCCGGTGCCGATCGGCACGGTGCCGATCTACCAGGCGCTCGAGAAGGTCAACGGCAAGGCCGAGGACCTGACGTGGGAAATCTTCCGCGACACGCTGATCGAGCAGGCCGAACAGGGCGTCGACTACTTCACGATTCATGCGGGCGTGCGCCTGCAATACGTGCCGCTCACGGCGAACCGCATGACCGGCATCGTGTCGCGCGGCGGCTCGATCATGGCGAAGTGGTGCCTTGCGCATCATCGCGAGTCGTTCCTCTATGAGCACTTCGAGGACATCTGCGAAATCATGAAAGCGTACGACGTGAGCTTCTCGCTCGGCGACGGCCTGCGCCCCGGCTCGATCTACGACGCGAACGACGAAGCCCAGCTCGGCGAGCTGAAGACGCTCGGCGAACTCACGCAGATCGCGTGGAAGCACGACGTGCAGACGATGATCGAAGGTCCGGGCCATGTGCCGATGCAGCTGATCAAGGAGAACATGGACCTGCAGCTCGACTGGTGCAAGGAAGCGCCGTTCTACACGCTCGGACCGCTCACGACCGATATCGCACCGGGCTACGACCACATCACGTCTGGCATCGGCGCGGCGATGATCGGCTGGTTCGGCACCGCGATGCTGTGCTACGTCACGCCGAAGGAACACCTGGGCCTGCCGAACAAGGACGACGTGAAGGAAGGCATCATCACGTACAAGCTCGCGGCGCACGCAGCCGATCTGGCAAAAGGCCATCCGGGCGCGCAGGTGCGCGACAACGCGCTTTCGAAGGCGCGCTTCGAATTCCGCTGGGAAGATCAGTTCAACCTCGGTCTCGATCCGGACAAGGCGCGCGAATTCCACGATGAAACCTTGCCGAAAGACTCCGCTAAAGTCGCGCACTTCTGTTCGATGTGCGGCCCTCACTTCTGCTCGATGAAAATCACGCAGGACGTGCGCGAGTTCGCCGCGCAACAGGGGGTCAGCGACGACGAAGCGCTGCGCAAAGGCATGGAAGTGAAGGCCGTCGAATTCGTGAAGAGCGGCGCCGAGATTTATCGGCGGCAGTAAAAGCGCCTTCTCGTAAGCCATCACGCTCGCGCATCACGCAAACTTTGCCTGATGCGCGTGAAGCCAAGCCCGCCGTGCTTTGCGCACGCGCGGGTTTTTTGCGTCCGATGCGGCCCGGCTTCGGGATCGCTGCAAGATTCGGGCCGCAACGAAACATTTGATTACCGAACGGACACTTTGCTGACAAGCCCATACAAATCGAAACCGCGCGCGGCGATACCATGATGCGTAAGGGTTGAAGCGCTACGGAAGGCTCGTAGCCGGCCCGCTCAAGAATAAGGAGAGAGATCATGAAAGCGTTGCAGCGAATCGGAGCGTGTACGGTGATCGCGGTTTTCGTCGCGGGGCTGTCGGCGTGCGGCGGCATGTCGCGCCAGGGTCGCGATACCGCGGTCGGCGCCGGTGTCGGCGCGGCGGCCGGCGCGGCTATCGGCGGCACGGGTCTGTCGACGGTCGGCGGTGCTGCGGCTGGCGGCCTGATCGGTCACGAAGTGGGCAAGTAACCTGTAAACATCGGCGACAACGGTCCACCAGCAGGTCCGCAATCCGCTGCGCGAGCGTGCGAAGCGAGTGACGCGTCAAGTGACGCGTCGCGATGTTTTGCAACGCTGTGAAATATGCGGTAACCGCTTTGCAACGCGCGCGTTGCATCGCTGGCGTAAGCTCCTCGCATCGTTCGAACGCGCGCCATGGCGGCATGGCGTCGCGAGGCCGTATCAGGAGCACGTCATGAACCACTCATCCGCCGCGGCTCGCGTGAGCGGCGCCACTGCTATCGCCTTCGGCTTATCGGTCTTATCGGGCTGCTATTACGTCGGCCCCTATCCATACGGTTATTACGGCGCAGCGCCCTATCCTGCTCCTTATGCAACGCAAGAGCCGGCGCAAGGCGCACCGGACGTCGCGCAAGGCGACCAATCAAATCACCCATACGCTGCACCTGCCGGCCCCGACGACCAGGCGGCCAGTTCGCAGTTCGATCCGAACGCACAAGAGGCCCCGCAAGCGGCACCGCCCGCTGCAGCTTATGCGCCTGCGTATGCGCCCGCGCCCGTCGTGGCTGCACCCGCCTACTATCCCGTTTATCCTGCTTATCCCGCATACTATCCGCCGTACGGCTACGGCGGCCCAGGCTGGTGGGGACCGGGCGTGTCGCTCAACTTCGGCTTCTACGGTCATTACGGCCACTATGGTCACTATGGCCATCATCACTAGCCGATGCTGGCGGCACGGCACGCACCCTTCCAAATGCCCCGCGTTAACCATTCATTTTCATTACGAAGGAATAGTGGTCGACGTGAAGTGTTGACCTCTTCTGGCGAACTTCGCGAGGTCGACGCGCGTTTCGAGGTTGTTTCCCTATTGACTGCATTCGCGCGCGCTCTATCCTTGCGGTTGCCACTGCTACGCCTGCTTAAAAAAGGGGAACCGCGTTCGCGCGGCGCCATCTTCATCCGTACTGCTCGCCCTCGATTCGCCATGCGATGCGCGGTAAAGCCAGAGCCATGTCGAGTCGAACAACAAAGAAGGAGACGTGATGTTTCACCAGCTGTTGACGCCTATTGGTAATTCGCTGTTCCCGTCGTTCATCGTTGCCGCTCTACCCATCATCGTCGTACTCATCCTGCTCGGCTGGGCTCGCCGCCCCGCATGGCAAGCCTCGCTCGCGGGCCTGATCGTCGGCCTCGTGGTCGCGATCTTCGTGTGGCAGTTTCCGGTCGGGCTCGCGATCAATTCTGTCGTCGCGGGCGCCGTGTTCGCCGTCTGGCCCGTGATGTGGATCGTGGTCACCGCGATCCTGCTGTACAACATCGCGGTGCGCTCGGGCCGCTTCGCGGCTTTCCGGATGTGGATGATCGATCACCTGCCCAACGACCGGCGCATCGTGCTCGTCGTGATCGGCTTCTCGTTCGGCGCGCTGCTCGAAGGCATCTCGGGCTTCGGCACGCCGATCGCGATCACCAGCTCGCTGCTCATCATGATGGGCTTCCCGACGCTCGAAGCGCTGACCTTCACGCTGATCTTCAACACCGCGCCCGTCGCCTTCGGCGCGCTCGGCGTACCGATCACGGTGCTCGGCGCAGTCACGCACCTGCCTGCCGATACGCTCGGCAAGATGGTCGGCCGTCAGTTGCCGTTCTTCGCGTTTCTGCTGCCGTTCTATGTGATGGCCGTGTATGCGGGCTTCCGCAAGATGGCCGCGATCTGGCCGGTGCTGCTGGTGGCCGGTGGCAGCTTTGCGCTGACGCAGTTCGTCACGTCGAACTACATCAACTACAGCCTGACCGACGTGTTGTCGTCGCTCGTGTCGCTCGTCATCACGATCCTCTTTCTGCGTGTCTGGCGCCCCGCGCCCGATCCGGAATTCGCGATCAACGTCGATCGCGCGAGCGAAGTGCGCAGCGAGATCAGCGGCATTCAGGGCTGGTATCCGTGGCTGATCGTCTCGGCCGTCGTGATCATCTGGACCGTCGCGAAGGTCTTCCTGATCGGCGACGTCAAGGTGCCGTGGCCGGGTCTCGACAAGGCGGTCTACATCACGCTGTATAACCAGCCGTATGGCGCCATCTGGGACTTCCAGCCGCTCGCGACCGGCACCGCGATTCTCGTCGCGGCGATCATCACGTCGTTCGTCGTCGGCCTGAAGCCGTCGGAGTTCGGCCGCGCAGTCGTCGACACGTGGGTGCAGACGCGCATCGCGATCTTCACGGTCGCGACGATCGTCGGTCTCGCGTATCTGATGAACTACTCGGGCCTCAACTACACGCTGGGTCTCGGCGTTGCGTCGGTCGGCGCGTTCTTCCCGCTCGTGTCGGCGTTCCTCGGCTGGGTCGCGGTGTTCCTGTCGGGCAGCGATACGTCAGGCAATGCGCTGTTCGGCAACCTGCAGGTCGTCGCCGCCAATCAGCTGGGGCTGCATCCGGTGCTGATGGCCGCGACCAACTCGTCGGGCGGCGTGATGGGCAAGATGATTTCGCCGCAAAACATCTCGACCGGTGTCGCGACAACGGAACTGAAAGGCAAGGAAGGCGTCGTCTTCGCGAAGACCTTCAAGCACTCCATCGTCCTCACGATCGTGCTCGGCATTCTTGTCTGGCTGCAGCAGAATTACCTGCAAGGGATGATTCCGCATTGATCGATTGGATCGATTGATCGATTGATCGCAGCAGACCGCGCCCCGCGCGCGGTTGTCCGAAGTGATCGCCTGACGGGCGGCGCCGCCAAAGCGCCGCCCGCTTTCATATGCGCCGTGCCGCGCGCAGTGCGCGTCATTTACTTCCATTCCCCTTCCTGTTTCTTGCTATTTCATTGCGTCGTGAACCGTCGCGCTTACAGCCGGTGATACCATGCGTGCGCGTCTCGACTCAACTGCGCGCGACGTCCCGCCCATGACTCCAGTCAATATCGTTCAACTGTCGATCCTCGCCGCGCTATGGGGCGCATCGTTTCTGTTTATTCGCATCGGCGTGGCCGATTTCGGCGTGGCGCCGTTGATGGCGCTGCGCGTCGGCATCGGTGCATTGTTTCTCGTCGTCGTACTGATTATCCGGCGGCCGTTGCGTGCGTCGATCGATACGCTCAGGCAGCGTGCGTGGCCGCTCGCCGTGGTCGGCGTGCTCAATTCAGCCGCGCCGTTTTGCCTGTTCGCCTATGCCGAGCTCACGCTCTGCGCCGGCGTGACGTCGGTCATCAATGCGACGACGCCGCTATGGGGCGCGCTCGTCGCGTTCGCGTGGCTCAAGGATCGGCTCGACGTACTGCGCAGCGTCGGCCTCGCGATTGGCTTTGCCGGTGTGCTGATGCTGGTCTGGGATCAGATCGTCGCGCCCGGCGCGGGCACGGCCGCCACGCCCGCGACGACGGCGCTCGCCGCCGCCGCGGCGCTCGGCGCGACGCTCTTGTACGGCATCGCCGCGAGCTATACGAAGCGGCATCTGATGGGCGTCGACGCGTTGAGCGTCGCAGCCGGCACGATGATCGGCGCGACCATCGTGCTGCTGCCGTTCGCAATCGCACAATGGCCGGCGGCACCGGTTACGCTGCACGCGTGGGCATCGATACTCGGGCTCGGCATCGGCTGCACCGGTATCGCCTATATGCTGTTCTTCCATCTGATCGCGGTCGCCGGTCCCGCGCGCGCGATCACCGTGACGTTCGTGATTCCGGTGTTCGGCATCTTGTGGGGCGCCCTCTTTCTCGGCGAGCGCGTGTCGGCCGGCATGCTCGCGGGCTGCGCGGTGATACTCGTCGGCACCGCGCTTGCGACCGGTGTCGTCAAGCGCATTCCGGGTTCAGGTGCACGCGCTGGCAGAAACGCCGCAGGCGCCGCAGCCGCAGCCGGCGATAAACATTGATTCGATGCACCGGCGGCGCATACGGCGCCGGGAAAGAGGAGCCGCAAACAAAAAAGCCGCGAAGACGAATATCGTCTCGCGGCTTTGTGCTTTCTGCGGACCGCCATTGCGGCGGCCCGTGCCGATAAGTAATCGCGGCAATCAGTGCAGCTGGTCGACCATCAGCGACATGATCTGCTTCGCCTGCGACGACGTGTCGACCGTGCCCTTGTCGTCGATAACGGCAACACGCGTCTGGTTTGGCGTAATCGCACGCACGTTCACGCGATATTGCTTTGCGACTTTCTCCTTGCGGCCATGGAAAACCTGGCTCCAGAAGCCCTGCTCGGCGGAGCTCATGTCTTTCGGATCGACGTAGCGCACGAAGTAGATGCCCTTCGTACGGTCGCGATCGTCGACCGTGAAGTTGCTGCGATCGAGCGCGAGGCCGACGCGCAACCACGCGCGATCGTACGGTTCGCCGAGCATCAGTTCGGCGTTCGAGTACTGCGCGCTCGGACCGGCACTGGCGGCGCCGTTCGCCGCGCGTTCTTCGGCCGTCGGCGTTTGCGCGGCCAGCGCGACGTTTTGCGCGGCCGTGGCCGCAGCAGCGGAGTTCGCACCGGTCGGGCTTGCGATCGACGCGGCGCCGGGCGCGGTTTGCGAGCCGGCCGGCGACAGCGCGACATTCTGGATCTCGCCGCCGCCCGCCGTGCCGGACGGGTTCGCGCGCGCCTGTGCCTGCACGAGCGACGCCATCAGACGCTTCAGGTATTCGGCTTCGAGCGCCGGATCGTTCGGCTTCACGGCCCACGTGCTCGAATCGTTGTTCGCGCCGGTCAGCTGTTCGCGCAGCCCCTTCTGGCTCACGAATACATACGTGCCGCCGTTCGGCGCCGCCTCGAGACGCGTGCGGTACTTGTTGCGCTCGGCGGTCACATACGAATTGCCGAGCGCTTTCGTGAGCGTGCTGCGGATCAGACCGTCGTTGATCGCCGGATGCGTTTCGTTCCAGTCCGTTTCCATCACGTTGCGCTTACGGTCGTCGACGACCAGCAGAAAGCCCTGTTCCTGCCAGAAGCGGCGCACTTGCGGCCACACCTGATCGGGCGATTCGTTATCGACAACGAGCCAGCTTTCGGTGCCGTCGCGCTGGATATGCATGTTGGAGACGGCCGGCACGACCGCCGTATCGGGCGGCGCCGAGCTTTGCACCTGCTGCAGCGCGGACAGGGACGTCTGGCCGCTTTGCGGCGGCAGCGAACGCTGATCGGCGGTCTCGTCGATCATGTTCGGCGGGACGGCCAGCGACACTTCCTTCGATTTCTGGTCGCTTTTGTAGTCGATTTTGGTCGGCGACGACGTGCCGCAGCCGGCGACCAGACCGCCTGCCATCAGCAATGCTGCAAACCGCTTGGTGAGACGAAGATCAGTCATGTTCGGGGAATCCTTCCGCTACGCCACGGCAGTATCCGTGGATCAACCCGCTATTTTACCGGTCCGGCGACCCCGATGGCAAAAACCGGGTTGACCGGCTCGCGTTCGGCGCGCACTTGCACCGGAATTTAACACTCGGCAAGGTTTTCGCCGACATTCGAGCAAACCATCGAATTTGAGATAAGTCTATTGTTTTGTCTGGAAATTTCGGGCGCGCCGCATACCTAATTTTGAGATTGAAGCCGCGCATTATCCCGCGCGGTTGATGGGCCGGACAACCGCGGTGCTATCTTGAATTAACGGTCCCCATAAAGTTAGGAAACCTAGCCAAATGAATTTCGCGATAACTCTGCGCATCATGCGCCGCGGCGTCGTGCTCGCGGCTGGTTCGACGGCATTCCTGATCGCGGCGCCCGCCCGCGCGCAACTCGGCGGCACGATGCCTGCCACCGCGCAGGCCGGCAGCGCGGCCGTCGCGAATCGTCTGGCCGACGCCAGCATCCGGATACGCGCGTGGACCGACGAAGGCGGCACGACGATCCACGAATACGCAACCGGCGACGGACTGATCTTCGCCTACACGTGGGAAGGCCCGACGATGCCGAATCTCGACGGGTTGCTCGGCCGGTACAGCGGATCTTATCGCGCGAAAGCGGCCGAGCTTGCCGGCTCGCGAGCGAGCCTGCATGCGTCGCGCGTCGTGCAGCCCGACGTGATCGTCGATTCCGGCGGGCAAATGCGCAGTTACGTGGGTCGTGCATGGCTGCCGGCGGTGATCCCCCCCGGCATTTCCCCCTCGGATTTGCAATGAAGGAGAATGCTCGTGGACACGCGAAATGCTCTTCATCTTTACCCCGGTCTCGTCCTCCACCATTTGCAGGTCCGTTACGCGAAACTGGTCCTCGTTGCCGGGCTTGCCACGCACAGCGTCGTGATGGCGATGGTCGTTGTTTCGGCGGCCGCGCTAGCCGGATGTGGCGGCGGTGGTGGCGCGGACAGCGGACAGCCGCCTGTCGCGGCGGGGAACGGCAACCCGGCCGCCGACCCGGCGCCGCCCGCCCCGCCATCGTCGCCGCCCGCGATCCCGCAGTCGAGCACGCCGAACGTGCAGCCGATCGCGGTCAACGCGTTGCCGACCCGCACGCGCAACATGTTGACGACGAGCGTCACGGTCTGCGCGCCGTCGACCAACGACTGCGCGACGATCGACAATGTGCAGGTCGACACCGGATCAAGCGGACTGCGCATCCTGGCGTCCGCCCTCCCGGCCTCGCTCGACTTGCCGGCCGTCGCCGGCGCCGGCGGTGCGGCGGGCGCCGGCACGATAAGCGGCTCGTGCGGCGTGTTCGGCAGCGGTTATACGTGGGGTGCGGTGCGAACCGCGGACGTGCGGATGGCGGGGCAAATCGCCGCCGCGCTGCCGATTCAGGTGATCGCCGATCCTACGTTGCCGGCCGTTCCCACCGACTGCGCGAATTCCGGCCCGCCGATGATGTCGCCGGCGACGCTGCGCGTGAACGGCATTCTCGGCATCGGCCTGTTCAGCACCGACTGCGGCAGCGCATGCACGCGCAACGCGCTGCCGCGCTGGTACTACACCTGCGTGTCCGGCGGCACCTGCACGCCAGGCTCGCAACCGCTCACCTCGCAAGTGGGCAACCCGGTGGCCGACTTCGCGGAAAACAATAACGGCGTGATCATCGAGTTGCCCGCGATACCGGACGCGGGTGCGCAGTCCGTCACGGGCCAGCTGATTTTCGGTATCGGCACACAGGCAAACAACACGCTCGGCGGCGCGACCGTCATCCGAACCAACACGCAAACCGGCCGCATCGTCACCAGCGCGGACGGACAGACCTGGCCGAACAGCTTCATCGACAGCGGCTCGAACGGCATGTTCTTCGCTACGACGCTGGCCCAATGCGGACTGTGGTACTGCCCGCCGTCCGGTGCGACGCTGAGCGCCACGATGACCGGCACCGACGGCGCCGCAATCACGCTATCGTTTCCGGTCGGCAACGCGCAGGCGCTGCTTGCCAGCACGAACAACGCATTCGACAACCTCGCGGGGCCGTCGAACACGATGTTCGACTGGGGGCTGCCATTCTTCTTCGGACGGCGTGTCTATACCGCGATCGAAGCGCGCGCGACGGCCGCGGGCGACGGGCCGTATTACGCCTTCTGAAGCGCCTTCTGAATCGCGGCGCGTGGGTTAGCCGGCTTGCAGCCCCCTCGACTGCGCGCCGACGACACGAATCTCCACACGCCGGTCGCGCGCAAGGCAATCGATCAACGCCGCGCGATCGCGCATGGTGCACGTAGTACCCGGCTGTGCTTTGCCGAGACCACGCGCATCGATCGGCACGGCCACGCCGCTGTCGACCAGATAGCGCCGCACCGTATCGGCGCGCAGCCACGACAGACGCAGGTTGTAGCCGTCCGGGCCGAGCCTGTCCGTGTATCCCGAGACGACGACCCGCTCGATCGTGTCGAGCGCGCGCAGACGCACCGCGACCCGGTCGAGTTGCCGGCGCCCTTCGTCGCTGATCGCCGCGAGATCGCCGCGGCCGAAGTCGAACAGCGCGTCGGCCGACAGCGAAATGACTTCGGACTCGTGCGGCACCGGTCGCGCGACGGTACACGCGGCGAGCGCCTGTCCGGCTTCGCGCAAAGGAGTTTGCAGCTGGTCGGCACGCTGCTGTGCGGTCGCGAAAGCGCGCGTCCATGCGTCATGTCCGGCGCGCGTCAATTCGACTTCCGCACACGCGGCCCGCCTCTGCGCCGGTATGCACGCGGCGAAACGGCTATCGGCCTTTAGCGCATTCAGTTGCTCCCATAGATCCGGGCGCACCGGTACCGAGGTGCGCAAATGTTGCGTTTCGGCTGCCCTGCCATGGCCCATGCCCGTGCCCGCGCCTGTGCCCGATTCGAGCCCGCCGATCAGCGCCGCGGCTTCGCCGATCGATTCCTCGACGAAGCCCCATTCGTCATGCGCCGCGAAGGCCTCTTTGCCCGTGTCGATCCAGCATTGCGCCTTCGCGCCTGCGTACGAATCTTTCTTCGTCCCGAGCCGGTCGAGCCTCGTCTGCAACGTATCGAGCGTCGCGCCGTGGCGCTTGATCGGCGTGTACGTGTCGGTCCATTGTTTGACTGCTGCGCCCGCCGCGGCGTCTTGCGGCGTGCCGAATCCGCCCTGCGCGACCGACGGATCGCGAATAGCGAGCTTTTCGCGCGCCACCTCGCTCGTGCACCCTGAAAAGGCGGCGAGCGCGGCCGCAACGACGACCCATTGCTTCATTTCGTTCCCTTAGGCATACGCGCCGCGCGTGCATCCGGCAAAATTCCGCACGCACGGCACTCGTTCATTGATCTGGTTTTGCTTCGACGGCTGAGCGCGGCGCGTCAGTCTCCAATGACGATGCCGACTCCCGCGCGGACAATCGTGCTGTTGCCGCCTGACGAAGCAACGCCCGCGTTGACGTTGAACGTGCCCTTCTCGCTCCAGCGCGACACGCCGATCGCGAGCGCCGCCTGGCCGCGATAGGCGGCAACACCCGCATTGAGTGTCGTGCGCCCGGGCAGATACGGCGTGACGATCTGCAGCGCGGACGCCGAAGCGATGCCTTTGCGCGTGCTGCGGTCAAGGTCGTTGAGCGCCTGGTTCGCCTGGTTGAACGAGGCATTCAACTGATCGAGATTGACCGCGTCGGTGCCGCGCGTGCCCGGTGCGACGTTCGTGATCTGCCGCTCGGCGCCCGCGCTGCCGACCGACACCGCATTCGCACGATCGGCAACCGACCCGGCGCCGAGCGCAACCGCGCCGTCGGCGGAGGCGGCGCTGTTCCAGCCGAATGCCGATGCACCGTTGCCTTTCGCGACCGCTTGAGCGCCGATCGCACTCGCCGTGTCGCCGGTCGCGCTCGCATTCGCACCGAACGCAAGCGCCGCTTCGCCATTTGCCGACGCGTTGGCGCCAAGCGCCGCGGCACGCGTGCCGCTCGCCTGCGCGGCTTCGGTCGCCGCATTGCCGTTCACGGCGACGAACGGGCTCGCCGCGCGCGGCTGGTCGTTGATGATGACCTGGCTGATCGCGCTGTTCAGCTGGGCCACGTTGACCGCGTCGGTATCGGCGACACCCGCCGCCACGTTCGCGATCTGACGCTCGTACCCGGCCGAACCGATCGACACGACGTTCTCGCGGTCCGCAGTCGAGTTCGCGCCGAGCGCGATCGACCCATCCGCCGTCGCGCGTGCATTGCCACCGATGGCGACCGCTTCGACGCCCGTTGCCGCTGCATCGCTCGACGCCGAATTCGCGCGGAAGTATCGAACGGCCGTGGTGGTTCCGCCCGTGATGTTATTCACCACGCTGGTCAGATCGTCGATACGGACCGTATTCGCCTTGACGCGCCCATCGAGATTCTTCAAGGCATCGCCGACCGTGTAATAGACCATGCCGCCGACGCCGTAGGCTGGCAAGGACACGCTGCCGTCCGCGTTCACCGCGGCGCCGCTGCCGAGCGCCGTCACGACGCCCTTCAACTGCGCGATGTTGACGACATCGGTATCGGACGTGCCCGCGGCCACGTTGACGATTTGCCGCTGCAGTTTCGCATTGCCGACCGACACCGCGTCCTGCCGGTCTGCGAACGAGTTCGCGCCGAGCGCGACGCTGCCCGTGCTGGTTGCCAGCGTGTTGGCGCCTAGCGCGAGCGCCGCGTCCGCAAAGGCAACCGCGCTCGATCCGAGCGCGACCGACTGCACGCCCGACGCCGTCGCCTCCGAGCCCATCGCGAGCGTCGCAGCGCCGTCGCCGCGCGCCATATAACCGATCGCGACCGCGCCGTCCGCGTCGAAACCCGTGGTCGCGCTCGTGCCGATCGCGGTCGAGCGCAGTCCCAATGCACCCGCGCCCGAACCGACCGCCGTCGAATAACTGCGCGCCGCGAACGCGCCCGCGCCAAACGCGGTCGCGTTGATACCGGAAGCCGCCGAGGTCGGGCCGACCGCCATCGCGTTCAGATCGTCGGATGCATGTGTCGGCGCGCCCGGCGTGGTATTCGCGCTGACCGAAATGTAGTTGGTGACCGGCGCCGCGGCGAGCATGGCGGCACGCAACGGCAGCGCGGGCTGCGGTGCGGAAAGCTGCTGCATCGTCTGAAGCGGCACGCCGTCCACTTCGCGCGCTTCGGCCGCATCGGCCGACCCCGCCGCATGCGCAAACGAAGCCGCCCCGACACCGACCGCAAGCACCGCCAGCCGTGCCTTGCCCGCGGGCGGTCGCAACCGCCAACGCCGCGCACTGCGCTCGCCACCCACCACCGATGCATATTTGTCGCGCGCACGCGTGACATATCGTCTGTTCTTCATCTCTAGCCTGATACTCGTAAATGACCGACTGAACCGGGCGAACGCCGACCTGCCGGCTTCAACCGCCAGGATTTTCGATTCACGCCCGCTTATTAATATGGATGTCGAATTAAATTGATGACACCGGCAACTTCAAGAACTACTTTCCTCGCTGCTTCGTCACACCCACCCCGCTTCGAACTGTCAACGCAGCCGGTCAACTTACCGGATCGACGCCCTGATCAACACACCTGATCGCTCCGACGGCGCCACCATGTGGTCTGACACGTTCGCTTACGTCGACAGCAGGTGAATCCTACAAAGATTCGGAATGTTTCGATACAAGAAAACTCTCAAAATGATGTCGGTAGCAAACTTTTCTGACGAGCCGCCAACGGTGTTCCCATACAATTTAGCGATGCAAAATTTCTGGCGATCCCGATGCGAACCACTTTCCTGCTCGACGACTTCGAGCAATGCGTCTATACGCACGATCACGACAAGGCAACCGAACAACTGATCGCGCTGCTTGCGCTGCTCCAGCAAAAGCGCGGCGAACTCGATGACGATTTCCGCGCGTCGGGTCTCGCAGATTTACCGGAAGCGTTGCAGCAGCAGCGCTTCTGTGCGCGCGCCGCGACGGCCATTACCGTGCTCTTCGCCGATGCTTCGTTTCGTCCACCCGCCCCGGTCATCGAGGCGCTGATGTCGACGCACGCGCGGATCGGTTCGCTTTTCGCGGCAACGCCGCCCGGCAATGCCGACCATCTCGCGCGTTCTCTCTACCGAGCGTGGCAAGGCAGTCCTGCCGCGCACATGTCGAGCGCCGCGCGAAGCTCACTCGAGAAACTCTGCCTGCTTTATTCGAGCGAATCGGACCTGACGCTCGAACTCGACGACGTCTGGTCGCGCCATCCGATTGCTGCCGCAAGTCTTGCGCTCGCATTACTAGCGGCCGAGTTCCAGGGCTCCGCGAGCGCGCACGGCAAACGCGAGGCGCTGCTCGAATGGTTGCCGGGCAAGCTGGCGCAAATTGGCGACCTCGATGCGCTACCCACGGGCGTACTGCATAACGCGTACATGTATTGCAGCTACGCCGATACGCCGCGCCGGCATGCGATCAAGGCGGAGATCAATGTGCTCGTGCGCCGCAAGCTCGACGAACTCGGGCTCGCCGACCTCGAGTTCCCGGGCGTCCTGCCCGAACCGGACGCCACCCGCGCCGCTCGACGCAAGCAGCGAAAAAAGCCGCTCATGATCGTCGTGCTCGAGTGGTTCGGCAGCGCGCATTCGATTTACCGGACCCATTCGCGCACGCTCGCTGCCGCACGCGCGTATTTCGAAGTCGTCGGATTCGGCTTCGGCTACGCGGTCGACGAAACCGGCCGCGCGCTCTTCGATCGCTTTATCGAGCTGAGGGAGCCGGACTACATCGGCGAATGCCTGAAGACGGTGCGCGATTTCGCGCAAGCGGAACAGGCCGACGTGCTCTATATGCCGAGCGTCGGCATGTTCGTGTTGACCGTTTTCATGTCGAATCTACGCGTGGCGCCGCTGCAGATCGCGGCGCTCGGCCACCCGGCAACGACGCACTCGGCGCGCATCGACTATGTGAGCGTGGAGGAGGACTTTGTTGGCGACCCGCACTGCTTCAGCGAAACACTGCTGACGTTGCCGCGCAACGCTCAGCCGTATGTTGCATCGAGTGCGCTGCCGCCGGTCGCGCCCGCCGTGCCCGCGCGGCGCGACACGCTCGATATCGTTGTCACGGCGAGCCAGATGAAGCTCAATCCGCGCTTCTTCGAAGCATGCCGTCGGATTCAACAGCGTGCGCAAACGCCGGTGCAGTTTCATCTGATGACGGGCGCGCGGCACGGTCTGCTGCTCGAACATATGCGCCGGATCATCGCGCTCGCACTGCCGGGCGCGATCGTGCACGGCTTTCACGCGTACGCCGATTATCTTGCGCGCATTCATCGCGCGGATATGTTTCTGAGCCCGTTCCCGTTCGGCAACACGAACGGCATCGTCGACGCGTTCACGCTCGGCGTGCCAGGCGTCTGCGTCACGGGAACAGAAGTGTTCGAGCGCATCGACGGCGCACTCTTCGCACGTGCGGACATGCCGGCGTGGACCGTCGCCGCGTGCGTCGACGACTACGTGAACGCCGCCGTCAGGATGATCGACGGACATGGCGAGCGCGAAGCGCTGCGCGCACGCTTGATCGAAACGAAAGCGGTCGAACGGTATTACGAAGGCGATGCGTCGCTATTCGGCGAGCGCGTGTTGCGACTGGTGGAAGCGCAGCGGATGGAAACGTTGCGAGCCGGCGCTAGCGGGGCAAAAGCAGCGCCAACGTCGCGTGGCTTAACGGCTTAACGGCTTAGCGGCATGGCACACAGCGCTACGCTACCCATTGCCACGCGCCAGCACCTTCTCGAGCGCCATCGACCGCGCCGCCTCTTCAGCCGCTGCGGCTGTATTGAACACCGAGCCCGACACATGCACCTGATGCCATTCGGGCTCGTCGGACGCATCGCGGAAAATCCGGAAGCGTGCGCAGAAGCCATGCGGCGCGACGGGTACAACATCGATGTCGACCGATGCGCCTTCGATCTGGTGCCTGATATAGCCGTCCATAATGACCCCCCGCTTTGCGACACTGGAAATCGTAGCACTGGACCGCACGCGCGCACGCAAATCATGCCAATACGCATGTTGCAATGCGATAGCAACGGCTGACGATGAATGGAGCTGCAAGTGCGTTGGCGTCTGCCGCGAAACGATTGAGGCGGGTAAGGGTAAAGGAGCGCGTCCCGTGCGGCCCGGTACTCAGTCCGACTGGGCCTTGTCGCCATCGGTATGACTGACGAGTCTACCCGGCGAGAGCCATTTGAACGACGTGAGATTCTGGCCATCGAATCTGCATTCGATCGCTGCGGGAATGGCGAGCTTGACCGGTTTCTTCGACGCACGCGAGGTCGGCTTCTGACTGGCCGCCGCTGTCTGCTCCTGCGAGGACGCGAACGTCGGCGCAAGAACGCCGGCCATGCCGGCCGACGTGGGCGTCGATGTGGACGGTTGCACATCGGCCGATGTCCGCGGCGCGGCCCCGGCGGTCGACCTCTGCGCCGATGCCGTCGCAGAAGCACCCGGACGCGTTGCCACAGCCGAAGGCTGCCACGCAGCGGAGGGCCCGGAAGCCTCCGCTGCGTCCGACGCAGGCGGCCTTGCCCACGCCGCCGTGATCGCCGCGACCGACGAGGCCGGCACCATGCTTTCGAACGCACCTTCGACCACCACCCGGCTGCCGTGAATACCGGCGCCTGCATGGCTGATCTTCAGCGTTTCCGAGGCCGCCCGATCGGCGGCCGCGCTGCGCATCGTGTCTTCGCAGGCCGCAGTGTTCTTGTAGACGGTGCAACCGGCGAACAGCGCAAGCGCCGCAGCAGACGATACAACGGTGAAAACGCGGGTGTTCATAACTCGTCCGTTCTTGATCTGCGGGGCATTGTAGCCTGGAGCCGGCCGGACCTTCGCGACGCCGGCCGTCGGTAACCGGCGGCCGGCGGCCGGCGACCGCCGCAAGCAGCCGCACAGTCGACCGCGCACTCCCCCCATCAATTTGCCCACGCGTCGGGCAAGCTTTGCGTCAGCGTCGAGACAAAGTTCGCCGTCTCCTTCTCGCGCGGCCGCGTGAAGATCTCGCGCGACGGACCCGCCTCCACGACGACGCCGTTGCTGAGAAATAGCACATCGCGCGAGATCGATGCCGCAAGGCGCAGGTCGTGCGTCGCCATCAGCATCGTCATCCCTTCCTGCGCGAGCTGGCGCAGCACCTCGACGACTTCCGCCGCAAGACCAGGATCGAGCGCCGAGGTCGGCTCGTCGCACAACAGTACGTCGGGCGACGGCGCAAGCGCGCGCGCAATCGCGACACGCTGCTGCTGGCCGCCCGATAACGTGGTTGGCCACGCGTCCGCCTTGTGCGCGATCCCGACTTTCGCGAGCAGTTCCTGCGCCCGCGCACGCGCGCGTTCGACGTCCCACTTCTGCACAGTGACGAGCCCTTCCATCACGTTCTCGAGCACGGTCCGGTGCGGAAACAGCTGGAAATTCTGAAACACCATGCCCGTGCGACGGCGAATCGCAAGCACGGTGTCGCGCGGCGGCTTCGTCGCGCGGCTGAATTCGACGCGCAGATCGCCGAGCTCGAGCGTGCCTGCCTCCGGAATTTCAAGCAGGTTCACGCAGCGCAGCAAAGTGCTCTTGCCGCTGCCCGACGGACCGATCAGCGCCGTGACGCTGCCCGGTTCGAGCGCGAGGTCGACAGCGGAAAGCACACGATGGCTGCCAAAATACTTGTCGATTTTCTCGAGACGGATCATCAGCTGCTCGACTGGAAAAGCGCATGCCGCGCGAACCTGCGTTCGAGGTGCACCTGCGCGGAAGACAGCACCGAACTGAACACGAGATAGATCAGCGCGGCTTCCGTATAGAGGATCAGCGGTTCATAGGTGACGGACGCGATCCGTTGCGCTGCCTGGAAGATCTCCGGCACCGTCAGCACGGCCGCGAGCGACGTATCTTTGACAAGCGAGATAAACGAGTTCGACAGCGGCGGCAGCGCAACGCGCGCCGCCTGCGGCAGGATCACGCGCCATAATGCCTGGCCGCGCGTCATACCGATCGAATACGACGCTTCCCACTGCCCTTTCGGAATCGACTCGATGACGCCGCGGATCACTTCCGAATTGTACGCGCCGACATTGAGCGAAAAGCCGATAATCGCCGCCGTCAACGGATCGAGCACGATGCCGACGTTCGGCAAGCCGTAGAAAATCACGAACAGTTGCACGAGCAGCGGCGACCCGCGGATCAGCCAGACGTAGAAGCGCACGATGGCGACGGCCCACGGCGGCCCGAACAGTCGCACCAGCGCGACGATAAACGCGAGCGTCAACCCGAGCGCGAACGAAACAAGCGTCAGCGGCACGGTGAAGACGAGGCCCGCGTACAGGAGGGGCCACAAGGACTGCCCCATCAGATGCAGCCAGGCAGGCATGATTCAGGCTCGCGTGATTCGTGTTGTCAATGCGGCGTCAAAGCGATCAGGCGTGTACGCAGTCGCGCTCATTGCGAGACGTCTTTGCCGAAGTACTTGTCGGAGATCTTCGCATATGTGCCGTCGGCCTTCATATCGCGCAGTGCCTTGTCGATGGCGGCTTTCAGTTCAGGATTGCCCTTGCGGATCAGCACGGCGGACTTGTCGCTTTGCTCGCCCGTGTCGATCGCGGCAATCTTCACCTTCGCGTCCGGCTTGTGCTTCTTGAAGTCGAGGAACGACAGCGAATCGTTGACGGTTGCATCGACGCGCCCCGAGGTCAGCAGATCGATCGACTCGTTGAAACCCTGCACCGGCACGACTTCCGCGCCGTGCGCGGCCGCGAGTTTGCC
Organism: Paraburkholderia sp. SOS3; assembly: GCF_001922345.1. Taxonomy (NCBI): domain Bacteria; kingdom Pseudomonadati; phylum Pseudomonadota; class Betaproteobacteria; order Burkholderiales; family Burkholderiaceae; genus Paraburkholderia; species Paraburkholderia sp. SOS3. The sequence goes on along the minus strand of NZ_CP018811.1, from coordinate 1,888,712 downwards.
GAAATTGCTCGTGAGCGTATTGGCCGACTTCTTGCCCTTCAGGTCGTCGAACGATTTGATCGTCGTATTGTCCGAACGGACGATCAGCGCCGCGTGCGACACGATATACGGGTCGGAGAAGTCGTATTTGACCTTGCGCGCGTCGGTAATCGCGACTTCGTTGATCACCGCGTCGTAGCGGTTCACGTCGAGACCGGCAATCAGGCCGTCCCACTTTCCTTCGACGAACTCCGGCTTCACGCCCATGCGCTTCGCGATTTCGCGGCCGATCTCGACGTCGAAGCCCGTCAGTTGCCCGGACGCGTCATGAAACGAGAACGGCGCGTACGTGCCCTCTGTGCCGATCTTGAACACGCCGGCGGATTTGACCTGCGCGAGGCCGTCCGCCGCAAACGCGGCGGTTGCGGTCGCAACCTGCAGCAGGCCGATGAGCAGAAGAGATCGAATCGACTTCATGAGTGAGCTCCGATAATTTGTTTTATCCGTCAAGGCGATGACCGCAGCATCATGCATGCCGCAGAGTGCGCGGACTGTAGCAAACGACTTATATTTCAGCAACGCATTTCGCGCTTTAACTATATGCGGTGGCGGAATAAGCTAGACTGAAACCGTGCATTTGGCAATGCGCACCTCTACGGGGCAAACCGCGTCGCACGCCGTCGAAAACAAGCCCGGCGCAATGCCGCGATACGTAAGTCACGCTGCCGGGAACCCGAAAACCGCCGTCCGCCAAGGACTCCGACGCGATGCATAGCCCGCCGAACCCCGCTTCCACCGCCGCCGCGCGCAGCTACCCGTCAGAATCCGACAGCGCATTGACGGCACTCGCCGCAAGCGCCGGACGAACCGCGCTGACACTCGAGTACCGGTGGCTGAACCCGCATCTGCGCGAAGCGCCGCTCGCTGTGTTTCTGCACGAAGGGCTCGGTTCGGTCTCGATGTGGAAAGACTGGCCGCAGTCGCTGTGCGATCGTCTCGGCATGCGCGGCCTGCTCTACTCACGGCCCGGCTACGGGCGTTCGACGCCTCGCCCGCACGGCACGACACTTCCGTTCAACTACCTGTCGACGCAAGCACACGACGTCTTGCCGGCGTTGCTCGACGCGCTGAACGTCGTCGCGCACGAGCGCGAGCGGATGTGGATCATTGGCCACAGCGACGGCGCGTCGATTGCGCTGCTCTATGCGAGCGCATTTCCGGACGCGCTCGCGGGAGCAGTGACCATTGCACCGCATATTTTCGTCGAGGATGTGTCGGTCGCGGAGGTGGCGCAGACGAGGATCGCCTACGAGCAAAAAGATCTGCGCGACAAGCTCGCCCGCTACCATGCCGACGTCGACTCGGCGTTTTACGGCTGGAGCGATATCTGGTTGAGCCCAACGTTCCGCACATGGAACATCGTTAGTCAGCTGCATGCGATTCAATGCCCGTTGCTCGCCGTGCAAGGCTGCGACGATCACTACGCCACGATGGCGCAAATCGACGGAATCGCCGATGAGGTACCGCACACGCGGCTCGTCAAGCTAAACAACTGCGGGCATTCGCCCCATGTCGAAGCAACACAGGCGCTTGACGACGCAATTGCCACGTTCGTATCTGCAACGAGGCGCTGACGCGATCCGCATTGCTACCGGCATAACAACCGCGCCACGCCGCGTGCATTCGCTACTGCGGCATGGCATGCGCATCGGCTGCACGTCACGCAGCGGCATCGACGGGCTCGGGCATCGGCGCCGGCTTGACCTTCTTCGGTGCATGCTTGCGCGCTTGCCACAGATCGTAGTCGGACTGCAAAGCGAGCCACAAGTCGGCACGGCCGCCACGATCGACGCCGAGCCATGCTTCGATACGCAACGCCATCTCCGGCGTCACACTGGCGCGCTCATGCAAGACGCGCGACAGCATCACGCGCGATACGCCGAGCTGGCTTGCAGCCTCCGTCACGCTCAACTGCAGCGCCGGCAACACATCTTCGCGCAGGATCGTGCCGGGATGCGGAGGATTAAACATCTTGGCCATAGAAACCTCTTCAGAAAAAACCGATGAAACGCTCTTCCAGACAAAGCAACCAATAGAGGAAAACACGTACACGTCAGTGATAATCCTCGTAATTGACGAGTTCTGCGTGACCCTCTTCGAATTCGAACGTCAAACGCCAGTTACCGTTGACCTGAACCGACCAGCAGTCTTTCCGCTTACCCTGCAACGCATGCAAACCCCAGCCGAACTGGTTCATGTCCGCCGGCAATTTTGCGTTGTTCAACACGCCCAGCTGACGGCTTAACTTTGCTGCATGAGACGACTGAATACCCTTTTCGCAACCCGTCCGAAAAAAACGCTCGAGGCCTTTGTGCTTGAATGATTGGATCATCTTCGACTTCCGGGACCGCGCCTGCCTCACGGCGTTGTCACATCCCCGCACCGACATCACTATAGACTGTAAACTAACGATTTACAATAGTGCAGAGTGAGGCAGGTTCACTCCGTGCCGCTATACAACAAACGATGTCTCACTGCGACGCTTTTCAGATGCGATCCGACAAGAAAAGCGGACAGGCAGTCACAGCGATCACGCGGCAATTCCGAGATCGATACGGGTAACTAACTAACAGGTTTAGACAGGCAGGAAAGCAGGCGACCGCCTGTGCAACTGCGGTCTATCATCTTCGATCTTCAGGGTCCGCCGCAATATGCCGTTCGGCCAGTGTGTGGCGATATCGCCGGCTGTTCGCCTCGATCCTGCGAAGGCACATGCGGGAGTAAGCGCATGACCGGGCGGCCACGCGCGGGCGTCGAAGCTGTGATTCAAACCGGCTGCGGAATATTCAAACCGCGGGCAACGGCGGGACGCGCAACGAACGCATCGAGCGCACGCGTGACATGAGGGAAGTCCGTAATGCCGACCAGTTCGCCTGCTTCGTAGAAACCGGTCAGATTGCGCACCCATGGAAAAACGGCGATGTCGGCGATCGTCAACATGTCGCCCATGACCCACTCGCGGCCCGCGAGCCGATCGTTGAGCACATCGAGCAGCCGCCTCGCTTCGGCGACATACCGGTCGCGCGGCCGCTTGTCCTCGTAGTCCTTACCGGCGAACTTATTGAAGAACCCGACTTGTCCGAACATCGGCCCAATGCCTCCCATCTGGAACATCAGCCACTGAATGGTTTCGTAGCGGCCCGCGGGCTTTTGCGGCATCAACTGACCGCTCTTGTCCGCGAGATAGACGAGGATCGCGCCCGACTCGAACAACGCGAGCGGCTCGCCTTGCGGACCGTTCGGGTCGATGATGGCCGGAATCTTTGCATTCGGATTGACCGATCGAAACTCGGGAGACTTCTGGTCGCCGGTGTCGAAGCTCACGCGATGCGGCTCATACGGCAAGCCGGTCTCCTCGAGCATGATCGAGACCTTCACGCCATTTGGCGTCGGCAACGAATACAGCTGGATCCGGTCGGGATGCCGTGCAGGCCACCGGGTTGTAATCGGAAAAGCGGATAGATCGGCCATCGAGCGTCTCCTGTTCGGCGAGTGGGTCATGATTTTGTTCAAGCGTTGCATGCGTCGCACTGCGCCGTCAACACACCCTCATCCACTCCGCTGCATCACGCCTGTCTCGCGCAGCTTCCCATAAATATTTAATGCCGCCGTGAAATGTTATGTTATATCATTCGCACGCTGCGCTTCGATGAATGACGCGTGAGCCGGGGCATCGGCCACGATGGATGGCGCGCATCGACGGAGTCCGCCGCCTGAAGACCACAGGCTAAAGGGCCAGGCGCCCGGGGCGGAGTCCTTAAAAAAAGATCAACAACTCAAACTACTTGTCCGGTATGAAATCTCGCACACACATTGCGCAGGCGGCCGTGTTGCTGTTTGCGGCGCTTGCAGGCAATCAGACATGGGCGGCCGGCGCGGCCACGAACGGCGCTGCGCGCGCGGCCACCACCGTGAGCGGTTCGGTCGAAGACGCGAACGGCAAACCGATCGCCAACGCACAGGTGAGCTTGAAAACCTCGAGCGGCAGCGACGCCGGCCATGCCCATACCGATGCCAACGGCCATTTCGAGCTGAACGACGTAGCACCAGGCGCATACGCCATCGCCGTCACGGCGACGGGCTTCGAGGCGACGACGAAGCTCGCCGACACGACAGGTGGAACCGCCGCGCCGCTAGCACTCAAGCTGAAGAAGGACGACACGCTCGACGTCAATGTCTACGCGAAGCGCCTCGACCAGGCACGCAATGGGCTCTTGCCCGAAACCGGCAGCAGCATTTACCGCATCACGAACGCCGATATTCAGGCGATGCCGCTCGGCGAAAACACGCCGCTGAACCAGGTGCTGCTGCAGGCGCCCGGCGTCGCCAACGATTCGTTCGGCCAGGTGCACGTGCGCGGCGATCACGCCGACCTGCAATACCGGATCAACGGCATCCAGATTCCGGAGCCGATCAGCGGCTTCGGTCAATCGCTCGACACGCGCATCATCGATCAGGTCAATCTGCTGACCGGCGCGCTGCCTGCCCAATACGGCGACCGCACGGCCGGCATCGTCGACATCCATACGAAGAACGGCGACACCGGCGACGGCGGTTCGATCGACGTGTTCGGCGGCAGCCATCAGACGCTGCGCACGAGCGCCGACGTGTATGGCAGCAAGGGCGACTTCAGCTATTTCTTTACGGGCTCGCTCGGCGTGAACAACCTCGGCATCGAGGCACCGACCGCGAGTCCGTCGCCGATTCACGACCACACCCGCCAGGGCGACGCGTTCGGCTACATGTCGTACCTGATCAATCCGTTGACGCGCGTCTCCGTGATGCTCGGTACCGCGGCCAATCAGTTCGAGATTCCGAACACGCCGGGGCTGCCCCAGATGTTCACGCTGGCCGGCACGCCGACCTTCAACTCGGCGAATCTGAACGAAACCCAGTCGGAACTGAACAATTATGCGGTCGTCGCGCTGCAAGGCACGAACGGCGGCGACTTCGACTATCAGGTCGCGCTGTCCACGCGCTACACGCGCACGCAGTTCAATCCCGATCCCGTTGGCGATCTGATTTTCAACGGCGTCGCGTCGAACGACTTCCACAACGACACCGCCAACACGCTGCAAGCCGACACGACATGGCGGCTCAATAGCACACACACGCTGCGCGGCGGCCTGCAGTTGCAGCAGGAACATGCGCAGTTCAGCGATACGGTGTCGGTGTTTCCGACCGACGCGGACGGCAATCAGGCATCGGACGTGCCGGTCACGCTGCAGGATTCGAGCAGCAAGACCGGTTATCTGTATAGCGCGTATCTGCAGGACGAGTGGAAGATCACCCCGAAGCTGACCCTGAACTACGGCCTGCGCTACGACGGCATGAACGAGTTCGTCAGCGCGCATCAGCTCAGTCCGCGCATCGGCGCCGTCTATCAGCTGACACCGGCGACGACACTGCACGCCGGTTACGCGCGCTACTTCACGCCGCCGTCGTTCGAACTGGTGTCGAGCGGCACGATCGGCCGCTTCGCCGGCACGACCAACGCGCCCGAGGTCACGCAAAACGACCCCGTGCAGCCCGAGCGCGACGACTATTACGACATCGGCGTCACGCAGCGTCTGGGCTCGGACGTGACGGTCGGGCTCGATGCGTACTACAAGAAGGCGCACAACCTGCTCGACGAGGGGCAGTTCGGCACCGCGCTGATCTTCGCGCCGTTCAACTATCAGTATGGGCGCGTCTACGGCATCGAATTCACCGCGAACTACAAGCACGAGAACATTGCGGCTTACCTGAACGTCGCGTATAGCCGCGCGCAAGGCAAGAACATCGACTCCGCGCAGTTCAACTTCGGCGCCGACGAACTCGCGTTCATCTCGAATCACTTCGTATTCCTCGATCACGATCAGCGCGTGACCGCGTCGTTCGGCGGCTCGTACACGTGGCACACGACCACGTTCACCGCGGACGGCACGGTCGGCAGCGGCCTGCGCTCGGGATTCGCGAATACCGACAAACTGCCGCTCTATGCGCAGGTCAATCTCGGCGTGATCGAGCACATCAATGCACCGCTGGTCGGCAAGGTCGACGTACGCGGCTCGGTCGTGAACGCGTTCGGCCGCGTCTATGAGCTGCGCGACGGTTCCGGGATCGGCGTCGGTGCGCCGCAATTCGGCCCGTATCGCGCGTTCTATGCGGGTATCACGAAGTATTTCTAAACCGCGTCAGATTCTCGAGGAAGGTTCGATGCAAGACTGGACAGGTATCGTGGAAGCAGCGCGCGTCGCGGGGTGGATCATCTACCCGCTCACGCTGCTTGCGCTCGTCGCGCTTTTTATCATCCTCGACCGGCTGTATGTGTTCTGGCGATTCGCGCGCGTGCCCGATATCGCGTCGTACGGCGGCGATATCAGCGCGCTGATCGCCACGCTCGCGCCGCAACACGCGCTGCGCCGGCTGCTGACGCCGCTCGTCGCCGAGTTCACGAAGCCCGCCTGGTGGATCGAGGAACGCGCGAGCGCGCTCGCGCTCGACGTGCAACGCGACATCTCGCGTGGTCTGTGGGTGCTCGAGACGATCGTCACGGCGGCGCCGCTCGTCGGTCTGCTGGGGACAATCGTCGGCATGATGCACGCATTCCGGCTGATCGGCGGCAACGGGCTCGTCAATCCAACCGGCGTGACCGGCGGCGTCGCGCAGGCGCTCGTTGCGACCGCGCTCGGGCTCGTGATCGCGCTCGTTGCGCTGTTCGCGTTCAACTACTTTTCGCGGCGCATCGACCGGCTCGTCGAGGAGCTCGAGACCTTCACGAGCGCGTGGCTCGCCGATATCAGGCTCGCGCGCGAGGAGGCTTCCTCCACGTCCGCTGCCGCGTCGGCCGCGTCCGCCTCCACAATCTCGGGCGCCGCGGCCGTCAGGATCGGCGCGTCCAGACCGATCGGCGCGAAGCCATGAGACTGCGTCGTTCACGCACCGCGAAGCGCGGGCGCATCGAGATCATCCCGATGATCGACGTGATGTTTTTTCTGCTCGCGACCTTCATGTTGACATCGCTATCGATGCAGCGACTCGACGCGATCCGCCTGACGCTGCCGCAAGGGCATGCCGAAGCGCTCGCGACCGAACAGCCGCTGACGCTCGCGATTGCGCGCGACGGCCACATCGAAATCAACCGTCAACGTGTATCGCTCGATCAAGTCGCGGCCACGATCCGGCGACTCGCCGGCCCGCGCGGCGACGTAGTGATCGCGGCGGATCAGGCGGCCGCAAACGGGATCGTCGTGCAGGCGATGCTGCACGCGCGCGAAGGCGGCGCTGAACATTTCCTCGTGGCTGTTCAGCGTGACCAGTAAGGTAGCGGCCGCGGGCGTAACCGATAAACGCGATCGCGTGCATACGATGCTCGATGCGCGTGGGCCGCGTGCGCTCGTCTGCGTGCTCGCGGCCGTCTCGATCTGGATCGGATTTTCCGCCGGGTTCGTGCACGGGCTATGGAACGCCGACGACAAAGCGAATACAACGAAGCAGCCGGCCGTGCTCGATGTGCGGCTCGTGCGCTTGCCGCCCGATGAGCCGCATCGGACGTCACCGCAGTCGGGCACGCACATGCCTGAAACGGCGGCACGCACAACGCCCGCGCCCGCTGCGCCGGCCGCCACGACAAAACCTGCGCAATCGACGCGTCACCGTATCGCGCCTGCGCCCGCGACTGCCGCGCCATCGCGCAATGTGTCGCGCCCCGCCGCAGCGCCGGTCGCTACACCGTCGCTCGTCGAAGGCAATGAGCGTGCGCAGCCTGTGGCGCCGCCGCCGACGACGGCCACGGCTACCGCAAACCCTGCGCAGCCGGCCGCTACGGCCCCAGTGGCATCTGCATCGTCGAACACGCTGCAGCCGAATGGCCCGGCGAAGTCAGCCGCAACAGCTAGAGCAGATTCATCGAGCGATCGGGCATCGACGAGCACGGGCAACGGTCCCGCGCACGCGATTCTGCAACCGTTGCCGTCCTTGCCCGACGATCTGCGCGAGGACGCGTTTCAAGCCGTCGCGACCGCGCGCTTTTCAGTTCATCGCGATGGCTCGGTCGACGTCGAACTGATCAAGCCGACGCACAATCCGCGGCTCAATCAGCTGCTGCTCGATGCCTTGAAAAAGTGGCGCTTCTTCCCCGCGATGAAAGACGGCCAGGCCATCGAAAGCACGCAGGACATCCGCGTGCATTTCAACGTCGATTGAGATCAGGCGCGCCGCGTGAATATGACTACGCGCGCATCGGCATGCCAGGCCATGCCATGCCGCGCCGCCAACCGCGCGCCGCGGCGAATAGAAGCGCGATGGAAGCGGCGGCCGGCAAATCGCTCACGCCACAGCACGGCAGCGTCACGCCAGCCTCGCGCCGTCGTCACGCCGCCCCAACCTTGCCCGTTTCGACCGCATCCTGCAGCGCCGCGCTGCCGCGCGCGAGCACCGGCGCGAGCGCCTGCCCGGTGTGGCTCGCACGCACCTTGACGAGCCCTTCCGGATCGGTCGCCGCGACGATCGTGCCACCGCCGACGCCGCCTTCCGGACCGAGGTCGATGATCCAGTCCGCTTCGGCGATCACGTCGAGATCGTGCTCGATCACGACGACGCTATGACCGCCGTCCGCGAGCCGGTGCAGCACGCGGATCAGCTTCGCGACGTCGGCCATATGCAGGCCGACCGTCGGCTCGTCGAGCACATACAGCGTATGCGGCGCCTTCTGCCCGCGCCGCGTGACGTCGTCGCGCACCTTCGAGAGTTCGGTGACGAGCTTGATACGCTGCGCCTCGCCGCCCGATAGCGTCGGCGACGGCTGGCCGAGCGTCAGATAGCCGAGCCCGACGTCCTTCATCAACTGCAGCGGATGCGCGATGTTCGACATCGATGCGAAGAATTCGACTGCTTCGTCGATCTCCATCGTCAGCACGTCGCCGATGTTCTTGCCGCGCCAGGTCACGGCCAGCGTCTCGGGATTGAAGCGCTGGCCGTGGCAGACGTCGCACGGCACCTTGACGTCGGGCAGGAAGCTCATGCCGATCGTGCGCACGCCCTGCCCTTCGCAGGCCGGGCAACGCCCGTCGCCGGTATTGAACGAAAAGCGCGATGCGGTGTAGCCACGCGCGCGCGCCTCGAGCGTATCGGCAAACAGCCGCCGGATCGTGTCCCACACGCCGATATAGGTGGCCGGGCACGAACGCGGCGTTTTGCCGATCGGCGTCTGATCGACTTCGAGCACACGGTCGATCGCTTCCCAGCCGGTGATCGACTCGCAGCCCTGCCACGCGTGCGCGACGTTCAGCGCAGGACGCGGCGCGCTGCGCGCGAGCACGCTCGAGCGCCGCTTCGTCTGCGGCTCGTCGGCCTGCGCGGCCTTGCGCGCGCGCCGCGTCGCCGGCGACGACAGCACCGAGCGGCCAACCGCGTCGAGCAGATTCGTCATCAGCACGTCGCGCGCGAGCGTCGATTTGCCGGAGCCGCTCACGCCCGTTATCGCGACGAGGCGTCCGAGCGGAATGCCGACGGTCACGCCGCGCAGGTTGTGCAGCTTGCCGCCATGCACGGTGAGCCACTGCTCGGGCACGGCAGCGGTTGCCGCGCGCTTGCCCGATGCTGCAGCCGGCGCGGCCACGGGGCGCCGCACCTGCAACGGATGCGGAATCGGCTGTGCAAGAAACCGGCCGGTCAGCGAATCGGACTGCGCCGACAGATCGCTCACGCCCCCTTGGGCCACCAGCGTACCGCCGCGCTTGCCCGCGCCCGGACCGATATCGATGATGTGATCGGCGCGCCGGATCGTATCTTCGTCGTGTTCGACGACGACGAGCGTATTGCCCTTGTCGCCGAGCTTGCGCAGCGCGTTCAGCAGGATCTGGTTGTCGCGCGGATGCAAGCCGATGGTCGGCTCGTCGAGCACGTAGCAGACACCCTGCAGATTGCTGCCCAGTTGCGCCGCAAGGCGAATGCGCTGTGCTTCGCCGCCCGACAGGCTCGGCGCCGCACGATCGAGGCTCAGGTAGCCCAGCCCGACTTCCTCGAGAAATTGCAGCCGGCTCGCGATCTCGCTCACGACGTCGCGCGCGATCTCCGCCTCGCGGCCCTCGAGCCGCAGCCCGTCGATCCACCTGCGCGTATCCGACACGGTCCATTGCGCGACGTCGACGATCGGCTGCGTGTCGAACGTCACCGCGCGCGCGGTCGGGTTCAGCCGCGTGCCGCGGCAATCCGGGCACGGCTCGTCGCCGACGCCTTCGGGTTCCTGCTCATCGGACGGCAGCGTTTGCTCGCGGCCGCGGTTGTCGTCGACGAGCACCGTGTCGTCGTACGCGGCGCGCTGCTCGCGCGTCAGGGCGAGCCCCGTGCCGACGCAGGTCGTGCACCAGCCATGCTTGCTGTTGTACGAGAACATGCGCGGGTCGAGCTCGGGGTAACTGGTGCCGCACACGGGGCAGGCGCGCCGCGTCGACAGCACCTTGACCTCGCCGATCTTCGCGGTGCCGCCATTGCCGCCTTTGCCGCCCTGGCTCATCGCGCGCTGCAATCCGTCGAGCGGCGCAAGCAGATGCATCACGCCCTTGCCCGCTTCGAGCGTCTGTTCGAGCAGACGCCGCAGTTCCGCTTCGTGATCGGCCGATACGACGAGGTCGCCGACCGGCAGCTCGATCGTATGTTCGCGGAAGCGGTCGAGCTTCGGCCACGGGTCGACCGGCACGAATTCGCCGTCGACGCGCAGATGCGTGTTGCCGCGCGCCTTCGCCCATTTCGCGAGGTCCGTATAGACGCCCTTGCGGTTCACGACGAGCGGCGCCAGCATGCCGACGTGCTGCCCCTTGTGATCGCGCAGCAGCTGCGCGGCGATCGACTCGATGCTTTGCGACGTGACAGGCGTGCCGTCGTGAATGCAATGCTGCAAGCCGAGCTTCACATACAGCAGGCGCAGGAAGTGCCACACCTCCGACGTGGTCGCCACGGTACTCTTGCGGCCGCCGCGCGAGAGCCGTTGCTCGATCGCGACGGTCGGCGGAATGCCGTACACGGCATCGACTTCAGGACGTCCTGCCGGTTGCACGATCGAACGCGCGTACGCGTTCAGCGATTCGAGATAACGGCGCTGACCTTCGTGGAACAGGATGTCGAACGCGAGCGTCGATTTGCCGGAGCCCGACACGCCCGTGATCACGTTGAAGCGCCCGTGCGGAATATCGACGTCGAGCGCCTTCAGGTTGTGCTCGCGCGCGTTGACGATGCGCACGACGTCTTCGCCCTCGACCGCTCGCCGCGCGCGCGCCGCCGCCAGCGTCGCCTGCAGCGGCACGCCCTCGCTTGCCGCTTCGGCCGGCTCGATCGCACGACCCATCGCCTCGTCGTATTGCACGAGCGCAGCGCCCGTATGCGAACCCGCGCATTGCTTGACGTCTTCCGGCGTGCCCGCACACAGCACGAGACCGCCGCCGTCGCCGCCTTCGGGGCCGAGATCGATCAGCCAGTCGGCCGCGCGGATCACATCGAGGTTGTGCTCGATCACGATCAGCGAATGGCCGCCCGCGAGCAGCCTGGCGAACGCGCGCATCAGCTTGGCGATGTCGTCGAAATGCAGGCCCGTGGTCGGTTCGTCGAACATGAAAAGGCGGCTCGCGCGCGCTTCCTTTTTGTTGCGCGCACCGGCCGCCTGCGCGGTTTCCGCGAGAAAGCCCGCGAGCTTCAGGCGCTGCGCTTCGCCGCCCGACAAGGTCGGCACCGGCTGGCCGAGCTTCACGTATTCGAGACCGACGTCGACGATCGGCTGCAACACGCGCAGGACTTCGGCGTCGCCGGCAAAGAACCCGACTGCTTCGTTGACCGTCAGTTCGAGCACGTCGGCCACGCTCAGCGCGCGTGCGCCGCGCTCGATCTTCACTTCGAGAATCTCGGGCCGGTAGCGCCGTCCGTCGCAGTCGGGGCAACGCAAGTAGACGTCGCTGAGGAACTGCATTTCGATATGTTCGAAACCCGAGCCGCCGCAGGTCGGGCATCGGCCGTCGCCCGAGTTGAAGCTGAACACGCCCGCGCCATAGCCGCGCTGCGCCGCGAGCGGCGCCTTCGCGAACAGCTTGCGGATCTCGTCGAACGCGCCGACGTAGCTGGCCGGATTCGAACGCGTGGTCTTGCCGATCGGCGACTGGTCGACGAATACCGCGTCGCTGATACTTTCCACGCCCGACAACGAACGATGCGCGCCCGGCGTTTCGGTCGCCTTGCCGAGATGGCGCGCCAGCGCCGGATACAGCACGTCCTGCACGAGCGTCGACTTGCCGGAGCCGGAGACGCCCGTCACGCAGACGAGCCGCTGCAGCGGTATTTCCACATCGACGTCGCGCAAGTTGTGTTCGCGCGCACCTTCGAGCACGATGCGCGGCGTGCCCGCATCGACGGGCCGGCGCGACCAGTGCGCCGCATCGGCGACGTGCTTGCGGCCGCCGAGATACTCGCCGGTCAGCGTGCCGGCCGAGCGGATGGCCTGCGGCGCGCCGTCGAAAATAATCGAGCCGCCGCGCTCGCCGGGCCCCGGGCCCATGTCGATCAGGCGGTCCGCCGCGAGCATCACCGACGGATCATGCTCGACGACGACGAGCGTATTGCCCGCGTCGCGCAAACGCTGCATCGCTTCGACGATGCGATTAAGGTCGCGCGGATGCAGGCCGATGCTCGGCTCGTCGAGCACGAACAAGGTTTTCGTGAGCGACGTGCCGAGCGCCGTGGTCAGGTTGATGCGCTGCACTTCGCCGCCCGACAGCGTGCGGCTTTGCCGGTCGAGCGTCAGATAGCCGAGGCCGACGTCGCACAGATACTTGAGGCGCGTACGCACTTCGGCGAGCAGCAGCTTCAAGGCGTCGTCGAGCAATGCGCTCGGCAAGGTGATTTCGTCGAAGAAACGGCGGATACGTTCGATCGGCAGCAGCATCAGGTCGTGCACTGTGAGACCCGGCAGCGCCTCGAGCTGCGCGCGCGTCCAGTCGGCGCCGCGCGGCATGAAGCGCCGCGCCGGGTCGAGCACGGCGTCCGCGTTCGGCTTCGTGCCGAGGCGCCACAAAAGCGATTCGAGTTTCAGACGCGCGCCGCCGCAGGTCTCGCACGGCGTGTAGCTGCGGTATTTCGACAGCAGCACGCGAATGTGCATCTTGTACGCCTTCGATTCGAGGTACCCGAAAAAGCGTTTGACGCCGTACCACTGGCGCTGCCACTCGCCGTCCCAGTCCGGCGAGCCGTTGATGACCCAGTCGCGCTCGGCATCGGTCAGTTCGGACCAGCGCGTGTCGCGGCGGATATTCGCCTTCGCCGCGTAGCGCATCAGATCGTCCTGGCACTCTTTCCATGCGGGCGTCTGCATCGGTTTGACCGCACCGCCGCGCAGCGTTTTGCGTTCGTCGGGAATCACGAGGCCGAGATCGACGCCGATCACGCGGCCAAAGCCGCGACAGGTATCGCACGCGCCGTACGCGGAGTTGAACGAGAACAGCGCCGGCTGCGGGTCGGCGTAGCGCAGATCGCTATCGGGGTTGTGCAGGCCCGTGGAGAAGCGCCAGATTTGCGGCGCCGGCGCCGCAGCCGCGTCGCCGTGCGCCTCGTTCGCTTCATTCAGCACATAGACATTGACGCGCCCGCCGCCGCGCTTGAGCGACGCTTCGACTGCCTCGACGACGCGCGCCTTGTCCACCTGATGCAGGCGGAAGCGGTCCGCGACGACGTCGAGCACCTTGCGCGGCCCGGTCGGCGACTCGACCTCGCGCTGCGCCTGCACGCGCGTGTAGCCGCTCGCGGACAGCCACTGCTCGACTTCCGTCTCGCTCGCGCTTTCCGGCAGTTCGACCGGGAACGTGACGACGACGCGCGGATCGCCGCCTGCGGTGCGCGCGGCGAGCTCCGCGTAGATCGTTTCCGGCGTGTCGTGCCGCACCTGCTGCGCCGTCTTGCGGTCGAACAGCTCGGCCGCGCGCGCGTACAGCAGCTTCAGGTGATCGTTCAGCTCGGTCATCGTGCCGACCGTCGAACGCGAACTGCGCACGGGATTGGTCTGATCGATCGCGATGGCCGGCGGCACGCCGTCGACGCGGTCGACCTGCGGCCGGTCCATCCGGTCCAGAAACTGGCGTGCGTAGGCGCTGAAAGTTTCGACGTAGCGGCGCTGGCCTTCGGCGTACAGCGTGTCGAAGACGAGGCTCGACTTGCCCGACCCGGACGGGCCGGTCACTACCGTCATTTCGCCGGTGCGCAGGTCGAGGTCGACGTTTTTGAGGTTGTGCTGGCGGGCTCCGCGGATGCGGATCGTTCCATGAGAGGCCAATTTGCTGTCCGTGAATAGAAGTTCGCGAGTCAGCGTATTGTATATATATACAGTCTTTTGTGTTCGCGGCCGGGAACCGATGCACTAAAAAGCGGAAGATGCCGCACGCGCAGCCAAAGAAAAAACCCGGCGGCAGGCCGGGTTCTGAAGGTCGCTGCCGGCCCGTTGCAAGCCGGATAGCAGCCGGTACCGCCGCCATCTTTACCTTTCGGCAGTCGACGCAGAGTCGACGATGGTCTTCGTTCACCACCCCCCGGTAGTTCACGAAAGCGGTCGCCAAGGGCGGGCATCGCGCCCGCGTCTTGCGCGGCGCGTATCAATGTAGAAGCGAACTCTTAACCGAACCTTAAAGCGCACCCCTGACGATCCCGAATGCAACATGGGTTTTTGCCGCCAGATAATGGGGATTTATCGGACACCGGTCATCGGCAGACGCTTTCGTCGGCGTTTTGCGACGCCGCGGCGATCGCGGCGCGGACCACGCGTGGACGAAGCGCGCAGGAGGCACGGCATGCGCGCGCCTGCCTATCATGATGAGAGGGCGATCCGCCGCACAACCGGCAAAAGGGACCGGAGACCATCCATGCAGAACCCTGCTCTGTTTCACGTCCTGCTTGACCATCTCGAGTCGATCGGCGCGCCGCCGCCCGACATCGAGCGCTACGTCGACCGCTGGCACCGGCTGAGGTCGCACGAAGCGTTTCCGTGCCCGGTCTGTTTTCTGGCGGGAGAAGAGCAGCCGCTCGTCCTGCATGCGGCGCAGGACGAATATATGCCGGTCGAATGTCCGGGTTGCCGGACACGCTTCGAAGTACCGATTGAAGACTAACGATCGCCGGCTGTCATTCGACGTTGTCCGATATATCGGTCATCCGGACCATATGCGGCTTCACGCCGTCGTCTTCCGCGTCGCTCTCAG
This sequence comes from Paraburkholderia sp. SOS3, assembly GCF_001922345.1. Classification (NCBI taxonomy): domain Bacteria; kingdom Pseudomonadati; phylum Pseudomonadota; class Betaproteobacteria; order Burkholderiales; family Burkholderiaceae; genus Paraburkholderia; species Paraburkholderia sp. SOS3. The sequence goes on along the minus strand of NZ_CP018811.1, from coordinate 1,873,464 downwards.
CGATCGGCGGATGGATCAGCGCTTCGAGCCGCGCCCTCGTTGCGATGAATTCGGCGGAAGTGGACTGCGCAAGCTCGCGCGGCCTCGGCACCGGCACTTCGATCAGTTCCTGCACTTCGCCGGGGTTCGCCTTCAGCACGAGAATGCGGTCCGCGAGAAAGATCGCTTCGTCGAGATCGTGCGTGATGAACAGCACCGTCACGTCGATATTGCGCCAGATGTCGAGCAGATGCGCTTGCATCTTCGCGCGCGTTTGCGCATCGAGCGCGCCGAACGGCTCGTCCATCAGCAGGATGCGCGGCCGGTTCGCGAGTGCGCGCGCAATCGCGACGCGCTGTTTCATGCCGCCCGACAACTGATGCGGATAGACGTCGGCGAATTTCGCGAGGCCGACGAGATCGAGCCACTGCAGTGCCTCGCGCTCGGCCTGGGTACGGCCGAGACCGTTCATCTTCAGGCCGAACATCACGTTCTTCTTGACCGTGAGCCACGGGAACAGCGTGTAGCCCTGAAACACCATCCCGCGGTCGGCACCGGGCCCGTCGACGGGTTTGCCGTCGATCAGCACGTCACCGCTCGTTTGCCGCTCGAGCCCTGCGAGAATGCGGATCAGCGTCGACTTGCCGCAGCCCGACGGCCCGATCACGCAGACGAACTCGCGTCGGTGCGTCTGGAAGCTGATGTCATCGAGCGCGACGTGTTCGCCGTGCGAGGTCGGGAAACACTTGCCGAGATTGCGCACGTCGAGAATCACGTCGCGCGCTTTGAGACGGTCGAAACGCGCGCGCACCGCGTCGGACTGCAACAGATAGGACGGAACCGGTTGCGGATTCAACATGACGAATTCCTGTGGCTAGGCATGGGGACGGACTGCTTGCGAGGCGGATCGAATCGAGCCGTGCGCGCCTGTTCGTGCACGCTCCGGCAGGGCTCGATTCGCGTATTTACGCCTTGAGCGTGCGGTCCCACGGAAACAGTTTGCGGCCGAAATACGCGAGCACGAGATCCGAGCCGAGGCCGATGATGCCGATCATCATGATCGCCGCGTACACGTTGTCGAAGTGTTCGTAGCGCGCCTGCTGCGTGATGTACCACGTGATGCCCGAACTCGTGCCGACGAGTTCCGCGACGATCAGATAGGTCCACGCCCAGCCGAGCAGAATGCGCTGATCGCGATACAGGTCCGGCAGGATGCCCGGAATCACCACATGCGTGAGCAGCTTGAGCTTCTTCGTGCCGAGCGTCATCGCGGCTTCGAAGAGCGCGTAGTCGAGCTTGCGCGTCGTGTTCGCGACGATCAGCACCTGCTGGAAGAACGTGCCGATCACGATGATCGCGATTTTCGGCCCGTCATAGATGCCGAGCACCGCGACCATCAGCGCGCCGAACGCGGGCGCCGGCAGATAGCGGAAGAACTCGATAAACGGCTCCTGCAGCCGCGCGAGCGCGCTATACGTGCCGCACACGATGCCAAGCGGCACGCCGATCGCCGATGAAATCACGAAACCCCAGAAAATCACCTGGATGCTGTGCCACAGGCTTTCATGCAGCCACGGGGCATCGCGCGAGGCGGGCGGCGTCGTAAAGGCCGTATAGAACGCGCGCAGCACCTCATGCGGTGCCGGCAGGTAGACCGGATTCACTGCGATGCCGGTCGGCAGCGCCGCATGTTTCGCGCGCGCGGTTTGCAGTTCGTCGTTGAAGGTCGCCTTGTCGATGCGCATGCCCGGCTGAAAATAATCGACGCTGCCGGGGTTCTCGATCAGCATTTGCGGATGCCAGACGAACGGCACATAGCTGACGATGCACCAGACCAGAAGCGGCAGCACGAACGAGCCGATGCCGAGCGTCCAGCGGCTTTTGGTCGACAGTTCGCGGCGCACCGCGAACCAGTCGGTCCCCGAGCGTGGTCTCGCGCGCGGCCTCGTGAGCGGCGGCGCAACAGAAGTCGCAAGCGGGGTTGCAGCGGCGTTTTCGCCGGCGTTTGCATGGGCGCTTGCAACAGCGCTCGCATTGCCATGCGCGGCAACCTGTGCATCGGCTGTCATCCGATTCTCCTTGCGGTGCTCGATCGTCGAGACGGCGTCGAGCGAGGAAGGACCGCGCGCGTGGCGCGGAACGTGTTCATCGTGCGGCAAGACTTGCGCGGTACGCGCGCCAGCCGCCGAACGCCGTGATGTCATCGGCGCCGTCGAGCGCGCTCGTCTCGCACACGAAGCCTTGCACGGCGCTGCCGTCGGCGAGCGTCAGCGTGCCGATGCCAAGCGGCGCCGGTATGAGCGCGACGAAACTGCCGTACGCGGCAAGCGGCATCTCCCACACCTCGAGCGCGATCGACGCACCATCGTCGCGTACGCGAACGAGACCCGGCTTCGCGACGCCGCCGCTTGCCGCGGCGGGCAGCGCGTAGAGCCGGTAGGTGGGCGCGGTGGCCGTCGCCTCGATCAGGCGCGCGCCGCGTTCGGTCAGTTGCGTATTGAGCGGCTCGCCGCGCAAATGCGCGCCGACCACGGCGACGCGGATCGAGTCGGAAGACGACACCGCGGACGATGCCGGCCGCGGTGTCTCGACTTCTTCGCCGAGCCATGCATAGGCAAGCCGCAGCAACTGCGCGTCCTCGTGCGCACGTCCGACGAACGTCACGCCGAACGGCAACCCGCTGTGTGCGCCGACCGTGCAGACACCGGCCGGCACCGCGAGTGCGGACAGATCGAGCAGATTCACGAAGTTCGTGTAATAGCCGAAGCGCGAATTGACGCGAATCGGGTCCGCTTCGAGTTCGTCGACGGTTGCCGTCGTCGCGGACGTCGGCATGAAGATCGCGTCGATCCGTTGCCATACCGTGTCGGCTCGCAAGCGCAGTTCGGCGAGCCTGTCCTGCGCGGCGAACAGATCCGCGGCGCTCCACTTCGCCGCGCCGCCGACGATCGTGCGAATCACCGGATGCAACGCGTCCGCGTGCTGCTCGAAGAACGGCTTGATGGCGGCAAGCCGCTCGGCGACGAACGGGCCTTCGTAGAGCAGACGCGCGGCGTCGAGAAACGGTTCGAAGTCGATCTCGACGACCTGCGCGCCGGCCTCGCGCAAACGCGCGAGTGCCGCTTCGAACGCGTGCGCATACGACGCGTCGCCGAAGAATTCGAGCTGCGCCGCGCGCGGCACACCGAAGCGCACACCGCGAAGCGTCGTCGTGCCATCGCGCGACGCAGCCGGCTTCGGCGACGGCGGCGTCCACGCACGCGCATACGGGTCGCCATCCGCCGTGCCGCGCGCCACGTCGAATACCTGCTGCGCGTCTTGCGCCGTATGCGCAAAGATCGACACGCAATCGAGCGACTTGCAGGCGGGCACGACACCGAGCGTGCTCAGCACGCCCTTCGTCGGCTTCAAACCGACGAGCCCATGAAACGCCGCCGGCACGCGGCCCGAGCCGGCCGTATCGGTGCCGAGCGAAAACGCCGCGAGCCCGAGCGCCACCGCCACTGCGGAGCCGGAACTCGAACCGCCCGACGCATAGCGCGAATCGAGCGCATTGCGGCAGGCGCCGTGCGGCGAGCGTTGTCCCGACAAACCGGTCGCGAACTGGTCGAGGTTGGTCTTGCCGACCGGAATCGCACCGGCCGCGATCAGCCGCTCGACGACCGCCGCACTCTTGTGCGGCGTGTACGCGAAGGCCGGGCAGCCCGCCGTGGTCGGCACACCGGCCAGATCGATGTTGTCCTTGATGGCGAACGGAATGCCGTACAGCGGCAGCGAAGCCGGATCCTTGTCCGCCAGCGCTTCGGCGTAGCGCATCATTTCGTCGCGCGTGAGCGGGCGGATCCAGACGCGATGCGGATCGTCGCCGGCCGTGCGCGCGGCGATCATATCGACGAGCTGCGCCGGCGTCAGCGTGCGCGCACGATAGCTCGCCTGCAGCGACGCAACGGTCGGCAATGCTTGCGGTACAGCGGATTGCGTGGTTACTTGCACACGACCTCCTCGATAGCATCGGCCGCGACGGCACTCTTTACCGTCATCAGCCGCTGGCCGGCGACAACCGCCGCGCCTTCCGCGCAATCGATCGTCTCGATCACGCCGTCGTCGGACGCTTGCACCGACACTTCCATTTTCATCGACTCCACGATCGCCACGACCTGCCCCGCCGTAACGCGCTCGCCCGCACTGACGAGCAGTTTCCAGACGCTGCCCGACACGTCGGCGACGATGCCGCGCACGCCGTCGGCGAGCACGTCGGCGGCACTCGCCGCGCCGCCCGCTCCGCTTGCACCGTGCCCGCCTTGCGCCTCGCCGCCGCCCGGCTCGCCGACATATTCGGCGGTGCCCGCTGCGCGCCAACGCTCGCGCTCGGCCTCGAAGGCCGCCTGCTGCGAGCTCTTGAAGGCGGCGATCGATTGAGCCTCGTCGCGCAGGAAGCGGTTGTAGGCGCCGAGATCGAACGTGGATTCTTCGATTTTCAGGCTCGCGCGCCCGGCGACGAAATCGGCGCGCAGTTCGGTCAGTTCCGCTTCGCTGACCTCGTAGAAGCGGATCTCGTCGAAGAAGCGCAGCAGCCACGGCTTGCCCGCCGCGAACTCGCGCGTGGTCCGATAGCGGTTCCACATCTGCACGGTGCGCCCGACGAACTGATAGCCGCCCGGGCCTTCCATACCGTACACGCACAGATACGCACCGCCGATACCGACCGCGTTCTCGGGCGTCCACGTGCGCGCGGGGTTGTACTTCGTCGTGACGAGCCGATGGCGCGGATCGAGCGGCGTCGCGACCGGCGCGCCGAGATAGACGTCGCCGAGACCCATCACGAGATAGCGTGCGTCGAACACGATGCGCTTCACGTCGTCGATACTCGCGAGCCCGTTGATGCGGCGAATGAACTCGATATTGCTCGGGCACCACGGCGCATCGGGGCGCACCGACTGCATATAGCGCTCGATCGCGATGCGCGTCGACGGGTCGTCCCACGACAGCGGCAAATGGACGATGCGGTTCGGCACGCGCATGCCGTCGATCGCGGGCAATGCCGATTCGGCGCGCTGCACGTGCTCGAGCAACCGCGCGCGCGACAGCACGCGCGGCTCGAAGTGCACCTGCAGCGAGCGGATGCCCGGCGTCAGATCGACGATACCGGGCAGGCGGTGCTCGTCGAGCCAGTGCATCAACGCATGCACGCGAAAACGCAGGTTCAGGTCGAGCACGAGCGGGCCATATTCGATCAGCAGATTGCGATCGCCCGACTGCCGGTAGACGACGCCGATGCCGTCGCCTGCCGTCGCGTCGCGATGAAGCACGCAGGCGTTATCGTGAACCGCAGCCGTCGAAGCGTGCGATACGTGCGACCCGGGCGATACTTGCGATGCGGGCAATGCGCTCGACTGCTCAGCCGGCGCAAAGCGCACCGTATCGCCGGGCCGCAACTGCCCGAGCTTCCATAACTCGTCGGCAATCACCGTGACCGGGCAAACGAAGCCGCCGAGGCTCGGGCCGTCCGGTCCGAGGATCACCGGCATATCGCCGGTGAAATCGACCGCGCCGATCGCGTAGGCGTTGTCGTGAATGTTCGACGGATGCAGGCCCGCTTCGCCGCCGTCGCGGCGCGCCCATTTCGGCGCGGGACCGATGAGCCGCACGCCCGTGCGGCTCGAGTTGTAGTGCACTGTCCAGCTCGTGCCGTACAGCATCGCGATGTCGTCGGGCGTGAAGAAATCGGGCGCGCCATGCGGACCGTTCAGCACGCGCAGCGTCCAGTCGTGGGTCAGCGCAGGCATCCGTGCGGTGTCGAGTGCCGCACCGTGCTCGCCCTCGCCTGCATCGCTGGCCAGGTGCAGCACGTCGCCCTTGCGCAATGCTCGGCCCGCATGCCCGCCGAACTGGCCGAGCGTGAAGGTCGCCTTGCTGCCGAGATAATCGGGCACCTGCAGCCCGCCTTTGATCGCCAGACACGCACGCACGCCGGCGCCGGTCACGCCGCCGAGCTTCAGCACGGCGCCGGGCGCCGCGCGCAGCACGCGCCAGAACGGCGCCGGCGCGCCGTCGAGCGTCGCGGCAAGCGTCGCGCCGCCGAGTACGAAAAGCGCCGCCGTATTGAAGCGCAGCGTCGCGCCGACCATCGTGAATTCGAGGCCGGCCGCGTCGGGCGCATTGCCGAGCAATTCGTTCGCGAGCGAAAACGACCGGTCGTCCATCGGACCTGACGGCGGCACGCCGATATCCCAGTAGCCGAGCCGGCCCGGCAATTGCTGGACCGTCGTCTGCACGCCGCCGTCGAGCACGTCGATCGTATGCGGGGCGAACATGAAGCGCGACAGGAACGCGGTGGTTTGCGCGCCGCGCGCGAATGTGTCGGAACCGACAACCGCGCGCAGATAGTCGAGGTTCGTCTCGATACCGTAGAGCTGCGTGTTTTCGAGCGCGTCGCGAAGCGCGGCGAGCGCGGCCTCGCGCGTCGCGCCTCTGACGATCAGCTTCGCGAGCAGCGGATCGTAGAACGCGCTGACTTCGGTGCCTGCATCGACCCACGTATCGACGCGCGCGTCTTTCGCAAACTCGACATGGGTCAGCGTCCCCGCACTGGGCTGGAACTGCTTGTGCGGATCCTCTGCATAAAGGCGTACCTGAATGCTCGCGCCGCTCGCAGCGGGCGCAATCGACGCGAGCGCGGGCAATGCGCCCTCGGCCTGACGGATCATCCACTCGACCAGGTCGACACCGGTCACTTCTTCGGTCACGCAATGCTCGACCTGCAGCCGCGTATTGACTTCGAGAAAATAGAAGCGGCGTGCATGCGCGTCGAACACGAACTCGACGGTGCCCGCCGACTCGTAGCTGACCGCTTGCGCGAGCCGCACCGCGCTTTCATGCAGCGTGGCGCGCTCGCCGGCGGCGAGTCCCGGCGCGGGCGTCTCCTCGATTACCTTCTGGTTGCGCCGCTGCACCGAGCAGTCGCGCTCGCCCAGTGCAATCACCTTGCCGCGGCCGTCGCCGAAAATCTGCACTTCGATATGGCGCGCGTGTTCGACGAACTTCTCGACATACACACCCGCATTCGCGAAGTTCGCCTCGCCCAGACGCACCACCGATGCGAACGCCGCTTCGAGCTCCTGCGCGCTGCGGCACAGCGACATGCCGATGCCGCCGCCGCCCGCCGTGCTTTTCAACATCACCGGGTAGCCGATCGAGGCGGCTTCGGCGAGCGCCGTGGCGACATCGGGCAGCAGGCCGGTGCCCGGCAGCAGCGCCACGTCGTTCGATCGCGCGAGTTCGCGTGCCGTATGCTTGAGACCGAATGCGCGCATCTGTTCCGCGCGCGGACCGATAAAGCGGATGCCCGCGTCCTCGCACGCCTGCGCAAACGCGGCGTTTTCGGACAGGAATCCGTAGCCCGGATGCACCGCTTGCGCGCCCGTTGCGCGTGCCGCGTCGAGTATCGCGTCCACATTCAGATAACTGGCGGCCGCCGCGGCCGGCCCGATGCAGACCGCTTCGTCGGCCAGCATCACATGCATCGCGTGGCGGTCCGCTTCCGAGTACACGGCGACCGACGCGATATTCAGACGCCTGAGCGTGCGAATCACGCGGCACGCGATTTCGCCGCGATTCGCGACGAGCACCTTCGAGAAGCGCAACGCCTCACTCATTGCGCCTCCCAGATCGAGAGCCTCACGGGCGTCGGGTTATAGCCGTTGCACGGGTTGTTCAATTGCGGACAGTTCGAGATCAGCACCGTCACGTCCATCTCCGCACGCATTTCGACATATTTGCCGGGCGCCGAAATACCGTCTTCGAAGGTCAGTTGCCCAAGCGGCGTGACCGGCACGTTCATGAAGAAGTTGATGTTGCCGACGATGTCGCGCTTCGTCAGATGCGCGCCGGCGCCGCACGTGCAATGCGTGATCGCATGCAGGAAGGTGTCGCGGCAGTTGTGCATATGGCGCTTGTCGAGCGCATAGCGCACGGTGTTGCTTTCGGCCGCGCATGCGCCGCCGAGCGTATCGTGCCGGCCGCAAGTGTCGGCGACGATCGTCAGCATCGGGTTGCCGAGGTTCGACATCAGCACGCTGCCCGCGCCGAGATAAAGGTTCAGCTGCTTGCGTATCGTGTCCTGCGCGCTGTAGCGTTCGAGCGGATCGGCGCTGCTGTAGAACAGCGTATCGACGGCCTGATTGCCTTCGAGGTCGAGAATCCGGAAGATCTGCCCGCGCTTCACTTCGTGCAGCCACGGCTCGCCGGCCGGCAGCGTGAAATCGTAGAGCGCGTCGCGCGTATCGAGTGTGCTTTCGATGATGTTCATGGCGGCGCTCCTTATACGAAAAGTCGTTCGGTGTTGGTAAAGCCCCGCTCGTTTTCCGCGCAGTGCGCGCGGCACGCGTCGTCGGACGGCACGACGGCATCGCCCGGATACGCGCGGTAGGCGATCAGCTTCACCGCTTTGGGCCGATACTCGGGCGCCGGATCGAGCGGATGCGGCGCGCTCGAAAACGCAACCAGTGTGTTCATTTCGAAACGCAGATCGACCGCATCGCCGGCGCGCGAATGATTCGCGACGAAACTCAGGGAGCCGTCGTCGCCAGTCGCGAGCTTGCTGAAGAAATTGACGTTCGCGACGAGGTCGCGTGTGCCGAGCCCGTACTTCGCAAGTTCGAGCAGCAGGCTGTCGCGACCGTTGCGGATCATCGCGTTGCGATGCTGCTGGTAGCGCGCGACACCGTATTTCTGCGCGAACAGGCGGGCGTCGCCCACGCCGCCGATCGGATCGTGCCAGCCGAGCGTATCGGCGGTGATCGATGCGAGCACGCGGCCCATATCGGAATACAGCACGTGGCCGCGCGTCAGGTGCGCCGTGTGTTGCGCCTTCAGCGTATCGGCCATGTTGTAGCGCTCGAGCGGATCTTCCTGACGATGGAACACGGCCGCGAGATTCGCGCCGCCTTCGGTGTCGACGATGCGCAGCGCGAGGCCGCGGCGCAGGACGCCGGACCAGTGCGTGCCGGCAGGGATCACGGTTTCCCACAGCGGATGCGGGACCGGTGCGAGGTCGACGGGGGGATTCGACGGCATGGAGGCTCCTTTGAAGCGAGAGGGATAGGCGTGAGAGGAGCGACGAACGACATCGCGACCTCCCGGGCTTTTGTCCCTCCGTGGAGCCTCGCCGGCGCCTTCGTACAAGGTGGGCGGCAAGACCGGATTGCTCTCGGACCAGGCATCGTGCGGCGCGTGCCGCATGACCGGAACCCTAGCGATCCTGAAGATGATGCAAATTGCTTCGCACCTCTCGCCGTGCGTTTAAGCGAGTACCGTGCCAACGGCTGACCTGGCTGTCGTGAAATGAGCACGCGCATGATCGCGACGGTATCGGGCCGCTGCGCGCGTGCGTGGCCCCCTTGTGTTCCCGACAGTGCGCGACAGTGCGCGATGGCGCACGGCTCGCCCTGACGCGGGGCGCTCGCGCACCAATCAAAAGCTCGTGCGCGCCATCTTCGGGCGCGCGTGGTCCGCGCGTCGCAGCAGGTCATTGACGCATCGTTACTCGACGCGGGCTTTAGCGCAGCTCGGAAAATGGCATAGCCGTTGCTCTAACGAAGACACACGCCCACTTCCACCCGCCCGCCATGCCGCTTCTGATTTCCGTTCGCCGCGCCCTCTATACGCTCTTTTCGGTGCGCTTCATCGAGATGCAAAAGAAACGCGCGACGCCGCGGTAAGCACCCGCGCGCTGCGTCGCTACTGCGCCGCCGCTACAGTGCCGCATTACGCGCTTCCTGTCCGAAGCTCGACAATTTCATGGAACCGTCGGGCAATGTCAGTTCGCCGCGCTCGACACGCTGCTTCAGATACGTGAAGCTCTGCGCGGTCTGTGCAAACAGATGGTCGCCTGCCGCCAGAGGCGGATACTTCGCGCGCACGTCCGAGGTAGCGAACTGCGGCAGCGGCGCAACCACGGTATGGTAGTCGCAGGCGAAAAACAGCGGAAACGAGTAGCGCTCCTGGGTCACCTTGCGCACGCGGTGCGAGGTTGCGACGTACGTGCCACCGGTCCATACCTCGAGCATGTCGCCGATGTTGACGATAAACGCGTCTTCGATCGGCGGCGCGTCGATCCACCGGCCGTCGCCGTTCATGACCTCGAGGCCCGGCGCGGTCGGCAGCAGGATCGTGAAGCATTCGTAGTCGGTATGCGCGCCGATGCCGGGCGCGTCCTCGGCCGACGCGTCGAACGGGTAATGAACGAGCCGCAACTGGCTCGGCGGCTTGTGCAGATACGCGTCGAAGTGCGTCTGCGGCAAGCCGAGCGCGAGCGCGAAGCCGCGAAAAATACGTCGCCCCAGATCGAAAGCCGCATCGTAGTACCCGCTGATCGCTTCGCGAAAGCCCGCTTGATCGGGCCACACGTTCGGACCGAGCATCGGCGTGCCGGACTTCACGTCGGGGTCGTCGAGCGGAAGATCGCGGCCCGTGTCGAACGCTTCTTTCCTGTCGCGCTTGCCTCCGGCAAACACCTCCTCGCCCTCGGGCACGTAACCGCGATGCGCGCTCGACTGACCGATGTAGTAGCGCATCTTCCACGCGTGCGGCGCCGCGAAGAAACGCTGCGCGTGTTCGACGAGCGCGGTCTGCAACGCGCGGCCGACCCGATGGTTCGTCACGTAGAAGAAGCCCGCGTCGCGGGCCGCGCGATCGAGCGAGCGGGCCGTGGCAAGCCGCTCGCCCTCGTCCTCGCTATACAGACCGCCGACGTCGACTATCGGCAAGACGCCGAAACCGGTATGGGTGCGCGTCATCGTGATCACCGTGTTGTCGGGTATGCGTTGCGTTGTGCGAGAAATGCCGCGAAATGACGTTGTTCCTCGCGGCCCATCCATGTGTTGATTTCCCAGAGATCGGCGACCGGCGCGTCCGTAAACGGCAGCGTATGCAGATAGCGGTCGGGGCCGAATTCGGGCGTCATGGTGGTTTCCGTGTAGCCGCCGGCAAGCTGCGCATTCCACAGCAACTCCCAGATACGGCGATGCGACGCGAGGCAGTCCGCGTACTCGGGCGCGGCCGGATGCGGCACCTGCGGACCTTGCGGATAACCGACGCGCCCATGCACGTGATGCGCATGCGGAGCGAGTTCGACGAGCGTGTCCCACTCGCTATCGAGCAGCCTTTCGCAGACCACCGCCCAGTGACTGAAGTCGCAAGTCAGCTTCAGTTGCGGCACCGCGCGCACGACATCGCGCGTGATCCACGGATTGAAGAACGAGCGGCCGCGGTGGGTTTCGAAGCTGCAGATCACGCCGTGCCTTGCTTCGAGTTCGAGCGCGCGTGCGAAGAAATCGATTTGCATCGGCGCGGACCACGCATCGCAGCCTGCGATCACATTGCAAAAGCGCGGCCGCAAGGGCTTTGCCCAGATCAGCTTCGCCTCGAGATCGCGCAGATGATCGTCAGGCGTCGCGCTGCGCTCGGGTACGTAGCTGCCGGCGGTGGTGATTTCCGCGATGAAGTCGAGCCGCTCGTCGGCCAACGCGCGCGCGAAGTCGTCGCGCCTGGCTTCGCCGGCCGGCACCTGCGCCTCGATGCCGTCGAACTTCGCCGCTCTCACGAGTGCGCCGGCCTCGCGCGGGCCTCCGGCGAATCCCCAGAACGTCTTGAATAGCGCGAAACGCATCGCCGTCCTTTTTATATGCAAAATTGCATGCAATACTACATGTTAAACACGACGCGTCAAAAAACATTCGCGGCGGCGGCGCGTGCCGCGACGGCGCGCCCGTTTCGCGGGCCTGTTCGCACGTAAACCGTGCACGTCTCCTTGTGCTGGTGAATCGATGAAAAAGAAAATAGCCCGGAACAAAGCGCAGGCCATCGCGCGTGCCATCCTCGACATGGACTTCGAGTGGTCCGCGCAATTCGGCGAGTTGGGACTCGCCGACCTCAACTACAGCGATCTGTTCTGTCAGATGTGGGCCGACCCGCACGAGCAGTTCGCCAAGACCGCGCTTTACGATTTCATGCCGGGCGTAAGCCGCCGGACAGCGGTCCGTTATGTGCAGCAACTGATCGATGCGGGCTGGCTCAGCGAAACGAGCGCTGCGCATGATCGCCGCATCAAGCATGTGCGGCTAGCCGCGGCGATCGAGGAGCGGCTCGAACAGTTCCTTGCATTTGTCCATCAGCGCTTCTCGACGCTCGATCGCTCGTAAGCAATGCGTCGCGACATCCTTTCGGCGGCCGAAGCGCATGCGCGAATGCGGATATCGCCTGGCATGCTTCTGGCTTCGCGCAACACCCGAGAGGTGCGGCACCGTCGCATCTTAGGGATGCTAGGGTTCCGGTTCGTCACGCGAACGTCTGGTCCGAGAGCAGCCCGGTGCGCCCGCGAAGCGAAATCCGCAGTCGATGCTTCGCAGGCCGCACTACACGGCGGGACAAAAGCCCGGGAGATCCGCGATGGCGACGATAACGGCCGCCGTCGTGCCTCTCCGTGGCCGGTCCCATGCACAGCAGGAAACCGGTCATGACGCCGGCACGCACACCGAAGCTCGTGTGCGCCGCTTGCGCGATTCATTTCGATAACACTTCACCCGGTCTCCTGGAGCACACAATGAAAGCATTCGAATACGCACGCGCTCAACTTCTTGCGTCCCGTACGCTGCGGCGCGGCCTTGCCGGAGCGGCCGCGGCATTTGCCGTCGGCCTGACGTCGGCGTCGGCGCAGGCGGCCGCGCCGCTCAAAATCGGTTACAGCGACTGGCCGGGGTGGGTGCTGTTCCAGGTCGCGATCGACAAGGGCTGGTTCAAGCAGGAAAACGTCGACGTCGATTTCGAGTGGTTCGATTACTCGGCGTCGCTCGATGCATTCTCGGCGGGCAAGCTCGACGGCGTCGGCGCGACGAATGGCGACGCGCTCGTGACCGGGGCAAGCGGTGCGAAGAACGTGATGATCCTGCTGACCGACTATTCGAGCGGCAACGACATGCTCGTCGCGAAGCCGTCGGCGAAAACGGTCGAAGCCTTGAAAGGCAAGAAGGTCGGCGTCGAGGTCGGACTCGTCGATCACCTGCTGCTCGATACGGCGCTTGCGAAGCACGGCATGAAAGAGTCGGACGTGACGCTCGTCAACGCGAAGACCAACGAATTGCCGCAAGTGCTTGCGTCGTCACAGGACATCGCGGCGATCGGCGCATGGCAACCGAGTGCCGGCGAAGCATTGAAACGCGTGCCGGGCTCGCGTCCGATCTTCACGTCGGCCGATGCGCCGGGGCTCATCTACGACGCGATCACCGTCAATCCGGCAAGCCTCGCATCGCGCAAGGCGGACTGGGCCAAAGTGCTCAAGGTCTGGTACCGGTGCGTGGCCTACGTGAACGACCCGAAAACGCAGGCCGACGCAGTGAAGATCATGTCGGCGCGCGTCGGCCTCACGCCGGCGCAGTATCTGCCCTTGCTGAAGGGCACGCATCTGCTCGATGCGGCGGCGGCGAAGAAGGCGTTCGTCAAGGGCGACGGCCTCGATTCGATCTACGGATCGAGCGCGAACGCGGACAAATTCAACGTGCGCAATGCGGTCTACAAACAGCCGCAGGATGTGAATGCGTATATCGATCCGTCGTTGGCGAACGCGGCGCAATGATGCGCAGTGTGATGCGCAGTGGTGATTTGCGCGTGCTGACACGGAACCGGCACGCGACCCGAGCGGGGCCGTAGTCCGGAAGGGCGGCAGACGATCGCCGCCCTTCCCCGTCACGCCATCGGCTGCGCGGCGAAACTGCCCGCGAACGCCTCGAACCCTTCAACCGGCAGCGGCCGGCAGAAGTAATACCCCTGATACGCATGACACCCGGCGCCCGCGAGAAAATCACGTTGCGCTTCGGTTTCGACGCCTTCGGCGATCACCCCGAGACCGAGGCTCTGCGCGAGCGCGACGATCGTGCGCGCGATCACGGCGTCGTTCGAATCGACGAGAATGTCGCGCACAAACGACCGGTCGATCTTCAGCTGATCGAGCGGCAAACGCTTCAGATACGACAGCGACGAATAGCCGATGCCGAAGTCGTCGAGCGAGAACACCACGCCTTCGGCCTTCAATGCGGCCATCTTCTCGATGATGTCCTGCACGTTGTCGACGAGCACGCTCTCGGTCAGTTCGAGCTTGAGGCGGCGCGGATTGGCACCGGTGCGCTCGAGCACGTCGAGCACTCGTTCCACGAAGCGCGGTTCGCGGAACTGCTGGGCGCTGACGTTGACCGCGACCGTCAGATGCGCCATGCCCGGCTGCGTGGCCCACTGCGCGAGCTGCAGGCAGGCGGTTTCGAGCACCTTGTCGCCAAGCGCCAGAATAAGTCCTGTCTCTTCGGCCAGCGGAATGAAATCGGCCGGCGCGACAATGCCGCGCTCCGGATGTTGCCAGCGCACGAGCGCTTCGGCGCCGGTCACGCGGTCGCCGTCGCTAACCTGCGCCTGGTAGTGGACGAGGAACTGGTCTTCGTCGATCGCGCGCCGCAGCGCCGCCTCGAGCGCTGCGCGTTCGACCACGACCGTCTGCATCGCCGGGTCGAAGAAGCACATCGCATTGCGGCCGCGTTCCTTGCATTTGTACATGGCGAGGTCGGCCTGCTTCAGCAGTTCGTCGATCGACGCCTCGTGCCCCTGGAACACGGTCGCGCCGATGCTCGCACTCGTGCGGTAGTCGACGCCTTCGAGCTGACAGGCGCCTGCGAGCACCGAGAGTATCGATTCGCCGATCGCTTCGGTCTGACTCGCGGCCTCGTCGCGCGAGGCGCTCAGACTGCCGAGCACGATGACGAATTCGTCGCCGCCGACGCGCGCGACCGTGTCGCCTTCGCGTGCGCAGCCCGACAGACGCGCCGCGACCTGCTGCAGCAGCAGATCGCCCTTGTCGTGGCCGAGCGTATCGTTGAGCGTCTTGAAGTTGTCGAGATCGAGAAAGAGCAGCGCGCCGCACGTGCCGGTCTGCGCGCTGACCGCGATCGCCTGCCGCAAGCGGTCCCACAGCAGCCGGCGGTTCGGCAGCCGCGTCAGCGCATCGAAGAACGCCAGTTCCTTGATCCGCTCTTCGGCGATCTTGCGCTCGGTGATGTCGTGATGCGTGCCGATGTAATGCGTGACCGCGCCGTTCTCGCCGGTCACCGCAGTGATCGTCAGCCATTTCGGGTAGATCTCGCCGTTCTTGCGGCGGTCCCAGATCTCGCCCTGCCAGCCGCCGTCGCGATGAATCGTGTCCCACATCTCGCGATAGAACGCCTTGTCGTGCCGCCCCGACTGCAGCATGCGCGGCGTGCGCCCGACCACTTCCTCGACGGCGTAGCCCGTGCATTCCGTGAAGGCCGAGTTCACGCGCAGGATCGTGCCGTCGGCGTCGGTCACCATCATCCCTTCGAGCGATTCGAACGCGACCGCCGCGATGCGCAACTCTTCTTCGAACCGCTTGCGCTCGGTAATGTCGCGGCCGCTCATGCGAAAACCGGTAAGCAGGCCCTTGGCATCGTAGATCGGCACCCAAGAGGCCGATAGCCAGATCAGCGCACCATCCTTGCGGACGCAACGAAATTCGAGGTCGCCGCCGCGCAACCCCTGACGCCCTTTCAACAATTCGGGTGCGACGCGCGGCATGTCGTCCGGATGAATCAGCGTGCCGGCGAAGTCGTGCATCGCCATGCATTCGTCGACGCTATAGCCCGTGTATTCGAGCACCGACGGGTTGATCCAGCGCGGCTTGCCGTCCGGGCCCCACCATACTTCGAGGTTCACCGTGCAGTCCGCGATCGCCCGGAACTTCTCTTCGCTTTCGCGCAATTCGCGCGTCATCGTCGAGGCGAGCCGCATCGCACGGCTGCGGCCCGTCACCATGAACCATGCAAGCAGCGCGAGCAGCACCGAGAGGCCTCCGCCCGTGCCCGAGATGAGCCATTCGGCATTGCGGCCGAAGCGGGCCACGAAGCGGTCCTGCGCGGCAAGCGAAAGCGTCCAGTCGTGCCCGTCGACGACCAGATACTCGTGCGCCGAGAGGTCCGACGGCACGTGGCGCGCCTCTTGATCCGACGAGCGGTACAGCAGCGTCGCGGCCGACGGTTCGACGCCGTCGTAGATCGCAAGCGACAGGCCGGGCGGCTCCTCGCCGTACAGGCTCGCCACCACGTCGTGCATGCGGAACGACGCGTAGACCCAGCCAAGCAGATGCGCGCGGCGCTCGGCGACCGTGTCGAGCGGCTGGCCTTGCCGATAGACGGGCAGATACATGACGAAACCGGGCTGGTTCTGCTTGTCGCGATCGGCTGCCAGCGTGACCTTGCCCGAGATCGTCGCGAGCCCCGAATCGCGCGCCTTCTCCATCGCATCGCGGCGCACCGCGCTTGCCCATGAGTCGAAGCCGATCACGGTGTGCTGCCTGTCGATAAAC
Source organism: Paraburkholderia sp. SOS3 (assembly GCF_001922345.1). Classification (NCBI taxonomy): domain Bacteria; kingdom Pseudomonadati; phylum Pseudomonadota; class Betaproteobacteria; order Burkholderiales; family Burkholderiaceae; genus Paraburkholderia; species Paraburkholderia sp. SOS3. The sequence continues at coordinate 1,857,068 of NZ_CP018811.1, read as the reverse complement.
GGCAGACGCTCGATGATCGGCGCATAACTGTCGCGCCGGCCTTCGGGTGCGATCGCATAGTCGGCGCCGGCGGCATTGTGCATCAGCGTCAGATGGGCCGCCAGATCGGCTTGCGGCACCCATTGGATCAGCCCGATCGCCTGCATGCCGGCGAGATTCGCATCGGTGTTGACCGCACTGACGTAATCGCGAAAGCGCGCGCGATCGAGCGTATTGGTCGCGATGAAAAGACCCTGCACGCCACGCAGCATCTGCTCGTACGACGCCATGCGCTGTTCGATGCGGCTCACGGCGTCGCCGAGCGCGTACGTGAACTGCGAACGCAGTTCGTGCTGCGAAGCATGGCGCTCGTGGTCCCATACTGCCCACGTCAAGATCAACGCGGAGCACAGGATGACGAGCGGAATCAGGATGAGGCGCGCCCGGTTCACGGCGGCGGCATCTGGAAATCGACCATGGAGTCCGCCAGGTCGGGTTTGAAGTATTTGCGGAAAATCCGCCGCACGGTGCCGTCGGCGCGCATCGCGTCGACGAGCGCGCGCCATTTTTCGCGTTGCTTTGCCGACAGCGCCTTCTTCGACATGATGAGGCCGTGAGGCACTGCCGGATCGTTGAATTCGATGATGGTCGTCACGTCGCGGATTTTCTTTTCGTCGATCGCCGGATAGTCGAACGGCTCGATAATCATGCCCTGTATGCGCTTCAGGATCAGCGCCTGATAGAGCGGCTCGAGCCCACCCGCCAGGCTAACACGGTTTTCGGCGCTCAGCGTGTCGACGAGATGATTGGCCGAGTCGCTATAGCGAAAGCTGCGGATCACGCCGAGCTGGAAACGGTCGCCGCGCTCGAAGTCGGACAGTGCGTGAATGCCGGCGTCCTTGCGCACGAGAAGATAATACTTGTCGCTGAAGTACCACGCGAACGATGCGTACTGGTTGCGCTCTTCGTTCGTGATGCCGGACAGACTGAAATCGAGCGCGCCCGATTCGATGAGCTTCCAGATGCGTGCGCGCGACATCAGGCTCACGCGGATCTCGCAGCCGCTGCGGCGCGCGAGTTCGTCGGCAAAATCCTTGTCGATGCCCGAATCGGTATCGGGCGAATAAAGCAGCCCATGGTCGTGCAGTGCGAGCGTAAAGGGTCGCGTGCAGTCGGGACCGCCAGCGGCGCTTGCGTCGCCGATGCCAAGCGCGAGCAGCACGCCGAATTGCAGACTGATTCGCAGGCCTGGAAGCAGCCGTGGAAGCAGGCCTGGAAGCAGGCTAGCTAGGACTTGCCGTATCACTGGGCCTCCGGCGCAGGAAATCGGTCAGATAGCGTGATTCTGCGGACGCTCGACAACGGCCATGCGGGCGGACCGTCGGTCAGCGGACGCCTCTTCGACAGATATCAAGCAGAGCCAGCTCGCGTGGTCGTTCAGCCACGATCATGCGAAAAGTCGCTCGTGCACACGATACATGCCGATGCACTGCAGCGTGCAACATCGCGGCTCGCTGCAGTGTCCAGCGTACTTCCCACCATAGTCTGTTATCGGCAAGCATTCGTGAATCCTGAAGAGTCGCTCCTCTAATTCAGAATGAATACCGCGGCTATCGCACGCTCAGCCGGGATGCTTTTGTGCCGCGACTTTGGTCAGGAAAGCGCCGATTTCGCGGTTCTGGAAATCGACCTCCGGTTGCGTGACGCCGGCCGCCGAAAAATGACCGGACGGCCAGCGCGGCTCGATCGATTCGAATTGTGCACCGTGCACGTAGCGTGCGACTTCGAGCGCCTCCGGCTCCGGATTCAGCAGATCGCCGACGCCCGCCAGCACCAGCATGCGCGCGCGGATCGAGCGCAGCGCCTGATGGTAGTCGCCGTTGAAGCCCGGCGTCGTGCCGAGGTCGTGCGCATCGTAGGCCCAGGTCTGGTAGATCCAGTTGCGCGCATCGAAGTTTTTCCAGGCGCTGTCTTCAGTCTTGCGTAACCACTGCGCGGCTTCGTTCTGTGTGGCGTCGCCGTCGGGCACGGTGTTCTTCATCAGTTCCGGCGTGCGCGTGATCAGCGCAAGCGTACCGGCCCAGAGCCGCATCCCCTGTTCGGGCTCCGTTCCCTGACGGTAATGGCCGTTGTCCCACGCGGGGTCGCTCATGATTTCCTCGCGCGTCAATTCGAGCACCGTCTTCGTCCACGGCGGCGTGCGGCCGAGCGGCACGATCGGCACGAGCGCATCCATCATGTCGGGGTGGCTCACGCCCCACTGCAGCGTCTGCATACCGCCCATCGACGCGCCGATCACCGCGAACAGATGCGTAATGCCGAACTTGCCGGTGACGAGCCGGTACTGCGACTCGACCATGTCGCGGATCGCGAAGCGCGGAAACGCCATGCCCGGTTGCTTCACGCTGTTCGACGGCGACGTGGTGAGGCCGTTGCCGATCGCATCGGTCGTGATGATGAAGTAGCGGTTCGTGTCGAGCGCCTTGCCCGGCCCGATCAGATAGTCGAGACGATGGTGCGTGCCGCTGATCGCCGTCACCATCAGAATCGCGTTCGATTTGTCCGCGTTGAGCGTGCCGTAGGTTTCGTATGAGATCGAGAAGTCGTCGATCGACTGCCCGCTCTCGAGCGGCAGATCGCCTTCCGCATAGCTGCCGGTCTGGCCGCCGGCCGGCTGCGGCATCTGCGCCTGTACGGCACCGGCCAGGCCGGCGATGGTTGCGAATACAAACAAATGGCGTGCAAAACGCATGCGTGTGTCTCCGTTCCTGTGGGGTATTTGACATCGATGTCAGACGGTCGAAAGCCGCCTCGTCGACGGCCTCGCGGATTGTCCCATTCGATGCGTTTGTGTGCAGGACGGCGGGCAATGCGTGGGTCGAGCGGCGCGCGCGGGTTGGGCGGCGCGCGCCGCACGCGAGCGTGATGCGCGGTTATGGGTGTCCGCGGAACAGCGCGCACAGGCGAAACACATCTTCGCTGATCGGAAGTTGCCTCGCCTTGCAGTAGCGCGTCGCGAGCTTCAGCAGTTCCTTGATGTCGCGACCGCTGGCCTTCGGGTAGCGAACCGTCAGTTCTTCGATCAGCGCGTCATCGAGATCGGCGCCGAACTGCTCGGCCAGCAGTTTCCACAGCAGCGTCGCGTCGGCTTTCGACGGTATTTCATAGTGGATTGTCGCGATGCAGCGCGACAGGATCGCATCGTCGACGTCGCCGATGCGGTTGGTCGTCATGAACATGAGGCCGTTGAAGTACTCGAGCGTGCGCAGGAACTCGGCGACGATCGCGTTGTGCTCGAGATCGTTGTCGCGGCGGCGGATATAGACGTCGGCTTCGTCGAGCAGCAGGATCGCGTCCCAGCGCATCGCGCGGCGCAGCACGCCGGTCAGGGCCGCGCCGACCGACGCGGCCGTCGTGCCGAGCTGCCCCGAATGCACGCGGTAGAGCGGCTTGCCCACGACTTCCGAATAGATCTCGGCGGTCAGCGTCTTGCCGAGACCCGGCGCACCCTGGCACAGAATGGTCGTGCCGCCCGACTTGCCCGAGACGAAATCCTGCACGAGCAGGTCGAGGTCCGACGTGAGGATGTCGATCAGATCGCGGTGGTCGCCGGGCAATACGAGCTTGTCGCGCAGTTCGGGCTGGTAGCGATACTCGGTCAGATGCTGTACATGCGCCCAGACGTTCTTGTGCCATTCGAGATGGAACAGATGAACGTAGCAATGCAGCGGAATTCTGTCGAAGCCCGTTTCGATGCCGGCATTGCGCCAGAAACTCGGGTCGCAGGTCATCTCGAAGCGGCGTTCGAGCCGCTCTTCATCGTTGACGCACTTCGCTGTCACGCCGTCGACAATCCGTGCGAGCTCGGGCGTTCCCTTCGCATCGATCGCAAACACCGCCTTCGTCACGAGAAACTGCTTGCCGAAGCGGCGCTGGTATTGCAGGAAACGCTGCGCGTGCTGTTCGTATTCGCGCCGAAACTCCGCGCACTCCTTGTAAAAGCCGAACTCGGCGAGCAGCTCGGGAATCGTGCGGTCGACGATGTCGCTGCGGTTCAGCATCAACGACGTCGTCATCCCGGAGCGACGCTTGCTGTAGTCGGTCTGCTCCGAATTGGCCGACTGCATCGTATTCGCGACCATGTCGACGACGACATACGGGTTGCCCTGCTCCGGCTCGACGTAGCGCATGCGATGCACGAGCCAGGGCAACAGCGTGCCGTCCTTGTTGCGTCGATAGAGCCACCCGTCGATCGCATCGCGCGACAGATACGCGATGAGGCCCGGCACGAGCTGATCGAGCGATGGAATCACGCGCGCGTGCGGCGCGTTGTAGATGCCGTCGAGCGCAAGCATCTGAAACATGAGCCCGCGATCGTCCTGCATCTTGCTCAGCGTGTACAGCGAGTTCAGCGACTGCGCATCGAAGAGCTTGCTCGAGACGATCATGTTGCCGTGACAGATACAGTGCGCCTCGAGCTGCCTCGCAAGCGGCGAACCGGTTCCGATCAGGCCGAGCAGCGGGTGAATCAACGATTCCGGTATTTCAAAGTCCATTCGTGTGTCTCCCGACCGCGAGTTCGTGCGCGCTTATGAGCGCATATGAGCGCTTGTGCGCCGTGGTGCACGCTCGCGATCGCTATTTGTCATGCCGTGCGCTGCTGCAGAAAGAACGCTACCGCGCGCTCGACGACCGGCGGCTGAATCGCATGCAGTCCGTTGAACTCGATGTATTGCACGTCGTAGCCCGCGGCCTTGAGCTTCGCCGCATTCGCACGGCCGCTCGAGGCAATCGGCAACTGCTCGTCTTCGAGGCCGTGCGCGATCAACACTTTCGGTGCGCCTTCCTGGATGAAGATCGAGAAGAAGCCGCCCGAAAACGCAATCACGTGGCTCGCGATATCGCCGTTCGTGATACCGATCGACAGTGCGTAGCTTGCGCCATCGGAAAATCCCGCGAAGGCCAGATGGCGACGGTCGACGCGATAGCGCGAAGTGACTTCGGTCAGCGCCTGATGCAGCCGTTCGAGGTCGGGGCCATTGCCGCCGATTACGATGTCCCAGGTCGGATAGGTCGAATGCGGTGCGAGCACGAGAAAGCGGTGTTGCTGCGCATGTGGCTCGATGAAGGGCAGCACTTTCTCCGGGAAGCCGCCCGCGCCGTGGAACATGATAAAGAGCGGGACGGGGGCGCTGCTTTCGCTCAGACCGTCGGGCACGAAGAGTACGGCGTCGCGATCTTCGGCAAGGCCAAGGCGGTGACGCCCCGGTGGCAGCGGGCCTTTGGACGGCTCGGCGTGCGTGAACGACAGACGGCCTAGCAACGACGGATCGAGCATGGGGAACCTGAACAGGGACAGAGCTGATATATGATATATCAGGCGTCGAAAAGATGGTGCGAAAAGCGCTCGGGCTCGGTGTTTACGCCAAGGTCGAGGGGCCGTCGAAACGAGGTGTTCGATGGTCGATGATCGATGAGGCGGCAGTCGCGATTCACCGATGCTTTCGCACGAGAGTCTGAACTTGGCCGAGCTTGACAGCATTGCTCAAGATCGCGACCGGCATGCGGCACTCACGTTCAAAGAATCAATTTGACGCACGCAAGTGATGCTCACCGCGGCTCGTGTCTGTTATACTTGCCAGCTTTCGGGGCGTAGCGCAGCCTGGTAGCGTACCTGCATGGGGTGCAGGTGGTCGGAGGTTCAAATCCTCTCGCCCCGACCAGACAAAAAAACCCGCGTCAGCCAAAAAGCTGTCGCGGGTTTTTGTTTGCCTATCCATATCAAAGCAACATCGAAGCAACACCGAGATGGCATTGCGACACCATCGGGATGCAATTCAATGCCCGAGCAGATCGATCACGTGCAGCAACTCCTTGCGCAACTGATCGACGTCGACAGTCGCCATCGACTGCGTAACGACGGGTGCTTCAGCCTCTTCGCGCTCATCCGCTTCGCGCTGCGCGCCGCCATGCGAATCCAGACGATTGCGCGCGCCGTTGATCGTGAAGCCCTGCTCGTAGAGCAACTCGCGAATCCGACGAATCAGCAGTACTTCATGATGCTGGTAGTACCGACGATTGCCGCGCCGCTTGACCGGCCGCAACTGCGTGAACTCCTGCTCCCAGTAGCGCAACACATGCGGCTTCACGCCGCAGAGTTCGCTCACTTCGCCAATCGTGAAATAGCGCTTGGCGGGAATCGGAGGCAAGACGACTTTTTCGATCGTCGCTGTCATCGTCAGTTAGCCGTCGTGGTGGGTTGCGCAGGAACGCGCGCGTCTCGATTATTATCGATCAGCTATCGATCAGCGCGTGAGGCTTGCCTCGGCGCCGTTTTCAACGATCGCCTTCAGCTTCTGGCTTGCATGAAACGTGACGACGCGGCGCGCGGCAATCGGAATTGCCTCGCCGGTCTTCGGATTGCGCCCGGGACGCTGCGGCTTGTCACGCAACTGAAAATTGCCGAAGCCCGACAGCTTCACACTGTCGCCGCCTTCGAGCGCGTCGCGAATCACTTCGAAGAACGCTTCGACCATGTCCTTCGCTTCGCGCTTGTTGAGCCCGACATTGTCGAACAGCAACTCGGCAAGTTCGGCCTTCGTCAGCGTCGGTGTTTCAGCCGACGCGCCGGCAGATGATGTCGGAATATCGCGAATCATGGCGCTACGCTGCGCCGTAAGAAGGGCTTCGAAATCACTCGAGTTCATTTCATTCATATCTGTCAAATGGCGCGCAAGCTGAAACGGAGAGTGCGGAAACAGGCGAAAACCAAGCGGGAAAAAGCAGGAAAAAGCGGGACCGAATCGCGACTGAATCGGGAACCCCCGCAATAACCCGCGTCCCGCAGGTTATCCGCGCAACCGTGCGCCATATGCTCGAGCCAGACGATCCACCAGGGTCTGAATGGCCAGATCGACCGTTTCGTCCTGAAGGGTTCCCCCAGTATCTTGCAAGGTCACACGGAACGCAAGGCTTTTCTCATGGGCTGCCAGCCCACCGGAAGTACTTGATTTTGGACGAAATTCATCAAAAAGCGCAACCCTCTGAACGGTCTTGCAGGCGTCCTCGGACAGGGCCTTTTGCAGTTCGTCGAGCAGCGCCTGAACCTCGATTTTCTGGTCGACGACAACCGCGATATCGCGTCGCACGGGCGGGAATTTCGACACTTCGGTCGGGTTCGGCAATTCGCGTCGCATCAACGCTTCCGCTTCGATCTCGAACAGAATCGGCGCATGCGGCAAGTCGTACTTCTGCATCCAGCGCGGATGCAATTCGCCGATCCAGCCGACCGCGCGTCCATCGAGCTCGATGCGCGCGCTGCGGCCCGGATGCAGCGCCGGGTGCTCCGCCTTCACGAACCGCGCGGCCGACGCAAGCGCGGGACTCAACAGCGCTTCGACGTCGCCCTTCACATCGAAGAAGTCGACTGCGCGTGTCGCGGCGCCCCACTGCTCTTCGAGCACCGGCCCGTACGCGAGCGCGCCGAGCATCTTCGGCTGCGCGAAGCCTTCCACCGTCATCTCGCCCGCGGCGATCTTCGGGTCGTGCAGAAATACGCGACCGGCTTCGAACACGCGGATGCGATCCGCGCGGCGATTCAGGTTGTGGCGCAGCACGTTGATGAGGCTGCCGAAGAGCGTGGTACGCATCACCGAAAGCTGGCTCGCGATCGGATTGACGAGCCGCACCGGATTGCGGTTGCCCGCGAAATCGTGTTCCCATTCGGCGTCGACGAAACTGAAGTTGACCGTCTCCGCGTAATCGCGCGCGGCAAGCGCGTGACGCAGCGCATGAATCGAACGGCGCGTTTCGTTGGTTGCGCGCATTTCGCTCTTCGCAACGGGCGGGCGCGCGGGAATCTTTTCGAAGCCGTAGATGCGCGCGACTTCCTCGATCAGATCTTCCTCGATTTCGATATCGAAGCGATACGGCGGCGGCATGACCGAGAACGTCTCGCCGTCGCGCTGGTAGTCGAGGCCGAGGCGCATGAAGATGTCCGCGATCTCGTCGGCGCCGATCGCGACGCCGATAATCCGTTGAGCACGCGCGACGCGCATTTTCACGGGCGCGCGCTTCGGCACATTGACGGTCTGATCGTCGATCGGTCCCGCTTGCCCGCCGCAGATGTCGAGAATCAGCTGCGTGATCCGTTCGATGTGCTCGACCGTCGTCGAGTAATCGACGCCGCGCTCGAAACGATGCCCGGCATCGGTCGAAAAGTTGTAGCGGCGCGAGCGGCCGCGGATGCTATCGGGCCACCAGAACGCCGCTTCGAGATAGATGTTCGTCGTATCGAGCGTAACCGACGTACTGTCGCCGCCCATGATGCCCGCGAGACTTTCGATATGGCGATCGTCGGCAATCACGCCGACCGTCTCGTCGACTTCGACCGTATTGCCATTGAGCAGCTTCAACGATTCGCCGCGTTTGCCCCAGCGCACGTCCATCGACCCGTGGATCTTGTCGAGATCGAACACGTGCGACGGACGGCCGAGTTCGAGCATCACGTAGTTCGAAATATCGACGAGCGCCGAAATGCTGCGCTGGCCCGAACGCTCGAGGCGTTCGACCATCCATTGCGGCGACTTCGCGCGCGCATTCACGCCGCGGATCACGCGACCGGAAAAACGGCCGCACAGATCGGGCGCGGAAATTTTCACCGGCAGCGTTTCGTTCAGCGCGACGGGCGCCGGCTTGATCTCGACCGGTTTGAGCGGCGCGCCGGTAATCGCAGCCGTTTCGCGCGCGATGCCGAATACCGACAGACAGTCCGCCTTATTCGGCGTCAGTTTGACTTCGAAAATCGTATCGTCGAGCTTCAGTGCGCGGCGGATGTCCTCACCGATCGGCGTGTCTTCGGGCAGGATCAAGAGGCCGCTGTGATCTTCCGAAAGCTTCAGCTCGCGTGCGGAACACAGCATGCCCTGGCTCTCGACGCCGCGCAGCCTGGACAGCTTGATCGCGAACGGCGCGCCGCCCTCTTCGGCCGGCGGAAGTTGCGCGCCGACCAGCGCGACCGGCACCTTGATGCCCGGCGCGACATTCGGCGCGCCGCACACGATGTTGAGCGTCGCGCCCGTGCCCGCATCGACCTGGCAGACGTTGAGCTTGTCCGCATCCGGGTGCTTGACCACCTCGAGCACGCGGCCGACCACGATCTTCGACGTCGGCGGTGCCACCGGGCGCAGATCTTCGACTTCGAGGCCGGCCATCGTCAGCGCATGAGACAGCTGCTCGGTCGTCAGTTGCGGATCGACGAAGGTTCTGAGCCAGGATTCCGGAAATTGCATGGTTCTGTACGTTCTATACGGGTTGAGTCAACGTCCGGCGAGCGCGGGCGGATGCTCCGACGATGCATCTCATGCGCTCGCGCCGCGACAACGACACGGCGTGCGGCTCGCTGCGCCGGCGTGCGCCGGCCGCAGCGGGCCGCACGGCAACATCATGCGAACTGTCGCAAAAAGCGCAGATCGCCTTCGAAGAAGAGACGCAGATCCTGCACACCGTAGCGCAGCATCGTCAGACGCTCGAGGCCGCTGCCGAAAGCAAAGCCGATGTAGCGCTCCGGATCGAGGCCCATGTTGCGCACGACCGTCGGGTGAACCTGGCCCGAGCCTGAGATCTCAAGCCAGCGACCCGCGTTCTTGCCGTTCTCGAACATCATGTCGATTTCGGCAGACGGCTCGGTGAACGGGAAGTACGACGGGCGAAAGCGCACCTGAATATCGTCGCGCTCGAAGAATTTCTTGAGGAAATCGCTATACACGCCCTTCAGATCCGCAAAGCTGATGTTCTCTTCGATCCACAGGCCTTCGACCTGGTTGAACATCGGCGAATGCGTCGCATCGCTGTCGACGCGATAGGTGCGGCCCGGCACGATCACCTTGATCGGCGGCGTATGCGTGCGCGCGTAGCGAACCTGCATCGGGCTCGTATGCGTGCGCAACAACAGCGGACGGCCGTCGGCATCTTTGCCGTCGACGTAAAACGTGTCTTGCATCGAACGCGCCGGATGGTTCTCGGGGCTGTTCAATGCGGTGAAGTTGAACCAGTCGGTTTCGATCTCCGGGCCGTCGGCGACGTCGAAGCCGATGGAGCCGAAAATCTGCTCGACGCGCTCCCATGTCTGCATCACGGGGTGCAGGCTGCCCGCGGCAAGACCGCGGCCCGGCAGCGTCACGTCGATCGCCTCGGCCGCGAGACGCTGGTTCAGAAGCGCATCGGCAAGCGCCTGACGGCGTGCAGTGAGCGCCGCTTCGACCTGCTGTTTCGCGACGTTGATGCGCGCGCCTTCCGTTTTGCGCGCTTCGGGCTCGAGCTTGCCCAGCCCCTTGAGCAGTTCGGTGAGCGCGCCCGATTTGCCGAGAAAACGCGCTTTTTCGTTTTCGAGCGTGGTGACGTCGGTGGCGCGTTCGAAAGCGCTTTGCGCATCGGCAACGATTTGATCCAGGTCCATTGATCCCATCTTTTCAACGTCAGTGTTCAAATGAAGCAATTCGGCTCGACCAACAAAAAAGGGGCTCGGTGAGGAGCCCCGTTTTTGTTGCAGCATGACCGGAGGCCCACATCAGGCCAACCGGTCGCTGCAACGACCTGCGACGAACCTTCCTTTACCCGGCGCCTGCTTCCGACGCCGGTGGTGCACCGAACGGTGCACAGGCACGATCAGGCTGCAACGGCGGCTTTCACCTGCTGAACGATCGCGGCAAAAGCAGCCTTGTCGAACACAGCCATGTCGGCCAGCACCTTGCGGTCGAGCTCGATCGATGCCTTCTTCAGGCCGTTGATGAACACGCTGTACGTCATGTCATGCTGGCGCACCGCCGCGTTGATACGCGTGATCCACAACGCGCGGAACACACGCTTCTTGTTGCGGCGATCGCGGTACGCGTACTGACCTGCACGCATTACCGCCTGCTTGGCGATGCGGTAGACGTTGTTGCGACGGCCGCGGTAACCCTTGGCCAGCTTGATGACTTTCTTGTGACGGGCCCGTGCGGTAACCCCACGTTTGACTCGAGGCATGTTTCGCTCCTATGAGTATCGGTTAAGGGTTACGCGAACGGCAGCATTGCGCGCACGGAGTCCATGTTGGTCTCATGGACAGCCGCGGAACCGCGCAAATGACGCTTGTTCTTCGTGGTCTTCTTGGTCAGGATGTGGCGTTTGAAAGCTTGACCGCGCTTGACGGTCCCGCCCGGACGCACCTTGAAGCGCTTTGCAGCGCTCTTCTTCGTCTTCATCTTAGGCATGCGAACAACTCCATTATTTGATGGATATGGGTGTGCGGTTGGCCTTGACGGCCCTTCACCCGCCCTTCGAAACCCAGTCCACTTGGTATGCAGACAGCCGCCGCCATGACGGTGCGGCCACTGCTTTTCAGACAAAACGCCCGCGTCACTGCACAGTGCGGGCGCCGTTCCGAAACTTTGCCGCGCCTCGCCGCGCTCCAACCACGACGAAGCGCCGTTCGATTCCAACCGCTGCGATTAGCCGCCGACTCAACCGCGGCCTGACTGCGGGAGCGACATGAGCACGCCTCACCCGCCGGTCCCGCCACGCATCAAACGACGCGTGAGCTTACTTCTTTTTCTTCGGGGCCAGCACCATGATCATCTGGCGCCCTTCCATCTTCGGCATCTGCTCGACCTGACCGACTTCGTCGAGGTCGGTGCGCAGGCGCTCAAGCATGCGCATACCGATTTCCTGGTGAGCCATTTCGCGGCCACGGAAACGCAACGTGATTTTCGTCTTGTCGCCGTCTTCGAGGAAGCGAACGAGATTGCGGAGCTTGACGTTGTAATCGCCATCATCGGTACCCGGGCGGAATTTGACTTCCTTGACCTGGATAACCTTCTGCTTCAGCTTGGCTTCGTGTTGCTTCTTCGCTTCCTGGTACTTGAACTTGCCGTAGTCCATCAGCCGGCAAACCGGCGGAACGGCTTGCGGCGCGATTTCGACCAGATCTACGTCCTGCTGCTCCGACATACGGAACGCGTCAGCAAGTTTGACGATGCCAAGCGGTTCGTTATTGACTCCGACCAGGCGCACCTCGGGTGCAGAGATTTCACCGTTGATGCGATGCGACGACTTATCAGTAGCGATGTTACGTTTCCTCTAAAAATTGAAAAAAACGAGCCGCGCTGCCAGGTGGTTATTGGAACGTCTGCACTTCCTGACGCAGACGCTCGCTGAAGGCATCGACTGGCATCACACCCAGATCGACACCGCCACGGGCACGCACGGCTACCGTTTGCGCATCACGCTCTTTGTCGCCGACGACCAGCAGATACGGGACCTTTTGCAGCGTGTGCTCGCGTATTTTATAGCTTATTTTCTCGTTGCGCAAATCGGCCTCGACTCTAACCCCTTGTTTTTGCAACGAATGGGCAAGATTTTTCGCATATTCAGCCTGACTTTCAGCGATATTCATCACCACGACTTGCAAAGGTGCGAGCCATGCGGGCATCGCACCGGCATGGTGCTCGATCAGAATTCCGAGAAAACGCTCCATTGATCCGACGATTGCACGATGCAGCATGATGGGCCGCCGGCGGCTGTTGTCTTCGGCGACGAATTCGGCGCCAAGCCGCTCCGGCAACACCATATCGAGCTGCAGCGTGCCGCACTGCCACGACCGGCCGAGCGCATCCTTGATGTGGTACTCGACCTTCGGACCGTAAAACGCGCCTTCGCCGGGCAACTCTTCCCATTGCACATCGCACGCGCGCAGCGCCTCGCGCAAGCCCTCTTCCGCGCGGTCCCACGTTTCGTCCGTACCGGCGCGCGCGTCCGGGCGCAGCGACAGCTTGATGTCGACCTGATCGAAGCCGAAATCCTTGTAGACGCTCATCGCGAGCGTGTTGAACGCGATCGATTCGCTGATGAACTGGTCTTCCGTGCAAAAAATATGGGCATCGTCCTGCACGAAGCCGCGCACACGCATCAACCCGTGCAGCGCGCCCGATGCCTCATTTCGATGGCACGAACCGAATTCCGCGAAACGCAGCGGCAGATCGCGGTACGAACGCAGGCCGTGATTGAACACCTGCACATGACCAGGACAGTTCATCGGCTTGATCGCGTAGTCGCGTTTCTCCGATTCCGTCGTGAACATGTTTTCGCGGTAGTTCTGCCAGTGGCCCGATGCTTCCCACAGCGACCGGTCCATGATCATCGGCGTCTTGATCTCGAGGTAACCGGCGTCGTTCACACGGCGGCGCATGTATTGCTCGACCTGCTGCCACAGCGTCCAGCCGCGCGGATGCCAGAACACCATGCCCGGCGACTCGTCCTGCATGTGGAACAGATCGAGTTGCTTGCCGAGCTTGCGATGGTCGCGCTTTTCCGCTTCTTCGAGCATGTGCAGATACGCGTCCTGGTCTTCCTTCTTCGTCCAGGCCGTGCCGTAAATACGCTGTAATTGCTCGTTCTTCGCATCGCCGCGCCAGTACGCGCCTGCGAGCTTCATGAGCTTGAAGACCTTGAGCTTGCCCGTGGACGGCACGTGCGGGCCGCGGCACAGATCCGTGAAGCCGCCATGCGAATACAACTTGATCTCTTCGCTTGCGGGAATCGATTCGATGATCTCGGCCTTGTACTTCTCGCCAATGCTCTTGAAGTACTCGACTGCCTCATCGCGCGACACGACACGCCGCGACACGGGCTCGTCTTTCCTCGCGAGTTCCTGCATACGCTGCTCGATCTTCTGAAGATCTTCAGGCGTAAATGGACGGCTATACGAAAAGTCGTAGTAGAACCCGTTGTCGATGACCGGCCCGATCGTCACTTGCGCGTCGGGGAACAGATCCTTGACCGCGTACGCAAGCAAATGCGCCGTCGAATGACGGATGATGTCGAGGCCATCCGCGTCTTTCTCCGTGACGATGGCGAGCGACGCATCATGGTCGATCAGCGCGGACGTATCGACGAGTTCGCCGTCGAGCTTGCCACCGAGCGCGGCCTTCGCAAGACCAGGACCGATCGAGGCCGCGACCTCGGCGACCGTCACGGGGTGATCGTACTGTCGAACTGAACCATCTGGCAGACGTATCGAGACCATTGTTTTCTCCGTGCTGCCGACCGGCCGGCGGCGGCAGCAACAACTCGTTTAAAAACGACCGTGACAAAAACCGCGATAAAAAAAATGCGGCCCCGCTTTCGAGGGGCCGCATTCACTTTCCAGCAAATCGCAAGGGCGATAAGGCGAACAGGGTCCTCGACTAGCGTCGCTCCGAAGTGGTTTCGGTAAACGTTCGCGGTGTCATAACCATGCTCGCTATATTGGCGCAAATTTTGTTCGCGCCTCTTGCGGATTGATGAAGCACCGATGACTGCAAAACCGCACTGCAATTCACCGATACTTCGATTTTCGTTGGTAGGCTCGATTGGACTCGAACCAACGACCCCCACCATGTCAAGGTGGTGCTCTAACCAGCTGAGCTACGAGCCTGAAGAAGACGAGATTATATGGAGCACTCAGAGTGTTGGCAAGTATTTTTATGCGTCGACATCAAAAATTCAGGTCATTCTTGCGTGAGTGAAAACGGCTTGGAAACTGAGAAGACATGGCGCGAAAAACGCGCAGAGATAAACATACCCGAGCGCGCCCAACGCGCGCTTCAACCCTTGCGCGCAGCGCGCACCACGCCCGTCACTTCGCCCAGCAGCGTGCACGCGCGTTGAATCTGCGAGGCACTCGACACCTCGACTGTGAACAGCATGTAAGCCGCGTTACGGCGCGATTGCGTCTTCACGCCGATCACGTTCATTTTCTCGCGCGCGAACACTTCGGAAATGTCGCGCAGCAAGCCCTGCCGGTCAGTCGCTTCGATTGCGAGATCGACCGGATACACGGACTGACCACGGCCGCTCATCACATCCGCGGACCACGTGGTCTGCAGTACGCGTTCCGGCGTGCGCGCCGCCATGCGCAAAAACGTCGGGCAGTCGCTGCGATGAACCGACATGCCCTTACCGCGCGTGATGAAGCCTGCGATGTCGTCGGGCGGCGCGGGACGGCAGCAGCGCGCGAGTTGCGTGAGCAGCGCATCGACGCCGACCACGAGCACGCCCGTCGACGCACCGTGCGCGACGCTCGCGCCGCTGCTGCGCTTTTCGAACTGCTCGGGCGCTTCGACTTCGGGCTCGGCAGGCGGCGCATCGTTCAACGCCTGCTCGATGAGGCGCAGGCTGAACTCTTCCTTGCCGACCGCCGCATACAGTTCTTCCGGCGCCTTGAAGCCGAGCTTCGCGGCAAGCTGGTCGAGATTGACGGACGTCTTGCCTTCGCGCTGCAACGTCTTTTCGACGAGCGTGCGCCCGTTGGCGACGTTTTCCTGAGAATCGACGGCGTTGAACCATGCGCGCACCTTCTGCCGCGCGCGGCTGCTGCGCAAATAGCCGAGCTGCGGGTTCAGCCAGTCGCGCGATGGACCGCCCTCCTTCACCGCGACGATTTCAACAGTCTGTCCGTTTTGCAGAGAGGTGTTGAGCGGCACCATCGCGCCGTCGACGCGCGCGCCGCGGCAGCGATGCCCAAGGTCGCTATGCAGGTGATACGCGAAATCGAGCGGTGTCGAACCGTGCGGCAACGGAATCACGCGCGCTTGCGGCGTGAGCGTGTAGATGTGATCGTCATCGAACGTCGCGTCGCGCAAATGACGCCACGGCTGGCGCGCCGCGCCCGCTTCGTCGCGCGCGCCGCCCGCGCCGCCCGCGCCGGCGGGATCGCGGTCGTCGCGGTCGTCGCTTTCGCCATCGTGTTCATCGTCGCGTGCGCCACTTGCGTCCTCGCCCTGCTCGCGCTCCGACACATCGTCTTTCCACGCGAGCAGTTGCCGCAGCCAGGCGATCTTCTCGTCGTACGATCCGCTCGCGCTGAACTGTCCGCCGTAGCCGCGCGCGCCCGCTTCCTTGTAGCGCCAGTGCGCGGCCACGCCGTACTCGGCGAACTGATGCATCTCCTGCGTACGGATCTGCACTTCGAACGCGCGACCGTCGTCGCCGATCACGACCGTATGCAGCGACTTGTAGCCGTTCGGCTTCGGCCGCGAAATGTAGTCGTCGAACTCTCTTGGCACCGGCTGCCACAGGTTGTGCACGATACCGAGCACGGTGTAGCAATCCTTGATGTCCGGCACGATCACACGGAACGCGCGAACGTCGTAGAGCTCGGAGAAATCGAGGTCCTTGCCGCGCATCTTGCGCCAGATGCTGTAGATGTGTTTCGGCCGCCCGCTGACCTCGGCGCGGATATGCGCCGCCGCGAGCTCGCGCTCGAGCCTCGCGATCGCTTCGGCAATATAGGTTTCGCGTTCGGCGCGCTTCTCGTCGAGCAGCTTCGCGATGCGCTTGTAGGTGACCGGTTCCTCGAAGCGGAACGCGAGATCTTCGAGCTCCCACTTCAGTTGCCAGATGCCGAGGCGATTCGCGAGCGGCGCGTATACGTCGAGCGTTTCGCGCGCCACGTCCGGCGGCGGCGCGAGTTTCGCGGCCGCGTAGTAGCGCAGCGATTGCAGGCGCGACGCGAGGCGGATCAGCACGACGCGAATGTCCTGCGCGAACGCGAGCAGCATCTTGCGCAGCGCTTCGACCTGCGCGCGGCGCGCGGCCTGGGCTTCGCGGCCGCCGGTATCGGGCTGCGCGCTCTGCGCGGCGGCGCGCAAGCTCACCGTGCCCAGACGCAGCAGCTTGCGCACGTCGGTGACGAGCCGCGCGACTTCATCGCCGAATTTCGCGGCGATCACGCGCTCCGGATCTTCGAGATGCGGTGTCAGGCCGAACAGCGCCGCGGCCAGCACCGCCGGCGGATCGACGTTGAGCGTGCACATGATCGCGGCCGTGCCCGCCGCGTGATCGGCGAGCGATTCTCCCGTCGACAGCCGCACGTCGCCCGCATGCTCGCGCACGAACGCGAGCGCGTCGTCGAACGATGGCAGGGAAGCGGAAGCGGAGGTCGAGGTTTCGGTATTCATGATGCAACAGCCCGCGGCATGCGTCGGGCGGGAAAAGCAGGCAACTGAGGCAAGTGTGGCAAGTGGGGTTGCAGGTGCGGCTGCACGTGTGTCTAAAAGCGCATTGCCAACCGCAACGCTGGCGATGGCCCGATCAGCGACGGCCGACAACCGCCACACCCGCCCGCCACACCCACCCGCCTCAGCGACTGTCGAGCAACGGGTGTCAGCTGCGCTGCGCAGCCACCACGACGATTTCAACGAGGCACTTCGGGTTCGCGAGCCTCGCTTCGACGGTCGCGCGCGGCGGCGTCGCGCCTTGCGCGACCCATTCGTCCCACACCGCGTTCATGCCGGCGAATTGCGCCATGTCGGTAATGAAAATCTGCACCGACAGCAGATGCGATTTGTCGCTGTTCGCTTCGGCGAGCAGACGGTCGACGTGACCGAGCACCTCGCGCGTCTGGCCGCCGATGTCCTGATCGGTGTCTTCGGCGATCTGGCCGGCCAGATACACAGTGCCGTTATGCACGGCGATTTCCGACAGGCGCTTGCCGACGTGATGACGAATGACTGCCATGAGAATCCCTGATGGTTGAATGGTGATGATGGCCGCAAACGGCGAGGACAACCCGTACAGCCAGACGCACTCCGCACAATACGCACGATAGGCGCAATACGGAATGCGATGCCGATGCAATGCGCTACGCGACTGCGTGGCACGCCTCGCGCGGAACCACCCTCTATTATGACGCGTCGACGGACTCGCCCGTGAAGAAACGGCGCGCGATCGCGATCTGACCGGGCGCGAGAAACGCCGGCGCATGCCCGACGCCGTCGATTTCGACGCTCGACACATTGCGCCCGACCTCGACCATCCTCGCGACCGTCTCGTGTGACAGCAGGTCCGATTGGGCTCCACGCACGACGAGCACCGGCCCTTCGATCGAAGCGAACGATTTCCATAGCGCGGCCTCGCCCGCGGCTGCCATCTCGGGCGTCATGGCCGCAAACGGCTGCGCGATACGCGGGTCGTAGCGGAATTGCCATGCGCCGTCGCGCTCGTGCAGCAGCGGCGTATTGATTTCGCGCCACTCGTCGGCCGTAAGCGGCCCGAACGATTCGGCCAGCAACGCTGCATGTTCGATGCCTTCCTGCTGCGTCGCGAAGCGTGTCGGCTTGCCCAGATAGCCGGCGATGCGCGTCAATGCATTGGGTTCGATATGCGGACCGACGTCGTTCAGGAGCAACTTGTGGATCGGCGAATCTTTCAGGCCCGCGAGCGCCATGCCGATCAGGCCGCCCATCGATGTGCCGAACCAGTCGACCGTCTCCACTTCGAGTCGCGCAATCAGCGTGACCATATCTGCCGCGTACTGCGGCACTGCATAGAAATTCGGGTTCTCGAGCCATGACGACAGCCCGCGGCCCACCACATCCGGGCACACGACGCGGTGCGTTGCCGACATCGCCGCGGCAAAGCGGTCGAAGTCGCGTCCGCTGCGCGTGAGCCCATGCACGCAGACGATCACGCGCGGGTTATGCGGATCGCCCCATTCCGTGTATGCGACGCGATGCAAGCCGGCGGGACTCAGACACTGCACGTAGCGCTGGCGCGGCGACAGGCGGCTCGCCGTGCCGGCTGCAGTGGAACTGGACAAAGCGGTGGACACATCAGGACGCACGTCGGTCATCGCGATCTCCTCCTTCGGACGAAAAGTCTGAACGGCTTGCGTCGATTGTAGTCGCTTCATTCTCGACAGCATTGTCACGCCGGGCGCGCTCACGGCATCCACGCAGCACCACGCGGCGCCCGCGCTCCGCACCGGGGCAAAGGCGACGCCAAAAAACAAAGCGGGCGTGACTTCCGCCACACCCGCTTCTGCTTTCCGCATGCGATCGATTCGACGATCGATCCGCTCAGTGCACGGCGCTCACGTCGAGCGGCGCGCCGGTCTTCGCCTTGATCTCGTCGACGCCGACGCCCGGCGCCAGTTCGACGAGTTTCAACCCGTTCTCGGTCACGTCGATCACGCCGAGATCGGTGATGATCCGGTCGACCACGCCGACGCCCGTCAGCGGCAGCGTGCATTGTTCGAGAATCTTGTGCTGGTCGCCCTTCGCGACATGTTCCATCAGCACGATGACGCGCTTCACGCCCGCCACCAGATCCATCGCGCCGCCCATGCCCTTGATCATCTTGCCCGGGATCATCCAGTTCGCGAGATCGCCGGTCTTGCTGATCTGCATCGCACCGAGGATCGCGAGATTGATATGACCGCCGCGAATCATCGCGAACGAGTCCGCCGACGAGAAAATCGACGAACCGGGCATGGTCGTCACCGTCTGCTTGCCGGCGTTGATCATGTCCGCATCGACTTCGTCGTCGGTCGGAAACGGGCCGATGCCGAGCAGGCCGTTTTCCGATTGCAGCCACACTTCGATGCCGGCGGGCACGTGATTCGCAACCAGCGTCGGCAAACCGATGCCGAGATTCACGTAGAAGCCGTCCTGCAATTCTTTCGCCGCACGCGCGGCCATTTCGTCACGATTCCAGGCCATGGTTACTCTCCTTTCGCGCGGGTCACACGTTGTTCGATGCGTTTTTCCGGATGCGCATTGAGCACGAGCCGCTGCACGAAGATGCCCGGCGTATGGATCGCGTCCGGATCGAGCTCGCCGGTTTCGACGATCTCTTCGACCTCCGCGACCGTGATGCGTCCCGCCATCGCGCACATCGGATTGAAGTTGCGCGCAGTGCGGCGATAGACGAGGTTGCCCGACTTGTCGGCTTTCCACGCCTTGACGAGCCCGACGTCGGCGGTCAGCGAGTGTTCGAGCACGTAGTGGTTCTCGCCGAACTGGCGGGTTTCCTTGCCTTCCGCGATCACGGTGCCGAAACCGGTATTCGTGAAGAACGCCGGGATGCCGGCGCCGCCCGCGCGCAGCTTCTCGGCGAGCGTGCCTTGCGGCGTGAATTCGAGCTCGAGTTCGCCGGCGAGGAACTGGCGCTCGAACTCCTTGTTTTCACCGACATACGACGAGATCATTTTCCGGATCTGGCGCGTTTCGAGCAGCAGGCCGAGGCCGAAGCCGTCGACGCCCGCGTTGTTACTGATGCACGTGATGCCCTTCACGCCCGAGTCGCGCAGCGCGGCGATCAGTGCCTCGGGGATGCCGCACAGGCCGAAACCGCCGACGGCAAACGTCTGCCCGTCCTTGACGATGTCCTTGAGCGCTTCGGCTGCGCTCGGATAGACCTTGTTCATCAATATGTCCCTTCCTTGAATGGAAATTCAGAATCGGCCGACGCGTTTCGCTGCGTGCGCCGCAAAGCTGACGCAACTTCGGCAACCCGCGATCGGCGATCCGATCGACGCGCATCGGGCGGCGCCCGAGACGTCATTCTAGTCACTGGCGGCAAGCGGAGTACAAACCGGCCGGGCATCCGCGTGCAGCCGAGCCGAACCGCCCTGCAAATCGCACACCGCGCGCCGACGCGACTTCCGTTGTCGTGCCGAAAGGGTACGACGCGCGAGCATTGCGGCACAATACGCAAAAATACATAAGTATTCGCACCGCATTCATGCCCGCCCTGGATTACCAAACCGCGTTTCACCTCGCGCCGATCGGCCTCGTGCTGTCGCGCGCGCGGATTATCGAAGACTGCAACGACGCGCTCGCGTCGATTTTCGGCTGCAGGCGCGAGGCGCTGATCGGCCAGTCGTTCCAGGTCTTGTACCCGTCGGCCGATGAATTCGAGCGGATCGGCGAGCGCATTCCGCCCATCATGACCGCACAAGGCAGTTATGCCGACGACCGCATCATGAAGCGCGCGAACGGCGAGCTGTTCTGGTGTCACGTGACGGGCCGCTCGCTCGAGCGTGCCGAACCGCATGCGGCGGGCGTGTGGACCTTCGAGGATCTGAGCGCGACGCGGCGCGTCGCCGTCGAACTGACGCCGCGCGAGCGCGAAATCGCCGCGCAGCTCGTGACCGGCAAGACCAGCAAGCAGATCGGCAGGATTCTCGAGATCAGTTCGCGCACCGTCGATGTGTACCGCGCACGGCTCATGCGCAAATACGACACGGGCAACGCGACCGAACTGCTGCAGCGGTTACTCGGACATTGAACGCGATGCGACGCGCGCGCTGACCGGTGCGGCGGGACCGCCCAGTCAGGCCGCCGCCTGGACGAGCGGCGCATTCTCGATCGCGGCGCGCAGCTTGTCGGGCATCGGCATGGACTTGCCCGCCTTGTAGTCGACCCACACGCAGCGTGCGCCGCCGCGCGCATAGACGGTATGCGGATCGTCGGCACGCGTGAGCACGAAACCCGTATCGAAGCTGCTGCGCCCCGGCTTGCCGACCGACATCTTCCCGATCACATCGCCCGGGTACTGCAGCTGTTTGAGGAACTCCATCGTCGCGTTGACGATAACCGGCCCTTCAGCGTCGCCGAGCGCCGGCGACAGACCGACATGCTCGAGCCAGCTCACCCGCAGCTGCTCCATGTAGCGAAAATAGACGGTGTTGTTCACATGGCCGAATGCGTCCATGTCGCCCCAACGGATCGGCAGCGACATTTCGAATACTGCGTGGTAATCGTTCATCGAAATCTTCCGGATAAAGCGGACGCAACCGCGACTTTCCGATCATCGCGGCTGCGCGAGGTACGCGACGGCGCCGAAACGAAAAGGCTTACGACAGGCCGAAACCGTCGTCTGCGGAAATCACCGCGCCGTTGATGAACTGCGATTCGTCGGCGGCAAGCATCAGCAGCAGGCCGTCGAGGTCTTCGGGCTTGCCGACACGATGGCGCGGCAGCATCGAAATCAGCTTCTGGCCCTGCTCGGTCGACCAGTGATGATGGTTCATCTCGGTCTCGATATAGCCGGGGCAGATCGCATTGACATTGATGCCGTGCCGGCCCCACTCCTGCGCCATGGCTTTCGTCATATGGACGACCGCCGCTTTGCTCATCGCGTACAGGCCGATTTGCGGGATCACGCGCAAGCCCGCCATCGACGCGATATTGATGATGCGATAAGGCGGCTTGCCGCCGCTGCCCGCGCCGCGCATGATCATCCGCTTCGCGACTTCCTGCGCGACGAAAAACGCGCCGCGCGTGTTCGTATCGAACACATATTCGAAGTCCGCCGGCGTCACTTCCGCCAGACGTTGCGTGGTCGAGACGCCCGAATTGTTGACGAGAATATCGATGGTGCCAGCCTCGGTTTCCGCATGCGCGACCGCGGCCTTGATGCTTTGATAGTCGGTGACGTCGAGCGAGACGACATGCGCCGCGCCGCCCGACGCCTCGATTTCGGCGCGCAATTCCTTCAGGCGCTCGACGCGGCGGCTCGCCAGCACGACTTTCGCACCGGCCTGCGACAGCACTTGTGCGAACCGCTTGCCAAGCCCAGTGGACGCGCCGGTGATCAGCGCGACCTTGCCTTCCAGATTGATCGAACGGCCCATTGTGGTTTTCCTGAATAATAGTACGATCGTGCTAATAAGAGTGCATTCGGTTGCAGCGTCGGAACCGTTCGCCCACAATACGATCCCGAAAAAAGCATTCTAACGGTAAGAGGAGTTTCAATGACCCCCGCAAGTCTCATCGAGCAATACGGTCCGCGCGAGTCGATGGAATACGACGTCGTGATCGTCGGCGGCGGGCCGGCCGGGCTTGCGGCGGCAATCCGTCTCAAGCAGCGCGCGCAGGAGAAAGGCGCCGAGATCGGCGTCTGCGTGCTCGAAAAGGGTTCGGAGATCGGGGCTCATATCCTGTCCGGCGCGGTGATGGACCCGCGCGCCATGTCGGAGCTGATTCCGGACTGGAAGGAAAAAGGCGCACCGCTTACCGTCGAAGTGACCGAAGACCGCTTCCTGTTCCTTTCCGAAACCAAAGCGACCTCGGTGCCGAACTGGGCGCTGCCCGACAACTTCAGGAATCACGGCAATTATGTGATCAGTCTGGCGAACGTCACGCGTTGGCTCGGACAACAGGCCGAAGCGCTCGGCGTCGAAATCTTCCCGGGCTTTCCGGCAGCCGAGGTGCTATACGGCGACGATGGCGCGGTCAAAGGTGTCGTAACGGGCAACATGGGCATCGGCAAGGACGGCGAGCCGACTGAAAATTTCCAGCTCGGCATGGAGCTGCACGCGAAATACACGCTCTTCTGCGAAGGCGCGCGCGGACACCTCGGGCGCCAGTTGCAGGACACATTCAGGCTGCGCGACGGCGCCGACCCGCAGGTGTACGGAATCGGCATCAAGGAACTGTGGGAAATCGACCCGGCGAAACACAAGCCCGGCCTCGTGATCCACACCGCCGGGTGGCCGCTCGATACCGAAACGTACGGCGGCTCATTCCTCTATCACATCGACAACAACCAGGTGATGGTCGGCTTCGTCGTCGGGCTCGGCTATACGAATCCGTATTTGTCGCCGTTCGAGGAATTCCAGCGCTACAAGACGCATCCGTCGATTCGCGCATTCCTCGAAGGCGGCAAACGCGTGTCGTACGGCGCACGGGCGATCACCGCGGGCGGGCTGCTGTCGCTGCCGAAGCTCGTGTTTCCGGGCGGCGCGCTGGTCGGCGACGATGCGGGCTTTCTGAACGCGTCGCGCATCAAGGGCAGCCATGCGGCGATCAAGTCCGGCATGATGGCCGCCGACGCCGCATTCGACGCGCTGCAGGCGGGCCGTCAAGCCGACGAACTGGCCGCGTATCCAGAGGCGTTCAGGCAATCGTGGCTGCACACCGAACTGCATCGCGCGCGCAATTTCAAGCAGTGGATGAGCAAAGGACTTTATCTGGGCACGCTGATGGTCGGCATCGAGCAGAAGGTGTTCGGCGGCAATGTGCCGTGGACGTTGCATCATCAGCATTGGGACCACGAAATGCTGAAGCCCGCGTCCGAGTGCAAGCCGATCGATTATCCGAAGCCCGACGGCAAGCTGACCTTCGACCGGCTCTCCTCGGTGTTCATCTCGAATACGAATCACGAGGAAAACCAGCCGCCGCACCTGACGCTCAAAGATCCCTCGGTGCCGGTCAACGTCAACTTCAGGACGTATGCAGGGCCGGAGGGCCGCTACTGCCCCGCCGCGGTCTACGAGTTCGTCAAGGGCGACGACGGCAACGAGCGCCTCGTCATCAATGCGCAGAACTGCGTGCACTGCAAAACCTGCGATATCAAGGACCCGACGCAGAATATCGTGTGGGTCACGCCGGAAGGCGGCGGCGGGCCGAACTATCCGAACATGTAATGCGCGGTTGCGGCTGCGATGCCGCGCCCGGCGCTCGATCGCTAGGCGCCGGCGCCTGCAGCGGCTAGCGCTTGGACTTTCGCTTTGACCCGTTCGATCACGGGCGCCCACGCACCTACCGACGGTTGACGGTAGAGCTCGATCGAGCCGTACCAGAGCGTGCGTTGCGTCTCGTTGCCCCAGAACCACGCCGACACGTGATCGATCATCAGGCAGGTCGGCACGCCGAGCGCCCCGGCCAGATGCGCGGGGCCGCTGTCGATCGTCACGACGAGCTCGAGATTCATCATCAGCGCGGCGACGTCGTCGAAGCCGGCACCGAAATTCGCGGTCGGATCGACGATGTTCACGCCGTGTGCGCGCCATTGCGCAACGGTCGCTTCGCGGCCCGGCGACAACGCGAACCACGTGACACCGGGCACCGCAAGCAGCGCCTCGAGCTGCTCGGCAGGCACCGAGCGACGCGCATCGCGCACATGCGCGGGGTTGCCGTTCCAGACGATACCGACGCGGCATGGGCGATTTTGCAGATCGTTGCGCTGACCGTTCGTTGCGTGCGCAACGACATGGGATCGCCATGCTTCGACGCGCGCCGGGTCGGCGCTCAGATACGGTTGCGACCACCCGGCGGCATCGTGAACGCCGAGATACAACGGCAAGCTCATCAAGCCACAGTGGAAATCGGGATGCGTGTCGAGATTCGTTTCGAGCCTGACGTCCTCCGGCAGCATGCGTTCGAACAGCGACCGCAACGGCCCGTCATGGCCGAATATCACGCGGCCGCCCTGGTCCCGCGCGCGTTGCGCGAGCAGCGGCAGAAAGCGCGCCGCCCACAGGCAATCGCCATGCCCCTGCTCGCCATACACGACGAGCGACTTGCCCGCGAGCGGCTCGCCGCGCCAGTGCGGACTGATCGCGGCCAGCGCCTGTTGCGCGTTGGCGATGCCATCGTCGAAAGCGAGACGCGCTTCATAGTGCGGCCATGCTTGCGCGAAGCGCCCCGCGCGAATTTCGAGTTCCGCGAGGTCGAATTGCGCGTGCGGATTGTCGGGCGACAGTTCGAGCACACGGCGCAACAGCGCTTCGGCTTCGGCAAAGCGGCCCTGCTCCTTGATGCACAACGCGAGCTTGTGCAGCACGACCGGGTTATTCGGCACGACGCGTGCCGCGTCGAGCAGCAAGCGCTGTGCTTCGTCGAAATCGTCGCGTTGCTGCACGGCCGCCGCGCGCCAGACGAGCGCATTCGCATCGGCGGCGTCGCGTGCAAGCAGCAGTTCGGTTGCGGACTCGACGAGCGGCCAGTCGCGCACGACAAACGCGGTCTGCGCGATTTTCTGCAGCAACGTGGCGTCGCTCGAGGCGTCGAGGCGCCATGCGCGCACCAATGCGCTCAAAGCCTCGCGTAAGCGGTGGGTATCGCGGCCGGCCTGAGCGGCAAGCGCGTCTGCGTATGCGAGCCAGTCGGCGGCCACCGCGTTCGGCGCCATCGCGCGCGCGTGAAGTTGCGCCAGAGGATCGGCGCCGGAAGATGTGGAGGCTGTCATCGTCTTGCTCCACGGACGGGTAAAGCTGAAATTACCTTGCGTTCTCGATCCGACGGCCTACAGACAACGCCGGGTCGACAACGCCGAATCGCCACCCTGCATGCGAACCTGATCGCGATCGCGATTGCTCGCGTCAGGGCGCCTTCGGTGCGATCTTCGGCGTCGCGACCACTACGTCGCCGCATTGCGCGCGATGCCGCAGCGCGTGATCGATCAGCACCAGCGCGAGCATCGCCTCGGCGATCGGCGTCGCGCGAATGCCGACACACGGATCATGCCGGCCGAACGTCTCGACGATAGCCGGCACCCCGGCCTTGTCGATCGAACGGCGCGGCGTGCGGATGCTCGACGTCGGCTTGATCGCGATCGAGACCGTGATGTCCTGCCCCGTCGAAATACCGCCGAGCACGCCGCCCGCATGATTGCCGACGAACCCTTCGGGCGTCAGCTCGTCGCCATGCACGGAGCCGCGCTGCGCGACGCTCGCGAAGCCCGCGCCGATCTCGACGCCCTTCACCGCGTTGATGCCCATCATCGCGTGTGCGATATCGGCGTCGAGCCGGTCGAACAGCGGCTCGCCAAGGCCGACCGGCACGCCGGACGCAACGACGTCGATGCGCGCGCCGATCGAATCGCCCTCTTTGCGCAGCGCGTCCATATATGCTTCGAGTTGCGGCACGACATCCGCGTTCGCCGCGAAGAACGGATTCTCTCGCACATGGGCCCAATCGACGAACGGCACGTCGATCTCGCCGAGCGCCGACATGTATCCGCGAATCTCGGTGCCCAGATGCTCGCGCAGCCACTTCTTCGCGACGGCACCGGCCGCGACGGTCGGCGCGGTCAGCCGTGCCGACGAACGGCCGCCGCCGCGATGGTCGCGAATGCCGTACTTCTGCCAGTAGGTGTAATCGGCGTGCCCGGGACGGAAGGTTTCGGCGATGTTGCCGTAGTCCTTGCTGCGCTGATCGGTGTTGCGGATCAGGAGCGCGATCGGCGCGCCGGTGGTCTGCCCTTCGAAGACGCCGGACAGGATCTCGACCTTGTCGTCTTCCTGACGCTGCGTGACGTGGCGCGACGTGCCGGGCTTGCGCCGATCGAGTTCGAGCTGGATGTCGGCTTCGGCGAGCGCCATGCCGGGCGGGCAGCCGTCGATCACACAACCGATGGCAGGACCATGCGATTCGCCGAAGGTCGTGACGGTGAAGAGCGTACCGAACGTGTTGCCGGACATGAGCGTCGTCCAAAGTAGAGCGGGAAAACCGATATTATGCCAGCCCGGGGCACGCCCGGTTCCACGTCGCGAGCGCGGACCGGGCGGCGAATCGCTTCCTCGCACGCCGGCGGTTTGCGCTGCGGCGGCCGTCAGGCCGCGTCGACGCCCGCCCCTTGCGATCCGCTTCTTCGCCCTGCTTGTTGGTCTCGCTACTTGCGCGCGCCTCGCAGGTCCGCAACGATCTGCTGCAATCTTTCGGGCGTGACATGCCCGGGGTCGAGCGGCTCGCCGACTGCAAGCGTGAGCCGGCTCATCACGCCCTTGTGCACCGGGCGCGGCCATTGCGAATCGCTGCCGCGTGAAAACACGCTGCCCCACAACCCGCGCAGCGCCATCGGCAGGACCGGCGCCGGCGTACGGCGCAGGATCTCCGTCACGCCGCGGCGGAACGGATTGATATCGCCGGTTCGCGTGAGCTTGCCCTCGGGAAAAATGCAGACGAGGTCGCCGTCTTTCAGCGCCTGCGCGCACGCGTCGTAAGCGCGCTCGAGTAACGCGGCGTCTTCTTGCGCGGGCGCAATCGGAATCGCCTTCGCGTGCCGGAACAGCCAGCCGACGAACGGCGTGCGAAAAATCCGGTGATCCATCACGAAGCGGATCGGCCGCGGGCTTTCGGCCATGATCACGATCGCGTCGACATAGCTGACGTGATTGCAGACCAGCACTGCGGCGCCGTCTTCGGGAATACGCTCCGCATTCACGAGGCGGATCCGGTAAAACGTATGCACGAGCAGCCACGCGACGAAGCGCAGCAAGAACTCGGGCACGAGCGAATAGATATAGATCGCGACAACGACGTTAAGCAGCGCTGTGACGAGGAAAAGCCCCGGAATGCCGACGCCCGCCGACGTCAGTGCAACGGCCATCAGCGCCGACACGATCATGAACAGCGAGTTCAGAATGTTGTTCGCCGCGATGATGCGCGCGCGATGGCTCGGCACGCTGCGCGCCTGAATCAGCGCATAGAGCGGCACGCTATAGAAGCCGCCGAACATCGCGAGCAGGAACAGATCGGCGAGCACGCGCCAGTGCACCGGCATCGCGAGAAACTCGGCGACCGACAACAGATGCGGCGCGCGCGGCAGCGTGTGGCTCGCAAAAAACAGGTCGATCGCGAACACGCTCATGCCGATCGAACCGAGCGGCACGAGCCCGACCTCGATGCGGCGCTTGGACAGCCGCTCGCACATCAGCGAACCGATGCCGATGCCGACCGAGAACGTCGCGAGCAGCACGGTCACCACGTCGGGGTTCGCGGAAAGCACATCTTTCGCGAAACGGAAAAACGATGACAGAAACGTCGCCCCGACGAACCACAGCCACGAAATGCCGAGCAGGCTCAAAAACACCGTCCGGTGTTCGCGTGCGAGCTTCAGATTGCGCCACGTTTCGCTAACGGGATTCCAGTTGATCTCGAGACCCGGTTGCGCGGGCTGCGATGCGGGCACGAAGCCCGATACGATGCGTCCGGCCACCGCGATCGCAAGACAGCCGCCCGCGAGAATCGCTTCGCTGTGCGCGGCAAGTCCCGCCGCTGCGCCGCCGACGATCGTGCCGAGCAGAATCGCGACGAAGGTGCCCATTTCGACGAGCCCGTTGCCGCCGACGAGTTCCGGCTTCTCCAGATGCTGCGGCAGATACGCATACTTGACCGGACCGAATAGCGTCGAATGCACGCCCATCATGAATGTGCACAGGTACAGCAGCGGCGCGCCATGCAACCAGAAGCCCGCGCCGCCCACGAGCATCACGCCGATCTCGAAAGTCTTGACGAAACGCGTCAGCATCGCCTTGTCGTACTTGTCGGCGATCTGGCCGGAGGTCGCGGAAAACAGCACGAACGGCAGGATAAAGATTGCGGAGATCAGGAACGCGGCCGTATCGGCATTGACGCCTGAAAAACGCGCTGCCTGATAGGTGACGAGCGACGTAAAGCCGATCTTGAACACATTGTCGTTCATCGCGCCGAGGAACTGCGTCCAGAAGAACGGCGCAAAACGCCGCTCGCGCAGCAGACGGAACTGCGATTCGTGCGCGTGACCTTCGCGGACGGCACGGCGGGCGGCGGATAGCGGTCGATCGCTCATCGGATGCGAAATGCGGAGTATCGGTGGAAGCCGGAAGGCACAATGTAAGGTAGACAACGCCCTACCAGACTGCCAGCGGGTTATGACAGAGTGCGTGGCGTCGACACAGTCGGCAGGCGCCGCGGCAAGCACGGAGAACGAGCGCAGCAGGCCAACAAGCAGACGGACGCAGCAGACGGGCACAGCAAACCAGCTGTAGCGAGCAGACACAAAAAAGCGCACGCTTTCGCGCGCGCTCCGATGCATCGTCAGCCACCCTGTATCAGCACAGTCGCAGCACCACATTGCGGCAGCATGGCGCGGCAACATCGGGATAACCCGTACCCTACACCAAAGCGCCGGGGCAGTAACGTGAAACCGGCTAAAAGCTGGCGACAGGTGGCGTGGCCGGCCCGACGCTTACTGTGCCGGTTCCCGCTCTTCCGGCCAGTCGCGGATATAGGCCTTCAGCATACGGTTCTCGAAACCCTGCTCTTCGACGACTGCCTTCGCGACGTCGTAGAACGAGATCACGCCCATCAGCGCGCGGCTTTCCATGACCGGCAGATAGCGCACGTGATGCTCGAGCATCATGCGCCGCACCTCGTTGACGTCCGTTTCCGGGGTGCAGGTGAGCGGATGGTCGTCCATGATCTTGCGGATCGTCGTGGTGCCGACGCTGCCGCCGTTGCGCGACAGCGTGAGGATGATTTCGCGGAAGGTCAGCATGCCGACCAGATCGCCGTACTCCATCACGACGAGCGAGCCGATATCGTGTCCGGCCATCGTATCGATCGCGTCGGTGAGGGGGGTGTCGGGAGTCACCGTGAACAAGGTGTTTCCCTTTACTTTGAGGATGTCGCTGACTCGCATGATTCGTCTCCTGATGATGCGCGGATAGGCTTGGATGGCATTATTTTTGATGCTATCGGAAAGACCCTTAAAAGGAAAGCAGCGAAGAACGGCGCGGCAAGGGTGAGCTGAGCGTGAGCTGTCCAGCCACAGGCCGTTCCGGCAAGCGATGGACCCAGGCGGCGAACCCATGCCTGTCCTGCCCGACCAGGCCAATCCAGGCCGGTGATACGATGATCACACTCCCACCTCCGCGCGGCTTCACGCCCTGCCGTTCCAATGCCAGCCAACCGTTTCGATACGCTCGCGCTGCATGCCGGCGCGGCCCCGGATCCCGCCACCGGCGCGCGGGCGACACCGATCTATCAGACCACGTCATTCACGTTTCGCGATACCGACCATGCGGCCGCGCTCTTCAACATGGAGCGCGCGGGCCACGTGTACTCGCGGATCTCGAACCCGACCGTTGCCGTATTCGAGGAACGCGTCGCGGCGCTCGAGAACGGCGCGGGGGCGATCGGTACCGCGAGCGGACAGGCCGCCCTGCACCTTGCCATCGCGACGCTGATGGGCGCGGGGTCGCATATCGTCGCGTCGAGCGCGCTGTACGGCGGGTCGCACAATCTGCTCAGCTACACGCTGCCGCGCTTCGGCATCGAAACGACCTTCGTCAGGCCCGGCGACCTCGATGGCTGGCGCGCGGCCATGCGGCCGGCTACCCGGCTGCTGTTCGGCGAGACGCTCGGCAACCCGGGGCTCGAGGTGCTCGATATCGCGGCGCTTGCGCAAATCGCGGGTACGCAGCGCATCCCGCTGCTCGTCGATTCGACGTTCACGACGCCGTATCTGATCAAGCCGTTCGAGCACGGCGCCGACTTCGTCTACCACTCGGCGACCAAATTCCTCGGCGGCCACGGCACGACGATCGGCGGCGTGCTCGTGGACGGCGGCACCTTCGATTTCGCCGCATCGGGCCGCTTTCCCGAGTTCACCGAGCCGTATGCGGGCTTTCACGGCATGGTGTTCGCCGAAGAAAGCACCGTCGCGCCGTTCCTGCTGCGCGCGCGGCGCGAGGGGCTGCGCGATTTCGGCGCATGCCTGCATCCGCAAGCCGCCTGGCAATTGCTGCAGGGCATCGAAACCTTGCCGCTGCGCATGGAGCGCCACGTCGCGAACACGCGCAAGGTGGTCGACTTTCTCGCCGCGCATCCGGCTGTCGAATCGGTCGCCTACCCCGAGTTGCCATCGCATCCGGATCATGCGCTCGCGAAGCGTCTGCTTCCGCGCGGCGCCGGCGCCGTGTTCAGCTTCAACCTGCGAGGCGACCGCGCGGCCGGTCGCCGGTTCATCGAGGCGCTCACGCTGTTTTCGCATCTCGCGAACGTCGGCGATGCGCGCTCGCTCGTGATTCACCCCGCCTCCACGACACACTTTCGAATGGACACCGCCGCGCTCGCGGCCGCCGGCATCGCCGAGGGCACGGTGCGCCTGTCGGTCGGCCTCGAAGACCCGGACGACCTGATCGACGATCTCAAACGGGCCCTGAAAGCGGTACAAAAGGCCGCCGGCGCGGGCGTCGGCACAAAGGAACGCCAGCCGCAGCAGGCCACCGCCTCGACGTCCTCCGCTGCGCAACCCGGTACCACGCGCAAGGAATGCCCATGATCGTCGATGTGAACGGCAAAGCGGCCTACGCGTACACAGGCGGCAAACCCTTCGATCCCGCGCTGCCGACGGCTGTTTTTATCCACGGCGCGGAACACGACCACAGCGTCTGGGCGCTGCAAACGCGCTACTTCGCGCATCACGGCTTTGGCGTGCTCGCACTCGACCTGCCCGGGCACTGCCGTAGCGCGGGCCCGGCGCTCGCCAGCATCGGCGAACTCGCCGACTGGCTCGCGGCACTGCTCGACGCAACCGGCATCGCACGCGCGTTTGTCGCGGGACACAGCATGGGCTCGCTCGTCGCGCTCGACTTCGCGGCGCGTTACGCGGCACGCGCGACGCATCTTGCGCTTCTCGCCACCGCCGCTCCGATGACCGTTTCCGATACGCTGCTCGCCGCGGCGCGCGAGCGCGAAACCGAAGCGATCGACATGGTCAACCAATGGTCGCATTCGACGATCTCCGCCAAGCCGTCATGCCCCGCGCCGGGCTTCTGGCTGCACGGCATGAACCAGCGCCTGATGGAGCGCGTTGCGGCGACCGGCGAACCTCGTCTTTTTCATACCGACTTCAGCGCGTGCAACGCCTATGCCGACGGCCTCGATCGCGCCGCTCGCGTGCGCTGCCCGGTACGGATGATTGTGGGCAAACGCGACCTGATGACGCCGCCGCGCGCAACGCGTGCACTGGCCGATGCGTTGCGCCAATCGCAGGTGCCGTTCGACATCGTCACGCTCGACGCCGGACACGCGCTGATGGCCGAACAGCCCGACGCGACGCTCGATGCACTTTTTACGTTCGCCTTGACGTCACCTGCCAGCGTACCCGCCTGAGCGGTTGCGCACCATTGGCCGAATGGCCAGGTTGCACGCGCAAATGGAACGCAGCAAAATGAATCCATCCTGCAAGCGGCAACGCACGGGAGCTGACGATGGACCCGCATTCCACGCAACACGAACCGCACTTCGCGAGCTTCGCCGAGTTCTATCCGTATTACCTTGAAGAGCATCGCAATCTCACGTCGCGGCGTCTGCACTTTCTCGGCTCGCTCGGCGTGATCGGCTGCCTCGCAATGGCGCTCGCGTCGGCCGACTGGATGTGGCTGCCGGCGGCGGTCATATGTGGATATGGGTTTGCATGGGCCGGGCATTTCTTCTTCGAAAAGAACCGGCCCGCCACATTCCGCCATCCGATCTACAGCCTGATGGGCGACTGGGTGATGTTCAGAGACATCTGCACAGGGAAGATTTCGTTGTAAGCGCGGCCGCTCGTGCAGCCCGCTCGTGTAGCCCGCTCATGCAACCTGCTCAGGCAACCTGCTCAGGCAACCCGCTCATGCAACCCGCTCATGCAACCCTCTGAGACATCGCCGAGGCCGCGCGAGCAGCTCCGTCGGCCAACTGTGTTGAGCGTTCGTCCGCGCGTGCCGCGACCAGCTCAGCGAGCGTGACATCGAGCTTGTCGTTCTCGAGCGCGGCCAGCAGCATCGCACCGTGAACATGCGTCGAATCGAGATTGGCCTGATACGCAAGCTCATCGCGATCGATCACGAACAGGTCGTAGAGCTGCCGCACGGTGATCTGATTCGGATTCGCGAGCAGCACGTGATGCGGCTGCAAGCCGTTCTCGTCGAGCGGCACGATCCAGCCGATCGTCTCGAGTTGCTGCAGCAGGCGCACGGTCGTGTCCATGTCGCGGCGAAGCAGGCGCGCGAGTTCGGCCACCGTATAGCCGCGCGAGCCGGTGTCGCGCGCAGCGCTCAGGGTCGCGAGCAGTTCGAGCGCATAGAGCAGATCGCCGCCGGCGAAATAAGGCCGGTGAAACTGCCCGATGCGAATCGCAGGCAATGCCGACGCGATCATTGCCCCAGCCAGCGTGATGAACCAGCTCAGGTACATCCATAGCAGGAACAGCGGCACCACCGCGAATGCGCCGTACACGGCCGTATAGCTCGGTATGCGGCGAATATAGAAGCCGAAGCCGCGCTTGGCCAACTCGAATGCGATCGCCGCGCACAAGCCGCCCACCGCCGCGTCGCGCCATTCAACGCGGCAGTTCGGCAGATACATGTACATCAGCGTGAATGCGAGCACCGTCAGCGGCAACGCAGCGCCTGTCAGCGCCCATTCGATCAGCGACGGAATGTGCTGCGTGGCCGTGTACGCCATCGACCGCGTGAACAGATACGACGAAATCGAAAGACTGACGCCGATCAGCAGCGGCCCGAGGGTCAGGATCGCCCAGTAGACGAGCACGCGCTGCGCGAACGGCCGCGCCTTGCGCACGCGCCAGATCACGTTGAACGCGGATTCGACCGTCATCATCGTCATCACCGACGTGACGAGCAGCACGATCATGCCGATCGTCGTCAGGCCTTTCGCCTTCGATGCGAACTGGTTCAGATACTTGAAGATCTGGTTATTGAACTGCGCCGGCATCAGGTGATCGGCAAGAAAGCTCTGCAGCGAAGTCTGGAACGACGCGAAAATCGGAAACGCGGTGAAGAGCGCGAACGCAACCGTCGCAAGCGGCACGAGCGAAAGCATCGTGGTGAAGGTAAGGCTGCCGGCCACCTGAGGAATACGGTCTTCGCCGCTGCGCTGCGCGGCGAATTGCGCGAGGCGTTTGATCGTATCGAAGTCGACACGCAGACGGGACAAGAGAGGCAACACGCGCGACAGCAAACCGAGCTCCTTCCACTTCATGATCTCTCCGAACGCCGTCGTGCCGAGCGACGACCCGAATATGACGCGAGTGCGTGGCATGAGCGCTGGACCCAGCCCCTATAATACCCGTTCACCTGGAACAGGCTTATGAAAGACATTCTCGTTCTTTACTACAGCCGGCACGGCGCGACGCGCGAACTCGCGCTCGCAATCGCGCAAGGCATCGATAGCGTGCCCGGCATGCAGGCGCGTGTGCGCACCGTCCCGGCGGTTTCGACCGTTTGCGAGGCAACGGCACCCGACATCCCCAGCGAAGGGCCGCCGTATGCCGAGCTGCGCGACCTCGAGGAATGCGCGGGCCTTGCGCTCGGCTCGCCGACGCGCTTTGGCAATATGGCCGCGCCGCTCAAATACTTTCTCGACGGCACGACGCCGCAATGGTTATCGGGTGCGCTCGCCGGCAAGCCCGCATGCGTGTTCACGTCGACGGGCAGCCTGCACGGCGGACAGGAAACCACCCTGCTATCGATGATGCTGCCGCTGCTGCACCACGGCATGCTGATCGTCGGCATCCCCTACACCGAAAGCCTGCTGAACACGACGCAAACGGGCGGCTCGCCATACGGCGCTTCCCACCACGCACGCGCCGATTCCGCGGCGCACGGCATTTCCGCCGACGAGAAAGCGCTCGCGATCGCACTCGGCGCACGCATCGCACGCACCGCCGCGTCGATGACCGACCGTCCGTAGGCCGCCTCGCGACGAGGCAACACCGAAGCGCACCGTACCGATGAATACACGACACCCGCCTGCCCCACCGACCTCGGCGCCACGCGCACCGGCGTGGGCCGCTTACGGCGCAGCCGCATCGCTCGTGCTGCTGATCGCGTTGTGCGTCGGTTGGGAATGGCGCATCGCACCGTTGCGTCCGGGCGGCTCGGCGCTCGTGTTGAAGGCGTTGCCGCTGTTGCTCGCGCTGCCCGGCGTCTGGCGCCGCAGTCTCTATACGTTGCAGTGGGCGTCGATGCTCGTGTTGCTCTATTTGATGGAAGGCATCGTGCGCGGCATGAGCGATCGCGGTCCGAGCGCGACGCTGGCATGGCTCGAAGCGCTGTTCGCGGTACTGTTCTTCACGTGTGCATTGGTCTACGTCGCGCCGTTCAAACGTGCCGCGCGGCGCGCGAAGAAAGCGGCGTAGCGCACGCGCAAGCAACCAAGGGGGCCGTGCGAAACACCGCTCGCGAAGGTGCCAGGCTACACGGACGACGACCACGCCGCTGCCGCGCGGCATGGAACGAACACACGCCGCCCGCTTGCGGCATAGGAGGTAGCGATGAAGATTCGCGTGCTGTCCGATCTGCATCTCGAGCACGACGAGCCCGACCTGATTCCCCATGCCGACGCCGATCTGGTCGTACTTGCGGGCGACATCCACAACCACGCGCAAGGCCTGCGCTGGGCCGCGCAAACCTTCGATGGCGCGGTGCCGGTCGTCTATGTGCCGGGCAATCACGAGTACTACGACGGCGAGTTCGGTGCGCTCGAATCGGCCATGCACGACGCGGCAGATTCGGTGGACAACGTGCACTTCCTCAATAACGCCGCGCTGATCGATCCAGGCGGCCGTTGGCGTGTGCTCGGCACGACGCTGTGGACCGACTTCGAGCTGTATGGCGCGCAGCCCGATACACGCGACGCGTCGATCGCGGCCGCGCAGCGCGCCATGCTCGACTATCGCGGGCTCATCCAGGTGGCGTGGGGCGATGCGGGAAGCGCCGAAGGAAACCGCAGCGGGCCTCGCCCGTTCACCCCCGCCGATTCGCTCGCGCTCCATGCGCGCGCACGCGCATGGCTTACCGACGCACTCGCGCAACCGTTCGCGGGCCACACCATTGTCGTCACGCATCATGCGCCGCATCGGCGCAGCCTCGCGGCGCGCTACGCGAACGACCTTGTATCGGCGGGCTTCGTCAACGATCTGCGCGAACTGGTGCGCGAGCCCGTCGCGTTATGGGTCCATGGCCACACGCACACCGCCTTCGACTACGTCGAACACGGCACGCGCGTCGTCTGCAATCCGCGCGGCTACTTCGATATGCGCACGCGCCGGTTCGAAAACGGGCAGTTCAGCTGGACGAAGGTAGTGGAAATCTGAGCGGGCAGAGGTGTATCAGAGACTGCTCGCATCGTCCCTGCGCGCAGGCTTCATCGACGAGCCGGCCGATGACGCTTTCGCCGGCACGAGCCGCGGCTGCGGCCGCATGCGTCGAAGCAGGTCGCGCGACGCGGCAACCGCGATCAGCCCAAAAATAACGGCGACACCGATCATCAGATGCGTATCCATGTTTTCCTCTTCTTGCCATTCGTTGCGGACGGGTTGCGCAGGGCGTCTTGCGCCGCGGCGCCGCGGCGCCGCGGGAGCCGGCAGCGGCGTCGACTCCACGTTAGCAAAACCGGTCCGCGTGGGAAGTAAGGAAGTGTTGCGATGCAACGGCATCTGTAACGTCGTACCAAAGCGCGGCATGCCCGAGGCACGAGGCGTGAATCAGGTGCGGGCGAACTTGCGCAATTCGGCGTGATCGTTGGCAAGCGTCGCCGGCAACCCGTCGCGCAGATACTCGACCCATGTGCGGATCTTCGCGTCGAGGTATTGGCGCGACGCATACAGCGCGTACAGCGTCATTTCCTGCGACGTGTACTCGGGCAAGACCCACACGAGCTCGCCGCTGCGCAACCCGGCGATGGCCGAGTAGATCGGCAACAGCCCGATGCCCATGCCTTCGCGGACGGCCACCGCCTGCGCTTCCGCCACGTTCACCTGGAATGACGCCGAACCGAGCGCAACCGTCTCCTGTCCGTTAGGACCGTCGAAGGTCCATTCATCGGTCGGGAAAATCGGCGTGAGCAGACGCAGGCACACGTGGTGACGCAAATCCGCGGGCGTTTGCGGTATGCCGTTGCGTTCGAGATACGCAGGCGACGCGCACGTGATGCTGAATGCGCTGCCAAGGCGCTGCGAAACGAGTCCCGAATCGGGCAAGTGCTGCGCGAGCACGAGCGCGACATCGTAGCCTTCGTCGAGCAGATCGGGCATACGCTGTGCGAGCGTCAATTCGACGTGGACTTCCGGATAGATCTCCTGGTATTTGCCGACCGCCGGCACGACGTAGTGCTGACCAAAGCTCGTCATCGCGTGGACCTTGAGCTTGCCTGACGGACGGGCATGCGCATCGCTCGCCTCCGCCTCGGCCTGATCCACATACGCGAGAATCTGCTCGCACCGCTGCAGGTAGCGCTCGCCGGCTTCCGTGAGCGCGATTCGCCGCGTGGTGCGATTGAGCAGCCGCGTGCGCAAATGTGCTTCGAGGTCCGAAACAGCACGCGACGCATACGCGGTAGTGGTGTTGAGATGCTGCGCGGCAGCGGTGAAGCTGCCGGCCTCGACGACGCGGGAAAAGACGCGCATGTTCTGGAGCGTATCCATGTCGATCCTTGACTACCGTTGGAGGCGATTGTTGCACATACCGTAACGGCGATTATCGCAAATCCGGTAAAGATGCGTTACACCTTTGCCTGTTATTCAGTAATCGCATGAAAAATATAATGGCGACCAGCGTTTCATAGTCATTTTGGGAGAAAATCGTGCGGTTTTCGGTGAGAAATAGGATCGCCGCGTTCGCGGTTCTTGCGATCTCGCTAACAATTGCCGGCTGCGCGTCTCCTGGAAACATGGCGCCCGAGGCGCACGCCCACGACCCGATGTCGCTCGATGCGGGCGCGGCGATTCGCGCCGCCGATCTCGATGCGCAATGGCCCGCCGCCGACTGGTGGCGCGCCTACCGCGATCCTCAGCTGAACAGTTGGGTAGAAGCGGCACTGGCGGGCAATCCGACGCTCGCCGTTGCGCAGGCGCGCGTGCGCAACGCGCAGGCGCTCTCGGCGGTCAATGCGGCCGCGCTCGCGCCACAGGTCAACGGCAGTCTGTCCATCCAACGGCAGCATTGGCCCGATAACGTCTATTACGGCCCGGGCCCGCTCGCCGACCAGACCACGTGGAACAACACCGGGGTGCTGGGTCTGTCGTATCACCTCGACATATGGGGCCGCGATAAGAACGCCGCCGAAGCCGCGCTCGACTTCGCGCATGCAAGCGCGGCCGACGCACGCGCCGCGCAACTCGAAATCGAAGCGAACGTCGTGCGCACGTATATCGACATGTCGATGAACTACGAGCTGCTCGACATCGCAAAGAGCACGCTCGCGCAACAGCAACAGGTTGCGGACCTTGCGAACCGGCGGCTCAAGGGCGGCCTCGGCACGCAGCTCGAAGTCTCGCAGGCCGAAACGCCCTTGCCCGAGTCCGAACGGCGCATCGATGCGCTCGAAGAGGAAATCGCGCTCGGCCGCAACCAGCTTGCCGCGCTCGCCGGCAAGGGACCGGGCGCGGGCGACGCGATCACGCGGCCGCAACTCGCGCTGAACGGTCCCGCCGGCCTGCCGTCGACGCTGCCCGCGGAACTGATCGGCCATCGTCCCGATATCGTCGCAGCGCGCTGGACCGTGGCGGCGCAGGCGCGCGGCATCGACGTCGCGCATGCGGACTTTTATCCGAATATCGATCTGCTCGCGTCGGTCGGCGGCTTTGCCGCGATGGGGCCGCTCTTCCAGTTTCTGCATGCGCAGAACGGCCAGTGGACCGCCGGGCCGGCCGCATCGCTGCCGATTCTCGACGGCGGGCGTCTGCGCGCGCAGCTCGGCGCCGCATCGGCCGGCTACGACATCGCGGCCGAGCAGTACAACCAGGCGATCGTGAGCGCATTGAAGCAGATTTCCGATCAGGTCGTGCGGATCCGCTCGCTCGAAATACAGGCGAAGGAAGCGCAGCGTGCCGTCGATATCGCGACGAAAAACTATCGGCTTTCGCGCGAAGGCTACCGGCGCGGCCTGACCGACTATGTGAACGTGCTGATCGCACAAACCCAACAGCTGCACGCGCAGGAAGGCGTAGCGCGCGTCGAGGCCGACCGGTTGAACGCACGCGCAACGCTGGTCGCCGCGCTCGGCGGCGGCCTCGCGGCGCCGGCCGACGGACCATCGGAAACCGAGACCTGGCCGGCGAGCGAACGTGACAAGGACAAGCGCCGCGCGGCTGCGGCGCCAGCCGCCCTCGACGCCGCCGGTGCGACGAAGCCAACCCGAGCACGTTCCGCGGCAAATTCCGCGGCAAATTCCGCGGCGGCGCGCGCGAAGGACGCCGCGCCGCCCGATCAAACGGACGCGAAAGCGCCCTGACCGCCGCGCCGCCCGCCATGACCAGTCCGTCCTCCACGCCAGGCGCCTTGCTGCCGTCGCTCTACGCGGCGGCCGCCGACTGGGCCCGCACCGACGGCCGCAACTGGATCTACATCCTGAAGGCGCTGACCGCGGCGTTTCTCGCGATCGGCATCGCGATGAAGCTCGAGATGCCGCAGCCGCGCACCGCGATGACGACCGTCTTTATCGTGATGCAGCCGCAAAGCGGCGCGGTATTCGCGAAGAGCTTCTACCGGATCTGCGGCACGCTCGTCGGCCTCGTCGTGATGCTCGCGCTGCTCGGCCTGTTTCCGCAGCAGCCCGAACTGTTCATCCTGTCGACCGCGATATGGGTCGGCATCTGCACGGCCGGCGCCGCGCGCAACCGCAACTTCCGCTCGTACGGCTTCGTGCTGGCCGGCTACACGGCCGCGCTGATCGGCATTCCTGCTTCGCAGCACCCGGACGGCGCGCTGCTGTCGGCGTTGACGCGCGTCTCGGAAGTGCTGCTCGGCATCGTCTGTGCAGGCGCCGTCAGCGCCCTTATCTTTCCCGAACACACGGGCGAACTGGTGCGCACGACCGTGCGCGCGCGCTTCAGCTCGTTCGTCGATTATGTGGGCAACGCGCTGGGCGGCCGCATCGAGCGCGCCCAGATCGAAGAAACGAATGCGCGCTTCATTGCCGATATCGTCGGCCTCGAAGCGATGCGCAGCATGGCCGTTTTCGAAAGTGCCGAATCGCGCATGCGCGGTGGGCGCCTCGCGCGGCTCAATACCGAATTCATGGCCGCGTCGACGCGTTTTCACGCGCTGCATCAGCTGATGAACCGCCTGCACATGCAAAGCGCGTGGGTGACGATCGACGCGCTCGAGCCCTACTTCCGCGAAATCGCGCCGCTATTGCACCGCCGGTCCGGCGAGCCCGTGCGCACAGCCGCGGATGCAATCCATTCGGCCGACCAGCTCGAAGCGTACAAGGCGGAACTGCCGCAGCGCATTCGCGCGACGCGCGCCGAACTCGCCGTGCATCCCGACGAGCCGCTGCTCGACTTCGACACCGCCTCCGAGCTGCTCTACCGCTTCGTCGAGGACCTGCACGCGTACACGGCCACCTACGCGTCGCTCGCGGTGCCCACGCACGCGCGCGAACGCTGGATCGAGCATTACGAGCCAAAGACGAATCCGCTCGCGGCCGGCATCTCGGGCGTGCGCGCGGCGATCGTGATGTGCGTGCTCGGCGCGTTCTGGATCGCCACCGCCTGGCCGAGCGGCACGACGCTCACGCTCAATGCGGCCGCGATCTGCGCGCTTGCATCGTCGTCGCCGAACCCGCCGCGCATGGCCTGGCAGATGGCGGTCGGCACGACCCTGGCGTCGTTCATGGCGCTGATCCTCACCTTCGGCATTTATCCGCACATCGACGGCTTTGCGCTGTTGTGCGCGGCGCTCACGCCGTTTCTCGCACTCGGCGTGTTCATGACGACACGCCCGAAACTGGCCGGCTACGGAGTCGGCTACTGCATCTTCTTCTGCTTCCTCGCCGGGCCCGACAACCTCGAGGTCTACGCGCCGACGAGTTTTATGAACGATGCGCTCGCGCTCGTGCTCTCGATGCTCGTCACCGCGGTCGCGTTCGCGGTGCTGCTGCCGCCGTCGACGCCGTGGCTGCGCAATCGCCTGCTGATCGACCTGCGCCGCCAGGTCGTAGCCGGCTGCCGCGGCAACGTGCGCGGGCTGCGCACGCGCTTCGAAAGCGGCGCACGCGACCTGATGTTCCAGATCAACGCGCTCGCAGCCGACGAGCCCGAAGTGAAGCGCGACACGCTGCGCTGGCTGTTCGCCGTGCTCGAAGTGGGCAACGCGATCACCGACTTGCGCGTCGAGATCGACAGACTGCCGCGCGAACCACGCTATGCGCGTATGGCACCGTGGCGCGTGAAGCTTCGTGCGATGCGCGACGACGTCGGCCGTCTGTTCGAAACGCCGACCGCAAAACGGCTCGATATTGCGCTTGGCTCGACCGACGCCGCGATCGACGCGGTCCAGCAGATGCTCGCGCGGGTCGCGCCGGAACGCGAAGAACGCCACCGGATGCAACGCATTCTGAGCCACGCGCACTTCGTTCGAAGCGCGCTGCTCGACCCCCAATCGCCGCTTGCCGAACTGAACGGCAACGGCGCCGGCCATCCGCCACCAGGAGCTCGCCATGCCTCGTGAGGTTGCAATTCTCGACGCGTACATGCCTGCCGTCATCGTGCTGTTTCTGGTCGGCGCGGTGCTGACATGGATGATCGACCGGGTGCTTGCGCAGATCGGCGTGTACAGCGTCGTCTGGCACCCGTCGCTGTTTCGCGCGAGCCTGCTCGTCTGCGTGTGCGGCGGCCTCGGTCTCGCGGTTTATCGTTGATAGAGTCGAATCATGACCATCCGTAACATTCTCGGGTTTATCGCGACTGTGGCAATTTTCGTCGTCGCGATACTGATCGGCCACGCGCTGTGGGTCCATTACATGGACGAACCGTGGACGCGCGACGGCCGCGTGCGCGCCGAAGTGGTCAATATCGCGCCCGACGTGTCGGGCGCGGTTGTCGAGCTGCCGGTGCGCGACAACCAGCTCGTCAGGAAAGGTGATCTGCTCATGCAGATCGACCCGTCGCACTATCGGATCGCGGTCGAGCAGGCGCAGGCGGCGGTCGCCGCGCGCAAGGCCGAGCTGCAGATGCGCCGCGACGATGCGAAACGGCGCGCGGATCTCGATAGTCTCGTGGTGTCGAAGGAATCGCGCGAAAACGCGACGCATACCGCCAATTCGGC
Organism: Paraburkholderia sp. SOS3; assembly: GCF_001922345.1. Lineage (NCBI taxonomy): Bacteria > Pseudomonadati > Pseudomonadota > Betaproteobacteria > Burkholderiales > Burkholderiaceae > Paraburkholderia > Paraburkholderia sp. SOS3. The sequence continues at coordinate 1,814,683 of NZ_CP018811.1, read as the reverse complement.
GCAAGCGCAGTATCAGCAGGCCGTCGCGGCGCTCGATGCGGCGAAGCTCAATCTCGAGCGCACGCGCGTGATATCGCCCGTCGACGGTTACGTGACGAATCTCAACGTGTTTCGCGGCGACTATGCGATCGCAGGGTCGGCGAAGCTTGCGATCGTCGATAGCCACTCGTTCTGGGTCTACGGCTACTTCGAGGAAACGAAGCTGCCGCACGTGAGGCTTGGCGATGCGGCCGAAATGCGGCTGATGAGCGGCGGTGTGCTGCGCGGGCACGTCGAGAGCATCTCGCGCGGCATCTACGACCGCGACAACCCCGAAAGCCGCGAACTGCTCGCCGACGTGAATCCGACCTTCAACTGGGTGCGCCTCGCGCAGCGCGTGCCCGTGCGCATCAAGATCGATGCGGTGCCCGACGGCGTGCTGCTGTCGGCCGGCACGACCTGTACGGTCGTGGTGACGCCGTCGAAGAGATAAGCGCGGCTAGAGAGAAGAGAGAACACGCGACGCCGGGCCGTCGCGGCCCGGCTGACCGGAAGAAAGATCAGGAAGACGAAGAAGGCTTGCGCGGCATGCCGAAGCCGCCTAGCAGCGCGGCGAGCGGCTGCTTCGACGCCGGCTTTTGCGGCGCACCGTCGTTCTCGTCGCGCTTCGCCGATGCCGCGGACAGCGCGCTCGGCGACGGCTCGTACGGCTTCAGGAAGAAGTCGTCGATCGGCGGCTGACGGTGCGAATGCGAAGCGCCGCGCTCGAAGCCGCCGCCCGAACGGCGCCGGCTGCCGCGGTCATCGCGCTCGTCGCGGCTGCGACGGCCGCCGCGATCGTCGTGATGGTGCCGCACCGGCGCATCGACGACGAGCCGCTGGACTTCGAGCGGCCGCTTGATGAGCTTCTCGATATCCTGCAACTGCTTGCGTTCGTTCGCGCTGAACAGCGACAGCGCATCGCCCGATGCGCCCGCGCGCCCCGTGCGGCCGATGCGGTGCACGTAGTCTTCCGCATTGAACGGCAAATCGAAGTTGATGACGGCCGGCAATTCGGCAATATCGAGGCCGCGCGCCGCGACATCGGTGGCGACGAGCGCTTCGATCTCGCCGCGTTTGAAGGCGTCGAGCGCCTGCATCCGCTCGCTTTGCGAACGGTCGCCGTGAATCGCGGTCGCGACCACGCCGTCGCGTTCGAGTTGCCGCGCGAGCCGGCTCGCGCCGATCTTGCTGTTGCAAAACACGATGACCTGCTTGAGGCTGCGCTCGCGTATCAGTTGCACGACCGCGCCGGTTTTGTCGCCTTCCGCGACTTCATAGACGATCTGCGTGACGTTGGTCGCCGTCGAGTTGCTGCGCGCGACTTCGATGGTCTGCGGGTTGCGCAGGTAGGTGGCCGCCAGCTTCTTGATTTCGCCCGAGAACGTCGCGGAAAAGAGCAGCGTCTGACGCTCTTTCGGCAGCAGGTTCAGGATGCGCTGCAGGTCGGGCAGAAAGCCCATATCGAGCATGCGGTCCGCTTCGTCGAGCACGAGAATCTGCACCTGGCCGAGATTCGCGGTTTTTTGCTGCACGTGGTCGAGCAGGCGCCCCGGCGTCGCGATCAGGATTTCGACGCCGCGCCGCAATTCCGCCGATTGCGGGTTCATGTCGACGCCGCCGAACACAACGGCGCTGCGCAGCGGCGTGTGTTTCGCATATGCCTGCACGTTCGCGGCCACCTGGTCGGCCAGTTCGCGCGTCGGCGTCAGGATCAGCGCGCGCACCGGGTGGCGCGCCGGCGAGGCGCTCGTGCTTGCGGCCGGCAAGAGCCGCTGGATGATCGGCAGCGAGAAGCTGGCAGTCTTGCCGGTGCCGGTCTGCGCGGCGCCCATGACGTCGCGGCCGCCCAGCACGACAGGAATCGCCTGCGCCTGGATCGGCGTCGGCGTCGTGTAGCCCTGCTCCGCGATGGCTTTCAGGATGTCGGCCGACAGGCCGAACTGGTCGAAGGTCGCGGTGCTAGGAGTGACAACTGTGTCGGACATGGTGGCTGCTATCGGTAAAAATGCGACTACGCGCGACGGCGCGAAGCCTTGTACTGCCTGCGTGATCTGGACGGCGGCCGCCTGCATGGCCACTACATGGCCACCGGGCAAGCACGCGGCGAGCTTGCGCGCCGTTTGACTGTCTGGTGAAGCGGCCGGCGCCGCCGACGGCATCAGGATGAACGCTGAGCACGCGATGTGCCGCAGGCGCGCCGGGTAATCAACACAAAAGCTGGCGAACGCAAAGCCGGGCGATCGGCAAGACCTGGCGGCCCAAGCTCCCCGGGGGCGACTACCCTGCGCGACCCGCCGCTACCCCACCTGCATAGAACAGGGCGTATCGGACCGCGGCCCGCGTCCCGCGTCGGGCGGCCCATATACCCGCCGCAAAGGGCGCTATTGTAGCACTTCGACGCAAGCGGCTCCGATGGGCTTTAGGCGGCTGCCGCACGCGTGACGGGCATGCGATAGCCGCCGACCGGCCAAAACCAGAAGACTGGCGCGCTCTCGCGACAATTGCGTGACACGCGCGGCCAACGTGAGCTCTAGCGCACGATCGTCACGCAATCGGAGAGGATCGGCGGCGCATCCGGCCCTCCTTGCATCGAGTCGTACAGGTCCGCGCGCGGGCCTTTCGTCCACCACGTATAGCTGCCCGCCTGATAGCGCACGCCGGAGCCCGATATCGTGCTCACGAACAACATGTCCCTGCCGTTCACGGGCACGACCGCAAAGCTCTGGCCGTTCGACGCGCTCAGATACGTGACGCGCAGAATACGGCCGGTGGCGCACGTATATTTCTGCGTGCGCGGTTTTTCCGTACGCAGGTCGCCGAAGCGCGGCGTGCTGCCGGTGGCTGCGACCGCACCGGTGGGAAGCGCCACCGACAACGCGATCGAGACAGCGGCAAGCACCGCCGCTGCTGGAACGAACCGCTGATTCATCGAACACTCCGCATATTCAGACATGGCGCCGATGCGGTTGACCGCGCAGTAGAAGGCGCAGTCGACCCCGTAGCTAACCCTTCAGTTGACCCCGCAGCTGACCGCCCAGCGGATCGCGTTCGCCGCTGTCGCGCCGAGACTTGCCAACCGCGTGCGCAGACTACTTCGCCGAAACCGGCCGCACTGCCGCCGCGGCCTCTTTAGCCCGCGCGCGCGCCTCCTCGACGTCCGCACCCGTCGCGACCGCGACACCCATGCGGCGCTTCACGAAACTCTCCGGCTTGCCGAACAGCCGCAAGTCCGCACCGGGCACCGCAAGCGCCTGCGCGACGCCCTCGAACGCGATGCCGGCTTCGTCGAGCCCGCCGTAGATCACCGCCGACGCGCCCGGCGCGCGCAGCGACGTGTCGACCGGCAGGCCGAGAATGGCGCGCGCATGCAGTTCGAATTCCGAGAGCCGCTGCGAGGCGAGCGTAACGAGCCCCGTATCGTGCGGCCGCGGGCTCACTTCCGAGAACCACACTTCGTCGCCGCGCACGAAGAGTTCGACGCCGAACAGGCCGCGGCCGCCCAGTGCCTCGGTGACCTTATGCGCGACTTCGCGCGTGCGTTCGAGCGCGCGTGGGCTCATCGGTTGCGGCTGCCACGATTCGACGTAGTCGCCGGCCACCTGCACATGGCCGACCGGATCGCAGAAATACGTGCGCGTTTCGCCGCTGGCCGGATCGAGCGCGCGCACGGTCAACTGCGTGATCTCGTAGTCGAAGTCGATAAAACCCTCGACGATCACGCGCCCATGATTCACGCGCCCGCCGGCGAGCGCATATTGCCATGCCGCGTCGACATCGGCCGCGCTCTTCACGACCGACTGCCCTTTGCCCGACGACGACATCACAGGTTTCACGACGCACGGATAGCCGACCCTGGCGATGCCGGCCTTCAGTTCGTCGAGCGAGTCGGCAAACGCATACGGCGAGGTCGGCAGGCCAAGCGCTTCGGCCGCGAGACGGCGGATGCCTTCGCGATTCATCGTCAGCTGCGTGGCGCGCGCGGTGGGGATCACTTCGGCAATGCCGTCGGTTTCGATCGTGGCGAGCGCGTCGGTCGCGATCGCTTCGATCTCAGGCACGATCAGGTGCGGCCTTTCCTTCTCGACGAGCGCGCGCAAGGCGGCGGGATCGGTCATGTCGATCACATGCGCGCGATGCGCAACCTGATGGCCCGGCGCATTGCGATAACGGTCGACGGCGATCACTTCGACGCCCAGACGCTGCAGCGCAATGATCACCTCCTTGCCCAGTTCGCCTGCGCCGAGCAGCATGACGCGCGTAGCCGAAGGAGAAAGCGGTGTGCCGATACGTTGGCCGGTCTGCATGGAAACTCCAAACGAATGCAATGGGTGGATCGAAGGGGTGCGGCGATGTTAACATGCGCGGCCGCGCTGTCCGCGCCGCGCGGGGGCTTCGACGAATGCGGCTGCGGTTGCGCAACGGCGTTGCGTGTCGGTACGTGTCGGCGTATCGGCGTACTGGTACGTACAGGCGATTCGCACTCGCTTGCGCGGTGCGTAGTGCGTTACCCTTACGCCTTTCCCAGTTTCGACAGGAACGACGCCATGGTTCTCATGTCCGCTGCGCGACGCGTTGCATCTTTGCCTGCTGCCGCGCCGCTCTCACTCGCGAACGATGGCGAGCACCGCGGCAGCCGCCGCGCGGCACGCATGCGCAGCGTCGGCGCATTGCTCGCGGCCGCCGCACTCTGCGCGGCGTGCTCGCTGCCGCAGCACACCGATGCGGACGCGCCGCCGCCCGACCCGTTCAACCCGGCCGCCACGCAATTGCTCGACGACACGAGCTGGCAGCTGACCAGCTGGACGCGCGCGGACGGCGCCACGCGCGACGTGCCGCATGGCGAGGGCGACAAAGCCGCCGATGCGCCAATCACGCTGGTGCTGTCGACCGCAAACGGCCAGCGCCGCGCAAGCGGTTTTTCCGGCTGCAACCGCTATACGGGCACGTACATGCTGAGGGACGGCAAGCTCAGCTTCGGGCCGCTTGCAGGCACACGCATGGCCTGCGCGAGCGCCGGCGGCAAACTCGAAAGCGACTATCTCGACGCGCTTGCGCATGTCGACAAGAGCGGCGTGCAGATGCGTGCGCCGCAGGAACTGCAGTTGATCACCGCATCCGGCGACACGCTCGTGTTCGCACGCAGCGAAAAATGACGATGCGCGATGACGCCGCGCAAACGAAGCGCTTCGTCAGTTTAAACTCGACGGGTTGCGCTGCGGCGCGTCCGTCATTCGTTGATGTCTAGCATGCATACGGCAGTTTTCGGCTGGTTCGGCGGGTCGACCGTCTGGTTGCTCCCTCTCATCTGGCGCCTCGTGAAATCCGCGCTGCCTGGCGGCACGGGCCTGCGCGGTCCTGGCACGATCCGGCTGTGGCTCGGCTTCGTCTGCGTGATGGTGGCGAGCTGCACGCTCGAAGCGTCGTTCGTCGATATCGCCGGCATGGACGGCGCCGGTCATGCGCTGGCGAACGGGTTGGGCCATCTGCTGGGACACGTCGGCACACCGCTGGCGATGGGCGCGCTGTTCGCGGTGAGCTTGCCGTGGCTGCTCGGGTTTCGCTGGTCGAGCCTGCTGGCATGGGCCGATGCGGCCTTCGGGCTCGGCCTGCCGCGCATAAGCGGCGCCGCACGGCGCAGCCGGCGCGCCGATAACGATGCATCGGCGGCGGCGCATGCGGCACGGCATGCCGGAACACGCAGCAACGCAGGGATCGGCTCGGGCATGCACTCGGGCGCGAATACGGGGGCCCACTCGGGGATCAACTCAGCGATCAACGCAGGCGTGGATCCTCGCGTCAATGCGATCACACCACGCACGAACGGACGATACACGCGGCCGACCGTCTGGAAACCGCCCGCAACGACGCGCGGTAAAGCTGCCGCTGCCGCCGGGTCGCTAACAGGGGCGGCCGGTGCCTCGCGCGACAGCCATGCTTCGTCCGCCAACAGCGCTGGCGGGAACGTCAACGCGCGGGGCGCGCAGAGCGGTGCTGGATGGGCGCCCGCGGAACCGGTCGCGCCCGCCGGGTGGCTACGTGGCGGGTCCGACGGCGGCTTGCCGCGCGATCGCACGCCATCGGCTACGGGTAGCGCGGGATTCGCGTCGCGTGGTTCGGTAGCAGGCGGTGTCGGTGTTTCGCCCGCCAATGCGGCAAGCGCGACCGGAACACCCGCAATGTCGATGCCGCTTGCCGGTCGCGACACTGCCGGCAGTGGCGGCAGCAATGCGCCGGGAAATCGCACGGTCGCGCCCTCCCGCGAAACGGCGACGCAGCGGCCGGCGCCGGCTTCGTCGAGTCCGACCGGAACCGCGGGATCGAGCGCGACAACGCCAATGCACCGCGCGCCGATGCGGCCTGCTTCCGTTACTCCGTCCACTTCATCCCCTTCGTCGTCTTCTCAGACGGCTTCGCCGCAGACGGGTCGCGCGAGCGCACCGGGTGCGTCGACGCCTGCGCAGCCGAGTTCCGCCGTCGCGTCGTCGACACGCTCACCCGCCTTGGGCTTCAAGCGTCCGGCGTCGACTGAACCACGCGTCGACCCGGCGCCAGGCGTGCGCGAAACGCTGCGCAGCATCGAGGAAAATACCGCGCGCTGGACGACGCTTGCGGGCGCGAGCCTCGCGCGGCGCAGCCAGGCGGAACCCGCGAAAGCGGCGGGAACCGATGAGGCGACGCGAGGCGATGTCGCTGCAAGCGACGTCGCCCCGATGGACACAACGCCCGACGACTCAAAGCCGCGAACGGGGCATGACGCACCAACCCGCGCCAGCGAGCCGATGCGCGAGGCAGGCGCAAACGCCGCGTCGAGCGGGTCCGCACCGGCCACGCTGCCGGCTGCAAGCGATGAGAGTCGGTTAGACGAGATCGGGGGTGTCCCGAGCGCCACGGGCGACTCGGCTGCATCGGCTGCATCGGCTGCATCGGCTGCATCGGGTGCTTCCAGCGCAATCGAGAACCCGTCGAGTACCGGCGACACGCCCTACCCTGCACCTCCAATCCCGGCCACGCCGCCCACGCTCGCTCCATGGGAGGCGATCGAAGAAACCGTGACCGCGCTGCGCACCGGTTCGTCGATGACATCGCACACGCTGTCGACGTCCGCGGCAGTCGCGCTCGATGCGCAAGCGGCACGCCACGGCGGGCCGCAGTTGCATATCGTGAGTCCGCATCCGACGCCGGCCCCCGCATCGTCCGACGACGAGAGGACAGCAGAGACAGCCGCGTCCACGTCGGCTGCACAACCAGAAGACGCATCGCCCGCGACTCCCGCCGGGCCCGCGCTCTCGAACGTCGTGCGATTCCCCGGCGCGCAGGCGGGGCATCCGGCGACGCCCATCGCATCTGGCGCATCGCTTGACCGCGACGGAGCAGCACAACAGCTCGACGACGATGCCGCCAGCGGCAACGCCCCTATGGACACCACCAGAGCCGAGTCGCCGAGCCGCAGCACTGCGGCTCCCTCCAGCGCGAACGCCGCCACCGAGGTCCCGACCGCGCCCGACGCCTCGCGCGCATCGCTGCGCGGCCACGCGCCAACGAGCTTCGAGTTCCACGCGCCCGCCGCCTCGCATATCGAGTTGCCGAGCCTCGCCCTGCTCGCTCGCGCATCGACCGAAGTCGAGCCGATCTCCGATGAAAAGCTCGCCGAAACGAGCCAGCTGATCGAGCAGCGGCTGCAGGAGTTCAAGGTGCCGGTAACCGTCGTCGGCGCATCGGCAGGCCCCGTCATCACGCGTTTCGAGGTCGAGCCGGCACTCGGCGTGCGCGGCAGCCAGATCGTCGGCCTCATGAAGGACCTGTCGCGCGGACTCGGCCTGACGTCGATCCGCGTGGTCGAGACGATTCCGGGCAAAACCTGCATGGGCCTCGAATTGCCGAATGCGAAGCGCCAGATGATCGGTCTCTCGGAAATTCTCGAGGCGAATGTCTACCAGCACTCCGCGTCGAAGCTCACGCTCGCGATGGGCAAGGACATCACCGGGCATCCCGTCGTCACCGATCTCGCGAAAGCGCCGCATATGCTCGTTGCGGGCACAACGGGTTCGGGCAAATCGGTCGCGATCAACGCGATGATCGTGTCGCTGCTCTACAAGGCGACGCCCGAGGACGTGCGGCTCATCATGATCGACCCGAAGATGCTCGAACTGTCCGTCTACGAAGGCATTCCGCATCTGCTCGCGCCCGTCGTCACCGATATGAAGCTCGCGGCGAACGCGCTCAACTGGTGTGTCGGCGAAATGGAAAAACGCTACCGGCTGATGTCGGCCGTGGGCGTGCGCAACCTCGCCGGTTTCAACCAGAAGATCCGCGACGCGCAGGCACATGAGAAAAAGATCGGCAATCCGTTCTCGCTGACGCCCGACGATCCCGAGCCATTGTCGCCGCTGCCGCTCATCGTGGTCGTGATCGACGAGCTCGCGGACCTGATGATGGTGGCCGGCAAGAAGATCGAAGAGCTGATCGCGCGCCTCGCGCAAAAGGCGCGCGCCGCCGGTATCCACCTGATTCTCGCGACGCAGCGGCCGTCGGTCGATGTGATCACCGGCCTCATCAAGGCGAACATTCCGACGCGCGTCGCGTTTCAGGTGTCGTCGAAAATCGACTCGCGCACGATTCTCGACCAGATGGGCGCCGAGTCGCTGCTGGGCCAGGGCGACATGCTGTTCCTGCCGCCGGGCACAGGCTATCCGCAGCGCGTGCACGGCGCGTTCGTCGCCGACGAAGAAGTGCATCGCGTCGTCGAGCATCTGAAGCAGTTCGGCGAGCCGCAGTACGAGGAAGGCATTCTCGACGGACCGGCCGCCGACGGCGCGACGCAAGACCTGTTCGGCGACGCGCCCGACGCGGAAGCCGATCCGCTCTACGACGAGGCGGTCGCCTTCGTCGTGCGCACGCGGCGCGCATCGATCTCCTCCGTGCAGCGGCAATTGCGCATCGGCTATAACCGCGCGGCGCGGCTCGTCGAGCAGATGGAAGCGGCCGGGCTTGTCTCGTCGATGGGCATCAACGGTAGCCGCGAGGTGCTGGCGCCGGGGCCCGCGCCCGACTAGGCTTCGAAGCAGGCTTCAAAGCAGGCATCGAAGCACGCATACGGCAGGCGGCAAGAACGCTGCGCGCCGCGTGCATCAGAACTCGTAGCGCGCCCAGAAGAAGGCCACGTCTCCTTCGTTGAGACCCGGGATACGCGGAATGAACGTGCCCATCAGCGACGCGTTCCGGTAACGCAACGAGCCGATCGGCAACGCGAGCGGAACCGGCAGATAGTGCGCGATATCGTTGCGCGCCGTGAAGCCGATGAAATAGCCACCGCCGACCGACAATCCGCCGAGCACCGGCTTCGTGTACCACTGACGCGCCCAGCCGCCGATCGGCTCGGGGTTCTCGTGGGAATCGAGGAAGATGAAGGCGAACAGGATGTCGTCGTTACCGTTCTCGTCCGTGAAGTGCTTGCCCGCGCCGCCGCCCCACGAATACGCGTTCAGCGACTGGCGGTGCTCTTCCGTATAGCCGTCGATATGCCAGCCGTAGCCGGTCAGATAAAGATCCCACGTGCCTTCATGCGCAACGCGCGAGACGCGCGAACAGGCGCGCGCGACCCAGTCGATCGAGTAATCGCAACCGGCGTGCGCGGGCAGCGGCGCGGTTTGCAGCGCCGCCGCCGTCACCAGCATGACCGTCGCGAACGTTGTTCTCATCGTGTCCCAGGACGATTACTTCACAACGGCGAAGACGATTGCGCTTACCACTTTTTGACGCGGCGTATGCCGCGCTCATCGACGACGAGCCGACCTGTGCGCGTTCAAGACGGCGACACCCAGACGAAATCGACGGGCGAGCCGATATCGAGGCGCGTCGGGTTCGCGTCGAGCAGTCCGCTCTGTGCATCGCGGCGAAACACATACGCGGTGTCGCTATTCTGGTTACCGACAATCAGCCAGTGCCCGGTCGGGTCGATCGAAAACTCGCGTGGCGCCTTGCCTAGACTCGACTGGCGTCCGACTTCGCGCAGATGCCCATTGGCCGGATCGACTGCGTAGATCACGATCTCGTTCGCATCGCCGCGATTGCTCGCGTAAAGGAAGCGCGCATCGGGCGACAGGTGAAGCGCCGCCGCGCCGACCTGCCCTTTGAAGCCGGGCTTCGTCATCGACAAGGTCTGCACGAGTGTCAGGTTGCCGTCGTGATAGTCGAACACGCTGACTGTCGCCGCAAGCTCGCTCGTCAGATAGGCATGCTTGCCGTCCGGCGCGAACACGAGGTGACGCGGGCCCGTGCCCGCCTTCATGTCGACATAGCGGCGCTCGGTCGGGCCTAGCAGCCCGCGGCTGCCGTCGGGCGTGTATCGATACGAAAAGAGCTTGTCGGCGCCGAGATCCTGCGCGAACAGATACCGTCCGTCGGGCGAAAACACCGTCGAATGCACGTGTGCGTTGTCCTGCCGCCCTTTCACCGGCCCGCTGCCTTCGTGATGCACCGTCAGCACCGCCTGGCCGAGCTTGCCGTCGGCCGCGAGCGGAAACATCGAGAAGCTGCCGCCCGGATCGGCCGCGACGGAATAGTTGGCTGCGCTCAGATAGCGGCCATCGGGCGAGATGCTCAGATAGCACGGATCGTTGCCCTCGGACGATACCTTGTTCAGGAACGTTAATTGCCCCCGTTTCGCGTCGAACCCGAACGCGCTGATATCGCCGCGCGTCGTGGCCGGACCGCTGTCGCCGGGCAATTCGTTGACCGCGTAGACGAAGCGGCCGTCGCGGCTGGCGACGAGATACGACGGATTGACGGTCTGCGCGGACGACACGCGCGACGCCTCGCCGGTCTTCGTGTCGAAGCGATAGACGTCGATGCCTTCGCTCTTCGGGCCCGTGTAGGTGCCGACGAGCAGATCGTAGACGCCGTCGGCAGGCGGTGTGGCGGTACGCTGTGCGGACGCGGGCGTGGCGATGATCGAGACCATGAGTGCAAGACCTTTTATGATCGAGGCTGTCGAAGCGGGATGCCGCCGGGAAAAACCGGGCAGAAGCCGGAACGAAAACGTAAGCCCGCGTCGGTGCGAGCGCGGCGCGCGGCGCGCCGTGGCCCGGTTGAAGCAATGCATGACGGTTTCCTCTGACATCGATTCTCCGGTTATTACGGTGTCGCCGGTCTGCAACTCATGCATGCGGACGCATGGCGGTCCGCTTGCAGGCTGGCAGCAGAGGTTGGCGCACGCCGCCCGTGTAGCGAGTCGGTGCAGTTGGTTGTACGCGCAAGCAAGTATAGAAGCGTCGCAGCCTTTCGAGGCTCAATCAGGCTAACTCAAACAATGGAGTCTTCATGAACGTCACTCTCAGTCTCGGACCGCTCGTCTCGCTGATCGCAGGCATTCTGATTCTGGTCATGCCTCGTCTGCTCAACTACATCGTCGCGCTGTATCTGATCATCATCGGCATAATCGGATTGTTCGGCATGAAGTGAGCACGCGCGACTGTCCGTTGAGCGGGTGCGTGCGGGCCCGCTCGTTCGAACCTCCTTCCGGTCATGCATTCGATGCGAACCATCGATGCGCAAACGATGCCCGCGCACCACATCGCGTGCGCGGGAGCATGGTTTGTTACGACAGGAATTCGCTAATGGATGCGGCTGACGCGGCGACTTCGCTCGCCGCGCAATTCGCTCAACCGTTTGCCAGTTGGTCCAGACGCAGGCGACCCTGCAGCGACAGGCCGCCGACGGCATAATGACCACCGGTTTCGCTATATCGTTTGAAACACGCACGCTCGATCAGAAACGCGGCGGCGGTTTCCATTCCATTGCGAGTCAGACCGAGTGAACGGCAATCGAGAGACAACAGCTTGCCATCAGGCAATTCGCTGGCGGCGGAAAGAATGGTGATGCAATCGGTTTTCGACGGGTTCAGCATGGCTTTCGTCCTCGAAACTGCACCTTGGGCGCGAACCGGCGACGATGTCGGGAACAACGCCGCCGCTCACATGACATATCCGGGAAGTCTGATTGTAGGCATTCGAAATGTGGCCTGCCAGTACTCAATTTCTCCCGCTTGCGTTAAGTCAATACGCACTGCGCCGCTCCGGTAAGATCGGCGTTTGATGAACGGGCGCATTCGCGCGATGCGCATTTTTTACTCATCGCTCAATCCGATCGCTTGATCGAATCGAGCCTGATTTCACGTCGAATTTGACATCTATGCCCGCACCCATTGAAGACTACGCACTCGTCGGCGACGGCCACACGGCCGCGCTGATTTCCCGCGATGGATCGGTCGACTGGCTTTGCTGGCCGCGCTTCGATTCCTGCGCATGCTTTGCCGCGCTGCTCGGCACCGAAAGCAACGGCCGCTGGCTCATCGCGCCGTGCGGCGACAACCCGAAAGCCACGCGGCGGCGCTATCGCGGCGAAACGCTGATTCTCGAGACCGACTACGAAACAGCGGACGGCGCAGTCACCGTCGTCGACTTCATGCCGCCTGGCAACGGCTGGTCGGAACTGATCCGCATCGTGGTCGGCAAGCGCGGCAGCGTGAAGATGCAGATGGAACTCGTGCTGCGCTTCGACTACGGCTTTTCGATTCCGTGGGTGAGCCGCCTCCAGCATGACAGCGGCATCAAGGCGATCGTCGGCCCCGATACGGTCGCGTTACGCACGCCGGTCGAACTGAAGGGCGAGAACATGCGCACCGTCGCCGAGTTCACGGTGTCCGAAGGCGAACGTGTGCCGTTCTCGCTCACGTATTCGGCGTCGCATCTGCGCATCCCGCCCGCGCACGACCCGCTCACCGCGCTCGCGCGCACCGAAAACCACTGGCTCGAATGGTCGTCGCGCAGCAAGGTCGAAGGCCGCTATGCGAAGGAGATCCAGCGCTCGCTGATCACGCTGAAAGCGCTCGCGTACGAGCCGACCGGCGGCATCGTCGCGGCGCCGACCACGTCGCTGCCCGAGCAGCTAGGCGGCACGCGGAATTGGGACTACCGCTACGTGTGGTTGCGCGATGCGACGATCACGCTGCTCGCAATGATGCGCGGCGGCTACTACGACGAAGCGCGCGCGTGGCGCGCCTGGCTCGGCCGCGTCATGGCGGGCGCGCCAGAGCAGGTGCAGATCATGTACGGTCTTGGCGGCGAGCGGCGCCTGCCCGAGTTCGAACTCGACTGGCTGCCCGGCTACCAGGGCGCGAAGCCGGTGCGCATCGGCAATAACGCGGTCGGCCAGCTGCAGCTCGACGTGTACGGCGAAGTCATGAATGCACTGCATCTCGCGCGCGTCGGCGGCTTGCAGGCCGACGAGACCGCGTGGAACGTGCAGCGCGCGATGCTCGCGCACCTCGAGACGATCTGGGAACAACCTGACGAAGGAATCTGGGAAACGCGCGGCGGGCGCCAGCACTTCACGTTCTCGAAGGTCATGGCGTGGGTCGCCTACGACCGGGCGATCAAGTCGGCCGAGTCGTTCGACCTGCCTGCGCCGCTCGACCGTTGGCGCGAGATGCGCGCACGCATCCATGCCGACGTCTGCGCGAAGAGCTGGAACCCCGACATCAACGCCTTTACTCAAATCTATGGGGGCAGCGAACTTGATGCAAGCGTGCTATTGTTACCTCTGCTCGGTTTCCTGCCGCCGTCCGATCCGCGCATCGCCGGAACTGTCGCCGCCATCGAGAAATATCTGATGCACGACGGATTTGTGATGCGATATCGTACGACCCGCGTCGACGACGGTTTGCCGCCGGGCGAAGGAACGTTCCTTGCGTGTTCATTCTGGTTCGTGGACAACCTTGCGCTGCAAGGGCGAGTGGCAGAAGCGCGCGACATGTACGAACGCCTGCTGTCGCTTGCCAACGACGTCGGGTTGCTTGCCGAGGAATACGATCCGACCGCCGGGCGGCTCGTCGGGAATTTCCCGCAGGGCTTTTCGCATGTCGCGCTCGTGCATACGGGCCTCAATCTGATGAAGCACGAGCAGGAAATGGCAAAGGCAACCGGCCAGCCGCCGCACGACGGGGAAGGATCGGCAGCCGGTCCCTTGAACACCGGCGCGCAAGCGTCGCCGGTAGCATGATTGGATGATGCTTCTGATGACATTCGTTTTGTGGTGCGCCGCACCGTTGCTGCATTGCACAATTTCGCGCGCACGGATATCATCGACGAGTCTGTCGGCCGACAATTCCAATTTCAACAACCCGTACGGGCCGCCTCGACGCTACGCGTGCTTTCGCGCAGCCCCGCGCGCACCGCAATAACGCTGGAGCAACCATGCTCTATCAATTTCACGAATTCCAGCGGGCACTTTTGAGTCCGCTTACCGCCTGGGCTCAGGCAGCATCGAAGTCGTTCGCGAATCCGGCCAGTCCGCTCGCGTATGTGCCGGGAGCGACCCGGCTATCGGCAGGCTACGAACTGCTGTACCGGCTCGGCAAAGACTACGAAAAGCCCGAGTTCAATCTTCACCAGATTGTCAAAGTCGGCCACAACATTCCGATCGTCGAACAGACGATCATCGAAAAGCCGTTTTGCCGCCTGCTGCGCTTCAAGCGCTTCGCCGACGATAGCGACGCGGTCGCGCAACTGAAGGACGAGCCGGTCGTGCTCGTATGCGCGCCGCTGTCCGGCCACCACGCCACGTTGTTGCGCGACACGGTGCGCACACTGCTGCAAGACCACAAGGTGTACATCACCGACTGGATCGATGCGCGCATGGTGCCATTCGAAGACGGCCCGTTCGATCTCGACGACTACATCGCGTACATCCAGGAATTCATCCGCCATATCGGCGCGAAGAACCTGCACGTCATTTCCGTGTGCCAGCCGACCGTGCCGGTGCTTGCCGCGATCTCGCTGATGGCAAGCCGCGGCGAGGACACGCCGCGCACGATGACGATGATGGGCGGCCCGATCGACGCACGCAAGAGCCCGACCTCGGTCAACTCGCTCGCCACCCAGCACTCGATCAACTGGTTCGAATCCAACGTGATCTACAACGTGCCGTCGAACTATCCAGGCGTCGGGCGCCGCGTTTATCCGGGCTTCCTGCAGCATGCGGGCTTCGTCGCGATGAATCCGGAGCGGCACGCGGCATCGCACTGGGACTTTTATCAGAGCATGCTGCGCGGCGACGAAGAAGATGCCGAAGCACATCGCCGTTTCTACGACGAATACAACGCGGTGCTCGATATGGCCGCCGAATACTATCTTCAGACAATCCAGGTCGTGTTCCAGGAATTCAGGCTTGCCGAAGGCACGTGGGAAGTCGCCGGCGAACGGGTGCGTCCGCAGGACATCAAGCACACTGCCCTGTTCACGATCGAAGGCGAACTCGACGACATTTCAGGCAGCGGGCAGACGCACGCCGCGCACGAACTCTGCACGGGCATTGCGGCGAAGCACCGTCAGCATTTCACTGCGGAGAAATGCGGCCACTACGGCATTTTCTCGGGCCGCCGCTGGCGCACGATCATCTACCCGCAACTGCGCGACTTTATCCTCGAGCACAACAAGGCAAAGAAGCCCGAGGTCGAGCACGCCGAGGCTTGACGGGTTCTCGAACAGAGCACCGACACGATAAAACGGCGACACCTCCATGAGGCGTCGCCGTTTTTGTCTCTGCAGTGCGCGCTCTGCTCGTCGCTTCGCCGGCAACGGCGCGCACGCGAGATCAACGTCGCAGCAGATACGCGAGCAGAATTTCGGTGTTCATCTGGATCATCTCGCTGCGTTCCGCAGCCGAACTGAAGTCGCGCGCGAGCGTCGCTTCGAGCGTGAAGCGGTTCGACACGATGTAGTACCCCATGCCGGAGAGCGTCACGTAAAAACGCAATGGGTCGACGTTCGTACGAAACAACCCCGCACGCTGACCGCGCTCGAGAATGCCGCCGAGCGTGGCGACGATCGGTGAGATCATCTCGCGAATACGCGTCGACTTCCGCATATATCGCGCCTCGTGCAGATTTTCGTTGTTGATGAGCCGCAGCAGTTCCGGGTGATCGCGATAGTAGTCCCACACGAAATGCGCGAGACGCGTGATCGCTTCGACCGGCGCGACGCCTGCGAGGTCGAGCGTGCGCTCGGCTTCGGTGAGCGCGCTGAATGCGTGTTCGAGTACTGCGGTGAACAGTTGCTCCTTGCTACCGAAGTAGTAATAGAGCATGCGTTCGTTGGTTTCCGCGCGGCGGGCAATCTGATCGACGCGTGCGCCGAACAACCCACCATTCGCAAACTCCTCGGCCGCCGCGAGCAGAATACGGCGACGGGTGCCTTCAGGATCTCTTTTGATTTTCGGCTGATTCATGGTGGCAACGTGCTTCGTGAGCCGCGTATTCCGATTCACACCGCCAGCTTCATGGCCGGGCTTCCTGGTCGAAGCGGCATGGCGGCGTTGCGCGGGCTGGTTGGTGGGAGACACCGTCCTGCGGTCATTCGTAAAGCGCTTCGATTATGGCACATGCTTTCGTAATGGCAACTGGGGAAATCGGCGATAATGCGAATTCGGCGAAAACCTTGTCGCATAAGCCGCGCGCGGCGGAAGTACCTCGCACAACGCCGGCATCGCATTGAGTCGCACGGAAACAACGAACCAAACCACACGCGACGCGCATGCCGCCAGTCACCGCACCGCGGAGCATCGATGAATCGCAGCAGCAAGTCCCGACCACGTCACCGTGACTGATTCGAAAACACTCGCAGACCGCATCGAAGATCTGCTCCCGCAGACGCAATGCACGAAGTGCGGCTACCACGGTTGCCGCCCGTATGCGCAAGCCATCGCAGACGGCAGCGCGAACTACAACCAGTGCCCGCCCGGCGGCGTGCAGGGCATTGCGCGGCTCGCGGCGCTGCTCGGCAAACCGGTCATTCCGCTCAATCCGGACAACGGCATCGAACGGCCGCGGCCCGTCGCCTTTATCGACGAAAACCTGTGCATCGGCTGCACGCTGTGCATGCAGGCGTGTCCCGTCGATGCCATCGTCGGCGCGGCAAAGCAGATGCATACGATCGTCGCCGAGCTCTGCACCGGGTGCGATCTATGCGTGCCGCCCTGCCCCGTCGACTGCATCGCAATGATTCCGGTAACCGGCGACGCGACCGGTTGGGACGCATGGAGCCAGCCGCAGGCCGACGCGGCGCGCGAGCGTTACCACCGGCGGCTTGCGCGGCTCGATCGCGAACGAGAGGCGGCCGAAGCGCGCGCGGCAGCGCGACGCTCAGCGGCAGGAAGCGCGGCTGCCGGCACTGCCAGCAGCGGAGCAGGCAATGCGGCCGGCGCCACCCCAGCCGATGTTCACACCACACCTGCAGGCGCGCCGCCGCGAGAGACGGGCACAGCATCGCCCGCGGCGGACGCGAACGCGGACGCCAACGCAAAAAAACGCGCGGTCATCGAAGCCGCGCTCGAGCGTGCGCGAAAGAAGAAAGAGGAAATGCAGGCGAAGGGCCAAGGCCCGCAGAACACCGCGAACGTCAGTGCCGACGTGCAGGCGCAGATCGACGCAGCCGAAGCACGCCGCCGGCGCCTCGGCATCGAGGATGAAACCGGTGCGCCGCGCAACGACAATGCATCGGACGGCGAAGCACCTCGCAGCGACGGCGAACGCCGCGATAACGGCACGAACCCCGCTCCCGACCACTCGAACCCGAAGCGCTAGAAACGCCGCCCCTTCCGCATGAACGCGAATAAACGCCGAGCGATCTACGAGACGCTGCGAAGCCTGAATCCCCATCCGACGACGGAGCTCGAATACACGACGCCGTTCGAACTGCTGATCGCCGTGATGTTGTCGGCGCAAGCAACGGACGTGTCGGTCAACAAGGCGATGCGCAGGATGTTTCCGGTCGCGAACACGCCGCAGAAAATCGTCAAGCTCGGCGAAGAGGGGGTCGCCGACTACATCAGGACGATCGGCCTCTACCGCACCAAGGCGAAGAACGTGATCGCGGCATGCAAGATCCTGATCGACCAGTACGACGGCGAAGTACCGGCCGAGCGCGAAGCGCTCGAAAGCCTGCCTGGCGTCGGCCGCAAGACGGCCAATGTCGTGTTGAACACGGCGTTCGGTCATCCGACGATCGCCGTCGATACGCACATCTTTCGGGTTGCGAATCGAACCGGTCTTGCGCCAGGCAAGGACGTGCGCGCCGTCGAAGCCGCGCTCGAGAAATTCACGCCGGCCGAGTTCAGGCACGACGCGCATCACTGGCTGATTCTGCACGGCCGCTATGTGTGCAAGGCGCGCCGGCCCGAATGCTGGCACTGCGTGATCGAACCGCTTTGCGAGTTCAAGCCGAAAACGCCGCCGCCCGATCTCTGAAGCGCACGAGCATCATCGCTTTGGGCGGATGTGCGCGGCTTTGTGCACGCGTTCGCGAGCGTCGGCGCGCTCTGGGGCCGCGGCGTAAAATAAACGCCTGCGCGCGATGTCGCCGCACCGCGATACTTGTGTCGCAACGTCCCGCGCATGACCGTATCGTGTCGTGTATTTGTCTTTGCCGACCCTGCTTTTTGCTCTGACCACCGCCGATGTTCACTCCCAGCCGCGAAGAAGTCCGACGTTTTTTCACCGACACCTGGCGCAAGCAGCGCGCGGGCGAAATCCTCACGCCGCTCGAATCGATCGCGGCGGACTGGATCGTCGAGCACCCGGAATATCACACCGATCTGGGCGATCCCGACGCAGCGAACACACACGACTATTCGCCCGAGCGCGGCCAGACGAATCCGTTTCTGCATCTGTCGATGCACCTTGCGATCAGCGAGCAATTGTCGATCGACCAGCCGCCCGGCATTCGCGCGGCGCACGAGCGGCTCGCCGCGCGACTCGGCTCGACGCACGACGCGCAGCACGAAATCATGGAGTGTCTCGGCGAAACGATCTGGGAAGCGCAGCGCACGAACACGCCACCCGATACGGATGCGTACCTGCAGCGGATCGAGCGCCGCGCGTCGCGCGATTGATCGAACGCAGCAAGCGCTGGCGGCGGCCGCCCCAAAAACAAACACCCCGCCAAAGCGGGGTGTTTTCATTTGATCGCAGTCGAAGCCGCTGCCACGGCTAGCAGCCCCGGCTCACCGGCGCAACGCTTACTTCTTCTCGACCAGACTACCCTTCAGCGATTCGATATAAGCGGCGATGTCCTTCATGTCGTTCAGCGACAGGCTCTGCACCTGCGCCTGCATGATCGGGTTGTTGCGGCCGAGGTGCGGATTGCCGGTGCCCATCTGATACTGGCGCATCGCCCAGTACAGGTAGTCGGCATGCTGCCCCGCGAGTTTCGGATACTCGGGGCTCACCGGGTTGTTCAGTTGCGCGCCGTGGCAGGCCGCGCAGTTATGGCTTGCCACGAGGTTCTTGCCGTTGTCCGCGTCGGCCGCCTGCGCCGCAGTCGAAGCGACGACGAAACCCGCGAACGCCAACGACGCGCATGCGATCTTGAACATCGTGTGGAGGGGGTGTGGGTGCTTCTTCATGAATTCTCCTGGCCCGCGTAGCGGAATGACCGTGCGACTGTGCCCAAACGGCTGGTAAAGCAGGCGCGGCCGGTCATTTGTCGGGGTTGTTCTTCGAAGTGGCGGTTTGCGCCGCGTAGTAGGCCGCGATGTCCGCGATGTCCTGATCCGAGAGCGAGGTCGCGACGGCGCGCATCGTGTCGAAATGGCGGTCGCCCTTCTTGTAGGCATGCAGCGCGTTGCGCAGATACTGTTCGTTCTGGCCGCCGAGAATCGGTACCCGGTACACCTCCGGGTAAGCGGTCCGGTAGTCGGGGATGCCGTGGCAGCCGATGCACATCGCGACCTTGCCCTGGCCCGCTTTCGCGTTGCCGACGACGTCCGCTGCGTGGGCAGTGGCCGCGAGGCCCGCGATGCCCGCCAGCGCTGCGATCACGACGTGTTTGCCGACGAATTTTTTCATAGCTCTTGTAACCTGGCTTGAGGGGAAATGGCGCAAAAAACGAAGGCACAAATACGAAGACACTTATCGAGGGCGCAGCGCAACGACACAGAACCGAACCCCGATGTACGCCCGCGACGCAGTGCACAACGCGCCGTGCACGACATACAAGCTCCCGAATCATGACCCCGAATATAGCCCCGACTCATGGCCTCAAAAAACGGGCGCTCAAAAAAGCGGCGGCCCACGCCGCTTTTTGTCGATCGCCACGCAGGCCAAAAAAATCGGCCCAATTGTACCAAGACGCCGCGCCGGGCGTCCACCGGACGGACAGGGACTGCGCCGGCCTGCCATGCGCGGCCCGAGGCTTGCGCGTGGCCTGCGTGCGCCCTCAATGCCTGCCCGAACGCGGCCGCATATTCATGCGACACATCGCGCCCGGGCATCGCGAGACGATAAGCCCGCATGGCCAAAGCCGCCAGCCCATCTGACTTATACTGGGATTTTCCCCGCACGAGCGTCCTGTCATGCGTTTCGAAGGCTCCTCGCAATACGTCGCCACCGACGACCTCAAGCTCGCGGTCAACGCCGCGATGACGCTGAAGCGCCCGCTTCTGATCAAGGGCGAACCCGGCACCGGCAAGACGATGCTCGCCGAGGAAGTCGCGGCCGCGCTCGGCAAGCCGCTTATGCAGTGGCACATCAAATCGACCACGAAAGCGCAGCAAGGCCTCTACGAATACGACGCGGTCTCGCGTCTGCGCGATTCCCAGCTCGGCGACGAGCGCGTGAAGGATATTCGCAATTACATCGTGAAAGGTGTGTTGTGGCAGTCGTTCGAAGCGGACCGCCAGACGGTGTTGCTGATCGACGAAATCGACAAGGCCGACATCGAGTTTCCGAACGATCTGCTGCGCGAACTCGATCGCATGGAATTCTACGTGTACGAGACGCGCGAACTCGTGAAGGCGAAGGAGCGGCCGCTCGTCATCATCACGTCGAACAACGAAAAAGAACTGCCGGACGCGTTCCTGCGCCGCTGCTTTTTCCACTACATCAAGTTCCCCGATCCGGCGACGATGCAGCA
Source organism: Paraburkholderia sp. SOS3 (assembly GCF_001922345.1). Classification (NCBI taxonomy): domain Bacteria; kingdom Pseudomonadati; phylum Pseudomonadota; class Betaproteobacteria; order Burkholderiales; family Burkholderiaceae; genus Paraburkholderia; species Paraburkholderia sp. SOS3. The sequence continues at coordinate 1,793,696 of NZ_CP018811.1, read as the reverse complement.
GATCGTCGAGGTCCACTATCCCGGCATCAAGCAGGAACTGCTGCGCGCGGCGCTCGAAAGCTTCTACGAACTGCGCAACGTCTCGGGCCTGAAGAAGAAGCCGTCGACATCCGAACTGCTCGACTGGCTCAAGCTGCTGCTCGCCGAAGACATTCCGCCCGAGGCGCTGCGTTCGACCGATCACAAGCAGATCGTGCCGCCGCTCGCCGGTGCGCTCCTGAAGAACGAGCAGGACGTCGCGCTGTTCGAGCGCCTCGTGTTCATGAACCGCAACAATCGGTAAGCGTGCGCGCACCCGCCGCGGAGAACCCGACATGCTGATCGACTTCTTCTACTCGCTGCGCGCGGCGAAGCTGCCGGTTTCGGTGAAGGAGTATCTGACGCTGCTCGAAGCGCTGAAAGCGCAAGTCATCGAGCCGTCGCTCGACGAGTTCTACTACCTGTCGCGCATGACGCTCGTGAAGGACGAGCAGTACTTCGACAAGTTCGACCAGGCGTTCGGCGAGTACTTCAAGGGCATCGAACAGACCGCGTCGCTCGCGCTCGATCTGCCCGACGACTGGCTCGCGAAAAAGATGAAACGCGATCTGACGCCCGAGGAAAAGGCGCAGATCGAGGCGCTCGGCGGCCTCGACCAGCTGATGAAGCGCCTGAAGGAAGTCTTCGACGAGCAGAAAGGCCGTCATGAAGGCGGCGGCAAATGGATCGGCACGGGCGGCACGTCGCCGTTCGGCAACGGCGGCTACAACCCGGAAGGCATCCGCATCGGCGGCGACACGGCGGGCAACCGCAGCGCGGTCAAGGTGTGGGAAGCGCGCGCGTATCGCGACTACGACGATCAGGTCGAAATCGGCACACGCAATATCAAGGTCGCCCTGCGGCGGCTGCGCCGCTTCGCGCGTGAAGGCGCGGCCGAAGAACTCGATTTGCCCGACACGATCCGCAGCACGGCGGCCAATGCCGGCTGGCTCGACCTCAAGATGGTGCCGCAGCGGCACAACAACGTGAAGGTGCTGATGCTGCTCGACGTCGGCGGCTCGATGGACGACCACATCAAACGCACGGAAGAGCTCTTTTCGGCCGCCAAGGCCGAATTCAAGCATCTCGAGTTCTACTACTTTCACAATTGCGTGTACGACTTCCTGTGGAAGAACAATCGCCGCCGCCACACCGAGCGCACGCCGACGTGGGATGTGCTGCACAGGTTTTCGGCCGACTACAAGCTGATCTTCGTCGGCGATGCGACGATGAGTCCGTACGAAGTGCTGCAGCCGGGCGGTTCGGTCGAGTACAACAATCACGAAGCGGGTGCCGTGTGGCTGCGGCGTCTCGCCGATCATTTCCCGCACTTCGCGTGGCTCAATCCGGAACCGGAGGGGCTATGGGAGTACCGGCAGTCGGTGTCGGTGATTCGCGAAGTGCTCGGGCACCGGATGTACCCGCTTACGCTCGCGGGGCTCGAAGCGGCGATGCGCGTACTGAGCAAGTAGCGATAGCCGGCGCAAGGCAGCCGTCCGGGACTATCCCGGGGTCACAAACGCTGCGAAATGCGGCAGAATGCCGCACTATTTCTGTGCGAATCCGTATCAATCGCGCAACAAAAAACAACGACAGCCGGTATTCCGCATGAGCACACCCTCGTCTTCCGACCTGTCGTCGGAAACCCCTGCACCGCTGAAACCGCTGAAGCCGTTCGCCGATACGTCCCTATCGGCGCTCGTCGCGGGCTTCGTCGCGATGATGACCGGCTACACGAGTTCGCTCGTGCTGATGTTCCAGGCCGGCCAGGCCGCGCATCTGAGCGACGCGCAGATTTCGTCGTGGCTCTGGGCGCTGTCGATCGGCATGGGGCTCTGCACGATCGGTCTCTCGTTACGCTATCGCGCGCCGATCGTCATCGCGTGGTCGACGCCTGGCGCCGCGCTGCTCATTGCGTCGCTGCCGCATGTCGCCTATGCGCAGGCCATCGGCGCATTTGTCGCGTGCGCGCTGCTGCTCACCGCCGTCGGATTGACCGGCTGGTTCGATGCGCTGATGAAAAAGATTCCCGCCGGCATCGCGTCGGCGCTGCTCGCGGGCATTCTGTTCGAAATCGGCATCGAAATTTTCCGCGCCGCGCAATATCAGACCGCCCTCGTGCTCGCGATGTTCTTCGCATACCTCGTCATGAAGCGCATCGCGCCTCGCTATGCGATCGTCACCACGCTCGTGGTCGGCACCCTGGTCGCGGGCGGCCTGGGCCTGCTCGACTTCAGCCGCTTGCGCATCGCGCTCGCGCATCCCGTGCTGACGATGCCCGCATTTTCGCTGTCCGCCATCGTGAGCATCGGCATTCCGCTGTTCGTCGTGGCGATGGCATCGCAAAACGTGCCGGGCATCGCGGTATTGCGCGCGGATGGCTATACGACGCCGTCGTCGCCGCTGATCGCGACCACGGGCCTCGCATCGCTCGTGCTCGCGCCGTTCGGCTCGCACGGCATCAATCTCGCGGCGCTCACGGCCGCGATCTGCACGGGCCGCGAGGCGCACGAAGACCGCACGAAGCGCTACACCGCGGCACTCTGGTGCGGCGTGTTCTACCTGATCGCCGGTGTCTTCGGCGCGACGATCGCCGCGCTGTTCGCGGCGCTGCCGAAGGCGCTCGTCGTGTCGGTGGCAGCGCTCGCGCTATTCGGTTCGATCATGAGCGGCCTCACAAACGCGATGCAGGACGCGAGGCAGCGTGAGCCCGCGCTCGTTACGTTCATGGTGACGGCGTCGGGACTTACATTGCTGTCGATCGGTTCGGCGTTCTGGGGACTGGTCGCGGGCCTGCTCACGCAGATCGTGCTGAACGCGCGCAAGCGATGAAACCGGTGTGAGGACGTGGCACGCGCCATGCGCTCCAACGGTGACGTGCGGCGGCCGCTCGTGGGCCGCCAGGTGAGCACCGAGGGTCCATCGAACGCCCGCTGCACGCGGCCCGCACGATCAGTCGAACCATTGTTTGGCGTTCCGCCATAGAATGAAGGGATCGGGCGGCGTTCCGTGTGAGGTTTGGCGTCCATTGGGCGCCGACATCGAACACCGTACCGCCCCGGGCATTGCGGGACCCTGCGGGATGACCGGCTGCCGCCGGCCAGTCGGAATCAACCGGCACCGGCAGCGTCATCATTTTCTGACCACGGCGCGCATGCGCCTCAAAGGCTCGATATGACTACTGCACTCGACCAGCTCAAGCAATTCACGAAGGTCGTCGCCGATACCGGCGACTTCCAGCAACTCGCGCAGTACAAGCCGCAAGACGCGACCACTAACCCATCGCTCGTGCTGAAAGCCGTGCAGAAGGACGACTACAAGCCTCTGCTCGAAAAAACCGTGCGCGATCATTCGTCGAAGCCGGTGTCCGCGATCATCGACCATCTGCTGATCGCGTTCGGCACCGAGATTCTGAAGATCGTGCCGGGCCGCGTCTCGACCGAAGTCGACGCACGGCTGTCGTTCGACACGAAGGGGTCGATCGACAAGGCACACGAGATCATCAAGCTGTACAAGGACGCCGGCATCGACCGCTCGCGCGTGCTGATCAAGCTAGCGTCGACGTGGGAAGGCATCCGCGCGGCCGAAGTGCTGCAGAAGGAAGGCATCCACTGCAACATGACGCTGCTGTTCTCGCTCGCACAGGCCGTCGCCGCTGCCGAAGCGGGTGCGCAGCTGATCTCGCCATTCGTCGGCCGAATTTACGACTGGTACAAGAAGAACGCAGGCAGCAACTGGGACGAAGCACGCGACGGCGGCGCGAATGACCCGGGCGTACAGTCGGTGCGCCGCATTTACGCGTACTACAAGAAGTTCGGTTACCCGACCGAAGTGATGGGCGCGAGCTTCCGCACGACGAGCCAGATTCTCGAACTGGCCGGCTGCGATCTGCTGACGATCAGCCCCGATCTGCTGCAAAAGCTGCACGACAGCACCGACAAGGTCGAGCGCAAGCTGTCGCCCGATGCGAGCAAGAATACGGAAATCGCGCGCGTGCCCGTCGACGAGCCGTCGTTCCGCTTCCTCGTCAACGACGAAGCGATGGCCAGCGAAAAGCTCGCCGAAGGCATTCGCACATTCGCGGCCGACGCGATCAAGCTCGAAAAGCTCGTCGAAGCGCTGCGTTGAGTACGCGCAAGCAGCGCGGCGCCGCGGCGCTGCTTTCGGCGGCTCTTTCTAGCAGCGCTTAGCGGAGATCGCTCGATCGGTCCGTTTGATGCATCGGTTGCGCGTCTCGTATCACGGCGCGTGCGGCATTCGAGCCGCACGCGCCGTTTCCGTTTCTACGTATTCCGTCTCTTCCAGAACCGCCGCCGGCCGTGCCGACAAACTTTCACAGTGTGGGCAGGCTCGCCGACTAGAATCGTTTGCAGGCAGGTTCCGCCTGCGAGATGAAACGCGCGACATGAGACGCGCGAGATCAGGCGCACGCCATGAGGCGCACGCCATGCTGCGTCCGGCATGGCAAGCGCAAGCGTCACTGCGATGGCAACCGCGATGGCAACCGGCACGCCAACCGGCGTGCCCACTTCTGGGAGACAACGATGCTAGTCCAGCCTTACCTGTTCTTTAACGGCCGCTGCGAAGAGGCGCTCAAGTTCTATCGCGAGAAGCTCGGCGCCGAAGTGCTGTTCCACACTTATTTCAAGGATGCGCCGCCGAACCCCGAGCGCCCGATCAAGCCCGGCAACGAAGACAAGATCATGCATTGCACGTTCCGCATCGGCACCACCGAACTGATGGGATCGGACGGCAACTGCGAGCCGGGACAGGATGCGCCGAGCGGCTTCAGCCTGTCGTTGACCGCCGACGACAAGGCATCGGGAGAAAAGCTCTTCAATGCACTGGCCGACGGCGGCAATGTAATGATGCCGTGGCAGCCGACCTTCTGGACCGAAGGTTTCGGCATGCTCGTCGACCGTTTTGGAATCATGTGGATGGTGACGATTCCGCACGACAAGGGCTATACGAGCTGATTGACAGCCGTACGATCGAAGGGCCGCGCGCGAGGCCGCCGCTGCAACGCTTAGCCCTGCTGGCGTTCGTGACGATGCGCGATGCGCGTGCGGCGCTCGATATTCCACGCCGGCTCGGTCTCGACAAGTAGCGCGCGCAGTCGCTCGACCTGCTCGGCCACACGTTCGTTGAGCCAGCACGGCCCCTGCAACCCGGCGGCGGCGTTCGCGACCGCGGCCGGGTCCAGCAGCGCCGGCGGCAACGCATCGGGCATGCGCAAGTGCGGCACATTCGTAAAGCGCAGCGCGCGCGCCAGTTCGAGCAGCACCGAACGCACCACGGTCGCATCACGTCCGCACTGTCCGGCAAAGCCGGCTCGCAGCGCCGGGTCGGCACGCGTCAACACGCCGTTCGACATGATTTCGAGCGCGCTCAACAGCATGCGGTGCAGTTGCTGAATCTGATCGAGCCGCCCCGGCGCGACTTCGATCTCCTTTGCCACCCACGGCATGACCGCGCGCAGTTGCACGAGCCGGCGCGCCATGCGCAGAAACACTGCGTTCTGTTCTTCAGCGGAAAGCCAGTCGCCATGCGCCATCCGTGTATAGATGCGCGCGCAGTCGCGCAGATTGTCGGAGAGCAGGTAGCGCCACGTGTAGGTCGCGTGCAGCGGCAACGCAAACGAGAACGCGAGCGCAATCGCCGTGCCGATCGCCACGTCGGCGGCGCGCCAGAGCCCTTCGGATACCTGGTTGTCGCCGAAGCCGCCGACGATGCACATCGTGATCGCCGTCAGCAGCGCCATATAGCCGTACGAACCGATCGCGAACGCGCCGCAGACACCGGCCACCACCGCCATCAGGAGCGCCGTCACCACGATCGAATCGAACAGGCTGTGCTGGACGATCATCGCAAGCCCGAGCCCGGCGCCGAGCAGTGTGCCGACGGTCCGCTCGAGCGCCTTGCGCCGGATATTGCCGTGGTGCTGCAAACCGCCGATCACGATCAGCACCGTAATCGATGCCCAGATGCCGTACGGCACGTCGAGCGCGCGGATCAACGCGACCGACACGAGCATCGCGGCGCCGACGCGTATGCCGTGCAGCACCTTGGCGTTCCGGTAGCGGTAGTACGGCGAGGTCACCGCGCGCAACAGCCGCGCAACGGGCGAGCGGCGGCGCGCGGCGTACGTGCTGGCCGCGCCGCCGGCGGCGTGTTCCGAATCGTCCAGAGCCATAGGCGCCTCGCGGTCGTTTCGAGTTCAGGTTTCGCGGGCAGGTCAGTGCGCGCTGTGCGGTGCTTGCTGTGCGCAGTATCGCGCACCTCGTCCGCACCCGGGCCGCCCGCCAAAAGAAAATCGCCCGGCACGCGCGTCAACGGCGCGGCCGGGCGACTGCAGATGCCGAGGCGGCGCGTCGCGAATGCAACGCGCATCGTTTCACTTCATCGACTGCTCTTGCGGATCTGCCGCACCTCGTCCGCATCGACCGCCGGCGCCCGATTGCCCCACGCGCCACGGATGAACGTGACGACGTCCGCGACCTGCTGGTCATCGAGCCGCTGTCCGAACGCGGGCATCGTGAACACGGTCGGCGCCTCGCGCGTGCCCGGCATCGAGGCGCCGTGCAGCACGAGACTCACGAGCGACGTCGGATCCTGCGCGTTGACCGTCGCGCTCAGCGCAAGCCGAGGGAATACGCCGTCGTAGCCCTTGCCGTCCGATCGATGGCAAGCCGCGCAGTTGTCGAGGAAGGTCCGCGCGCCGCGCATGTCGGTATGTCCGGCGTGCAGCGCAAGTGCCGCCTTGTCGGAGTATGCGAGCGCGGCCTGCTCGCGCGCCGGCGCAAGCGACTGCAGATACGTCGCGATCGAGTTCAGGTCCGCATCGGTCATGTACTGCGTGCTGTCGAGCACGACATCGTGCATTCCGCCGAACGCAGCCGAATGCGCATTGCGGCCGGCCTTGAGGAACGTGACGATATCGTTGCGGGTCCAGTCGCCGAGGCCGTCCACGCGATCGTCGCGCAGACTGTTCGCGAACCACTGCTCGACCACGCCGCCTTGCAGGAAGGCCGGCCCGCCATTGTCGGTCAGTGCCTTCTCCTGCAACAGCGCGCCGCGCGACGTATGGCAGGCGCCGCAATGGCCAAGGCCTTCGACCAGATATCGGCCACGCTCGAGCGACACCGTCTCGCTGTCCGCGGCTTGCGGACTCGCGCCGGCGGCGACCTCGGGCGCGAACGCGATGCGCCACAGCGCGAGCGGCCAGCGCATCGACAGCGGCCAGCGGATGCCGTTCGGCGTGCGCGGCTGCTGAACGGCCGCCACTCCATGCATGAAGTACGCGTACAGCGCCTTGACGTCGTCGGGCTCGATGCGCGCGTACGACGGATACGGCATCGCCGGATACAGCGTATAGCCGGCCTTCGACTTGCCGTGCCGCAGCGCGTTGTCGAAGTCCGTGTACGTGTAGCCGCCGATGCCGCTCTGCGCATCCGGCGTGATGTTGGTCGAGTAGACGGTGCCGATCGGCGTTTGCAGCGGCAGTCCGCCCGCGAACGGTTTGCCGCCCTTCGCCGTATGGCATGCGGCGCAGTCGGCGGCTCGCGCGAGGTACTCGCCTCGCTTGACGAGCGCCGCATCGTCGAAGCCGGCGCCATTCGGCGCAGCTGCGGCTGACACGCCGCTCGCCGCAAACAGCGAGAGTGCGGCGGCGAGCGCCGCGCAGGAACGGATTTTTCTGAGCGCGTTTCTCATGCTTGCACCATCGGGCCGGGGTTCTTCAAATACTGTTCGCGGATCGCGCGCGCCGACCAGTAGCTGAGCGCGCCGACGAGCCCGGTCGGGTTGTAGCCGAAGTTCTGCGGGAACGCCGACGCGCCGACCACGAACACGTTGTGCACGTCCCAGTTCTGCAGATAGCGGTTCACCACGCTCGTCTTCGGATCGGCGCCCATCACCGCGCCGCCGGTCGTATGCGTGCTTTGATAGGCGCGCGTGTCGAAATGCGTACCGGTCTTGCGTACGTTCACGTCGACGTGATCGCTGAGCACGCGCGCGATGCGGGCGGCCTGGCCCACCGTGTACTCGGTCATCTTGTGCTCGTTGTCGTGCCAGTCGAACGTCACGCGCAACAGCGGCTGCCCGTACGCATCCTTGTAGGTCGGATCGAGGCTCAGGTAGGTGTCGCGATACGACATCACCGAGCCCTGCGCGACGACCGTGAGCATGCGCTGGTAGCTGTCCTGTACCGCGGCCTTCCACGCGCTGCCCCACGGCTTCGTGCCCTTCGGCACGCCCGCCTGACCGATCGGGCGTCCGCCGGTGCGCATGTGCCGCACGTTCGCGCCGCCGATAAAGCCAAGCGGCCCGTGGTCGAAGTTGTCGCCGTTGAAGTCGTCGATCGCCTGGCCCGCCGCGCCCGCGCCGATGAACGGATTGAGCTGCGTGCCCTTGGGCAGGAAGGCGTTCACGCCGCCGTTCATCTGATACGCGAAGTTGCGGCCGACCACGCCTTCGCCGGTGGCCGGATCGTACGGCTGGCTGATGCCGGAAAGCAGCAGCAACCGCACGTTGTGCATCTGGAACGCGCTGAGCACGACGAGGTCGGCCGGCTGCTCGATCTCGCGCCCCTGCGCATCGATATACGTGACGCCGGTCGCGACCTTGCCGCTCGCGTCGCGATTGACGCGCAGTACCTGGCAGCGCGTGCGCAGCTCGAAGTTCTTCTTCTGGAACAGCGCGGGGTGAATCGTGGTCTGCGGCGACGACTTCGAATACATGTAGCAGCCGAAGTCCTCGCAGAATCCGCACAGGTTGCACGGACCGAGCCGCACGCCATACGGATTCGTATACGGCGTCGACACGTTCGCGGCCGGGATCGGGAACGGCTCGTAGCCGAGTTCGCGCACGGCGCGCGAAAAGAGCTGCGCGCCGTAGATGTCCTTCAGCGGCGGCGTCGGATATTCCTTGCTGCGCCATGCCTCGTGACGATTGCCGCCCGCGACGATATTGCCGTTCAGATTGCCGGCCTTGCCCGAAATGCCGGCGACTTCCTCGAAGTGCGTGAAATACGGCTCGAGTTCGTCGTAGGTCACGCCGAAATCCTGAATCGTCATGCCGTCCGGAATGAACGACTTGCCGTAGCGTTGCTCATAGTGGCTGCGCAATTGCAGGTCCGATGCCTGCGGGCGCCATGTCAGGCCGTTCCAGTGAAAGCCCGCGCCGCCGACGCCGTTGCCGAACAGCATCGCGCCATGCTGGCGATACGGCACGGCCAGGCCGTCCGGCGAATGGCGGAATGTCAGCGTTTCTTTCGACAGATCCTGATACAGCTTGCCGCGCACCGCGTACGCGAGTTCGTCCGCGATGTTCGGATATTTCGCGGTGTTCGCCGTGTCCTGCATTTCGCCGCGCTCGAGCGCCAGCACGTTGAGCCCCGCATCGGCCAGTTCCATCGCCATAATGGCGCCGGTCCAGCCGAATCCGACCATGACCGCATCGACTTTGTCTTTTTTGATCGCCATCGTTATGCCTGCTCCCCGAGAATCGATACCGGGCCGAGCGGGTACTTCGCACCCGGCTGTTCGACCCAATCCGCGAAGTCCGCCCGGGCGCCCGGGAAACCGATCATCTTCCAGCCGGACATGCCCTTGTTGCCGCCGTACATCGGGTCGGCGAAATAGCCTTCCTTGGTGTTCTTCAGCAGCGTGCTGAAGAACAGCTTCGGCGGCACGGCGTCGAGATGCAGCTTGCCGCCCTCGAGCTGTTCGAGCACCTCGACGCGCGTCGCGCGCGGCAGTTCGGCGAATACCTTGCCGTGATCGCGCACGCACGCCGCGTTGCACGCCTCGATGCCATGCCGGTACACGTCGCGCGGCACGAGGCCCAGCTGATAGCCGAGTTCGGGCACGGCTTCCGGATGAAACGGCCCGTGCATGTACCAGAGCCGCCCATACGCATACGGCGTTTCCATCTGGCGGTCGATAAATTCAGGCACGCCGGCTTCGAGCGCACCGGCGCCCGTGTCGTCGGCGGGAATCAGTTCGTCGACGGCTGCGTGGATGAAGGCCCATTCGGCCGCGGTAAAAAAGGCCGGCGTGTATTTCGCGGCAGCCGACGCGGCGCCGGGCACCGTCGCGGCTGCGCTGGCGCCGTCCGTCGCATGTGACGGCGTGCAGCCTTCTTGCGTCACGATCACCGGTGCGATCGCTGTGGCGGGAAGAATAGTGAATACCTGGCGCAGAAATTTTCTGCGCGGCTGGTCGTCGTTTTTCATCGGGTAGCGTGGATCGTCAAATGGCAGCGAAAACGCAGCGGGATATCGCCGGTGCGTTCGTGTTCACGGGAAGCGATTCGGTGAATCGCGGCGGTCGGACGCGCGCTGGGCGGCGGCCTGGTGAATGCAGCGCGCCGCTGTCCGCGCGCTGCAGGTGTGGTTAAAACGTGGTCCAGTCCTGATCGTCGCGCGCGGACCCGCTCGCGACGGGCTCGGCGGCGGCGGGCGCGGCCGCCGCCGCTGTTCCGATTTCGGCTTCGGCGGCAACGGCGGTGACCGCCGGAGCCGCACGGCGTACGGGACGCGCTGAAGCCGTTGCGCGCGCCGCCGGCGCTGCCGGCGCACTCGCCGTGGCACGCGGCGGCGTCCCCGCAGCCGGGCGCGTCACGCGCGGCGCCGGAAGCGCCGCGGCTCCACCCTGCTCGACCTTGAAGCTGATCACGGCGGCACGCAAACGACCCGCCTGCTCTTCGAGCGAAGCGGCCGCCGCAGCAGCCTCTTCCACGAGCGCCGCGTTCTGCTGCGTGACGTGGTCCATCTGCGAGACGGCCTGGTTGACCTGTTCGATGCCGCGGCTCTGCTCCTGGGAGGCCGCCGCAATCTCGCCGACGATGTCGTGCACGCGCTCGATCGACTGACTGATCTGTTCCATCGTGCTGCCCGCGCGCGCCACGAGTTCGGTGCCCACGCGTACGCGGTCGACCGACGTGCCGATCAGATCCTTGATCTCCTTGGCGGCCGAACTCGAACGTTGCGCAAGCGAACGCACCTCCGCGGCGACGACGGCGAAGCCGCGGCCGTTCTCGCCGGCCCGCGCGGCTTCGACCGCCGCGTTCAGCGCAAGAATATTGGTCTGGAACGCGATGCCTTCGATGATGCTGGTGATCTCGGCGATCTTGCCGGAGCTGTCGCCGATACCGTTCATCGTCTCGACGACCTGGCTCACGATTTCATTGCCCTCCACGGTCACGTGCCGTGCGGTGGCGGCAAGCTGGCTCGCCTGCTGCGCGTTATCGGCGTTGTGCTTGACCGTCGAAGTCAGCTCTTCCATGCTTGCCGCGGTTTCTTGCAGCGACGCGGCCTGCTCTTCGGTACGCGCGGACAGGTCCACATTGCCCGCGGCCATCTGGCGCGTCGCGGTGGCGATCGCTTCGCTGCCGGTGCGCACGTTACGCACGGTCTGCAGCAGGCGCTCCTGCATGTTCGCCACACCCTGCAGCAATTGACCCATTTCGTCGCGCGACTTCACGCGAATCGAGCGCGTGAGGTCGCCTTGCGCGATATCGTCGAAATGCGATAGCGCGTCGGCAAGCGGATTCGAAATGGCACGACGCAAGCTCAGGAAGCTGCCGGTCGCGGTCAATAGTCCGAGCACCACCGACACGATCGTAATCGCGCGAAACAGCGCAAACGTGTGCTCCTGCTCGTCGAAATTCTGCTTGGCGGCGGCGTACTGATAGGCGCGCAGCTTCGCGCTCGCGTTGTGGTACGCGGCGTACAGATCGTTATTCGAAAGCGCCGACTTCATGATCTGCGAGCTGTCGCCACCGATCAGCGCGGCGCCGAATGCGTCGAGCCCGGCGTCCATCGCAGTGCGCCGTTCCATCATGTCGCGCGCCAACTGATCTTCTTCGGGCGAGCGCGGCAGTTTCATATAGTTGGCGAGCGCCGTGCGCGCCTCGGTGCGATAGTCGCGCGAATGGGTAATGATGCCGCGCAAGTCCGCGGCGGCGGGATTGAGCGCCGCCCGGAACAGCGCCGAGCGCTCGCGCTGCAGATCGATTTCCGCGTCGCCGATCGCGGTCGCGCCAGGCAGCTTGTTGCTATAGGTATCGCGATTCCCGTCGTTCGCGTTCGTCATCCCCGCGATACCCAATGCACCAATAACGAGCAACAGCACGGAAAGCAGCGCCATCGCCAGAGCGAGACGCGATTTGATCGAGACATGCATGTGCTAACCCCGAGGCCTTATCTGAATTTATGCGATGCATAGATTTACGGCGCATAAGGGTAATTCTTTAGCAAATGCTTCAAACTATGAGAAATATTGCGAAAAACAATGAAATTGAAAGCTTGATGTTTTATCGATGTTTTGTTTTAGAAAGCTTGGCGAGCAAAAAAACCGGCACGCCAGGATGATCAAGGCCTCCTCATCGGCCAGAAAAAAAGCCCGCGGCAAGTGCCGGGGGCTTTTTTCGTGCGTCGCGCCGACGATGACAGCAGAGGCACTTCCCGGTGCGTCAACCTTCGACCGGGTCCAGATAATCTTCGGGCCGCGTGCGGTCCTCCGCGCCCTTCATGCCGAGCGCGCGCACGAGCACGCTAACCACCACCGCGACCACGAGATTGACGACCAGCGACCACACCGCCGCGTAACCTGGAATCGCGTAACCGCCGATATGGATCGTGTAGATCGAGCCCGCGAGCTTCAGCGAAACCGCCATCCAGGTGCCGGTCGCGATGCCCACCGCCCAGCCGAGCAACAGGCCGCGGTAGTCGAGCATGCGCGTATAGAGGCCGAGCACGATGGCGGGCAGCGTCTGGATGATCCAGATGCCGCCGAGCAGCTGGAGCTGGATCGCGTACGTGAGCGGCAAACCGAGAATGAACGCAACGGCGCCGACCTTCACGATCAGCGAGACCATCTTCGCGATGTTGGTCTCCTGCTCGTGCGTCATCTTGCGGTTGACGAACTCCTTGTGGATATTGCGCGTGTACAGGTTGGCCGCCGCGATCGACATGATCGCCGCCGGCACCAGCGCGCCGATGCCGACCGCCGCGAACGCGACGCCGACGAACCACGACGGAAAATAGTGGAGAAAGAGCGCGGGCACCGCGAAGTTCGGGCCGAATGCCTTGAAGTACGGCGCGAACTCGGGCATGTCCTTCACGCCGGCCGCGAGCGCCATGAAACCGAGCAGCGCGAGCAGGCCCAGCACGAGCGAATACGCGGGCAGCATCGCCATGTTGCGGCGGATCGTATTGCCCGATGACGACGACAGAATCGCGGTGACCGAGTGCGGGTACAGGAACAGCGCGAGCGCGGAACCGACCGCGAGCGTCGCATACGCGCTGTAGCCATTGAGGCTCGACACGTCGGGCGCCTTCAGCAGCAGTTTGGCCGGCGGCACCGCGGCGAAGATGTGTCCGAAGCCGCCCAGCTGCGGCGGAATCCAGACAATCGCCGCGGCGATCGTGATGTAGATCAGCACGTCCTTGACCACTGCGATCATCGCCGGCGCGCGCAGCCCCGACGTGTACGTATAGGCGGCGAGAATCGCGAACGCGATGATGAGCGGCAGGTCGCCGACGAAGCCCGTCGTATCGAAGCCCAACGCGCCGATCACGACTTCGATGCCGACGAGCTGCAGCGCGATATACGGCATCGTCGCGATAATGCCGGTGACCGCGATGGCGAGCGCGAGCATGCGGCTGCCATAACGCGCGCTGACGAAGTCGGCCGACGTCACATAACCGTGGCGCTTCGCGATGCTCCACAGTTTCGGAAACACGACGAACGCGAACGGATAGATGAGAATCGTATAAGGCAGTGCGAAGAAACCGGTCGCGCCGGCGCCGAACACGAGCGCCGGCACGGCGATAAACGTATAGGCCGTGTACAGATCGCCGCCGAGCAGAAACCATGTGACGACCGTGCCGAAGCGGCGGCCGCCGAGGCCCCATTCTTCGAGATGCGCGAGATCGCCGCGGCGCCAGTGGGCCGCGACGAAACCGAGAATCGTCACGCCGATGAAAAACAGCACGAAGACGAAAGTTGCGATCGCATTCATCGTGCGCCCCCTTGCGGACGCGACGCCGACGAATTTGCCGATTTCGACGATTTCGATCTGGTCTTGAAATAGACGAGCGCCGTGATGACCGCGCTGATCAGCACCCACAACAACTGGTACCAGTAGAAGAACGGAAATTCGAACAGTTGCGGCTCGACCTTGTTATAGGACGGCACCCAGATCATCGCGATCCATGGCAGCAACAGCAGCCATAGCCAGTGCTTGCCGGATCGACCGGCGCCGGAGCGGGTTCTCGTGCTCGTGCCGCCGTCGGCGTTGCCCGCGGCATCTTCTCTGGCGTTCTGTTTGTCGTGTGCTCTGGCGTCGGCGTCGTGAGCCATGACGTCTCTCCCCCTTTGTCTATGCAGCGAGTCGACCCGGTTGCCGCCTGCGCGGTCAACTGCGGTCTTATGCGACGCGGTTGCTTTTGATTTGTCGTGCGGCCTGTGTTCGACAGGCGATCGTCCCGGGAAGACTGGCCGTGCGCCCCGGGAAGCTTCGAAAGAGTATAAGAGCGTGGAATGACCGGTCAAGCCGGGTGGACCCGAAGCGGACGTGCCGCCTCGCCGGTCATATCCGTTGCTTGCCGCCGAAGCTTTCGGCTGGCGCTCATGCAAGCCGCCAATGCAAGACGCCAATGCAAGACGCCAATGCAAGCGCTCATGCAACCGCGTATGCGGTCGTTCGATCGTTCAGATCGTGAACGCGTCGCCGTTCTGCCCCGTCGACGCTTGCAGGCCTTTGAGCCACTGGCGCGCCGGCAGGCCGAGTTCTTTTTCGATCAGCTTCGCGCGCTGCTGCAGCACCGTGAACGACACATGCAGCGGCGGCCCTGAAAAGGCGATCGCGATGCGATTGCCGTCATGCACCTCGGGTAATGCGAAGACCCGTCCGTCGAAGGCTTCGTTCAGTCGCTTCATGTTGCGCACGAAGCTCGGATGATCGCCGAACAGATTGATCGTCGCGACACCCGCTTGCGCGAGACACGCGCGCGCCGCGCGATAGAACGCCACGCTATCGAGCACGGGGCCGCGCGCGGTCGCATCGTAGACGTCGATTTGCATCACGCCCACCGTGCCGTGATTCGCGCGATCGTTGACGAAGTCCCAGGCGTCGGCTTCGCGAACGCTCAGGCGCGCGTCGTCGGGCGGCAGTTCGAACATCGTGCGTGCGGCGACGACGACCGCGGGGTTCAGCTCGATCGCCTCGACTTTTGCGCGCTTGAGGAAGCGATACGCGAACTTGGTCAGCGATGCGGCGCCAAGGCCGAGCTGCACGATGCGCCGCGGCGTTTCGAGGAACAGCAGCCAGGCCATCATCTGCTGCGCGTATTCGAGTTCGATGTGATCGGGCTTGCGCAGACGCATCGCGCCCTGCACCCACTCGGTGCCGAAATGCAGGTAGCGCACGCCGCCCTCTTCCGAGAACGTGACCGGAGCAAAACGCGGCTTGCGCGGCGCTTCGATTTGCGGGGCGTCGTCGAGACGCGCTTCGTTGCGCGACGGATGGCGGTTCTTGCGGTGCAACTTTTGCCGCGACGCGAGCGCGTCGTCGCCGTGGTGGCGGAAGGCGCGCGCTTCGGCCGAAGCGCGTTTGATCAGTTTCGTCATTGATGAAGAGTGCGCGCGAGGCGCCAGGATTCAAGGCGAAGCGAAGGATAGCATTGGGCGGATCTCGCGCCACTGAACAAGCTTGGCCGCATACGGCAGCGAAGCATGCGCGGGGCTCGTCGACGGCAGTCTCAGTATCCGGTATCGACTCGCAAGTCCGCCCAGCGCCCGCTCGCCGATCTTCGCCGCCGTGCCGCCATTGAACGCGATCGCGACCAGCGCGGGCAGCGTTTCGACGAGCGCGACGAGATCGTTGCTCGCATGATCGCGTATCTGGCTGTCGAGGCTACCGGTGCGCCGCGCCTGCGCGACCACATCCCATAGACCGATCCGGTGATCGAGCAGCGTGCGCAAACGGTCGGCGTACTCCATGGCAGGCAGGTTTTCGCCGATGACTTCGCCGACCAGCGTCCAGAACCGGTTCTGTTTGTGAGCGTAGTACTGACTGTGTGCGAGCGACGCTTCTCCGGGCAGGCTGCCGAGTATCAATACTCTCGTGTTCTGGTCCACCACGGGCGGAAAACACCGCTTGAGGGTCATGACGTCCTCGCTTCGCTTCAGCGCTTCAGCACTTTCGCGCTCGCGATGCTGCGCTCGGGACAGGGCGATCTGCGTCACGCCCCGGATGCGCCGCGCCGTGATGCGAGCGCGCCGCCGTGTGCTCGAGCGAACGCCCATGTTCACGCGGGATCAGCCGACGCTGCGCCGCCGGCATGCCTGCGCGCGCGGCGAGATGCGACCACAGCGCGGGCAACATGCATTCGGTGACCATCAGCGGCGCGCCGTAACGTTCGAACACCGAACGCCTTGCCACGAGCGCATGCGGACAACGCGCGTCGAGCTCATCGACCTCGCGCGACGCAAGCCGGAACAACGGATGCCGCGCGGTCAAACGGCGGCTGACCAGCGGCGAGCGCGCGACGCTGCTATCGCTGTACAACAACTCGGCCAACGGGCGTGTCCGCAAGCGCCGCATCGTCTGCCAGACGCCGGTGCTCGCCGCGACCGGCGCAATGCTATGCGCGGCAACGAACGGCACGCCGTCGACCGACAACACGACTTCGCGCACCCACACCGGCGCGCGCGGTGCGACGCCAAGCGCGCGATGCTCGTCATCCCACGGCAGCGATACCGCTTCGCGCGTCACCCGCACCACGACCGCGCCGAGCGTGCGCAAGTGCGCAGTCAGGGAGCCGCCGCGCGTCAGCCAGTCTTTCTGGTCGGGGGAAAAGCCGGGAAGCGGTTCGACACGCCAGTGCGCGTCCGCAGGATCGAAACGAGTAGGCATGCGCCGCATTATAGGGTGCGCGGCTGGCCCGCGCAGCGACGCGGGCCGTGCTATCGATCATGCCGGAGCCGTTCACCAAAGCCCTGGTCGAGCCCTTCTGCGAGCCGCTGCGCGACGCGCTCCACGACAGGCGCCCATTCTCCCGCAGACGGCTGCCGGAACAGTTCGACCGACCGGTACCAGCGCTGCGACTCGGCGACACCCCAGCACCAGTGCGACACATGGTCGAGCATCGCGAGCACCGGACGCCCGAGCGCACCGGCCAGATGCAGCGGCGCGCTGTCGATCGTCACGAGCACATCGAGTGCGGCGACATGCGCGGCGACGGCATCGAAGCCCTGTCGATAGCGCGCAGTCAGATTACAAACGCGGAAGCCGAGTTGCGCGAGCGTTTCAGCTTCGGCTTCCTTGCCCGGCGTCAACGGATGAAACACCACATGCCGGAGCGCACGAAGCGGCAGCAATGCTTCGAGTGGAATCGAACGCTGCATATCGCGCCGGTGCGTCGGACTACCCGACCATACGAGCCCCGCATGCAGCACCGGCTGGCCCGACGGTTGGCGTTGAGATTGAGATTGAGCTTGCGGTTGCGCATGCGCTTGCCCTTCGACCCGCACGAACTGACGCCATACGGTGCACAGCTCCTCGTCGGCTTGCAGGTACGCGGCGCCGTCCACCTGCTCGGGCTGCAAGCCGATCGCGAACGGCACGCTCATCATCGGCAGCGCGTAGTGCGCGTCGCGAGGCAAGCCGTCTTCGATCGCGATGCAGCGCTCGACGATTCTTGCAAACAACGGTTGCAACGGGCGCCGGCAGGCCAGCACGAGCCGTCCGCCCTCGTCGCGTATGCGGGCGGCGAGCCACGGCAGAAAGCGCACCATCTGGATATCGTCGCCGTTGCCCTGCTCGCTGTGCACGACCAGCGTCTTGCCGTTCAGTGCTTCGCCGCGCCAGCGTGGATAGTGCCGCTCGACCACCTTGACGATATTGCGCGCGTCACGGTCCGCGCGCGTGAGCCGCGCCTCGTAGCGCGGCCATGCGGAGGCCCAGTCGTCGCGCCGCAATTCGAGCTCCGCGAGATCGACGGCTGCCTCCACACACGAAGCATCGAGCGCGAGCGCCGCATGCAAGGTCGCTTCGCTGTCGCGATAGCGCGCCTGCTCCAGCTGATACGTGCCGGCCGCGGCGAGCACAGCCGCCTTGCCGGGCGCGGCGACATCGACCGCACGCATCGTCGCTTCGGCCGCACGCGCGTCGCCCAGTTGCCATTGCGCGTGGCTCAGTTGCCACGCGAGTTCCGCATCGGCGGGATTGCGCGACAGCCCACGGCGCGCGACCTGCATCACCGCGTCCCAGTCGCGCATCGCGCGAAAGACGAGCGCGACGTGCAATGCCAACGCGGGGTGCAAGTCCGGATCGAGCGCATAAGCGCGCATCAACGCTTCACGGCGTTCTTCGACGGCGCTTTCGTCATGCGCCGCCAGCAACTGCGCGAGCCACCACGGCGCGCGCGCATCGTTCGGCACGCGCTTTTCGTAAGCACGCAACAGATGAATGGCCGCTGGCGGTGCGCCGCATTCGTCGATTATCCACGCGATCCATGCGATTGCCCGGTCCGGCGCGAATATCCCGATTGCCTGTTCGCACGCCGCCGCCACCGCGGCCCGATTGCCGATCGCATCGGCGAATAGCGCAAGCCGCAGGAAACGCTCGCCCGGGTCTGCGTCCCGATGCGCAGCCGATGCGCTGTGATAGGCGCGCTCGAACTGCCCCGCGCTTGCGCATAGATCAGCGTAGATCTGCGGCGATGCGCCGTTTGCGACCAACCCGTTCGCGAACGCTTCGGCCGCATCGAAACCCCGCTCGCGCAACACCGCCCAGATCGCCTGCAAAGGCCCGCCCGCGAGCACCGATACCGATTGCAACATCCAACACCCCTTGCTTCAGCTCACTTCGATTTACTTCGCTTTACGATTTACCTCGATTTACAGCGCAATGACGCCAGCCAGATAGCCATGGCAATCAACATCGAGCGACACAGTTTCGTTGAAAATTTTTAGTTAGTAAACCATACTTAATCGGCTTTCATTCCGGCCAATTGAATGCACTCGTTTTAGATCAAGAATAATCTCAAAGGAGTATAAATTGCTTAAGAATTCGAAAGAAACATCCGAGAGAATCGCGCATCTCGCCGCGGTCGTACTCGCAAAACTGAATGCATCGCCGATCGAGAAAGAACTCGCGGGTTCCGCCCTCTCACAGCATCACACGTTCAAGCACACAAGCGCGGCAATCGGAAAAATAGCGGGCAAGGTGCTGGCCGATCCACATGCATGCGAGCATGCGAAAGAACTGGCGGGGTCGGTGCTCGCGCAGGTTCGCAATATGCATGAGCGCGCGCCGGAACGTTAGAACCCGAGGCACTCGCTGGGAGGCGGCAGCGAAACGAAAAGAAACGAAACAGGACAACAGGCGAAAAAAATGCGCTGCCGTTCTTTCACGGCAGCGCATTCAATATCAGACCAACAGCGTGAACCGCGGTCATCAACCGCGGCGGTCATCAACAGCGCGACACGATCCGTCGCAACTGTATCGCCCGCATGTTACCCCGCGCGCGTCAGCAGCAGCGCATTGGTCCGCTTCACGAAGCTCGCCGGATCGTCGAGCGAGCCGCCTTCCGCCAGCAACGCCTGGTCGAACAGCAGATGCGCCCAATCGTCGAAGTTCGCGCTATCGGTATGCAAGCCCTTTACAAGCGGGTGCTCGGGGTTCACTTCGAGAATCGGCTGCATCGTCGGCGCCTTCTGACCCGCCGCCTTCAGCATACGCTGCAGGTAGCCGCTCATATCGCCTTCGTCGGCCACGAGGCACGACGGCGAATCGGTGAGGCGGAACGTCAGGCGTACGTCCTTTGCCTTGTCCTTCAGCGCTTCCTTCATGCGTTCGACAAGCGGCTTCAGTTCTTCGCCGACCTTCTCCTGGGCCTGCTTTTCCTCGTCGTTGAGTTCACCGAGGTCGAGGTCGCCACGCGCGACGCTGGCGAGCGGCTTGCCGTCGAATTCGTTGAGGAACGACAGCATCCATTCGTCGACACGGTCCGTCAGCAACAGCACTTCGACGCCCTTCTTGCGGAACACCTCGAGATGCGGGCTGTTCTTCGCGGCCTGCCACGTATCGGCGGTCACGTAGTAAATCTTCGACTGCTCGGGCTTCATCCGCGCGACATAGGCGGCCAGCGACACGTTCTGCTCGTCCGTATCGTTTTGCGTCGAGGCGAAACGCAGCAGTTTCGCGATGCGGTCCTTGTTCGTGAAGTCTTCGCCGATGCCTTCCTTCAGCACCTGCCCGAATTCCTTCCAGAACGACGCGTATTTTTGCTTGTCGGCGTCGGTTTCCGCTTCGGTTTCGAGGTTGGCCAGTTCTTCGAGCATCGACAGCGCGCGCTTGGTCACGCCCTCGCGGATCGCCTTTACATCGCGGCTTTCCTGCAGCAGTTCGCGCGATACGTTGAGCGGCAGATCGCTCGAATCGATCACGCCCTTCACGAAGCGAAGATAAGCGGGCAGCAACTGCTCGGCGTCGTCCATGATGAACACGCGCTTCACGTACAGCTTCAGACCGCCGCGGTGCTCGCGGTTCCACAGGTCGAACGGCGCATGCGCGGGCACGTAGAGCAGCTGCGTGTATTCGCTGCGGCCCTCCACACGGTTATGCGTCCACGTCAGCGGATCCTGATGGTCGTGCGACAGATGCTGATAGAACTGCTTGTACTGCTCGTCGGTAATGTCGTTCTTCGCGCGCGTCCACAATGCGCTCGCCTGATTGACGGTCTCGTCTTCGTCCTTCGTGACCATCTCGCTTTTTTCCGCGTCCCATTCCTCTTTGCGCATCAGGATCGGCAGTGCGACGTGGTCCGAATACTTCTGGATGATCGACTTCAGGCGGTACGACGACAGCAGATCGTCTTCATCGGCGCGCAGGTGCAGCGTAATGGTCGTGCCGCGCTGTGCGCGCTCGATCGTGTCGACCGCGAAGTCGCCTTCGCCCGCGCTTTCCCAGCGCACGCCTTCAGACGCCGGCAGGCCGGCGCGACGCGTTTCGACCGTGATCCTGTCCGCGACGATAAAGCCCGAATAAAAGCCCACGCCGAACTGGCCGATCAGCGCCGCATCTTTCTGCTGGTCGCCGGACAGCTTACCGAAGAATTCCTTCGTGCCCGAGCGCGCGATCGTGCCGAGATTCGCGATCGCTTCGTCGCGGCTCATGCCGATGCCGTTGTCGTCGATCGTCACGGTGCGCGCGGCCTTGTCGTAAGACACGCGAATGCGCAGGTTCGGGTCGTTTTCGTACAGCGCGTTGTCCGCGATGGCCTCGAAGCGCAGCTTGTCGGCCGCGTCGGACGCATTCGAGATCAGTTCGCGCAGAAAGATTTCCTTGTTGCTGTACAGCGAATGGATCATCAGATGCAGAAGTTGCTTCACTTCCGCCTGAAAGCTCATGGTCTCTTGTGCCATGGTCGGACGTCCTCTCTATTGCAGGTGGATTCGAAATCAGGGGGCGGCGATGCGTGGCGCCGCACGGCCCCACGCTTGCTAGCGCGCCGTGCATGATAAGCGCGGAACCGGATCGCGCTGATCGCCCGCCCAATTCGCCCGCCCAATTGGGGGCGCAGCGCATGATTTCAAGGGGGTCAGGACGCGCGCCGGATCACGCTGTCCAGATACTCGCCGAGGAATGCGGGCAGCGCCGGGTCGCCGCAGTTCGCCACATTAAAGCGCATCCAGGTGGTTGGCGACTGCTGCGGCGAAAAAAGACTGCCCGGCGTCAGCAGAAAACCGGCTTCGTGGCCGGCGGCCGCGAGCGCATCGGCGTCGACGCCGGTATCGGTCCACACGAACATGCCCGCGCCGGGCGTCAGGAAGTGCCGCATGCCGGTCTTCTCGAGCATGCGGCACGCCTTGTCGCGCACCGTGTCGAGCCGCGCGCGCAGCCGCTCGACATGGCGCCGGTAATGCCCTTCCGTGAGGATTTTGTACAGCACGCGCTCGTTGAGTTCGGGCGTCGTCATATTGACGAGCATCTTCTGGTCCGCGACGGCCTGCGCGATTTCCGGCGCGCACGCGATAAATCCGACGCGCAGGTTCGCGGCGAGCGTCTTCGAAAAGCTGCCCATGTAGATCACGCGCTTCAACTGATCGAGGCTCGCGAGGCGTGTGGCCGGATAGCCGGGCGGGCACAGATCGCCGTAGATGTCGTCTTCGACGACGATGAAGTCGTACTCTTCGGCAAGCCTCAGGATGCGGAACGCCTGCGCGGCCGTCAGCGACGTGCCGGTCGGGTTCTGCAGCACCGAGTTGATCACGAGCATTTTCGGGCGCCACGTCTGCACGAGCGTTTCGAGCGCATCGAGATCGGGGCCGTCCGGCGTGTACGGCATGCCGACCAGATGCGCGCCTTGCGAAGCGATGCGTCCGAACATCTGGAACCAGGCCGGATCGCCGACGATGACTGCGTCGCCGGCCTGCAGATAGAGTCGCGACAGCAGATCGACGCCTTGCGTGATGCCGGACACGAGCACGATGCTCTGCGGCGACGCGCCGATTTCGAGTTCCTCGAGGCGCGTCTGCAATTGCTGACGCAGCGGCAGGAAGCCTTGCGGCGTGCCGAAGCCGAGCATCTGCGCGCCGCTCTGGCGGCCGAGCGTGCGCAGCGCGCCCGCGATCAGCTCGCCGTCGAGCCAGCGCGACGGCAGATAGCCGAGCCCGGGCCCGCGTTCGGGCTGCGTCGACGTATGCAGCATATTGCGCAGCAGCCAGACCACGTCGATCGTGCTCGGCGCCGGCGCGGCCTCGTTGGCCGGACGCCGCTCGCCCGGCATCGGCGAGGCGAGGCGCTCGCGCACGTAAAAGCCCGAACCGCGCCGCGAGTCCAGATAGCCTTGCGCGACGAGCCGCTCGTACGCCTCGACGACGGTAAAGCGCGACACGCCCTTATCGAGCGCAAGCTTGCGAATGGACGGCATGCGCATGCCGGGACGGAACACGCGTTCGTCGACACGGCGGCGCGCCCACTGGACGAGCTGATCGACGAGCGTCAGCGCGGACGCGTCGTGCGGAGCGGGAATCTGTTCGAGCGGGACGGACATGGCTGACTCCAACTGTACCGAGGACTACCTGTGCGATTGTACCGTTACTGTGCAGGTCGCAGACGATACATTCGACAGACTTCGGGGTAACCGTACACCTTGCTGCCGCGCGTGCGCCATGCCATCGGGCAGCAGGCGGGCGTGCGGCACGTCGCATCTGCGGGCTGCGCAGCACCGGGCCGCTACGCCGGAGCGGGTATGCTTGAAGCCTTTACCGCGGCAGCGCGAAGCTTCGCGCCGCATTGCGTCCGCCCCGCCGCTGCACAACTGTTTTTTCGATCCGCCATGACCGTCCACCCGCTTCGCCTCGATCATCTCGTCGTCTCGGCCCGCACGCTCGACGAAGGTTCGCAATATGTCGCCGACACGCTCGGCGTCGCGCCGTCCGGCGGCGGCTCGCATCCGCTGATGCGCACGAGCAACCGGCTGCTGAACCTGTGGGGCGGCGTCTATCTCGAGGTGATCGCGGTCGATCCCGACGCGCCCGAACCCACCGACGGCGCGGCCCGCCCGCGCCTCTTCGCGCTCGACGACCCCGCGCTCGCCGCGCGGCTCGACAGCGGCCCGTATCTGTCGCACTGGGTGGCGCGCGTCGAGCGGCCGAAAGATCTCGCGCGCTGGCAGGCGCAATACCCCGAGCGGATTGCGCCTGTCGTGCCGATGACGCGCGGCGATTTCACGTGGGGCCTGTCGGTGCCCGACGACGGCGCATTCCCGAGCTGGCAGCACGCCGGCGACGGCATCGTGCCGACGCTGATCCAATGGAGCACGGCATTACATCCGACGCAGCGCCTGCCCGAATCGGGTATTGCATTGAGAACGCTTAGCGCCGTGCATCCGCAAGCCGATCTGATTGCGGCTCACCTCGACTGGCTCGGCGCCGCGCATCTGATCAAACTCGCCGCAACCGACGGCGCACCCGCGCTCGTCGCCGAGTTCGAGACGCCGGGCGGTCTGCGCACACTCAAATAACGGAGCCGTCGAAGCCATGAATTCGCGCGAATCCCAAGGCATGCTGCTCGGCCTGATCGGCGTGGTGGTGTTCAGCCTCACGCTGCCGATGACGCGCATCGTCGTGGCCGAATGGCACCCGCTGCTGAACGGGCTCGGCCGCGCGCTCGTCGCCGCCGTGCCTGCCGGCGCGCTGCTCCTCTGGCGCCGCGAACGGCTGCCGAACTGGGCCCAGCTGAAAAGCCTCTGCGTCGTCTCGCTCGGCGTGGTGATCGCGTTTCCGGTGTTCTCCGCATGGTCGATGAAGTACGTGCCCGCCTCGCACGGTGCGGTCGTCAACGGCTTGCAGCCGTTGTGCGTCGCGATCTACGCGGCGTGGCTCTCGCACGAACGGCCGTCGAAGCTCTTCTGGTCGTGCGCGCTCGCGGGCAGCGCGATCGTCGTCGCATTCGCGTTCGAGGCGGGCGGCGGCGCACCGCAGGCAGGCGACCTGCTCATGCTCGTCGCGGTCGGCATCGGCGCGCTCGGTTACGCGGAAGGCGCGCGGCTCGCGAAACAGATCGGCGGCTGGCAAGTCATCTGCTGGGCGCTCGTCGTATCCGCGCCGTTTCTTGCGCTGCCGGTCGGCTGGCTCGCGTGGCAGCAGCATCTGCTGCACCCGGGGCCGGTTGCGCTCAAGACGTGGCTCGCGTTCGCCTATGTGGCGTTCTTTTCGCAGTTCCTCGGCTTTTTCGCGTGGTACGCGGGGCTCGCGATGGGCGGCATCGCGCGCGTCGGCCAGGTGCAACTGCTGCAGATTTTCTTCACGATGGCGTTTTCGGCGCTGTTTTTCGGCGAAAGCGTCGCGCCGTCGACGTGGATTTTTGCCGCAGCAGTCATCGCCACCGTGATGCTCGGCCGCCGTGCGACGGTGCAGACGGCGCCGCGCGCGGTTCGCACAAGCTGAACGGCAGTCGAGCAAGCATGACATCAACGCAAGACGTCACCACAAGCAGACGAGGACCCCCAACGTGGACCCAAGCGATCTGACCAACGTGAGCACCCGCTCGTGGCAATTGTCCGAACGGGCGCGCAAGCTCACGAGTTCCGCCATCCGCGAAATTCTCAAGGTAACCGAACGGCCCGACGTCATTTCGTTCGCGGGCGGCCTGCCGGCCCCCTCCACCTTTCCCGCGGAACGGATGCGCGCGGCCTCGGACCGCATTCTGCGCGATACGCCGGGCGCCGCGCTTCAGTACAGCGCGACCGAGGGGTATCTGCCGCTGCGCGAATGGATCGCCGCGCGCCATTCGGCGCACGGCGCAAACGGTAGCGTGCAGATCCGTCCGACGCAGGTGCTGATCACGACCGGCTCGCAACAGGCGCTCGATCTGCTCGGCAAAGTGCTGGTCTGCCCGCAAAGCCCGGTGCTCGTCGAAACGCCGACCTATCTCGGCGCGCTGCAATCGTTCTCGCTGTACGAGCCGCGCTACGTGCAGGTGCCGACCGACGAGTCCGGCCTGATCCCCGCCGCGCTCACAGCGGAACTGACCGCGGGCGCGCGCCTGCTTTACGCGCAGCCGAATTTCCAGAACCCGACGGGCCGGCGCATGGCCGTCGAGCGCCGGCGCGAACTCGCCGCGTTCGCGCAGCGCGCGCCGTTTCCGGTGATCGAAGACGACCCGTACGGCGCGCTCGACTACCGCGGCGAGCCGTTGCCGACGATGCTGTCGATGGCGCCCGAGCATATCGTGCATCTCGGCTCGTTCTCGAAGGTGCTGGCACCGGGCCTGCGCGTCGGCTACATCGTCGCGCCCGAAGAATTGCACTTCAAACTCGTGCAGGCGAAGCAGGCCACCGACCTGCACACGCCGAGCTTCACGCAGCGCATCGTGCATGAAGTGGTCAAGGACGGCTTTCTCGATACGCACGTGCCGACCATCCGCGCGCTGTACCGCGATCAGTGCGCGGCGATGCTCGCGGCGCTCGAGCGCTACATGCCGGAAGGCGTGACCTGGACCCGGCCCGAGGGCGGCATGTTCGTGTGGGCGCAACTGCCGCCCGCGATCGACACGATGAAACTACTCGAAGAAGCAATCGCGCAAAACGTCGCGTTCGTGCCCGGCGCGCCGTTCTATGCGAATGAAGCACAGCACAACACGCTGCGCCTGTCGTTCGTCACCGTGCCGCCCGAGAAGATCGACGCCGGCATCGCGCGGCTTGCGACGCTCGTGCGCGCGCGCATCTGATCGCAACGGCGCTACCATTGAGGTTTTACACTCGCCGAAAGGACTGACCATGGCTCAAGCAAACGTCTACGACAAACTGAAGGAACTCGGCATCGAACTGCCGACCGCCGGCGCCCCGGCCGCCGCCTACGTGATGAGCGCGCAAAGCGGCAACACCGTCTACCTGTCGGGCCATATCGCGAAGAAGGACGGCAAGCCGTGGGTCGGCAAGCTCGGCGAGAACCTCTCCACCGAAGAAGGCAAAGCAGCGGCCCGCTCGATCGCAATCGATCTGCTCGCGACGCTCCACGCGCACGTCGGCGACCTCAACCGCGTCACGCGCATCGTCAAGGTGATGAGCCTCGTCAACTCCACGCTGTCGTTCACCGAACAGCATCTCGTCACGAACGGCGCCTCCGAGTTCTTCGTCGACGTGTTTGGCGAGCGTGGCAAACATGCGCGCTCGGCGTTCGGCGTCGCGCAGATTCCGCTCGGCGCATGCGTCGAAATCGAACTGATCGCCGAAGTGGCGTGAACTTCGCCTGAGCATCCACGCTTTCGCGAGCGACGCGCGACGCGGCCATGCATGCTGCCGGCCGCTCGCGATCGGCTCCCGCCGCTGTTCGACATCCGCCACCAGGAAGCACGATGACCGCGCGCACTGCCCGCTTCAAGCAAGTCGACGTTTTCACTTCGGTACCGTTCAAAGGCAATCCGCTTGCGGTCGTATTCGATGCGGACGAACTCGGCAGCGACCAGATGCAGGCCATCGCGCGCTGGACGAATCTGTCCGAAACCACCTTTCTGTGCAAACCGACGGACCCGGCCGCCGACTATCGCGTGCGCATCTTCACGCCCGGCCGCGAGTTGCCGTTCGCGGGCCATCCGACGCTCGGCACCGCGCATGCACTGCTCGAAAGCGGTTATCGGCCGAAGCAGGCGGGACGGCTGGTTCAGCAATGCGGCGTCGGTCTCGTCGAACTCGTGGCGCTTGGCGCAGCCGATGCAACGGCTGCGGCGGACCCATCGACACCATCGCATCGCGGCGGCGCATGGGCCTTTGCGGCGCCGCCGGCACGCATCGCGCCGTTGCCCGACGCGCAGTACGCGGCGCTTTCGGCCGCCTTGCACAGCGACGCGATCGACTTCGGCGCGGCGCCGTGCGGCGTCGACAACGGCGCGCCGTGGCTCGTCGTGCGGCTCGCATCGGCAAGCGACTGTCTCGCGCTCGAACCCGATGCGCACGCACTCGCCGGGATCGCGCACTCGGTCGGCGCGCATGGGCTTGCAGCTTATGGTCCGCATCCGCCAGGCGGACCCGCGACGTTCGAGGTGCGTTGCCTGATGACCGGCGACGCATTCGGCCTCGGCGAAGACCCGGTGACGGGCAGCGCGAACGCCGCGCTTGCATGCCTGCTAACCACACAACAGCGCCGTCCGGGCGAGCGCTACACCGTGCGCCAGGGTACGGTGCTCGGCCGCGCCGGCGACGTCGCCGTTCATTACGACGATGCAGCGGGCAAGACATGGATCGGCGGCGCGTCCGTCACCATCGTCGATGGCACGTTCAGGCTCGGCTGATACGCGAGAACATCTGGGAACACCGCAACGCGGCGCGACTTGCAAGAAGTCGCCGCAAAAATCAATTTAAATTGAAGTGCTGCAAATACAACGAATTCGCATAGCATCGCTATGCAAACATGGCGCTTCCTTTCTTTTCATGCAACGTGCATCGCGCTTGTTGCACCATAAAGCGGATTAGTGGAAATGGCCGTGCCTATTCAAGCAAGGCCAGCCCTTGGCAAATGCGGCGAACCGCGACCGGAGCGTCTGCTCCGGTCCTGCTGAAACGCCCGCTGCGCGCGGCTCTTCGGGCGGCGTGCCGCGGCACCGGCAGCGCACCACAAGGCCTTTGAAAAGCACGCGTATACCCGATGCGTGAACGCTTTCTTAATCCTGAGGCATTCAGTAATATCAAAACCTAACCGATGACCTCGGGCGCGGATCGACCGGATGGTTCCGCACGACGCCAGACCGCATTGCGCATCAAATGCCGGTACTTCGCTTACCATGCAGCCGGGTTACCGTTAGCGCAGTCGTCGAACGAACACAAACACTGCCTGAAGCGTCGCAAGCAGCGCAGTCATAAGCCATAGGGTCGCGGTCCACTCTCGATGAATCAGCTCCATCACTCCAGCGTACGCGAAGCCAGGCACCGGCTTGACCCGGCCGCCTCGCGCCGCCGCGCGCTGCTCGCGATCCCGGCGCTCGGCGTGCTGGTGCTCGTGCTGCTATGGACTGTCATCTTCGCGCGGCTGTCGGTCGAGAAAGAATCGACCTATCGGGAAGCGATGGCGTCGGCAGGCATTCTTTCCGCTGCGCTCGAACAGCATACGGTGAAGGCGATTCACCAGGTCGACCAGATCACGCGCTTCGTCAAATTCGAACTCGAAAAATCCCCGGCCCGCTTCGATCTCGCGAGCACCGTCGAGAAAGGCGTCGTGCAGAGCGAGACGCTCGTGCAGGTGTCGCTGATCGACGAGCACGGCAAACTGATCGCCAACACCGCAGAAGCGAACCCGCGCCCGATCGATCTGTCGGACCGCGAACATTTCAAGGTGCACGAGCACGAGAACGACGACCAGCTTTACATCAGCAAGCCGGTGCTCGGCCGCGTCTCCGGCCACTGGACGCTGCAGATGACGCGGCGTCTGAACCATCCCGACGGCTCGTTCGCAGGCGTGGTCGTGGTCTCCGAAGACCCGAGCTACTTCACCACCGACTTCTATAACAACGCGGCGATCGGCCGCGACGGCGTGATCGCGGTGATCTCGGACGACGGCACCGTGCTCGCGCGCCGCACCGGCAACGACGACCGCGCCTCGGGCGTGTTCACCGCGAGCGGCACCTATCCGACCTCCGAGCATGTGTCGGGCACCTATGTGGACCCGATCGATAACGTCACGCGCGTCGTGTCGTACCGGCATATCGACGGCTATCCGTTAGGCGTGCTCGTCGGTCTGTCGCAGGCCGAAGAATTCGCCGACTACAACCACACGCGCAACGTCTATCTGCTGATGGCGAGCTTCATCTCGCTCGCGATGCTCGGCTTCTTCGCGGTCGCGACAGGGCTGATCGGCAAGCTGCTTGGCCGCGAACGCGAGATGACGCACCTCGTCGAATACGATCTGCTGACCGGCTTGCGCAACCGCTATTCCACGCTGCAGATTCTTCACCATGAAGTTGCGCAGACATCGAACGTCGGGCGGCTCGCCATTCTGTTTATCGACCTCGACAACTTCAAGACCGTCAACGACACGCTCGGCCACAACGCCGGCGACATCGTCCTGCAAATGACGGCGGCGCGCCTCGCCGATGCCGTGGCCGGCGTGGGCACGCTGTCGCGCATCGGCGGCGACGAGTTCGTCGTGATCGTCAAAGGCGACGATGTCGAAGAACGCGCGGTCGCGGCCGCCGAGGCGGCGTCGGACGTGTTCGCGACGCCGTTCGAGGTGCGCGGCAGCAGCTTCGTGCTGCATGCGAGCATCGGCATCGCGCTCTACTCGATTGCGAACGAAAGCGAGATCGATCTGTTGAAGAAAGCCGATCTCGCGATGTACAGCGCGAAGGACGCGGGCAAGAACTGCTATCAGTTCTATTCGCCGCAGCTCTCGCACCGCGCCGACCATTTGATGAAGTGGGAGCAGCAACTGCGCATTGCGCTCGCCGACGGGCAGCTGTTTCTCGCGTACCAGCCCAAGATCGACCTGACGCGCCGCTGCATTACGGGCTTCGAGGCGCTCGTGCGCTGGAACCATCCGCAACATGGCCTGATTCCGGCGAACGAGTTCATTCCCGTTGCGGAGTCGACGGGCCTGATCGTGCCGATCGGCGACTTCGTCATCCAGACGGCCTGCCGCCAGCTCGCGCAGTGGCAGGCGCAAGGCTACGAATCGCTGTCGCTCGCGGTCAATATTTCGGCCGTGCAGTTCTGGCGCGGCGATCTGTTCGATACGATTGCGCGCGCGATCGAAGACAGCGGCATTCCCGCGCGACGCCTCGAACTCGAGATCACCGAGACCGCGATGATGGAATTTCCGGATCTCGTCTCGGAGAAAATCTTCGCGCTGAAGCGGCTCGGCGTGCGCATCGCGCTCGACGATTTCGGCACCGGCTATTCGTCGCTGTCGTATCTGAACCGCTTCTCGGTCGATACGCTGAAGGTGGACCGCTCGTTCGTCCAGGCCGTTCCGGGCGACCGCAGCGTCTGCGTGATGGTGACCGCGATCGTCAATCTGGCGCGCTCGCTCGGGCTGACCGTCGTCGTCGAAGGCACCGAGACCGAGGAACAGGTCGCGTGGCTCGCGGCGCTCGGGCAGATCGAAGCGCAAGGCTTCCTGTTCTCGCGCCCCGTGCCGAGCGACGGCATTCCGGCGCTGCTCGACAAGTTCGGCGTGTGCGGCTTGCGCACGCGTGCGCTGCCGCGCGAGCGCAGCGACGGCGACACGAGCGACGCGCCGAGCACGAGCGGTCAGCCAGTCTGACAGCTGGGCCGGCGGCAGATCGGGGAACAGGCCTCGTATCCGTGCCGATCGCTCACTTCTGAGTTGCCATGCATTCCAAGCGATACCATCCTATGGTGGTGCGCGCGGGATGCCGTATTAGCGCGCTATTAGTCGGACGGGAATAGGTTGCGCCCAGGAACGTTCTAATAAGGACTTGCCTGAACGTTCGAGGGCCGCTCATGACCGATTCGCTCACCCGCCACCATGC
The DNA here is from genome assembly GCF_001922345.1 of Paraburkholderia sp. SOS3. Lineage (NCBI taxonomy): Bacteria > Pseudomonadati > Pseudomonadota > Betaproteobacteria > Burkholderiales > Burkholderiaceae > Paraburkholderia > Paraburkholderia sp. SOS3. The sequence goes on along the minus strand of NZ_CP018811.1, from coordinate 1,762,679 downwards.
GTCGATCCGACCCGGCAAAACGCTGCGCACGCTCGGCGTATTCGAAGAGTATTTCTGGCTGCTGCAGCAACGCGTGCCGCGCACGACTGTCGTCGCCGCGGAAGTAGAAGGACGCACGACGGTCGAACAATGGGCGGCGGCGCTCGCTACGGTCCAGGCGCGCCACACCGTGCTCTCCTCGCGCATCCGTCAAAGGCCCGGCTATCGCCCGTGTTTCGAGCTGATGCCCGATGCGCCGCTCGCGCTGCAGGTGGTGCCGAGCGAATCGGGCATCCGTCTTTTTGAACTCGTATCGGCGGAACTCGCCACGCGTTTCGGTTCCGACGATGCGTTGCTGCGCGCGTCGATCCTCTACGGCCGCAACCGCACGACGCTGGTGCTGGGCGCCCATCATGCGGCACTGGACGGTAGCTCGCTGATTTTGCTGATCCGCGATCTGATGCGCGCACTGGCCGGCGAGGCGCTCGGCAGTCCGCGCGCGATGGCGCCGTCGCATGATGAACTGCTGGGTTTGTCGACGAGCGAGCAGTCTGCGCCGTTTGGCCCGCCGCCGGGTTCATCACACGACGAAACGGATAGTCATACGCGTGATGACCGTCGTTCCCTGTCCGCCCCGTTGCTTGCCGCGAGCGACGAGCAGCCGTTGCTTCAGCAGATCTGGCTCGAACCGTCGGTCACATCGCTGATGACACGGCGCGCGCGCGAAGAACAGGCGTCCGTGCATGCGGCGCTGTGCGCCGCCGCGATGCTGGCCGGACGGGCCCTGTCGCGCTCATGGCGCGACCATACGATCCGCTGTGCGAGTTCGCTCGACACGCGCGCGTTACTCGGCGCAAGCGAGCATCTCGGGATTTTTCCGACGCAGCGCAGCGCGGAGCTGGAACCGTCCACGACGCTTTCGTTCTGGGATCTTGCACGCGCCGTCAAACAAAGCCTCGCGATACGGCGCACGGCCGTCGAAGCGGCGGGCGGCTTTTCGACGCCGGTGCTGGAGATGATCGCAGCCGGCGCCGACCCGGACCGGCTCGTGATGGGCAACCGCCAACGCGCCCCGACGCTGCGCATCGACAACTATGGGCGGCTTGCGATTCCGACGCGGTACGGCGAGGGGCGCCTGCGCATCAAGTGGGTGACGCCTGCCGCGGTACACGGCGCGCCGCAGACGCAACACATCTCGGTAGCGACCGTCGATGGCCTGCTTTGCATGACCAACGTCAGCGCGGAGCCCGTGCCTTCGCTGCTCGGCAGCGCCAAGCGTCTGTTGCTCGCGCAGCTAGGCTAGGCAGCGGCCGCGTCGGTCCGTCCGTCGTAACGGCCGGACCGCACGACGCGCGACACCGGTCTGCTACCCGCCGCGGCCAACACCTCAAAATCCGCGCGACATCACCGCAAAGCCGATCGTCACGACACCAAGCACGAGATTCACGACGACGAGCCGCCGCACGGTCGCGACCGCATTCGCGCCGTCGGGCCACTTCTGCGCCTGCACCGCGCGACGGATGCGCGGAAAGACGGCGAAACGGATATGGCCGAAGATCAGCATCATCACGATGCCGAGCCCCGCCATCGCATGCAGTTGCCACATCGCGTGCGCGCCGCCGTACTGCGACAGCAGAAAGCCGCCGGAGACCAGAATAACGAGCACCGATACGCCGACCCAGTTGAAGAACCGTCCGAATACCGACTCCCACAGCGGCAGCCGCAATTGCGGCGACAGGTCGCCCAAGGCCGGCCGCAGGCAGAAATGCGCGAACACCATGCCGCCGACCCAGACGGCAACGCCCAGCAGGTGGAGAAAGAGTGCGATTTCGATCGCTTTGGTCATTCGTTTTCCTCTGTCGTATCGGTGTGGTATCGATGCAGTGGTATCGACGCAGATGAGTCGACGCAGATGAGTCGACACAGATGAGTCGACGCAGATGAGTCGATAAGGGTCGCGGCCGGACTGCGCGTTCGACCGCCCACGCGCCGCGCAGTTCAGTCCATCTTTACTGGCTCAATAACGTACGAGGCTTTTTATCGGACGACATGGGCCACGAAATAACGCTAAATAAAACTGCGGCGTGCAGCGCACTCCGGGGAATGCGCTGCACGCCGCATGTTCTGGCTGGCTGCGAGGATGCTAAGGCATGGCGATGCGCCGCTAGCCCTGCCCTTCTTCGAGCGCGGGCCGCAACCCCGTCACCTTGAGCTTCGTATCGGGCTTGTGCCCCTTGCGTGCGCGTTTGCCGACATGCGCGGCGAGCGCCTTGCCGGACAGCGTTTCCTCGCCCGGCTTGCCGCCGCGGCCCGTGCCCATCAGCACGACGCCCGCCTTGCCGATCGCGAGTGCCTGCGCGAGCGTTTCGTTGGCGTCGAGCCCCATCAGCGTGACGCCGCGTCCGCCGCCCGACAATGTCTTCATCTCGTCGAGACCGAATACGAGCATACGCCCCGTGCTCGACAGACACGCGACCTGCGTCGCGTCGGGCACCATCGGCATCGGCACGAGCGGCGCCGCGCCTTCGTCGATCGTCATGAACGACTTGCCAGCCTTCACGCGGCTCACCATATCGCCGAGCTTCGCGATAAAGCCGAAACCGTTGCTCGACGCGAGCAGCAGCGCCTGGTCGGCCGTCGCCGCGTAGTAATGCATGAGGTGCGTGCCCGATTCGAGCTCGATCATCGTCGTGACCGGCACGCCGTCGCCGCGGCCGCCCGGCAACTGGCTGACCGCGACCGAGTAGACGCGGCCGTTGCTGCCCCACGCGATCAACGTGTCGGGCGTGCGGCACTGGAACGCCGCGTAAAGACTGTCGCCGGCCTTGAACGTGAAGCCGGCCGGATCGAGCCCATGGCCCTTCAGCGCGCGCACCCAGCCCTTCTGCGACACGACGACCGTGACCGGCTCGTCGACCACGCGCGCTTCGAACGTCGCGCGCTTGTCCTGCTGGATCAGCGTGCGGCGCTCGTCGCCGTACTGCTTCGCATCGGCTTCGATTTCCTTGACGATCAGCCGCTTCATCGCGCTCTCGCTGCCGAGCAGCTCTTCGAGCTTCGCTTTCTCGTCGCGCAGTTCTTCGAGCTCCTTCTCGATCTTGATCTTTTCGAGGCGCGCCAACTGACGCAGCCGGATATCGAGAATGTCGTCGGCCTGGCGTTCGGACAGCTCGAACGCCGAGATCAGCGCGGCCTTCGGCTCGTCCGATTCGCGGATGATCCGGATCACTTCGTCCAGATTCAGGAAGACGATCATCCGGCCTTCGAGAATATGGATGCGATCGTCGACCTTCGCGAGCCGGAACTGCGTGCGGCGCGTAACCGTCGCGAAGCGAAAGCCGACCCACTCGCCGAGGATTTCGCCGATGCCCTTCTGGCGCGGCCGGCCGTCGGCGCCGACCATCACGAGATTGAGCGGCGCGTTCGATTCGAGGCTCGTATGCGCAAGCAGCGTATTGACGAACTCGGTCTGCTCGATGCGGCTCGACTTCGGCTCGAACACGAGGCGCACCGGCGCGTCCTTGCCCGATTCGTCGCGCACCGCGTCGAGCAGCGCGAGCAACGTCTGCTTCGTCTGCAGCTGCTCGGGCGTCAGCGACTTCTTGCCGAGCTTGATCTTCGGGTTCGTCTGCTCCTCGATTTCCTCGAGCACCTTCTGGCACGACGTGTTCGGCGGCAATTCGTTGATGACGAGCTGCCACTGGCCGCGCGCGAGCTCTTCGATCTTCCAGCGCGCACGCACCTTCAGGCTGCCGCGGCCCGTTTCGTAGGCCGCCGCGATCTCGGCTTCGCTCGAAATGATCTGGCCGCCGCCCGGGAAGTCCGGCCCCGGCAGATGCTGCATGAGCTCCGCCTGCGTGATCTTCGGATGACGGATCATCGCGACCGCGGCCGCCGCCACCTCGCGCAGGTTATGCGACGGAATTTCGGTCGCGAGGCCCACCGCGATACCCGATGCGCCGTTCAGCAACACGAACGGCAGACGCGCGGGCAGCAGCTTCGGCTCTTCGAACGAGCCATCGTAGTTCGGCATGAAATCGACCGTGCCCTGATCGATTTCGTCGAGCAGCAGCTTCGCGATCGGCGTCAGGCGCGCTTCGGTGTAGCGCATGGCCGCAGCACCGTCGCCATCGCGCGAGCCGAAGTTGCCCTGGCCATCGATGAGCGGATAGCGCATCGAGAAATCCTGCGCGAGGCGCACGAGTGCGTCGTAGGCGGACTGGTCGCCGTGCGGGTGATACTTGCCGAGCACGTCGCCGACTACGCGCGCCGATTTCACGGGCTTGGCGTTGTCGGCGAGGCCCATCTCGCTCATGGCGTACAGGATGCGACGCTGCACGGGCTTCTGACCGTCGCTGACGTCGGGCAGCGCGCGGCCCTTGACGACGCTGACCGCGTATTCGAGGTACGCCTGCTCCGCGTAATGGCCGAGTGTCAGCAGGTCGCCGGGCGGCGGCGCCTCTTCGAAAAGATCGGGAGTGTTGTCTTCCATCTACGTTCCGTGTCCGTGTTGCGGCTCGAGGTGCGGCTTGCTTTTCATTCGGCCTGGGTGTCGGCCCGCGTTTCGGCCTAGATATCCGCTTCGACCTCGTTGCCCTTCTCTTCGAGCCAGCTGCGCCGCGACGCCGCTTCGCCCTTGCCCATCAGCATCGTCATGCGCGCAACGGTCTTCTCGAAGTCGAGTTCGCCGAGCGCGATCGGCGACAGGCGCCGCGTGTCCGGGTTCATCGTCGTGTCCCACAGCTGCTCGGCGCTCATTTCGCCGAGGCCCTTGAAGCGGCTGATCGTCCATTGCGATTCGCGCACGCCGTCCTTGCGCAGCTTGTCGAGAATCGCTTCGAGCTCGCCGTCGTCGAGCGCGTAGAGCTTCTGCGCGGGCTTCTTGCCGCGGGCCGGCGCATCGACGCGAAACAGCGGCGGCCGCGCGACGAACACGTTGCCGCGCTCGATCAGCTGCGGGAAGTGCTTGAAGAACAGCGTGAGCAGCAGCACCTGGATATGCGCGCCGTCGACGTCCGCGTCCGACAGGATGCAGATCTTGCCGTAGCGCAGATTCGACAGGTCGACGGTGTCGTCCGGGTTGTGCGGATCGACGCCGATCGCGACCGAGATGTCGTGCACCTCGTTGTTCGCGAACAGGCGATCGCGCTCGGTTTCCCATGTGTTCAGCACCTTGCCGCGCAAAGGCAGGATCGCCTGGAATTCCTTGTCGCGGCCCATCTTCGCGGAGCCGCCGGCGGAATCGCCTTCGACGAGGAACAGTTCGTTGCGCTCGATTTCGGTCGATTCGCAATCGGTAAGCTTGCCGGGCAGCACGGCGACGCCCGAGCTCTTGCGCTTTTCGACCTTCTGCCCCGCGCGCGTACGCGCTTGCGCCTGCTTGATGACGAGATCGGCAAGCTTCCTGCCGTGCTCGACATGCTGGTTCAGCCACAGTTCGAGTGCCGGGCGCGCGAACGAGGACACGAGCTTCACCGCATCGCGGCTATTGAGGCGTTCCTTGATCTGGCCTTGGAACTGCGGATCGAGCACTTTCGCCGACAGCACGAACGATACGCGCGCGAATACGTCTTCGGCGAGCAGCTTCACGCCCTTCGGCTGCAGGCCGTGCAACTCGACGAAGCTCTTCACGGCCTGGAACAGGCCGTCGCGCAGACCCGCCTCGTGCGTGCCGCCGGCCGGCGTCGGGATCAGGTTCACGTACGACTCGCGCGTGAGCGGCCCTTCCTCGCTCCACGCGACGACCCACGCGGCGCCTTCGCCCTCGGCAAACGTCTCCTCGTTCGAGCGCGAGCTTTCCGCGTAGCGTTCGCCTTCGAACAGCGGAATCAGCAGATCGCTGCCGGCCATGCCTTCGAGCAGATAGCCGCGCAGGCCGTCTTCGTACTTCCAGCTTTGCCGCTCGCCGGTCTTTTCGTTGACGAGCACGACTTCGACGCCCGGCAGCAGCACCGCTTTCGAGCGCAGCAGCCGCTGCAGTTCACCGACCGGCAGATTCGGCGAATCGAAGTACTTCGCGTTCGGCGTGACCGTGACGCGCGTGCCGGACTTCTTTTCGCCGCGCTCGGCCGCGCGCACTTTGAGCGGCTTGACCACGTCGCCGTTCGAAAAACCGAGCTCGGCGACCTTGCCGTCGCGCCAGACCGTGACGTCCAGACGCGTGGACAGCGCGTTCGTGACCGACACGCCGACGCCGTGCAGACCGCCCGAGAACGTATAGGCGCCGCCCGCGGCCTTGTCGAACTTGCCGCCCGCGTGCAGGCGCGTGAAGACGATCTCGACGACGGGCACGCGTTCGTCGGGGTGCAGGCCGAACGGAATGCCGCGGCCGTCGTCGTCGACCGACACCGACTGGTCGGCGTGCAGCGTGACCGTGATCTGCTTGCCGAAGCCGCCGAGCGCCTCGTCGGACGCATTGTCGATGACTTCCTGGATGATGTGCAGCGGGTTCTCGGTGCGCGTGTACATGCCGGGCCGCTGCTTGACCGGCTCGAGCCCCTTCAGCACCTTGATCGACGCTTCGCTATACGCAGCGTTTGCGTTTGACTTCTTCGTAGACATGGCTTGCTCGGGTCCGTCGGTTCATCGTTGTCCACAAGTCCTGTGGACATCTGCGTGGACAATGCGTTGAATTTTCAAAAAAAGCGAAACGAAACAACGGAATGGAACGTTTGCACGATACACGGGCAGTGTGACCGCCCACGCGCCTGCGCGCCCGCACCGCCCGCTAACGCCGACGGGGCGGCGTCTGCGGCGCGCCGCGCCCGGCAGCGGATTCGCGGGTATTGTACTGATTTCGATGCGCGCGGCAATTTGGATCGGGCAGGATTGGCCGTTTGGGGGAAATATAACGAAGTTCCTTCCCCGTGTTTCATACCGGAGCACAGCCGTGAGACCGTCCGAAGCGTTGGGCGCCCCTCGCGCCGAAATCAGGAAGATCGTTGCCGATCACCACGCGGCCAACGCACGCATATTCGGTTCCGACATCACCGGCGACGACGACGAAAACGGCGACCTCGACTTGCTCATCGGTCAGCGAAGCGGTGCCTGTGCGAAGAGAAAGAGCGATCTGCGGCTCGCCGACTATCTTGACCCTATGCGCCAAGCGATAGAACGCATCCAGCGCTATACGACTCGAATCGGATCGCCCCGGGAAGCGTTTTACTTCCCCTTGTTCTCCAGCTCATCCCACCGCTCGAGCGCCACCATCAGTTCCTCATCGATTTCCGCGTAACGCTGCGTGAGACGCGTGCCTTCCTGGGCGTCTTTCGCGAAGATCGACCCGTCTTCGAGTTGCGCGGCAATGGCTTTCTGCTCGCCCTCGAGCGCCGCGATCCGTTCCGGCAGCGCCTCGAGTTCGCGCTGTTCCTTGTACGACAGCTTCACCGACCGTTGAGCATTGCGGCCCGCCGCGCTTTCTTTCGGCGCAGTCTGCCTGGCCGCTTCCTTCGGTGCGTCGCGCTGCGCGAGCTGTTCGGCGCGCTCGCGCTGCGTCTGCCAGTCGGTGAAGCCCCCGACATATTCGCGCCACTTGCCTTCGCCCTCCGCCGCGATCACCGAAGTCACCACGTTGTCCAGAAACGCCCGGTCGTGGCTCACGAGCAGCACGGTGCCGTCGTAGTCGGTCAGCAGTTCTTCGAGCAGTTCGAGCGTCGGAATGTCGAGATCGTTCGTCGGTTCGTCGAGCACCAGCACGTTCGCCGGACGCGCGAACAGCCGCGCGAGCAGCAGCCGGTTGCGCTCGCCGCCCGACAGCGACTTCACCGGCGAGCGCGCCCGCTCCGGCGCAAACAGGAAATCGCCGAGGTAGCTCATCACATGCTTCTTCGCGCCGTTGATCTCGACCCAGTCGCTGCCGGGGCTGATCGTATCGGCAAGACTTTTCTCCTGATCCAGTTGCGCGCGCATCTGGTCGAAGTACGCGACCTGCAGATTCGTGCCGACGCGCACACGCCCCTCGTCGGGCTGCAACTCGCCGAGAATCAGCTTGAGCAGCGTCGTCTTGCCCGCCCCGTTCGGACCGACGAGGCCGATCTTGTCGCCGCGCATCAGCGTGGCCGAAAAGCGCTCGACCACGGTGCGTGCGCCGAAGCGCTTCGTCACGTCCGTCAGCTCCGCGACGATCTTGCCGGACTTCTCGCCCTGCGCGACGTCGAGCTTCACGTTGCCCTGCACGTTGCGACGTTCGGCGCGCTCGTTGCGCATCTGCACGAGCCGCGCAATGCGGCCGACGCTGCGCGTGCGGCGCGCTTCGACGCCCTTGCGGATCCACACTTCTTCCTGAGCGAGCAGCTTGTCGAATTTCTCGTTTTCGACGCGCTCGACTTCGAGCTGCTGCGCCTTACGCGTCTGATACGCGGAGAAATTGCCCGGGTACGACAGCAGCCGGCCGCGATCGAGTTCGACGATGCGCGTCGCGATGCGGTCGAGAAACGCGCGGTCGTGCGTGATGAACAGCAGACCCGCGCGTTGCGAGAGCAACAGCTCTTCGAGCCAGCGGATGCCGTCGAAGTCGAGGTGGTTCGTCGGCTCGTCGAGCAGCAGCACGTCCGGCTGCAGCACGAGCGCGCGCGCAAGCGCGACGCGTTTTTGCATGCCGCCCGACAGCGCGTCGACCTGCGCGTCGCCGTCGAGGCCGATCTGCGCGAGCGTCGTGGACACACGCGTGCGCCAGTTCCAGGCATCGGCCGCGTCGAGCGACGATTGCAAGGTGTTCATGCGCGCGAGCAAGGCATCGTGCTCGCCGCCTTCCGGCGCCTCCGCCAGCGCATGCGCGACGCGGTCGTATTCGTCGAGCAGTTCGCGCGCATGCGCGAGCCCGCCCGCGACCGCGTCGAACACCGACGTGCCCGCTTCGAATTCAGGCTCCTGCGGCACGTAGACCGTGACGAGGTTCTGTTGACGCGTGACGAGTCCGTCGTCGGGCTTCGCGAGGTCCGCGACGATTTTCAGCAATGACGACTTGCCCGCGCCATTGCGGCCGATCAGGCCGACACGCTCGCCGGCTTCGAGCGAAAAGTCCGCGTGATCGAGCAACGCGACGTGACCGAACGCGAGTTGCGCGCCGGTGATGGTGTAAAGCGACATGGGAAAAGGATCGGGCAGCGATGAGGCGAAACGCTCATTGTACCGGGCGGCTTGCGCGGTGGCCGCGTGACCGACCGGGAAGCCGCGTGCGAGGCTGACCCGCGTGGCGAAATGCGTGGTGAACTGTGTGGCGAAATGCGCGACCCGATGCGGGAGTCGATATGCGGCCAAACGTGCGACAAAATGCGCAATCGGATGCGCACCTCGATGCGCGACCGAACGCGGGACGAATGCGTTGCGATACCGCGCGTGGTGGCGCAAGGCGACGCCAGGGTGTCGGCGCCTTGCGTCGCCATTCGCGTCACTTCACTTGCGCGGTTCCGGTCGCGCTACTTCACATGCACCGTAATGGTCTGGCTCCAATCGGGTCCGTACGAGCGATGCGCGCCATCGCCGAATTGCAGCGTGAGTGTGTGATCGCCCGGCGGCAGCGTGATCTCGGTTTCGGACTGCCCTTTGCCGAAATGCAGCGATGTGTCGTTGGCCGGAATCACGGCGCCCTTCGGCACGGGCTGCCCGTCGATCAGCAAATGATGATGACCGGTGCCATCGGTCATCGTGCCTGCCGGCGCGACTTTCATGCCGTCGACGGCGAATTTCACGTGCACGGGGTTGCTCACCGTCGCGCCGTCTTTGGGTTCGACGAACGACACGCCGTTGGCCCGCGCAACACCCGATGCAACCAGCAGACCGACGCACAGCGCGGTACCCATCCATCTGTTCCTGAACATCGTCTTCTCCTTGAAATGACGGTCCGTGACGGGACGCTGGCGTAAGGACCGCGCGCCAAAGCATACGCCGGTGCACTCTGGCGATCGCGCGCAGCGTCGCGACGTATCCGCGATTGCGACGCTTTGCCGACGAAGTGTCCTGACGATTTCCGGTAAAATTGTGGATCGCCGCGCGTTTCCGGTCGAGGAAAGGAACAACGCGCGAATCGAGCGTTTCGAACGGATGGGTGAGTGCGTCGTGAGTGAAGTTGTCGAATACAAAAGCTGGGTTTGTTTGATCTGCGGCTGGATCTACAACGAAGAAGAAGGACTGCCGGAAGACGGCATCGCGGCGGGCACGCGCTTCGCCGATATTCCCGAAGACTGGCGCTGCCCGTTGTGCGATGTGAGCAAGTCGGAATTCGCTGTTGTGGAGTTCTGAGCGGCGCGTTATGCCATCGTTTGTGCTGCTCGTGGTGGCGCGTCATTCGTAGGCCAGGACAGCTTTGTTATACTCTGGCCCCTGCCGTTGCGTTGTTGGGTCCGCGGTTAGGTCCGCGGTTAGGTCTGTAGGTTGGACTTTCGGCGATCCTCGGTCCTCTCCCTGTAGTTCAATGGATAGAACAAGTGCCTCCTAAGCGCTAGATACAGGTTCGATTCCTGTCAGGGGGACCAGTTAGCGGCACAAGTCGCCTCCATCACGCGGCTTCGTGCCGTGTCTTGCCTTGCCGCCTTGCCACAAGCCGGCTCTTCGGCACCGGCCGCCGTATGCGGCGAATGAACGGCCGACGCCTATGGCCCTTCCTGCGGCGCCCGCCGGTTACACGCATGAGGATTCGGACCATACGCATGCGCGCCCGAGTGCACCGCCGCCGCGTTCGCGACCATTAGAAGCGCAAGCCTGCCCACATCGAAAGTAGTTTCCCCATCGCCGAAACGGATCGGCGCCGCGGTCCATGCGCCGCAATCGGCATCGGCGGCATTGCGCGGCGTCGCGGCAGTCATGCTGTAGTTCAGATTGTCCTTGACGACGTCGGCGCGCGCGGCAGTCGATGCGAACAAGATCAGCAATGCGAAGGCGAGAGTGAGTGTTCTCATCGCGGCATCCCGGGTATGCGATGGTCGATGGCCTGAGCCTGTTTGGAGAGACGGCTCAGATATTACGCGCACTTCGATACCTGCGTTGCGCGCCGTACTTGCCTAGATACAGCATCACGACATGCGAAAAAGCCCGCGCCGTCTGCACGGTGCGGGCTTCGTTCGCGTTCGCATGACGGGCGACTTACCCCAGTGCGAACTTTCACTGCAATTGCGATTACTGCGTACTGCGCTTTACCGCATCAACGCTTTACCGCTTTACCGCTTTACAGCTTTACACCCCTACTACCCCTTCACTGCCTTCACTGCTCGCTCAACTGCTTACGAATGATCGTACGGCGAACCCAGAAACTGGTTATACACGGGGCCGCGTGCGCCCGATTCGGCCGTGCCTGCCGTGGCAGGACCATAACCGGTACCATCCGCCGTCACGCGCGCTTCAGCGCGCTGAACGGCCGCCGGATAGTGCGCGTCGCTCGAGTCGAACGGGCTATAGCCGGCCTTTTCCAGTTGCACGAGGTCTGCACGAACCTGCGCGCGCGTCACCGGTTGGTTCGATTGAGCAAACGACACAGCCGGCACGGCGAGCACAGCAGCAATAGCAACAGCCTTGATGAGCGATTTCATGTTCATTACCTCCAGATTGGTTTCATTTGCAGCGGCGTTTTGAATCAGCGCCGTGTGAAACCAGTCTAGGCATTCGGCAGGCTAGGGGAAACCCTAATCGGAGGAAATCATTGTTTCGGCTCACGTGACAATCGGGTGCGGGATGGCCCATTTCCGCCATGCGCGCGCCTCCAAACACCGCTAAACGCCCCTAAAGTTCGGGCCGCGCACTGCCGACAACCGGAGCATGGAATCCGAAAAACATCTCCCCCTCAAGCGAGGCACGTCCCGGTACGACGAGGCGATCGCGCTCGAAAACTCCGTGAGAGTGATTCGTCGCGCGCGCGGCAAGCACAATCCGGAAGACTTTGCCGAAGGCACGCCCGAATGGCATGCCGTGATCGAAAGCTTTCTGATCGATTTGCTGTGGGCTTCCGGTAACGACCTGCACGAAGGCGAGTAATCGGCTCGCCTCGCAGCGACATCCGCGCGCTAGAAACGCATCTTGCGCGCGCCGCTGCGCATGTCGTCGATAAGGGGCACAACCGCGAGCGCGAGCAATACGACCGCGAGCGGCAAGGTCGACACGAACCCCAGATGCTTGAAACCGGCCGCGCCCGCCAATCCGCCGGCCAGAAAGAACGCGAGCAGCGACCCTAGCAAGGCAAGCTTCTGCCGGTCCGCACGCACTACGCCCTCCACGCCGTCATCCGCTTCAGGACGCCGGCCATTCCAGTAAAACAGCTTGCCCAGCTCGATGCCGATGTCGGTGACGAGCCCCGTCATATGCGTGGTCCGGATTTCGGCGCGCGAGATTTTCGTGATCATGGCGTTCTGCAGGCCCATCACGAAGCACAGCAGGCACACAGTGACCGGCAGGAAAAACAGCCGATGATGCTCGAGGTTCGAGCCAAGCAAGCCGAAGCACAGCAGTAACGCCGCTTCGATGGCGAGCGGCGTCGCGTAGACGCTGCGCAGCCGGCGCCGCCGTCCCCAGTTGATCAGCACCGCTGACGTCGCCGCGCCGACCATAAACGACAGGAGCGAGCTCAACCCCGCCACGACAAGCGCAATATCGCCGAGCGCAAGGTTATCGGCCAGCGACGAAACGATGCCCGACATGTGCGACGTGTATTGCCCGACTGCGAGAAATCCGCCGGCATTGGCCGCACCCGCGACGAACGCGAGCGAGCGCCCGAGACGCCGATTGGTTGCGTCGGTTCGTTCGGGTGCGGTCAAGCCGCGCAGATAGTTGATGGGCATGCTGTCAGGCCGAAAAATGAGCAGCCGGTCAATCGGCCTGGCGGAACCAGAACCGGGGCCGGAGCGTGGGCCGACTCGAAGCACACGGCGGCACGCCCGCGACAGGGCGCACGAAATCGTAGCACGCGATGTTCGACGCGCCAGGCATGCAACGAAAAACAGATGAAAAAATGCCCAGCGGTGCGGGCTGGGCGAAATCGCCGGTTGGAGCCGGCGATGGAGGTTCTATCGTCTATTTCGACGCGACGGATCGGCCAAACCTCGCTGGCCGATCCGTTGCACGTCCTGCTTGCCAGATCGGACGATGCGCCCGGAGAAAAAAATCGGCGTCCATCGTCCGAAGTGCAACCGGCTTAGTGATGCTGGTAGATGTAGATCGGCGGCGAGTAGCTGCTCAGCGCGCCTTCGGAACGCGTCATGCCCGATTCGGACGTACCGCCGGTAGAGGAACCGTAGCCGCTGTTGTCGGCCGCTTGATTGGCCGCGCTGACGCGCGATTCCGCCTGCTGGATCGCTGCCGGATAGTGCGCGTCGCTCGAATCGAACGGGTTGTAGCCGACCTTTTCCAGCTGCGTCAGTTGGCCGCGCACTTCGGCGCGCGTGAGCGGCTGATTCGATTGAGCAAACGACACGGCGGGAACGGCGAGGACAGCGGCAAGCGCCACAGCTTTGATGAGCGATTTCATGATCACACCTCCGAGATTGGTTTCATTCGAGTTGCGCGTCGTTGCGTGCAACCGTTGAAAACAGTCTAGGAGCGCGGGGCTTTAGGGTAAACGCCTAAAAGGCCAATTCATTATTTCGCGGGACAGGACAAATCGAAGGGATTAAAACGCGAAAGCAGAAATGCGGGCGTTGAACGACGCGCTCGAAGCGTAAGAAGCGCATGAAGCGCACGCCCGCGCACGGCCAGGCAGCGGGCGAACGCCACCCGCCTGTGTGCGGGCCGGCCGCCCGGCGGGCGCACCGCAGCGCCAGCCACAGCGGCGAGAGCGCATCAATGACGATGACGCCAATCCCCGTGATAGGTGTCGAGCCAGCGCAACCGCCGCGCGCGCGACTCGCCATGCGACGATTTGTGATGCTGATGCGCGGCGATCCACAGCGCGGCACAGACGATCACCATCACCGATGGCCCCAACAGATAGGCCAATGTCGACTCGCTCATCGCATCCTCCATCCCGACGACGTCCACCCCATCCACCATTCTAGGCAATGCGCGCCGATGTTTCGAAGCATGAAACATCTTCGTTTCCCGGCTTGCCGCACATCGCGATCGCACCGTCTCGACGCAACGCCGCCGGCCTGTGTGCGCAAGACCACCTTTGCGCACAGGTCGGTTACGCCAGACGTATTTCAACCTTTTATCATTGCCTCACCGCCCTCGTTAGGTCCGCCCGACTGCCATGCCCTACCCCTACAACATCGCCCTCGCCGCAGGCCTCATGCTGATGGTGTTGTCTTGCAGTCTTGCGCTCGTACTCACCTGACACGCCTGATTTCGTTCTCCAGCGGAAATTTTTCGCGACCCCGTACTTGCATTGCGCAGACGTTTCGCTAGCACAGCCGCGCTCGCCTCTGCACGCAATCGTATGACCGCTGTCGCGCGCACGCGCCACCGGCGAAATAGGGGCGCGCAATAGGTCATAATGTCCGCAAAAATACCCAGCAAGGACATCCTGTGACCCAGGCCTCACCGCTTGACCTGTTGAAACAGGCGCGCATCCGCTTTACACAACGAGAAATCGCCGCGCACGTCGGCAAGGACATCAAGACGGTGCGGCGCTGGGAAAAGGGCGAGACGCCCTGCCCCGCGCGCATGGCGCCGACCTTGCAGGCGCTGCTGCAGGCGCCGGCGACGGCCGGCGCGCTTCATCGGCATGCGCGCGACGGCGCGTCGAGCTTTCGCTTTGTCGATCTCTTCGCAGGCATCGGCGGCATCCGCATGGGCTTCGAGGCGCACGGCGGCGCATGCGTGTTCACGAGCGAGTGGAATACGTTTTCGCAGAAGACCTATCGCGAGAACTTCGAGCAGTTCGACGAACGCATCGCGGCGGCCGCCTCGAAGCGCGCGCCCGATCACACGCTGATCGGCGACATCGTATCGTTCCCCGAACACGCGGTGCCCGAGCACGACGTGCTGCTCGCGGGCTTCCCGTGCCAGCCGTTCTCGATCGCGGGCGTCAGCAAGAAAAACGCGCTCGGCCGTCCGCACGGCTTCGAATGCACGACGCAGGGCACGCTCTTTTTCGACGTCGCGCGCATCATCGCGGCGCGCCGCCCGGCCGCGTTTCTGCTCGAAAACGTAAAGAACCTGCTGTCGCACGACAAGGGCCGCACCTTCGACGTGATCGTGCAGACGCTGCGCGACGAACTCGGCTACGAAGTGCACTACCGCGTGATCGACGGCCAGCATTTCACGCCGCAGCATCGCGAGCGGATCATCATCGTCGGCTTTCGGGACGCCACGTCTTTTTCGTGGGACGCCCTGCGCCTGCCCGAAGAAGGCCCGCGGCTCGCGTCGATCCTGCACCGCACCGACGGCAGCGAGCCGGTGCTGCCGTGGGACGGCGAACGCTTCTTCGACGCGCGCGCGCGTGCCGTGCAACCCAAGTACACATTGAGCCCGAAACTCTGGTCCTATCTGCAAAGCTACGCCGAAAAACACCGCGCGGCCGGCAATGGTTTCGGCTTCGGCCTCGCATTCGCGGACAGCGTCACGCGCACCTTGTCGGCGCGCTATCACAAGGACGGCTCCGAAATCCTCGTGCATCAGGGTCACGGCCTCCGGCCCCGCCGGCTCACGCCGCGCGAATGCGCGCGCCTGATGGGCTTTCCCGACACGTTCCGCATTCCGGTCAGCGACACGCAGGCGTACCGCCAGTTCGGCAATAGCGTCGTGATGCCGGTGATGCGCGAAGTCGCGCGCATCATGCTGCCGCACCTGCACGCGGCGGCGCCCGCCGCTGAGGGTGTCGCATCGCCTGCCGCATCGCCCGCCGTATCGTCGACGGCGGGCGCGCTCGACAACGCCGCGCCGCTCGTGCCGCCCCGCTCGCGGGTTCACGCCCAGGTGGCATGAATGGTCGATATCGTCGATGCGGCGACGCGCAGCCGGATGATGTCCGGCATACGCGGCCGCAACACGAAACCCGAGATTCTGATCCGCAGCCTCCTGCACCGCCGCGGCTTTCGCTTTCGCCTCGATGCGCGCGACCTGCCGGGCCGGCCCGACATCGTGTTGCCGCGCTATCACGCCGTTGTATTCGTACATGGATGTTTCTGGCACGGCCACGACTGCCATCTGTTCAAATGGCCGCAAACGCGCGTCGAGTTCTGGCGCGAGAAGATCGGCCGCAACCGCAGTAACGACGCGAAGGTCACGGCCGCACTGCGCGAGCGCGGCTGGCGCGTCGCAACGGTCTGGGAATGCGCATTGCGCGGTGCGAACCGGGATCTCGACGGCGTGTTGCGACGCCTCGTCGACTGGCTGCAAAGCGACGCGGCAACGCTCGACGAACGCGCCTGAGCACCCGCGCGAGGCCACGCCGCACGCTCAAAGCGTGTAAGCGCGCGGTGCTAAACTGATTGGCCAAGCCGGAGCTTGTCCGCCAAGCCCGTCCCTCCCGGAACTCACATGAAAGAGGCATACGATGGCTGATTTCCGAATCTGGTCGGACGACTTTCCCGCGAACGGTTTTCTGCCGAAAGCGGCCGAGTACAACGACAAATCGTTCGGCGTCGACGGCGAAAACATCTCGCCCGCGTTGCAGTGGGAGGCCCCGCCCGAAGACGCGCAAAGCCTCGCGCTGACGGTCTACGATGCCGACGCGCATACGGGCAGCGGATTCTGGCACTGGGTGGTCGTCAATATTCCGATCGATGCGCGCGGCCTGCCGCGCAACGCGGGCAAGGCGGACGGCACGCTGCTGCCGCAAGGCGCGGTGCAACTGCGCAACGACTACGGCACACACGGTTTTGGCGGCGTCGCGCCGCCGCGCGGCGAGAAGACGCATCGCTTCATCTTCAGGCTATATGCGCTGAAGGCGCCGTTGCCGCTCGCGCCGGAAACGACGAACGCTGTCGCGCGCCTGCTGATCCATCAGAACGAGCTCGACTCGACGACGTACACGGGGCTGTATGAATTGAAGTAGCCGGAGCATCTCCTCTGCGAAGACGCACGCCGGACTCGCGGAGGGCATCGTAAAACGCCGGCACATTGCATCGACCGGCAAGGCCGGCTCGCATGCCGGCCTTGCCATTCCATCGACAACGATTTGAGCGGCCGCGAGGCCATCAAGCAAAAACAACCATCGCTACACCACCACCGCCGATGCGCGCACAACCTTCCCGCAGCTCTTCTTCGACTTCCTCGTCCCATCCCGCCGCCCGCGGCGCAGCCGCAGCGCAAGACAACGAACTGGGCTTGCCCTTGCCGCAACGATATTGGGCGATCCTCGTCGTCGCGTTCGGCATCTCGGTCTCCGTCATCGACAGCGCGATCGCGAATGTCGCGCTGCCGACCATCGCGCGCTATCTGCATGCGAGCGCGGCCAGTTCGATCTGGGTCGTCAATGCGTATCAGCTCGCCGTCACGATTTCGC
Organism: Paraburkholderia sp. SOS3; assembly: GCF_001922345.1. NCBI lineage: Bacteria > Pseudomonadati > Pseudomonadota > Betaproteobacteria > Burkholderiales > Burkholderiaceae > Paraburkholderia > Paraburkholderia sp. SOS3. The sequence goes on along the minus strand of NZ_CP018811.1, from coordinate 1,745,332 downwards.
TGCTGCCGCTGTCGTCGCTCGGCGACCGGATCGGCTACCGGCGCGTCTATCTGGGCGGGCTCGTGCTGTTCACCATCGCGTCGCTCGGCTGTGCGCTGGCCGATTCGCTGCCGACGCTCGCGCTCGCGCGCGTGATTCAGGGTTTCGGCGCCGCGGGCATCATGAGCGTGAACACGGCGCTCGTGCGGATGATCTATCCGCCGACGTCGCTCGGCCGCGGCATTTCGATCAACGCGATGGTCGTTGCGGTATCGTCGGCGGTCGGACCGACTGTCGCGGCAGGCATTCTGTCGGTCGCATCGTGGCAGTGGCTCTTTGCGATCAACGTGCCGATCGGCATTGCCGCATTCGTGATGGGCATCAAGGCGCTGCCCGGCAACGTGCGTCACGACTCGCCGTACGACTACGTGAGCGCCGTCATGAACGCGTTCGTATTCGGCCTGCTGATTTTCGCCGTCGACGGGCTCGGGCATGGGCAATCCTACGTGTATGTCGCGGCCGAACTGGCCGCGGCGCTCGTGATCGGCTACTTCTTCGTGCGGCGCCAATTGACGCAGTCCGCACCGCTTTTACCCGTCGATCTGATGCGCAATCCGGTGTTCGCCCTGTCGATCGGCACGTCGGTCTGCTCGTTCACCGCGCAAATGCTGGCGTTCGTCTCGCTGCCGTTCCTGATGCAGAACGCGCTCGGCATGTCGCAAGTGCAGACCGGCCTGCTGATGACGCCGTGGCCGCTCGTCATCATCGTCGCCGCGCCGGTCTCGGGCATGCTGTCCGATCGCATGTCGGCGGGACTGCTCGGCGGCATTGGGCTCGCGTTGCTGACCTGCGGCCTGCTGCTGCTCGCGGCGACGATCGGCACGCACCCGCAGCCGTTCGATATCGCGTGGCGGATGGCGCTGTGCGGCGCGGGCTTCGGTATCTTCCAGTCGCCGAACAACCGGACGATCCTCTCCTCCGCGCCGCGCGCGCGCAGCGGCGGCGCAAGCGGCATGCTCGGCACCGCGCGCCTGACCGGGCAGACCCTCGGCGCCGCGCTCGTCGCGCTCATCTTCGGCGTGGTGCAGCACCATGGGCCGGTCGTCGCGCTGTATGTCGCCGCCTGCTTTGCCGCGGTCGCGGCCGTCGTCAGCTCGCTGCGCGTGACGCAAACGGGCGCGGCCGCGTCCCCATGACGCGCAACGCGAAGCGCGTGGTTTGACGCGATCGCAATAAAAAACGGCAGCCGCAGCTGCCGTCGATTACCCGCGCACCGTTCGGATGCGCGATTCAGGTTCCGATCTACGCGTCGACGTGACAGCCGCCACGTCAGAACATCATCAAGCCGTCACGTCAGCGCGCTTTACCGCTTTTTCGGTCACCGACGATGCGGTCGCGACGTGCCGCAGATCCGCGAGGAATGTATCGCGCCAGACGGAGAGATTGTTCTCGCGCAGCGGCGCCATCATGTCCGCGTGCCGCGCCTGCCGTTCTGCGAGCGGCATCGACAACGCGCGCTCGAGCGCCTCGGCCATTTGCGACAGATCGAACGGATTGACGACGAGCGCACCGGGCAACTGCTCGGCGGCACCTGCGAATTGCGACAGCACGAGCACGCCCGGATCGGCCGGATCCTGCGACGCGACATATTCCTTGGCAACGAGGTTCATGCCATCGCGCAGCGGCGTCACGTAGCCGACCTGCGACTGGCGGAACAACGCCATGAGCAGGTTGCGTTCGTACTTGCGGTTCAGGTACTGGATCGGCGTCCAGTCGAGCTGCGCAAACCGGCCGTTGATGCGGCCCGCCTCGCCTTCGAGGTTCTGACGGATGCGTTGATAGGTCTGCACGTCCGAACGCGTCGGCGGGGCGATCTGCACGAGCGACACGCGGCCATGCCAGCCGGGCGCGTTGAGCAGCAGCCGCTCGAACGCCTGGAAGCGCTCGACGAGGCCCTTCGAATAGTCGAGCCGGTCGACGCTCATGATCAGCTTGCGGTTGCGCATCGCGTCGCGCAGGCTCTTCACCGCCTTGCGATCGCCGAACTGCTCGGCCGCTTTCGCGATCGCGTCCGGATAGATGCCGATCGGGTAGGCACCCACCTTCAGGAAACGGTTATACGCGTGGACGATGCCGTCCTCGCTCGCGCTGCCGTGGCGGCCGCGTTCGATATAGTCGACGAACGACTGACGGTCGGCCTCGGTCTGGAAACCCACCACGTCGTAGCTGCACATGTCCCGCACGAGCTCTTCGTGCGGCGGCACGGTCAGCATCACTTGCGGAACCGGAAACGGGATATGCAGGAAGAAACCGATCGGGTTCCTCACCCCGATCTCGCGCAGGCAGCGTGCGAACGGCAGCAGGTGATAGTCGTGCACCCAGATGATGTCGTCGGGCCGCAGCATCTCCTTCAACTGCTTCGCGAGCGACGCGTTCACACGCAGGTAGCCCGCGTATTCCTGCCGGTCGTAGCGCGACAGGTCGTTGCGGTAGTGGAAGGTCGGCCACAGCGTCGCGTTGGAAAAACCGCGGTAGTACTGGTCGTAGTCGCGCTTCGTGAGGGCCACGGTCGCGTAGGTCACGTTGCCCTGCTTCTCGATCACCGGCTGCGACGGCTCGCCCGCGATCTCTCCGCTCCAGCCGAACCAGACACCGCCCGTTTCCTTCAGCGCATCCAGCACGCCGATCGCAAGACCGCCCGCTGCGGGCCGGCCTTCCTGCGTCGGCGCGACGCGGTTCGACACTACGATCAATCTGCTCATACAGCTCCCCCTCATTCAGTTGACGTTCCGTGCGACTGTGCGCCGAAATAGTGCACGCAAAAATTATGCCGCATTGCGACAAACGCGAACAAAAAAATGTATGCAAATGTGACAGACGAACGAAAAACATCCTGCGCGCCGCATGCGCCCGCAAGCTTTTTTCTTCGCTCGCTAACCGACCGGAGCGCTCAGGCGTCCTGCTCGGAACCGAGATCGCGCTGGTAATCGAGTCCTTCCTTACGCGTGCCGCCCTGGTTGTGATCCCCGTCTGGCGGGGCATCGGGCGCGGCGCGATTCTGCGCAGCCGGATCCGGTGCATCGGACGGGCTGGCCGGAACACTGCCAGGGCGCGGTTCGCGCTTCGAGTGGCGCGCGGAGCGCCGCAATGCGGGGTGTCTCATGATCGATTGCCTCCAGGGGAAGGCTTGCCGCCGAGCGGTGGCATCACCACAGTCTAGAACCCGGTAACGTAAATTGCCGGTAAAAAGTTCGTTGGTTTTGTAACGAGTACATCAAGTCGCGCAAATGCAACGCTGGGCGCCTCGCCGATTCCAGAAGTCGGATCAATACGATCGAGGCCGCGGTGCAAGGACGATCCGGCCGTTCATAGCGGGCTGCGCAGCGCGCACCCGACGCTTCATGAACTTACGGCGGCGCGTAATTTGGCGGAGGATCGCCGATCGGCGGAGGAAGCGGCTCGCCGGGCAGGCGGTCAGGGTCGGGCGGCACCTCGTCGCCCTCATCGGGCTCGTCGGGGGCGGGCGGTTCGATCGGCTCGGGACGATGCAGCCGGTCCGTCACCTGCGACGCTCGCCGCACGCGCAATGCCGATGCAACAGATAGAGCGACGGTGTCGCGCTCCGGATCGGACATGGGGCCTCCTCGTTAGCGTCTTCGTTTGTCGCTTCGGGGGCGTTGCAAAGGCTGTGCCGTCGAGGTTGCACGATGTCTGCCGATACGTGCGGATATCGGCAGGCACCTGCGCATGCGGATGATCAAGCACCAGCCTTGCCGAACGCCTGCGGCTCTTCGGCGCCGTCGCCATCGTCAGCGCGGCCCGCATCGTTGCCATATTCGACAAGCCGGTTGTAAAGCGTCTTCAGGCTGATGCCGAGAATTTCCGCGGCGCGCGTCTTCACGCCCCCGCACTGGTCGAGCGTGGCGAGAATCAGTTGACGGTCCGCTTCGGCGAGCGACGTGCCGAACGGAATCGTGATCGCCGTGCCCGCCGTCGACTTCGACAGCGTGATCTGCAACGGCACCGTCGCCGTGCTGTCGGAATCGGTGCCCGACATGATGTGGGCCCGTTGCACGTAGTTCTTCAGTTCGCGCACGTTGCCGGGCCACGGATACGACAGCAGCATTTCCTTGACCGCCGGTGGAAAGTGCTTGCGCGTGCCGTGCTGCTCGTTGAGCTCGTCGAGGAACGACTGGGCGAGCAGTTCGACGTCCTTGCCGCGCTCGCGCAGCGGCGGCAGGCTGATCGGGAACACGTTGAGGCGGTGATACAGATCGAGACGCAGCTTGCCCTCGAGCACCGCCTGCTCCGGGTCGCGATTGGTCGCGGCGATGAGCCGCACGTCCGTCTCGATTTCCTTCGTCGTGCCCACGCGCATGAACATGCCGGTTTCGAGCACGCGCAGCAGCTTCACCTGCAGCTCGATCGGCATTTCGGTGATTTCATCGAGGAACAGCGTGCCGCCGTTGGCGCGCTCGAAATAGCCTTTGTGCTGACGGTCGGCGCCCGTAAACGAGCCGCGCTCGTGACCGAACATTTCCGACTCGATCAGGTTCGGCGAAATCGCGCCGCAATTCACGGCGAGAAACGCATGCTTGCGGCGCAGGCTCAACTGATGCAACGTCTGCGCGGCAACTTCCTTGCCGGTGCCCGATTCGCCGACCAGCATGACCGACGCGGCCGTCGGCGCCACGCGGCTGATCTGGTCGTACACCTGCTGCATGACCGGCGAATTGCCGAGCATCAGACCGAAACGGCCCATGCGGCGCAACTCGCCGCGCAGCGTGCCGATTTCGGCCTTGAGATCGCCCGCGCGCGGCAGGCGATTCAAAATCGCCTTCACGCGCTGCATGTTGATCGGCTTGACCAGATAGTCGGCCGCGCCCATCTTCAATGCGCTCACGGCGGACTCGACGGTCGCGTGCCCCGTGATCACGATGAACTCGACGCCCGAACGCGGATCGAGATCCTCGAACAGGTCGACGCCCGTGCCGTCCGGCAGCTTCAAGTCCGTGAATACGACGTCCGGCATCTGCCGGACGAGTTGAATACGGGCCTCGCGCAAATCGCCGGCAGTCGCGGTCGTCAGGCCGTCTTCGGCGATGATCGCGGCTAGCGCCTCGCGGGTACCCGGATCGTCATCGACAATCAGTGCGTGTGGCATCGCGTTTCCGAAACTTAAAAGTACGAGTGGTAGTCAGCTCGAACGCGCAAGGTCGCGAGCCTATAGCCATGCTAGGTGTGAAACGGCCGCTCCGGGCGGCCGCATATGAAAAATTTACCAACTTTGCGCAATCTTGCAACAATTGCCGTCCGCCGGTCTATCAAAACGGTTCATTGTTGTTCATTTACCTATTATACGGCGATATCCCAATAAAACGATACCGGCCGCTCCGGTTTGCCGGAGCGGCCGGTAATGCATCGGCAGGACGGCTCGACTGCGCGTCTCAGCCGCGCAGGTCGCACTGCAAGGTCAACTGCAAAGCTGAACTGCGAAGCTCAACTGCGCGGGAACGGCCAGGCGCCACCGCTCGCACCGTGATCGGCGCCGTTACCGACACGCGGGTGCGTGCCGCCCGGCAAGGTCGCCGGCTGTAACGCGTCACGGTCGGCCGAGACCGAGCCGCCCTCGCCCTCCCAGCGCGTCAGATCGCGCACGCTCGCCGCTTGAGCGGCGCGGCGGTTCTGCGCCCAACGCCAGGCGAGCATGCCGCCGATCGCGAAGAGCGCGCTGAAGATGCCGATTCTGGGTCGAGCCATGTTGACCTCCTTGCTTGTGAGAACCGTGGGCAAATGAACCATGAACGAAACCGCTGCCGCCTCAGCGCGCCACCAGCAGGCCGAGCACGAAGCCTACCCCCGCGGCAATGCCAAGCGACTGCCAGGGGTTTTGACGCACATATCGCTCGGTCTGTACCGTCGCGCTTCGATAGCCGCGCTGCGCGGCGACCTGCGCATCGGCGAGCGCCGCCTGCAGCGTATCGACATGCGTGCGCAACCGTTCGCGCAAAGCGCCGACGCCTTCGCCCGGCAATTGGGCCACGAGCCGCAGCATTTCCTCCGAGTCCGTCAACAACACGTTCAGGTCCTCGACGATCTTCTGCTTGCCGAGCGCGAACTGTTCGGTGGTGGCTGTCATCGTGTTTCTCCGTTTGTCATGTCTTGCCGATCTTTGCGTCGATCGTTGTGTCGTTGAACGGACGCTTGCAACGGTCATACCCGACAAGCGTGTCGATCGGCGAGCACAACACGGCGTCCCTCGCCAAGCGCTCGCGAACTTCGGGCAATGTTGCCGACTGCCGCGCCTGCAATCGGCCGCCGCGAACTTTTTTCCGCCCGACGCGGGCCTGCGCGACGAATGCAAGCGCCTTGCCGGGTATGCCGTGCCAGTGGTTAAATTGGCTTTTGCGAGATAGCGGATCGCATCCGGCGCACGTCGCATCCGAAAGCGCGCGATTCAGCGCGCAGTTCCTGACGACGTCCCCGGATGACCCGGCCATCTCACGCCCCCGCGCCATCACATCCTCGAACATTTGCACAGGACACCCTGGTTATGGCGTCAACCGATCTGGACTCGCCCGCCGCCGACACGGCCGGCGGCAGCGCAAGGTCACAGGCGAAACCGCGCGGCGCGGAAAGCGTCGCGGGACTGAAGTCGTATGGAACGCTGTACGGCTCGTCTCCCGTCATGCTCGATCTTTACGAGCAGATCGAACGCGTGGCCGCGACCGACGCGACCGCGCTGATCATCGGCGAATCGGGCACCGGCAAGGAGCTGATCGCCCGCACGATTCACGAACACAGCGCGCGCAAGGGCGCCGCATTCGTCGCCGTCAATTGCGGCGCGATTCCCGACGAGCTTATCGAAGCCGAACTGTTCGGCCACGAGAAAGGCAGCTTCACAGGCGCCGTGCAAGGCCGCATCGGCTACTTCGAGCACGCGAACGGCGGCACGCTGTTTCTCGACGAAGTAACCGAGATGTCGCCCGTGCGCCAGGTCAAGCTGCTGCGCGCACTCGAAACCGGCACGTTCTTTCGGGTCGGCGGCTCGGAGCTGATTCGCGGCGACGTGCGCGTGATCGCCGCGACCAACCGCGACCCGGCCGTCGCCGTCAAGGAAAACGGACTGCGCGAAGATCTGATGTACCGGCTCGCGGTTTTTCCGTTGCGCGCGCCGCCATTGCGCGAACGCGAGGGCGACCGCGAACTGCTCGCGCAGCACTTTCTCGCCGCCTTGAACCAGCAGGAAGGCACGAACAAGGTATTCAGCAAGCGCTCGATGGAAACGCTGCGTACCTGGTCGTGGCCCGGCAACGTGCGCGAGCTCAAAAACGCCGTGTATCGCGCGTTCATTCTCGCGGAGAAGTCGGTCGAACTACCCCATCCGCATCTGATGTCGCGCGTGAAAAAGCCCGTTACGCTCGGCGACTCGATGAGCGTGTGGATCGGCACGCCGCTCGCGGACGCGCAGAAGCAGATCATCCTCGGCACGCTCAAGTATTGCGGCGGCGACAAGCGGCGCGCTGCAAAAGCGCTGGGCGTCAGTCTCAAGACGCTCTATAACCGCCTCAGCATGTACGGCGACGAAGAAGACGCAAGCCCGGAAAGCAACAGCAGCTAGCGGCTAAACGACACGACCGCATGCCCAACCGGCAAGCATGTCGGTCGGCGCAACCACAATGCGCGAGCGCCTTAAACAGAAACGTTTGGCGCGCGCATCAGGTTTTGCAATTACTTGCATTTTTTCTATGCCAATTACAAAAGGCATCCTGCACAATCCTTTTTGCAAACAAGTCATGAGGTCTGACCCGTAGCGGCCGCCCCTCCACAAGGCGCGACGGGTGAGCAGGAGCAAAAAGAAGCAATGCAAAACACCATGTCCGGCGCCTTGAGTGTGCCGCGTCCGGGCGCGCTGCTGGCCGCGCTCGTCGTCGTTGCGGCCATTACCGCACTGAGCGGCTGCTCGTCTCTCTACTCCGAAAGCGCAACGGCGGGCGCCGGCATCGCCGGCGCGGCGATCGCCGGGTCCGTCACCAACAATGCGGCGGTCGCAACCGGCATCGGCCTCGGCGCCGTCGCCGCGGCGCGCGCTGGCGTCCAGTATTCGGAGCGCGTGATCCATCGCAATACGCAGAACGGCATTGCCCAGGTTGCCGGGCCACTCGACGTCGGCGGCGTCGCGCCGTGGAGCGTCACGCATTCGGTGCCGCTCGAAGAGGACGAACACGGGCGCGTGACCGTGAGCCGCATCATCAGCAGCGGTCCGCTCGATTGCAAGGAAATTGTCTTTTCGGTCGACAAGGCGGCGACGCAGGACAAACCCGCGTCGAGCGCGTTCTATGTCGCTTCGATCTGCCGCGACGGCAACACGTGGCAGTGGGCATCGGCCGAACCCGCGACCGAACGTTGGGGCGCGCTGCAATGAGCGCGGCCGCAGGCAGTCCGCAAGCCCTCGGCGTCACGCATGAAGCGCGCAAGGCGAGGCACCTGCTGCGCGCCGCGTGGGTCGTCGCGCTATGCGCAAGCGTCGGGGCGCTCGTGAGCGGCTGCAGTTCGACGTCGCTCGGCGCGGCAGGCGGTGCGGCGGCGGGCACGGCAACCGGCATCGTGACCGCGAATCCGGCGATCGGCATCGGCGTCGGCATCGCGGTGCAGGCGGTCACTACCGAATCGATCAATCGCTATTACCGCGTCATGCACAGCGATCAGCAAAACGTGATCGCGGCACTCGTCGGCACGATGAAGGTCGGTGACACACGGCCGTGGAACGTCAAGCACACGCTGCCGATCGAGAACGGCCACGGGCAAATCCGCGTGACGCGCGCGTTCTCATCGGCGCTCGCGGACTGCAAGGAGTTCGCGTTCTCGGTCGCCGACGGCGACGAAGCGAATTCGCCCGAGCACTGGTACACGGCTGCCGCGTGTCAGATGCAGCAGGACAAGCGCTGGTGGAAATGGGCGTCAGCCGAGCCCGCGGTCGATCGGTGGGGGAACCTGCAGTAGCGGTTCCCGCGCCGGTCAGGACTCGACGTCTTCGAGGCTGAAAATCTCCGACTGGTCGTTATACGAAAAAATCTCGCCATAACGTCCCCAGTTGATCACCGCGTCGAGCGTCTCTTCGGCCGCGCTGTCGGAGAGGAAATCTTCGAGCTCCTGCTCGAAGCGCACGCGCGGCGCGCGGTGACCGGGCCGCTCGTTGAGCACCTTCTTGATCCGCGCCGCGAGCGGCACGTGCTTGAGCAGGTGATCGGCGAACATCAGCTTGCGCTCCTGCGTGCCGAACTCGGCGAACACGCGCGCCGGCGGCGTGAGGAAGATGTCGCCCTCGCGCACGTCGGCAAAACCGAGGTTCTGCAGCACTTCGGCGATCGGAAACAGGTCGTCCACCTCGAGATGCAGCGAGCGCGCGATTTCCGGCATGTCCGCGCGCCCGTGATACGGCGCGGCCGCCAGCGTTTCGATCAGACCCGCCATCAGGTTCGTCGATACGTGCGGCAGCCAGCTATGCAGCTCGAGCCCCTTGCGCGTCGTCTCGCCGGTCTGGCGCGCGGTCATCTTCGCGTAGATGTCGTCCACCAGCTTGCGGAACGCCGGGTCCAGACGGTTGCGCGGATGCTTGAACGGCACCTTGATCTCGGCAATCACGCGCCCCGGGTTCGACGACAGCACCAGAATGCGGTCGCACATGAACACCGCTTCCTCGATGTTGTGCGTGACGATCAGCACCGACTTGATCGGCATGCGGCCCTGCGTCCACAGATCGAGCAGATCGGTGCGCAGCGTCTCGGCCGTCAGCACGTCGAGCGCCGAGAACGGCTCGTCCATCAGCAGCAGCGTCGGGTCCACCACCAGCGCGCGCGCGAACCCCACGCGCTGGCGCATGCCGCCCGACAGCTCGCGCGGATACGCATTCTCGAAGCCGTCCAGACCGATCAGGTCGATCGCCGCGAGCGCGCGCTCGCGCCGTTCGCGCGCCGGCACGCCCTGCGCCTCGAGCCCCGCCTCGACGTTCTGCAGCACGGTCAGCCACGGAAACAGCGCGAACGTCTGGAACACCATCGCGACGCCCTCGGCCGGCCCCTCGAGCGGCTTGCCCATATACGTGACTTCGCCGTCGGTCGGCTCGATGAGCCCCGCGATGATGCGCAACAGCGTCGACTTGCCCGAACCCGAGCGGCCCAGCAGACCGACGATCTCGCCTTCGCGCAGCGACAAATTGGCGTCGTCGAGCACGAGCAGCTCGCCCTGCGTCTTGTTGAACCCGCGGCAGACATCCTTGACGCGCAGAATCTCGTCGCCGAGGCGCGGTGGCATCGGCGGCGTCTGAATCGGCGTGGCGGCGGCTTTAGGATTTTGCATCGTGTTTTGCCTTCAGTTGCAATCAATCGAGCCGCAGTCGCGATTCGGCGTGCGCATACAGCGGACGCCACAGCAGTCGATTGAACAGGGTCACGAACAGGGACATCACCGCGATGCCCAGGATGATTTTCGGATAGTCGCCAGCTTCGGTGTTCTGCGCAATGTATGCGCCGAGGCCGTGCGCCGCGACGCGCGTATGGCCCCACTCGACGAACTCGGCGACGATGCTCGCATTCCACGCGCCGCCCGATGCCGTGATCGCACCCGTGATGTAGTACGGGAACACGCCCGGCAGCATTGCCTGGCGCCACCACTGCCAGCCGCGAATGCGGAAATTCTTCGCCGCCTCGCGGTAGTCGTTCGGATAGGCGCTCGCCCCCGCGATCACGTTGAACAGGATATACCACTGCGTACCGAGCACGATCAGCGGCGAGAGCCAGATATCCGGGTTCAGATGCCAGCGCACGATCGCGATCACGAACACCGGGAACAGCAGGTTCGCCGGAAACGCGGCGAGAAACTGCGCAAGCGGCTGGATTTTTTCCGCAAGCCTCGGACGCAGGCCGATCAGCACACCAAGCGGCACCCAGATCACCGACGCGATCGCGATCAAAACGATCACGCGCAACAGCGTAATGAGCCCGAGCACGAGCACATGGCCGATCTCGTCGAGCGTCACGCCGGTGCGCACGTACGCGATCACGCGATACAGCACGTACACGGTAACCAGCAGCACGACGATCGACCAGACGAGATCGCCGATACGCCGCGTCGTGCCGCTTTGCACGGCCGGAAAACGCACCGGCCCGACCGACGACAGCCGCAGCGGAATGCGCGCCGCGCGTGCGAAACACCAGCCGAGCGGCACGAGCAGCCGATGGATGAGGCGCGTGCGGCGAATCAGGTCGAGCAGCCACGACTCGGGCGCATTGCCCGAGCTCGTGTTCTCCATGCGGAATTTGTCCGCCCACGCGACGAGCGGGCGGAACAGCAGCTGGTCGTAAAGCAGGATGACGATGGTCATCGTCAGGATCACCCAGCCGATCGCGTGCAGGTTCTGCTCGGCGATCGCCTGTGCGAGATAGGCGCCGATGCCCGGCAAGGTAATCGTATGGTTGCCGACCGTAATCGCTTCCGAGGCGACCACGAAGAACCAGCCGCCCGACATCGACATCATCATGTTCCAGATGAGGCCCGGCATCGAGAACGGCACCTCGAGCTTCCAGAAGCGCTGCCATGACGTGAGGTGAAAGCCGCGCGAGACTTCGTCCAGATCGCGCGGCACCGTGCGCAGCGACTGGTAGAAGCTGAACGTCATGTTCCACGCCTGGCTCGTGAAGATCGCGAAGATCGCCGCCAGTTCCGCGCCGAGCACGCGCGACGGCACGAGCGCGAGGAAGAACGTCACCGTAAACGAGATATAGCCGAGCACCGGCACCGACTGCAGGATGTCGAGGATCGGCACGAGCACCTGCCCCGCCCGCCGGCTTTTCGCGGCAAGCGTGCCGTACACGAGCGTGAACACGAGCGAGGCGGCCATCGCGGCGAGCATGCGTAGCGTGGTGCGCATCGCATATTCGGGAAGGTGTGCCGGATTGAGCGAGATGGCCTGCGTCTTCAGCGTCGAGATCGGCGCCATCGTCTCGTGAAAGCCGATCGCGGCCATCGCGATCGCGCAGATGATGAGCGGAAACGCGACGAAGTCCCAGCGGTTCGGCAACACGCGCCACGCCGATGCGTTGGCGGTGCGATTGAGGTTGAAGCTGAAGAGATCCATCAGGCCCCCTTGCCGCTCTCGGCGCGGATTGCGGTTTGGGTGATGCCTCGGGTCGTGCCTCGCGGCATGCAGTCGGGCGCGGCACAGCGGCGCGCGAATCGGTCCGGAAAGCTGAAATCAGGCATGGCAAAACGCGTGAGCGCGGTGGTCGTTGGCGTCGGGCGCGGCCCCGGACTGGCGAGGGCTCGCGAGCTTTCCCTATTTTGGACGGCACGACAGTACTACAACCAGCATGACCGGCACAACCATGGCCATGGCTTAGCCTGCACGCGGCGCGCGGCACTTCGCGAAACCGTCGCGCGCAAGCCACAGCGGCGTGCAACCATGCGCGCATCCTCTATTCAGAAACTAAGGCTGCAAGCCGATAAGGATCATGCAAGGCGAAGCGCGAGGGCCGTGACGACAAATAACGGACTCGCACGCCGCCGCGTGGCGGTTAAAATCGGGAAGCGGCCCGGTGGCGCACGGCCCCGCGGATCTGGCCGGATCCGGCGAGCCGCACGGCACACGACGAGGGAAGCGGCCCGGTGCCGGCGCGTCGCAGCGAATGACCTTGCCGCATGAAACACTCAGACGGATCAGAGGGTCGATGAAACGGACAACCTTGCGCCAGGCGGTCGGGCCGGCCAGTTTCGTACTGGTCGCGCTCGTTTGCTGGTTTCTGTCCGGCCTCGTCGCCGATCGCATGGTCCAGCAGGAACTGGACGCGGCGTTGCGTCAGCAGCGCCAGATGTCGTCGTCGATCGTCTACAACATGGCGGAGGTGATCGCGAGCGACCTCGCGATGTCTCGCGCGATTCCCGCGACCATGGCCGAACTCGGCGTGATCCAGCAGGCGCTCTCGCATGCGGGCAATTACACCGCGCCCGGTATCGACGCGCAACCCGCGCATCGCAACGAACTGCTCGCCGCGCGCGAACTTGCCGCAGTCAACAATTTTCTGCATGACGCGCAGGGCTTTTCCGGACTCGACGTCATCTGGCTCGTCAATGCGAACGGGCTTTGCGTCGCGGCGAGCAATGCGCAAAGCCCGCAATCGTTCATCGGACTCGACATGCGTTCGCGCAGCTACCTGACGAACGCGCTGCTCGGCGCGTTCGGCGAAGCATATGGCGTCGGGCGCCTGAGCGGCGAGCCGGGCATCTTCATCTCGGCGCCGGTCTACGACGACGGGCTGCTGGTCGGCGCGATCGTCGCGAAGGTCGGCATCGCGCGCTTGCGCCACTGGGTCGCGCACGCGGGCACGTTCGTCACCGACGAAAATGGTGTGATCATCATGGCGCATAACGCGACACTCGAAGGCGAAGCGATGCCGAATTCGCGCGTCACGCAGATGTCGGCCGCCGAACGGATCAGCACGTATCGTCGAGAAACGTTTCGGGCCGTGCAGATCCAGCCGGTCGCGCGCCAGGTGCGGCGCGCGGCGCCCTGGGTGCCCGACGACGTCGCCGCGCAGCTGTTCGATATGCCGGGTCACGCCACCCCGACGCTCTATCAGTCGCGCAGCGGGCTGAACTCCGGGCTCTCCGCGCATCTGGTCGATCCGCTCGGCGCCTGGAGCGAACTGCTGCGCAATCACAAGCGCGACCACATGCTCGTGTTCCTGACGCTGGCGGGCACCGTATCGCTCGCCTGGGTGATCACCGTGTCGTATCTGCGCGAGCGCCGCCACCATCGCGCGACGCGCGATCTCGCCGAGCAGCTGCAGGCGGCCAATACGCTGCTGTCGGCCGAAGCGCGCCACGACGCGCTGACCGGCGCGCTGTCGCGCCGCTACTTCCTCGACCTGCTGCGCCACGAAATCGATCGCGCGCGTGCGACAGGCGAACCGCTATGCATGGCGATCGCCGATCTCGATCACTTCAAGCAGATCAACGACCGCTTCGGTCACGCGACCGGCGACCGTGCACTCGAACATTTCGTCGACACCTGCCGCACTGCGTTGCGCGGCAGCGATGCGATCGGGCGTCTGGGCGGCGAGGAGTTCGGCATTCTGCTGCCGTCCACCACGTTGAGCGCGGGGCTTGCCGTCGTCGAGCGGCTGCGCATCGGCCTGAAGGCCACGCCATGCGCGAAGCTGCCGGCCACCGCGGGTTTGAGCGTGAGCATCGGCATTACCGAGCTGTCGCCGGAAGATGCGCCGGAGCGCATCGTGAGCCGCGCCGATCTCGCGCTCTATGCGGCGAAGTCGGGCGGGCGCGATCGCAGTGAAGCAGTGCCGCCCGACGATACGGCGCCGCCCGCGCGCACACCGGCGACCGCCCTTTAAGCCGTGTGCTTCTACCGCCCCGTGCGGAAACGCCGCGGGGCGCCGCCACGCGCCAACGTACGCTAACCGCTATCGGCGCGGAAGCGACGCGGTATCATCAGCCCAAGGCTTACATCCGAAGATAGCGAGCGCACGCGGCGACCGCCGCCGTTGCTGACATCCGCCTGCTATCGGCTGGCTACTTCGCCTGTCGTCACCGAATAGTTACCGCCGCTTACCCGGGAGGCTCGCATGAAGGGAAATCTGGTGATCGTCTGCCGCGATCAGGATGCTGACGCGTTCGACCATCTACTCGCCGAATATGGCGCATTTCAGACGCGGCTGTCGTCGACCGCCTGGTATCTGAAGCTCGATGCCACGCCTGAAACCCTGCAGGAGGAAATTCTCGCGCGCCTCGGCAAATACACGACGCACTACATTTTCGAAGCGGAGACGGTAACGTGGAACACCGTCGATAGCGAAGCGGCCGCCGCGCTCAATACGCTTTTCACCGAATAAGACGCCACGCATCGCGGCCGCCGCAATGGTAGCGCGGCTCGCGACGCGATCCACCACCCTACCCGCACTACCAGACGCTTTCCGACGCCGACGTTGCGCGCGACACGGCTTCGAGCGGGAACGTCATCAGCACGCGCAAACCGCGTCCGTCGTGATTGCCGATTTCCCATGTGCCGCCCGCGCGCCGCACGAGCCGCTCGACGATTGCGAGGCCCAGACCGCTGTGGCCGTTGCCGCCGCGCGCCGGATCGAGCCGCACGAATGGCCGTGCGGCGTTGATCAGGTCTTGCGCGGCGATGCCGGTGCCGTTGTCGCTGATCGACAGCGCATAGCCGGCCGCCGTGCGCGACGTCGCGACGAGCACCGGCGGCGCGCCATACGCATGCGCGTTGTCGAGCAGGTTGGACAGGATACGATCGAGCGTCGCGGCCGGCAGCGTAAAGCCCGGCCCCGCGCGCAGATCCGTCTGCACGGCGCTCGAACCCGGCGCGACCGCGCGATAACTGCGCACGACGCGTTCGCATTGCTCGTCCACTTCGACAGGCTCGCTGCGGTCCGCGCCATCGTGCGCGAACACGAGGAACTGATCGACGATATGCGTCATCGAGTCGACATCGCGCACGACTCCGTCGCGCATCTTCGGCTCTTCCATCATCTCGGCGCGCAGGCGCAGTCGCGCGAGCGGCGTCTTCAGATCGTGCGCGACACCGGCGAGCATGACCGCGCGGTCGTTCTCGGTGCGCGCGACCTCCTGCACCATCTGATTGAAGCCATGCGTGAGCTGCCGCAACTCGCGCGGCCCGCGTTCGCGCACGGGCGGCACCGGCAGGCCGCGGCCGAAGCGTGCGACCGCCTGGGCAAGCGAACGCAGCGGCTGCTGCAGTTGCCACGCGGCAAACAGCGCGGCCATCACGCCGGCCGAGAAGATCACGGTGAGCCACAGCACCATGCGGTCGAGCGACCTCGGCGGACGCAACGGCTGTACCGGAACGACGATCCAGCTGCGATCCGCCGCGGACTTGACCCAAAGCGTAGGAGGCTTGCCCGGCAAGCCGATGCGCACCTGCGTCGAATCGGGCATGCGGTCGCGCACATCTTCGACAAAGCGGTCGAGCGGCACCGGCAACGACTTGTTGTCGGGCGGCACATCGGGGCTCGACGGATCGACGAGGCGCACGCGCGACGGCAGCGGCTGGTCCGGCGTGCGCGCGACGTGCTGACGCACGGCGTCGACGAGGAACGCGGCTTCTTCGACCGCATAGCGCGTTTGCAGATTGCTGCGCTCGAGACGGATCAACGCGTACCACGCGAAATGCGACAGCAGCAGCACCCCGACGACGAGTACCGCAAGCCTGCCGAACAGCGAATCAATGGGACGCCGCATGTTGCTCGCCGTCCGGCACGAAAACGTAACCGCGGCCGCGCACCGTCTGAATGAAACGGGGCACCGACGGGTCCGTCTCGAGGATACGGCGCAGGCGCCACACCTGAACGTCGATGCCGCGGTCGGTGCCATCGTATTCGGGACCATGCAGCAGTTCGAGCAGGCGTTCGCGCGTGAGCGTACGCATTGGATGATTGACGAAGATCTTCAGTAGCGCGAACTCGCTGCCCGACAGCGTGAGCGGCTTGCCCTCGAGACTCAGCGTGCGCGACTGGAAATCGAGCGTGAAGCGGCCGAACGAAAACGGCTCGCGCTGTTCGGGCGCCGCCGCCGACGGCATCGTGCGCCGCCGCCTTAACACCGCCTGCACGCGCGCGAGCAGTTCGCGCGGATTGAACGGCTTGCCGAGATAGTCGTCCGCGCCGAGTTCGAGGCCGACGATGCGGTCCACGTCGTCCGCGCGCGCAGTGAGCATGATGACCGGGATGTCGTCGCCCGACGCGCGCAGCTTGCGCAGCGCCGTGAGCCCGTCGACGCCCGGCATCATCAGGTCGAGCACGATCAGATCGGGACGCTCGCGTTCGAGCCGGCGTTCCAGCGATCCGGCATCGTGAAGCACCGAGACTTCGATGCCCTGGCGCGCCAGATAGTCGCGCAGGAGATCGCGGAGTTCGACGTCGTCGTCGACGACAAGGATTTGAGTAGCCATGGATCGAAGTTTAACGCGCACCCGGAGCCAGGCCGCTGTTACTGACCCCGAAAAGGGTTACGGGGTGTTACGACGAAAGGCGCGAGTAATGTCGCGTAACAGCGCGAATCGTCTGCGTAACACGGCGTGAGCGCGGCGCCTCTACGCTGTGCATTACCGAATGCGGACCCGACACGTCGTGAAGGCCGCTCGTCGGATGTCACCTGGGAGCACTTTAATGTCCAAAAACACTTCTCGCTTTCTCGCTATCGCAGCTGCTTCGCTTTCGATCGGCATCGGCGCCGCGTATGCGGCCCAGCCTTCGGGCATGGGCGGCATGGGCCACGGCGGCCCCGGCGGCTGGCATAACCACTTCATGCAGGAGATCAACAAGCTGCATGGTCAACTGAACCTGAACGCGGACCAGCAAAAGCTCTGGCAAAGCGCGCTCGACACGATGAAACAGAATCGTGAAGCGATGCGCGCGAACCACAAGCAGATGCGCGATCAGTTCAAGTCGATGCAGCAACAACCGATTCTCGATCTGAACGCGATGCACGCCGCGCATGAAAAAATCGCGCAGCAGGACGCGCAACTGCGCGAGCAGACTTCGGCTGCATGGCTGAACTTCTACAACAGCCTCGACGACCAGCAGAAAACCACGGTCAGCACCGCGCTCAAGCAGCACTTCGCGAAGATGGAACAGCGCCACGAAAAGATGCGCGAGCGCTGGCAGCAGCATCACGGCGACGCGCCTGCGTCGGCCGCCAGGTCTTAAGGCGAAGTGGCAGTCGCGGTACCGCGGCGGTTGCCGCTGCCGCGGCATCGAAAACGCGTCACGGCATTGCCTTGCCGTGACGCGTTTTTCGTTGTCCGATCGGTCGGGCGAGACCTCTGCCTGTTCCTTCCAGCAGCGCTTCCCATTGCACTTCATTGCGCGTCTATTGCACCGTGCAAACCGCCTGTTTGTCCTTAAGCGTTTGACCGGCTGGCGCGACGCGCCGCTTCGGGTAAAATACCGCCCTTTTGCGCGACCTCCCGGGCCGAGACTTCGAGTGCGGCGGCGCGGGCAACACGGTGGATACACCGCGGATACCTCGTGAGGCGTGCCATTTTTGACAGCCTAGAATAGCGTCGCCGACGCTTGCGGGACCGCTGCTGATTCGACGCTTGCTGCGAGGTTCGCTGCGACGTTCACGGGCAGAAGAATGCCGCGGCGGCCGGCACGGCAATGAAGGACAGGCCCATCATCGACGATCGGCGACAGGAGAAACATGAAGAAGCTCGCATTGTGCGCGGCATTCGCCGCCCTCGCGACGGGCGCAACGGCGAACGAACGCAGCACGCTCGGCGAAGACGTTGCGGCAAACCCGCACCATAACGACGCAGCGCTGAAAACGATGGTCGAACACGCGGTATCGGCCTCGCGCAAGGAAGACGCGTCGACACGCCCGGCCAGGCCGTATTTCGACACCGATCTGCGGCCGACCCGATAAACGAAGAACCCCGCAAGGGAACAGGCGAGCGTCGGCTGCCGCACATTCGCTCGGGGCAGGCCCGAATGGGCCAGACAAAGGGCTTGGTAATACAGTCGGGGAAGCGTCGAAATGAGCGCCCGACCAAACGCCCTCAAGGGCCCTTAAGGACACACTATGTTTCTGCAAGGTTACGGCCCGCTGATCCTTTCGGGCACGTTCCAGACCGTCAAGCTTGCCGTGCTGTCGCTCGTGCTGGCATTCGTGCTGGGGCTTCTCGGCGCGGCCGCGAAGCTGTCGAGAAACCGGCTGTCGCACGGCATCGGCACGGTCTACACGACACTGATTCGCGGCGTGCCCGACCTCGTGCTGATGCTGCTGCTGTTCTACAGCATCCAGATCTGGCTCAACAATCTGACCGACGCGCTCGGCTGGGATCAGATCGACATCGATCCGTTCGCCGCCGGCGTCGCGGTGCTTGGCTTCATCTACGGCGCGTACTTCACCGAGACGTTCCGCGGCGCGTTCCTCGCGGTGCCGCGCGGCCAGCTCGAGGCCGGCGCGGCGTACGGCATGACCGGCTGGCAGGTGTTTACGCGCGTCATGTTCCCGCAGATGATGCGCTTCGCATTGCCCGGCATCGGCAACAACTGGCAGGTCATGGTGAAGGCGACGGCACTTGTCTCGATTATCGGTCTCGCGGACGTCGTCAAGGCCTCGCAGGACGCCGGCAAGGGTACGCTGCGGTTCTTCTTCTTCACGCTGCTGGCCGGCGCGATCTATCTGGTGATCACCACCGTCTCGAACTTCGTGCTGATGTACCTCGAAAAACGCTACTCGACCGGCGTGCGAAAGGCGGAACTATGATCGAGCTGATCCAGGAGTACTGGCGCAACTATCTGTACACCGACGGCTACCGTTTTACCGGTGTCGCGATCACGCTGTGGCTGCTCGTCGTGTCGATCGGACTCGGCTTCTGCCTGTCTGTGCCGCTCGCGGTCGCGCGCGTATCGAAGAAGAAGTGGCTCGCGGGCGCGGTGTGGCTCTATACGTATGTGTTCCGCGGCACGCCGTTGTATGTGCAACTGCTGCTTTGCTACACGGGCCTCTACAGCCTCGAAGTGATCCGCGCGAACGAACTCACCAACGCGTTCTTCCGCGAGGGCATGAACTGCACCCTGCTCGCCTTCACGCTGAACACCTGCGCCTACACCACCGAGATTTTCGCCGGCGCGATCAAGGCGACGCCCTACGGCGAAATCGAAGCCGCGCGTGCCTACGGGATGTCGCAATTCACGCTCTATCGCCGCGTGATCCTGCCGTCGGCGTTGCGCCGCGCGCTGCCCTACTACAGCAACGAAGTGATCCTGATGCTGCATGCGACCACCGTCGCCTTCACCGCGACCGTGCCCGACATCCTGAAGATCGCACGCGATGTGAATTCGGCGACGTACCGCTCGTTCGATGCGTTCGGTATTGCGGCGCTTCTTTACCTGTGCATCTCGTTCACGCTCGTCTGGCTGTTCCGCCGTGCCGAGCGACGCTGGCTCGCCTATCTGCGCCCGCAGGGCAAATAACGGCCGCGCTGCAACCGCACTGCAGCCGACCCCAAGGATTCCGATGAACACCCTGTCTCCCATGCTTTTCGTCGACAACCTGCATAAGAAGTACGGCGATAACGAAGTGCTCAAGGGCGTGACGCTGAAGGCGAAACGCGGCGACGTCATCAGCGTGATCGGCTCGTCCGGTTCGGGCAAAAGCACGATGCTCCGCTGCATCAATTTTCTCGAACAGCCGAACGCGGGCCGCATTTTCGTCGACGGCGAAGAGGTCCGTACCGCGCAAGACAAAGCGGGCGCGTTGCGCGTCGTCGACCACAAGCAGTTGCAGCGCATGCGCACGCGCCTCTCCATGGTGTTCCAGCACTTCAACCTGTGGACTCACATGACGGTGCTCGAGAACATCGTCGAAGCGCCGCTGCATGTGCTCGGGCTGTCGCGCAAGGAAGCCGAAGACCGCGCACGCACGTACCTCGAGAAAGTCGGCCTCGCGCCGCGCGTCGAGAAGCAATATCCGTCGCACCTGTCGGGCGGCCAGCAACAGCGCGTCGCGATCGCCCGCGCGCTGACGATGCACCCGGACGTCATGCTGTTCGACGAGCCGACTTCGGCGCTCGATCCCGAGCTCGTCGGCGAAGTGCTGAAGGTCATGCAGACGCTCGCCGAAGAAGGCCGCACGATGATCGTCGTCACACATGAAATGGCATTCGCGCGCAACGTGTCGAATCACGTGATGTTCCTGCACCAGGGGCGCGTCGAGGAAGAAGGCCACCCGTCCGAAGTATTTGGGAATACCAGGAGCGAGCGCCTTAAACAGTTTCTCGCAGGCAGCCTTAAATAAAATCCTGATTGCATGCGATCCCACATGTAGTCGAAGTAGTATTACAAGGCGCTTACGCGCCTTTTTTATTGCCCGAAAGCCGCGCTGCGAGGGGCTCACAAAGCTTCGTCATCCCAACATATGCACGTTTTATGCGCTGCAGCCGCTTACTCCCGACGATTTTCAACGTCAATAGTGGCAATCCTTGACCTCACCCTTACGAATCCGTGATTCCCTTTATCGATAAGGATTTAAGCGCGTTTTTGGGCTCGATTCGACGTCGCCCCGTCACACTCGTATTGCAATTTGGCGACATCTCTACCGCGAGCCTCGAATTTATTCCCCACGTCCGGGTATTTTTGCTAAATTAGTAACCAAAGTAGCAAAACAAAGTTCATTAAAAGTAGTTTCACTTCAAAAACGAACAGGACAAAACACAGGAGACATCGGCCGGCGAAGCTCGGAAACGGCGCTTGAACAGCCGCAACAAGGCTGCGCGTCAGGAGACACCGATCGCTTCCCCACTCAGGCCCATGTCTTACTGCATAAAGGTTTCCTGTCCGGCGCTGCTGGCGTCCGGATACCACTCGCAGTACTGGTTTTACTTTTTGACAGGGTATGGAGGAGAAGATGAAGAAAGCTTTGCTCGCCGCATCGCTGCTGTCCATCGGCGTTGCTGCGCATGCACAGAGCAGCGTGACGCTGTACGGGCGTCTGGACGCTGGTCTCGAAGCCATGTGGGGCGTGCCGACCGGCTCCAATGCCGCCGGCCAGGCAACCAACAGCACGCACCGCTTTCGCGCGGAAAGCGGCGACTGGGGTACCAGCCTCTGGGGTTTGAAGGGCGCTGAAGACCTGGGTGCCGGCTACAAGGCCGTGTTCCAGTTGGAAGGCTCCTTCAACACGATGACGGGCCAAGGCCCTGGCGGCGGCGGTCTCTTCAATCGCTGGGCAACCGTCGGTGTCGCAAGCAACCAGTTCGGTACCTTCCTCCTCGGCCGCGAACTCTTCATCGCCAACGGCGTGTGGGACTTCGACCCGTTCGGTCAGTCGAACTGGTCGTCGGCGTCGCTGGTGCGTGGCCGCAACTGGCCGCAATCGAGCAACAACATTTCGTACCAGTCGCCGAAGATCGCGGGCTTTGACTTCTACGGTCAATACGCGCTGTCGAACGCGACGAACTGGAACGGTAATGGCACGACGGCGCAAGGCCGTGAAGGTGGCGCGCAGATCACCTATACGTCTTCGCTGTTCCAGGTCCGCGGCATGTACGATGAAATCCGCAACCCGTCGAACGGCATGCTCGGCGGTGCGTATGACCCGCTCGACGGCAGCACCAACCTTGGCGGCAACGGCAACGGCAACGGTGTGTACGGCTACTCGCGCGAGTACACGGCCGCTGTAAACGTGTTCCTCGGCCAGTTCAAGATCCAGGCCGCGTATCAGGCCATCCGCTCGTCGGGCATGACGAACGTGCTGCCGGGCCAGCCGACCACGCTCGACCACGAATGGGGTGGCGTGACGTGGCAAGCCACGCCGGCGGCTGCTCTGATCGCCGCGGTGTACCACGTGAACGGCAACAACGGCGCGGGCAATGCGACGATCTACACGGTTGGCGGTTCGTACAACCTGTCGAAGCGCACGCTGCTCGATATCCAGGTCGCTACCGTCCAGAACAGCTCGACGGCCAACTATGGCCTGAACGCGAACAACTTCGGCAACGCGACTTCGACGGACAACCCGCTCGTCGGCCACAGCCAGTCGGGCGTGTACGCAGGTATCCAGCACTCGTTCTAATCGAACGTTGCGAGTACAACAGATGTAGCTAGAGAACAGTTTTCACGCTGCTGCGAGAGGCGCGTATCGGTGCGATGTCCGAAAGGGGATCGCACCGTTTTTTCTTTGGTTTCACATCTGGGGTGCGACGAACTGCGCGAAGAACTGCGCGGAAAACTACGCGGGGCACTGCGCGGGGCACTGCGCGGCACACGCATTGCGCGTGCACCGTTCTGGCACAGCCGGACCAGCCGGCCTAAACCGCCGCTTCGTTCTCTTCGCCCGTGCGAATGCGGATCACGCGCTCGACATCGGCGACAAAGATCTTGCCGTCGCCGATCTTGCCCGTGCGCGCCGCGCCGATGATCGCATCGATAACCTGATCGGTCTGATCGTTTGCGACCACCACTTCGATTTTCACCTTCGGCAGGAAGTCGACGACATATTCGGCACCACGATAGAGCTCGGTATGCCCTTTCTGGCGTCCGAAACCCTTTACTTCCGTGACGGTAAGCCCCGTCAACCCTACTTCCGCGAGCGCCTCACGCACTTCGTCGAGTTTGAACGGTTTGATGATTGCGGTGATGCGTTTCATAGCGAGCCTCGTGTGGGTTCGAAGATAACAGGATGCCGGATTGTCTTTTGATTCTACGCCGCGCCGGACACATTGCCAGCGCGGTGGCGCGCATTCCCGCTCGCGCGAACAAGCTCGAACAAGCAGGAAACAGTCTTACGCGAGCGGCTCCGTATAACGCGATGTGATCGGATAGCGCCAGTCGCGGCCAAACGCACGATGCGTGACACGAATGCCGATCGGCGCCTGACGCCGCTTGTATTCGTTGATCTTGATCAAACGCGTCACGCGCTTCACGTCTTCGGGTGAAAAGCCCGCTGCGACGATTTCCGCGAGCGACCGGTCTTCTTCCATGAACATCCGCATGATCGCGTCGAGCGTGTCGTACGGCGGCAGGCTGTCCTGGTCGGTCTGGTTGTCGCGCAGCTCGGCAGAAGGCGCGCGCGTCAGGATGCGCTCGGGAATGATGTCCCGCTTCGCGTACGCCGGCGCGGCATTGCGGTAGTGGCACAGCCGGTAGACCAGCGTTTTCGCGATGTCCTTGATCACGGCGAAGCCGCCCGCCATATCGCCGTACAGCGTGCAGTAGCCGACCGCCATCTCGCTCTTGTTGCCGGTAGTGAGCACGAGCGAGCCGAACTTGTTCGACAGCGCCATCAGCAGCGTGCCGCGAATACGCGCCTGGATGTTTTCCTCGGTCGCGTCTTCCGCGCGGCCCGCGAATTCGCCGGCAAGCGATGCGCGGAAGGCATCGAACATCGGCGCGATCGCGATTTCGTCGTAGCGCACGCCGACGCGCCGCGCCATATCGGCCGCGTCCGTCGTCGAAATGTCGGCGGTGTAGCGCGACGGCATCATCACTGCGCGCACGCGCTCGGGTCCCAGCGCATCGCATGCGACGGCCAGCACGAGCGCGGAATCCACGCCGCCCGACAGGCCGATGATCGCCCCCGGAAACCCGTTCTTGTTGATGTAGTCGCGCACGCCGAGCACGAGCGCCGCATAAACCTGCGCTTCGATCGAAGTCTCCGGCGCGACCGTCGTCGCGACCGGCTGCGCGCCGTCGAACTCGACGATCGCATGGCCTTCGGTGAATTGCGGCATCTTCGCGACGACTTCGCCACGCGCATCGAGCACGAACGAGCCGCCGTCGAACACGAGTTCATCCTGCCCGCCGACCATGTTCACATAGACCATCGGCAGCCCGGTCTCGCGAATCCGCGCGCGCAGGATATCGATGCGCACCGCTTCCTTGTTCATGTGATACGGCGACCCGTTCGGCACGAGCAGCACCTGCGCGCCGGCCGCTTTAGCGAGCTGCGCCGCCGACGCGTGCCAGACGTCCTCGCAGATCACGACGCCGTACTTCACGCCGTCGAGCTCGAACACGAACGGCTGCGGATCGGACGCGAAATAGCGCTTCTCGTCGAACACTTCGGTGTTCGGCAGATCCTGCTTCAGATAGGTGCCGACCACCGCGCCGTCGACGATCAGCGACGCCGCATTGTAGGTATCGACCGGCGGCAGCCCGCGCTCGATCGGCGCGTTTGCATTACCATGACCGTTCGCTACATCGCGATACGGATGGCCGACCACCACGTGGAGGCCCGCCAAAGGTTGCAGTTCGCGCGCAAGATCGGCGAGCGCCGCGGCGCTGGCCGCATAGAACGCGGGCCGCAGCAGCAGGTCTTCGGGCGGATAACCGGACAACGCGAGTTCGGGTGCGATCAGCAGCTTCGCACCATCGCTGTGCGCGGCGCGGGCCGCGGCCACGATCTTCGCGACGTTGCCGGCGAAATCGCCGACGGTGACATTGAGTTGGGCTAGAGCGATGCGAGTCGTCATTTGATAAACACACGGCGCGGCGCGTGTGCGGCGCGCCAGATCGGATCGGGAACGGTCATTCAGATTGAATCAGGAACGTTTTGATTATCTCACGGGCATTCTGGCGTCGCCGTCCGAAGTGGACGCCGCCGAATGGAATGCGCTGCTCGCAAGCCAGGCTCAGCCGACGCCGTTCTTGCGTCACGAGTTTCTGAGCGCGCTCCACGCCACTCGCTGCGCGGTGCCCGACACCGGCTGGGCGCCGCAATTCGTGACGCTGACCGACCCGCGCACGGGCCGGCTCGCGGCCGCGGCGCCGGTCTACCTGAAAGGCCACTCGTACGGCGAGTACGTGTTCGACTGGGCATGGGCCGACGCCTACAAGCGCAACGGCCTCGCGTACTACCCGAAGCTGTTGTGCGCGGTGCCGTTCACGCCGGTGCAAGGCACGCGCCTCATGGCCACCGACGCACGCGCGCTGCGCCATCTCGCGGCCACGCTCGTCGCGTTCGCCGAGCAGGCCGACGTGTCGTCGCTGCATGTGCTGTTTCCGACCGGGGCCGAAGCGCAGGCGCTGACCGAACTCGGCATGATGCAGCGTGAGGGCGTGCAATTCCACTGGCTCAACGACGGCTACCGCGACTTCGACGAATTCCTGTCGACGCTCGAGCAGAAGAAGCGGAAAAACATCCGCGCCGAGCGGCGCAAGGTGCGCGAAGCGGGCGTGACGATGCGGCGCCGGGTCGGCAAGGATATTTCGGACGCGGACTGGCGCTTCTTCAGCAAGTGCTATCGGCAAACGTACCGCGAGCACTTCTCGAGCCCTTATCTGAACCTCGACTTCTTTCGCACGATCGGCGAATCGATGCCCGAGAATCTGATGATGGTGATCGCCGAAGCGGACGGCAAGCCGATCGCGAGTTCGCTCGTCGTGTTCCAGCGCGACGCGACGGCGAACGGCACGGGCGGCACGCTCTACGGCCGCTACTGGGGCGCGGTCGAACACGTGCCGTGCCTGCACTTCGAGACGGCGTACTATCAGCCGCTCGAATTCTGCATCGAGCAGAAGCTCGCGGTGTTCGAAGGCGGCGCGCAGGGCGAGCACAAGATGGCGCGCGGCTTCATGCCGACCGTCACGCGCTCGGCACATTGGCTCGCGCACCCTGCATTTTCCGATGCGGTCGCGCATTTTCTCGACAACGAGACCAATCACATTCACGCGTACGTCGACGAACTGCGCGAGCACAATCCGTTCAGGAGCTAGCACGCCAGCATGACGCGCACGACGCCGTGGTTTCTCTATCTGATCGAATGCGACGACGGCAGCGTCTACACGGGCATTGCAACCGACGTCGCCGCGCGCTTCGACAAGCACTGCAACGGCACGGGCGCGCGCTATACGCGTTCGCGCAAGCCCGTGCGTGTACTCGCGTCGTTCGAACTCGCGGACCGCGCTAGCGCATCGCGTGCCGAATACTGGGTCAAACGCTTGACGCCGACAGGCAAGCGCGCTTTGGCGGCCGGCGCGCGCACACTCGACTCGGTGTTGCCCGCGCGGTCCGCCGAGGACGCCGACGCGCAAGCGGACGCATAGCTCGCGCCGACCGGCCCTGACCGGCCCCGACCGGCAGCGCACGAAGCCGGCGCTGCGCAATCGGCTAGCCGACGCTCACCTCGATACGCCGCGGCTTCGCCTCGTCGCGCCGCGGAATCGTCAGCTTCAGCACACCGTCCTTCAGGTTCGCTTCGATCTTCGACGTATCGAAGTCGTCGCTGACCGTGAAGCGCCGTGCGAAATACGGCGCGCGCACTTCCGCATGCGTGAGACGAAGGTTCGCGGGCGTCGGCACCGAGGACTCGGCCTCGATCACGAGGTTGCCGTCGTGTACGCGGATATCGAGCCTGTCCTTCGATACGCCCGGCAAGTCCGCCCACAGCGTCACTGCACGGTTGTCTTCGACGATATCGACCGCCGGCGTGATCGTCATGCGGCGCGCCTCCTTGTCCTCGCGCCCCGACGCGACCGCACCGGTCACCGCACCGTCGCCGCCTGCAGCCTGTTCAGCGCCTTGCCCCGGCGCAATCAGATTCGTGTCGCTCATGATTTCACCTCGCTGGTTATTGAACGGTAATCGCACGCGGCTTCGACGCTTCGCGCTTGCCGACCGAGATCAGCAGGCAGCCGTCGACGTAGCGCGCCTGCACCTTGTCCGGATCCGCATACTGCGGCAATTCGACGGCGCGCCGGAAGTTGCCGCTAAAGCGCTCCTGCGCATAGCGCCGCACGTTGTCGCCGGCGTCCGGCTGGGGCGACGCCCGCACGCCCGAGATCGTCAAAAGCCCCTTGTCGATCGATATGTCGAGCGTGGCCGGATCGATGCCGGGCGCGAACGCGACGATCTCGATCGAATCGTCGGTCGTGCCGATATTGATGCCCGGAAATGCACCGGAACGGCTGCTGCGGATACTGGAAGGGAAACCGCCGAAGAGGCTCGACATCTGCCGCTGCAGACGGTCCAGTTCTCCGAACAGGTCGCTGGCAAAGTAAAGGTCACTCATGATCGCTTTCTCCTCTCGCGGCAAGGAGACGAACCGGCATGCGCCTCAGTTCGTTTGCCGAAGCCGCTGACAAACAAAGTAGAAACGGATTGCCCGCGGGAGGCGGGCGGCTTGCCTGAGCGATTTCAAGATAGAAGCGGCAGCGACGATTTCAAGAGGCGGATGGCGTGCGATGCGCCACGTCGCAGTCGCAAAAAAAAACCGCGCGGCCCCTGGCGAGCACGCGCGGCTTTTTGACCGGACCGGAAACGGTCACGCAGACATTTTTGCTATGACTTCTTGTAGTTCGCGACGCCGTCGGTGATTTCCTTGTGCGCGGCGTCGATGCCCGCCCACCCTTCGACCTTGACCCACTTGCCCTTCTCGAGCGCCTTGTAGTTCTCGAAGAAGTGCTTGATCTGATCTTTCAGATAGCCGGGCACGTCGTCGATCGATTTCATATGCGCGGTCATCGGGCAGATCTTGTCTTGCGCCACGGCGACGAGCTTCGCGTCGACGCCCGATTCGTCGGTCATCTGCAGCATGCCGAGCGCGCGGCAGCGCACGACCGAGCCGGCCAGCAGCGGATACGGCGTGACGACGAGCACGTCGACCGGGTCGCCGTCGCCCGACAGCGTCTGCGGAATGAAGCCGTAATTGGCCGGATAGCGCATGCCGGTGCCGATAAAGCGGTCGACGACGAGCAGACCCAGTTCCTTGTCGGCCTCGTACTTCACCGGCTCGCTTTGCGCGGGAATTTCGATGATGACGTTGAAATCTTGCGGCAGATCCTTGCCGGGCGGGACAGTGTTGAAGCTCATGGCGCTCTCTGATGATGATGAAACGGGGACATTGACACGGACCATGCGACGACGCTTGCGGCGGCCGGAAACAACGGCAGCCGCTGCCGCCCCGTATCGCTGCGGGAATGCGCCATTATAGCCAATCGCCCGGTGCCGCCCGCGCGCATTCGGCGCGATAATCGCCGTATCGTCTGGCCTGCTGGTGCCTGCATGTGCCTGCTGGTGCCTGGTGCCTGCGGGTGCGTTTGCAACGCGCCTGCTGCGCGTTCTCGCATCGCGTCTGCATCGCATCCGCGCGCAATGCATGCGCATCCTGCATCGGCCAGCCGCTTCGAGCGCCCGCACGCAAGCTGTCCGGAACGCGTTCCGACGCACCGTCGCGGGCCCTCCAGTCATCCCTTTCGAACAAGGAGCATGCATGGAAGAAGCGAAACACTTCATCGGCAACGAATGGACCGCGGCAGCAGGCGGCGACACGATCGCCGTCATCGATCCGTCCGACGGCCAGCCGTTCGCGCGTCTGGCGCGCGGCAACGCAGCCGATATCGACGCCGCCGTCGCGGCCGCGCGGCGCGCCTTCGAGGGCGCCTGGGGCGCATTGAGCGCCGCCGAGCGCGGGCGCCTGCTCTATCGGCTCGCAATGCTCGTCGGCACCTGCCACGAGGAGCTCGCGCAGCTCGAAGCGCGCGACACCGGCAAGCCGCTGCGCCAGGCGCGCGCCGACGCCGCGGCGCTCGCCCGCTACTTCGAGTTCTACGCGGGCGCCGCCGACAAGCTGCACGGCGAGACGCTGCCGTACCAGGCCGGCTACACGGTGTTCACGATCCGCGAGCCGCACGGCGTGACAGGCCATATCGTGCCGTGGAACTACCCGATGCAGATTTTCGGCCGCAGTGCCGGCGCGGCGCTCGCCGCGGGCAACGCGTGCGTCGTGAAGCCGGCCGAAGACGCATGCCTGTCGGTGCTGCGCGTCGCCGAGCTCGCCGCCGAAGCGGGTCTGCCGGCGGGTGCGCTCAATATCGTGACGGGCTACGGCCACGAAGCGGGCGCGGCGCTCGCCCTGCACGCGGGCATCGACCATATCTCGTTCACCGGTTCGCCGGAAACCGGCAAGCTCGTCACGCAGATGGCCGCCGGGAACCATGTGCCGGTCACGCTCGAACTGGGCGGCAAATCGCCGCAAATCGTGTTCGCCGATGCGGACTTCGACGCCGCGCTGCCGGTGCTCGTGTCCGCGATCGTGCAGAACGCCGGGCAAACCTGTTCGGCAGGCAGCCGCGTGCTGATCGAGCGCGCCGCCTACGAGCCGCTGCTCGAGCGGCTCGCGACCGCGTTCCATGCGCTGCGCGTCGGGCCGTCGCATGCGGATCTCGACTGCGGGCCGCTGATCAGCGCGAAGCAGCAGCAGCGCGTCTGGGATTACCTGTCCGATGCGCAGCACGACGGCATCCCGATGGCCGCGCAGGGCCATGTGATCGCCGAGGCGCCCGAAAGCGGCTTCTATCAGGCGCCGACCCTGCTGCGCGACGTGCCGCCCCGGCATCGGCTCGCGCGCGAGGAAGTGTTCGGCCCCGTGCTCGCGGTGCTGCCGTTCGCCGACGAAGACGAGGCGCTCGCGCTCGCGAACGGCACGCGGTACGGGCTCGTCGCCGGCATCTGGACGCGCGACGGCGCGCGGCAATTGCGCGTCGCGCGGCGCGTGCGCTCGGGGCAGGTATTTATCAACAACTACGGCGCAGGCGGCGGCGTCGAGTTGCCGTTTGGCGGCGTCAAGCACTCGGGGCATGGACGGGAGAAAGGCTTCGAGGCGCTTTACGGATTCACGGTGCTGAAGACGGTCGCGATACGGCACGGATAAGCACGCGCGCGTTGGCATGCGCCCGCCGGGACACTGGAGACAACACGGAAGCAGCACCCCGCAGCAACCCGCAGCACAACGAACAACATTGGAGACATCATGCGACTGACAGGCAAAACGGCCGTCGTCACGGGCGGCGGCTCGGGCTTCGGCGAAGGCATCGCGAAGACCTATGCGCGCGAAGGCGCGAACGTCGTCGTCAACGACATCAACGGCGCCGCGGCCGAGCGCGTCGCGAGCGAGATCGCGCTCGCGGGCGGCAAGGCCATCGCCGTGACCGGCGACATCACGCGCGGCGAGGACTGGCATCGGTTGCGCAACGCCGCGCTCGAAGACTTCGGCAGCGTCGGGATCGTCGTCAACAATGCGGGCACCACGCATCGCAACAAGCCCGTGCTCGACGTCAGCGAAGCGGAGTTCGACCGCGTCTATGCGGTCAACGTCAAAGGCATCTACTGGAGCGTGCGCGAATTCGTGCCGTACTTCCGCGAGCGCGGCGGCGGCGTGTTCGTCAATATCGCGTCGACCGCGGGCGTGCGGCCGCGGCCCGGGCTTGTCTGGTACAACGGCAGCAAGGGCGCAGTCATCGTCGCGAGCAAGTCGCTCGCGGTCGAGCTCGGAGCGGACCGCATTCGCGTCAATTGCGTGAACCCGGTGATCGGCGAAACCGCGCTGTTGCCCGACTTCATGGGCATGGAAGACACGCCCGAAAACCGTCGCAAGTTTCTCGCGACGATTCCGCTTGGCCGCTTTTCGACACCGCAGGACATCGCGAACGCGTGCGTTTTCCTTGCGTCGGACGAGGCCGCATTCGTCACCGGCGTGTGTCTCGAGGTGGACGGCGGGCGCTGCGTGTAGAGGCGACACGAGAACGCGACACGAGGAAAGGACGCAAAACCGGGATACGACACGAGGAGACGACGATGGCCAGTCCAGCGAATCCGCTTCATCCGTCGGGCGCGGGGACGCCGCCCTCCACCTTCGAGGAGGCGACGTACCGGAAGGTGGCGTGGCGCCTCACGCCGCTGCTGATGCTCTGCTATGTGGTCGCCTATCTCGACCGCGTCAACGTCGGCTTCGCGAAGCTGCAGATGCAGGCCGACCTGAATCTGAGCGACGCCGTGTATGGGTTCGGCGCGGGCATTTTCTTTCTCGGCTATTTCGTCTTCGAGATTCCGAGCAACATCATTCTTCACCGCGTCGGCGCACGCGTCTGGATCGCGCGGATCATGGTGTCGTGGGGCATCATTTCGGCGCTCACGATGTTCGTCACCACGCCGACGATGTTTTATGTGATGCGCTTTCTGCTCGGCCTCGCCGAAGCGGGCTTTTTCCCCGGCATCATCCTCTATCTGACGTACTGGTACCCCGCGCATCGGCGTGGCCGGATGACGACATGGTTCATGACCGCCATCGCGCTGTCGGGCGTGGTCGGCGGCCCGCTCTCGGGCTTCATCCTGAAGGCGTGCGACGGGCTGAACGGCTGGCATGGCTGGCAGTGGCTGTTCCTGCTCGAAGGACTGCCGTCGATCGTGGTCGGCATCGTCGTGTTCGTGATGCTCGACGATCGCATCGGTAAAGCGCAATGGCTGAGCGCCGAAGAACGTCAGTTGCTCGAACGCAACATCGCCGCCGAGGACGCGACCAAGGAAGACCCGTCCATCGGCACCGTGCTCGCGAGCCCGCGCGTCTGGCTGATGAGCCTCATCTATTTTTCGTTCGTGATCGGCCTCTATGGCGTGAGCTTCTGGCTACCGACGATCATCAAGGCGACCGGCGTCACCGACCCGTTCGCGATCGGCCTGCTCTCGGCCATTCCGTTCGCGGCCGCGGTCGTCGCGATGGTGCTCGTGTCGCGCAGCGCGGACCGCACGCGCGAGCGGCGCTGGCACGTCGCGATTCCGGCGTTCGCCGGCGCGCTCGGACTCGTCCTGTCGATTCTCTGGGCGCAAAACACGCTGCTCGCGATGATCTCGCTGACGCTCGCGACGATGGGCATTCTGACCACGCTGCCGCTGTTCTGGAGCCTGCCGACCGCGTTTCTGGCCGGCACGGGCGCCGCTGCCGGCATCGCGATGATCAACTCGATCGGCAATCTCGCCGGCTTTCTCGGCCCTTATGCGGTGGGCTGGCTCAAAGAGGCGACGGCCTCGAATGCCACGGGCATGTATCTGCTTGCCGCGTTCATGCTGCTTGGCGGGCTGCTCGCGGTGGGCGTGCCGAAGCGGCTCGTGAACCGATAGCAAAAAACCGGTGCCCGTCGCGACGGACCACCGGGTTCCTGTCCGGTCGACAGCCAACCGTCGACTCCGTCGACTCGGCGCAATACGAGCGGCGACTTCGCTGCCGCCCCGCTCACTTCTTTCGCTCAGGTTACGTTCATCGCCAGCGCGCTTTCGCGATAGTGTTCGCTGGCCTTCGCCGAATCGCCGAGTTGTTCATGCAGCCGCGCAAGCGCGCGATGCGAGCGGATTTTCAATGTCTCGTTGTCGGCCATCTTCAGCGCCGCTTCGAGGAACGACTGCGCCTTGCCCCACAGCTGCTGATGCAGACACAGCCGGCCTAGCGCGAACAACAGATCGGCGTCGTCGGGACGTTCCTTCTGCCATGCTTCGGCTTTCTGAATGAGCGGCAGCGCGTCGCCGCCCGCGGTATCGGGATAGCGGCGCAACAGCCGCGCGTCCCAGTTCTGCGCGAGCGCTTCTTCGACGATCTTGCGCGCTTCCTGCGGACGGTTCAGCGCGACCAGCAGTTCGGCGGCCAGATCGGCGAGGCGCGGCGAATGCCGTTCCGTGGCCGACAACGCACTCCACAGTTCGAGCAGCGCATCGGCATTGTGGCGACGGTCGCGCAACAGATTCTCGGCCGCGAGCTGCCGCAGCCGCACCGCGACGGCCGGGTGAATCGCCTCGCGCTTTTCGAGCGTCTTCACGAGCTTCAGCACTTCGCTCCAGTTCTTCAACTGCTGCTGTGCGCGCAGCGCGATCTGCTGCGCGTGGATGCGCCGCCCGCCCTGCGATTGCATCTCGAGCAGCGCGGCCAGCGCGCCGTCCGCGTCGCGGCCGTCGGCGCGCATGTCGGCGGTGGCCATCAGGCGCGCGTCCTGCCAGTCGGGCGCATCGATCCTCGCGAGCCACTCGTCGCGGCGCGCGTACTCGTGCATGCGGTGCGCGGCGTTGGCGGCGATCAGGCCGGCCGCGCCCGTGTTCTCGTCATGCGCGAGCGAATCGCGCGCCGCCTTCTCCGCGCGCGAAAAACGCCCCGCATACAGATTGCCGATCGCATCGCGCAGCGCCGCATGCGCCTTTGCGATCCGCGAGCGCGCGCGATACGCGGCCACGCGCTGCGGCATGCGCCAGATATTGCGGACAATGCGCGTCGCCGCATACAGCACGATAAACATGACGACGAGCGCGACGACGAACAGGTTCAGCGAGATGTCGACACGGTACGGCGGGTAGACGATCAGCACCTGCCCCGTATCGAAACGCCCGGCCAACGCGAGCACGACCGCGATCGCGAACAGGAAAGCGAGCCACAGGAGTCCTCGAAGCGCCATCGTCAACTCCGGCTGCGGTATTGATGAACGGCTTGCAGGCTCGTGTCGAGGTTCGGCACCTCGACCGCGCCCGCCGCATCGTCGACGTCCTTCACGAGGCCGCGCACGGTCTGCGTGTTCTTCGACGACGCATCGAAGTAATGGGCAAGCGTCGCGTCGGCCGCGTGCAGATCCGAGCGCAGCGTGGTCTCGTTGCGCGCGAGCAGCGCGAGGCGCGCCGACAGCAGGCGCAGCTTCAGGTTCTCGCGCAGGAAGTAGCCCTGGTCCGGCGCGACCATCAGCGCGTCGGCGTTGTCGATGCGGCGCACCTGCACGAGGCTCGCCAGTTGCTGGCCGATACCCGATACGACGCTTTGCCACCACACTTTCCAGCGCGGCTCGCCGGTTGCCGCGGCGACCTTGTCGGTGTCGGCAGGCGCGGATGCGTGCGGCGTCGCATGGGCGATCGGCGCTTCGCCGGCGAGCGGCAGGCTGTCGACCATTTCGATCGCGTTATCGAGCTTGATCGCCAGCCCCGTCAGATCGGTGGACGGCGCGGCCTTCAGCTTGTCGATGTCCTGACCGATCGCCTTGCGCACCGCGAGCGCCTGCGGATTGTCCGATGCGGCGAGGCGCGTGTCGGCGCTTTGCAGCGCGAACAGCGCGAGCTGCGTGTTGCCGGTCAGTTGCAGCTGCTCGCTCGCGCTCGACAGCATCTGGCCGACCTCGGCCATCGTCCAGTCGTCGCGATTGCGCGCGAGATCCGCATATTGCTGCTGCAGCGCCTGCTGCGCGTTCTGCGCATCGGCAAGCTTGCCTTCGAGCTGCGACATCTGCGTATCGACGCCGCGCACCGTGGCAAGCGCCTGTTCGGTCTTCACGCGCAGTTCGGACGTTTGCGCGTCGTTGATCTGCTGGCGCTTCGTCAATTCCTGATCGAGGCGGATCAGCTTGCGGTTCAACACGACGCCGCCCGCGGCCGCGGCGAGCACCACGACGATAATGACGAACCACAGCAGCCCGGTGCCGCTGCGACGGCGCGGCGGTTGCGCCTCGTAGGGCGTAAACGGCGCGTTCGGCGGCAGGGACTTCGTGCCCGCCGACGGCGAAGATGGGTTCGTGGATGAAGTCGAATCAGTCATGCGTGCTTGAGCCGGGTTGGTCTGAACCGGTTGAACTTCAGGAAGCGCGACGGCGGCGAGCAACGCGCGGGCGATACGTTCATCGCCGGCGCCGGACACCGTAATGCTATCAAAACCCAATGCCCGCGCGGTTTCGGCAATGCGCGGATGGGGCGCGACGAACGGCGCGCGCTTCAGTTGGGCGATTTCGTCGACGGTCAGATGGTCGCGCGCGAGTTCGCCCAGATTGCGCACGCCTTCGGAACTCGTGACGAGCCATACGTGCGGCTCGCCTGCGAGCAGCGCATGAATGCGCTCCCAGGTGCGCACCGACGGCTCGGGCACGATGCGCCGGTAGGCCGCCACGGCCTCGACTTCGGCGCCCGCCTCGCGCAAGCGGTCCGCGAGCCATTCGCGGCCGCCGTCGCCCCGCACGATCAGGACGCGCTTGCCCTCGAACGCGTTCGCGCCGAGCGTCGATTCGAGCGCGGCATAGAGGCCTTCGGAATCGAAGCGCGCGCCGTCGACGTCGCGGCCGTTGCCGTCCGCGCTGCTTTTGCCGCTGGTTTTGCTGCTGGCGTTGCCACTGCTGTCGGCGCCGCTTTCGCCATTTTGATTGCCGCCGCTGCCGCCGGTTGCGGCCGGGCTGATCACGCGATACGCGGGCGCTACGACGCCGTGCCGCGCGAGCGCCGCGACGCTGCCCGGCCCGACGACGCCGATCGGCAATGCATGCGGCCAGATCGCGTTGAAGCGCGCGAAGGCGCAGTCGATCGCGTTCGGGGAGACGAACACCACGAGCGCGTAATTCGAAAGCGCGGCAAACGCGGCGTCGAGCGGCGCGGTATCCGCGACGGGCGCGATATCGATCAGCGGGAAATCGACCGTTTCGACGCCTTCGGCGGCAAGCCGCGCGGCCAATGCGCCGGACTGGCCCGCGGGCCGTGTGAGGACGACGGTCAGGCGCCCTGTCGCGCGTGCCATCACGCGCCGGACGCGGAATCGTCCGCGCTGCCGAGCGAGCGCACGATCTCGAGCGCGCCC
Organism: Paraburkholderia sp. SOS3; assembly: GCF_001922345.1. Lineage (NCBI taxonomy): Bacteria > Pseudomonadati > Pseudomonadota > Betaproteobacteria > Burkholderiales > Burkholderiaceae > Paraburkholderia > Paraburkholderia sp. SOS3. Next base: position 1,709,448 of record NZ_CP018811.1, on the reverse strand, counting down.
TGGCTTTCGAGTTCGCTCGCGACTTCGCGGCCCAGTTCGATCGCACGCTCGAGCGTCGACGCCGGCGACGAGCCGTGCGCGCGCAGCACGCGCTGGCCGTCCGGCGTCGCGACGAGCGCGTGCAGATGCAACGCGCCGTCATGCCATGTCGCATGCGCGGCGAGCGGCACCTGGCAACTGCCGCCCAGCGCGCGCGACACCATGCGCTCCGCTTCGACCGCCGCCGCCGTATGTTCGTGATGAAGCGGTGCGAGCCATGCAGCGAGGTCCGCCCGATCGGCGCGAATCTCGATGCCGAGCGCGCCCTGGCCCGCCGCCGGCAGACTGTCGAGCGGATCGAGCAGCGCGCGGATGCGGTTCGACAGGCCTAGACGTTTCAGGCCTGCCGCCGCGAGAATGATCGCTGCGTAGTCGCCGCGATCGAGCTTCGCGAGTCGCGTATCGAGGTTGCCGCGCAACGGCTTGACAATGAGTGCGGGAAAGCGCGCGCGCAGATTCGCCTCGCGCCGCAAGCTCGATGTGCCGACCACGCTGCCCGGCGGCAACGTCGAAAGCGCTTCGTGGCTGTTCGATACGAACGCGTCGCGCGCGTCCTCGCGCTCGAGAATCGCGCTCAACGCGAAGCCCGGCGGCAATTCCATCGGTACATCCTTGAGCGAATGCACGGCGAGATCCGCGCGTCCGTCGGCGAGCGCGTTCTCGAGTTCCTTGACGAACAGGCCCTTGCCGCCGACCTTCGAGAGCGTGCGATCGAGGATCTGATCGCCGCGTGTAGTAAGCCCGAGAATTTTGACGTCGCAGGATGGATATAATTTGTGCAGCGCACACCGCACATGCTCGGCCTGCCACATCGCGAGGCGGCTTTCACGCGAGGCGATCACGAGCGTGCTGGGTGGAGTCGCTGAGAGCGTCTCGGGATTCATTGCTGAGTCAAAGTGAATGACGGGATCGATAAAAAACAATGTTAGCACGCGCTTAGCGCAGGCTCCGCGGTTCTCCCGCGAGCGGTCACCGGGCCGCGCAGCCTTGTGCGGCAACGCAGACACGAAAAAGGAGACAGCGGGAGACGGCGCGCCGGTGCATCGCGCGAGGCCCGCACATCGATCAGAATGAGACAACGCAATCGGGCCATCCACGTGCACGGTCGTTCGCGCGCCCATCAGCCGCCTGCGCGATGATGCGATGCATTGCCGCAGACGGTCACCGGATGCGGCAACACCATGCAGTGCGCCCATGCAGCACCCGCAGTGGCAGTTCCTCTCTTTAGACCTTTAGACCCTGGCTTTCGAAGGAAACCCATCGTGACGTCTTCCGGATCGGCGCGCCGCGCGCGCCGCAATACTGCATCGCTCGAAAGCGGCCTCGAACCGTCCGCTCGCGCCTTCGCGCAATCGACCATGGCCGCAGAAGCCGCCGGCAACGGCAACGGCGATGGCAACGCCGACGGCGTAAGCGCCAGCCGCACCCAACGCATCGCTCAGGCAGCGCGCATCGAGAAGGCGGACAAAGCCGTCAAGCCGGTCAAGCCGCCGAAGGCCGCTAAGGCCGCTGAGGCCCCTAAAGCCCCTAAAGCCCCTAAGGCCGCTCAAACCGCCAAGGTCGCCAAGGTCGTGAAAGCCGCCCGCTCCGCGCCCGTACAGAAAAACCTCGCCGTCAAAGCGCGCAAAGGCAAGCACGCCAAACCGGCCGCCAACGGCGCGGCCGGCCCGGCGGCCATGCCTGTCGATAAAAGCGCGGCGAAGCCGCGGCAAACAGCGCGCGCCAACGCGTCGGCCAGCGGCATCGCCGCGCTCGCCGCAGCCGCGCCAAAAGACGGCCGTACGCGCGAAGACAAAGACCAGCCGCTTTTCGAAGACATCCGCTATCTGGGCCGCCTGCTCGGCGACGTCGTGCGCGAGCAGGAAGGCGATGCGGTATTCGACGTCGTCGAAACGATCCGCCAGACGGCCGTGCGCTTTCGCCGCGAGGACGACAGCGTCGCGGCGCAGACGCTCGACAAGAAGCTGCGCGCGCTGAATCCGGCGCAGACCGTCAGCGTCGTGCGCGCCTTCAGCTTTTTCTCGCACCTCGCGAATATCGCGGAAGACCGCCATCACAACCGGCGGCGCCGGATTCACGAGCTGGCGGGTTCGTCGGCGCAGCCGGGCACGGTCGCGCACGCGCTCGAGCGGCTCGAGAAGGCCGGCGCCGCGCCGACGCCGGTCGTGCAGCAGTTCTTCGACGACGCGCTGATCGTGCCGGTGCTGACCGCGCACCCGACCGAAGTGCAGCGCAAGAGCATTCTCGACGCGCAGCACGACATCGCACGCCTGCTTGCCGAGCGCGATCAGCCGCTGACCGCGCGCGAGCACGCGCAAAACGACGCCCTGCTGCGCGCGCGCGTCACCTCGCTGTGGCAAACGCGGATGCTGCGCGACTCGCGCCTCACCGTCGCCGACGAAATCGAGAACGCGCTGTCGTATTACCGCGCGACGTTCCTTGCCGAGATTCCCGCGCTCTATGCGGACATCGAGGCGGCGCTCGCCGAGCACGGGCTCGCGTCGCGTCTGCCGCCGTTCTTCCAGATGGGCAGCTGGATCGGCGGCGACCGCGACGGCAATCCGAATGTGACGGCCGAAACGCTCGCGCTCGCGATGTCGCGCCAGGCAACCGTGATCTTCGAGCATTACCTCGAGCAGATTCACCAGCTCGGCGCCGAACTCGCGGTGTCGTATCTGCTCGCCGGCAGCAGCGACGCGTTGAAGGCCCTGGCCGACGCGTCGCCGGACCGCTCGCCGCACCGCGTCGACGAGCCGTACCGCCGCGCGCTGATCGGCGTCTACGCGCGGATGGCGGCCACCGCGCGCGAACGTCTCGGCGAAGGCGTCGTCGCGATGCGCCAGGCCAGCCGCGACGCAAAACCGTACGCGGATGCCGACGAATTCGTGCGCGACCTCGACGTGCTGATCGAATCGCTCGCGCAGCATCACGGCGAATCGCTCGCGACGCCGCGGCTGTCGCCGCTCGTGCGGGCGGCCGAAGTGTTCGGCTTCCATCTCGCGTCGATCGACCTGCGCCAGAGTTCCGACGTGCACGAGGCGGTGATCGCCGAACTGCTGCAGCGCGCAGGCGTGGTCGAAGACTATGCGGCGCTGTCCGAAGCGGAAAAGCTCGAGGTGCTGCTCGCCGAACTGGCGCAGCCGCGCCTGCTGCGCTCGCCCTATATCAAGTATTCGGACCTCGTCGCAAGCGAACTCGGCGTGCTCGAGGAAGCGCGCGTGACGCGCGAAAAATTCGGCATCCGCGCGGTGCGCAACTACATCATCTCGCACACCGAGACGGTCAGCGACCTCGTCGAAGTGATGCTGCTGCAGAAAGAAACCGGCCTGCTGCAAGGCCTGTTGGGCGCCGCGCATGCGCCGGCGCGCGCAGGGCTGATGGTGGTTCCGCTCTTCGAAACGATTCCCGACCTGCGCAACGCGCCGCACATCATGCGCGACCTGATGGCGCTGCCCGGCATCGAGGCGATCATCGAGCATCAGGGCAACGAGCAGGAAGTGATGCTCGGCTACTCGGACAGCAACAAGGACGGCGGCTTTCTCACGTCGAACTGGGAGCTGTACCGTGCGGAACTCGCGCTCGTGTCGCTCTTCAACGAACGCGGCATCACGCTGCGGCTGTTCCACGGCCGCGGCGGCACGGTCGGCCGCGGCGGCGGCCCGACCTATCAGGCAATTCTCTCGCAGCCGCCCGGCACCGTCGACGGCCAGATCCGCCTGACCGAGCAGGGCGAAGTGATCGCCAGCAAGTTCGGCAATCCGGAAATCGGCCGGCGCAATCTCGAAACCGTGATCGCGGCCACGCTCGAAGCATCGCTCGCACCGCATGGCCATGCGCCGGCCCAGTTGCCCGCGCAACTGTCCGTCTTCGAGGACACGATGCAAAGCTTCTCCGATGCGGCGATGCAGGCGTACCGCGCGCTCGTCTACGAAACGCCGGGCTTTGTCGACTACTTCTTCGCCTCGACGCCGATCACCGAAATCGCCGAGCTCAATATCGGCAGCCGTCCCGCGTCGCGCAAGCTGCAGGATCCGAAGAACCGCAAGATCGAAGACCTGCGCGCGATTCCGTGGGGCTTTTCGTGGGGCCAATGCCGCCTGCTGCTGACGGGCTGGTACGGCTTCGGCAGCGCGATCGCGGGCTGGCTCGACGCATCGGCCAACGACAGCGAACGCACGCGCCGCGTGCAGCTGCTGCGCCAGATGCACAAGACCTGGCCGTTCTTTTCGAACCTGCTGTCGAACATGGACATGGTGCTGGCGAAAACCGACCTCGCGGTCGCGTCGCGCTATGCGCAGCTCGTCGAAGACAAGAAGCTGCGCAAGCTCGTGTTCGAACGCATCGTCGCGGAATGGGAGCGCACGTCGAACGTACTGTCGGAAATCACGGGCAGAAAGGAGCGCCTTGCCGACAACCCGCTGCTCGCGCGTTCGATCAAGAACCGCTTTCCGTATCTCGATCCGCTGAACCATCTGCAGGTCGAGTTGCTGAAGCGCCATCGCGCCGGCGACGATAACACGCGCTTGCGGCGCGGGATTCATTTGACGATCAACGGTATCGCGGCCGGTTTGCGCAATACCGGTTAAGTAGCGCTTGCGCGGTTAGCGTCGCGAGGGCACGCGGTGGCATGGATGCACCGCGTGCCCTTCTGTTTTCCATCGGTATGCGAATTGGACGCGGCGGGCGTGACGGCACAATGGCTTACCGCTTTCTCGCTTCGATCACCGTAGTGGTGCCGAGCGGCGAAACCACCTCGGCGGTCCCCGACGCAACGAGACCCACGCGGCCGAGCAACCGCTCGAAATCGTGCATGGTTCGCTCGCGCGAGCCGAAATGGACGAGCATATTCAGATCCTGCAGCATCACGCGCGGCTCGTTGCCGTCCGGCTTGACTACCATCTCGATCACCACGACCCGGCTGTCCGGCCGCATCGCCCGCGCGCAATTGGCGAGGATCTCCACGCATCGGTCGTCATCCCAGTCGTGCAGGACGTGCTTCAGCATGTATAGGTCGAATCCAGCAGGCACGGCCTCGAAGAAGTCCCCGCCGGTAAACGACAGGCGCGAGGCCAACGCGGTATTGACCGGGTCCCGCGACGACTGCTCGACCGACCTCGGCGTATCGAGCACGATGCCGCTCAGATGCGGATTCTTCTTGAGCATCGGCCTGATCAGTTCGCCCGAGCCGCCGCCGATATCGGCGACGGTCGCCATCGACGACGTATCGATGGTCTGCGCGATCTGTTCGCCCACCGACTCCGAGATGTCGGTCATCGCACGAATCAGCACGGCAAGTTCGGCAGGCGCCCGGCCGACGTGCTCCCAATAGTTCTCGCCAAGCGCAGCGGTGTCCTGCGCGGTGCCGCTCCGGATCGCCGCGGGGAGCCGCCCCCAGATCTGCCAGGCCGCGTGTCCGCCGAGCAGTCGCGCAAGACCGCGCACCGAGCCCGGCGCGCCCTCTTCGAGCGTGCGAAGCAGCGGTGTCGATGCATATCGGAAGTCCGCATCGACGGTGACGAGCTCGAGCGGCACCGCTGCCTCCATCAAACGGCGCGTGGTGTCTTCGTCGGCGTCGATGTGCCGCGCGAGATCGGCGGCTTTGAGCGGACCGCTCGCGAGATGGTCCGCAATACCGAATTCGGCAAACGTGCGCACGAGCTGACTGACCGCAAATCCATAGATCATTTGCATCATGCGCTCGGTATTCGCATCGAGCGCCGCGGGCGAGCGTTGCGACGACGGCTTCAAGGAGCTTTCACTCATTTACGCGTTCCCTACGGGAAAGGTGCGGCAGGAGAAGAGGACACTGCTCGGCCACCGGGCCGATACGAAGCGGATCAAGTAACCGGTGAAGGCGTACTATGAGACGCGTACGGCCGCTCCCCCGCCCCGCACTGCGAAGCGACACGTCAAGGGGCGAATGAACGCCAGAAGTCGCTACACGCCGCTACACGTCATCGATGCGCCTCGATCATGAGCGTATCGAGTTCGAACGATCCATCGGCCTGCACCGCGAAGTAGTCCCTGACTTCTTCCGGCGCGCTCTCCCACAGCGAGCGGATCGCACTCACGCGCTGCGGCGGCGTGCGCATGCGCGACACCCATGCGTCGAATTCGATCGGCAGCCGCCAGCGCTCCGTTATCCTGGCCGCAAACCCGGCTTGCTCGAAAAAGGCAAGCCACTCGTCGGCGCGGTAATCGCGGATATGCGACGCATCGCGCAACACCTCGACCGCCTGCAAGTGCGTATCGACGAGCGGATGATCGGCGCCCGCGATATCGATGAAGAGCGCCTCGCCGCCCGGCTTCAGCACGCGGCGCACTTCGGCGAGCGCCTGCCGCACGTCGTGCCAGTGATGCGCGCTGAAGCGGCTCACCACCCAGTCGAACGAAGCGTCGTCGAACGGCAGGTTTTCCGCGGCGCCCTGCTTCGTCCGGATATTGGCCAGACCACGATCGAGCGCAGCCGTCTCGACGGTCGCGAGCATCGGGCGCGCAAGGTCATAGGCAACCACCGACTCCGCGTGCGGCGCCACCGCAAAGCTCGCGTGGCCCGCGCCGCAACCCATGTCGAGCACGGCCCCGCCCGGCCGCTTCGCGACGAGTCTCGAGAGCGTCTGCAGATCCTTGCCCGTCGCATGAACGGTGCTCGTCAGATAGTCGGCGGCGGTCGAACCGAACGCGTCGGCGACCTGGTCTCGATGTTTCATGTGGGCTCCCTTGTCCCGCGCTTTTCGCGCCGGGTGCTTCGTGCATGTGCACGCGTGGTCTGAATCGCTACAATAGAGCGCCGCCTGTACCGGTACAAGGCAAGCGGCTATTCTGGTATTGACAACACCTGCCTTCCCCGCCATGACTTTGCCGTCCGACGACCCTGCACCCGACACCGAGCACGAACCCAAACACGCCCCCGAGCACGACGCCACGCGCGACGCGGCGCCTCCGCTCGACGCGACCCCCGCCCGCGCGCTCGGCGACTTCATTCGCGCGCACCGCGAACGGCTGTCGCCGCTCGCGGTCGGCTTGCCGCCGGGCCCGCGCCGCCGCACGCCCGGGCTGCGCCGCGAGGAAGTCGCGCAGCTGTGCGGCGTGAGTCCGACCTGGTACACGTGGATCGAGCAAGGCAGGCCCGTATCGGCGTCGGCCGACGCGCTCGCGCGTATCGCCGTCGCGCTGCAGCTCTCGCGCGCCGAACGCGCGTATCTGTTCGAGCTCGCCGCGCAGCGCGACCCGGCCGAACCCGAGACGGGCGGCGCCGATGTGCCGGCGATGCTGCTCAAGACCGTTCAGCTCGTGCAATCGCCGGCGTATGTGCTCGACCGTCAGTGGAATGCGATCGCGTGGAATGCGCCGGCCGCGGACCTGTTCGTCGGCTGGCTCGACGACGCTCACGACCGCAACCTGCTGCGCTACACGTTTCTGTCGCCGGTCGGACATGCGCTGATCGTCGATTGGGAGTCGCGCGCGCGGCGCCTCGCCGCCGAGTTCCGCGCGGACTCGATCCGGCATCTGAACGACGCGCCGACGCGCGCGCTGATCGATGCGCTGGTCGGCAAAAGCGATGCGTTCGCGCATTTCTGGGCGTCGCAGGACGTCGGCGAGCGCGAAGGCGGCCGCCGCGAATTCGAGCATCCGCGCGATGGGCGTGTCGCCTACGATCAGATCACATTCAAGCCCGCGCATCGCGAAGATCTGAAGCTGGTCGTGCTCGTGCGCGAAGGCTGATCGTTTGGGCCAGCCGCTGGAGCATGGCGGCGCGGCGAGGCAGGCCATGCATGCCGTCGCCGCACGAGGCCGGCATTGCTCGCGCGATGCTAAAATCTGCGTTTTCCGCAACGGGTCCGGCGCCACTCTGCGTCACAAGCAGAAAACCCCGGGCGCTCACGAGCCTCACGCGCGCCGCCGTCCGTGTTCTTCCACTCGCATTGATCGCCATTCGCGTCCTCACATCATGACGTCCCAACTGCATAAAAAAGGCGAAGCCTGGTCGGCTCGCTTCTCGGAGCCGATGTCGGAGCTCGTCAAACGCTACACGTCGTCGGTTTTCTTCGACAAGCGCCTTGCGTGGGTCGATATCGAAGGGTCGCTCGCGCACGCATCGATGCTCGCCGCGCAGAAAATCATCTCCGCCGACGACCTCGCCGCGATCGAGCGCGGCATGGCGCAGATCAAGGGTGAAATCGAGCGCGGCGAATTCGCATGGCAGCTCGACCTCGAAGACGTGCATCTGAATATCGAGGCGCGCCTCACGGCGCTGATCGGCGATGCGGGCAAGCGCCTGCATACGGGCCGCTCGCGCAACGACCAGGTCGCGACGGATATCCGCCTGTGGCTGCGCGGCGAAATCGACCGCATCGGCGGCCTGCTGAAAGACCTGCGCGGCGCGCTCGTCGATCTCGCGGAACAGAACGCCGGAACGATCATGCCGGGCTTCACGCATCTGCAGGTCGCGCAGCCCGTCACGTTCGGGCATCACCTGCTCGCTTACGTCGAAATGTTTTCGCGCGACGCCGAGCGCATGCTCGATGCGCGCAAGCGCCTGAACCGCCTGCCGCTCGGCGCGGCGGCGCTCGCCGGCACCAGCTATCCGATCGATCGCCACGCGGTCGCGAAGACGCTCGGCTTCGACGGCATCTGCGCGAACTCGCTCGACGCCGTGTCCGACCGCGACTTCGCGATCGAATTCACGGCCGCCGCGGCGCTCGTCATGACGCACGTGTCGCGCTTCTCCGAAGAACTCGTACTGTGGATGAGCCCGCGCGTCGGCTTTATCGATCTCGCCGACCGCTTCTGCACCGGCTCGTCGATCATGCCGCAGAAGAAGAACCCCGATGTACCCGAACTTGCGCGCGGCAAGACGGGCCGCGTGAACGGCCATCTGATGGCGTTGCTCACGCTGATGAAAGGCCAGCCGCTCGCGTACAACAAGGACAACCAGGAAGACAAGGAACCGCTGTTCGACACCGTCGACACGGTGGCGGACACGCTGCGCATCTTCGCGGAGATGGTGGCCGGCATCACGGTCAAGCCGCAGGCGATGCGCGCCGCCGCGCTGCAAGGCTTTTCGACGGCGACGGATCTCGCCGATTACCTCGTGAAGCGCGGTCTGCCATTCCGCGACGCGCACGAAGCGGTCGCGCATGCGGTGCGTATCTGCGTCGATCGCAATTGCGATCTTGCGGATCTCACGCTCGATGAAATGAAGCGCGAACTGCCCAACGTCGCGCATCTGATCGGCGACGACGTATTCGAGTATCTGACACTCGAAGGGTCGGTCGCGAGCCGCAATCATCCGGGCGGCACGGCGCCCGACCAGGTGCGCGCCGCAGCCAAGGCGGCACGCGCGGCGTCGAAATAACCTCGTTGAAGTAACTTAATCGTTGCCCGCCGTCTCCGCGAGCTTCTTCAGCGTCGCCACGCGCGCGCCGATCAGATCGATGCGCTGGCGTGCATCGCCGAGCGGCGCGGTCGCGTCGCGATAAGCGAGCCACGCCTGCTGCGCCCGCCACAGCACCGGCCACGCGCGCCGCGGCATCTTGTTCACGAGGCGCCGGTAGTACTGGTTCACGTCGGCGCTCGCATGGACGCACTGCGGATCGCCGAGACAGCCTCGCAGCCGCGGCGGCGTGTCGAGCGCCCCCGCCTTCGCCACCACGCTGCGCAACGCAAGCGCGCGATCGCGCACGGGCTGCAGACGCAAATCGCCTTCGGACAGCTGGTAGCGCGTCCCGCGCGTCGTCGCCGTGACGGCGGCGATCATTTGCATCTCCGCTTCGCGCCACGCTTTCCAGCTGTCTTCGCTCGCTTGCCAGCGCTTGCGCTGCGCGGGCGGCACTTTCGCGAGCAGCTTCTGGAACGACTGTTCGATCGACGCCTGCCACGCGAGCCGCGCCGTATCCATGCACTGCAACTGCCCCGCCGTCGACGACATATCCGCGCGCGCGAGGCAGGTGCGCATCGCCGCATCGATCGGATCGGCCGCGGCCACTTCGGCGCGCGCAGCCGATGGCCATGCAACGAGGCCCATGGATACCACGGCCACCCATACCACCGCCACCCATAGCACAGCCGCCGACGCCCGCGCCGATCCCGCCACCCGCGCGCGAACGGCCGCCGGCACGACCTGCAGACCCGCCCAACCTGTTGAACCCTTCACCATCCGCTTGCCGCCGTCAGTTGCGCACGCAGTCGACAAAGTATTCGACGCGACCGTTGATCACTTCGCCGACGAGCCCGTGGATATCGGTATGGAAACCCGGAAAACGCTCGTTGAACTCGCGCGCGAACTGCAGGTAGCTGACGATCGTGCGATTGAAGCGCTCGCCCGGAATCAGCAGCGGAATACCCGGCGGATACGGCGTGAGCAGGATCGACGTGACGCGGCCTTCGAGTTCGTCGATCGGCACCCGGTCGACCTCGCGATGCGCGAGCTTCGCGAACGCGTCGGACGGCTTCATGGCCGGCTCCATGTTCGACAGGTACATCTCGGTCGTCAGGCGCGCGATGTCGTTCGCCCGGTAGACGCTGTGGATCTGCTCGCAGAGATCGCGCAGGCCGATGCGCTCGTAAGCCGGATGCTGCGCGACGAATTCGGGCAGCACGCGCCACAGCGGCTGATTGTTGTCGTAGTCGTCCTTGAACTGCTGCAGTTCGGTGACCATCGAGTTCCAGCGGCCCTTCGTGATGCCGATCGTGAACATGATGAAAAACGAGTAAAGCCCCGTCTTCTCGACGATGATCCCGTGCTCGGCCAGATACTTCGTGACGATCGCGGCCGGAATGCCGGTTTCGCCGAACTCGCCGTCCACCGTCAGGCCCGGCGTGATGATCGTCGCCTTGATCGGATCGAGCATGTTGAAGTTTTCGGCGAGCGCGCCGAAGCCATGCCAATGATCGTTCGGGCGCAGCATCCAGTCTTCGCGCGAGCCGATGCCTTCTTCGGCGAGTTCGTCGGGACCCCAGACCTTGAAGAACCAGTCGGCGCCGAATTCGTCGTCGACCTTGCGCATCGCGCGGCGGAAGTCGAGCGCCTCGGCGATCGATTCCTCGACGAGCGCCGGACCGCCCGGCGGCTCCATCATCGCCGCGGCGACGTCGCACGACGCGATGATGGCGTACTGCGGGCTCGTCGACGTATGCATCAGATACGCCTCGTTGAAGCGATGGCGGTCGAACGTGCTGTTCTCCGAGTCCTGCACGAGAATCTGCGACGCCTGCGAAATGCCCGCGAGCAGCTTGTGCGTGGAGTGCGTCGCGAACACGAGCGCGCCCGTGCGCGGCCGGCCCGCGCCGATCGCGTGCATATCCTGATAGAACGCGTGGAACTCGGCGTGCGGCAGCCACGCTTCGTCGAAGTGCAGCGTGTCGAGCAGGTCGCCCAGCAGATCCTTGATCATCTCGACGTTATAGATCACGCCGTCGTACGTGCTTTGCGTGATGGTCAGAATGCGCGGCTTGAGATTCGGGTTCTTCGCGAGCGCCTCGCGCGCGAACGGATTCGCTTCGATCTTCTTGCGAATGTTCTCCGGCTTGAACTCGTCGCGCGGAATCGGCCCGATGATGCCGAAATGATTGCGCGTCGGCGTGAGAAACACCGGAATCGCGTGCGTCATCGTGATCGCGTGCAGGATCGACTTGTGGCAGTTGCGGTCGACGAGCACGATGTCGCCCGGCGCGACCGTCGCGTGCCAGACGATCTTGTTCGACGTCGACGTGCCATTGGTCACGAAGAACAGATGGTCCGCGCTGAAAATGCGCGCCGCGTTGCGCTCCGACGCGGCAACCGGACCCGTGTGGTCGAGCAGCTGGCCGAGTTCGTCGACCGCGTTGCAGACGTCGGCGCGCAGCATGTTCTCGCCGAAGAACTGGTGAAACATCTGGCCAAGCGGATTCTTCAGGAACGCCACGCCGCCCGAGTGGCCCGGGCAGTGCCATGAATACGAACCTTCCTCGGCGTACTGCACGAGCTCCTTGAAGAACGGCGGCGCGAGCGAATCGAGATAGACCTTCGCCTCGCGGATGATGTGCCGCGCGACGAACTCCGGCGTGTCCTCGAACATGTGGATGAAGCCGTGCAGTTCGCGCAGGATGTCGTTCGGCAGGTGGCGCGAGGTGCGCGTCTCGCCGTACAGGAAGATCGGGATATCGGCATTGCGGCGCCGTACCGCGGCGACGAACGCGCGCAGGTCGATGATGGCGGGCGCGAGTTCCGGCGCGTCGCTGTCGGCCGCGTTTTCGACGTACGGCAACAGCTCGTCGTCGTCGATCGACAGGATGAAACACGAGGCGCGGCTCGACTGCTGCGCAAACGACGTCAGATCGCCATAGCTCGTCAGCCCGAGCACTTCCGCGCCTTCTTTCTCGATCGCTTCGGCAAGCGCCCGGATGCCGGAACCCGAGATGTTCTCGGAGCGGAAATCTTCGTCGATGATGACGACGGGAAAACGAAACTTCATGGGGCGATTCTCCAAAAAGAACGACCGCTACCTGACGCTCGGCGGGTAGCGGTCCCCGTATGGCAATTGAGTCAAACGCCTCGGCGGGCGGCCGGCGTCACGTCTTCGGCAGCGTGACGCCGTGCTGACCCTGGTATTTGCCGCCGCGATCCGCGTACGACACGTCACAAACCTCGTCGCTTTCGAAAAACAGCACCTGCGCGACGCCTTCGTTCGCGTAGATTTTCGCAGGCAAAGGTGTCGTATTCGAGAACTCGAGCGTCACGTGCCCTTCCCACTCCGGCTCGAACGGCGTCACGTTGACGATGATGCCGCAGCGCGCATACGTGGACTTGCCGAGGCACACGGTCAGCACGCTGCGCGGAATGCGGAAGTACTCGACCGTGCGCGCGAGCGCGAACGAGTTCGGCGGGATGATGCAGACGTCGCCCTTGAAATCGACAAACGACTTCTCGTCGAAGTTCTTCGGGTCGACGATCGTCGAATTGATGTTCGTGAAAATCTTGAATTCGTCTGCGCAGCGAATATCGTAGCCGTAGCTCGACGTGCCGTAGCTGACGATCTTGCGGCCATCTTCGGACGTACGGATCTGCGACGGCTCGAACGGCTCGATCATCTTGTGTGCGGCGGCCATGCGCCGGATCCACTTGTCGGACTTGATGCTCATAAGGTGAACGCTGACGTGACGGTGGGTATGACTCGGGATGAACGCCGCGCCGGTGCCGGCATCCGCAAGCCCCGCGCCCGGCTCGATGCCGGACTGCACAGGCCTGCGCCGGCGGCCGCGGTCGGACGAAAGGCGCTTATTTTACGCGAAGGGAGCGGGCTGCCGCGCTTACTGCGTGCGGATCAATCCGCAGGCGATGGCGGGGCCGGGGCCGCGCTGCGGATACGCGTACGGATCGGTCGGATCGTGGTGCAGCAGCACCGAGCGCTGCAGCACCGAGCGCACGCCGTCGAGCGAGACGTCGGGCGCGACGATGAAGCCCGTTGCGACGCCGGTGCTGTCGGCGTGGATGTTGCCGAGGTCGCCCTCGACGCGCGCGCCGCTCTTCAGGCGCTCGGCGGCCGGCGAGAAGACGGCGCCCGCGCTCGAGCCGTCGGCGGCGTTGCAATCGCCGCGCTCGTGCACCTGCAGCGCGTGGTCGCTGCCAGGCGGCAGGCCGACCAGGTTGTACGTGACCTGGACGCCGTCCGAACGCTCGATGAATGTCACGGTGCCGCGCGCCTGGTTGCCGAGCGTCGGCAGCAGTTGCGCAACGGCCCGCTTCTCCTGCGGTTGCAGGAAGGACGTGCAGCCGGCGAGCAGCACGCCGCTGGCAGCCATGACGATGAGCGCTATGAAGGCTTGCATCGCACGGCCGTCGATTCGTTTTCTCATGCGATCCTCTTGTCGAGCGCCGGCCGCCCCTGCAGCCGTCTTGCCGGACCTGATGAAGTCGACATGATACCGCGAGCGGCCTTGCAAAACGCCTTGCAAGGCATCCGGGCCGTTCATGCGCGGCACGCGATGCGCGCGCGCCGCGCATGAACGGGAAACGCCATCGCGCTGACGCCGATGCAAGCTCAGGTGTTCTGCACGACGATCGTCGGGAACTTCGACGACATGTCGCGCGCGCGCTCGGCGATATGGATGGCGACCTTGCGCGCGATGCTGCGATAGATCTCCGCGACGCGCCCGTCCGGATCGGCCACGACGGGCGGCTTGCCCGAGTCGGACTGCTCGCGAATCGCGATATCGAGCGGCAGGCTGCCGAGCACGTCGACGCCGTACTCCTTCGCCATGCGCTCGCCGCCGCCCGCGCCGAAGACATGTTCTTCGTGGCCGCAGTTCGAGCAGATATGCACGGCCATGTTTTCGACGATGCCGAGAATCGGAATGCCCACTTTCTCGAACATCTTGAGGCCCTTCTTCGCGTCGAGCAGCGCGATGTCCTGCGGGGTCGTGACGATCACCGCGCCCGTCACCGGCACGCGCTGCGAGAGCGTGAGCTGGATGTCGCCGGTGCCCGGCGGCATGTCGACGATCAGGTAATCGAGTTCGCGCCAGTTCGTCTGACGCAGCAGTTGCTCGAGCGCCGAGGTGGCCATCGGGCCGCGCCACACCATCGGGTTGTCCTGCTCGATCAGAAAGCCGATCGAGTTCGCCTGCATGCCGTAGCCGGTCAGCGGGTGCATCGACTGGCCGTCGGGCGATTCGGGCCGGCCCGTGATGCCGAGCATCATCGGCAGCGAAGGGCCGTAGATGTCCGCGTCCAGAATGCCGACCGAAGCGCCTTCGCTTGCGAGCGCGAGCGCCAGATTGACGGCGGTCGTGCTCTTGCCGACGCCGCCCTTGCCCGACGCGACGGCCACGATATTCTTCACGTTCGGCAACAGCTTCACGCCGCGCTGCACGGTATGCGCCGCAATCTCCTGCGACACCTGCACGTGTGCCTGCGCGACGCCCGACACCGCGGCGAGCGCGCCGGCGACGAGCGCGCGGATCGCGTCGAACTGACGCTTTGCCGGATAGCCGAGCACCACGTCGACACTGACCGTGGCACCATCGACCTTGATGTTCCTGAAATTCTTCGCGGCGGCGAACGGCCGGCCCGTGTTGGGGTCGGCGACGACCGCGAGGGCGGCATCCACCTGGGCCCGATCGATACTCATTGAGTCTCCGTGGGAACGCTGGGCGCGCGGCGGAATCGAAATTTCGCCAGCGGCCGGAATTGAAAGAAATTGTTATCCAGGATTGCGTAAAACCGGTCTCGCAGGCACGCTTGCCGCGCAACCAGCAAAAGGGCCGAATCGCTGGTGCTTCAAACGTCATTGTAGTGGCTGGTGTCGGCACATGCCTGAAGACCCTTTTTGGTTGTCGGTGCGCGCATGAGGGGTCGCGATGCGGACTTCGAGTCCTGCCTCCCGCCTCGCGCGACAGGCGCTCCGCCGCTGCCGTATGCCAGCCGTCTCTTGTAGCCGGCTTGTTTGACTCAAAGAAAGGACCTGAAAATGAATGCGAAAATCATGACCCGCCTCTCGGTAATCGCCATCGCAGGCGCGCTCGTCACCGGCTGTGCCACGCAGCAAGGCACCAACACGGCGGTCGGCACCGGCGTCGGCGCGGGCACGGGCGCCGCGCTCGGCGCGATCTTCGGCGGCGGCAAGGGCGCGGCGATCGGCGCCGGCGTCGGCGCGGCGGTCGGCGGCATCACGGGCTACAACTGGGAAAAGATTCACAACAAGCTCTCCGGTGCGACGAAGGGCACGGGTACGCAGATCACCGAGCAGCCCGACGGTTCGCTCAAGCTGAACATCCCGAGCTCGGTCACGTTCGATACGAACAGCTACGCGATCAAGCCGTCGTTCCAGCCGGTGCTCGCGCAGGTCGCGCAAACGCTGAACCAGAACCCGGAAGTGATCGCGCAGGTGGTCGGCCATACGGACAGCACGGGTCAGGCGGCTTACAACCAGACGCTGTCGGTCAACCGCGCGGAGAGCGTGACGAGCTACCTCGCCTCGCAAGGCGTCGCGCCGCAACGTCTGTCGGCAACGGGCATGGGCGCGAGCCAGCCGATCGCGGACAACAACACCGAAGCGGGCCGCGCGGCCAATCGCCGCGTCGAGATCTATCTGCGCGCAACGGCGCAGCCGGGTCAGGCGCGTCCGCAGTAATCAGCGCAGCAACGACGGAGAACGATGGGCGGCGAGGCGGCCGCGGCCGGGACGGTCGCAAAGACTGCGCCGCCGGAAACGCCGCGAAGCCTTGGCTGCAGGCGTTTTCGCCACCCGAAAAAGCGGGACTGAAGGGTTCGTCTAAGGCGAACGAAAATTTTTCGAACTCTTCTGCTCGACCGCTGTCTTTATTAACGGTACGTGTGCGGTTCGTCCGCCGCGTCACCATTCTCCTCTTGTCGTTGTTGCTCCGGGGCCCCATTAGCCCCGGTTTTTTTTGGTGCGTGCGGTGCGCCGGGAGCCTGTGCCATGGCCGCTCTGCGGCCCGCCGCCAGGGCCTCGCCGAGCACCCGGAAAACGCGTTCCGAACGCGTAGGCGCGAGGCGCCAACATGAGGATCGGCCCATAGTGCCGGCGACGCGCCGCCCAATTATCGGGACGGCCGCACAAGCAACACATTCAGCACAATGAAAGCTTCCTTTGCGGCGCTATTTCGCGAGCCGTCTGAGGTTCGCGCGTGCGCGCGCCTGGCTTAGCCGCTTCAGGATGCTGTTCTCGTGCGGGTCGCCATAGTGAAAAAGCGCGGTGCTGCGGATGCTGGTCGGCAGGCAGGCCTCGTTCGCGTGCAGCGAGCGCATTCCCCAGAAGAAATAGATGTTGCCCGGCTCGAGCGGCACCGGCTTCGCGCCAAGCCGGCGCTGCACCGCGGGCGAGCGCCAGAAGCGGCAGGCAGGCGGGCTCTCCACGATTGCCTTCTCGAGAATGTTCAGCATGACCGGTCCGCGCACGTTGCGCATATTCGGATACATCACGAGGTCGCCGTGCGGTTCGTCAGGCCGGTTCGGAATCAGCACCGGCACCAGCGCCGTGACCACATACGAGTCGTAGTGAAAAAGGTTGGCGTGACGCAGCCCGTGCGTTCCGGCCAGCACGCGCAGCACCGGCAGGATCCGCTTGCTTAGCGGCTCCTCGTGCATCGCGCGATGATAAAGACCCTCGAGCACGGTCCGGAAGCCGCGCGCGCTGAAGACTGCGTTGAGCGGGCTCTCCTCGATCCAGTCGTGACCGCGCATGCCGAAATACTGGCCGCCGCGCCTCGCGAGCTCGGCCGTGATGTATTCGCGCATCGGTGCGAGCACCACATCGGGCACGACATTGTGAAGGACGCCGAACCCCTGCCGATTGATCGACGCGAACAGGTTCTCGACGTCCGTCATGTCGACGGACGCCAGCAGCTCGTGATCGAGCGCCTCATTGGCCATCATTCCTCTCTCCTCTATGCGCGTCATGCACGCTCCCGCAGCGCGCGCGACGCCCGCGACCGGCCCGACGCTCACGATGCCGGTTCGCTTGTTATCGATGATTTCGGCGAACCGAATCGCGTAAAGAAGCAGATTGCATAAGAACAGTACGGTCGCGTACGGGGCTGCACCGTGCGCTTGCCAACGCAGCGGCAGGAACAAAAGCCGTGTCGCGTGGCATACCGCGGTCTCGCGCACGCTGTTCGGCAACGCTTTCCGATCGCAATGGCCATGCTCGACCACGGTCGAGTGTCGACACGCTGGTAAAATCGGTTGAATCGAAGCTGGTCCGTCTTCCTTCGGCAGCCCTGCCTCGCCGCAGGCCAGAAAATTCTGCCTATCAATCCGCGTGTAAATTCCGTATGTCAGCCTCTACCGATCGCCACTCCGTGGACCGCAGCGCCACCGACCTCGCCGCCGGGCTCCAACCCACCGGCACGCCGCCGGGCCGCCGCCAGATCCTCGTCACGTCCGCGCTGCCGTATGCAAACGGCCAGATCCACATCGGCCATCTGGTCGAATACATCCAGACGGATATCTGGGTCCGCGCGCTGCGCATGCACGGGCACGAGGTCTACTACGTCGGCGCCGACGACACGCACGGCACGCCGATCATGCTGAAGGCCGAGCAGGAAGGCATCACGCCCAGGCAGCTGATCGAGCGCGTGTGGAACGAGCACACGCGCGACTTCAACCACTTCGGCATTTCGTTCGACCACTACTACACGACCGACTCCGAAGAGAACCGCGTGCTGTCGGAATCGGTCTATCTGGCGCTGCGCGACGCGGGGCTCATCGACGCACGCGAAATCGAGCAGGCCTACGACCCGGTCAAGCAGATGTTCCTGCCGGACCGCTTCATCAAAGGCGAATGCCCGAAGTGCGGCTCGAAGGACCAGTACGGCGACAGCTGCGAGGTATGCGGCTCGACCTATTCGCCGACCGATCTGATCAACCCGTACTCGGTCGTCTCGGGTGCGACGCCCGTGCGCAGGAAGTCGACGCACTACTTCTTCCGCCTGTCGGACCCGCGCTGCGAGGAATTCCTGCGCGGCTGGGTCGGCGGCCTCGCGCAGCCCGAAGCGACGAACAAGATGCGCGAATGGCTCGGTGCGGCCGGCGACGCGAAACTCGCCGATTGGGACATTTCACGCGACGCGCCGTATTTCGGCTTCGAAATTCCCGACGCGCCGGGCAAGTACTTCTATGTGTGGCTCGATGCGCCGGTCGGCTATTACGCGAGCTTCAAGAACCTGTGCGACAAGCGCGGCATCGACTTCGACGCGTGGATCCGCAAAGGTTCGAGCGCCGAGCAGTATCACTTCATCGGCAAGGACATCCTGTACTTCCATACGCTGTTCTGGCCCGCGATGCTCGAGTTCTCCGGCCATCGCACGCCGACCAACGTATTCGCGCACGGCTTTCTGACCGTCGACGGCGCGAAGATGTCGAAGTCGCGCGGCACGTTCATTACCGCGAACAGCTATATCGAAGCGGGCATGAACCCCGAATGGCTGCGCTACTACTTCGCCGCGAAGCTGAACGGCACGATGGAAGACATCGACCTGAACCTCGAAGATTTCCAGGCGCGCGTGAATAGCGACCTCGTCGGCAAGTACGTGAATATCGCGAGCCGCGCGGCGGGCTTTCTGCTCAAGCGCTTCGATGGCCGCGTGCAGGACAGCGCGATGCATCATCCGCTGCTCGGCACGCTGCGCGCCGCGCTGCCGCAAATCGCCGCGCATTACGAGGCGCGCGATTACGGCCGCGCGCTGCGCCAGACGATGGAGCTCGCCGACGCGGTGAACGGCTACGTCGATACCGCGAAGCCGTGGGATCAGGCGAAAGACCCGGCCAACGCGGTCGCGTTGCACGAAACCTGTACCGTCAGCATCGAGGCGTTCCGTTTGCTGTCGCTTGCGTTGAAGCCCGTGCTGCCGAAGGTCGCGCAAGCGGCCGAGGCGTTCCTCGGCATCGAGCCGCTCGTGTGGGCCGATGCGCAACGGCCGCTGTCGTCGGACCGTCCGATCAATGCGTACAAGCATCTGATGACGCGTGTCGATCCGAAGCAGGTCGACGCGCTGCTCGAAGCGAACCGCTCGTCGCTGCAGGCGACCACATCTGCGCCGGCAGCGGCCAACCCGAATAGCGCAGCGGCGGCGGCAAAAGCCAAAGGCGCCAAGGGCACCACCAACGGCGTGGACGCGAACGGCAAGGAAGACGAGTCGTCGATCATCTCGATCGACGATTTCGCGAAGATCGATCTGCGCATCGCGAAGATCGTCGAGTGCAAGGCCGTCGAGGGATCGGACAAGCTGCTGCAGCTGACGCTCGACGTCGGCGAGGAAAAGACGCGCAACGTGTTTTCGGGCATCAAGTCCGCGTATCAGCCGGAGCAGCTGGTCGGCAAGCTCACGGTGATGGTCGCGAACCTCGCGCCGCGCAAGATGAAGTTCGGGCTCTCGGAAGGGATGGTGCTCGCGGCATCGGCGGCCGATGAAAAGGCCGAGCCCGGTATCTACGTGCTCGAACCCGATAGCGGCGCGAAGCCGGGCATGCGGGTGAAATAACGCGCCCGCAGGCAGGCACGCAAGCAGACGAAGCAAGACACGAAACGGCTCGCCAGACGGCGAGCCGTGACGGCGAGCCGTTTTACACGGTCACGCGGTTCCGCCCGGCGGTTCCGCTCGCGCATGCGCAGTCACATGGATACGGCTGAAGGCCGTGCTATAGAGGCAGCGATAGTATTCGAGCGGCTGGTGATCGCGCGTGCGTCCGACCGACTCGATCGACAGGACGGGCTGGCCGGCCGACAACTGCAGCAATGCGGCTTGCTCCTCGCTGGGCACCGCGGCTTCGAACCAGCGCTCGGAAAATTCGATCTGCAGATCGTAGCGCTCCCGCATCACGCCGTAAGCCGATACATTGTCCGCCATCAGCGACTCGAGCCCAGGTACCCGGTGACCCGCGAGCGTGAGCCAGGACAAAGCGGTCGGCACTTCGTCGACCGAGTACAGCCGGTACAGCCGTAGCACATCGGCGCCAGGCGGCAAAGCGAGCATGTCGCGCTCGCGCTGCGACGGACGTTCGCGCGACATATGCAGGATGCGTGTCGTGACCCGGTGGCCCCGGCTGATCTCGGCGAACAGGCTCTCGTTCATCGACGCGAAATCGACGTCCGTCTTGCGCGGCGCAACGTATATGCCTTGCCTCGGCACTTTGGTGATGAGCCCGGCCTTGACCAGCGAATCGAGCGCGAGCCGCACGATGGGCCGCGACACGCCGAGAAGGTCGCAAAGATTCTGCTCCGACGGCACGCGTGCGCGAGGGCTCACGCCCGGATTGCGGATGGCCGTCTCAAGAACGTTCTTGACCTGCACCCAAAGCGGTAGCGGTCCGGAACGGTCGAACTGCTCCGGTCCCCCGAGCAGGTCGTGAAGGTCGATTATCTCTGCGATGTCTGTCATAGGAGTCGAGTCGGCGTGCGTTCCGATTATCGGCGAAGTCGGGCGATGTCACATCGGCACTGCGGCGTCCGCTGAAATTCAGCTTGACAGTGCAGCCGACGTTGACGATGATTGTGGTTATAACCAACTGGTAATTACCACGTCAAGCCCTTTGAAGGCGAAGACGGACATGGAGACAACATGCGTATCAGCGCCCTCTCGTCCTGCTACCCGTCGTACTGCCCGCCGTATCGCCGTTTTTCGTCGCGCTTCGTTACTGCGCGCTAAGACGTCCTGCCGGCGCCCTGCCAGTACCGGGTGCCGTCATCCCCGATCCCTTCCACTGCACGCCACGCCGGCTGCGGCATTCTATCGGCGCCCGGCCGCACCGTGTCAGTAAGGGTTACTAACGTTGTGCAACAGATAGAGAAGAGGCATGGCTTCCACGGCACCTGCTTATCCTGAACGCTTCGGTCTTGCCGGCACGCGGGCGGTCGTCACCGGCGGCGCGAGCGGCATCGGCTATGAATCGGCGCGCGCGCTCGCGCAGTGCGGCGCGCGGCCGATCCTGCTCGATCGCGACAGCGCCGCGCTCGAACGTGCGCAGCAAACGCTGCGCAACGAAGGCATCGATGCCGCGACCTACCGCATCGACGTCACCGACGCCGACGCGGTGCGGCGCATCGCGGACGACATCGTCGAACGCGAAGGCCGCATCGACACGCTCGTGAACAGCGCCGGCATCGCGCGCCTGAACAGCGTGTTCGAGACGCCCGACGACGAATGGCGGCAGGTCATGGACATCAACGTGAACGGCACCTTCTGGGTATCGCGCGCGTTCGGGCGCCACATGGTCGCGCAGCGCGCGGGAAGCATCGTCAATCTCGGCTCGATGTCGGGCGTTATCGTCAACCGTCCGCAAAGCGCCGCGTCGTACATGACGAGCAAGGGGGCCGTGCACATGCTGACGAAGGCGCTCGCGACCGAATGGGCCAAAGACCACGTCCGCGTCAACGCGCTTGCGCCCGGCTATATCGGCACGGAAATGACGCTTGCCATGCGCGCGCGGCCCGAACTGTTCGACGTATGGATGGACATGACGCCAATGGGCCGCTGCGGCGAGCCCGCCGAAATCGCCTCGGCGGTGGTGTTTCTCGCCTCGAGCGCATCGTCCTACATGACCGGCTCGATCGTCCCGATCGATGGCGGCTACACGTCCTGGTAATCGGCGAGAAACGGCACATGAACGAACACGAACTCAAGCAGCGCCAATCGATCATCGACGCGTGCCGGCGCATGAATGCGCTCGGCGTGAACCAGGGCACATCGGGCAACATCAGCGTGCGTCACGAACACGGCATGCTCGTCACGCCGACGAGCATGCCTTACGACGCGATGCGGCCCGACGACATCGTCTATATGACCATGGACGGCGAAGCGCACGGCAAGCGTCAGCCATCGAGCGAATGGCGCTTTCACCTCGACATCCTGCGCGCGCGCGCCGACGTCAACGCCGTGGTGCACACGCACCCGCCGTACTGCACGTCGCTGTCGATTCTCGAACGCCCGATTCCGCCGATCCACTACATGGTTGCGGTTGCCGGCGGCAGCGACATCCGCTGCGCGCCCTACGCAACGTTCGGCACCGAAGAACTCTCGGCCAATGCGCTCGTCGCGCTCGAAGGCCGCAAGGCATGCCTGCTCGCGCATCACGGAATGATCGCGACGGGCACGACGCTCGACAAGGCGATGTGGCTCACCGTCGAAGTCGAGACGCTGGCGCGTCAATATCTGACGTGCCTTCAGGTAGAAGAGCCGCCGCTCCTGTCGGTCGCGGAAATCGACAACGTGATCGCCCGCATGGGCCATTACGGCCACCGCGACTAGCTCGATGCAGGACGCCGGAAATAACCAACATTCAGGAGACAACCATGCACAATCAGACGCCCGCTCGCGCCATGCCTCGCGCGATGCGCCTTCTTCCGGTAGCGGCGGCGCTTGTCGCCGCACTCGCGTGTGCCGCACCAACCGTGCACGCGGAGCCGTCGCTCAAGGGCAAGCGGATCGGCGTATCGATTACCGGCACGGACCACTACTGGGATCTGATGGCTTTTCGCGGCGCGCAGGACGAGATCAAGCGGCTCGGCGGCACGCCGATCGCGCTCGACGCGGGCCGCAAGGACCAGACGCAGGTTTCCCAGCTGCAGACGCTGATCGCGCAGAAACCCGACGCCATTATCGAGATTCTCGGCAACATCAAGGTGCTCGACCCGTGGCTGCGAAAAATCAGGGATGCAAAGATTCCGCTTTTCACGATCGACACGGCAACGCCCTACTCGCTCAACGTCACGACGTCAAACAACTACGACCTCGGCGCCGACATCGCGCTGCAGATGGTGTCCGACATGGGAGGCAAAGGCAACGTGCTCGTCTTCAACGGCTTCTATAGCGTGCCGGTATGCAAGATCCGCTACGACCAGATGAAGTACGTGCTGAGCGCTTTCCCCGACGTCAAGATCGTCGAGCCGGAACTGCGCGACGTGATTCCGAACACGGTGCAAAGCGCGTATTCGAATGTCTCCGACATGCTGACCAAATACCCGAAGCCGGGCTCGATCAACGCGATCTGGTCGTGCTGGGACGTGCCGCAGATCGGCGCGACGCAAGCCGTGCAGGCGGCGAAGCGCCCGGAGATCAAGACCTATGCGATCGACGGCAGTCCCGACGTCGTGAAGATGGTTGCCGATCCGAAGTCGCCGGCGGGCGCGGTCGGCGCACAGCAGCCTTATGAAATCGGCAAGACGTCGGCGGCGAACGTCGCGGCCTATCTGTCCGGCGAGAAGGTGCCGCCGTTCACGTTCGTGCCATCCGTGCTCGTGACGAAGAAGAACGCCGGGACCACCGCCGGCCCGATTCTGCAACAGGCCGAAAAGGTCAGCGGCAAGTAACGCCCCGGGCCCTCCCGGGCATTGCCATCAGTGTGTTTCGCAGCGACGCTTTGCGGCCGGTGCGGGTTCGTTGCCCGCCCGGCTTCGGAAGTGGCGCGTTTCAACGGAGGCAACATGCGCAACGATGAACGGCGCATCGCGATCTCGATGAAGGGCATCAGCAAACGCTTCGGCGCGGTCCAGGCGCTCGCGGACGCGAACCTCGAGGTGGCGTGCGGCACGATCCATGGGCTCGTCGGGCAGAACGGCGCGGGCAAGTCGACCATCATCAAGGTGCTGGCCGGCATCAATGTGCCCGACAGCGGCGAGATCCGCATCATGGGCGAGCGCGTCGACCACCTGACGCCCGCGCGCGTCGAAGCGCTCGGCGTGCACTTCATCCACCAGGACCGGCTGCTCGTGCCGACCGCGACCGTCGGCGAAGCGGTGTTCCTGCGGCACGAACCGCGTATCGGACCGTTCGTCGACAAGCGGCGCATGGAACGCGAAGCGGCCGCGCTGCTGAAAAAATACTTCGACCTCGAATTGCCGCGCAACCTGCTGATCCAGGACCTGACCACCGCCCAGCAGAAGATCGTGCAGATCACACGCGCGCTCGCGCAGCGCGCGCAGGTGCTCGTGCTCGACGAACCGACCGCCGCGCTCGTCAGAAGGGAAGTGGACAGCCTCTTCGCCGTGCTGCGCCGCCTGCGCGACGACGGCATCGCCGTGATCTTCATCTCGCACTACATGCAGGAAATCGAGTCGCTGTGCGATGCCGTCACGGTCATGCGCAACGGCACCGACGTCGGCGTCGTGTCGCCGAAAACCACACCGATGGACGACATCATCTCGATGATGATCGCGCGCGACGTCGGCGACATGTTCCCGGCGCGCGAGGTCACGCCAGGGCCGCCCGTGCTCGAAGTCGCCGGCCTCTCGCGTGCCGGCGCCTTCCACGACGTGAGCCTCGCCGTGCGTCGCGGCGAGATCGTCGGGCTGACCGGACTGCTCGGCTCGGGCGCGAAGGAGCTCGTGCAATGCCTGTTCGGGCTGCGTCAGGCCGACCACGGCAACGTCAGCGTCGACGGCAAACGCGTGTCGCTTCGCTCGCCGATGGACGCGGTCAGCAACGGCATCGCGATGCTGCCCGAGGACCGGCGCGCGCATGGCGTCGCGCTCGGCCTGTCGGTGCGCGAGAACGTGAGCCTCGCGAGCCTCGCGCGCTACAGCCGCATCGGCTTCATGCGCGGCGGCGACGAACGCTCGGCGGTCGGCGATTTCATCCGCGAGCTGTCGATCAAGACACCGGGCGGCGACACGCTCGTGCGTCATCTGTCGGGCGGCAACCAGCAAAAGGTTGCGATCGCGAAGTGGCTCAGTTGCCAGTCCAAGGTCTATGTGCTCGACGAGCCCACGGTGGCCGTGGACGTCGCCGCCAAGGTCGAGATCTACACGCTGCTGAACCGTCTCGCGAGCGAAGGCGCGGCGATCCTCATGCTGTCTTCCGATCTGCTCGAGCTGTCCGATTTCTGCGATCGCGTGCTGGTGATCTATCGCGGCGAGCTCGTCGGCGAATTCAGCGGCGCGCGCCTGAACAGCGACCAGTTGCTTGCCGCCTCGTCGGGCGCATCACTTGCCGAAGGAGTCACCGTATGACAGCCATCCAACGCGCCTTGCTCGAAAACGTCGCCGCCGGGCAGCAGCCGCTGCCCGCGCGTGGGCGGCGCAAGGCGATCGGCTCGCTGGCGATCCGCCTGGCCGCCGTCGGCGCTTTCGTCGCGATCCTGCTGTATTTCGCGTTCGGCGCGCCCGGTTTCACGAGCCCGGGCAATCTCGTCAATATCGTCGAGCAGTCCGCCATCCTCGGCGTGATGGCGTTCGGCATGTCCGTCGTCATCATCGGCGGCGGCTCGAACGTCACCGACGGCGGCATCGACCTGTCGATCGCGGCCAACATGGGCGTGTGCGCCGCCGTCTACGCGAAGCTGCTCACGCTCGGCGTTTCGGACGCGCTCGCCCTGCCGGCCGTCGCCGCGACCGGCATCGCGATCGGCCTGCTCAACGCGGTCGCGGTCGTGCGCCTGGGCATTCTGCCGTTGCTCGCCACGCTCGCCGTGATGAACATCGCGGCCGGCGCCGAACTGACGATCACGCAGAACACCGTGATCAGCGTGTCGTCGCCGCTCATGACGTTCATCAGCTCGGCGTCGTTCCTCGGCATCTCGGCGCTCGCGTGGACGCTCGCGCTCGCCTCGGCCGCCATGATCCTGCTCGTGCATCACACGGGCTTCGGCCTGCGCCTGTACGCCGTGGGCGGACATCCGGAAGCGGCGCGCTCGACCGGCATCGCGGTCGGCCGCTATCTGACGTTCACGTATCTGTTCAGCGGCCTGTGCGCGGCGCTCGCGGCGGTCCTGACGGTCGCGCGCCTCAGTTCGAGCACGCCGGGCTCCGGCGACATGCTGCTCTCGGTGCTCGCCGCCGCACTGCTCGGCACGGTCTTCTCGCGGCGCTTCGTGCCGACCATCGGCGGCACGCTGCTCTCCGTGCTTTTCATCGGCTGCCTCGCGAACGGCTTCCAGCTGCTCAACGTATCGAGCTACTGGGTGAACGGCGTGCAAGGCACGCTGATCCTGCTCGTCGTCGCGACCACGTCGTTCGCCCGCAAACCGGAGAGCGCCCAATGAGCACCACGCCCGCACAGACCGGCGCCGCGTCGCGCCACTTCTCGCAGATCGGCAGGCTCGCCGCGACCTACAGCCTGATCGTCGTGTTCGCGCTGATCTGCTTCGTCTTCTCGCTCGTCACCGACACGTTCCTGAGCCCGGCCAATCTTTTCAACGTGCTCGTCAACAACGTCGTGCTGCTCGCGATCGTCGCGCTCGGGCTCACGCTCGTCGTCTCGTCGGGCGGTATCGATCTGTCGGTCGGCGTGGCCGTCGACCTCGCCAGCATGATCTTCGTCATGCTGCTCGGCGCGGGACACGGCGTGGCGGCAAGTCTCGCCGCGGGCCTCGGCGTCGCCGTGCTGGTCGGCGTGCTCAATGCGATCCTCATCACGCGGCTCAGGATCAGCCCGTTTCTCGCCACCCTCGGCGTGCTCTTCATCGGACAGAGCACGCAGCAGCTCGCCACCGGCGGCGGCCAGCCGATCTATCTGATCACAGGCCAGCCGGCCGCGGCGTTCGACAGCATCGCGCGCTCCGCGCTGTTCCATGTGCCGACGCCGGTCATCGTGCTGTTCGCGTGCGCCCTCGCCGTCTATCTGCTGCTGCACCGCTCCGTGTTCGGCCGGCAGATCGTCGCGCTCGGCGTGCAGCCCGGCGTCGCGCGCTACTCGGGCATTCGCGTCGCAAGGCAGCTTTCGTGGGTGTATATCGCGGGCGCGCTGCTCGCGGGCATCGCCGGCATTCTGCTCTCGGCAACGGTGAAGTCGTATGTGCCGCTGTCGGGCAACGCGTTTCTGCTCGATGCGATCGGCGCGACGTTCATCGGCACGACGCTGAGCACCGAGCGGCGCCCGAGCGTTCCCGGCACGCTGATCGGCGTGCTGATGCTCGCGGCCATGAAAAACGGGCTGCTGCTCGTCGGCTGGAATTTCTACTGGCAGCAGGTCGGCATCGGCGTGCTGGTGTTCGTCGTTCTCGCGGCCAGCTTCGCGCTGCGCGGCCGCTCTCACTGATGAAGGAAAACACACGTGACTACATTCGACGTTAGCTGCATCGGCTTTCACGTGCTCGACGTGCTCGGACGTCCGGTAACGGCGATTCCGCCCGGCGGGCGCGCGGCCTACATCGAGGAAATCTGCATGACGGTCGCGGGCACGGCCGGCGCGACATCGGTCGCCTGCGCGATGCTCGGTATCCGCACGCGTTCGGTGACGACCGTGGGCACCGACGACATGGGCGATTTCCTCGTCGCGAAGATGCAGGGCTATGGCGTCGACTGCGCACTCGTGTCGCGCACGAGCGACGTGCAAACGTCCGCGACGATTCTGCCTGTGCGTCCGAACGGCGAGCGCCCGGCGCTGCATGTGCCGGGCAGCGCCAACGCCTTCACCGTGCGCGCCGAGCAGTTCGACGCGGCGCTCGATGCGCGCATCGTGCATGTGGGCGGGACCGGCCTCATGAAAGCGTTCGACGGCGAGCCGACCGTCGCGCTGCTGCGCCGTGCGAGAGAGCTGGGCCGCATCACGACCTTCGATCTGATCCAGGCGACGCCCGAGACGATCGCACTCGTCGAGCCGTGCCTGCCGTATCTCGACTACTTCGTGCCGAGCATCGACGAAGCGTCGGAAATGGCGGGCACGGGCGATGTCGCCGAGGTTGCGCGCTTCTTCCGCGCGCGCGGCGTGAAGAACTGCATCCTGACGCTGGGCGCGCACGGCGTCTACGTCGCGCCCGAGCATGGCGAGCCGTTCACGCTGCCTGCGTTCGACATCGCCGTATCGGATACGACCGGCTGCGGCGACAGCTTCACGGCGGGCATCATCGTCGGGCTGACCAAGGGCTGGGACTTGCGCGAATGCGCGCGCTTCGCGTCGGCGGTCGCGGCGAAGGTTGCGATGGGACTCGGCTCGCAAGGCAAGCTCAAATCGTTCGACGACACCGTCGAGGCGCTGCGCACGCTGCCGGCCAGACAGCCCACGCCTCTCACTGCAGCCCAATTCTGATCGCGGAGAACATCGACATGCAAAACACGGACTCGACCCGCCCCGTCGCACTGGTAACCGGCGCGAGCCGCGGCATCGGACAGGCGCTTGCGCTCGGCTTCGCCGACGCCGGCTACGACATCGTCGTCACCGATCTGCCGCAAACCGAAGCCGAACTGCGCAAGACCGCCGACCTGATCGGCCGGCGCGAACGCAAGGCCCATCTGTTCGCGCTCGACGTCAGCGACCGTAAGCAGATCGACGACGTGACGCAGCGCGCGCTCGCGGCGGCCGGCCGCATCGACGTGCTCATCAACAATGCCGGCGTGCTCAAGCCCTCGCTGCTGCAGGATCTCGACGAAAAGACCTGGGACACGCACTTCGACGTCAACGTGAAGGGCGTGCTCATGATGTGCCAGGCCGTCGTGCCGCACATGCGCGAGCGCAAGACGGGGCGCGTCATCAACATCGCGTCCATCGCCGGCCGTCAGGGCGTGGCGACGCAGGGCCACTACGCCGCGACCAAGTCGGCCGTCATCACGCTCACGCGCGTGCTCGCGCAGGAAGTGGGCATGGACGGCGTGACCGTCAATGCGATCTGTCCCGGCATCATCCTCACCGAAATGGGCCGCAACAATCTCGGCAGCGAAGCGGCCGTGCGGCACTGGGAAGACGTCGCCGCGCTCAAGCGGCTCGGCAAGCCGGAAGACATCGTCGGACCCGCGCTCTTCTTCGCTTCGGAGCAGTCGGCTTTCGTGACCGGGCAGGCGCTCAACGTCTGCGGCGGCATCTACTTCCATTGAACGGAGACAACCGATGGTAAGGACTGACCGCTTTTATATCGATGGCCGATGGGTCGCGCCGCGCGGCACGGATACCTTCGCGATCGTCAACCCTGCGACGGAGGCCGTCACCGGCCAGCTCGCGATGGGCAACGCCGATGACGCGGCCGCGGCCGTCGATGCCGCGCAGCGCGCATTCGACGCGTGGTCGGCCACTTCGCGCGAGACGCGCCTTGCCCTGCTCACGCGCCTGCTCGAGCGATACAACGCCGGCGCGCAGGAGATGGCGGAACTGATGACCGCCGAGATGGGCGTGGCGAGCGGGTTCTCGCGCGGCGCGCAGATCGCGCTCGGTCGCGCGCATCTCGAAACCGCGATCCGCGTGCTGCGCGAATTCAGCTTCAGCGAAACGCGCGGCGCGACCGTGCTCGCGAAAGAGCCGATCGGCGTGTGCGCGCTGATCACGCCGTGGAACTGGCCGATGAACCAGCTCGTCGTCAAGGTCGCGCCCGCCCTGGCCGCCGGCTGCACGATGGTCGTCAAGCCCAGCGAATTTTCGCCGTACAGCGCGCTGCGCTTCGCGCAGATGATCGATGACGCAGGCTTTCCCCCGGGCGTGTTCAACCTCGTCAACGGCGACGGCGCGATCGTCGGCGAAGCCTTGTCGCGCGATGCTCGCGTCGATATGGTGTCGATCACGGGTTCGACGCGCGCGGGAATCGCCGTCGCGAAAGCCGCGGCGCAGACCGTCAAGCGCGTGCATCAGGAACTGGGCGGCAAATCGGCCAACATTATTTTCGACGATGCCGATTTCGATCGCGCCGTCGCGTTCGGTGTGCGCGCGAGCTATCTCAACTGCGGGCAGTCGTGCAGCGCCCCTACCCGCATGCTCGTGCCTCGCGCGCTGATGTCGCGCGCCGCGCGCATTGCCGCGCAAACCGCCAATGCGATCCGCGTCGGCCCGCCGGAAAACGAGCATTCGGAACTCGGACCGGTCGTCAACGCGAAGCAATACGCGCATATCCAGGCGCTGATCGAAAGCGGCGTCGCGCAGGGCGCGACGCTCGCGGCCGGCGGCCCGGGCCGACCCGAAGGCGTCGACAAAGGCTATTTCGTGCGTCCCACCGTGTTCGCGGACGTCACGCCCGACATGCGCATCGCGCGCGAGGAAATCTTCGGGCCCGTGCTGTCGATCATGGCATTCGACGACGAAGCGCACGCGCTCGCCATCGCCAACGACAGTCCGTATGGCCTCGCCGGCTACGTGCAGACGAACGACCAGGACAAGGCACGGCGCGTCGCCGCGAAGCTGCGCGTGGGCAACGTCTACATCAACGAAGCACCGTGGGATGCGAACGCGCCGTTCGGCGGCTACAAGCAGTCGGGTAACGGCCGCGAACACGCGGAGTTCGGTCTCGGCGATTACCTCGAACTCAAGGCGATCGCGGGTTTCTAGATGAGTCACGGCTATGCCGCGCATCACGCGGCCCACCAGCGCCTGTCGACGCTCGGCGCAGGCGCTTTCTTCCTGTTCGTCACGGCACTGGGCTGGGCGCTGAACTGGCCCGCCATGAAAATCCTGCTGCGGGAATGGCCTCCGCTCTTTTCGCGCGGCGTCGCCGGCGTGACGGCATCGGTCATTCTCGCGATCGTCGCCGCGCTGTGCGGCGAGCGCCTGCGGGTGCCCTGGTCCCTGATGCCGCGCATCATGCTCGCTTCGTGCACGAACGTGCTCGCGTGGATGGGTCTGTCGACGTTGTCGATGAAATGGCTCAGCGTCAGCGAAGGCGCGCTGCTCGTCTACACGATGCCGATCTGGTCGATGCTGCTGGCATGGCCGGTGCTCGGCAGGCGGCCGTCGCGCATGTCGCTGCTCGCGATCGTGCTGGGCATGTCGGGCCTCGTGGTGCTGCTCGGCGGCCGCGGACTCGCCTTCGATGCGGGCAAGCTCGAAGGCATTGCGTGCGCGCTCGGCGCCGCCGTGCTGTTTGCGTTGGGCACCGTCAATTCACGCGACCCGTTGCCTGTGCCGCCCATTGCGCTCGTCGCGTGGCAGGTCGGATTGGGATGCGTGCCGCTGGTGCTGGCGGGCATCGTGCTGGAACACCCGAGCTTCGCGAGTCTGAAACCGGACGGCATGGCCGTCATGGTCTACATGACGCTCGTGCCCATGGGCGTGTGCTACCTGACGTGGTTTGCCACGTTGCGCAGGCTGCCTGCGGACGTCGCCGCGACCGGCATGCTGCTCGTGCCGATCATGGGCATCGTCGCGGCCGCTTGCGCGCTCGGAGAACCGTTCGGCGCGAGCGAAGCCGTGGCGATGATGCTGACGCTCGGCGGCGTTGCGGTCGCATTGCGATGCGGCACGGCCGCGCGGCATGCTCACCAGGGCCAGCGGTCGAACCGCCGCGTATAAAGCAGATCCATGCCCTGGAACGTGCCGCCGTAAGCGGCCACCGACCAGTAGCGCGTGAGGTTCAGCGTCGCCTTGATCGCGTTGCTCGCCGACTGCAGCCCCTGCTCGTAACCGACCACGAAACGCTCGTTGATCGCCTTCGATACCATCACGACCTGCGGATCGGTCAGACCCACTTCGCTGCGTCCGATCGAAAACTCGTCGAGTCCGAAAGTCTGCGCGATGCGCTTGCCGCTCGCGCTGCCGAGCAGCGCGAGCGCGGTGGTCATCGTGCTCTGCTGACCGAGGTTGTTGCCCTGATCGGTGCCGTGACCGAACAGCAGCCACGAAAGCTTCTCATTGTCGGGCACGTTCGGCTCCGAGACGAGCTTTGCGACCGGCGACTGGATCGTGCCCGTCACCTGCACGCCCGCCTCGACCTCCTGATTGCGGCGCATCGCGAGAATATTGATGCCCGGGTTCGCGACCGGCCCGTTGAACGTGAAAAAGCCGTTCTCGATCGTGAGCTTGCGGCCGAACGCGGTATAGCTCGACCCTTCGGTCACGCGGACGTTGCCGACCGCGCGTAGCGGCATGTTCGGCGCGGACAGCGCGGTGATCGTGCCGCGCAGCCCGACATCGGCGCCCTGTCCGCGGAAGCGGAAGTCGTTGCCGAGATTGATGTCGATATTCGCGCGCGGCGCGAACGGGCCGACCGGCCTCGTCGCGGTGCCGACCTCGGGCGGTTTGCCGCCGATCACCGAGCCGTCCGGCCGCACGATCACGACGTCGTCGCCGAGGCTCGGCGCGCCCTGCTCCGGCATGTCGAACAGCGCATGCTCGACATTGAACTTGCCGTTGATCGCCAGCCCGCCCTGCTGCCCCGCGTTCGCGACGCTCGCGCTGCCGGACAGCACCAGTTGCCGTTCCGGCGACGCGAACAGTTCGAGATGATCGGCGACGATGCTCGCGGTCAGGTCCGGCTCCGCGTTATCGAGCCGTACGCGGCCCGTCGCGCGCAGCGTGCCGTCGCCGCCGTGAAACTCGACCTGCTGGAATTCGACGAGATTCTCCGACAGCCCGATGCGCACGACGCCGTTCTTCAACTGCACGCCGAGGTCCACGGCAGTCACGGACAGGCCGTCGCCGACCAGCGAGCCGGACAGATTCGGCTTCGCTACCGTACCGCCGAGCGCGAGGCGCAACGCGAGATGGCCGTCGAGCAGATAGCTCGGGCCGAACAGGCCGCCCGTCGTTTTCAGCGACGGCACGTTCGCGTCGATCTTGCCGGTCAGCGGCGCGTTTTCGTCGAGCGCCAGCGCGCCGTCGCGCATCGCAAGCGCCGTGTGCGCCTCGGCGTCGATCACGCCGAGGCGGCTCGCCTGCGCGTGCGCGGTCAGGTTCACGCGGTTGCCGGCCGCGAAATCGACGCGCGACGAAATATCGGTGACGCCGAGCGACGCGAGGCCGCGCCCCACTTCGACCGTCACGTCGCCGCTGCGGCGCTTCAGCTGAATATGGCCGCTCGAGGTGTCGCCGAGCGCGAAGTCCCAGTCGCCATCGAAGACGAGGTCGGTTTTCGCAAGCGGCGCCGCGCCCGTGAACTCCTGGCGCAGCTGCTGCAGGCGCGCGACCGAAATGCCGGTCAGCGTGCCGGCCGAGCGTACGCGCCCGTGGTCGTACGACAGCGATTTCAGGTCGAGCAGCGCGCCTTCGAGCGTGAGGCGCGTCGCGCCGAGCGTAAGACGCTGCGGGCCCGTGCTGACCGCGAGCGGCGACTCCATATTCAGCGCGGGCGTGCCGCGGTTTTGCAGCCGCGTGATCGTACCGTCCCAGTGCGTGCCGTCGCGCGCGTCGCTCAGATGCCCGTTTGCGGCAAGCGTCAGATCGAGCGGCCGGTCGCGCAACGTGCCGGCAGCCGCGGCCTCGAACGTATGGTTGGCGCGCGTGCCGTTCAGGCGCGCCGTGAGCGTCTTCAGCTCGATTCCCGCGGTGCTCAGATTGCGCGCGTCGGTCGTGAATACCATTGCGCCATTCGCGCCGTCGCGCAACTCGGCATGGCCTTGCGCGTGGCCGACGCGGTTCGAGCCGAATACCACGCTGTCGGCCTTGTAATCGAGCGTCACGTTCGGATGCGCGAAGGTGCCCGTCAGATCGCCGTCGGCATGCACGAGACCCGCGACGCCGAAGCCGAGCCGGTCGAGCTGCGGCGCATCGACGCGAAAGCGCAGCCGGTCGCCGCGGCCGCCGAAACTGCCTTGCAGGTCGACCTGATTGCCGGCCACCGACAAGCTCGCGTGGCTCGGCAGAATGCGCGAGCCGGCCAGCTGGATCGTGCCGCCGCCCGTCATCGGCAGGTTGTCGTACATGCTGTCGCCGAGCTTGAATTCGGCCTTGGTCGTGAAGGCCGGCGCGAGCAGGCCGGTCGCCGCGATCGTGCCGTTGATGCGCGCTTCGATTTTTCGCGCGGACGCGGGTTGGGCCGAGGCAGCGGGTTGGGTCGCCGTAGCGGGTTTGCCGGGCGCGGCGGCGTTAGCGGCATTAGCGGCGTTAGCGGCGCCTCTTCTACCCGAAGCCGGCGCCCTGGCCGCCGGCTTCGGCGTCATCAGCGACGTCAGCGAAAGCGGATCGAAGTCGGTCAGCGCCGCCTTCAGGTTGTACGTCGAACTCGCATCGTTCTTGATCGCGCCGGACACATCGATGCGCCCTTTGCCCGACGTCAGCCGCACGTCGTTGAAGCTCGTGCGCGCGGGGTCGAGCGTGACCTTGCCCTGCACGCGCAGCGCCGCGTGCGGATCGGCGAGATCGAGCGTCACGGTGCGGATATCGTCGTTCAGACGAATCGCGATCGGGCCGGCGAACTGTGTCGGCCGCACGCTCGCGACGAGCGCGTTCAGGTCGAGTTTCGCAACCTTCAGATCGAGCCGGCCGCGCTTGCCGGCGAGCGAGCCGTCGCCCGTGACCGTCGCGTTCCTGACGAGCCGCACGTTCAGATTCGAGATGCGCTGCGTCTGCGCGTCGAGCCGCACGTCGGCGTTTGCGTCGATCAGCGGCAGCAGGTGCGCGTCGATCGAGCCCGGTTTCGCATTGACGATCGACACCGAGCCGGTGACCGCGAAGCCGCGCGGGCGCGTCGCGGGGCTGGCGGGCGGCGCGGCGCTGGCCATGTTCGCGGCGCTCGCCGCATGTGCGGAACTGGCGGGCGCAATCGTGCCGCCGGCCGTTGCGGCCGTTTCGCTGGCCGCCGCTGCGCTCGCGCCGCCCGGCGCTTGCGGCCCGTCGAACCCTGCGGGCGCCTGCTCCCCGGCCGGCCGCAAATCCGCGCGCACCGCGAGATCGGCCGCGGGCGCGCCCGGCGAAAACGCCTGCGGGTTCACATGATCGAAGGTCAGCGTGGCGCGCCGCAGCGGCACGTCGGCGAACGGCGTCGCCTCGATGCGCGCGTGACCGTTCAGCTTCATCCCGCTCGCATCGAGCTCGGCGACGAGCGTCTCGAGCGTGCCCGACACATGCCCCTGCACCTGCACCGCTTCGTCGTTGACCTTGCCCGCATAGCTGGCCTCGCCGGTCAGCGCAAACGGCCGCACGCCATCGAGTTTCGCCCGCGCGGTCACCGCGCCGAACGGCGTATCGAGGCGCTCGACCACCGCCTCGTGGTGCCGCCCGTCGCTGCGCCCATGGAACAGCAGACCCGAGTATTCGCTCGTCGACGCGCCGTCGTGCAGCAGCAGCTCGTCGACGCTGAGGTCGCGCACCTCGAGCCGCATCGGCAAGCGCAGGTCTTCGGGCAGCGTCAGCGGCTTCGACGGCTCGGTCGACGGCGCGATGCGCGCGTCGATCGTGCCGACATGCAGATAGTCGACGGTGAACTTCCACGGACGGTCCGATAGCGTCCACTTGCCCGACGCACGGTCGACCCGGATCTCCGTGCCGCTGCCATCGAGACTGCGCCATTGCACATGGGCAAGGCGCACGCCCGTTGCGAGCGTGCCGCCCTCGAGCGTGCCCGCGAGCCGGCCGCCGAGCAGCTTGACCGCCGCCTGCCACGCGTAGGCCGTGCCGCGCTCCGTGACGACGACGCCATACAGCGCACCGGCGAGCAGCGCGATGATCAGCGCCGGTACCAGCGTCGCCCACAGAAGCGCGCGCCACAGGCGCCTGCGGCGCCTCGGCGGCGGCGTGGCCGCGCCGCCGCCAGGGCCGCCGCCGGAACCGCCGGAACCATCGGCGCCGCTGGAACCGCCGGAGCCGCCGGACCCATCGGCACCGCCTGCCCCGTCACGACCGCGCGCACCGCCTGCCGGCCCATCGCCGAGCCCGCCGGCAGCGCGGTACCCGCCCGCGCCACCCGCCCCGCCGGGCGGCACGTCGCCCGGGCGATCCGATGACAGGTGAGCGATACGGTCCATGGTCATGCGTCGGGTGCAGTCGGATTCAAGGTTGATCAGAACGCAATGCCGAGCGTCAGATACGGACGCACGTCGTGATTGCGAATGCCATAGGCGAGGTCGACGTTGACCGGCCCGACCGGGCTGCGCCAGCGCGCGCCGAAGCCGACGCCGGGGAAAAACTCCTTCTCGTGCCAGTTGTCGGTCGCCGTGCCGATGTCGAAGAACACGGCCGCGCCCCAGTCGTGGCTGAACCAGTGCTGGTATTCGGAGCTGGCCGTGATCAGGTATTTGGTCGGCAGCACCGAGCCGCCGACGTTGTTGCCGATACTCTGAAAGCCATAACCGCGCACCGAGTTCGAGCCGCCCGCGCGAAACAGCAGCGACGCCGGCACGCCGCTCGACGGCCCGCTCGTGAACACGCCGCCGAGTTCGGCGCGAAACAGCACGAGATCGCGCTGACCGACGGGAATGTATTGCTGGCCGCGCGCATAGCCGCGGATAAAGGTCTGATCGGTAAGCACGCCTTTCACCGCGAAGCCCGCTTCCGCATGAATCAGATTGCCCGAGCGCGGAAACAGCGGGTCGTCGGTATTGCGGCGCGTCCACGACCACGCGGGCACGAGCGCGCGCGCCGTGGTCGGCGCGGCCGCGTTCTGGTCCAGCCGGTCCTGGTAATAGAGGATCGAGTAGTTGTAGTCGATGTACTGCGACGTGCGCGCGCGCTGCACACCCGCACGCAGGCTGTAGATGCGCGTGTCGGAAACGTCGGTTGTCGTATAGGAGGCGAGCGCGCTGTTGGTCCAGCCGCGCTTGCCCGGCTGCATCGACAGCTGGACCTGCCCGTACTGCTGGATCTGGTCGAGCCGGCCCGACACCGTGAACGGCCACGCGGCGCCGAACGTGTCGAGATACGTGTACGAGCCCTGCACGTGCGCGCCCGTGTCGGTCGCATAGCCGACGCCGCCGCGCACGCTGTTGTACGGGTATTCGCTCACTTTCACGTGCATCGGCGTGTCGAGCGGCTTCGCGGGATCGTTGTCGACGTCGATCGCGACGCTCGCGTAGTACGGCGTGTTCTGCAGCTGGCGCTGCAGTTCGGTGACGCGCTGCACGTCGTAGATTTCGCCCGGCGAAATCGGATTCACGTTGTCGACGATGCTTTCCGGATAACGGCGTGTGCCCGAGACGTCGAGCTTGCCGAGCGTGAAGGTCGGGCCGCTGTCGAAGGTCACGGACAGTTTCGCGTCGTGGGTCTGCGGATCGATGCGCGCTTGCGACTGGTAGATTTTCGCGCCGAGATAGCGGCGCGCCTGCAGCGCCTTCAACGCCGCGTTCTTCGCGCCGTCCCAGCCCGACTGCGTGAACGGGTCGCCGTCGTGCAGCGAGAATGCAAAACGGGTCGCGTTCTCCTGCGCAGGGTCTTCGGTTTCGACCGGGCCGCGAAACGACAGCGTGATCGACGAAATGGTCGTGAGCGGACCCGGATCGACATGCACGGCGACCGTGCGCCTGCCGTCGACGGTACGCACGTCCGTGCGCACGACCGGCGTGAAGTAGCCTTGCGTGGCCGCGAGATCGCGCACCTGCTGCGGCGCGGCGGTCACGAGAAAATCGAACTGCTCGCTGCTGATGTCGTCGTGCTTTGCAAAGCGCGCCAGATCGAGGTGCTCTTCGAGAAGCTTGCGCAGCGAGCGCGGCGTCGCATCGACGTCGACGTCGTAGGACGCGCGTTTTTTCGCCGCGTGCGCGGCCGGCGC
Source organism: Paraburkholderia sp. SOS3 (assembly GCF_001922345.1). NCBI lineage: Bacteria > Pseudomonadati > Pseudomonadota > Betaproteobacteria > Burkholderiales > Burkholderiaceae > Paraburkholderia > Paraburkholderia sp. SOS3. The sequence continues at coordinate 1,671,644 of NZ_CP018811.1, read as the reverse complement.
GCCGGCCGCCATCAGAAACAGGACGGCCACGATCGCGACAACGAGCCATGCGCGCGAAGGCCGCGCGGCGGGCGGCGGCCGCGAGGCGCGGCGCCGCGATTGCGACGGTTCGATTGACCACCCCGCCAAACACGACCTCCGGCAATTGTTGATTTCGACAGTTTCTGGCTTGGGCCAGTCCGCGGCGGGACTGAAGCTCGTTATTTGACCACATCGGCGCAGCCGCGCATCCCGAATTCAGGGTCGCACGGCAATGGGCGGGCGGCGACCGCGGAGCACGCCCGGCGCAGGCAACGATCCGGCAACGGGCGCCCGCCTTGGACGCGCTTGCGCCGGCCGGTGTTCCGTTGATGTTTCCGTCGATATTCCGTCGATGTTCCCGCCGGCGTATCGCGAATATCGGCGCCAGCGTGTTCCACGAATGCGGCGCCGGCTTCGCCCGAGCGGAACCGGCGCACGCGCCTTTACTGTCGGAATCGCCGACAGCCCGCGCGCATGCGTTAAAATTACGTCCTACCCGAACGGCCGCCCACGCGGCGTCCCTTTCTCCAATGGATTTCGAGCCATGTATCAGTCGGACATCACGCAATTCCTGAATCAGCTGAAAGAGCAGAAGCCGCAACTCGAAGACGAACAGCGCCGCGGCCGCGCGCTGCTGTGGGACAAGCAGCCGATCGACCTCGACGAGCGCTCGGAGCAGCAAGCCGCACGCGTGAAGCAAACGCCGTACGTCTACTACCAGAACTTCTAACGTGTCTTCTGCCGACGAGGCCGGCGGCGCTCAGTTGCCAGAACGTTTGCCAGAACAATTGCCCGATCAGCCGTCGGCTCAGTTGCCTGCTTCGGTCGCTTCACAGCCCGCTTTGCAGCCAGCTGCACAGCCCGCTGTACAGCCCGCCGCGGCGCATGCGCATGCCGCTGCCATGCACGGTCCCATTGCACCGGGCAACGCCGCCCTGACCGCGCCCGCGACCGATTCGACGCCCGACACCGTGGACGGCATCGCATTCGCACGCCTGTACGGCGAACCGCTCTTCAAGCTGCCGCAGGATCTCTACATCCCGCCGGACGCGCTCGAAGTCTTTCTCGAGACTTTCGAAGGCCCGCTCGACCTGCTGCTGTATCTGATCCGCAAGCAGAACTTCAACGTGCTCGACATTCCGATGGCCGACGTGACCGCGCAGTATCTCGGCTACGTCGAACAGTTGCGCAAGTCGAACCTCGAGCTCGCCTCCGAATATCTGCTGATGGCCGCGATGCTGATCGAGATCAAATCGCGGATGCTGCTGCCGGTGAAGAAGGCCGATACCGGCGAAGAAGCGGAAGACCCGCGTGCGGAACTCGTGCGGCGCCTGCTCGAGTACGAGCAGATGAAGCTCGCCGCCCAGCGGCTCGATCATCTGCCGCAACTGGGCCGCGACTTCCTGCGCGCCGAGGTCTACATCGAGCAGAGCATTACGCCGCGCTTTCCGGACGTCAACACCGACGATCTGCGCGCCGCGTGGGCCGATGTGATCAAGCGCGCGAAGCTCGTCCAGCATCACCGCATTTCGCGCGAAGAACTGTCGGTGCGCGAACATATGAGCGTGATCCTGCGCAAGCTGCAGAATGCGCGCTTCATGGAGTTCGCGGAGCTGTTCGACGTGTCGCGCGGCGTGCCGGTCGTCGTCGTGAACTTCATTGCGATGCTCGAGCTGTCGCGCGAGTCGCTGATCGAAATCACGCAGGCCGAACCGTTCGCACCGATTTACGTGCGGCTTGCATACCTGCCCGCCTGATCCTTGTCTTTCGCCGCGCATCGTTCACTTGCCCGCACGCGCCTCCAGTTGGTGCGCCGCGCCTGCAAATCCTCTACAATCCGGCGCTTCAAGCCCTGCCGCCTCTGCTTCGAAACAGGCGCGGGCACAGCCGATGCGCGATGGGAGACACTGCGGCCAGGCACGGCGCAGCGCGCGCCCCGCGTGAGAACCGCTATCCGACCATGAAAGTCATCAGCTCGATCCAGGAATTGCGCGACCAGTTGCGCGGCCAGAACCGCACCGCGTTCGTGCCGACCATGGGCAATCTGCACGAAGGTCATCTGTCGCTGATGCGGCTTGCGCGCCAGCACGGCGATCCGGTCGTCGCGAGCATCTTCGTGAACCGTCTGCAGTTCGGACCGAATGAAGACTTCGACAAATACCCGCGCACGCTCCAGGACGACATCGAGAAGCTGCAGAAGGAAAACGTCTACGTGCTGTTCGCGCCGACCGAACAGGACATGTACCCGCAGCCGCAGGAATATCGCGTCCACCCGCCGCACGATCTCGGCGACATTCTCGAAGGCGAGTTCCGGCCGGGCTTCTTCACCGGTGTCTGCACGGTCGTGATGAAGCTGATGTCGTGCGTGCAGCCGCGCGTCGCCGTGTTCGGCAAGAAGGACTACCAGCAACTGATGATCGTGCGCGCGATGACCGAGCAATTCGCGCTGCCGACCGATATCGTCGCCGCGGAAACCGTGCGCGACGCCGACGGCCTCGCGCTGAGCTCGCGCAACCGCTATCTGCAACAGGCCGAGCGCGCCGAGGCGCCGCGCCTTGCAGCTACGCTGAACGGAATTCGCGACGCGATCGCGGCCGGCCGGCGCGACTTCGACGCACTCGAGCGCGAAGCGGCGGCCGCGCTTGCCGCGCGTGGCTGGAAGCCCGACTACATCGCCATCCGCAAGCGCGCGAACCTGCTGCCGCCCGCCGCGCACGAAGGCGAAGCGCCGCTCGTCGTGCTCGCGGCCGCGAAGCTCGGCGCGACGCGCCTGATCGATAACCTCGAAATCTGACGCGCGCCGCCGTTTGCGGTCGCGCTCGCGCAACAAGGGAATCGCCATGCAACGCCATATGCTCAAATCGAAGATCCATCGCGCCGCGGTCACGCACTGCGAACTGCACTACGAAGGTTCGTGCGCGATCGACGAGAACCTGCTCGAAGCCGCGAATATCGTCGAGAACGAGCGGATCGACATCTGGAACATCAACAACGGCGAGCGCTTTTCGACCTATGCGATCAAGGGCGAGCGCGGCAGCGGCATGATTTCGCTGAACGGTTCGGCGGCGCGGCGCGCGCAGCTTGGCGACCTCGTCATCATCGCGGCATTCGCGATGATCGACGAGGCGGAGTTGCAGGCGGGGTGGAAACCAGACCTCGTGTTCGTCGACGAGCAGAACCGCATCAAGGGCAACCGCGATCATGTGCCGACGCAAAGCTGGACCTGAAGCGGCCGCGCGTCAGGTCCACGTTCACGTTCAGATTCAGGCCTTGCCGTTGGTCCACTTGAGGATCGGCTCCCACTGGTCGAGATCCTTCTCGACGCGGCTCTTCGCGACATCCCACAGCGTGAGCCCGTGTGCCGCAAGCTGCACATAGTTCTGCGTATCGCGCAGATAGCCGAGCACCGGAAGATTCAAACCCTCGACGAATCGATGCAGCTGATCGGCCGACTTGGTCCGCGCATCGACACGCATGCCGACCACGCCGATTTCGATCGCCCCCTTGCGCACAGCCTTTTCTTTTGCCAGACGCTCGAGAAATTCCTGTGTCGCGAGAATATCGAAGATCGACGGCTGCAACGGCACGATGACCTTGTCGGCAAGATTCAGCGCAACGTTGAGCCGGTTGCCATGCAGGCCGGCCGGCGTATCGATGACGGCGCGCTCGAGTCCCTTAGGCGGCTTCACAGGCAAATCGGGATCGACATGCCATGTCTCGATCGCGGGCAGGCCGCCTGGCCGCAGGTCGAGCCACGCATGCGCGGACTGCTGCCGGTCGAGATCGGCGAGCGCGACCCACTCGCCCTCGGCCGCGAAATAGCCTGCCAGATTGGTGGAGAGCGTGCTTTTGCCGACGCCACCCTTAGGATTCGCCACCACGATTACCGTCATGAATACTCCCGGGAAGAAGGCCCTGTCATTGTCGAATTATCTCAAACGGCCTCGCCGGCGTGGCGCGGCGGCCCGAACGGGCGCCCACCTGGCCGGCACAGGCGTTGATAATATCGGCAAATCCGCCAGGCTCGAAAGCCCCGGGCGGCCGATTTGGACAATCGCCTTCCCTTTTTGCGGGAGATCACGATGGCTATGCGCTCCGAGCGCGACCTCGAATGGATGCGCGCACTGCAGGCCGGCACGCTGCCGGAGCTGATCGGCTTTCAGGCGACCGCGATCGAAGAAGGCAGGCTCAGCGCGGAATTGACGGTGCGCCCGCAGTTGCTCGCACCGAACGGCTTTCTGCATGCGGCGACGGTGATCGGTCTGGCCGATACGGCGTGCGGTCTCGCCTGCCTCGCGCATCTGCCGGCCGACGCGCGAAGCTTCACGACGGTCGAACTCAAGAGCAACTTCCTCGGCACCGCGACCGAAGGGACGATCCGCACGGTCGCGCAAGCCGTGCATCTGGGCCGCACCACGCAGGTGTGGGACGCGACCGTCCATGGGCCCGACGGCAAGACGATCGCGCTTTTCCGGTGTACGCAGATGGTGCTGTACTGACGCAATCGGATCAGGCTCCGGCGCGCCCCGCGAGGTGCGCCGCGCGTGCCTGGCCGAGCGCGAACAGGCCATTGCCGAGCAGCGACTGCACGACGAGCGCCACGGCCCAGAACGCCGGGTACTCCCATCCGCCGTTCGGCGACGCAAAGCCCCAGCCGTTATGAAAGTGCACCGACAGTGCGCCGAGCATGAACGGCAACAGCACGAGCGCGACCCAGCGCACCTGCACGCCAAGCAGCAGCGCGATGCCGCCGAACAGTTCGACGAACGTCGTGACGTAAGCGAGCCAGCCCGGAAAGCCGACCGATACGAAAAACTGCGCGGCGCCCGGCAGCGTGAATATGAAAATTTTCTGCAGGCTGTGCGCGAGGTAAAGCACGCCTAGCGCAACGCGTAGCAGCAAGGCGGCGAGTTCGGGGTTGGCGGTGCGTGCGGCGACGGCTGGACGGTTCATGGCAGTTCCTGTTCCGAAGTGTGGACGATCGACAACGCACGCTGCGTCATCGCAAGGAACCGACTTTATTCGAACCTGTGAGCGCGAAAAATGGCGATAGACGCTTAGTTTATTTCCTGTCAGGAACGAATCGGGCGCCGTCAGCCGATCGCGCCGAACAGCCGCTCCAGATCGAGATGGGCCGCGAGCGTATCGGCGAGCCGATCGAGCGACGCCTCGCGCAGCGCCGGATAGTCGAGCGGCGGCGCATCGGCAAGACCGGCCCAGCCGAGCAGCGCCGCGCACGCCGCCGGCGTGTCGAAAAGCCCATGCACGTAAGTCGCGAAAATCTGCCCGTCCGCCGACAACGCGCCATCGGGCCGTTCGCTGCTGCCGCCGTCGATTCCCTCGCCGCCGGACGCCGACGCAAGCCATACGGCCGGCGACGCCAATGCCGGCCCCTCGGTCTCGCCCATATGGATCTCGTAGCCGGCCAGCTCCGGCGCGCCGGGCAGCGCGAGCCGGCCTGTCACGTTCTTCAGCGTCTTCTCCTGCGTGAGCGTCGTCGAGAAGTCGAGCCAGCCGAGGCCCGGCACGCTGCCAGGCGGCCCTTCGACGCCATGCGGGTCCGCGACCTCGCGCCCGAGCATCTGCATGCCGCCGCATACGCCGATCACGCGCCCGCCGTAACGCAGATGCCGTTGCAGCACCGCGTCCCATCCGTGCGCGCGCAGAAATGCGAGGTCGCCCTGCACGTTCTTGGAGCCGGGCAGAATGATCAGATCCGCGGCAGGCGGCTGCACGCCCGCTTTGACGTAATGGAAATCGACGCGCGGGTGCGCACGCAGCGCGTCGAAATCGGTGTGGTTGCTGATATGCGGCAACGCCGGCACGACGACGCGCAGCACGTCGCCCGCCGCCGCGTCGCCCGCACTGCCGGTGGCCGCGCCGGCTGCGGCGCGCAGTTCGCGCGGCAGCATATCTTCCGCGTCGAGCGTGAGCCCATGCAGATACGGCACGACGCCGAGCACCGGCTTGCCGGTACGCGCCTCGAGCCAGTCGAGGCCCGGCTTCAGCAAGCCCGGATCGCCGCGAAACCGGTTGATGACGAAGCCGCGCACGCGCGCCTGCTCGCTCGCGGACAGGCAGGCGAGCGTGCCGGTCAGATGCGCGAAGACGCCGCCGCGGTCGATATCGGCGACGAGCACGACCGGGCAATCGACCGCCTGCGCAAACCCCATGTTCGCGATATCGCGCTCGCGCAGGTTCACTTCGGCCGGACTGCCCGCGCCTTCGACGAAGATCGTGTCGTACGCGGCCTGCAAGCGCCGGTACGACTCGAGCACCGCTTCGAACGCAACCGGCTTGTAGTCGTGGTACGCGCGCGCATCGAGATTCATGCGCGCCTTGCCGTGAACGATGACCTGCGCGCCGCGATCGCTCGTCGGCTTCAGCAGCACCGGATTCAGATCCGTATGCGCGTCGATGCCGGCCGCCACCGCCTGCAGCGCCTGGGCGCGGCCGATCTCGCCGCCGTCGACCGTCACCGCGCTATTGAGCGCCATGTTCTGCGGCTTGAACGGCGCGACGCGCACGCCCGCGCGCCGCGCGAGCCGGCACAGGCCCGCGACGAGCGTGCTCTTGCCCGCATCGGAGGTGGTGCCCTGAATCATCAGCGTGCCGCGCGGCGGCTTCGTGACAGGCCGATCGGGCTGACCGGATGAACAGGATGGCGTGGTGGCGGTGGTCGACAAGGTCAGGAGGCAGTGCGCGCGACGGCGACGCGTCGCGCACTGAAAACAAACAGGGCGAAGGCCGCATTATTGCATCGCGCCGGTACAATCACGCGCATGATTTCACCGGACGTCACCTTTATCGTCGGCGGCGCGCGCTCGGGCAAGAGCGCGCACGCCGAACGGCTCGCGAGCGACAGCGCGTGCCCCGTCACCTATATCGCCACCGCACGCGTTGCCGACGCCGAATTCGCCGCGCGCGTCGAACTGCACCGCGCACGGCGGCCCGCGCACTGGCGCATCGTCGAAGCGCCGCTCGACCTTGCGGCCGCGCTCGGCGCCGCCGATGCGCCCGGTCACTGCATCCTCGTCGACTGTCTGACGCTGTGGCTCGCCAACCTTCTGTGCCCCGCCGATGGCGCAGCGCCTGCCGCGGACTATCCACAGCGTTTTGACGCACTCGATGCGGCGTTGGCCGCCGCGCAAGCGAAAGTGATCGTCGTCAGCAACGAGATCGGGCTTGGCGTCGTACCGCTTGGCGCGGCGACACGGCTCTATGTAGACGAACTCGGCCGGCTCAATCAGCGCATCGCCGCACGCGCGTCGACTGTTACGCTGATGGTCGCGGGTTTGCCGTTGGCGCTGAAGGGCGCCGTTCCGAACGAAGCGTCGCCGCACGCAAAGGGCCGTTGAACGATGCTGTCGATGCCTCTGATCGCCGCGTGCGCGACCGCCGCAATGATCGTCGACCGCTGGTTGGGCGAGCCGCGCCGCCATCATCCACTCGAAGCATTCGGCCGCCTCGCGATGCGGCTCGAAGCCCACTACAACACGGGCCGCCGCGGCCGCCCCGCGGGGCTCGCCGCCTGGATGCTGGCCGTGGTGCCGCCCGTCGCGGTCTCGTGGCTGCTCGTCGAGATTCTGCCGCTGACGCTCGCCTGCGTGCTGCACGTCGCGCTGTTGTGGTTCGCGCTCGGCGCGCGCAGCCTGCGCGAGCATATCGCACCGATCGCGCTGGCACTCGGGCGGCGCGATCTCGACGAGGCGCGCGAACTGACGTCGCGGATCGTGTCGCGCGACACCGCACACGCGGACGAACCGGCGCTGGCGCGCGCCGCCGTCGAATCGGCGCTCGAAAACGGCAACGACGCCGTGTTCGGCGCGCTCTTCTGGTTCGCGGTGTTCGGCGGCCCCGGTGCGCTCGCGTTTCGTCTCGCGAATACGCTCGATGCGATGTGGGGCTACCGCACGCCGCGTTATCTGCGCTTCGGCTGGGCCGCCGCACGCATCGACGATGTGCTGAACTGGGCGCCCGCGCGTCTGACTGCCGCGAGCTACGCGCTGCTCGGCGATACGCGCACCGCCTGGCGTTGCTGGCGCGAGCAGGCGCCGCGCTGGGACAGCCCGAACGCGGGCCCGGTGATGGCCTCCGGCGCGGGGAGCCTCAACGTGCTGATCGGCGGGCCGGCCGTCTATAACGGCGAAGTCGAGCGGCGGCCGACGTTGGGCGCGGGCGAACCGCCGGGCGCCACGCACGTGCATGCCGCGCTTGCGCTTGTCGAGCGCACGGAAATCCTGTGGCTCGCCGTGCTGATCGTGCTCGCGCTGACGAGCGTGCCGTTCCAGGCATAGCGATACGTCCATGCCGTACATGCCGTACATGCTCACCAGCGCGCCGCACATGTTGACCGACTCCATGACCGACACCCCCGCTTCCCCGATCACCCATGGCGGCAACCTGCACGAAGCCGCGGGCCTCTACGGCATTCCGTACGAGGCGTGGCTCGATCTGTCGACGGGCATCAATCCGCACGGCTATCCGGTGCCGCCGGTTCCGGCCGACGCGTGGCGCCGCCTGCCCGACGACGGCGACGGCTTCGCCGCACTGGCCGCGCGCTACTATGGCGCGCCTGACGCATCGCATGTACTGCCCGTAGCAGGCAGCCAGGCGGCGATTCGCGCGCTGCCCGCGTTGCTGCCGCGCGCGACGGCCGGCATCGCGCCGCTGACCTACAGCGAGTACGCGCCGGCTTTCTCGCGCGCGGGACACGAAATCGCGCCGCTCGATGCGACGCGCGCCGCGCCGCCCGACGCAATCACGCATGCGGTGATCGTGAACCCGAATAATCCGACCGCCGATTACGCGAGCGCGAACACGCTGCTCGAGTGGCACGCGCAATTGTCGGCACGCGGCGGCACCTTGCTCGTCGACGAAGCGTTCGCCGATGCGATGCCCGCGCCGTCGGCGTCGCTCGCCTCGTTCACTGCGCGGCCGGGACTCGTCGTGCTGCGCTCGCCGGGCAAGTTCTTCGGCCTCGCCGGTGCGCGCGCGGGATTCGTGCTGGCGGCGCCCGCGCTGCTCGACGCGCTGCGCGCAACGCTCGGTGCATGGACCGTGAACGGGCCTGCGCGTCATGCGGTAGCGGCGGCGCTTGCGGATACCGCGTGGCAATGCGAAATGCGCGCGCGGCTCGCCGAGGACGGCGCGCGACTCGCCGCGCTGTTGCATGCGCAAGGTCTGAGCGTGCATGCGACGCCGCTTTTCGCCTGGAGCGCCGATACTCGCGCGCACGCGTTGCATCGCGCGCTCGCGCAACGCGGCATCTGGACGCGTTACTTCGCGCAGCAGGCGAGCGTACGCGTCGGGCTGCCCGCGACGGAAGACGGATGGACGCGGCTCGAACTCGCGCTAGCGCAAAGTGTGCGCGAGATCGATACGCATGCGTCGCGATAAAGTCATGCGCGTGCGGCCATCGCGCGGGTCAGCGTTCACGAGCGTTTGCTCTCGCGCCGTGCTGGCGGCGCGCGCCACCTGCGCCGCGCGCATCGCGTCTATCGCGTCTATCGCGGTCGCGGTCGCGCACACCGCGATCGCCGCCGCAGCGCCCATCACCGTTACCGACGACACCGGCGCCACCGTCACGCTGACGACGCCCGCCCGACGCGTCATCAGCCTCGCCCCGCACACGACCGAACTTCTCTACGCGGCAGGCGGCGCAGCAACGATCGTCGGCGCGGTCAGCTACAGCGATTACCCGCCCGAAGCGAAGCAGTTGCCGCGCGTCGGCGACAACACGGCGCTCGATCTCGAACGCATCGTCGCGCTGCGGCCCGACCTGATCGTCGTGTGGCGGCACGGCAATGCGCAACGGCAGATCGAACAGCTGCGCGAGCTGCATGTGCCGCTCTTTTTCAGCGAGCCGCGCCATCTCGACGATGTCGCAACCACGTTGACGAAGCTCGGCGAGCTGCTGGGCACATCGTCCGCGGCGAACGAGGCCGCAAACGATTACCGGAAGAACATCGCGCGCTTGCGCGCCCGCTACGCGGGCAAGCCGCCGGTCAGCGTGTTCTATGAAGTGTGGGAGCGCCCGCTCATGACCCTGAACGGCACGCACCTGCTCAGCGACGTGATCGCGCTATGCGGCGGACGCAATGTGTTCGCGCAGCTCGAACCGCTGGTGCCGACCGTATCGACCGAAGCCGTGCTCGCCGCGAATCCCGAAGCGATCGTCACCGCGGCGCCGGGCGCAACCGCATCGAATACGGCCTTGCCGCAACTCGACAGCTGGCGTCAATGGCCCGCGATCACAGCGGTGGCGCGCGACAACCTCTTTGCCATCGACGGCGATCTGATCAACCGCCCCACGCCGCGTCTTGCGCAAGGCGCGGCGCAACTGTGCGAAGACCTCGACATCGCGCGCTCGCGCAGACCTCGATAGTCGATCACGCATTCCACCGCACGATCGCCCACTTCATCGTCTCGTCGTTACGCCTCAACCACACGACGGCGCTCGCATCGAGCGCCCATTGCAGACACACGTCCACCGTCAGCCTCAACGTCAGCGCCGCGATCACGCGCATCACGCCCGCATGCGTGACCACATACGCGGGACTCAGCTCGCGCGTCTGCTCGTACACGTCGAACCAGCTGCGCACACGCGTGACGAACTGCGCGACGCTCTCGCCGCCATGCACGCGCGCGCCTTCGAAATCGGCAGCCCACGCATCGATCAGCGCGCGATCGATATCGTCCCAGCGCTGCAACTCCCACGTACCGAAGTCCATCTCCTTCAGACTGTCGTCGCTGCTCGCGGTACAGCCGAAGTTGCCCGCCAGCGCCGCGGCAACCGTCGCGCAGCGCGTGAGCGGACTCGTCAGCACGACGCGCGGCGCAGGCACCTGCAAGGTGGCGAGGCGCACCGCGATCGCTTCGGCCGACGTCTCGGGGCCGTCCGCGAGCGGCACGTCGCTGTTTCCGTAACAGATACCCGCATCGACATTGACAGCCGGGTGACGAATCAGGACCACATCCATGCGACCCCCGTCAGATAAATAGCCAGTTCGAAGACCTGCTGCGCGAAGCCGAGGCAATCGCCGGTATAACCGCCGATGCGCCGCACGAAATAGCGGCCGAGCGCGATACGCAGCGCGCACAGCACCGCGGCGACCAAGCAACCTTCGCGCCAGTCGGGCCAGAAAATCCATGGCACGCCTAACGCCAGCGCACACGCAAACGCGCCATGCGTCATCGGCCGCGCGACCGGTTTTGCCTTGCCTTCGGCGCGCACGTAATCGAGCGTGACGAGGTAGCTGATCGCACACGCGCGACTTGCCGCATGCGCGGCAAGCATCAGCCACGCTGCGCGCAACGGCGGCAATACCGCAAGCGTCTGCCATTTCAGCGCGAGCGAAACCACCAGTGCGATCGCGCCGAAAGCACCGATGCGCGAGTCTTGCATGATGCGTAATACATCTTCGCGCGAATAGGCACCACCGAACGCATCGATGCAATCCGCAAGGCCGTCCTCGTGAAATGCGCCGGTCACGAAAAGCGTCGCGGCCATCGACAGCAGCACGGCGATGCCCGGCGGAAAAAAACGCAGCGCCGCGAGATACACGAGCGCGCCGAGCGCACCGACGATCACGCCGACCAGCGGGAAATAACGCGCCGCGCCGTTCAGATAGTGCGGCTCGTAGCCGACCCAGCGCGGCACCGGCACGCGCGTGAAGTAACCGAGCGCGGTAAAAAAGTAACGCAGTTCAGCGAGCGGATTCATCGTCGTGCACTTTCGCCTTCGTACGATTCGGTGCGCGTGCGCATGCCGGGCGAGCATCGACGGGTCCGCTCGCGGGTTCGCTCATGCACGCATTCGTGCGACCGTTCGTGCCGTCGCTCCTGCGACCGTTCTTGCGAGCCGCCGGTGTATGGCTGGTCACGCATCGCGATTCGCCACACCCGCCGATTCGAAACTCGCCATCTCGTTGATGAAGGCGGCGGCCGCGCGCAGGAGCGGCACGGCAAGCGCCGCACCGGTCCCTTCGCCTAAGCGCAGGTCGAGCGCGAGCAACGGCTTCGCGCCCAGATGGTCGAGCATGCGCCGATGCCCGGTTTCGTTCGACGCGTGCGCGAACACACAGTAGTCGCGCACGGCCGGCGCCAGCGCGAGCGCAACGAGCAATGCAGCACTGGCGATAAAGCCATCGACGAGAATCGTCATGCGCGCCTGCGCCGCCGCGACGTAAGCGCCCGCCATCATCGCGATCTCGAAGCCGCCGAAGGTCGCGAGCACATCGAGCGGTTCGCGCGCGTTCGTATGACGTTCGAGCGCGGCGGCGAGCACGTCGCGCTTTTTCGCGAGTCCCGCGTCGTCGAGACCGGTGCCGCGCCCGACGCATGCATCGATCGGCAGCGCGCAGAGCCGGCTCATCACGCAGGCAGCCGCCGACGTGTTCGCGATCCCCATTTCGCCAAAGCCGATCACGTTCGTGCCGAGCGACGCGTGATGCCGCACGCGCGCCGCGCCGGCCTGCAGCGCGGTCAGTGCTTCGTCACGCGTCATTGCCGGCTCGTTGGCGAAATTGCGCGTGCCGCGTGCGACCGGAATATCGACGAATTGCGCCGCCGGCGGAAGCGGCGTCGCCACGCCCGCGTTGACGACTTCGAGCGTCACGCCCGCGACTGCGGCGAGCGCATTGATCGCCGCGCCGCCCGCAAGGAAATTCAGCACCATCTGCGCGGTGACTTCCTGCGGATATGGGCTCACGCCCTCTGCCGCGACACCGTGATCGGCAGCGAACACGATCATCACCGGACGTTCGATGCGCGGACGCGCCGTGCGCTGGATCAGGCCCATTTGCAGCGCGAGCGCTTCGAGCTGGCCGAGGCTGCCGGGCGGCTTCGTCTTCGTATCGATGATGTGCTGCAGTTCGGCACGCATCGTTTGATCGAGCGCTTCGACGGACGGCGGGAAATACGCGTGTTTCATGGATGGAATCGGGTGAGGATCGTCAATGGGAAGTCGGTGTGTTGCCGGCGCGCGTGATGGGCGGCATCGCGCGGGCTCCAGTGTAGGGCCGCAGCGCGGGAACCAGCGCTTCGTGGTCCCCGTCGCGGATCAGCGCGAGCGGATAGCCGAACGCGCGACTCGCGAGTTCCGGCGTCAGCACGTCGCGCGCGGGGCCGGCGTCGATTCTGCCGCGGCCGTCGAGCAGCAGTGCGTGCGTCGCGAAGCGGCGGGCGAGATTGAGGTCGTGGCATGAGAAGAGGATCGTGCGCGCCGCGCGGTGGTCGTTGCCGTGGTCGGCGCGCTGCCATTCGTGCTGATCTTCGTGCTGCCCTTCGCGCTTCTCCTCACGCTTCACGTCGCCCGTCGCGTGCGTCCATGCGGTGAGCGCTTCGAGACAGTCGATCTGATGATGCAGATCGAGATGCGCAAGCGGCTCGTCGAGCAACAGCAGCGGCGCATCCTGGCACAGCACGGCCGCCAGCGCCACACGCTGGCGCTCGCCGCCCGACAGCGACAGCACGTCGCGCCGCGCGAAGTCCGCGAGGCCCAATAGCGCGAGCGCCGCCTGGGCGGCCGCGCGATCGTCGGCGCGCTCCCAGCCCCAGCCGATCAGATGCGGAAAACGGTTCAGCAACACGATGTCGAGCACACTCGCGCTAAACGCGTCGTGCACGCTTTGCGGCATCAACGCGCGACGTTGCGCGAGACGCGCGGATGGCCAGTCGGCCACGCGCGTGCCGTCGATTTCGACATGGCCGGCAGCCGGGCGCACGAGGCCCGCGAGCGTCGCGATCAAGGTCGTCTTGCCCGCGCCGTTCGGCCCGGCAATGCACCAGATCTCGCCCGGATGAAACACATGCGTGAAGTCGTCGACGAGCGTGCGCGTGCCCGTGCGCAAGGTCAGATGCTGCGCGCGGAGCGAGGCGGCGAACGCTGCGTTCGAATCGGTCTTCATCATCGCCGCCTGTGCAACAGCATCCAGAGGAACACTGGCACGCCCGCGAGCGCGGTGATCACGCCGACCGGCAATTGCGCGGGCGCGATCGCCGTGCGTGCGACGAGGTCCGCGCCCATCACCGCGGCGCCGCCGCCGAGCGCGGCCGCGGGCAGCAGCATGCGCTGGTCGTTGCCGAATGCGAGCCGCAGCATATGCGGCACGACGAGACCGACAAAGCCGATCGTACCGCCGGTCGTCACGGCCGCGGCCGTCGCCAGCGATGCGACGAGATAGACGCGCAGGCGCAAGCGCACGACCGGCACACCGAGCGCACGCGCGGCCGCATCGCTGCGCAACAGCACGTTCAGTTGCGGCGCGACGGGCACGATCGCGGCCATCGCGAGCACTGCGGCCGCAAGCGCGGCCCACGGCAGCGCGCCGCCGTTCAGGTCGCCGGTCAGCCAGAACAGCATGCCACGCAGGCGGCTTTCGGGCGCGACAGTCAACAGCAGCGTGATGACCGCGCCCCAGCCGGCGGCGATCACGACACCCGTCAGCAGCAGTCGCGGCGACGTGTCCTGCGGTTCGCCGCGCCACAGTTCGCCGCGCGCGAGCCCGAGCACGAAGAGGATCGACGCGAACGCACCGGCGCATGCGCTGGCATCGACGACCCACCACGCGCAGCCGGCCATCATCGCGAACAGCGCAAAGGTCGCGGCGCCGCCCGAGACGCCGAGCACATAAGGCTCGGCAAGCGGATTGCGCAACAGCACCTGCAGCAGCGCGCCTGCGAGCGCGAGCAGTGCGCCGCATGCAAAGCCGGCCAGCGCGCGCGGCAGCCGCAAGCTGCGGACAATCTCGCCGGCGACATCGGCCGGCGCGCCATGCATGGATGCGGGCGCCGGTACGAGCGCCGCCAGCACGCGCGCGGGCGCGATCGACACGCTGCCGAGCGCAAGCGAAGCGACGAAGATAATCAGTGCGAGCGCGGCGAGCATGGCCCAGATCGCGGCCGCGCGGCGCGAGGTCATTGCATGCGCAACCGTCTGCGCCGAACGATTCGTTTGCGCGAGATCAGTCACGGTGGGCCGATGCGCTGGCGAGGGTGATGCGTGTAGGCGAATTCATCATCGTTGTCGAACGGGTTCCGTTTATTTGCGCTCACGGTCGGACCATGCTGCGCGTCAGACCATGCGGCGCGTCGGATTATGCCGCGCGCCGCCGTGCCGCGATGCGCCGGAACGGCTTGCAACCGCCTTCCACCGCTCGCCCCTGGCGCTGCCCGTAGCCGAGATAGTAACGGTTTGCGCGGCGCGAACCGGAATATCGCGGCGATGGATGGGCGTACGCGATTGTCGCGGATCGGCGGTCGCCGGTGACCATCACGGGTGTGCAAAGCGGATGCGATAGGTCGGCAGGACGAAGGGATTGGCGCATCGTTTCGCTAACGGTCGCCCGCTTTGCGTGCGCCGGCAGAACGCTGTTCTCCGCGCGGCCCGACTCGGTCGACGCTGCCGCAACGGCCCATTCCTCAGTCCCATAGAACGTTGCTTCATGCAGAAAACGCGTATACGTTCAGTGTTTTACGCATCGCGCGGTCCGCTTCGACGACACGCAATGCGAGCAAAAACCGCAGAAAGCGCTGCTGTTACGTCTCGAAACGAGACAAATGCCCGATCGTCGTGCATTCCGCGCTAAAATGCGGGGTCTCTAGAGGACGCAGCCCCATGCTCACCGAACTCGAAACCCTGTCAAAGAACATCGGCCGCCTGATCCAGATCAGCCAGCGGCATCAGGAAGCACGCGTCTCACTCGAAGCGCAGCTCGCCAACGCTCGCGCCGAATGCGATGCGACACGCGCCGAACTCGAACAGCTTCGCGAAGAGCGCAACGCGTTGCAAGCCGAACGCGATACGCTGTCGGCCAAGATCGACGACGCACAGGTGCGTCTTAACGCCATCCTCGAAAAACTGCCGCGTGCGCGTGCACATGCCGAGCCCGATAATCAGCTCGACCTGCTCAACCCCGAGCAACACGATGAGCACGAAAACGCGCACAGCGACGTGACCCGCCACGGAGAAAACGCATGACCACGAAGCAGATCGAAGTGTCGATTCTCGGCCAGGTGTATCGTCTTGCCTGTTCGCCGGAAACCGAGGCCGAACTGCTCGAAGCGGTCGCACGCGTCGACGCCGAAATGTCGAAAATTCGCGCGAGCAGCAACGTGCGCGGTCAGGACCGCATCGCCGTGATGGCGGCGCTTTCGCTGGCATCGGAACTGCTTCAGTTGCAAACGAGTGTTCGTCACGGAGAATCTTTTCCCGCCGAGGAAATCCGGCGTACAATGGCGCAGATGAATGAGCAGCTCGACACAGTGATCGAGCAGTACAGCGCTCATTGAGGTTTCACCGCAGTGTTCACCAAGGCGCTTGTTGCGATGGTCATTGCAGTGTTCTCCAAGCATCTTTAAGCTTCACCGGTTTTAAGCTTCCCTGCCTGGTTCGCCAAGGTCATATATTCCTTGAACCAATGCCATGTGCACGGTTGCGGAAATTTGTAGCACGGGCGTGCGCGTCACTCTGTCTGATGTACCCGAAGTGCTGCTAACTGCGACCAATTCTGAACCTCCGGTTCAGGATGCCGGCCTAGCGGCTAAGGCGGGGACCTATTTCGAACGGCATCGGACAATCGTCCGGTGCCGTTTTTCATTGGTGCCTCGTTATCGGTGCCCCGGTATGGGTGCGCGGTTATCGAATCGCTCATGGGCCAACTCATTGGACTGATACGACACATGCGCTACTGGCTCATGAAGTCCGAACCGGACGAAGCAAGCATCGACGATCTCGCCAACGCAAAGAAGCACACGCTGCCATGGACCGGCGTGCGCAACTATCAGGCACGCAACTTCATGCGCGACATCATGCAGATCGGCGACGGCGTGCTGTTCTATCACTCGAGCTGTCCCGAGCCCGGTATCGCGGGGCTTGCGGAAGTCTCGTCGACGGCCTATCCCGACCCCACGCAGTTCGATCCGAAGAGCCCGTACTACGACGCGAAGTCGTCGCGGGAAACGCCGCGCTGGATGCTCGTCGATGTCGTGTTCAAAAAGAAGATCGAGCTGATTCCGCTAGCCGCGTTGCGCGAGCACGAAGAACTCGCCGATATGCGCGTGCTCGCCAAAGGCAACCGATTGTCCATCACGCCGGTCACGGACGCGCAGTGGAAGTTCATTACCCGGCGGCTCGCGAAGCCAGCCGCGTGACGCGTTCGGGAACCAGATCGGCGAGGTTACCGCCTAACGGGATCGCAAGGGACTTGCAAGCTCGCATGCGCATGCATGCAATCGCATTGCCGCATCCGCATGCATCGCCGCATGCGCGCTTGCGCCCTCGCCTAACCAAGGAGTCGAACCCATGACCACAAAAACCAGGCTCGCATGGGCCGTTGCCGGACGCTGTGCGGTCCCTCTCGTCATCGCGCTTCAAGCCGGCGCGGCGCACGCGCAAACCGTCGTGCCTTATCAACCGTCGGGCGTGCTGTCGCTCAATGCGCAGGCGAGTTCCGAAGTGCCGCAGGACGTCGTCGACATCACGCTGTTCTACGAGCAGGAAGCAAGCGACCCGTCGACGTTGACCACCACACTGAACCAGCGCGCGGATGCCGCGTTGCAGAAGGCGAAGGGCGTATCGGGCGTGACCGCGCGCACCGGTTCGTTCTCGATCTTCCCTTCGACCGATCGCGACGGCCGCATTTCCGCATGGCGCGGACGCACGGAGGTCGTGCTCGAATCGCACGACTTCGCCGCCGCGTCGAAGCTCGCCGGTCAGATGGCGCCGGCCATGCAGGTCGGCAACGTCCAGTTCTCGTTGTCGCCGGAAGCACAGCGCGCGGCCGAGCAGAAGCTGACCGGCGAGGCGATCGAGTCGTTCCGCAAGCAGGCCGCGTCGTCGGCGCAAGCGTTCGGCTATAGCGGCTATACGATTCGCGAGGTCAACGTCGGACATGGCGGCTCGATTGCGCCGCGGCCCGTGATGATGATGAGCGCGCGCGCGATGTCCGCCGATGCGAAGATGGCCCCGCCGGTGCCGCTCGAAGGCGGCACGTCGACGGTGACGGTCAATGTATCGGGGTCGGTCCAGATGAAGTGATCGACGTGCTGTCGTCACATGTTTCGACGCTCGCGTGATGCTTGAACGCATGCGTCGCGCCGCGTCTTGTAGAAAACTGAAACGCCACGGCATGCCGTGGCGTTCTTCATTTCACTCGCGTTTTGCAGCAACCTCGCGCGGTAAGCCGCGCAGTAACGCGCGAGTAAGCCGCGCGGGTAAGCCGCTCATCAAGCTCAACCCGCGTTGACCGTTTGCTGCGCGTGCCGGCCCGCGCGCCGATACGACCATACAAGCAACGCGACGCCGGCGACGATCATCGGCAGCGACAGCCACTGCCCCATCGACAGGCCGAGCGCGAGCAAGCCGAGGAAGTCGTCCGGTTCACGCGCGAATTCGACGGTAAAGCGCGCGAGCCCATAGCCGATCAGGAACACGGCCGATATCGCACCGACGGGCCGCGGCTTGCGCGAGAACAGAATCAGCACGAAAAACAGCGCGACGCCTTCGAGCGCGATTTCATAGAGTTCGGACGGATGGCGCGGCAGCAGATGATATTGCGCGAACACCTCGTTCAGATGCCACTGCGCGGCTTGCGCCGGATGCGCGGCAAGCCACGCGGCGTCGTCGGGCGCGGCGCCCGGGAACAGCATCGCCCACGGCGCGGACGGCTCGGTCACGCGCCCCCACAGCTCGCCGTTGATGAAGTTGCCAAGGCGCCCGGCCGCGAGACCGGTCGGCACGAGCGGCGCGACGAAGTCCGTCACCTGCAGCCAGGTGCGGTTGCGTTGCCAGCCGAAGATCGTCATCGCGATCACGACGCCGAGAAAGCCGCCGTGAAACGACATCCCGCCTTCCCACACCTTGAAGATGTCGAGCGGATGCGCGAAGTAGAAGCTCGCCTTGTAGAACAGCACATAGCCGAGCCGGCCGCCGAGAATCGTGCCGAGCACGCCGTAGAACAGCATGTCGTCGATGTCTTTTGCGGTCCAGCCTTGTGCGGCGACATGCGGCAGACGCAGCCGCAAACGGCCGATCACGATCGCCGCGATAAACGCGACGAGATACATGAGGCCGTACCAGCGCACGGCGAGCGGACCCAGATGAATGGCGACGGGATCGAAATTCGGGTGAATGAGCATCGTGTGATTATCGGAGTTCGGTTCTGACAGATTCGGATGGCGCGCCGAAGTTTCGGAGATGCCGGGCATGCGCACGCGCGATTTCGATGAAACCGGCGAGCACCGGGCTGACCGCCTGCGTGCGCCAGACGAGCCCCGTTTCGATGGCAGGCACGGCTTCGGTCAACGGCCGGTAGACCATACCGGTGCGCCGCAGATTACGCAACGATTGCGGCACCAGTGCGACGCCCATGCCCGCCGACACGAGGCTGACGATGGTCTGCATCTGGATCGCCTCCTGGCCGATACGCGGCGTGAGTCCGGCGACGCCGTAGCAATCCATAATGATGTCATAAAAGCTCGGCGCCAAACGGCGCGGAAAGATCACGAGCGGCGCATCGGCGGCATCGCGCAGGCTGATCGGCGTGTCGCGCCATTCGGGAACGGCCGCAGCGAGGTCGGCGGCCTGCTCGCCTGCTTCATACGCCACGCCGCCGCTGCCCGCTTCGATACGCGCCGCCTGTTGCGCGGACATCGCGATCACGAGCGGCTCGCGCGCGATCGAAAGCCACGATAGCTGCGTCGCGTAGCGCGGCGGCAGCGGGCCGATCACGAGGCCCGCATCGATATGACCGGCGACGAGTTCCTCGAACTGCACGTCGCTCGTCGCCTCGGCCAGTTGCAGCCGCACGCGCGGATGACGCACGCCGAAGTCGCGCAGCAACGGCGGCAGCAAACCGTAATCGGCCGTCGAGACAAACGACAGCGACAGTCCGCCCGACTCGCCGCGCGCGAGACTTTGCGCGAGCGGCCGCAACGCTTCGGCGCTCGCGAGCAGCCGCCGCACCTCGGGCAGCAGATCGGCGCCGACCGGCGTCAGTTCGACCGAGCGCTTCGTGCGCGCGAACAGTTCGACGCCGAGCGTTTCTTCGAGCGCGCGGATGGCCTGCGACAGCGGCGGCTGGGTCATCGACAAGCGCGCCGCCGCGCGGCCGAAGTGTTTCTCCTCGGCGACCGCGACAAAGTAACGGAGCTGGCGCAGATCGGGAATGGCCGGGACGGACATGGGCAGCCTCAATTAATACATTTTACGACCTAATGAGCCATCAATAATATATTGGACATTCTTTCGGGGAAACTGCATTCTTGCGCGACGCGCCCGGCCTACACTGCATTGACGCCCGATTCACCGGTGCAAGCGCACCTGCCGGCGCGCCGCACACAACAAACCGGATGGAGCTCCCCATGTCGTACAACCGTCGTTCGAAGAACATCACGCAAGGCGTCGCCCGCTCGCCGAACCGTTCGATGTATTACGCCATCGGCTACAAGAAGGATGACTTCGACAAGCCGATGATCGGCGTCGCCAATGGCCACTCGACGATCACGCCGTGCAACGCCGGCCTGCAGCGTCTCGCCGACGCGGCCGTCGCCGCGGTCAAGGGCGCCGACGCGAACCCGCAGATTTTCGGCACGCCGACGATTTCCGACGGCATGTCGATGGGCACCGAGGGCATGAAGTACTCGCTCGTCTCGCGCGAAGTAATCGCGGACTGTATCGAGACCTGCGTGCAGGGTCAGTGGATGGACGGCGTCGTGGTGGTCGGCGGTTGCGACAAGAACATGCCGGGCGGCATGATCGGCCTCGCGCGCGCGAACGTGCCGGGCATCTACGTGTACGGCGGCACGATCAAGCCGGGCAACTGGAAGGGCCAGGCGCTGACGATCGTTTCGTCGTTCGAAGCCGTCGGCGAATTCACCGCGGGCCGCATGTCCGAGGAAGATTTCGAAGGCATCGAGAAAAACTCCTGTCCGACCACGGGCTCGTGCGGCGGCATGTACACGGCGAACACGATGAGCTCGTCGTTCGAGGCGCTCGGCATGTCGCTGATGTACTCGTCGACGATGGCCAACCCGGACCAGGAAAAGGTCGACTCGGCCGCCGAATCGGCGCGTGTGCTCGTCGAAGCCGTGAAGAAGGACATCAAGCCGCGCGACATCATCACGAAGCAGTCGATCGAGAACGCGGTCTCGCTGATCATGGCGACCGGCGGCTCGACGAACGCGGTGCTGCACTATCTCGCGATCGCACACGCGGCCGAAGTGGAATGGACGATCGAAGACTTCGAACGCATCCGCCAGCGCGTGCCTGTTATCTGCGACCTGAAGCCGTCGGGCAAGTATGTCGCCACCGATCTGCATCAGGCCGGCGGCATCCCGCAAGTGCTGAAGATCCTGCTCGACGCGGGCCTGCTGCACGGCGACTGCATCACGATTACCGGCCGCACGCTCGCTGAAGAACTGAAGGACGTGCCGTCGAAGCCGCGTGCCGACCAGGACGTGATTTTCCCGATCGACAAGGCGCTCTACAAGCAAGGCCACCTTGCGATCCTGAAGGGCAACCTCGCGGAAAACGGTGCGGTCGCGAAGATCACGGGGCTCAAGAACCCGGTTATCACGGGTCCGGCGCGCGTGTTCGACGACGAGCAAAGCGCGATGGACGCGATTCTCGCCGACAGGATCAAGGCCGGCGACGTGGTCGTGCTGCGCTATCTCGGCCCGCAAGGCGGCCCGGGCATGCCTGAAATGCTCGCGCCCACTTCCGCGATTATCGGCAAGGGTCTCGGCGAATCGGTCGGGCTCATCACCGACGGCCGCTTTTCCGGCGGCACGTGGGGCATGGTGGTTGGCCACGTCGCGCCGGAAGCGTTCGTCGGCGGCACGATCGCGCTCGTACAGGAAGGCGATTCGATCACGATCGACGCGCACAAGCTGCTGCTGCAGCTGAACATCGACGACGCGGAACTGCAACGCCGCCGCGCCGCATGGAAGCAGCCGAAGCCGCGCTACACGCGCGGCGTGCTCGCGAAGTACGCGGCGCTCGCCCAGCCGGCCAACAAGGGCGCCGTCACGGGCTAAACGCGAGCCACGCGCGTTCCGGGCGTGGGCTCGACCCGAGGCCACGCACGCAGCACGCACACCCCGCCTGAAGACTAAGGGGCACTCCGGAGAGGTTCCGGGTGCCCCTTTGCTTTTATAATCGGGCCACCACCCGGTACGAGCAAAACGATACGCAAATGTGCGCGCGCAACACGCCGCGCAACGTGACCGGCGGAGACCAGCATGAAATCGAAGTCGTATGCGGCAATGGGGTTGGCAGGCGCACTGGCTTTCGTTCTGATCGGACCCGCCGCGGCCCGCGCGGAGGCGTCGACGGGCCTCATGCTCGCGCAAAAGGAAAACTGCATGAGCTGCCATGCGGTCAAGCGCCGCGTTCTCGGGCCTTCGCTCAACGACATCGCCGAGCGCTATTCGACGCGCGGCGATGCGAATCAATACCTGACGCGCAAGATTCTCGAAGGCAGCGCGGGCGTCTGGGGCGCTGTGCCGATGCCGGCCAATACCCAAGTCACACCCGACCAGGCGGCGCAGCTTGCGAGCTGGATTCTGACGCTCAAGTGATTCGCGCGGGCGCCTGGCACGCGGTATGGATGCGCGCGTGCGGGTTCTTCAGGTTCAGCCTCGGGCTTACACGTCGCCGCGCTGCTTCAACTCTTCGCGGATCGCCTCGCGAATCCAGACCGAGACTTCCGTTTCCAGCAGCATCGCCACTTCGCGCGTGACCTGGCCCACGAGCCATGTGTTGTGCTCCTGGATCGCGTCGCGGCAACGCGCTTCGATCAGCGTACGCCCTTCGCCGGTCAGGAAACTGGCGAAGCGGCCGCGTAGCCGTTCGGCAAGCAGGTTCGCGTCGTAGTCCGGCGTCGCCAGCGCGGCGGGCGCGGGCGCCATGGCCGCAGCCGGTGCGGACGAGGGTGCGGGTGAGGATGCGGCTTGCGCCTGAGACGCAGCGGCAGCGGGCTCGGCCGCGGCATACGGCGACGCCGTGTCGCGCTCCGCGGCCGGCGGCTGGGCAAACCCGGGCTCGTCGGGCAAGATGTCGACGAGTTCGGGCACATCGCGCCCCTGCGCGGGGTCGCCCTGCACGATCACCTCGCTGAGGACGGGAATGGCGTCGGGAGAAGAAGACTCGTTCGAATGGGACATAGGTGCTCCGTCAATAAGTCGGACGAACCGATGAGCCGAACCGAGGCCCGGCGGGACGAAGATGACGACTGGCCTGTTATTCAGGACTCGGGATAGGCGGGCAAGTTCCGCCCGTCACGCCGCGGCTGCAACTTGCGGACCCGGTGACCGCCGACGCGCCGCGGTTAGCCGCCCTGCTTGTAGTTGTTCAGCGCATAGCCGCGATCGCGATAGAACCGGTAGCGCTCGCGCCCTGCCGCGAGTTCGTCGGGCGCGTTGCCGACCACTTCGAGCAGGCGCTCGAAGCGCGCGAACTGCGCGGGGACTGCGGCGCCGAGATTGAGCAGGATCTGGTGATGCGGCGCGTCGTCGAGATTCGCGGCCAGCACGACCGGCGTATCGGCGGCGAGCGCGGCACCGGCCATGCAGTGCGGCACGAAATCGAGCGGCGAGAAGGTCCACAACTGCTCGTCGAACGCGCGCAAACGCGGCGGCTCGGCCAGCACGACGAGCGGCTGGCCGGCCTGATACGCCTTGCGCACGAGGCGGCACGCGTACAGCAGCGAGTCGCCGACGTTCGAATGAAAATCGATGCGCGTCATGCCTGGGGCGTTATTGCGCGGCGCGATCGATGAGGAACTGCGACAGCAGCGGCACCGGACGGCCCGTCGCACCCTTCGCCGCGCCGCTCTTCCACGCGGTGCCGGCGATATCGAGGTGCGCCCACGGATACGCTTCGGTGAAGCGCGCGAGGAAACACGCCGCCGTCACGCTGCCGGCCGGACGTCCGCCGATATTCGCGACATCGGCGAAGTTCGACTTCAGCAAGTCCTGGTACTCGTCGTCGAGCGGCATGCGCCAGGCGGGATCCGCCGCTTCCTTCGCCGCGTCGAGCAGTTCGCCGGCGAGCGCGTCGTCCTTCGCGAAGAGGCCCGTGTTGTGATGGCCGAGCGCGATGATGCACGCGCCCGTCAGCGTCGCGATATCGATCACTGCGGCCGGCTTGAAGCGCTCCGCGTAGGTCAGCGCGTCGGCGAGAATCAGGCGCCCTTCGGCGTCCGTATTCAGGATCTCGATGGTCGTGCCCGACATGCTCGTGACGACGTCGCCCGGCTTCGTCGCCGTGCCCGACGGCATGTTCTCGCAGGTCGGGATGATGCCGACCACGTTGAGCTTCAGGCCCATCTCGGCGACCGCGCGCAGCGTGCCGAGCACCGAGCCCGCGCCGCACATGTCGTACTTCATTTCGTCCATCGCGTCGCCGGGCTTCAGCGAAATGCCGCCCGTATCGAACGTGATGCCCTTGCCTACGAGCACGACGGGGGCCGCCTTTGCCGCACCGCCCTGGTACTGCAGCACGATGAACTGCGGCGGCTCGGCCGAACCTTTCGCGACCGACAGCAGCGAGCCCATCTTCAGCGCTTCCATCTGCTTCTGGCCGAGCACGTCGACTTTCAGTTTCCAGTCCTTCGCAAGCTTCTTCGCGGTGTTCGCGAGATAGGTCGGCGTGCAGACGTTGCCCGGCAGATTGCCGAGATCGCGCGTGAGGTCCATGCCGTTCGCGAGCGCCGCGCCCTGCTTTGCGGAGAGCTTCGCGAGCTTCTCGTCGGCCGGATCGACGGAGAAGACAACGCGCTTCAACGCGCGCGCGGTGGTATCGGGCTTGCTCTTCATCTGCGTGAAGCGGTAGGTCAGCTCACGCAACGCGAGGATTGCCGCGCGCACGGCCCAGTCCGACGTGCGCTCTTTGATCGGCGCCTGGGCGAGCGTGAAGGTGATCTGCACGATCTTCGTGCCGAGAATCGCGCGCCACGCGGCGCGCACCGCGTCGCCGTACGCCTTTTGCGTGAACGCATCCTGTTTGCCGAGGCCGACGAGCAGCACGCGCGATGCGCCGATGCCGGACACTTCATGCAGGAACAGCGTGCTGCCGGTCTTGCCGTCCATATCGCCGGCCTTGATGATGCGGGTCAACAGCCCCTTGGTGGCCGTGTCGATTTCGAGCGCCGCACCGGACAAGGTTTGCGACTCGAACACGCCGATCACGATGCAATCTGATTTCCCCGTCAGGAACCCTTGGGTCGAGCCTTTGCTCCAATCACAGGCTTTTATGCTAAAGTCCATCGCGCTTGTCCTCGGATAAAATCTGGGCTTAGGATGAAAGCCGCAATTATCCGCTATTTTTCCTGTGGCCGTCGCTTTGGAGGCAGGTACTACGCCTGCGGTGCCCCGGCAAGCGCGCCCTCCCATCTTCAACCATGATCTTTGAACGCTCCCTCCAGCGCGAACTCGCTTATACGGCTGGCGCCGTGTTCATGGTTCTGCTGACGCTCGTGCTGACGACGATGATGATCCGCATCGTCGGCTTCGCCGCGTCCGGCGAAATCGATCCGCGCGACGTGCTCGTGCTGATCGGCCTGACCGTGATCGGTTACCTCGCGATCATGCTGGTCGCCACGCTGTTCGTGTCGATCCTGTTCGTGCTGACGCGCTGGTACCGCGATTCCGAAATGGTCGTGTGGCTATCGTCGGGCGTGAGCCTCACGCAGTTCATCAGGCCGGTCGGCGTGTTCGCCACGCCGATCATCATCCTGATCGCGTTTTTCGTGTTCGTCGGCTGGCCGTGGTCGAACCAGCAGAACAAACTGATCCGCGCGCGCTTCCAGCAGCGCGACGAAGTTTCGCTGCTGGCGCCTGGACAATTCCGCGAATCGACGGTAAGCCACCGCGTGTTCTTCATCGAGAAGATGTCGCCGGACCAGTCGCATGTCGAGAACGTATTCGTCACGAGCACCGAGAACGGCAAGGTCAACGTCGTCGTGTCGAAGTTCGGCCATACCGAAACGCAAAAGAATGGCGACCGCTTCGTCGTGCTCGAAAACGGCCGGCGCTACGACGGCGAGCCGGGCCACCCCGATTTCCGCATCATGGAATTCGCGCGCTACGGCATCAAGATCCAGAGTCAGCCCGTGGTCACCACGCCTACCGCGACCGGCACGCCCACGCTCGAACTGCTGCGCAACCCCACGCGCGACAATCTCGCCGAATTCGCGTGGCGCGCCGGGCTGCCGCTCATCGCGATCAACCTGATGCTGCTCGCGATTCCGCTCGCGTACCAGAATCCGCGCCGCAGCCGCACGATCAACCTCGTGATGGCGGTGCTCATCTATCTGACCTATTCGAACGTGCTGAACGTCGTGCAGTCGTGGATCCAGCAGGGGAAGATGTCGTTCGCAGTCGGCCTCGTCGGCTTGCATCTCGTGGTCGCCGCCATCGTCGTGTTTATCTTCTGGCTGCGCGTACGCAACCGGCCGCTGTTTTCGCGCGCGATGTTCAGCCGGCGTTCCGGCGTCGCGCGCTCGTCGCAGTCGCAGGGAGCCTGACCGATGCGGATCTATGAGCGGTATTTCGCGCGTCAGGTTTATCTGTCGTTCATTTTTATCCTGTTCGCGTTTTCGGGGCTGTTTTTCTTTTTCGACCTGATCAACGAACTCAATTCGGTCGGCCGCGGTCACTACAATTTCAGTTATGCGGTGCTGCGCGTGGCGCTGCAAACGCCGTCGCGCTTCTACGAAATCATTCCGGTCGCCGCGCTGATCAGCGCGATCTATGTGTTCGCGCAGATGGCCGCGAATTCCGAATACACGATCTTCCGCGTCTCCGGTCTCGCGACGAACCAGGCGCTGCGCTCGCTGCTCAAGATCGGCATCCCGCTCGTGCTGCTCACGTATCTGATCGGCGAAGTGGTCGGGCCTTATACGGACCAGTTGTCCGAGCGCGTGCGGCTCGAGGCGCTGGGCTCGTCGGTATCGAGCAATTTCCAGTCGGGCGTCTGGGTCAAGGACACGCTGACCGCGCGCGCCGACGGCGAGCAGGTCACGCGCTTTGTCAACGTCGGCGAGCTGAAACCCGACGCGACGATCAGCAATGTGCGCATCTACGAATTCGACTCGAAGTTCAGGCTGTCGAATGTGCGCATCGCGAAGTCGGGCGTCTATCAGCCGCCCGGTCACTGGAAACTGACCGACGTGACCGATACGCAACTGATCGACGTCGTGCCGGCCGGCGTCACGCCGGCCGACGCACTGAATCCCGTCTATCGCGCGAAGCAGATCACGCTGCCCGAGTACTCGCTGCGCTCGGAACTGACGCCGCAGATTCTCTCGGTCCTGCTCGTCTCGCCGGACCGGATGTCGATGTTCAACCTGTTCCGCTATATCCAGCATTTGACGGAAAACCATCAGGACACGCAGCGCTATGAAATCGCGCTGTGGCGCAAGCTGCTGTATCCGTTCGCGGTGTTCGTCATGCTGGTGCTGTCGCTGCCGTTCGCGTACCTGCATACGCGCGCCGGCGTGGTCGGCGTGAAGGTGTTCGGCGGCATCATGCTCGGGATGAGCTTCCAGTTGTTCAACACGCTGTTCTCGCACATCGGCAACCTGAACACCTGGCCCGCGCCGTTGACGGCCGCGACGCCGGCACTCGTTTATCTGGTGCTGGGGCTCGTCGGGCTGAAGTGGGTTGACCGGCACTAGCCGGTGCGGGGCCGCGCGGGGCCGATTGCCGGCTATGGCGGCGCCCGCGCTTCGCGTGCTGTGTGTGCTTTGCGTGCTTCGCGTGCTTTGCGTGCTTTCGACCCGATCGGGAGGGATGTGATGGCAACTACCGATGCGGCCGCTACCGGCATCGTTCTCTTTGCGCATGGCGCGCGCGACGCGCGCTGGGCGGAGCCGTTCGAACGGCTCGCGAATACATTGCGTGGCCTGCGCAGTGCGCCTGTCTCGTTGGCGTTTCTTGAACTGATGACACCGGATTTGCCGACAGCCGTCGCGCAGCAAGTGGCCGACGGCTGTCGCGCCGTGACGATCGTGCCCGTGTTTTTCGGGCAAGGCGGCCACATCCGCCAGGACCTGCCTGTCATCGTCGAACGATGCCGGACGGCGCATCCGGGCATCGAGATTCGCTGCGCGACGCCCGTCGGCGAAGACGAGGCGGTGATCGAGGCCATTGCGCAGTATTGTTTGCGGCAGGTTTAGCGGGCGCCCCTGCCCGTTGATGCAGTTCGATGCCAATGAACTCTGATTAGCCACGCTTACGTCGCCGCTCGCGCGACGTTTCGTGCGTCAGTGCCGGGTCGCGTCTGCAGGCATTTGATTCAACTCCGCATGCACGTCGTCCCATTCCTCTGGCGGACATGCGCACACCCATTCGATGCAATCCCTGTCGAGCGCCGCTTCGGTCTCCGCCTGATCGGCCAGCGTCTCCATCGCTTCGACCAGTGCGATGCGATCCTGCAAGGTCACGCCGCCACGCTTTACCGCGCGCGCGATCGCACCGATCCTCGCGACCTGCTTGCTGTACTGGTCCGCGTAACCGATTGCCGTGCGGTTCACGCGCTCAAGCAGATCGATGCGCTTCTCGAGTTGCTCGCGCGTGAGCGTTTGAAGGGGAACATTTCGGGGTTGTCTGGCCATAGGCACCTCCACTGATGAGAAGGCCCGACTCAATCCGTTTGGAAGGGGTGAGCGGGCACGATGATGAGGTTGACAGACCGGGATTGAGACAACCGGCGAGCCTTGCGGCTCCCTCGTCACGGCCCGCCCATCGAGAGGCGCGCAGAGACAAACGCACGACCTGCAGGGCGCAGGCGTGCGATCTCAATCAACAGGCTGTCAAACCCGTGTCACCGATGTTTCGGCAACCTGATCATTGTGAGGCAGTGTTTTTTTGAGAGATCAACAAAGAAAGCGAAAGATACCTTGACTGGTTTAACAAACGGATCGCGGCCTTCAAGACAGCACGCCATCAACCCCGCCCGCACGGGAACATGATCCATCGTAGTATGTGCGGCAAGCTGCACATTGCAGCCAGGCAGCCTCCGGACGTCAAAGGAAATGATGCGAGTCCATATCATTTCCTTCGCAAAGGCCCGATTCCCCCGAGGATTGAAATTACAGAGGTAAGACCATGCTCTCCGAGGCCCCTGATGTCTTGTCCGAGGTGCTCAAACTCATTCGTCTGCGAGGCGACCATGTGTATCACGGCGAGTTGAGCACCGGCGCCGAAGTCACGTTCTCGCCGGGACCTGCCATCTTCCTGCATTTACGCACGGGCGAACTCGCGGTCTCGCAACGGGATGGCGAAGCTGTGCTGCTGCGCCCGGGCGACTTTGTTCTTTTGCCCCACGCAGACGGGCACACGATTCGAGCAAACGCAGACGCAAAAGCACGCCAATGTTTCGAAGCAGACGTATCTTCCGGCTCGCGAGGCAAGGCACAGACTTTCAGATGGGCTGCCGCGGACGATGTTGCAGGATCTTTTCTTGCCGGCGCATTCTATTTCGATGGCGCGCCGTTGAGGTCATTGCTTACGGGGCTTCCCGGCCTTATCCACCTGACCTGCGACAAGTCGATGGAGCCGGCATGGCTCGGCACCATCTCCCATTTCCTCGACGTCGAGTCGCGTGCCCCAAGCCCCGGCGCGTCCTTGATGACCTCGCGGCTCATCGATCTTCTCGTGATACGCACGCTGCGGATGTGGGTCAGCAAGCAAGGCATCCGGACAGAGTGGTTGTCCGGATTGACCGATGAACGCATCGGACGCGCGTTGAATGCGATGCATCAGGCGCCCAACGAGGCGTGGACCGTGAAGTCGCTTGCCGATATTGCCGTGATGTCGCGCTCCACGTTTTCGGAGCGCTTCACCGCGGTGGTCGGGTTGCCGCCACTGCGCTATCTGGCACGCTGGCGATTGACGGTTGCCGCCGACCTCTTGCGCGCGGGAACGCTTAAAGTGGTCGACGTCGCCTACGCCGCCGGCTACGGCTCGGAAGCTGCGTTTAGCCGCGCCTTCAAGGCGCAGTTCGGGTATCCGCCAAGCGACGCACATCGAATCTCACGCGGCAGTATTTTTCGCGCTCGAAGCTCGGAACTGGTTTGAGCTGAGGTGCCGCGCGTCGGCCGGCGAGCGGACGGCAAGGCGACAGAGTCGCCTCGTCCATTCATACAGCGGCCTGCTTATTTGGCAGCCGCCTCGATGTCGCTTGCCAGACCGTCCGGGTCGGTCAGGAAAGGCGTGTGCCCCGTCTGCAGCGTGTATTGAGCGCGCACCGGCGTGCTCGCCACCATTTTGGCCTGAAAAGACGGGCTGATCACCTGGTCGAGCGCGGTGTGGATGTACACCTTATCGACCTTGCCAAAGCGCGCGGCAGTGAGGTGCACGGGAGTCGTCAGAGGAACCAGCGGCTCATCGAGGATCGCGTCCGGGATCGCTTTTCGCAAGCCTTCGGGTGCGCCGTTTGCAAACAGGTCGGCGCGAGCCGAATACTCGACGCTCGCAATACCTTTTTCCTTGTCGATTTTCAGATGCGGTCCAATCTTCGCGTCGGCGTCCTGCTGCGCCATGGACACGAGCGAGTCGCCGTCATGCGGGAGGTACGCTGCCAGGAAAACCAGTGTCCTGATTTTGGACGGTGCTTTTTCCGCTGCATCCGCGATGACGATGCCCCCAAAGCTGTGCCCCACTACGACCGCCCGATGGTGCAGCTTGTTCAATGCGTCGACCACGGTATCGCGATAGAGATCGAGGCTGACCTTGTCCGGTGCAGCCTCTGCGCCCGGTCGGCCAGGCAGGTCGACGGTAACGACCTCGTAGCCGTCTGCACTAAGTTTCGCTGCGACGTAGCCCCATATCTTCGCGTTCTCGAAGGCACCGTGGACAAGAACGATAGGCGGCTTCTCTGCAGCCTGTGCGTTGGCACCGAAAGCGAGAGCGGGGGCGATAAGAGCAGCGAGCAGGCGTTTCATCTGGATCGATTCCTTTGGTTTGGAGAGGCGTCAAAAAATTCGCATGGCATGGTCTGGCATGCGCGCCACTCTAAGGAAGATGCCGGAAATGGGCCATATCGCAGCGTCTCGTTTTCTTGATCGATCGTACGAGCATAGGCTTCGCCCGGAAGCGAGCGCGTCATCTCCGGGAGGTCTTAGCAAAAAAATCTTTAGCGTCGCATGGGCATTCGCGTCGAATCAGCTCCTTGCTATCCGGCGCGAGTCGCGCGGCGGATAGCCAAACTGCGCTTTGAATGCGCGGCTGAAGGCGGCCTCCGATCCGTATCCCGCGGCCTGGGCGACTTCCGTCACTTTGAGCTTTCCCGCACGTAACCAGTCGGCGGCCAACGTCAAGCGCCACCACGTCACATATCGCAGTGGCGACACGCCCACCGTCGCCGTGAACCGATCCGAGAAATTCGATCGGGACATCGCCGCGATCTCTGCCAGTGACTCCACCGTCCAGGCCTGCTCCGGATTCCGGTGAATCGCATTCAAGGCGCGCCCAATCCGCTTGTCCGTCAACTCCAGAAGACTGTCCAAACGGTTGCCGTCGCCATTGATCCACGTGCGCAAAGTTCGAATGACAAGCAGGTCTATCAGAAGCGCCATCAGGATCGAAGAGCCAGGACCGACGTTGGTCGCTTCATCGATCAGGACACGGGAGAAGGAATCGAGCCATTGCGGAACCTGACTCTCATTGCATTTGACGTGGATAAGCCCCGGCAGCCCGGTTATCAACGACCCTAATGGACCCACGTCAAAAGAGAATGCACCCGCGAGAAAACGTCCCACGATGTCCGAGTTTATGGCCCATCGCACGCTCTGCGCCTGGTGCCCGGTCCGCGCTGACAGATTGGCCTTGAACGTCCGGCGCACTTCGCCGCAGCGCCCGTCTCGCATCGTGTACCCGTCTGCCTGCAGGGAAAAGACGAAGTCGCCGGGCTGCAGCAACAGCGGTTCGCCATCACGCGGCAGAAGGACGACTTCGCCGTCGCGCATGTGCAAAAAGCTCGACCGGCCCGGCGGAAAGACCGCTTCGGTGAAAGCGCCCAACTCGCCTTCGATCACGACATGCCCGCGCAGCCGAACCAGCCCGAGGACTTGAGATAAGGCATCGCCCCGCTCTTCGTGCGCGTCGTTGCATTCGACTTTAGCTAAAGCAGATCGACCTACTACTTTCCTTCCGGATCCATTCGCTTTCTTCAAATCTTGTCAAGCGCCTTTCGCACTCTTTCCAGGTATCAGTCACATGTGAAACAGCAAGGCGCGCCGCATAAACGTGCATACGCACCACCGTGCATCATTTGGAGCTTCGACAGTGCGCCGCCGCTATCGAGAACGATCGGCATCGCGACTGAATGCTTTGCGCCAAGCCTCATTTCGGCCTCCGCAAAGATAAGATGCCGCGCATATGAAAAGCAGGCGCGCAGCCATCAAGCAAGGCCTTGTGAAGGCAATCGGGGATGACCGACTTGCGTTGGGTTCACTTGACAACTTTAGTGAAAGCGCCATGCACTGGCCATATCACAGCGTCCGGTATACATGATCGATCGTCCGGTCGCCGAGATCGGGATCGACATCGAAATATCGACACTCAGCTTGAAGAGGTATATTTGCGACGCGCCCGCACCAGCGTTAGCCGCTTGAGGCGACTTCTTCGCATCTGGTCGATGGCCATGTTGCGAGGCCAACTCTCATGATCGCCTGCTCTTCGACGTTGATACGCCTATTTAACGTACGGCGGTGGCATTCGGCGCCAGACGAAGAATGGCGCGTTCTGCAGTCGAACCATTATCGAGAGTCGATGACACGGGATCGCTCCTGCTCACCAGTCGCAGGCGCGGCCCCTCGAGCGCATCATGCGTTACCAGATCCGGCTGCATGGCGTCGCCTTTGGGATCGTCAACCGATGCGTCGTCTTCGGTCACTCCATCCGTTTGCACAAGGTATGCGGCGCAGTCATCGTGCTCGTATAGCTTGAGCAGTAGCTTGATCAAACCTGCCGATATCCATGCCATCAACCAATCCATCGTTTCGTCACCAGGTTTCCAACAGATCCGCAGGAGCGCTGCGCCCCTCACGATAAAAATGCCGGTCTATAACAGACGCGCTAGCCGCCGCACGTAAATGCATACGGCCAGCCTCGATCGGCAAACGCCTACTTTGCAAGACATGCATCAACCGCCAAGATAGGGATTGCAGTAGCTCACCGAACCGACGCATGCTCGTGGCTTTCCAGCGCGTCTACCGCTCAGGCTTGATCCGGAATTGCCAGAGCCTTCGTCGCTACGTGCATGTTGCGCTGAAAAACGCACTGCTTGACTCTTCAATCTGGACATCGAAATTCATTGATCTCGATTACCGCGTCTTCGCCAGAGTGTCCTTGCAACCGCGCGAAGCAAGCAGTAAAACCTCATGTCCACTGCGAAAAACACGCCATGCAATGTCTTTATTCCGTCAATTTCATCGTTTGTTTTCTGAGCCGCGTCAATTGCGCCGGCGCGCCGGTGCGCAGTCGTCACGTCGAACGAAGCGTCAAGAATATGAAGCGTAATTTCACGGAGCTTCGTTGCGCCCTCGCTGCAGATGTGATCTCGCGCGCGAGGTAAGCGCCCTTGCGCCCGTTAGCGCACAAAGGACAGGTCTTCCGGGAAGTATTGGGATCCTTACCAGTTCTGCAAGCTGCTTGAACTGTCCGGATTTTCGGAACAAGCCAGTAGAAAGGCAGAGCCGAACATGCGGGCTATCGGACGGAATAGCCGCAAATCCTGGTCGGATGCTACACATCGCGCCAGAAGCGATGGCGAATCGCGGCATCAGCGATAGGCGGGTTTCGACTGCGGATGTCGGTGCTTTGTGCAGCGGCGCGATTGCCGCGTTCCGTGTCGCCTGACTGTATTTAATCTATGCGTTGAGAAACTGCCGGGCGTAGCCAACAAAGGCTTCCGGATACTGGAATATCACGCCATGGCCGGAGTCCGGGTAAAGAATAAGCTGCGCATTCGGCATGGTCTTGTACATCGTATAGGCGTTTTCGACCGGCAGCATGGTATCGGCGCTGCCGGCAACAACGAGCGTCGGATGGTGAATGGACCGAAGTACCGTGTGCTCCGGATCGGCTACGGCACACCAGCTGATCAGCGCCTTCGCCTGCGATCCATTGGTGGCCGAATTGCATTCCATGTCGCGATCCTCGGTGCGTTCCCGTGTCCGCCGCAGGAAAGCAAGCCCTGCCGATTTACTATAGACCGAGGACGTGAAGAACAGAGGCAGTCGCGGATCCGGCGCGCCCGTGTCGGCGAATGCAGCCTGAAGGACCGCCATCAGATGTTGCTGTCCACCTTGCGGGGCAGTGCCGACGAGAATCAGCTTACGCACGAGGTCGCCAAGCACGCAGGCGATTTGCTGGGCGACGCAACCGCCAAGCGAAAAGCCAAGCATGTCGACCTGATGCAGCCCCAACGACGTAATAAAGATGATCGCATCTCGTGCCATCGCCTCTACGCTATCCGGGGTTTGCCCCGTGGAACGTCCGACACCGGCGTTGTCGAAAACAATGACAGGACGATCCCTGGCGAGCGCATTGACGACCGCGGGATCCCAGGAATCGATGTTGCCCGAGAAGTGCTGCAACAACACGAGGGGAATGCCGTTCTTCGGGCCGAGTCGGCGAAAAGCGAATTGAATGCGGCCACCGTCGACGTAGAGCGTGGGGGCTGTCTGAAGTGTCCAGCTCTCGCTCCTGGACCGAGGGCCAGCCTCACCAGAATCCGCACTCATTTGCCATTCCTTGCGATCAGTCGATAACACGTCTTTGTTGTTCATCTGCGCTTCCCCGAACCGACGGTGCAAAGATAAGCTCGAAAGCGCTTTACGACCATCTCCTACCCTCCGAATTGCATGATCGATCGTCCGGATCTTCGGTTGCTCGAGTTGTCGCGCACCGCGCGCACTCGCGTGTACGACGTCAGTGGATAGCGCCGCTCGCTGTCTGGATTCCGGATCACAATTTTCGGCTTCCCGGTTATTGGAGACCGTCATTGGCGCCATTACCATCTTCACGTTCTCTATCTAGCTCGAACTGGAGACGGTCGGTGATACCCCCCTTTCAAGAAAGTGCGCTTTGCTCCTCGGTGTCGAGGTTACGCGGGGCGGCTGCTGGTACGACATGAATTTTGCGCGGCAGGAAATCAGAACCGAAGCTGTGCTTCGTACGGGAGGGTGGTCACTTGGCGACCTGCATGTCAACACGCTCGATGCGGTAGACCTGTCGGATTGCCATCTGTCGTCGCTTGCCGGCCAATTGTTGAGGCTGTTTTTCGTCAGATCGGGTTCCGTAACATTGACGTCTATGGCCGGGTCGCAGCGGCTAGACGCGGGAACCCTGTTTGTTGCACCTCCGCAGGCTGGGTGGAAACGGCAGAATTTTTATGATCAAACAAAACTCGTATTGATATCCATCCCAAGGCGTGCAATGCACGAGCGCGGCTTTCACATCAAATCGTTCGAGCTCGTGGCTGCGAACACGTCCAACCCGGACGCCCGTGCCGTTGGTCAACTGATCTTGTCGATTGCCGAGCAGAGCGGATGCACGAGCCTTGCGCTACGAGCACGGCAAGGACGGCATCTTCTGGACTTGCTGGGCATGGTGCTGGGAAATCCACTCGCAGTGGTAAGTGCCAGAAACCGCGAGGTGACGCTATCGCGCGCAAAAGACTACGTCGCACAGCATCTGGAAGACCAGGAGCTGAACGCGACACGTATCGCAACGTCGGTTGGCATTTCGCCTGGCCACTTGAATCGCCTTTTTAAAGCCAGTGCCATGTCGGTGATGCGCTATGTCTGGGCCTGCCGTTTAGATCGGGCTGCTGATCTTCTCAGACGTCACGGCGAATCAAACGTCTCGATCGGCGATGTTGCCTACAGTTGCGGCTTCGCGAGCCACGCTCATTTCAGCCGTGTGTTCAAGGAGCGATTTGGCTTTTCTCCTAGAGACTATCTGTTACGCGTGAGAGCACACAAATCCGGCGCGCACTTCGACGTTGCGGCTAGAATGGAAGGTGTTTGATGCCGCCCGCTGGGGCCACCGTAGATGGTTCACTCAATCTCGAACTCCGACTGTCGGAAGTACGAGGTCTTGAGCCGGGACATTCATTCAACCTGGAAACCGTCGCTCACTAAACGTTGAACTTTCCGAAAGCTGGTTCAACTCACGTTGAGCTATCGGGTTTGGGTTTGGCGTCGGACGACGCCTCAGCTGCCCATGTCCTGGATCGGACCCGTTGCGGGCGTTCGCCGGCTTTGCACTAGCCACTGACATTCAGCAATTAGCAGACGCTTCCGTTGCGGCGGCGTCTCGCTTCACTGCCACGCACTTGATCTCGACCAGCAAGCCAGGATGCGCGAGTTCGGTCACGCCTATCGAAGTCCAAGCGCATGTGCCGCGTGGAAAAACCCGGTTCTTCACCTCGCGGAAGATGGGCATATGCGTGCTCATCTGCACGTGGTAGGTCGTCATATCGACAACATCTTCGAAAGCGCACCCAGCCGCTTCGAGAACCACGCGCAAATTTTCCCAGCATGCGAGGAATTGCGCCTCGGGATCGGCGATGAGCTCGAGGTCGACGGTACGCCCGACCTGCCCAGCGCAGAAAACTATGGAACCAACCTTCACGGCCGGTACATATCCGGCGCGCTCCACGATACGTTGCATCGTCGGCGGGATGATCAATTCACGCACCGTCATATGTGTTACCGGTTAGAGGATCGAAGCGGTCATTCACCGCAGCCCAGATTATGACCGTGTATGGCCGACCGCGGCCCGGTACATCAAGCTTTTATTTCGAATTCCTCTTGTATCGTGCCCATGTGGTTTGCCGGACCTCCTGCCGATGCGTAAACTTCCGATTCCATTGCTGCGATTGTTTTATCGTTCCACCGCACCTTCGCGCTAAATACGTAGCGGCCCAGCAACGGGAAAGAACTGATACATTCGACTTCGAACGTCAATCTGGCCGCCGCCGGTGCCAATTGAAACGCATCTACGTTGAGATAGCCGACACGATAATTTGTCTGTCGATCGATCATGTTATGCAGAAGCGTGCTCCTCACCCGGCCAAACGTATCGGCAAGAATGGCGACGGGCCAGGACGGATAATTATCGAAATGCCCAGCAAAGCTCTGAGGTCCGACTTCGCTTGTGCGAACAACGATGCGGTCAATGCTGGCAGAAAGAACATCAAATGTGACGGGAGTTACATACGGAGACATGTCAGGCCGCGGTATAGCACCTGTATGGTGCCCGCCGAATATACGGGAAAATACTTCACTTGAAAGGACTTGATACTCACACCACAGGTGGGCGGTAAGTGATCCGCAATGGCCCAAAACCTCCGCCGTCATCGTCCTGCGATCCCGGCCTGTTACGGTGGCGATCGCGACGCCGTTTGGATCTTTTTGCACCTCGTCAGTGTTCGGCAGGAGCTTTAAGCGACCCTTGCTAGCAAGGTAGTAGGTCATCTGATCGGGTCCGCCTATGGCCGCGGCACAACTGCCGAGTATCGCGAGATGACGGCCAAGTTCCGCCGATGAAATGGGTCCAAGTTCGAAACCCGTCGATTGCTCCGCGCTAAACTTGCCCATGATCGCCTCGCCGTACACCGCCTTGAGCTCGGAGAACGCGAAGTACGGTCGATGTACTGCGATTCGCTCGCAGACCTTGGCGATATCCAGAGATTCCATAGAAGTCCAGTCGAGTTGAGAGGCGGCCTTTCCGTACTGGCGCGCTGCCGGTACACGTTTATTCTGACGCTGTAGAAAAGTCGAAATCTGAACTTTTGTGACTTCGTTGCGCTTTCCGATTCACGACTGGCGTCAAGCTGCGCAAAGAGAAGTCGCGTAACGCGCGCACGACCAGGGAGAGGCGGCTGGTTATTCGTATGGCGACCCAAGTGGCCAACTGACTGAGAACCTCATCAATTCCATTGGGAGCAGCGAAGGCTATACAATCCTAGCCGGCGGCAAATACGGCGGAAACAACGGGTTTGACCACGTTTTTGTTGATTCATCGGGAGAAGTAACGCTGCTTATCGATAGCAAGCAAGTGACTAACTGCACGTTTTCACTTTCGCCGAACGGTGCCGGAGGCACCATGCAGCTTTCAAGTGGCTGGATCAACAATGTATTGAGCAGGCTGGACCCATCGTCACGGGCATACCAGGCAATCGAACAGGCACAAGCTTCCGGCAAACTGATCACGGCAGTAGCCGGGGTCGATAAAGCGACTGGCCAGGTAATTGCCGTTCCGATCAAGGTCACGGATCACTAGGCAAAATATGAAACAGGCTATCGACTACGCCACTTCTGTCCGGTTGGGGCTCGAACACGTATCGAAACACCAGCAGGCGCTAGCGGACAAGCTGCCCTTCTTTCTCGACACAATTGACACTGGAAGGGGCGACCCCGAGTTTTGCCTGCAGCGGCTCAGCTCCCATGCGACCGCGGCCGCTCTCGTTTCGTGGTTTGAACATCGCGACCTGAACGCGTTCAAGCAGTGGTGTTATGTGGGCGGTAGATTGGAGTACGTTCTCTTTCGGCGTCAACCGAAACGATGGTTTCCCACGTATCTGCTGCTAGCTCCTTTGCTGTCCGATCATGAAGGGTTAATTAGCTGGTTTTCCCGCAACGACCAGCCGTTCGACATGGAACGGGCGAACGACATACGGACGGCTGAGTTCCATGGATACCAGGCGCTACTGGCGCTTCGAGGTGAATGGGAGACATTGGAAGAACGCTGCCTTCGCATCATCGGTCACTCGCCAACGAAAATGAAAAAATATGAAGTCGATCATAATTTTTATCTGGCTTTGGCGCGACAGGACACAGCGAGAATGGAGGGATCGCTAAGCGAACTGACGTCGCCCAACGTCGCAAAGGTCCGTAATGCTGAACAGGCGTTCGGGTTCACGGAAAAGCTTATCGGCGCGCACGCGGTTATCTACGCAAAAATCGCGTGGCGGCATGGGTTTCAAATCAGGATAGATACACCATGGATTCCTGAAGAATGGCCACCTGTCAATCCTCTAGCAAGCTATGTCGATCCGTACGATTTTTTGGGCGAATATCAGGTTGGGTAGCTACCCTTCCCGATCTGCGCTAACGATACCGGTCTTTAACGACGTTAGGGGCGCGCATGTGAGGTGGATGATCCACCTCACTGAACACCGCCTCCCTATATAAGAGCGATCTTCTGCTGGACAACGCCGAAAGCTCGCGCAGTACAAAATACAGATAACAAAACCAAAACATCACGCCATACTGATGGCAACGGGGATGGTTCTCGCATCGGGCATTGCACATGCACAGCAACTGCCCACCACAACGCCATACGTACCGGTTGCGCCAGCAGCACAGCGTACCGTTGCTCGTGTCCTTCAAGGCATGGCTCGAGGAACAAGCCCCGCAAGTCCTGCCAGAGAGTCTGCTGGGCAAGACCATTTCGTACACGCTCAATCAGTGGAAGTATCTCGGTCGCTACGTGAGCGGCGGACGTGCGCCAGTCGATAACAACTGGATTCATACCGTTAGCGGCATGACACAGGTTGTTGCTGATGGGCCAACTGCCGTTCTCGATGTAGCGGATCAGCTTCGGCCACTGCATGCGCGGATAGGTCAGTCCTTTGCGGAGCAGACTTTCCGGTACGACGCCGGGGGATTGCTCGAGCATCAGCGCGTGAATGGCGTCGAGTACCCGCCGACGTCATGCGCAGGATCGCCCGTCGGGAATCGGTCACGGGTAGTTGAAATATGATCGGTTGTGGTGCCGTCCCGCTTAGGCGAAAGACGAACGATCTGGTCGGGCGGCTTGCGCTGCTTCGCTTTAGCGACGGCGAACGGCTGCAATCGGGTGAGCCGCAGTCGCTTGTAACGTAGCGACGAACGGCACATCCTGGCCGGCTAGCGGCCGACAACCAAGCGCGGCGAGCGCAGCGGTCGCGGGCATAAAAGGCCGCTCTGAGACATTCGAAAAAAGAACCTCAAGGCGCGCTTGCGGTCCCTTGCGAGTCGCTCGCATATAGTCCCAGCGCGTGAAGACGGCAGTGGCCGGCAAAAGCGCGCTTCACGTGTGCCGCGCTTCACAGTCACCCGGCGACAGAGCATCTCGGCGCGGTCCGCTGACGTTCGCGCGTTCGATTTATCGCTTTCCTGATCCTCGCCCCTTACGATTGCGTTGTGAAGAAAAAGTATGTGCAAGATACTTGGAACCCTGGAATGGATCAG
The DNA here is from genome assembly GCF_001922345.1 of Paraburkholderia sp. SOS3. NCBI lineage: Bacteria > Pseudomonadati > Pseudomonadota > Betaproteobacteria > Burkholderiales > Burkholderiaceae > Paraburkholderia > Paraburkholderia sp. SOS3. The sequence goes on along the minus strand of NZ_CP018811.1, from coordinate 1,631,370 downwards.
GTCGCCATTACTGTCGCATGTAGGGCATGCGCGGGTAATCTGGCGTCGAGCAATATTGGACAGCCCCACTCTCTGAGCTTATCCAGCGAAAGAACCACGGAACTCCTTGAGGTTATCAAGCGCTTCTCGTCCAACGTCGTGTGTAGTTGCGGATCGATGCAAGGAGTTCGGGCGCGAGGGCCCGGGCCCGCGGTTCGGTGTGCGCGCTCCATACGAGCGCGATGCCCGTCATGCCGAGCCACACCGCGATGCTCGGCCAGGTGAGCGGAGCGAACACGAGTGTCCCGACATAGGCTGCCGCGACGATCAGCGCAGGCGGGATCAGCATGCGTATCGGCCGCGCATCGAGGCGCGCGGCATAAAACAGCAGCAGCCCGTCCACGAGGCTGCGCACGCTCCAGGCGAGCGCCGCGCCGAGCACGCCGAAGTGCTGCAGCATCCACCACAGCAAGGCGAGGAACGGCAGTATTTCGTAGGTCTGCAGTCGCGCGACGATGCCGGGCTTGCCCGTTGCCTGCAGGTGAGTGGCGACGATCATCGTGAGCGAGTTGATCCAGATGCCGACCAGAATCGCCTCTCCGACCGATGTGGCGCGCGACGCGAATTCCCGGCCGAGCCACAGCGAGAGAAACGGGTGCATGAAAAAGATGCCGAACACGATCATCGGCGTGAGGACGGCGGCGAGGCCGCGTATTGCGCCGAACGAGAGTGTCGCGGCGCTTGCGGCGTCGAGTGACGACAGACGGGGAAATAGCGTGCGGATAATGACAAACGGAAAGAGCCGCACGCGCTGCGCGAGATTGAACGGCACCTGGTAGTAGGTGACCGCCTGCGGTCCGAGCGCGTGGCCGATCAGAAGGCGGTCGGCCGTTTCCAGCACGGGCGTGGCGAGGCGCGTCAGACTGATCCATGCGCCGTACGAAAACAGCGGGCGGACCAGATCACGGCGCGGGCCGTTCGCAAGCGACAGCGGAAATACCCGCCAGACCACGATTGCCGTCAGCACCAGCGCTACGATGCCGGCGCCGAGCGTACCGAACACCAGATAGCGCAGGTTGGGCCCGAACAGGAACGCCATGCCGAGCGGCGCGAGCTGATACAGGATGGCGACCGCGAGCTGTAGCGCGTTGAGCGCGCCGAAGCGCTCGCGTCCGACGAGCGCGCCGTTGAACACGCTGATCAGATTCGAGAGCGCCACGAGGCAGCCAACGTAGGGCAGCGCGGGCAGCAGCTCCGCCGAGAGCGACTCGCCGATGTCGAAGAACGCGAGCAGCGTGTGCATGAGCGCAAACAGCACGACGCCGCCGGCAATACCCAATCCGGCGTTGAGGATCAGCGCGGTCCATACGACGGCCTGGCGCTCGCTGTGCGGTGCGTCGTCGAGTTGCGCGATGCGGTTGGCCGTCGCCTGAGACAACCCCAGGTCGAGAAAGCCGAAATAGCCCTGCACCATCCAGACGATCGCGAGCACGCCGTAACGCGCGGCGCCGATATGGTGCAGATAGATTGGTGTGGTTGCGAGCGTGACCAATATCGGCAGGATGCTGCCGACGAGGTTGATGGTGGCGCTGCGTTTGAGACTCGGTTTGGTGCTCATGAAATGGTCCGGTATGCCGTCCTGGCATTCTGGCCGAGGCGCACCGCGCAGTTTGTTCGTCGGCGCACGCCGCAGCCTCTCACCTGCAGCGCCGACCTTGAAATCATGTCTCGCGTAAATGCTTCGTTTTACTGTACGGCGACGGCCGGGAACAGCCTCTTGCGCGTTGTCGACCGGATAGGATAAATCACCGGTGCTCAAGCCATAGGCCTGTATAAGCCCGTATCGTGGAGGAAGGGCGGTCGAGGACGGGAAGCGAGAGTTCCGCCGCCTGCCACTCGCCCACGAGCCCATAGCCCAGGCTGGCAAGGTTGTCGAGCAGTTTCGATCGGTTATAGAGCATGCAGGCGACGCGGATATGTCCCGCATCCTGGACTACCGCAAACTCCGGCCCTTCCGTCAGTGGAGTTCGATTGATCAAGATATACTTCGGTCGCGCCGCGAGATCTTCCAATAAATTCGGCAATGACTTGTCAAAATAGTGGAGAGAGCCGCTTGCGATAAACAGGTCGGCCTCGGCAGCCTGCCGCAAATCGCCGGTAAACTGGAGGTTTCTTGCGTTCTTTCGGCCGGCAAGAATTCTTCCTTGCGATAAAGTCTCCGGTAGATCATAGACGCACCAGATCAGATCTTCCCGCGTCTGCAAATAGTCTTGATAGCAATAGTACAGATTGCCGACGTTGCCACCCAGGTCGAATATTTTTCTAATGGACGTCAACCGATCTCGCAGGTAAAAAAAGGCGGCATAGTCGCTAGGCCTGGCCGCGCGGTTGAGCTCGAGATGCAAAGCCATGTTTGCGGAATTCTCGTGCCCGCCTCTTGCGTACGGCTTTACTGCGCTCTCGGCCTCGCGAAGCGTCTGGAAGCTACTCCTGTACCCCAGCATCGATCGCAAGATCGCGGCTCCGGGACGAGTGCGCCTCACTCCCTCTATCAAAGAGCGACCATAATGCCTTGCTCCCAAAATCCCGACAAACTTCGCGGTCCATATAATCTGCCTGTCTCGTAGCTCGATTTTCCGTTGCATACAAATGCTCCAGACAACGTTAAAAGGGGGGCTAATACGAAACACTCAAGAACAGACAGGCTGCCCAGGAATCAATTGTTGAATCCGTCAGATCCGACTGGGGAAGTCCGGGTGCCAGCATCACGCGGACGCTGGCGATATAGCCTGGCCGTGAACCGGGCGAAGAACTGCTCGCGAACTCCGGCGCGCAGCGCCACGACGTACCCGCGGCGTACGTGCAGCGATCGCGCATCAAAGCCAAATGCGACGCAGCACCGGTACCACGAGGCCGTCTGCACTTCAACTGAAAATTGCCGTGCAGGTAAAATCTAGCCTTTGGCGGCGTTCCAAACCGTGCGCCGCCGCACACACGCGTGAATCACGGATATCTTCACCGAAACGCGACAGATGACGGACAGGTACTTTGGCGTTTCTCGGCAACCTTCTATAACACCGCCGAGACCTTCGGCAATTCGATGGCTCGGATAACTTGCGGCTTCTATTGGCGCAATGAGCTGCAAGCGCTACTTGGAGCAACGGGGCAATCGCTCTACGCAGGTATCGACTATGGTCATGTCTGGGGACCCTCCGCGGCATTTCTCGTCGGCACGCAACTGGCAGGCGCCGTTATAGGCGTACGCGGACATCTGTCCGCGGGTCCGGGGGCCTTCGGCTACGACCTGTTTGCCGGCACGCCGATTTACAAACCCACTGGGTTTCCAACGGCCAAGGTTACGCTCGGCTTTCAGGTATCAGCGCAGTTTTAGCGGTGCTCAAGCGGTAGTCATGCCGCCTACTATGCGAAATGACAAAACCTCGCTTAGGTACGCTCAATGACCTGCGTATCAGACCGGGCCTAAAGAAAATGCTAGCCCCGTCCGTAAACAACGGATAGCTGGCATGTTCCATAGCCACCGTAGCACAGGCGCCAAACCATAAAAAACCTGGCCTCTCAGGTCTCCCACTTCTTCATGTCGTTCACTCGCACCCGCACCCAACACGTCTCCCAGACTTATCGTCCCGACATCGATGGCCTGCGCGCACTGTCCGTGATCGCCGTCATGCTTTGCCACGCCGGCCTCAAGGCATTGAGCGGCGGCTTTATCGGCGTGGACGTGTTCTTCACCATTTCCGGGTTCGTCGTCACAACGTCGCTGCTAGGCGACCTCGAACGCGACGCGTTTTCGTTCAAGGCGTTTTATGCGCGTCGCGCCAAACGCCTTGCGCCCGCGCTGTACGTCATGCTGCTCGCGACCTTCGTGTTTAGCCTGCTGTTCCTCTTTCCCGAGGACACGTTTCATCTTTCCAAGAACATCCTGGCTGTCTCGACGATGACGTCAAACATCTTCCTGTCGCGGCAAACCGGATACTTCGATGCAAAGGCGGCCGATCAACCTTTGCTGCATACATGGTCGCTGTCCGTCGAGGAGCAGTTCTACGTATTGCTGCCGCTGCTGCTGTTCTGGCTTTATCGCAGCAAGCGCAACTGGATGACGCCCGCGTTTGCATTGCTGACGCTCGCCTCATGCATCGCAGCCGTCGTGGCTGCCCATCGCGAATCGAACGGCGCGTATTACTTCGCGCAATATCGCGCATTCGAATTCCTTGTGGGCACCCTGCTCGCGCTGCACGAACATAAGCGTGAAGCACGTCCGTCGCGGTGGGCCGCCATACTGTTCGTCGTGGGTATTGCGGCAATCGTTGCAGGCGCGCTTGGCCTGAGCAAGATGACGCAATTCCCCGGCATCGGCGCATTCGTGCCATGTGGCGGCGCGTTGCTCGTTATCTACGGTGGCCGCCGCGCCGGCGCCATCCGTTTCGTGCTCGGCAATCCGGTCGCTGTCTATCTAGGCAAGATTTCCTACCCAGTCTACCTCTGGCACTGGCCGCTCTTCTTCGCACTGCGCCAGCTCGACCTCGCAAGTGCACGCGGATACGCAATCGCAATCGGTTTGACGTTCGTGCTATCCGCTCTTACGTATGCTTTAGTCGAACAACGCATCCGTCACGCAAGGCTTGCGCCGCGAAAGGCACTGCTCGCCTTTCTTGCGATTCCGCTGTTCGTCACCGGCGCGATGGCCGGCACCGGCAAGCTCACTGAAGGCTTTCTCTTTGCATACCCCGCGAAAATTCGCGCGGACGTGCATTGGTCCGGCGATGCGCTATTCGATATGCCGCGCGGCAAAAAGTGCTGGTCAAAAGTCGACGTCACGCCTGAAAGCACCTGTACGCTCGGCGACGCGAACGCAAGCAATAAGGCGGTTCTTTGGGGCGATTCGCACGCTTACCACCTGATCTACTTTTTCGACCTACTCGGCAAAGACCATCAGCTCGCCGTGCACGACATGGCGCTGACACTTTGCCCGCCAATCGAACATGAGCCGCCGATGCCTGGTTACATGCCCTACCTGAAGGACCATCTGCAGTGTGTCGCACACGACAAGGCCGTGATGGCATATCTGATGGCGCATCCGGACATCCATACGGTTTTTATGGCCGCGGCGTGGCAGAACTACATCAATCTGAGCACCGACCCGAACGCTGGCCCGAACGGCCACGGATTCAAGCCTGGCCAGATCGACCGTGAACTGGCCGCAACGATCGACGAACTGACGCGCGCCGGAAAACACGTTGTGCTGGTGAACGACGTGCCAATGATCCCGCTCAAGCTCGTCAACTGCGCATTCAACAACGACCTGTATTTCCCGATTCATCCGCAGGCATGTCAGTTCGACGAAAACATTGCACGTGAGCAGCACGCGCCGATTCGACAGATGCTGAGGCGGTTAAAAGCGCGCTTCCCGTCCGTCGACATCATGCACACCTACGACGTGCCTTGCGACGGAACCATCTGCAAGCTCGATTTCGACGGTTTGCCCGCGTATCGGTACGACGACTACCATCACCTGAGCGTCGCCGGCAGTACATTGCTGTACAGCCACTATATGAAGCGGCATCCGGGGGAACTCGCGGCATTGCTTACGAAGTAGGACCAGCCTGTTCCGCTGCAGATGCCGGCCACCGGGCGCCCCGTTGACGACGTCTGCTGCAACAGCTCTCGCGCCCCGAGCTTTTCACTACGATGCGCGCATCCATCAACGAGCAGCGGGCCTCGCGCAGTACCGCCCGCTAGGGTCGATAAACATCCAGCGGCAATTTCTCGAACCGCGCCTTCAACTGCAGCGCGAGAAACCGCGAATAAAACCGCCCCATCTGGAAATTACCGGCATGGATCCAGAGCCCGGGCTGTCGCGTCGGTTTCCACAAGTTGCGCAGTTCGCCCTCCCACGGGCCTGAGTCTCCCTCGAGCCCAGAGCCATATCCCATCACCGGCCCCACCGAGTCCGCCACTTCGCGCGACACGAGCGTCGCAATGCGTTCATTGATCGGCCTGTAACCGGTCGCATAAACGATATCGTCCGCATCGAGACACGAACCATCGCTAAACACAATGCCATCACGCTCGATGCGCGTCGCTTCGACGCCGGCCTTGAGCTTGATGCTGCCGTTCGCAATCAATTCCGATGCGCCGGTATCGATGTAGAAGCCGCCGCCTTTGCGCAATGCCTTCCCGACAAGGCCCGTGCCGTCCGGACCGGCGTCGAGTTTGAACCCCGCCGCGGCGAGCCGTTGATAGAACGCGCTGTCTTCCTGCGCAAACTTCTCCATCATCGGACGGAACACCACCGGCAGCATCCGCATCGGCAATGCAGCCCGCTGCAGGTCTGCATGCTCAACATCGAGTCCGCGCGCCAGCGCCTCCTCCGAATAGAGCGGACGCAACATCTCGAGCACGCGTTGCTGGCGAATCACATGGGTCGACGAGCGCTGGATCATCGTCACATTCGCGCCGTGACGGAACAGGTCTTCACAAATGTCGTGGGCCGAGTTGCCCGAGCCGAACACGGCCACCCTGCGGCCACGGAACCGGTCGCCACCCGGATACGCGCTCGCATGGCATTGCTCACCCGCAAACGTGTCCGCGCCGGGAATCGACGGAATGGAGGGATCGCCGTTCAAGCCAGTCGCAAGCACGAGATGCGCGGGCCGCGACGTCGTTTCCTGTCCGTTTCGCACGACGCGCACCTGCCATCGGCCACTCGATGCGTCGTATTGCGCGCCTGCACATTCGGTGCTGTGCCGGATGTCGAGCTCCATGATCCGTGCATAGCACTCGAGCCAGTCGCCGACCCGATCCTTCGGCGCAAATACCGGCCAATGGTCCGGATAGTTCAGATAAGGCAGCGCGTTCCACCAGACCGGATCGTGCAGATGCAGCGACGCATAACGCGCCCGCCAGCTATCGCCGGTGCGCGCGTGGCGATCGATGATCAGTGTCGGTACGCCAAGCAGCTTGAGCCTCGCCGCCAGTCCCAGGCCGCAATGGCCGCCGCCGACGATCAGCACATAAGGCTGCGATGCGTTCTCCGCTTCCGCGGCTTGCGCTACTGGCCCTGCGTCGCCTCGCCATTCGCGACCTGACACGCGACGGTGACGCGTCGGCTCCTCGAAGCCCTTCAGCTCGCGCAGCGCCGTGAGCAGCGTCAAACAGCGGCCTTCGGCATCGAGCCGCACGTAACCGTCGCAACGTCCGAGCGCAGTTTCGAATGAGATGAAGCCCTCGGTCGCATCGGCCCGCGCCTGTTCCGCAACGGTCCACGCGGACGGCCGGATCGACGCGAGAGTCGCCTCGAGCATCGCGCGAATCGCGTCGCGCCCTTCCATCGTCCGGACGTCCCACGTGAACGCGACAAGATCGCGCCAGAAGCAGGTGTCGCCGAATAGCGCGACGACATCATCCGTTCTGTTGGACGCGATCGCCCGCGAAAATGCGTCGAGCCACGAAGCGAGCGTCGCGCGCTCGGAAAATTGCAGGGTCATTCAGTCGAACTCCGTCTGTATCAACTCTTCGAGCCGGCCGCGATCACGCCGCCCGCCCGGTGCCCGGTACGCATCGGAGAAAACGGGCGATGAAAGCGTCTATTCCGCACGGCATGCAAGCGCGGGTACTTATTTGACGAACCGGTTGGCCGATCTCGACAGCAGCCTGAACCGCGTCGGATCGACGTTGTACATGTGCTGAAACGCGACTGAAAAATTGCTGCGGCTCGACAATCCGACCGCTCGCGCCACCTCGGGAACGGCTAAGGTTGTGGTCGCAAGCAATTCCGCCGCTTTGCGCAAGCGCACGATTTTCAGCATCGCCATCGGCGACTGGTCGAATGCTTTCGCAAACTGCGCGGCAAACGCGGATCGACTCATGTTTGCAGTCTGCGCCAGCCGCTCGACCGACAACGGGCTCGCATAGCGTTCGAACATCGTTTCCAGCGCCGCGGCAAGCCGCGCATCGGCCACACCGGCGGCCCATGGAAACTGCACGCCGCCATCGTCGATATGGCGCCTGAGCGCCATCACCAGACATTGTTTGAGCAGCGCTTCGACGAGCACACGCGAACCGGGCCCCGGACGGGCCGATTCCGCGAGCAGCATGACGAACTGATCGCGCAACCCTGCGGACGCATCGAAACGCGTCACCAACGGGCGGCTCAGCGCCTTGAACGGATCGACGGCGAAACTGCCGCCCACATTCAGCTCGCCACACGCGGTGACGACGCCTTGCGCGCCTTCGCCGACTTGCACGGTCGGCGCCGTCTCGCGCGCCGGGCCACTGCCGACCCGCGTGCGGCTTACCGTGCGTGCGGCGTTGCGGCCCGCTGCGTCGATCCGGTACGACACGCGCGGCGGCAGCAGCACGAAGCTATGCGCGTCGAGCATCATGTGATCGGCATCGTCGAGCACGAGCTTGCCGTTTCCGGACAGACAGTAGTGCAGACTCACTGTGCTGCACGCTTCGAAACTCACGCCCCAGCCCTTGCGCACGTCGCATACCGAGAAGTTCGCGACGCCGAGGTCGAGCGCCGCGAGCAGATGATCGAGCACATGCGCTCCGGATTGAGGCAAGGTCAGCATGGAACGTTTGGGAAGTTGCGCGATGGGACGATTGGACGATTGGACGGTTGGACGATTTGGAACCAGAACGAGACCCTTTCGAACCAGGGCAGCACTACCATTATATGCACCAACCCTCTTTCAAGGAGACATCCATGTTCGACATGAAGCATCTTACCCGACTCAAGAAGCTGGACGAAAACGCACCTGATCTGATGAAGACCTTCTGGGCATTCGACAAGGCCGCGTTCGAAGCCGGCGCGTTAAGCGAGCAGACGAAGCAGATCATCGCGGTCGCCGTGGCGCTGACCACGCAATGCCCGTATTGCATCGAACTGCATACGACGGCGGCGCGCAAGGCCGGCGCAACCGACCAGCAGTTGACGGAAGCGGCTATGGTCGCCGCGGCGATGCGCGCGGGCGCGGCCGTGACGCACTCGACGCATCTGTTCAAGGACTGACCGCATCTCGTTGCGGCGTTCGGCAGGCAAGGCATCAGGCAGGAAAGCCCTATCGGGCAGGCAATAAAAAAGGCGCGATGTGAATCGCGCCTTTTTTTCGTCATGCCACCGTGCCGGGATGATCGATATTCGTCAGATGAGCGGCCTCACGCCACCCTGCGGATGCCTTTGCCCGGCTGTTCATCGCGAGCCGTATCGGCCTCGGCTGAATCGTCGCTGTTCTGCGCCGCGCGCTGCCGCTCGGCGAATGCGTCGCCGATCATCAGCAGACTCGGCTGCGCCGGATCGAGCCACTGCTGCGCGTCGCCGGCCGCGAGGCCTTCGAGCGTCAGCGTCAGCGTGCGCTCGCGCGGCGTGCTGCAGGCTTCGACGATCGCAACCGGCGTAGCCGGTGCACGTCCCGCGTCGATCAGTTGCTGCGCGATTTCAGGCGCGCTGTCACGGCCCATATAGAACACGAGCGAGTCGGCATTGACCTGCTCGCGAATCGCCTCGGTATCGGCGGCGCGGCTATGCGTCGCCAGCGCGACACTGCGCGATACGCCGCGCAGCGTCAACGAACGCTGCAGCGCAGCCGCACTGGCAAGCGCCGCGGTAATGCCCGGCACCACCTCGTATTCGATGCCGGCCGCTTCGAGCGCGCGCATTTCTTCGTCGGCACGGCCGAACAGCATCGGATCGCCACCCTTGAGCCGCACCACGACATCATGCTCGCGCGCCGCATCGACGATCTGCTTGTTGATAAAGTGCTGCGCGGTCGAGCGCTGCCCGCAGCGCTTGCCGACCGCGATCTTGCGCGCATGCGGCGCATGCTCGAGCATCGCCGGCTCGATCAGCGCATCGTGCAGCACGACATCGGCGATGCCCAACAAGCGTGCACCGCGCACCGTAATAAGGTCCGCCGCACCAGGCCCCGCACCGATCAGATACACCTTACCCATTTGCTCCTGCTCCGTTCGTCCCGCTTGCGTGAAATCTCGCGTGAAATCCGTTTGCCGCGATATGCACCCTTGATGCACGGCTCGCGCTGTTTCACGTTTGAAGCCGCGAGCCCTCAAGCAGAAAGTGCACGAATCATGCCCGCGGCGACCGTATGATGCGTCGCCTCATCGATCAGCACGAATGCGCCCGTGCCCGGGTTCGTATCATACTCGTCGGCCACGAGCGGCTTTTGCAGCGTCAGCTGCACGCGTCCGATATCGTTCATCGACAGGTCGTGCCGGTCGGTGGCATGCGACAGCGTATGCACATCGAGCACCTGTCTGATCGCGCCGATGCGCGCGAACACCGTGTTGGTGGTCTGCTTCAGCAGGTACTTGCGCTGCGTCGACAGCGGCGTGTCGTCGAACCAGCACAGATCCGCTTCGAGCTTCTTCGCCGGCTGCGGCAGGTCGCCCGCGAGCACGAACGTATCGCCGCGCGATACGTCGACGTCCCGGTCGAGGCGAATCGTCACCGTCTGGCCCGCGAACGCGCGATCGACTTGCGCGGTGCCGCCCGGCACCGGCGCGACGATTTCCGCGACCGTTGCTTCGCGATTGGCCGGCAGCACGACAATCGCGTCGCCCACCTTCACTTCGCCGGACTCGATACGGCCCATATAGCCGCGAAAGTCGTCGGCCTGGCTGCCGTCCTGGCGCGCCACCCATTGCACCGGAAAGCGCAGCGCCGCGTGGTCCGCTGTTTCAACCGGCAGTGCCTCGAGCACGTCGAGCAGCGGCTCGCCCGCATACCACGGCATGCGCTCGCTCGCGCTGACGATGTTGTCGCCCTTCAGCGCCGACACCGGCACGAAGCGCACATTCGTCAAGCCGAGCTGGCGCGCAAGTTCGACATACGCGTCGCGAATCTCGTTGAAGCGCGTTTCGTTGAAATCGACGAGGTCCATCTTGTTGATCGCGACGATCACATGCTGCAAACCAAGCAGTTTCACGATCGCGCTGTGGCGCTTCGTTTGCGGCAGCAGTTGCGCCACACCGTTTTCGAGCGTCACGCGCGTCGCGTCGACGAGAATGATCGCCGCATGCGCGGTCGATGCGCCGGTCACCATGTTGCGCGTGTACTGCTCGTGCCCCGGCGTATCGGCGATGATGAACTTGCGCTTCGCCGTGGCGAAATAGCGATATGCCACGTCGATCGTAATGCCCTGCTCGCGTTCGGCTTCGAGGCCGTCGGTCAGCAGCGACAGGTCGATTTCGTCGCCGACGGTACGCTTGTTCTTCGCGCGCGACAGCGCCGACAGCTGATCGGACAGCACGGCCTTGCTGTCGTACAGCAGGCGGCCGATCAGCGTGCTCTTGCCGTCGTCGACACTGCCTGCCGTGATGAAACGCAGCACGCCGAGGTCTTGCGGTTGATGAATGCTCATGACTGTCTTACCTCGCGTGCCTCAGAAATAACCTTGCTTCTTGCGCTGTTCCATCGCGGCTTCGGACGTCTGGTCGTCCATCCGCGTGGCGCCGCGTTCCGTGATCTCGGTCACCGCCGTTTCGGCGATGATCTTTTCGACCGTGTCCGCATCGCTTGCGACCGGGCACGTGCAGCTGATGTCGCCGACCGTGCGGAAACGCACGAGCGCCTGTTCGCTCGTCTCGCCCTCGCGCATCGGCGTAAGCGGCGTGACCGGCACGAGAAGCCCGTTGCGGCGCACGATCTCGCGCGTATGCGCGTAATAGATCGACGGCAGTTCGAGCTGCTCGCGCGCGATGTATTGCCACACGTCGAGTTCGGTCCAGTTCGAGATCGGGAACACGCGCAGATGCTCGCCCGCATGCAGACGCGCGTTATACAGGCTCCACAGCTCGGGGCGCTGCGCCTTCGGATCCCATTGGCCGAACTCGTCGCGGAACGAGAAGATCCGCTCTTTCGCACGGGCCTTTTCTTCGTCGCGGCGCGCGCCGCCGATCATCGCGGTATAGCCGTATTGCTCGATCGTTTCGAGCAGTGTGACCGCCTGCACCGCGTTGCGCGAATCGGTCTCGCGACGCAGACGCACCGTGCCGCGGCGGATCGAATCTTCGACGTGGCCGACCACGAGCTCGGCGCCGATCTGCTGCGCGCGACGATCGCGGAAGTCGATCACTTCCTCGTAGTTGTGGCCCGTGTCGATATGCACGAGCGGGAACGGCAGCTGGGTCTGCCGGTTCGCGCCGAGGCCGAATGCCTTCAGCGCGAGATGCAGCACCACCACCGAGTCCTTGCCGCCCGAGAACAGCAGCGCAGGCTTGCTGCATTCGGCGACCAGCTCGCGCAGGATATGGATCGACTCGGCTTCGAGCCAGTCAAGGTGGTCCATCCGGTTGCCGGTATTCGTAAGCGGTGCGGTCACAGTAGGTTCGAGCGTCGTGCTCATGGTTCGGGTCCTTCTTTGATTCATCCGGGCGAGCGGCGTTGCCGGCTCGCGCTATCGAAAAGGCTTTTGATGCACGCTTTTGATGCGTTCGAGGTCGCTGCCCACGCGTGGGCGCCTATGCGGCTCGGGTCACGCGGAGGCGTTTTCGGCGCTTGTCGCGATCGGAATGGTCGTGATGTGCAGCCCGCATTCCTTAGTATCGCGCGATTCCCACCACCAGCGCCCGGCCCGGCTGTCTTCGCCCGGCCGCACCGCGCGCGTACAGGGCTCGCAGCCGATGCTCGGGTAGCCGCGCGCGTGCAGCGGATTGACCGGCACGTCGAACGCCTTAAGGTACGCCCAGACGTCCGCTTCCGTCCAATCGGCAAGCGGGTTGAACTTCGCGATGTGGCGGGCGGCGTCGTGCTCTTCCTCGTGCAGCTCGGCGCGCGTCACCGACTGCTCGCGGCGCTGGCCCGTCACCCAGGCACTGACGCCCGTCAAGGCGCGGTTAAGCGGCTCGACCTTGCGGATTTCGCAGCAGCGCTTGCGCAGGTCGATGCTTTCGTAGAACGCATTCAGGCCGTGCGCGGCGACATATTCGTCGACGGCGGCCGTCTGCGGGTGGTACTGCTCGATATCGTAGCCGTAGCGCTCGCGCACGCGATCGAACATGCCGAGCGTTTCCGCATGCAGCCGGCCCGTATTCAGACTGAATATGCCGATCTTCACGCCGCGCGACAGGATCGCGTGCGTAAGCAGCATGTCTTCCGCGGCGAGGCTGCTCGCGAACTTCACGTTCGCGTGGCGGGCCGCGATCGAATCGAGCAGCGCATCGAGCCGCTCGATCTTCACAGCCAGTTCGGGCGCGACGTTCTGCACTTCGCTCATGCGGAGACCTTTTGCGCCGCAGCAGCCTGAGCCGCCTCGCGGCGGCGGAACAGCGGGCGCGGTTCGTCGAATGCGCCCTGGTACTGCACCGTGAACTCGGTGAACGCCTTCAGCGCGTCGTGGATGTCCTTGTCCGCACGCACCGCATAGGCGTCGAACCCGCAGCGCTCGTAAAAGCGCAACTGGTCACGCAGCACGTCGCCGATCGCGCGAATCTCGCCCTTGTAGCCATAGCGCTCGCGCAGCAAACGCGCGATGCTGTAGCCGCGGCCGTCGCGAAACACCGGGAAATCGACTGCGATCAACGCGATCGCATCGAAATCGCCGGCGATGTCGGCCGGTTCGCTGTCGCCCGCGAGCCACACGCCGATGGCGGCCGCGCCGCGCGCGGCCGTCAGCGCGTCGCGCGAAGCCTGCCACAACGCGAGCGGCACGATGATCTTGCCGGCCGGCAACGCATCCACCGCGGGCAGCGTGCCGTCTTCGGCCGCGCGCACCACGGTCCAGTCATCGCTCACGACCTGGCGGTTCTTGATAATCGAAGCCATCTGCAACATTCCTTATTGGGCCGGTTATGCGTGAGCGGGTTGGCGCGATGCGTACACGCGCTCCTTGAAAGGCGCGATGCCGATCCGGTTGTACGTGTCGATAAAACGCTCGCCATCAAGGCGCTGTTCGACAAACGTATCGATCACTTTCGCGACCACATCCGGCATTTCCTCAGCCGAGAACGACGGGCCGATCACGCGGCCCAGATGCGCGCCGGTCGCACCGGTACCCTGCTCGCCGCCGAGCGACACCTGGTACCACTCGGAGCCGTCCTTGTCGACGCCGAGCACGCCGATATTGCCGACGTGATGGTGGCCGCACGAATTCATGCAACCCGAAATGTTCAACGACAGTTCGCCGAGGTCATAGACGAAATCCATATCGTCGAAGCGCTGCTGGATCGCCTTCGCAATCGGAATCGACTTCGCGTTCGCGAGCGAGCAGAAATCGCCGCCCGGGCACGCAATGATATCGGTCAGCAAGCCGATGTTCGGCGTCGCGAAACCGATCGTCTTCGCCTTTTCCCACAGCGCGTACAGATCGCGCTTCCTGACGTTGGCGAGAATCAGGTTCTGCTCGTGCGAGACGCGGATTTCACCGAGAGAGTACTCGTCGGCGAGATCGGCGACCGCGTCCATTTGCGCATCGGTTGCATCGCCCGGGGCAATGCCGTGCGGCTTCAGCGAAAGCGTCACGGCCGCGTAGCCCGACACGCGATGCGGCCGCACGCTGCGCTCGACCCAGCGCGCAAACGCGCGGCTTTCGAGCAGATGCTTTTCGAAGCTCGGATCCGTGTCCGGCAGCTTGTCGTACTGCGGCGGCGCGAAGTGTTGCGACACGCGGTCCACTTCCGCTTGCGTCAGCGTCGACGGGCCGTCTTTCAGGTGCTGCCACTCTTCCTCGACCTGCTGCGCGAATTTCTCGGGCGACAGCGCCTTCACCAGAATCTTGATGCGCGCCTTGTACAGGTTGTCGCGGCGGCCGTAGCGGTTGTACACGCGCAGCACGGCTTCGCAGTAGGTCAGCAGATGCTGCCACGGCAGGTTTTCGCGAATCACCGCGCCGATGATCGGCGTACGGCCCAGACCGCCGCCCGCGAGAATGCTCGCGACCACCTCACCGTCGGCATTCTTCGACAGATAGACGCCAAGGTCATGAATCTGCACTGCTGCGCGGTCTTCCTTCGAGCCCGACACGGCAATCTTGAACTTGCGCGGCAGCCATGCGAATTCAGGGTGGAACGTCGACCACTGGCGCAGAATCTCGGCCCACGGACGCGGGTCGATCTGCTCGTCGGGCGCGATGCCCGCGAACTGGTCGGCCGTGATGTTGCGGATGCAGTTGCCCGACGTCTGGATACCGTGCATCTGCACCGACGCGAGCTTGCGCAGAATTTCCGGCGTCTCCTCGAGCTCGACCCAGTTGAACTGGATGTTCGTGCGCGTCGAGAAATGGCCGTAGCCGCGGTCGTGTTCGCGCGCGATCGTCGCGAGCATGCGCATCTGGTCGCTGCGCAGATTGCCGTAAGGAATCGCGATGCGGTGCATGTAGGCGTGGCGCTGCATGTACAGGCCATTCTGCAGACGCAACGGGCGGAACTCTTCTTCGCTCAATTCGCCCGACAGCCGGCGGCGAACCTGGTCGGCGTACTGCGCGACGCGTTCGTCAACGATGGTCTGGTCGTACTGATCGTATTGATACATTCGGGGACCCCAGTTTGTTTGTCTCAACCCACGCGCCGTTCCGGTTACGCCGCGCGATGGACGTCGCCGTCCGTCTTGTTAGCAGAGCAAGTCGGGTGCACGACATCAGACCCGCTCGTGATTTGCTAATGACGAAAAGCGATAACCATATTGGAAAAGTTCGAGAAATCGTAATAAACTCGCTTAATATCTCAAACGACTAAAAAATTCTGTTTATATGCGGAGAGGTTATATATGAACCTGCACCAGTTCCGCTTCGTCCGGGAAGCCGTCCGCCAGAACTTCAACCTCACCGAAGCGGCCAAGGCGCTGTATACGAGCCAGCCTGGCGTCTCGAAGGCGATCATCGAGCTCGAGGACGAGCTGGGCGTGGAAATCTTCACGCGCCACGGCAAGCGCGTGCGCTCGCTGACCGAGCCGGGGCGCATCATTCTGGCGTCGGTCGAGCGGATCCTGCAGGAAGTCGAAAGCCTGAAACGGATCGGCAAGGATTACGCCGCGCAGGACCAGGGCAATCTCGTGATCGCCGCGACGCACACGCAGGCGCGCTACTCGCTGCCCGCCGCGATCGCCGAATTCAAGAAGCGCTATCCCAAGGTTCACCTTTCGATTCTGCAAGGCAGTCCGAGCCAGGTCGCCGAGATGGTCATCCACGACCAGGCCGACGTCGCGATCGCCACCGAGGGGCTGTCGAACTACAAGGAGCTCGTGACGCTGCCGTGCTTTACCTGGCACCACGTCGCGGTGATGCAGGACGACCATCCGCTGCTCGAGCGCAAGCAGCTGTCGCTCGACGATCTGTCGCAATTTCCGCTCATTACCTACGAAAACGCGTTTGCGGGCCGCACGAAGATCAACGACGCGTTCCGGCTGCGCGGCCTGCACCCCGACATCGTGCTCGAGGCGATCGACGCCGACGTCATCAAGACGTACGTCGAACTGGGGCTCGGCGTCGGCATCATGGCCGACATCGCATTCAACGCCGAGCGCGACCGGCATCTGCGGGCGATGCCGGTCGGGCATCTGTTCGGCAGCAACATCACGCGTGTCGCGCTGAAACAGGGCGGGTACCTGCGCAGTTACGTCTACACATTGGTCGAACTGCTGTCGCCGAGCATGAACCGCAAGCTCATCGAGCAGGCGCTGAAGGGCGAGAGCGAAACCTATGAGCTTTGATGGTCCGGCTGGAGTGTCCGCATGACGTCCTATAAGAAGACCCTGCGCGGGTTCGCCGCGCTCGGCGCCTTTCTGCTCGCCAGCGCCGCTCACGCGGAGCTTAAGGTCGGCATCGATCTGTCGACGACGGGCCCCGCCGCCGCAATCGGCATCACGAGCAGGAACGCGATCCTGATGTGGCCGAAGACGATCGCCGGCCAGCCCGCGCAATATATCTTGCTCGACGACGGCTCTGACCCCGGCGTCGCGGTCCGCAACATCCACAAGCTCATCAACGAAGACCACGTCGACGTGATCGTCGGCCCGAACGTGACGCCGGCCGCGCTCGCGGCGCTCGACCCGGTCGCGCAGAGCCGCACGCCGATGATCACGCTGATCGGCTCGGCGGCCGTCGTCGAGCCGCAGGAAGGCAAGCGCGTCTGGGCGTTCAAGATGGCGCAGACCGATAGCGCGATGGCCGACGTGATGACGCGCTACATGGCGAATCACAACGTGAAAACGGTCGGCTTTATCGGCTTCGCGGACAGCTACGGCGACAGCTGGCTCAACGAGTTCACGAAGTTCGCGGCGCTGCGGCACATTCAGGTGGTCGCGACCGAGCGCTTCAATCGCACCGACACGAGCGTGACGGGCCAGGTGCTGAAGCTGATCGCGGCCAAACCCGACGCGGTCCTGATCGCCGGTGCGGGCACGCCGAGCGTGCTGCCGCAACGCACGCTCGTCGAGCGCGGCTACAAGGGCGCCATTTATCAGACGCATGGCATCGCCACGCCGGAATTCATCAAGCTCGGCGGCAAGGACGTCGAAGGCACGCTGTTTCCAACGCAGCCCGTGGTCGTCGCGCGCACGCTGCCCGCCGATCATCCGGCGAAGCAGGCGGCGCTCGCGTTCGTCAACGACTATGAGGCGAAGTACGGGCCGAACACGGTCACGCAGTTCGCCGGCGATGCGGCCGGTGTGTATCCGCGGCTGCAGGATGCGCTCGCGCGTGCATTGAAAACGGCGCAGCCCGGCACGCCGGCGTTTCGCGTCGCGCTACGCGAAGCGCTCGAGCAGGCGCATGAACTCGTGGTGCCGAACGGCGTCGTCAATACGAGCGCGACCGATCACGTCGGGCTCGATCAGCGCGCGAGCGTGATGGGCACCATCAAAGGCGGGAAGTTTGTCTACCTGAGTCAGTGACGCTGTTGTTAAAGTAGACCTCTTTCGTCGCCCGATCGCGTTCAGCGTCCCCACCATGCGCACTACCCGAGCCATCCATGCCGTCGAACGGCTGAAAACCCGCAGCGGCAACGCCCGCTATGCGGCCGTCGCGCTGTCGGGCGGCCTGTTCTACCTCGTCGACCGGTCGAGCGGCGCCGATCAGAAAATGTCCGAACCGTTGCCGCTCGACGACTTCGTCAGATTCGTCGACGAATTCGGCCCGAAAAAGCCGCGCAAGGCCAGCAAGCTCGACCTCGCGTTCGAAGAACAGATCAGAAAGAGCAAAAGCTAGCGCGCGTTCGCGCATCGAGCAGCCGGCACGCGTCAGATCTGCCGCCACTGGCCGCCGGCCGCGCTGCTGGCCAGCATCGCATCGATAAACCGCAAACCTTCGACACCATCGTCGACGGTCGTCAGAAGGCGGCTTTCCGGCGGCAGCGGCTGACCCGCATCGAGCGCTTCGATCTGCAACGCGGCGTCCTGATACAGCTGCGCGAACGCTTCGAGATAGCCTTCCGGATGCCCGGCCGGCACACGCGTCGCGTTCGCGGCCGCGGCGCCCTTCACGCGCCCGCGCGTGATGCGCCGCCGCGCACCGCCAAGCGGCGTGAAACCCAGTTCGTTCGGCGCTTCCTGTTCGAACGCAATGCTCGCCTTCGTGCCGTACACGCGCAGCCGCAAGCCGTTTTCCTCGCCGCTCGCGACCTGGCTTGCCCACAGCATGCCGCGCGCGCCGTTCGCATAGCGCAGCATCGCCTGCACGTGATCGTCGACGCGGCGCCCCGGCACGAACGTATGCACTTCGGCCGCAAGCGCCTCGGGCAGCATGCCGCTGATAAACCCCGCGAGGTGATACGCATGCGTGCCGATATCGCCGAGGCAGCCGGCCGGCCCCGACAGCTTCGGGTCGGTGCGCCACACGGCCTGCTTGTTCGTGCCGCTCTGCTCGACCGGTTCCGCGAGCCAGTCCTGCGCATATTCCACCTGCACGACGCGAATCTCGCCCAGTTCGCCCGCTTCGATCATCTCGCGCGCGTGCCGCACCATCGGGTAGCCCGAGTACGTGTGCGTCAGGGCAAAAAGCCGCTGCTTTTCGTGCGCGAGGCGGGCCAATGCCTCGCCTTCGGCAAGCGATACCGCGAGCGGCTTGTCGCAGATCACATGGATACCGGCTTCGAGAAACGCCGTCGCAACGGGCGCATGCAGATGGTTCGGCGTGACGATCGCCACCGCGTCGATGCCGTCCTCACGTGTGCTTTCCGCACGCGCCATCTCGCGCCAGTCCGCGTAACTGCGCGCGATATTCGCTTCGTCGGCGCTCGCCTGCGCGCGCTGCGGGTCCGACGACAACGCGCCCGCGACGAGCTCGAAGCGGTCGTCGAGGCGCGCGGCGATCCGGTGCACCGCGCCGATAAAAGCACCCTGCCCGCCGCCGACCATGCCCAGTTTCAGTCTTCCTGCCATCGCGTCATGCTCCTCGTTTTCGTTGCGCGCGCAACCGGATCAGTCGATGCCGAGCACGCGCTGCAACTGCGCATGGTCGACGCCGCTTTCCGCGAAATCGTCGAACGAACGCTCGGCGACGCGGATGATATGCCGCTTGATGAACTCCGCGCCTTCGCGCGCGCCATCGTGCGGGTGCTTCAACGCGCACTCCCATTCGAGCACGGCCCAGCCCGGGTAGTCGTACTGCGCCATCTTCGAGAAGATCGCGCCGAAGTCGACCTGCCCGTCGCCGAGCGAACGGAAGCGCCCGGCCCGCTCGACCCAGCCGCTGTAGCCGCCATACACACCCTGCCGCCCGCTCGGACGAAACTCCGCGTCCTTCACATGGAACGCCTTGATCCGCTCGTGATAGATGTCGATGAACTCGAGGTAGTCGAGTTGCTGCAGCACGTAGTGGCTCGGATCGAACAGGATATTCGCGCGCGGGTGGTCGTGCAGCGTCGCGAGAAAACGCTCGAACGTCACGCCGTCGTGCAGATCCTCGCCCGGATGCAGCTCGTAGCAGACGTCGACGCCCGCGGCGTCGAATGCATCGAGAATCGGCTTCCAGCGGCGCGCGAGTTCGTCGAAAGCCGTTTCGATCAGGCCCGCCGGACGCTGCGGCCACGGATAGATATAAGGCCACGCGAGCGCGCCGGAAAACGTCACGTGTGTATTGAAGCCGAGCCGCTGCGAGGCCTTCGCCGCGAGCATCATCTGTTCAATCGCCCATTCGGTGCGCGCCTGCGGATTGCCGCGCACCTGCGGCGCGGCAAAACCGTCGAACAGCTGGTCATAGGCCGGATGCACGGCCACGAGCTGGCCTTGCAGATGGCTCGCGAGTTCGGTCACGGTGACGCCCGCGTCGGCCGCCGTGCCGAGCCAGTCGTCGCAATAGGCCTGACTCGCCGCCGCCTGTTCGAGATCGATCAGTTGCGCCGCGACCGGCACCTGAATGCCTTTGAAACCGAGCCCCGCCGCCCATTGCGCGAGATGCGCGAGATTGTCGAACGGCGGGTCGGCGCCCATGAACTGCGCGAGATAGATCGCCGGTCCCTTGATGGTCTTCATCATGCGCCTCCGTCAGTGGTCGAATACGCGCGGCACAGCATGTCGTATGCCGCGCCGCGTGCTCGCGTCGCTCAGAACGGCGAGTCCGGGAAGTAGAACTGCTGCGCGTTTTCTTTCGTGATCAGCACCGACGGAATGATCGTCGTGGCCGGCAGCTTGTCGCCCTTCAGCCGCGCTTCGGCCGTCAGCTTGATCGCGTCATAGATGAACTTCGGCGAGTACGACACGTCCGCCCTGATCATCGGCGCCCCGTCCATCACGTTCTTCACCATGCCTTTCGAGCCCGCGCCGCCGAACACGATCTTGATGTCGGTGCGTTTGGCCTGATCGATCGCCTTCAGCACGCCGACGGCCATGTCGTCGTCGGAGGCCCATACCGCGTCGATGTGCTTGAAGCGCGTCAGATAATCCTGCATCACCTTGAACGCGTCGTCGCGGTTCCAGTTCGCGTACTTCGCATCGAGAATCCTGATGTTCGGATACTGCTTCATCACCGACGTGAACGCGGTCCAGCGCTCGTTGTCGAGCGTCGTCGGAATACCGCGCAGCGCGACGATGTCGCCCTTGCCGTCGAGCGCCTTCGCGAGATATTCGGCCGGGATCTTGCCGAACGCGGTGTTGTCCCCCGCCACGTACGCGTCCTGCGCGCTCGTGTCGGTCAGGCCGCGATCCACTACCGTCACGTACACGCCCTTCTTCTTCACCTGTGCAACGGGCTGCGTCAATGACGCAGACTCCTGCGGGAAAATAACCAGCGCGTTGATCTTGTTCACCGTCACGAGATCCTGCAGCTGGTTCGCCTGTTCAGGCGCGCTGGCCGCGGTCTTGACGATGATCTTCAGTCCCGGATGCGCTTTCTCGAGATCCGCTTTCGCCTTGTTCGCCCACCAGACGATGCCGCCCGTAAAGCCGTGATCCGCGGTCGGAATCGAGACGCCGAGCGTAACCGGGTCGGCAGCGCGTGCGGTGCCTGTCGTGGTCGCCAGCATCGAAAGCGCCAGCATGCCGGCGCCGACCGCGCGTATGACGTGTTTCATGATGTCTGTCTCCTTTGTGCGGGCGCGCCTGTCGATGCGCCCGGATTTCATTGTCGAACCACCGAAACGACTGATACGAACCGTAGTGCCTCAACCGGCCAGGCGGACCCGGCCACCTGAACCGGCTTCCCGCTGCCTCCCCTCCACCACCGCATTAACGCCGTCCGCGCTGCAAGAACGCCACGACGATAATCACGACGCCCTGCACCGCCGCGTTCAGATACACGCTGATGATGCTGGTCAGATTCAGAATATTGGCGATGACCGACAGCAGGATCGCGCCGATCACCGTCCCGATCACGCGGCCCTCGCCGCCCTTGAGCGCAGTGCCGCCGACCACCACCGCGGCGATCGCTTCGAGTTCCCATAGCAGGCCCGTGGTCGGCGTCGCCGAACCGAGCCGCGGCACGTACAGCACCGTCGCGACGCCGACGCATACGCCAAGCAGCATGTACGTGACGATCTTCACGGTATCGACGCGAATCGCCGCATAGCGCGCGACCTGCTCGTTCGAACCGATCGCCTGCACATGGCGGCCGAACGCCGTGCGATTGAGGATCAGCGCGCCGCCCGCCGCAACGACGAGAAACACCCAGATCGGCACGGGCACGCCAAGCAGACTCGCGTAATACACGGGCCCATACAGGTCGGACAGATTGTTATCGAGTGTCAGCGCGCCGCCGTCGGCAAGCCATGTGAGCACCGCGCGAAAAATGCCTAACGTGCCGAGCGTGACGATAAACGGCTCGATGCGCCCTTTCGTAATCAGCAGCCCATGCGCACAGCCGAACAGCGCACCGAGCACGAGCGCGCAGACAATGCCGATCGCCACGATCGCGAGCGGCGCCAGCGCGTGCGCCGCCGCGCTGCTCGCCAGCCCGTTCATGAGCCAGATCATGACGCCCGCGATCAGCGCGGCCATCGAGCCGACCGACAGATCGATGCCGCCCGAAATAATCACGAAGGTCATGCCGACCGCGATGATGCCGATAAACGACGTGCGTGTGAGCACGTTCATCATGTTGTCGACGGTCGCGAAGTCGCGGTTCAGCAGCGTGCCCGCGATGCACAGCGCGATCAGGCCCGCGAGCGGACCGAAGCCGTACAGCACGTGCACGACGCGCATGGCGCGCGGCGTCGGCGCGGCAGTGTCAGTGGGTGCCGGTCGCATGAGCGATCAACTCCTCTTCAGTCAGATGGTCGAGGCCGAGCGTCGCTTGCAGCTTGCCCGCGCGCATCACTGCGACGCGATGGCAAAGGCCGATCAGTTCGATCAGTTCGGACGAGATCACGATCACCGCGCGCCCTTCCGAGGCGAGCCGGTGAATCAGGAAATAGATGTCGCGCTTTGCGCCGATATCGACGCCGCGCGTCGGTTCGTCGAGCACGATCACATCGGGGTTCGGCTGCAGGAATTTCGCGAGCGCGAGCTTCTGCTGGTTGCCGCCCGACAGCATGCGCGCGCGGCTATTGGGGTCGCCGGTGCGAATGCCGAATTCGCGCACCGCTTCGGTCAGCGCGGCGCGGCCCGCTTTGACATCGAGCAGCGGATGCGTGTAGCGCTCGAGCGTCATCAGCGTCAGGTTGTCCTGCAGGCTCAGGTCCACATGCAGGCCCTTGCCCTTGCGGTCTTCGCTCAGATACGTGAGGCCGTGGCGCATCGCGTCGCGCGGGCTTTTCAGGTCCGCGCGGCGGCCGTCGATCTCGATGCGCCCCGCGCTGCGCTTGCGCAGTCCGATGATCGCCTCGAACGCTTCGGTGCGGCCCGCGCCGACGAGGCCCGCAAAGCCGAGCACTTCGCCCGCGCGCACCTCGAAGCTCAGGCTCTCGACCCAATCGGGCACGCTCAGGCCTTCGACGCGCAGCGCCACGCGCGCATCGGCCGCGACCGGCGTCTTGTCGGGGAACATATCGGACAGCTCGCGGCCGACCATCAGATTCGCCATCTGCTGCCGCGCAAGCGCCGCCGTGTCGCTGCGCGCGACGAAGCGGCCATCGCGCATCACGATCACTTCATCGGTGATGCGCTCGACTTCGTCGAGCTTGTGCGAGATATAGACGATCGTCACGCCGTCCGCCTTCAGCTTCGCCATCAGCGCGAACAGGCGCTCGGTCTCGGATGGCGTGAGCGTGGCGGTCGGCTCGTCCATGATCAGCAGACGCGCGCGCCGCGACAACGCCTTCGCGATCTCCACCATCTGCTTTTCGGCGACGATCAGATCGCGGACCTTCGTGTCCGGATGCTTCGCCAAGCCGACCTGCGCGAGATAGCGCTTCGCGTCGGCGCGCATCGCGGCGTCGTCGAGCAACAGGCCGCGGCGCTTCTCGTGACCGAGATACATGTTCTGCGCGATCGTCAGATGCTCGGCGAGATTGAACTCCTGGTGAATCAGCACGATGCCCGCCGCTTCCGCCGCGCGCGAGCTGTCGAACTGCTGCGGCGCGCCGTCGACGAGCACCGCGCCCGAGCTCGCGCGCTCGTAGCCGGCGAGAATTTTCATCAGCGTCGACTTGCCCGCGCCGTTCTCGCCGAGCAGCCCATAGATGCGCCCCGGCGCAAGCTCGAAACTCACGCCGTGCAGCACGCGCACCGGGCCGAAGTCTTTGCGGATGTCGTCGAAGCGGACGGCGAGACTCATCGCGATGGCGCTCCCCGGTTGCGCATCATGTGCTGCCTCGCACGACGAGCCGATGCGGCAGCAACACGCCCGGCACCGTCGCGCCGCGATTGGCGAGGCGCTTGAGCAGGAGCCGCGCGGCCGTTTCGCCGAGTTCGCGCATCGGCTGCGAGATCGTCGTCAGCGGCGGATCGATTTGCGCGGCGAGCGAAATGTCGTCGAAGCCGACCACGGCGACGTCGTGCGGCACGCGCTTGCCGACGCGGCGCAAGCCGTTGATCACGCCGATCGCGAGCGTGTCCGAGATCGTGAAGATCGCGCTCGGCGCATCGGGTTGCGCCATCAGCATCGCAGCCGCCGAGGCACCGGCCTCGTAGTCGAGACTATTCAGATCCATGCGCCAGCGCGGGTCCGGCACGAGGCCCGCGTTGTGCATCGCGTCCATATAGCCGCGCTCGCGCTGTTGCGCATACAGGTAGCCGTCGCCCGAATTGATGAAGGCGATGCGCGTGTGGCCGCGCGAGAGCAGATGCAGCACCGCGTCGCCGGCCGCGCGGTAGTTGTCGATGCCGACGTAGGGCACGCCGACGTCGGCATCGAATTCGCAGCACGCGACCCACGGCAGCGTGGTCATTTCTTCGGACAGCGCCTGCTGCGCGGCGGCCGGATCGAGGCAGATCGCGCCATCCGCGCGGCGCCGCCGCAGCATGTCGAAGTAACTGCGCTCGCGGCCCAGGTCCGCGCCCGTATCGCACAACAGCATGAAATAGCCATGCTGGCGCGCGATGCTGTCGATGCCGCGCACGATTTCCGCGTAAAACGGATTGCCGAAGTTCGGCACCATCGTCAACAATAAGCGGCTTTCCGCGGTGCGCAGGTTGCGCGCGAGTTCGTTGACGCGATAGCCGCTCTGCTCGATCGCCGCAAGCACGCGCTCGCGCGTCTCGGCGCGCACGTTCGAATGGCCGTTCAGCACGCGCGACACGGTCGCGACCGACACGCCGGCCTGCTCGGCGACGTCGTCGATCGAGATGTCCTTCGCCGCGCTAAACGTCTCGCGCGCTCGGGCCGCAGACAGCGACGCGGCCTTCCGCTTCTGCCCGTGCGCGGATGCCGACCCGGCGGGCGAACTCGATGGCGATCCGTCGCCGGGATCGCCCGGGTCGAGCGGATCATGCGGGCCGTGCGGCAGCGGTCTTGACACGAAATGGCCTCCTCGCGATGTAATCGATTACATTCTATCCATATATTCTTGTTCGGGTACCGCCAAACCGCAAGGACGACGGTGTAGGGATTTATACCGACCCGGTTTGGTACAATCGCGACGTTCTCCCGCAGCGGTCTCCCGTGTCCGTGCACTGCCGACGGTGCGCCGGGCCGGACGAGTCCGGTGCGCTGGCATTCCAACCACATACGCAGAACGAACCCATCATGAATATCGAGCAAGCGCGCTTCAACATGATCGAACAGCAGATTCGCCCCTGGGAAGTGCTCGACCAGGACGTGTTGAATCTGCTCTCGATCGTGAAGCGTGAGAACTTCGTCCCCGCCGCGTACCGCGAACTGGCCTTCGCCGACCTCGAACTCCCGCTGCCCGCGGGCCAGCACATGCTGGCGCCGCGCGTCGAAGCGCGCGTGCTGCAGGAACTGTCCGTGAAGAAGCACGAGAGCGTGCTCGAAATCGGCGCCGGCTCCGGCTATATGGCCGCGCTGCTCGCGCACCGCAGCCAGCACGTGCTGACCGTGGACATCGAGCCGGAACTGGCCGAGCTCGCAAAAGCGAATCTCGCCGCGAACGGCGTGCTCAACGCGGAAGTCGCGACCGGCGACGCCGCGCGCGGCTGGCCGTCGGCGGCGCCGTACGACGTGATCTGCGTGTCGGGCGGCCTGCCCGTGCTGCCGCAGGAGATGCTCGAGCAATTGAAGGTCGGCGGACGCCTCGCGGCTTTTGTCGGCTCGCTGCCGGTCATGAAGGCTCAGATCATCACGCGCGTCGACGAAAAGCAGTTCCGCGTCGCCGACGTGTTCGAGACCTACGTCGAGCCGCTCGCGAACGCGGTACACCCGCCGCGCTTCAGGTTCTAAACGGCGGCCGCTCGCCGATCCGTCCGTACCACGTGTAGTCGAACCCACAGGATTCACCGATGCAAAACCTGTCTGCCCCCGCTCTTGCCGAATGGCTCGCCGATACATCGCGCACCGCGCCCGTGGTGCTCGACGTGCGCGAACCGTGGGAAATCGAAACGGCAAAGATCGCCGGCAGCGTGTCGATTCCGATGCGCGAGATTCCGACGCGCAGCGAGGAACTCGACGACGAAGCGCCCGTCGTCTGTGTCTGCCATCACGGCGCGCGCAGCGCGCAGGTCGCGATGTTCCTCGAATCGCGCGGCCATACGAAGGTGTTCAATCTGCAAGGCGGCATCGATGCGTGGTCGCGGCAGGTGGATCCGTCGGTTCCGACCTATTGAGCTTGCGGGTTCGTGGATGTGAGAAGCGCCGGCCGTGGGCCGGCGCTTTTTTTGCTCTCGCATTTCTCTCTTTGCATTTCGCTCTTTGCGCTGGCCGCCGCGCCTGCGCATTCTCACGTTGCACTCGCCTGTCTTCCTCGCGCTTCATCTGATGCCTTTTCCGCGCATCGATTCTGAAATTTCGTAAGCCATCCTGATGTGTTCGTCTGGCACCATGCTTCGACCTTTTTCCGGAGCATGACCTGTGAGCCGATGTTCATCGATCGCGGCCGGCGCATTCGCCGCGCTGCTGTTGTTCCCCACCGTGTCGCATGCGACGTTGGGCGGCAAGCCGAGCCAGACCGCCTCGAACGCAGCCGGCAAGCCGCTGTTGCGCGGCGCCGCGCAAGCGGCTGCTTCGAATCCGTCCTGGACGCTGCACAGCACGAGTACGGCTGACGGTGTCACGGTGCATGAATACGCGTCGCTCGACGGCATCGTATTCGCGGTGACGTGGAGCGGACCCGTGCGCCCCGATATGACTGCGCTGCTCGGCAGCTACTTCCCGAATGTCGCATCGGCCGCCCGGCGCGCACCGCGCGGCACGAGTCCGCTCGTCGAGCGTAGCGGGGATTTGCAGATCGAGTCGATCGGACATCAAGGACGGTTTATCGGCAAGGCGTGGCTGCCGCGGCTCGTGCCGGCGCGCGTCGATATGGGCGATCTGGAGTGAGGGCAATCATGTTCGAGACGAGGAACTACGCGACGATGGGCGGATCGCGATTGGGCAAGGCGCTGTGCGCGGCAACGCTCGCAGCGGCGTTATCCGCCTGCGG
Organism: Paraburkholderia sp. SOS3; assembly: GCF_001922345.1. NCBI lineage: Bacteria > Pseudomonadati > Pseudomonadota > Betaproteobacteria > Burkholderiales > Burkholderiaceae > Paraburkholderia > Paraburkholderia sp. SOS3. The sequence continues at coordinate 1,604,010 of NZ_CP018811.1, read as the reverse complement.
CGGCGAGGACAGCACGGCGCTGGATTCGCAGTCGTGGCTCGGCAAGGCGGCCGAGCCGTCGAAAAGCCCGACCGTTGCCAATACAACCAGTGGCGGGAAGGCGAACGGGGCTACTGGCGCAAGTGGCGCGCCAAGGGGGAATGGGGCTTCCGGGGGTGCTGTGGTTGACGGTGGTTCTTCCGGCGGTGGTTCTTCCGGCGGTGGTTCTTCCAGCGGCGGCTCTTCCGGTGGTGACTCTTCCGGCGGCGGCTCTTCCGGCGGTGGCTCTTCCGGCGGTGGCTCTTCCGGCGGCGGCTCTTCCGGCGGTAGCTCTTCCGGCGGTAGCTCTTCCGGCGGTAGCTCTTCCGGCGGTAGCTCTTCCGGCGGTAGCTCTTCCGGCGGTAGCTCTTCCAGCGACGACACCCCCACCGCCCCGCCGAACATTGCATCGATCACGATCGACAACACACTCGGCGCAACCGTGAACCAGCCCTACGTCACGGTAAAACTGTGCCCACCGAACGCGCCAACCGATGCCGCCTGCTCCACCGTCGACCACATGCTGCTCGACACCGGCTCGATCGGCGTGCGCGTCTTCGCGAGCGCGCTCGGCTCGTCGCAGGCCTCGCGCCTGCCGCAACAAACGGGTGCATCGAACGACACAAGCGGCAACGCGCCGCTCGCGCAATGCGCGCTGTTCGGCTCCGGCTACCTATGGGGCGCGCTGCGTCGCGCGGACGTGACGATCGGCGGCATGACCGCGCGCGACATCCCCGTGCAGATCGTCGGCGACGATGCCTACGGATCGACGCCCGCCGACTGCGTGTCACGCGGCGTCGCGGACCTCGGCACGGTCGATGCGCTCGGCGCAAAGGGCGTGGTCGGCATCGGCCATCGCGCACGCGATTTCCCGCAGGCCGCGCAGACCGCGCTCGCCGCGACCTACTATTACTGTGCCGGCGCCACGTCGTGCACGGCCGCGCGCGTACCGCTCGAGCAGCAGACCATGAATCCGGTCGCCGCCTTCGCCACCGACAACAACGGCACGATCATCCGCCTGCCCGCGCTGCCGCCCGACGGACAGGCAAGCGCAGCCGGCGAGCTGATTTTCGGCGTCGGCACACGGTCGAACAACGCATTGCCCGCCAACCCGACCATCCTCGCCGTCAGCGATCAAGGGACACTGACGACGATGTACGCGAGCCGCTCGGTACCGGCCATCGTCGACAGCGGCACGAACGGGTTGATGTTCCGCGACACGTCGATCCCGACCGGCGTCAACAACTGGTTCGCGCCGCAGAACACGCTGAGTCTCAGCGCGACGATGATGTCGACCGTCGGCCTGCAGGCGACGGTGCCATTCTCGATCGCCGATGCCGAGCGGCTCTTCGAATCGCACTACGCCGCGTATGACAGTCTCGGCGCGCTATCGCTGTCGTCGAACATGTTCGTGTGGGGCTTGCCTTTCTATTACGGTCGCAGTGTCTATACAGTATTGAGCGGCACTCAGGCAGGCGACAGAACCGGACCGTTCGTCGCATTCTGAAGCGCCCAGGCCTCAACACCCCAGAATGAAACACGGCGGCGCGGACCGGGCGGCACACCATGCCGCCGCGGCCCGCGCCGCCGCCTTTACCGCACCGCCCGATTCTCCTTCAGTCGACTTCGTTCAATGCCTCGCCGACTGTTTTGAAGATCTCCGCAAGCTGTTCCTCGTCGGCAATGAACGGCGGCGAAAACTCGAGGATGTCGCCGGCGGGACGCACGAGCACGCCCTTCTGGAAACACCGCACGAACGTTTCGTAGCCGCGCGCGCCCGGCGCGCCATCGCGCGGCGCGAGCTCGACGCCGCCGATCAGCCCGAGGTTGCGGATGTCGATCACATGCCGCGAGCCGCGCAGCGAATGAATCGCGGCCTCGAACACGGGCGCGAGCTTCGCGGACCGCGCGAACAGCTGCTCGCGCTCATACAGATCGATCGTGGCGCACGCGGCGGCTGTCGCAATCGGGTGCCCCGAGTACGTGTACCCGTGAAACAGCTCGATGCCCGCGGGCGCGCTGTTGACGATCGCATCGTGAATCCGCGTGCTCGCAGCGACCGCGCCCAACGGCGCCGCGGCATTGTTGGTGCCCTTCGCCATCGTCAACAGGTCCGGCGTGACCTTGAAGTACTGCGCGGCGAACGGCGTGCCGAGGCGGCCCCAACCGGTGATCACTTCATCGAAAATCAGCAGGATGCCGTGCTTGTCGCAGATCTCGCGCAAACGCTCGAGATAGCCTTGCGGCGGCACCAGCACGCCGGTCGACCCGGCCACGGGCTCGACGATGACGGCGGCGATCGTCGATGCATCGTGCAGCGTGACGAGACGCTCGAGTTCATCGGCCAGATGCGCGCCCCACTTGGGCTGCCCTTTCGAAAATGCCGCTTCCTTGATGTTCAGCGTATGCGGCAGATAGTCGACCGCCGGCAGCATCGCGCCCGAATACGCTTTGCGGTTGGCCGGAACGCCGCCCACCGACGTGCCGCCGAAGTTCACGCCGTGATAGCCGCGCTCGCGGCTGATAAAGCGCGTGCGTTGCCCTTCGCCGCGCGCGCGATGGTAGGCAAGCGCGATCTTGAGCGCCGTATCGACGGCCTCCGATCCGGAGTTGCCGAAGAAAATGTGCTTGAGGTCGCCGGGCGTGTGCTTCGCGATCTTCGTCGCCGCTTCGAAGGCTTTCGGGTGGCCCATCTGGAAGGTCGGCGCGAAGTCCATCTCGGCCGCCTGCTCCTGCACCGCCGCGACGATCTCGTCGCGGCAATGGCCCGCGTTCACGCACCACAGCCCTGCCGTGCCGTCGAGGATGCGCCGTCCGTCATGCGACGTGTAGTACATCCCCTTCGCTTTCGAAAGCAGCCGCGGCGCGCTCTTGTACTGCCGGTTCGCGGTGAACGGCATCCAGAACGCGGACAGGTCGAGCATGTTGGCAGCGCGGTCATTCATCTTGCGTCTCCAGGTCTTCAGTGGGTTGGTTAATGGCGATTCGGTGATTCGGCGATTCGGTGATTCGTTGGCGATTGACCGGCGATCGACCGGCGATCGATGGTCGGCAGGTGGTCGATCGCAGTTTCCCGGCCGCAGTCTTTCAGTGTATGCAGCCGCGCGCCGGTGCACAACCAGTGCGCAACCTCACGGCAGCCGCGCACCGAACGTGCGCACCCGCCTCGCGCGTCGTGCGCACGTCATCGCGCATGTGCTTCGTTGCGGCGCGACACGCACCGCGAAGAGGCGCGTCGTGCACGCATGCACCGCTTTGGCCCTCGTTACGCATGGAAAGCTTGCGCGGCCGGCCTACCGGAACCCGCCTTGCAGCGCGCATGTTAGCCGCTCCGTGCTGCTTTGCAACGATTGGCATGTGCCTTGCAGTAATCAACGCGGCCAGTCATGCACTACGCAACCATCTGCCGGTCCGCCATTCGACCGGCCGCCGCAATAGCCACGCGGCGCGAGCCGCAAGAACCAACAACACACTCAACATCAAAGGCAAGGGGTAGCACATGAAACGTCGCAGTCTTCTGAAGCTCGGTTCGATGTCGGGCGCGCTCGCGCTCGCGGGCAAGGTGCCGTTCGCCAACGCGCAGTCGAACAGCGGGCCGATCAAGGTCGGCATTCTGCACTCGCTGTCCGGCACGATGGCGATTTCGGAGACGTCGCTCAAGGACACCGCGTTGATGACGATCTCCGACATCAACAAGAACGGCGGCGTGATGGGCCGGCAAATCCAGCCCGTGGTCGTCGACCCGGCGTCGAACTGGCCGCTCTTCGCCGAAAAGGCCCGCCAGCTGCTGACCCAGGACAAGGTGGCCTGCGTATTCGGATGCTGGACATCGGTGTCGCGCAAGTCCGTGCTGCCCGTGTTCGAGGAACTGAACGGGCTGCTCTACTACCCGGTGCAGTACGAAGGCGAAGAGATGTCGCGCAACGTGTTCTATACGGGCGCGGCGCCGAACCAGCAGGCGATCCCGGCGGTCGAGTACCTGATGAGCAGCGAAGGCGGCGGCGCGAAGCGTTTCTTCCTGCTCGGCACCGACTACGTCTACCCGCGTACGACGAACAAGATCCTGCGCGCGTTCCTGCATTCGAAGGGTGTGCAGGATGCCGACATCCAGGAGGTCTACACGCCGTTCGGCCACAGCGACTATCAGACGATCGTCGCGAACATCAAGACGTTCTCGCAAGGCGGCAAGACCACGGTCGTCTCGACCATCAACGGCGATTCGAACGTGCCGTTCTACAAGGAACTCGGCAACCAGGGCATCAAGGCGACCGACGTCCCCGTCGTCGCGTTCTCGGTCGGCGAGGAAGAGCTGCGCGGCATCGACACGAAGCCGCTCGTCGGGCACCTGGCCGCGTGGAATTACTTCATGTCGGTGAAAGGACCGAACAACACGGCGTTCAAGGAAGAGTTCGCCTCGTATGTGAAGGCGCAAAGCCTGCCGGGCGGTTCGAAGCGCGTGACGAACGACCCGATGGAAGCGACTTTCGTCGGCATCCATATGTGGAAGCAGGCCGTCGAGAAAGCGAAGAGCACCGACGTCGACAAGGTGCGCGTCGCGATGATAGGCCAGAAGTTCGCGGCGCCGTCGGGCTTCACGCTCGAGATGGACGGCAACCACCATCTGCACAAGCCCGTGATGATCGGCGAAATTCGCGGCGACGGGCAGTTCAACGTGGTCTGGAAGACAAAGACCGCGATTCGCGCGCAGCCGTGGAGCCCGTATATCGCCGGCAACGAGCACAAGCCCGACGTGGTCAGTTCGATTCCGTCGTTCCTGCGGCGCTCGCGCGCGGCGTAAGCAGGCGGCGCGCCCGAGCGCGTCGAACGCTTCGCCTCGGGCCCGGATTCGAACGCAATGAGTCGACAGTCGTCCGTCGATCGAAGCCGGGCTCGATCTGTAGCACGCGGCATCGGACGCATCATCCGATGCCGCCGGCATGCATGCCGGTTTTCTCTTCAAAGGCCATCATGGCGTTCTTCTTCTCCAGACTCGTGCGGCGCAAAGCCAGCGCCTCGCGCTTTTTCTCCGCTGTTGCCGCGTGCGCGTTGTATATGGCGCTGGCCGCCCCGCTACATGCGTTCGCATTGACGACGGCCGACGTCGCACCGCTCGCCGCCGACGACTTCGACGCGAAGTCCGCCGCGATCGACAAGCTGATCGCGATGCACGACGCGCCGTCGCTCGCGCTATTGAAAGCGCTCTCCGAAGACAACGCACTCGCGACCGACTCCGGCGAAGTGCTGATTCAATCGGCCGACGGCGGCGACCACGCCACCGATGCAGTAACCGGTAAAACAGTCGCAGCAGGCGACGCGCAACCGGTCACGCTGAATAACCTGTTGCGCTCGAAAGTCGCGGGCGCGCTCTCGGGCCTGCAGCTCGCCTCGCCGGACCTCGAAACGCGGCGCGCCGCGATCGGCGAGTTGTTGAAAAGCCCCGACATCGCGATGAAGCCGATGATCGACGCGGCACGCGCCAAGGAAACCGACCCGGCCTTGAAACGCCGCCTCGACGTGCTGTGGGCCATGACCGCGCTGCACGACCCCGACGCCGCGAAGCGGCTCGAAGCCGTGCAGCTCGTCGCCGCGCGGCACGATCTCGAGATGAACGAACTGCTGCGCCCGATCGTCGCGAAGAAGCCAGACGGCAGCTTCGCGGAGTCCGATGCACGTGTGCGCGCGGCCGCACAGCAAGGCATCGAGGCGCTCGACGCGATCCAGCGCCGCAGCGAAATCGTGGGCACCGTGTTCGCGGGACTGTCGCTTGGCAGCGTACTGCTGCTCGCGGCGCTCGGCCTCGCGATCACCTATGGCCTGATCGGCGTGATCAATATGGCGCACGGCGAATTCCTGATGATCGGCGCGTACGCCACCTATGTCGTGCAGAACCTGATGCAACGCTACACACCTGGCGCATTCGACTGGTATCCGCTATTCGCGATTCCTGCCTCGTTCGTCGCGGCGGCGCTGGTCGGCATCGTGCTCGAACGGCTCGTGCTCAAGCACCTGTACGGCCGCCCGCTCGAAACGCTGCTCACGACCTTCGGCGTCAGCCTGATCCTGATCCAGGCCACGCGCATGATCTTCGGCGCGCAGAACGTGCAAGTGGTGAACCCGTCGTGGATGAGCGGCGGCGTCACCGTGATGCAGAACCTGATCCTGCCGTACAACCGGCTCGCGATTCTCGCGTTCTCGCTGATCGTGGTCGGCATCGCGTGGGCCGTGCTGACGAAAACGCGTCTCGGCCTGTTCGTGCGCGCCGTCACGCAGAACCGCCGCATGGCCGCATGCGTCGGCGTCAAGACCGCCCTCGTCGACTCGTACGCGTTCGCGTTCGGCGCCGGCATCGCGGGCCTCGGCGGCTGCGCGCTCTCGCAGATCGGCAACGTCGGACCGGACCTCGGCCAGAGCTACATCATCGATTCGTTTATGGCGGTCGTCCTGGGCGGCGTCGGCCAGATCGCCGGCACGGTGCTCGGCGGCTTCGGGCTCGGCCTCGTCAGCAAGACCATCGAGCCGTTCTGGGGCGCGGTGCTCGCGAAGATCGCGGTGCTCGTGCTGATCGTGCTGTTTATCCAGAAGCGTCCGCAGGGCATGTTCGCCCTGAAGGGCCGCAGCGCGGAGGCGTAACGACATGACTTCCGTCACGACTTCCTCACCCGCCGCCGTCGACGCGCGCACCGCGGCGAACGGCACGGCAGGCGACGCCAACCCGGCCGACCTGTCCGGCTTCGCGCTCGGTTTGCCGCCGCGCCCCGCGCTGCTGTCGCGCCGCGCATGGCAGGCGCTGATCGCACTGATGATCGTGATCGGCCTCGGCGTGCCGTTTTCCGCGCTCGTGCTGCCGCAAACGAGCGCGTTCCATCTGTCGGCCTACGCGATGACGATCGCCGGCAAGTTCATGTGCTACGCGATCGCCGCGCTCGCGCTCGATCTCGTCTGGGGCTATTGCGGCATTCTGAGCCTTGGGCACGGCCTCTTCTTCGCGCTCGGCGGCTACGCGATCGGCATGTATCTGATGCGCGCGATCGGCCACGACGGCAAATACGGCAGCGACCTGCCCGACTTCATGGTGTTTCTCGACTGGCATCAACTGCCGTGGTACTGGCAAGGCACGCAGCATCTCGCGTACGCGCTACTGCTCGTCGTGCTCGCGCCGGCCGTGGTCGCGTGGGTGTTCGGCTTCTTCACATTCCGCTCGCGCGTGAAAGGCGTGTACCTGTCGATCATCACGCAGGCGATGACGTTTGCCGCGATGCTGCTGTTCTACCGCAATGAAACCGGCTTCGGCGGGAATAACGGTTTCACCGACTTCAAGCGCATCGCCGGCTTCCCGATCACGCATCCGGGCACGCGCACCGTGCTGTTCCTCATGACGTTCGCCGTGCTCGTGCTGACGTTCATCGGCGCGCGCGCCGTCGTCACGTCGAAGCTCGGCCGCGTGGTCACCGCGGTGCGCGACGGCGAGACGCGGCTGATGTTCCTCGGCTACAGCCCGCTCGCGTACAAGCTTTTCGTATGGACCGTTTCGGCGGTGCTGTGCGGCATCGCGGGCGCGCTGTACGTGCCGCAGGTCGGCATCATCAATCCGGGCGAAATGTCGCCGGGCAATTCGATCGAGATGGCGATCTGGGTCGCGGTCGGCGGACGCGGCACGTTGATCGGCCCGATTATCGGTGCGTTTGCGGTGAACGGCGCGAAGAGCTTCTTTACCGCGCACTTCGCCGAATACTGGCTGTTCTTTCTCGGCGCGATTTTCGTGCTCGTGCCGCTGTTGCTGCCGAACGGCATCATGGGGCTGATCGGAATGCTCACGACGCGCAAGAAGAACCGCCTCTAAGGATCGCATATGAGCCAATACGTTTACGAAGCCGACGCGATCGACGAGCGCGCCTATAGCGGCGTCGCCGGCATGGGCCACGCCGTGACGCCCGGCGAGATCGACATCTCGCACGGCACGATTCTGTATCTCGAAGACGTGACGGTGAGCTTCGACGGCTTTCGCGCGCTGAACGAGCTGACGCTGTCGATCGATGCGGGCGAACTGCGCTGCATCATCGGCCCGAACGGCGCCGGTAAAACCACGATGATGGATGTGATTACCGGCAAGACCGAGCCGGACTCGGGCAAGGTGTTTCTCGGCCAGACGATCGACCTCACGCGTATGAACGAGCCCGAGATCGCGCGCGTCGGCATCGGCCGCAAGTTCCAGAAGCCGACCGTGTTCGAGCAGCACCCGGTCTGGGAAAACCTCGAGCTCGCGATGAAAACCGACAAGGGCTGGTTCGCCTCGCTGCGCGCGCGGCTCGATCGCGCGGCGCAGGCGCGCATCGAGGAAACGCTTGCACTGCTCCGCCTCGAAGGCGAAGCGCGGCGGCCCGCCGGCGAACTGTCGCACGGGCAGAAGCAGCGGCTCGAAATCGGCATGCTGCTGATGCAACAGCCGGCGCTGCTGCTGCTCGACGAACCGGCGGCCGGCATGACCGACGACGAGACGATGCAGCTTGCCGATCTGCTCAACCATCTGCGCGGTACGTGTTCGATGATGGTCGTCGAGCACGATATGGAATTCGTCGCCGCGCTCGCCGGCGATGCAGGCATGGTCACCGTGATGGCCGAAGGCAGCGTGCTCGCGCACGGCACGCTCGATACCGTGAAGAACGACCCGAAGGTGATCGAGTCGTATCTCGGACGCTGAATACGGAGCCCCCCCTACCATGCTCGAAGTCACGAATCTGAACCAGTACTACGGCGGCAGCCATATTCTGCGCAACGTGAAGCTCGAGGTGCCCGACGGCAAGCTGACCGTGCTGCTCGGCCGCAACGGCGTCGGCAAGACCACGCTGCTGCGCTGCCTGATGGGCGTCGTGCCGACGAAAAACGGCTCGATCGCATGGCGCGGCACGCCGCTCACGAAGTTGCCGCCGCACGCGCGGGTCGCGCAAGGACTCGCGTACGTGCCGCAGGGCCGCGACATTTTTCCGCGACTGACCGTCGAAGAGAATCTGCTCGTCGGCGCGGCGAGCCGTAAGGCGCCCAAGCGCATTCCCGAGCGCATCTACGAGCTGTTTCCGGTGCTGAAGGACATGCGTGCGCGCCGCGGCGGCGATCTGTCGGGCGGCCAGCAGCAACAGCTCGCGATCGGACGCGCGCTGATGAGCGAGCCGCAACTGCTGATTCTCGATGAGCCGACCGAAGGCATCCAGCCGTCGATCATTCAGGACATCGGGCGCACGTTGCGGCAGCTCGTCGAAGAAATGGGGCTCACCGTGCTGCTCGTCGAGCAGTATTACGACTTCGCGAAGGCGATTGCGGACCGCTATTGGGTGATGAGCCGCGGCGAGATCATCGCGGGTGGAGACGGCGCGAATATGGATCAGGACGGCGTACGCGCGTTGATCGCCGTTTGAGGCGCACCAACCTGACGTGATACGCTCGCCGCATGTCGCTGCACGAAAACCACGCGGCCCTCGCCGCCGCCGATCCCACCTCGCATGCGCACTGGCGCGCGCGGCTCGAACTCGGCTTCGAAAAGCATCGCGGCGTGCGCACCACGCTCGCGCACCGGCTCCATGAAGGACCGTTGCGCGTGCAACGGCCGCTCTATCCCGAAGGCGACGCAATCTGTCATGCGGTGATCGTGCATCCGCCCGGCGGTATCGCGGGCGGCGACGCGCTCGACATCGACATCGCGCTCGCGGCCGACACGCACGCGGTCCTCACTACGCCCGGCGCAACGAAGTGGTACAAGTCGAACGGCCGTACCGCGCGGCAACGGATCGGCATTCGTGTCGGGCCGCGCGCGAAGCTCGACTGGCTGCCGCAAAACAATATCGTGTTCGACAACGCGCATGCGTCGCTCGATTTCACGCTGTCGCTGGCCGAAGGCGCGAGCGCCATCGGCTGGGATGCCGCGCAACTGGGCAGGCAGGCGGCCGGCGAGCGTTGGAGCGCGGGGCATTTGCGTTCGGTCGCGCGGATCGTCGGACCCGATGGCCAAGCGCTGTGGTTCGAACGCGCACTGATCGCGGCCGATGCCGCGTTGCGCGACGCGCCGCAAGGGCTCGCCGGCTTTCCGGCGTTCGGTACGCTATGGGCTGTCGGCGCCGCGTGCGACGAGACGCTTGCCGAAGCGCTGAGCGCGAAACTGCCGTTCGACGCGACGCTGCGCGCGGGTGCGTCGTGCGTGCGCTGCGAAACGGGCCCGCTTGCGGGCTGCGGCGTGCTGCTGGTTCGCGTGGTGGCGCGCTCGATGGAGCCGCTACAGCGCGCGCTGACGCAATGCTGGATGGACCTGCGGCCGATCGTGCATCGCGTCGAAGCGGCGCCGTTGCGGTTGTGGTCGACGTGAGCGCGGCCCCGTGTTTCGCACCACAACGGAGCACGCGCCCGCGCTATCGCGGTGCACTGCTAGCGCTTTGTGTCGGCAGCGCACCTATGCACCACGATGGCATAGCCCTTGCTCTTAACCGCTCGCGCTGAAACACGACGCCCACCGCCTGCCTTCAACTGATCCGCACTACAACAACCTTCGATGAAGCTGACACCACGCGAGCGAGACAAACTACTGATCTTCACCGCGGCGCTGCTTGCCGAACGTCGCCGCGCGCGCGGCCTCAAGCTCAACTACCCGGAAGCCGTCGCGTACATCACCGCGGCACTGATGGAAGCCGCGCGCGACGGCCGCACCGTCGCCGAAGTCATGCATTACGGCACGACCCTGCTGACGCGCGACGACGTGATGGAAGGCGTGCCCGAGATGATTCCCGACATCCAGGTCGAAGCGACCTTCCCGGACGGCACGAAGCTCGTGACGGTCCACCACCCTATTCCGTGAAGTTGCGAAGGAGCGCGCGATGATTCCCGGCGAACTGATCACCGACGACGGCGAGCACGAGCTCAACGCCGGCCGCACCACCATCACGCTGACCGTAGCGAACACCGGCGACCGGCCGGTGCAGGTCGGCTCGCATTACCACTTTCATGAAGCAAACGCATCGCTCGCGTTCGATCGCGCGGCTGCGCGCGGCTTCCGGCTCAATATCGCGGCGAGCACCGCCGTGCGTTTCGAGCCGGGCCAGGAACGCACGGTCGAACTGGTCGAACTGGCGGGCGAGCGCATCGTGTACGGCTTCAACGGCAAGGTGATGGGCAAGCTCGACCGGCCAATCGAAGTGCCGGCATCGAGCACGACCAACGTCGACGCCTGACGCGTCGACCCGCACCGGATTCAGCACCGCATCCTTTCGGATTCCAGACATGACATTACGCATTGGCCGCCGCGCCTACGCCGAGATGTACGGCCCCACGACGGGCGACCGTGTTCGACTCGCCGACACCGATCTCGTGATCGAAGTCGAACGCGACTTCACCGTTTATGGCGAAGAAGTGAAATTCGGCGGCGGCAAGGTGATTCGCGACGGCATGGGCCAGTCGCAGCGTCTCGCGGCCGACGTGGTCGATACGGTGATCACGAACGCGGTGATACTCGATCACTGGGGCATCGTGAAGGCCGACATCGGCCTCAAGGACGGCCGCATCGCGGCGATCGGCAAGGCCGGCAATCCCGATATCCAGCCGGGCGTGACGATCCCGCTGGGCGCCGCGACCGAAGTGATCGCGGGCGAAGGGCTGATCGTCACCGCGGGCGGCATCGATACGCATATTCACTTCATCAGCCCGCAGCAGATCGACGAAGCGCTCGCGAGCGGCGTGACGACGATGCTCGGCGGCGGCACGGGCCCCGCCACCGGCACGAACGCGACGACCGTGACGCCGGGCCCATGGCATATGGAGCGCATGCTGCAGGCCGCCGACGGCTATCCGATGAACCTCGGCTTTCTCGGCAAGGGCAACGTGAGTCAGCCGGCGCCGGCGCTCGAGCAGATTGCCGCGGGCGCGATCGGCCTCAAGCTGCACGAGGACTGGGGCACGACACCGGCCGCGATCGACAACGCGCTCAGCGTGGCGGACGACACCGACACGCAGGTCGCGATCCACACCGATACGCTGAACGAAGCGGGTTTCGTCGAAGCGACGGTCGCCGCGTTCAAGGGCCGCACGATCCACACGTATCACACCGAAGGCGCGGGCGGCGGCCACGCGCCCGACATCATCAAGGTGTGCGGCGAGGCGAACGTGCTGCCGTCGTCGACGAATCCGACGCGGCCTTACACGGTCAATACGCTCGACGAGCATCTCGACATGCTGATGGTGTGCCATCACCTCGATCCGTCGATTGCCGAAGACATCGCGTTTGCCGAATCGCGGATTCGCCGCGAAACGATCGCCGCCGAAGATATCCTGCACGATCTCGGCGCGCTGTCGATGCTGTCGTCGGATTCGCAGGCGATGGGCCGCGTCGGCGAAGTGATCATCCGCACGTGGCAGACCGCGCACAAGATGAAGGCGCAGCGCGGCGCGCTGCCCGAAGACAACGCACGCAACGACAATTTCCGCGCGAAGCGGTATGTCGCGAAGTACACGATCAATCCGGCGCTCACGCATGGCATTGCGCACGAGGTCGGTTCGATCGAGCCTGGCAAATGGGCGGACCTCGTGCTGTGGGAGCCGGCGTTTTTCGGCATCAAGCCGTCGCTGATCCTGAAAGGCGGCATGATCGCGCTCGCGCAGATGGGCGATCCGAACGCGTCGATTCCGACACCGCAGCCCGTTCACTATCGCGAGATGTTCGCGACGCGCGGCGGCGCGTTGGGGCGTACGTCTTTGACATTCGTGTCGCAGTTGGCGGCCGCGTCCGGTGTGGCGGAACGCTATGGGCTCTCGAAGCGCATCGTCGCGGTGAAAGGCTGTCGCAGCGTGACGAAGGCCGACATGATTCACAATGCGTGGCAGCCGGCTATCAGCGTCGATCCGGAGACGTATCAGGTGATCGCGAACGGCGAGCTGCTGACCTGCGAGCCCGCGAAGGTGCTGCCGATGGCGCAGCGGTATTTTCTTTTCTGACGTATTTGACGTGTATGAGAACGATCGACAAACGCCTCGATGCGCATGTGAAGATCGCACGCGTGCTGGTTACGCGCGCGCCCGGTTTGACCCTGCCGTTCGAAGCGCGTTGCAAGAGCCGTCTTGCTGCAACACTCGACAGCGGTGAAGAAGTCGCGCTTGTGCTGCCGCGCGGCACGGTGTTGCGCGACGGCGATGTGCTCGTTGCCGACGACGGCGGCCTCGTGCGCGTATGCGCGGCTGCGGAAGCCGTGCTGCTCGTGCGCGCACCCGACGCGCTGACGCTGACGCGCGCCGCTTACCACCTCGGTAACCGGCATACGCCGGTTGAAGTGGGCGTCGATTATCTGAAGCTCGAATACGATGCGGTGCTCGCGGACATGTTGACGCGACTCGGTGCGTCGGTCGAACAGGCGTCGCTGCCGTTTCAGCCGGAAACCGGCGCTTATGGCGGCGGACATCGGCATGGGCACGACGAGACGTTTGCCGAGGACTATGCGGTCGCGCAGAAGGTGTTCGACGAGCATCATGGGCATGCGCATTCGCATGAGCACGCGCATGAGCACGCGCATGAGCACGCACATTCGCATGACCATGGACACGCGCATTCGCACTCGCATGATCACGGCCACGATCATGACCACTGCGACGCGTCGTGCTCGCACGGCCACCATCATCATGCGCATCGCTGAACTCACCGCGCTGCTGCATCTCGCGTCGCCGGCGTTGCCGATCGGCGCGTTCAGTTATTCGCAGGGACTCGAAGCGGCCATCGAGGCGCAGTTGGTCACCGATGCCGACAGCGCGCGCGACTGGATCGCAAGCGGGCTCATGAACGTGCTCGCGACGGGCGAATTGCCGTTTCTCGCGCATCAGCTCGAACGCTGGCGTGTACATGACGCTGCAGCGCTCGCCGCGGCCAACAGCGAATTTCTCGCCAGCCGCGAGTCGCTGGAATTGCGGCGCGAAACCGAGCAAATGGGCTGGTCGCTGCGGCAGCTGTGCGCCTCGCTCGAATGGGGCGACGCCGCGCGGCGCGCCACACTCGACGCGATGACGCCGATCGCCCAGCCGAGCGCGTTCGCATTCGCGGCATTCGCACACGATGCCGCTACCGATGCGGCGCTCGCCGCCTATGCATTCGGCTGGGTGGAAAACCAGGCGGCGGCGGCGCTGAAAGCGGTGCCGCTCGGGCAGCTCGCCGGACAGCGGATTATCGTTGCGCTGCGCAGCGCAATCGACGCCGCGGTGACACGCGCGCTAGCGACGTCGCCCGAGGACATCAACACGTTCGCGCCGCAGCTCGGCATTCTGTCGGCGCGCCACGAGTCGCAGTATTCGCGGCTCTTTCGCTCATAGCTATTCGCTCTCGCTCAGAAGGTTTGGAACACCATGAACGCACGCACTCCACGCACGAAGAAACTGCCGCCGCTGCGCGTCGGTGTCGGCGGCCCGGTCGGCTCGGGCAAGACGACGCTGCTCGAAATGCTCTGCAAGGCGATGCGTGACCGCTACGACCTCGTCGCGATTACCAACGACATCTATACGAAGGAAGACCAGCGGCTGCTGACGGTCGCGGGCGCGTTGCCTGCGGAGCGGATCATGGGCGTCGAGACCGGCGGCTGCCCGCACACGGCGATTCGCGAGGATGCATCGATCAATCTCGAAGCGGTCGACCGGATGCTGACGCGCTTTCCCGACGCGGATATCGTGTTTATCGAGTCGGGCGGCGACAATCTGGCGGCCACGTTCAGTCCCGAGCTTTCCGATCTGACGATTTACGTAATCGATGTCGCAGGCGGGGAGAAGATTCCGCGTAAGGGCGGCCCGGGGATTACGAAGTCGGATCTTCTGGTGATCAACAAGACCGACCTCGCGCCGCTGGTGGGCGCGAATCTCGATGTGATGGCTTCCGATGCGAAGAAGATGCGCGGCGAGCGGCCGTTTGTGATGTGCAATCTGAAGGCGCTCGACGGGCTTGATCAGGTGATTTCGTTTATCGAGAAGAAGGGGTTGCTGGTGGTTTGAGCGGGCTGCCTATACATCGTTAGCCAAGCGCCAGCGTCTTCCGACGGCTGACCAGCAGGCAGCCGCACGACGCGCGATGCCCTTCGAGCGCCACGGGCAGACCGTCGAACATCGTCGATGAATCGCCTTCCGCGATCGGATTCACGCCGTGTGCGGCGCAGTCCACGAGGTCCGTTTTTCGGGCGATGGACCGGCCGTCCACCGCATCGGCCTGCGACCCTGTCCTGACATACCCCCCATGCGGGGAAAGCGTATCGCCCACTACGATTATCTGTCGTGCCATATCGGTTGGAACTCGAATACCTGGGTTGTTGCGCGGATCAAAGTGCGAACTGCGTCTTCGGCATGTCAGGCGCGCCGCCGGGCACGTTCGCACGCCCACCCCGTTCCCGACCGTGAGCGACACGCAGACTCTGATGCGATGGCCGTACGGCGGCGTAACTTTCGGGGATCGACTCGCGCCCCTGCAACTGCCCGCCGCTCGATGGTTGCGGCAAAGGGCTGACGGCCTTGGCGGCATCGATCAGCGTCTGCTTGTTGCCGTCCCACTTCGGGAGCGGCGCCGGCGGTAACGGCAGCACCTTGTCGAGATTCGGCAGCTTGAATCGGCCCGGATAGCGTTCGAGCGTGTCACTCAGAACGGTATATCGCTCGGCTCTTGCCTCGTCGATATACCCGATGAGGTTTTCACCGTTGGACAAATCAAAGCCTCGAAACTCGACCGATAACTTCGTCGCGCACTTTGCGCTGCCCAGTTTCACGCCTTCATGGAACGTTCTCAGTGCCCGTGCCTTGTCCTCCGGCGAAAAGTCGCCCGTCTGCAGATAGCCGAGTTCGAATGCCGCGTCTCCATAGCCCTGCGCCAGCGCGCATTCGAGCATCTTCGTGGCGATAGGGCGGTTACCCCAGAAATCGCCGCCCGGATCGTCATAGGTTCCGCCCAGCTTGTCGCCGAACAAGGTCATGGCGACAGGACTGCCCATATCCGCCGCGCGCTGGAAGAACGCGTACGCGGTGGTCGAGTTTCCCCCGGGAATCAGTCCGCTCTGGTGATAGATGCCCATCCGGTGCCATGCATCCGCCACGCCCAGTTGCATCGCTTTCTCGACCCAGCGGACCGCGATCTCCGGATCCTGCTCCGGTACGCCTGGATAGTCGCTCAGAATCAACGAAGCGAGGTTCAGCATCGCCTTCCAGTGATTGCGCCCGGCAGCTTTCGCGTAAAGATCGTAGATCTGCGCCCAGGCTCTGTCCTTGTAGAAGATATTCGGGTCGTCGAGCGCCAGCGCCTGCAAATACCACTGTTCCGCCTGCGGGTCGACCGGCGGCAGTTGCTGGTCCTGGAACACACAGGTGAAACTCTTGCGATGCGGATCGAAAAGCGGCAGTTTCGTATAACGCGGCAAATCGGACATGGTGGCGGTCAGCGAATACGCGAGGTTTGAAAATCGGCGGGTCTGCGTGCAGCAGGCCAAGACCGCGAGGACGACGCCGAACGCAATCAGCAGCCGGCGCACGCGTGAGGTTCGTTCCACTGTTCTCCCCGGAAGTCAAAGCACGATCTTCGTGGTGCCTGAAGCGTCGCCGGGCGCGTTGGCGCCGCCCAGCCACGTCCATTGCACATGGTCGGGCGCCACGTCGAGAAATCGCGCGCGCGGATCGGGAAAAGACTGCCCCTGCTCGACAAATGCCTGACGGTCCCAGCGGTTGTACAACGCGGCCAGCGGGTGATCGCCTGCGACGCGGCCTTCCCAGATGCCCGTTTCCGTGCACTTGCGCGGTCCATTGCAATGGACCGGTGTCGACAACGGCGCGATCCGTCGCAGCCAGCCCATTGCGCTCATCAGCGTGAGGAATGACTCCCGCTGTGGCGGAAGCTTGCGGGCCTCGCCAAGGAAGTGCCACGAGATATCCTCCTCGAAAGCGATCGCCGTCTCGACACGCTCGAATCGCTCACCCGCACGATACTGCTCAGGGTGCTCGCTTCGAACATAGTGGCGCCTCGACCCGTTGACATACAGCGCGAGCCAGTAGCCCGATTCAGGCACCCGTCCCCCGCCGCGAACGACTCGCAGACTCTGATGCCATGGCCGCACCGCGTAACCCTCGGGGATAAACTCGCGCCCCTGCAACTGCCCGCCGCTCGATGGTTGCGGCAAAGGGCTGACGGCCTTGGCGGCATCGATCAGCGTCTGCTTGTTGCCGTCCCACTTCGGGAGCGGCGCCGGCGGTAAGGGCGGCACCTTGTCGAGATTCGGCAGCTTGAATCGGCCCGGATAGCGTTCGAGCGTGTCACGCAGAACGGTATATCGCTCGGCTCTTGCCTCGTCGATATACCCGATGAGGTTTTCACCGCTGGACAAACCAAAACCTCGAAACTCGACCGATAACTCCGTCGCGCACTTTGCGCTGCCCAGTTTCACGCCTTCATGGAACGTTCTCAGTGCCCGTGCCTTGTCCTCCGGCGAAAAGTCGCCCGTCTGCAGATAGCCGAGTTCGAATGCCGCGTCTCCATAGCCCTGCGCCAGCGCGCATTCGAGCATCTTCGTGGCGATAGGGCGGTTACCCCAGAAATCGCCGCCCGGATCGTCATAGGTTCCGCCCAGCTTGTCGCCGAACAAGGTCATGGCGACAGGACTGCCCATATCCGCCGCGCGCTGGAAGAACGCGTACGCGGTGGTCGAGTTTCCCCCGGGAATCAGTCCGCTCTGGTGATAGATGCCCATCCGGTGCCATGCATCCGCCACGCCCAGTTGCATCGCTTTCTCGACCCAGCGGACCGCGATCTCCGGATCCTGCTCCGGTACGCCTGGATAGTCGCTCAGAATCAACGAAGCGAGGTTCAGCATCGCCTTCCAGTGATTGCGCCCGGCAGCTTTCGCGTAAAGATCGTAGATCTGCGCCCAGGCTCTGTCCTTGTAGAAGATATTCGGGTCGTCGAGCGCCAGCGCCTGCAAATACCACTGTTCCGCCTGCGGGTCGACCGGCGGCAGTTGCTGGTCCTGGAACACACAGGTGAAACTCTTGCGATGCGGATCGAAAAGCGGCAGTTTCGTATAACGCGGCAAATCGGACATGGTGGCGGTCAGCGAATACGCGAGGTTTGAAAATCGGCGGGTCTGCGTGCAGCAGGCCAAGACCGCGAGGACGACGCCGAACGCAATCAGCAGCCGGCGCACGCGTGAGGTTCGTTCCATTTCTGACGTACTCAGACAGTGAAGTTGCTGGAGGGAATGTGAGCCGACGCAACCATCAGTGTGGTTGACCGGTGATCTTCGAACTTCAGCAGGAATCCTTGCATCACCATGCCTTTCTTTCGCGCAACTGCATTTCTGTTCATAGCCTTGTTCCAATTATCAAATACACGTTGCAACAACAACGGATCACCCGAACCACTCACTTCACCGCCTGAATGCAACTCGAACACGCGCTTCCGAAGCGCGCTCACCATGTCGTGTCCGGACGCCCCAATGTTGATCTCGCTATCCACAGCCATGCTTCGCTGGTTCAGGTTTGCGCTGCCCATCGTGACGAAAACGTCGTCGATCATCATCAGCTTCGAATGAATGTAGATTTCCCGGTATGCCATCTCGTGGTTGGCATCCAGCCCGCTCGTCCGCAGCCGCGCGACGCTCACCTTCATACCCAATGTCGCCTCCAGTTTTTCGAGACTCGGACGATCGAGAGCCCGGCGCGGTACGTGCACCTGATGAATACCGCCCATCGGGTCGACAATCGTGGTCGTATAGGGCTTGCTGACCGATCCATAGTAATTCTGATTAATCTGCTCACGGTCGATCAGATCGATCTGCTCACGCATCGCGTCGCTATGGCCCAGTTCGGTCAGCGTGTCCGCGGTTCGCGGCACCATCCCATCCTGTTCCGGATGGGCAATCACGATGAACAGGTATAGCGTCGGAATCTCCGCCAGCGGTTTGCCCGAACTTCGGCACCATGCTTGACAGAACTTCTCGCGCTCTTTCTTCAGGTGCCGGGCGAACTCGGGATAAAAGAAATACTGGTTCTCGATGTAGATATAGTTGCGCGCCCAACTGGTTGCCTGGAAATAGAGCGCCTTGATCGTTTTTTCCTTTTCCCGCGCTTGCGTGCGCACGATCTGGACGATCCGGTTCGGGTCGGGTGCGCTCGTCGGAATTCTGGGCGGCAGGCTCGCGAGCTCGACCGCGGCCGGTTCTTTCCGCCGGTCGGCATTCCAGCCGCGCACGAAGTTCTGATGCAAACGCTCGAGGGCCGGCCCGACGATACGGCAAGCGTAGTCCTGATACGGCTTCGTATGCTTGTACGAAGCCGTGCTGCGTATCGCCTCGGTAGCCATTTCGTGCCGGTTCTCATCGATACCGTTTTTGCTCGACCACCGTTCGCGCAGCGGGTCCTCCACCTCGTGATCGAGGCGATCCCAGAAATCGGTCACCGAGTTGAGCCCCATGACGTAACCCACGGCCTGACTACCGCCGTCGTACTCGTAATCGATCAGGACCGGCTTCTGGTGGTGCGTCCCGAACCATTCCATCAGCGCCGATTCGGTGCCGGACGGCCGATCCTCTTCGCCGTCGAGCCCCCGACTGGCGTCGGACTTGCTCACGTCCCGCAGCATGATCTGCAGGTTCGGGTTCGCCGGGCCGCCCCCGAACGGAAGGTTTCTCAGCCACCAGTCGATGCAGTATTTCTGTCGCGTGTCGATGTTCACATAGTTCGACGCAAAAGGCCCTCGCGGCGCATCGCTATACCCCGGCATGTTTTTCTGGACGAGGGACCCGATGCGGTTAGACCAGATCAGCAGACGCACCCTGACGCCGCGACCGGCCAGTTGTTCGAGCAACGCGCCGTACGTCAGTCCCCTCGGCCAGCCGCCGCCGCTGAGCTTTGACGTATCCATATCGCGCTCCAACTCCATCCCCGGATCAAACCCCCAGCAGATGATGTCCGCCGATGCTTTGGCTTCCTTGAGATCTTTCGCGATCGACCTGAAACCCTCCTCACCGCAGATCAGAAAATCCAGCGTATTGCCATAATATTTCTTTACTCTTGGATCATTTTCGAGGAAGAACTGGCCCGAACTCGACGCGGTTCTTCCCTGTTCATCGATCGAAACGTCGACCGGGTTTTGAGTGTTCAGGTGCTCGGACATGGTGTGATGCCGGAAAGCGGCTTTCTATCGAGGTGGATGATCTACGCCAGACGTTCGCCGCGATTCGATCGTTGATCCGAGTGCGAAGGGTTGGCATCGAGTGCGTCCTTGACCTTCAGGTCGAACTTGCCGCCGTTGCTCAACCTGACCTGGTACGCCCGCGTGCCCGGCTGATGATCCTTCACGATCACGCGCCCGAATTCGTCTGTCACGCCGTGGCCGATCTTCACGCTGCCCCGATACAGTTCGTACGGTTCGCTCGCATAGCGATGCGCTTCGCCGGGCAGCGCTGCCAGCACGAATTGCAAGTCGTCCGTGGCCGGCCTGGACTCGACCTGCTCCGGCGTCGCCGCGTTGTCCGGAGAAGCGAAATTACGGCCCGAAGAATGCACGACGAAGGCACCGGATGTTCCGCTCTGGATCTTTCCTGAACTCCAGCGCGTATAACTGCCTCCGCCCACGATCTCGACCGCCTCCTTGGCGCTGATCGTGATGCGGTTCGCCGTCATGGTCACCTTCAGCCTCGCCAGCAGGCCGATACTGTCCTTCAGCGCCCGGATGTCGATGTCGCCGCCCGCGGCGACGAGGCGCATGCCGGCGTTCTGGACGAACACCCGCAGCTTTGAACGGATCGAGGCAAACAGCGACGCGCCCGCCGCGATGCTGGTGTGGCCGCCACTCGTCAGCGCGATATGCTCATCGCTCGCGATGTGCGTGCTGCCATGTGTGGTCGATTCGATGCCGCCGGGGCTGGCAAGCGTCAGATGAGGCTCCGAGAATTCCGGGAAGCCGTCTGCGTCGGGTTTCGCCGACCCCTTCAACACGGTGTTCTGCGCCTTGATCGCTGCTGCGACCTCGCTCTGGTTCGCATCGGTCTCCTGTGCCTGGTTCATCTGCGCCATGCCCGCGAGGCGTTTATGCGCGTCGTATGCCCCGGTCAATCGCTGGACCGTTTCACCGATGTCCTTCGCCGGTGCGTCCGCGCCGCTGCGCGATTCGGTCGTTACCAGCATGCCCCGATTCGCGCGCAGTACGCCCCACAGGTCGGTGGCCAGTTCGAAACCCTCCCCACGCGCCTCGCTTCGTCCCTGGCGGCTGTCGATGCGCGTGTTGTAGCCCAGCACGAGCCGCGACTGTGCGTGACCGCTCGCGATCTGTACCTGCAGCCTGTCCGGCGTGTCGTCGGTCACCATATGGTTGCCGTTTCTCCCGTCGAGACCCCTGCTGCGTATGCCGGTGAGCGCGAGGTTGGCCGGAAGTTTCCAGGGCGGCTGGTTGAACTGGTTGACCTTGCTTGCCATCACGAACGGCTTGTCCGGATCGCCGTCGTGGTAACCAATCGTCACTTCGTCGCCGATGCGCGGAATCGCGACGAATCCATAGCCATTGCCTTGCCACGGCGACGACACGCGCAGCCAGCAGCTCGCATCGATGTCCTCCCGGTTGCGCCGGTCCCAGACGAAGTGGACCTTGACGCGTGCGTAGGCATCGGGCCAAACGGCATGATCGCCATGGCTGGTCACCACAGCGGTTTCCGCATAGGCGCGCGGTTTCTTTTTCGGCCTGTTACTGAAAAAAGTGTTGACCGGTTGAAGCACGAAATCCGTCACACACCGATAGGCTGTGCCGTTATTGGCCTGTTGCGTTTCCAGCCCGGTATTGCGGATATCGAGCGTCGTCGAAACAACCGTGTATTCCGCATTCACCGACTCTTCCGGATGGTCGACCAGCCAGAACGTGTGGCCTGTCGCCAGCGCACGCAGGTTGCCGGTACCCTTCAGGCGATGGCGGCGGCAACGCATCGCGTCCAGCCGCACATTCGCGAGATGGCGGCCCTCCTCCCCGAAGTCGTTTGGCGTGGCGTCGAGACCTTGCGCGCCCGCGAGCGGCTGCGAGTAGTCGCCCCACTGGTAGTGCGCCGCCCGGTCGGTCGCGCTTGCGCTTTGATAGCTTTCGGCCATGAAGCGTGCCCGGGACCGCGTGTAATCGTAGTCGACCAGATCGACCTGACCCGTCGTGATCGTGCGGGAAACTTGCAACCGGTGGATGTATTCCTCATCGATGCGGACACCGTCCGGCGCGTGATACCGGATCTCGTCGTACATGTTGCCGTGCTCTCGATGTGCGCCTGGGGAATCGCACAGGACAAGCGTGCTCCCCCGATAAAAGTAGTAGAGCCCCCACTCACGCCATAACATGGTCAGGAAATCGAAATCCGAGCACCAGAACTGGCGTATAAAGTCGCGCTTCGGATATCCCTTGACGAAACTCGGCGCGGCCAGCCGCTGCTCGACCACGATGCCATGGTCGGCGAGAATTTCCTCGGTAATCTCGACGACGCTTTTATTCTGGAAAATGCGGTTCTCGACGGTCTTTTTTGTCAGCCAGAGGCTGGGGCGCACGATGACCCGGTAGTACGCGTGCCGGTCGTCGCTGTCGGTCAGCCTGACGCTGGTAATCAGACCGGTAATCGTACGCGCGCCTGCGCCGATGTTTCCGGCGCCGGAACCACCTGGCATACCGGGAACGAAGGTGCCCTTTCCCTCGAACTCCACTGTCATGTCGATGACCGCGCCTATGAATTCGTCTGGCTTGATCAACTCGCGAGCCATCCCGACGGTCAACCCCGGCGCGTCGACGGTCATCAGGTCGAGTGCATACCGATAGAGTTTGCCGAGCGCTTCCGTGCCCCTGAGTCTGAGCGGCGCGAGCACTTCGTTATCGCACCAGGCAGGAAACGCCTCGCATCGAACGGACAACGTACGCGCGTGCAGCGGCCTGAACACCGAACCCACGTCAGTTCCGCGCACGGGTTAGGCGGCGTGACGCCGCATCGTCACGCCAGACCATACGCCGACGTGGATTTTCTGTGCACAAGACAAGGTGGACGAATTCCCTACCCTTTATGTGTTTCATGGCGCTTTTTAGTTGATGGGAAAAGCCGGATGAAGGCGACCGATTTCTATATGTCGTTCACAAGCCGGCTCGTATGCTGCCATAACGAGGATGGAAAGAAGCGCGCGACACCATCGCATTGACAAATCTTTTCATACTCTTAAAAGCGGACTAGTTTTATCTGAATCACCAGATGGTGATATCAAGGAATTATTCAGATATATCTGAATCGATGCATTTGGAGAGCCGGGGCAAACATCCAAGTCATCGCGCTTATCTCGCGAAAGTGCCTGGTGGAGTATTTCGCAAATATTTCCCTATTGCCTCCGAACGGAAGCTGATCCGCCTGCCGAGTTAGATTCAACCGAAGGCGACGCGTCGACAAATTCTATCGACTGCAAAATTGCTCTGACGATATGGCGGAATTCAGCATCAATCAGGGATCCAACAATGGTATCGACAGTCCCCTGTCCTCGCTAAGCGGAATGGTTTGATCGGCGACGCGCCCGGAAAATTCGCCAGCATTTCATAATCGTGGTATACACGACGATCGTCACGACAAGATCCACAAACAGCGTCACTGCGAGCGTGAAATCCTCGAAATCTTCCAGACTGTGGATACCGAGATTGTGTGCGGCGGCCAACCACAAATCTGTGTACTCGTCCGTGGTCGGCGTTCGAATGAACCTCACTGTCGCCAGGAACAGACCGGCGAATAGCAACGATTTGGCGATGGGCACGATCGATGGCTCGCTTGCCAGGACTTCCACGCGTTTCGCAACCACCAAATAAACAATGACGGTGACGACAAGGTCCATCAGCAACGTCACCGACACCCAGGAATGTCTAGCATCGCGGGTGCCGAGCGCCACAGAAAAAGCGGACCACCACCGCAGGTGCTCTTCCGTCATCGGAAACGGATAAGTACTGACGAACAGTACCGCCAACAGGAACAGGCCAAGAAACAGTAGCGCTTTTATAAAATAATTAGCTAATCGTGGTGAACTGTTCGGCGCCTCGTCTGTAGATTCTTCCAAAGCTTGAGAACTCCCAGGTAAACGAAAATGCTAACGATAAGATCCGTAAGGGTTGTTACCGATAGGCAGAAACCTTCAACATCATCGATACCGAATTTCTCCGAAAAGACGAACCACCATTCGACCTGATCATTCGGCATCGGCAGCGGGTAGGTATGGACATATCTGATCGACAGTAAGAATAAGCTGACGAACAGCAGACCTTTAACGACTTTCCGGACAAGTATCGCCATGCGTTATCACCTCAATCCGACCGTATGCCAGCAGGCCCGAATTACCCGCCGGAACAGGAACTGTATGCAGTAACGCTCGCCGTACATTCTGAAAATCGGAATAATTTTGCAGTGTGATGCAGCCCTGCGAAATACCGCCGCCACCTATAGGATGCAATCTGAAATTCCCGCGCTTTACGCCGTCGACCCACATATAGTCGTCAATATGTCCATCGTCACAGTACAAGGCGAACCATTCGGCATGGTCCGACGGCACACCCTTGAGCGCGCTGAGCGCGTCGCTCACCCAAGCCTCCGTTTTTGACCAGAGACCTCCTCGGGGTCTATCCACAATCCAATAACTTCCCGCTGGAATTGGACCTTTATTGACGATTCGTGTACATCCGCCGCGATTGCGAAGATTGCCATCGCCCGAAAACGCGGAAAATGATCCGACTCCGTACATAATCAATGGCGCGAACGGCTCGTTGTTAACTACAAATTTCCCTTGAATAGCCATTAACTTCCCTCCCCGGCCTAGCGCTCGCCCCACGAATCGACAAATTTGATATTGCCATCCGTGTAATGCCAGGTGATCCGGTCATACATCATCGACACGGATTCCGTATGATTGAGTTGCGACATACCGGCCAGCTTCGTATTTGCCATCCCGGGGTTAACGCCTGTGATCTTCACTCCCTCCAGCAGCATGATGAAATACACACGCTCCTGACCCGCATCGTTTATGTGATACCACTTCAACTCCGCTGATGCGAGCGTCTGCCCCTTGGCAACGGCCTTATAGAGGTAAGGACTCGATGAATCGAATTCCTTCTCGATCATCATCGGAGAGTGCGAGCGCGTGCCTGTGATTTTCCCGGTATTGCTATCGACAGGTAAATTCAGGCCGTGCCCGAAACCAATCACCTCAATACTTCCCTCACGGCCGTACACGCTGACTGAACCCTTGATGTCCGCACCACCATCGTCTTTAAGCCACATATAGGCAGGAATTGGCATACCGGCTTTGACTCCTCCTGGATTATCAATTTCTAAAAGCAGGCACGCATATTGACACAAGAGAGACAAAAGCAATGTTTCGAGGCAATTGAATTGACGAATCTTTTCAAATTCCTACACGTTGAGTATTTTTATCTGATCGCTTTCCGGGCAAGACATCGGATTCGTTGAGACGACTCCGTAGAAATCCACACGTGACATGCGGCTCTATCAGAAGACCAAAGACCTTCAGATCGAGGCCGGGGCCCACGTCCATATATGCCTCATACCCAGGCCCGCCCCGCCCCACGGATCGCCCCAACGCCGATGCTAAAATCCCACAAACCATCACAGGTCGCCCCACATCGCCACCCGCACCCGGCACCGACCCACGCTCTTCACACCCATGCCCCAAACGGCCCCGCGCACTTCCGTTCTATTCAACGTCGTCGACTTCAACGACGGCGGCATCGAGTCCTCGCTAATGCAATGGCTGAGCATTCTCGATCGCAGCCGCTTCGAGATCACGCTCGCGGTGATGTACGCATCGCCGGCATTCGTGAGCCGCTTTCGCGCATTGATACCGCACGATGTAAAGGTCGAGATACTCGTCGACCGTCCATGGCTCAACTACTTCCAGTCGCGCCGCTACGCACGCAAGCTCGGCAAGCTCGGCCGCATCGGCCGCGACGTGTTCAACACGCTCGCCGTGCGCCCGCACATCAGGAAGCGCATTGCCGGGCTCGCAAAGCGTCACGATGTGATCGTCGACTTCGATATGTCGCTGCGGCGCTGGGCCTCGCAATTCGACATCGCGTGGCTCGGCGTCAATCACTTCAGTTTCGACGCGCGGCTCGGCAACCGTCCGCGCAAGGCGCGGCGCCTCGCGCTTCAATACGCGCGCTACGACGCCGTGATCGCGTTGAACCAGCATATGGCCGACGAAGCCAAGCAGATGTTCGGCGATACGCTGCGCCGGCTCGTCGTGCTGCCCAATGCGATCGATATCGATGCGATCCGCGCCTCGGCCAGCGCGCCGAATGGAACGAAAGCGCCAACCTCGGCGCCGTATATCGTGTCCGTCGCGCGCCTCGACGAGATTCAGAAAGATCACCGCACGCTATTGCGCGCATACGCGAAGTTGATCGAAGACAACGGTGTCAAAGACGATCTCGTGATCGTCGGGAACGGTGCGTTCAAACAGGAGCTGGAAGCGCTCGCGGTGCAGCTCGGCATCGCGCCGCGCGTGCATTTCGTCGGTCATCAGGACAATCCGCATGCGCTGATCGCCAACGCACGCGTACACGTGCTGAGTTCGCGCTACGAAGGCATGCCGATGGTGCTGCTCGAAGCGCTCGCGCACGGCAGGCCGATCGTTGCGACCGACTGCCCGACGGGCCCGCGCGAGATTCTCGATGACGGCCGCGCCGGCATGCTCGTGCCGATCGGCGACGTGGACGCGATGGCCGACGCGCTCGCGCGTATCGTCACCGACGCCGCCCTGCGCGACACGATGACCGCGAACGCACTGGCGCGCGCGCAACACTATGGAATCGAGCACAGTAACCGGCGTTTTGCCGCGTGCGTCAGCGAGGTTCTCGCGGCTCGGCGCAAGCCTCAAAATGCAGGGTCGCCCGCACAGCGCGCGACATGAAGCGAAGAAGCGAGGCGGCACGGGTATAGCTTCGACTGCATGCGATGCTCAACCGAAGCACCCGGCGATGGCTACAAGGCGAGGCGCACCCGCTTGACAAACAACCCGCGCGCCTGCGCGCCGCGCTTCATTCCCCCGCCAATGCCGGCGCCTGATCCTCCGGCAACAACGTTGTCAACACATCCACCGTGCGCACGGTCGCGCCGCGATGGCGCGCGGCAAACGCGGACGCCGCCGCGCCCATCGCTGTGCGGCGCGGCCTGTCGTCGAACAGTTCGCGCAACACGCGCGCGAGGTCCGCGGGGTCCTTCACCTGAATCGCCGCACCGGCCGCGACCGCATCGGCCGTCGCCTGCGTGAAGTTGAATACGTGCGGGCCGATCAGCACCGGCACGCCGACTGCGCACGCCTCGATCAGATTCTGCCCGCCGAGCGGCAACAGGCTGCCGCCGATAAACGCAGCATCGGACGCCGCATAGTAAGCGCCAAGTTCGCCCATCGAATCGCCGAGCAGCACTTTCACCTCACGCGAGAGCGCGCGCACCGGGCCGAGCGCCGCCGCTGCCGCGCCAGCCGGCGCCCACACCGAGCGCCGTTCGACGCGCATGCCTTGACGCTCGACGAGCGCCGCGACTTCGTCGAACCGCTGCGGATGGCGCGGCACGAGCACCAGCAGCGCGTCGTCGATCGCCAGCGCCGCGAACGCCTGCAGCACGAGTTCCTCTTCGCCTTCGCGCGTGCTCGCCGCGACCCACACGGGACGCTCGCCGATCGCCGCGCGCCACGCATGGCCGCGCGCGACGAGTTCGGGCGGCGTGTGCATATCGAACTTCAGATTGCCGAGCACGGCGACGTTGCGCGCGCCGAGCGCGGTCAGCCGCTGCGCGTCGGACGGGCTTTGCGCCAGGACGCGCGCAAAGCCGCCGAACACGTCGCGCGTCGCGTGGCCGAAGCGCGCCGCGCGCCGGTACGAGCGCTCCGACATCCGCGCGTTGGTCAGCACGAGCGGCACGTCGGCGCGCCGGCATTCGTCGATCAGCGTCGGCCATACCTCGGTCTCCATCACGAGACCGAGCGACGGCCGCCACGCATGCAGAAAGCGCCGCACCGCGTGCGGCATGTCGTAGGGCAGATAGCAGCGCAGCACGCGGTCGCCGAAAATCTGCTCGCCCGTCGCGCGGCCGCTCGGCGTCATATGCGTGAGCAGAATGCGCGCGTCGGGACGCGCCTTGATCAGCGCATCGACAAGCGGTTGCGCGGCGCGCGTCTCGCCAACCGATACCGCGTGCACCCAGATCAGCGGCGTGTCGTCTTCAGGCAGCCGGCCGCGCCCGCGGCCAAAGCGCTCGCCGATGTGCCGGCGGTAGCCCGGCTCCTTGCGCGAGCGCCACAGCAGGCGCGCCACCGCGACCGGCGCGGCGATCCACCAGAGCGCGTTATAGATCGCTCTCAGCATCGCGCCTCCGCGCCGGCATCGAAGCATGAACGGCCGCCGACGCAGGCCGGCTTCGCCGCCCCTCGCGACATCCGCTGCGGCAAACTGCAGCGCCGCGCCTCGGCGCACGCCGCGCCGCCACACCGCGATCCACGAGCGCCGACCCTCAAACCAGCGCCCTGCCCTGCAGCCGCTCGAGAATGCCAAGCGGCGCGCATTCGGGCTGCGCCATTGCCTTGACCGGCAGGAAGAACGTCTGCTCGAGCATGAACTGCCCCGACATCACCGCATGCGACGTCTGGTCCGAGAAGCACACCCAGACGCTGCCGGGTGGAAACGGCATGGTTTCTTGCGGCGACGACTGCTGATAGTCGAGGTCTGCCTTCATGCCGTCGTGCAGTTGCAGCATCAGATGGTCGTATTCGCTGCGCGGGCTTTTCGTGACATGCAGCAGATTCAACAGCCACGCGGCGCCCGGCATTTGCGGCTTGATGCGCGGCAGAAAACGCTTTGCCATGTCTTCGAACGGCTCGCCGACGCGCCATACACGCGGCGTACCGTGCGGATTCACATTCGTGAACACGCGCAAGATGCGCTCGCCGTAGTTTGGCCGCGACGGAAAAGCATCGACGTGCAAGCGGCTGTCGTCCTTGCGCCATGACGTCTGGCGCGTTTCGACCTGATGCAGCCGCAAGCTCGTCGGTGCGACGCGCAGCTTGTTGCGGTACTCGGGAAAGAGGCCGTCGACGAGCGTGCGCGCATTCGTCTGGTAGCGTGCGATCAGCGCGCGCACCGCCGATTGCGTGACGGTGTCGCCGAGCACGCCATGCAGCGCGCCGCCGTTCGGTTCGAGGCTGATGTTCTTGCGGTTCGGATCGGCGATCGCCGGATCGAGCAGCGCGGTTTCGCCGCCTTCGATCGCAAAACGCAGGTTCGGGAAGTACAGCACCTTGCCGCGCTCGACGCCCGCGAGCAGCGTCTCGCGCGCCACCGACAGGTTCTGCGCCTGCCAGTCGCCGCTTGTCACTTCGATGATCTGGGATTCGTTCATGGTCGCCCTTCTTTTGCAGCGGATGAAGCGTAGGTAGCGTGTGCGGCGCGTACCGCCTGGTAATGCTGCGTGGTATCGCGGGTTCGCCTGTCGGTCGACCGTATCGCAAGCAAGGCCCTTTACAGCAGACCGAATCCGGCGAGCGCGTGCTTGACCGCCTGCAGCGTCGGCGGTTGGCCGGCCGTGCCGAGATTGATCACGTTCGGCGACCAGTAGCCGCCCGTACGCCACGCGGTCGCGAAATTGTACAACTCGACCGTCGGCCGCTTGAGCGCTGCGGCAATATGCACAAGGCCCGTGTCGACGCCGACCGTCGCGTCGGCGCCTTCGATCAGGCCCACTACCGCCGGCAGCGACAGCTTCGGCGGCACGATCGCGGCCGCACCGAACTCTTTCGCGAGGCGCTCGCTCGTCGCACGCTCCGCGTCGCTGCCCCACGGCAAAACCAGCGACGCGCCGCGCCGCACGAGCGACTGGCCGAGTTCGATCCACGCCGTGTCGGGCCACTGCTTGTCGGCGCGCGAAGTCGCATGCACGAACACGACGTACGGCACGGGCAGGTTCAGTTGCGCCTGCGAGACCGCCAGCGACGCGCGGCCGACATCGATGCCGAAGTCGATTTCGTCTGTCGGTTGCGGCCGCGGGTCGTCGAGCGCGGCGGCGACGAGCTGGCGCGTGCGCTCGACCACATGCGTACGCGGCTCGATCGGCACGCGCTTACCATAGAAAAAGCGCACCGGCCATTCGTAGCCGGCGCCGTCGGTGCGGTTGCCGAGGCCCACGACCGGCCCGCGCGCCATCCGTGCGAGCCACGCGGTCTTGATAAGCCCCTGGCAGTCGATCACGAGGTCGTAGTGCTCGGCCGCGAGCGCACGGCGAAACGCGCGGATCTCGGCCCAGTTGGCCGGCGAAAACAGCTTCTTGCGCCAGCGCCGCAGCGACACGGGAATCGCCCGGTGCACACCCTGCACGAGCTCGACGAGCCCCACGAAGCTCTCTTCGACCAGCCAATCGATTTGCGCGTCGGGATGGCGGCGGCGGATATCGGCAATCGCCGGCATGTTATGCACGACGTCGCCCAGCGACGAGACCCGTACGATCAGTATCTTTTGCGCGCTCAAGGATGGGGTGCCGGTCATTCCGGCATCGCAGTACGTTGAAAGGACGCAATTCTATCGCGCCGCGCGCAAAATCCATGAAAAAACGCGGCGCGGCCCGTGGGTGGGCTCGCGCCGCGTCGATGAGGCGTTGACGATGCGTCGGTGCGGCGTTTCAACGTCGGAAGGCGGCGAACCGCGGACGCAGCAGAATCAAACGCGCCGATAGACCAGATAAACCGCGCCCGCTGCGCCGCGAGCCTTCAGAACGGCAGCTTCGCGTCCGCCTTCTCCGCCAAGATCACGCGACGGAAGTCTTCCTGGATGCGCTTGAGCGCCGCATCGTTATCGGCCTCGAAGCGCATCACGACCACCGGCGTCGTATTCGACGAACGCGCAAGGCCGAAGCCGTCCGGATACTCGACGCGCAGCCCGTCGATCGTCACGACCTGATCGGCCTGCGGGAACTTCGCGCTCTTCTGCAGACGTGCGATCAGCTCGAAGTTCTCGCCTTCCTGCAGCTTCAGCTGCAGCTCCGGCGTCGAATGCGAGTTCGGCAGGCCGTTCAACAGCGCGCTCGGATCCTTCACGCGCGCGAGAATTTCGAGCAGCCGCGCACCTGTGTACAAGCCATCGTCGAAGCCGTACCAGCGGTCCTTGAAGAACACGTGGCCGCTCATCTCGCCCGCGAGCGGCGCGCCGGTTTCGCGCAGCTTCGCCTTGACGAGCGAGTGGCCCGTTTTCCACATCAGCGGTTCGCCGCCCTTTTCTTTCACCCACGTCGCGAGATTTCGCGTGCATTTCACGTCGTAGATGATCTGCGCGCCCTTGTTGCGCGACAGCACTTCTTCGGCGAACAGCATCAACTGACGGTCCGGATAGATGATCTGGCCGTCCTTCGTGACGACGCCGAGGCGGTCGCCGTCGCCGTCGAACGCGAAGCCGATTTCGGCGTCGGTTTCCTTCAGCGCGCGAATCACGTCCTGCAGATTCTCGGGGTGCGCCGGATCCGGATGGTGATTCGGGAAGTTGCCGTCGATCTCGGTAAAGAGTTCGACGAGCTCGCAGCCGAGCGCCTTGAAAAGCCGCGGCGCAAGACCGCCCGCCACGCCGTTGCCGGTATCGACGACAATCTTCAACGGCCGTGCAAGCTTGATGTCGCTGACAATGCGCTCGACGTAAGCATCGGCGATGTCGTAGTCGGCATAGCTGCCGTTGCCCGATTCGAACTGGTTGTCGACGATGCGTTTGTAAAGCGCCTGGATCTGGTCGCCGTAAATCGCCGCGCCGCGCAGCACCATCTTGAAGCCGTTGTAGTCGGGCGGATTGTGGCTGCCCGTCACAACGATGCACGAATCGACGCGCCGTTCGCCGCCCGCGAGCTTCAGCGGCACGCTCGCCGCGAAGTAGCCGACCGGCGTCGGCACCATGCCGACGTTGACCACGTCGACGCCTGCCGAGCGCAGTCCGTCGGACAGCGCCGCGATCAGTTCCGGGCCCGACAGCCGCCCGTCGCGCGCCACGACGACCGCATCGCCGCCCTGCGCGCGCACTTCGCTGCCGAACGCGCGGCCGATCGACCGCGCCGCATCGGCATCGAGCGTCTTGCCGATCACACCGCGGATGTCATACGCCTTGAAAATCGATTGGGAGATCATGGATAGGCTCACTTACGTGCAATGGAAAAGTGCAATGGAAATTT
Source organism: Paraburkholderia sp. SOS3 (assembly GCF_001922345.1). Classification (NCBI taxonomy): domain Bacteria; kingdom Pseudomonadati; phylum Pseudomonadota; class Betaproteobacteria; order Burkholderiales; family Burkholderiaceae; genus Paraburkholderia; species Paraburkholderia sp. SOS3. Next base: position 1,571,767 of record NZ_CP018811.1, on the reverse strand, counting down.
TGTCCTGCGCATGACGAGGTCGCGTCTGCACCTTGCCGGAAGCGGTCCGGTTCCAACTTATAATTGCGTTTTTAGCGAACGCCTGCTCGTCCTATTCTAATGCCTAGACGCGTCCCGATTGTAAAGTTGCAGTTGCAAATGGCGCGCCTGACCGTGCTCATGGCGGATTTGGCCGGTGACGAGGCGGGCCCCGGATGCTGACATGGAAACGCTACGCGAACCCCGACGTCACGCGCGCTCTCGCCAATATCGTCTGGCTCGGGCTTGAGCGGCTCACGCAGATCGCCGTCGCGATCGCGATCAGCGGCCTGCTGGCCCGCTACTTCGGCCCGGACGTATTCGGCAAATGGCAGTATGCGAATACGCTGCTGCTCGTGCTCGCGCCGCTCACGTGGGTCTGCGGCGCCGAGATTCTCGTGCCGACCATCGTGCGCCGCCCCGCCGCGCAGCTCGGCACCGTGCTCGGCAGCGCCTTCGTGTTGCGGCTAACGGTCTCTGTCGCCGCGCTACTCGTTACGTGGGCCGCGATCGCGGCGAACCGCGACCTCCGCTTCACCGACCCGCTCGTCGGCACGATGCTGGCCGGGCTCGCCGTCACGATGCTGTTTCGCGAACCGCTTACCGGCGTGATCAACGCGTGGCTGCAGAGCATGACGTTCAGCAAGCCGCAGTTGCTGACGAGCATGTCGACCGCCATCGTCAAGGCGCTGCTGGTCTGGCTGCTTGTGCGCGCAGCGGCGCCGGCCGGCAGCTTCGGCTGGCTGTGGGCGCTCGAGGCGGCCGCGATCGGCGCGATTCTGCTCGCGTACTACGCGAAGCGGCACGGCGGCACGCTCGGATGGCACGTCGAGCGGCCTTTGGTGCGTCATTTCGCGAGTGCCGGAACGGTCTTCTGGATCGGGCTGATCTGCATGTATCTGTTTCTGAAACTCGACCGCCTGATGCTCGAACGCGCGATTTCGTTCGCCGATCTCGGACGCTATTCGGCAGCGCAGCAGCTGAACGAAAACTGGATCACGCTCGCGCTGATGCTCGCGCAAACCATCGCGCCGGCCTTCGTCTATCGCGTCGACGAAGCGGTGCGGCTGCGCCGCAACATGTGGCGCCTCGCCGCGCTGACCTTCGCGATCATGGCCGGCGGCGCGTGCGTGCTCGATCTGCTCGCGGGCTTCATCATCGGCCATGTGTTCGGGCCGGACTACGAAGGCGCGATCGGCATTTTCCGCTGGGCCGTGTGGCTGTCCGTACCGGCCGGCATCGAGGCGATCGGCAATCTCGTCGTGCTCAAATACCAGGCGAAGTTCGTGCTGCTGTCGAAATGGCTGCTCGCGCTCGCGGTGGCGTTCGCGGTCAACCTGCTCGCCATTGCGCGCATGGGCGCGTACGGCGCGCTCGTCGGGCTCGCGGCCGGGTATCTGGCGGCCGCGGCGGTCAATCTTTATTACATCCGTTTGAAACTGGGCTCATGACGTCTTCTTCCGCATCCGCACGCCCGCCGCGACACACGGACCCGCAATCGGACCCGCAATCGGACCCGCACTCGGACCCGCGCGCGCCGCAGGCCGGCGCGCCGACCGGCCCGGCTGCATCAGGCCGCGCTTCGCTGGCCGATGTCGCGGTGCTGATGCCCGCCTACAACGGCCAGGCCGACGTCGAGCGCACGCTCGCATCGTTTAGCGAAAGCGAACCCGTGCGCGTGCTGATCGTCGACGACGGCAGCACGCCGCCGCTAGTCGCACCGTCGCTGCCGAATCTCAGCATCGAGATTCTGCGCATGCCGCAAAACGGCGGCATCGAACGCGCGTTGCAGGCCGGCATCGAAGCGCTCGCCGCGCGCGGCTTTCGTTATGCAGCGCGAATCGATGCGGGCGACGTGACCGTGCCGCAACGGCTCGCGAAACAGCGCGCGTATCTCGACGCGCATCCGCACGTGGCCGGCCTCGGCATGTGGGCGCAAGTCGTCGCGCTCGACGGCACGCCGCTGTTCATGCTCGCGCCGCCGGCCGATCCGCAGGCGATCCGCCGCATCCGCTTTCTGCGCGCATGCTTCGTCCACCCTTCGATGATGCTGCGCATCGACGCGGTGCTCGCGGTCGGCAACTATCGCGCCGCCTATCGTTCCGCCGAAGATCTCGACCTGTTTCTGCGCCTGATGGAACGCTACGACTGCGCGAACCTGCCCGAACTCGGCCTTTACTACGAGCTCAACGAAAACGGCATCAGCGCGACGAAGCGGCGCCGCCAGATCGCGTCGACGCTCAAACTGCAATTGCATTACTTCAACGCCGCGAACCCCTACGAATGGCTCGGCCTTGCGAAGAGCCTGTTGCACTTCGTCACGCCGTACGGCACGCTGCGGCGAATCAAACGCCTTGTGTACGCGCGCGCGGCACAACCGCGCGCAACTCATTGACGAGCTCACTTCGGCCCCGACCCGCGACTTCATGAAACCACGCATCGAGCGCCCCGCCGACCTTCGCGTCGTCCTCGTCTGCAATACGTCGTTTGCGATCTACACGTACCGGCAAGGGCTGATTCGCGCACTCGTCGCACGCGGCGTCGAGGTCAGCGTGATCGCACCGCGCGACCGCACGACCGATCTGCTGACCGGCATGGGCTGCCGCTTCATCGAACTCGCGGTCGCGTCGAAAAGCACGAACCCGCTCGACGATCTGCGCACCCTGCTGCAACTCTACCGGCTCTATCGCGGCCTGCGCCCGCACGTCGTGTTCCACTACACGATCAAGCCGAATATTTACGGCTCGGTCGCCGCGCGGCTCGCGGGCGTCGCGTCGGTGGCGGTCACGACCGGTCTCGGCTACGTTTTTATCCAGCAAAGCCGCGCCGCGCAGGTCGCAAAACGCCTCTACCGCTTCGCGTTCCGCTTTCCGCGCGAAGTCTGGTTTTTGAATCGCGATGACGAAACCGCGTTCATCGAGCAGAATCTGCTCGTGTACCCTGAACGGGCGCGTCTGCTGCATGGCGAAGGCGTCGACCTCGAACAGTTCGCACCGGCGCCGCTGCCCGAACGCACCTCGCGCGCTGGGTTCGCCTTCGTACTGATCGGCCGGCTGTTGTGGGATAAAGGTATCGGCGAATATGTCGAAGCGGCGCGCACGCTGCGCGCGCGTTATCCGCAGGCGCGTTTTCAGCTGCTCGGGCCGCTCAACGTCGAGAACCCGAGCGCGATTTCGCGCGCCGATGTCGACGCGTGGCAGCAGGAAGGCATCGTCGAATACCTGGGCGAAGCGCACGACGTGCGGCCCGTGATCGCCGCGGCGGACTGCGTGGTGCTGCCGTCGTATCGCGAAGGCGTGCCGCGCACGCTGCTCGAAGCGGCCGCGATGGAACGGCCGATCGTCGCGACCGACGTGCCCGGCTGCCGCGAAGTGGTCGAGCATGGTGTCAACGGCCTGTTATGTGAAGCGCGTAATGTGGACAGTCTGGCCGACGCACTCGCGCGCATGCTCGAGATGAGCGACACGCAACGGCGCGCGATGGCACAACGCGGCCGGCAGAAAGTCGCGAACGAGTTCGATGAGCGGCTCGTCATCGAACGCTATAAAGACCTGCTAAACAATCTGACGGGCGTCACACTTTAAGGGAGCAAAGCATGGCGATGAAGGGCACGATTCTGGTAACGGGCGGCGCGGGCTATATCGGCTCGCATACATGTGTGGCCTTGCTCGACGACGGCTACGACGTCGTCGTCATCGACAACCTCGTAAACAGCAATCGCAAATCGCTCGAACGCGTCGAGCAGATTACGGGCAAGCGCGTGGCGTTCTACGAGGCCGACGTGCGCGATGCGGCCGCCCTCGAACAGATTTTCGACCGCCATCGCGTGAGCGGCGCGATCCACTTTGCGGCATTGAAGGCGGTCGGCGAATCGGTGGCGAAGCCGATCGAGTACTACCAGAACAACATCGGCAGCCTGCTCACGCTGCTCGACGTGATGCGCCAGCGCAATGTGAAGCAGTTCGTGTTCAGTTCGTCGGCTACCGTCTACGGCGTGCCGGAAAGCTCGCCGATCGACGAATCGTTTCCGCTTTCCGCAACGAACCCATACGGCCAGTCGAAACTGATCGCCGAGCAGATTCTGCGCGACGTCGAAGTATCGGACGCATCGTGGCGCATCGCGACGCTGCGTTACTTCAACCCGGTCGGCGCGCATGAAAGCGGCCTGATCGGCGAAGCACCGGGCGGCATTCCGAACAACCTGATGCCGTATGTCGCGCAGGTCGCGGTCGGCAAGCGCGACAAGCTCAACGTGTTCGGCGGCGATTACGACACGCCCGACGGCACCGGCGTGCGCGATTACATTCACGTCGTCGATCTCGCGCAAGGGCATATCAAGGCGCTCGATGCGCTCGCGAAACTCGATAGGAGTTTCGTCGTGAATCTGGGCACGGGCCAGGGCTATAGCGTGCTCGACGTGGTGCGCTCGTTCGAGAAAGCGTCGGGGCGCAAGGTGCCGTATGAAATCGCCGCGCGGCGGCCCGGCGATATCGCGCAGTGCTTCGCGAATCCGGCGGCGGCCGAGCGGCTGCTCGGCTGGCGCGCGCAGCACGGCATCGAGCGCATGTGCGTCGACCACTGGCGCTGGCAGGAACGCAACCCGAACGGGTTCGAATAAGCGTTGCGGCGCACGGGCCGCGCGAATCGCGCCGATCGTCGATCAGGACAGGCTCGGCAACAGGGGTGTATTCGGCGCCTTGCCTGCCGCGAGGCGGCCATAGATTTCGAAGAGCGTATCGGCGTACAGCGCGCCGTGCATCGTCGCAACGCGCACGTCATGCCAGATCCGGTTCATCGGGCCGGTGCGGTTCACAAACGCGGTCCCCGATGCGCCGGCGAGGCGGTCCACGGCTTCCCATATCAACTGGCTCGCAAAAGCGGCGTCGCGCCATATGCGCGCGCGCTGCTCCACGCTGATGCGCTCGCCGCGTTCCGTGCCCGCTTCGAGCAGGCGGATCGCTTGCCGGATCACCGATTCGGCCGCATCGATCTTCGCCGTCGCCTCGCCGATCTGCAGGTGCGTAACCGCCGCCTCGTCCTGCTTTTCGTAGGTCGTGAACGCGATGCCGCGCGTGCCGATCTTTTCCGTCAGCAGTTCGACGGCCGCTTTCGCCATGCCGACCATCGGGCAGACGAGGCGCAGCGCGAGCGTCGGCACCAGCGGCGTGCGGTAGGCGGGCACATCGAGCAGATGCGTCGCTGCGTAATCGTCCTGCAGGTTGCGGCCCATCGATGCAATGCGCTCGTCGGGCACGAACACGTCCTTGACCGTCACCGACGTGCTGCCGGTGCCGCGCAGACCGATCGTGTCCCAGTCGTCGAGCGGCGTGACGTCCGAGGCCTGTAACAGCGCAGCGCCGCGGCCGATCAACTCGCCCGCGTCGTTGACGAGCGGAATGCCGAGCTGGTCCCATTGCGCGTGGTAGAAGCCCGTGTTGTACGTCCATAGCCCGTCTTCGATCACATAGCCGCCGGCCACGCGCCGCGTCCTCGCGCGGCGCGGCCCGATCGAACCGCAGATGCGCACGCTCGCGCCCGGCGCGAATATCTTGTCGGTGACGTGCTGCGGGTACGACACGGACGTGAGCCACGTAAACGTTGTCAACAGCGCAAGCGTCCATGCCGTCGAGCCATCGCCGCGCGCAAGCTCGATCACGGTATCGAGATAGGTTTCGTAAGAGGCCTGAAGGCCGCCGTACATTTTCGGGCGCGCCAGATCGAACAGGCGCGCATTTTCCAGATCGGCGATCGTCGCATCGGGCAGCTTCGACAGCGCGTCGGTCTGCGCGACGCGCGAGCGCAGCACGGGAATCAGCGCGGCGGCCGCGGCGACGACGTCGGAATGACCGCGCGCGGCCGGATCGCCGCCCGCATTGCCACCCGCGGCCTGACCGCGCGCATCCGATGCGCCATTGAACGCTGCGCGCGCGGAACTGTCGCGCTTCGCCGTATCGATCGTACTCATGCAAGCTCCTGATGGGGCGCGCTGCCCGTTCGCGTGAATCCCGCGACGGCACGCGCGACTGGCCCAAAACGCGCGGACCGGCGCGACAGGCTTTCGTATGCATTCGCGTCATACATCCGGCCTGTCCTGACTTAACATCCGAGTCCGGCAAATATTCCTGTGCATACGCAATCGCCGGACATAGAGGAATAGCGCGGCGGATCAACTGTTTCAGAGGGACCATCCACTTCGCCCGCCACGCCGATGACCGTTCGCCTCGTCAAAATCGCCCTGTCCGTCATGCTCGCCGCGTTTGCCGGCATCGTCGCATTCGACAATCTCGTCGACTACGGCTCGAACTATCAGTTCGTCCAGCATGTGCTGAGCATGGACACCACGTTCCCGCACAACGCGCTGCTGGGCCGCGCGACGAGCAATCCGGCCTGGTGGCAACTCGGTTACTGGACGATCATCGCCGGCGAGGCCGTGACATGCCTGCTGCTCATCGCCGGCGCGCTCGTGTTGTGGCGCAACCGTCATGAAAGCGGCGCCGTGTTCAACCGTTCGAAGGGCTGCGTGATCGCAGGCCTCGCGGTGGGCTTTCTGATCTGGTTCTTCGGCTTTATGGTGGTCGGCGGCGAATGGTTCGCGATGTGGCAATCGAAGATCTGGAATGGCCAGGAAGCCGCGTTCCGCTTCTATGTGGCGATTGCGGGCGTGCTGATTTTCGTCAACCAGCGCGACGACGATCTTGTCTCGAGCTGAAAGGGGCATGCCCCACCATTCTCTTCGGGATCCCAACTCGAGGTCTCGCCTCTGTACCGCGTTTCATGACGCGCGACATATCGGACGGCGAAATTCATCCTATGTGAAGCGCGCGGCGCCGTGCGCGGGTCGCGGCACGCACTGCTCTGCAACTTTCACCGATCGGCATCGGCATCCGCGCCCTCGCCGCGCACGGCAAGCGGAATAAAGCGAAAGCGAAGCGTGTTTAGAGTGCAAGGACGACACCTGACTGGCACTCCATAGACACTCGACCAAGGCCGACCATGCAGACAACCGGTTACGCGAACGTCGGCGCCCCCATGCGCGCCGACATGACGCATGTTTCGATCGACTTCCTCGACGACACGGATTCGACGATCGTACTTTGCATGCCGAAGCAATCGCTGGGCGTGCCCATTCCCACCGCATAAATGACCGCGGCGGCAAGGCGGCTCAAGCCACCGATACCGTCGATACCGCGCAAAGACAGATCATCATGGAAACGACCCACGCTCTCACCGCGCTCCAGGCGCTTGCGCAGGAGTCGCGGCTCACGGTATTCCGCACGCTGGTCCAGTTCGGGCCCGCAGGACTCTCCGCCGACCTGCTCGCGTCATTCGTCGACTCGCCCGCCTCTTCGTTGGCGCCTCATCTGCAGCGGCTGCTCGATGCGAAACTCGTCACGCGGCATCGCAAGGGCCGCTCGCTGATCTATGCCGCGCGCTACGACGAAATCAACGCGCTGCTTGCCCACCTGATGGGATATTGCTGCGATGGCGACGGGTGCCGGCCGGTTGCATTGAAGTCCGGAAAATTTCTTTAACGCACGTTTCGTACTGCGGCCGATGGCCCGGCCGGGCGCCGCTCGATCATTCGCGAAACATCGCGGACCGCCTTGACGGGCGCGGCCTCGTGAAAACCACGCGATGGCGCGTACCGGTGTACCCTAAACCTTCGTTTATCCGAGCGCTACACGCGTAGACTATCGTCGCGCGAAGTGCGCATATATCTTGCGGGAATCCGTGGGAAACGCGTTTTGCCCCCCGATGTGCCGATGCACTGGCCTCGCCACGCACATTGCAGCGTATCCCGTCTCGAGAACGCAATAAACACAGCAGGGTACGACGATGAATCCGAGCGCACTAGAACTCTCCCGCATCCAGTTTGGGTTTACCGTTTCGATGCACATCATCTTTCCTGCATTGAGCATCGGGCTCGCAAGCTTTCTCGCGGTGCTCGAATTCGCATGGCTCAAGACAGGCAAGCCGCATTACAAGGAGCTGTGTCATTACTGGGCAAAGATCTTCGCCATCGGCTTCGGCATGGGTGTCGTATCGGGCGTCGTGATGGCTTACGAGTTCGGCACGAACTGGTCGGGCTTCGCGCGGTTCGCAGGCCCGATCTCCGGCCCGCTTCTGACCTATGAAGTGATGACCGCGTTCTTCCTCGAAGCGGGCTTTCTCGGCGTCATGCTGTTCGGCTGGGAGAAGGTCGGACCGAAGCTGCACTTCGGCGCGACGCTGCTCGTGGCGATCGGCACGCTGATCTCGACGTTCTGGATTCTTGCATCGAACAGCTGGATGCAGACGCCGCAGGGCTTCATCATCGAGAACGGCCATGTCGTTCCGGTCGACTGGCTGAAGATCATCTTCAATCCGTCGTTTCCGTATCGCCTCGCGCATATGACGCTGGCCGCGTTTATCGTGGCGGCGCTCGTGGTCGCGGCGACGGGCGGCTGGCACCTGCTCAAAGGCCGGCGCGATGCGGCCGTCAAGACCACGTATTCGATGGCGCTGTGGCTGCTGCTCATTCTTGCGCCGATCCAGGCGTTCGTCGGCGACCAGCACGGGCTCAACACGCGCAAGTATCAGCCCGCGAAAATCGCTGCGATCGAGGGCCTGTGGGAAACCGAACACGGCGGCACCGCGCTGAACCTGATCGGCTTTCCCGACATGAACGCCGAAGTGACGCGTTACGCGATCCAGATCCCGCACCTCGGCAGCCTGATCCTCACGCATTCATGGGATGGCGAAATCAAGGGCCTCAAGGAGTTTCCGAAGGAAGACCGGCCGAATTCGTCGATCATTTTCTGGACCTTCCGCATCATGGCCGGCCTCGGCATGCTGATGATCCTGACGGCGCTGATCGGCGCCGCACTGCGGCGCGGCGGGCGCCTCTTCGAAACACGCTGGTTCAACTGGCTGACGGTGCTGATGGGGCCGACGGGCTTTATCTCGCTCGTCGCCGGCTGGATCACGACCGAGGTCGGGCGTCAGCCGTGGGTTGTCTATGGGCAGTTGCGCACGGCCGACGCCGTGTCGCCGATCACGCCGCAAGCCGCCGGCATTTCGCTGCTGATCTTCGTCATCGTCTATTTCCTCGTGTTCGGCACCGGCGTCTTCTACATCGTGAAGTTCATCCGTCTCGGGCCGTCTGCGGGCGAAGAGCGCAAACCCGCCGAACAGACGAGCTACGACTCGCCAACCGGCCGGCGGCCGCTGGCCGTCGCGGAATGACAGCGGCCCGTTCAGGTTTCGCATCAACGCTTCAATAAACGCCCCTATTACGGGATCGCTACACAGGCTCGCTGCATAGCCCCACTCGCACACTGAAGCCAGGCACGGAGGCACGCATGGTCATCACCACAATCTGGGCGGCAATCATCGCGCTCGGCATCTTCATGTATATCGCGCTCGACGGCTTCGATCTCGGTATCGGCATCATCTTTCCGTTCTTCCCGGACGATGCCGAACGCGACATGATGATGCACACGATCGCACCGGTCTGGGACGGCAACGAAACCTGGCTCGTGCTCGGCGGCGCCGCATTGTTCGCGGTCTTTCCGACTGTCTATTCGATCGTGCTGTCCGGGCTTTATCTGCCGATCATTTTCATGCTGATCTGCCTGATCTTTCGCGGCGTCTCGTTCGAAATCCGCGGCAAGGCGACGCGTTCGAAAAACCTGTGGAATCTGGCCTTTGTCTGCGGTTCGGCCGGCGCCACGTTTTTTCAGGGCGTCATTCTCGGCGCCTATCTGCACGGCATTCCGGCCACCGACGGCGTGTTCTCCGGCGACCCGTTCTTCTGGGTCACGCCGTTTAGCGTATTCACCGGCATGGGGCTGATGGCCACGTATGCGCTGCTCGGCTGCGGCTACCTCGTGCTGAAAACGAGCGGCGATCTGCAGCAGCGCATGCATGGCCTGATCGGCCCGCTCACGATCGTGCTGCTCGGCTTCATTGCCGCGGTATCGATCTGGACGCCGCTGACCGATCCGCATATCGCCGCGCGATGGTTCGAGTCGCCGTTCCGCTACCGGCTCTATCCGGTGCCGATTCTCGTGCTGGTGGTCGCCGCCGGAATGTATGCGGCGGTGAAGCGGCGCAGCGACGCGATGCCGTTTGTGCTCGCGCTCGCGCTGATCCTGCTCGGCTATATCGGGCTGCTCGTCAGCATCTGGCCTTATGCGATTCCGAACACGATCACGCTCGCCGATGCGGCCGCGCCGCATGCAAGCCAGGTGTTCACACTCGTGGGCGCGGTCATCATCATTCCGATCATCACCGCCTATACGACCGCCGGCTATTGGGTATTCCGCGGCAAGGTCGAACCGGGTGCGCGTTACGAATAGCGCACGCCCCGGTTTCATGCTGAAAGGCATCGACGCGAAGTGAAATGAATGAATCCGCATGCCCGTGCAGAAGGAGTTTGAAGATGTCGCAACCTGCCGTTCAACACGCCGCTGACAACGCTATCGAACCGCCGATCGCCGAAGACGCAGCGAGGCAGATCGTCAAGCACGCGGGCGCGCGCCCGGCGGCCCGGCCGCGCAGCCTCACGAACAAGATCATGTGGCTCGTGATCCTCTGGTGCGCGGGCTTCGGCGTGACTTTTCTCGTCGTGCTGCCGTTTCATCTGCTCGTGCAGTGGGCATCGCATCACTAGCGGTGCGATGCCGCGTGTCTCGCAGTCGCGGCCTTACGTGTGTTTCGAAAAACCACTAGCGGATCTTGAAAGACCGTCTGCGTGCCTCTGCATAACATCGCTCCGTTCAACATCCCTATCGTCTTGCGCATAAGAGGTCACCATGGCAGAAAGGAAATCGATCCGCATCTATCGCGAACCAGCCGGCGGATGGGGCGCGCTGAAGGCAACAGGCAAAGCGCTCGCCGAACAGGGCATTCCGGTATTCGGCGCGCGTACGCTGTTGCGGATGAATCAGCCGGAAGGCTTCGATTGTCCGGGCTGTGCGTGGCCCGATCCGAAACATACGTCGTCGTTCGAGTTCTGCGAAAACGGAGCCAAGGCCGTCGCGTGGGAAGCGACCGCGGACCGCTGCACACCGGGCTTCTTCGCGAATCACACCGTGACCGAGCTAAGCGCGTGGGAAGACTTCGACCTCGAGATGGCCGGCCGCGTCACGCACCCGATGGTCTACGACAGCGCGTCGGACCGCTATGTGCCGATCGGCTGGGACGACGCGTTCACGCTCATCGCCTCGCACCTCAATGCGCTCGATTCGCCTAACCAGGCCGACTTCTACACGTCGGGCCGCGCATCGAACGAAGCCGCGTTTCTCTATCAGCTGTTTGCGCGCGAATACGGCAGCGGCAATTTCCCCGATTGTTCGAACATGTGCCACGAAGCGACGAGCGTCGGCCTGCCGGAGTCGATCGGCGTCGGTAAAGGCACCGTGCTGCTCGAAGACTTCGACCATGCGGACGCGATTTTCATTTTCGGTCAGAACCCGGGCACGAATAGCCCGCGCATGATGACGAGCCTGCACGACGCTTCGCGGCGCGGCGCGCGCATCATCTCGTTCAATCCGTTTCGCGAGCGCGCGCTCGAGCGCTTCCAGGCGCCGCAGAATCCCGTCGAAATGGTTACGCTCTCGTGGACGGCGATCAGCAACCCGCTGTATCAGGTGCGCGTCGGCGGCGATGTCGCCGCGCTGAAAGGCATCATGAAGGCGATGATCGAAGCCGACGACGAAGCGATTGCGCAAGACCAGCCGCGCAAGATCGACGTCGACTTTATTCGTGGCCATACGGTCGGCTTCGAAAAGCTCGTGGACGACTTGCGCGCGACGGACTGGGAAGCGATCGAGCATGCGTCCGGCTTGCGGCGCTCGGACCTGACGGCTGTCGCCAACGTTTATATGGAAGCGAAAAGCGTGATCCTCGTCTATGGCATGGGGCTCACGCAGCATCATCGCGGCACCGAAAACGTGCAGCAGATGGCGAACCTCGCGCTGATGCGCGGCAATATCGGCCGGCCCGGCGCGGGCCTGTGCCCCGTGCGCGGCCATTCGAACGTGCAAGGCAACCGCACGGTCGGCATCACCGAAAAGCCCGCCAAAGAATGGCTCGATCGCATCGAGCAGACGTTCGGCTTCAAGCCGTCGCCGCAGCATGGACGCGACGTCGTCGCGACGCTCGAAGCGATGCTTGCCGGCGACTGCAAGGTGTTCGTCGCGCTCGGCGGCAATTTCGCCGCGGCGATTCCGGACTGGCCGCGTCTGCAGGACGCGATGCGCAAGCTCGACCTCACCGTCCATATTTCGACGAAGCTCAACCGCAGCCACCTCGTGCACGGCAAGGAAGCGCTGATTCTGCCGTGCCTCGGGCGTACCGAAGTCGACATTCAGGAAACCGGGCCGCAATCGATCACGGTCGAAGACTCGATGTCGATGGTGCACGCATCGGCCGGCATCAACGATCCGGCGTCGGACCATCTGAAGAGCGAACCGGCGATCGTGGCGGGCATCGCGCGCGCGACGCTCGGCGACACCTCGAAGGTTCCATGGGAAGAGCTCGTCGCCGACTACGACCGCATTCGCGATGCGATCGAACAGGTGTTCCCCGCATTCGAGGCCTACAACGCGCGCATTCGCGTGCCCGGCGGCTTTCATCTGGGATCGACCGCGCGCGAACGGATCTGGGCGACGGCAAGCGGCAAGGCGAACTTCGCGGTGTTCGAAGGCCTCGACGAAGACCCGTGGCACGGCGACGACGAAGGCCTGTGGCTCACCACGATGCGCAGCCACGATCAGTACAACACGACGCTCTATTCGTTGTCGGACCGCTATCGCGGCGTGTTCGGCCAGCGTGACGTCGTGTTCGTCAACTCGGAGGAAATCAGAAAGCGCAATCTGCATCCGGGCGATCTCGTCGATCTCGTTGCGCTGTCGAACGACGGCATCGAGCGCGTCGTGCGCAATATGAAAGTGGTCGAGTATCAGTTGCCCGACGGTTGCTGCGGCGCTTACTACCCGGAGGCCAATCCGCTCGTGCCGCTCTATGCGTACGACAAGCGCAGCCGTACGCCGTCGTACAAGTCGGTGCCCGTGAAGATCGTGAAATCGGCGCGCAACATCGTTTCGGGGGCGTGGGCGCCGCAGTCGTAGTCATGCACTGAAAACACACACCACGCGCGTCGCGAGCCTGTCAGGGCCTTCGCGATGCGCGCGTGTGTGCCATCGGCCAGTTCCGATTTACTTTCCTTTGCTTCACAGCAAGGCAGGAAACAGCTCGAACGTCGCATACAGCACCGTGAAGCTCACCAGCGCCGACACGGGCAGAAACGTGGCGAGGAACCCCGAATCGAGCTTGCGTTCCTGCGCGAAGATCAGCGTGAGGAAACTCGGCGGCAAACAGCTCGAAAGCAGAATCACGGCACGCGACGCGGACGACGGCTCGAACAGCAGCACGAACCCAAGCGCGATCAGATATCCGAGCACGATTTTCGCGAAGGTCAGCGCGAGCGAGATCGCGAGATACTCCTTGCGGAACGTGAAGCGCAAGCCGAGTATGCCGAGCACCGCAGGCAGGATCAGATAGCCGGCCGCATTGAGCACCGAGGCGATCGCCGCATTCAGGTGCACGCCGGAAACGTTCAGCGCGAGGCCCGCGATCACCGCCATCGGAATCGGCCCGAGCAGGAAGTCGCGAACCAGCTTGCCCGACAGCTTCCCTTGCGCGCCGTACAGACACGCCACCAGATACGTGACCGTAAACAGCAGCAGCGCATGCACGATGTCGAACACGAAGAACTGCGGCAACAGCTTCGTGCCGAACAGCGACAGCACAAGCGCGAGCCCGATACTGCCGCCTTCGAGCGTGCCGAATGCGATGACCGCCGCGCCCGCCGTCTGCCGTTTCACACCGAAGAAGCGCGCGGCAAGCGCGGCGATGGCGAGCAACGTACCGACCACGAATACGTTCGCCGCGGGCAGCAGCATCACGTCTCTCGACAGATGCAGCTGGCTCATGGCCGCAACGATCACTGCCGGCAGCAACACCCACGAGATCAGCGACGACAGCACCGACACCGCTTTCTCTCCCGCGACTTGCAGTTTCTGGCTGCCGAAGCCGGCTGCGAAACACAGCAACGAAATAACGAATTGGGCAGTCATGAGTTCCTCGCACGCGGTTCGTCACGCAGACCGCCGATGCACAGGCCCGGCAGCATATAGCCCGCGACGCGCGCGGCACGCCACTCGGCGCGCAGTTGCGCGAGCACGCTGCATACACCGTAGCCGGCCGGTTCGTCGGCAATATGGCCGCCCTTTTCGGCAACGCACTGCTTGACCGCGCGCTTACCGTTCGCCACAGTGTGCGGCACGACGCCATCCGAGCGCATGATGCCGAGGTCGTTTTCGCCGTCGCCGAAGAAGTGCACGACCGCGTCTTCGGGCAGCAGCCGCAGCAGGTTCGACTTGTCGATGCCGTCGGGCACGACGTCGAGACCGCCGTCGCCGTCCGGATAGGCGAACACGCTGAGCCGCAAGCCGTGACGCGCGACGAATTCGTCGATCACACGCTTCGCCGCCAGCGATTCGCCGCCGAACTTCTTCGACCAGATCGAGCGCTTCGGTTCGTCGCGAGACGGCGGCAACGCGAGTTCGCCGACATGCGCGATGAAGAACGCCAGGTCCGTGCCTTCGGAAAACACATACTCGCGGCCCGTGTGCGGAATCACGATATGTCCGCCGTTTTCGCAGCAATACATCCACGGCTCGAGGCCCAGCCCCGCGCAAACTTCTTTCAGCACGTCGTAGCTTTTGCCGGACGCGATAAAGACCTTCGCGCCGTCCTGCTGCATGCCGCGCAGTTGCTCGACGAGCCGCGCGGGAGCCGGCAAGCCGGGCATATCGATCGTGCCGTCGCGATCGAGACCGATAAAGATCCTAGACATGGCTCACCTCGCTCATCAAGCGCATCTCGGCCGCGGCGTGAAGCAGATGGGTCCGCACGCCGACCAGCGGCTCGGCATGCAGCGGTACGTGTTCGGGCTCGATCAGCGCGAGCGCGCTTTCCGATGCGTTGACGGCCAGCGACAGCTTCGTCGGCAGCACGCAGACGACGCCATCGGCAATGCGTTCGACAAAAGCGCCGTTCGGCCGCTTGCCGACACCAAGCTCGGCGCTTTCGGTCTTCTGCGCGAGGTACAGCGTGCGTTCGCTCGCTGCCGCGTGCAGACCCGGCAGCACCGACTTCAGCGCGCCCAGTTGCGCGTGCAACCGGTTCGCATCGACCGTGGGCTGCCTGCCGTTTTCGAGCACAGGGTCCGTGCCATGCGTGTAGAGCAGCACCGGCGATCCGTTCGCTTCGTACTGCGGGGCGATAAACATCTGCGCATCCGGGATGACGATGCTCGAATTGGACACGGGCCCGCGCATCGCGAGCACCTGGCAGCTGCGCGTCTGCACGGGCACGTCCTTGCGCACGTCCGGCAGCATGCCGATCAGCTCCGGCGTGCCGGCGCCCGCGCACAGCACGATATGGTTCGTGTCGATCGTGGCGTCGCCGACGCGCAGCCGGTAGCCGCTGCCGCATTGCCCGATCGAGTCGATCGAGCCGAACCTGAGCGACCCGCGATTGCGCTGCACGAGCTTCGCGAGCATTTCGCGGCCGTCGAACATCATGTGCGGGAAGCGGTAAATATGCGCGAGGCGGTTTCCTTCGAGAATCGGCGGGCATGTCGTGACCGACGCATACGGCACTTCGCACAACGTCCACATCCCGGTCCACGCGGCCGGGTCGCCGACGAAGCCGACATACGAGTCAGTGGAACGCACATTGATGCGCAGGCGGCGCACGAGCTCGCACCACTTCGGATACGCTTCGTGCAGCTGGTCGATCAGGTCGCGCTCGGTATAGAAATGGCCTCGGTGGATATAGAACTGCGAGCGCAATGTCTGGCCGTCGCCAACACGCGGCTGACGGTCGATGCAGCACGCGTTCAACCCATGCGCAAGCGCCTGGTCGAGAAGAACGAGGCCTTGAATCCCTGCTCCGATAATCACGCAATCGTATTTCACGGTAATTCCCCTTTTCGATAGAGCCGCTGGCCCTGGGTATTCGCTGCGGTGGACGGCACGGCTGCGTGCGTGTCCGCCGCGAATACGCCGACGTGAGGCCCTGGCAGAGTGCAGTTGCCGGCTCACCTGAACACGGCATACGACGTCGACGCAACGCATCGTAGAAGCCGACAATGATTTGAAAATGAGGACTGCGGGAGCGGACGCGCCAGGTGCTGGCCGCAAACGAAAAAGGGTGACGCAGCCTTCGCTGCATCACCCTTCGATGAACCTGTTCGAGGTTCGCTTCAGTCTTGCCCGGACTTTGCGCCGAGCTCGAATATCAATCGCTGCGACTGCAGATCGGTCCAGCAGGCAGGCCCGGCTCATCCGGCGCGGGCTCGTTCTCCGCTGGGCCATTATCGGCGGGTCCGTTCTTCCGTCTGAGCGACGCAATGTCGATGCGCCGCTTCAGGCGCTTGAGCGTATTGCCCGCCGCACACGCGGATACGCGATTCACGAGCGCGAACAGATTGCGGTCGCGCCCTTGCGCGAGCGCCGCGGTCGCACCGCCGATGCCGACCTTCACGAGGCAATGCATGGCGTGGCCGCCGCCGCGCGGTCCATCGACATCTTCGAGATGCACGCTCACGTGTGAAATGCGCCGCGCGATACGCGCGAAGCTTTCGCTGATGCGCGAACGCACATGCTCGCGCAGCGCATCCGATTCGCGACGCGATAGACAAAGGCCCGAGGTTTGAATGCTGATTTCCATGGTGGACGTCTCCTTCGAGGTCACATTCCGATCCCAAGTGGGTAGCCACCAATCTACGGTGCCGCGCGCGCGGCGAACAGTCGAATTTTTCTGACGATCGGTTCGGTTCGTTCGAAGCACAACACGCACGAGGCCACAGGAAACGCTTCATACACGCTTGCCGCACAGATCCTTCGCGATGCTCACTTTCGCCTCATTTTCGATCTCTACGATGCAAGCCATCGACGGGCCACGCCTCTTCCAGCCTCAGCGGGCAGGGCAAAAACCATCGGTTCCCGAGCACGTCGACTGGATCGCGGCCGCACATCCGCCGGACCGCGAGCGTTTCACGAGTGATTGGAGAAACATCATGTTTGCGTATTTTCTCGAAAAGCTGGGCGAATGGATCGAGCGCGCTGAAGAGCGGCGCCGTCACGACTATCTTGCTCGGGCCTCCGACCTGGCCGACGTCGAGCGGCGCATGCGCCGCATCGAACGTCACGGCTATTCGTTCTGAACGCCGCGCGGGCTTTTACATCGACACCGGGCCCGCGCCGCGCGACACGTAAAACCGTCCCGGTTGCCAGGGGAAACGCCATGAAATCCGAACCGCTTTCACACTGCCCCGCTCGAGCCGAAGCGGCCGTGCTGCGCATCGACTTCAGCACGCGCACGCATGCCTCGACGAGCAGCGCATCGATGCAGAGCATGGCCCCGACAGCCGCCGCAGCGCCCGGTCTCCTTGCACGCATGCGTGCCGCTCTGCTCGCGGTTTTCACGCGCGACAGCGATACGTCCGACCATCGATGCCGTTGCGATGTGGAGGCGCGTCTGCTCGAACTCGAAACGCACAAGCTGAATGCGCAGTTGCTCGGCAATCCGCGCGACTAGTATCCGGCGCCGCTGCAGAGAGATCGCCATGAACTTCAAACACCTGTACTACTTCTGGATGGCCGCGCGCACCGGCGGCATGATCCATGCCGGACAGCGGATTCATATCACGCCGCAAACGCTGAGCGGCCAGATCAAGGTGCTCGAAGCGCGCCTCGGCTGCCAGCTGTTCGAGCGCGCCGGGCGTAATGTGCAGTTGACCGAAGCAGGCCGCCTCGCCGCCGGCTATGCCGAGGAAATCTTCCTGCTCGGCGAAGAACTCGAAGGTGCGCTGAAGCGCTACGCGAATGCGAGCACAGACGAAGGCATGCGCGCGCGCTAAACTGATTACCACTGCGCCTGCGCCGCCACGTCGACCCATACGTGTCGTCAAAACCGCCGCAGCTCATTCCCGTCGCCCGTTTTCATCAGACGATTCCATTCAGTAATCGCACGGTTTTTCGTTTTCGACTGAATAGCTTTCCCCTTCGATATATGCGAAACGCGCGCGCAGGTAAGATCAGCTTGACCGCCCGTCTCGAACCGACACGTCGCCTGACGCGACACGGCCGCCCTGTGACCACGCGCAACGACCACGCATCGTGATCACAGCAAAGGCGCACCCAGATCGGCAAACGGCCAGCTACCGCATCGACGATCGAGTGACTTTGTGACCTTGTCCGGAAGCCATGACTTCGCTCTTTGAAGCGACACCACGCAGCAACCGCTGGCGAGACGTATGGGTGCGCTGGGTGCGCGCCGATCTCTCTCATCCGTCCGATGCGTTGCGCCGGCTTGCGTTCGGCTGGGCGGGCGGATTCGTCGCGCTCGGCCTGCTCGGTTGGGTGTGCTACAGGCTTGGCCTGAATCCGATTGCCGCGGAATCGATCTTTCTGATTGCGGTCGTGCTGATTTCGCTCGTGGGCAGCTTCGTGATGTCGATCGGGCTTTCCATCATGGCCGTGCTGTTTATCGACTACTTCTTTGTCGCGCCGGTCCTTACCTTCGAAATCCAGTACAAACAGGACATTCCCGCATTGGTGACGTATCTGATCGCGGCGTTCGCGATCACCGGGCTCGTGCGGCATGCGCGCATGCTCGGCGTGACGCAACTCGAGCAGGCGCGACTGCTCGATCTCACGCACGACACGATTATCGTGCGCGACATGGACGGCACGATCCTGTTCTGGAATTACGGCGCCGAGGAGATGTATGGCTGGAAGAAACGCGATGCGATCGGCGAGAACATTCATCTGCTGCTCAAGACGCGGTTTCCGGCGTCGCTCGAGGAAGTGACCGCCACGTTGCTGCGCACCGGCCGCTGGGACGGGGAACTGATTCATACGCAGCGCGACGGCACGGTGCTCGTGATCGCGAGCCGCTGGTCGCTGCAGCGCAACGGCAGCGGGCGTGCCGCCACGATACTCGAGACCGGCAACGACATCACCGCGCGCAAACAGGCCGAAGAAGCGCTGCGGCGCAGCCAGGCGACCTATCTGGCCGAAGCGCAGCGCCTGAGCCGTACGGGCAGTTTCGGCTGGAACGTATGGAGCGGCGAGGTGCTTTGGTCCGAACAAACGTTCCGCATTTTCGAATTCGATCCGGGCATCGTGCCGACGCTCGAACTCGTGCTGCAACGCGTGCACCCCGACGACGTCGAACGGTTTCGCGACACGATCGGCCGCGCGTCGACGCACAAGCACGATTTCGACTTCGAGTTTCGTCTGGTGCTGCCGGACGGGGCAGTGAAATACCTGCACGTGGTCGCGCATGTGATGAAAGACGAGCCCGAGCGGCTGCATTATGCCGGCGCGATCATGGATGTGACGCAAGCGCGGCAATCGGAGCAGCAACTGCATCACGCACAGGCGGAGCTTGCGCGCGTCACGCGCGTGACGACGCTCGGCGAGCTGTCCGCGTCGATCGCGCACGAGGTCGGACAGCCGCTCGCGGCGATCGTCACGAACGGCGAAGCGTGCCTGCGCTGGCTCGACAATCGCACGCCGCAACCCGACGAGGTACGCGCGGGCGTGAGCCGCATCATCGGCGAAGGACGGCGCGCGACCGAAATCGTGCGGCGCATCCGCACGCTCGCGAAGAAGGACACGGGGCAAAGGGTGCCGCTCGAGCTCAACGATGTAGTGAACGACGTCGTCTCGCTCACGCAGCGCGAAGTGCTGAGCCACCAGGTGCCGCTGCGCGTACGGCTCGCGCCGCTCCTGCCGCCGGTGCTCGGCGACCGCGTTCAGTTGCAGCAGGTGCTGATCAATCTCGTGATGAATGGGATTCAGTCGATGGAAGGCGTGACCGGATGGTCGCGCGAGCTGTCGATCGAGACCGCCCTCACGGCGGACGGCGACGTTCGGCTCGCGGTGCGCGACTACGGCAGCGGGATCGACCCTGGCCACGCGGAACGCCTTTTCGATGCATTCTTCAGTACGAAGGCGCATGGCATGGGCATGGGCCTGTCCATCTGCCGTTCGATCATCGATGCACACGGCGGCAGAATTTCGGCTTTCAACAACGAAATGCACGGTGCGACATTCGAGTGCATCCTGCCCCCGCTTGCAAAAAACATCGTATAACCGATAGCAATGTCGCGGCATAGCCACGCATACAGGAATATTTTTTCCGCCGAACTGCTTTAACAGCAAAAGCGAAACAACTATTATTTATACTGCATGCAAACTTGACATCAGAGAACCGACAGCGGCTAATGAGATGCGGTAGGGTCTCCCGCTATAGTTGGAGGGACACATGAATTCGCAGCAGCTGCTTTCAACTTCCACTAGCGTGACAGCGCAGGCGACTCCGTCGGTGGTCTATGTCGTCGACGACGACGAAGCCATGCGCACCGCGCTGGGCGCCTTGTTGCGCTCGGTCGGCCTGCGTGTGGAAACCTTCGCGTCTTCGCGTGCGTTTCTCGATTACCCGAAATCCGACGTGCCGAGTTGCCTTGTGCTCGATGTCCGGTTACGCGGCGAAAGCGGCCTGGCATTCCAGGAAGAAGCCGCGAAGACCGATATGCGCATTCCGATCGTCTTCATGACGGGACACGGCGACATCGCCATGTCGGTCAAGGCCATGAAAGCAGGCGCACTCGATTTCTTTACCAAACCCTTTCGCGATCAGGACATGCTCGACGCGGTCGCGCATGCGCTCGCGCAGGACGCGAAGCGCATCGACGCCGAGCAGGCCATTGCATCGGTGCGCTCGTGCTACAACACGCTCACGCCGCGCGAACAGCAGGTCATGGAATATGTGGTGGTCGGTCTCATGAACAAGCAGATCGCTGCGGAAATGAAGCTCTCCGAGATCACCGTGAAGATCCATCGCGGCCAGGTGATGAAGAAGATGGAAGCGCGCTCGGTGGCCGATCTCGTCAGGAAAGCGGAAGCGATCGGCATCGGCACGCACGGTGAACGCGCGTCGTGACGCGCGTGCTTCGCGGTTGACGACCTATGGACTGCCGAGCGCGGTGGTCAGCCAGTGCGCGATCACGTTTGCGTCGACCGGTTTTTCGAGCAGGGCCAATGCGCCTTGCGCCTGGGTTTGCGCATGCAGAACGGCGGTCGGAAAAGCGGTGATGAAGATGGTCGGCGGCGCGCAGCCCTGTTTCAACAGGCAATCGAGCAATTCAATGCCCGACATTCCCGGCATACGGATATCGGAAATCAGAAACGAAGTTTGATTGATCTGGCCGGAACTGAGATACGCCTCTGCGGACGCAAAATCGTTGACATCCCAGCCAAACGAACGGATCAGGCTTGCGGTTGCGAGACGCACCGCGTCGTCGTCATCGACAATGCTAACAATGTGGGACGTATCCACGCGGCGGACCCTGAGTCTGGAGAATAACTCTGCAAATTTACGGATCCAGGCCGTGCCTTTTTCTCTTTGATTTCAAGAGAATAGATCGCGGGATGCGGCCCGCAAATCATACAAACGTATAGCAAAACCGCCCATTGTGCGGCGGCACGTCGATGACTCGCATCAAGTAGTCGAATTATTCAAATTACATAGCGCTATAAAAACGGCATTCGCGCGCGTTCTTTCTCACGCTTTTATATGCAGGGCCAATTCAATCGATTAATACGAGGCCGTGCATAACTGGCGCAAATATGAATAGCGGCGATTTTGCGCCATAGAATCGTCAAACTCGGTGCCGCGAAAACAACCGTTACTTCATTCTGCAAGGCCAGCCGCCGGCGCTGTCGAAGTCGCGCTGATCGACAGATGCCGCCGGCTGGATTCAACACGAGATCAGTTGCCTGCTTCGTGCTTGCTGAGGTTGTTCTTCACCGACTTGACGCCCGTCACGCTTTGCGCGACCGTCGCGGCTTGCGCGATCTGCGACTCATCCTGGACGGTGCCGTCCAGCGTCACGACGCCGCCGCGCGCCACCACACGAATGTCGGACGACTCGATCTTGTGCGTCGTCAGTGCGTGCCGCACTTGAGCCTCGAGCTTGTGATCGGCATGCCACTTCTGCTTATGGGTCGGCTTCGCCATCGGCGCAGACGCCGCGGTATCGTCCTGCGCATGTGCGGCCTGGATGCCGAACGACATCATCAGGGCAATACTGGTACCGACCAACATTTTCAACGGCTTATTCACGTGAACCTCCATCGTTGCCAAGGGTGTTTAGTTTTCCGGGCGCCGGCGGCGCCCGTTTCTTTGCTGCTGATCTGCTTTCTTCGTTGACTTCTTTTCTTCAACCCGCTTTGTTTTCAACCTGTGGCTTCAACTTCAAGCTCCGGCTCGCCGGCTTCTTCGCCGATCGGCGCGACGAGCACGCATGCCGCGAGCATCATCGAGCCGGCATTGGCCGGTGCAAGCCGATAGTGCGACGGACGATAGACCGCGTCGCCGCGGCGGATCTGCTGCCCGCTCAAAGCACAATAGCCGTCACTGGACGCTCGTGCAACGCGCCAGACCTGATCGCCATAATGGCACGAGGTCGGATCTCCCCATGTGACAATCGCTGTTCTGCTGGTCGGCCGCTCGAGCACCCTGATGTGCGCGCCGCGTTTATCCGACGCGCACGCAACCGCCGCAACGCGGCGGTGCGCGCTGCGGCGTGCGGAAACCCTGACGCCTGGTGGGCGGGCGAGGCTCTGGCCCGACGATGTTTCTTCCGTACACGATAGCGAATCGAGCAGACACAGGGTCTGCGACCACGGATCGGTCCGGCTGTGTTTCGCGTGCATCGAGCAGTCCCCCATCGTCGCTCGTGGAGGTCCTCGCGCGCTGCAATCCGCGAAGGCCACTTCAATTCAGGCGGTTCCGCTACGTTAGCGCGTTATCCGGCCAAGGGCCATTCCACTAACGTGTTACATCGCGCTACACGAAAGTTGAGCGGGGTGATACGAAGGTTTAAGCGGGCGTCGTTTTGAGGTGAACGCGTTGCGTGAGACGTTGTACGACGGACCTCAGACCTGCAGTTCGCCTTGCTTCGAGTGCGCCGCGAGCGGCGCGGCCGGCCGTTCATGCGCAAAGCGCTGGCCGGCATCGCGCAGGCCCGGACTGGCGCGCCGCACGGTGGCCGCTTCGCACTGGCCAAGCAGCCAGCCGCAGCATGCCCAGAACATGAGCGCAGTGGACTGCCACATGAAGTCGTCTGTCATATTCTTTGCGAGCATGCCGAGCAGAAGCGCAAGACCTGCGCGGCACAGCATCGGGCGTGTAACGCGCACTGCGTAGAAGCGCCGGCCGATGCTCGCGAACAGCACGAGCTGCAGCGCGAGACCGATTACGCCGGTTTGCAAAAGCGTGTTCAGAAACAGATTATGCGCATGCGTCTTTACGTTCTCGTCGAGCTTGAACAGCGCAGCAGGAACCAGATGCCCATAGGCGAGCGCGGGCAGCGGCTTGCCGAAGCCGACGCCTAGCCACGGATGCTTACGCAACTGGCTCGCATAGAAAGCCCAGATTTTCGGGCGCGTGTCGCGCGAAGTCGCCTCGTCGATGCCGCCCAGATGGTCGAGGCGTTCGAGCAGATCCGGCGACGCTGCACCATTCGCGGCGCGATACGAATCGGCATGCGGCGAGTCGGCCGGGCGCTGCGTCACGCTCGTGCCGCTGCCCTGCGCGATTGCTGCCGGCACGAGCGCCATCAGGCGCATCTGGTTGCTCAGCAGCGTCGCGCACGCAATGGCGACGAGCATGGCGCCGAGCATCAGATACGCGCGGCGCCGCGCTTCTTTCGAGCCCGCGCGCGGCCACAGCAGTACGACGCCGACCACTGCCAGCGCGATCCAGAAGAACCGGTTGAGCGTCGCCGCGCCGATCACGACGCAAAACAGCACACCGACCACGCCGGGCAGCCGCGTGTTGCGCACTGCCGCCATCGCGGCGAACACGGAGATTGCCATCAGCGCGACCGTGCTCGTATGGCCGACGCGCGCGTAAAAGTGCAGCAGGCCCGGCTTCGGCGCAGCGGGATCGAGAAAATGGAAGCCGACGACGCTCGCGACTGCGAGCGCGCCGCACGCGAGCCACGACGCGGCCTGCATGCGCCGCTGATGCATCGCCTCGCGGCCGAGCAGCCAGAACGCGAAAAAGCACACGCCCGGATAGGCGATTTCATCGAGCCACGCATGCAGCGTCGCTTGCGGGTCGACACTCCAGATGGTGGATAGCAGCGCCCATCCGGCCCACAGGCCGAGCGGTAGCGATAACGGAAAGCGGACCTCGCGCGGCGCGTGCACGAGCGAATGAACGACGAGGAATACGGTGATCGCGACGACGACACCGATGGCGGCGAATTTGATCGCCATCATATGATCGAACATCACGACGAACAGAAGCACGGCGCAAAAGGCGGACAGCACTTCCCCGACCCAGGATCTCAGCCTTAGGTTCACGGTAATTTTTCCTTCGAATTTCGGGCTGAAGACGATTTTACGCGATACGCAAGACGGTTACGTGTCGTGCATACCTAATTTGGCTTACACGTGCGGTCAGAATGACTGGATTTCGCGTGCGCGCGGACTCATGAGAAAATAACGGCCGCTTACACGCCGTGCCCTTATAGCGAAGCGTGAATCCGCCGCGGCCGTCCACGGGGTGCCGCGCTTGCCGCCGACGACCCACTGCTCAATGAAAAATATTTCCGCGGCCCATGTCGCCGTTCTGATTCCTTGCTACAACGAAGAAGCGACGATCGAGGCCGTCGTCCGGGACTTTGCGGCGCAATTGCCCGGCGCGCGCGTCTATGTGTTCGACAATAATTCGTCCGACCGGACCATCGAACGCGCGTCGAAGGCCGGCGCGATCGTGCGGCGCGTTGCCTATCAGGGAAAGGGCAATGTCGTGCGCCGCATGTTCGCCGATGTCGATGCGGTCGTCTATGTGCTTGTCGACGGCGACGATACGTATGACGCGGCCGATGCTCCGGCGTTTATCGACCGGTTGATCGACGAAGACCTCGATATGGTGGTCGGCGCGCGCGTTTCCGATGAAGAACTCGCGTACCGGCGCGGCCATCGCTTTGGCAACGTGATGCTCACGCGTTTCGCGGCGCGCATTTTCGGCAATTCGTTTTCCGACATGCTGTCTGGATACCGGATCTTCTCGCGCCGCTTCGTGAAGTCGTTTCCCGCGCATTCGACGGGCTTCGAGATCGAAACCGAGCTCGCCGTGCATGCGCTCGAATTGCGGATGCCGGTGGCCGAGATCAGCACCGCTTACCGGTCGCGGCCTGAGGGCTCGGCCAGCAAGCTCAACACGTATCGCGATGGCGCTCGCATTCTGTTGATGATCCTGCGTCTCTTCAAGGTCGAGAAACCATTGCTGTTCTTTTCGATCGGATTTGCCGTGTGCGCGCTTGCGTCGATACTGCTTGCGGTGCCGGTGTTCGAGACCTACGTCGAAACGGGGCTCGTGCCGCGGCTACCCACTGCCCTGCTGTGCGCCGCGCTGATGCTATTCGGCACATTGCTGCTCGTTTGCGGGCTCGTGCTCGATACGGTTACGCGTGGGCGCGCGGAAGCCAAGCGGTTCGCATATCTGAGCGTGGGCGCTCCTTCGAATGCGCTCCGGCAATCGGCGTCTTTACCGAATGAATAGTCAGCTCTTGCGATTCGTCATCGTCGGCACGGTTGGGTTCGTCGTCGATGCTTCGGTGCTTTATCTGTGTCTGCATCTTGGTGCGGGGTATTACCTCGGGCGCGCGGTGTCGTTTCTTGCCGCGGTCTATACGACGTGGCAGTTGAACCGGCGGTTTACGTTTGCGCCGGCCAGGGGCGGTTCGATCTGGCGGGAAGGCGGGCGCTATCTGCTTGCGATGTGCGGCGGAGGGCTCGTCAACTACGGCGCGTATTGCGCGGCGGTCGCGGTGTTGCCGAAGAATGCGGTGCTGCCGTTGTTCGCGGTGGCAGCGGGGTCGCTTGCGGGGCTTGTTTTCAATTTTCTGGTGGCCCGGCATTGGGTCTATAAACCGGGGCATTAAAAGATGCAAACTGCTTCGAGGCCTCGTTCTTCACGTCACGCATCCGGATGGTTTGCGCGTCTCTGCGCAATCGATCTGAACAACGCGAGTGCGTTGCAGCGCGCGCGTATCGTCGTGCCATTGCTGTTCGGGTTGTATTCGTTGTGGCTCGGCGCCGACGCAAATTGGGATCTGTACAACTATCACATGTACAACCCGTTCGCATGGCTGCACGGCAAGCTGCTGACGGATATGGCGCCTGCGGGCGTGCAGTCCTACTTCAATCCGCTACTCGACACGCTGTTCTATCTCGCGAATACGCATCTGCCATCGCGCATGGTCGGATTTTTCATGGGGGCGCTGCACGGGCTGAGCTTCGTCTTCATCCTGTCGATCGCGCAGAGCACCCTTTCGTCTCTACCTGCCGAAGACCGATACCGCGTCCCGCTGTTGCTTGCCTTGGCCGGCTGTCTCACGGCCAATTTCCTGTCCGGGCTCGGCAACTCGATGGGCGACGACACGACGGCGCTTTTCAGCCTTGCGGCGTTGGCAGTGTTGCTGTCGAACTGGGAACGGCTGGGCGCCTGGGCCGGGCGTGCGACGGCGATCTGCGTTGCTGCCGGCGTGCTTGCCGGGCTGGGCGTAGGGCTGAAGCTGACCAATGCAGTCTATGCCGTCGCAATGTGCGCGGCGCTGTTGTTCTATCCCGCTCGAGGCGTCGTCAGGCTTCGCATTGCCTTCGTGTTCGGCGTGGGCGTACTGGTGGGCTTCGCCGCAACGGGCAGCTACTGGCTAGTCCACATGTGGAAGACGTTCGGCAATCCGCTGTATCCGCAATTCGGCGCGTACTTTCCTACTCCGCTCGCGCAGCCTGATGTGATGGGCGACCCGCGCTGGCGGCCACACGGATGGTTCGAGACGGTGTTGTGGCCATTCCTCTTCACGCTGAATTCGCACCGCGTCGGGGAAACGCCGATCCGGCAGATTATCTGGCCCATCGTTTATGTGCTGTTCTGGGTGTGGTTGGGCGTGGCCAGTATGCGGTGGATTACGCGCCGCCGCGCGACTGCAGCCACCATCGAGCCGCGTGCGCGCTTTGTCGTCGTGTTCGTGGCGCTGGGTTACTTCCTCTGGATGGAAGGCTTCAGCATTTATCGCTATATCGTTGTGGTCGAGGTGCTGGTGCCGCTTGTTGTGTGGGTGCTTGCGCAGAGGCTGCTACCGTATCGACCGGCACAGAGACTTGCCGGTTGGCTTCTGGTGATTGCAAGCGCCGTGGTTGTTACGGGCGGCGCGCGCACCTGGGGGCATGAAGGCTGGTCTGATCCGCTTTGGCATGCGGAATTGCCATCCATTGCGGAGCCGCAACGAACGACAGTTATTCTGGCGACAACGCGAGCGCGCGCGTGGGCTTGGATCGCGACGCTGTTTCCGGATCAAGTCGCGTTCACGCAAATCGACAGTAGCTTTCCGGCGGCCCCCGCGTTTTACAGTCGTATGCGTGAAGTAGCAAGGCAGCGGGGCGGACCAATCTACGCGATCGTGGACGGCGAATATAACTGGCGAATTGATAACGTCGCAGGTGCGAACGCAATCATTGACAAAATTGGATTTACGCGCAGCGAAAGCGGATGCAACGCGCTACGTTGGGTGGTGACGCGTCTGCATTTGCATGCAGCCATCGCGCCGTCGAAGGAGGCAGACAAACAATGCAAACTCGGCTTGCGGCCCGATGACGTTAGGGACATGACCGCGGAGAATCGAGCCGCCCTCGCACCAGCGCTGCCGATGTTCGAGCGTCACGGCTTTACGCTTGATCCATCGACATGCGTGCCATACCGGGCAGGCATTGGTAAAGGCACACTTCTCTATCAATGGTGCCGTGTGTCGTTACGCAACGGCCATTGATTTCACGCGATTCGCGGCGCGGCGATACCGGCCTGACTGTTCAAGTGTTCACCGCTTGTCGCAGCGCTGCGGCGATAGCCGCAGCCGAGCAGAATGCCGGCAAGCAGCACCAGCATGTGCCCTTCAGTGAAGTCGAGCAGCATCGAGTTAGCGAGACAACCGAGCGCAAATGCGGCGAGCCAAGCCAGGAGCAAATGTCTGGACCGTCGCTCGAGCGCCATCGCATCACGGGCGATTTGCACGAGCAGATTGATAAACAGCGCGATGCCGAGCCCGCCCAGCTGCACGCCTAGCAGCAGATATTCGTTATGGGGGTTATGAGTCGGCAGACCTTCCGCGCCAGTCTTGCCGGCAGTCAGCTTTTTGAACTCGGTGCCGAGGCCAGCCGTGCCGTATCCGAAAACCGGCCTTTGCTTGATCAGTTCCAGGCTCTTGCGGTACCACTCGAGGCGCAAACCAGATGAGGTCACGGCATCTGTCTGGCGATACTCCCGCACTTCCGAGGCCACCTGCAGCAATCGCCCGCTTGGCACCGAACACGCCACCGCCAGCGTCAACCCGGCAACCGCGATGAGACCCGCGCCGCAAAGCACCGGATGCAAGCGCAGCTGACTGCGGTTAATAAACGACAACCGCGCCGCCACAACCAGCAAGAAGATCAGTGCAACGATCTGCGCCGTTCGGCCCTGAAGCATCACGAGCACGTTGACGAATGCGAGCGCGGCAACCGCCGCCAGAACGAGGCGCCAACGGGAGCTGCGTGCCGCCAATGCCAGATCGGCAGCCTGGTAGAACAGAAGCGCGCTCAGCATGCCGCCTGAAATACGATTCTTGAACACCCATGCGCGTGTATCAGGCTCCAGCGGATTATGCGCGGGGCCAAGCGCGGTCAGGCCGATGTAGTTCGTCGTCGACAGCACGGCCACGACAGCGAGCGTCACGAACAGACTGCGGCGCACGATAGCCTGCCAGTTCGCGTCGGCGTCTTCGAAAGCGACGACGGCAAACGGCAGGATCAGCAGCTTCACATACTTGCCAAGCCAGGACCACGCTTCCGAATGCGGCGCCACGGTATAACCCACACCGACCAGCAGAGCGCCGAACAATAGCAGCGCCGACAGCGCCGAGCGGTGACGAAGCACCGACGGCAGATTGCGCCAGAACTCCGGAGCGCTAAGCAACACAAGCACAAAGAGCGCACACGCGATGTTAGTCACCGCTGTCGATATCGGCACCATGCAAAGCGCGAGAACCGCGCAGCCACGCGCAGCCGTGATGCGGTACGAGGGAGTTTTTCGGATGTCCTGCATCGATACTTGCAATTCACTGCTCCAATAAAGACGGTGTGTCGATCACATCCGCGTGCGGGTTCTCTTCAACGGCGCGCTCCGGTTCGTGGAGCCCGCGCTCGGCGCGCGTGGTGCCCTCAGCAAGCCGGGCAATCACACGTTCCTGGTTTTGCTTTTCTCTGTCTCGCGCTTCGTGTGCATGCCACAGATGCAGCACCTCCGTCGCACAGAATCCGTTCTTTCTCGCGACGCCCGCATTGTGCAGGCGAGCCACGAGATCGGCGTCTTCGTGTCCCCAGCCCGTGAAGGTTTCGTCGAAGCCGTTTATCGCTTCGATGTCCGAACGCCACGCGGCCAGATTGCACGTCTTGATGCCGCGCCAGACGAAACCATTCACCCGGCGCCGGGAGATATCAGGCAACCGAGTCAGCAACGGCAGCAACTTGTTGATCTGCCCCGTCGCGCGCTGGCGCAGCCAGAACCATGTCGACAGTTGATAAATCGGCAGACGTCGGGCGAGCGCCGCTTTAGTCAGCTTCTGGCCAAGCAAAACGCGGCTGCCGGTGACAACCGTACGCGGCGCCGCAAGCGCCCGGTGCCGCGCGATGAAATCGCGTTGAGGCACACAATCGCCGTCGAGGAAAATCAGGTACTCGCCACGCGCGCGCGCAATGCCCTTGTTGCGGCTCGCTGCTGCACGGAAACCTCTGTCCGGTTGCCAGACGTGAGTAACGGGCACCGCCGCCCGTTGTGCTATTCGCTCGATCATTTCGCGCGTCGACATGCCGGAGCCGTCATCGGCTATCACGATCTCGAAGTTGCGGTCCGTCTGCGCGAAGCATGCGTCGAGCACCAGTTGCAAAGCATCAGGACGGTTGTAGGTCGTGACGATGACCGAAATAAGCTCGTTGGTCTTTTTTATGTCTGCCATTTTTCACTTCTTTTTATGCTGGTTGGTTATTTTCAACCTTTGCCATTAGCCCCGCTAGCTTCTACTTCTTTTTAATGGCCCCCGCGAGCATTAGCTTCAGATAGCGATAATAGCTGCCCTCCGCGCTCGATATCGCGATTATAAGGCCGGCCCGTCCGTCGAGAAACCCTCGTTTAAGCACGTAACTGCGCACGAAGGTCCAAAATCCATGCCCCAAAGCGCGCGCGAGCCCGCCGTGCGCGCCCCGTTCAAGCCGTTGACGTGCGCCAGCGCTCGAATATGCGTTGAGTTTATGCAACACGGTGTCGAAGTCATCGTAGGAGTAATGCAACAACTTGCCAGTGAGATTTGCCGCAGGCGATTCGAATACGAGCCGCTCGTGCACGAGATCGTCTGAAAAGCGCGCCGCACCGCGTTTGAAAAGTCTCGGTATCCAATCCGGATACCAGCCGCTATGGCGCACCCAATGGCCGCAAAAATTCGATAAGCGGTCGACTGCATAAACTTCGGCGCGCGGCGCCTCAATCGCGGCGCGAATCGAGGCCGCAAGTTCAGGCGTCACGACTTCGTCCGTATCGATGGAAAGGATCCAGTCGGTGGATAGCGCGGCTAAGGCCCGGTTCTTTTGCGGACCGAAGCCCGGCCACTCGCGCTCGGCAAGCACGCGTGCACCATGCGCTTCGGCAATGGCCGCCGTGCCGTCGGTGCTGCCGCCGTCGATCACCACGATCTCGTCGGCAAATGCGGCGGCCTCAAGGCATTGCGCAAGGCGCGTTGCGCTATTGAGCGCGATGATCGCAACGCCCAAGGTCGGCCGGGACGAAGCACGCAACTGTTCTGGCATTGCACGGGTCTCGATGCAAAAGGAAAAGGAGTATACCGTTCCCTTACTGCAAGTTGGCTCGACGCCAAGCCCGCATTCCTATCGGGTTCCGCCGCTGCTAGAATGCCGCACTTGCCGATCCCATTCCATGCCCATCTCGACGCTTTTGATCGCGGGTTTGATTCCGGGCATCGAAACATTATCTGTGGGCTATCCATGAAGCGAATCCTCGTCATCAAAGTCACGTCACTGGGCGACGTCATTCAGGCGCAGCCCGTCGTCGCGGACTTGAAGCGCGCCTTTCCCGGCGTCGTGGTCGACTGGGCATGCGATGAAGTGTTCGCCGATGTCGCGCACTGGAATGAAGGCATTGACCGTGTGCTATGCGCGCCGCTGCGTCGTTTTAAAAAGGCGCGACGCTGGTCGGATTTCAAGGCGATTTTCGCGTCGATATCGGAATTGCGCGCGCACCGCTATGACGCGGTGATGGATATTCACGGGGTGTATAAAAGCGCAATCATCGCGTTTCTCACGCGTTCGGCGCGGCGCTATGGTTATCACTCGAAAAATCTCGGGGAACAGGGCGCCGCTTTTGCCTATACGCACCGCTTCGTGCCGCGACAGGACGTCAATGCATGGCAAGGCATGCGCGACACGGTAGCCGATGCGCTCGGCTATCGCGCCGACAATCCTGCCGTCTACAACCTGCGGATTCCGCGCCCGACCCAGCCGATCGTCGACACGGGCGGAGCTCCGCTTGCCGTGCTGTTTCATGCGACGTCCAAGGACGACAAGAAGTGGCCCACTGAACATTGGGTCGCGGTGGCAAAGGAACTCGTCCAACGCGGTTTCCATGTGGTTTTGCCTTGGGGTTCGACAGCCGAGCGCGAAGAAGCGCAGAAGATCATCGGGCAGGCGCCGCAAGCCCACCTGCTGCCGCAGTTGAGCGTGACCGCCATTGCACAGATGATCGACGCGTCGGCGCTCGTCGTAGGCGTCGATACCGGTTTCGCGCATCTTGCACATGCGCTCGGCAAGCGCACGGTCATGATCTTCACCGTAACGTCGTCCGTCCACTCAGGCAACCAGGCGCCCTACCGCTCGACGTCGATCGGCGGCGATGGCGTCGTGCCGACCGTCGCAGAGGTCGTCGAGGCGATCGACTATGTGCACAGTAGCGCCCCGGCTCAGAGTGGCGAGGTCAGCAGCGAAATACGCATGGAGTCCGTGGTTCGCAACTGAAGCGGCGCGCACATCCGCTTATACGGCCATGGCGGCGGCGGGCATCGGCGAGTGCGCGGCTACGTCGCGGACAGGCGCGTCGTGATGAGCAAACTCGCCGGCGCCACTACCTAGCCTGAACACCGCGACCGCCTGCCTCAAGGCATCGGTCTGTTCCTCCAGCGATTTCGCCGCTGCGGCAGCCTGTTCGACTAGCGCTGCATTGTTCTGCGTGACCTGATCGATCTGCGCGATCTCCTGATTGACCTGTTCGATGCGCGCACGCTGTGCATCGGCAGCGTCTTCAATTTCGCCCATGATGCCGGTCATGCGTTCGACGGCCAGACGCGCATCGGCCATCGTGCCGCCCGCTTCGCCGACCAGAGACGCACCGAGCTCGACCTGCGTCGCCGACTTGCCGAGCAGATCCTTGATCTCCTTCGCTGCAGTCGCCGAGCGCTGCGCGAGACTGCGAACCTCGGCCGCCACGACGGAAAAACCGCGGCCGTCTTCACCTGCGCGCGCCGCTTCAACCGCTGCGTTCAGCGCGAGAATGTTCGTCTGGAATGCGATCCCTTCGATCACGCCTGTGATCTCCGTGACCTTGCGCGACGAATTCGTAATGCCGCTCATCGTGTCGATCACGCGGTTCACGACATCCGCACCGCGACTCACTGTCTGGAGCGCACCCTGCGCGAGGCGGTTTGCTTCCTTGGCGTTTTCCGCGTTCTGGCGGACCGTCGAGGACATGTGCTCGATGCTTGCCGCCGTGCGCTCAAGCGCCGCGGCCTGCTGCCCCGTGCGATTCGACAGATCGAGATTGCCGGCCGCAATTTCCGTGACGCTATGCGCTATCGCGTTGCTGCCGCCTCGCACATCGGAGACCGTGCTCGCAAGGCCATCGCGCATCTGCGCAAGTGCCGCGAGCAGCTGGCCCATTTCGTTGCGCGAATGACTTTGCACGCCTACCGTCAGATCACCGGCGGCGATGCTGCGGAAATGCGCGATCGTTCGCTCGATGGGCCGCACGAACGCGATCGACATTGCGATACGCGCGAGCACGCCTATCGCGATCGCCGCCAACCCGACACCGCCGAAGGCGATCGCCGAGATGCGGAACTGCCGCGCGGCCGCTTCCGCGTCGCGGCGCTGGTTGTCGGCCTGGTATCGCTGTAACGCGTCGATCGCTTTGGCGTACGGCGCGTAGTAGTGGTCCGCGGTTTCGCCCTGGATCGTGCGGAACGTATTGAAGTCGTTATCGACAAGCGCCTTGTATTCGGGCTCGAGCGCCTCGGAAACGAGCGCGGCGCGCGCCTTGGCGGCCGTCTGCGCAAGCGCGCGTTCCTCGTCGCTGACGAACGCGCCATCGGCATAGGCACGGAAGTCGTTGTTCGAATCGGCAAGCAGCTTATGGGCGGCATTGAGCATCGCTTCGGTGGCCTTGCCGACGCTAAACAGCGTTTCATAGCTGCCAAGCGCAAGCCGAACCTGGAGCAGCTTTTCCGAACTCGCATTCAATGACGCGAGCGACGCCGAGCCGCGCTGCGCGTCGCGCAGACCGTCGTTGGTCGCCTTCAGCGAACCGTAACCGACGCCGATCACGGTCAGCAGCAGCGCGACGAACAGGACGATAATGAAAGTCAGTCCCCCGCGGATGGTGATGTGTTTAAGCATGTAATCTCCCGAACATGATCGCGGATGCGTGCTGAGATCTCCGCACTCGTCATATCGGCAGCGGGGCCGTGCCGGCTGATAGGGACAATCCATGAGAAGCCGCCGGTCAAGCGCGATGCCGGATGGGTCATGGATCATTTGTATAATCGTGCGTTTTGTGTTCGGGCCGCCCCTGCCGGCCCACTGCCCGGCCTCTTCTCATGCTTAGCTTCGCGCTCGGTTTCATCGTTTCCCTGCTGATTACGCTGCTGATCGTCCGCTACGCGCATCTGCATGAACGGTTCTCGCTCGACAACGATCTGTCGGGCGCCCAGAAATTCCATGCGCACCCCGTGCCGCGTGTCGGCGGGATCGGCATTCTGCTGGGCCTCGTTGCCTCGGCCGTGCAGTTGCAGCATGCGTATCCGGCCGTGTCGAACGGCATTCTGTTTCTCGTTGCATGCGGATTGCCCGCGTTCGGCGCCGGACTGATCGAAGACCTGACCAAGCGCGTTTCGCCGCTGGCGCGCCTTATCTGCACGATGGCTGCCGCGGCGCTCGCCTACTTTCTTCTGCACATCGCGGTTACACGCATCAGCGTGCCGCCGCTCGACTTTCTGCTGACCTACGCGGCTATTTCGTGCGGCGTCACCGTGCTGGCGGTCGCGGCGCTCGCGAACGCGATCAACATCATCGACGGCTTCAACGGGCTTGCGTCGATGGTCGCGTTCATGATGTTCGCGTCGCTCGGGTATGTCGCGTTCCAGGTGCATGACCCGGTCGTGCTCTCGGCGTCGCTGATCATGATGGGCGCGGTGATGGGCTTCTTTATCTGGAACTTCCCGGCGGGGCTGATTTTTCTCGGCGACGGCGGCGCCTATTTCGTCGGGTTCATGCTTGGCGAGCTGTCGATCATGCTCGTGATGCGTAATCGCGATGTGTCGGCGTGGTATCCGGTGCTGCTGTTCATGTACCCGATCTTCGAGACATGCTTCTCGATCTACCGGAAGAAGTTTATTCGCGGGATGTCGCCTGGCATTCCAGATGGCGTGCACCTGCATATGCTCGTTTATAAGCGGTTGATGCGCTGGGCGGTGGGCGTGAAGACGGCACGGGAGCTGACGCAGCGCAATTCGCTGACGTCGCCGTATTTATGGCTGCTGTGTCTGATCGCGGTGATTCCGGCGACGCTGTTCTGGCGGCATACGGTGCACCTGTTCTGCTTTGTTGTGGTGTTTGCGGCGACTTATGTGTGGCTTTATGTGAGTATCGTGCGGTTCAAGTCGCCGCGGTGGTTGGTGGTGCGTAGGGGGCGACAACATTGAGCAGACAAAAGCGAAGCGCGGCACGCTAAGAAAGAACGTATTGTGTTCCGCCTTGCAGGAGGTCCAGGTTTATAATCAATTATGGACAGGCGTGTCTGAATCGGCGCCAGCGACCATCGATAAGTACGCCGACCATCGCGAGCGCCGCATACCAGATGGCAACACAGCACCACTGTATCCATTCGGGCCCATGCAGCGCCAGCAAGGCAATCGCACTACCGACCAACATCAGCCAATAGTAGATCAGCGCGACATGCTCGTGCTTGCCGGTCATCTGCACCAGCCGCTGGTAATAGTGCTCGCGATGGGCTTCCCATACCTTTTCACCTCTCATTAAACGGCGCAGCAGTGTCACCGTCGAATCGGCGATGAATGGCGCGAAGACGACAGCGGGAAACCATATCGGCCATGAGCCGTGCTGCCAGCCCCAGAAGCCGAGCGCGCCCGCCATGAAACCCAGCGGAATCGAACCCACATCGCCAAGGAAGATCTTCGCGCGCGGAAAGTTAAGCACGAGAAATCCAGCCGCCGCCCCGGCGACGACGGCAGCCACGTGCGCCAGCGACGGCTCGGTGGACGCAGCAGCAATCGCGTAGGTGCCGAATCCGAATACGGCCATGCCGCCCGCGAGGCCGTTCGAGCCGTCCATAAAGTTGTACAGATTGACGAACCAGACCATGGCGATCCCGGCAAGCACCGCCCACGGCCAGGGCAATTGGGTCGCGCTGATCATGACGGTGGCCGCCACCACGACCGCGTGTGCGGCTAGCCGCACACGCGCAGTAAGCCCACGCCTATCGTCGATGAGCGACACCATACCGAGAAGAAACGCACCGAGCGCGATGCCGCGAAACGGCGGCGCGAAGATGGCGGTGAGCAACAGTACCGCGGGCAAAACACCCCATCCTCCAACCCGCGGCACTGGCCGTACATGCAGGGAACGAGCATTCGGAATATCGACGGCAATGTTCCATGCCCATCCCGTGCGCAGCAGGACGACTAGAATGGCGAGGGCTAACGCAGCCGCGATAATGGCCACAAGAAACAGTGGAAAAGAGAGCATGCGTTGCGCTGCCTATTGTTGGGTCCGTTTGGTCGGTTTGGTCCAGTTGATCTTGTAAGCACGGGCAGTTTCGGCAAGTCCTTGCGCGACAGACCACGGCGGCACCCAGTCAAGCTCTGCGCGCAAGCGCACACCATCCAATCGCAGCGGGCTCGCAAGCCGATCGACTTGCGCCGTCTTACCGGAAATTCGGCCCAAACCGCGCAGCCAGCTAACAGGTACAGGCACGAGCCGCGCAGGGCGGCCAAGCGCCAAGGCAATCGCCCGGATCATTCCGGCTACGGTCAGGTCGTTTCCGTCGGTCACGTGGTAGACGCCTCCGACAGGCCCTTCACACGTTGCGAGGACGCGAAGCGCATCGGCAAGATTACCGACGTACACCATGCTGCGGCGCGCATCGACCGAGCCGAGCGGCAAGGGAATCCCAAGATCCACCGCTCGCATAAGCGTATGGAAATTCGCGCGTACACCGGGACCATAAACGAGCGGCGGCCGAACGACGGCCACTTCGATACTGTGCTCCCGGCCGAAGGCAAGGATCGCCTGCTCAGCCTCATACTTCGAGACGCCGTACGGGTCCAGCGGCACCCCATGATCGTCTTCACGCCACGGACGACCCGGTTCGCGTTCGCCGAGCGCTTTTACGCTGCTGACAAATACGACCCGCCGGGCTCCCGCTGCATGCGCCGCTTGCACCGCGTTAAGTGCGCCGCCCACATTGGTCGCACGGTAAGCTTCAAGTGGATCGGCGATGCTCTCTCGCGTGACATGAACACGCGCCGCAAGGTGCACGAGCACATCGCAGTGGCCCAATGAGGGTTCACCCACGGCGACGCTTGCGAAATTGTCGTCGGCAATGAGCAATTCGCGTGCACACGCAATGGCGGCGCCTCGGCGGCGTACAAGGGCGACGACGTCATGCCCGGCGTCGCATAGTAACGCGATCAACGCTGCCCCGACAAAGCCGTTCGCTCCGGTTACGACTATCTGCATGCAATCGTTCCTTGCACCGTGATCTGGACATGCATCCGCATCAACCGGAAACGTGCACCTTTTTGCCAGGCGCGACGCTTTGCAACGTCGGCGCGATCGCGGGTTGGTATTCGGGGAGCCAGCGGCGCAGGTCGCGACGTACTTCATCGTCAGTGAGCACGCGACGCTGCATCAACCAAGGCAGGAGATCGTCGAGCAGGCTGTCGGGCACCTCGCGCGCCTGAGCGATGCGCAGCTTCGGATGCGCGGTACGCGTCGTGGTTTCGTCATCGGCGAGAAGCTCTTCATACAATTTCTCGCCTGGTCGCAGACCCGTGAAATCGATACGAATCTGCTCTTCGGTGAAGCCGTAGAGGCGAATCAAGTCCCGCGCAAGATCGACGATTTTGACCTGGTCGCCCATTTCGAGAATGAATATTTCCCCGCCCAAGCCCATGCTAGACGCCTGAAGAACGAGTTGCGATGCCTCAGGGATCGTCATGAAGAAGCGCGTCATCTCGGGGTGTGTGACCGTGACCGGGCCACCCTTCGCGATTTGCTGTTGAAACTTCGGAATGACACTCCCTGCACTGCCGAGGACATTGCCAAAACGCACCGTCTCGAACTGGGTACGCGCGCTCGTTTGCTGCAGCGCCTGACACGTCATTTCGGCGAGCCTCTTGCTGGCGCCCATCACGTTGGTGGGATTGACTGCCTTGTCCGTGGAAATAAGAACAAAGCGGCTCACGTCGTGGCGCATCGCTGCGCGTGCTACCCGATAGGTGCCGAGCACGTTGTTGCGCACTGCCTGCCACGCATTCAGTTCTTCCATTAACGGGACATGCTTGTAGGCAGCAGCATGAAAGACGATGTGCGGCGCGTAGCGCGCCATGATCTGATCCAGCAGCAGCGAATCTTTTGCGTCGCCGACGATGGGTGTGACGAGCAGATTCGGATAACGCTCTCGCAGCTCTTCGGTAAGCCGATATATCGCGAACTCGGACTGATCGAATGCGATGAGTTGCGCGGGCTCGAAACGCATAATCTGGCGGCACAACTCGGAACCGATCGAGCCGCCCGCGCCTGTGACCATAACGACGCGCGCTCGCAACAGGCGCTCGACGTGCGGCGTATCGATGTTCACGGGTTCTCGGCCCAAAAGGTCTTCGAGATCGATACGGCGCACACGCGACATGA
Organism: Paraburkholderia sp. SOS3; assembly: GCF_001922345.1. Taxonomy (NCBI): domain Bacteria; kingdom Pseudomonadati; phylum Pseudomonadota; class Betaproteobacteria; order Burkholderiales; family Burkholderiaceae; genus Paraburkholderia; species Paraburkholderia sp. SOS3. The sequence continues at coordinate 1,533,302 of NZ_CP018811.1, read as the reverse complement.
ACGCTTCGCCTTCCGCCAGTTCCGCTAGCGCCGGCAAAACCATGGCCCGCACGCCGGCTCTGACGCACAACGTGGCAACACGGCGCTGCGCGTCCACTGCCGCGGACGGAATCGCGATAATCGCGTAATCGGCCTTCAGTTCATTGGCAAAACGCACGAGTTCGTTGATCGGGCCAAGCACCTTATAGCCGTATATCTCGCGGCCGTGCTTGGCGGGATCGTCATCCAGCAAACCGACGAGGCGCCACTCGCCCGAGCGAGACAGCTCACGCGCGACGCTCGCGCCAGCCGTACCCGCCCCGAGGACGAGGACCGGCTTACCCTGCCCCATCAACCCGCCGTAAAGACGGAATTCCTTGCTTGCCCGATACAATGCGCGCGAGCCGCCCATCGCAAGAAAAAGCAGCAGTGGCGATACGAGCAGCACCGAGCGCGGGATAACCGGAGCGGGTTGAAGCATTACCGCGCAGATCATCGCGATCAATGCACCCGAACCAACCGCTTTGGAAATGCGCACAAGGTCAGGCAAGCTTGCGAACACCCACATGCCGCGATACAACCCGAAGATACGAAATACGGCCGCGTAGATAACGACGACCCAGACGAGCGCGTGCATGCCACCGACCCAAAACTCGGAAGGCACCATGCCGTTAAAGCGAATTGCGTAGGCGACCAGCCATGCTGCGGCGACTGCACACAGATCGAATGCGAAGGCGCTCAGCGACAGCCATGACGACCTGAATCGAAACATGTTGATGACCTCGGAAAAACTTGCTTTCTCTCTTCGAGACAGCGCAATGCGCATGCTCGTTATTATTTGTTAAAGCAAATGCAAAATAACCACGCGGGGACACCGTGCAGTCCGTTCTGTCGGCGATTGTTATATTTGCCGTATGCTCGATGCTCGCTCTGCCCGACGAGCATTGACTACCGGACGACTGCATTATTATGCCGACAGTTGAATGCAAATACCATGCTCGATTGGCCGGCGCAGGATGCTTGGCAAATACTGCCAAATCGTGTAGCGCTCTTGAGCCGACGTGCTTGGCTGCGCTACCGCAATGAAATCCGGCGCCAGCCGCGAAACGCAAATGCCGCGTATGCTTCGCGCTAGCGGGATACGACTGGGTGAAACATCCGTAACCAAATGTATTGATCTCGCGCGACGACGACGGCGATTCATTCACAGTTCGTGCACGATCGATAAATTGCGAAGTCGCGGCGCAGCGGCTTCTCAGGCTTCCAACATCCAGCGGATCGTGTCGCGGAAGTCGATCGGCTCGACACCGGGCACGAGACGCCGAAGTTTTTCCGCTGAGCCGACCAGTACCTTGATCTCGTTCTGGCGTACAAATTCGGGATTTACGCTGATTTCCAGGTCGTGTCGCGACGCTTCGCGTACGAGTTGTACGACATGTCGAAGCGTGAACGGACGCTCACTGCATACGTTGACTGTTTCGCCCGGCGCCGCGTCCGACTCGAGGAGCGCCCGATAGATTTGTGCGATCGTGCGCACATCCGAAAAGTCGCGTGCGACATCCAGATTGCCGAGTTCCAAGCGCGCTTCCTTGCGCGCGAAATGCGAAACGATCTTCGACACTAGAAAGTGCTCGGACTGGCCACGGCCCGTGTAATTGAAGGGGCGGGTGATGACGATCGGTATCTGGTCGAACCACGTGCGAACCATGTGCTCCATGGCCAACTTGCTTGCCGCGTAGTGATTGACCGGAGCGGGCACGGCTGACTCATCGACGACACCTGCGGCATTGCCATAGACGTTCGCGCTACTGGCGATCAAAACTCTTTCCGGCTGGTGCCCCACGTCGGAACACGCCTGCAGCAGATTTAGCGTGCCGAGGACATTAACACGGTACATGTCGAGCGCATCGTCATGGGCAACGAAGCTGATCGCCGCGAGATGGACGATATGCGTTGGCCGCAGGCGGTCAATGGCCCGACGGCATTGCTCGAGCGACGTGATATCCAGCGCGCCGGCATCTCCGACGTCAGTGGCGGTCGAGGGGCCGCTTCCGATACCGTTGCACACGTCATATCCCGCGTCGACCAATGCGTCGCGCACGTATTTGCCGGTGAAGCCCTGCAAGCCCGTGACGAGCGCACGACGCATGGCTGGATCAGAATGAGAAGCCAACTTTGTTCCTCCGCAAATCGGCTTCGACCATCATCTCGCACAGTAATTCGAGCGAGGTTTGAGGCTGCCACCCGAGCTTTTGCTTTGCCTTCGATGCGTCGCCGATCAGCAAGTCCACTTCCGCCGGCCGATAGAACTTCGGGTTCACTCGCACCACGACCTTGCCACTCGCCATATCGACGCCCTCTTCGTGTTCCGCGCTGCCCTGCCACGCGATGTGGATGCCGGCCGCCTTGAACGCAATACCAACGAAATCACGCACCGTTTCCGTCCGCCCAGTTGCGAGCACGAATGTATCCGGCTCGGCGGCCTGCAGCATTCGATGCATCCCTTCCACATACTCCTTCGCAAACCCCCAATCGCGCTTCGCATCAAGGTTGCCGAGTTCCAACATATCCAACTGACCGAGCGCGATCTTCGCAGCCGAATCGGTAATCTTGCGTGTGACAAACTCGCGCCCACGCAAAGGCGACTCATGATTGAACAGAATACCGCTGGACGCAAAGATCCCGTATGACTCGCGATAGTTGACGGTGATCCAGTGTGCGTACAGTTTGGCGACACCGTATGGGCTGCGCGGATAAAAGGGAGTGTCTTCTTTCTGGGGCACCGCCCGGACCTTGCCGAACATTTCGGACGTCGACGCTTGGTAAAAGCGGATGTCGCGATCGACGATGCGGATCGCCTCCAGCACGTGCAGGGCGCCAATGCCAGTCATCTCGGCCGTGGTAATGGGCTGCTCGAACGACACGCCGACAAAACTTTGTGCCGCGAGGTTGTAAACCTCATCCGGCTGCGCCGTTTTCAGCAGACGGATGGTAGTGCTCAGATCAGTAAGGTCGTGCTCGACCAGACGCAGCCTGACGTGATTCAGGATGCCAACCTCCTGCATGCGCCAGAAATTGACTGAACTGGTACGGCGGTAGGTGCCGTAAACTTCATAGCCCTGTTCGAGTAATAGCTGAGCGAGATATGTCCCGTCCTGCCCGGTCACCCCGGTTACGACCGCTCTCTTCATATCAATTTCCTCATGAATTTCGCTTCTCGACGGAGCTGTGAGAGGACAAAAGATTACGGCTGGCGAAGAGATTATATGCGAGTGTTATTCACACAATCAGTGCTCGCGAGATATGAATTTCCAGCCGAAGCGGCGGTAAAACTTGAATGCGGACGCGAGGAACAGCTTGATGTGACGATGGCCTTTGCGCGCAGCACCTCCGCCATGATGAAGGACGCGCACATGCGGAACGTACGCAACGCGAGCCACATCATGGGCTCGCAAACTCAGGTCGTAGTCCTCGAAATACAGAAAATAGCGCGGATCGAAACCCGAAAGTCTCGCGAGCACCTGCGTGCGAAACAACATGAAGCAACCGCTGACGATTGGGGGGTCCCAGACAATGTCACGCTCATTGATCACGTCGCGCATTTCGTACCGTGCGAGGCGTTGCGTAAAGAACCGCCGCGCGCTACCGGGCAGAAATCCGCGCACGAACAGGTCGAGCAAGGTCGGATAGCGTCTGCATAGGTACTGGATACGCCCTTGAGCGTCGCTGATACGAGGCGTCAGCAAGCCGACTTCAGGGTGAGTTTCAAGGAAGTCCAGCGCATCGATCAGCGCGTCACGGTCGAGGTCTACGTCGGGGTTCAGTACAAGGTGGTATTCGCTGCGCGCTTGCACTATCGCCAGATTGTGGCCGCGGCCGTAGCCGACGTTCCCGTGTCCGGAGAACTCAGGCAGGTCATGTCGTTCCTGCGACGGCGTTCTGGCGGCACATGCTGCAGCTGTTCTGCGGTCATCGTAGTGTCGCTCGCCAGCAGAGGATCGTGCGATCAAAGTGCGTCGCCGGCTGATGGTCCGCAAGCGACGACGGCATTCGACGTGTACCGCCCGTTTGCTGCAATTTGTGATCGGGCGGCTAATGTAAAATGTTGTAAATGAAACACCTTACCAACAACTTCGACTTCCTTCGCCTCTTCGCAGCACTCTGCGTTCTGGCTAGCCATCAGTACGCGCTGCTCGGACTTTCTGAGCCTGTCCCGCTGCCGGGTCAATCTTTGGGTGGCTTGGGCGTGATCATTTTTTTCACAATCAGCGGCTATTTGATCACAAAAAGCTGGTTGTCCGATCCGAACATCCTGAGATTCTCCGCCAAGCGGATTCTGCGAATCTGGCCCGCGCTTACCGTTTTCACTGTCCTTTGCGCGTTCGTGCTGGGTCCATGCGTGACTCAGATCCCGTTGTCGGAGTATTTCAGATCGCCGGGATTGGTCGGATTCTTCAACACGCTGCGTATGCGGATCGTTTTTTCGTTGCCGGGCGTTTTCCCAACCAATCCCTACCCGAGCGCAATCAATGGGTCGCTGTGGACGATCCCGCTTGAAGTTAAGTGCTATTGCATCTTGTTGGCGCTGGGCGTTCTCCGGATCTTGACCATGCGATGGATCATCCTCGCCTGCACGCTCGCGCTCGCGGTGTATTATTTCATTGTGCTTGACGGGCGTGTGGCGTCTGAAGACGACTACATGATGCGGTTTAGTTCGTACTTCTGCGCAGGCGCATGCGCTCATTTGTTTCGCGAGCGGCGCAAAGACGGCAGAGCATACGTCGTTATTGCACTGGTGATGTTCGCAGGCCTTGCGGCCAAAAAAGATGTCCTGGCTCAATGGGCGCTACTGCCATTCGCAATCATTTCAATTGGTGAGGCGTCTACGCCGGTGCTTCGACGCTTCGGCCGGTACGGCGATCTTTCGTATGGCGCATATATATATGCATTCGGCGTGCAGCAAACGGTCATCTGGATTACGCGTAACAGCCTTTCGTTCTACGCGTACCTGGCCCTTTCACTGATCATCACGCTGGCATTCGCCTATCTGTCCTGGCATTTCGTCGAGCGCCCCGCCCTTCGACTGAAACCGCGGGGTCGTCCAACAGTAAAGGGCTCGCGCAATGATGAAACCTTGCCGGACGTGCCGCCTGCTGACTCACCGTCTGGGCGTTAGGGATTGCCGTCCGGATTTCGCGCGCATGTCGTGACGAAGTGCCGGAAGTCAGTGCGCGGAGCCGAAGCAGGCGTCGCAACGAGCGTCTGACAGCCTCATACTGGACTACCCAAAGCTGGACTCGCGACGACACCCTCTTCGTGCACAACGTGTGCGCGCTTAATGCTCTTTACTTTTTTACATCGAAGATGCGCGACTGCCGACGCGCGGCGGCACGCTGCGCAGCGGCGGCACAATCGGTGTTGGGTGATGTTCGACGATCCACCAGCGCAGATCTCGACACACCTTGCTGCTGCGCCACCTTCGCGAGCCGCAGTATACCGCCGACGTTGGTCGCGCGGAATGCTGCCTCAGGATCGGACGCCGTGTCGTGCATCACATGCACGACACGGCCAGATGCACGATGCTGTCGGCGTTCAGGTCAGCGGACCACGTCTGTGCGATACCGCCGTAGTCGGTGCTCGCGTCGACCCACTCCGACACGCCGTCCACGCATCGCCGGGACGCCGCCACACGAGTCCGTCACACGGCCCCCCCCCGTCGAGCAGGTTGCGGCACAGGACACGTCCGACGAACCTGTTCGCGCCGCTCACGACCACATGACTCATAGCCATTTCCAGCCGAAGCGGTTGAAAAACTTAAAAGCGGAAGCGGCGAACATACGAATGTGCGCGGAGCCTTTGCGAGCCGCGCCGCCGCCGTGGTGAAACGCTCGCACGGAAGGCACATACGCGACCCGCGTGACTTTATGGGTGCGCATGCTCAGATCGTAGTCCTCGAAATACAGGAAGTAGCGGGGATCGAAGCCCGACAGCCGCCGGAGCAGATCCGCACGGAACATCATGAAGCATCCGCTTACAATAGGTGGATCCCACAACACATCGCGCTCGTTAACCAAGTCGCGCATCTCGTACCGACCAAGACGCTGGCTGAACCAGCGTTGAAAGCGGCCCGGCAGAAACCCTCGCACGAACAGATCAAACACGGTCGGGTAACGACGGCAAAGGTACTGGATACCCTCCTGATCGTCGTCGATACGCGGCGTAATCAGACCCGCGACGGGATTTGCGTCGAAAAACTCGAACGCTTTCACCAGCGCGTCACGGTCCATGTCGATGTCCGGATTCAGGATAAGGTGATACCGGCTGCCAGTCTCCTCGATGGCCAGATTGTGGCCGCGGCCATAGCCGACGTTGCCGTGGCCGCGAATCAATTGGCACGTTGCGCCTGACTGGGTTAGCAGTCGCAGCGAATCTGCAACGTCGCGTTCCTGCAGTCCGCCATTGTCGACCAAATATATCGCCAGCGGAATGTTATTGCGCGTGTGGCGCAACGCCTCATACGCTGCGCTGATGCTCGCCAGTGTCTCGTTCAGTAGCGCGACATGCGGCCGATACACTACGATCGAGATGGACAATCCACGAGAGTCTAGGTCGGACGCCACGGCGGTAATGGGGGATTTGTCGGTCTTGTGCATTAACTACAGGTTGGCCAGAACCTATGTAAAGCGCAAGTGTGCTTAAAAACGCTACGGCGAGCAACCTTTGTCTTAAATTCTCGACGTAACCGCGCACGGGAACGTTTTATCAGTTTGATGCTTTGATTTCTGGCACAACTGTGTGTTACGAGTATCGACGATCGTTTTGCTGATGCGGCTAAAAAGCACGTACTGCGTCAATGCATGATAATGGCCGGTGTCGCCCCATAAGCACTCGGGCCATTTTGCGCTTCGGTAGCATATCGAAATTTTCGCTCACGTGACCGAAAACGGCCAGCCAATTTCGTTTCGCACAAGCGGCAACTCAGTACCGATAAGGCTCGCGCAATAGCACGCCCGCGCGAGCCTCGGAACATATCCGTTAACAGGCGCGGCGTCGGTTCAAAAAAGCCGCCTGCTCACCGCCGCGCACTCAAATATTCGGAGATAATCTCTTCCGGTGGGCCGTCGGCCCTAACTTGCCCATGATCCAACCACACCACGCGGTTACACAAGGAGCGCAGCAAATCCATGTCGTGAGACACGCAGACCATGATGCTCGCCTTGTCGATGAACTCAGTCATCCGTTTCTTCGCCTTCTCGATGAACGAGGCGTCGCCGCCCGCAAATACCTCGTCGAGAATCAGAATTTCCGGATGCACAGCCGTTGCGATCGCGAAAGCAAGCTTCATATACATGCCAGTCGAATAGTATTTGACCGACGTATCGATGAATTCTTCGAGCTCGGTAAAAGCAATAATCTCACCCTCGAGCCGACGAAGCTCTTCACGGGAATAACCGAGAATGCTCCCACTAAAATAAATATTATCGCGCCCGCTGAATTCGGGATTAAACCCGGCGCCGATCTCAATCAAGGGTGCAACACGCCCGCTGATTTTGACCTGCCCCGACTGCGCCGTATAAATACGGCAGATCGTCTTCAGCAACGTACTTTTACCGGCGCCATTATGCCCCACGATACCGACCCGATCACCGCGCTCTATGACAAGATTTACGTTTTTGAGCGCCCAAAAATCGGTAAATTTATTCTTCGCCTTTGCTTGTAGAAAATGCGTTACATAGTCTTTTAGACTCGGGGTTTTGTCATGATAAAGACGAAACCGTAAAGAGACATCGGCCACCTCGATGCGCGACATAATCAAAGCCTGAAAATTAATTTGTGCTCGTACGAACGAAACACCTTGATTCCTATCACAAAGCTAACTGCAGCCAGTCCAATAGTAATTCCGAGCGTCGGCATCGACGGAAATTCCGAACGATAAATGGGGGCCCGAAACAGGTCCACGAAATAAAACAACGGATTGAACCGTATGAACCGTTGCAGCCGCGGCGAAAGCGCCTCGGGTTGGTACATGATAGGCGTCAGGAAGAACAGCGCTTGCAGCAGCACGCCGATCAAATGCTGCAAGTCGCGGAAATAGACCATCATGATCGACACGATGAGTGCCAGTCCGACGGCAAAAACATACAGAATGACAAACGAGATCGGCAGAAAAAACAGCGCCCAACTTGCTTTCGCACCGACGATCAATGCGATGACGAACAACGCCACCAAGCCGAACAGAGAGTCGAGCAAGGAACCCGTTGCGGTCGCCACGGGGAAAACCAGCTTCGGGATATATACTTTCTTGATCAGACTTTCATTGGCAACAATAGCGCTGCCCGCTTGAACAATACAACCGCTAAAGAAATTCCATGGCACCGTAGCGGCAAAGAGAAAAATGGCATAGTCGCGCAGACCGAACCGGAAGATGTGAGAGAACACGACGGCCGAAACCGCCATCATCATCAAGGGGTTCAGAATAGTCCACAAATAGCCAAAGATCGTCCGACGATAACGGGCCAGCAGTTGCTGAGTCACTAACTGCGTCAGCACGTGCCGGTAGCCATACAGCTCTGTTACTAACATTATTGAGTGACCGTGGCGCCGGTAAACCGGCAAAAACGATTGCGCTTAATGCGCCAAAGTCGACAGCAGCAGGCGACCAATTTCCGCAATGCACCCGCGCTATCGCACAAGAAAATTGCCGCACATGCGGCGAGCGAACAGTCGGTGATTATACAGTACCATGCGGCGCAGCCGTTCCCTGCTAGCGCTCCGCACGGGCCGCGCCAACCCTGCGCCTGATGCGGTCCACCACGCCTCGGGAAGTCAGATAGATCCTTCGAAGCGTCCAGATTCCGGGAATCCTTTTGGCAATGGAACGCAGGCGACTTCGCGACACCGCAACGGGATACATGATCTTCGCCAGCTCGGCCGCATATTCCATCACCTGATTCGGCGTCATCTGCACCAGGATTTGCTGGCGCGCGGCGATCGCTTTCTGATAGTAGTCGTCAAGCTCCTGCTGTCGCGCCGTCGCCTGCCCTTCTTTCGCAGGCACACGATAAGCGGATGTGACCTTTTCGATCAGCTCGAAATCCTGGCGCTGGCTATATCGCACCCACAAGTCCCAGTCTTCTAGGCGATCGAGTTCGATGTTGAAACCACCGAACTCGTCGTATAGCGAACGGCGAAAGAGAATCGCCTGGATGGGAATGAAGTTGTGATGCCAAATGGCGGGTCTAGAGAACGACTCCCGGTAGGCGACGAACCGGTTGACTTCGCGGTACTCCCAAGGCTCATGGCTGATCACATCTGTCTCAATCTGGAAAGCCAGAGCGTAGACGGCGGCCAGATCGGCGCGCTCCGTGAGACGTGGAGCCAAGACTTCGACGTGATCCGCGAACAGCAGATCGTCGTCGTCGAGAAAACACGCGTACTCGCCCGTCGCGACAGCAAGTCCGACGTTTCCTCCGATACACCGACCGCCTTTGGGAATCGAGTGATACTGGACTCTGGCGATCCGTCCGCTCGCGGCGACCTCGTCGATAAACGACTTTGCCTGCGCCGACCCATCCTCGACAACCACCAGTTCGATGTTAGGATACGTCTGATGCTCTACCGAGCGAACCGCTTCCCGCAACTTGCCTCCGCGACCCTCGACGGTCCGAACGATGATGCTGACGAGGGGTACGTCGTCAGGTAGCGCACCGAACACGAAGAAAGGATGTTCACGCGACTGTTCGTAATCCCACCCGCGAAACGGGAATGCGAGACCCGACCTCTTACGCGTCGCCATGAAGTACGGGCCGTCACGCAGAATCTTCCACAGACCGGCCAGCATTCCCCTCAAGCGCCCGGGCACTGAAATCGGCACGAGTATCAGCCCCAGATACATCAGCACCCCCCGAGCGATTTCACCGTAGGTTCCATATCGCATCCGCAACAGTACGTTTGCCACAGTACTGCCGAAATATTGCGCTGGCTTCAACTCGTTGGCCGACTCGTACGTGAAATGCCAACATACGGCATCGACGCAATAGCGCAACACGTAACCGCGGTCCCGCAGACGATACGAGATTTCAACGTCTTCGCCATAGAGGAACAGGCGCGGTTCATAGCCACCGACGGCCTCGATAGCGGCGCGCCTGAACAGGATGCATGCACTCGACGCCCAGTTCACTTCGAGGGTGGCCGGATTGTAGTACTTCGGGTGCTCATAGGGCTTTTGCCGGAATTCCCACGCCGCTACGTCCTCGGCGTCGGCTTGCGCGACGCGCACGGCTCGCTCGATCGCAACCGGATCGAACGTCAGATCGACGTTCGTGACGAGAAAAAATGCGCCCTTGCCGCGTGCGAGGTTCGCGTTGTGCCCACGGCCAAATCCAACATTCGCACCGCACTCCAGTGATACCGCCGCAAAACGGTGCTCGTTTTGCGCGATAAAGTCCCGGATGCGCGCGACTGTGTCGTCAGTCGAGGCGTTGTCGCGGATCACGAGCGAAATTTTGTCCAGCGGGTAGCGCTGCGTGACAAGACTCTCCCAAAATCCGCTCAGCCAACGCGATGAGTTGAACGTAACGGTCGAGATATCGATCTGAGGCAATTCAGAAGATTCGTACATGATGCGGGGATCGAATCGAAGCCAAGGTCAAGTGTGTTTACGATAGAACAGCACACCGTCGGTAGATAAGGCGGCATACCAAGACGCCGCCCGACGCGAAAACGGAAGTGGCCAGCGCGCCCGGCGCTAGTGACTGGCTCCCTGACGCCGAAGCTTTTGAGTCAGCGACCGTATCGCCATCGTCAGCCTCCAGGATCGCGACGCATAAATGCCGTCGAGCGTTTCTCTCGATCGACGGAGCTCACCATCGACCTCGATCAGCTGTTTGCGAATCGTATCGACGGCAGGCATCGTTTGCCTCTCGTCCAAAAATGTCTGCAGCAAATCAGGAGAGTATGGGCGTAAAGGCGCCGCAGGCGGCGCGTCGAGTCCCGCATGAATGGCCGCGCGCAACGCTTCGGGCGCGTGCATCTGCTCGTAGCGCTCTCTCGCCCACTTTCGCTCCTGCTCGATACGTTGCGGCTCAAGCACAGCGAGGTGAGCGAGCAACGCATCCGGCGTCTTCCACGTGAACGCTTCGGGATACAACATGTCCATCGCGCCGTGAAAGCGGGAAAGGTAGCTTTCGTGAGCGATGACGGGCGTTCCCGAGCCAAGCGCCTCCACGACCGCTCTGGCGCCCGCGATCGGGAAAGAGCTGAAGTAAAGGTCGACCATCTGCTCCTGCAATGCCTTCCACACACTCGGCACCCATTCGATGTAGGTGAGTCGCTCAGCCGCAATGCCGAGCGACTGCATGCCGTCGCGGATGCGTGTCAGCGTGGGTTCCGACAGCAGCCCGAAATGCACGTGCGTACCGCGCGTAGCGTTAAGAATCTTAGGCAGCAAGTCACCAAAATCGTACTGATAAGGCTGCTCGAACTTGTTGCGGGTCCCCGCCGTGCAGGTTCGCAGCCCGTGCCCACCCGCCTGCGAGCGACCGTCGAACTCCGAAACACCACAGTCCGACGCCGTCAGCGGCCAATAGACGGTGTTGCAAACGTCGAGTTCATCGCGGCAATGGTGGAACCCCATCGGAGAGCAATCGGCATGCAGGTCATAGTCCAATGTCACGCCTAGACATAGATGATGGTCGGCATGGTGATAGAAGACCGTCTGTTGTGCCAAGCCTCGCTGAGCCGCTGCCACGGCAACGCTGTCCTGATGATGATTGAACAGAAACAGGTGCGTAGCGTGTAGGTCCCTGAGGCGCTCGAGCAACCACACGAGCTTAGCCTCGGGACCTGCGTCGGGCGCGCATTGAACGTCCACGTCGTAGGGCGCGAACCTCTGCTGGATCACTTCGAGGTTCGCAGTGCCCATGAGATTCGTCAGCAGGATGACGGCGCGACCTGGAAAACTGCCGCCCTTCAGCAAGTCTTCCAGGACCGCCGTATGTCCACCGGTCGAATACAACTCTGTTGCCAGAAAGACGGGGCCGCACTCGCCTGCTCCATTTTTTTTGTTTGAAGCCGGCAAACTCTCGAGAACCCGTGCGCCTAGGTCTCGACAGAAAGTGTCGAGAGAGTTATTTGCGAAGATCTTCGCGACCGTCCGGGGATCCCCGATCACCGACTGAACGAACTCCTGAATGAGCCGCAGTGCGCTCGCGATATCGCCGACGGCCACGCGAGCATTTGCGTCGCTTAGCAATTCATCCGTCGACGAATACGTCCCCCCGTCTTTCATCTTCTTATGCATGCACTTCCAGCGCCGCGAGAAGCGCGTCGCAAACGTGATCGGCTGCTTCCAACGACAAGTGCGGTCCCATCGGCAAGCTCAGGACCTCGCCGCACAGCGTTTCGGCAATCGGGAGCGCCCCATCGGACAAGCCCAGGTGCGCGTATGCGCCCGACCTTGACGGAGGGATCGGATAGTGAATCAGCGTCGCAACGCCCTTCTCGGCAAGCATCTTCACGACTGCATCCCGCTGCTGGACACGCACCACGAACACATGCCACACAGGTTCGGCCTCGTCGAGAACCTTCGGCAGGATCAGGTTCGCCCCCGCGAGCCGCGTCAGGTAATGGGCTGCGATCGCCTGTCGGCGAGCATTCCATTCGTCGCACGCAGCGAGCTTCACGCGCAAGAACGCTGCCTGCAATTCGTCGAGACGCGTGTTGAACCCCAAGGTATCGTGATGGTACTTTTGCGCCGAACCGTAGTTGCCGAGTTCCCGAATGGCTTTCGCAAGCGCGGCGTCGTCGGTTACGACACATCCCGCGTCGCCGAGCGCGCCCAGGTTCTTGCCGGGATAGAAGCTGAATGCCGAGGCGCATCCAAACGTGCCGACCCGGCGTCCCCGATATCGCGCACCATGAGCCTGTGCGGCATCTTCGATGACCTTGAGACCATGCGCCTGCGCGATGGCCAGAATAGGATCCATGTCCGCCGCCTGACCGTACAGGTGCACCGGCATGATCGCCTTCGTGCGAGGCGTGATCGCCGCTTCGATACGCGCCGGGTCCATGTTGTGCGTCAACGCATCAGGCTCGACTGCGACGGGCATCGCGCCTGCATGGGTCACCGCCAGCCAGGTCGCAATAAACGTGTTGGACGGAACTAGAACCTCGTCGCCCGGGCCGATTCCCAATGCACGCACGATCAGATGCAAAGCGTCGAGGCCGTTGCCCGCACCGATACAGTGGCCAACCCCACAGTAACGGGAAAATTCCTTTTCAAACTCAGTTACTTCCGAACCCTGGATGTACCACGACGTTTCCGAAACTCGCTGATATGCGCCGTCCAGTCCGTCTTTTAGTTCGCGATAAGCAGCGGATAAATCAAGAAACGGAACTTTCATGCGTCGCTCCTTACAGCACGAAGAAAGTCGTCATACTGACGGTAGTAATCCGATTCGGCATAGTGCGCCGAAGCAAGCGAAACACACACTGAACCGGCCGAGAAATTATCGATTTCACGCCAGATCATTTTGGGGACATACAAACCGAGATACGGACGATTCATGTGATACGTCTTCCGCTGCTCGCCATCATCGACGTGCACATCAAAACTTCCGGAAATTGCGATCAGTACCTGTTGCAACTCCCGATGGCTATGGCCCGCGCGGCTGGCGCCCGCGGGAACGTCGTATATATAGTAAATACGCTGAATATCGAAGGGGATTTGCGTACCGCCTTCGATCGGAGTCAGCGAACCTCGTGGATCAAAAATTCGGGAAAATTCCAGTAGTTGGCAGTCGCTGATGCTGATCATAGGATGAGATTCACACTGGAAAACGAATAGGGGAAACAAGGTTGTGGCCGTACCAATGACAGGGGCATCGGATGCCGGTTCTAGAATGCCTAGACGTCGAGGGTTGCATTTGCTGGTTTACCCCTGACTAGGTCAACGTAGTATAGTAGCGGCACTCAGTTTCCCTGTCGATAGATAGCTGCACTCTATCGAGCTAAATTATCAATAGTTTATATCAGCCTGCTGGTGCGAGTTATTTTCACTGAAAAGTGAGTCCAGCGATAGCGCATTCGAACACATTCACCTTGGGTACGGAGACTCCATATGAACCGCGACTCACCCGCTGCGCCAATCGTTGGCAGAAGCATTCGCCTCAGATATGCGGAACCGGCTGACGCAGAATTCATTCTTTCATTACGCCTCGACGAGCGGCGAAATCGCTTTATCTCAAAAACAACGACGGAAATCGAGAGGCAGGCGGCGTGGCTTGCGACGTATAAAGAACGCGAGCAAGCCGGCACTGAACATTATTTTGTGATCGAACTCCTCGATCACACACCCGTTGGCACGGTCCGTATATACGATTATCAAGACGATTCGTTTTGCTGGGGCAGCTGGTTGATTAAACCGGATGCACCGGGGCAGGTCGCAATCGAATCGGCGCTCAACATTTACGAATTTGCCTTTTATTCGCTCGGCTTCAATAAATCCCACTTTGACGTCCGGCGAGATAACGAGCGTGTCGTTGCGTTTCATCTGCGTTTTGGTGCGCGCATCATATCGTCTGACGAGCAAGACCACTTCTTTGATTACAGGAGGGAAATGTACGAGGAAATCAGAGCGAGGTACCGCAAATTCCTTCCGGATCAGAACTAGCACTGCACGAGGAGATGCGCATCGAGGCCTTGCCCCGTGGTGCGGCCTCCATAGTTGATTTATTGCCATATCGATTAGGACACACGAGCGGTCGGATCCGCTTGACGAGACAATGAGATCTAAATTGCGCTCCATTAGGACGACACTGGTAAAGGTGCTGTCGCTAACGCACATCGTCGATCGAGAATATTATCTCGAACGTTATCCGGATGTCGCCACACAGAACATGGACCCCGTAGAACATTATTTTTTTCATGGCGTACGCGAAGGCAGATCGCCGAATCGGCTTTATGGATCAATAAAACGACGGGCGGGCAGATCTCTACTTAAAACGATCGGCTCTGCATTAAAATTCGACGAGGAGTTTTATCGAACGCGGTATCCGGATGTCTCCTCTGCAGGAATTGACCCGCTCGTCCATTACGTTCGCTTCGGTTTCCTGGAGAATCGCCAGCCAAATCAATCCGCGTCAAGCGGGATGACGACGCGCACCATGGTCGCCGCCGCCCTCGCGAGCCTCACTGGCCGCCAGTCCAACGTCTGGCCAAAGGTCCGACGCGACTATTTCTTCTGGTCTGCCAAGAGAGGCTGTTCGCTCGCCACCGATGTTTTGGCGATGTTTGAACGGCGCCTGTCGATGCGTCAAAGCAGGACGACTTTCGTGCGAGCGCTTCCTGTCGCAAATGTCGTCGAAGCAAAGTTCGATTGGGCGTCGGTCAGAGCGATCGAACCGGCCAAACTTTACTCGTTTTTCGAGCCCGAGATTTTCGGCGAGGAGACGGCTCGCGTGCTTCGGACTGTCGAAGTGCCGAGCAAATGGATCGTATCCATGTCCGACGCGACGGTCGTCGGCGGCTTTCAGGTCGTCGCGCACGATCATCTGGTTCTGTACGAACCAGCGGGCAACCCCCATAACGATTTCGTCGCGGGAAGCTGGCCGTTCGTTACAGGAATCAGGAACAGGCCAGCGGCAGCCGTCTGGTATGAGTATGACAACCGCGAGACGATTCCAGAAGGCATTCTGCTTAGCGGGCGATGCAGTCCGAACTACTATCATTGGTTGATCGAATATCTCGCCAGAATTTATTCGGTTCTGCCCGTCAGCGAATTGCGTAACGTGCCGCTAATCGTCGATGGCGCGATGTTTCCACAGGAACTCGAATCGTTATGGGCGATTTGCCCAAACTGGCCGATTTTTCCTCTTCGACGAGGAACGCTGCTCCAAGTCTCGCGACTTCACATCCCATCGATTCCTACCTTCTTGCCAGACACGCTCGAAATACCCTTCTGGCAAGGCAGCGCTCTTTGCACGTCGACGCTGTCGTATCTGCGTGAGACGATTTTCGCGAGATATGGCATCGAGCGCGTCGAACCTTCCCGGAAGATTTTTCTCTCGCGCCGAGGTGCTCGCAGCATCATCAACAGCGAGGAAGTCGAAGCACTGCTGGAAGAGCACGGATTTGAATGTGTCGATACGGCGACGCTGGCATTCGAAGAGCAAGTTCGACTCTTCGCGGAATCGAAAATGATTGTCGGGCCCTTAGGGGCAGCATTTACGAATCTGATCTTCTGCATGGCTGGTTGCAGGGTCCTTGGACTCGCGACCCCGTTCGGAAAGCGATTCTGCATACAGGCGAATCTTGCCGGTTTCGCGGGATGCGACTACAAGATAGTTGCCGGCGAGCATCCGATGTACAAGCCGGGTGACGAGCACACGCTGCGTGACGTCGAACTGATGCATTTGAGCTTCAGCGTGAATATCGAGACGCTCGGAGCCGCGCTACTGTCTTGGGAGTGAGACCATCGCGCTCATCCTGAGTCTCCAACGCTGCTCCGAATGCCCAGGATCGGCTCGCGGAAAGATCGCGTCATGCGCGAATCTTTTTCCGCCGTGTTACCGTCGATCTTGAAAAGGCCTCATACGGGACCATCGCATCCGCGGAACATCATCGTCAAAACAATGAGTTACATCAAATTTTCCTCACAATGGCAAAGATTCGTTTTCAACTTATGTCGCGCGGCCTTACGGTGTTGAGGACAAGGCGTCATCCCAACACATAACGTGGTAAAACGATCCTAATTTAAAGATCGATCTATTGTGTTTTGCGGAAAAATAACGACGCGATTCACATTCAAACGAAAGGATCTCTGTCTTTTCCGAGCGATCCATGATATCCGCCTCTCTATCAACCAGATGAACGCTAAAAGTTATGACCCCTTCCTCGTACAGTATTACCTTTTGTGTGGGAGCACCCCGAAGCGGCACTACTCTAGTAGGCAGCTTGCTATCGGAGGGTCCGAGGGCTTTCCCCATGCTTCCAGAATGCACGTTTATCACGCAACTCATCCGACAATATCACGATATTATTAATTATTCTGATAAACCCCGTTTTGACGCGTTCGCAAAGTCCAACACAGAGTTAGCTTCCGCATTCAATCCCGCGATCCGCGGGATGATTGACATCGCCCTCAGCCATTTCCCGGGTGTAAATGCACAGGAATTAATTCTGAAAGACCCCGAACTGACGCTTTATATCGATTGCCTGCCGGCGTTTTTCGATAAATTCAAACTGGTTTGTGTAATTCGCGATCCCCGCGATGTTGTCGCCTCCTTCGCACGTGTATCCGAGAAAAAAGGCGTGACAATGGATTTCGAAAGCCTAATCGGGCTGGTCTTCAACTACTACTATCGCGCATCCATATCGGACCTTGCGAAAGCGAACCACATCCACTTTTTGAGCTTTGAAAAAATCTCAAATGGTAACGAAGACGAGTTTCGCGCGTTGGAAAGTTTTCTAGGGTATCGCGTCGGACGGTCTGGTTTTGGAAAGATGCTTTTCGAAATCGACAAGAGCGATGCCACGTTTTCAGATAACTACGGCAAACCTAAAAAATCGCTGACCAAAACAATGCCCGCATTGAGTCAGGAAGAAATCTCGACAATCGAAAATGCGTTCGCCGGATATAACGCGACGTACGGCTGGTGGTAAACGCTGATCGTTGCAAGCGTCCTGCGTCGACGCGCCCTGCATGGGCGCGTCGTCCATCGATACAAGCACTAAGCGTTCAGGCGCTTCGTCAATCCGAGGCGATTACATAGATCTCGCCTGCAATCTCTGGATATCGCTCACCTAACTCCATAAAAGCGGCAATCATCGAAGGAGTCCAGTGCCCTTCGATTTGTCCATTCGATAACGGCTTGAGCCAATATCCGCCCGACACATCGATCGTCAACCCGGCGCCGACGAAACACTCGCGGAACGCGTCCAAGCCGAAAACGCGCCGATGACCGTGGTGGAGATCGGACTCATTGAGTTCGTCTTCGCACGCCAGAAGCCCCATGATGACGGCTGCTTGCCGATGTATCGACTGTGCGTTCGGAACGGCGGCGAACACCTTACCGCCCTCCTTCAACCACGCCTTCACTCGGACCAAGAGCGCAACTGGATCAACTACATGCTCCAGAACGTGTCCCAATATGATGTTGTCGTACTTCTCAGCAGGTCGGTATTCCTCGAATAACGAATGGACGACATTCACCTGTGGAAAACGGCTCGATATGCTCTCACAGAATTTGTGCGAGCCTTCGACTACCGTCAAAGGGATTCCTTTCCTCAGGAGAAGCTCGGTCATCAGGCCCTCGGCGGGCCCGAGCTCGAGAATATTCCGCCCATTAAGGTGACGTGAGAATACTGCATAGCAGTATTCTATCGACGCCGCCATGACGCCTGCCGAGTAACCAAAATCCTCTGAAATCTGTTCCAATCGATCGATTTCATTCATCATCGCACACCGTGAAATTTTCGAAATCAAGGTTATAAGACATTATTTACAATACGAAGAACCTCAAGATGATACTCATTCGGTTTGCGACTCAGCTTGAATCGACTACTTGCAACGATCTCGTTAAACGTATATTGCTGGCTAAAATAAGCCTTGTATGCCAGATCTGTCAATTTGAAATGGTGATAAGGAAGTGTTTCATCGATTTCAGACTTTCTTTCGACGGCATGCGATGAAATATCGACTTCGACTACGCCCCACGCTGGATTATCGGAATTGGATATGTAGATTTTATGGCCCATTCGATCGCCGGTATCCTTCAGTCTGTCGGCAATAAACCCGATGTCTTTGATTTGGTCGTAGGTCAACGCCTCAAACGCTTGCGCGTCGAATCCCGTACCTTCTACTCTCACGCGGCTCAGATAGGCATCAAACCCGCGCATCAAGTCGTCACGCGTCATGCGGTTCCAATGGACGTCAAGACGGCGACGCTCTCCCGCTTCCTCGAAAAGCACAGTGTCCCCGGAAAACAGTGGAAGGATATTGTCCTTGAATGCAAAATCTTTCTTTTCAGCGTATTCTTTGAAATCAAATGGCGACATCACCGCTTTATTGTGTTCCGAATCGACATCATCGGCATAAAACATGTTTGCGCCAAATGGAATTGCAACTTCAGGTCGAAGAAATTCGATCTGCCGCAACCCATACTCGAGATATTCGCACACCAACCTGTCCGTCTCCTTTTTCTTCCAAGCCTCGTCGACACCATCCAGAAGGAACGGATACCAATGAACGTAAGCGAACGGAATACAGGCAACATCTATTTTTGGATATATGCGCTTTATAATCTCCAGCTTTTCATTGGAAACGAAACAATCGTTGCCGTGATACACGGTGAACTTCCCGTTCGAAATCGCAATTGCGGCATCGATTCCATTATACTCGTGGTTGATACCCAAACAACTTACACCGTCAAACAATTCGGTAACACGATCCGCGACCAGCTCGGTATAGGCGATTCTTTCCTTTCCGAGCATTTCGGCGAATTGCGGGCGTCCCGATACGATATACACTGGCGTGTGCGGCGGCAACATTCGCAGAAAATCGACATCGTAGTGATCCTGGTGCTGATGCGAAACAAAGACGGCGTCGACTTCCAGCAGTCTTTTGTCCATCTGCATTTCGGGGTAGAAGAGCCAGGACCCGAGATGAGGCGGCTTCGCGAGAACTGGATCAAACAGGAATGTCCTCTGATTCAAACGGACTAAAATGGATGCATGCGACAGGTAAAAAACACCGTCGCTCTTCGAGGAATAAAACTCTTCCAGCCTAGTGGAATGCTGCTCGTCCAGGTCCGTACTTCCTTCCATTTACCCTCCCAATCTAAAAAATCGACCATCACATCAGACAAACGCGATCAGTTCAGAATCAGCGACCGATCTACTTGAATCACGGAGAGAGTCGCATCCGGACTCACTCAGAATTGATCACGAAGAGGGAAAGCTGCAATTGGTTTATTCACCGCACTCGATAAGCATGTATCAGAAGTTGATAAGGCATTAAGCCAGGGTTCTATCGAACTCAGAAGAAGTTCCGGGTCGAGATTGAAGCTGACATGCATCAAATCAACGTCCTTGATTCCCTGCTCCGCGCCATGAACGTAGTCAGGATGTGTTCCCGGCAAAATCTTATATTCGCACTCAGCAAAAGCCGCGAGCTGGGATTGAAGTGTGAATCTCTTGACGTATGGCGATGTCAGCCCTAGGACTTTACATGCAGGATTACAGAAAATCAGGTTCGCGAACGCGGCCCCCACTGGACCGACGATGATTGCCGCGCTTGCAAACAACCGCACTTGCTGCTCGAACGATAATTCAGCGGTGTCGACAATTTCGAATCCGATCGACGCCAAACGCCGTTCGATTTGTTCGGTATTATCCAGATTACGCGCCCCGCGTCGTGCGAGAAAAATCTTTCTGGTCGGCAGAATAGCAGCCTGATCGATTGCGTAATGGCAGAATATGGCGTTTCGCACGAATGCCAGTGCCTTGTGGCAAAGTACGCTCGCCTGCCAAGATGGCACATCTAGCGTATCGGGGAGATACGTCGGTATTGATGGAATATATAGCTTGCGAACTCGCAGAAGGGTGCCCCGCGAGACGAAATGGATAGGCCAGTCGGGACAAACTGCTTTTATCGACTCGATTTCCTGATCGTACATCCCACCATCGATTATCAGCGGTATATTTTGCAACGCCTCGACCATATCGACGATGTAGATACGTGCCAGATATTCAATCAGCCAATGAAAGTAATTCGGGCTGCAGCGTCCGCTGATCAGAATCCCCTGTTCGATCTGCTGCTCATTCTGATATTCGTACCAGACCACCACCTTGTTTGTACCGCCAACGCCTGTAACATAGGGCCAGCTCCCCGCTACAAAATCGTTCGCCGGATGAGCGGCGGGTTCGTAGTGCACAAAATGGCCATTTGCTACCACCTGAAAGGCGCCGATCACATCGGCATCGTCGACGGCGGCAATCCATTTCTCTGGCAGTTCAATGATTCGTACCGAGCGTGGCTCGTCGTCGCCAATAATTTCGGACGTCGTAAACGAAAATTTCGTTTTGCCCTCGATATGGCGCGTTGCAACCCAGTCGTACCGCCTTGCGCTCAGATCCGCTATAGGTAAGCACTGAAGAAAGACCCGTGCTCCCTCAATTTGAGCCATTCGGCGCAGGCGTCGGATAGCTATGTATAGCCGAGGTGTTGGGTAGCGTTCGCCTTTGGCGAGCTCGAATAGAACGCGACGGTCCAACTGGCGCAAAAGAACGCGGCGGTCCAACTGGCACAGAAAACCGCGTCGCAAAACAGCTCGCATCGAATTCAGACGCTTCGCACAACGTTCTAGTTGGCGATTTGGCAGGCGTCTTTCTCGAAAACCGTACCTGATATAATGATCGATGGGATCGAGTCCGGATTGCGCGACGTCCCGGTTTTGATTCAAATAGAAGTCGCCGTCAACGAGTCGTGACGACTTAAGCAGCCAACATAAAAGATATCTGGTCCGATCCGGCAGTTCTTCAATAAACCGATTCGGCGTACGGCCTTCCCATAGGCCATATGTGAAGAAATGCGCGGCGGCATCGGCTCGCCCCTCCGCGACGTCAGGATACCTCGCCAGGTAGTAATCCTTATCGACGATCGGCAAAATGGCCAACACCCGCAATAAACGAATTCGAATAGCCGTAAGTCGAATCATTGCTACAGCACCTCTCGGGTTGTTCGCAATCGGAGCATCGCCGTCGATTGCCTATGAACAAGCTCAAAATAAGATGCGCCACACAAAATCATGCGGCGAATGCTTGAGGATAGCGTCAAGACTACCTGAACTTCGTGAAAACCGAAACCGTCCACGAAAATGTCGGTCAGATCCGCGATCAGGACGGTGATTGCAGCGACATGCGTTCACAACGGCCACCTCTCTGCATAAGGGTCGTCGCTGCCCATTTGAACTCTTCCAGGACAAGCAGGAAAGACCTAAACGGCAAGTCCCCAATATCGGGTCCGAGTTTAGAAATTACAAAGAACGGATACACAGCGCCAGAGCGTCGTGCCAATCGGGAGGGAAAATACCGAACCTGGATACCAGCTTCGAACTGGAGAGGCGTGAATTTTTGGGGCGCCGCGCAGGTGTCGGATATTCTTCCGAGGTAATCGGACTCACACGCGTTCGCGCCGCCGGCTGAGCAAGCTGGAAGATTGCCTCTGCGAATCCCGCCCACGACGTCGAGCCGGAAGCCGTGAGGTTGTATAGACCCGATTGCTCGGCCCACCACGCAGTATCACCGCGATGCGTCAGCAGACCGAGTGCCGCGATCTGAGCGCTTATCGACGCGATGGTACGCGACCAGGTCGGAGCCCCAATCTGATCCGCCACGACCCTCAACTCCGGCCGCTCTTCGCCAAGCCGCAGCATCGTGCGAAGAAAATTGCGCCCCCGTGCGCCGTACACCCAGCTCGTGCGGAACACGAGCCAAGGGCATCCCGCCTGTTCCACGGCCAGCTCACCAGCCAGTTTGCTCGCACCATAGACGTTTAGGGGACCAGTGACGTCGCCCTCAAGATATGCATCCGCTTTCGTACCGTCGAACACGTAGTCCGTTGAATAGTGAAACAGTACGGCGCCCACTTCCTTCGCCACTTCTGCCAATACGCCGGGCCCAACACCGTTCACGCGCATCGCCACTTCGGGCTCGGCTTCGGCCTGATCCACCGCGGTGTAAGCACCGGGGTTGATGATCAGCGCGGGCCGGACATCCCGTACGACCTCACGAATCTGGTCGAAGTCGCCCAGATCCAATGCCTGGCGATCCGGGGCAACAATACGACCCAGCCCTTGCAGGGACCGCACCAACTCGAAGCCGACCTGGCCAGATGCGCCCGTGATCAAAATGTTTCGTTCAGGAAGAGCCGACATAGAGAAGTAGATAAGAATCCGTACCAACCGAGCGCACACGCATCATGGACATCGAAACACTGCGACGGCGCCCTCTCACAACGGAACCGCAATAGACCACCCCTCTCAGTAGACCTCTATTTCTTTGAGCAAGCCTCCCGCGGCATCCTTATCGGCCAGCGTCGGTATGCCGTCGAGCGGCCACTCGACGCCAACGTCGCTGTCATTCCACAACAAGGAACGCTCATGCTCGGGATACCAATAGTCGGTTGTCTTGTAGAGGAATTCAGCGCTATCCGACGTCACATAAAAACCATGCGCGAAACCGGGAGGCACCCACAGCTGGCGCTTGTTGTCAGCGGACAGATGAAGTCCTTCCCACTTTCCGAACGTCGGCGAATCGCGTCGAAGGTCTACCACAACATCATAGACTTCGCCCGACACCACGCGGACCAGCTTTCCTTGAGGATGCCGTATCTGATAATGCATCCCGCGCAGCACGCCCTTCATTGAGCGCGAGTGGTTATCCTGCACAAATTCGAGGCCCGGCGCGACGTGTTCTGCAAACTCCCGCGCGTTATAGCTTTCGAAGAAAAAACCGCGCGTATCGCCGAAAACCTTCGGCTCGATGATCTTAACGCCCGACAGGGACGTCGCGGTTACTTGGATGGCCATGCAATTTGATCCGAAATGATGTTTTGCAGGTATTTGCCGTACGCGTTCTTGGTCAACGGCCGAGCAAGGGCCGCGAGTTGCTCGCGGTCAATCCACTGCCGACGGTACGCAATCTCTTCGGGGCACGCAACGACCAGTCCTTGCCGCTTCTGCAGCGTAGCGATGAAGGTGGCGGCGTCAATCAGCGACTCATGCGTACCTGTGTCGAGCCACGCATAGCCGCGACCCATAATCGCGACGTCCAGCTGTTGCTGCGATAGATACCGCGAATTCACATCGGTGATCTCGAGTTCGCCGCGCGCCGACGGCTTGATATCGGCTGCGATATCGCAAACTTGATTGTCGTAAAAATATAGCCCCGTCACCGCGTAGTTCGAACGCGGCTTCGCCGGCTTCTCCTCGATCGACAGCGCGCGGAAATCCTTGTCGAACTCAACCACGCCATAGCGCTCGGGATCATGCACGTGATAGGCAAACACCGTCGCGCCATCTTTACGCGCATCCGCGCGCTCCAGCTGTGTCGCCAGATCGTGGCCGTAGAAAATGTTGTCGCCGAGAATCAGCGCCGACGGATCATTGCCGACGAATTCACGGCCAATGATGAACGCCTGTGCGAGACCGTCCGGCGACGGCTGCACCGCATACTGGATATTCATGCCCCATTGGCTGCCATCGCCCAGCATCGCCTCGAAGCGCGGCGTGTCTTGCGGCGTCGAGATGATCAGCGCATCGCGGATGCCCGCAATCATTAGTGTCGACAGGGGGTAATAGATCATCGGCTTGTCGTACACAGGAAGCAGTTGCTTCGATACGACGTGCGTGATCGGATACAGCCGCGTGCCCGAACCGCCCGCGAGAATGATGCCCTTGCGCGCCATGGTTTCGCCCTTACGCGCGCTGCGCGTAGTTCGTTTCGACCCACTTGCGGTACTCGCCCGAAGCGACTTCGTCGACCCATTGCTGGTTGTTGAGATACCACTGGACCGTTTTCGCGAGACCCGTTTCGAAAGTTTCGGCCGGCTTCCAGCCGAGTTCGCGCTCGAGCTTGCGGGCGTCGATCGCATAGCGGCGGTCGTGGCCCGGACGGTCCTTCACATAGGTGATCTGATCTCGGTACGAGCCCTGCGCCTTCGAACGCTTCTGGTCGAGCAGGTCGCACAGCGTATGCACGACGTCGAGGTTCTTCTTCTCGTTCCAGCCGCCGACGTTATAAGTCTCGCCCGGCACGCCGCGCGCGAGCACTTCGCGGATCGCGCTGCAGTGATCGCCGACGTACAGCCAGTCGCGCACGTTCTGGCCGTCGCCGTAGACAGGCAGCGGCTTGCCCGCGAGCGCATTGGCGATCATCAGAGGGACCAGCTTTTCGGGGAACTGGTAAGGACCGTAGTTATTCGAGCAATTGGTCGTCAACACGGGCAAGCCGTACGTGTGGTGATATGCACGCACGAGATGATCGGAGCCCGCCTTGGTCGCCGAATACGGGCTGTTCGGCGCGTACGGCGTCGTTTCTGAGAATTGCGGATCGGTTGCCGACAGTGAGCCGAAGACTTCGTCGGTGGACACGTGCAGGAAGCGGAATGCCGCTTTGTCAGCATCGTTTAGCGTGTTCCAATACGATCTCGCTGCTTCGAGCAATGTGAAGGTGCCGACCACGTTGGTCTGCACGAAGTCGGCAGGCCCGTGAATCGAACGGTCGACGTGGCTCTCGGCGGCGAGGTGCACTACTGCACGCGGCTTGTGTTCGGCGAACAGCTTGTCAAGCGTGTCGCGATCGCAAATGTCCGCGCGCACGAAGACATGACGAGAATTGTCCCGTTGCGACTTCAACGTACCCAAATTGCCCGCATAGGTGAGCTTATCCAAATTCAGGACTGGCTCCCCGGAGGCGCTCAACCACTCGAGCACGAAATTGGCGCCGATGAAGCCGGCACCGCCCGTTACCAGGATCATGGAGTTCCTTCTAGAGATTATCTTGGCCATGCGGTCGGGCGCACCGCCAGTGAACTGGCAACTAATGCTCACCGGATGGACATCGGCAACAGTGACCGGAAGTCATGCGGACCCGCATGCTACGTAGCCCGCCATTATAGAGGTGTAGACGAGAAACACCAGCGCGCTAACAAACTGCTGTTTTGGTATTTAGGCCGAAGAAAGCATCCAGCTAATGGTGTCCTCGAACGGAATAGCTGGCATGTCAGGGACTACACGATTCAATCGTTTAGCTGAACCCTCTAGCACCTTGATTTCGTTCTGGCGTATGGAGGCGGGGGTTACGCGAACTTCCAGCTCATGATTGGACGCCTCTGGCACGATATCAATGCGTGCGACACTGTCCGTACGTCTGAAAATCACGTGCAAGTTAATACTTCCCAGTTCGATAAAAGGCCGTCGCCGCACAAATGTGACACGATCTTTGGGACAAGGAAGCGCTCAGATTGCCCAAATCCCATATAATTAAAAGGCCTTGCGATAACGACGCGCAGCTGATCGAACCGTCCTGACCAGGTATTCCATCGCCAATTTGCTCGCCGCATGATGATCGACGGGCGCGGGTGGAGCATCTTCGTCGCCAACACCTTCGGCGTTGGCGCAATCAGACAAGGGCCGCCCATTATAGCGGAGCGCAAATGTTCACCCGCGCAAAATAAAAGAAGCCGCCATGTCGAGCGGCGCTGGGACCACAGTGCTGCTTCGCTCCCCGCGGAGCGCAGCACTTTTCGCTTACAAGCCGCGAATTGCGCGACCGCTTTGCTGGTGTAAAGCATCTTGTCCCAATTCTCCACCATGGGCATCTGCCGCAGCGCGGCTTCACACACCCGCTTATAGCGCCCTCTTAAAACCAGATATTATGTCACGCGATATTGTGCAGTCGGCGCTGATGGCCGCCCGCACGACGCAGGCGGCCACATTGGCACGAAATCGGCACGAAGACCCAGCCGCATCCGCCCATGCGCCGGTGCTTTTCCGCCCACGGAACGACCGCCGCAACGCTCACCGAACACACTCGACATGACCACTTCCACGAGGCCCGCTCCGCTCGCCTTCGGCGACCTGCAAGGCTGCCACACCGAATTCCGGCGACTGCTCGCGAAAGCCGCCCCCTCCGACGACACCCCGCTGTGGTTCGCCGGCGATATCGTGAACCGCGGCCCCGGCTCGCTCGCCACGCTGCGCGAACTGATCGCGCTCGGCGAGCGCGCAGTCACCGTGCTCGGCAACCACGACCTGCATTTGCTATCGGTCTCCGCCGGCATCCGCAAGTCGAAGAAAGGCGATACGCTCGACGACATCCTGTCCGCACCCGATGCGCAAGACCTGCTCGACTGGGTCCGCCATCGCCCGATCGCACACTTCGACGAAGGCATGCTGCTCGTGCACGCGGGTATTCCGCCGCAGTGGGACACCACGCTCACGCTCGAACTCGCCGACGAACTGCAGCGCGCACTGCGCGCACCGAACTGGAAAGAAACGCTCGCGGGCCTCTACGGCAACGAGCCGAATCGCTGGAAGCCGAGCCTCAAGGGCATCGATCGTCTGCGCCTGACCTGCACCGCGCTCACGCGCATGCGCTTTTGCAACGCAGACGGCGCCATGGATTTCACGTCGAGCGGCGGCCTCGATTCGGCGCCGCCGGGCTTTATGCCATGGTTTGATGTACCGTCGCGGCGCACGGCCGACGTCACGGTCGTATTCGGCCATTGGGCCGCGCTCGGTCTGATGGTACGCGACAACGTGATCGGGCTCGATTCGGGCTGCGTCTGGGGCAATCAGCTGTCCGCGGTAAGGCTCACGCCCGAGCCGGCCGGCCGTACGGTTACGCAGATGGATTGCTCGGGCTGCCGCGCTTCGGCCGACGCCGAATAAGTGTCGGCGACGCGCCGCGAATACGCGTTAGATACGCGTCGAGCCCGCGCTAAAGCTTGTCCTTCATCTCGTCGACGAGGCTCGGAAAAAACTTCGCGCATACCCCCGGCGAATACATCTCGATCATCTGCTGGATCGGCGCATGCCGCCCATACGCGACGGACGCCACCAGCAACAGCCCCAGCGCCGCATAGCGCGGCTTGACGAGCCTCACGCCCGAGTGCACGAAGTTGTGCACGAACAGCACCGCCAGCGTGCCGCCGACGACCCAGCCAGCGATCACTTCGGTGATCGAATGCGCTTCGTCGAACACGCGCGCCACGGCCGTCAGTGCGCCGATCAGCAGTCCGAGCATCACGCCATAGCGCGCACGGACGCCCACACACCGGCACAGCAGCGCCATCGCGACGGTCCAGACCGCGCTCGACAGCGTGGTATGCCCGCTGATCACGCGAAAATTCAGCGCCGGAATCTGAATGCCGCAGCCCGCATACAGAATTTTCGTCGCGCCGACCGCCGCCATGCCGACCGCGAGCAGCGCGATCCAGCGCGCCGCTTGCCGGCGCGCCGAGAACCACAGCCAGATCGCGCAGACGAGCGCGATCGGCAGCGTGAACGCGGCATCGCCAATGCTGGCAAAGAAATTCCAGAGGAAGAAATCGGGATTGGTAAACATCGACGAAGTGTAATCGACCGGAGCGGCCTGCTGTGTGATCTGACACCGGTGTTCGCGAGACGTTCGGTCTCGCGAAGGCGCTCACGTGGACAGATCCGGCACGTAGATATTGCCGCGCGCACCCGACCGCCAGGTTGCTTTTACTTTCACTGCGCAAGCGGTCCGTTCGTTGTCGGCACGTCGCCCGCGTTGGACACGTCGTCGTGATCGACGCCCTGCGCCTGCTGCACCGGCTGCGTACGCAATGCCTCGCGCACCCGCGAACCAGCCGGCCGCAGCCGTTCGAGCGCCGCTTCGACCGCCGCCTGCGCCTCGGCCGCCAGCACGCGCCGCTCCGCGCCCGGCGCGAGCGCGTCGCAAACGTAGACGTGCGCGGTCAACGGCGCGCCGCACAGCAGCGCATGCATCGACTCGCCAAGCGACATGTCGTCGATATACGCCGGCGCAGTCGACTGGTTACCGTGCGCATCTTCGTAGTAGATGCAGATCGGCTGCACCGGCCGCGACGCAGACACCGCCGCCTGGAACAGGTTCGAATGGAACGGCAGCAGTTCGCGTCCGTCGGTTGTCGTGCCTTCGGGGAACACACAGATCGCGTGGCCCGCAATCAGATGATCGGCAAGCTCGTGCATGATCCGCTTGGCGTCGCTGCGCTTCTCGCGTTGCAGGAACACTGTGTCGAGCTTGAACGCGAGCCAGCCGACCACGGGCCACTTGCGCACTTCCGCCTTCGATACGAACCGCGTCGGCCGCCACGCGTTGATCACATAGATGTCGATCCACGAAATATGGTTGCTGACAACCAACGCGCCTTCGTCGATGCGCGCTGCGTCGTTGTGCACGACGAGCCGCATGCCCGCGAGCTGCAGGAATCGCAGCGACCATGCGCGGTTCAGTTCGAAGCGCTGTTGCGGCGTAACGCGCGAAAAGCGCGTGGCGACCACCCACATGCCGTACAGCAGATGAGCAACGAGTCGTAACTTGCGAAGCGCGAGTTTCATCGTGAAGGTTCCGTGTGCATCGCCGGCCTGGCGTTAGCGCTGCTCGAATGCCAGTTGCCCGGACACCACGGTCGCCCGTACGCGCGCCGGCAGTTCGTAACCGAGAAACGGCGTGTTATGCCCCTGGCTCCTCAGCGCGCGCGGCTCGATGCGCCAGTGCGCATTGCGCTCGAAAATGCACAGGTCCGCGGCCAGGCCCGTTTCGATGCGGCCCGCGGCGAGCTTCAATACGCCGGCCGGCGCCGCGGTGATGCAGTTGATCGCTTTCGCGAGCGGCACGCCCGCCTCGCTGGCCCACTTCACCGTCAGCGACAGCAGCAGCTCGAGGCCGGTCGCGCCCGGCGTCGCTTCGGCGAACGGCAACAGCTTTTCGTCGTCGTCAACGGGCGTGTGGTCCGAGCAGATCGCATCGATCGTGCCGTCGGCGAGGCCCGCGCGAATCGCCTCGCGATCGCGCTGCGAACGCAGCGGCGGATCGAGACGGAACTGCGCATCGAAGTAACCGATATCGACGTCGATCAGATGCACATGGTTGACCGTCACATCGCAGGTAACCGGTAAACCTTCGGCCTTCGCCGCGCGCATCAGCGCAATGCCCGCCGCCGACGACAGATGCGACAGATGCACACGCGCACCCGTCACGCGCACGAGCTCGAAAATCGTATGCAGCGCGATCGTTTCCGCCGAAACCGGCACGCCCGACAAACCGAGCCGCGAAGCGAGCGCCCCGCTCGCAGCGACGCCGCCCTTCGCGAGATACGCGTCCTGCGGACGCAACCACACGGTAAAACCATACGTGCTCGCATACTGCAGCGCGCGCAGCAACACCTGCGTATCGACGACCGGCACGTCGGCCTGCGAAAAACCGATGCAGCCCGCCTCGGTCAATTCGACCATCTCGGTGATGACCTGCCCCTTGAGGCCGACCGTCAGCGCGCCAAGCGGATACACATGCGCCTGGTTCAGATTGCGCGCGCGAAATTTCAGCATCTCGACGAGGCCCGGTTCGTCGAGTACCGGGTCCGTGTCGGGCGGGCACACGAGCGTCGTCACGCCGCCCGCGAGCGCCGCGGCCATTTCGGACTCGAGCGTCGCCTTGTGCTCGTAGCCCGGTTCGCGCAGGCGCGCAGCCAGGTCCACGAGACCCGGCGCAACCATCAGGCCGCGCGCGTCGACGGTCTTCGCCGCGTGAAATTCTTCCGGTGCGCGGCCAAGCGCGACGATCTTGCCGGCCGCGATAAACACGTCCTGCTGCTGTTCAGTGCCCGCTACCGGATCGATCAGCGTGCCGCCCTGGATGTGAATCTTCATGTGCTGCCTTTCTTGTGCGTTGTCTTTTGCGATGCTCGAGGTTCGGTGCCGCCCGATACCCGCCTGGTGCTCGCCCGATGGTTGCGCGTGCAATCGGTCGTGTCGGTCCCTGCAGCCGGTGGTCGCAGCGAAGCGTCGCGGTCAGTCGTTGTTTCCGGCGACGATGCCCATCACCGCCATCCGCACCGCGATGCCAAACGTCACCTGATTCAGGATCACCGATTGCGGCCCGTCCGCGACCTGCGAATCGATCTCGACACCGCGATTCATCGGCCCCGGGTGCATCACGATCGCGTCGGGCTTCGCCAGCGCGAGCCGCTCGGGCGTCAGGCCCCAGCTCTTGAAGTACTCCTGCGCCGAAGGCAGCAGCGCCCCGCTCATGCGTTCGTTCTGCAGACGCAGCATGATGATCACGTCGACGTCCTTCAGACCTTCGTCGAGGTTGTGGAACACGCGTACACCCATCTGCTCGAGCCCACCCGGCAGCAGCGTGCGCGGGCCGATCGCGCGCACTTCGGGCACGCCGAGCGTGGTCAGCGCATGAATATCGGAGCGCGCCACGCGCGAATGCAGAATGTCGCCGACAATCGCCACGCGCAGATTCGTGAAATCGCGCTTGTAATGACGGATCGTGTACATGTCGAGCAGACCCTGCGTCGGGTGCGCATGACGCCCATCGCCGGCATTGATCACATGCACGTGCGGCGCGCAGTGCTCGGCGATCAGATACGGCGCACCGCTCGACGCGTGCCGTACGACGAACATATCGGCGTGCATGGCCGACAGATTATTGATCGTGTCGAGCAGCGACTCGCCCTTGCTCGTCGACGAAGCGTTGATGTTCAGATTGATCACGTCGGCCGACAGACGCTTCGCCGCAATCTCGAACGTCGTGCGCGTGCGCGTCGAGTTCTCGAAGAACAGATTGAACACGGACTTGCCGCGCAGCAGCGGCACCTTCTTCACTTCGCGGTCCGTCACGCTGACGAACTGCTCGGCCGTATCGAGAATGTGCGTGACGATCGAGCGCGGCAAGCCTTCGATTGTCAGCAGATGCTTGAGCTCGCCGTTTTTCGTGAGCTGCGGATTGCCCTTCAGGAAACCGTAGCGAAAGTGCCGCGCCTCGGCGGCGCGCTGGGTCGAATCCTGCTGCGTTGAATCCTGGGCCGCATGCGGTGCGACCGGGTTAGGCTTGTTCATCGTGGTCCTGGATCAAACTGTGATACGCCTGCATGCATGGGATGCAGTGAGGCGTGCTCAGTCGGCACGCGCTTCGGTATGAAACGTGAAATGCTGTGCGCCTTCGTCGCCGTGACGCGCGAGCACGAGCGTCGCATCGGCCGGCACATCGACCGTGCCGCCCACAAAGGTCGCCGCGACCGGCAGTTCGCGTCCGCCGCGGTCCGCGAGCACCGCGAGCTCGACCGCGGCAGGCCGGCCATAGTCGTACAGTTCGTTGATCGCGGCGCGAATCGTGCGGCCCGTGTACAGCACGTCGTCGACGAGCAGAATGCGATGGTTGTTCACATCGAAGGGCAGCGACGTCGGGCTCGCCTGCGTGTGCAGGCCCTTCTTCGCGTAGTCGTCGCGATGCAACGCGACGTTGACCACGCCGAAAGCCGGCACGTTCAGATCGCGCGCAAGACGCTCGGCAAGCCAAACGCCGCCGCTGTATATGCCGGCCAGCACCGCACCGCCGGGCTCGTCGGGACGAAGAAACGCGTCGCCGTAAGCCGCGCGAATCTGTTCGAGCACGGCGCGATAGAGCCGCTCCGCATCGATGGCGCTCATGTTCTCACTCATTGCTGGTTTCGCTGCTGATTCCACCGCGTGCTTCGCTGCGTATTTCGCTGGGTGTTTCGCTGCGCATTTCACAGCGCATTTCACCGCCTGGCTCGCCGCGTGTGGCGGTTTCTTCGAAGTACTGTTGAAGGATGATGCAGGCAGCTTCGGCATCGAGCAGATCGGCGCGCGCGGCGCCGCTGCGCACGCCGGCTTCGGCCTGCACCGACGAGTAGCGCTCGTCCACCCAGCTCACCGGCAGGTTGAAACGCCCGTTCAGCTGGTTGCCGAAGCGTTTGGCCTGCTGGGTCATCGCGTGAGGCGTGCCGTCGGGATGCGTGGGCAGGCCGACCACGAGCGCGTCGGGCTGCCACTCGCCGATCAGCTTGCCGAGCTCGGCAAAGCGAAAGTCGCGGTTGCGATTCTGCACGACCACGAGCGGCCGCGCACTTTTCGTCAGGGAATTGCCGACGGCGACGCCAATGCGTTTCTCGCCATAGTCGAACGCAAGCAGCGTCGCTGCACGTTCGGGCGCACCGGTCATGCGTGACCTGCTTCGCCGGAGAGCATCGACAGCGTCACGCCGAGCAGCGCGAGCGCCGCTTCGAGACGGTCTTCGGCCGGCACGTCGAAGACGATCTTCGGGTCGGCCTCGACCGTGAGCCAGCCGTTCTTCGAGATTTCTTCCTCGAGCTGGCCCGCGCCCCAGCCTGCATGGCCGAGCGTGAGCAGAAAGCGCTCCGGGCCCTTGCCGTTCGCGACCGCTTCGAGCACGTCCTTCGACGTGGTCATCTCGAGGCCGCCTGGCACCTGCATCGACGACGTGTACGAACTGCCCTGCCCCGCGTCATGCAGCACGAAGCCGCGCTCGGTTTGCACCGGGCCGCCGAAGTAGACGGGAACATGCAGCAGCGGCTCGATTTCGAGCTTCAGATCGATGCGATTGAAGAGCGCTTCGAGATCGATATCGGTTGGCCGGTTGATGACCAGACCGAGTGCGCCGCGCTCGCTGTGATCGCAAAGATAGACCACCGTTCCTGAAAAAGTCGGATCTGCCATGTTGGGCATGGCGATCAGGAACTGGTTGGTGAGATTGATGCGATCGGTACTCTTGGACATAGGTCAAATTCTAGCAAAGACGAGTGGAAGTGCAGACCCCATATGCACCGCACGTCATGCGACACGCGACGCCCGAGGTCCACCCCACGGACAGCGGATCATAGCTGCACTCTAACACGCACTTACCGCTCATCGGCTGGGCCTGGCGGGCACGCCGCGCTCGGTGTGCGCGGTAGTTCACGTTGGGTTCACGCCCGGTACGTTCAGTTCGCGTTCAGTTCACGTTCAATTCAGGTCAAGCTGTGCTGCCCAGTTCGATCGCACGCGTCAACGCCGCGAGTGCGGTACCCGATGCGGCGCTCGCTTGCGGCGGCGCAATACCTGCCGCGATCTGGTGCAGCATTGCGCGCAGTGCAAGCGCGGCCTGTTCGAGCACCGCTGCGTCGGGCGCTTCGATATGCGCCGCCGTGCGGCCTTCGGGCATCGCGGCCGCCGCGTGCGCACGCCGGCGCCAAGCGAGACCGAGCGCATCGGAGAGCAACGCCACATGACCAAGCCCGAGCGCGCTCGCGGATGCCCCGAGCCGGTACGCGGCATCGCCCGCTTGCAGTGCCGCGCTCGCGTCGGCCTTTTGCGGGTTATCGGCAGCGCGCGCGTGTTCCGAGAGGGCTGCAATCGATGCATCGGCTGTTTGTAGAAAATCTTCGTATGCGTTGGCGTGAACGGTGAGCTGCCCAAGATCGCGTGTAGGAACCTCCGGTGAGGTCGGCTGCACTTGAACCACCGCCTCTGCCGTCCCCCTCGCCGCCTCGGCGGCGCCCGCTTCCCACAGCGCCTCCGAAGCCGGCGTGCCTGCCACATGCCAAACCACGGTCAACCCGTAGTCGCGCAGCAGTTCGACGTGGTCGGTGTCTTCGGCCGCCGCGCCGAACAGCGCATAGTCGCGCCACAGCAACGCGAGCGTCGCACGCACGAGCGAACGCGGCGCGTACTCGATGCCGCGCGCCTGGTCTCCGAGCGCGAGGTTGCACCGCGCGAAGAAGCGCCGCGCATCGGGGTCGCCCGATAAGTGACCGCTCACGCGCAGCGCACGGGCGCAACCGGCTGCGAGCCGCCAGAAATCGTACGGGTCGGAACCGACCAGCTGGGCCATGCAGGCTTCGAGTTCGTCGAGCGCGGCCCCGACGACGAGCGTTGCCGCCGACATCGCGCCCTCGCCGGTCTGCGCCCGCAGAACCGGCAACAACGCCTGCTCGTAGCGGGCGCGAAGATGCGTGAGACGTTGTGCCGGTTGTGCGTGCAAGGTAGCAGGCGGGACCGGCCGGCCCGCTAGCGCGAGGTCTTCGAAGCTGACCTTGAAGCCCGGCGTATGCTGCGCGGTCAGCGCCGATAGCGAACGATAGTGCGCGTAAAGCGACGGCGAACACGCGAGTTCATGCAGATTACGCCGGCCGAGCGCCGCCGCGAACGCATGCAGCGCCGCACCGAAGGCTTCGCGCACCGGGCTATCCGGCAGATGAGCGCGCGATGCAGGCGCCGGATGTCCGGAGTGTGTGGAATGGTCGACGTGAGCATGGGCAGAATCCGCCGCATCGAAGGCGAGCGGCGACGCAAGGACCAGCGCGTCGGCAAAACGATGCGCGGCGAGCCATCCTGCTTCGCGAAGCGCGTGCGCGGCATGCAAAATGGGCAACGCCGCATCGCGATGCTGATCGTGCGCGGCAATCGCGTCGGCAAGCGCGCGTTCGGCCGCGCGCACGGCGCCGCCGCGAGGATTGGGCAAGGCTTCGAGGGTACTGCCGGGAGCGGATGAAGGTGTCATGAGCACGTGTGCAGAAACGCCGACAGACCGAAACCGACGCTAGAACCGGGACGACGACCTGCCATGACGCGCCGGTTACGCCGCCGTGTGCGCTCTGAAATCGTGCGGCCGCAACTGTATCGCGTCACCCGTACGCGCGACGCTCGAGTCGGTTCACCCGCGGGGCACGCAAGACGCCCGGTACGCTGCGATGCGCCGCGTACGTCGCGAGCCTCGAGGATGCGCCTGCCGCAATACGCGAGGATCGTACGCACAGATCGCGCATCAACTCAGGCGCCGAGCGTCAAAACTGCGGGAACCGACGCAAAAACCGACGCGAAATCAGGGCGTGAAGAACGCAGGCATCAGCCGCGAAAACCCGCCCCGCCATCTGACGTAAAGAAGCGTAAAGCCGGCCGCAGAACCGACCGGCAGACCGGTCAGATCTGGACCATTTCGAAGTCTTCCTTACGCGCCCCGCACTCGGGACAGGTCCAGTTGATCGGCACATCCTCCCAGCGCGTGCCCGGCGCAATACCTTCGTCCGGCAAGCCGGCTTCTTCCTCGTAAATCCAGCCGCAGATCAGGCACATCCAGCTTCTATATTCCATTCTTTTGCGCGTCGAAAAGTCCGTTAAAACGGGAGCCATGATGGTACCGTGTTGCCGCCCCCATGCCTAGCGAAAGCAATGAACGATTCTGCGCTGCAGCAAATTTTTGCGAACGCGCAGCGACGCTCGCGCGTGCGAAAAACCGCCTCGTCGCGGGAGAAAGCCGCATAATTGAGCCGACCCATGCGTATGGGCCTGCTTTTTGACCTTCCTGTTGGCCGTTTTGTTGGCCTTCCTGTTGGCCTCCTTATTTGCTTCGATTTTTTTTCCTCCTTTCATGCCCAGCGACACCCCTCCGATCGTTCTGACCTTCGGCCTGTCCGACCCCACCGGCGCCTCCGGCCTGCAAGCGGATCTGATGACGCTGGCCAGCATGGGCTGCCACGGCGTCACGGTGCTGACCGGTTATACCGTGCGCGACTCGGCGAGTTGCGACGAAGTCACCGCGCTCGACCCGGAGACCGTCGCGACTCAGGCGCGCATGCTGCTCGAAGACATGCCGATCGCCGCATTCAAGGTCGGCGCGGCCACCCGCGCCGAAGTGGTGAGCGCGATCGCCGAAGTCGTCGCCGACTATGACGACGTGCCGCTGATTCTCGCGCCCGACTTCACGCTCGATGACGAACACGTGCTCGCCGCCGACGAATTGCGCGAGGCGATCGCAGACCTGCTCGCCCCGCAAACCACGCTGCTCGTCGCCGACCACGCGGCGCTGCTCGCGCTCGCGCAGCCCGACGGCGACGCCGAGGCGCCGACGCTCGACGCGGCCGTGTCGCATCTGCTGTCGCAAGGCTGCGAGTACATTCTGTCGATGGAAACGGGCACGCATCGGCTCGTCAACACGCTTTACTGCGAGGACGGCCAGTTGCGGCAGGACTTGTGGGACCGCGGCGCGCAGCGCGTGACGGGGATGACCGATACGCTTGGCGCGGCAATCGCGGCCTTGCTCGCGAATGGCCAGGACCCGGCGGAAGCGGTGCGCGAAGCGCAGGAGTACATGTTCCAGGCAATGCAGAACGCGTTTCGGCCTGGCATGGGAGCCTACCTTCCCGACCGGTTTTTCTGGGCCAGAGAAACCGATGAAGATGCGCCGACCGCGAGCGGCAAAAGCGATGCGCCGGGAGAGGCGCGGCATTGATATAAAAAAA
This sequence comes from Paraburkholderia sp. SOS3, assembly GCF_001922345.1. Taxonomy (NCBI): domain Bacteria; kingdom Pseudomonadati; phylum Pseudomonadota; class Betaproteobacteria; order Burkholderiales; family Burkholderiaceae; genus Paraburkholderia; species Paraburkholderia sp. SOS3. Next base: position 1,496,482 of record NZ_CP018811.1, on the reverse strand, counting down.
CCCGCACCGTGATTTCTCACGCTGCGGGTTTTCTTTCCGGCCAGGAACGTGGCCAGGAACGTGGCTAGAAGCGCGCCTCGCGGCGCGCTCCAACATGCGCTTCGACTCGACGTCGAATTACATGTCCATGCCCATGCCGCCCATACCGCCGGGCATGCCGCCAGGCATCGGTGCGTCTTCCTTCGGCAGTTCGACCACGGCTGCGTCCGTCGTCAGCAGCAGGCCTGCGACCGACGCTGCGTTTTGCAGTGCCGTGCGCGTGACCTTCGTCGGGTCCACAACGCCTGCTTCGACCATATCGACGTACTCGCCCGTCGCTGCGTTGTAGCCGTAGTTGCCCTTGCCGCCGGCAACCGCTGCCACCACGACGCTTGCTTCTTCGCCGCCGTTCGTGACGATCTGGCGCAGCGGCTCTTCCATCGCGCGCAGCACGATCTTGATACCTGCGTCCTGATCGGCGTTGTCGCCCTTCACGCCGGCGATCGAAGCGCGAGCGCGGATCAGCGCGACGCCGCCACCGGCCACGATGCCCTCTTCAACGGCGGCGCGCGTAGCGTGCAGCGCGTCTTCGACACGTGCCTTCTTTTCCTTCATTTCGACTTCGGTCGCAGCGCCGACCTTGATCACTGCCACGCCGCCGGCCAGCTTCGCCACGCGTTCCTGCAGCTTTTCGCGGTCGTAGTCCGACGTCGCTTCTTCGATCTGCGTGCGCACCTGCTTCACGCGCGCTTCGATGCTTGCTGCTTCGCCAGCGCCGTCGATGATCGTCGTGTTTTCCTTGCCCACTTCGATGCGCTTCGCCTGGCCCAGTTCGGCCAGCGTAGCCTTCTCGAGCGACAGACCCGTTTCTTCGGCGATCACCTGGCCGCCGGTCAGGATCGCGATGTCTTCGAGCATGGCCTTGCGACGGTCGCCGAAGCCCGGCGCCTTGACGGCGACGGTCTTCAGAATGCCGCGGATGTTGTTGACGACGAGCGTAGCGAGCGCTTCGCCTTCGACGTCTTCAGCAATGATCAGCAGCGGACGGCCAGCCTTCGCGACTTGCTCGAGCACCGGCAGCAGATCGCGGATGTTCGAGACTTTCTTGTCGTGCAGCAGCACGAACGGGTTCTCGAGAACGGCGACTTGCTTGTCCGGGTTGTTGATGAAGTACGGCGACAGGTAGCCGCGGTCGAACTGCATACCTTCGACGACGTCGAGTTCGTCTTGCAGCGACTTGCCGTCTTCGACGGTGATGACGCCTTCCTTGCCGACCTTGTCCATCGCTTCAGCGATGCGATCGCCGATCGACGAATCGCTGTTCGCCGAGATCGCGCCAACTTGTGCGATTTCCTTGTTCGTCGTGCAGGGCTTGCTGATCTTGCGCAGCTCTTCGATTGCTGCTGCCACTGCCTTGTCGATGCCGCGCTTCAGGTCCATCGGGTTCATGCCCGATGCGACGTACTTCATACCTTCGCGGACGATCGATTGTGCGAGCACGGTAGCCGTGGTGGTACCGTCGCCGGCGTTGTCGCTGGTCTTGGAAGCGACTTCCTTGACCATTTGCGCGCCCATGTTCTGGAGCTTGTCTTTGAGCTCGATTTCCTTCGCGACCGAGACACCGTCCTTCGTGACGGTCGGGCCGCCGAAGCTGCGCTCGAGCACGACGTTGCGGCCCTTCGGACCCAGCGTAACCTTCACTGCGTTGGCGAGAATGTTCACGCCCTCGACCATCTTCGCACGGGCGGAATCGCCGAATACGACGTCTTTAGCTGCCATCTTCTAACTCCTTGAATGCTTTTGAATGAACTGGGAACGTTGAACTTACTTGTTCACCACAGCCATGATGTCTTCTTCGCGCATCACGAGCAGTTCCTGGCCGTCGACCTTGACGGTCTGGCCAGCGTACTTGCCGAACAGGACGCGATCGCCCACCTTCACGTCGAGCTGGATCAGGCCGCCCTTGTCGTCACGCTTGCCCGGGCCGACTGCCAGAATTTCGCCTTGATCGGGCTTTTCCGCTGCGGCGTCGGGGATCACGATGCCCGAAGCGGTCTTGGTTTCCTGGTCAAGACGCTTGACGATCACGCGATCATGCAAAGGACGAAGGTTCATACATACTCCTCTCTTGGTTGAGACTGAAGAACGCTTAGGACAAACCCGGCCGGAGAGCCCGGCCGGAGAAATTGTTAGCACTCAAGTGCGACGAGTGCTAATTATATGGAGGGGCAGTGACAAATTCAAGAAGGGGGATGACGCTTTATGTCGAGGCTCAATTAACCTTGAATTTTGTTTTCATAGTTTTGAGCTTCATGCGATCTCAGGCGTCTATCGACGCGAAAAACTCCCGACGAATCAATAACATGGCGGATTTCCACCAGAACGCGGGCCCCACTGGCAAATGGCATCGCCTCGCGATTCGCACGCCGATACCGCAGTGATGCTGCGCAACACCTGCGTATGAGGGGAAACCCGCATTCAGTCCCGAGCAACAACCCGGCCGAACAACCCCGCCAATTCCTGGCTCACCCCACGCCCAGCACCGCTTTCGGCTCAAGATAAGCCTCGAGCCCCGCCACGCCCAACTCCCGCCCGAGTCCGGACTGCTTGAAGCCACCGAACGGCACATCGAAATCGTAGTGAAGTCCATTGATCAACACACGCCCCGCATCAATACGCGCAGCGACGTCCTGCGCGCGTTTATCCTGCGCGGACATCACATACGCCTGCAATCCATACGGCGTGTCGTTAGCAATGGCGATCGCATCTTCAACGTCGCGATACGGAATGATCGACAGCACCGGCCCGAAAATTTCCTCCCGCGCGATCGTCATATCGTTGCGCACGTCGCTGAACACCGTAGGTTTGACGAACCAGCCCGACGACATCCCCGCGGGGCGCCCCTCGCCTCCCGTCAACAGCCGCGCGCCCTCTTCCAGACCCAGACGGATATAGCGCTGCACCCGCTGCCACTGCTTCTCGCTCACCATCGGCCCGATTCTCGTGTCCGCAGCGCGCGGCTCGCCCGGCTTGAATTGCCCGACCGCCTCGATCACCCGTTTCTCGAACTCGGCAAGCCGACGCTCGTCGATCAGTATCCGCGACCCTGCATTGCATGCCTGACCGCCGTTCGTAAAGCCCGCCTGCACCGCGACCGGCGCCGCCGTGGCGAGATCCGCGTCGTCGAGAATAATGAACGGCGACTTACCGCCCAACTCGAGCGTCGTACGTTTGAGCGTTTCGGCACCTGTCCGCAAAATGCGCTTGCCGACCGCCGTCGAACCGGTAAATGAAATCTTCGCGACATCGGGATGCGCGCTGAGCGTCTCGCCTACCACGTCGCCACGACCTGTCACGATATTGACCACGCCCGCCGGCAAACCGGCGTCATGCAAAGCCTCGGTCATGACGCGCGTCTGCGTCGCACTCATTTCGCTAGGCTTGAGCACCGCCGTGCAGCCGGCCGCCAAGGCAACCGAAAGCTTGCCGGCAATGAATATCGCATTGGCGTTCCACGGCGTGATCAGCGCGGCCACGCCGACAGGCTGCATCACGACCTCACTGCTGCCAACGCGCCGCTTGAAATCGTATTCGCGCAAGACCTTCAAGGCCTGCTCGAACATCGTCGCAGCGCCCTTCGCGTGAAAGCGCGCGGACATCGCCGGCGCGCCGAACTCCAGCATCGAGGCTTCGGTCAGTTCGTCCTCTTTTGCCTGAATCGCTTTCAGAATACGTTGCAGCATGTCGAGCCGTTCGCTCTTGCTGGTCCGCGAAAACGATACGAGCGCGCGCTTCGCGGCCGCGACTGCGCGATTGGCATCGTGCTCGTCCGCGAGACGAACGCGTCCTATGACCTGCTCCGTTGCCGGGTTGAACAGGTCGAACATTTCGCTTCCGTGCGGCACGACGAACGATCCGTCCACGTAAATGTGCTCGATGATCTGCATGAGAGGTCTCCGATGATGTGATGGGAAGCAGATCAGGCAACGCTGCCTGCTATCCGTCGTCAAAATCTGACGATCATTCGGAGCAACGCTTCACGTGCCGCATTATTCCGCGTCGATTCAGGATTGATGCGCATGGCCAGTTGCCGGACGCACTGTGCGGAATGGCAGTCATGACTGTCGCGGTTTGCTGCAACGTCCAGAACGTGCCTGGGCGTAGGCGCACGCGCGCGCTCGACGTGCGCACGCAGACACAACCTGTATGCGCAGGGCCGGGTCTGCATGGCGCGCAAAAACGTTGCGCAAGGTATGACATCCAGCACTGGCGGACGATGCACGGGACTGGCGGGTCCTTCCGTTCTTATGCTTTTTGACCCATCACCGGCTGAAGTAGTTACGAAAGGTCACCGCCGCAATCACCGCCACGCACGGAATCAGCAGTAACGCCCCCCACGGCAGTTCGTTGCGCTCGATCGCAACATACCAATAGAGCCCACCAAAGCCGAGCACGAGTACGCCAATGCCGACCAGCCACGTGATGGCGGCCAGCACCGCTTGCGACGGCTTGCGCGCATTTTTCGAATGTTCAGGAGTAGCAGGCATGTGTGTGGTCGTTATTCGTTCAGATTGTCCGCATGCCGCCGGACTCATCCGGCACTGCGCCTGCGGACCCCTATAGCGTAGCCCAAGATGCTGACACGTCGCTACCGCGCTGCTGACAACGCGCCCCCATCTTCGATCTTCGCCCCCTCGCACTTCGCTTTTTCCGAACCGCGGCTTCCGCGTTTGCAGGTTTATCCGGCTGCACGCATCCCCGACACTGAGCGCTCCCATCACCGCGGATCCGATCCGCAAAAGGAGTCGAGACATGCGCACCTATCCTCGTAACAGCCCCGAAGCCGCAGCCCGTATCGTCGCGCTGGCGCTGACCGCCGACGGACACGTCTGCAGTTCCGAAGACCGCGCGCTCGACCGGCTCAACGTATCTCGCGAACTGGGCCTCGCGCCGGGCCAGTTCCCCGGCATCGTGCAAGCGCTGTGCGAAGACCGCATGCTCGCGCCCGCCTCGTGGGCCGACGCGGCCGACGATCTCGACGCCGATCTGCTAACCACGCTGATGGCCGAGATCGACGACCCGATGCTGCGCCGCAAGGTGCTGCGCCTGTGCCTGGCAGTCGCCGTCGCCGACGACTATCTCGCCGACGGCGAGATCGCGCTGCTCGCCGCGATGCTCGAAGCGTGGCGCCCGCACCGCACGGCGATCGCAATGTAATGCCGGGCGAACGCCGGGGTTAAAGCCTGCCCAAAACCGGGCCAAAACCGAGCGACAACCAAGCGACAGCGCATGGGCCGCCCGTCTGCCTGCCCATCGCGCACAACCGCCGACGCCAGCGCGCGCGGGCGACCTGTCCGCCCCGCGCCGCCCTATCCCCGCGGCGCGGCCAGCACCTGCAATGCAAGCGGATGATGCTGGCCGCGCCGCGAACGGATCGCGTGAATTTCCTCGGCGACTCCGTCCGCGCGGCCCAGCCACCGCAGCCCGCGCATCATCGACAGATCCTCCGCGCCGAGTTCCGCCAGCGGAAACACCCCGAGCCCGCGCGCCGCGAACACTGCCATCAGCGCGCTATCCTCGAATTCGCCGACGATCTTCGGCCGGATGTCCCCGGCCTCGAACCAGCGGTCGAGCCGCGCGCGCAGCGCCCCGTGCCCGGTCGGCAGCAGCACCGGCAGTTCCGCGAGCGAAGCGGGAAAGTGGTCTTTGGCGGCCTTTTTGACGAGCGCGGCCGGCCCGTACCAGTCGACCGCCGATTCAGCGACGCGCTCGCTGAACACACGCAGATCGCTGTTGTGCGGCGCCGGCTGGCACGCGAGCACGAGATCGAGCCGGTGCTGCGCAAGCTCCGTGAGCAACTGCCCGTGCTCGCCCTCGTGGCACAACAGCCGCAGCGACGGCGTATCGAGCACCGGCGCAAGCAGCGCATGCGCGGCAAGCTTCGAAATGCCATCCGACAGACCGACCGCGAGCCGCGCGGCCGGCTCGCTGGCCGCCTCGCGTACTTCTTCGACGAGCGTCGCGCCGAGATGAAAAATCTGTTCCGCGCGCCCGAATGCGGCCTGCCCCGCTTCGGTCATCGTTATGCCGCGCCCGGCCGGCTTCAGCAACTGGCGGCCCATCGACTTCTCGAGCTCGCGCACCTGCGCGCTGATGGTCTGCACGGCCATGTCGAGATGCTCGGCCGCGCGCGCGAAGCCGCCCTCCTTCACCACGACCCAAAAATAATACAGATGGCGAAAGTTAAGCATTCGGGCCTCGCTTCGGAAAAACCGATGTGGAACTGCGATTATGTCTGATTTCGCCGAAGCACAAAGCAGCCCAGAATAACGGTTAGCGCATCACGCAGTTTCCGGTTTTATCCGATCAATTTTCGATTACCAGACGAACCGACCGCCATGGACTACCTGCTCGTTCTAGCCGCCGACCCCGCCGTATGGGCAGCGCTCGTCACGCTCGTCGTGATGGAAGTCGTGCTCGGCATCGACAACCTGATCTTCATTTCGATTCTGAGCAACAAGCTCCCCGCGGCGCAACGCGAACGCACGCGGCGCATCGGTATCCTGCTCGCGCTCGTCATGCGGCTCGGTTTGCTCGCAACGGTCGCGTGGATCGCGCGTCTCACACAGCCCGCGTTCGAACTGTTCGGTCACGGCTTTTCGTGGCGCGACGTGATCCTGATCGCCGGCGGCCTGTTTCTCGTCTGGAAAGCGACCCGCGAAATGCACCAGCACGTGGCGCACGACGGCGCGAACGACGGCGCCGCAAGCGCGCTCGGCACGCTGACCGCGTGGGCAGCGATCAGCCAGATCCTGGTGCTCGATCTCGTGTTTTCGGTCGACAGCATCATCACCGCGGTCGGCATGACCGAACACGTGCCGATCATGTTTATCGCGGTGATCGCCGCCGTCACCGCCATGCTGTTCGCCGCCGGACCGCTGTCGCGCTTTATCGAACGCAACCCGACCGTCGTCATGCTCGCGCTCGCGTTCCTGCTCGTCATCGGCATGGCGCTGATCGCCGAAGGTTTCGGCACGCATGTGCCGAAGGGCTACATCTACGCGGCGATGGCTTTCTCCGCGTTCGTCGAAGGACTGAACATCCTCGCGCGCCGCACAAGAACACGCAGCGCGGCCCGCGCCGGGGAAACCGCCAGCCGAGGTGAGGAAATTACGAAGTCAAACCTCGGTTAAGCCAGATTTTTTCTCGACGTGCAGCGCGGTAGATTGAACCCATCGCCAGCGCTGCACGAAGCGGACGCAAAGCAGACGCCAGGCAGCGCGAACGAAACGCAAAGGAGCACATCATGAAATGCCCAGTTTGCAAGACGCCGGATTTGCTGATGACCGAACGCCAGTCGATCGAAATCGACTACTGCCCGAACTGCCGGGGCGTATGGCTCGATCGAGGCGAACTCGACAAACTCGTTGCGCAAGTCGGCGCCCAGGCTGGCGACGCGACGCCGGTACGCACCGACGATCGGCAGCACCCCGACCGGGACCACCACCGCGCGCGCCCGCACTACGACAACGAGCGCCGCTACGACGACCGGCATCGCGACGAGTATCGACACGACAACCGATACGGACACAGCGGATACCGGAAGAAACGCTCGCTATTCGACATGTTCGACTTCGACTGAGCTTTCAATTCAACTTCACTGAGCGACTTCACTGAGCGACTTCACTGAGCGACTTCACTGAGCGACGTCGACCGAGCGACGTCGACTGAGCAACGTCGACGCAAGAGACAGGCCCTCAGGCTCTGGCCGCCAGGCCCTCGGATAGGCTAGAGCTATTTGGCCGGCGTATGCCGGCCTTTTTTTTCGCCCGCTTTTTCCCGCCTCTCATCGATCCCTATTCCGTGCATTTAGAGAACTTCAGTGCGCGGAAGAAAGTCCCATCTATTTTCGACGGACAGAATGCGTGGCGCGCAAAATCGTGCGGGCAGCTGCGCTCGCACGGGATCTTCCCGCCGCGCCAATCATTCAAGAGGAGCAGATTGTGAAATTCCCGGTCAAGAAGCTGTTCGCATCCCGTACGCTCGTCGCCAGCGTGGCGATTGCGGCGTCCGTCATCAGCGCGGCGGCGCTCGCACAAAGCGCGCAAACCGATGCGCAGCCGACCCGCGCAAGCATCCGCAAAGCCAACCACCGCCTCGAACACAATGTGCGCGTCGCAATCACGCGTGCGAAGATTCCCGCGGCCGATATCCGGATCGTCGCGCGCAGCGGCAAGGTCACGCTCGACGGCACGGTCCCCAGCGACGATATGGTGCAGCCCGCCGGCGAAGCCGCAGGCAAGGTGGCAGGCGTCACGTCGGTGCAAAACCTGCTGACGATGCGCCAAGCCGGACACTGAACGCGCGCGCCGCGTCGAATCGCGTTCGCAGCGCGTACCGGCCGATGCGCCTGCGTGGTTTGCGGACTGAACATTAAACTTCGCGCCCATTGGCGGCATCGCGCCGCCGCTTCAGTATCCTGAGTCCCGATCTGAATCCGGCGCACCGGGCGCGGCATCATGCCGCGCGCCGGTGCGTTCTTCATGCACTCGAGGACTCGTATGCGCGCAAAGCTCAACGGCACACAACTCTACTTCGATATCGACGGCGCCGGTCAGCGCGCATCGGGCGGCCATCTGGTCGACAAACCAACGCTGATCGCGCTGCATGGCGGCCTCGGCTTCGATCACGCATACCTGCGTGACGGACTCGGCCCGCTGCGCCACGACGCTCAGGTGATCTACGTCGATTTGCGCGGCCAGGGAAGGTCCGGGCGGCCCGCACTCGCATCGTGCACGCTCGAGCAGATGGCCGACGACATCGCCGCGCTGTGCGACATGCTCGACATCGAGCGCGCGTTTATCTTCGGCCATTCGGCCGGCGGTTTCGTCGCGATGCACGCTGCCTTGCGTCACCCGTCGCTCGTGCAAGGGCTGATTCTGTGCGGCACGTCGCCGGCCATGGCGCCGCTGCCCGACAATGAAGGCGATCCGGCGCCGACGCTCGCGTCGCGCGGCAGCCGCGAAGCGCTCGAGGTCATGGCGCGCATCGCGGGCGGCGACATCACCGCGCAGACCATGAACGACTTCGTCAGGATCGTCGGGCCGCTGCACACGACGCCGGCCCGCCCCGAAATCTTCCCGCGCATCTTCGCCGCGTCGACCACGACGATCGAAATGATCCGGCATTTCATGCAATCGATCGCGCCGACCTACGACCTGCGCCCGATGCTCGAACGCATCGCGGCACCGACGCTTGCCATTGTCGGCCGCCATGACTGGGTGTGCCCGCCGCGCGCGAGCCGTGCGATTGCGCGCGGCATACCGGGCGCTCGGCTCGTCGAATTCAACGATTCGGGCCACTTTCTTTTCTCCGAAGAGCCCGAAAAATTTCGCGAGCTGGCAATTGGATTCATGACGGCGCATGCGACTCAGGCATAAGCACGCGCCCCCGAGCCCACTGAGCGACGGCGCTGTACAAGCCGCTGAACAAGCAGTTCAGCGCGAAGCAACCGGCTTCGCCATCTCCGTCGTTGCGCTCCAGCCGAGCGCCGCGTAAAGATCGCGGCCCGCCTCGGTCGCATGAAGAATCGCGTACTGCACGCCGCGTTTCGCGAATTCCGCCTCGGCCAGCTGCATCAGATCGCGAGCGAGCCCGCGTCTGCGATACGCGGGCTCGACATACACGTTCAGCACATAACCGCGCCGGTCCGATACGGGATGAGACGGATGCGGCGGCCAGTCGATCAGCATCAGGCCGATACCCGCAACCGGGTCGCCCGCGTCGCAAAGCAGATAACCGAAATACGTGCGGTCTGACAGACGCGGTCGCAGCCACTCGCGAAAATGCGCGGTCATCGTTTGCAACACGGCTTCGTCGCGGCCCGCCTCGCGAAACATCTGCTCGCGGTGACGGCAAACGAGTTCGAGATCCGCTTCGTCAAGCGCACGCACGTCCATTCGCTGGCTTCCCCAGTATCGAGTGATTCAAGGCTTCAGAATATTCACGATTCGCGCCGCGTCGCGCTTTCGATCCATTGCTCCGCGAGCAGATGCGCATGCGGCGTGAGCGCGGCGACGTCGCGCGCGCTCTTCGCCCTGTCGTTTTGCGGCCAGGCGGCATTGCACCGCCGGCTTCGATTTTGCCGAAGTCTAGCATCGGAAATGCCAGATTGTGGGTGCGCGACGTCGCCGTTGGGATGCATCCATGCGATGCCTGATCACGGGCCGGCCGGCCTTCGCGACGTGAGCATAAGCAGATCATGATGTCCGTCCTGCCCGATACGATCGGCTCGCTTGCCATGCTTGTCAGTGTTGCGATGCATCTCGCGCGGATGCGTCACAGGCCCCACCGCGACTAGCGAACGCAGTAACCGGTTTTCAAGTTTTGCCTCATTGCGCCGATATACGTGTTTAACGCGGTCTGCGGCGGTTGAAACGTCGCGAACTTTCGCGCTGCTTTCGCGAACGGCTTCGGCGGCCTGCATCCGCGTGACACCCGCATTCGAACACGCAGGCTTCAGCACGACCGTTGCAGCCCGCGCATCGGAAGCGGCAACGTAACCCGCGTGCGACCCGGCACTTGAACCCCCGCCCGACTTCTTTGAACGCCGCGATGCGTCGCCCGATCACGCGAGCGCCGCTGATCGTGCCGCCTGCGTGCATAGCGTTTTTCATCGCGCTTCTCATGACGCTTTGCGCGCCCGCCGCATCGGCCAGCGACGCACATGACCTTCCCCCCGCACCGCTAAACGAAACGGTCCTGACCGTGCCCGTCGAGACGGCGCCGCCGGTGCGCCTGCAGGTCACACTCTATATGCCGTCGCGCGGCGGGCCGTTCCCGCTCGCGCTCGTCAATCACGGCGCGTCGCACGATCCGGCGAATGCGCCGCGCGTCGCCGACGAGTTCATCCCTTACTACTTCCTCTCGCGCGGCTACGCGGTCGCGATGCCGATGATGCGCGGCTATGCCGGCTCAGACGGCCATCTGCGGCCGCATGGCTGCGACGTGACGGCCATCGGGCTCGACGCCGCGCGCGACATCCGCAAGGTGCTCGACGTCGTCAAGCAGCAGCCGGGCATCGACGCATCGCGTATCGTCGTGGCGGGCAAAAGCATGGGCGGCTGGAACACGCTCGCATTCGGTTCGATTGGCGGGACGACCCCCGCCGCTGATGTCGACGTCAGCGATGTAAAGGGACTGCTGAACTTCGCGGGCGGCGTCAAGGAAGGCGACTGCCAGTCGCCCGACGCGAGCCTCGTCAGCGCAGCCGGGCAATTGGGCGCGCGCACGCGCCTGCGCTCGATCTGGTTCTACGGCGACAACGACCAGATTTTCCCGACCGCGACGTGGCGTCAGATGTACGCGCACTACACCGCGGCGGGCGGCCGCGCGGAGCTCGTCGATTACGGCGCGTTCCAGAAGGACGCGCATGCGATGACGGCATCGGGCGCAGGCTTGCCGCTGTGGGTGCCGAAAGCCGATGCGTTCCTGCGCAGCATCGGCATGCCGGGCACCGAGACCTACCCCGAGTATCTGCCCGGCCACGCGCCGAAGTCGACGACCTTTGCGGCGCTGAACGACCTCAGCGCAATTCCGTATCTGACCGACGATCAGAAGGAAAAACTGTACCGGGGCTTTCTCGCCGCGCCGCTGCCGCGCGCGATCGCGATCGGCATGTCGAATGGATCGTGGGCATCCGGCGGCTTCGATCCGTCGAGCGCAGCGCTCGAGCGGTGCTGGCAGACGGCGCAGTATTGTCAGCTGTATGCGGTCGATAACACGGTGGTCTGGCCGCGGCTTGCCAATGCGCCGCCGGCCACGGCATTCGCACCGCTCGCGAACGCGGCGGCCGTGCCCTATCTGAGCGCTCAGGGCCGTCTCGCCTACTCGAAATTCCTGACGATGCCGCGGCCACGCGCGTTCGCCATCGCGCCCGACGGCGCATGGGGCGCGTCGTCGGGCGTCGATCCGATCGGCGACGCACTCGTGAAGTGCGCAAGCGGACACGCGAATTGCCGTCTCTATGCGGTGGATGGCGACGTCGTGTGGAGCGGCGCGGGCGGCAGGTGACGCACCGTGCGTCGCGTTGATTCGACGGCGAGGTCTGTGTTCAGCGCCGAGCGTGCGAATCGTGCGAACGGTGCAAATGGTGTGATTGGCCCGCATCGTCCACTTCCGCTGCCGCTGCCGCTGCGCCGTGCGCATGGCCGCCGCGCTCGTGCTCCCCGTGCCCTCCGTGCTCCCCGTGCTCCATCATCCGCATCATCTCGGGCCCGCCGGTCCGGAAAAACACATACGTCAGCACGACGAACACGGCACCGAACGCAATATCGAGCACCGTCGTGTAGTTGAGCGTAATCGAGCCGCCGACCGCCGCCGCCGCGTGGCGCTGCTGCGGCACCCAGCCCGCAAGCTCGAACAGCGCCTCGACGAGCAGCGCAGCGGCGACCATCGCCACATAGAACGTGGCGGCGATCAACACTGTCATGCGGCCGCCGTAGTACTTCCGGTAAATATTCAGAATCGGGATGATGATCAGGTCGCCGAAGATAAACGACGCAACCCCGCCAAAACTCAAGCCGCCTTTCCACAGCACCGCGGCGAGCGGTACATTGCCGACCGAGCACGTAAAAGACGCCACCGCGATCAGCGGCCCGATAAACGCGCCCCAGATCATCGCGACATGCGGATCGTCGGCCAGAAAGAAGCGTTGCCAGAAGCTGTCTGGCACCCATGCGGCAAGCGCACCGGCAATCAGCAGCCCCGCGCCGATGTCCTTCCAGAGCATGGCCCAGTTCATCACATAGCCGTGGCTGATCGCGATCCACCCATCCTTCGACAGCAGCCGCTGTTTCCATGTGCCCTGCTGCGCGGCCATCGCCATCGATGCATGACCTTCCATGCTGCCCGCAATGCCCTTGTCGGCCTGCTCGCGCGCCGACTCCTTGAGCGTATTGGACGCGAACAGCCGGAATAGCACCGCGAGCGCGGCGATCATGATCGGCCCGCCGATAAATTCGGCCGCCGCGAACTGCCACGCGAGCAGCACCCACATGAGCACGCCGATTTCCAGAACGAGATTGGTGGCTGCCATCTGGAACGCCATCGCGGCGGTAAAGTTGCCGCCCTTGCGCACGATCGAACGCGCCATCGCGACCGCGGCATACGAGCACGATGACGACACGGCGCCGAGCAGGCTCGCGCGAAGCAGGGACCGCGGCGATTCGTCGGGCAGCAACCTCGACATTTCCGACCTGGAAACGAGCACTTCGACGATCGCCGAGAACAGGAACCCAAGGCTCAAGCCCCAGAAGATCTGCCAGAACATCGTGAATGACATCCACAGTGCGTGCCCAAGCGCGCCGGCGATCTGCATACGAAACTCCGTCGTGGGGTATTACATGAACGAGTATTGCGCGATTAGTCATGCAGGCCCGGCTTCCACGCCACGACAAACGGCGACTGCAAGTGGTTGTCGCTTTTCGCGCGTTTTTCATCCCGGCGCTTGACCTTCCGTCATGGGAATGCGCGACACTTATCGACGAGGCGGCTGCGCGCGGCTTATGCGTGCGCCGCAACCCCACTTACCGGTCTTGCAATGAAATCTGGCTCCATCCGTCGCTTCGGCATCCGCGCAGTCATACTGGCATTGACGTGCTCCGCGGCGAATGCGGCCGGCCTCACGCCGTACGCCGGCCACATCGACGCCGGATTCGTCATGCGCTGGATGGCTCATTTCGAGGCGAAGAACCCATCTGCGCAGCAGCACGATGCGCGCCTGACGCACATCGCGGCGCAAATCGCGAGTGGACGCAGCAAGGAAATCGAGGCATTTAAAAGGGCGTCGGTTCCGCCGCGCGCGGCGACGAAGGCGCCGATCCGATAGATGACGGCCAACCGCAATACGACGAACCGCCGCGCCGGTCAATCGACGTCGACGTCGGCTCTGTCTATTTCCTTGCGCTCGCGGCGCTCCTCATTGCCGCGACGCGCGCGCAAGCGCTGCCGCGACAACCGCGCGATGACTTCGCCGGTGCTCGCGCCCGCGGGAATCTCATTGCGAATGACTTTCGGGACCATCGGCAGGCCCTGACGTTGCCTGCGCAGTGCCTTCGCGATTGCCGCGCGGCACGCCGAGCCGTGGCAGTCCCATTCGTCACGAATCTTTTCGCAGTAAGGGCACTTGTTCATGGGGACAAGTCTACCCGTAAATACGGATCGCTTTTGGTGCGCCGCCGCGCGGGGTTTTCTGGAGGTCCAGCCTCAATATCGCGCTATCGGGTGCGCTATGATCGTCGCCGGCAGGCATGAAACGCGGCACACCTTAGCGCATAAGCCAATAACGGGAAATGAGAATGCCAAAACGCAACCCGGCGCTGCACCGCATTCAGTCGACAGGAAAAATCACGCCCGCACGCCGGTGGACACTGCTCGCCGTCGTGCTGATGGTGCTCGCGGCGCTCGTCTGGGCTCTGTGGTCGCTCGCCGAGCCCGCGGTGCGCAGCCGCATCGTGATAACGACCGGCGCGGACGGCGGCATCTATCGCAGCTTTGCCGACCGCTATGCGCCGCTGCTCAAACGCAAGGGCATCACGCTCGACATCCGCCCGTCGTCGGGGTCCGTCGAGAACTACGAGCGTCTGGCCGACCCCACCAGCGAATACGAAGTCGGCTTTATCCAGTCCGGCACGGTGCGCCCCAAGGACACCGATAATCTGCAGACGATCGCCGCGGTGTCGTACGAACCGATCTGGGTGTTCTACCGCGGTCCCGGGAAGGTCGACCAGCTCACGGAACTGCGCGGCAAGCGCATCTCGATCGGCGTGCCGGGCAGCGGGTTGCTGAACGTATCGGAAACGCTGCTGGGCCTCGCCGATGTGACGCGCGAAAATTCGACGCTGCTCCAGCTCGATGCGGCCGATGCGTATCAGGGCCTCGAAAACGGTACGCTCGACGCGGCGTTCTTTATCGGCCGCCCCGACGCCCCGATGCAGCAAACCCTGCTCAACAGCGACCTGAAGCTGATGAGCTTCGCACTGGCCGACGCGTACGTGCAGAAATTCCCGGCGCTCGCCAAAATCACCTATCCGCGCGGCGCGACGAGCATCGCCAGGGATCTTCCGCGCGAAGACGTCACGCTGCTTGCCGCGACCGCGCAACTGGTCGCAAAAGATTCGCTGCATCCGGCGCTCACCTTCGTACTGCTCGAAGTCGCGAAGACCGTGCACGGCGGCGAAGACTACTTCACGCCGGTCGGCGCATTCCCTAACCTCGATACCGCCGAGTTTCCGGTTTCCGACGAAAGCACGCGCTACTTCAAGTCCGGCCCGCCGTTTCTGCAGCGCTATCTGCCTTTCTGGCTCGCGAGCTTCATCGAACGGCGGCTGCTGATTCTCGTGCCGTTTCTCGCGGTGCTCGTCGGTCTGCTCCAGGCGTTGCCGCGCATGCTCGAGGCGCGCATCAAGAGACGGCTCGTGGTCTGGTATCGCGAACTGAAGTCGCTCGAGGACGAGATCTGGCAAACGGCGCAGCCGACATCGGAGCAGGTCGAGCAGTGGCGCGACGAAATCGAGGAGATCGATGCGTACGCGGGGCAAATCCGCATGCCGCAGCGTTACTTTCAGGATGTTTACGCATTGAAGCAGGCCATCGCCGTGGTGCGCCACCGGATCGTGCAGATTGCCGCCCGCACCTCGCACGCGAACATACCGGACTGACAGTCCTCGCACGATTGTTCAGGAATCAGCTATTGTGATTTGCGAACCATCCTGTTTCGTCACCACCCCGAACTGGCTACATTGGATCCAACGACGCTGCGGTGCAGTCAGGCGCAACAAGGCTCGTGTAGATCAACAGGAAGAAGAGGTGATGCAATGGCCAGATATGTCGAAGCTATCGGACTGATCGGTGCACTCGTGGTGTACCTCGTGCCGTCGCTCGAAGCGGATGCGCGCGAACACCGTCACGCGTTCGCGATCACGATGATCAACGTGTTTCTGGGCTGGACCGTGATCGGCTGGTTCGCGGCATTGCGTGCGGCACGCTCGCCCGACGGCGGCGCACGGTTCGCGCAGATCGCGCGCTCGGCCCGCACCGCGATTGCGCGCGGCACGATCGAGAAGCTTGTCAGTCATGTCCAGCACGGCGCGCCGTTCACGCCGCGGCTGGCCGAAGCAAGAATCGTCGACGTGCGGCGCGCGCACTTCGAGCGCCACGCGAAGAACAGTCATCGCACGTTCCGGTAGGCAATCTTGTCGTACCGTGCAACGAAGTATTGCTGAGAATGCGTAGAGGCAGTGATTGGCGACCGTGGAGCAGTTTCTCCCGGTCGCTTTTTTGCGCGCGGTTTCCTTCAGTCCTGCAAGGTCGCAGAACGGCCGTCAGCAGAGAATGCGCGCATTGACGATAATCGGGTGCCCCGTCTTTCCCGCAATCTTCCCTGGAGACCGGTACCCGATGCACCCAGCCTCCGGCACGCCGCGCACGTCCGGCGCGTTTTTGCTACTCGCGCTCGCGTTCATCATCAATATGATGGGCACGACGCTTCCCACCGCCGTCTACCGCTATTACCGCATTGCGTACGGCTTCACGCCGGCCACGATCACCGTGATCTACGCGTGTTATGCCTTTGGCGTGCTGGCCGCGTTGCTGATGGTCGGCAACTGGTCCGACCAGCTGGGCCGCAAGCGGATGCTGACGTACGGGCTCATCGCCTCGGCGGCATCGGGCGTGGTGTTTCTCGCGAGCACGAGCCTCGCCGCGCTGATGGCGGCGCGGCTGATCTCGGGCGTCTCAGCCGGCATTTTCACGGGCACTGCGACCGTCGCGGTGATCGAAGCCGCGCCCGCGAAGTGGCGCAATGGCGCCACGCTCGCGGCCACTGCATCGAACATGCTCGGCCTCGGCTGCGGACCCGTGCTCGGCGGTCTGATCGTCGAGTCCCTGCCGGCGCCGATGCGTGCGCCCTATGCGGTTCATCTCGCGCTTGTCGTCGTCGCGTTGCTTGCGGTGCGCAGCGTGCCCGAGACCGCGCGCCTCGCCGCGCACGCACGGTTGCGCATGCAACGGATCGCCTTGCCGCGGCCCGTGCGCGGCGCATTCGTGCCCGCCGCGCTATCGGGTTTCGCCGGTTTCGTCGTGGTCGGATTTTTCGCGGCCGTCGCGCCGCAATTGATGCGCAGCGTGCTCGGCTTTCACAGCGACGTCGCGATCGGACTCGTCGTGTTTCTGCTGTTCGCATCGTCCGCGTGCGGACAGGCCTTGCAAAGCCGGTTCGCACCGCGCTGGAGGCAACCGGCCGGTTGCGTCGGCCTGATCGCGGGCCTCGTACTCGTCGCGCTCAGCAGCGTCTGCGATGCGAAGAGCGCGCTGCTCGCCGGCACCGTGCTCGCCGGCCTCGGCCAGGGCGCGAGCTTTCGCGCCGGACTCGGCGAACTGACCGCGCGCAGCCCCGCCGATGCGCGCGCCGCCGTGACGTCGGCCTATTTCGTCGTGCTCTATGTCGCGATTTCGCTGCCCGTCATCGGACTCGGCATCGCGACGCAACGGACCGACATCCGTCACGCGACGCTGCTGTTCGCCGCGGTGACGATCGTCGTCGTGATCGCCGCGCTCGGGTTTCTGGTAACCGGCAAAGGTGCTGCGCGGCCCGACGCGAGCGCGGTCGGTGACTAGGAATCATCAGGCAAAGCCGATGGGGTCAAAGCGTTCCAGGTAGCCTGACTCGACCGACGAGCGAACGAAGGGAATACACCGTGCGGTCGAACGTTCTCGTGAACATCGGCGGACCACCGCCCGACGGATCGCCGCCCGGCGCTCCCCATCACGAGCATCGCCATGAACCTCGCCGACTTCGCCACGCCTTCGTTTCTCGCCAACCCGTATCCGGTGTATGACACCTTGCGCGAAGCAGGTCCGCTCGTGCCGGTCGGGCCGAACCAGTTCTTCTCGGGCCACTACGACGTGGTCGACAGGCTGCTGCACGATCGCCGCATGGTTCATAATTTCGAATCATCGGTGCGCAAACGCTACGGCGAAGCAGGCGCGCAGCAGCCGGTGCTGCGCGGCTACGGCCGCATGTTCCTGCTGATGAACCCGCCCGTGCACACGCGGCTGCGCGGCCTGATGATGCAGGCCTTCAACGCACGACAGATCGAATCGATGCGCGACATCGCGCGCACGAGCGCCCAGCGCCTCATCGACCGCTTCGAAAACGACGGCAGCGTCGACATCATGGCCGCGTACGCAATGCCGTTTCCAATCGAGATGATTTGCCGCATGCTGGACGTGCCTGTCGAACATGCAAAAGAGCTCGGCGATGCGATCCAGCACGTGGCGAAAATGCTCGACGTCGCGCCGGCCGGCGAAGCGCAGCTTGCGATATCGAACGATGCCTACCGGACGCTCGACACCTATTTCTCCGAAGTCATCGAAGCGCGCCGCAAGCAGCCGGGCACCGATCTGGTTTCGATGCTGCTCAAGGCCGAAGATCACGGCGAAACGCTCACGCACGAAGAGATCGCCGCGAATGTGATCCTGCTCTACCTTGCTGGTCACGAGACCACGTCGCATATGATCGGCAACGCGCTGATCGCCCTGCAGCGCCATCCGCAGCAATTCGACGCGCTGCGGCACGATATGGCGAAGCTGCCGAACGCGATCATCGAATGCCTGCGTTACGAAGGCTCCGCCCAGCTATCGGGCCGCACCGCGAGCGAAGATATGGAAATCTCGGGCATTCCGGTGCCGCGCGATTCGATCGTCTATCTGTCGCTTGGCGCGGCAAACCGCGATCCGGCGAAGTTCGAACGTCCCGACCAGCTCGATATCGACCGCGAGCTGCCGCGCGTGCTCACATTCGGCGGCGGCGTGCACCACTGCCTCGGCTATCGCCTCGCGGTGCTCGAACTCGAGACCGCGCTCGGCGCGCTGCTGACGCGCCTGCCGAACCTGACGGTCGACGGGCTCGACGATCTGCACTGGAATGGCCGCAGCAGCCTGCGCGGCGTCGAGACGCTGCACGTGCGCTGGTAACCGCCGGAAATCGTCAAAGACCGCCGAGCCGCACGCGGAAGGCATCAGAAAGGCAGACGGGCGATAATCGGTCCGTTCATCACCTTGACGACCCCTTTGCCGGTGCTGGGGCCTTGCCTTCGCGTCCGTTCCGCTCGCCCATGACGTCATCCGATTCGCCGCGCAACGATGCGCAACTGCTGCAGGCCGCCGTCCTGCTCTACACGAACAAGCGCTTTGCCGATGCGCTGACGGCCCTGCAACCGATCATGCAGCAGCGCACCGCGAGCGCGACGCGCGCAGCCGCGTTCAATCTTGCGGGCGTCTGCGCGCAGAATCTCGAGCGGCTCGCCGATGCCGAACAGTTCTGGCAGCACGCACTCGCGGACAAACCCGACTACGCGGAATCGCATTGCAATCTCGGCAGCCTTTACAGGCGCCTCGAACGGCTGGCGCAAGCAGAAGCGAGCTTTCGCGCAGCAATCGCGTGCCGCGCGGACTATGTGGAAGCGCATTACAACCTCGGCTTGCTGCTGCATCGCGCCGGGCGTGCGCACGAAGCGGAGGCCGCGTATCGCAAGGCAATCGAACTGCGGCCGAATCTCGCGGTCGCGCACAACAATCTCGGCGTGCTGCTGCACGACGAAAAGCGGCTCGACGAAGCCCAGGCCGCGTATGTGCAAGCGCTGGCGTGCAACCCTGAGTACGGCGAAGCGTATTTCAATCTCGGCAAACTGCAGGTCGACGGCGACAGGCTGCGCGAGGCGGAAGTCATGTACCGCGCCGCGCTGGTCGCCGAGCCGAATCTCGTGCAGGCGCATCATCATCTCGGCGCGCTGCTGAACCTGCTCAGGCGCTTCGACGAAGCCGAAACGTCGCTGCGCCACGCGCTAACGCTGGCGCCGCATCTGCCCGACGTTCATACGAGCCTCGGCAGCACGCTGATCGAGACCGATCGCTACGTCGACGCCGAAGCGGCATGCCGCACGGCGCTTGCGTTTCAGGAAGACAGCGCGAACGCGTTGCATACGCTCGGCATCGCGTTATACCGGCAAGGCCGCACCGACGAAGCGGAAGCCGCCTATCGCCGCGCGCTCGCGATCCATCCGGAGCTCGCGTCGGCGAAATTCGGCCTCGCCGCGCTGTTGTTGCAGGCGCAACGTTATGAGGAAGGCTGGCCGCTCTACGAAGCGCGCCACGAACGCGGCGACGGCCAGAAGCGCGCGCAGGCGCCCGACGTGAGCTGCCCGCGCTGGCACGGCGAACCGCTCGCCGGCAAGTCGCTGCTGATCTGGCGCGAGCAGGGTTTCGGCGACGCGCTGCAGTTCGGCCGCTATATCGCGCGACTGAAGGCGCACGGCGTCGCGCGTCTCACGTTCGCGTGCCCGCCCGCTCTGAGCCGGCTATTCAGGAGCGTCGAAGGCGTCGACGAGGTGCTCGACACGCTCGCGGCCGTTTCGGAAGGCCAGTACGACTACTGGACCTTTCTGCTCAGCGTGCCGGGCCTGCTCGACGACAAGACGCTGCCGCCGGCGCACTTCATCACACCCGACGCGGGGCTCATCGACGCATGGCGTGCCCGGCTCGCAGGCCTCGCGGGCCGCAAGATCGGTCTGGTCTGGAAAGGCAATCCGAAGCATGTGAACGACCACAAGCGCTCGCTGCCGTCGCTCGATACGCTGGCGCCGTTGTGGGACGTGGCGAATGCGAGCTTCGTGAGCCTGCAAAAAGGCGCCGGCGAAGACGAAGCGGGCTGCGCGCCGGCGCAGCGGCCGATACTGCCGCTCGGCCCGGAGCTTGCGGACTTCGCCGACGCGGCGGCCGTCGTCGCGCAACTCGATCTCGTGATCAGCGTCGACACGGCGACTGCGCACCTGGCCGGCGCACTCGGCAAGCCGTGCTGGGTCATGCTGCCTGCCACCGACAACGAATGGCGCTGGACCCATGCGCGCAACGGGCCTGCATCGCCGTGGTATGCGGACACGATGCGCGCGTTCCGGCAGCCGGAGCCTGGCGATTGGGCGCAGGTGGTTCAGGCGATGAAGGCGGAACTGGAGTCGCGTTGAGGCTTCGAGGCGACGCGCGCTGCGTGCCGCCTGCCGCGCCCCGCACGATACGCCGCCGTTGCCGGTCAACGGCGCGCGCGAGGCGCCCACCCGCCTGATCACTGACCGCGCTCGCCGCTCGCATTGCGCTCGATCTCGTCGCGCAGGCGCGCTTCCCGGTCGCGCAATTCGGACGTAAACGCATCGCCGAAATCGGCCATCTCGTACAGCGGGCGAATTTCGATATCGGAGTCGCTGTTCATCGGGTTCGGGCAGCGCTTGACCCATTCGACGGCTTCGTCCATCGATGCGACCTGCCAGAGCCAGAACCCCGCCACAAGCTCGCCGACCTGCGCAAACGGCCCGTCGCTGACCGTGCGCGAACTGCCGGCGAAGCGCACGCGCTTGCCGCGCGAACTCGGCTGCAGGCCGTCGGCGTCGAGCAACACGCCGGCTTTGGCGAGTTCCTCGTTGAAGCGGCCCATGGCCGCGAACATGTCGGTATCGGGCAACTGGCCAGCTTCCGATTCGGGCGACGCCTTGACGATCACCATGACGCGCATCTTCATTCTCCTTGACGGGTTGGGGGAGACCGCGGCGCGGGCGCCCGATCCGGCGCCCGATTTGGCGCCCGCACGGCGGCTTCAACGAGGCGACGAACCGGCGTGGCCGAAATCGACATTGCGCGCGACAATTTGCCGATAACGCGCCCGAGCGACGGATTTCGCGCCGTCCGCACGTTAAACGGTAAACGAGCGATAGCCACCCGTACGAGGAAAAAGCCCGACCGGTCCGGTTCCGCGCCGTTCCGACCCGCGTGCGGACCTCGCTCGAAGCAGACAGGGAGCAGAACAGAATGAGCCTCGCGCAACACACGATCGCGCAGCACCTAATGCACCGCCCGCCGCAGCGCGTCAAGCGGGACGTCAGGCAGCACGACCAGCAGGACGCCGCGCGTTGAGCGACACCGAACGCGACCCGCACGGGTCTCCAGATGGGTCTCCAGATAGGGCTCCAGGCGCGGCCCCGGACGCCGACCCCGATGCGGCCCTGCTCGCGCGAGTCGCCCGCGCCGATCCGGCCGCCGTGCGCGCGCTCGTCGCGCGCAAGCTGCCGCGTCTGCTCGCGCTCGCGACGCGGATGCTCGGAGACCGTATGGAAGCCGAAGACGTCGCGCAGGAAGCGTTCGTGCGGATCTGGAAACACGCGCCGCGCTGGCGCGCAGGCGAGGCGCGTTTCGACACGTGGCTGCACCGCGTCGCGCTGAATCTCTGCTACGACCGCTTGCGCGCGAACCGCGACGAACCGGTCGACGCGTTGCCCGACAGCGTCGACCCTGTGCCGCCGCCCGACGCCCGCCTCGAAGCGCATGCCCGCGACGCGCACGTGCGCGCGGCGCTCGCGACCCTGCCCATACGGCAACGCGAGGCGATCGTGCTGCAGTACTACCAGGAACTGTCGAATACCGACGCGGCCGCGGCGATGGGGATCACGGTCGATGCGCTCGAGAGTCTGCTCGCGCGGGCGCGGCGCAATTTACGCGCGTATCTCGCGGCGGCGCCGAACGCACACCCCGCGCCGCGGCTCGCGTCTTCATCCGCGCCGCGAGGCACGTCGGGTCCGCCGCCGCCCGCCTCTGCGCCGCCGCAGCGGGCAGCACCGGTAGTGCCGGCAGCGTCTGCACGAGCGGCGACGCCCGATTCACCGCACCCACGCCGAAGGACTTCCGATGACACCTGACCGCTTCCGTACGATCGTCGACGCATATGGCGCCGACGCGCGCCACTGGCCGGCCGGCGAGCGCGCCGCCGCGCTCGCGTGGGCCGAAACGCATCGCGACGAAGCGCATGCGCTGCTGCTGGCATCGGCGCAACTCGACGCATGGCTCGCGACCGACGCGCCGCCGCAACCGGACGCCGCGCTGACGCGCCGCATCATCGCATCGGCGCCGGTGCCGCCACGCGCGCGCGCGCCGCGCGCACGCGTCTGGTGGTCCGGTGCCGCGTTTATCGGCGCGGGCCTCGCGGGCGCGCTGGCCGGTGCGTTCGTCGTCTCGTTCGTGCTGCTCGCGGGGAGCGCGCCGCTGCGCACGACGCCCGGCGCGACACTCGATGCACCCTCGCTCGCCACGGGCTTCGACGGCACAACCTCCGACTGGAGCGGTGAATGAACGGACACTCGCTGAAATGGGCGCTCATCGCATCGCTCGTACTCAATATCTTTCTGCTCGGCGCGATAGCGGGCGGCACCTATCAATGGTTCGCGAGCCGCCCTCGCGAAACCGCAAGCGCCGAACGAGCGCAGGCGCAAACGCAGGCACAAGCGCAGGCACAAGCGCAGCAGCACGCGTTGCGCTTCGCCGCCGGTCAGCTCTCCGACGAACGCCGCCAGCAATTCGCGCAGGACTTGCAGCAGGCGCGCCGCGACGGCCGCAGCTACGTGCGCTCCGGCCGCGAAGGGCGGCGCGATGTGCTGAGTCTGCTTGGCGAGCCGGAACTGAACCGCCCGGCGCTCGACGCCGCGCTGGCCCGCACGCGCAATGCCGATGAAGCATTGCGTGCGCGCATCGAGCAGGCGGTGGCCGATTTCGCCGCATCGCTGTCGCCGCAGGAACGCGCGCAATTCGCGGACAGCCTGCGCGAATATGGTCAGTGGCGGCAGCCCGCGGCGAAACAGCCGTCCGCAAAACCGGCCAGCCAGTAAATTTTTGCGCGCAGCGACGGATCGGCGGGCGGCGTCCGTTTAACGGACATAGTCGACGCAAAGGAATGCCGATGAACGATTCGAATGACGCCCATGCGGCCGCGCACGCCGCCGCCATCGCACTGAACCGCTTCGGCCTCGGCGCGAGCGCAAACGAGCCCGTGCCGGCCGATCCGAAAGCATGGCTGCTCGCGCAATTCGACCAGTACGATCCACGGCCGCCCGCATGGTCGCGCGAGCCCGATTCGGCAACGCTCGTCGTCGACTTCGTGCAGCGCCGCCGCGAGGTGAGCGAAATGCGCAAGCACGGCAAGAACGCGGCGGCATCGGGCGCAATCAGTACGGCGAACAATATGGAAGGCGGCACGCCATCGACTCAGCCGCCATCGACTGCCTCCGAGACTGCCACGACACCGACTTCCGCCGCCCAGCAGGCGCGCAAAGCGCTGCGCAGCGACATCGTCACGACGTACCGCGACGCCGTCAACGCCCGCGTGTTAAGCGCGCTGAACACGCAAACGCCGTTCGTCGAACGCCTCGTGCACTTCTGGGCAAACCACTTCGCGATCTCCACCGAGAAACCGCAGGTCGCGGTGCTGGCCGGCGCATTCGAAGCCGAAGCGATCCGCCCGCATGTGCTTGGCCGTTTCGAGGACATGCTCGTTGCCGTCGAACAGCATCCGGCGATGCAGTTTTATCTCGACCAGACGAATTCGATCGGCCCCGACAGTGTCGCGGCCAGGCGCGCCGCGGCGCGTGATGAGGCGACACCGGAAGCAATCTCGTCAGCAACCTCAGCGATAACGTCAGCGATAACGTCAGCGGCCACCTCGCCCGCGCCCCCGCAGGCGCGTCCGCGCGGGCTCAACGAGAACCTCGCACGCGAAATCATGGAGCTGCATACGCTCGGCGCGCGCAGCGGCTACACGCAGCAGGACGTCACCGAATTCGCGCGAGCGCTGACGGGCTGGAGCGTCGCATTGCCGCCTGCCCGCGCTGGCGGCCGCGGCGCAGGCGCCGCTGCCCAGGCCGCCGAACCCGGCCATTTCGTTTTCCGCACGGCCCAGCATGAACCAGGCATGCGCACCGTGACCGGACGCGAGTACGACCAGACCGGCGCAGCGCAACCGCTCGCCGTTCTGCACGACTTTGCATCGTCGCCTGCCACGGCGCGTCATATCGCGGACAAACTCGCGCGCCATTTCATCGCGGACACGCCGCCGCCCGAGGTCGTCTCACGCGTTGCGAATGCGTTCACGCAAAGCGGCGGCGATCTGCCGACCGTCTATCGCGCGCTGATCGACTCGCCGCAGGCGTGGTCGCCGGCGTCCGCGAAGTTCAAATCGCCGTGGGAGTGGACCGTCTCGGCGATGCGCGGGCTCGGCTGGCAAGACCTCGGCAATCTGCAGGCCGCCCCGCTTTTCACGCAGCTCGGCCAGCCGGTCTGGCGGCCCGGCTCACCCGCCGGCTACGACGACGTCGCGGCAAGCTGGGCCTCGCCCGATGCGCTGCTGCGGCGTGTCGAGCTCGCGCAGCGGCTCGCGTCGCGCGTCGGCGACCGGCTCGACGCGCGCACGCTCGGCACTCGCCTGTTCGCGGGCTCACTGAGCATGCCGACGGCAAGCGCGGTGTCGCGCGCCGAAAGCGCATCGACGGCGCTCGCGCTGCTCTTCGTCTCACCCGATTTCCAGCGGAGGTAAGCATCGTGATTTCCCGTCGTCGTTTTATCCGCGCCACGGCCGCGGGCGCGGGCGCGTTGCTCGTCGCGCCGTTTTCGATCCCCGCCATCGCCTTCGCGCGTGCCGATACCGAACGCCGCTTCGTGTTCGTGATCCAGCGCGGCGCGGCCGATGGACTCAACATCGTGATGCCGTACGGCGACCCCGCCTATGCATCTCTGCGCGGCTCGCTCGCGATGGATCAGGCGAACACGACGAAGCTCGACGGCATGTTCGCGCTGCATCCGTCGCTCGCCGAAACCGCCAGGCTGTATGCGGCGCGCGAAGCGCTATTCGTGCATGCGGTCGCCTCGCCGTATCGCGATCGCTCGCATTTCGACGGGCAAAACGTGCTCGAAACGGGCGGCACCGCGCCGTATCAGGTGAAGGACGGCTGGCTCAACCGGCTCGCCGGGCTGCTGCCGCATGGGCCCGATGCGATCGCCTTCGCGCCCTCGGTGCCGTTGGCGCTGCGCGGCAGAACCGCGGTTACGTCATACGCGCCATCGGCCCTGCCGCCCGCGCAGGACGACCTGATCATGCGCGTCACGCAGCTCTACGAGCACGACGCGCAATTGAAGCCGCTCTGGGAAGCGGCGACGGCGACGCGTGCGATGGTCGGCGATTCGGGCACGCGCGCACGCCAGGACGCGGGCACGCTCGGCAAGTTCGCCGCAACGCTGCTCGCACGCGACGACGGCCCGCGCATCGCGATGATCGAAACCGCCGGCTGGGATACGCATAGCGCGCAAACGCAACGGCTCGCGACAACACTCAAAGGCCTCGACGCGCTGCTCGCCGCATTGCGCGACGGACTCGGTCCGCAATGGGCGCACACGACGGTGCTCGTCGCGACCGAGTTCGGACGCACGGCGGCCGAAAACGGCACGGGCGGCACCGATCACGGCACCGCGTCGGCGGCGATGCTGGTCGGCGGCGCGGTGGCGGGCGGCCGTGTGATCGCGGACTGGCCCGGTTTGCGGCAGTCGGACCTGTACGAAGGCCGCGATCTGAAGCCGACTGCCGCGCTCGATGCGTTGATCGCGGGCGCCGCCGCGGAAAGTCTGCGGCTCGATCCGCAACGCACGGCGTCGGCATTATTCGGGCGAACGGTCGCGCAGCGGGCCATCGAAGGGCTTGTGCGCGCGTGACGGAGCGGGCCGCGCCGTCGCCGCTTTTTCTGGCTGGTTAGAATCGGCACCTCCGAACCTGCCCGCACGGCCCGTGCGCCGATGAAGCACGCCGTGCGGCGCGAACGCGACCCAAGCTCCGCTCATGAACGACTCGAACCACCGCACCTGGCCCCGCACCTGGCCCCGCATTTGGCCCTGCACCTGGTTATTGACCGACCCCGGAACGACGCCCGCGCAAGCCGATATGAGCCTGAGCGTCGAAGACGGGCGCATCGCTGCGATCGCGCGGGCTCCTGAACCACCGGCGTCGACCGAGAAGCCAAGGCGCGTCGCGCTGCCCGCGCTCAGCAATGCGCACGATCACGGCCGCTATCTGCGCAGTGCGAGCGTCGGCGCGTTCGACAAGCCGCTCGAAAGCTGGCTGCCGTTTATGGGCCTCGCGCCCGGCGCCGATCCGTATCTGAGCGCCGCTGCCGCTTTCGCGCGCTCGGTGCGTCACGGCGTCGCGAATCTGATGGTGCACTACACGCGCGTGCAAGGCGGCATGCCGTATGTCGACGAAGCACGCGCGCTCGCGCGCGCCGCGCGTGACGTCGGCAACCGCATCGGCTTCGCGATTGCAATGCGCGACCGCCAGGGCATTGCGTATTGCGACGACGCGACCGCGCTCGCCGCGCTGCGCCCTGCGATCCGCGACGCGGTGGCCGCGCAGCTTGCCGTCAAGCCCGTGTCCGCGCAGCAGCAGCTCGCGCTCGTCGACGACGTCGCCCGCATGATCGACGGCGAAGGCTACGGCGAGCACGTGACGGTGCAATATGGACCGACCGGCGTCCAGTGGTGCTCGACGCCGTTGCTCGCGGCGATCGCGCAGGCCTCGGCCGACCATGACCGCCCGGTCCATCTGCATCTGCTGGAAACGCCGTATCAGCGCGAATGGGCCGATCGCACGCATCCGGAGGGCATCGTCCGCTATCTCGACGACCTTGGCCTGCTCAGTCCGCGGCTCACGCTCGCGCACTGCGTCTATGCGCGTCCCGACGAACTCGCGCGGCTCGCCGAGCGCGGCGTGACGATCGCCGTCAACACGAGTTCGAATCTGTATCTGAAGTCCGGCATTGCGCCCGTGCCCGAGATGTTGCGGCACGGCTGCCGCATCGCGCTCGGCCTCGATTGCACGGGTATCGACGAGGACAACGATGCGCTGCGCGAGTTGCGCCTCGCTTATCAGCTGCACCGCGGCTGGGGCTTCGACGTCACCATGACGCGCGCCCAGCTCTGGGCGTTCGCCGCGCAAAGCGGCCGGCGCAGCGTGCTCGGTGCGCGAGCGGGCGCATTGCCCGGCGGACGGCTCGAAGTAGGCGCGACCGCCGATTTCATGCTGCTGGACTGGGATGCGCTCGACGACGATGCGCTGTTCCCGGTCGATCCATTCGAGCTGCTGCTCGCGCGCGGCAGCGGCGCGCATATCGACGAAGTCGTGATCGGCGGCCGGACCGTGGTGGCCGGCGGCCGTGTGCAAGGCGTCGACGAAACGGCGTTGCGCGCCGAACTGCTCGGCCAGTTGCGCGCGCGCATCGGCGCGCAGCCGTCGGTGCATGCATGGCGCGCAACGCTCGACGCGTTGTCCGACGATCTCGGCCCGTTCTACCGCAAGAGCGCCTGGTTCGGCTGCTGCTGACCGGCGCGCTGTTGCGCACCCATCGCCGCGAGCCAGCCGTGAGCCATGAGCCGCGCGAACGCGGCACAGCAGAGCACAGCATGGCGTAACGCGGCGAGGCACGGCAACGCGCGGCGCACCACGCACCTCACGCGTTGAACCGCGCACCGCGTATCAGCGATCCGCTGCGGCCACGGTCGCCTCGCCGGCCATGGCGCGCGCGATGGCCGGCTGATCGGTTTCGGACGCGGGTGCGTCGTACACGATGCGCCCCTCGCTCATGACGGCGATGCGGTCCGCGAGTTCGAGTATCTCGTCGAGATCTTCCGAGATCAGCAGCACGGCCGCGCCGCGGTTGCGCTGCTCGACGATGCGCGCGCGAATCTCGGCCGCCGACGCGAAGTCGAGGCCGAAACACGGATTCGCGACGATCAGCACTTCGACCTCGCCCGACAGTTCGCGCGAGAGAATCGCACGCTGCACGTTGCCGCCCGACAGGTTACCGATCGGTTCGTCCGGCGACGCCGTCTTCACGCGATACGCGGCAATCAATCCGAGCGCATGACGGCGGATCCGCGCAGGCGACAGCCAGCCGCCCAGGCCGCGCAGCCCCGGCGCGTCGAACACGCGGAACGCGATGTTTTCGGCCACCGTCATATGCGCGACCGCCGCATTGCGCAGCGGCTCCTCGGGCAGGCAGAACACCTTGCCGGCGCGCATCTGCGCGCGCCTCGGCCGATAGGCGCGGCCGCCCACGCGCATGCGCCCGCTGCTGGCCTCGCGCTGGCCCGACAGCACTTCGACCAGTTGCGCCTGACCGTTGCCCGACACGCCGGCGATGCCGACCACTTCGCCCGCGCGCACCGCAAGACTGACCTCGCGAACGGCCGGCAGGCCGTCGTCGTCGTCCGCGCCGATGCGCTCGACTTCGAGCGCGACCGGCTGCGGCGCGCCATGCCATGCGCGACGCGGCGCAGCTTCGCGCAGCACCGCGTCGCCGACCATCATGCGGCTCATCGCATCGACCGACAGCGCGCCGACCGTCCCCGCGCCGGCCAGCCGGCCGCGCCGCAGCACGCTGACCTCGTCCGCGTATTGCGTCACCTCGCGAAACTTGTGGCTGATCATGATGACGGTGAGCCCTTCGCTGCGCGTGAGCGTGCGCAGCAGCGACAGCACTTCGTCGGCCTCGCCGGGCGTGAGCGCCGACGTCGGTTCGTCGAGAATGAGAAGGCGCCGCGCGAGATAGAGCTGCTTCAGGATTTCGAGCTTCTGCCGCTCGCCGGCCGCCAGACTCGCGACCGGCCGCTCGAGCGGCACGCGCAACGGCATGCGCTCGAGAAACGCGCGCAGCTTCTGCTTCTCCGCGCGCCAGTCGATCAGCGCCGGCACGTCGGCGCGCGCCATCACGAGATTCTCGGCGGCGCTCAGCGACGGCACGAGCGTGAAATGCTGATAAACCATACCCATGCCGCGCCGGTGCGCATCGCGAATCCCGTCGATCGCCGCTTCGCGGTTGTCGAGCAGCACCTGTCCGCGCGTCGCCTTGTACTCGCCCATCACGCACTTGACGAGCGTTGACTTGCCCGCGCCGTTCTCGCCGAGCAATGCGTGGATCGTGCCCGCGCGCACCTTGATCGATACATCGTCGAGCGCGACGTGTGCGCCAAAATGCTTCGTGATCCCGACCGTTTCGAGCGCAAGGCCGGCACGGCCGGACGAATCGCCGGCACGCGGCGCGGCGGGTACCGCAGAGAAATGCGACATGGTCGTCACCTGAAAGAAATCGCCGGCATGGCGCGCGCCGCGCGTGGAGGGCATGCAGCGCGGCCTGCGCCGGTCCGCTTCATCGGCGCGTAATCGACAGCTCGGCCGGCGCGCCCTTCAGATTGCGACGCGGCGACGACGACGCAACGAGCACGACGAGCGTCAGCAGATACGGCGCCGCGTTGAAGAAGTAATAGCCGGACGTCACGCCGATGCTTTGCAGCGCGGGGCCGATCGCGCCCGCCGCGCCGAACAGCAAGGCGGCGCCCACGCAGCCGAGCGGATGCCAGCGCGCGAAAATAACGAGCGCGACCGCCATCATCCCCTGCCCCGACGACAGCCCTTCGCTCCAGCTGCCCGGATATGACAGCGACAGGAACGCGCCGCCGACGCCGGCCATAAAGCCGCCCAGCGCGGTCGCCACGAGCCGCACCGCGTCGACGCGATACCCGGCGGCGCGCGCCGCGCTCGCCGAATCGCCGCACATGCGCACGACAAGGCCCCAACGCGTGCGCCGCAGCGCCCAGGCGAGCACGACGGCCAGCACGATGCCGATCAGGAACAGCGGGTTGATCTGCAGCGCCGCCTGCACCTGCGGCAGCGCGGACCACGCACCGAGCGCAAGCGAAGGCAGATGCGGCGCATCGGGCTGGATATACGGCTTGCCGAAAAAGAAGGCGAGCCCGGTGCCGAACAGCATCATCGCAATGCCGATCGCGATATCGCTCACGCGCGGCAGCCGGCATATCGCGCCGTGCAGCGCGCCGAACGCGGCGCCCGCAAAGCCCGCGCACAGCGTGCCGAACCACGGCGACTGCGTATGGAAGCTCACGGCATACGCGGACATCGCGCCGAACACGAGCGTGCCTTCGAGCCCCAAGTTGATGCGCCCGGACTTCTCGGTCAGGCATTCGCCGAGACTGACGAAGAGAAAAGGCGTCGACACGCGGATCGCGCCGGCGAGCATCGCGAGCGGAACCGCCCAGATACCGATATCGGTCGTGGCCATCATGATTGTCCGTCGAGGCCGGGCGTGCCGCGCGCCGCCCGGAAGATCGCGAAACGCCCGTACAGCGTCTCGCTCACGAGCAGCACGACGAACAGCGTGCCTTCGAGCAGCAGCACGGTTGCGTCGGGCAGATCGAGCCGCCGCTGGATCAGGCCGCCCGAGGCCGATATGCCGCCGACGAGAATCGCGACCGGCACGATCGCCAGCGCGTGGTGACGCGCGAGAAACGACACGAGAATGCCGGAGAAGCCGTAGCCCGCCGCCAGCGACGCGTTCGCACGGCCCTGCACGGCGGCCACCTCGAAATAGCCGGCCAGCCCCGCGCACGCGCCTGCGATCGCGCACGCCGCGACGATCAGCCGTCCGACCGGCAGACCCTGCGCGCGCGCGGCGCGCAGATTGCCGCCCGTGAGCCGCGCCGCGAAGCCGAACGTCGTGCGGCGCATCAGCACCCACACGGCGAACGCGAGTGCGATGCTGACCGCGAGGCCCCAATGCACGCTCGTGCCGGGAATATTGCCGACCATGTTCGCGTCGCCGATCGGTCGCGTCGACGATTTGATCGGACTCGCCGGATCGCGCAACGGTCCTTCGACGAAGAAGTTCAGGATCGCGATCGCGAGGTACGACATCAGCAGGCTCGAGATCGTTTCGTTCGCGCCGCGCAGGTGCCGCAGCGCGCCGACGAGGCCGATCCATGCGGCGCCGCTCGCGAGCGCGGCCGCGACCATCGCGGTCATGACGAGCACGGGCGCCCCGCCGCCGCCGAACGGCAGCGCCGCGCAGGCGGCTGCGAAGCCGCCGAGCACGAGCGCGCCTTCGCCGCCGATCACGACGAGACCGAGCTGCGCGGGAATCGCGACGGTCAGCGCGGTGAACACGAGCGGCGCCGCGCGCACGAGCGTGTTCTGCAGCGAAAACCAGGTGCCGAACCCGCCGCGCCACACCAGTTCGAAGAACTCGCCCGGCGCGACGCCGAGCGTGAGCAGCAGCACCGAAAAGAGCGCCGCGGCGCCGCCCACGGCGAGCGCCGAAATCGTCAGCATTTCGGCGCTTTGCCGCAGCGGCAGGAAACGCTCGCGGCGCTCGCGCACGTCGGCCGCGCTTGCCGGCGGTGTGATGGATTGCGTCGAATCGCTCGCCATATCCTATTGCACAGTGGAATCAACAGTGAAGCGCGAGGCTCAGGAGATCGAACCGATCACGCCCTCGACGAGGTAGTCGGTCTGATCGAGGAACGGATCGTAATTGCCGTAGGTTTTGTCGATGACGATCTTGCCGGTGTTGCTGCGGATCGGGCCGACGTAGATCGGCTTGCCCGCTTTGAGATCGGCGATCGCCGCGAGCGCCGCAGTGCGCGCCTGCGGTGTCGCCCCCGCGCCGAACGGCGTGCTCGCGACCAGATCCTTGTCGTAACCGCCGTACATCACGTTCGGCAGTTTGCGGCCCGCGGCGATATCGGCCGCGTAGCCCTTGTACGCGGTTTCCCACTTCGCCTCGGCACCGGTGATGAACCCCTTCGGCGCGAGCGCGGCCTGCGACGTGTTGTGACCGCAGCTCTTCACGCCGTGCTGCTCGGCCGTTTCGACGACGACCTTCGGGCTGTCGACGTGACACGCGATCACATCGCAGCCGCCCGCGATCAGCGCATTGGTCGCCTCGGCTTCGCGCACGGGCAACGTCCAGTCGCCGGTGAAGATCAGTTTGACCGACGCGTGCGGGTTCACCTTGCGCACGCCGAGCATGAACGAGTTGATCGTGCGCAGCACGATGCCGATCGGCTTTGCGGCGACATAGCCTATCTGATTGGTTTTCGTCGACAGGCCGGCCGCCACGCCGTTCACGTAATGGCCCTGGTCGCGATAGGCGAAGTAGCCGCCGAGATTGTTCGGGTGCTTCGCCGGATCCCACAGCCGGCTCGCGTGGCGGAACTGCACGTTCGGATACGCGCGCGCGAGATCGACCATGTAGGGATCGAAGTAGCCGAACGACGTGCCGAGAATCAGCGACGCGCCGTCGAGCTCGATCATCGACTCCATCGACTTGCGCACCGCGATCGTCTCGGGCACGTTCTCTTCCTCGACCACGTTGACGTTCGGCAGCGCACGCAATGCCTGCGCGGCGACTGCGTGCGACTGGTTCCAGCCGAAATCGTCGCGCGGTCCGACGTAGACGATGCCGATCGTCAGCTTGTCCTTGGCGGCCGCGAGGCGCGGCACCATGCCGGCGGCAAGGCCCACCGCCCCCGCGCCCGATAGTGCGAGAAATTGTCGTCGATTGATTCGCTGCTTCATCTGCATTCGCTCCAGGCGTAGGTTCGGTTGATTCGATTGGTCTGATCAGGCGTAGGGAAAGACTGCTTCGACGCGGCCGGCGGTGATCTCATGCGCCGCGCGTCTGTTTTGCGGGCCGCTCGCGTGGTTCGCGTGGTTCGCGCGGTTTGCGGGCAGCGCGTTTCGCAGCCGCCGGCTGGTCCGCAGGCGCGAACGCGGCCGAATAGCGCCCGAGTATGTCGACGATGTCGGGCCGCGCCGTCTCCGCGCGATCGACGAGCGAACGCGCTTCGAGCGCCTGCAGGTGGTCGCTCATCAATTGCTGCGCGAGCGCCGCGTCGCGTTTGCGCAGCGCGGCGATCAGCGTGCGGTGCTCGCGCATGCCGCACTCCTGCGACGGCTCATGACCGTGCACCGCGAGAATCAGCGAGCAACGCGACACGACCTCCGACACATAGCGCTCGATCAGCGGATTGCCGCTCAGTTGCGCAAGCAACATGTGAAACTCGCTCGCCACGCGCAGTTCGAGCTTCGCGCCGGCGCCGCGCGCCGCCTCTTCGCGGCGCACGTGTTCGTCGAGCAATGCGACGAACTCGGGCTGCCAGTTCTGCGCCACCAGACGCACAACCTCGACCTCGAGGCAGCGGCGCACTTCGAACACCGCCTTCGCTTCTTCCCGGCTCGGCCGCGCCACGGTTGCGCTGCGCTTGTTGCCGGTATCGATCAGGCCTTCGTTCGCGAGCCGCGCGAGCGCCGCGCGAATCAGCGTGCGGCTCACGCCGAAATGCGCGGCAAGCGCATCCTCCGGCAGCTTCGTGCCCGGCACGAGCGCCTGCTCGACGATGGCTTGCCGCATCGACAGATAAGCGACGTCCGCACGGCTGACTGATGTCATGAAAGAGAACGGTAAGAGAAGCGAAACCGGCTGCATATCGACGATGTGCGCCGGAAAATGGACGCAATGGATCGCAACATGTATGCCAGATTGCAGCGTCCGGTATGCAAGATGGCCGGCGCTGCGTACGCAGCATCGTTGCGCAGCGCATATCGCCGCGGCAGCTTGAGTGCCTCGACCGCATTCCAGTGCACGGGCGCGCCCGTTCTTGGCGCGCCCATGCGCCAGATCGGCGAATCCCCACCCCGTTTTGGTACACAGTTTTGACCGCTTGCTGGATACGACAAATCGACGTATTGTCGACAACGTTTTTTTGGGGCGCAGGCTCGGAACAGCCGATCATCGCGTGGGCGATTCCACGCGCCGCACGGTCTTTGTCAACATCGTCAAACACATGAAAGAAACTTTCGAGGGCCGCGCCGCGGGTGCGGCTGCGATCGGTCCGCTTGCAACACATGGCCGCTTTCCGTATCGCGCGATCACCGACGCGGACGCGTACGGCTGGCCCGGCGACAAGCGGCTCGCCGTTTATCTCGGCTTCAATATCGAGCACTTCGCATTCGGCAGCGGGCTGGGCGCAGCGCTCGGGCCGATATCGCCGGAACCGGACGTGCTCAACTACAGCTGGCGCGAATACGGCAATCGCGTCGGCGTGTGGCGGTGCCTCGAACTGTTCGACCAGCTCGACATGCCGGCCGGCGTGCTGATCAATACCTCGCTTTACGACCATTGCCCGGAGGTGATCGATGCGTGTGTCGCGCGCGGCGACGAATTGATCGGACACGGCCACACGAACTCGCAACGGCAGGGCACGCTGTCCGAGGCCGACGAACGCGCGCTGCTCGCGCACTGCCGCGACCGGATCGCCGCGCATGCGGGCACGCCGCCGGCCGGCTGGCTATCGCCGTGGATCTCGGAGTCGCTCGCCACACCCGACCTGCTTGCCGAAACCGGCTATCGCTATACGCTGAACTGGTGTCACGACGATCGCCCGGTGCGCATGGCCACGCGCGGCGGCCCGCTCTGGTCGATTCCGTATCCGCAGGAACTCAACGATCTGCCGATGATGATCGGCCGCCATCTGGACGGCTGCGCGTTCGCCGACATGATCATCGATCAGTTCGACGAAATGCGCGAGCAGGTGCACACGGGCCGGTGTCCGCAAGCGCTCGTGATGGGCATCGCGCTGCATCCGTATCTGGTCGGGCAGCCGTATCGTCTGCGGCACCTGCGGCGCGCGCTGAAGCACATTGCCGAGGCCCGTGCGCAAGGCGATGTCTGGATCACCACGCCCGGCGCCATTGCGCGCCATATGGATGCGATGGAAAGCGCCGGGCTCGTGCGCGCCGACGGTGCGCCTCGCTAGGGCGTCGCGCGGTTCAGCACGAAGTCGAATTCGAGCGTGTAGAACGGCGCCGTCATGCGCGTGCCGTCCGGCGCTACGCCCGCGTCGTGCCGCACCCACGGTGCGATCAGCGACGAGCGCACGCCGAACACCGCGTCCGAGTCGAGATACGGGTCGCCCTCGCGAAACACGTGGGTGACGAGCCGCTCATAACCGGGCGCCGTGATCATGAAATGCAGATGCGCAGGCCGCCACGGGTGACGGCCCAGCGCGTCGAGCATGCGGCCGACCGGCCCATCGTGCGGAATCGGATACGGCTCGCCGACAATCGAGCGGAAGTTAAAGCTGCCGTCCGCGCGGCTATGCAGCGCACCGCGACCGCGGTGCTCGCCGTCGTTCGGATACTGGACGTCGTAATGCCCATCGGCATCGGCCTGCCAGACTTCGATGCGCGCATGCGCGACCGGCTCGCCGTCGAGGCCGACGATTTTCCCCGACACGAAACACGGCACCCCCGTTGCGCCGTTCGCGACGTCCGCGCCGTTCTCATACTCGGGCGCGCCTTCGACGAAGAACGGGCCAAACACGGTTGCCTCCGTGCAGCCGGCAGGTTTGCGGTTCGCCATCGCGACCACGAGCATCGATAATCCGAGCGTATCGGAGAGCAGTATGAACTCCTGGCGCTTTTCATCGGTCATATGACCGACTTCCGTGAGAAAGCGGATGCCCGCCTCCCATTCGCTTTCCGTGAGGTTCACCTCGCGTGCGAACGCATGCAGGTGGCGCACAAGGCTGCCCGCAATTTCCTTGAGCCTCGCATTGCCCGCGAGTTCATGCCGTGCAAGTACGGCTTCGGTGATCGTGTTCTCGTCGACGTTGCGCATGATGGCCGCCCTGTACGAAAAATGCCTGAAGCGTGCATCAGGCCTGATTCACGCCTGGGTCACGCCTTGTTCACGTTTCAACCCATCATGACATAGACGCGCAATGGCTGACGCGACCGCAAACTCCGGCGTGCGAAGCAATGTAGCGCCAACGCGAAGCGCTCGCGTCGGCGCCTGCCGGTCAAGTCAGCTTAGAAGCGGCCTTGTTCGAACTGGGGCAGCACTGGCGTGCCCTCGAGCGCGACCGAATGCAGCAGCCCGGGCTCGAGGCCAAGCATGCGCAGAATCGACGGCGCGACTTCGGTGGTCAGTACCGGCTCGTCGATCGTACGGCCTGAGTTGCGCGCGCCATGTGCATCGTTCGCACCGGGCACATAGACGACGAGACCGAGGTGGCTGTCGTCGGGAGCATTGCCGCCATGCTCTTCGTCCTTCGACGTGCTCGACGTATAAATCACGCCCGGGTTCGGCTGGACGATGATGTCGGGCGTTCGGCCCAGCGCCGGGTCGCCGAAGCGCTCGGCCAGTTGCGGGCCCGACAAAATATAGGCTTGCGGGCCGTCCGCGCAGATGCCGGGCGCGTTGCAGCTCAGATTGTCCTTGAGCGTTTTCACGACCGCGGCGCGCTGGCTCTGATCGCGCAGCCAGATCAGGCCGACGTCGTCGGTCTGCACGAAGCCGGTATCGACGAGACCCGTGCCGTCGTTGAGGTTGCCGCTTTTCGTCGCGGCCTGGCCGAAGTTGCCGTTCGGGTCGAGGAAGTTATTCGCTTCGAGCAGCTTCGTCAACGTATCGCCGTTTTTCACGAGCTTCGTGTGATCGGTCGGCGACTGGCCATGCTTCGACGCCACGATGATCGCCGTCGACGAATACAGGTTGCGCTGCTTGAGTTCGGTCACGAGGCGGCCCAGCGAATCGTCGATGTAGGTGATCGCCGCGCTCACCTGCGGACCCGGCGTGAAATCGGCATCGAGATAACCGCCGCCCGCCGCGACCGGCGCCTTCTGCGCGACGCTCAACGTCTGAAAGTCGGCGCCGAACACGGTCGGCACGGCAGCGTTGGTCGCGCCGGTCGAGTCTTTGCCGTCGATCTCGTTGACCATTTCCTGCACGTGGAAATTGTCGAACGTCTCGGTGTGCGTGAAGACGTCCGTATAGTCGGTCTTCGTGGCCGGATCGATCGAGTTGATCTCGGTACGCGCCAGATCGTCGACACCGGTGCCCGAGGGGCCGTTGAGCCAGTCGTAACCGAACGCATGCTTGTCGGACCATGCGGTGCGCGCGCCGCGCAGGTTCTGTTTGACTACCTCGAAGAGCGTATTCGTCTTCACGTAGTTGTGCGGAAACACCGGCACGCAGGCGCCGTTGATTCGCGCATGCGGAATGGCCTGCGGGTTGAATGCGCCGCCGCCGTCGAGGTGAATCAGCGCGCCGCCGTTCTCGGCGTCGATGCCCGTGGTCTCGTCGAACACCACGTTCCAGCCCTGCTTGCCCGTGCACTGCGTATCCGACGGCGCGTAGAGGGTGCGGTCATACGACACGTCATAGAAAAGCCCAGCCGTTTTCGGCGACCCGCCGGTCACGAGCGCGGCGAGGCCCGGGAACGAATCCGACAGGCCAGGCGTGTGCGCATTCGTGTACGTGGTGCCGGCCTTCGCCAGCAGCGCGAGGTTCGGGCAGGCATTCGCCGCGATGCAGCGCGCGACGTCCTGTTCGTGCAGGCCGTCGAAGCTGATCAGCAGCACATGCTTGACCGCGCCATGATGGCCGTTGCCTTCGTGGTGTCCGTCGTGATCCTGTCCATTGCTCATCGACGCAGCACCGGCTGCATGCATCGCTGCAAGCGAGACCGCGATGGCGCCGACCATGTACCGCACACGCATCGATTTCCTGACCGTCTTCATATTTTCGTCCTTTCAGGTGGTGAAGTAACACTTGGTAATCGATGGCGAATTTGAAGCGCGAGCAAGTCGGTTCTGTGATTAATCGCTTTCATCTCGCTGAATTGCGTCGATGCCTTCGAATATCGAAGCATTTGCGCAACAGCATTTTTTGCTTAAGGTTCTGTTAACCAACGGGCGCGACGCATTCGCAGTGTCGTGTGTTTCGTCGCCTTGCCGTCGAGGAATTCGCATGTCGCCGAAGTGTTATCCGTGCATGTGACAGCGCGGAGAACATATGTGCGGTATCGCGGGATGGGTGGATTACGAGCGCAACCTGAATGGCGAGCGACCCGTCATTCAAACGATGACGGACGCAATGGCCTTACGCGGCCCCGACGCGCAAGGCATCTGGATCGGCACGCATGCGGGGCTCGGTCATCGCAGGCTGTCGGTTATCGATCTCGAAGGCGGCGCGCAACCGATGCGCGCGATCGAAGACGGCAAAACCATCGCCTGCCTCACGTATAGCGGCGAGGTCTACAACTTCGTCGAATTGCGCGAGACGCTGCAAAAGCGCGGACACACGTTTCGAACACAAAGCGACACCGAGGTCGTGTTGCGCGCGTATCTCGAATGGGGCGAAGCGTGTGCCGAGCGCTTCGTCGGCATGTTCGCGTTTGCGATCTGGGACGTGCGCGAAGCGCGCTTGCTGCTCGTGCGCGACCGGCTCGGCGTGAAGCCGCTGTTTTATCGGCCGTTTGGCCGCGGCGTGCTGTTCGGCTCCGAGCCGAAAGCGATTCTTGCGCATCCGCAGATGCGCCCGCGCGTCGGGCTCGACGGTTTGCGCCGCGCGCTCAGCGTTACCCGTCTGCCCGGCGACGCGATCTACGACGGCATGCATGAAGTGAAGCCCGGCCACATCGTGCGCGTATCGCGCGATGGATTGACCGAGCACTGCTACTGGAAACTCGAAGCGCGCGAGCACACCGATTCGCTCGAGCGCACGATCGACACCGTGCGTGCGCATCTGGAGCGCATCGTCGAACAGCAAACCGTCTGCGATGTGCCGTTGTGCAGCCTGCTGTCGGGTGGCCTCGATTCATCGGCCGTCACGGCGCTCGCAGACCGGCTCGTGCGGCGGCGCGACGGGCACGCGGTACGCACGTACTCGGTCGACTTCGCCGATCGCGGCGTGCCTTTCGGGGCGGACCACTCGCGCGATTCGCGCGATGCGCCGTTCGTGCGCGCGTTCGTCGAACAGTTGCGCACGCAACATACGGAGATCGAGCTCGACACCGCGCAGATCGCCAGCGCCGAAGTGAGACGCGCGGTCGTCGATGCATACGATGCGAACTGGAAGATCGGCAGCGATATGTGTCCGTCGCTGTATCTGCTGTTCAGCGCGGTGCGCCGCGATTCGACGGTCGCGTTATCGGGCGAAGCGGCCGACGAAGTGTTCGGCGGCTATCGCTGGCATCACCTGCCGCAATTTCTCGATGCAACGACGCTGCCGTGGACGTCCGGCCTCGCGGACCCGGCGCGCGTGCTGACGCGCGAGCTTCGCGACGCGTTGGACGTGCCCGAATACTGGGCCGATACGCATGATCGGGTCTGCCGCGCGACGCCGGCGCTACCCGGCGAAAGCGCGCTCGCGACACGCAGGCGCGAACTCGCGTTTCTCGGGCTGACCTGCTGGCTGCCGAACCTGCTCGACCGCAAGGATCGCCTCAGCATGGCGGTCGGCCTCGAAGTGCGCGTGCCGTACTGCGATCACGAACTCGTGCAGTACATGTTCAACGTGCCCTGGGAGATGAAGCATTTCGACGGCCGCGAAAAGAGCCTGTTGCGCGCCGCGAGCAAGGACGTGCTGCCCGATGCGATTCTGAACCGCAAAAAAAGCGCGTATCCGGCGACGCAGGATCCCGCGTACGAACATTTGCTGCAGCAGCGAATGGCCGCCCTGCTCGCCGATCCGTCGCCGCGCGTGCAGCAGCTATTCGACCGCGACGCAATGCGCAGTCTGATCGATAAACCGGTCGGGGAATCCAGCATCAACTGGGAGAGAGTGGACGTCGATCACACGCTTGCGCTTGCCGATTGGCTCGAGCGATACGACGTCGAAATCGTGTCAGCCTGAACGTATGGGTACCCGGAACGCTGACGCCGCTCACCGGCCCGGGCTACCGCGGGCCGGTGAGCGGATCGCGGCGGATCAGCCCTTCGCCTTCAGCTCGAGGCGGAACTTGTGCAGCAGCGGTTCCGTGTAACCGCTCGGCTGCTCGCGTCCCTCGAACACGAGCGCGCACGCGGCCTTGAACGCGAGCGACGCATCGTAGTTCGGCGCCATCGGCTGATAGTGCGAATCGCCGGCGTTCTGCTGGTCGACCATCTTCGCCATACGGCGGAACGTGTCTTCCACCTGCTCGCGCGTGACGACGCCGTGATGCAGCCAGTTCGCGATATGCTGGCTCGAGATACGCAGCGTTGCGCGGTCTTCCATCAGGCCCACGTTGTGGATGTCGGGCACCTTCGAGCAGCCGACGCCCTGGTCGATCCAGCGCACCACATAGCCGAGAATGCCCTGCGCGTTGTTTTCGATCTCCTGGCGGATCTCGTCGGCGCTCCACTGCGCCTTTTCGACCACGGGCACGGTCAGCAGGCCGCCGAGCAGTTCGTCGCGCACGCTCGCATAGTCGGTGCGTTCGAGCTGCTGCTGAACCGCTTGCACGTCGACCTGGTGATAATGCAGCGCGTGCAGCGTCGCCGCGGTCGGCGACGGCACCCAGGCCGTATTCGCGCCGGCCTTCGGATGCACGACCTTCTGTTCGAGCATCGCGGCCATCAAATCGGGCATCGCCCACATGCCCTTGCCGATCTGCGCGCGCCCGCGCAGGCCCGCCGCGAGACCGACGAGCACGTTGCTGCGCTCGTACGCGGCAATCCACGCCGTCGACTTCATATCGCCCTTGCGCAGCATCGGGCCCGCTTCCATCGACGTATGCATCTCGTCGCCGGTGCGGTCGAGGAACCCCGTGTTGATGAACGCGACCCGCGCCGACGCCTCCGCGATGCACGCCAGCAGGTTCACGCTCGTGCGGCGCTCCTCGTCCATGATGCCCATCTTCATCGTGTTGCGCGCAAGGCCGAGCACGTCTTCGACGCGGCCGAACAGCTCGTTCGCGAACGCGACTTCAGCGGGGCCGTGCATCTTCGGCTTCACGATATAGATCGAGCCCGTGCGCGAATTGAGCTTGTGCTTGCGATCGTGCAGCGCGCACAACGTGGTGATCATGCCGTCGAGAATGCCTTCCGGAATCTCGTTGCCATCGCGATCGAGCACGGACGGGTTCGTCATCAGGTGGCCGACGTTGCGGATGAACAGCAGCGAACGGCCATGCAGCGTGAGCTTCGAGCCGTCGGCGCGCTGATATTCGCGGTCGGCGTTCAGGCGCCGCGTGAACGTCTTGCCGCCCTTCGTCACCTCTTCGGTCAGCGTGCCGTTCATGAGGCCCAGCCAGTTGCGATAGAGCTCGACCTTGTCGTCGGCGTCGACGGCCGCCACCGAGTCTTCGCAATCGATGATGGTCGTCACCGCCGCTTCGACGAGCACATCCTTGACATGCGCGGCATCGGTCTTGCCGATCGAATCGGCCGCATCGATCTGGATCTCGAAATGCAGGCCATGGTGCTTGAGCAGCACGGCGGACGGCGCCGCCGCATCGCCCTGGAAGCCCGCGAACTGCGCCGGGTCGCGCAGCGCGCTGCTGCCGCTCTTCAACGTCACGACGAGCTTGCCGCCTTCGACCGCGTAACGCGTTGCGTCGGCGTGCGAACCGTTCGCAAGCGGCGCCGCCTGATCGAGGAACGCGCGCGCATAGGCGATCACGCGCGCACCGCGCACCGGATTGAAACCGGCCTTGCGCTGCGCGCCGTCGCTATCGGGAATCGCATCGGTGCCGTACAGCGCGTCATAGAGGCTGCCCCAGCGCGCATTCGCGGCGTTCAGCGCATAGCGCGCATTCGACAGCGGCACGACGAGCTGCGGGCCTGCCTGTTCGGCGATTTCGGTGTCGACATGGTCGGTCGTGGCCTGCACGCGCGTGGGCGACGGCACGATGTAACCGATGTCTTCGAGGAACGCGCGGTACGCCTTCGCGTCGCGCACCGGTCCCGGATGCGCGCGATGCCACGTGTCGAGCTCGCGCTGCAGCCGCTCGCGCTCGGCGAGCAGCGCGCGGTTCTTCGGCGCGAGGTCGTGCACGAGCTTGTCGAAGCCGGCCCAGAACGCGGCGCTTTCGACGCCGGTGCCCGGCAGCGCTTCCTGTTCGATGAACTGGTCGAGATTGGCGGCCACTTGCAGGCCGCCGCGCTGAATCATCTTTGGCTGAGTCATTATCGCTACTTCCTGTCTGCTGTTTCGTTGGGGCGAGTGGGATACCGCTTGATACCGCTTGATACCGCTTACTTCGGCTTGGTACCACCTGGTACCGCTAGCTACTGCTTGCCGACGGGCGCGCGGGCTGGGCGCGTGATCCGTCAGCCGGCGACGCTTTGCGCGCCGGCACGGGCGACCTGCGCGTCTTCGGGTGCCTTCACGCCGGACACGCCGACCGCGCCGACCACCTGGCCGTCGACCACGATCGGCACGCCGCCTTCGAGCGCGCCGGCGAGCGGCGCGGACAGAAACGCGGTGCGGCCGCCGTTGATCATGTCCTCGTACTGTTTCGATTCGCGGCGCCCGAGTGCCGCGGTACGGGCCTTTTCAGTCGCGATATAGGCACCGATCGGCGCGCAGCCGTCGAGGCGCAGGAGCCCGAGGAGATGGCCTCCGTCGTCGGCAACCGCAATCGTGACGGCCCATTTGTTCTTGTCTGCCTCGGCCCGGGCTGCGTCAAGAATGCGCGTCGTTTCGGCGATGGAAAGCGTGGGCTTGCTCAACATTCGATTTTCCTTTCGATTATAGATTTGCACTATTTACCACAGGCAACGGCTGTTCCCGATCAATCGCAGCCGCCCCGGCATCCGAAGTGTTGCGCGGAACGCGGGTTCGGGGCCGAGAGTACCACTTTGAAATGCGTTCTGTGTATCGGGCACACGATCGAAAGCCGCGCGACAGCGTGCGGCCTGCACCGGATAACGCCGCTCGTTGCGATTGTTGCGTGAATTTAAGGCAACGAATGCGGCCCATGCCGGTCTATCGTGAGCATTCGATGTGCACGCATCGGATCGACGCCGCGCGCGACGCAGCCCGCTTCGCGATCAGAGCGGCAACCCCTCAGCCATAGGTGACCACGCATGAGTACGACCCAACAGTATTCGCTTTTCATCAACGGCGACTGGATGCAATCGAAGGGCGCCGAGCGCCTGACGATTCGCAGTCCCGCGACCGGCGAGACGATCGCCACCGTCATCGATGCAACCGATGCCGACGTCGATCGCGCAGTCGAGGCCGCACAGGCCGCGTTTCCCGCATGGAGCCGCCGCACGGCGCTCGAGCGCGCCGATTGCCTGCTGCGCCTCAATGAACTGATGCAGCGCGACCGCGAGCGCCTCGCGCGTCTGCTCACGAAAGAAGTCGGCAAACCGATCCGCGAAGCGCGCGGTGAAATCGATTTTGCCATTCAGCTGAACCGTTTCGCCGCGGAAAACGCGCGCCGCATCGAAGGCGATATCGTACCCGGCAGCCGTCCCGGCGAAAGAATCCTGATCGAAAAGCTGCCGCACGGCGTAATCGGCGGCATTACCGCATGGAATTTCCCGGCCGCCCTGCTTGCGCGCAAGGTCGCGCCCGCTATTGCGGCCGGCAATACGATCGTGCTGAAGCCGCACGAATTGACGCCCGTGACCTCGCTTGAAATCGGCAAGCTGATTGCCGAAGCGGGCATTCCGCCCGGCGTCGTGAATATCGTGAGCGGCGGCATCCGCACCGGCGAACGGCTCGTCACGCACCCGGCCATCAAGCTGATCACGATG
This sequence comes from Paraburkholderia sp. SOS3, assembly GCF_001922345.1. Lineage (NCBI taxonomy): Bacteria > Pseudomonadati > Pseudomonadota > Betaproteobacteria > Burkholderiales > Burkholderiaceae > Paraburkholderia > Paraburkholderia sp. SOS3. The sequence continues at coordinate 1,452,204 of NZ_CP018811.1, read as the reverse complement.
ACGGGCAGCACGCGCGCCGGCAAGCAGATCATGGCCGCCGCCGCGCCTACGCTGAAAGAAGTCCGGCTGGAACTGGGCGGCAAGGCGCCGTTCATCGTGCTCGCCGATGCGGACCTCGAACTCGCGGCCACGGCCGCCGTCGAGGCGCGCTTCCTGAACGCGGGCCAGGTGTGCACCGCGAACGAACGCACCTACGTGCACGAAGCCGTCTACGACCGCTTCCTCGAACTCGTCACGAAAAAGATCAAGGCGATGAAAGTCGGCGACCCCGACGACGAAACGACCGACATGGGCCCGAAGGTCAGCAAGGTCGAAGTCGAAAAGGTCGACGCAATGGTCGCGAAAGCCGTGCAGCAAGGCGCGAAGGTCCATATCGGCGGCACACGGCTCACGGGCGGCCTGTACGACCATGGCTACTTCTATCAGCCGACGCTGCTGACGGGCGTCACGCATCAGATGGATATCGTGCGTTCCGAAGTGTTCGGTCCCGTCGTTTCCGTGCTCAAAATAAAGAACTTCGACGAAGCGCTCGAATTCGCGAACGATTCGAACTTCGGCCTCTCGGCGTATCTGTTTACGAAAGATATCGGCGTGCTGATGCGCACGGCGGCCGAACTGAATTTCGGCGAAATCTATGTGAACCGCACGAACGGCGAAGCACCGCAAGGCTTCCATCACGGCTACGGCGATAGCGGCCTTGGCGGCGAAGACGGCAAGTACGGTCTCGAAGCGTATGTGCGCACGAAGACGATCTATCTGAACGCATAACGTGTGACGTTCATCTCGCGCTTCACCGTGTTTGCTTCGCGCTGAAGCAGACCGCCGGGCATGTGCGGCTGTCTGCTTCAGATCATGAAACGGCTGCGCGATGCGGTCGAAAATTCGCGAAGCACATCCTATGATTAGTAACTCGCCCAGCGTCGCGTGTCTTGCGGCGGCGCTGCCTGACGTCATCCGCGACGCATTGCCGCGCGTGCCCGCGTCGCGATGCACCGCACACGGAGGCATACGCCATGGCCGACGACGCACCTCTCGCCCCCTCCCCGCTGCAGTCCGAAGAATTAAGCAACATGGACCGCTACTGGCGGGCCTGCAATTATCTGTCCGCCGGCATGATTTACCTGCGCGCGAATCCGCTGTTGCGCAAGCCGCTCGAAGCCGCTCATATCAAGCGGCGCCTGCTCGGCCACTGGGGGTCCGATCCGGGGCAAAGCTTTCTGCTCGTGCATCTGAATCGTGCGATCAGACAACGCGACCTGAACATGATCTATATTTCGGGCCCGGGGCATGGCGCACCGGCAACGCTTGCGAATAGTTACCTCGAAGGCCGCTATTCGGAAATCTATCCCGACCGCAGCGAAACCGAGGAAGGCATGGAGCAGTTCTTCCGGCTGTTTTCGTTTCCGGGCGGCATCGGATCGCATTGCACGCCCGAAACGCCGGGCTCGATTCACGAAGGCGGCGAACTCGGCTACAGCATTTCGCATGCGTACGGCGCAGCGTTCGACAACCCGGACCTCATCGTGACCGTCGCGGTCGGCGACGGCGAAGCGGAAACCGGGCCGCTCGCCACATCGTGGCATTCGAACAAGTTTTTGAACCCGGTGCGAGACGGCGCGGTGCTGCCTGTGCTGCATCTGAACGGCTACAAGATCGCCAACCCGACGATCCTCGCGCGCATTCCGCACGAAGAACTCGAAGCGCTGATGACGGGCTACGGTTACAAGCCCTATTTCGTCGAAGGCGACGATCCGACCGCAATGCATCAGAAGATGGCCGCAACGCTCGACCGCTGTCTCGACGAAATTCACACGATTCAACACGCCGCACGCACGCAAGGCATCCGCAACCGGCCGCGCTGGCCGATGATCGTGCTGCGCACGCCGAAGGGCTGGACCGGTCCGCGCGAACTCGGCGGCCACCAGGTGGAGGGATCGTGGCGCGCGCACCAGGTGCCGATCGCCGACCCGGCAACCAATCGCGAAAGCCTGCGCGCGGTCGAAGCGTGGCTCAAGAGCTATGAGCCCGAAACGCTCTTCGACGAAGCGGGACGCCTCGTCGAGGACTTGCGCGCGCTCGCCCCGGCCGGGGAACGCCGCATCAGCGCGAACCCGCACGCAAACGGCGGCGCGCTATGCAAGGCACTCGATCTGCCGCCGTTTCAGGAATACGCGGTACCGGTGAAAAAGCCCGCCAGCGACTATGTGCCGACCACCGACGTGCTCGGTAAATTCCTGCGCGACGTGATGCGCCGGAACATGACGAACTTCCGCGTGTTCGGCCCCGACGAAACCGCAAGCAACAAGCTCACCGCGATTTACGAAGTATCGAAGAAGACCTGGTTGGCCGAACTCAAGGACAGCGATGCGGACGGCGGCGACCTGGCCGTCGATGGCCGCGTGATGGAAATGCTGAGCGAACACACGCTTGAGGGCTGGCTCGAAGGCTACACGCTGACGGGCCGACATGGGCTCTTCGCGACCTACGAAGCATTCGTGCATGTGATCGACTCGATGTTCAACCAGCACGCGAAGTGGCTCGAAAAAGCCAAGCGCGAGTTGCGCTGGCGCCAACCGGTGCCGGCGCTGAACCTGCTGATCACGTCGCTTGTCTGGCGCCAGGACCATAACGGCTTCACGCACCAGGACCCGGGCTTTCTCGATGTCGTGACGAACAAGAGCCCCGATGTCGTGCGCATTTATCTGCCGCCCGATGCGAACTGCCTGCTCAGCGTAGCCGATCACTGCCTGCGCTCGCGCGATTACGTGAACGTGATCGTCGCGGACAAGCAGCCGCATTTGCAGTACCTCGATATGAACACGGCGATCGCACACTGCACGAAGGGCATCGGCATCTGGCCGTGGGCATCGACCGATCAGGGTTCCGAACCCGATGTCGTGATCGCGTGCGCGGGCGACATCGCGACAATGGAAGCGCTCGCGGCCGTCGAGATCCTGAAAGGCTGGTTTGCGGACCTGAAGATCCGCTTCGTGAACGTGGTCGACCTGTTCCGATTGATGCCCGATACCGACCATCCGCATGGCCTGTCGTCACGCGATTTCGATTCGCTGTTCACAACGGACAAGCCCGTGATCTTCAACTTCCATTCGTATGCGTCGCTCGTGCACAAGCTCACCTACAAGCGCACGAATCACGAGAATATTCACGTGCACGGCTATGCCGAGAAAGGCAACATCAATACGCCGCTCGAACTCGCGATGATCAACGGCATCGACCGCTTCACGCTCGCGATCGATGCGATCGACCGTGTGCCGCGCCTGCGCGGAATCGGCGATCACGCGAAGGAACGGTTGCGCGACCAGCAGATCGAGCATCTGAACTATGCACACACCGAAGGCATCGATCGCGAAGAGATTCGCGACTGGCGCTGGAAAGGGTGAGGCGAACGATCGCGTCGAATGCAAGGGTTCGGCGGCCGCAATAACCGCGCCTACCCGTGGCTCATCTGTACGGGCAACGAACCGACCCGCGACCGCGGCCACTGTGTTCGAAACCGTGTAACCGATAATCATCGCATCGCACACCACACCGCTCCCTGCGCGCCGCATATTTAACTTTCGCGTGAGTGCATATGCATGTATAAAGGACACTGAGTACTGCTTTGATGTGTGGTCATGCACAAATCCATCTCGGACTTTCATCGCTCGCTGATTCTCGGCACGATCATGCTGGCGACTTTCATGGTTTCGATCGAGGCGACGATCGTCGCCACGGCCATGCCGCGTGTGGCCGGTGAACTCGGTGGCTTCTCGTATTACAGCTGGGTGTTTTCATCGTTTCTGCTCGCGCAATCGGCGACCACGCCCATCTATGGCAAGCTGTCCGACATGTTCGGCCGCAAGCCGGTGCTGATGACCGGCATCGCGGTTTTTCTCGCCGGCTCGTTGCTATGCGGCTTTGCCTCTTCAATGTCATCGCTGATCGCTTTCCGCCTGCTGCAGGGTTTGGGCGCCGGCGCAATTTATCCTGTGGCAATGACGGTGATCGGCGACCTTTACGCGCTCGACGAACGGGGTCGCGCACAAGGAATGATTGCCGTTGTCTGGGCGGTTTCGGCTGTCATTGGGCCGCTCGCCGGCGGCATCATCATCGGCCGGCTTTCGTGGGCATGGATCTTCTGGATCAATTTGCCGTTCGGCGTGCTGGCAATCGTGGGTTTCCTGCTGTTTCTGCGCGAGCAGACTGAACGTCGCCGCGTCAGGATCGACTATGAGGGCGCCGTGCTGTTTTCGGCCGCCATCGTCTCGCTGCTCACGCTTCTCGCGGAAACGGAAGCCTCAGGCCCCGTGCGCGCCGGACTGGCCTGCATGTTCGCCGTGACCGGAGCGCTCTTCATCGTTCAGGAACGGCGAATCGCTTCGCCCATTATTTCGATCGAACTCTGGACGCGCCGCCTGATCGCGACGAGCAATATCGCTACGCTGCTTGCCGGCATGGCGTTGATCGGCTTGACAACGATTCTGCCGATCTATGTGCAAGGCGTGCTTGGTTTTTCGCCGATCGTTGCAGGTACGACGTTGACGGCGCTGGTGGTCGGCTGGCCGCTTGCCGTTATGCTCTCGAGCCGCCTGTTCAAAACCTTCGGCATCCGCCGCAGTGTGCGCACAGGTAGTCTTGTTTTCCCGCTCGGCGCCGTCATCCTGCTGTTTCTGACGCCGCACAGTCATCCTGCCGTCGCCGCTGCGGCGTCATTCCTGATGGGCTTCGGAATGGGGCTCGTCAGCATCACCGGCATCATGCTCGTGCAGGAAAGCGTGGAGTGGTCGATGCGCGGGAGCGCGACCGCATCGATCATCTTTTCGCGCAGTCTCGGCAATACGCTCGGCGCCGCCGCGCTCGGCGCCATTCTCAATGCGGGCATCGCGCATTACGGCACCGGCAGGCTGGCCATCAAGCTTCGTCAGCTTCTCAACGCGCCCACCGGACTCGCTCAACTGACAGGTCAGCAGGACGTTCGCCTGGTTTTATTCCATGCGCTGTACTGGAGCTTCTGGGGCGTCTTCGTGGTCGCGTTGCTCGCGGTGCTGAGCTCATGGCTCATTCCGGTCGCCAACGAGTCGAAAAACGCGCGCACGAAGGAAGAGACGGATGTCGCGTCACGCGAGCAGGTCGATGCCCTTCCTCGGCAGCGAGGCGAAATACCATCGCCCTCGCTTCGTCGGTAAAAACCGCTTCGAGTTCGTCGGCAATGCAGTCATGCCAAAGCGGCACGACATGACGCAACGGCAACGACGATGTATTGCCAATGGTGTCAAGAATGGTGGCGGCAGAGGATCTCATCGGCGCAGGCTCCATCGAATGCCGGGCTCCGGGACGCATATCGACACCCGGATTGCTTCGCAGTCTGGACGTGGCGAGGGCCACGCCCTATAGTCACAAATGACATCAATAGCAATATTTGCGACACTTCAAATAAAGCATGAAACTGGTCCTTTTCGTACTCGATGGAGTATTCGACACCGGCCTGACCGTGCTGCTCGACACGTTTGCCACCGCGAACGAACTGGCGGCCGCGCAAGGCATCGATGTCGCGCCGTTCGAGATAAAGCTGGTCGGCACGCGCCGGCGCGTACGCACTGCCCTGGGTCTTTCGGTTGCGGTCGAGCCGTTGAGCGCCGTTCATCGTCCGGACTGGGTGGTCGTGCCTGCCTTGAACGCAAAAACCCCTGAACGTCTGACTCAAACGCTGGTGCGCAAAGACATACGTAACGCGCTCGCGCATTTACAGAATTGGCACGCCGCAGGGATTCCTATCGCAGCAGCCTGCACCGGCACGTTCGTACTCGCGGAAGCGGGCATTCTGAACGACCGGGAAGCCACCACGACGTGGTCGCTCGCCCCCTTCTTCAGACAGCGCCATCCGGCGGTCAGGCTCGACGATTCGCGCATGGTGGTCGAATCGCGCGGTGTCGTGACCGCAGGCGCCGCGATGGGGCACCTCGATCTCGCGCTTTGGCTGGTTCGTCGCGTGACGCCGGAACTGGCCGGCATCGTCGCACGCTTCCTGCTGATCGACAAACGCTCGTCCCAGGCGCCCTACATCATTCCCGACTACCTCGCGCACGCCGATCCGCTTATTTCGAAGTTCGAACGATGGGCGCGAGACAATCTGTCCAACGGCTTTTCGCTCGCGGGTGCAGCGAGCGCGCTAGCGGTTCATTCGCGTACCTTGCAACGCCGTACCGAAGCGGTATTGGGCAAGACGCCTTTGGAGTTCTTCCAGGATCTGCGGATCGAGCGCGCGCGCCATCTCGTTTCGGCAGGTTGCAACCTCGAGACCATCGCAAGCGAAGTGGGCTACGCCGACTCGGCAACCTTACGGACGTTGCTGCGTCGCAAGCTCGGGCATGGCGTAAAAGAGCTGCGTGCAGGAATGCTGTAGGGATACCGTCGGGCAGATCGATAAGCCCTTAGCGAAATCCGCGGCGCCCAAATCTTTTTTCTTAATATTCGTAATTCTTCATTCACCGGATTGACACCGATAGTTCGTAGCTTGTGTCGCGCTATATCGGCAGTGTATTCACTGCATTCATTTCATTAACCTTCGTTTAACTCAATAAACGACAATGAAAGCGACATTCAGGTTACTCCCTATCGCAGTTGTGGTTTGCACGCTGGCCGGCTGCGGGGGCGACGACCCCACTTCGCCGCCACCGAGCACCGGCAGTACTTCGCCCGGTCCCGTCAGCAACTTCACCCCAGGTAATCTGCTGGTCTCGCGCTCGACGTACGATCCGGCGAATGTCGTGAGCGGCACATTGCCTTTCAACGCAACGCCCGAAACCGCCAATTCCGCGCCCATCGCCGCCGTCACACCCGGCACCTTCCCGAATGTATTCACCAACGTCGCTAACGATGCGAACTTCGGCGTCACGTCCGAGGTGCTGCTCGATCAGTGGACGCCGGGTGCAACCCGCCCCGCGCAAACGACCGACATCACATCGATGGCCGCAAAGAACCAGACCCGTTTCGCGACGAGCTTTTCGTCGAAGTCCGAACTGGCATTGAATGTTTCTCTCGATCACAAATCCCTGACGCTGGTCGCTTACAACAGTCCGATCGACCAGCTCGATATTTCCAATAGCAATACGCCCGGTGTCATCGATCCAACCAACAACGATATTTCAACGCCGACTTTCCGCACGGTCGCCCAGTTGAATTTCGCCGATAACAGCATGTCGTTTACCAATACCAATGCTTTCAGCGGAGATAACGGCCGCGCGGCCGTTCTCGCCAACGGCATGCTCTACCTGGTCGGCAACGCGGGCGATTCGGGCAAAAACCCCAAGCCGACCACCGCACAGCTCGATATGCTGACAACGGATACCGGCGTGCAAAGCATTGCGCCGGGCAGCACATGTCCGTTTACACAGGTCATCGGCGCGTTTCAATCGAGCAACGGCGGCAGCTATAGCGTCGCGCCCGCAGGAACGGCCTGTTCGCTGGCGACCATGGGCACCATTACCGGCGGCAATTCCACGGGCGACCAGTTCGGCTTTTCGGTGACCCGTATCGGCCAGCCCGCGGACAAGACCGGCAAGGACGACAATTTCCGTGGCCTCTTCGTCGGTCCGGACGGGACGATGTACATCACGAAGGGAAGCGGCAGTAACGGCGTCAATACCGTTTATCAAGTGGGCGCGACCGGTGCGCTGGCCAATGGCGGCCAGTTGCCGCAGAACGCCGCGATCACGATCGTTCCCGGCTTTCCGACTGCATTGGCGGCCAGTACACCGCCCGCCACGATCACCGGCGTGGTGTTCCCTTTCAGCGTCTGGATTCCGGCGTCGAACCCGTCGATCATGTTCGTCTCCGATGAGGGCGACGGCACGGCCGGCGATCAGACATCGGGCAGCGGCGGTCTGTGGGTGTACCAGAATCAGAACGGCACCTGGACGCCGCTGGCGCATTTGACGGCGGGTCTCAACCTCGGGGTCGCCTACGCGGTGACGGATAGTCTGGGCCTGTTCGGAACCGCCGGAGCAAGCTACACCACCACACCGGACGGACTTCGCAGCATCACGGGCGAAACCAACCCGGACGGCTCGTTCACGATCTTCGGAACGACGTCGACGGCCGGTGATAGCCTCGGCGCCAACTTCGATTCGGGCGCGGACTCGAACCAGCTGGTCAAGATCACCGTCAACGTGAGCGGCGCGACGGCCACCTCCGCATCCGGATTCAGCGTGATGCAGACAGCGCCGTTCGGTCAGGTTCTGCGCGGTGTGACAATCGTGCCTGGCGCCTGAAACGGCGCTGTTTGCGGGCTGATGTCGATTTTTCCCGCGCGGAGTAACACCGCGGACAACGGGTGCGGCTCAAGCGTCGCTTGAGACCGCGCTACGCATCTCGACCGACGCGTTAGCGCTCCTTTGCCACGGCGCCGTCGCGAGCAAGGAAGCCAACACCATCAGCCCGCCGCCGACCCATCCCCAAACCGACAGTTGCTCGCCGAGCCACGCGTAGGCGAATAACGCGCCGAACGCCGGTTCGCTGCCCATCAATAGCGCCACGCGCGTCGGGCTGCTGCGCTTGACGGCGAAATTTTGCGCGAAGAATGCGAACAGCGTGCATGCAAGCACGAGGTACACGACGCTCGTCCAGAACGTGCCATGCCCGGCTAGCGACGGCAGCGCACGCCACTGCTGCGACGCGGGTACGAACCCGGACGTGAACGCCGCGATCAGACTGCCGAGCGCAACGGTGCCGGCCTGAACCGCCGTTACCGACAGCGGAGCGAGCGTCGATTCGCGCATCACACGCCTCGTCACGCAGACCGTCAGGGCGCGAAGCAGCGCCGCCAGAAGAATCAGCGCATCGCCCGCGGTCGGAATGAACACGCCGCCACTGACGAGGACAGCGCCCGCCAACGACAATACGACGGCCACCCACTCGACGCTCGACGGCTTTCTGCGCAGCAGCGCCCATTCGACGAGCGGTGTGAGCACGACGCACAGACTGATCAGGAATGCTGCGTTCGACGCGCGTGTCAGCGAGATACCGAAGGTCTCGGCAAGCAGGACGCTTAGCAGCAGCCCACCCGTGCCGATCGCACCGGCTAGCGCCGACGCGTTGACGTGCCGCAGCGAACGCAATGCCGGCAACAGCGCGACAAACGTCAGACCGAAGCGCAGCGCGAGCAGCCCTAACACGGGATAGAACGCGAGCGCGACTTTCGCGACTCCATAGCTCGTGCCCCAAACCATTGCGACCGCCAGCAGCATCAGGTCGGATATCCAGAGCAGGCGTTTTTGCGTCGACATGGCAAACCTTCGATGTCAATTCGAATGGGCCAAATTGTCGACTATTGCATCCGAAACTATAATCATGGCGCGCAGAATAACTTTTATGCCGCGGACGCACAAATGGCCCGATCGAGCGAGCACGACCATGAACCCCACTGAGCTTTTTGCGCTGCTGCCGGACATGGCGACGTTTGCGCGCGTCGTCGATGCGGGCAACTTCTCGGTGGCCGCGCGCGAACTGGGCACCACGCCCTCCACGGTCAGCCGGCAGATCAAACGCCTCGAAGAAGCGCTTGGCACGCGCTTGCTCGAGCGCTCGACGCGCAGCGTGCGCGTCACGGATTCGGGCGCGCAGATCTACCGGCATTGCCGCGACATGGTCGGCGCGGCGTCGGGTGCGGTCGATATCGCCGGACAAGCGGTCGGCGAACCGCGCGGCAAGGTCAGCGTCAGCGCGCCGATTGCCTTTGCGCGCGTCGTGATCCATCCGTTGATCCCGGAATTTCTGCGCAGCTGGCCCGATGTCGATGTCCAGCTGGTGTTCGCCGACCGCGAGATCGATCCGTTGCGCGACGACGTCGATATCGTGATCCGGCTGACGCGCTCGCCTCCCCTGGGCCTTGCCGCCCGGCGACTGGGCTCGGTGAAATGGCTGCTCTGCGCGTCGCCGGCTTATCTCGACGCGCACGGCACGCCGGCCGAGCCGCGCGATCTCGCGCGTCACGAATGCCTGTATCTTGGCGAAACGGTCGACGACAATCGATGGCATTTCCGGCGCGGCACGGAAACCCAGTCGCTCGACGTGCGGGGCCGCTATATCGCCAATCATGCGGGCGCCCGTCTCGATGCCGCGCTGCAGGATCTGGGCATTGCGAGCTTGCCCGACTTCGCCGCGGCGAATGCGCTACGGCACGGCGACCTCGTCCAGGTTCTCGCCGACTGGGAGTTCGAGGCGCGCCCGTACATGGGGCCGGTCTGGCTGCTCTATCCGCCCAACCGCTTTCTGCCCGCGAAGGTGCGGGCGCTGATCGATCACCTGGCCGCGCACCTGCACGACGCCGGCGGCGAATGACCGGCCCCCCGCCTGCGCCATTCACCTCCGAACCGTGCCTCGCGCTATACGGCTCGATTGCATATAGTCCACACACGCCTGTGCTCCTGCCTCGGCCTCTTCCACAGGCCGTCGCGCGGCGCGCGATTTTTTCAACGCCGCCTGTCCATCCGCATGCGGCCCGCGCGTCACTGAGATGGCGGCCGGTTTGCGGCAAGCGCAAGCACCGCCTCAACCCCAAAACGGAGGCTCATATGCAATACCTGTTGCTGATCTATTCGGAAGAAAACCGCTGGAACCAGATGACCGACAGCGAGCGGCAGCAAGGCGTCGCGGCCTATCAGGCGTACACCGAAGCGTTGCAGAAAGCGCAGGCGCTGGTCGGCGCCAACCGGCTGCAGCACACGAACACGGCCACCACGGTGCGGCTCGTCGATGCCAGGCCGCAGGTGCTTGACGGACCGTTTTCCGATACCAAGGAGCAGCTCGCCGGCTACTACCTGATCGACGTGCCCAACCTCGACGCGGCGATCGCGTGGGCGTCGCGCTGTCCTGGCGCGGCGCACGGCACGATGGAAGTCCGCCCGGTGTGGACTGCGCCGAAGGATGCGCGCTCCGCATGAGTCCAGCCGGCCGCGACCGCGATGCGAGTGGCGCCGCGCATGCGATTGCCGAAGCCGTCGCGCGCCGCAGTTACGGCAAGCTCGTCGCGCTGGTGGCGATGCGCACGCGCGACGTGGCCGCAGCCGAAGATGCGCTGGCCGATGCCTTTGCCGCCGCGCTCGCCGACTGGCCCGAGCGCGGCTGCCCCGCGAATCCCGAAGCGTGGCTGATGACGGTGGCGCGCCGCCGCGCGATCGACGGCGCACGGCATCGCCGCGTCGGCGACGACGTGGCGAACCAGCTCGCGGTTCTCGCCGACGAGATCGACGAGCACGAAGCAGGCGCCTTGCCCGACCGCCGGCTTGCCCTGCTGTTCGCGTGCACGCATCCGGCGCTCGAGGCCGCGATTCGCACGCCGCTGATGCTGCAGGTGGTGCTGGGCCTCGACGCGAAGACGATCGCCTCCGCGTTCCTGACCTCGCCTGCCGCGATGAGCAAGCGCCTCGTGCGCGCAAAAAACAAGATTCGCGAAGCGGGCATCCCGTTCAGCGTGCCCGAGCGCGAGGAGTTGCCCGGCCGGCTCGCGGCCGTGCTCGAAGCTGTCTACGCAGCGTACACCGAAGGTTGGACCGACCCTACCGGCGTCGACACCGAGCGGCGCGATCTTGCCGGCGAGGCGTTGTTTCTGGCGGACATGCTCGCGGAGTTGCTACCCGAGGAGCCGGAAGCGTTAGGCCTCTTCGCGCTGATGTTGTACGCACAGGCGCGGCGTAACGCGCGGCGCGACGCGGCCGGCGACTACGTGCCGCTATCGGCCCAGAATCCGGCAACATGGAACGCAGCGATGATCGACGCGGCCGACGCGCTGCTATTCCGCGCGAGCACCTTCCACGCCATCGGACGCTTTCAGCTCGAGGCCGCGCTGCAGTCCGCGCATATCCATCGCTGCCGGACGCATTGCGCGAACTGGGATGAGATCGTGCAGCTCTACGATGCGTTGCTCGCCATGACGGCCTCGCCAGTGGTCGCCGTGAACCGCGCGCTCGCCGTGGCGGAACGGGACAGCCCGCAGGCGGCGCTCGACGCGCTCGCGCCGTACGCGGACGATCCGCGCCTCGCCGACTATCAGCCTTACTGGGCCGCGCGCGCCGATCTGCTCGCGCGCGCCGGCGCTAAGGCCGAGGCATTGACCGCATACGATCTCGCGGTCGGCCTCGCGAGCGATCCGGCGGTGCGGCGGTTCTTGCAACGCAAGCGGTCGGGGCTGTGAGTGTGATGGGGTGGATTTGCGTTGCTCAAACGAGAGCGTAAAGAAAGAGATAGAGCATCACAGTCGTTATCGACAACGTGACGAGTGTCAAGACGAACTTTCGCCCGCTCCGCTGTCGGCCCTGCTGAAAACCGACATAGGCCCATAGGAGAGTCGGACCAAACAGGCTCAATAAAATCAGCGCGTAACCCCAAAGCGTCACACGACAATGCTCGATATCCCAGCACCCCCGTGGATGAATGACAGGCCAAGCCAGCACGCCGGCAATCCAGGCACCCAGCAACGCAGACTGCCATGATGCAAACAAGCCTGCAGCTAAAAAAACTGCCGACCATATGACGCGTCTCATTTAATCCCCCGGAAACAACGAGAATATGACGGACGACAGGCTCATCGGGGATGTATGCAGGGCTCCGATACGTACGCCTCCTTGAGCTAGACATGAAGAACGCGGGTTCCGCTAGTGCCAGATAGAAACGATTGACGACCAAAAGAACGACCGAGCGTCGCGAAAAGGCCGGGGGCACTGCATATTACGCGGTGGTCGATGGCAATCCGCCCACGAGTGCGGCTCTCGCCTAACAATTATGTTTTCGCCATTTTCCCTCTCGATCATCGATGTGAGATCGTGACGCCGTATTCGCTGCAATATCTCGCTCTCTGCCTCGATTCCGACATGTCCCGATTCTCTCCGTCGAGAAACTCAAAGCACCCGGCCATTGTTTCCATCAGCCTCGCATCGGTGCGCCGTTGCGTACAGGAGTCACAATGCTCATCGAAATGACTGGGCTCGCGCAATGAGTAAACTCTGAAAGTTAGCAAGCAAACCCAGCACGCATAGTTGAGACGCGCTACGGTTGAATCGACGCCGGCGCACAAGAGAAATTGATGACGGAGGCAACCAAACTCGCGGAGGACATCGCGTGTAACTCCGATTAAACTCATTGCGTCTGCTTTAACAAAAACGACCCGATAAGCAATGCAAACGCAGCCATTCGCGTATCCGAAAGAATTCTTCGACGTGCAGCTCCGCTTTGCCGCGAGGATGGTCGAGTTGACCCGCATGCCGATTCGACAGGCGCTGCTCGACTATACGAATCTCTATGTGCGCTTTACCGGCGATCGCTGCTTCGCCGAACACCACCCAATCTGGCAGTCATACCTCGACGGAATACACCGCCGTGCCGATCTCAGCGATTGGACCTATCGCTTTTATATGCGACAACACGACGTGAGCGCACCGCCGTCCGTGATCGCCACATTCGGCTGCTTCTCCTATGCAAGCGAGACCGAACAAAAAGTGCGCCTGCATTTTCACCACGTCCACCGGGATGGCAGTTCGCCGCTCGCCGATTCGTGCCGGTCGAGCAGGTTGGCCGAGCTTCGCGAGCTCGTCTCACATATGAAATGCGCGGCGGGCGCCAACATATGGATAGCGGGCGTATCCTGGCTGTATAACCTGCGGGCGTATCGCAGGCTCTTTCCCCCTGCTTATCCGGCAACCGCAACAGTCGCGGCAAACAGATTCCGCAACATGCCGTTATGGGGGCAATTTATCGATCACCGCGGTGGTATCAAGCAATTCTCGGTGGATGCTTTCGAGAAGCGGCTCAAGACGCAACAAAGCATCGTCCACATCGAACGATGCTTTCCGTTGCAGCCGCTGTCGGTCGAAGCGTCGCTCGACGTCTTCGATCACTTCTATCGCGTTGCGCAGACGTGACGAATACCACACCCGCAACGCGATCCATCACTCCATCACGATCTGCACCTTCACATCGGTCGGCTTCCCGCTCGCCGCTTCCTCGAATGCCTTGATACCTTCCGCGAACGGAAACGTTCGCGAAATAAACGGCTTCACATCGATACGTCCCGACGCGATCAGCTGAATCGCACGCGGGAAAATATTGGCATAGCGGAACACCGATTCGACCCGTGCCTCCTTGATCTGCAATGCGACCACATCGAGCGGCACCGGATTCTGCGGCATGCCGACCAGCACCAGACATCCGCCAGGGCACAGCAGATCGACAATCCCCTCGAACGCCTTGGCGCTGCCGCTCGCTTCTAGCACAACGTTCGCCCCCCAGCCGTCGGTCAGTTTGTTCACCACATCCTTGACCGACGTATTACGAATATCCACCGTCGTTACGCCCGGCGTATTTCCAATCAACTCGAGCTTCTCCGGCACGAGATCGCAAACGATCGCGCGACTGCATCCCCCCGCGAGTGCGCCAAGCGCACACATCATACCGATCGTGCCTGCACCAAGCACAACCGCCACGTCGCCTGGTTTGATCGCGGCTTTCTTCGCTGCCTGCAAGCCGATCGACAAGGGCTCGACAATCGCGCCCTCCGCAAAACTCACGTTATCCGGCAGCTTGTACGTGAACGCGGCTGGATGTACGACAAACGGCGCAAGACATCCGTGCACGGGCGGCGTCGCCCAGAAGCGCACTTTCGGATCGAGGTTGTACATGCCCTCGCGCGATGCACGCGATTCCATATCGGGCACGCCGGGCTCCATGCAAACCCGATCGCCGGGTTTCAGATTCGTCACTTCGTCGCCCACCTGCACGACCGTGCCGGCCGCCTCATGCCCGAGCACCATCGGCTCCGTCACGACAAACGGCCCGATGCGGCCGTGCTGATAGTAGTGAATGTCGCTGCCGCAAATACCGACCGTGTTGATGCGGATGCGCACATCGCGCGGCCCGACCGTCTGCGGCAGGCTGAACGGCCGCAAGCTGATGCGCTGTGCGCTTTCGAGAACCAGAGCTTCCATCGTCGTTCCTTTGCAATATGAGTAAACCGCTCTAAGCCGCCAGCAATCCGCCGTCGACGATCAAACTCGCACCATTCACCATGCTCGCTTCGTCGGAGAGCAGATAGGCAATCGTGGTCGCCACCTCGAGCGGCTGCACGAATCGATGCAGCGGAATGCGCGCCAGCACGGGCCCCGCTTTCGCGGGATCGCTCCATGCCTTCTCGCCCATCGGAGTCATCGTGACGGTCGGATTGACGGCGTTCACGCGTATTCCATGCTCGCCGAGTTCGATTGCCATCACGCGTGTCAAACCGTCAAGACCCGACTTCGACGCGCAATACGCGGCATGCAACGGAAAGCCGATCTGCGCCGAGACGCTCGACACATTGACGATCGCACCTTTCACGCCACGCTCGATCATGCTGCGTGCGCACTGCTGCGAAATAATCATCGCGGCGCGCAAATTGACGGCGATCGTCCCGTCGAATGCTTCGACAGTCGTGTCAAGAAACGGCTGCAATTCGACCGTGCCTGCGCAATTGACGAGCAGATCGACCGGTTGCGCAGCACGCGCCGCTTCGAGTGCCGCGGCTGCATCGGCGAGATCCGCGCATAGCGTTTCACAACCGGTCTCGTCTTTTAGCGTCTTCAGATCGGCGGCAGCGCGGCTCAAAGCGATCACGCGTGCACCGCGCTGCGCCATCAGTTGCGCGGTCGTGCGACCGATGCCTTTTCCCGCACCGGTGACAAGCACCGTTTTGCCGGAGAATTCGCGGCTACGATCGACCTTGCCGGGTTCGCCGCGGCTGCCTGCATCGATATCGGACATGATCGTCGCTCCAGTTGCTCCAAACGCTCCAGTTCACCTCAAGGCTCGTCGCACAAACGGCGCGCCGTCTCTTCATCGGTCACGAGCACCGACGCATATCGCCCGCGCAACGCCGCACGCGTCACATGAAACTTCTTCGCGCCACCCGATACGAGCACGACATGATCGATATTGCGCAAGTCGTCGAGCGTGATCGCCACCGTGCGCCGATTGAGCGGATGGTCGATCGGTTCGCCGTCCGCATTCATGAAATGCCCGAGCAGATCGCCAACAGCCCCCGCCTTTCGCAGCATGCGCAATTCGTCGGGCTTGCTGATGCCATACGTGACGACCAGCGACTCCGTCAGATCGCCGGACGTCAGAAGCGCAAGATCCGCATGACGCGCGAGCTCATACGTGCCGCGCACCGCTTCTTCCTGCAGGATCATGTCGCGCGCCTTCTGGCTGCCCACATAGATCGGCGCCGCGAACAGATAACCGTCCGCATGGCACAGGTTCGCGAAATCGGACACGATGTCGAAGGTATTGATGCTCGGGCAATGCGACAAGCCGCCTTGCAGCGACACCGCATTCAGCGCGCCGTACGCGCGCTGCGGCATCGCGCGCAATACCGCACGAATCGTGCGGCCCCAGCCGATGCCGATCGTGCTGCCGTCTTCGATGCGCGTCGCGAGATAACCGGCCGCGCCGATGCCGAGTCCCGCCATGTTCGCCTCCGCATTCGCACCGGTCGGCACGACCACGGCGGCTTCGAGTTCGAAGCGCTCGACAAGCTGTTCTTCGAGCGCGATGCATGGCGCAATCGGGCTATTGATCGTGATCTGCACGAGCCCCGATTCGCGGCCCGCCGCCAGCAGGCGGTTCACGCGCACCCGGTTGCTGCCGATGCGCTGCGCGATTTCCTGCTGCGTCATGTTGCCGATGTAGTAATGCCATGCGACGCGCGCCTGCAACTCTTCCTCGGAGTCGATCGCGCCATCGGATTCGAGCATCATCACGGGCGGGGCTGTTTTACTCATGTGGGAGTTCGCTTCGAATGAATGTGACGGGCCCTTATACCAGAACCGGACCGCGCCGCCGCATCACTTCACCGCGCCCATCGTCAGGCCTTGCACGAGCCGTCCCGACACGAGCAGCGCGAACACGACCATCGGCAGCACGATCAGCGTGCCCGTCGCCATGATCTCGCCCCACGGCAGCTCGTAACCGCTCATATAGCTCGTTGCCGCAACCGGCGACGTCACCGCGTCGGTGCGCGTCAGCACGAGTGCATACAGCAGGTCGTTCCACGAAAAAATAAACGCGAAGATCGCCGACACCACGATGCCCGGCATCGCGAGCGGCAGATTGATGCGCCAGAAAATGCGCAACGGCGAGGCGCCATCGAGGCGCGCCGCCTCGTCGAGTTCGACGGGAATATTGCGGAACTGATCGGTGCAGATCCAGATCACGATCGGCAGGCAAAACGTGATGTACAGCAGGATCAGCACGAGATGCGTATCGACGAGGTCGAGCCTGGTCGCGATCAGGAAAAACGGTACCGCCAGCACGACCGGGCTCACCATGCGGTTCGAAATAAACCAGAACCACAGATCTTCCTTGCCGCGAAATTCATAGCGCGCAAGCGCATAGGCAGCAGGCGTGCCGAGCAGAATCGACGCGACCGTGGTGCTGCTCGCGACGATCAGCGAATTGATCAGACTCGCGCCGACCTGATGCTCGAAAAGCGCATCGGTATAGTGCTTGAACGTGGGGTGAAACAGCCATAGCGGCGGATACGCAAGCGCTTCGGCCTGGCTCTTGAGACTCGTGCTCACCATCCAGTAGAACGGAAACACCGATGACAGAAATACGACGACGAGGCCGAAAAAATGCCAGACAGTCGCGTTCCGGCGCACAGCACGCGCACGGCGCGCCCGCGCGGTAAGGCCTACGGCGCGCGAAGCGGCGCCGCTTGCCGGTTGCGTCGATGAAGCGTTCACGTAGCCTCCCGATACACGAAACGGATATACAGGCGCGACAGCACGATGGTCAGAATCAGCAGCAGAATTGCCTGCGCGGACGCCATGCCCTGATCGAACAGCCGGAAGCCGATGCGCTGGATATAAACGCTGATGAACTCCGTTGCGGTGCCCGGGCCGCCGCGCGTCATCGTAAAGACCGCGTCGAACATCTTCAGCATGTCGGCCGAACGCAAAATCAGAATGGCAGTGAGACCGGGCAGCAGATACGGGCGCTGCAGATGCCACAAGATCTTGCTCCACTTCGGCGTTTCGAGTCGCGCGGCCTCCTCCGCCTCTTTCGGCACCATCGCGAGACCGGCCAGCATGATCAGCGCGCAGAACGGCGTCCACTGCCAGATGTCCATGATCATCACGGAAACGAACGCGAGCGTCGGATCGGCAAGCCAGTCGAGCGGAGCAATGCCGAAGAAGCTCGCAAAGTAATTCGCCACGCCGAATTGCCGGTTGAAAATCAGCCGTCCGATCAAACCGACCACCGCATACGTGGTCGCCATCGGAATCACGAGACTCACGCGCGCAATCGCGCGCATCCACGGCAACTCCACGCGATGCAGCATCAGCGCGGCAAACAGGCCCAGCGCGACTTCGATCGGCAAGGTCACGCACAGGAACAGCACCGTGCGTCCGAGCGCGCCCCAGAACGACGGATCGGTCAGCGTGGCGATGTAGTTGTCGAACCAGATAAACGGCGTGCCGGCGCCGAGATTCGCGAGCTGGTACTGATGAAACGAGTTGTACAGCGCGAGCAGCGTCGGATAGATGCCGATCGCCGCCAGCGTGAAAATCGCCGGAATCAGGAACCAGAACGCGGGCGAACCTGGCAAACGGAATCGCGCGCGAGGGGCGGCGCGCCGCACCGCGCGCGCCGCCCCCTGTTCCCGTCGAACTGCGTCGTTCAGCATCGGGCCTCCTTGCTTCGCATCGCTGTCTCCGAGCCGTTATTTCAGCAGCGGTTTCTTGCCGCTGTAGTAACCGGCCTTGTTGAGAATCTCCTCGGTCTTCTGACCGATGGTCTGCGCGCCGTCCTTCACCGATACCTGGCCGAGCATCATCTTCGTGCCCCACTCGCCGATCACTTCCGAAATGGCCGGCCACTCGGGGAAGCGCGGCCGGTAGTCAGGCACGCCGCCCTGCCACGATTCGACCATCGGCTTCACGAACGGGTACTTGTCCTGTATCGCCTTGTCCTGATACAGCGATGTGCGCGCCGGCACGCCGCCCGCTTCGAGATAAGGCTTCGCCATTTCCTCCGACGTAATCCACTGGATGAACAGCCACGACGCGGCCTGCTTTTTGGCGTTCGACTTCGCATTGACCGCGAGCGAGAAGCCGCCGAGCGCGGGCTTCAACCCGGCCGGCCCGCGCGGTTCGGTCGAGATCGCAAGGCAGTTGCCGATCTTCGATTTACTCGGGTCCGTCAACGTCGGATAGAAAGCCGACCATTCGGTGATCATCGCCACCTGGCCTTGCGCCAGTGCGTTCACCGCTTCCGCGTGATCGAAGTCGACGATGCCGGGCGGCATGTACTTCATGAGCTTCTGCCGGTATTCGAGGCCGGCCTGCGATTGCGGCGACATCAGGTTCGATTTGAATTTCGCGTCGAGCAGCGAGCCGCCGTTCGGCCACAGCACGCGCATGAAACTATCCGCCGATTGCGTTTCGCCGCGCCGCGACTGCAGCGCGAACGCGTACTGGTTTTTGCTCGCATTGGTGAGCTTCGGCGCGTACGTATTGAGAAGTTCGTCCCACGTTTTCGGTGGTTCGTTGAAGCCCGCGTCCTTCAGCATGCACTTGTTGTAGAACATGAGGCCCGAGTAGTTATCGAACGGCAGGCCGTAGGTAACTTTGTCCCATGTGCCGAACGAGTCGAGCAAAATCGGGAAAAAGCCCTGCAGGTTCAGCTTCGGGTCCGCGAGCTTCGGGTTGTCGGTAAAGGTCTTGATCGGCACGAGCCACTTGTTGCTCGCGAATTCGCCGATCCACACCACGTCGACGAGCACGACATCCATGTCGCCGCCGCCGACGAAATTGAGCACCTCCTTCTCGCGTGTGCTCTCGTACGGAATCACTTCCCACTTCACCTTGATGCCCGTCTCCTTCTCGAACTGCGGGATCAGCTTCTCCGCGGCCTTATAGCCGGGGCGGTCGAGAAAGATCGCCTTGATCGTAGTGCCCGAGTACGGCTGCGCAGCCTCCTTCAAGGTCCATGCCTGCGCGTTGGCGGCCATGAAGAGCGACGCCGCTGCAATCGTCAATGCGATGGCGGTGGGCTGCAAGAAGCGTTTGTTCATTGTCTGTCTCCAATGTTGTTTTTCACGTGTGCTGCTTCGTCGAATCGTGCGATTCCCTCGGCTTTGTATCACTTGTAATTTGCGTTTTACAAATGTATATTTTGGCCGGCACCTGTTGTCAAGAAGAAAATCGCAGGCACTGCATGTTGCAACGCGGTGTGACCGCGCTCAAGGCAGCAGGCATTCGACGAATGCATCAGTCGCAGGCATCGAGTACGTAGGAGACAACGTATGAGCGCCGTTCATCTGCAGCAGATCCGTAAGACCTTCTCTGGCACCGAGGTGTTGAAAGGTGTCGACATCGAAGTCAACGAACACGAGTTCCTCGTTTTCGTCGGCCCGTCGGGCTGCGGAAAGTCGACGCTGCTGCGCAGCATCGCGGGCCTCGAACGCATCGATTCGGGCCAGGTCGTGATCGAAGGCGAAGACGTCACCGAGCTCGAACCGTCGGCACGCGGCGTCGCGATGGTGTTCCAGTCGTACGCGCTGTACCCGCATATGTCGGTGTACGAAAATATCGCGTTCGGGCTGCGCATGATCAAACTGCCGGAGGCCGAGATCAGGGAACGCGTGCATCGCGCAGCGCACATCCTGCAGATCAACCAGCTGCTAGAGCGGCGCCCGCGCGCGCTGTCGGGCGGTCAGCGCCAGCGTGTCGCGATTGGCCGCTCGATCGTGCGCGAGCCGAAGGTGTTCCTGTTCGACGAACCGCTGTCCAACCTCGACGCGGCCTTGCGCGTGCAGATGCGGCTCGAGCTGATCAAGCTGCACAAGCAGCTGAATGCGACGATGATCTACGTCACGCACGATCAGACCGAAGCCATGACAATGGCCGATCGCATCGTCGTGCTCAATCACGGCAAGGTGGAACAGATCGGCTCGCCGCTCGACCTCTACCGCAATCCTCATAACGCGTTTGTCGCGGGCTTTATCGGGTCGCCGAAAATGAACTTCCTCGACGTGCGCGTCGCGCGCGTCGAAGCAGCGGGCGTCACGATCGAGCTGCCCGGCGGCACGCCGCTCACCGTACCGTGCGTCGGCGAAGGCATCGAAGCGGGCCAGAAACTGATGATGGGCATACGCCCCGAACATTTCGTCGAGGCCGCGCGGGGGGACATCGATAGCGGGCTAAGCGGCGAAGTGATGGTCATCGAGCATCTGGGCAGCGAGACGCTGCTGCATGTTCGCCTCGCCGACGAGCGCGTGATTCAGGTCAAAGGTTCGGGTGAATCGAGCGCGGTCGAAGGGCAGCGTATCAACGCGGGCTTCAGCATCCGGCACGTGCATCTGTTTCGCGAAGACGGCCGCGCGCTCGAACGCATGCGCCCGGTAACCGAAGCGATCGGTGCGAATTGAACTGCGCGCGACTCGCGCCGTCCATTTCGCCGGACTGACGCCGCGCGAACCCGCCCGGATCGCCGTTCAGATTCGCGCGCCCTGTTCGGCGCTGTCATACATGACGACGCAGTTACGCCCCTTGCGTTTTGCTTCGTATAACGCACGGTCGGCCGATTCGATCAGCGAGGTCATCGCCGAGCCCGGCGTCGGCACCGCTGCGGCACCGCCAATGCTGACCGTCACATGCTGTGCGGCCGACGAACTGCGATGCGGCAACGCGAGCGCCTCGATCTCGAGGCGAATCTTTTCCGCGAGCAGCCTTGCGCCGCCCGCCGCGGTGTTCGGCAGTACCACGAGAAACTCTTCGCCGCCATAGCGCGCGGCGATATCGCCTGCACGCCCGAGGCAGCCTTCTACCGTGGTCGCGATGCGCTTCAGCACTTCGTCGCCGGCGACATGACCATAGGTATCGTTGTATTGCTTGAAGTTGTCGACGTCGATCATCAGCATCGCGATCTCCGCGTGCTCGCGCGCGCTGCGCCGCCATTCGGCACTCAGGTATTCGTCGAGGTAGCGGCGGTTCGACAGGCCTGTCAAACCATCCGAATGCGTGAGACGCCGCAGTTCGAGATTCGCTTCGAGCAACTGCTGCTGCGATTGCCTGAGCGCGCGATATGCTTCGTCGCGCTGCAGCAGGTTCACGAACGAACGCGAGTGATAGCGTACGCGCGCCACGAGTTCGATGCGATCGGGCAGCTTCACCAGATAGTCGTTCGCGCCGGCCGCAAAGGCGGCGCTCTTGATCACCGGCTCGTCTTTCGCGGACAGCACGATGATCGGCACATCGCGCGTGGCCGGGGTGCTGCGGTACGCCTTCACGAGCGTGAGTCCATCGACGCCCGGCATCACGAGGTCTTGCAGAATCACGGTCGGCCGCGTGTAGATCACGGCTTTCATCGCCTCTTCGGCTTTCGCGCAGTAGTGAAAGTCGATGCCCTCTTCGCCCGCCAGCGCCTGCCTCACCGCCTCCGCGACAATCGCCTGATCGTCGACGAGCAGCACCATCGCAGGCACGTCGGCAGCGGGCGGCGTGTCGAGCGCGGCGCGTGCCGCTTCGAGCGCGGCATCGGCTTCGTCGGCGACGGCTCGAGGATCGTGTGAGCCGTTGTGATTCATTCCCATATCTATACCTGTCTAACGAAATTTTCCGTGCAGTTGCAGTTACGGTAGTGGCGCTTCGCGGCCGCTAACGCCTGACGAGCGCAGCGAGTTCACCGGCAATGCGTTCGAGCGCGAGTATGCGGCGCGCCGCGCCGAGCGCGGCCGCCGCTTTCGGCATGCCGTACACGGCGCTCGTCGCTTCGTCCTGCGCGATCGTCTCGTAGCCTTTCGCGCGCATCGCCTTGAGCCCCAATGCGCCGTCGCGCCCCATGCCGGTCAGCAGCACGCCGGCCGCTTCGCCATCCCAATGGTCGACGACGCTCTGAAAAAATACGTCGACCGAGGGCCGATAAGGTGTCTCGACCGGTTCGCGCGTATAGCGCAGCGAACCGCCGCGCGTAAGCCGCAAGTGATCGTTGGTCGCCGCAAGCAACGCTTCGCCGGCGCGCGGCCGGATGCCGTCGTGCGCGATGCGCACCGGCAACGGTGTCTGTCCGTCGAGCCATTCGGCCATGCCTTGTGCAAACGCCTTGTCGACATGCTGAACGATCACGATCGGCGCACCGAAGTCCGCGGGCAAGCTGCCAAGCACGGTCGCGAGCGCGGTAGGGCCGCCCGCCGACGCGCCGATTGCCACGAGCCACGGCGCGCCCGCATCGCGCATGCCGCCCGCGTCGGGCGCCGCTGCGGGCATCGGGCGGTTCGCAAGCTGGTAACCGATCTGATCGAGTTTTTCGAGCAAGGCGTGTGCCGCTTCGGCTGCATCGTTGCCGCTCGCGAGCGTCGGCGTATCGACCGCGTCGAGCGCGCCCGCGCCCATCGCTTCATAGACGCGCGACGCATTGGCGCCGACGCTGCTCGTCACGACGAGAATCGCGCACGGCGCGCGCGCCATGATGCGGCGCGTCGCCTCCACGCCGTCGAGCTTCGGCATGATCAGATCCATCAGCACGACCTCGGGCGGCTGCGCGAGGCAAAAATCGACCGCCTGCTCGCCGTCTTCCGCCACCCACAGCACGCGATGCTCGGCGCGCCTCGCAAGCGCGCGCCGCAACGATTCGACAGCAAGCGGAAGATCGTTTGCAATGCCAATATTCATTGGTTCGCCTCGCCGATCAGATCGTGCACTGCATCGAGCAGCGCCTCGTCGTGAAAAGTGCCTTTCGCGAGATAGTAGTCCGCACCCGCATCGAGCCCGCGCCGCCGATCCTCGTCGCGATCCTTGTACGACACGATCATGACCGGCGTCGCCTTCAGCTGCGGATCGCGGCGGATCATCGTGACGAGCTCGATGCCGTCCATGCGCGGCATATCGATATCGGTCACGACCAGATCGAAGCGCGCGCCTCTTAACGCGTTCCAGCCATCCATGCCGTCGACCGCGACGGTCACCGCATAGCCGCGCTTCTCGAGCAGCTTGCGTTCGAGTTCGCGCACCGTGAGCGAATCCTCGACGATCAGCACCTGCTTGCGTTGCAGCGCAACCGTGCCCGACGCCGCGCGCACGCGCGCAAGCTGCCCTTCGCGCACCAGTTTGTCGACCGAGCGCAGCAGATCTTCGACATCGACGATCAGCACCGCTTCGCCGTTATCCATCAGCGCGGCGGCCGCGATGTCCTTGATCTTGCCGAGCCTCGCATCGAGCGGCTGCACGACGAGCATCCGTTCGCCGAGGAAACGATCGACGGCCACGCCGTACGTGCCGCGCTCGTCGCCGAGCACCACGACCGCGACCTCCGCGGCGGCCTCGCCCGCTTCGAGCCCGAGCAGCTGATGCGCGGATACAAGCCCCACGCGCTTGCCTTCGAACGGGAAATGCTGCTGGCCCTCGAGCATGTCGATGTCGCTGCGTGCGAGCGCAAGCGTGCGATGCACGGAGCCAAGCGGAAGCGCATACGCCTCGCCGCCCACTTCGACGAGCAGGCTGCGAATCACCGACAGCGTAAGCGGCAATTGCAGCACGAAGCGCATGCCGCTGCCCGGATCGTTGACGATGCGCACGGTGCCGCGCACCGTCTTGACCATATCGTGCACCGCATCGAGGCCGACGCCGCGCCCCGATACGTCGGTCACCTGCGCGCGCATCGAGAAGCCGGGCAGCAGCAGGAATTCGAGCAGTTCCTGCTCGGACAGACGCGCGACGGTGGCCTCGTCGGCGAGATGGCGGCGCACGATCGCGGCGCGCAGGTCGGCCAGATCGATGCCGCGCCCGTCGTCGCTGACGCTGATCAGCAGCTTGCCCGCGCTGTGACGCGCTTCGAGCGTCAGGCTCGCTTCGGCCGGCTTGCCGCGCGCGACGCGCTCGTCCGGCGTCTCGATACCGTGATCGAGTGCGTTGCGGAGCAGATGGCCGAGCGGTGCGTCGAGCATGTCGAGGATGTCGCGATCGACTTGCGTGCCTTCGCCGACAATCGTGAATCGCACCTGCTTGCCGAGCGATCGCGCGAGGTCGCGCACGATGCGCGGATACACATGCGTCTCGTCGCCGAACGCGCGCATCCGGCATTGCAGCGCCTCGTCGTACAGTTGCTGCGCGAGGTTCGTGCTGCGGCGGTCGTAACGGTCGAGCTCGTCGATCTGGCTCGCGAGCTGCTGCTGGATCGCGCCGAACGCGTCGCGCACGCTGTCGAGCGCGGTGCTGGCGCGCGCGTCGAGTTGGCCCTCGAACGCCTGCGCAAGCGATTCGTAGACCGTATCGAGCGCGCGTGCCGCTTCGCGCTGCGTGCGCTTCACGCGCAGCATCGATTCGGCGAACGGCTTGAGCCAGCGCGATTCGACGAGCGATTCGCCGGACAGGCTCAGCAGCCGGTCCAGGTTGTCCGCGCGCACGCGCAGGATGCGGTCGGGATCGCGTTGTGCATTGACGCCAGCGTGTGCAGGCGCGGTTGTCGGTACAGGTAAAGGTACAGGCGCGGGCGATGGCGTGCGGGGCTCGGGGGCCGCTTCCACCTGCGCTTCTATCTGCGCTTCCGCCTGCACTTGCGCTTCGGCTTGTGCTTGCGCCTGCAACAGTGCGATTGCAGCATCCAGCAGCGCATCGGGCGATTCGACTTGCGCCGCGGGCGGCACGTCGCCGCTCGTGCGTACCGGTACATCATGCGCGCCCGTCGATGTCGAAACGCCGACAAAACCCGACAGATGCGCGACGCATGCCTCGATCTCCGCGCGGCCCGCGCGCACCGACGGCTTGTCGTCGGCCACGCGCAGCAACAGGTCGACGCCACGCAGCAACGCATCGATATGCACGGTCGTCAGCGCGAGCACGCCGTGCTGCGCGGCGACGAAGCATTCCTCCATGGCGTTCGCGACGTCCACGCCATCCTGCAAGCCGATGATGCGCGCGGCACCCTTGAGCGAATGCGCGGCGCGCATGCACGCTTCGAGCGCCGCTGCGTCGGCCGGCGCGCGCTCAAGCGTGAGCAGGCCATCGGACAGCACGCGTGTCTGCAAATGCGCTTCTTCGCTGAAGAGCGCGAGCAGCGACTGGCGGCTCATATCGTCGTCACTGCTCATTGGAGGCTCTGTGTCAGTGAAGCGAATACGCGCGCGGCATCGAGCACGCCGACCGTCTTGCCTTGCCACGCAAGCACGCCGGCCGTGTGTGCGGCGCTCGAGCGCGTCAGCGTGTCGGGCACGGGCTTCAGTGCGCCGGCCGCATAACGCACGACGCCGTGCACTTCGTCGACCGGAAACACGACGGGCTCGCAGTCGTGCGCGACCACGAGCATTCGTGCGTAACGGCCGCTGCGCGGCGCTCGCAAGGTCGATGCTTCATCGGCGCCCGGCTGCGAAGCAAGTGCCGCGCCGGCCGTGCGATCAAGACGCAGCAGTTCGCCGAGCGACACGACAACCGTCAATGCGCCGCGTACATTGACGAGGCCGAGCACGGCACGGTTGCGCCGATGCGGCAGCGAATGAACCGGCCGCAGGTCTTCGATCTGCTTGAGTGCCTCGGTAGGCAGGGCGAGCCATTCGTCCGCGACGCGGAAGACGACTACCGAATCTGTTTTGGACGACTGAGCGGACGCCCCGGCGACCAGGTCGCCCGAGCCGCTCGCCGTCGCCACCTCGGCCGGCACGCCGGCCGGCTGCGCCAGCCGCGCTACACGTTGCACGCCAGCAAGCCCTCCCACCGCATCGGACACCGGCCGGTCGAGCAATCGCGCCGCCGCCCGCTCGAACACCGGGCAGTTGAGACAACGTGTCCATTCCGCGAGCGCCGGGCACGACTGATCGCCGCGCGTGCCGATGCGATTCCAGCAGTCGTCGACACGCGATGCAATATCCGGGAGGTCTTCGATGCGTTCAGTCATGGAAGCCTCGCGTCCGGCTCGTCCGGTTCTTGTATGCCGCGTGCGGTTCCGGCGATTCACGACGCGCTTGCGCCGCGCGCTCCGCGCGGCGCGTCAGCCGCCCGGCGCCGGCCGTGTCGCCCGTCATTTCGAGCAAGGCTGCAAGATGCGTGAGTGCCTCGTAGTGGCCAGGCTCCAGATAGAGCGTCTTGCGGTAATAGTCGCCCGCATCGGCGCCGCGCCCGCGAGCGTCCATGATCAGGCCGAGCAGATAGAAAACGGAAGCATCGGGTCCGTGGATGTTGATGCACTGGTTAGCAACGCGTTCGGCCTGATCGAGCCGCCCTTCGTCGGCAAGACGCGAAGCCTCGGCAAGCAAGGCTTCACGCTTCGTGCTCCCCTGGGTCGCCGCGGAAGCGTTACGCGCGGTATCGGCATGCGTGCCTCGGGACGCACGCGCCGCGGCTACCTGCGGCGCAAACGGCTGCCGTACCGGCCCGATCGGCGGGATCGGCCGGGTCGTCGGGACCGGCGAGACAGGCTTGACAGGCGCGACCGCTATCGCCGGCGCGAGCGGCGTTTGCCTTGGCGGCCTTGCGTCGTCGGCCGGCGTGCGCGTGAACGCGAACGCGAGCGGAATTCGCGCCGGACTGAACGCGTGCCGCATCATCAGGCCCGTCTCGGCCGGCCCAACGAGCAACATGCCGTCCTGCGCAAGCCGCGCATCGAGCAGGCGAATCGCGCGATCCTGCGAATCGCGCTCGAAGTAGATCAGCACGTTGCGGCACAGAATAAAGTCGTAGCGAACATCGGCCGGATACGGCGCGTCGAACAGATTCGCGTGGATAAAACGCACCGCATCGTGCACACGCGCGCTCAATTCATAGCGGACGTCGCCGGAAGCCGTTGCCGGTCCGGCGATCGCGAAATGCCGCTCGCGAAACTCGAGCGCCCGCCCGCGAAACGAATTGCGCCCATAGACACCGCGGCGCGCGATATCGAGCGCACGCTCGCTGATATCGACCGCGTCGATCGAAAAACGCTCGGGCCCGATGCCGGCGTCAAACAGCGCCATCGCAATCGAATACGGCTCTTCGCCGGTCGAACAGGGTACGCTCAGCAAGCGCAGCACATGCGACGGCTGGCGCACGAGCCGCTCGTTCGCCAGCCGCGCAAGCGCGACGAATGCCTCACGGTCGCGGAAGAACCATGTCTCGGGCACGACGATCAGTTCGACGAGCGCCTGGCGCTCGTCGCGCGATGCATTGAGCAACTGCCAGTAGGTTTCGAGATCGCCCGACGCTGCAACGGCCTGCGTCGCACGCACGCGCTCCCACACCGCACGCTCGAACGCATGCGCGCCGAGCGTGGCCGCGCTGATACCGGTCTCGTGCAGGAGCCAGCTTTCGAAGCGCGCATCGATGCGAGGTTCCGCGTTCATGACGTCGACGCCTGTGCGCGCGCATGGGGGACGGTCAATTCCTGCGGGAACAGCAAGGCCTTCACGTCATCGGTCAGCATGTGCCGGACCTCGACCCATTGCACGAACCCTTGCCCGTCGTTGGCCACGGGGCCGAGCCAGCGCGCGTGCGGCGTCGCGACACCGGTGTCGGCGAACTGCTCGCGCGCGAGCCGGCGCGTCTGCGTGGCGCCTTCGACGATCAATCCAAGCAGAAGATGCGGCGTTTCCGACGATGCCTCGCTCGCGCGATACTTGACGACCACCAGCCGCGTCGACAGCAAACGCCGCGCGTCGCGCCCAAGCGCGAGGCGCGGCACGTCGATCACGGGCAACGGCTCCCCGTACCGTTCGGCGACGCCCGCGACCCACGCCGGCGCGCCGGGAATCGGCCGCGTCGGCTGCAGCGCGAGCACCTCCACGATCTGCGCGGCGTCGAGCGCGTAGCGCTCGCCATCGAGGTTAAACAGAAGGAAGAGCATCGTCGTCGAACCGGTTGCGTGCGTCTGTGCGTGCGTCTGTGCGTACGTCCATAAGCGGTGGTGAAACGGTTATCAGCGGTGCTAGCCGGTTACATGCGACACTCATCGCCGATGCCCATCACGCTTCGATCTTGAAGCGGGATACGCCCGTGCGCAGCTGATTCGCGACGAGCGTCAGATCGTCGATCGCCTGCGACGATTGCCGCAGCGATTCGGCCGTCTGCTGCGCGGCCTCCGACAGCTGCGACAGCGCCTGCGTAATCTGCTCCGCTCCGTTCGCCTGCGTATGCATCCCTTCGTTGACCGCCTGGAAGCGCGGCGCAAGCGCCTGCACCTCCTGAATGATCTGCGACAGCTGTCCGCCGACCTGCTGCACATCGTGCATGCCGCGGCGCACTTCCTCGGAGAACTTTTCCATGCCCATCACGCCTGCGGATACGGCCGACTGGATTTCCTTGACGGTCTGCTCGATATCGTAGGTCGCTACCGCCGTCTGGTCCGCGAGGCGCCGGATTTCGGTTGCGACGACGCCGAAGCCGCGGCCGTATTCGCCGGCCTTCTCCGCTTCGATCGCCGCGTTCAGCGAGAGCAGATTCGTCTGGTCCGCGACCTTCGTGATCGTCGCCACCACCTGATTGATATTGACGGCTTTTTCGTTGAGCACGGCAAGCTTCGCGTTGACCGAACCGGCCGCCTCCATCACGCTGCGCATCGTGTCTTCCATGCGCGACAGTCCGTTCTGGCTCGTGCCCGCGAGCGTCGCCGATTGCTCGGCCACGCGCGAAACCTCGTTCATGGTCAGCAGCAGATCGCGCGAGGTGGACACGATCTCGCGCGACGTCGCACCGATTTCGGTCGTGGTCGCCGCCGTTTCCGCCGCGGTGGCCTGCTGCTCCTTCGATGTCGCCGCGATCTCGGCGACCGAGGTCGTGACCTGCAGCGACGATTTCTGCGCCTGTGCGACGAGGCTCGTCAACTCCTCGGCCATCCGGTTGAAGCCGTTTTCGAGCGTGCCGAATTCGTCGTGCCGACGCAGCGCGAGCCGCTGCGCAAGGTTGCCGGTGCGCATCACGTCCAGCACGTCGACCACGCGCGCCATCGGCACCGTCACCGCACGATACAACGCAAACCCGGTGACGAGCGCGACGAGCAGCACGATGCCGAGCGCGACCGCGAGCGTGATTTCGGTTTCCTGCGCGGACTGGCGGATCAGATGCGCCCAGTCGTCGGCCTGCGACTTGTCTTCCTCGACCATTGCGTTGGCTGCACGCGTAACCTTGTCCCACGCGGGATTCATCGCAAGCAACGCGCGTTGCGCGTCGGGCCGCGAACCTTGCGCCATGCGCAATACTTCGTTGAACTTCGGCAGCGCGTCCGCATAGGCCGCGCGGAATTCGTCGAAACGCGCTGTGTCGTCCGCGCCGTCGACCGTTTGCGGATACTGCGCGGCGAGCTTGTCGATTCTCTTCAGCGAGTCGGCGACCCTCTCCAGATCGCTTCGCGACGCGGCTTCATCGCCGTCGACGAACAGCGCGCGCTGCAATGTCGTCACACTTTCGCTCGACGCGGCGCGTATCGACGTCGAGAGAAAGAGGCCGAGCACCGACTGACGCTCGAGCTTGTCGGCTTCGTCATTGATCGCGCGCACACGCGTATAGGAGATGATCGCGGTGATCAGCATCAGCAGGAAAATCGCCCCAAAACTGAGCAGGATGCGATTGCCTAGCGAAAACCTGGCCAGCGACGCCGTGCCGCTCAGTGAAGCGTTGCCGCTGCGTGAAGTCGCGATACTCATGGTCCCGTCTGCGTAGAAAGTGATGGATGCGTGAATGCCCCGGCGCGCATGCGGCCCGGGTGTGGGGCCGATGCGACGCGCAACAGTACCAGCAATGACGCACGATTGTCAGCAAACGTTTCGAGCGCTGTTGCGCCGTGCGCACCGGTTGCCAGTCTGCGTTCGCGCCGCTTTCGGGTCTTCGTTCGAAGCCGTAAAAGCAGACCTTTTCGATAACAATACTGCAGTCGCCATTTTGAAAGAAAATAAGGGTTTTCGATCATAACAACCGGCATTCGGCAACACGCCCCGCTCTTTATGCGCAGTCGATATCAGGCGGTAAAGATTGGAATGAAAGAAGGTAAAGCGGATTCGCAATTCGGTCGAATTTTTCTTTTTTTGATTTCTGCCATTATTCGATTGTTGCGCGAGCGCCGCACGCCTTGGGCTCGAGAGCACGCTCCGAAGCTGCTTCGGAAGAGATGCCATCCGATAATCAAAATGCGACGCTTGAACAAGCAGTAAATTTTTCTCTGTGGCTACGTGATACCCGGCAATTTTCTAAAAAATCGGCCGGGGATAACGCGCGCATTTTCATGCGTATTTTCAAAACCAGTTAGTCCAGCCGGTCGAACGGGATGCACGGTTGTCCACACCGGAATGGCGCTTGATGGAGGCCAACAGGCGGCCGCAGCGAACACACCCACCGCGCGCGAGGTTCGATACCGCTCGAAACTCGCACGCGGCAATCGCACCCGCTTACGCCACCTTCTCGTAGTTCGCCGAGGCGAACGTCCAGTTGATCAGCTTCGCGGTCAGCCCTTTCAGGTAGTCGGGCCGCCGATTCTGATAGTCGAGGTAATACGCGTGCTCCCAGACGTCGACGGTCAGCAGCGGCGCCTTGCCCGAGGTGAACGGCACGTTGGCGTTGCTCGTCTTCACCACCGAGAGCTTGCCGTTTTCGACGACGAGCCAGCCCCAGCCGCTGCCGAACTGCGACGCGGACACCTTGACCAGCTGCTCGTGCAGATGGTCGAGCGAGCCGAAGTCGCGCGTGATCGCGGCCTGCAGCTTTGTGCTCGGCTGCGTCTGCGCCGGGCTCACCGAATTCCAGTAGAAGTTGTGATTCCAGGCCTGCCCTGCATTATTGAAAATATCTTCGTACTGCGTGTCGCCGTATGTCTTGACGATGATCGTCTCGAGCGTTTGGCCTGCGAACGGTGTGCCGGGAACGAGCTTCGAGAGGTTCTCGAAATACGCGCGGTGGTGCTTCCCATAGTGAATGCCGATCGTGCGTGCCGAGATCACCGGTTCCAGCGCATTCTCCGCGAACGG
Source organism: Paraburkholderia sp. SOS3 (assembly GCF_001922345.1). Classification (NCBI taxonomy): domain Bacteria; kingdom Pseudomonadati; phylum Pseudomonadota; class Betaproteobacteria; order Burkholderiales; family Burkholderiaceae; genus Paraburkholderia; species Paraburkholderia sp. SOS3. The sequence continues at coordinate 1,420,262 of NZ_CP018811.1, read as the reverse complement.
CAGCGGCGGCTGCTCCTGCGGCGAAGCGCCGAGGTAAGCGGGTACAGCGGCAGAACTCGCGGCTCGTGCATCAACGGGCAGAATGCCGGCGGCGCTACCGGCGATACTCGCCACGACCGCACCGGCGGCACCTTTCGTTGTTCTTGCAATAAACTCGCGTCGTTCAAGGGAGGCGGCAGTCATCAGTTAGCCTTGAGAAAGAGAGGTAGGGAGTGGAAATACGCCTTCGCATGCAAGCGTCGCCGCTTTCGATCGAAGCTTCGCCGATCGAATAAATGCAGCGGCCGCTCCTTAAAACGGTCGACTCAACTGCGTTATTCCCTAACAAGGGAAGCATCGATCGCCCACTCTCTCTTTCCGTTTTAAGACAAATATGTGAAAGCGCGCGGCGCAAATGCACCTATTTGCGCCGCGAACGTCGATGTCATTCAAACGGCGTGCGGTTCGCATACGACCGGTCGTCGGCGCCTATGCGCGCGTCGACTGGCCGAGAAGGGACGACTAAAAAGAAACGCTTGACTGTCTATCTAGTAGTAGATAAAGTACGAGCCATGGACACGACAGCAACAGTTCGCGAGCAGATTCTCGATCACGCCATCACGCTGATGATGCTGCATGGCTACAACGGGTTCAGCTATCGCGACCTGTCCGAGTTGGTGGGAGTGAAAACGTCGAGCATTCACTACTACTTCCCGTCGAAGGAAGACCTCGTGCTCGAAGCGGTCAACGAGTACAGCGACGAGATTTTCGGCTTGCTTCGTTCGGTCGATGCGTCGTTGCCGGCCGATGCGAAGCTTGCGCGTTACACGAAGCTGTTTGGCCGCACGCTCGGCGACGGCGATCAGATCTGTCTGTGCGGCATGCTCGCCGCGGATATCGGATCGCTGCCGGACAATATTCGCGCGGCTGTGCAAGCATTCTTCAAGGCCAATGAAAGCTGGCTTGCGAAGGTGCTCGCGCAGGGAATCAAGGAGCGTACGCTTGCCGTCAACGGCAAGCCTGAAAGCGCGGCGCGCACGCTATTCGCCGCCTATCAGGGCAGTGTACTGTCGAGCCGGTTGTTTCAGACAAAATCGCGGCTTGAGGAAGTCGAAGCTTTGTGGAAGGTGTCAAAGTAGTGTCTGTGTTATGCAGTCAACGCAGTCGCAGGTCGAGCGGTTCGCCGCTTTTTAGAAGCGCCCGTTGTCTATCTTCTAGTAGATTGAGAGTCGGACAACACGAAGCATTAAGCTGTAACGGGCTTTGGCCAGTCCGCGGGTTGCATCGATGAGCCCTCGGTCCAACCCGCAAGCAGCTCCATTTCATTCAATGTTCATCAGGAGTTCATCATGTCGATCGAAAAAGTGCTGTACCGCGCTCACGCCCACGCTACTGGCGGCCGCGACGGCCGTGCTACGGTGCAAAACAGCACGCTCGATTTCAAGCTGACCACACCGCGCGAACTGGGCGGCGCAGGCGGCGACGGCGCAAACCCGGAGCAGCTGTTCGCGGCCGGTTACAGCGCATGCTTTATCGGCGCAATGAAGTTCGTCGCGGCGCGCGACAAGATTTCGATGCCGGCCGACGCATCGATCGATAGCAGCGTCGGTATCGGTCAGATTCCGAATGGTTTCGGCATTGAAGTCGAGATGAAAATCTCGTTGCCGGGCATGGATCGCGCTGCGGCCCAGCAACTGATCGACAAGGCGCACGTCGTGTGTCCGTATTCGAACGCGACGCGCGGCAATATCGACGTAACGCTGACGCTCGTTTAAGCAGGTCTTTTAACGCATGCATCGTCGGCTGGCGGTGCATGCGCCCGCTATGTGCAATGGAGCACTATCATGAGAAGAACCTTGACCGCGTCGCTGCTGGTCGGCGGCGCTAGTCTCGCCGCCCTTGCACTCGTCGCAGCAACCGCGGCGCTCAGCGCATCGCAGTTCGCGCCCGGGCCTGCATACGATACCGCTGTCGCGGCGGGATCCGTGTAAGACCCGAGACAGACCGAACGTCAAACGCCCCGCTCGCGACGTCCGACGCAAGCGAGCTTTACTGCACCCCAGTGCACCTCAAGGTGCCTTAAGGCGCGTTAATGCGCGTTATCCACAGGTCGCTGGTACACACTTGCCGACTTGCGGACAATCTCCTCGACCGCCGCCTTCATCTGGCCAATCAGCGCAGGGTCTTTGATCCCATCGCGCTTCGCCAGCGCGTCGAGGTCTTCAAAGCCGATCCGTGTAACCAAGACGTCGCACGCATGAGCCCAACCATCGTAGGGTGAGCCCATCGACCGGTCCATCGCTCATTGGTTTCGCGATATGAGACTCATGGCCTAGCGACATACCCATTCGGAACTAGAGCCGCAGGCCGGCGGTGTCGTACGTGCGCATGTCCGGGAGCGCGGAATGCAGGAAAATGTTTATATGTACTCCGCAAACTGCAGAAAAAACATGAAATGCCCCTTCCTTTCCGCACTTGCAGCCACCTGCTTCATGTACCTCCACGTGGGCAGCGCTCGGATAACGCATGACGGTCGAGCGCGTATTCTGGCAAGGCGACCAGGTCGTGATGCAAGGCTCGCAAGGTCGGTTCCGCTTTAAAGGCGGCGTGTTCCCGAAGCTGCAGTCGTCAAAGACGACTTACCATTGAACCCATGCACCAACGGAGATGTGACATGCTGTATGAGCTGGCAACACTATCGTGTTCGCTTCTGGAGCAAGACACCGTGTCCGCGGGCGCGCATCGCTGGCTAACGAATGCCGACGCAACAGGCCGCCTGCTGGGCGCATGGCGTACGGAGATCGGCGAACTGTCGCGCATTGTCGTTTTGCGCGGATTCGAAGCCGCCCATCAATTGCAGCATGAACGCGATCGCGCATTGAAAAGCACATGGCCGTTCGATATCAGAAACGACCATGTCCAATTGAGCATGGAAAGCTATGCAATGTTTCCGTTTCTGCCCGGGATCGAGCCTGCGGCGTTCGGCGAATTCTACGAAATTCGCCGCTATTGGCTAAAGCCGGGAGGCATCGCGCCGACCATGGCCGCGTGGGAGCGCGCCATCGGTCCGGCCCGCGCCTACACGTCCCACCTCGTGGCCAATATGTATGCGCTCGACGGACCGCCTCGCATTGCGCACATCTGGGGATTCGCGAGTCTCGAAGAACGCATGTCCTTAAGACGGCGCCACTATGCCGAAGGACTCTGGCCGCCCGAGGGCGGACCTGAGCAGATCGAGCATGCGACATCGACGATCTGCTTGCCTGAACCATGGTCGCCGCTGCGCTGAAGCCTCACGCGCTCAGTGCGACGAAACACACATTCCACCGGCGAACGCTTCCGGAACGGCGAAGCTCTCACGCACGCGCTTTGATGCATCCGCCATGCTATCGTCGGGAAGCGCAGCGGAGTGCGTGCATTGCACGGGGGTGGATTCAGGCGAAACGATGGCGTGTCCTGATCACCTCAGGACCACACTGCGATCGTAATGCGATCAGTCCGTTTCGGGCGGCATGCCGCTGCGAATCCTGCTGATGCGCATAGCGATCTGATCGAGGCGTTCGAGATGGCTTCGCATTGTGGCCTGCGCTCTTAAGGCTGCGACACGGCGCTCCCAATAGCCGAGGTCGACGCGGTACGCCACGGACAACATCCGCACTACCTGCTCGAGATGAGCAATATCCCCTTCAATGATCTGATCCGTTGGATTCATCGGCGCTCCGTGAGTTGCCGGGTGTCCTCCACGCCCGGGTCAACTCACGCAGGCTAGCAATCCCAACCTTAAGGAAGGCTTAAGCGTGTGGTCATGCGCACGTTATTAGATGCACGCACAACGAGTTTTGCATAACGGATCGCACGCTAGACGGCAAGATAGCCGCCGTCGACCGGCAACACCGTTCCCGTGATGAACGACGCGGCCGGCGAACAGAGAAAGGCGACGACCGGACCGATATCGTCAGGCGTGCCCCAGCGTTTGAGCGGCGTGCGATCGAGTATTGCCTGCGAGCGCGTATCGTCGTCCTGCAGCGTCTGCGTGAGCGGCGTGGCGATCCAGCCGGGCGCAACCGCATTGACACGAATGTGGTCTGCCGCATAGGCAATCGCGAGCGAACGCGTCAATTGCGCGACGCCGCCTTTGCTCGCGCTGTAGCCCGGCACGAGGCCGCCGCCGAAATAGCTGAGCATCGAAGCGGTATTGACGATTGCGCCCGCGCTTGCGCGCAACAGCGGCCGGGCGGCGGTGCAGGCACGCATGGTGCCGGTCAGGTTCACGTCGAGCACCTGCGCGAACACGTCCGGGTCGAGTTCGTCGCCGCGCCGGATCACGCCGGCGCAGTTCACGAGCACGTCGAGCGACGCCATCGCATTGAAGAGCGCATCGACGTTCTGCCGCGACGACACATCGAGTGCGGCGGTTTCGATGCCGTCCGCGGCAAGCGCATCGCCCTGCCGATCGGTCGGCGCGAGCGCGGCTGCGATCACGCGCGCGCCGAGCGCCGCGAACTGCCGCGCGACTCCGGCCCCGATGCCCTGCGTGCCGCCGGTGACGACGACCGTCTTGCCCGCGAACAGGTCCGGTAGAAACGTCGTTGCAAACGCTGCGTTCATGATGCTGTTTTCACGAATGAGTGACCCGCGCACCGGCTGCCGGATCATGTTCGACCGTATCGGCAATCGGCACGCGCACCACGAACATATAAACGAGCGCCGCCGCAAACGACACGGCCGCGCTGATCAGAAACGCATCGACGAACGAATGCGTTCGATCGACCACGATGCCGGTGACGAATGGCGCAAACGACCCGCCGAAATAACCGCCGAAGTTCTGGATGCTGCCGAGCGACGCAACGAGATGCCGCGGCGCGGACACGCTAACGAGCGCCCACGCGGCGCCGCTCGCGAGATTGACGAAGTACATCGCGGCGCACAGGTAGACGAGCGCAAGCGTGAGGTTCGGCGTATAGGCCGCGGGCACGGTAAACGCAGCCGCGCCGATGAGCCCGGTGCAGATCGGCCACTTGCGGCTGCGCATCGGCGCCATACCGCGCGCCATCAGACCATCGGCGATAAACCCGCTCGACAGCATGCCGAGTGTGCCGAACAGATACGGAATCGACACGATCCAGCCGGTCTTCGCGATCGTCAGATGCCGCTCGTGCTCGAGATAGGCGGGCAGCCATGTCAGATACAGCCATACCATGTAGATCACGCCCATAAAGCCGAAGATCATGCCCCAGGTGGTCGCCTTGCCGAACAGGCCGCGCCATTCGGCGAAGGTCATCCTGCGCTCGGCGCGTGCAAGCGGCTCCTCTTCTGTCAGGTGCCGCACTTCATGCGAGTCGAGCGTGACCTCGGCGCGGTTCCGATAGACCAGATACCAGCCGATCGCGACGGCGATGCCGAGCACGCCCATCACGACGAACATCCAGCGCCAGCCGAATCCGAGCAGCAGCACCGTGAGAATCGGCGGCGCCAGCGCAGGACCAATGGTCGACGATGTCGTGAAAATGCCCGTTGGCCGGCCCCGTTCGCGCAGCGCATACCATTCGCTGACGACTTTCGCACCGGCCGGAAATTGCGGCGCCTCGCCGATGCCGAGTGCGATACGCGCCGCCAGAAACTGCGGTAGCGTATGCACGAGACCGCCGCACAGTTGCGCGCACGACCAGACGAACATGCCGAGGCCGAGCATCAGCCGCGCGCCGAAACGGTCGAGCAGCGCACCGACCGGTAACTGCGAAAACGCATACGCAAACGAAAATGCCGACAAAAGCAGGCCCATTTGCGATGCGCTCAATCCCAGTTCGCCGCTGACCGAATGATTGGCAATGGACAGCGTGCTGCGATCGAGATAGTTGACGATGCCGGCGAGCGTCAGAAACGTGACGGCAATCCATTGAATGCGCCTAAGACGCGGCGTCTTTGCTTGCATTGCTTTGTCTCCCCCTGATTGCTCTTGCGAGTCTGTGCGGGTAATGCGCTCATGTCGGAGCTCACGTCGCGGGCTTTGCGTCGCGGGCCATGCGGTCAGCGGATGAACTGGTCGACATAATCCGCGCCGAGGCCGACCTTCTGATAATGCGCACGGCACATGTCGAGCTTCGTGAACACGTCCTCGTAGCCCGTGTAATGGCCGTGCGGATCGCAGTAGTACATGACGCCGTTCACCTGAAAATACGTGATCATCTCCTCGACGTCTTCAGGCACATAAAGCGTATGCGTTTCGCCGGGCGGCTCGAATACGTAGCTGCCTTCGTTGGCAACCCAGTCGTGTTCGAGATAAAGCCAGCGGCCTTTGAGCACGAAACCGTGCACCGCCTGCGGATGACGATGGCGGCTCAGCACGCCGGATTTGCGCACGCGCAGCAGGTTCATCCAGTAGCCCGACGAGACATTGAGGCACAGTGGACGGAACCAGACATTTTCGGCCTGCGGCACCCACAGACGCTCATCCTGAGGAATAGCGGAATCGACGACGATTTCGCGCAACGCTTCGCGCGGATTCGGAAGCTGATAAGGCGTCATTGCGGCTGCGTCTTTGGCGGGGGCCGGCATCGCGTCTCCTTGATCGTTCGCTGCACATGTTGCGCAGCGGTGTCCAGATTGTGAGCGGTGTGTCCTTTATCTTTCTTATGAATGGATGGTTGACCCGTTCGCGCGCTGTGTCAAGTTACGCGACGCGCATCGCGCATGAACACCTGGCGCAGCCACGCTTGCCCGTTCACCACGATCAGTCCGAGCAGCACGAACACCGAGCCGATCATGAAGGCGATCGACACGTGCTCATGCAGCAGCAGGATGCCGAGCGCGACGCCGAAGATCGGCGTCAGGAACGACAGCACGCCAAGCTTCGCGGCGAAGTACTTGCGCAACAGCCAGAACCACGTGAGGTAGCTCAGGAACGAGATGACGACGGACTGGAATGCAAGGCTTCCCCATACGAGGGCGGTGCTGCGGAAGTGCGTATCGCCTGTCGCGAACGCGAACGGCAGCAACAGGACGAACGCGACTGCGAGCTGCCAGAACAGCGTCTGCGCAGCCGGCGCCTCGCTCAAACGGGTGGTTCGAATCACCACGGTCGTGAGTCCCCACGATGCACCCGCGCATAGACCGATGAAGTCGCCGAGCAGCCAGTCGTGCGCTACGGGACTCGCGTCGCCGCCGCCGAATACCGACGCGACAAGCGCCGGCGCAAGAAACGCGATCGCAAGGCCTGCGAATGCGAGCGCGATGCCAATCCATTGCAGCAACGTCAAGCGTTCGTCGGGAATCCGCAAATGCAGGCCGACGGCCGCGAACATCGGCGCGGTATAGATCAGCACCGCCATATGCGATGCATTCGTGCGGCGCAGTCCTTCGGCGATAAACAGGAATTCGAGCGCAAAGAGGATGCCTGCCACGAGGCCCGAGCGCAACGCAATGCCAGGCAGCCAGCGTTCGCGCGCAACGAGGCGACTGAACACCCAGACGAGCAGCGCTGCGATGCCGCAACGCACCGCAACCTGCAGCATCGGCGAAACGTCCGCAATGACCGCCTTGATCGCGACCTGTTGCAGGCCCCACGCGAGGCACAGCACGACCATCACTGTTGCGGCGAATCCGTCGATCGGTTTTCTCATACTTGCAGGTGCCTGTATGCCGGTTTGCGCCGGGTCTGTTGTGTCCGCTGCTGTCTTATCAAGCAGACTCGAAGCATAAAGCTTCTGCACAAGTAACGCGATATGCGGCGCAGCGAGCTCAAGCGTTCAGACCGAACCGAACTTCTGCGCGTACAGTTCGCAAAGCCAGTCGACAAACACGCGCACGCGCGGCGACAGTTGCCGCCGGTACGGATACATCGCGGACACGACCATTTCGCGGCTCGTCCATCGCGCCAGCACTTCGACGAGACGTCCGTCGCGCAGTTCGTCCTCGACATGAAAACGCGGCACCTGAATCAGCCCGCAGCCGCGCACCGCACAGACCACATAGTTCTCGGCGTCGTTGACGGACATCCAGCCGCCGATCGCATACGCGCGAAGCGCGCCGTCGACGGTCAGCTCGAGCGGATAGTCGGACCCGCCGCCACTCGCAAAGAAGCGCACCGCCTGGTGCCCGGCAAGCTCTTCGGGATGCTCAGGCGTACCGTGCCGGGCCAGATAGTCGGGACTCGCGCAGATGAGCTGCGGCATCGATGCGAGGCGCCGTGCAACGAGGCTCGAGTCGCGCGGATTGCCCGCTCGGATCACGCAGTCGACGCCCTCGCGCACGAGATCGACGAGGCGGTCGCCGCTACTGACGACAAGTTCGACATTCGGATAGCGGCTGCGGAATTCATCGATGCGCGCAAGCACGATGCGCGTCGCATGCGTGCCATGCATATCGACGCGCAATACGCCGCGCGGGTTCGATGCGACATGGCGCAACGACGCTTCCGCGTCGTCGAGTTCGCTGAGCACCTGAACGCAGCGCTCGTAGAACGCCTGGCCGTCGAGCGTCGGCCGCACCTGCCGCGTGGTCCGCTCGAGCAGCCGCGTGCCGAGCCGCGACTCGAGTTCCTTGATCGCATAGGTGGCGGTTGCGCGCGGAATGTCGAGCATATCCGCGGCGCGGCTGAAGCTTTGCACTTCGACGATCCGGGTAAAGAGCTGCAGTGCGTCGAGTCGGTCCATGGGCGGTGTTTATTCAGTCCTTTGGAATGAAAGCGCTCGTTAGACGCCTATTTATCACATTCATGGAATTTTATCCGGTTCTTTCCGGCAAGTTTATTGAGTCTTATTGAATTCAATTGCCAATCGTCAGCCATTTATCTCGACTGGTTAAATGACAACAATGCCCTTCGACAAGACGCCATCTCAATCATTCGAGGAGCACACGCATGGACAACGGCAACCAAAAAGTAGCGATCGTCACGGGCGGCTCACGTGGCATCGGTCAGGCAATCGCAATGCGCCTCGCCGCGGACGGCTTCATCATCGCAATCCACTACGCAAGCAACCACGACAAGGCGGAAGAATCGGTCCACGCGATCCGGACGGTCGGCGGCACGGCAATCGCCATACAAGGCGACGTCGGCGATCCGCATGACGTCGCGCGCCTCTTCAGGCAGACGACGCACGAGTTCGGGCGCATCGACGTCGTGGTCAATAGCGCCGGCATCATGCCGATGGCGAGAATCGAGGTCGATAACCTCGACATGCTGGACAAGACGATCGCGACGAATCTGCGCGGCGCATTCAACGTAATGGCGCAGGCGGCCGCTCAGCTCGGCGACGGCGGCCGGATCATCGTGCTGTCCTCGAGCGTGATCGCGAAGTCGTTTCCCGGCTATGGGCCCTATATCGCGAGCAAGGCCGCCGTCGAATCGCTGGTGCCGGTGCTTGCGAACGAATTGCGCGGACGCGCAATCACCGTCAATGCGATCGCACCCGGCCCCGTCGGCACCGACCTGTTTCTCGAAGGCAAGTCAAAGGAACTGATCGACCACCTCGCGAAACTCGCGCCGCTCGAACGGATCGGCAAGCCCGACGAGATCGCATCGGCCGTATCGTTTCTCGCAGGCCCCGACGGCGCCTGGGTCAACGCGCAGGTCGTGCGCGTGAACGGCGGCTACGCATGAGCACGGTCACGCCGTAGCCCTATTCACGCGTCGTACTTATTCCATCAGCACCACCACCCAAGGAGAGCATCATGCCGTTTGCCAATTTCAAATTCCCGGAAGGTATTGTCGACGCCGCCCGCAAGGAAGAAATCATCCATCGCACGACCGCGATGTTCGTCGAATACTTCGGCGAACAGGTCCGCCCTTACTCGATGGTGCTCGTCGAGGAAGTCGCCGATGGCGGCTGGGGCCGCGCCGACCAAACGCTGACGCTCGCAAAAATGGGCAAGCCGGCGAGAAAGGAGTAGACGCGGCAGACCAGAATCGCACGTTGCCGCACAAACAGAAAATTGGCCGTGCTATCGGAACATGCTAGAAATGTGAAAGCAGCATACTGGCGCTCCATCCGGCGGCCCGAAGGTCCGACGGCCAGTAGTCCGGTGCTGCTTGCCCTGCTTGTGCCTGCTGATGCCTGTTTGGTGCACGCTTGCGCCGGCGGATTGCCTTCCCCCAATACGCTCTCACGGAGGTCGCTCAATGTCGTCTCCAGGTCCGTCGCGCAAGCCTAACCCTCATCCTCTACCGGCTTTAGCCGCCATTGCGCTGATCGTCGTCGTCCTGCTGCTGCTGTTCGCATGGACGGGCGGGTGGCTCACGCCAAACCGCACGAGCGGCGCAACACTCGTCAACATCCTTCAATTCAACACGGGCAGGATCTACCCAGGCTTTAGACGCGCACACGCGAAAGGCATCTGCGTAAGCGGCCACTTCGACTCGAACGGCGCGGGCACGGTGCTGTCGAGTGCCGCGCTGTTCGCGCAGGGCTCGGTGCCCGTAATCGGCCGCTTCAACACCAGCAGCGCGGTGCCGACCAGCAACGACGCCGATCAGATCTTTCACGGGCTCGGCTTGCGCTTCCAGTTGCCCGACGGCGAAGAATGGCGCATGGCGCTCGACCAGACGCCGATTTTCGTCGTATCGAACCCGGCCGACTTCATTGCGCTGCAGGTTGCGTCGAAGCCCGATCCGCAAACGCATCAGCCCGACCCGGAGAAGATGAAGGCGTTTTTGTCGACGCATCCGGAAACGCGGCGATTCCTCGACTACATGGGCAAGACGCCGATGCCGTCGAGCTTCGCGAACGGCACGTATCACAGCATCAATGCGTTTCGCTTCAAGACCGGCACGGGAACGATCCGCTATGTGCGCTGGCAGTTCGAACCCGAGCAGCCGTTCATGGCGCTCGACAAGAGCAAGGCCGGCGCGCTCGGGCCGAACTTCCTGTTCAACGATCTGCTGCAGCGTGTTCACAACGGTCCGGTGAAGTGGCACATGATCCTGATCCCGGCCAATCCCGGCGACCAGACCGACAACGCAACGATCGAATGGAGTCCGGACCATCAGCGCATCGATGCGGGCACCCTCGTATTCGATCAGATCGCAACGGAAGAAGAAGGCCACTGCCGCGACTACAACTACGATCCGCTGATTCTGCCAAAGGGCGTCGCCGGTTCCGAAGATCCGTTGCTGCCCGCGCGCTCGGCCGCCTACTCGGCCTCGTTCAGGCGGCGCGCGGCCGAAGGTCCGCGTCCCGATGCCATCACGCTCGAACTGCAGCAAAACGGAGGGGCCGCACAATGAACTCGCCGAACAACGTCTCGCAGCAGGCTTCGACGCCTGTCACCAGGCCTGCTCCCGTGCGCCGCTTCGAAGGCGAGCGCTTCGTGCTGCCCGCGCGCATCCTGCACTGGCTGATGGCGATCCTGATTCTGGCGATGCTCTATGTCGGCGCCGGAATGGTGTCGACCGTCAGCGAGCGCTACCCGCAATTGCTCGCATGGCACCGGCCGCTCGGCATCGCGATTCTGATTCTCGCGCTGATCCGGCTTGGCGTGCGGCTCACGCACCGGCCGCCGCCGCTGCCCGCCGATTTGCCGGTGCTGCAGGCAGTCGTGGCAAAGGCCTCACACTACGTGCTCTATGCATTGATGATCGCGATGCCGCTGATCGGCTGGGCGATGCAGTCCGCGGGCGGTTACCCGGTCATCATGTGGAAGGGTTTCGAGCTGCCGCCGATCCTGCCGCACGATATCGTCGTCTACGGTCAGCTGCGTCGTGCGCACGGATTGCTTGGCTATGCGTTCTTTCTGCTGATACTGGGGCATATGGCCGCCGCGCTGATGCATGCGTGGGTTCGCCGCGACGGCGTGTTCGAGAGCATGGCCGGCGGCGGCGATTCGTAGGATCTCCGTACCGCGCCTGACGGCTCGTGCGCGCGCCTCGCTTTTCGCCTGCTCCGCTGCCCTGCGGCGCATATCTTCGGTGGTTTCGCCATTGCCGTCGGGCAGCCAGCCCGGCGGCCGGAAGATATGGTTCAGCGCAATGCCGGAATTTCTCGCCGATACGACGTCGCGCGCGAGCGTCGCCCAGTGTTCGAATTCGACGACGAGCGGGTTGCTCGTGCGGGTCGGCGTGACGAGCCCATAGCGGCACGGCAGGTCTTTTCGCTCGGCCACGTATGTGCCGAACAGCCGGTCGAAAATGATCAGTACACCGCCGTAGTTCGCATCGAGATACTCGAGATTCGACGCATGATGCACGCGGTGCGCGGACGGCGTGTTGAACACGTATTCGAGCAAGCCGAGCTTCGGCGTCCACGTATTGTGAATCCAGAACTGGTACCAGAGGTTGATCGACAGCACGAACATCGCGATATGCGGCTGGACGCCGAGCCAGACGAGCGGCATGAAGAAGAGGCCCATGCCGGAGAAATTCGTCGTCCAGCCAAGCCGATAGGCGGTGGCGAGCGTCAGCTGGTTCGGCGAATGGTGAACCGCATGCGTCGCCCACATCAGACGTACACGGTGCGCCGTGCGGTGGTACCAGTAGTAGCAGAATTCCTGCGCGAGAAATACGAGCAGCAGCGTCGGTACCGAATGCATCGCCACCGTATGGACGCGGTGACGCCATGCGAATGCGAGCATCGGCGCCGCGAGCGAGAGCGGCACAAGGTCGATCAGTTTTCGGCCGACCATATCGAGCAGCGACAGTCGCATTTCGTTCCAGTCGAACCGCTCGCCGCCGCGGTGTTGGTGCCGCCATTTCAGCACGAACGCTTCGACGAGCGAAATGCCGACGAAGATCATCGGGACGATATAGGTGAGCTTGAGAGTAGGTGCCATGATCGTAGAGAGAGCGAACAGTTTCAGGGCCGGGAAAAATCGCGTCGGCTGGCTCAATCGTTGCGTGCGCACCGTCGCGTCCCACGCAGGCACTTTAGAAAGCGAGGCGGTTAAAAACCATCGACAAACTATGTCGAGGTGTGTCATGACTCCGGGCGCTCAAGCGCCGGGGCGTTCTCGCGGATAGGGCGTCGCCGCTATGACATACGGCGACATAAGTTTTCCGGCAGGCGGCGACCGCCCGCGCCGTCGTCGCGATCTATGCGACCGCGGCAGCGGTATGGGCTCGGTAATCGCATCGAGGCGCGGGAAGTACCGGAAGTGCGGAGCGGTCGAAAGGCGGAAGAAAAGAGAAAGACGTCGGTCCGTGTCAGCCGACCGACGACGGCAGCCGATTCCACTGCCGTATTGCGCGAATATCGCGCTCGAAACCGAGAATGCTGACCGACGCCGTGTCCAGATACAGATGCGCGCCGAACCGGATTGAATTCGCCACCCAGCACCCAGCCAGCGAGCGCAGAAAATGCGAATGCGAAAAAAGCGCAGTGCGTCCCGGCATCGCCAGCAGGCGTTCGATCAGCGCGTTTGCGCGCGCCTGCACCTGTTCGGCGCTCTCGCCTTGCGGAATCGGCGAATGCCAGACGGTCCAGTCGGGCACGCTTTCGCGAATCTCTTTGGTCGTGCGTCCTTCGTAGATGCCGTAGTCCCACTCGCGCAGGTCCGGTTCCACCTGGACGCGCTCGCCGAGCCCCGCGAGATGACAGGTGTCAAGCGCGCGTGCGCGCGGGCTCGACCACACCGAATCGAAATGCATGTCGAGAAGCAGCGGCGCGAGCGCGCGCGCCTGGTCGCGCCCGTGTTCGGTCAGCGGAATATCGGTGCGCCCGGTGTGATTGCCGTTGCGGCTCCACTCCGTTTCGCCGTGACGGATCAGCCAGATTTCGCGGCGACCGCCCGACTCCTGTTCGTGCTCAGCAGCGGTGTTCATCGTCAGACTCCCTGATTCATGGCTCGTTTGCGCACCGTACGCTCTGGAAAACGGTGCAAGCAGGTTCAAGAGGTAATCTCGCGGTGTTTGATTCTATGTCAGCGGCAAGATCGCCGCCTCTACGCCGGCGAACGCCTGACCGGCATTGGCGCGGATATGAAACGAGTCGCTCTTCGGCGATATGCGCGGGCCGTACAGGCTGGTGAAACCGCCCGCGGGAAGGTATAACGTCTACGAGCGCTGCGAGGCCCAGGAGAAGCAGCGGGTCGTCGATGTCAATGCGTCCGGTAATCGGGACGAGCGCGTGTCGTTGCGCTTGAGCATCCAATAACGAGGTTTCAACACGTCGGCAAGGAGAGCATCATGCGGCTGGATTCGATCAGAACGACCATTGCAGTGCTAGGTTGCGGCGTGCTGCTTGCCGCGTGTGCGTCGCCGCAGGAACGCGCGAGCGCAAAGGACGACATGCTCGCGGCCGCGGGCTTCACGATACTTCCGGCCAACACGCCTGAACGCCGGCAGGAATTGCAGTCCTTGCCGCCCAATAAGGTCGTACAGAAAATCCAGAGCGATAAGGTCGTGTTCCTTTATGCGGACCCGTATGCGTGCGGATGCCTTTATATCGGCGACCAGACCGCATGGAATACGTATCGCAAACAGCAGTTCGAGGCCAACCTCGCGCGCGAGCAGCAGATGACCGCGCAGATGAACGAACAGGCCGCGTGGGATTGGGGCCCATGGGGACCGGGATGGTGGCGGTATTGATGCGATACGCGACGCGCGACGCGCGTGTGATGCGACGGGCATCGGTTGCGGTGTCGGGTGCCGCCGCGGCGCAGGGCGTAAAGACGCGAAGAGGCTACTGCGGCCAGGCCGTGGCCGCAGCAACTCCCAACGCACGCGCAAGCATCGATAGCCCGATCATCACGACAATCGCGCCGATCGCGCGTGCGACGCGCTCGCCGTTTGGTGCGACCCGTTCCGCGGTAATTGCCGCCGTGACCGCCGCCATTGCGCGCAGGTCCATCATGCCGACGGCGAGAAGAGCCGCTGTCAAGCCTGCGCAGCAGCAGGCGCAGTGAACACCGTGGCGCAATCCGTCGCGCCACGCATGGACATGGGCGGCAGCTAACGCATGTCTGCGCTGCACGACGCAATCAAACCGATCGCGACCGCACGCAAGATGACGCGCCTTCCACGAACTGAGCTGCAGCATGCCGGCGAGCAGCACAAGCGCGCCGGTCATCACCGGAACGCTGCGCGCAAACGCGGGCCACTGCATGGCGAGCGCGGCAAGAGCAGCACCGGGAGGAAACACGGCTGCCCCGAGCACAACCCAGACAACGAAGTAGCCCGCGCCGGCGCAAGCGGTCAAATGCCCCGCGCGTGACTGTCCGGGACGGAGGGCCGACTCGTGATAGCGCCACAACGTCGGCGCAAGCGAGGGCAGCATCATCGCGGCCATCATCACGATCCACATGCCGAGAAACGATGCGGCTGCACGCGGCCACGTCTGCCCGCACATCCGCGACCATGTCATCGACATCGACCAGCCGCCGGGCATCGGCATATCGCCCATCGCGGACATCGAGACGCAGACGATCGCCGTCAGCGCCGCGCTCGCGATAAACAGCAACGCAGACACACCGAAGAACAGGCGCCGCGAAGCAGAGGTGGAAACCGAAGCGGCGGCATGCTGTTCACGCGGAGCCACATCGGTTGTGCGGACAACGTTCACGATTCACCGCACCGCTCTGCCCTGATCCCCATGTTTATCGCGCGTGTCGTGCTTGCCATATTCGTCATGCCTGCGCCACCAGACGCCCGTTTCGTTGCGGCCTTTCGGCGCGCGGTCGAGCCACTGGTACATGCCCCACACGCCGTCGACGCCGCGCGCATAGGTCGAGTACGCGTGATAGACCACGCCATCCTCGAGCACGAAAGTGCTGACGCCGGGCCGGTCGAGCGAGTAAGTCGCCGCATCGGTGCCGCAGCGCGCGGCGAATTCGGCGACAGGTGCGGGCGGCGGCGTGACGTCCATCGCATGGCCGCCGCGTTCGTAGTTGTACTCGACCGTTCCCAAGCGCTGCTGCTGCGCGGTGAACGACACGTTGAAGTCGAAGTTGAAGTCGCTATCGAGCGACGAGGCCCATGGGAACGACCAGCCCATGCGCTGCCGGTAGGCGTGCAATTTCTCGAGCGGCGCGCGCGACACGGCGGTCAGCATCACGTCGTGATGCGCGAGATGGACCGCGATGCCGTCGAAGCCATCGGCGACGGCCGAGCAGGACGGACAGCCCGCCTTGTAGTCGGGCCCAAACATGAAGTGATACACGATCAATTGCGAACGCCCTTTGAAAAGCTCGGGCAGCGTGACGGTTCCTTCATCGGTGTCGAAGCGGTAAGTCTTGTCGATGCGCACCCATGGCAGCGCCTGTCGGCGCTGCGCAAGTTCGTCGCCGCGCCGCGTGTATTCCTTTTCCGCTTCGAGCAGTTCGAGGCGGGCCGCGAGCCATTGATCGCGCGTTCCGGTTGCATGCGTCGTCATTTTGCGTTCCTCCTTTAGGTATCCTTCGACAGATGTTCGGCTAACGAAACAGCGGAACCGGTGCGGTGTCGATGTCGTGATGCCAGACTAATGCGCGCAGCCGCGATGGAGGGAGTGACAAGTGTGTCGGGATTCGCATAAATGGATTCGCTGATCACGTCGGCGGCGCGCGCGCTCGCCGCAGGCGACCCGCTCGGCGCGCTCAACCGTGTTGCGTTGCGCGACGACGCGCCGGCGCTGGCGCTGCGCGGCATCGCGATGGCGCAGCTCGGCGAGTTCGCGCGCGCACGCGTGCTTGTGCGCAGCGCAGCACGCGCATTCGGCGCGAGGGAAACCGTCGCGCGGGCGCGCTGCGTGGTGGCCGAGGCGGAGATCGCGCTCGCGTCGCGCGATCTGCACTGGCCGACGAAAGCGCTCGACGCGGCGTGCGCGACGCTCGATGCGCACGGCGATCGCGTGAATGCCGCGCATGGGAGATATCTGGCCGCGCGGCGGCTGCTGCTGATCGGGCGCCTGCACGATGCGGAGCGAGCGCTTCGCGCGCTCGCTCCAGCCGCCTTGCCGCCGGCTCTCCGTGCGGCGCACGAACTGGTGGCCGCGGGCATTGCGATGCGGCGGCTGCAGAGCGAGCCGGCGCTCGCGGCGCTTGCGCGCGCCCGGCACGCTGCGCGCGAAGCAGGCATTGCCGCGCTGAGCGCTGAAGTCGAAAGCGCGACGCGCCTGCTCGAGGCACCCGCGGCGCGGCAGATCGCGCGCGGCGAAGAAAGGCTGCTGATACTCGACGAAGTCGAAACGGTGCTGAACTCGGCCGCGCTCGTCGTCGATGCGTGCCGTTACGTGGTGCGCGATCCGAATACAGCGGTGCGCCTTGCGCGGCGGCCGGTGCTGTTCACGCTTGCACGCACGCTTGCACAAGCGTGGCCCGCCGATGTGCCACGCGATGTGCTCATTGCGCACGCCTTTCGCACAAAGCACGCGGACGAAACGCATCGCGCACGGCTGCGCGTCGAACTTGGACGGTTGCGCTCGATGCTACGCGCGCTCGCCGGCATTCAGGCGACGCAGCGTGGCTTCGTGCTGGCGCCGCGCGCGTCGCGCGAGGTGATAGTGCTTGCGCAGCCAGTCGAGGGGGAGCACGCGGCGATGCTCGCGTTTCTGTCCGACGGCGAATCGTGGTCGAGTTCAGCGCTCGCGCTCGCGTCTGGCGCGAGCCAACGGACCGTGCAGCGCGCGCTCGAGCAGCTTGCGCAGGCAGGCAAGGTGCAGTGGTTCGGGCAGGGACGCGCGCGGCGCTGGATGACGCCGGGTGGGACGGGGATTTCGGCGATGTTGTTGTTGCCGGTGTTGGCGGAGGGGTAGTGCCGCTGGAAGCGGACAGGTCGTTGTTGCCTCGGCTGATTGGCGATCCTTGCGATCTTGGGGCCGTGTCAGATGAGCTAGCCGCTCCACACACCGCTCCAGCCTGCAGAGGAAGGTGCGCGCCCCGCCATGACGGCATTCTTTGTCATCTCAAATAGAGATACTCAAAATCACATCAATTCATTTTTTAAGATACGTGTTTACACCTATCCTACGTTGGTCGTCATTGCGTCGAACGCGATGCAAGCGCGTGACAAGCACTCATTGATGTGATTAAACGGCGGATGTCGCCGCACGTTGCGAACCGTCGGAAGTCGCACACCAACATGAGGGTCCAATGGCTCTTTCCGTGAACACCATCAAGCAGGCAACCGTCGCGCAGCCCGAACCCGCCAGTTATGTCGTACGCAACCAGTCGTACTGGAAGCGCAATCTCGCCGTCTGCGTCTTCGGCTCGTTCACCACGCTGGTGAGCCTCTCCATGCTGCTGCCGTTTCTGCCGCTCTACGTCGCGCAGCTCGGCGTGAAGTCGCCGGCCGAGGTCGTCCAGTGGTCGGGCGTGGCGTTCGGCGCGACCTTTTTCGGCACCGCGATCACCGCGCCGGTCTGGGGGCGTCTCGCGGACCGCTTCGGTCGCAAACCGATGCTCGTGCGTGCCGCGATCGGCATGGCCGTCGTGATGTCGCTGATCGGCGTCGCACATAGCGTGGCCGAGCTCGTCACGCTGCGCCTCATCGCCGGGCTCGTCGGCGGCTACGCGTCCGCATCGATCGTGATGATCGGCACGCAGGCGCCGCGCGAACGCGCCGGCTGGGCGCTCGGCGTGCTATCGACGGGCGCCTTGTCCGGCAATCTGATCGGGCCGCTCGTCGGCGGCTTTCTGCCCGACCTCGTCGGCATTCGCGGCACGTTTTTCGTCGGCGGCGCAATGATCGCGGTCGCCGCCGCCGCGACGATTTTCCTCGTCCGCGAAGACTTCGATCGCCACGCCGATACGAAGCCGCGCGCGAGCGGCGCCGACGCGCACCGCCCCGCCGCGCATCGGACGATGATCGGCGTGCTGCTCGTCACCGCGATGATGGTGCTGTTCGCGAATATGTCGATCGAGCCGATCATCACCGTGTACGTCGGCCAGCTCGGCGTGCCGCACGAACATCTTGCGCGCATGGCCGGCATCATCATGGCGGCATCCGCGTTCGGCAGCATGCTGACCGCGCCGCGTCTGGGCGCGCTCGCCGATCGCATCGGCAGCTGGAACGTGATCATCGGCTGCCTCGCCGTAACCGGCCTCGTCATGCTGCCGCAGGCATTCGTCACACAATGGTGGCAACTCGCGCTGCTGCGCGGCCTGATGGGCATGACGATCGCGGGCCTGTTGCCGTCGATCGCGAAGATGGTGCGGCACCTCGTCGACGAAAGCCATTCGGGCAAGACGCTCGGCTATCTGCAATCGGCGCAATTCTCCGGCCAGGTGATCGGTCCGCTCGTCGGCGGACAGATCGGCGCGCATGTGGGCCTGCATCAGGTGTTCTTCGTCACCGGCACCCTGCTCGTGCTGTGTGCGGGACTCAATTACTGGGTGCATAAGCGGGACGTTTGAGGCGCCGCGCGCAAACCGTGCAATCGCGAATCGCCTGAGCCGCGCGCCGAATCGCGATTCACGACGGTCTTGTTACTCCCCTGCTGTGCGGCCGGGCGGCTACGATGCATGCATCGACGATCCGCGCCGGTCACACGACACAGGAGGAGCCCGCCATGAAACGATCGCCCGCCGAAGTGGTTCACGAATACGGTCCCTTCCCCGGGGTCGACAAGGTGCACGGCGTCAGCTATGACGGCAAACGCGTCTGGATCGCCGCCGGCGAAACGCTCAAGGCATTCGATCCGGCGAGCGGCAATACGCTGCGTTCGATCGATGTCGCCGCCGATGCGGGCACCGCATTCGACGGCCGTCACCTGTTCCAGATCGCGGACAGCCGCATCCAGAAGATCGATCCGCAAACGGGCCGCGTGCTCGCGACGATACCGGCGCCGGGCAACGGCGGCGATTCGGGACTCACGTGGGCCGAAGGCACGCTGTGGGTCGGCGTGTATCGCGAACGCAAGATCCATCAGATCGATCCGCAAACGGGCGCGGTTCTGCGCACGATCGAATCGAACCGCTTCGTGACAGGCGTCACATGGGTCGGCGACGAGCTATGGCACGGCACCTGGGAAGGCGACGAAAGTGAATTGCGGCATATCGATGCGCAAACGGGCGAGGTGCGCGAAAAACTCGAGATGCCGCAGGGAACCGGTGTGTCGGGCCTCGAATCGAACGGCGCCGATCTGTTTTACTGCGGAGGCGGTGCGAGCGGCAAGGTGCGGGCGGTGCGCAAACCCGGCAAGTAAGCGCCGCCCGCGGTTCAGCGCACCGGCTCGATCAGAACGGCACGTCGCCTTCGATCGTCGTTCGATACATCTTGCGACGCAGGTGATCGGGCGTGCCTGCCGCGAGATGCATCAGCGAGCGGTTGTCCCAGAACACGATATCGTGCGCGCGCCATTGATGGCGATATAAATGCTCGGCCCGCACGCTGTGCGCAAAGAGTTCGTCGAGCAGCGCACGGCTTTCGTCTTCGGGCATGCCGACGATGCGCGTCGTGAAGTGCTCGCTGACGAAAATCGCCTTGCGGCCCGTCTCCGGGTGCGTGCGCACCACCGGATGCACGACCGGCTTCACTTCGGCGATCTGTTCAGGCGTAAGGTTCGGGCGCCACGGGCTACGCGCCTGCAGTTCCGCATAGCGCGCGAGATACGTGTGCTCGGCGCGCAAGCCTTCCACCGCTTTGCGCAGATGCGCGGGCAGCGTGTCATAGGCCGCATGCATGTTCGCGAACAGCGTATCGCCGCCTTGCGCCGGCAGCTCCTGTGCATGCAGCAGCGAGCCCATGCTCGGCTTTTCCTTGTACGACAGGTCCGAATGCCAGAAGTGGCCCGCATCGCCGAGCCCGATCGGTTTGCCGTTCTCGACGATGTTCGACACGATCAGCACTTCGGGATGACCGGGCAATGCAAACTGGCGCAGCACGTGGTTTTGCAGCGGGCCGAAGCGGCGGCTGAACGCAACGTGTTCGTCGGGCGTGATGCGCTGGTCGCGGAACACGAGCACGTGATAGTCGAGATGCGCACGGTGAATGCGCGCGAAGTCGTCGCCGGAAAGCGGTTGCGAAAGATCGAGGCCGATCACTTCGGCGCCGAGCGGCGCGTCGAACGCAACGATGTCGAAGTCCTGCTGAAGCCGGGCGGATGGATTCGCAGACTCCGCGGCAAAAGCGGGAGTGGACACGAAAGAGGTTCCGTCGAAGGAAAACCGTGAATCTACGGCCGCATGTTGCTGTGCGTCAACGAAGCAAAAGGGATACGTTTATACGTCAATGTCATAAGGCGGGGCCCAAACTTTTTCACCCCACCCTGTCATTCCCACGCCCGCACGACGACCAACACATGACGCAACCTTTTCCTGGAGTCCGATCATGTACCGTCGTCTGCTTGCATCCCTTGCCCTGCTTGCCGCCTTGCCGGCCGCCGCCGCGACTTCGGCCCCCGCGCCGCGCCCCGTCGTCGTCGAACTGTTCACATCCGAAGGCTGTTCGTCGTGCCCGCCCGCCGACGCATTCCTGTCCGATCTGAGCCAGAAACGCGACGATCTGCTGCCGCTCGCATTTCATGTGACTTACTGGAACAACCTCGGCTGGAAAGACCCGTATTCACTCGACATCGCGACCGAACGGCAAGCGGCCTACGCCCACCGCTTCGGTGACGGCTCGTATACGCCCGAGATGGTCGTCGACGGCACGGTCGGGTTCGTCGGCTCCGACCGCTCGGCGGCGGAAGTGGCCTTTCGCGAGGCCAAGGACGCCGGATCGACCGCTGCGACGGTAACCGGTGTTCGCAAAGGTAACGCGATCACCGTCAGCGTCGGCAGCGGTGTCGGCAACGCACGCGTCGTGCTCGTCGGCTACGACCCGCAGCATGTGACGCCGGTCGGGCGCGGCGAAAACAGCGGCCGCACGCTGACGGAATCGAATATCGTCCGCTCCTACGAGCCGATCGGGCAATGGTCGGGCAAGGCCGCCACGTTCACGCCTGCCGCACCCACCGGGGAAAAAACCGCGGTGCTGCTCGAAGCGCCCGACGGACGTATCGTCGGCGCCGCACGCGTGTCGAACGAGCCGTAACGCAGGCCCCCGAAAGCCATCGACGAAGGAGAGAGCAATGCTTCGATTCGCCCGTATCGGCGCAGCATGCGTGCTCGCCGCGCTCGCCGGCGCGGCGCCGCTTGCCGCCCGCGCCGCAGCTACCGATTGGACCGGCGATCAGCGCGCCGCCGTGCGCATCGTCACCGCGACCGACAGCGTGCACGGCGATACGCTCGATGCGGGCGTCGAATTCCGCTATCCGGCCGGATGGCACGGCTACTGGCGCACGCCCGGCGATGCCGGCATTGCGCCCATCTTCAACTGGTCCGCTTCGCAAAACGTTGCGGGCACAACGGTCTCCTGGCCCGCGCCGTCGCGGCTCGTGATCGCCGGCCTGCAAAACAGCGTCTACACCGGCGACTTCATCCTGCCGGTAAAAATCCGGCTGGCCCATCCAGACCAACCGACACATCTTGCACTGACCATCGATTACGCGACCTGCTCGAACGTCTGCGTTCCCGAACATGCGGAACTCAGCCTGACGTTACCGGCCGGTACCGGTACCGGCGCCGCATCCGCCGAAGCAGCGGCCATTGCGGCCGCGGCACGCAGCGTGCCCGCAACGGCGGCGCAAGCGGGCATCAGCGTCGTGCGCAACGACCTCGAACCGACGAAGACCGGTGAACACCTCAGGGTCGAACTGCGCAGCGCCGGCGCCGCGTTCCAGTCGCCCGATCTGTTCGTCGAAGGCGCAGGCGCAGGTCTGCCCGCCGCACCGCGCGTGCAGCTGTCCGATCAAGGACATCGCGCACAGCTCGACGTCGATCTGCCGCGCCCGGACCCGCAGGCAACCGTTCACGCACCGCTGCAGTTGACGGTCGTCGATGGCGCGCGTGCCGCGACGTTCGCGGGGCCGTCCGCTTCGACACCGCCAGGCGGAACGCAAAACATCGCCCTGATCCTCGCGCTTGCGCTGCTTGGCGGCCTCGTGCTGAACTTCATGCCCTGCGTGCTGCCCGTGCTGTCGATCAAGGTGTTTTCGCTCGTGAAATCGGCCGGCGCCGAACGCGCGGCCGCACGGCGCGTCGCGCTCGCAACGGCATCGGGCATCGTCGTCTCGTTCCTGCTGCTCGCCGCCGCGCTCTCGGCATTGAAGCTCGCCGGCGCGACGCTCGGCTGGGGCATCCAGTTCCAGCAGCCGTGGTTTCTCGCCGGCATGGCGGTCATGACGACGCTCTTCGCGGCAAGCTTCTTCGACTGGCTGCCGATCGGTCTGCCGCAGGTATTCGCGCGATTCGGCGCAGGCAACGCGCAACGCGCGCCGCTTGTCGAAGCGTTCGTTTCCGGCATGCTGGCCACGCTGCTCGCCACGCCCTGCTCCGCACCGTTCGTCGGCACCGTCGTCGGCTTCGCGCTGGCCCGCAATCCGATCGACATCGTCGCCGTGCTGGCCGCGCTCGGCATTGGCATGGCGCTGCCGTTTATCGTCCTCGCAGTCGTGCCCGCGCTCGCCAGATGGCTGCCGCGGCCCGGCGCGTGGATGGTGCGCCTGCGCCAGGTCATGGGATTGCTGCTGCTCGGTACCTCGATCTGGCTGCTTGCCTCGTTGCTGAAGGTTGCAGGCGCAACGATCGCCGCGATTGTGGCGGTCATGCTGACGGGGCTGCTCGGCCTGCGCGGGTTCGTATCGGCCGCTCAGGGCGCACGTGCGAACCGCTGGTCGGGCATCGCGACTGCCGTGCTGGCCGTCGGCACGATCGCGCTTGCGAGCGTGCCGGTATCGATCGCGCCGGCGCGCACCGACAAGCCGGGCGAATGGCAGGCATTCGATCCGAATGCGATCGCCCCGCTCGTCGCCAGCGGTAAAACGGTATTGGTGGACGTAACCGCGAGCTGGTGCCTGACGTGCAAGGTCAATGAGCTCGCCGTGCTCGATACGGCGCCCGTGCGCAGCCGTCTCGCGAGCAACAACGTCGTGCGCATGCGCGCGGACTGGAGCCGCTATAACCCGCAGATCGCGGGCTATGTGCAAAGCTTCGGCCGTTTCGGCATTCCGCTCGATGTCGTCTACGGGCCGCGGCAGCCTCAAGGGCACCTGCTTCCCGAACTCTTGCAAACAGCGACGCTGTTCCAGGCGCTCGATGGCGCAAGCAACGACGGCGGCGGCACGCCGCGCACACGGGGAGCGACGGACGGAACCTGAGCTGACCGTGCGCGCACCATAAACAAATCCCTATAGCGTGCCAAACTTTGTTTAACTATTCTTGAACCGGCGCGCCGCCCTACACTCGTGAGATTCACGTCCGGCGGCGCGTCATACGGCACCCGGTTCGCCGGAAAGCGCCGCCCGCCTTCGCTGCAGCCCAGCGCAACTTCTTCCACGCAAAGGAGATGATGCCGGCAAGCCCGGACATCAGCCCCATGTCCCCTACCCTCATCTACACGCACGACGCCTGTCTGAACCATCAACCGGGCCCTGGTCATCCTGAATCGCCGGAGCGCCTGAAAACCGTGCTGCGCACGCTGCGTTCACCCGAGTTCGAAGCGCTCGAGTGGCGCGAAGCGCCGCTCGGCACGATCGAGCAGGTCGAGCTCGTGCACAGCCGCGACTTCGTCGATGAAGTGGCCGAGATCGCGCCGAAACAGGGCTACGTGCCGCTCGACGCCGGCGACACGGTGATGTCGCCCGGTTCGTGGGACGCGGTGATGCGCTGCGTCGGCGCCGCGTGTGCGGGCGTCGACGCCGTGCTCAACGGCGACGCGCGCAATGTGTTCTGTGCGACGCGCCCGTGCGGCCACCACGCGGAACCGTCGCGCGCGATGGGCTTTTGCATCTTCAATCAGGCGGCCATCGCAGCGGCGTATGCGTATGAAGTGCACAAGCTCGAGCGCGTCGCCGTCGTCGACTTCGACGTGCATCACGGCAACGGCACGCAGGCCGCGTTCTTCCATCGCCCCGAGCTGTTCTATGCATCGAGCCACCAGTCGCCGCTCTATCCGGGCACGGGCGCGGCCTCGGAGACCGGCGTCGCGCATAACATCGTCAACGTGCCGCTGCCGCCGGGCTGCGATTCGGCGAATTTCCGGGCGCGTATCGCCGCCGCGATGCTGCCTGCCGTGCGCGATTTCGACCCCGAACTCATCATCATTTCCGCGGGCTTCGACGCGCACCGGCTCGATCCGCTCGCCGGCCTGGGCCTCGAAGACGACGATTTCCATTGGGTCACGCGCGAACTCGTGAAAATTGCCGACGCGACCTGCGAAGGCCGCGTCGTGTCGATCCTCGAGGGCGGCTACAGCATGGAAGGCCTCGCGAACGGCACGCGCGCGCATGTGCTCGCGTTGATGGGCCACGAGGCCTACGCGCCCGCTTGATGCCGCCCGAGGTGCGCGAAGCTGCGCACCAGGCGATGCATGAGGCGATGCATCAAGCAGTGCCCGACACGGTTCGGCGATTGCGGCGATACTCATGCATTCGTCAAACACCGTCACGGGGCACCTTCATGGGATTCGATTTCAACGGTAAGCGCGTGGTCGTTGCAGGCGGGTCGCGCGGAATTGGCCGCGGTATTGCGCTTGCATTTGCGCAATCGGGCGCCGCCGTATCCGTTTGCGCGCGCAATCCCGACAGTCTGAAAGCCGTCGATGCCGAATTGCGCACGCACGGCCATCCCGTTCATACGGCGACGTGCGATCTCGCGGTCGCCGAGCAGATCAGCCGATACATCGCGGCCGCAGGTGACGCGCTCGGCGGCATCGACATCCTTATCAACAACGCGTCGGGTTTCGGCGGCGGCGACAGCGAGGCCGGCTGGGAGGCAGGCTTCAACGTCGACCTCATGGCCACCGTACGGGCCGGACACGCCGCGCTGCCGTTCCTGCGGCAATCGTCGGGCGGCGCGATCGTCAACGTGACTTCGATCGCCGCGCTTCATCCGGGCACGCGGACCACGTCGTATGCGGCGATCAAGGCGGCCGTTGCGCACTACACCGCTTCTCACGCATTGGCGCTCGCCCCCGATCGCATTCGCGTGAATGCAGTCGCGCCGGGTTCGGTCGAATTCCCGGGCGGCTCATGGGAGCAACGCAAGACCACCGATCCGAAGCTCTACGAGGGCACGTTGCGCCACATTCCATTCGGGCGCCTCGGCACACCCGACGATATCGCCCACGCGGTGCTGTTTCTCGCCAGCCCCTACGCGGGCTGGATCACGGGCCAATCGCTGGTGGTCGACGGCGGACAGCTGCTGACCTGATTCATACCGACGCCGCGATCTGCTCGCGCAACCATCGATGCGCCGGGTCGCGATGCGAGCGCTCGTGCCAGAGCATCGTCATTTCGTAGCCAGGCACGTCGATCGGCGGCGCGAACGCGCGCAGCCGATCGACGTGGCGCACGAGCCGCGACGGCAGCATCGCGACCAGATCGCTATCGGCCAGCACCGACTCCACGACCAGAAAATGCGGCACCGATAGCACGACGCGACGCTCGAGCCCGACCGCGGCGAGCGCATCGTCGGTCACGCCGCGAAAGGCGCCGCCGCCAGGCGAAACGATCACATGCTCGAGCTTGCAGAACTGCGCGAGCGTGGGCCGCCGTTTGAGCTTCGGATGGCCCGCACGGCCGACCAGCACGTATTGCTCCTTGAATAGCGGGCGCGCGCGCAATTCGGAGGGCGCGTCGTCGGTCGTGTGAAATGCAAGGTCGAGGTCGCCCTGTTCCGCCTGCTTCGCCGTGCGACCCGGAATCAGCGGCATGACCGCGAGCCGCGTGTGCGGCGCCGCGGTGCGCAGTGCATTGAGCGCGGGCAGCACGATCGTCATTTCCCCATAGTCGGCCGCACCGACACGCCAGGTCCGGTCGGCTTCGGCCGGATCGAACGGATGCTCGGGCGCGATCGCGCGCTCGAGCGCGTCGAGCGCCTGCCGCAATGGCTCGCGCAACGACAAGGCACGCGCGGTCGGCCGCATGCCGCGCGGGCCCGGCAATAACAGCGGGTCGCCGAACATCTCCCGCAGTTTCGCCAGATGAATGCTGACCGACGGCTGCGAAAAGTTCAGACGCTGCGCCGCGCGCGTGACGTTGTGCTCCGCAAGCAGCACATCGAGCGTGACAAGCAGATTGAGGTCGAGACGTCGCAGAATATTTTCCATGTATTGCTTTTCCTGATACCTGGAATTTGCACAATTCATTTCAAATATACCTGACGGAAGCCTACGCTGCCTGCATTGATCATTCACCTACGGAGATTTCCGCCATGAACGTTCTGATCGTCTATGCCCATCCTGAACCGCGCTCGCTGAACGGGTCGCTGCGCGACTTCGCGGTACAGCGTCTCGAACAGGCCGGGCACACGGTGCAGGTGTCGGACCTGTACGCGATGAACTGGAAGACCACGCTCGACGTGCACGACTTTCCGTCGCGCGATGCGAATGCGCGCTTCAATCCGGCAACCGAATCCGGCCACGCATTCGCCAACGGTCTGCAACGCGAAGACGTTGCGCGCGAGCAGGACAAGCTGCGCTGGGCCGACGCCGTGCTGCTGCAGTTTCCGCTGTGGTGGTTTTCGATGCCGGCGATCCTGAAAGGATGGTTCGAACGCATCTATGCGCATGGTTTTGCTTATGGCGTAGGCGAGCATTCGGATCGGCACTGGGGTGACCGCTATGGCGAAGGCACGTTCGCGGGCAAGCGGGCCATGCTGATCGTCACGACCGGCGGATGGGAATCGCACTACGCGCCGCGCGGCATCAACGGCCCGATCGACGATATCCTCTTTCCGATCCAGCACGGAATGCTCTATTACCCGGGCTTCGCGGTGCTGCCGCCGTTCGTCGCCTATCGCATGAGCCGGATCGACGACGCGCGGTACGCGATCGTGCGTGACGCGCTCGGCGAGCGGCTCGACACGCTCTTCACGCGCGAGCCGATTCCGTATCGTCCGCAAAATCGCGGCGCGTACGACATTCCGGCGCTGACGTTAAAGGCCGATATCGCGCCGGGTAAGGCCGGTTTTGCCGCCCATCTGGAAGAGCCGGTTGCAGCGGACCGGACCGCCGCCGATGGCGTCGCCAAACAGGTCGCGGGACACATCGCGCAACAGGTTGAATAAGCCGGCGATCAGGCCGCGTTGATCTCTTCGAGCACCGTGTCCAGCACGATTTCGGTCAGGCGGCGCACCACCGGGCTCGCTTCCCGATCCTTGCGGTGCAGCGACAGCGGAATCGGCGGCAGCACGGGCAAACCCGTTGCAAGCGGATCGAGCACGGCGAGCGAGCGCGGCATCGCGATCGTCGTGCGCACGGTGATGCCGAGCCCCGCTTCGGCAGCGGCCCAAAGGCCCGACAGGCTCGGGCTCGTAAAGACGAGCCGCCACGCAATGCCCGCCTCGTCAAGCGCGGCAATACCGGCCGCGCGAAACGAGCACGGCGGCTCAAAGGCGACGAGCGGCAGCGGATCGGCGCCGGCGCTGCCGCCGCCATCGCGGATGTTGCCCGAGTCGGGCAGCCCGACCCATGCGATCGCCAGGTTCGCGACCCACTCGGCGTACGGCGTGCCGCTGCTGTTGCCCCATGCGAGCGCCACGTCGAGATCGCCTCTGAGCGTCTTTTCGATCAGCCGCGCACTCGCGTCGACCTGCACTTCGACACGCACTTTCGGATGCGCCCTTGCAAAGCGTCCGAGCACCGACGGCAGAAACGTATCGGCAAAATCCTGCGGCAAGCCAAGACGCACCCATCCTTCGAGATCCGCACCGCGGATCGTCTCCACTGCTTCGTCGTTGAGTTCGAGCAATCGCTTCGCATAGCTGAGCAGCGATTCCCCCGCTGTCGTCAGCGCAAGGCCGCGACCCGACTTCTGCACGAGGGGCGTGCCGATCTGCTCTTCGAGCTTGTGCAATTGCGCGCTGACGGCCGATTGCGAACGTCCCAGCCGGTCCGCTGCCCGCGCGAAGCTGCCGAGTTCGAAGCCAAGCACGAAGGTGCGCAGCACATCCATATCGAGGTTGGTACGGACCGCCATAGTTCGATATTTCCGATAGGTCAGTTTGAAAGTTTGCGATTTTCGTGAACGGCGTTGTTCCGTATTCTCGATGCAAGGCGAGGCGCGCGCCGCCGCAAGCAGTCGCGGCAACCTCGCGTGCGCTTGCCGGCAGTGCGCGTCCGCCGTCGGGCATCGCCTTCATTGTATGCGCAGCAATCGATCCATTCGGTGTTTGCGTGCGCAGTCCTATTGCTGTTCGCGAACGGAGACCGGCATGCCACTCGTCCGTATTTCGTTACTGAAAGGCCGATCGCAGGCGCAGTTGGGCGCGATCGCCGACACCGTCCATCAGGCTCTCGTCGATACGTACAACGTGCATCCAGACGACCGCTTCCAGATCATCGAGCAGCGCGAGCCCGCGGAAATGATCTACGACGCGCACTATCTGGGCGTCGCGCGCAGCGACGACCTCGTGTTCATCCACATCGCGGCGGGCCGATGGCGCGATACCGCAACCAAACGGGCGCTCTATCGCGCGCTCGCCGCGCGGCTTTCGGCGAACGCCGGCATGCGGCCTGAAGATGTGCAGGTGGTGCTGTCGCCGAACCACAGGGACGACTGGTCCTTTGGCAACGGCCTTGCGTCATATGTGAAGGACGAGTAAGCCACGGCAGGACTCAAAGGAGACGCTATGTTCATCATGCAATACTCGATCACGCTACCCGCCGATTACGACATGCAGGCGATCCGCGAGCGCGTCGCGAGCAAAGGTCCCGCGTTCGATACGTTAGACGGGCTTGGCCTCAAATGCTTTCTGATTCGCGAGCGTGGCCGGTTCGGCGCGCAAAGCAACCAGTACGCACCCGTATATCTATGGCCGCGTATCGACGCGATGTGGGGCTTCCTGGCCGGCCCGGGATTTGCGGGCATCAAGCAATCGTTCGGCACGCCGCCCGTCGAAGCATGGCCGGGCCTCGCGTATGCGCGCTCGGTGCGATTGACGGATCCGCGCGCCATCGTCGCGCTCACGCGCGAAGACGAAGTGCTTCATGGCGATGCCGATCTCATCGAGCGCTCGAGGCGCGAAACCGATGCCGCGCTCGATGCCGTCGAACGCACTCCCGGTCTGCTCGCGCGCGCAGTCGGGCTCGACCCGACCAACTGGAGACTCGTTCGATTCGACTTCTGGGCGATTTCGCAACGACAGCTGCCTACGCATTCGCACCGCGCACGCAGTTACGAGGTGCTGCACGTCTCGGCTCCGGCATTTGCCGAGCTGCACGCATAGACGCCTGCATATTCGCGCGGCGCCACGCCGTACCGCTGCCTGAAAGACGACTGAAGTGCGCGGCGCCTGCAAATCCGCATCGGTTCGCAGCTTCCTCGAACCTGATGAATTAAGATTTCCCAAACGTTAGCGAGGTCTCTGATGGAAGTATCTTCCCGAGAAGATACTTCACCAAAGACGTACAGCGTTCTGCGAACGGGACACTGCGGACGGCGCCATTGCGCCGTCAACCGCCACGGACCATCAGAACGCCGACAGAATGCGCCCGAGGTAAGCGTCCGCCTCGCCGGACTCTTCGTCGCTCATGCCGATCGCCTCGCGCAATGCGCCGAGACCCTCCGCGATCCGCTCCATTCCCGCATCGGTCGCCTTGACGCCCGCCGCGGTGAGCACGATGTTCGACGCACGCAGGTCTTCAGCGTCGGCGACGCGCGCGACGAGCTTCGCCCGCTCGAGCCGATCGATGCGCTTGGTCATGGTGCCGGACGTGGCGAGCAGCGCCCGGAACAGATCGGTCGGCCGCATCGCGTACGGTGCGCCGACGCGGCGCAACGCAAGCAGTACATGCAGTTCGCCGACATCGACGGCAAACCGACTGGGAGATCACCGTAAGCGCCGCTCGTGCATGTATTGCGCCTGCTTGATGCACATGAACAGCCCCATCCGGCACAGATCGAGGTCCGGACGTTCGCGCGCCCATGCAAGCGCGGCTTCGTCGAGTTTGTCGGTCTGCACGCGTTTCTTAGGGCGGCTTCGTCTGATGCGCTGCTTCAGATCGTAGGGCGCCCCGCCATGCCCTCGCCCGACCACCACTCGCGCGAACTGCACCATGATCGCGCCGGTCCGTTGCGGCTTGCCGGCGTACGGTCTGTGCCGCACAGCGAGCTCCCCTTTTTTTCAGTTGCCCCCACAATCGCTTCGATGCGTACACAACGATCGCCATGCTAAGCCCCCCGAATTTTCAACGCTGCTCGTCGTGCGCGTCTCAGCGGAACGCGGAACGCATTCAGCGCGCACCGCCCGACGATGGCGGCTTCGTGCCTCTGCGTACAACGGCAAAGCTGATCGGGACCGCGCCACGCGCCGTCGCCTGCCCGATCTCCGGCAACGGCTCGAAATCGTCGTTGTGCGAGCCGGTTGCCGTCAGCGGACGGTACAAGGAGGGACGCCGCGCCGCGCGCCAAAGCTGCACGACGCGCGCATTCGCAAGTGCAAGGTCCAGGTTGGCCGAAGCAATGCCGTGGCAATCGATCGAATCGGCCAGCACGTCGCCGTGCGGGTCGACGATCATCGCCGCGCACTGGCCGCGGGCTTCATCGTCAGCTTCATCGCCGGACGCGTCGTCGCGGCCAGCGGCCATTGCGATAAATGTGCCGTTATCGAGTGCACGCCCGGGCAGCGCGCGGCGAAGCACTTCGACCGTGCCGCGGGGGCCTGTGCGCTCGCACCGATATGGCGCGAGCAATAACGTCGCGCCCATCAACGCAGTCACGCGCGCGTTTTCAACGAGCTCGTTATCGGTGCCGATCAGAATGCCGACGCGCACGCCCCAGTGCGTATCGAACACCGTAAAGCGGCTTCCACTGCCAAGCCGGCCGCCGTGCACATGCAGCTTACGATGACAATGACGCGTGCCGTCCGGCATGCAAACGACGTAGCTATTGAACAGGCGCCGCCCGTCGCCGCGCTCGATCCATCCGACGCCGGCCGCGACGCCGGTTCGTTCGACTGCCTGCGCGACCAGGCTGATCGATGGACCATCGAGCGGTTCGGCGACGGCGCGCAGTTCTTCAAGCCTCGGCGTCGCGACATCGGCTGCAGCGTCCGACACACGACCCGCTCTCACGCCGCTAATACACGCCTCCGGAAACACCGCGAGCGCGATGCCCGCGCGCGCGGCCTCTTCGAGCAAGGCAACGATCCGCGACACGTTATCGCGCGCTTCGCCGCGACGCGAAACAAGCGAAATAGCGGCGATCCGCAGCGTCGAACTGGAAGGCGACGTCATGATGCACTCCAACTGGGAATGCACCCATTGAACTCCCACGCTATCAATAAGTAAAATGAATATTTTTACGCCTCTGATCGCCTTTTGGAATGGAACTTCGCCTGCTCCGCGCGTTTCTCACCGTCGCTCGCATGAAGCACTTCGGCCGCGCAGCCGATTCGCTTGCGCTGAGCCAGCCCGCGCTGAGCAAGCAGATCGCTGCGCTCGAAGAAAGCGTCGGTGCGAAATTGTTCGAGCGCGGCAGGCATGGCGCCGAACTGACCGTATTCGGTGAAACCTTCCTTGCCGACGCCGAAATGCTGGTTCGCGATGCCGACGACGTGCTCGCGCGCGCACGCGAAGCGAGCGGCGGCAAGCGCGGGTTTCTGCGTGTCGGACTGGGTTTGTCGACGCTGACCATCGCACCGCGGCTGATTGCCGAGTTCCGGCAGCGGCATCCGGATATCAGCGTGACCTTGCACGATCTGTCGTCGGCGGAGCAGACGCGACGGTTGCTCGCCGGTCAACTCGAAATTGGCTTTGTGCGATTGCCCGCCGATCACGGCCTATCCGTGTTTCGCGTGATCGATGAAACGCTCGCGCTTGCCGTGCCCGAGCATGTGCGCTGGAAGCGCCTGCCGGCGAATCTGCAAACGCTGAACGAACTCGGTTTGATTGCGCTATCGCGGCGCCAGGGTCCGGGGCTCGCCGCGCAAATCGATCAGTGGTGCAGCGAGCATCATTTCGTGCCGAACATCGTTCAGCAGGCGGACGACATCCAGTCCATTCTCGCCGCGGTGGCGGCCGGTGTCGGCGCGGCGTTTCTGCCGTCGCGCACGCAATATCTGTTGCGCGATGCGCGGATCATTCCGTTGCGCGACGCCTCCGCGCGCTGGCAGATCGGCCTTGCGTGGCAAAGCGATCGCGACAATGCGGTGGTCAGGCGTTTCGTCGAATTCGCGCGCGCCGAGCTTGCGCGCGCTACACCGGGCGAAACGGTCAACGCGCCTCGTACTGCGCAATCGCGGCGTCCGTCATCCCCGCCGCGCGCGCCGCGTCGATAATCTGCGTCCAGCTCGTCAGATCGACCGGAATGCCCCGCGCGGTGCGCTCGCGGCGTACCGCATCTTCGCGTTCGCCGGGCAGCAGCACTTCGTCGACACCTTCGACGCGCCGCGTCGCTTTGAGCCAGTCGACAAACGCATCCGCCTCGGTGTCCCTGTTCGGTGCGTCGAATGCAGCCGGGTCGACGATCACCGACAACATGCAGTTGACGATTGCATGGGTCGCCACGATCGTTTCCGTTCGCGAAGTGAAGCCACCGCTGAGCGCGCCCGCGAAAATTTCGCACATTGCCGCGAGACCCGAGCCCTTGTGTCCCGCCACCGCACCGCCGAACGCGAGCAGCGCGCCATGCTGGCCTTCGCTGAACAACGCGCCCGGGTCACGCGTTGGCCGGCCGTCGACATCGATCAAGGCGCCCGCGGGCGTTTCGATGCCCTTGTTGAACGCGACGCGCACCTTGCCCGCCGCGACCGCGCTCGTCGCGAAGTCGAGCACGAGCGGCGCGCGCCCTGCGCGCGGAAACGCCGCGCAGAATGGATTCGTGCCGAAGCGGCGGTCGATGCCGCCGAATGGCGCAACGAGCGGATCGCCCGCGACATTGACGAAATGAAACGACACGAGCCCCGCGCGTGCGCATTGCTCGGCCCAATGCCCAATGCGCCCGATATGATGCGCATTGCGCAGACCGACCGCGCAGATGCCGATCTGCATCGCTCGCTCGATGCCGCGTTCCATCGCTTCGAATGCGATGACTTGTCCAAAGCCGCGGCCGCCTTCCATCGTCAGCACGGCGCCGGCGTCGCGCACGAGCTGCGCGTGCGCGTTGAGCTTCAACTCGCCTTCGCGGCATGCGCGGATATAGCGCGGAATCATGCCGACGCCATGCGAGTCGTGGCCGCAACGACTCGCTTCGACGAGATGGTCGGCCACGAGCGCGGCCTCGCGCGGCGTGCTGCCGGCGGCCTGCCAGATCGACACGACGAACGCATGCAGCGCGTCCACGCCGACGATCACTTCGGAATACGACGCGGGTTCATGTTTTGACATGGGCAACAACGCAGAGGTGAACGGGTGACGCGCAAAGCCTGCGCGATGACATAACGTGGCGTGAATGCGTATTGCTGCGCTGCTGCGCTATTCGCTTGCTGCCTTACGAATGGCGCGCGTACGTTTCCTGCTCGATCGCGTCGGCATGCTTCGTATCCAGCGGTTCCACACGGCCAACGATAAACAGGTAGTTCACCGCACCAAGCACGCAGAATACGCCGGCCACCACGAGCGGAATCGTGAACGAGCCTTTGGTCAGTTGCAGCATGATTCCCGTGAAAGTCGTCAGCGCAATGCCGGCGAGATTCGATGCGAAGTTCTGGATGCCCGCGAGCGACGCGACGTGTTGCGGTGTCGGTGCAACGTCCGCGGGCAGCGACCAGATGCTTGCCGCCGCGGCCGCGAGGCTGCCATAGGCGACGGCGAAAAGCGCGAGCATCTCGTAGATGCCCGGCACGACCGCGGTCAGCGTGATCACCGAAGAGAGCAGCATGCCGCCCACGATGCAGGTCTTGCGCGCGGCGGTTGCACTCCAGCCGCGCTTCACGAGTGCATCGGAAAGCCAGCCGCCGAACCAGCCGCCCGGAATCGACGCGATTGCAGGCAAGGTGCCGAGCGTGCCGAGCGACTTCAGCGAGAAGCCGCGCACCTCGACGAGATAGCTCGGGAACCACGTGATAAAGAAATAGATAACGAAGTTCAGGCAGAAGAAGCCGAACATCATGCCCCACACGGTGCGGTAGCGAAACAGCGTGCTCCAGCGGATCGCAGGCCCGGCAGACGAAGCGCCGGCTTGCGCGGCGTGGGTTCCGGCAGCCGGTTTGCGTCGCTCGAAAACGGCATTGGCAGCGGGCTCGCGATATAACGCAACCCAGCCGAGAATCCACACGGCGCCGAGCGCACCGGTTATCACGAACGATGCCTTCCATCCCCAGGCGGCGATGATTGCCGCAACGATCGGCAGAGATAGTGCGGAGCCCGTGCGCGAGCCGCTGTCGTAAATGCTCGTGGCAAGCGCCCGCTCGTCGCGCGCAAACCATTGGCTCACGAGTTTCGCACACGACGGGTAAGCGCCCGCCTCGCCGGCGCCGAGCATCAGGCGGCAGCCGAACATCGCGGCAAAGCCGCTTGCCACTGCCGTCGCCGCCGTAAACACCGACCACCATCCGACCGCGAGCGGCAGCGCGATGCGCGCGCCGATGCGGTCGATGAACCAGCCGAACGGCAACTGCATGACCGCATAGGTCCAGAAAAAACCGCTTAGCAAGAGTCCCATGCCGGCCGGCCCGATGCCGAGTTCCTTCATGATGTGAGGCGCTGCGACCGCGAGATTGGCGCGGTCGATATAGTTGACCGCGATTGCCAGAAAGCAGAAGAAAATCACCAGCCAGCGGGCCTTTTCCTTCATCGCGTCGTCTCCTCCTGAACCCGGCCGTCTGGCGGCCGCGTATGCGGGGCCGATCGGTCACGCGACATGCGGGCCGCATGCATCGCGCCTGAACCGTTTGCGCCTGGGGTGTATCGGCTTTGACCTTGTCCAGCGCCAAACGAAATTAAACGACCGCTGCAACGCGGTCAACCGGGTAATCCCTGGCACACCCTTGCATCGCGATACGAATTTTTGACGTGCATGACAAGTATCGCGTCGAACCGAAGGTAACGACAGGCGATCGAAGCGATCGGCAGCGTGCTCGAAGGCTCGCAAAGGCCCTTACTCGTCACGTCCGGCGTTGCGCTGCTCGCACAGGGACGCGTCGCAACCGAGGATGACGGCCCGGTGCCGGTGTCCGACGCGTATCCGCGCTCGTCCGAGGCAACGGCGATGGCGCTTGCCGCGCGCGGCGTGCTTGCGTCGGTGGTGCGGCTCGCGCCTTCGGTTCACGGCCGTGGCGATCGTGGCTTCGTTGCGCATCTGATCCGTGTGGCACGCGAGAAAGGCGTGTCCGCTTATATCGGCGACGGACTCAATCGCTGGCCCGCCGTGCATCGGCGCGATGCGGCGCGCGCGTTCCGGCTCGCGCTAGAGCGGCGCGCAGCCGCCGCGAAATATCACGCGATCGACGAACCGGGCATTGCGTTCAGGGAGATCGCGCAAGCGATCGGACGCGGCGTCGGTGTGCCGGTCGTCGCACTGGCGCCTGAAGCAGCCGCTGCGCATTTCGGCTGGTTCGCGTGCTTCGCCATGATCGATGCGGCCGCGTCGAGCCAGCGCACGCGTGAGGTACTCGGCTGGCAGCCCACGCAGCCGGGTCTGCTCGACGATATCGATGCGGCGGGATACTTCGAATCAGCCGCTTAGCCGTTCGACTGTCGTCGTTCGATCGTATGCAAGGCCGCGGGATATCCACGGCCTCGCTTGCGATTGGCCACGACGCCGCAAACCGCACTCAGAACGAATGCTGGATGCCGGCGTACACGCCCGACTGGCTATGTCCGACGAGCGGGTTATCCGTTGCGACCGTATTGCCCGCATTGTTCGCGTTCAGGCCGAAGTTCGCCGTGCTGCTGTTCTGCACCGTCGCGACCTGGAAGTCGAGCAGGGTCCGCTTCGACAGGTTGTAGCTGCCACCGACCGAATAAAGCGTCGCGTTGCCTGCGCCCTTGTTCGCGTTCACGTGATACACGGCTGCGATGAGCGCAGCCGCCGGCGAGATCTGCCACGTCACGCCGCCCCATTCGTGATCGAGCGTGGTCGGCGATACGCCCGCGGTGGCCGGCGCACCGGAGGTACGGATTGCCTGATACGCGCCTTGAATCTTGAACGGCCCAAAGAACAGGTTGACCGCCGCCGTGTACTCGCGCGACGCAGTGAACGGATCGTCGAGCAGACCGTTTTGCGCATCGCGAATCTCGTCGTAGATGCCGCGCACCTGCACATGAGCCGTCGTATAGGTCAGCTGCAGCCCCGCCCAGCGGCCTTGCGGCGTCGTACCGTTGCCGTTGAAGTTCGTCGCATTCGAGAGCGCGTACTGTCCGAATGCGTCGAAGCCCGAGAACTTCGGCGTCTGGAACGAGATCGTGTTGCTCGAATGCAGCCAGTTGCGGCCACGCACGAGCGACGCCGACGACCAGTTCGACTGCCCGAACGGATCGAAGTCCCATACCCCGTTCGAGATAAACAGCTCGCGGCCGAGCAGCAGCGTACCGAAGCGCTCGCTTGCAATACCGACCGTTGCGTAGCGATCGAAGAGGCCGTCGGTGCTGCCCGCGCCGGTCGTCGTGCTGAACGCGCCTTCGAGGTGAAACACCGCGGCATAACCATTGCCCAAGTCTTCTGAGCCCTTCAAGCCCCACAGGCTCGTGCCCCAGTCGCCGCTCTCGGCGCGAAACCGCGACGACTCGCGGTTAGCGGCACCGTTGGGACCTGAGCCGGCCGGCACGCCGTTCATATACTCGATGCCGGAGTCGATCCGGCCATACAACGTGACGGAAGACTGCGCGTGAGCAGCCGATGCGAGAAGCAAAGCGAGAACGCCGAATGCCGCGTTCTTTTTCATGGTTGTCTCCTGAACGCGAAGGCTGATGGATCGTTTCGAGTCCAATGCCATCGCATAAATGCGACCTTGAGAGTGGTCAGCTCCTTTAACTATATGGATTACAAGTTATTTGTAACCTTCGATTCACATATTGGTATTTTCGTGCAATGCGAAATCACGGATCGATTAATCGGGCTTCGATTAAAAACAAGTGGGAATTCTACACATTTTCCGACGCGATGCGAGATGAATTACATGATTTCAGGAAACGTGTCAGACAAGCGAACGGGGAGCTTTGAACGCGCGCGACGACAGGCGGGCGGGGGCCACGGACGAGACACATGACGGTTTGATTCAGTTATTCGCACACCGGAAACGAATGCCGCAAATATAGGAAAACAGATTATTCCAATGCAAAGGAATACCAAAAAAATGCAATTTCCTGCAACACACGAATAAGCAATCGACCAACCTCCGTTATGGGTGATTCATTAAATGGCAGATTGTTATTTCTTCCTGATTCTTCGCCATTCACTCGACAGGCGCCGGCTTCGTTTCCAGTGCCGCCTGTTCCGACACGTATGCCGTCCGCAAAAAACGTTTGGTCAAATGCGCGCATCACCGAATTTCCTGGAGAGCGAATCGATGCAACAACGGACGTGGTTAGCCAGTCTCGACAATTATCAAAAAGGAACGATCGAAACCGTCAACGGCAGCGCGGCGCACTTTGCGATGTCCAATGTCTTCGAAGTCGCGAGCGGCGCGCTTCCGTACGAAAAGGTCGTCGTCGGCCGCAACCTCGACTACGTGATCGAGGTGCTCAGAGCGCATCGCACATCCGCATGGTTCGCCGCAGCACATGACGAGTTCGCGATCGTGCTCGACGGCACGGTCGACGTACAGTTCGTCAAAGCGGTCAAAGCGCCGCTCGTCGAACCGTCTACGCAGGGCAGCGTGCGTTTCGATGACGAACCGCAAGGGCAATCGATGGGCTACGTGCGCCTGCGGCGCGGACATCAGGCGTTGCTGCCAGCCGGCGCGGCCTATCGCTTCGTCGCCGCGAACGACGGCGTGCTGCTACTGCAGACGATGCTCGGACAGCACTCGGTGCAGAAGTGGGCCGAGATCTGCATCCGATAACCGCGTGAACGTACCGCCCCAGATCAACGCGGCGAATCAACGCGGCAGACAAGCGCAGCGGCCCGCTCAAACAGCGCTTGCTACGCCCGATATAGCGCCCACCCGCGCAATACAGCACCTTTTCCGGAGCTCACGATGAGCAACAACCCCGCTTTGCCCAATGTCGATGTCGTTTCGAGCGAGCCCGACCCGTCCACCGGCTATCGCACATTCACGCTCGGCGATTTCGAGTTCAGCCGCGACGCGTACTTCGCCACGATCGGGTGGCACGCGAACGGTGCGCGCCGTACCCATCAGATGCGCGTCGACGACTTTTTGCGCGCGATGATGCGCGACGTCGCGTGGGACTTTTTCTACGGCTGGGTCAATTTCGACGACGTGATCGGCACGCGCAACCACTACGGCAGCGTCGACCTGTTTGCGGGCGCGTACAACGCGAGCTATCGGACCGCGCGCATCGACCACACGCAGCGCTTCGGCACGCCGCAGATCCTCGCCACCTTCAAGGCCATCCTGCGCGATTGGGTCAACGAAGGCTTCGACCCATTTGCCGCGCCAGAGGAAACAGGCTCCGCGTTCGGCACGAAGCGCGGCGACAACCTCGCAGCCATCGAGCGCCGGCGGATCGGCACGACGCGCATGCCGGGCATGCCCGGCGATTCGCCGCTGCGCGACGCCTTGCCGATCAATCGCCAGTTCGCCGATATTGCGCAGGACGAACCGGAAATTCACGCGCAGCCCGGCTTCGAAGGGCAACTGCATGCCTTCAATCTGTTCAGGTATCTTTCGCGCTCCGATGTCACATGGAATCCGTCGGTGACATCGGTGTGCGGGCATAGCCTTTTTTGCCCGACCACCGAGGAATTCATGCTGCCGGTCTTCCACGGCAACGACCGCGTCGAATGGTTCCTGCAGCTATCGGATCAGATTGTCTGGGACATCGCCGACAAGAATACCGGTGAGCCGCGCGCCCGCATCACGATGAACCCGGGCGACATTGCCGCCATGCCGGCCGATATTCGCCACAAGGGCTATTCGCCGAAGCGCTCGATGCTGCTCGTGTGGGAGAACGTCACGCCCGGCTTGCACGAGCGCTACGAATGCGGCGAACTGCCGCCGCATCCGATCCGGTTTTGACTTTCGCGCGAGCCGGCAGGCAACCGTCAGGCCGCCCGCTCGGCCGAATAATGACGATCGGGAATCACCACGATATTGCCGACAAACGACTTCGACATAAAGCGGCGCTGCGCTTCATGAAACTGCGACAACGGATAGGTCGCGGCGAGCACCGGCTTGATCCTGCCGCTTTCGATATGGTCGAGCACGCGTTTGAAGGACGCACGCGTGCCCTGCGACGACCCGTTCAATTGCAGATGCTTGAGGTACATCGTGCGCAAATCGAGCTGCACGACCGGACCCGCGATCGCGCCCGCTGTCGTGTAACGGCCTTCGGGCCTTAGCACATTGAGCAGATGCGCAAACATCGCACCGCCGACCAGATCCGCGACCACGTCGACCGGCTGGTTGCCCATCATCGCCTTCACGTCCGCGATGAAATCCTTGCTGTCGCGCAGCATCACGCCTTGCGCGCCGAGACGCCGCACCGCGTCTTCCTTGCCGGCCCCCACGACCGCATACGGCACGGCGCCGCGCGCACGGCAAAGCTGGATGATGCCCGAACCGACGCCACCCGATGCGCCGGTAATCAGCACGTTATCGCCGGCCGCGACCGCCGCGCGCTCGAGCATCTGCTCGCCCGTGTGATACGCACACCAGAATGTCGCGAGTTCCGCATCCGAAAAGCCGACCTCGACGCGATGCGCGTTCGCGGCAGGCACGGCCGCGTACTCGGCATATCCGCCGTCGCGGCCATGGCCGATATAGTCGATATCGGCGAGGCTCTCGTCGTCGCGGTTATAGATCGACGCATCGACCATCACGCGTTCGCCGAGACGCGACGGATCCACGCCGCCGCCCACCGCGACGATGCGGCCCACGATGTCCGCGCCCTGAATGCGCGGGAACGACAGCGTCGACCGGCCGCGTCGCCATGTCGATACTGCGTTCGGATCGTCGTCGGTGCCGTACGCGC
Source organism: Paraburkholderia sp. SOS3 (assembly GCF_001922345.1). Taxonomy (NCBI): domain Bacteria; kingdom Pseudomonadati; phylum Pseudomonadota; class Betaproteobacteria; order Burkholderiales; family Burkholderiaceae; genus Paraburkholderia; species Paraburkholderia sp. SOS3. Next base: position 1,379,365 of record NZ_CP018811.1, on the reverse strand, counting down.
CTTCGCGCACCCAGACGTCCGTGTTGTTCAGGCCGCATGCGGTCACTTCGATCAGCACGTCGCCGGCCGCGCATGCGGGGACCGGCACATCGTCGCGATAGACGAGCTTGTCGAGCCCGCCGTGCGCCGTCAGCACGATCGCTTTCATGGTCTTCGGAAGCATGGTCTCCTCCCTGTTGTCTAGTGCTTCACGAACAGCTTGCGCGACGTATTGCAGAACGTCTCGACGCCGCTATCGGTAATCAGGATGCTTTCCGTGATTTCGAGCCCCCAGTCGTCGAGCCACAGCCCCGGCATGAAGTGGAACGTCATGCCCGGTTCGAGGACCGTCTTGTCCCCGGGACGCAGGCTCATCGTGCGCTCGCCCCAGTCCGGCGGATAGCTCGCGCCGATCGGGTAGCCGCAGCGGCTGTTCTTTTCGATGCCGGCCTTGCGCAGCACCGCGAAGAACGCGTGGGCGATGTCTTCGCACGTATTGCCCGGCTTCGCCACGGCGAGCCCGGCCTCGATGCCTTCGACGACCGCACGCTCGCCTTCGATGAAATGCCGCGGCGGCTTGCCCAGATACACGGTGCGCGACTGCGGGCAGTGATAGCGCCTGAAGCAGCCTGCGATTTCGAAGAACGTGCCGGCGTCTTTCGCAAACGGCGTGTCGTCCCACGTCAGATGCGGCGCGGCCGCGTCGGCGCCCGTCGGCAGCAGCGGCACGATGGCCGGATAGTCGCCGCCGTGGCCTGCCACGCCGCGGATGCCGGTCGAATAGATCTCCGCGACGAGATCGCTCTTGCGCATGCCCGGCTCGATCTTCTCGACGATATGCGCATGCATCTTCTCGACGATGCGTGCAGCCACACGCATGTATTCGATCTCACGCGGCGACTTCACGGCGCGCTGCCAGTTCACGAGCCCTGTTGCGTCGTGCCATTTCGCGTTCGGCAGGTTCTGCACGAGCGAACCGTACGCGGCGGCGCTGAAATAGTAGTTATCCATTTCGACGCCGATACGCTTTGCCTGCCAGCCACGCGCGCCGATGACTTCGCGCGCGAGGTAGTCCATCGGATGGCGCTCGGTCGACTGCACATAATGATCGGGATAACCGACGATATTCTCGCGCCGCATGAAGACCGTGCGCAACGCGCCGTTTGCGTCCTGACCGCGGCCGAACCAGACGGGCTCGCCTTCGAGCGCGAGCAGCACGCACTGGTGCACGTAGAACGACCAGCCGTCGTAGCCGGTAAGCCACGCCATGTTGGTCGGGTCGCTGACGATTAGCAGCTCGATGCCCGCCATCTGCATCGCGCGGCGCGTCTTCGCGATTCGCACGTCGTATTCGGAACGCTCGAACGGCAAGCGATCGTCGGATATCAACCGGCCTGCGTCGCCGGCTGACTGCTGCGTTCCAGTGGCCATTCTGCCCTCCTCGAGCGCTATTCGTTGTGGATTGGCCGCAGTCTAAAGCCCGCAAAAACAGCGTCGAATTGTGCTAGTTCAATTCGTGGCGGCCTTAGGGTTCTCCACTACGCGCGCTCGCCACAGGTCCAAACGTCGCGCTGAGCCTGCCACCTATTCGAACTCCCTGGCAATTTTCGCGTGCTGCAGGACGACATCTCGCGTCGCGGCGAAAAAGATTGTTCTAGAGCAATCCGTACGGAATATTTGGCTCGATATTCTGGATTGACTGTCGCGACCGCGGCAGATCCGACACGCTCCACAAGGGAATCTGCCGATGAGCACCCAGCAAGCCCTCGGGTTACCACGCGCAAGCCACGCCGCGGAGCCGGCACGCAGTGCCACGGGAACGCCTGCGGCACGCACCGCGCCTGCTGAAAAGAATGCGGCCACGCAGGCCGCGGCTGCCGCGAGCGAGCGCAGCCATGCGCGCATGCCGGCAACACAGGCGACCACCGGGGAGTGCCGCGCGACGAAGCCGCTGATCCGCATGGACGGCGTCACGAAACGCTATGGCGCGCTGACGGTACTCGACGGTTTGTCGCTCGATGTGATGCCCGGCGAGAAGCTGGCGTTGATCGGCCCGTCGGGTTCCGGCAAGACGACGATCCTGCGCATTCTGATGACGCTCGAAACGATCAACGAAGGCCGCATCGAAGTGGACGGCGACGTGCTGTACGACGTCCCGCGCGGCGCGCCGCTAAAGCCGGCCGACGAAAAACACCTGCAGCGGATGCGCCAGAAAACGGGCATGGTCTTTCAGCATTTCAATCTGTTCCCGCACAAGAGCGTGCTCGAAAACATCACGCTCGCACCGATCTTGACCAAGGGCGAAAGCCGCGCGAACGCGGAAAAACGCGCGCGCGAACTGCTCGATATGGTGGGCCTCGCCGATAAGGCCGATGCGCGGCCGGTGCAGCTGTCGGGCGGCCAGAAGCAGCGCGTCGCCATCGCGCGGGCGCTGGCACTGGCGCCGAAGATCATGCTGTTCGACGAGGTGACGTCGGCCCTCGACCCTGAACTCGTCGAGGAAGTGCTCAACGTGATGCAGCGTCTCGCGCGCGAGACCGATATGACGATGCTGCTCGTCACGCATGAAATGGGCTTCGCACACGAGTTCGCCGACCGCGTGCTGTTCTTCGATAAAGGACGCATCGTCGAAGAAGGCAAACCCGACGACATCTTCCGTCATCCGAAGCATGAGCGGACCCAGTCGTTTCTGCGCAAGATTCTGGCGGCCGGCCATCGCGTCTGAACTCACGAGCACTGGTATTGCAGTCATACACTCACGTACGGGAACAAAAAATGATCAAACGCAAAGCACTTCTGACCACGGCGCTGCTGTCGGCCTTGCTGTCGACGCTGTCCGCCGCAGGCGCCGCCCATGCCGACGACGCCAGGCTCGACCAGCTGAAAAAGCAGGGCTTCGCACGCATCGCAATCGCAAACGAGCCGCCGTTTACCGCGGTATCGCCCGACGGCAAGGTGACAGGCGCGGGCCCCGACGTCGCGCGTGCGGTGTTCAAAAAGCTCGGGGTCAACGATATCGTCGCCTCGATTTCCGAATACGGCGCGATGATTCCGGGCCTGCAGGTCGGGCGTCACGATGCGATCGCCGCTGGCCTCTTCATGACGCCACAGCGCTGCGCGGCCGTCGCGTACTCCGAGCCGGTGCTGTGCGCGGTCGAAGCCTTCGCGATCAAAAAGGGCAACCCGAAAGGGATCAGGAGCTACGAGCAGATCGCGACCGACGGCAAGACCGTGCTCGGCGTCGAAGGCGGTACGACCGAGCAGAAGCTTGCCATGGCCGCGCATGTGCCGAACGAGCGACTCATTATCGTGCCGGACGGGCAAAGCGGCCTGAAGATGCTGCAGGACGGCCGCATCGATGCATTCGCGCTGCCGGGGCTGTCGATCAGCCAGCTGCTTGCGAAGGCGAACGACCCGAACCTCGAGGAACTCGCGCCGATCCAGAATACGCCCGTGCAATGCGACGGCGTAGCGTTCCGCAAGCAGGACACCGCGCTGCGCGACCAGTTCGACGTCGAACTCAAGAAGCTCAAGGACTCGGGCGAATTCGCGAAGATCGTCGAGCCGTACGGCTTCTCCGCGAAGGCGGCGATGTCGACGACGCGCGCGAAGCTGTGCGCCGCGAAGCAATAAGCGGCGCGCACCTGTCGCCAGACGCTGGCAATGCGCGGGTTCCAGCGGCCACGTAACACGCGTCACGTGCCGCCGGGACCCGCACTCTACGAAGGGCTGCGCCCATGAACCACTGGTCCGGATATCTGCTGCTGATCGCGAAAGGCGCGCAGATGACCGTCGAGCTCACGGTGCTCGGCATCGCGCTTGCGCTGGTCGCGGCATTTGTCGCGGGGCTCGCGCGCGTGTCGCGGTTTAGCGCGGTTCGTGCACTGGCGATCGCGTACATCGAATTCTTTCGCGGCACATCCGTTTTCGTGCAGCTGTTCTGGGCTTACTTCGTGCTGCCGATGGCCGGCTTCGACGTGACGCCGCTGCAGGCCGGCGTACTCGCGCTCGGCCTGAACGTCGGCGCCTATGCAGCCGAAGTCGTACGCGGCGCGGTTCAGGCCGTCAGCGGCGATCAGCGGCAAGCATGTGTCGCGCTCAATCTGTCGCGCTACCAGGCGATGCGCCACGTCATTCTGCCGCAAGCGCTGCCGCTGATGATTCCGACCTTCGGCAACAACGCAATCGAGCTGCTGAAGGGCACCGCTGTCGTCTCGCTGATCTCGCTCGGCGATATGACGTTTCAGGCGCAAGTGGTGCGTTCGCAAACGGGCAATACGCTGATTCCGTTCACGACGATCCTCGCGCTCTATTTCGTGATGTCGTGGCTCATCACGTTCGGCATGCGCCGGCTCGAACGGCGCGTCAGTTTCGGCCTCGACGGCATGCGGAGGTAAGCGATGGAATGGGACTGGAGCTTCGTACAGCAGATTCTGCCGACGCTGTTGCAGGGTCTCGAAATCACCGTGCTCGCCACGCTGCTTGGTTCGATCGTCGCCGCGGTCGCCGGCCTTGCGTTCGCGGTTCTGCGGCTCGCGCCGAACCGCGCGCTGTCGCGCGGCACATCGGCGGCCGTGAGCTTTATCCGCGGCACGCCGCTGCTCGTGCAGCTTTACTTCGTGTTCTACGTGCTGCCCGACATCGGCGTGAAGATGCCGGCCCTTGCCGCCGGCGTGCTCGCGCTCGGTATTCACTATGCGACCTACGCGGCCGAGGTGTATCGCACGGGCATCGAGAACGTGCCGCGCGGGCAATGGGAAGCGGCCAAGGCGTGCAATCTCGCGCCGCTGCAGATGTGGCGGCACATCATCCTGCCGCAGGCACTGCCGCCGATGGTGCCGGCGCTCGCGAACTATCTGGTCGCGATGTTCAAGGAAACGCCGCTGCTTTCCGCAATTACCGTGCTCGAGCTCATGAACGAAGCGAAGATCATTGCGAACACCGACTACCGCTATCTCGAACCCATGACGCTGGTCGGTGCGCTGTTTCTCGCGATCAGCCTGATAGCGATCACCGGTGTGCGGCTGCTCGAAAAAAGATACTCACAACCGCTCCAATAAGAACATGACACCCTCCGTCGTGCAGCTCGCCCGGGCGCCGCGCCTCGACACGCGCACCCACGAAAAGCGGATCGGCCTCGTGATTCTCGCGACCGACCATACGACCGAACCGGACTTCGCCCGCATCGTCGCGTCGGAGAAAATCGGCATCTATGTGAACCGGATTCCTTACGCAAATCCCGTTACGCCGGAGAATCTGCGTGCAATGCAAGGCGAACTCGAACAGGGTGCGGCGCTGATTCTGCCCGACGATCCGCTCGACGTCGTGATGTATTCGTGCACGTCGGCGTCCGTGATGATCGGCGACGCGGCGATCAGCGGCGCGATCCGCGCGGCGAAACCTGACGCGCATGTCGTGACCCCCACCGCGGCCGCCGTCGCGGCATTGAAAACAGCCGGCGCGCGCCGCATCAGCGTGCTCACGCCCTACACCGTCGAGACCACGGAGCCGATGGCCGCCTACTTCGCCGCGCAGGGTTTCGAACTCGACAAGGTTTCTTGTCTCGGCCTGACCGACGACCGGCAGATGGCGCGCATCGCCAAAGATGAACTCGTCGCGTTCGGCAAGGAGGCGACGTCCACGCAGTCCGATGCGCTGTTTATCTCCTGCACGGCACTGCGCGCCGCGAGCATCGTGGCGCGCATCGAAACGGAAATCGGCAAGCCCGTGGTCAGCAGCAACCTTGCGACTGCATGGATGTGCCTGCGTCTATGCGGCGACAACGAAGCGCGGCCGCAATTGGGCCGCCTCATGACGCTGCCGCTCGCACGCTGAACTCGAACCGCTTGCACTGCCCCGCACTGCCCCGCACTGACCGCACTGACCGCTCTGACCGCGCGCACGCCGCAGCGAACCGGACGGCGTGCGTCAGCTCTCGTCGCCGGCGCCGCTGCCACGCCGCTTCAACATATACGTATCCATGATCCATCCATGCCGCTGCCGTGCATCGGCACGCGTGCGCTCGATTTCGTCCATCACGTCGCGCAGTTTTCCCGCGATCAGGATCTCGTCGGGGGTACCGACATACGCGCCCCAGTACATGTCGAGGTCTTCGTCGGCGACCTGCCTGTATGCGTTCTGCGCATCGAGCATCACGACGACGCTATCGACATCGTCCGGAAAACCTTGCGCTAGCGTGCGTCCGTTCGTGATCTGCAGCGGCCGGCCGATTGCATTGAGCGCGACGCGGTGCTTCGCGGCCAGCGCCTGAACGCTGCTGATGCCCGGAATCACGTCGTATTCGAACGCATGCCGGCCGCTTTGCGAGATCGCGGCGACGATGCGCATCGTGCTGTCGTACAGCGACGGATCGCCCCAGACGAGAAACGCACCGCATTCTCCTTCTTTGAGTTCCTCGCCGATCAGGCGCTCGAACACCTGCTGCTTGTCGCGGTTCAGGTCCTCGACGGTTCGCACATAGTCGCCTTCGCCGATACGACGCTCAGGGTTCGTCGCCTCGACGATTCGATAGCTGCGATCCTTCACATAGCGCTCGATAATTTCCTTACGCAGCGCAATGAGCTTTTCCTTCGCGACACCCTTGTCCATCACGAAGAAAACGTCGACTTCGTTGAGCGCGTTGACCGCCTGCATGGTCACATACTCGGGGTTGCCGGCGCCAATGCCGATGATCAATAGTTTTTTCATGATGTTTTGAGGATTTTTTCCGCCAGGGCTCAACGCCAATATCGAACGATATCGAAAGGGTACACCTTGGGCCACCCCGATTCGCGACGCGCAGCGGGCGGCTTTACTCGACGGTTGACCGGACAGTACACTGACACGCGCTCGAACAACCGGGAAAACGCCCATGAGTGCCGACGCAACACTTGCATCCGCCCCAGCCCCCTCGCCGATCCAGCATATCTTTGTGCTGATGCTCGAGAACCGGTCTTTCGATCACCTGTTCGCGCTATCGGGTATTCCCGGCATCGTTGCGGCCACTTCCGCGAATTCCAACACCTACGAAGGCGTGACTTACGCGTTCGAAGGCGGCGCACCGGAGCAGCTGCCGAGCGACCCCGGGCACGAATTCGCCGATGTCGTCGAACAGCTTTGCGGGGCCGGCGCACAGTTCGAAAAAGGGAAACCGTATCCGCCCATCGACAACTCGGGCTTCGCCGCGAACTACGCGACTTCGCAAACCGAGGGCCCGATCCCGCCGCAAGCCGATATCGGTTACGTGATGCGCGCCGTCGACACGCGCGTGCAGGCGCCGGCACTCTATACGCTCGCGGCCGAGTTCGTGCTCTGCGACGGCTGGCACGCGTCGATGCCGGGGCCGACGTGGCCGAACCGGTTTTTCCTGCATGGCGCATCGTCGGCGGGCCTCGATCACTCGCCGACCAATGGCGAATTGCTCGAATGGGAAACCTTCGACGGCTTCACTTACCCGAATCATTCGATCTTTGACGCGCTCGGCAAGGACAGCTGGCAGCTCTATCAGGATCAGACCGGCGCGCTGTCGGGCCGCGTGCCGCAAGTTTCGTCGCTAAAGGGTATCGACTTTTTCGACGTCGACGACCTCGCGCACTTCGAATCCGATCTCGCGCAAGGCTATACGGCCCGCTACACGCTGATCGAGCCGAGCTACGGCGACGTCATCCGCGAGACCTACGAGAACGGCACGTCGCAGCATCCGATGGACAGCATCGAAGCCGGCGACCAGCTCGTCGCGCGCGTCTACAACGCGATCCGCCAGTCGCCGCTATGGGACAAGAGCCTGTTCGTGATCGTGTACGACGAACACGGCGGTTTATACGACTCCGTCAAACCGGGCAGCGCACCGCCGCCGAACGACGGCGCCGGCGCGTCGGCGAAACTGAACGCATCGGGTTTCGCATTCGACGTGTACGGCGTGCGCGTGCCGGCGATCGTCGTCTCGCCGTGGGTGGCGAAAGGCCACGTGGACCACACGGTGTACGATCACAGTTCGATACTCGCGACGATCGAACGCCTGTTCGGCATCGCGCCGCTGACCGCGCGCGACGGCAACGCGCACGACCTGCTGCCGCTCGTCACCACCACCTGCCGCACCGACTGCCCGGGACGGATCGGATCATGACCAGCACCACGAACACGATGGCGGACCCGCGCGACGCGGAACCCGTGCGCGACGGCTCACGGCTCATGATTTTCCTGCATGTTCTGAGGAAAGCGCATCGCGCGATGGAGGGAGAGGTCAAAGCACGGGAGCGCTTCGCGAAGATCGTCACGCGCGGCGAAGCGAGGCAGTACATCGAAGAAATGATGCCGCGATTGCTGCGCGAACGCGAGAAACGCCGGCAGCAGCGGCGGCGCGCTCACGGAAGCCGACCGGCATGAATACGAGCCTACGTTTTTCTCACGCGAGGCGGGCCGCGTCGTGCCTCGCGGCGGCCGCGGCCGTGACGCTTGCGTCATGCGGCGGCAGCTTCTGCGTCGGCGTCAACGGCTGCACGGGCTCGAATACGCTGCCGGGCGTATCGGTTTCCGGCACGGCGGCAACCGGCCGCGCACTGGCGAGCGCGAACGTCGTCGCCAGTTGCGCGCAGGGCTCGGGCAGCGCACTGTCGGATGGCGGCGGCAACTACCGCCTCGACCTCAATGCGGCACTGCCGTGCATCATCACCGTCACGTCGGGCAGCACGACGCTGCATTCGGTCGCTTATTCGAACGGCACCTTCAATACGACGCCCGAAACCGACCTGATGCTCGTTTATCTCGCGGCCCAGCTCGGCACGAACGAAAGCGGCCTGATCGCGGGATTTCAGACCAACGGCACATTCCAGCAGGCGCTTGCGAATCAGAACAACGTGCTCGCCGCGCAAACGGCCGTCGTGACGAATCTGCAGCAGCGTTACGCCGTCACGCTCGCGGCGCCGGCGTTTCTGACGACGCCGTTCGTGGTCGGGCAGCCCGGTGTCGATAGCGATCTCGATGCACTGGCCACGGCCGGCGCGATCGACGCGAACGGCATGCCGGACCCGGCGGCCGTATCGCTGCTCGCGACGGCCGGCAGCTCGCGCCCGCTCGGGCAATAACCGGGCTGCCGCTCGACGCGCCGGGTTCATGCAACGCAACCCGTCAACGCTTCTGACGCAACGCGAGCGCAACGCCGCTTAGCGTCAGCACCATCGCGAGCGCCGTGCGCAACCCGAGCGGTTCGCCGATCGACAGCGCCGCGGCGACGATGCCGAGCACCGGCACGAGCAGCATGCCGATCGACGCGATCTCCGCGGGCAACCGGCGCAGTGTTTCGAACCACGCGATATAGCAGACGCACATCGGCACGAGCGCCATATAAACCATCACCGCCCAGCCGTCCGCATGCAATGCCGCGAAGCGCGGATGTTCGACCGCGAGCCCATACAGCACCATCGGCACGCAACCGATCACGACTTGCCACGCGACGAGCGCGAGCGGCCCCATCGGAATCGACTCGCGATTCGCGACCGTGCCGAACGCAAACAGCACGGCGGCTAGCAGCGCGCAGACAATGCCCACGAGCCGGTCCGCGTCGACCGAAATGCCATGGCCGCCAAGCAGCACGACGACGCCCGCCAGACCGAGCGCGAGCGCGCAGAACCCGCCCACGGACGGACGGCGCGACAACATCGGCCACGCGAACAGCATCGACCACAACGGCATCGTGTAGACGAGCAACGCCGCCTCGTTGACCGGCAGCCAGACCATCGACATCGTCGATAGACCCATCCATGCAAGCACATTGGTGCAGGCGGCCAGCAGCAGTCGCGGCAACCATTTAGAGGGAATGCGGATCGATTCGCCGCGCAGCGTCGCGAGCAGGAACAGCAGCAGGGCCGCCGCACACCCGGCAACGCCGCGCGAGAACAGCGGCGGCCACTCGCGCAGCAGCACTTTCATCGCGGGCCAGTTGATGGCCCAGCCGATGGCAGTGGTGAGAAGAAAAAGAAAACCTGACAGACGTGACGATGCGTGTGGGCTGGACATGCTCGATTGAGGCCGCGGCTGCGCGTTATTCCCGCTCGTCGTATCGGCTGGTAGGTGATCGATCAGGAAGCAAAGGTGCGATGATGCGATGGTGCCACAAGCAGACCGCCACTTGCTGTGATCGCATCATTTCGATGCTGCCGCGATCGGCCGTTTTCACATGCCGGCACGAGGCGCCGCCATTGCGCGGCAAACGCGAGCCGCGCCGCGACGGCTCGTCGCGGCGCTTGGCCGATCACGATTCCACGTCGTCGAGACTGAAAACTTCCGACTGGTCGTTATACGAAAAAATCTCGCCATAACGTCCCCAGTTGATCACCGCGTCGAGCGTCTCTTCGGCCGCGCTGTCGGAGAGGAAATCTTCGAGCTCCTGCTCGAAGCGCACGCGCGGCGCGCGGTGACCGGGCCGCTCGTTGAGCACCTTCTTGATCCGCGCCGCGAGCGGCACGTGCTTGAGCAGGTGATCGGCGAACATCAGCTTGCGCTCCTGCGTGCCGAACTCGGCGAACACGCGCGCCGGCGGCGTGAGGAAGATGTCGCCCTCGCGCACGTCGGCAAAACCGAGGTTCTGCAGCACCTCGGCGATCGGAAACAGGTCGTCCACCTCGAGGTGCAGCGAGCGCGCGATTTCCGGCATGTCCGCGCGCCCGTGATACGGCGCGGCCGCCAGCGTTTCGATCAGACCCGCCATCAGGTTCGTCGATACGTGCGGCAGCCAGCTATGCAGCTCGAGCCCCTTGCGCGTCGTCTCGCCGGTCTGGCGCGCGGTCATCTTCGCGTAGATGTCGTCCACCAGCTTGCGGAACGCCGGGTCCAGACGGTTGCGCGGATGCTTGAACGGCACCTTGATCTCGGCAATCACGCGCCCCGGGTTCGACGACAGCACCAGAATGCGGTCGCACATGAACACCGCTTCCTCGATGTTGTGCGTGACGATCAGCACCGACTTGATCGGCATGCGGCCCTGCGTCCACAGATCGAGCAGATCGGTGCGCAGCGTCTCGGCCGTCAGCACGTCGAGCGCCGAGAACGGCTCGTCCATCAGCAGCAGCGTCGGGTCCACCACCAGCGCGCGCGCGAACCCCACGCGCTGGCGCATGCCGCCCGACAGCTCGCGCGGATACGCATTCTCGAAGCCGTCCAGACCGATCAGGTCGATCGCCGCGAGCGCGCGCTCGCGCCGTTCGCGCGCCGGCACGCCCTGCGCCTCGAGCCCCGCCTCGACGTTCTGCAGCACCGTCAGCCACGGAAACAGCGCGAACGTCTGGAACACCATCGCGACGCCCTCGGCCGGCCCCTCGAGCGGCTTGCCCATATACGTGACTTCGCCGTCGGTCGGCTCGATGAGCCCCGCGATGATGCGCAACAGCGTCGACTTGCCCGAACCCGAGCGGCCCAGCAGACCGACGATCTCGCCTTCGCGCAGCGACAGGTTCACACCGTCGAGCACGAGCTGTTCGCCCTGCATCTTGTTGAAACCGTGGCGCGCGTTGTCGACGCTCAAGACTTCGACGCCGGCTTGCGGTGCATGGTCGACCGCATCATTCAATAGCAGTTCAGCGTTCACTTCGAACCTCCCTCAATCGAGCCGAAGTCTGGACTCGGCGTAGGCATAGAGCGGGCGCCAGAGCGCGCGGTTGAATAGCGTCACGTACAACGACATAACGGCAATGCCGAGCACGATCTTTGGAAAATCGCCGTCCGCCGTGGTTTGCGCGATATAGGCGCCGAGCCCGTGCGCAGCGAGCTTCGTATCGCCCCATTGCACGGCTTCGGCGACGATGCTCGCATTCCACGCGCCACCCGATGCCGTGATCGCACCGGTGATGTAGTACGGGACAATGCCGGGCAACATGACGCGGCGCCACCATTGCCAGCCGCGAATATGAAAATTCCTCGCCGCCTCGCGGTAGTCGTTCGGATAGGCGCTCGCGCCCGCAATCACGTTGAACAGGATGTACCACTGCGTGCCGAGCACGAGCAGCGGCGAGAGCCAGACATCCGGGTTCAGATGCCAACGGACGATGACGATCACGAACACCGGGAACAGCAGGTTCGCCGGAAACGCGGCGAGAAACTGCGCGAGCGGCTGGATCTTTTCGGCAAGTCTCGGACGCAGGCCGATCAGCACGCCAAGCGGCACCCAGACCAGCGACGACAGCACGATCAACAAAAACACGCGCAACAGCGTCAGCGCGCCGAGCACGAACACATGGCCGACATCGCCCGCCGTGACGCCCGTGCGCACGAAACCGACGACGCGATACACGGCGATCACCGCAACCGCGCACACGACGACCGACCAGATCGTGTCGCCGATCTTCTTTGCGTCGCCACGCGAGCCCTTCGCCGCCATCGCAGCGCGCGGCAGCAACGGCGGCGGCATGCGCAGCGGCCAGCGCGCCGCATTCGCCAGCAGCACGCCTGCGGGCAGCAGCATCCGGTGCACGAGCCGCGTGCTGCGGATCAGGTCGAGCAGCCACGATTGCGGCGCGCTGCTCGAGCGCGTCGTTTCCATGCGGAACTTGTCCGACCACGCGACGAGCGGCCGGAACAGAAACTGGTCGTACGCGAATATCACGACCGTCATCGCGACAATCGCCCAGCCGACCGCCGCGAGGTTCTTCTGCCCGATCGCCTGCGCGAGATACGCACCGACACCGGGCAAAACGAGGGTGTGGTTGCCGACCGTGATCGCTTCCGAGGCGACCACGAAAAACCAGCCGCCCGACATCGACATCATCATGTTCCAGACGAGTCCCGGCATCGAGAACGGCACCTCGAGCTTCCAGAAGCGCTGCCAGCCCGTCAGATGAAAGCCGCGCGACACTTCGGCCAGGTCGCGCGGCACCGTGCGCAGCGACTGGTAGAAGCTGAACGTCATGTTCCACGCCTGGCTCGTGAAGATCGCGAAGATCGCCGCGAGCTCCGCGCCGAGCACGCGGCCCGGAAACAGCGCCAGAAAGAAGGTGACCGTAAACGAGATATAGCCGAGCACCGGCACCGACTGCAGGATGTCCAGAATCGGCACGAGCACTTTTTCGGCGCGGCGGCTTTTCGCCGCGAGCGTGCCGTACACGAGCGTGAACACGAGCGACGCGGCCATTGCCGCGAGCATGCGCAGCGTGGTTCGCAACGCGTAATCGGGCAGATTCGCGGGATCGAGCGACACCGCGTGGTCCTGCAGCGTCGTCATCGGCGCCCACGTCTGATGCAGGCCGCTTGCCGCCATCGCGATCGCGCAGAAAATCAGCGGGAAAGCGATAAAGTCCCAGCGATTGGGCAGCATGCGCGTGGCCGATGCCAGCAGCGGCGGGTTCGAATGGAGTTTGAAATTCATCGTGCGTCACCGGACAACTGTCTTTTATGCGGGAGATGCGCCCGACGTTTGACCGCGCCCGGCGCGGTTCAGCGCACATCGGAAGCGGGACGCAGCGCCGCTTTTGCGACAGCACGGTGGCCTGAAGAATCAGACCTGCACCGCCGCATGTGCGTCGCGCCCCGCGGGACACGAACGCGATCGTGTCAGCGACCGCCCGATCTCAGGCGCCGCCAGAAATCGACGAGCCGATGGACCGCGCGCGGCCGCGCGGCGGGCATCGCATCGAACGAGTCGTGCGACGCGAGAATGTCAGGCAATTGAGGCAACAGAAGAGCGAAGTTCATGAGGTTCTCCAGGCGTCCTGTGGACGCAATATGCCGAAGCACGCTCCAGCGGAGAAACGCACACCTCGCTTCGCTAAGGTGAACGTCTACCGGATGGCTTCGGCCAGACACAAGCGCAATGTGAATGGGCTAAATCGATGGAATCGACGTATGGGGTAACTGTCACTGTCTGGCATTTCGACATCCTTACCGATGAAATTGGGCCAACACGCCTGTGCATGACGCCGCTTTATGCTAACGGCGTCCGCATAAAGCGGACGTAAATATTCAGCCCGCCAACGGGCGCCCGAGAAAAGCGCGCCCACGAACGGGCAACACTGCGAACGCGAATTCGCAATCACGGTCATCCGGGCGCATGAACGATGCGTCCAGAAAGACTCAACGGGTGCACGGGAGATATTGCAAGACGCGCACCGCCTGCCTGAAGGCAGAACGGCGGCCGGGAACTGCTGGGGGGCGGACGCTCTGTCGTTCAGACAGCGAAACTGTTCGAAGATCGACTACTGCTGGAGTCCAATGACGGCCCCTTTTGTGAAGACTCGCGGATTTTAATCAGGCGGACATTGCCGAGTCAACCTTAACCGCGAACGGATGTCCGATAAACCACTCAAGCCTTCAAAGCTTACGGCACCCAGGCGAATCGATCCCTAAGGGTCGATGGCGAAGCATAGCGACCCACTTTTCATCGCAAGCGGTCGCGTGGTATTGAACGAACACCGTGATGAAATTTCTGCTTGCGGCTTTGGCGCGGCCGTGAATAAAATCCGCCCGCCTGTGGTTCCGCGCGCTCACCTTGTCTGACCGTTGCGCATGCCCATCACGCGGAAATGGCCGCGTTCCGATACGTCGCCTGTCCGCACCGGACAAGCTGGACAGAGGTGTCTATGTTCGTTCGCCCGATTGTGATGCACTACGCGAATGCGATGCGCTCCGCTCTCGCGCCGGCGACGGCTCGCGCGATACCGTCGTCGTTGCCGCTCATACGCTTGAAGAAGCGCAAACCGTGCGCCTGGCTGCTGAAAAGCGGTCGCGCGTTCGGCTTCGCGGTACCGTTCGCGTTCTGCAGCGTGCAGGCCATCGCGCAGTCCGACGACGCGAGCCCCGCGCCGCACGCGCCGGCACAGCCGTCGGTACAAACCGCGGCGCCGGATAGTGCACCCGCGGATCTCTGGAACCGCGCGACCCTGTTCGGCGATATCGGCGGCCTGCGCCCCTGGCTCGACCGTTTCGGCGTGACCCTCGGCCTGCAGGAAACAAGCGAGTATCTGAACAACCTGTCGGGCGGTACAGCGCGCGGCGGCGCGTACGACGGGCTCACGGAATTCAGCGTCGGCCTCGATACGCAAAAGGCGTTCGGCCTGCCGGGCGGCACGTTCAACGTGTCCGGCCTGCAGATTCACGGCACGAATCTGAGCACGCGCAATCTGCAAGCCTTGCAGTTCGCGAGCGGCATCGAGGCCGATGCGTCGACGCGTCTTTGGGAACTCTGGTACCAGCAGTCGCTCGCGGGCGGCCGTGTCGATATCAAGCTCGGCGAGCAAAGCGTCGACCAGGAATTCATGACGAGCGAATACGCAAGCACGTTCATGAATGCGACGTTCGGCTGGTCCGCGCTGCCCTCGGTCGATTTGCCCGCCGGCGGCCCGTCGTACCCGCTAGCATCGCCGGGTGTGCGCGTGCGCGCGACACCGGGCGACAAGGTCACCGTACTGGCCGGCGTATTCGGCAGCAATCCTGCCGGCAACGGCGCGGGCGACCCGCAGCAGTTCAACGCGCACGGCACGAACTTCAGCCTGCGCGACGGCGCGCTGATCATCGGCGAGATCCAGTACGCGTTCAATGCGCCGCCCGCCAGTTCCGGCAATTCCGCCGCTGCGGCCGACGCGCCATCCGCAGGCTTGCCCGGCACGTGGAAGCTCGGCTTCTGGTACGACACGCAATCGTTCGACGATCAGAGTATCGCGAGCAACGGCGTGTCGCTCGCAAGTGCGGACAGCAGCGGCATACCTCAAAGCCATCACGGCAACTGGAGCGTCTACGCAGTCGCCGATCAGATGGTCTGGCGCGACAGCAACGGCGGCCCGCGCTCGGTCGGTGTGTTCGCGCGGCTCATGGGCGCGCCCGGCGACCGCAATCTGGTCAGTTTCGGCATGAATGCCGGCGTCACGCTCAAAGCGCCGTTCGAGGGGCGCGATAACGATGTCGCCGGCATCGCGGTAGGCTATGCGCAAATCGGTTCGCATGCGCGCGATCTCGCGAGCGCTACCGCACAAACCACGCCCGGTTTTCCGTCGCGCAGCGCGGAAACCGTGATCGAGGCGACGTACGATTATCAGATCGCGCCATGGTGGCAATTGCAGGGTGACGCGCAATATTTTTTCCGGCCGTCGGGCGGCATTCCGAATCCGGACAATCCGTCGGAGCGTATCGGCAACGAGTTCGTGCTCGGCGTGCGGACGACGTTGACGTTCTGAACTGACGAGGTCCGGATGCTAGTGCGCGACTTGCGCGATCGTGCAATTTCGCCAAACTTGCACACTTGAGCTAAGTCTGCGCTCATTGCGATGTTCGATCATGGTGCAGTGGGGGCCGGATATACCGGCGAAACGACAATAGTCGATGCCGCGACGCAACCGATGACGCCGCTCCCGCGACCATGCGCTCAACCGGAGCCGTCTACATGACCACGATCGCCAAACCTCCTGCCGCGAAAGCGTCTGTCCTTACCTCATTGGGTTCGAATCGCTATGGCGTCTTCGTCTGCCTGATGGCCGCCTTGGCCGGCCTGTTGTTCGGGCTCGACATCGGCGTCATCTCCGGCGCGCTGCCTTTTATCGCGAAGCAGTTCATGCTCGACGATCGCGTGCAGGAATGGATCGTCAGCTCGATGATGGTCGGCGCCGCGACCGGCGCGATCGGCGCCGGCTGGCTCGCATGGCATATCGGGCGCCGCTATGCGCTCGGGCTCGCCGCGTTGCTGTTCGTGGTCGGCTCGCTATGGTCCGGCTTCGCGAGCAACCCCGGGCACCTGATCGCCGCGCGGCTGGTGCTCGGCCTCGCGGTCGGCGTCGCGTCGTTCACGGCGCCGCTGTACCTGTCGGAAGTCGCGCCGCGGCAAGTCCGGGGCGCGATGATCTCGACGTATCAGTTGATGATCACAGCCGGCATTCTTGCGGCGTTTCTGTCGAACATCGGCCTTTCGTATGTGGCGGACTGGCGCTGGATGCTGGGCGTGATCGCCATTCCCGCCGTGATTTTCCTGCTCGGTGTGATCGCGCTGCCCGATAGCCCGCGCTGGTTGCTGGCACGCGGCCGCATGCGCGAAGCACAAGCGGTGCTGCAGCGTCTCTACGACGCGCCAGCCGACGTCGAAGCCGAAATTCGCGAGGTAACCGAACAGAACGCGCAGCCGAAACAGGGCTGGGGCCTGCTGCGCGCAAACTCGAATTTCCGCCGTTCGGTTGCGCTCGGCGCGGTGCTGCAGATTTTCCAGCAGCTTACGGGCATCAACGTCGTGATGTACTACGCGCCGCGCATTTTCGGTCTCGCCGGTTTTGCGACGCATGAACAGCAGTTGTGGGCCACGGTCGTCGTCGGGCTCGTCAATGTGATCGCCACGTTCGGGGCGATCGCGCTGGTCGACCGCTGGGGCCGCAAGCCGATCCTCTACGCCGGATGTGCGGTAATGGCCGCGGGAATGGGTGTGCTCGGCCTGCTTCTGCATGCCGGCATTACGAGCACACTCGCACAGGTTATCGCCGTCGCTTCGCTGCTGCTGTTTATCGCGGGTTTCGCGATGTCGGCGGGGCCGCTCGTGTGGATCCTGTGTTCGGAAATCCAGCCGCAGCAAGGACGCGACTTCGGGATTGCCGTGTCGACGTTCGTGAACTGGGCCGCGAATATGGTGGTGGCCGCAACCTTCCTCAGTTTGCTCGCGTCGCTTGGCGAATCGAACACGTTCCTGCTCTATGCGATTCTGAACGTCGCGTTCGGCGTGGCCGTGTTCCTGTATGTGCCCGAGACGCGCGGCGTATCGCTCGAGCGCATTGGCCGGAATCTGCTGGCGGGCAAGCGGCTGCGCGATCTGGGAAAGGTCGATTGAACGGCCTGGGTTCGATGCGTGTGCGTATGCGCGACGCGTGAACACACGCTGCTCGCGCGGCGCTCGAACCGGAAATACGCTCGATCTCTCGTTACACAGGATTGACCTGTACGACGAAAGTTGCAACCATCGTCGCGGTCATCCATTGACGAGGGGACGTTCGATGAGAGCGCAGCACACGCTGTTCTGCCCGTGTTGTACCGATCCTTCTCAACGCGGCCCCGGTTCGCCTGTCACGCGTCGGCAATTCCTCGCCGCCGCCGCCGCGCTCGCCGCCGCGCCGGGACTTGCGAGCGCGCAGACCGTTCCTTCGATTTCGTACGAGTCGGTCCCCAATCCGGTCACGCTGCCGAACGATATCTACTTCGGCGAATGCTCGGGCGTGGCCGTCAACTCGCGCGGTCACATATTCGTGCTGTCGCGCGGCAATTCCACCGGCCCTGCCTATGGCGCCGCAGCCGCACAGTTGCTCGAATTCGCGCCGAACGGCAAGTTCGTTCGCGAGATCGGCCACAACCTCTATGCGTGGTCGTTTGCGCATACGGTCAAGATCGATCGGCACGACAACATCTGGGTGACCGACAAGGGCTCGGACATGATCATCAAGTTCACGCCCGAAGGGCGCGTCGCGATGGTGTTCGGCCGCAAGCAGGAAGCCTCCGATGAAGAGACCGCGCCGCTCAAGCATCCGAATCCGCCTCTGCCTGCGGAACCGGGGCGCTTTCGCCAGGTGACCGATGTCGCATGGGACTCGGCCGGCAACACATACATCAGCGACGGCTATATCAACTCGCGTGTCGCCAAGGTCGATAGCAACGGCAACTGGCTCAAATCATGGGGCGATCGCGGCACGGGGCCGGGACAGTTTCATACACCGCACAGTATCGCGGTCGATCGGAACGACCACGTCTACGTGGCGGACCGCAGCAACCGGCGCATTCAGGTGTTTGACACCGATGGCAACTTTCTGCGCCAGTTCACGATCGATGTGCCCGTGCCTTCGGGCGCGCGTCCCGCGATCGGCAATATTCCGAGCGAAGCGGAAGTCGCGGCCGGCACCTTCGCGCCGGGTTCGCCATGGGCCATCTGCATCTCGCCGGGGCCGCACCAGGTGCTCTATAGCGCGGATGCGTGGCCGGGCCGCATTTACAAGTTGACGCTCGATGGTCAACTGCTCGGCGTGCTTGGCGAATCGGGCAAGCAGCTCAAGCAGTTCGGCTGGATACACGAGATGGCGTGTCCGTCCGAAAACGTGCTTTGGGTCGGCGAGCTTTTGAACTGGCGCGTGCAAAAGCTGATTCTGCATGCGTGACAAGCAACGTGTTACATGCGACGAGATGCGCTACGGGATCACTGCGCGCCCGGCTGGGCCGGCGCATGCTGGGCGGGCGGGTTGAATTTCGTCGACTCCCTCACCAGCTGTTCGGTCATCGCGGCCGCCACGGGATTCGCACCCGCGCGCGACGATGTTTCGGGAACATCGCGCATCGAAACCGACTTCGACATATCGGGCGGCGGCAGATTGGGATCGAGCATTGCCGATTGTCTGACGAGCGCTTCCGTCATGGCCGCGGCGACCGCATTCGAACCCGCGCCCGGGCTTGAGCCCGAGCTTGAGCCCGAATTCGATGCACTCGAACGCGCCTCAACCGCGGACCGCTCGCTACGCGAAGCGACATTCGGTTTCTCATCGGCCGGCCTGCGTACATTCGTCACGTCGACGGTTTTGACCGGCTGTCGACGCACGGCCACGCGCTGCTCGTTCGCATTGCCTGAAGCGACCGGGACCGACGCCGCCGGAGCCATTGCCGCCACCGCGGCGGAGCTGGATTTGCGCTCGAGCATCACATTCGGCACCGCGACGGGGCTTGGCGCAGGCGCCATCGCAACACGCCCGCCATCCGATGTCGAAGGGGGCGGCGGCGCCACGACGCGGCCCGCATCCGAAGTCGAATCCGGCATGCCTGATCCGGATGCGCTGCCTGCGATCGAACCCGACGCGACTTGCGCGCCATTGCTCGCATTCGCAATCACGCCCGCTTCGAGTTCGGCTCCTTTTGCTGCTGCTTCCGCGGAGTCGTCACTTTTACTGCCCGAGTGCTCGATCTGCGGCGACATGATGTAAAAAACGAACGCCAGGTCCACTGCGACCAGCACGCCGATGAGTGTCTTACCTACTTTCGTCATATCTGTACCTGCAACGACGGCCTTGCCAACGATCCTTTCATGATAGCCGACGCTTCCGCCAACACGCCCTTTCGCGCGGCGGAAAAAAATTCGCACGGTACCGACGACCCGGTCTGAAGAAAAACGAAAAATATCGCGGAAATAAACCGCAAATAAAGGGGTATTAACGTTCCGCGCGCTCAGGACGCGGTGCGCATCGCGCGATATTCGCGCCGTACGATGTCCATCAGTTCGGCGACCGATGTGTTCGCTGCTTCGCGTTGATAGGTGACGCGGCCTCGCTGCATGAGCATCACGCGATCGGCAATGTCGAGCGTCTGCGCGTAGTTGTGCATGATCATAATGATCGACAGATCGCCCTTCGCCTTCAAACGCAGGATCAGATCGATGATCAAACCGGCTTCGCGTGCACCCATCGCCGCGAGCGGTTCATCGAGCAGCAGGATCTTCGCGTTCGAATGAACGGCCCGCGCAACGGCAATCGCTTGCCGTTGCCCGCCCGAGAGTTGCTCGACCGGCAAATCGACGGACGGCACGTGCACGCCGATCTCTTCGAGAAATTCGGCGGTCCGGTTGCGCATTGCACGGTTGTTGAGCAGCGGAATCGGACCGCGATGAATGATCTCGCGGTTCAGGAACATGTTGTGATAAATGCTCAGCGAGTTCGCGAGCGCGAGATCCTGATACACGCATTCGATACCGAGCGAGCGCGCGTGATCGACCGAGCGCAGCATCGTTTCGACGCCGTCGAGGAACAGCTTGCCGCTCGTCTGCTGAAGAAACCCTGTGAGGATCTTGATCAGCGTCGATTTGCCCGCGCCGTTATCGCCGAGTATGCCGAGAATCTCGCCCTTCCTGAGCGTCAACGAAACACCATCGAGCGCGGTTACCGCGCCGAACCGCTTGACGATATCGTCGCCGCGCAGCGCTTCGGCGGGCGCCTCGTCGCGCGTGTCGACCGGCATCCCGGGCATGCCTGGCACGTCGGACATCAGGGGCCTCCTTTGCGCGCGAGGCGGACCACGTGGATATTGAAGATCATCGCCGCAAGAATCGCTGCGCCGAGAATCATGTTGAACGTGAATGCATTGATGCCGATCAGCGTGAACCCATCGCTAAGAATGCCAAGCACCGCGGCGCCGATCAGCCCGCCGATGATCGTGCCCGAGCCGCCCGCGAGCGGCGTGCCGCCGATCACCCCCGCGGCGACCGCGAGGAACATGATCTGATTGCCGCCGGCTTGCGGATCGATCGACGCAATGCGATGGCATTCGAGGATGCCGGTCAAGCCCGCGAGCACCGCCGCAATCACGAAGTTGCCGAGCTTGAGCCGCCTGATACGAATACCCGCTTCGCTCGAGCCAAGCGGGTTCGCGCCGGATGCCACCGTATGCAGGCCCCAACGCGTATGTCTTAGCAGCACATGCATGATTGCCGCCAGCGCGACGGCCCAGATGATCTCGCTATAGCCCCACTCGCCCATGAAGTTCGCAAGCCAGGTGTTTTGCGGCGAGGGCACCGGCGTGCCCTGCGAAATCGTCAGCGTGAAGCCGTTCACGAAGAACAGCGTGCCGAGTGTCGTGACGAACGACGGAATGCGCAGATAGACCGTCACCGCCCCGTTGATGAAACCGACCACACCCGCGGCCGCGAGGCCTGCGAGTATCGCGAGCCAGGCCGGAAAGCCCGCCTCGATACCGAAATACATGATGAACGGCGCAAACGCGAACACCATCCCGGCGGACAGATCGATCTCGCCGCCGATCATCAGCATGATTTCACCGAACGCAATCAGCGCGACCGGCGCAATGTATTGCGACAGGTTCTGCAGGCTCGCGCTCGACAGCAGAAAATCGTGATTGGCGAACTGGAAGTACGCGCACAGAATCAGCGCGACCACGAAGATGCGCACTTCGCTCGAACGAATCAGCGACCGCGATAGCAATCGCGGCCGCCGGCGAGCCTTATGTTGATCCGCGACCGAAGACATCACCCTTTGATCGCTCCCGTGTGTGGGACAATCTGCGGCTTCGTGCTCTTGCCTTCGTAACGCGTCGACGTGTTCAGATACGGATCGACTGAACCCTTCGTCACGAACTTAAGGCCGGTGTTGATATTGGCCGGCCCGACAAGTCCGCCCGACGCGAGATACGTGAATGCCTCGACCACGGTATAGAAGCCCTGCACGTAGGGCTGCTGATCGATCGTGAAGTCGAGGAAGCCGTCGTGAATCAGCTGAACCGTGGTCGGCAGCAGGTCGAAGCCGCCGCCGTGCACGCCCTTGGACGGCAGATTGCTCTCCTTCATCACCTGTGCGACACCCTGCGTACTGCCCGCGTCGACCGCGAACATGCCCTTCAGGTCCTGGTGGCCGAGGTAGAACGATTTGATCTTCGACAGCTCTTCGTTGACGGTCGCACCGGTCGCGATGGTCTGCACGTCGATCTTCTTGCCCGATTTCTTGATCGCCGCCACGGCGCCGTCCAGACGCGGCTGGATATTGAGCTGGCCTGGCGTAGCGATGAACAGCGCCACGAGACCGCTATCGACGAGATTCGCGATGCGCTCGCCCATCTGATAGCCGGACAGATAGAGATCCTGTCCGATATACGCGAGACGCGGATTCGTCGATCCCTGCGGCGCATCGGCGTTGTACGAGAACACCGGAATGCCCGCGTCGAGCGCGGCCTGGATCGGCTTGTCGAATGCCTTCGGATCGACGATCGGCACGGCGATCGCATCGGCCTTCGCCGCCACGGCCGCGTTGACCGCGTTCACCATTTCGCCGATATCGGCATTGGCCGAGCCGGTCCACTGATAGTCCATGCCGAGCAAAGCGGTGGAGTCCTGAATGCCATATTGCGTCGGCACGAAGAACGGATTCGTCGTCACGTGATTGACGAACACGATCTTCCAGCGCTTGTGACTCGGGAATGGCGCGCCTTCCGCTGCTTGCGCCGGTGTGATTGCGCCTCCTAACAGCGCCAGCGCGGCACCGAGGCCTGCGCCTTGCAGCAATCCACGGCGCATTTCCTGCACTTCTTCCCCATCGCGTTCCGGCTTACCGGCCATGTCATCCTCCAGTCTCTTAGTTATTGACTTGCTGTGCATGACGGCGCAGGCCAGAACAGCGCCGGAGCCGGACATCAATACACCTTACAAACCACGTGCATGCATGTGCTCCTGACAACTGCGGAAAATCCTATAACACGGCCTCTGGCCGAATAATCAATGTATACCCTAAAGTAGTCCGACTATTGGGATATCGAGCGTCCCAACGTCGAATGAGCTCCCCGATCGATGTCGCACGACAATCCGGCGATGCAGCGAGCGCGGTTCATGCCCCGTCCGCTGCCGCGCGATCGATTCGCGCTGCCGGCACTCGAAACCATCGCCGCTAGGCTTTTTCTTCGGCGAGGATTTGCCGCAGCGCCTGCTCGAACGCTTCGACCGGCTGCCCGCCGGACACGAGATAGCGCCGGTTGAAGATGATCGCCGGCACCGAGTGAATGCCCATCGCATGCGTTTCCTGCTCGTCGGCGCGCACCGCGTCGGCATAGTCGTCGCTCTGCAGCACGCGACGCGCTTCACGCGCGTCGAGCCCGACCGATTCCGCGGCAGCGACCAGCACGTCATGGTCGCTCACGTCGTCGCCGTTGCCGTGATAGGCCTGCATCAGCGCCGCTTCGAGCGCGACCTGCTTGCCCTCTTTTTCGCCTGCCCATTGCAGCAGCCGATGCGCATCGAACGTGTTGTAGACGAACTTACGTTCGCCAAACGCAAAGCCGACGCTCGCGCCGCGCTCGCGTATCACGGCCTGCGTTTCGGCAATCTGCGCCGGCGTACGGCCGTACTTGTTGCCCAGGTATTCGACAATGCCCTGGCCTTCGGGGCCCATCTTCGGATTCAACTCGAACGGGTGCATCACCCACTCGGCGTGAATCTCTTCGCCGAAGTTGGCGAGCGCGCGTTGCAGCGACGCGAGGCCAACCGCGCACCATGGGCACGCAATATCGGAGATGAAGTCGATTCGTAACGGAGTCATCGTATTCCTGATAAAGAAAACCGGTTTCGGGCACCGCCCGTTCATGTTCGAAAGGCGGCCATCGCGAAACAGGTTAACGCGATTCGAAGAGATCTGCTCTGCATACACACATTACGCAACCGGCCGAATTCGGCGACACTCGAATTCATGTCGTTTGCCGATCGCGTGCGGTTCATATGAAGTATGACGCCATCGCATGGCACATTCCGCTATTTTACCGGTTACACGTTATGCGCCGCTCGCATAGGGCGATAGCCGGCGCCATGCGCAATCGATCGATAAACAAGGAGAAACCGAAATGGGACTCTCATGGCAACAAGGCCCGCTCGCGGCTGGCGCGATCGGCCGCTTCCTCGTGCCCGACCCGCTGCCCAGGCGCCTGCTCTACGCCGAGCCGCTGCGCCGCCGGATGCGCGTGCACTTCGGCGGCAAGTGGATTGCCGATAGCGAAAACGTCGTGCTGCTTTTCGAACCTGCACGCTACCCGGTTGCATATTTCCCGGAACGCGACATTGCTGCGGGGGTGCTCGAGCGGCTCGAGCACACGACGCGCCATCAGGATCTCGGCGCGACCGCGTGGTTCGCGGTGCACGCGGGCGAACAGACCGCCCAGCGCGGTGCGTGGCAACATACGGCCTTGCCGGAACACGCTAGCGTGCTCGAACATCGCGTCGCGTTTGCGTGGCGCATGATGGATGCGTTCTATGAGGAAGACGAACGGATCGTCGGTCACGCCGCGGACCCGTATCACCGCATCGACATTCGCGAAACGTCGCGGCACCTCGTGGTTCGTCATCGCGACCGCGTGATCGCCGATACGAAGCGGCCGCTCGCGCTTTACGAATCGGGCTTCGCGCCGCGCTGGTACGTGCCGCGCGACGATATCGACGAGTCCGCGCTGACGGGCGTGGAGACGAAGACGTTCTGTCCGTACAAGGGAGTGTGCAGCTACTACGACATCGACGACGCGCGTCTTGCCGCGTGGACGTATCCGGACACTTATCCGGAAGTGAGGCGGGTCGCGAACTACGTGTCGTTCGAGCCCGATATCGTATCCGTGACTCTCGACGGCAAAGCGCTGCATCTCGAGCCGGGACAAACGGTCATTCCGCATGGCGTCGATCGCGAACTCACGGTGCACGAAGTGCAATTGCGCGAGCGGCCGTCGGCATAGCGGTAACAGTGCGCATGTAACGTCGCGGAGAGGAATGATGAGTCGACTACTATCGGTCAACGTCGGATTGCCGCGCAATATCGACTGGAAAGGCCGCACGGTATACACCGGCATCTGGAAGAATCCGGTGCAGGGCCGCTGCCGCGCGAGCCGCCTCAATCTTGCCGGCGACGGTCAAGGCGATACCGCGGGGCACGGCGGCGAACAGCGCGCCGTGTTCGTCTATCAGATCGAATCGTATCGCTACTGGCAGCAAGAACTCCAGCGCAGCGACTTCACGTATGGGCAGTTCGGCGAGAACTTCACGATCGAAGGGCTGCCCGATTCCGACGTCTGCATCGGCGACCGTTATCAGATCGGCGATGCGTTGTTCGAAGTCACGCAACCGCGTGTAACCTGTTATCGCGTCGGTATCCGGACCAACGAACCGCGCATGGCAGCGTTGCTCACGTCGAGCGGGCGCCCGGGTTTCTATCTTCGTGTGCTGCAGGAAGGCGATGTCGGCGCGGGCGACGCCATCGTCAAGGTCGGCGAGGCCGACGAACGTATGACGGTCGCCGAGATCAACGCCCTGCTCTATTCTTCGCACCATCCGCGCGACGGACTCGAGCGCGCATTGCGGATCGAGGCGCTGTCGCCAGGCTGGCGCGGCTCTTTCGATGCGCTGCTGCGCGAGCAGACCAGCAGTGAGAAGGACGGCGCGAAGAGCGGTTCGACTGGCGGTAACGCCGGGCTCACGCCGGCCGCCGCCTCGCATCCGGTTGCGCCGGGCTTCCGCTCGCTGAAGGTGGCCGCACTCGATCAGGAGTCGGCGGACGTGCTGTCGATCACGCTCGAAAGCACCGACGCCGAGCCGCTGCCGATGGCGCTGCCGGGTCAATATGTCGTATTGCGTTTGCCGCGTCCCGACGGCGGTTCGCCGTTTTTCCGCAGCTACTCGCTGTCGGGCGCGCTGTCGACGCAGTGCTATCGCATTAGCGTGAAGCTCGAACCGGATGGCGCGGGCGGCACGTATCTGCATCGTCAGCTGCGTGTCGGCGCGAGGCTCGATGTGAGCGCGCCACGCGGCAGCTTTGTTCTGCAGCCCGGAGAGGGTCCGGTCGTGTTGATAAGCGCCGGCATCGGCGCAACGCCGGTGCTCGCGATGCTGCATGCGCTGTCTGCGCAGAACTCGGCGCGACGCGTGTGGTGGCTGCATGGCGCTCGCGATGGCCGTCACCACGCATTTGCCGGCGAGGCACAACGTCTGTCTCGCGCGCTCGCGCATGGCCAGAGCTACGTCTGCTATAGCAAGCCCGACGCGAGCGACCAGCCCGGCCTGCATTTCGATGCAGTGGGCCGGCTGTCGCGCGCCGTTCTGGAGCAAGCCGGCATCGAGCGCGAAGCGGATTTTTATCTATGCGGACCGGCTCGCTTCATGGCGGAAATGAAAGAGGCACTCGCCGCGATGAACGTTGCGGCCCGGCGAATTCATGCGGAAACCTTCAACGGCGGCGAATCGATGACGCCGGGCATCGTCGGCGCCCGTGCGCGAGCGCCGCATCTGCCCGAAAACGATGCGCAGACCGGCGTTTTGGTTTCGTTCGCGCGCAGCGGCATTGCCGCGCACTGGAATGCGGCTGTGTATCCAAGCATTCTCGAACTGGCCGAAGCGTGCGACGTGCCGGTCCGGTGGTCGTGCCGAACCGGCGTATGCCACAACTGCGAGAGCGGACTGGTGTCGGGGAACGTCGCTTACGGGCCGGAGCCGCTCGACAAGCCCGCCGACGGCAACCTGCTCATATGCTGCTCGCAACCCGTCGGCGACGTCGTGATCGACCTTTAGGCCGCGCTTACGCGACCCTCGAGCCACCGTTGCGCCGCTCGCGACTGCCTCGGGCCTTCCGATCAGAACGTATGACGCAGCCCTAGCGTCACGGCAACCTGATTCGGCGTCGTCGACGCTGCCGGCAAGCCGCTGATGATCGCGCCGAGCGGCAGGCCGTCCTGCGCGATATGCTGGTACTCGGTCTGCACATAGACCTGCGTGCGGACCGAGAGCAGATACGCGGCCTGCACATTGACCTGATCCCAGTGCGGACGCGCAGCGTCGATGCTGCCGTCGGTATGCACATAACCGACGGCGATCGTCCACGGCGAGCCGAGCGTATAGCGTCCGTTCACCTCGTAGTTGTTGAAGCGCGCGCTGCCGCCGTTCAGCCCGAAGCCGCCGGATACGCCCGACTCCGCCGCTGATATGCCGAGTGCGTTGTCGAGCAGCGTCGTCGTATAGACGAAGTCGGTCGTGAACGGGCCGAATGAATATTTCACGCCGGCACCCCAGATTCTTTGCCGGCCGGCAAAGAATGTCGCATCGCCGTTCAGTGCGCCGTTCGTGTTCGAGATGGCGGCGCTGGTCAGATTCTGGTTGATCTGCAGGTAGGCCGCCGCGACCGACACGCCTTTGAATGCATACGATGCGCCAAAGCTGTATGCGCGATTGTTGGCGAAATCGCCTGCATCGTTCGAAAAGCCATAGAGCGCGCCGGCCTGCAGCCCGCGGAAGTTCGGGCTTTGATACTTCACCGAATTGTTGACGCGAAAGTCGTTGTCGAGGTTGTCGTTGTCGAACGGGTGCGCAAAGAATGTCCCGCCGTATTGCGTACCCGTCAACGCAAGCGGGCCGAGATAATCGACGACGCTATCGTATTGGCGCCCCAATGTAAGCGTGCCGAATTGCGACGATGCGAGCCCGACGAACGCTTGCCGGCCGAACAGCCGGCCACCCTGACGCAAGTTGCCGTTAGCGGCGCTGAAACCGTTCTCGAGCCGGAAGATAGCCTGAAGGCCGCCGCCGAGATCTTCGTTGCCGCGCAAGCCAAAACGGCTCGTATTGATTGCGCCATCGGTCTCCTGCCAGGTGCTATGACCCGCCTGGTTATTCGTATAGGTGATTCCTTCATCGATGATGCCGTACAACGTGACACTGCTTTGGCCATAAGCGTGACCTGCAAATGCACCGGTCAACGCGAGAGCCGCCGTCATCTTCTTCATCTTGTCTCCAAGCGCGAAACGAAATGTCAGGGCATGCGCGTCCTGTGCGGCTCGACGGACGCAACATGTCTTGAACAGGCTGTAGGGGGATTTCAAGGATCAATAGGCGCGTTGAAAACATCGACCTTCCGACATTGCGGCGAGGTCACGCGCTTCTTGACCGCAGGCATAGAGCAAGGCGATGCGAGCGGGTTCCGGCGGTTCCGCTGGCCTCCCGCGCCGTAAGCAGGTGCGACGTAACGCGATCCGCTTGCCGTCGCGCGCCAGAGGCTTGATTTGCTTGAAGTAGTTACGCTTCTTTGTCTGTGGTGTTCAAGTTCGAGCTGGCGCTGGCTTTCAACGGAAACATCGCTTCGTTGGCCACCGCTGCGCGTCCGACGAATGGACATTGTTGATCGCCCGTCTCCTTTTCTGTTTTCCGACAGGCCGGCGCGCAGCTTGCGAACGAAATGAAAGTGTAGGTGACGACTACCGCAGACACGCGTGCTTTCGGTGGCCTGTGCGCACCGTCACGCCTTGTGTTGGAAACCGGATCACGCATATCGGTTTAACGACACAATATTCGATAAATTTCGGATCCCTATTAATGAAAGATGCGTGGCCAGGAAGTGCGCTTCATCAGGCAGGATGGCTGAAATGGAAGAAACACCTCGCGATGGTGGGCCAGCGCACATACACGGCGCCATTATTTTTCTATACGGACGCATGCGCACTACCGGTTAATATTCTGCATTTGGCTTTCTGCTTCTTTCAGACGAATGAGCACGCCGGCCGAACGGAGCGCCGGTCACGGCCCCCGCCCGGCCGGGTGATACGGAACCCCGGAATAGTGAAACCGACTTTTCACCACACAGGCGGCGTACCTGCAGTCGCCGGCGGCACGCAGGAGGCCGTCGTTTCAATGCAGCCCGATGCGCCGCGGCGCGCGGCGCGCGCCGCCGGCCGGCAAATCGCGCTCGCCATCGCAGCGATCGCATGCGTGGCAGGGCTGTGTGCCGTGCCATCGGGCGCGGCCATGGCCGCTCAGGACTGCCGCACCGAAATACCCGCCGCGCAATTCTCCGGCTCGGGCGAGTACCGCTTTCTCGGGCTGCATCTGTACGATGCGCAACTGTGGAGCGCGCGCCTGCCGGTCAGCTTCGATAACCGTTTCGCGCTGCAATTGACCTACGCCACGTCCGCCACGCGCGAACGCCTGACCAGCCTCGGGCTGAACGAAATGAAGCGCCTCGCGCCGACGCCGCTACCCGATGCGCTCGTGGCGCGCTGGCGCGACGACATGCTGAAGGCGTTCGTCGATGTCGCACCGGGCGACTGGTTATGCGGAGTATTTCTGCCGGGCACCGGCGTGCGCTTCTTTGCGAATGGCGCGCCGACCGCGACGATCGAAGATCCCCAATTCGCGCGGGCGTTCTTCAATATCTGGTTCGATCCCGGAACGCGCGCTAAAACGCTTAGAGCAAAGCTGCTTGGCGACGGCCAGACCGGCAGCTAGACATATCGAGCGGCCATGCCGCTCAGCCGCGCGGCGCCGTCGCGAGCCGCGTGCCTGCAAACGGATCCTTGCTCCAATCAACGCCGGAGCGACGCTGCGCAGTCGCCGCCGGCTTTTCCGATCCGATTACGGCAAAGTGCTGCAACGATTGGCCGGCGCTCGTCGCCTGCTGCAGCCATTGCGGCATGCCGCCTTTGCCGTCCCATGTGTCGCCGAACGCATTGCGATAGCGCACCGACTTCTGGCGCAATTGTTCTTCCTTGAGCGCGGCCGCAAGGTCCGCAGCCTTCATTCCCACCTTGGCCATCCGGCGACGCAGATAGGCAATCATGCTTTCACGCTTACGCTCGTCCATTTTCGCTACCTCCAGTTTTCTTTTGATCGCCTTGTTGCGCCGTGATCGTCAGGCGCTTGTGCGGTAGGGAAAGTATCGCCATCCGCAAGCGCGGCGTCGAGTTGCGTTCGCCGAAAACACTGTTGCTGCAAGCACATCAGTCGATGCGCCAGACCGATGCGCGCCACGGCCTGACGCACCGCGGCATCAGTGAATATGGAACCTGCCGCTGATACCGACGCTGACCGGCGGCCCGTAGTAATAGCCCGGGGCGTAACCGTAGTAAGCCGGCGCGGCATAGCCATAACCGTAACCCGGCGGCGCAACGACGCAGCCGCACAGGCCGCTGATTAGAGTGAGAGCAATGAGGAGGCGTGTCATCGGCTTGTCCCGCCAATTGAAATAGACAGTTCAAGTCTAGTGCTGCCCGCTCTTTGCCAGGTTTCGCCTGCACTTACACGTGTTACCTGGTGTGACCGGCGAAACGTCTCCCGGCTTTCATAAGGATTTCACAGAGCCGTAACAATGTCGATACAGGGAACGCGTCCCGTCAACAGTGAAAGCTGCGCTCGTGCGTTCAGGCCTCGAGCGCAGCCGACGCGTGCGCCGGCAAGACGAGCGTGGCGATCAGACCGGTGTGGCCGTCATGCCGGTTCTCGAGCGAAACGGAACCGCCGTGCTTCGCCACGACCGACTTCACGATCGATAGCCCGAGGCCGCTGCCTTCGACCGTTTCCGAGTTCAAGCGGAAAAAGCGGTCGAATACGCGGCCAAGCGCGTCCTCCGGAATGCCGGGGCCCGTATCGGTCACGCGCACGATGGCGCCCGACCAATCTTCGTACACGTCGATGTCCACGCTTCCGCCGGCGGGCGTGTAGCGCAGCGCGTTTTCGACGAGATTGCGCACCGCCATGCGCAACTCCCCGGCATGCGCCTTCACATAGGCAGGCTCGAAGCGCTTGACGCCGAGATCGATCGAGCGCGAGTCGGCAACCGGCAGCAGGTCCGCGACGAGCGCCTGAACCATCTGGCGCACGTCGACCCGATCCGATGCCGTGCCGGGATCGGGTTGCGCATCCGCGCGCGCGAGTTCCAGTAGCTGCCGGATCATCGTCGCCGTGCGCACGATCGCTTCGCGCAATTCGCGCAGACGCTCGCCGCGAGCAGTCTTGTCGGACGCATTTTCGAGGTTGTCGATGCGTAGCTGCAAAGCGGCGATCGGCGTGCGCAGTTCGTGCGCGGCATCGGCAATAAAGCGCTTTTCGCTGTCGATGCCGACCTGCAGGCGCCCGATCATCCGGTTGATCGAATCGGCGAACGGGCGCACTTCGTCGGGCACATGCGAGACATCGAGCGGTGTCAGATGGCTGATACCCACGGCTTCCGCCTCCGAACTCGCGCGGCCGAGCGAAGCGAACGCCGCATTGACGACAATCGGAATCGCAATCCATACGAGTACGATCAGGCATACGGTCGGCGCGAGGCTTTCGATCGCCGCGCGTTCCGCAGTCTGCTCGCGATACGAAACGGGTTGGCCAACCTGGTAGGTCAGACCGTCGGCGTCTTTTCTGAGGGTATAGATGCGGTAGTGATGACCGTTGATGAGTTCGACCGAATAGCCGCCCGGCTCATTGCGATTGAAAATGACTTCGGGATCCGTATTGTCGGTCGGTGTGGCACGCCCCGCTTCCCAGATCTGCCCGACAAAACCGTCGATCGAATGCTGCGGCGGGCCGCTCGTGCCGATCGTGCCCACCCTGCCGGCCGCGAGCCACACAGCCGCGCCTTGCAGATGCACGTCGAGCAGCTCGTCGATATGCCGCATCGACAGCCAGTAAGTCAGGCACGCATCGACCACGCCGACGGCCGCGAACAGCACGATCAATGTTCCGATGATTCGGTTTTTAAGCGATTTCATGCCGCACGGCTCCGCTCAATTTATCGACCGCTAGCGACGCGGCCAGACGATTTTCCACACGTTGTCCGATTCCTCGACCACATAGTCGCCGCCTGTGAAGCGCCCGGTCGCGGCCGCGTCGACGAAGCGTCGAAAAATGACACTCATGTCGACGATCACGCTCGCTGCGACGTTACGATACCGGTGCGACGCGTCCGTCATCCAGCCGATCGCTTTCACGCGCCCGCAACGCGAAGCCGTGGCGATGACCGCGTCGTTCGCATCGGCGACCACGATGTCGGCGCCCGCGCGAATCTGCTGCTCGGTCAGTTCGCGAGTACGCTTGCGGTCGCTCCAGTCGCCGGTCCAGTCGATCAGCACTTTCGCGTCGGGTGCCGAATCGAGCACGGTTTGCCTGAAACGATTTGCCTCGCCGCCGTCGACCGACTCGACGCCGCCCACGAAGCCGACGATTTTCGTTATGGAGGCGCGCGCGGCGACCTGGCCCGCGAGCGCGCCGCCGAGCGGCCGGCAGTCGACGCAATAATTGACGACGTTCGGCCCACGCGCCGAGCCGGCCACCGTGGCGAAAAACGCGTCGGGGTAGCGCGCGGCGGCAGTGGTGGTCGCGGCGCTCAGTTCCGAGCCTGCCAGGATGAAACCGCGCGCGCCCGCTGCGTAGCGCGTACCGATGATCTCGAGTATCCGCTTTTCTCCAAGGCTGTCCGCGTTGCGAACGACGTCGATCCGATAGCCGTCGCGCTGCAACGCCACGTATCCACGATAAGCGGCTTCGCTAAAGCCGAGATCATGGTCGCCGAACGGAATAAAAAGCACTGTGCTAAAGCGATGCGCCGCGGCGCGCCTGGTGGTGCCTTCCGGCGCGCTCCGGGCATCTCGCGCAGCGTGGCCAATCGCCGCAGTCGCGCCAAACGCGGCCAGGCCGATCAGCGCATGCATCAAGCGCCGGCGCGATGCGCAATGCGTCGC
The DNA here is from genome assembly GCF_001922345.1 of Paraburkholderia sp. SOS3. Lineage (NCBI taxonomy): Bacteria > Pseudomonadati > Pseudomonadota > Betaproteobacteria > Burkholderiales > Burkholderiaceae > Paraburkholderia > Paraburkholderia sp. SOS3. The sequence goes on along the minus strand of NZ_CP018811.1, from coordinate 1,346,449 downwards.
GCGTGGATTGCCGATGCGCCTTGGGTAGCCCGCAGCCATATCTCACGCTCCGCGCTAGCCTAGCGGCTTGACGCCGATCAACCACCCATGCAGAAAAAACGCAAATATCACCCATCCGACGATGCCGGCCACCACGGCCTTGAGGTCGCTCGACAACGCCCCCTTCGGATAGTCGATTGCTGCGGAACGATCCCGCCGTCGCGCGGCCGCGAAATCGACGACCGCCCAGACAAGAAACGCGCCGAACAGAACGACGGCGTTTAGCGTGCCGTTTGCGACCAGATGCGCGAACGCCCATAATGCGACGCCGATCACCATCGGGTGCTTGAGCATGGATTTGAAGTGATTGCCCGGCATATGCGCAGCCGGAAACAGGATGAACGCGATAAGCGTGAGCAAGGCGGCAAGGTGCGGCGCCCATATCGGCGGCGACCAGAGCAAAGTAGGCTCACGCCGCGCGATGGCGTAGCCCCAGATGATGAGCACGAGTCCAATAACGGATGCGATCGAATACGCGGATTTCCAGCGCTTTTCGCCGAGCTGCGCGATGCGCGCCTCGCGCCAGCCTTCCGCGAAAATCCGCACCGAATGCGCGCCAAGGAATATCAGCAACCCCAGGATCAGAACTGTCATCGCAGGCTCCAAGTGTCTAATGCCGACAAATCGCCGCGATTGTCGCGCATGATGACAGCTCTGCCAATACGCCCCGCCTATGGCGGCCCGTTCGCTGCGTTGCCTTCCATGCCCGCCTGGCCGTTATAGCTGCGCTTCGATTGCCGCTTTGTCGATGATCGACCATACGCGCACAATCTTTCCAGCCTGGACCTCATAAAACACGTTTTCGCTAAAACTCACCCTCTTCCCTTGAACGGGCAACCCGAGAAACATGCCCTTGGGAGCGCAGTCGAATAGCAGGCGGCTCGCCACCAACGGCGGCGCGACGGCTAGCAATTCAATCTTGAACTGCAGATCGGGAATGTCGCGGAAGTCACGCTCCAGCATTTGCCGGTAACCCGACAGACCAATCTGCTGGCCATTGTATTTCACGTCATTGTCGACGAATTGCGCGAGCGACGGCCAGTCCTGCGTATTCAGACAGGCGATGTAGCGGCGGTAAACATCGGCGAGATCGATATCGGTCATGGTGGGCCCTCCTCCTCATGACGCAATCATGGACCCATTTCAGACTTGTTTCCGCGGGCGGAAGCTGCTTCGCCGCATCGATTCAATTCGCGTTCGCGGCGGCCCTGTTTCCGTGCGTAGTCCCGTGCAGTGGAAAGCAGTTGCGCGCCGATCACACGGCCGTTGCACCAGGCGGCCGAGAGACGGTAACCGCACCCGCGCTGGCGCATCACCTGCTGAACGAACGAGTCGACGTCCTTCATATGCGGGCGCAACTCGGCCATGACCTGATGATATGAAGCGCGGCCGCAAGACGGAATGCGCGCCAGCGGCGCAGGGATTTCCTTGTCCGCCGGCAAAAAGCACCATTGACGGCCAACGAAACGCTGGCGTGCGCGATGCAGTCCATCGACCATCTGGTTGCCATGCGCACTGACGGCACCTACATTGTTTAGAGATCGCCGCCAGAGTTCTCTCTTTGCCGTATGCGTGACAACTGGAACGCCCACCAGCCCCCATACGATGTATCGCCGTTGTTTGAATCGCAGACCAAAGGCGACCGCCGGCATCGCGCGGTCGCATCGCCACGGGTCGAGTTCATTCAGACGTTACGGAGGAACGCATGTGCCCTGTCATCGCCGACGTCGTGGAGCAATCGCGTCTGAACGAAACGCGCGAAGCGCAAGTGCCGTGGAAAAAGTGGGGGCCCTACCTGAGCGAACGTCAGTGGGGTACGGTCCGGGAAGACTATAGCGACAACGGCGACGCGTGGAATTACTTCACACATGACCATGCGCGGTCGCGCGCCTACCGTTGGGGCGAAGACGGACTCGGCGGACTATGCGACGACCATCAGCGCCTGTGCTTCGCACTCGCGTTATGGAACGGGCGAGACCCCATTCTGAAAGAACGCCTCTTCGGCCTGACGAACAGCGAGGGCAATCACGGCGAAGATGTGAAGGAGTATTACTTCTACGTCGACAGCACCCCCACGCACTCGTACATGAAATACCTGTACAAGTACCCGCAACGCGAATACCCCTATCGGGACCTCGTCGAGACCAACCAGCGCCGCTCACGCGACGAGATGGAGTACGAACTGCTCGACACCGGCATCTTCGACGACGACCGCTATTTCGACGTGTTCGTCGAGTACGCGAAGGAAACGCCGGAAGACGTGCTCGTCCGGATCACCGCGTATAACCGCGGCCCGGAAGCCGCACCATTGCACATTCTGCCGACACTGTGGTTCCGCAATACGTGGTCGTGGGGCGAGGACCACGACAAACCGTCGCTGCGTGAAGCGGGACCAGGCGTGATTCACGCCGCGCACGACACGCTCGGCGAATACTGGCTCCATTGCGAAGGCGCATCGGAACTGCTTTTCACCGAAAACGAGAGCAATGCGCAACGGCTCTGGAACCAGCCGAACCGGTCGCCTTACGTGAAGGATGCATTCCATGCGTACGTCGTCTCGGCACAGCACGACACCGTGAATCCCGACAGAACCGGCACCAAGGCCGCAGCCCTGTACGTGTGCGACGTTTGCGCCGGCGGCAGCGCCACCATCCGCTTGCGCCTGACGGCATCGAGGCTCGTCGATGCGTTCGGCAGCTTCGACGGTACGTTCGAGATGCGCGTTGCAGAGGCAAACGAATTCTATGAACACATCACGCCTGTCGCACTGAACGACGACGAGCGGCGCGTCCATCGCCAGGCGCTCGCGGGCATGCTGTGGGGCAAGCAGTACTACTACTTCGATCTCGAGCTATGGCTGCGCGAACATGGTAGCCATCCGTTGCTCGACAGCACGCGCGGCAATGTGCGCAATGCGGAGTGGTTTCATATGCTGAACGCCGACATCATCTCGATGCCGGACAAGTGGGAATACCCGTGGTATGCGGCCTGGGACCTCGCATTCCATACGGTGGCGCTCGCGCTCGTCGATTTCGACTTTGCGAAGGACCAGTTGCTGATGATGTTGCGCAGCCTCTACGTGCATCCGAACGGCCAGCTTCCCGCATACGAATGGAACTTTGGCGACGTGAATCCGCCCGTCCACGCCGCCGCGACGCTGTGGCTATACAAGTACGAAAAGGAGCTGGGACGCGCCGATTCCCACTTCCTCGAGCGCTCGTTTCAAGGCCTGATGCTCAATTTCAACTGGTGGGTCAATCGCAAGGATCCGATGGGCCGCAATGTGTTTGCCGGCGGCTTTCTGGGTCTCGACAACATCGGCGTGTTCGATCGCAGCGCACCGCTGCCGAATGGCGGATCGCTCGAGCAGGCCGACGGCACCGCATGGATGGCGTTCTACTGCCAGTGCATGCTCGAGATGGCCATCAACCTGACCGACCACGATCCGATGTACGAAGAAATTGCGTTCAAGTTTATCCAGCATTTCATGTGGATCACCTATGCGATGGATCGACGCGGCGCACATCAGGACGAGATGTGGGACGAGCATGACGGCTTCTTTTACGATCTGCTGCGCTTGCCCGATGGACGCACGACGCGCCTCAAAATCCGCTCGCTGGTCGGCTTGCTGCCGCTGTGCGCATCGACGGTGTTCGAAGCGCCGTCGGTGGCGCGCCATCCGAAGCTGATGGAACTAATTGCGCAGTTTCGCACGCGCTACCCCGAGTTGATCGAACAGGTCGCACCGACTGACGGCAGTTTCATCGGTTACAACGGGCGTCGGCTTCTATCGGTGCTCAACAGGCGCAAACTCGAGCGCGTGCTTGGCTATATGCTAGACGAGGACGAATTCCTCGGGCCGCACGGCATTCGCTCGCTGTCCCGGCATCATTTGAAGCATCCCTATTCGATCGATGTCGGCGGGCACATCTACACGGTCGACTATCTGCCCGCCGAATCGAATACAGGCATGTTCGGCGGCAATTCGAACTGGCGCGGACCCGTGTGGATGCCGGTCAATCTGCTGATCGTGCGCGCGCTGATGAACCTGTATAGCTTCTACGGCAACGACTTCAAGATCGAATGCCCGACGGGCTCCGGACGGCAAATGACGCTGTTCGAAGTCGCTCAGGAAATCGTTCGCCGCCTGACGTCCACGTTCCTGCGTAACGCCGATGGGCGCCGCCCCGTTTACGGCGGCACCGGGAAATTCCAGACCGACCCGCACTGGCGCGATCTCGTTCTGTTCTATGAATATTTTCATGGTGAAAATGGCGCGGGACTCGGCGCCAGTCATCAGACTGGCTGGACAGGCCTCGTCGCGCCCATGATCGATCTGTTTGGCCGAATCGACGCGCAATTTGCGCTCGAAAACGAGCGCTTTCGGGTGATGGGGCAGATCGGCAAACCGCAACCGGGCCCGGAGCCGGCGCGCGCGGCATAAGGCACGTCACAGACGCCATGCCAGATTCGATAAACGCATTGGCCTTCAATTGAATCTCGGCGGCGGCGATCGAGACGAACGGTCGTTCGTCTCGATCTCTTCTCTTCCCAATCCCCTCGTAGCACGTCCACCTCGCCGCAGCGCGATCCTGCCCCTTCGCCTCAGCACGCTGCAAACCGCCTACCCGCGTTGACGGCCGGAGCACGCCGGACGTTCGTTTCGCTTCACTAGCCATCATTTCGCCTTCGAATATTTACAGTTGCAAATGACAACGATTCGCAATTAGAATGCGGTCTCAATTTTTACTGAAACATTCCGTAACAGTCCGCGAGCCTCGCGGGCCGCATTCGCTGAGCGAAGGGAACCCAGGAAATCATGGCTTTAGCAGGATTACGCTGTGCACCGATCGGCAAACTGACTCCTTATGCGGCAGCCGCCGCCATCATGATTTTTTCGATGCCGGACAGCGCCTTCGCGGTCGAAACCGCCTCGCAGGAAGAGGCCGCCCGCGTCAAAGACGACAAATCGACCGTGCTCGACCCGATCTCGATATCGGGCGACTGGCTCGGTTCCGGACTGCAGAACAGCGTAAAAACATTTGCGGGCGCGCGCGACATCGTTGACAGGAAAGAGATCGAGCAGAGCGGCGCAACCAGCATCGGCGACGTGATGCGGCGCATTCCGGGCGTGCAGGCGACCGACAATTCCGGCACGGCGGGCAGTTCGATTTCGCTGAATATCGGCGTGCGCGGCCTGACCGGACGCTATACACCGCGCTCGACGGTGCTGCTCGACGGCATTCCGCTTGCATTTGCACCTTACGGCCAGCCGCAGCTGTCGTTTGCGCCGGTGAGCCTGGGCAATATCGAATCGATCGATGTCGTGCGCAGCGGCGGCTCGGTGCGCTATGGTCCGCAAAACGTCGGCGGCGTGATCAACTTCGAGACGCGCGCGATTCCGAACAAAGCCGGTTTGACCGCCGATGCCTCGGTGCGCGAGAACGTCTACACCGAAGGCGGCGGCGCCAACACGCAATACAGTACGTTCCTCGGCACGCAACTCGATAACGGCCTCGGCGTCGCGCTGCTCTACTCGGGCCAGCAAGGCCGCGACTGGCGCGAAGGCAGCAACGACTGGTTCAACGACTTGCAGCTCAAGTACCGCTACGAACTGACGCCGACGTCCGAGATCTACGGCAAATTCTCATACTACGACGTGAAGTCGCGCACACCGGGCGGACTGACTGTCGCGCAATTCGACCAGAACCCGTTCCAGAACACGCGGCCCACCGACTACTGGCAAGGCGACCGCAAAGCGTTCGATATCGGCTATCTGAACACGATCTCGTCAACGCAGGAATTCGAAGTCCGAACCTTCTACAACGAGAGCTACCGCAACAGCGTGCTGATCAACTCGGCCAGCACGCAACTGCAACACCAGCCGCGCAATTACTCGGTGTTCGGCATCGAGCCGCGCTTCACGCAGCGTTTCCGGCTCGGGCCGACGACCCATGACGTGACGGTCGGCTATCGCTACGTGCGCGAACGCGGCGACGATTCGAGCTTCAGCCAGTCGATCGCAACCGGTCTGAACGGACCGACCACGAAGTTCGACAATTCGACCGATGCGAGCGCTGTTTATATCGACGATCGCATTGCTTACGAGCGCTGGCGCATCACACCGGGCATCCGGTTCGAACATATCGAATCGTCGCGTATCGAGGACGCGACCAATCGGTCCTTCGACAACAATAACAACCGGGGGCTACCGGCGATCAGCGTCGCATATCTGCTGACGCCGGCGCTGACGCTATTCACGGATTACGACACGTCGTTCGGGCCAGTGCAGAATCTGCAGCTTAATTCGCTATCGGCGACGAACCCGCTGCAGCCGGAAGTAGCGAAAACCTATGAAGTCGGCGCGCGCTGGTCGAGCCGCAATCTGCATGCGGAAGTGACCGCGTTCAACCTGCACTTCGACAACCAGATCGAACAGATTGCGGGCACGCAGCCGCCGCTGTTCCAGAACGTCGGCGAGACGCGCCACCAGGGCGTCGAAACGGCGATCGACTACCAGTTCGACGAAGACAGCGTGCTGCGCGGACTCGATGCTTACGCGAATTTCACGTACACGAAGGCCATTCAGTTGCAGGGCGTCAATGCGGGCAAGGACGTGCCGTTCTACTCGCGCATCACCGATACGATGGGTTTGCGATACACCCTGAATGCGTGGACCTTCAACGTGTCGACGACGCACCAGAGTTCGCAGTATTCCGACGCGGCCAATACGGTGGCCGAAACGCCAGATGCACGCATTGGACGCGTGCCGGGTTTCCGCGTCTGGGACCTGCAGGCCGACTGGAAGATTCCGAACTGGAAAGGTAGCGACATCGCCGTGGGCATCAATAACGTCGCCGACAAGCGGTATTACACGCGCAATGTCGACGGCAACGCCGGGCGTATGGTCGGCGCGCCGCGGATGGTTTATGTGCAAGGCCACTTCGTTTACTGATGCGGCACGCGGAACGCGATCAAACGGTAACGCTTCATATGTTTGCGCCCTGGATGTGTGATGCGGCGACTGCGTGACCTTTGGCTCAGCATGCACCGATGCTTCGCCCTAAGCCTCGGCTGGATGCTGGGCATGATGGGGCTGACCGGCGCATTGCTTGTCGTCGCACCGCCACTCGACGAACAGTTGCATCCGCAACTGTTCAAGGTCGCGCTGCACGATAGTTCCGGTGTCCAACGTCGCGCGGCTTTACCGCTCGAAGCGATACGGTCCGCGCTCGCCGCCGAGTTCGGCAATAAAGCAGTTTTGTCGTTTTTGCCGCCACGCAAAGCGAACGATAGCCTGTCGGTGATCGTGCGCGGTGCGTGGAACGGCACCGTTTATCTCGATCCGTATAGCGGCACCGAACTCGGCCGGCGCGGCGAAAACGAAGGCGTCGTCAACTTTCTGTTCAGGCTGCACAGTTCGCTGTTCATGGACGACATCGGCCGCTCGGTGCTTGCGATCGTAGCGCTGTGTTATCTGCTGTTGCTCGTAACAGGTCTGATCTTGTGGTGGCCGCGCGGCGTGCAGTCCGGATGGCGCATCGAGTTGCACAGGGGGCTGGTGCGCAGCCTCTTCGATTTGCATCGCGTGAGCGGCGCGACGTTTGGCGTGCTGATTGCGATTTCGATCGCGACCGGTGCGTATATGGCCTGGCAGCCGCTGCGGGGTTTTGTCACGACGCTGAACGGCGAAATGCCGATGCGCCCGCCCGCGCTGCCTTCAGCGTCACGCGTCGCCCCTGGCGCGCGGCTTCCGCTCGATGCAAGCGTCGATGCGGCGCGCGCGGCGTTTCCGCAAGGCCGCGTTTATCTCGTCCAGGTGCCCGCTAAAGCAGATCGACCCGTGCACGTGCGGCTGCATCTTCCCGACGATCCGCATCCGAACGGGCGCACGTTGATCTGGGTAGATCCCGTTACGGGCGAGGTTCTCGCGGCGCATCGATGGAACAGGCTCGATGTCGGCGCACGCGCGGTGGCAGTCGTTTATCCACTGCATACCGGTGTGCTCGGCGGACCTCTGCTCGAGGCAGTCGTCATGGTGAATGGTGCCACGCTCGCGGGGATGGCCGTGACCGGATGGTGGCTTTGGTGGCGCAGGCGCAAGACGCGTAGCGCGCGAAACGTATTGCGACAAAAAGATGGACGCGATGCGCGTTGACGTTGGGCTCGCCGCCACCGCTGAGCCGCTTTGCACCCTCAGCCCCGCGCCGGCATCGACGCCAACGCGGACTGCGCCCGCTGCAGCCATTCGCGATTGTGATCTTTCGCGTGACGCGGCCAGTATTTCGCGTCCTGCACGATATCGGCATACAGGCTGCGCGCGCTTTCCCGGTCCGCCTGATCGCCCTGCCTGACGAGCCAGTCAGCGAACAGACACCGCGGCGCCGCGTCGCTCGCGCACTTGAGCGCCGCCTCGTAAGCCGCACGCGTACCGGGCGCGCCAAGCGCATCGAGCGTGCGCGCGTAAAGCAGAGCCGGCTCGCTTTGATTGCGCGCCTGCGGGTTGGCCTTGAACAGGCGCGTCAGCGTTTCGTCCGCGGCCGAAGGCTGGCCCACCGCGAACTGCGCCTGCGCGAGGCCGAGCAATAGTCCCGGATCGTCGGCAAACGGGCCGTTGGCGGCCGTCTGATACTGTTCGAGCGCTTCGCCGGCGCGCCCGGCTTCGAGCAAGGCCGCACCGAGGCGCATTCTATGCTGCACCGTGGGCGCACGATCGAAATCGGCGCGCGCCTCGCGCAATGCGCGATCGGGGTCGACCAGCTGCGAGATCGCCCGCGACGCCGCATAGCCGCTGCGCGACTGCCGCATACCCGGCAGGCATACGGCGAAGAAATAGACGACACTGCCAAGCAGCGGAAACGCGAAAAGAATAAAAAGCCAGTAAATATTCTGCCGTGTGTGGACGGCGTGGATCGCAAAGCCGATCGCGATAATGACGTGAAGACCGATTCCGAAATAGGACATAGAGGTTCAACTTTTGAGCCGGCTATAGCATGCAACGGGCTCGTCGTGTTTTGGGACGAACGTCATTTTACTGCGTTGCTCCGATGCCGCCAGCGAATAACAGACGCTGCGGCCCGGCTCGCTATGCGCGCGGCGACGTGCAATATCGCTACTCGCGTAGAATAGCCGCTCGCACTGGCACGACCCGCCGCCGTATTCAATCATTGCCCACCGCCTGATCCGTATGAACTCAGCCACCGATTCCGCGCAAGACAAGCACGATACGCACGATACGCACGACGCAGCCGGCACGGATGACGTCGTCCACGAAGACCGCCTCTGGCGCGATAACGGATGGACGTGCCGTGTCATCAAGAACGAAGAGGACGACGGCTGGGCCGTCGAAATGACGAAAGAAGGCGAAGCAGAGCCCGCGCTCGTCGGCCCGTGGACGATGGGCCGCGACAAAAAAAACCCGAAGCCGCTCGATGTCTCCGCCTTCAATACGCTCGTGAAGACGGCATCGGAAGTGCTGCGCCGTCACGAGCAACAGTTGCACGCACAACTTCACAAGCAGGTGTGGGTCGACACGGCGAGCGAGCGCATCAGCGTGACGCTCGACATCGTACCCGACGAAGACGACCCGCACGCGATGCTTGCGGCCGAAAACGCGTCGGGCGAATCGCTCGCCAGAATACGCGTCGCGCCGACGTTCAAGCTGTCCACGCGCAGCGCCTCGGACTGGATAGAAAGCGGATACGCGAAGCCGCGATAAACCGCTTTACGCGATGCTTTCCCATGCGCCCGTTTGAGCCGAGCGGAACACCGCATCGATCACACGCATATTCGCGCGTGTGTCTTCGAGCGGGATAGCCTGCTGGCCGCCGCTCAAGATCGCTTCTGCAAATACCGTGGCGGCCACGCCATATTGATCGCACACCGGAATCTCGAGCCAACGCTCGTTCGCGGTTCCATCGCTCGCGCACTCGCTGACTAGCAGGCGCGTCGGTCTGTCGTTCGGCGCGTTGAACGGGATTTCGACTTCGATGCGCCCTTGCGTGCCGTGAAACTGCATGCGCTGATAGCCGTGGATTTGCGTCGAATAGAAAAAGCTCGCCTGCACGCCGTCGAAATCCATCATCACCGAGCCGAGACGATCGGTCTTGAAGTTCGGGTCGCGCTCGAGCATTGCCACCACGCGCCGCGGCTCACGCCGTATGACGAAGCGAGACGTGGTGATCGGGTAACAGCCGATATCGAGCAGGCCACCGCCGCCGATGGCGGCCTGGTTGCGAATGTCGTTCGGGTTCGTATTGCTGTAAGTGAAGCCACCCGATATGGCTCGCAGTTCGCCGATCACGCCCTCTTCGATCAATGCGCGCACTTTCAGCCATTGTGGATGCGTGCGAACCATAAACGCTTCCTGGATGTACTTCCCGCTTTTATCGCGAGCGGCGATCAGCCGCCCGGCTTGAGCCGCGTCGAGTCCGATCGGCTTTTCGCACAGCACATGCTTGCCCGCCTCGACGGCCTTGATCGTCCATTCGACGTGCACGTGATTGGGCAACGGAATGTAGACTGCGTCGACTTCCGGGTCGGCGAGGAGCGCCTCATAACTGTCATACGCGACGGCGAGACCATATTTCGCCGCAGCGCTTTTCGCTTTCTGCGGATCGCGCGACGCAATGCCTTTTACGCGGCATTTAGGCGCCTTGTGCATCGGCACGACGACTTTGTCGTTGATATTCGCTGCGCCGAGGACTCCCCAGACAATCTCATCTTTTGCCATGACGTTCCCTTTCGAATTCCGTATGTGAAAAATGGATCGGACGAGAGCACCGCGGGACCGCGCGCTCCAGTGGAGCCAGTCTACACGGAGTACCGCCGCACGTCGGCACCGAACTCGACACGTTATGAGCGAAACCTGCAGCCGATTCTGCAGGCCTTGAATGCGCGAACGATGCATCGAGGCGATGCATTGCGTCAGACGCCGCTCAAGCGTTAACCCACGTTAAAGCGCTCGCATGAGAACATCGAAAGATCGATGCGGCTCTCGCCGTGCAGGATGCCTTCGGCCAATGCTTCGCCGATCGCGCTGGCGAATTTGAATCCATGTCCTGAAAAGCCCGTTGCAACGTGCACATTGGGGCAAGCAGGTATCCGGTCGATAATGAAATCGGCATCGGGTGTCATGTCGTATTCGCAGACTTTGCCGGTGCGCAGCTTGCCCGCGGCCGGCAAATGCAATTGCAGGAAACTCTGCAGGTCGGCCAGATCCGATGCTTCGTCACCGAACGGCGCGAGCGGCGCGTCCGCGGAGACCGGTTGGCCTGCGTCGTGACGGCCGATCTTCAGGCCGCTGCCGTCCAGATCGGGGAAACCATAGAAGTGGCCCACAGCCGACTCGGCGATAAAGCCTGCAAACACGTCGGGCGTAAACACCTTGTGCCCCGATTCAAACCACGCGAAGCACTTGCGAACGCGCGTAACGGGAAGATCGACGCCTAAAGGCGCAAGCAACTGACGGGTCCGCCTACCGGCACATACGACGAGATCACGTCCGCTGAACCGCTCGCCTTTGTCGGTCACGACGCTGACGCTGCTCTGACCGTGCACGTCGATGCGCGCGACGCGCGTGTCTGGTAGCAGCGTTGCACCGAGCGCAGTTGCGAGTTCGCGATAGCTGCTGATTGCACGCTCGCAAAACAGCACGCCCGCATCGGGCTCGAAGCACACCACTTGGGCAGCCGAAAGCTGCCACGCCGGCCAGCGTTTGCTCGCCTCGGTGCCGCTGTGCGTTTCCAGATGCAAGCCGTACTGCGTCGCACTTTGCTGAACCTTTTGCAGAAACGGGTCGCTGGCCAAGCCGATGTTCGTGACACCAGTGCGCGCGAAGATGGCCGTGCGCGCCTGCTGTTCCAGCTCGTGCCAAAGCTGCTGCGCGTGCAATGCGAGCGGCACGTAAGCCACGCCTTCCCCGTACGCATGACGGATAAGGCGTGTGCTTCCATGATGTGCGCCCGTATCGTGAGGCGGATTGCCGGCGTCGATCATCAGCACCCTGTTTCCGGCTTTGCTTAGGTAGTAGCCCGCAGCGATGCCCATCGATCCTGCGCCGACGATGAGGGTGTCGAACGCGAGGTGTGCCGTGTTTGTGTTCTGCATGGATTCCTCTTGCGCGTCGTGCGGTCAAGTCGTTCGATTGTCCGCAATTCGCGCAAGGCTGTCGATAGCGTGCCAGCCCCGTCCCGTCAATTGGCTGCGCGGCGATACTTCGCCACGTACCGCGCCTGCGCGATCACCTTCCCGTGCATCTGATAGGCGACGAGCGCCGGGCTCGACTTCTTCCCGACGTCGACATGCGGAACGTCGAGCGCCGACACGGTCACGATGTATCGATGCGACGTTCCTTTAGGCGGGCATGGTCCGCCGTATTTCGATTCGCCGAAGTCGGTCAATGTTTCGACGGCGCCCATCGGCAGCAGCGCCGCATTGCCCGACGCGCCCTTTTCGAGCGACGATTGCGACGCCGGTATATTGACGACCTCCCAATGCGTCCAGCCTAAGCCGCCCGTCGGCGCATCGGGGTCGTAGATCGTCACGACAATACTCTTTGCGTTCGCCGGAGGACGACTCCACGAAATAGGCGGCGACACGTTATCGCCGTGGCAACCGAATCCGCCGTACACCTGCTCGTTAGAGAAGCGTCCGTGATCGAGATTGTCCACCTTCACCGTGAATGGCTCGGCGTGAGCGACGCCCGAGGTCATCGTCATCGCGAGAACTGACGAGATAAAGACTGTGCTCTGTAGCGTGTGCGCCGATCGCATGGTTCGCTCCGTCGTAGAAAGAAACGTGTGCCTCGATCGGCACAATAGATTTCAACGAAGCGCCGCGGAAGGCGGCTTGTCGAATCGGCGTGTTGCCTTGCGAACAACGCGATTCGCAATCGAGAGGTGTCGACGACGAACGAAACCGACACCCTTGAACAGGATTATCAGTTTTTCGCGCGGGAACGCCTGAGCCACTCGTCGAAGCCGATCTTTCCAAGGCGGGCTTCGCCTAAAGGCACAAGCGATTGGTCGTCGACGAGCCCACCGAAATAACGCGCGTCGGGGTCGCGCACGACTTCGCGCGGATCGCCTACGGCTTTCAGATACCGCGCGATGATTTCATTGAACGGCGCACGTTCTGGGCCGCCGATATCGACGATGCTATCTACAGGCTGCGCCACCGCCACGTCCGCAACGATCGCGGCAACGTCGTCCGATGCGATCGGCTGGAACAGGCCTGGCGAAACCCTGACTTTGCCTCCTTCCATGGCGCTATCGGCGATACCGCCGAGAAACTCCAAGAACTGGGTCGACCGGACAATCGTGTAGTGGATGCCCGAGCGCTCGATCAATTTCTCCTGCGCGACCTTTGCCCGGAAATAGCCGTTCTCGGGCGTCCGTTCGATGCCGACGATCGAGAGCGCGACGTGGTGCTTTACGCCGGCCTCGCTCTCCGCCGCGAGCAGATTGCGGCCCGACGTCTCGAAGAAATCGAGCACGGCCTTGTCTTCAAAGGATGGCGAATTGGCAAGATCGACCACGACTTGTGCGCCGGCCAGCGCCTGTTTCAGGCCTTCGCCCGTGATCGTATCGATACCGTTTCTCGGTGACGCCGCGACAACCTCATGACCGCCTTCGCGCAGAATCGCGACGACCTTCGAGCCGATCAGCCCGGTGCCGCCGATAACGACGATTTTCATGCTTAGCCTCTCTTATCGAAGACTGAGCCTCTCACTGCAGGCCCTGGTTGCAGTGCATCGGATGGTCTTCAGCATAGGCCGAATACCGCTAAATACAAGCCGAGGGAAGGCAACCACGGGCGCGATGCGCCGATGATCGCCTTCGGATGGAATGTGCGAAGTCGAATCAGGCGGCAACGCCCGATGAATACGCTTCACATCGGCATCTTAGGCACGCGGCCTTTAGCGCAGTAGACGCGCAAACAGGCTCGCGGTGTTGCGCCATATGCACCAATCCCCGAATCGAAGCGCGTGCGCGGCCCAACGCACGAGGTCGCGCATTCATGCCATTGAGGCGCAAATACAGCGCGGCTCACGCCTCGCGGAACGAACGAAAGCTATCGCGAACTTCAGCCGTGAATTCCACCGGCTGTTCCCAGGCGGCAAAGTGTCCGCCTTTTGGGAGACGGTTATAGTGAATCAGCCTCGGGTACGCATTTTCGGTCCAGCTGCGCGGCGCCGCATAGATTTCATCGGGAAACACGCTGACGGCAACCGGAATGGCAACATGCTTTGGCGCAAAGAAGTCGAGTCTGTTTTCCCAATACAGCCGCGCCGATGAAACGCCCGTATTCGTCAACCAGTACAGTGTAATGTTGTCGAGAATGTCGTCGCGCGACAGACCCTCTGTCTGGCCTGCGAATACACGCGCAATCAGTGCCTGACTGGCTGCGTCGTGATCGATCATCCACGCTGCAAGACCGATCGGCGAATCTTCGATCCCATACAAGGTTTGTGGCCGATTCGCCATTTCCTGCGCGTAACCAAGGCCGTGCTTGTAGAAGTACGCGAGCTGGTCGAACGCATGCTGTTCGTCGGGGGCAAGACCGGCCGGCGGCGGGTTGCCGTATTTGAGCGCCTGCGCAATGTTGTCCGGCACGGTGGCGGGCATGTTCGTGTGAATGGCGAGCAAACCCGGCGGCGCGATAAGCGCCATCTGCTCGGTCACCGCATTGCCCCAATCGCCACCCTGCGCGACATAGCGCGTATAGCCAAGACGCTTCATCAGCGCAACCCACGCGCGTGCAATGCGAGCCGGATCCCAGCCGGTCTGCGCCGGTTTGCCTGAAAAACCGTAGCCGGGCAGCGATGGGATCACCAGATCGAACGCGTCCGACGCACTGCCGCCATGCGCGGTCGGGTTCGTCAGCGGATCGATGATCTTCATCTGCTCGATGATCGAACCGGGCCAGCCGTGCGTAACGATCATCGGCAGCGCGTTTTCGTGTTTCGAGCGCACGTGGATGAAATGGATGTCGAGCCCGTCGATCTGCGTGACGAATTGCGGTAACGCGTTCAATCTCGCCTCGACCTTGCGCCAGTCGTAACCCGTGCTCCAGTAACGCGCGAGGCTTTGCATGGTCGCGAGCTGAACGCCTTGCGATGCATCGGTGACCGTTTCGCGTTCAGGCCATTTCGTCGCCTTGATGCGTCTGCGCAAATCGGTCAGTTGAGCTTGCGGCGCGTGCACGCGCAGACGACGCAGTGCGGTTTTGTCGCCGCCTTCCGCTTGTGCAACTTCGACGATCGCCTGATTCGTATCGGCAAACGCGAGCGTGCTCAAGGTACCTGCTGCGACCGCTGCCGCCGCCACACCGAGAAAGCGACGGCGGGACGGGACCGAGGGAAAAGTATCGTTAGACATATCCAGCTCCTTTAGCGTGATCCGCGAACCGGACTCGTTCACGGAAGATGGCGTGATTGTGCGTGCGCACGCCGAGGAGCGTAAATACAGTCAGCAGAACATCATTTGTACCTGGCGGGTAAGAAACACACCGAGGCTACGTGATGGCGGGTTGGAGATAGCCCGTGAGGATCAGCGCCGCCTGCACGGCACCGAATAGCACGATAACGAGTGCGCCCATTATGGCAAATACACGCCGCGCCGTTTTCATTTTCGAACGAATGCGAATGCCACGCGCGCTGATCAGCCGGTTCGCGCCGACCGCGCCGAGACCGAATACCGTAACCGTCAGCGCGACCCCGGCGCCGATCGCGAAGGTTGCCGCGATCCCGACAAACGGTGTGTGGGCGGCGATCGCCGCGATCAGAACGAAGATCGAACCGACGCATGGCCGCACGCCCGATGCGAATCCTGTCGCGAGGATTTGCGATGGGGTGGCAAGCTTCGAGCGTGCGGACCTGCTGACACGCGCGGAGCTTCGCGCATGAAGCTGTAGCTTTCGACCGAGATATGCCGGTTCGTCGCGCGACGCAGGCTGCGCCATAGATCGCTCGTCTGGCACAAGCTTCACCGTCCCGATATCGTCGCAGCAGTCGCGTTGCGCAAGCGTGGTGTAGATCGTCCAGCCGCCTGCCACGCAAAGCAGCACGCAACTCGCGATATCGAGCGAAGCCGCGTTCGACAGCACGTTCGACATCCCCTCTTTGGCAAACCATGCGGCGCCGAACACCAGCACGATCGCGCTCATCGCCTGCACGGCCGCCGTCCATACGGCAAGTAAAACGGCTTCGACGGCGCGCGTTTTGCGCGAACCGAGATACGTGCCGACGACGAGCTTGCCGTGCCCCGGTCCGACCGCATGCAAGACACCATAGGCGAATGCAAGGCCGATCAATGTGAGCCATGTGAAGGGCGCGGACGAGCGACGCAACGCTTCGGTGGCATCGGCCATTCGCGCGTTGAGTCTGCCCTGCCAGACGATCGAGGAGACCAGCACTTTGCGAACGAAGTCGGGCAATACGAACGCGCTTGCCGGCTCCGCTGGGCGCGATGTGCTCGTTGCACCCGATGCACCCGATGCACCCGATGCGCGTGCATGGTCCGCATGCGCAGGCGCCGACGCCGCCTCGACAGGGCGGCCAAATACATCGACGCGCGAAGAAGCCGCGTTTGCCGGCGCAATCGGGCCGAAGCCTGCAGCGGCGGCAATCCATAACGCCAGCAGAACACGCAGCATCGATCGATTGAATGTCAGCATGCGAGCGCGATCGCCTGTGGCAAGACGATGCCGTTGAAAATCGGATGCGCGTGATCGGTAAACGGCTTCGCGGTACACGTCGCCGCCGCATGCCCCCCGATCGTCACGGCATTCGCGCCATCGGGTTCGTAGTCGACGAAGAACGAGTCGTCCCAGATGCCTAGCGAGACTTTGCGTGCCGTGACGTCGATCGGCTTCCTGAGCGGCAATGTGAACGTATAGACGAGCTTGCCGTGATCGACCGAAACGCGAAAGCCAATGGGATCGCCCAGCGTTAGCGCTTCACCGTCGGCAAAAAGATGACTGAAGTATTGGGTGCCCGCGAGCGACGAAAATGCCTGTTCGCGGAAGATGGCGGTCTGCTTCGAGTCGAGCGGTCCGTTATCGGGCAATGCATCGATGCCGACCAGTTGAACGGGGAAACCTTCCGAAAAGCGCCAGACTTCAGCGATCGCAATCACGCTCGTACCTTGCATTTGCACTTGCGCGGTATAGCGGATCCATACGTGCGGATGCGCGCTTGCCGTGCCCGATACGAGCAACACGGCAACGGACAGCAACAGCCGGATGACACGCAGGTTCCACATCGCATTCGCTTGATGGTTCGTCGATGGCGCGGCATTTTCGCATGACTATGAGCCGGCGTGGCATGAAGAAACCAGGAAGGCGGGTGTGCGGTTTCGTTAAAGTTCAGTGCACGACGTTCAAATCGTCATTGCAAACGTTTGCACTATCAGCAACTAGTGTTGCTGGGAAAGAATCGTGTTTGTATGATCGCCGCGACAGCAATCGCACGGGCGCCGATATGGAATCAACGAACGGTATGCAGCCGGGCATCTATGCGAAGGCAGGCAGATCGATGCTCGCCATCGTGTAGTGTCCGGCGAGACATCAACCGCTGAATACGCCAAGCTTCAGCTCATACGACTGCCCGATCCACAGCGCACCATCGCGATGGTCGCTCAACGAATCGCCCGTGTTCGGATGGATGAATACGTCGAGCGCCCCATGGTTCAGCGTGAGCCACGAGACGATCTCGGCGAAATGAGCAGGCGTGAATGCAATCTGATACGACCACTGCGGATGAGGTCCGACTGGACGCTCGTGAAATCGCCCGAGTTCGATGGTCGCGCCGAGTGCGTGCTCGATAATTTGCCGCAATGCCCACGCCGCGTCGCGGCTTGCGGCATCGAAATAGACATGCGCGTGCCAGCTCTGGATCGTGTTCGTGCTGCGCGTAGACATAGCTGTGCCCAAAAGAGATGACAGGTACGGTCTTTAAAACGTCAACCGTCACGCGGCCATTATCGCGCAGCTGCAACGCATGCATCGCCCAACATACGAATTCGTCGGAGCGAACGCGACGACGCCTGACGCCTCTGCGCAGCCGGCGCCGTCGCCTTGCCGATCGATATCAGGCCGCGTGGGCAACGCGCACCAGCTTACGGTTCAGGAACTCGCCGATGCCGTGCTCGGCCAATTCCCGCCCGAAGCCCGAATTCTTCACGCCGCCAAAAGGCAGCCCCGGCGAATTGGCGAAGCACGAATTGATGTACCCCATACCGGCCTCGATAAGCGACGCGACATGCTGCGCGTGGGGTCGATATCGGCCGAGACGACGAGCGCCCCCAAGCGATATCGGGTCGCACTGGCCAGGCTGATTGCGTCTTTCTCGCTGTTCACGACATAGAAGGACAACACCGGCGCGAACGCTTCCTGCTGATGAAGCGGATTGTTCACCGCAAAGTCCGTCACGATCGTAGGCTCGAGGAAGAACCCGGGGCGATCGACACGCTTGCCACGGACGATTGTCGCGCCCACCGCCCTGGCATCGGCAATCTGCCTGAGCAGCCTTCGAGCGCACGGGCTGGTCCATACATTGCGTGCTCGACGATCAACCCCATGTCCGTCCGGTAACGACCAGGTCCATACGAGCCTTATGCGCAACCTCGACTTCAGCTCCTGGCAAGGCCTCCTCTCCACCCTCGTCGGGCTAGCGGTCATTACGCTGATTGGCGTCGGCATTCGCCTGCTACTCATGCAGACGGTGCAGCAGCGGCGCGAGCGTGAGAACCGGCAGATCAACGAGCGGCTGCGCACGCTTCGCGGCCTACAAAACGCTAGGCGGCTCGTTCACGGGCAACCTCGCAGTCGACCCGACCCATTTGCGCGACTTGAAGCGGGCATCGATGGCGATACCTGCCGCCGCGCAAGCGGAACTCGACGCTCAGACTGCCAAAGCGGACGCGACCGCAAGCGCACCGGCAACGACCCCCGGGGCCGAAACCGATGCGACACCGAGCGAAGCCGCTCGCTCGAGCGACGCGAGCGCCTCGGACCGTTCGCGTCGAATCCGCGACGCCGTCGAAGCGGCGCTCGCCGACATCCTCCTGCTAGGCACTGAAGAACAGGTCCGCCTCGCGGCGAAAGCAGCAATGGAAATGACTGAGGGCCGCCCCATTCACACAGCGCAGTTAGTCGTCTCGCTACGCGATTTCATCCGGGGGGTGCTCGATCTCGACGCCGTGCCACAGGGCTTGCAGATTCCCGGACAGGGACCGGCACGGCCCGCGGCCGCAAAAGGAGGAGGCAGCAAGGACGCAGCGCGTGAAGGCGGCGGCGCCAGGGGTGACAAAGCCGGTGGAAACGGAGCCGCGGCGGGTATGGTTTCAAGCGGCGGCACCGGCGGCATTGGCGCCTTCGGCGGCGCATCGCACCACCCCGAGGAAGACGATCCGCATCACGTCTGACGGTGTCGCGTGAAGCTCACGCAGCCGACGACCCCGCATCGGTCTGCGCCAGCTCCACCCGATTACCCCCGCGCGCTTTGGCGCCATACAGCGCCTGGTCCGCAGCGGACAAGAGATCGCCGAGTGTCGAAGCGTCGCGCCCGAATTGCGCAAGCCCGATACTGACCGTAGCGCGCACGCCAACCCGATTCGCACCTTGCGTAATCGTCTCGGCGAAGCGCCTGACCACCGCCTCGCCCACTACGTGCGCGTCGCCGCTGTCGTGGTCCGGTAACAATGCAACGAATTCCTCGCCGCCAATGCGCGCGACGATTGCGTCGGATCCAACGCCGCTGCGCACCACGTCCGCGAACGATCTGAGTACCGCGTCCCCGGTCTCATGACCGTACTGGTCGTTGATCGTCTTGAAGTGGTCGAGGTCGAACGCAAGCAGCGAAACCGGCCGCGATGCGCCCGCATCGTCGATCACGCGCGCGCCCTCTTCGAAGAACCATCGGCGATTGCCAAGACCGGTCAGATAGTCCGTTTGCGATTCCCGCAACAGTTGGCCATGCGCTTCCTCGCGCACGAGCTTGAGCAGCGTCATCGGGAGAACGACCGAATACAGCACGCCTTCGTACATCGTGACGACGCTGGACGCCATTAACGCATCCTTGCCGTACCGGAGCGCAAGCCACGGCAGGATAAACGCCCTGAAGGCATAGAAGACCGCATGAACGCCGGCCACCATCGCGGCGATGTACTGCGGCTGGAAGCGTTTCCGACCGTCGTTGCGCAACAGTTCATAAGCCGTCATGCCTGAAGCGATGGCAATCGGCAACGCGCTCGCGTAGGCCCACATCGTCTCCTGCCATCGGGTACCCGCAATGACCCATGCGAGCGCATTGACGGCAAAGAGGCCCAGCGAAGCCACGCCGTATCGCCTGCCGTTTAGCGAGGCGACACCATGGAGAATCAGCAGATAGCCGGTAAAAATGACGAGATTGCTAAGCGCGGAGCCTATGACGCCTGGCACGCCATGACGATACAGGGCAGCCGCGCAGCCAATCGCAAGCGTTGCGTACGCCGCTGCCAGTATCTTCAACTCCGTGCTGCGCTTCGAATGGGCGCGATGCTCCCACAGCGTCATCGCCGAGCTGGCGAGTAGCGTCCCGATCGCAAGAAGATAGAGAGTAATTAGGTCGACATGCATCGCTGGCGTAACGGCACTCCGCCGGAACATCGCGGCGGGAGTGCATTTTACGCTGAATCGGAAGCTCTTCCCGAGGAAACGTTTGCGCGTGCATGTCGACGCGCTCGTCCCGTTCCTTCCGTATCCGAATCATTCGATCCGAAGGGCACCCTGCGCCGGCTGTGCAAATTTCATCAACCAGTGCTCGCGATTGGGGGATTTATTCACACGGTCGACGTCACCACAATTGAGCGCTAAGGCGCGCCGCCAGCGTGCGCCGCCGGCAGTGCGCCGCCAGGCCTCTTCCGGATGAGCAATCACGGGATCGACAGACCACATCATGACTTCTTCCTCATCAGCAGCCACCCCGGTCAGCGACACCGGCAGCCAGATCAAGGCGCGACGCATTCCCTGGATGGCCCTTGCGATATTCTCCGTCGTCGCCGTCGCACTTGCCGCTGCCGCGTACTGGTACTTCGTCGGCCGCCTTATCGAAACCACCGACGATGCGTATGTCGGCGGCGACGTCACCGTGATGGCGCCGCGCGTGAGCGGCTTCGTGACCGACGTGCTCGTGAAGGACAACCAGTTCGTGCATGCGAATCAGGTACTGATCCGCATCGATTCGCGCGACTACGACGCGCGGCTCGCACAGGCGAACGCCGAAGTGCAGAGCGCGCAAGCCGCCGTGACCGAACTCGAGGCGAAGCGCACGCTGCAGCTCGCCCTGATCAACGAGCAGGCGGCGGGCGTCCACGCATCGAGCGCCGAGCTCACGCGCAGCGCGGCCGACCAGTATCGCTATCGCGCGCTCGTGAAGGACGAGGCCGTATCGGATCAGGTGGTCGAGCGCGCCGATGCGGACCTGCAGAAAGCGCGCGCCGCAGTCGATCGCAGCAATGCGTCGCTGGTTGCCGCGCAGCGTCAGCTTACCGTGGTCGATGCGCAGATCGGCGACGCGCAGGCGCGCGTCGCGACGGCAAAAGCCGCGCAGCGCGTCGCGCAACTGAATGTGGAATACACGACGATCCGCTCGCCCATAGACGGTTACATCGGCAACCGCACGGCGCGCGTCGGCATGCTCGCCAATGTCGGCATCTCGCTGTTGACCGTGGTGCCCGAGCACGGTCTTTGGATCGATGCGAATTTCAAGGAAGACCAGCTCCGGCACATGCAGGCGGGCAACAAGGTCGACGTGAAGCTCGACGCATCGAGCGAACCGATTACCGGCGTCGTGCAAAGCCTCGCCCCGGCCACCGGCGCGACCTTCAGCATCCTGCCCGCGGAAAACGCAACCGGCAACTTCACGAAGATCGTGCAGCGGGTGCCGGTGCGTATCTGGCTCGACGTGCCGAAGAACCTGCATCACGTACTGCGGCCGGGCTTGTCGGCAACCGTAAGCGTGCATCTCGGCAGCGGTACTCCGACTTCGCGCGAGCCGGAAAAAACCGCGACGGCGACGGATGATGTGCAATGACGACGGCAATCGCGGCAGCGCCCGCCCCAACGCTAAACCCGGCCGACCAGCCGCTTCGCGCCAAAGTATTCGCGTTCGTGTTGATGTGCGTCGGCTTCTTCATGGCGACGCTCGATATCCAGATCGTCGCTTCGTCCTTAAAAGACATCGGCGGTGGCTTGTCGGCGAGTCAGGATGAGCTCTCGTGGGTGCAGACCTCCTATCTGATCGCCGAGATCATCGTGATTCCGATGTCGGGCTGGCTCTCTCGCGTATTCTCGACGCGGTGGCTCTTCGCCGCCTCGGCGCTGGGCTTTACCGCGGTCAGCATGGTCTGCGGCCTCGCATGGGACATCGATTCGATGATCCTCTTTCGCGCGCTGCAAGGCGCGCTCGGCGCCGTGATGATCCCCACGGTGTTCACGACGGTGTTCGTGCTGTTTCCACCCGGCAAGCAGCGACTGATCGCGTCGACGGCGGTCAGCACGCTCGCGTCGCTCGCGCCGACCATCGGACCCGTGATCGGCGGCTGGCTCACCGATCAGTGGTCGTGGCACTGGCTGTTCTTCATCAACCTCGTGCCCGGCATCGCCGTCACGGTGCTTGTGCCGAAGTTCGTGCATGTGGACGAAGCGGACCTGTCGCTGCTCAAGCGCGGCGATTATCTCGGCATCGTGCTGATGTCCGCCTTCCTCGGCTGCCTCGAATACGTGCTCGAGGAAGGTCCACGCAAGAACTGGTTCGGTGACGACGCGATACTCGCCTGCGCGTGGATCGCGGGCATCTCGGGTTTTCTGTTTCTCGTCCATGCATTCACCGCCAAAGAGCCCATCGTCGATTTGCGGGCGCTCGGATTACGCAACTTCGCCATCGGCAGTCTGCAATCGTTCGTGATCGGCATCGGCATCTATTGCATGGTGTTCCTGACGCCGGGGTTCCTTTCGCGCGTACGCGGATTCGATTCGTTGCAGATCGGCGTCGCGATGCTGTCGGTCGGTTCCGCACAGCTGGTCGGGCTCGTCGTGTACACGTGGTTTGCGCGCTTCGTGCCGTTGCGCAGGCTCCTCGTATTCGGACTCCTGCTGTTCGGCATCGGCAGCGCGCTGTACGTGCCCGTGACGCACGACTGGGGCTGGCAGCAACTGCTGATTCCGCAGATGCTGCGCGGCTTCGGCCAGCAGTTCTGCATCTCGCCGATCGTGATGATGTCGCTCGGCAGTTTGCCGCCCGCGCGGTTGAAATCGGCCAGCGGCCTGTTCAATCTGATGCGTAATCTTGGCGGCGCAATCGGCATCGCGGTGGTCAGCACGATGTTGAACGACCGTTTGAATCTGCATTATGAGCGGCTTGCCGAACATGTGACGGCCGGCAGGCCGCGTATCGACCTCGCGATGGAAAGACAGATGGCGCATCTGGGCGCCGTGGCGGGTGATACGTTGAACAGCGCGCAGGGCGGGATGGCCATGCTCCATTCCCTGGTCATGCGCGAGGCGCTGGTCCTGACCTACTCCGATACGTTCCTTGCGGTGACGTTGTGCTTCGGCGTCGCGCTTTTCGCACTGCTGTTTTCACGGCCCTTCGGCCTGACTGCGCCGCCGGGGACGCCCACCAAATAACTGCCATGAAACGGACAATAGAATCGATCACCTGTATTGCCGCTGCGCTGATGCTAACTGCGTGCGCACTCCAACCTGCAAGCCACGAGAATCTTACGGAAAACGTAACATCCCTTTCGCCTGCGGCGTGGAACATGGACGCGCTGCAAGACGCGGTGAACGCCGATACGTGGTGGGCACAGTTCGGCGACTCGACCCTGCACGAACTCGTGCGGTCGGTACTGAACGGCAATCTCGACGTGCAGGCAGCCGTCGAACGCGTCAAGCAGGCCGAGGACGTGGTGACCGTGCGCCATGCGGATCTGTTGCCGGAAGTCGATGCGTCCGCGATCGCGGCGCACGCGCGGCAGATCACGCCGCCGCCGCTCGGCTACGTCGACTCTGCCGGCTTTGGGCTCTCTGCCAGCTGGGATCTCGACGTCTTCGGGGGCCAACGTCTCGCGGTGCTCGCATCGCAAGCCCAGGTGTCGGGCCGACGCTTTGCGCTGAACGAATTGCGGCTCGCGCTCGCCGCCAATACCGCAACCGCTTATATCGACTTGCGATGGGCACAATCGGAACTGCAAATCCTCACCGACAACGAGCAGATCCGTAGCCGCGCGCTGAAGCTGACCGAGGACCGCCTGCGCTTCGGGCTGTCGACGCAGCTCGATGTCGCCCGCGCGCGCAACCAGTTGCAGGTTCTGCAGGCACGCATGCCGCGCATTCAATCGGACATCCAGCACGAGTTGAGCCTCATTGCGGTGTTGTCGGGCCGCACGCCCGAGAGCGTGAGCCCGCTGGTTCTGACGGATGCGCGTCCGATTCCGGTGCCGTCGCAAGGCGTGCCGTCGACACTGCCGTCCGATGCGCTGCTGCGCCGCCCGGACGTGCGCACCGCCTACGCCAGAGTCGAGCAGCGTGCGGCAGAGGTCGGGCTCGCACGCTCCGAGCGCTACCCGAAATTCCGATTCGACCTGAGCGACGGATTTCTTTCCGCGTCGTGGGTCAACACACCGACGCTGACCGATAACCTGTTTAGCGCCGCGCTGAGCGCGACGAGCCCGATCTTCAACGCCGGGCGCATCGCCGCGAATATCGACGCGAGCGAGAGCCGCATGCGTGAATCGCAGCTGGCGCTGAACCAGACGATGCTCGACGCGCTAAAGGAAATCGAAGACACGCGCAGCGACCTCTTCAGCGGCGCGGCGCAGGCAGAACAGCTCGGCGGCGCACTGACCACATCGGACAAGGCATTGAAGCTGTCGACGCAACTGTACAAAGCCGGTGCATCGAGTTTCCTCGACGTGCTCGATGCGCAGCAGGCCTATCTTGTCGACGCCGAAGCGCTGAACGAGGCGAAACGCATGCATGCGCGAGCCGCGGTCGCGTTGTATCGATCGTTAGGCGGCGGTTGGGATATGTCCGCCGATGTGTCGCCCAGTGCTTCGGCGTCCGGCCCGACTGATGTTTTCCGCGGTCGAGCGCAGCCACGGCAACATGGCGCTCGCGCCATGTTGCCGTCAGAAACGTTCGGTGCCGACGTTCATGCCGAGCATTACACGGCCCGCGGCTTCCAGATTGCGCATTGAGAAGTAAATATGCTGCGATGCCGTATGCACGTCCCGCAGTTGAGCTGCAAACGCGGAATTGTCGCTCACCGCGGTGCCCCCGGCCAATAGATGCATTGCTTGCACCACCTCGCGCGCGGTTTGGGCGGTATGCCAGCAGGCCATCCTCACCAAGGCGCGGTCGTGGAGCGTATTGCCGCCTTTTCGCCCAGCGGTTTTCCACATGTCGTCGACCGAATCGAGCAGAAAGGCGCGTGCGCTGCGCAACATGGCTTCGGCGCGCGCGATATCCGACTGGACATGGGCTTCGTCTTCGAGCAGGCCCGGCGATCCATTGCCCATCTTTGCTTTCGCGAGTTCGCACAGCGAGTCGATGGCCGCGCGAGCGAGGCCCAGCGGCACCGCCGCGATGCCTAGTCCGAGCACGGTCACGAAAGGTAGTCCGTACAATGCGCCGGACTCGTGCGGCGCGGCTGAATAGTCGGACAACGAGATCGTCCAGTCGTCAGGCACGAACACACGGTCGATCGTGTAGTCGTGACTGCCGGTCGCACGCAGGCCGGCTGCACGCCAGTTGTCGAGAATGGCGATATCCGATGTGGGGACGATGGCGAGCCTCAGCACAGTCGGACCATTCTCCGAGATATCGGCGCCTTCGTGCCGTTCACGACAGGCCACGACAACGGCTCGACTATGGCGCACGAAGCTGCCCCACTGCCATCGCCCGCTGACACGCCACCCTCCGCTTTCGCGCAGCGCCGTGCCGCCAGGCATCAGGCTGCCGGCAACCGAGCCATGTGCCGAAAAAATGCTGCGCGATACGTGACGCGGAACGAGTCCCGCAATCCTCGAGCCGGCCGCCGCCACGCCGGCGCACCATGCCACCGATCCATCGAGACGCGCGAGCGCCTCCACCACGCGAATCAGCCCGGCCGGCGACAGTTCGGGCCCGCCAAGCGACTTGGGAACCCACAGCGATGTCAGACCCGCTTCGCCAAGCGCATTTGCAATCGGGCCGGGAAGATCAGGGCCGTGCCGCAGATCGCTTGCGTGCGCGTGGATCAACGGCTCGATGGATGTGACTGAAGCGATGAATGCCTCCACAGCGGATTCATCGTGAAGCAATTGCGCAATCGAATATGTCATCGCATTACGTCCCGCTATGGACGCGGCATCGAATGCCCGTCACCGCCTTAACGACCAGTCATTATCAAACCGTCGAAGCAACGAAACATCGAATATTTCCGCGCATCCGCTGATCGAAATTGAGGTCGCAAAACTGTCCGACGCAAAAATATCAATGGCCGGATCACGAACAAATATCCTCGGATTTCAATGAGCCTCAAGATCGGCAAATTCGCACAGCGACCCGCAGGAAACAATCGTTTTCTTTAAACGATGCGCATTGCAAGATCTGCAGGTCCTGATGTCGAAATTCATCGATCAAAGCAGGTTTGATTCAGCGGGCTTTCTGCGTTGCATTGGTTCGCCAAAGAGGAACATGAGAAACCTGACCGTACAAAGCGCAGCAGACGGTATGTCGCTCGTCCACCGGTTCTATCTGCTGCATGACGAGGGGATCGGCCATGTATGACGCTCCAGACGAGGCATCCGTCGAGCCGACGGCTGGATACGAAATGGCTGGCGTTGCCGTCATGCTCGAGAAGGCCTTTACCGGAGTAGACCTGACTGAGCTTGGACAGTGGCTGATCGAATACACGCGTGTACATGACGATCCGCGCGCGCTACTGGATCTTGCTCTCGTGCTGGAATCGAAAGACCAGCCCGATGCCGCGCTGTCGGTGCAGCGCCTTGCGCTTCTCTCTCAGCGACTCTATCGACTCCGTACACAAGCTCGCCATGCATCGGGCGCACGCGTGCTCGTGTTGAAGGCGCCTGGCAGGCTCGTTGCCAACACGCCGTTCGAATTTCTCGTCAAGGATTCGACACTGCACGTCGACATGCTTTATGTCGATGACTGGACGCCTGAAGATCGCCTTCCCGAACACGATATGGTGCTGGTAGCCGCCGGCGCTCTCGATAGCAATCGCGGTGCGCTCGCGAAAATTGCCAGCCTCGTCGCGTCGTCGTCGCGCCCGGTGCTGAACCGGCCAGCCCACGTATGGCTGACCATGCGCGAAGCAGCCACACGGCTGCTCGCCCGCGAACCCGGTGTCTGCATGGCAGAGGTCGTTCGACTCGATCAGGCGTCGCTGATCGATGCGCTCGCGTCGAAAGACGACTTCAGGTCGCTTGCCGGAATAGACTTTCCGCTCATCGTACGGCCCGTGGATTCGCACGCCGGCAGAAGTCTGGCTCGCGTCGGCGATCGCGAAGCATTGCGCAGCTATCTCGCCGAAGTTGGCGACAAAGCCTTTTACCTCGCGTCGTTTATCGACTATCGCAGTTCTGACGGGCTGTACAGGAAATACCGGATCGTGCTGCTGAACGGCGTTCCCTACGCGTGCCATATGGGCATCTCGAAAGACTGGATGGTGCATTACCCATACGAAGAGATGACGAACGATGGCCGACTTCGCGAGGAAGAAGCACGTTTCATCGAGACATTCGAGCACGGCTTCGCCGCCCGGCACCGCGCAGCGCTCTCGAGCGTGGCCCGCCTCACGGGACTCGAGTACGTCGGGCTCGACTGCGCGGAGTCAGCAGACGGCCGGCTGCTCATTTTCGAAATCTCGACAGCGATGCTCGTGCACGACATGGACTCCCGCGAAGTCTTCCCCTACAAGCACGCGCAGATGCAACGGATCTTTCGCGCGTTCGATGAAATGCTGCTCTGCGCGGCCCATCGCGCCGGGAGCATTGATCACATGACTGACTGACGCGAACGGCTCGACTTGAAGCGCCACTATCCAGGAGAACGATCGATGAAGCTGAAGGACAGAATTGCACTGATAACAGGTGGAAACGGAGGGATTGGCCTTGCTGCTGCGAAGCTGTTTCTGGCGGAAGGAGCAAGAGTGGTCATCACCGGCCGGAATCAGGAGAAGCTCGATCGCGCCGTCGTGGAACTGAACCACTCCGCCCTCGCGGTGCGTGCGGACCTTAATGTGAGCGAGGAGCGGGAGGCGCTGTTCGGCAAGTTATCCGACACGTACGGCAAACTCGACATCCTCTTTGCCAACGCGGGGACTGCACGCGGGAAAGCTATTGCCGACACGACGAAGCGCGACCTGGACGAAATCCTGCTGACCAACGTGACCGCTGTGTTTCTGACAATTCAGGCGTCTCTGCCGTTAATGAGCGCCGGAGCGGCCATCGTGGTGAACGGCTCGATTGCGGGCAAGGCCGGCTTCCTGCCCGGCGGCGGCGCCTATCCGGCCAGCAAGCATGCGGTACTTGCGATGGTGCGCAGCATGTCAGCGGAACTCGCTCCGCAGAACATTCGCATCAACGTGCTGGCGCCTGGCTACACAGCAACCGGGTTTGCCACGGAGGGACTTGACGAGGCGGCGATAGAGGCCAGAACGAAGGCGCTGAATCGGATGATTCCGGTGGGACGGATGGCGCACCCCGATGAGATCGCACGCGCTGCATTGTTTCTCGCTTCCGATGACGCGTCTTACATGCATGGCGCGGAACTGGCCGTGGACGGCGGCGTGTCGGGCGCAACTTTCGGCGCCGCAGCTTACCGGACCTGATCAGGGATACCGCTTCGGGCACCCGCCTCGTATGCGTTGACGGCGCACTACGAGGCGCGGCCTGCCCACGTGCGGCGCGATCGCCTGCAAGCGATCATCAGCGATCCTACGCTTTGGAAGTCACCTATCCGGGTGGCTAACCTGGTCCGCCGTCCATACCATCTTGAGCTGTCCGGCTTCCTTCACCCACCGTGCGCGCGGTCTTGCCGGAAGACCATCGACAAGCTGATGCGTGCCACCGCGCTCAGGCAAATGGCGCGGTTTGTCGATCCGTTCTCCGGTCGAAGCAACGGGCCACAGGTCGAATTGGTTCATGACAGCTTCCATAACCATCCTCCATGTTCACGCATTAAAAGTGCGTGCATTTCAGTCAATCACGACTGTCGACTGAACCGGGTTCATCCTGACTTCGTGGAGCTCATATTCATAAAACGCGCTTCACGCGCCATCTATTCCTCTGCAATGACAGGTCCCGATGTGCATACATGAACACCCGATGTTCGCTTTTAGCGAGTTTCGCCATCCCGATCGGCAGACCGATAATGCCGCCCTTACACCATCACGGCTGACTACGCCGGACATGGCCGCCGCGTGTCGCGTGTCGTCGAGGAGAGATCGCGAGATGAAAACTACGTACCGTGCCGTGCAGGCAACGTCCCCAGGCAAACTCGAACTGGTCGAACTACCGTTGATCGAACCGCCGCCTGGTCATGTGCGCATCCGCGTCGAAGCGTGCGGCGTTTGCCATAGCGACTCGTGGACCGTCGAAGGAAACTATCTGCCGGGGATCGCGTATCCGCGTGTGCCTGGTCACGAAGTCGTCGGCACCATCGATGCGATCGGCGAGCAGGCCGAACCGTGGGTGCCGGGACAACGCGTGGGCGTCGGTTTCCTCGGCGGCCACTGCGGAATATGTCAGCATTGCCGCCGCGGCGACACGATCAGCTGTGAGACGCGAAACATCACCGGCATCAGTGTCGATGGCGGATATGC
This sequence comes from Paraburkholderia sp. SOS3, assembly GCF_001922345.1. Lineage (NCBI taxonomy): Bacteria > Pseudomonadati > Pseudomonadota > Betaproteobacteria > Burkholderiales > Burkholderiaceae > Paraburkholderia > Paraburkholderia sp. SOS3. Next base: position 1,316,538 of record NZ_CP018811.1, on the reverse strand, counting down.
CGAAATGATGATCGCCAAAGCCAATGCGCTTGTGTCCATTCCCGATGAACTGTCGTCGGCCGACGCGGCGCCATTGCTATGTGCCGGGTTGACGACGTTCAACGCGTTGCGCAATGCAAAGGCGCGCGCCGGCGAACTGGTCGCGATTGAGGGCGTGGGCGGTCTCGGGCATCTCGCGGTTCAATACGCTGCGCACATGGGCTTCCGGGTCGCCGTCGTTTCGCGCGGCATAGACAAGCGCGACATCGCAATCAAGCTCGGCGCGCATCACTACATCGACAGCACCTCTGAAGACGTGGCTGCCGCATTGCAAGACCTGGGGGGCGCGATGGGCATCCTGGCAACCGCCGTCGATAATCGCGCGATGTCGGCACTGATCAACGGCCTTGCGCCGCGTGGAGAAATGATTATTGCAGGCCTTGGCGGAAGTGCGCCGATCGAGGTCCACGCCCTGCCGCTCGTTCGCGGCAGCCGCGCTATTACCGGCTCGTTGACGGGAGATCCGATCGACAGTGAAGACACACTCGGCTTCAGTGCGCTGCAGGGCGTACAGGCGATGAGCGAGATCTTTCCGCTCGAACGTGCCAGCGAGGCTTACCAGCGCATGATGCGCAATGAAGCGCGCTTTCGCATCGTGCTGGTCACCGGGCGATAAGCAGGGTTGCGCAGGGTTGCGCAACCGCGGCGGCCCGAGCGTTCAGGTCGTGCCGAACTGATCGACGCGATGGGCGAACAGTTCGCGTTCCTGCTGAAACAGGTTAGTGAGAAACTCGGTCACTGTTCTGATCAGGCGGCTCTTGTTGTCCCGCTGACGTGTGATCATCCACAACTCGCGCGAAGGGGGCATGTGGCCGAGCGAGACGGCGAAAAGCCGTTCATGCGCACGCCCGATGAAATGCGGCAGCATCGCAATGCCGGCCCCCGCGATTGCGGCCTCAGCCTGGATCGACTGGCTGTCTGCCCGAAACGCACGGCGCACGCGGGGAAAGTTTTGTGCGAGCCACGCCGCGTCGGGAATATAGGAATTGGCTTCGTCGAAGGTGACAAACACCGGGGCGTGTCCGTCTTCGAGCAGCCGGCGCCAATGTGCCGACGCGTAAAAGCCGTAGTCCAACGTGGCGAGCGGCCGGGCAATGACATCTCCGTCGGACGGGCGGATAAGACGCAATGCGATGTCGGCCTCGCGACGCTCGAGACTCACGATGCGGACATCGGATGCGAGCTCGATATCGACTCCCGGGTAATGTGCGGAAAGCTCGGAGAGCCGCGCGGCAAGGAAACCTTGCACGATACCGGGAGTGGCGCTGATTCGCACGAGACCCTTCGGGGCGTCGTCGGCGGCGCCGGAACGCCCTAGCGTTGCCGCAGCCGCTTCCATATCTTGTGCGGCGGCAATCGCGTCCAGACCGGCCGATGTCAGCACATAGCCTTCTGGCCGCCGTTCGACGAGCTTTTGGCCCAGCGCCTGTTCGAGCGACGAAATTCGCCTCGCGACTGTTGCATGGTTGACCGAAAGTGCACGCGCAGCCGCAGAGAGACTGCCATGGCGCGCCAGTGTCGCAAAAAAACGTACGTCTTCCCAGCTCAATTCCGCGGGGCTTTTGTCGTTCAAATCCATAGTGCGTCAACCAACGATTCCGATGGAGAGCATGCCCGATCAATGCGCGCTGTGCACGGTGTGAGTCGTGGCTGAACGTCGCGCCGTAAATGTGTTCGCCATGCCCGGGGACTAAATATGCGCCGGGATGTTGCCCGATCATGCGAACCGACCTCGAACTCAGGGCGATCCCAACCGGATATTCGTGTTTATCGCGCACACGCGCCGAAGTGTCCGGCCGGTGTCCACGCAATACGCATTATTGCCCACGTATGCGGCGACGCTGAACCGGCATTTTCGCACATCGATTGTGCAAAAGTACGCGCACGCCGTTCGCGAGGCAATCCCGACGTGCTGCACGAGCAGGTCACTATCGATCTTCGAACAAGGCTCTTTCCTGCTTGAACTGGTTCATCAGAAACTCGCAGACTGTCGAGATCGCGGCACTTTCGCTTTCTTGCCGGCGCCGCACGAGCCAGAGTTCGCGCGACGGGGGTTTCTCGCTCAAGGCACAAGGAACGAGAAGGCGGTCGGTGCGGCCTATGAAGTGAGGCAGCAACGCGATTCCCGCACCCATCCCTGCGATGGCCGCTTGTGCCGCCTGATTGTTCGCTCGCAGGGCGATGCGGGCACGCGGATAAGTCGTGGATAGCCACCAGGCGTCGGGGATATCGGCGTTTGCCTCGTCAAACCCGATGAACACGGGAGCAACGCCATTCTCGACCCGTTGCTTCCATTCGGCGTTGGCGTAAAAGCCGTAATCCAGTGTGGCAATCCGCGTGGAAACGGTTGCGTCGTCGAAGTGCGGTCCAAACCGCAGCACGATGTCGGCTTCGCGGCGCTCGAGACTGACGTCGCGCAGATCAGATGCAAGTTCCACGTCGAGCGCCGACTGCTGCGCCGTCAAAACTGCGAGGCTTGGCGCCAGAAAACGTTCGGCAAGCGCCGGCGTCGCACTGAGACGCACAAGCCCCCTGGGACCATCGGGACGTCCGCCGCGAACCAGCGTGGCCGCGGCCGTTTCCATTTCGTTAGCTGTCGAAATCGCGCGCGTTCCCGCTTCCGTCAGCACATAGCCGTCCGGACGCCGCTCGACGAGTGTCTCGCCCAGCGCGTGCTCGAGCGATGCAACGCGTCGTGCGACCGTCGCGTGAGTCACCGCGAGTGCACGCGCGGCCGCCGTCAGGCTGCCATGACGTACCAGAGCGGCAAAGATGCGGACATCTTCCCAATCGACTTTTCTTGCGCGTATATCTGGCACTTGCACCGGCAATCGATGAGATCGGGATCACACCCGACAGAGAGCCTCTTTCCGAACATCGACCTCTCAGACGATCTCGTCGATGAGACCCGATGCGCCTTTAGGCAAAAATCCAGTTTGGCCGGGCAGCGCCACAACCGGAACGAGATTCTTCGGCCGCACGGCTGCCGAGCCCTGCTTTGTCGCATCGCCGATCGCGTCGGTGGGTACGGCCGCAGCGGGATTGCTCTGCCGATTGCCGCGCCGTTGGCTGTTTAGCGAGCTCTCGAATTTGTTGGCAATCTCCAACGTCTGATAAACAACATTACCCGCGATACGCATCTTTAGCCTCAACGATAGGGAGTCGGCAGTCGAATATCTCCGTGCAATCCGTCCGGTCTTCAGACTCGGAATTGCCCTTGGTGCCAACTCTGCCTGTTTGCGTTGGCGCGCTTCATTGTCTGCGCGATTAGCCATCGCTGGAAGTGCAAAACGGCGCGCACCGGCTGCTGAATTTTGCGCATCCTCGGGCGTTCAGCGAACCGCAGCATTCATCGCGACCACGACATCGAGCGCTCCACTCACCATCTGCCGCACCACCGGCTCGACCTGCTGCGCAACTTCCGGGAGATAGTCAAACGGAGCGTTCTCGCTCATATAGGTCGACTGGCACATCTCGAGCTGCACCGCATGAATGCCGTCCTGAGGCGCGCCGAAGCGACGCGTGATAAAGCCGCCCTTGAATCGCCCGTTCGCGATCCACGTGAACGCGCTCGCGGCGGCCGCCTGCTTTACCGCGTCGAGCACGGGCGCGGCGGCCGTGCGGCCGTCCTGCGTACCGATGTTCAGATCGGGCAGCTTGCCGTCGAAAAGACGCGGCAGCACGCTTGCGATCGAGTGCGCCTCCCATAGCAGCACATTCGCATGCTGCGTACGCAAGCGTTGCAGTTCCGCTCGCAACGCATCGTGATAAGGCTGCCAATAAGTCGCGACGCGTCGCTCGCGTTCGGCGTCGTCCGGTGTGCGTGCGTCGCGATAGAGCGGTTCGCCGCGAAATGTTTCGGTCGGACACAGCGACGTGGTCGTTTGCCCCGGATAAAGACTTTCGTCGTTCGACGGACGGTTCAGGTCGATCACATAGCGCGAGATGCGCGCACCGAGCATCGTCGCGCCGAGCGCTTTGCCAAATGCATAGAGGCGATCGAGGTGCCAGTCGGTATCGGCAACGGTCAATGCGATATCGGTGTACTGGTCGCGCATCGTCTCGGGAATAAGCGTGCCAAGATGCGGAATCGAAATCAGCAACGGCGCCGTGCCGCGCTCGATAAAAAACAGTTCGCTCATCGAGTGGATCTCCGTTCAGGTGATTGCGCGCATTCACGCATCGGCAAGCAGATGCGAAAGCGCCTTGCGGTAGTCGGCATAGAGGCGCCCTTCATCGCGATGGCGGCGTTGATGCACGACGCGCTCGCCGCCGACATAGACGTCGAGAACCGGCGTTTCGCCGTGCTCGCCGAAGACGATCGACGAAAGCCACGTATCCGCCTGCTGTTCCGCAAGATGCGGATGCTGCGCATCGAGCACGAGCCAGTCGGCGCGGCTGCCGCGCTTCAGTGCGCCGACCGTGCGGCCCGTCGCCAGCGCGCCGCCTGAGAGCGCGCCGTGAAAAAGCCGGTCGGCGACGTGCGCGGTCTGCGGCGATGCCAAAACGTTGCGTTGACGCCTGACGAGCCGTTGCCCGTATTCGAGCAACCGCAATTCGGAGCGCCAGTCGATGCCGATATGGCTATCCGAGCCGATGCCGAACAGGCCGCCTGCGTCGAGATATTCCTGCGCGGGGAACATGCCGTCGCCGAGATTCGCCTCCGTAGTCAGGCATAGTCCAGCCACCGCACCGCGCTTTGCAAGCGAGATCGTCTCGTTCTCATCGACATGCGTTGCATGCACGAGACACCAACGCCCGGTCACATCGAATCGATCGAGCAGCCATTGGACGGGCCGTGAGCCTTCGGCGGCAAGGCATGCTTCCACTTCGGCCGTCTGTTCCGCGATATGGATATGCACGGGCGCATCGGGCGATAGTACGTCGAGCCCCTCGATCAGCGTGCGCAGCGAGGTTTCGGAGACGGCGCGCAACGAATGCGGCGCGACGCCGTAACGCAGCGCGCCGTGTTCGGGCCTCGCTTGCCTTAGCGCTTCGAGAAGCGAAAGCAGATGCCCGGGCGAATTGATGAAGCGCCGCTGATCATCACGCGGTGGCTGCGCGCCGAAGCCGCTGTACTGGTACAAAACGGGCAGCATCGTCATGCCGATGCCGGTCTCGCTTGCCGCGTCGACCACGCGCTGCGCAAGTTCCGCCGGATTCGCATAGCGTTGCCCGTCCGCCGCATGATGAACGTAATGAAATTCGCAAACCGACGTGTAGCCGGCCTTCAGCATTTCGACATAGAGCCAGCGTGCAATCGCGCCAAGCGTGTCGGGCGTGATGCGCGCGGCGAACCGGTACATCAGATCGCGCCAGCTCCAGAAACTATCGGTCGGGTTCGCGCGATACTCGGTGAGGCCCGCCATCGCACGCTGGAATGCGTGCGAGTGAAGATTCGGCATACCGGGCACGATCGGGCCCGATGCCTTCGCGACGTTCGCCGGCGCATCGCGTCTATCCGGCGAGACATTGAGCAGCGCGCCCTGCTCGTTCCATTCGAGCAGCACGTTGCTGCGCCATCCTTCGGGCAGCAACGCGTGCTCTGCAAAAATCGCGCGAGTTGATTGATTCATGGTTTCCTGTTCCCGGTGCCTGCTTGAGCCGAACATTTAGCGTTGCCTACTGGCGCTTTGCGCGCACGCGCATCACGCGCGCGACAGCACGGCCTGCAGGAACGTCCGCGTACGCGGCTGCGACGGTGCGGAAAAGATCGTCGCCGGCGGTCCGGCCTCGACGATTTCGCCTCCATCCATCACCACGACCACGTCCGCCACTTCCTTTGCGAAGCCCATTTCATGCGTGACGACCAGCATCGTCATGCCTTCCGACGCGAGCAGCTTCATGACCTGCAGCACTTCGCCGACGAGTTCGGGATCGAGCGCGGACGTGGGTTCGTCGAACAGCATCACGCGCGGCTGCATCGCGAGCGCGCGTGCAATCGCAACGCGCTGCTTCTGTCCGCCCGAAAGACTGGCGGGCATCGCATGCGCCTTATGTGCAAGTCCAACCTTTTCGAGCAACGCAAGCGCGGCCGCCTCGGCATCCGCTTTCGACACGCCGCGCAACATGCGCGGCCCGACGGTGATGTTATGCAGCACCGATAGATGCGCAAACAGATTGAACGCTTGAAACACCATGCCGACTTCAGTGCGCAACGCATTGAGCGCACGATCCTTCAGCATGGCGCCATGGTCGACGAGACGATGCCCGCATATGTCGACGGTGCCGCTCTCCGGCTGTTCGAGTCCGTTGCAGCAACGCAGAAACGTGCTTTTACCGGAACCGCTCGGGCCAATCACCACCACCACCTGCTGTGGCTGAATATCGAAGTCGATGCCGTTCAGCACGCGATGCGTACCGAACGATTTCACAAGTCCGCGAATGCGGACGATAGGTTCGCTCAAGCCGCTCACTGGACCATTCCTCCTGCGCGCAGACGGCGCTCGACGCGGTGAAGCATGTAGTTGGTCGCTTGCGTCAGCACGAGATAGACGAGCGCGATGACCAGATACACCTCGAGCGAGCGATACGACACGCTGATGATCTTCTGGCCTTCGTGCATCAGATCGTCGATGGTCAGCAGCGAGACGAGCGCGGAGTTCTTGACGAGCGCGATGAATTCGTTGCCGAGCGGCGGAATCATACGCACGACCGCTTGCGGCAGAATGATTGCGCGCATTGCCTGGGCCGCGGACATACCGATCGAACGCGCCGCCTCCATTTGCCCGCGGTCGACCGACTGGATCGCGCCGCGCACGATTTCAGAAACGTACGCAGCCGAATAGAGTCCGAGCCCGAACATGCCACATACGAAAGCCGGCAGCAGAATGTTGAATTGCGGCAAGCCGAAGAACAGCAGAAATAGTTGCACGAGCAACGGTGTGCCGCGAAAAAACACGAGATACGCGGTGCAAAAACCATAGATCAGTCTATGCCGCGGATTGAGCCGGCCGATACCGATGAACAGGCCGAGCGCGCAGCTCAGCACCAGCGCGGCGGCCGTCACTTCGACGGTGACGAGCGCGCCGTGTGCGATGTCGGCCCAGCCGGCGATGGCCGGCGTGAAGTCGAGTTGCATAGGTCGGATCCGGGCGGTTACTTCGCGGTGGTGCCGAACCACTTCTGCACGATCGCGGCATAAGTGCCATCCGCCTTGATCTTCGCGAGCGCGGCGTTCATCTGATCGCGCAGTTGCGGCTCATCCTTGCGCACCGCGATGCCGTACTCTTCCTTCGTCAGTTCCTTGTCGAGCACGCGAAAGCCCGGACGCGTGCGCGCGAACTGATAGGCGGCCGGCTTGCCGGTTACGGCTGCATCGGCGCGGCCGATACCGACCAGATCGAACATTTCCTGATTCTTCTCGACTTCGACGCGCTGCACTTGCGGATAGTTGTCGCGCAGGAAGTTGACCGACTTCGTGCCGACCTGCACCGTTACCTTCTTGCCGTTCAGATCGGCGGGCGTTTTGATCGGCGAATCGGCCTTCACGAGCACCGACAAGCCGCCGGCGAAATATGTCTGCGTGAAGTCCACCACCTGGCTGCGTTCCGGCGTGATGTAGATGCCCGAGATCGCCGCATCGAAGCGATGGGCAATGAGGCCTGGAATCAGGCCTTTGAAATCGATGTCGGTCCATTGAATCTGCTTGCCCATCGCTTTGGCGAGCGCATTCATGAGGTCGATGTCGAAGCCCGTGCGCTGGCCTTTGTCGACGAATTCCATCGGCGGGAACGTCGCGTCGGTGGCGACGTTCAACACGTTCGAGTCTTGCGCGGCGGCGGTGCCCGGCGCAATGGCGCAAGCCATCGCGACCGTCAGGCAGGCGGCAAAAAGGGCTTTGTGCAGTTTGATCATCGGTGGTTCCTCTTCCCCAAAGTGGTTTGTTGATGGGTGATCAGGCGTTGCGTTGGAATGATTCGGCTTGCAGACGAGCCGAAATGCTTTGTGCAGTGCGCACGGTCCAGTCGGCGAGTTGCTGCTCGCGGCCCGCGGCGCGCGAAGATGGCGCCATCAGCGTGATCGAGGCGCTTGCCGTTGCGCCCACGCTTGCACCCGCACCGCGCGGCGCGCGGCGGAAAACCGGCACGCTGACGCCCCATACGCCCGGATCGACTTCGCTGTCGCTGACTGCATAGCCGCGCATGCGGATCTCGTTCAGTTCCGCTTCGATTGCCTGACGACCTTTCGGGTCGTTGGCGAACTGGCGGTCGAGCGTTTCGGCGCGCGTCTTGTCGGGCATGAAGGCAAGCAGCGACTTCGCGGAGGCGCCCGCTCTTAGCGGCACCGCGCGGCCTTTTTCAAACGAGCAGCGCAGCGAGTGCGTGCTTTCGATCATCTCGAGGCAGATCACCTGATCGTTGACTGCGACGACGAGGCCGATACTTTCCTGCGTGGTGCGCGAGAGTTGCGTCATGCCGTCGCGGCTCGATTCGACAAGCAAAGAGTTGATGTCGAAGCCAACGGCAAGCTGCAGGCTGACGGGTCCCGGCGCGTAATAGCCGGCGTCTTCCGCGACGAAGCCCCAGCGCTTGAGCAGCGCAACTTGCCTGTAGAGCGTGCTTTGCGCGAGGCCCGTGACGGCAAGCATGTCTTTGACGGACATGGCTTTGCCGTGGCTCGCCAACGCGGTGAGCACGAGAAGCAGGCGTTCGGCGCCCGTGACGCTCGGGTCTTGATTCACGGTAAGGGCTTAAAACTGAGGCGATGCGCAGAGCATGCCACGAGATTCCCGCCGGACAAAAAAGCGATTCTCATCCTATGGGAATGATGCGCCAGGGTTTTCCCCCGGGCGCCGGCGTTCTTTATGTCGTATTACCTGCCGTTCGGGTTGGTGCTTCTACGCGCACGGCTACTCGACTACGCCGATAAGGCTGTCGATCTCGCTCTGGATGCGGGTACGCGCCTCATCCAATGCATGCTCGCGAGTCCTTGCGACGAGCGGAAGCATCAGTCCCGAGCCCTTGTATTCCGCCTGAAACTGCACCCAGGCCGCGTAAGCATAGACGCCGGAATTCTTGCGCGTGACGTTGAGCGTGACGTCGTAAGTACGACGTTCGCCGTGCCCGCGCGTGTACTTGAAGCGGCTTATCTGAGGCGTGTGCATAACGTTCCTCTGTTGAACGGTTAAAGGTCGACCTTGTTTGACAGTGGATTGCCATCCGGGCAAGCGAAGCTGCTTGCCGTGCATCCGCTTATTGCGCGTCGGGATTGGCGCAAAAGGGCTTGCGAGGTAGCGGCTTGCCGTCGACGAACGCCGTTGCGCAGCGCAAGGCGAACGCATAGGCGCAGCTTCGGCTTGCGAACTGCCCGAGATCAGCCAGTGACACGGGCTCACCGTCATCCTTCAGAACGCACGCGTGCGCAACGAAGGTGTTGCCATGTCGGGTGCTGGAGGGCCAGATTGCAGCGCCGCAGTGATAGAGGACCATGTGCTCGTCAGGCGATTGATTGAAAGGCTATTGTAATTGTAGATAGCACTTCCGAGCGACTGTTACGCTTTCGCACGAACCGCTTAAATCCGACGATTGCACGCTATGAAGATTCGCTTGCTCGCCTGTTTCGAATGGACGAGAACCGCACTATCGTCCGTCCGCAAACGCCTGCGTCACCTCATGAACGATCGCGACAAATGCGCGCGCCGCCGCCGACCGATACGCGCCGCGTCGTTGCAGCAGCGCCGCGCGCCGAAGTTCGAGCTCCGGACGAAACCTCACCGTAGCTAGTTCGGCATCCGCAATATTTTCGGGAAGGATGGTGGCGAGGCCCGTGTGCCGGATGACCTGCATGAGCGCAAGCAAAGAGTTCGCTTCCACGGCAACGGTCGGACGCAAGCGTCGACTTCTGAAATAGCCGTCCACGATCCTGCGGGTCGAAAAGGATGTATCGAGCAAAGCGAGCGGAAGCGCCGCCACCTCGGCGGCCGTAACGGCGGCCTTGCTCGTGAGCGGATGTCCCCTCCCCACGAGCAACGTCAAACGCTCCTTATGCAGCAGCGTCGCCTCGATGTCCTCTGCGGGCAAGTCGCCAAAACCGATGCCCAGATCGAGTTCGCCGTTGCGCAGTGCCGGCTCGATTTCCTCCTCCTGCGCCGCGACGCGAATCGACAGCGTGATCCCGGGGTAAGCCGATCTGAAGCGCTGCAATAGCGGGCCAACGAGATAGGCCGCCACACTCGGCGTGACCCCCAGGCGCAGCGACCCGGTCGAAAGATCCTCGACGTCGCGGACCGCGCGGGCCGCTTCGTCCAGCTGCTCGAGCACATGACCGGCATAACGCAAATACACGGCGCCCGCATCCGTTGGGCGGACCTGGCGGCCCGTTCGGTCGAGCAGTTGCGCGCCGAGGCTCTCTTCGAGTTCCTTGATCTGCTGCGACAAGGCAGGCTGCGAGACATGCAGCATCTGCGCCGCGCGGGTGAAGCCGCCGTGGTCCACGACCGCCTTGAAATACCGGATATGGCGAAGCAGCATCTCTATAAGCCCTGCTTATGGGAAGCGTAAGAAATGAGTCTTTGAAGCTTATACCTTCCTTCTCTATTCTGCAGTCAGACGCGCACTGCATGGCGTCGATTCCGGGATGGCGGAAAGTATCCATCGATTGGCTGACACCCGTGACAGGAGCCGTGTGCAGCCGCACATTCAAGGAGAGTTGAAATGCAAAAGTTTGCCCGGGTTCTCGTGAAAGACCGTGCTGTTCCCGTCATCATCGTTGGCGACGAACATCTGGACCTGCGTCCGGTCGTGGCGGACATCACGCCCGCTGCGATCGCCAGCGGCGTGCTGAACCGCGTCGATACGAGCGCACTCACGCCGCTGCAAGGCGAATTCACCTACCTCGCGCCGATCGAAGGCATCCGGCAGATCGCCGCAACCGGCTTCAACTACCGCAAGCATATCGAGGAGTTCAAGATGAAGCCGCCCACGGAGCCCGAAGTCTTTCTGAAGGCGGTGACGTCGCTTGCGGGGCCGAACGATCCGATCTCCCGCGGCCCGAACGCGGATGCGAAGCTTGATTGGGAAGTCGAACTGGCGATCGTGGTGAGCCGCGAGGCCCGCGACATCGCGGCAGCCGATGCGGCCGGTTATATCTTCGGTTTTGTCTGCATCAACGACGTGTCGGACCGCACCACTCAGGTGGACGCGGAAGGCCAACAGCACCTCGTGCGCGCCAAGTCCCGGCCGGGCTACTCGCCGATTGGCCCGTACCTCGTCACCGGCGTCGACGGCATGAAGCTCGACCTGTGGACGAAGCTGAACGGTCGGCTCGAGCAACAGGGCAATACGAGCGACATGCTGTTTTCGGTCGACGAGATGCTCGCCTATTTCTCAGCTCATATGACACTGCTTCCCGGCGACGTGCTCGCGACGGGAACTCCGCCGGGCGTCGGTTTCGGCAAGAACCGCTTCATGCAGGAAGGCGATGTGCTCGAGTGCGGCATCGAGCATCTCGGTAGCCAGCGGCACGAGATCCTGCGATGAATGCGCTCGCGGTTTTCATGGCGACCAGGCACGCGTTGTGCAACGACGTTGCAACGGAACGCGTGCCCGGAGCCTGCCTACATGATGTCGTGGAAGAACTGCCTCGCCGTTGCTCTTTCCGTCTCGACCGCCGCGTTCATATCCGCGCATGCGCAGACGCAGGTGCAGGGTGTGGTGCAGCCGGAGGTTCCGGCGCCGCCACCGGTGGTGCACGCCGTTCCTCTGCATCCGCCGGCGTCTGCTGTGCAGCCCGCTGCGCAAGAGCCTGCTGGGAAGCCGTCTGAAAAAGGCGCCGCGAAACCCGCTGCGAAGCCCGCCGAGAAGCCGGTTCATAAGCCCGCGCGTAAGCGTGCTCATGAAGCAACTCACAAGAGCGCGCCAGCGCCCGCCCTACAGCCAGAGCCCCCGTTGCTCCCAGCGCCGACGCCGCAGCCCGCGGAGCAGCCCGCGCCGACATCCGAGCCTTATGCGCAACCGGCGCCGCCGCAGCCGCCCTACGCTCAACCCGCACCGCCAGCGCAGCAGCCCCCGGCACCGCTGCCGGCGGTCCCTGCAGCTCAACCGTCCGCGCAGCCGGGCGTGCAGCCCGTCGTCAACTGGACGCTGCAGGTCATTCGCGACGGTCAGCAGATCGATTCATTCGACGGCACGACCGCGCTCGGTCAGGCGCAGACCGAAAGACATCACAAGGTGGTCACGCACAAGGTAGGCTGCAAGGATCAGGCTGCGGGAAGTATCGATCTGCAGCGCACCATCACGGTCTCGCCGTTGCGGGCGAACCCGAGCGAGTCGGTTCTCGCAATCGATGCGCAGGACACCGTCGAAAGCAATACGGCGCGTCAAAGCCCCAGCGGCTGCAAACTACCGCCGCAACCGAGCCAGGTGCATGCGAACCATCCGGGACTGATCGTGCCGGCGGGTCAATGGGTCAACTGGCAAATCGTCAACGAGGATCCTTCATTGCTGTATCGCGTGCGCGCGAACGTCGCGACGCCGCCCGTGCAGCCCTGATTTGCAGCATCGATGTGCGGCGCTGGCTCGCAGCCACGATCATGTCCCGCGCGGCGACGCGCCATGCATCGCAAGGAATCGATCGAGCTGAGCTGCGAAGGATTTGCTGTCGCGCGCGCTGAAGGGCGCGGGGCCGCCCGTATCGATCCCTGCGCTGCGCAGTTGATCCATCACGTCGCGCATCGTCAGGCGTTCCCGGATGTTTTCGATGGTAAACCAGACTCCGCGCGGATCGAGCGCATGGGCGCCCTTGTCGAGTACCGCGGCGGCAAGCGGTATGTCCGCGGTAATCACCAGATCGCCCGACGTGACGAGCTCGACAATACGCGCGTCGGCCGCGTCGATACCCGCCGGCACCTGAATGGCCCGGATATATGGAGATGGCGGCGTGCGCAGATACTGATTCGCCACCAGCGTCACCGTGACTTCAGTACGTCGCGCAGCCCGAAACAGCATGTCTTTGATGACAGCGGGGCAAGCGTCCGCATCGATTAGCACTTGCATGAAGGCATTTCCAGTTCGTCAGGCGACGATCATATCAAGGACGGCAACGGCCGTTGCCGCTCGCACCCCCGGTACTCGAACGCCCGTGACAACTCGTACAATACGGCCTCACCGATTCCAACCGCGAGACCCTGTCATATGGCAATGAAAAAGACCGACCTCGAAAAGAACAAGGCGCTGAAACTGACCCACTCGATGAAGCAGACGCGCTCCGAGCGCTTCGGCAAAGGCGTGACGGAAACCCCGCTGGACCGGCGCGAGCAGCGCAAGCTGGATCAGGCTCAAGGACTCGTGGCGTTTGCGTGCAAGCTCAACAGCGAACTCGTGGACACACTGAAGGCGCGTGCCGCGACGCACCCGGGCGGGATGACGGGCCTGCTCGACGAGTTGCTACGGCGAGGCCTCGCCACCGGTGAAGCCGACACCGAGGCTTGAAAACCCGACACCAACCGCCAGGGGCGCTGCTTCGTCCCACGACAGCCACGCAAACAACCCACGCCCAGGGCATGACAAAGACTACGACTAACGCCCCTTGTCATATCTCACGCGCTGATCCGACCAACGCGTTGTCTTCCACCCGACATACCGGGAAAACAACGCCATGGTCACATCCACTGATGCCTCGCAACAAAACGCGGTCGAGCATGCGCTCCGGTCACTGCTGAAGCGATCGTTCGATGGCGATGGCGCCGCGTATCGCGCATTTCTCGATGCGCTGGCGCTTCATTTGCACGCTTACCTGCGCCGGCGCCTCTACCCGCTTCTCGACGACGTCGACGACATCGTCCAGGAGATCATGCTTGCCGTTCACGATGCGCGCGCAACGTATCGATGGAACGAACCGCTCACGGCATGGGTGTACGCGATTGCGCGCTACAAGCTTACGGACTACTGGCGCGCGAAATCGCGTTGGGCCGCGCTGCATCAAATGCTGGATACGGGTTACGAAGTCCACGGCACGTCGGACACCGAACGCGCCGACGCAAAGCGCGATATCGAAACCATGCTGAAGCGACTGCCGCGCAAGCAGCAGGTGTTGATCGTGTGGATCAAACTGCAAGGCTTCTCGGTCATCGAGGCCGCGCAACTGACGGGCTGGTCGCAAGCCGCTATCAAGGCCAGCCTCCACCGCGGCATGAAAAGCCTGACAAGACGAATGGACGCATCGCGCGCGCCGTCGGCAACGAGCGCGTCATAGGTCCGACGCGAAGAACTCCATGTAGCGCACATGCCCTTCCGTTAAAGACGACGCAACAGCGTGATGGGCTTCGATCGACGCGAGCGCATCTACGGTCGCGCGACGGTTGGAAACGAATTGCCATTCCGAGGCGGGCAACGCATGCGCGTCGCCGCCTCCAAGGCGTTCGAGGCGTTCAACGCGCTCGAGCGCCTCGAGCATCACATCGCGCGCGAACGCGTAAATGACGAACCCTTCGTTAGCGAGCGCCGCACTCGACACGCCGAGATAGGCACACAGGTGCTGCTTGAGCGGCGCGTCATGCGCAGCGGCCAGTCTCGATGCGTTGATCACCTCGAGCGTATCCGCATCGACCAGGCGTTCCTGTGCAAGGAACACGGGCTTGTCGGCGCTCCATGCTTCAGGTGGACAGGCCTTCGACGCGGGGGTCAACGGAATGAAAGGGTTGACCTCGGCCGGGTAGATGCGGCATACGCGCGGCCGCAGTTCGTAGGCGCCGCATCGTCCATCAGATTGCAAATGCGGGCACGCGCCGTCGAAGCTGGCCACGACGGTAACGACCACACGGATAGGCAACGCGCCGCACAGGACAGGAAATGAGAGCCTGCGTTTGTGCATCGCCTGCGCGTCGGTGTCGGGCGGCTCGACGGGCCACGGAATCGCTTCGCAGAACAGCTCGATATCGCCGCCGCGCCGCAGCCATGTCGCGGCTTCCGCGAGGCTTAGCGGAAGCTTGAGGTTGTGACAGCACTTGCCGCATTGGGTACAGCCGAAGTGAATCGTCATCGGGTCTCGTCGATGTTTCGTGGATGCTTTCAAATTCGTAACCGGTAAAACGCCTGATTTCGGCCGGCTACGATGGTCTGGACACAGTATCTATCCCAATGCTAATTCGCGCGAGTCACAGTTCCGGTTGCACTTATTTTTGAACGCAAAACGTAATAAAGGTTTTCGTTCGGCGCGGAATGACAGGTGACGAATCGTAGCTTAAGATTGCCGCTCTTCAATACATGCGGCGGCACGATGACTGGCCTGGCTCATCACTACGATAACGAAATGGCCTATACGCATGGCTATTGCGATGAACTGAATCCGCTGCGCGCCAGGCTGCCGTTGCTTCGTGCGGGTTTCGACTTCCCGGTCATCCACAACGCGTGCGAGCTCGGGTTCGGCTTCGGCGTCAGCGCGAACCTTCATGCGGCCGGTTCAACCGTTCAGTGGTATGGCGTCGACGCCGATCCGAGGCACGCCGCTTTTGCGCAACAACTCGCGCACGATGCGCAAACGCAGGCACATCTGCTGTCCGGCCGCTTCGCCGAGTTTTGCCGCCGCGACGATCTGCCCGATTTCGAGTTCATCGGTCTGCATGGCGTATGGAGCTGGATCCCCGACGAAGACCGCGCAACCGTCGCCGCGTTTATCGCGCGGAAACTGAAACCGGGCGGCGTGCTGTATATCAGTTACAACACACAGCCCGGCTGGTCCGCGATGATGCCGGTTCGCGAACTCATGCATGGCCATTTCATGGCGAGCCGCCGGCACCGGACCGGCGGCAACGAACCGCACGAACGCGACGAACCCGACGAACCGGACGAGCACCACACCACCGAGCGGATCCGGGCGGCGATTGCGTTTGCGCAGAAGGTCGTGGCCGCGCGCCCCGGTTACGCGCAGGTCAATCCTGCGATTGTCGAACGTGTGAACGGCTTGTCGGAAGAGAATCCGCGCTACCTTGCTCACGAATACTTTGCGCGCAACTGGCATCCGACATCGTTTCTACAGGTCGCCGAGGCGCTCGAGTCGTCCGGGCTGTCTTATCTCGCATCGGCTGACTATCGCGATCACGTCGACTCGATCAATTTGCTTGCGGCCCAGCGCGACCTGCTTGCGGGCATCGACGACCTGGCGTTGCGCGAGGCGGCTCGCGATCTATGCATGAACCGGTCGTTTCGACGCGACTATTGGGTCAAGCAGCCTCGTGCGCTCGAGGCGAGCGAACGGCTCGCGGCGCTACGTGCGCATCGCGTGATGCTCTCGGCGCCGCAATGGGCGGTTTCTCTAAAGGTACGTGGCGGGCTCGGGGAAACCGCGCTGCCGGAAGCAGTCTATCGGCCCATTTTGCAGGCGATGGCGGACTGCCGCGTGACGACGCTTGGAGCGATCGAGCGCGAAGTGAGCAAAGCGGGAATTACGCTTGAACAGGTGGTCGAAGCAGTCACGCTGCTAATTGGCGCCGGCCCTGTGCTCAATGCGCAAGACGAAGCGCAGATACAACTGGCGCAGGTTTCTGCCGGGCGTTTAAACGCGGTCGTCTGCGAGCGCGCATACGGCAGCCATGCACTTCAGTTTCTCGTTAGTCCGGTATCGGGATCAGGTGTAACGATTCCGCATGTAGCGCAACTGTTTCTGTTAGCGGCGATGCGTGGCTTCAAGGAACCGCGGCAATGGGCGGAATTCGCGCATACCGTGCTGAGCGGTATGGCCGAAGGCAACGGCGCGGCAGACGTGCCCACCCCGCCGACGCCGCCCATGCCGCCTGACCACGATCTGCTCGAGAAGGCAGTCCGATTCGCCGATGTCTATGTACCCGTGCTGAAAAAGTTGCGGATGGGGGAAATTGTCGATTCCATCAGTACCCATGTCGGGGTCGAACGCTGACCTCGCCCTTGCCGACTTTGTAATTCTTGAAATGTGCAGTTACCAACTGCATCAGTTATTTCTTAGACGCTTGCTTACGATGATCTCCATAAACCCGTCAAACGGGATACGGAGAGTCATCATGAAACGCACAGCGCTTGTTTTGTTGTTGATCGGTAGTTTGTCGGTGGCCCATCAGGCATCGGCGCACGGGCGCGGCGGCTGGGGCCATGGCCATGGGCACGGTGGGGGCAATGGCGGCGCGATCGTCGGGGCGCTGATCGGCGGCGCGGTGCTTGGCGCGCTCGTGACCTCGGTTGCAAGCGCGCAACCCAGCTACGCGCAGCCGGTCTACCAGCAACCCGCTTACGCACAGCCGGTTTATCAGCAAGCGCCGCCGGCCGCCTGCTACGACGGCTACCAGCGCGCCTACGTACCGTGCCAGGGCGGCTACGGGTACTAACAGCCGAAAGTCCGCAAGCGGAAAACTTGCGGACTTTCAGACCAGTCGATGGGTGTCTTGCTTGCTGCGCGCTTTGACCGCTAGCGGACCGGCGATTTCAGAATCCACGCCCATGCGGCCCGCAGGCGACGTGCATGGTCTTCGAAAAGATATGAACCGGCCAGCGCCAGCAGACCCGAAGTCACACCCGTCACAATTGCCTCCGCAAAGAAGAAGCCATAGTGATTCGCATGCGAATAAGCATCGCCCAACACTGTCAGCAACCCGACGATTAACGCATTACCGTAGCGGTTCACGTAGAGCTTCGTCGCAGGCGTAAAAGTCAACAGCACGGCAAGAATGCCCGTGGCCAGCCCTGTATGGAATGCAACCGTCCAATGGGGAAGGCTCGGAAAATTGCCCCAGCTTCCCGGCATGCAGGTCATGCAGGCACAGGTTGGTTGCCAGAAGCGCTGAATAAAAAGTCTGGCACGGCCTCGCCAGTCGCCTGGATTCATGTATCCCTCAGACGTTCGTATCGCACCACTCACGAACTGTTCCGCCCGTATATGCCCGTAAATTGTCGAGCACCGACGCTCGACGCGTTGATTCATTTTAGGCGATCGGATCACTGTCACGGACCTGCCAGACCCCAAACGTGGCATCGTAATCATTCCGTGCTAATTGTGCGGCGCTAGTCTGATCGTCCCAAGCCGGGCTAACGGCCACCGTTGCGCCTGGAGGCCCGGCCTCGCGTGCCTCGCAAGTAACGTCGGGATGTCAGTCATGGATTCGCTCAACCACGCTCCCCTCGCTCGACGATTTACGAACTTCGCAGTGCCCACCGTGCTCGCCGCCTGGGCGTATTGCATCCATTCCGTCATTAGCGGCGTATTCATCGGACGCTACGTCGGCGCCGATGCGCTCGCCGCATTGAACCTGCTCGTCCCGCTGCTTTATCTCCCTTACGCGTTCAGCGTAATGATCGGCGTAGGCGGATCGACGCTCGTTTCGCGATTACTCGGCGAGCGGCGCGAGCGCGATGCCGCCGCGGCATTCACACAAGCGTTGTATCTGCTCGCCTTGTGCGGCCTCGCGTTCGGACTGGCGATTCATTTCGAAGCCGACACTTTCGTGCAATGGACCGGCGCACGCGGCGATCTCGCGCGCCTAGCAAAAGACTTCCTGCACGCCTACGCGCCGTTCGTGCTGTTCCCGACGGCGTGCTATGCGCTCGAACTGTTCCTGCGTATCGAAGGCGCGGCCCGATTCGGACTCGCCTGCCTGATCGCCGGCGGCATCGCGGATGTCGCGCTGACATGGTGGATGGTGAGCCATCTGCACTGGGGCATGCGCGGCGCGGCGCTCGCATCCGGCATCAGCCAGGCGCTGGCATGCATGCCGATGCTCGCTTATCACTTCCTCAAGGCGCGACGCGTTCGGCCCATCGCCCAGGCCTTTGCGCGCATCGACCACGCGTGGCGCATGGCCTATAACGGCGCCTCGGAATTTCTCGGCGAGATCGCGCCGAGCGTGACGATCTTCGCGTTCAATCATGCGGTGTTGCGCTGGCTCGGCGAGACGGGTCTCATCGCGTTCGCCGTGGTCGAATACGTATCGATGATCGCGTCGGTCACGATGATCGCACTCGTGCAAAGCATGCAGCCGATCGTGAGCTTCGAGCGCGGCGCGGGCAACGGGCAAGCCGTGTCGCGCGCATTCACGCTCGGCATCGCGGTGACGGCGGGATTCGCGCTTTGCGCTGCCGCGGCGACGCTCACCGTCGCGCACCCGCTCGGCGCGCTCTTCGTGCCCGACAGTCCGGCCGCGCAAGCGCTTCTGCGCGACGCATTGCCGTGGTGTGCGCTGGCGTTCGTGCCCGCCGCGATCAATGTCGCGATCAGCGGATATCTGACGGCCATCGAGGCGCCGCTCGCATCGATGATCGTCGCGCTGCTGCGCAGCTGGCTGTTGCTGCTGACGATGCTCTGGGTCCTGCCCGCATGGCTCGGGCCACGCGGCATCTGGATGACCGTCGCCGTGACCGAGCTGACCACACTAGCCGCGAGTATCGTGCTCTATCGCGCGCGGGGACGACGCCTCGATCGGTCCACGTCTGCGATCAGGCGTTCGGCGACATGAATCGCGCGAGGCAAGATCGACGACCCGACCTGCTAGCTCGCGCTGCCGTATAGCGGCAATACGCTCGATTCGAGCATCGCAATCGACTGGATTGCGAGTTGCGAAAGCGTGTGCTTGGTGCTCGTCGCGATGGCCAGCCGGCTGAAGAGCGTAGGTTCCGAGATGCGCAGAATACTGAAGTGCTGCTCTTGCGCACTGCCCGATGTGGCCTTCAAAGGCAGCACCGCGTAGCCGATGCCTTCCTTGACGAGATCGAGGATCGACGCAACGGCGTCGACCTCGAGTGCGATGCGCAGGCGCACCCCCTGCTCGGCCGCCGCGGATTCGACCATGCGGCGGATCGCATGCATCCGGCCCGGAATGATCAACGGATACTTCACGATGTCGCGCAGCGGCACCATCGACGATTCGCCTGCAGACGACCCGGCATCGCTGTCGCCCGTGCGCGGGCCGATCAGGAACAGTTCCTCGGTGTGCACCGTGCGCTTGTCGATCAGCGGCGTGTCGAACGTGTCGTAGAGCACCGCGACGTCGATGCGGCCCATCATCAGCCATTCGATAAGGTGCGTGGACAGGCCTTGCGCCACCGAGATCGTCGCGCCGGGAAACGACTCGCGAAAGCTGTGAACGAGCCTGTTCGTGGCGACCTTCGCGAAGCTCGGCGTGACGCCCACGCCGAAATGCCCGCCGGATGTGCCGCGCAGTTCGTCGAGGTCCTGGGACGCGCGCTGCACCTGTTGCAGGATGCCTTTCGCGTGCGAAAGCATCCGCTGGCCGGCAGACGTCAGCGATACGCCGCGTCCGTTCCGCTCGAGCAGGTTATGCCGCAGTTCGACTTCGAGTTGGCGCACGAGGCGGCTCAACGCAGGCTGGTTCGTGTCGAGCGTAATGGCCGCCCGGGTGAAGCTGCCCAGCTCCGCGACGTGCACGAAAGCCTCGAGCTGTTTCAGGTCCATTCAGTCGATCTATGTGAAATTCACATATCAGCTAGTTGGGTATGACGATTGTAGGCGAACAAGCGAACTCTCACAATTCATCCGCACGCCAGAAGATGCATCCCGCATTCCGCGCGGATGTCGGTTGAACACGAGACACGTCATACGAATGAAATCCTGCCTGCCTCCCGACCCCAATCCCGTCAAGCCGTCGCATCAGCTGCCTGCTGGCGCCTGCGACGCTCACTGTCATGTTTTCGGGCCCGCAGACGTCTTCCCGTACGCACCGGATCGCAGCTACACTCCGCCCGACGCGCCGTTCGAACGCCTCGTCGCCCTGCATGATTTCCTCGGGCTGAGCCGCGGCGTCATCGTCCAGGCGAGCTGCCACGGCACCGACAATACCGCGATGCTCGACACGATCGCGCGCGGCCAGGGACGGTATCGCGGCGTGGCGATCGTCGACGGCGACGTGACCGACGAACAGCTCGCCGATCTCGACGCCCAGGGCGTGCGCGGCGTGCGCTTCAATTTCGTCGCGCACCTGGGCGGCGCACCCGATCTCGACGTCTTCGATCGCGTGCTCGAGCGCATCGAGGATCTCGGCTGGCATGTCGTGCTGCATCTCGACGCGCAGGACATCGTGCAGTACGCCGGCCGCATCGCGCGCATCAAGGTGCCGTTCGTGATCGACCACATGGGCCGCGTGCGCGCGGAAGCCGGCATCGATCAGCAACCGTTCCAGCAATTGCTCGAACTGATGCGCAATCCGCTCGCATGGGTGAAGGTTTGCGGTTCGGAGCGCGTGTCGCGCGGCAAGCGCCCGTTCGACGACGCGATTCCGTTCGCGCGCACGCTGATCGAAGCCGCGCCGGACCGCGTGCTGTGGGGCACCGACTGGCCGCACCCGAACATCAGCAAGGACATGCCGAACGACGGCGAACTCGTCGATCTGATGTTCGAGTTCTGCCCCGATGCCGGTCTGCGCGAAAAGCTGCTCGTGACGAATCCGGCGAAACTGTACGGCTTTTGAACCGGGCGGCTTTTGAACCCGGCATAGAAAGAAAAGGTCAACAAGAACCGCCCCGAGGCGGCCATCGCTTGTGAAACAGGAGACAACGAAAATGTATACGTACGACCACGCATTGCTGTCGCGAGAAGCATCATGAACGAGACGGCAATCATGAGCGCCCCCGCCCGACGCGCGAAGAAGCCTTTCTATCGCGCGCTTTACTTTCATGTGCTCGTCGCCATTCTGCTCGGCGTGCTGCTCGGCCATTTCGCGCCGTCGCTCGCGGTCAAGATGAAGCCGCTAGGCGACGCGTTCATCAAGCTCATCAAGATGGTGATCGGGCCGATCATCTTCTGCACGGTGGTCACGGGCATCGCGGGCATGGGCGACATGAAGAAGGTCGGCCGCGTCGGCGGCAAGGCGCTGCTGTACTTCGAGGTGGTCTCGACGCTATCGCTCGTGATCGGTCTGATCGCGGGGCATATTTTCAAACCGGGCTCGGGCTTCAACCTGAACCCGGCGACCATCGATACGAAAGAACTCAGCGCGTTCACCACGGCGGCGCACAACATGAGCGCGGTCGACTTCCTCGTGCACCTGATTCCTGACACGGTCACCAGTGCGTTCGCGACCGGCAATGTTCTGCAGATTCTGCTGATCTCGGTGCTGTTCGGCGCCGCGCTCGCCGCACTCGGGGAACGCGGCGCGCCGCTGACGAAAATGATCGATCAGATCGCGCATACGTTCTTCGGCATCGTGCACATCATCATGAAAGCGGCGGCGATCGGCGCGTTCGGTTCGATCGCGTTCACGATCGGCACGTTCGGTATCGAGGCGGTCATTCCTCTGCTCAAACTGATCGGCACGTTCTACGTAACGCTCGTGATTTTCGTTCTGGTCGTGCTCGGTGCGATCGCGCGCGCGCTCGGCATCAATATCGTGCGTTTCATGGGTTATATCCGCGAGGAAATTCTGATCGTGCTCGGCACGAGCTCGTCCGAAGCCGCGCTGCCGCAGATGCTCGAAAAGCTCGAGCGCATCGGCTGCTCGAAGTCGGTCGTCGGTCTCGTGATTCCTGCCGGCTATTCGTTCAACCTGGATGGCACCAACATCTATCTTTCGATGGCCGTGCTGTTCATCGCTCAGGCGTTCAACGTCGAGCTCACGCTGACCCAGCAGCTGACGCTGGTCGGCGTGGCCATGCTGACGTCGAAGGGAGCGAGCGGCGTGGCGGGAGCCGCATTCGTCATGCTGACCTCGACGCTGCTCGTATTTCCGATCATTCCCGTGTCGGGCATGGTCCTGATCCTCGGCATTCACCGTTTCATGGGCACCGGTCTCGCGATCGTCAACACCATCGGCAACGGCGTTGCAACGCTCGTCGTCGCCGCATGGGAAAAGGAACTCGACCGCTCGAAGATGAACGCCGTCATGTCGCGGCAGCGCACCGAGTAATCACAGGCTAATCGCCCTTCACCGTTTCAGTCTGCGTGGCATCCGGCCACGCAGCGGGGACGCTTTACGCCAAAAAAACGACAGATATGGAGACTGCTTTGAAAATCAGAACAAATCGACCGATGCGCACGATGGCGCTGCGCGGCTTCTGCATGACGTGCGCGTGCGCAGCCAGTTTCGGAAACGCCCATGCGCAGTCCTCGCAGGCTGCGGCCGGCGCGGCGCAGATGGTCAATCCCGGCGTGGAAATGTACGGGCTTATCGGCATGTTCATCGACAGCTCCAAGCTCAGCTCGACACGGCACAGCACCGTGCAGCTCGCCGGCGGCGGAATGACGACGTCCTACTGGGGCATTCGCGGCCGCGAGGACCTCGGCGGCCACAACGCCGTGGTGTTCAGCCTCGAGAGCTTCTTTCGCCCGAACACCGGCCAGGTTGGACGGAATACGACGGACGGCCTCTTTTCGCGCAATGCCTATGTCGGCCTGACGGGCTCCTGGGGCACCGTCAAGCTCGGCGAACAGACCAACCCGACGTATCTGAACCAGCAGTTCGTCAATCCGTTCGGCTCTTCGGTGGTGTTCTCGCCGCTGATCGTGCAGTCGTATATCGCTACCTTCGGCAACACGGAAATCGGCGATACCGTCTGGCGCAATGCCGTCGAATACGTGTCGCCGAACTTCCACGGACTGACGGGAGCGGTCATCTATGGCGTGAGCGATACGGCCGGGCATCAGGGGCATGACAACCTGGGCCTGCACCTCACCTACATCCACGGACCGATGACGGCCGTCTTCTCCGCGCAGCGGGTGCGATCGTCGGTGCTCGCGCCGGTGGTGGCGCCGCAGAATCTCTACCTTGCCGGGGCTGCCTATGACTTCGGCGTCGTCAAGCTGTATGGCGCCGCACAGATGACGAGCAACAACGAGGCGGAAACGGGATCGCATACCTACGAACTCGGCTTCAGGGTGCCCATCAACTCGGTGAACGACATCCGTGCCGAATGGGCGCGCACGAAGCACAGCGCCCCGCGCGACGCAGACAGCGTGCGCAACACGGGCACCATCGCATACGACTACATCCTGTCCAAACGGACTTACGTCTACGCCTTGTACTCCTACGACAAGCTCACGGCGAATCCGTCGGGAAGCACATTCGGCGTGGGCATGCAGCACACCTTCTAGTTCACGTTATCAGCGAGGAAGCGCTCTCATGACTATCGACGTTCAAGGCCCCTGCCCGAGCGCGTTCGACGCGCCGGAAGCCCGGCGCAACAAGCCGACGCACCCAATGCGCCCGATGCGCACACCGAACGTAACGGGAGGGGTGCGCCATGTCGGCTGAGCATGTCGTGACCGGCATTTCGTCGATGGCGACGCGCGGCTTGCTCGCGGACCTGACTGCGCTATATGAACGGCAGACGCAGCAGCGCGTCGCGATCGAATCCGTAGGCGGCGTCGAAGCGGCAAAGCGTGTGGAGAACGGCGAGGCGTTCGACGTCGTCGTGCTTGCATCGGATGCGATGGCCCGGCTCGCGGATGCAGGCCATATTGCGCGCGATAGCCTCGTCGATGTGGTGCGCTCGTCGATTGCCGTTGCTGTCAAAGACGGCACGGCGGCGCCCGACATCAGCAGCGAGTCTGCTTTGCGCGAAGCGATACTGCGCGCGAAAACGATAGGCTATTCGACCGGACCGAGCGGCGCACATGTGCTGCGGCTGCTCGAACGCTGGGGCATCGCGCCGGGCGAGCCGCGTATCGTCCAGGCGAAGCCTGGCGTGCCGGTCGGCTCGCTGATTGCGAATGGCAACGTCGAAATCGGCTTCCAGCAATTGAGCGAACTCATGCATGTGGAAGGCATCGCCGTGCTCGGAACGCTGCCCTCATCGATTGCATCGGTGACGGTGTTCAGTGCGGGCGTCACGGCCACTTGCCCGAATCGCGCCGTTGCCGCAGCGTTTCTCGCGTTCATCGCCTCGGACCAGGCAGCAAGCCTCGCGCGGCGTCACGGAATGGAACCGGTTTCGGCCAAACCCTGAGCGCAGCGCGCGGCATTCAGTTGCGGCCTTCCATCGTACTGGCGGCACGGTACAAGCGAAAGAGATTATTCTGTCTATCGTTTGTTAGGTACGATACCCGAAGCTATAATACGATTCGTCAACACCTTTTGGGCGAGTCCGTGAAGAATCGAGCAGACGTGAGTTCAAGCGACAGGATCCTGGCCGCGGCCACGGAGATCGCGCAGGCGCACGGTTACGGCGGGTTGAATCTCCGTAATCTTGCGGAAGACGTGGGTATCAAGGCCGCGAGTCTTTACCACCATTTTCCGAGCAAGGCCGAGCTGGCCGCTGCAGTGGCGAGACGTTACTGGGAAGATGCGGCTGCGTTGCTGGAAACGCTATCGGCTGAAGTGCGGGATCCCGTCGAGCGCCTGCGCAGATACCCGGACGAGACATTTCGCAAGTCGCTCGAAAACGGCAATCGCATGTGTCTCGCGAGCTTCATGACGGCCGAATACGACGATCTGCCCGACGTGGTCAAGAAGGAAGTTCAAACCTTTGCCGACGTGAACATCGCATGGCTCGGTAAAACGTTATCGGCAGCGGGCATCGTCGGTCCGAGAGAGGCGAAGAAGCGAGCCCGCTCCATCTTCTCCGCAGTTGTCGGCGCCCAATTGATGGCGCGCGGCCGTTCGGATATCGCGCTGTTCGATGCGTTGATCGAAGGCTACCGGGCAAGTGGGCTGTTGCCCAAGTGAAATCATTTCGGTGCGCATCGGGGAAGGCCTGGCAGAATGCTGCGGTCGTATTTCCCGGCACATCTAACGCTGCGCCCATGTAGATAATCTGCTTGATCAGCGGTACGACTTCCGGGTGTCGACGGGTTGCGAGCGCGACGATCGGTTCCCGTCAAGGCGCCTTGAACGCTGTCGAAGAAACGCCAGGCCGCCCATGCCTGGTCGACGACGTGAGCGACTCTCGCGTGCAGAAGGCCCGAACGCAGTAATCCTCTGGATCCGCTCAACCACGTCGAGCCGCTTCGATCGTGGCGATGTCGATCTTTCCCATCTGCATCATCGCTTCGAACGCGCGCTTCGCTGCCGCTCGATCGGGGTCGGCAATCGCGGCCATCAATGCGCGTGGCGTGATCTGCCACGACAGTCCCTATTTGTCCTTGCACCAGCCGCATGCGCTTTCCTGGCCGCCGTTTCCGACAATCGCGTTCCATAAGCGATCCGTTTCGGCCTGGTCGTCGGTCGCAACCTGAAACGAGAATGCCTCGGTTTGCGTGAATGCCGGGCCTCCGTTCAGGCCGATAGTGTATGTGCTGTGCCGCGCCGCGCAGCTCGACCACATGGCCACCGTCGCCGCCGTCACGCGGCTGCCGTCATGCGAGCCGCGTTTCTTGCGGTTCGATCGCCACTCTATCCGTATTCACGATCCGCTGTGAATCACGAGCTCCATAAAGCCGGTTGACCGGTCGAGTTTCCTTGCAAAGCGATGATCGGGAAGCAGCGCAAGCAAGAGTTCAGCTGTCGTGCGAACCGTGCATCCGTTTGCCACATGGCCGCCGAACACCTGACCTCGTGCATCTGACACCGACATATGCAGATGCGCGCCGTCAGGAGATACCGATCCGGCTAACGACACGATCTCGAGGTCGCCCGCTAGCTCGGTTGGCGCCTCGGCCCCGGCAAATCGCAATTGAGCGACCGTGAGACTCCCGATGCCCTGGACGACATAGGCCGCGAAGACCGCTTGCTGACGCAGCACGTCTTCGATGGCGGCACGCACATCGTTGCCGCGAAAGAGACGCAAAGGGTGGAGTTGCATACTCATTTCACATCCCGATGGAGCTCGAACAAACGTGGTCCGCACCGCTACGATCCATATCGTACCGGTTCGGTGAAACAGGCGACAAATAAAGCAAAGGACCGCTGCCCATACGGACAGCGGTCCTTCACAGGCCCTCGAAACGCGATTGTCGTTATTTGACCGGCGACGCAGTGCTTGGCGTCGCCAGCGTATTGTTGGCTCCGTAAGCAGCGCTGCTGACCGCCGAACTCGTAGTCACGCTCTTCGGCGCGCCCGCGTTCGACGACCCGGCGCTCGTGCCGCTGTCCGAATTGCCGGCGCCAGGCGTACCGTAGCCATTCGTCGCATTGGCCGCAGCGGCGACAGGCGACACGACGCTCGGCGTCGCCAGCGTGTTGTTCTGGGCATAAGCGCCGCCCGACAGCGCGAGAGCGGCACCGGCCGCGATGAATGTGCTGATTGCCTTGTTCAAGGTTCGTCTCCGTGATTGGGCTGGAATATTGACGCAGCCGATCGCCATTCGCCTGTCCGCGGATCGGGTAATCACTAGCTGCGCTCGCCGCTTACGATTCCGGCGTCGGCACCAACTATACGAAACGTCGCGTGACAGGAGTCGACGCAAGCGAACTCATGCCGTAAGCATGCGTAATTGAATTGCGCGAGAGGTCGCTATAACTGTTGGCTGCAGCAAGATGACTGATCGATTCCGGGGCAGGCAAAACACTTGATGGATCGATTTTCTTAAGTACTTGCTGCAGTATAGGTCAAGCCGCAAAGACGTGCTGGCGGTGACGCAGGGGATATCGCGGTTCAACTACCCATATGGTGGGAAAAGCGATGACAAATTCGGTGAACAGAGAGAGTCGCCGGAGGAATGTGTCGTTGTCTCGAGCAAAGCGAACGGGCAATCGGATAGGCCCTAAGGCAATCGCAAGCCCCACACCACATCCAGCACGTGCTGCGTCGACCGCTCGACATACCCCGCGCGATGGGCAATGCCAAGCCGCCGCCACAATGCAGGGCGCAGCGGACGCATGACGATGCGCGGGTCCGGTAACGGCGTCGTGGCCTCATGCGGCAATAGCGCTGCGCCATAACCGGCCGCCACCAGGCTCTTGATCGCATCGTTGTAATTGAGTTGAATGCGCGGCACAGGATGGTGCCCCGCGGACGCAAACCACTCTGCGGTCAGACGCGAAAGGCGCGTCGTCGCGTCATTGAGAATAAGAGGTTGGGCGGCAAGCCATTCAGGCGTGGCGCGGGCCGGACACCGCCAATGCGCCGGCACGAAAGCCATCACAGGGTCGCGGCGCCAGGGTTTGATCACGAGTCCGGCAACAGGCGGCTGAGGCAGTGCGACGAGTCCGACATCGAGCGTTCCATCCACGAGCCGGGACAGCGTTTCCTGCGAAGTGAGGACCGCAACCTGAATGTCGATCGCGGGATGATCCTGGCGCAGTGCCTCCAGCGCTTGCGGCAACAGGTGCGCGATTGCGCCAGTCGACGCACCGAGCCGCACGCGCCCTTCGAGCCCTTGCACCTGGCGTTGAATATCGTCCAACGCCTGCTCCGCATCGGCGAGCAACCGACGCGCGCGCTCGATCAGCACCTCGCCTATCGCCGACGGCCTGACATCGCCGCGCTTGCGCGACAGCAGCGGAGCCCCAATGCGGTCTTCCAGTTCAGCGATGTGAAGGCTGACCGTCGGCGCGGCCAGATTCAATGCCCGCGCTGCACCGGCAAACGAGCCACGGTCGGCAATCGCAACCAGCGTGCGCAAGCGGTCAAGGCTGATCTCTCGCATAAGCGTCCAAATTCAGAAAATCTGAATGTCGAAGTCAGGAAATTCAACTTTCCCTATTCTAGCGGCGCGGGGAATATAGAGGTCCATTCTGCTTGCTAGCGACTCACCGTCACCGGATATCTGCGCGTATGAGCTCCCCTATTGTTTTCATCGACGGCGACCAGGGCACGACCGGGTTGCAGATTCACGAACGGTTGCGCAACAGGACCGACCTCAGGCTCGTCACGCTTGCCGCTGCCGAGCGCAAAGATGCGCGGCGTCGCGCGCAGGCGATCAACGCATGCGACATCGCGATCCTTTGTTTGCCCGATGCCGCCGCGCGCGAAGCGGTCAACGCCATTGCTAACCCCAACGTCAGAGTGATCGACGCAAGTTCCGCTCACCGCACTACGCCGGACTGGATATACGGCTTTCCGGAAATGTCACCGGCGCAGGCCGGGCGTATCGCGAACGCGCATCGCGTCACCAATCCCGGTTGCTATCCGACCGGCGCAATCGGCTTGTTGCATCCGCTGATGCAGGCTGGGCTCATACCGGACGACTACCCGGTCAGCATTCATGCGGTGTCCGGCTATTCCGGACGCGGGCGTGCCGGCGTGGAGGAACACGAGGGCCCGGGCGCCGTCAACGCGCCCGCTTACCAGGTGTATGGTCTGGAACTCGCGCACAAACACACCCCGGAGATCCAGCGGTACGCAGGGCTCGCGAAACGCCCCATTTTCGTGCCTGCGTATGGGGCGTTTCGCCAGGGCATTGTGCTCACGGTGCCGCTCGCGTTGCGCCTCTTGGCGCCCGAGGTGGATGGCACCGCGGTACACGCGTGCCTCGCGCGTCACTATGCCGATGCGGCGCATGTGCATGTGTTGCCGCTAAACGAATCGCGCGACCTCAAGCATCTGGATCCGCAAGTGCTAAACGGTACCAACGACATGCGCCTGAGCGTGTTTCCTGATATGGAGCACGAGCAGATCCTGCTGGCCGCGGTCTTTGACAATCTTGGCAAAGGCGCATCGGGCGCCGCGGTTCAGAATCTTGACCTGATGCTTACGCGGCAGTAGTGGCAGATGGCCTGAGCTAACGTTCGCGCCGCGTCGCTATGCCGACAGTCGTTGCCGATCGGTGAGACCGTCGCATGTTTCATGCGGGCCGTTCTGATCCCTTCTCCACGGCAAAACGCGGTTGTGCCGCAGCGAGTGGGTCATCGGTCGTCGCGACGAGCCACAGACGTGCATGCTCGACGATCTGGCGGTTATGGTCCTTCAACGGGCCCAACGCGGTAGCTGCCTTCCAGACCACCGG
This sequence comes from Paraburkholderia sp. SOS3, assembly GCF_001922345.1. Classification (NCBI taxonomy): domain Bacteria; kingdom Pseudomonadati; phylum Pseudomonadota; class Betaproteobacteria; order Burkholderiales; family Burkholderiaceae; genus Paraburkholderia; species Paraburkholderia sp. SOS3. Next base: position 1,286,766 of record NZ_CP018811.1, on the reverse strand, counting down.
ACCGACCCGGCTGCTTCTGCCCGACGATGCGCCGACGAGCAGGCAGTACGGCCCCAGCGGAAGCGATACAAACGGAAGCGCCGGACTGGCGCGCACCCGCCAGTCGATGAAGGGCGCTTCACTGATAAGCAGCGGCGCAGACAAGCCGTAAAGCACACTGAAATCGTAGAGCGCCAGTTGTTCCCGCATGCCGACGTAGCTGCGCCGAATGTCGTCGACAACCGCTGCCTGGATCTCGTCGTCGAACATGGGTTCCTGCGAATAGCGGGCGAACGCCTCTCGAGCCTCGCGTTGATATGCGCTGAACAGGCCGAGTTCCAGACAGTCCTGCACGGCGCGCTGAACCTCGGCTACCGAACCGGCGTCCTCCGGCTTGCCCATCTGTGCCGCGCGCAGAAACCGCGCGAGCCCGGCTTCCTGGATCGCAGGTGCGCCGGCAGACACGTCGGCGTCTTTACGTTCCTTATCGAGGGGCACGTAGATGTATTCCTCGGCCGCGAAACGCGATTTCTTGCCTTCATCAAACCTGATTTCGCCATCGACGCAGTCGAGATATCGCGTGCCGATTCGACCATGCTCCCAGATCCAGTTTTTAAGGAGCGGACGAAGCGGGTGCAGTTTGTCTTGATCGGTCATGAGAACCTCCTGGTGCATCAGTATAGTTCCGGGCCGTCGATTGGTCCGAGGCGTTCGCAAAGACACGATCTCGCGGGGTAATGGTGCCCAGCGACAGCGATGCCGCGATCGTCGATGTGAGATAAAGACAGGCTCACTTCTCCTCAAGCACACTCGCCAAACCCCGCAACAGGATTTCAGTTCCTCTTCGAAACTCTTCGCGAGACGTGACCCGTCGCGCAACGCGTGCCGTTGCCGACAGCAGCGGGTATTCACCGTGCGATGCATCGGCCATTGCGTCGGTGCCCCGTCCGTCGAGCGGAGCCAGGTATTGCGCCTGCAGCGCGCCACTAAGATAGCTGACCAGAGTGCGCAACGCGATGACGCGTTGCCTGCCAGTGAATCCGCCCTCGGTCAACCTATGCAGAAACGCTTCCGCGCATCGCTTCACCGCCTGCGAGTCATGGCGGTGCAGCATGAGCAAGGGCACGATCGACGGGTGTCCTTCCACTGCATCGCGGATTCTTTCCATGAGCCGGGCGATCTGCCGATCCCACGATAGACGTTGCCCCGGATCCGTTTCGACACTCGCCAGCACCTCGTCGACCACGAGCCTTTCCATGGCCTCGCGATCCTCGACGTAGCGGTACAGCGACATGGCGCCCACGCCCAGTTCCGCCGCGACAGTACGCATGGAAAGTGCCGGCAGCCCGTCACGGTCGACGACGCGAAGGGCCGCTGCAGCGAGGTCGGAGTGTGTCAGGGAACGTGACCGTGGCATGGATTGAATGGCGGAATTGCGTGACGTTGCGACGTAAGCGTACACTGTACTCTTACAAGGGGAAAAAGTCATGCACACGTTACGTACACGTCCAGGGTTCGAACCTGGCCAGCTCGTCAAAATCCGGCAGCTTTCCGCGCTCGACGGCGTGGTGGCATTGCCCGACCCGACCCGGTTGATTCATCTGCAATTCCGGCGTTTTGCCGGTTGCCCCGTCTGCGATCTTCACTTGCACTCGATCGCGAAACGTCATGACGAGATTGTGTCCGCCGGCATTCGGGAAGTGGCTGTGTTCCACACGGCCGCCAACGACTTGCGGCCGTTTACAGCAGAATTGCCGTTCGCAATCGTCGCCGATCCGGACAAAGCGCTATACGCGGCGTTCGGCGTCGAGTCGTCGCCGCGTGCACTGTTGGACCCTCGGGCATGGCTTCCCATACTGCGCGGCGTGATGCGCAGTCTTGGCAGGCTTGTGCGCGGCAGGCAGCCTGTGGCGTCTTTTCATCCGGAAGGCGGCAAGCTGGGTCTACCCGCCGACTTCCTCATCGGCACGGATGGGCGGATTCTCGCCTGCAAGTATGGAAAGCATATTTACGATCAGTGGTCCGTCGACGACCTGCTGTCCCATGCCCGCCATAGTCGAATCGCCGGTCCGGGACGCATCAGGCCCGCTCGGCTCCCATAGTCTCGCTCTGCCCTCGGTCACCGGCTAATTTTCTGCTCATCCTCGCGGCTGACAATCAGGTCATGTCATGCGGGCAGTGTGTTGTGATGTATGTAACCCGTCCAGTGCGGCTCGCGTGCCTTCCAACTCGCTTCGGAGACAATCATGGCCGGCATCGCAAAACTTCTCGCAACGCTGTCCCCTGTATTCCGCTTTGTTGCACCTTCGGCAGGAACTGCGCCAGACGGCACCGCGCAAGCTCGTCACGAGACAAATGTCGATGATATGGACCGCTTGCGCGCGTTCGAAATACAGCGGATCTGCAGCAATCCCGCCAGTCTGCTTCCCCCGCGTTTCTAGACTGCGGCTCGCCGCGGGTCGGGTCGGGTCGGGTCGCGCCGCGGTACGCGCTACGGCTGCCCTATGAAACTCGCCGCAGGCTGTACGCGCGCCGGCAGTCCCCACTGCTGCGGCTCGAACTGATCGAGCGACCCCAGCATGGCATGCGCATGCGCAAAACGCGCGGCGCTCATCGCCGGATCCGGCACGGCAATGACATGCATGCCGGCCTCCCGCGCAGCCGTTACGCCGAACGGCGAATCTTCGAATACCAGCACGTCGCCGGGTACGACACCAAGGCGCCGTGCCGCGACGAGAAAAATATCGGGTGCCGGCTTTGCGTTGCGCACGTCCTGATCGTCGGCCGTCACGACGACATCGAACAGACAAAACCAGTCCTGATGCCGCGACGTTTTGATATCGAAGAACGGCCGTGACGAGCTCGTGCCGACGGCGATCGGCACGCCCCGTTCCGCCAGATGCCGCACCAGCGACGCCGCACCCGGTTTCGCCGGCGCATTGGCGAAGCCGGCGCGCAACAGCGGCTCGCGCTCGACGAGAAATTCTTCCGCGGTCATCGGCAGACCGAGCGCGCTTACGACGTACTCGGCCAGATCGCGCGCGCCGCGTCCGATCGTATTCTGCTTGACCTCCCAGTCGAAGGTCTTGCCGAAACGCGAAGCAATCTGCTGCGTGACCGATGTATAGATGCCTTCCGAATCGATCAGCAGTCCATCCATATCGAAGATGACCGCACGTGCGACTCGCCCGGACTGCTCATTCGCCATACGGCACCCAGATATTCTTCACCTGCAGCGCGCGGCTCGCGAACTCGCCGAGCGCATGACGATCGGCGCCCGCCCCGAACATGGCTGGATCGGGCGTCCATACCGGTTTCAGATTGCCCGCCGATTCCGCTTCGGCACGAGCGCACCCCGCTGCGTCGCCGGCGTACCAGAATGCGTCGACGTCGTTATGCGCGGCGAGCGTTTGAACGAGTTCGTCGCGCGGTCCGCTGAGCAGATTCACGACACCGCCCGGCACGTCGCTCGTATCGAGCAACGCATAGAAATCGGCGCCGATCAGCGGGTGAGTCTGCGAGACGACCGCGACCACGCGATTACCGAGCGCGATCGCCGGCGCGATCATCGATACCATGCCGATGAGCGGCGCATCGTCCGGGCACGCAATACCAAGCACGCCCCAAGGCTCGTTCATCGCGAGCGTGACGTGCCGCGTCAACGTCGAATGCACGCGGCCATCGTATTTGTCCGCGAGCGCGGCACACCGGAACAGGCGCCGCACGCTCAGTTCCACTTCACGCGCGGCATCCGCCTCGGTCGCGCCCGTGCATTCGCGCAGCAATGCGGCAAATGCCGCGTTTCGCGCGGCGAGATTTTCCGCGAGATAGTAGACGACCTGCGCGCGTGCATGTCCCGACATACCGGACCAACTGCCGGCCTTGCGTGCCGCCTCGACCGCATTGCGCACGTCCTTGCGGTTGCCGAGCGGCGCGAGACCGAGCGGCGCGCCGTCGGCGCCGAATACGCGGTAGCTGTAACCGGAGTCGGGCCGCGTTTGCTTGCCGCCGATATAAAGCTTCGCCGTCCGGTCGACCTGTCCGTTTTGTGCGACGAAGCCTTGCGAAGGAACCGGCGAACGCAGCGCGGCAGCGCTTGCCTCGCCGGCCGCGCTTTTAGCCGCGCTTTTAGCCGCGCTTGTTGCTGCGTTTGCAGAAGACCGCTCGCCATGACGCATACCGCGAGGCGACAGATATTCGAGCATCCCTTCGCGCCCGCCCTCGCGCCCATAGCCGCTTTCGCGATAGCCGCCGAAGCCGGCCGCCGCGTCGAACTGATTCGCGCTGTTGACCCACACCACGCCGGCCTTTACGGCAGCCGCCACCTCGAGCGTGCGATTGAGATTCTCCGACCACACCGACGCGGCAAGTCCGTAGCGCGTATCGTTGGCAAGCGCGATCGCTTCGTCGGGCGTGCGAAACGTGCTCGACGTGACGACCGGGCCGAACACCTCCTCACGCACGAGCACGGACGACGTCTCGACATCGGTCACGAGCGTCGGCGGGTAAAAAAAGCCCACGTCGCGCACCGCCATCGGCGGTTGAAAGCACGTCGCACCTTCGGTCACGCCGCGTTGCACGAGCGACGCGATCCGCTCGAGCTGCACGCGATCGACGACCGCGCCGATGTCGGTCGACTTGTCGAGCGGATCGCCGACGCGCAGCGCGCTCATGCGCGCGCGCAATTTCGCATGAAAACGACTGGCCACGCCTTCCTGCACGAGAATGCGCGAGCCCGCGCAACAGACCTGCCCCTGGTTGAACCAGATCGAATCGACAACGCCTTCGACAGCCGCATCGAGATCGGCGTCGTCGAACACGACAAACGGGGACTTCCCGCCGAGTTCGAGCGAGAGCTTCTTGCCGGTGCCCGCGGTGGCGCGGCGAATCGCGCGCCCCACTTCGGTCGAGCCCGTGAACGCGATCTTGTCGACATTGCCATGCGCGACGATCGCCGCGCCCGTTGCGCCGTCCCCGGTCACGATATTGACGACCCCGGCCGGCAGCCCGACCTGCTGGCAAATTTCCGCGAAAGCGAGCGCGGTAAGCGGCGTGAACTCGGCCGGCTTCAGCACCACCGTGTTGCCGGCCGCGAGCGCCGGCGCGATCTTCCATGCGAGCATCAGCAGCGGAAAATTCCACGGAATGATCTGCCCGCATACGCCGAGCGCCTCATGATGAGGAAACTCGTCGTCGACGAGTTCGGCCCATCCCGCGTGATGATAGAAATGCCGGGCGACGAGCGGAACGTCGATATCGCGCGACTCGCGAATCGGCTTGCCGTTGTCGAGGCTTTCGAGCACCGCGAGAAAGCGCGCGTGCTTCTGGATGTGCCGCGCAAGCGCATACAGCAGGCGCGCACGTTCATGTCCGGGCGCGGACGACCACGCCGGGAAGGCGCATCGAGCCGCCGCAACGGCCGCGTCGACATCGGCCGCGCTGCCCTGCGCGACATGCGCAAGCAGCGACTCGTTCGCCGGGTTCACCACCGCGAAGCGTGCACCGTCCGCCGGCGCGACGAATGCCCCGTCGATGAAATGGTCGAATGCGCGCCCGCGCGCGTCGAGCCAGCTCATTGCGACATCGGCGCTTTCGGGAGCGGGGCCATATTCCATGGTTTCGAGTATGTCTTTGATCCGTGCTTGTGAAGTTTTCATGCGTGTATCCCGAGTGTTCCGGTAGGTCCGCGAATGGACGTGACGTGACGCGCCGTGCGGGGCGCAAGCGCTACGCGAGACCGTGCCGGTGCAGCGCCGAATATTGACCGGTGACGAAATGCTCGATCTGCCGTTCGATATCGCTGAGCAGCGAGCTCGCGCCGATACGGAACAGGTTCGGTTCGAGCCACGCCCGGCCGAGCTCTTCTTTCATCAGGATCAACCAGTTCATCGCATCCTTCGCGGTGCGCAATCCGCCGGCGGGCTTGAATCCGACCTTGAAGCCCGTCAGCGTTTCGTAGTCGCGAATCGCGCGGCACATCACGAGGCTCACGGGCAAAGTCGCGTTGACATCCTCCTTGCCGGTCGACGTCTTGATGAAATCCGCGCCCGCCATCATCGACACCATGCTCGCGCGGTACACGTTGCGCAGCGTCCTCAGGTCGCCCGTCGCAAGAATCGCCTTCAGGTGCGCGTCACCGCACGCCTCGCGCATCTGCCGGACTTCGTCGTAGAGCGCGTCCCACTGCTGCAGCAGCACGTGTTCGCGCGTAATCACGATGTCGATCTCGCGTGCGCCCTCGGCCACCGCGTAACGGATCTCCTCGAGCCGTTGCCTGAGCGGCGTGAGGCCGGCCGGGAAACCCGTGGCGACCGACGCGACCGGAATGCCCGAGCCTTCGAGCGCCGCGACGGCCGCGCCGACCATCGTCGGATACACGCAGACGGCGCCCGTCGTGGGCGGTGCGTCGTCGAGGCCCAGTGCGCTGATCAGATCGTCGCGCAGCGGCCGGCGCGCCTTCGCGCAGAGGCGTTTGACGCGGCCGGGCGTGTCGTCGCCCGCGAGCGTCGTGAGGTCGATGCAGGAAATCGCCTTTACGTGCCACGCGGCCTGCCAGGCCTTCTTGACCGAGCGGCGCGCCTTGAGCGTGTCGCTGCGGCGCGCGGCGGCAGGCGCATTGACCTGCGGGCCGAGTACGGCGTCGAGGGCGAGCGCCACCCCCGGATTGCGTGCTAAGTGTTCGGACATGGGTTCGGGATGCGGAGGTTGAGCGGGAATCGCGGCCGGCGACGCTACAGGCCGCCGCCGTCTGGAAGTGCGGGCGCCGGCAGTCATGTGCGCCCCGCGTAGTGGTCGATCAGGCGGTTCAGCAGAATGGCCAGCACGATGATCACGCCGGTAATCGTCATCTGGTAGAACGAGCCGAGTCCGACGAGGTTGAAGATGTTGCGCAACACCTGCAGCAGCATCACGGCGAAGGTCGTGCCGAGCATGCCGCCGCGTCCGCCGAACAGGCTCGTGCCGCCGAGCACGACGGCCGCGATCGCATCGAGCTCGAGGCCTTGCGCCGAGGTCGGCTGGCCGATGTGCAAACGCGACGTGAGCAGCACGCCGCCGAGCGCCGCAAGCAGGCCCGAGATCGCGAAAACCGCAATCGAAATCGCGCGCACCGGCACGCCCGACAGACGCGCGGCTTCGATATTGCCGCCCGTCGCGAGCACGTACTCGCCGAACACCGTATAGCGCAGCACGAGTCCCGCGATCACGGCGATCGCAAGAAAGATGATGCCCATCACCGGGAACAGCAGGTCGGAACCGGGCAGCACGGGAATCATCGCCGAGCCGATGCTGCTGAAGCCGCTCGGCAGACCGCCGATCGGCGAGCCGTCCGAGAGCAGATAGGTCGCGCCGCGCAGCGAGACGAGGCCCGCGAGCGTGATGATGAAGCTCGGCACCTTTCCGTACACCGATATCGCGCCCATCAATGCGCCGGCGACCAGCCCGACGCCCAGCGCGAGCGGTGTCGCAAGCCAGCCCGACATGCCACCGTGCAACAGCGTCGCGACGACGATCCCGATGAAGGCCGACAGGCTGCCGACCGACAGATCGATATTGGCGGTCAGAATCACGAAGGTCATGCCGATCGCCACGATGCCGACCACGGCGGCCTGCTGGAACAGATTCGCGATATTGCCGAAGGTCAGGAAATCGCTCGATAGCGACGTCGCTACGGCCACCGCAAGCAGAAAAATCAGAATGAAGTTGTACCGCATCGCCCATTCGACGAGCGGACTGTTGATGAAGCTGCGCCGTGGCCCGCTATCGCCGCCGCGGGTCACGAGCTCTTTTGAAGTCGTATCCATGTTTCAAGTCCTTCGTCCGATGATGGTCGCCTGCTGGATCTCGAGACTCGGCGTGACGGCCGGATCGAAACAGACGACGTTTTTGCCTTCGTGAATGACCCAGATCCGATTGCAGTTCGCGTACAGTTCTTCGAGTTCGCTGCTCGCGACGAGCACCGCCGCGCCCTGTTCCGCGAGGCCGCGCGCGAGCCGGTAGAGGTCCGCCTTTGCGCCGATGTCGAGACCGCGGCTCGGCTCGTCGAGCAGCAGCAGCTTCGCGCCGTCGATCACCCACTTCGCGAGCACGACCTTCTGCTGGTTGCCGCCCGAGAGCTGGCGCACCGGTTGCGTCAGCGAACCGAATTTGGTCTGCAACTGCCCGAGCACCGGTTGCGTGCGCGCCTTCATGCGTCGATGCGAAAGCCAGCGGTAGCGGCGGTTGTGCGCGAGCGTCGCGTTGCGATAGATCGGCGCATCGAGCACGAGGCCTTCGGTCTTACGGCTTTCGGGAACGAGGCCGATGCCGCGGCGAATCGCGTCTTTCGCATGTTTCGGGCGATACGGCGCGCCGAACAGTTCGATCTCGCCGCTCGAAGGCTGCACGCCGAACAGCGCCTTCAACAGCGTCGTGCGGCCCGCGCCGTTCAGTCCCGCGAGCCCGACCACTTCGCCCTCGCGCACGTCGAGATCGCGAATCTCGAGACCGGCGGGGCCGGCCAGGCGCCGGATACGCAATGCGAACGTCTCGCGCGGCGGCGCATGTTCGCCGCGTTCCAGCAGTTCGTGGCTGTCGCCGACTACGGCCGACACGAGCGTGTGCTCGTCGACGGCGGCCACCTCGAACGTCTCGACGGTCTTGCCCGCGCGCAGCACCGTCACGCGGTCGCCGATCTCGCGAATTTCGTTGAGCCGGTGACTCACATAAACCACGGACACGCCGCCGGCCACGATCTCGCGAATCACCTGGAACACTTTCTCGAGCTCGGTTTCGTTGAGCGCCGCCGAAGGCTCGTCCATCACGACGACCTTCGCGGCGCCCGTCAGCGCGCGCGCGATGGCGGCAAGCTGCTGGTTCGCGATCGACAGCGTCTCGACGCGCGCGGTCAGCGGGAAGGTCGCGCCGACCCGCGCGAGCGCCGCCGCGGCAAGCGCGCGGCGCTTCGCGCGCGACACGATGCCGAAGCGCCGCGGCACGTGGCCGAGCAGCAGGTTTTCTTCGACCGTCATCTGCGGGATCAGGTCGAGTTCCTGATAGATCATCGCGATGCCTGCCGCGCTCGCTTCCTGCGGATTGCGCAGATCGACAGGCTGGCCGTCGATATGCAGCGCGCCGGTATCGGGCCGATGCGCGCCGGCCACGATCTTGAGCAGCGTGCTCTTGCCCGCGCCGTTCGCGCCAAGCAGGCAATGCACTTCGCCGGGCTTCACGCGCAGCGACGCATCGACGAGCGCGACGACGTTCGGCGGAAAACGCTTCGATACATGGCTCACGTCCAGTACGTAGTCACTCATCGCCGTGCTCCAGCAGGAAGCGCGCGGTCGCCTCGTCGGTGGCGAGCACGTTGACATAGCGCGCGCGCAAACAGGCGCGCGCGACCTTGTGCTTGCGCTCGCCGACGCAGACGCCGATCGAGTACGCCTTGTCGCGCAACCGCTCGGGCCGCAAGCCGATGGTGCGGCTATCAAGCTCCGGCGCGACGATTTCGCCGTTTGCGTCGATGAAACGGCCGAGGATATCGCCGACGGCGCCACGCTTCGCGAGCTCGCGCATGATCGCCTGGTCGACATAACCGGACTCGACGAGCACCGAGCGGTCCGACAGTTCGCCCATGCTGAAGCACGCGACCGGCGCTTCGTCGGCGATACGCAGTGCTTCGGCGACCACCATGTCCTGTTCGAGCGCTTCGCGCGTGCGCGCGCTGCCGAGCATCGCGGGCACCGGCAGCAGCGTCGCGTGCCCGTTACCGGCATGCGCGAAACGCTCGGCAACGTTGTTGGTCTGCTCGGCGACGTTGCGGATGCTGATCGCGCCGTTCAACAGCACGACGTGCACGCCGTCGTTCCAGCGCGGCGGCAGCCACTGCGCCATCTTGATCATCGTGCGGCCCCACGACACGCCGACCAGCGACGGCGACGGCTGCAGACCGGCCAGATAGCGCCCTGCCGCCTGCGTGACGACGTTCAGCTCGACGTCCTCGTCGCCGCTCGCCGCGAGCACGATCGCTTCGCGCAGCCCGAAGCGGCGCTGCATGTCGGCCTCGAGATGCGGCAGACGCGGCGAGCGCGGAATGATCTCGATGCGCACGATGCCGACTTCCCTCGCTTCGCGCAGCAGCCGCGCGACCTGCCAGCGCGTAAGGCCCGTTTCCTTCGCGATTTCGTTCTGGGTGCGCTCGAGGTCGTAGTAGAGCTTGGCGACTTGCGCCATCAACTGCTCGCGTTGCGGATCGGAGTTCAGTCGCGACGGCAGCGAATCGTTCGTCGAAATGGTTGTCATGCTGCGGACCTCATGGCGGCAGCCGCCTCGAGCGGCGGCCGGGAGACAATCGGACCCACCGTGTCGGTCGCCTCGCGATAGCGTTCGAGCAGCATCTGGTATTGCTCGTGCGCTTGCGGGTCCGGGTCGACGCGCACGCCGCGCGTCGCGAAGCTCGCGACCGCCTCGCGCAACTGCGCGCATTCGCCGACGCCGCATGCCGCAGCAGCGGCCGCGCCGATCAGCGTGAGGTTGTCGTGAGCGACGACTTCGAACGGGACGCCCGTCGCATCGATGGTTGCGCGCAACCATAGCGGGTTCTTCTGGAAACCGCCAGCCGCGATCACGCGCCGCACCTCGATGCCGGCCGCACGCAACGTATGAAACACATTGGCCGAGCCGAGCGCGATCGCTTCGACCGATGCGCGGTAGACATCCTTGCGCTGATGGTTCAGCGACAGGCCGAGGATCGCGCCGCGCAGCTCCGACGACCGGTAGGGCGTGCGGTTGCCCATCCAGTAGTCGAGCACCAGCAGGCCCGTTTCACCGGGTTTGAGTTCGGCCGCCTCGGCGATCAGCGCCTGATGACCGGCCTCGTCGAGACCGAACATCTGATGCGCGAGCCAGTGCAGGATCGAGCCGGCCGACACCTGGCCGCCCTCGATAAGCCACGGCCCGTCGATCAGCGCGTTCGGATAAGGCCCCCACATGCCGGGCACGTCGACCCATTCGGGAATGTGCATGAGCTGAACGATCGACGTGCCGCCGATGAAAAGCAGGTCGCCCGGACCCGTGGCGCCCGCGCTCAGCATCGCCATATGCGCATCGATGCCGCCCTGCGCCACGACCGGCTGCCCGGCGATGCCAAGATGCCGCGCGGCCTCTTCCGTGAGCGGACCGATCCGGCCGCCGACGCGGATCATCTCGCCGGGCAGCTTGTCGGCGAGATCGGGCACGCCGAGCCGTTCGTAGAGGTCGATGGGGAAACGCTGCTGAACCGTGTCGTAATTCCACTTGCAGGTCGCATTCAATTGCGATGCCACCCAGCGGCCGGTGAGCCAGTAGTTCACGAGGTCGACGGCTTCGCAGATGCGCGCCGCCCGGCGATATATGTCCGGTTCGTTGCGAGCGAGCCAGATCGCCTTCGGCACGAGCCATTCGACTGCGTCGCCGCCGGCGCTCATCATCGGATGACGCACGGCACGCGTGCCGTTCGCTTCATTGCCGGCACGGCAATCCATCCACAGCAGCGCGGGCCGCAGCGGAACGCCGTGTTCGTCCGCGGCGACGACGGTCGACGAAGTCGTCGCCACACAGATTCCAGCGACACGCGGATGTCCGGCGCTCGCCATCAGCTCGCGGCACGCTTCGCCGAGCGCCTGCCACCACGTGAGCGGCGCCTGCTCCGCCCATCCGAGGCGCGGATAAACGGTCGGATAGCGCGCTTCCGCCACGCGCACGAGCTTGTGCGTGCCCGCATCGTACAAACCGGCACGAACGCTGCCCGTGCCGAAGTCCAGCCCCAAGAGCAAGGACATTCTGTCTCCTCCTACGTTTGTTATGTCGACTCCATATTACGCAGGACGCTACGACGGACGGAACACGACTTTGGCCGCCCCCTTCTTTTCCGCGAAATGCTGGAACATGTCGGGCAGCGCCTCGAGCGGAAGATCGTGCGTGATCATGAAGTCCCAGCGCAGCGCGCCGGTCGCGAGCTTGTCGATCGCAGCGGTCCACTCGTCGCCGGGGAACGGGCCCGAGAACGAATTCCATGCGCCGTGCAACGAGACTTCCTGACGCAGAAAGTGCGAAAAGCTCTTGCTCGTCAGCGCGACGTCGGCGGTCGGAATGCCGATGAACACCACGTGGCCGCCCGGGCCCGCGAGCTGCACGGCCTGATTGATCGCGCTCGGGTGGCCCGCCGCTTCGACGATCAGATGGCAACGCGGCAGATCCGCATCGGGCTGGCCGCTTAGCAGCGTGTGCGTGGCGCCCGCGGTGCGCGCCATCTCGAGCTTGTCTTCCGCGATGTCGATCGCGACGATGTTGCGCGCGCCCATCAGCTTCATCCATTGAATCGCGAACAGGCCGATCGGTCCGCAGCCGACCACGGCGGCGTTCTGGCCGGCCTTCAGTTCGCCCTGCCAGATCGCGTGAATCGCGATCGCAGCGGGATCGACGAGCGAGGCCGCGGTCGGGTCCATCGTCTGCGGCACTTTCACGAGATTGGTTGCCGGTACGCCGACAAACTCGGCATAGGCGCCGTCGCGGCGGCTGCCGAAGTAGTCGTAGTCGAGACAACGCGACGGATGCCCGCGCATGCATTGATCGCATTTCAGACACGGAATCAGCGGCGGCACGGTCACCAGTTCGCCGACCGAAAAGCCTTCCACGCCGCTGCCGAGCGCTTCGACGAAGCCCGCGAATTCGTGACCGCAAATCAGCGGCATCACATGCGCGCCCTTGCTCAGCATGCGCGGGATATCGGACCCGCACACGCCGCACGCGGCCACGCGCACGAGTGCGTGGCCCGGCCTCACAGACGGTTTTTCGACTTCTTCGACACGGATGTCGCCCGGCCGATGCATGACAGCTGCTCGCACGATGATTTCCTTACAAGTGAGTAGATGAAAAACCTGCCGCCAGACATAGCGACGCTCGACGGCTTCGACGCCTGCATGATTCAAAGCCGATGCTGAAAGCGCGCTCGCTTGCGACGAGGCGATCCGGGCCGGCCGGGCACGTGGCTCGCAATCGTGCCGGCCGGCTGCCCGAAGATCAGTACACCTTCGGACGATATTCGCCGAACAGCCCGTCGTGCTTGATCTGCCTGACGTTGTCCTTCGTGACGACTTCCGTGCCCGCATCGACGAACGACGGCACCTTCTTGCCGGCCGCCACCTGTTCGGCAGTCTGGATCGTGATGTCGCCGAGATAGCGCGGATCGTTCAGCGCGGTCGCGACATACTGATTGCCGCTCTCGATCGCGTTGAGCGCCTCGGACAGGCCGTCGATACCTGCGACCAGCACGTCCTTGCGATTGGCCTCCTGCAGCACCTGCATCGCGCCGAGGGCCATGTCGTCGTTGTGCGCGACGACCGCCTTCAGATCGGCGTTCGCCTGCAGCAGATCCTGCATCGCGGTGACGGCGTTGGCGCGAATGTATTCGCTATACGGACCCTCGACGACCTTGAAACCGGTGCCGTTGAATGCGTTGTGAAACCCCTTGCGACGATCCTGCATCACGGTGCCGCCCGCATCGCCCTGAATCTCGACGATCTTCCCGCTCGTCACGCCTTTCTTCTTCAGCGCGGCGACGAGCGCCTTGCCCGACAGCTCGCCCATCTTCACGTTGTCGCGGCCGATATAGGCCGCCACGCTGCCGTGCGCGGCGCGGTCGACGGTAATGACCGGCACGTGCGCGCGGCTTGCGGCATCGAGCGACGGCGCCACCGCATCGGGGTTCACGGGATTGACGATCAGCACGTTGACCTTGCGCGTGAGCAGATCCTGAATGTCGTTGTTCTGCTTGTTCACGTCGCCGTTCGCGTCGAGAAAGATCAGCTCGTCGCCGTTCGCCTTGGCGGCGGCCTGCGCACCCTCCTTGAGCTGGACATAGAACGGCGATTGAAGCGTCACCTGGCTGAAGCCGATTTTCAGACCTTTGGCCTCGGCGGTTGGGGTCGCCGTCAGCGCGGCTGCCGCGCAGACGGCGACGGACACGAATCTCAATGCATGAGCTGTGCTCTTGAACATCGGTTGTCTCCAATTTGTTGTTTTACTGCTTTGTCATCACAAATGTGAATGTAACGCACATTTGTGATGACAAAGATAGGAGCTATCGCCGGGCTTGTCAATTGGATAAAGCGCGCCTTCGACGAACCGGCTGGACGAGCAGGGACACCAGCCTGCCGTGTCAGGTCTGCGAAAGATATGCGATGGAAAGGAGATATCGAAGCGCGCGGCGGCTTGATGCGGCCTGACGCGGCTTGATACGGATTCCGATGGAAAGCCGGGTAACGTCGTCGCCAGCAAGGCCAAACGTTCCCGGGGAATGGATGCGGCGGTCGCCGCGATTTACCTGGGCAGCGTTACGCGCCCTCTAATCATCGTCACGCAGCGACCGCTTGCGCCGGTTCGAACGTGATCGGCAAACCAGCGCGCGCGATCGCGCCGGTAAACGGCTCGCCCGGCAGCCACGCGGCGATCTTCTCGCGAATCTCAAGCAGTCTGCCGATCTCGACGCCCGTGTGCATACCTTCAGATTCCAGCAAAAACACCGTGTCCTCGGTATTGATGTTGCCCGTCGCGTTCGGCGCGAACGGGCAACCGCCGAGTCCGCCGAGCGAGGCATCGAAGCGGCGCACGCCCGCGTCGAGCGCGGCAACCACGTTGGCGAGTCCCAGCCCGCGCGTGTCGTGGAAGTGGCACGCAACCGGCACGCTGCCCGCCATCGCACAGACGCGACGCATCAGCGCGCGCACCTGGCCGGGATTTGCGTAGCCGACCGTATCGGCGATCGTGATCTCGTCGGCCCCTGCCTCGAGCAGCGTGTCGACGAGGTCCAGCACCATCCGTTCGTCGACCTTGCCGGCAATCGTGCAGCCAAATGCCGTCGCAATGCCGGCGCCGAGTTCAATGCCGCGCACGCCGGGGGCGTCGCTTTCGTCGCGCGCCGCGACGATCCGCGCAAAGTCCTCGACCGATTCCGCGGTGCTGCGCCGCACGTTCTTCAGGTTGTGCTCGTTGCTCGCGGACAGCACGAAGTGCACCTTTCCCAAGCCCACTTCGAACGCACGCTGCGCGCCTTTCAGGTTCGGCACCAGCGCGGCCGCATGCAGGCCGTCGATCTTCAGCGCGCCGCTCGCCACGTCGGCTGCGTCCGCGAACTGCGGCACGACTTTCGGCGGCACGAACGACGTCACTTCGATATCGGTCACGCCCGCATCGACCATGCAGCGGCACCAGTCGAGCTTCTGCGCGCTCGTCAGGATGGTGCGCACCATCTGCAGGCCGTCGCGCAATCCGACTTCGCGAATCTGCACAAACGAGTCTTGCGTCGTCATGACTTCATGCTCCTTCGTTTCGATCACAGCGCCGCATCGGCAACCGTGCCGCTGCCATCACCATGCGCTTGCGCGCCTTCCGATGGCGAAGCCGCGCCCGCCGCGACCGTGCCCGATGTCGCCGGCGCAAACGCAATCGCCGCGATCGCACCGATTGTCATCAGCACCGCAATCGCACCGAGGCCGCCGGCCATGCTGCCCGTCACTGTCTTGATCGAGCCGATGATCATCGGGCTGACGAAACCGCCGAGCAGCCCCACGCAATTGATAATGGCGACGCCGCCTGCCGCTCCGCTGCCGCGAATATAGTCGGTCGAAATCGCCCAGATCAGCGGGTTCGGCGCGAGAATGCCGGCCGTCGCGATCGACAACGCGACCAGCGACATCGCCAGATTGCCGCTCGTGAACCCGGCCCATACGAGCGCCGCGGCGCCGACGAGCATGGCGATCGCGCAATGCCAGCGCCGCTCCATCGTCCGGTCGGAATGACGATTGAGCATCACCAGCGCCACCCAGCTGACGAAGTACGGAATCGCCGAATAGAGCCCGATATGCAACGCGCTGCCGACGCCCGACTTCTTGATCAGCGCCGGCAGCCAGAAGCCGATTGCAAACACGCCGGCGATCTGCGCAAACCACACGAAGCCCATCACGTAGACACGAAAATCGCCAAGCGCACGACCGAACGTATGTTCCGCATGCGTCGCGCTGACACTTGAGCTGCGACGAAGGTCGCCGAGCACGACGGCCTTCTCGCGCTCGGTGAGCCACGCTGCCTGTTGAGGCCCGTCGTCGAGATAAGAGAATGCGATCACGCCGAGCACACTGGCCGGCAGCCCCTGCACGATAAACATCCACTGCCAGCCGCGCAGTCCGAATACGTCGTTGAAATACGTCATCAGCGCGCCGGACAGCGGGCCGCCGACCAGACCCGCGATACCGGTCGCGCAGGTGAAAATCGCGATCACCTTCGCACGGCGCTCGACCGGATACCAGCGCGTCAGATAAAAGATCACGCCCGGATACAGCCCGGCTTCGGCGAGCCCGAGCAGAAACCGCACGGTGTACAGATGCGCGGGCGCGGTCACAAAAGCGGTTGCGGCCGCAACGATGCCCCACAGCACCATGATGCGTGAAAACGTGCGCTTCACGCCGATACGGGCCAGCAACAGATTGCTGGGCACTTCCATCAGCACATAGCCGAGAAAAAAGATTCCGGCGCCGATGCTGTACGTCAGATCGCTGAAGCCGACGTCGTGCTTCATATCGAGTTGCGCGATGCCGATATTGATGCGATCGAGAAACGCGAACACGTAGCAGAGAAACAGGAATGGAATCAGCCTGCGCGTGATCTTGCCGTAGGTCTGTTCCGCATGCGCGTCCTCCGCGCTGCCTGGGGTTGAGGTCATCACTGTCTCCTCCGGTTTGATCCGGTTTTATGTGAGCACCACCGATACCACTGTAAAACCGATACCGCTGTACCGCCGCCGAACGGCTAACGGCCCTTGAATACGGGCTGCCGTTTCTCGTTGTATGCGCTGATGCCTTCGAGCCTGTCGGCAGTCGGAATCAGCCGGTTATACGCTTCGATCTCCAGATAAAGCCCGGTCCGCAGATCGCCCTGCATGCCGAGGTCGATCGCCTTCTTCGCCTGCACGACCGAGAGCGGTGCGCTGCTGCAGATATCGCGTGCGGCCTCGATCGCGTCGGCCAGGACGCGGCCCGGCTCGCACAGCCGGTTGACCACGCCCCACGCAAGCGCTTCGTCCGCGGTAAAACGCGCGCCGCGGAAAATCAGCTCTTTGGCGCGGCGTGCGCCGATCGTGCGCGGCAATTGCTGCGTGCCGCCGCCGCCAGGCATGATGCCGCGCTTCACTTCGGTAAAGCCGAATACGGCCGTCTTCGCTGCATAAGCGAAATCGCAGGCGAGCAGCAGTTCGAGACCGCCGGCCACCGCCGAGCCGTTCGCCGCGCAGACCAGCGGCAGCGGGCAATACGTGAGCGCGCGGTTCATCCGCTCGAACAGGTAATGCTGCACGCCGAACCGTTCGTCGCTCATGCCCTCGCGTTCTTTCAGGTCGGCCCCCCCGCAGAACGCGCGCTCGCCGGCGCCGGTCAGGATCACGCAGCGATATTGCGCAGGGTCCGCTTCGAGCGCGCCGAATACGCGAATCAGTTCGTCGCCCATCGTCGTGGTGATCGCGTTCGACGCCGCCGGGCGATTCAGGGTCACCACCAGAATCTGCTGGTCGATCTCCTCGAGCTGCAGCGTCGCAAGCGGGTTCGTACCAAGGTGTGAGGCAAGTTTCAAGGTGTCTCCAGTGGCGTCTTCGCCAGCAGATGGTTGTGTTCGCCGAGCTTCGGCGTGCGGCCGTTGCGTGCGGGCCGCACGCCGCCGAACGACACGGGCAGGCCCACAAAACTCGCCGCGCCGTCGTCGGTCGTGCGCAGGATATCGAGCGCCTTCGTCTGCTCGTGCGCAACGACTTCGTCGATTGTCTGGATCGGGCCGCATGGAATGCCGGCAGCGTCGAACCGGTCGAGCCAATGCGCGATGCGCGCGGTGCCGAACGCCTGTTGCAGCAATTCGATCAGTTCGACGCGATGCTCGACGCGCGCGCCATTCGTCGCAAAGCGGACGTCGTCGGCCAGCGCGGGCAGGCCGAGCACCTCGCACAAACGCCGGAACAGCCTGTCGTTGCCGGCCGCGACCATGATCGTGCCGTCGGCGCATGCAAATGCCTGATGCGGAACGATCGCCGCCGTGCCCGAACCCCAGCGGCCGGGCAAGTTGCCCGATGCGAGGTAGTCGGCGATCTGCATCCCGGCCCAGCTCAGCGCGGTCTCGTACAGCGAAACGGAAACGACCTCGCCCACGCCGCTCGCCGCACGGCGAAACAGCGCGGCCAGTATGCCAAGCGCCGCCCACAGGCCCGTGCCCATATCGTTGACCGATACCGGAATGCGGCTCAACGGTTCGCCCGGGCCGCCGAGAAAGCTCATCAGGCCGGACAGCGCCTGCGCGAGCGGATCGTAGCCGGGCTTGTCGCGCCACGGTCCGGTCGTGCCGAATGCGCCGAGATTGCAGTACACGAGCGACGGCTTCAGCGCGAGCATCTGTGCGCTGCCCAAGCCGTATTTCTCCGTGCCCCCGGCTTTCAGGTTTTGCAGCACGACGTCCGCGCGCCGCACGATCAACTCGCGCAACGCCGCCGCGTCGTGCGGGTTCGACAGCGACATCGTAATGCTCGACTTGCCGTGATTGACCGCATGAAATAGCGCCGCGGCGCCGTCGATAAACGGCGGCCCCCAATCGCGCGCGTAGTCGCCGCCCTCCGCGCTTTCGATCTTGATCACGTCCGCGCCGAGCGAACCGAGGATCATCCCCGCATAGGGTGCCGCGAGGCTATGGCCGATCTCGATCACGCACACCCCTTCCAGCGGCAGAGACCTGCGTGCGGGCGTAGCGGTAGCGGTCTTTTTCATGCGCCGGCCACCGCAAGCGTCGGGACGTCCGCGGCGGCCTCGGAAGTTGCATGTGCAACGTCTTCGACATACCCGTACAAGCGGCTCGCCGCGTCCTTGCTGATGTAACCATCGGCAAGATCGGCCGCGACGCGTTCGCGTTCGCGCAGCGACGGATCGCCGTAGCCGCCGCTGCCGGCCGGCTGCACCGTCACGCGATCGCCGCGGTACACGACCGTTTGCCCGCCTTTCGCCGGCACCGCATGCTCGCTGCCGTCCGCGCGTTGCACCGTGCACAGGAAGCGCTCGCCCGGCAGGCCGTCGAAGTGGCCTTGCGGCGCCGACCGGCCGCGCTCGCCGGAGATCGTAAACGTCGCTTCGTCGTATTCGACGCGATAGACGCGCCGCGACGTCAGCCCGCCGCGACGGCGCCCGGCGCCGCCGCTATCGGCCACGAGCGACCACTCCTCGACGAGCAACGGCGAGGTCCGCTCGATCATCTCGACCGACTGGCTGCCCGCATTGCCGACATACACGCGAACGCCGTTCACGCCATCCTTGTCCGCACGCGCGCCCATCCCGCCCGCATGCACGTCATGCATCGTCACGAACTCCTGGCCGGTCTCTTCAACGCGCGCCACATCGGTATCGCGTCCGCTGAAGATGCCCGCACACGACGCGCAGTTGCTCTGTCCGGTGATCCGCTCGGGCACCGCCGGCGCGAGCGCCTTCAACAGCAGGTCGATCACACGCGGCGAGGTCTCGGTGTTGCCCGACACGACCGAGGCCGGGTAGCGGCAGTTCAGCACACTGCCCTCGGGAGCGACGATCGTAACCGGCCGATAGCAGCCCTGATTGATCGGGATGCCCGGGTCGGTCAACGCCTTCACGGTGAACCATGTGCTGTTGCAGGTCACCGAAAACGGACAGTTGACGCCGCCGCGCACCTGCGCGCCGGTGCCCGTGTAATCGAACGTGATGCAATCGCCCGCCACCGTCACCGTCACCTTGATCAGGGGCCGCTCCTGCTTCCAGCCCGGCGCTTCGATCGGATCGAGCAGTTCTTCCGCCTCATAGACGCCATCGGGAATTCGCGCGATTTCCGCGCGAATCAGTTTTTCCGAATGGTCGAGGCTCTGGCTCATCACGTCGCGCAGCGCATCGGCGCCGTACTTCGCGACGAGGTCCGCAATACGGCGGTCGCCGACGAAGGTACCTGCGTATTGCGCCTGAATATCGAGTTTCAGCTCGTGTGCGTTGCGGCTGTTGCGCGTCAGCAGCTCGAGCATGTCGCGCACCGGTTCGTCGTTCCGATACAGCAATACCGGCGGAATGCGAATGCCTTCGGCGAACACGTCCCAGGTCGTGATCGTATAGCTGCCCGGCGACTGCCCGCCGATATCGGTCCAATGGCCGCGCGTCATCACGAACGCGACGATCTTGCCGTCGGCGAACACGGGCCGCGTGAATTGCACGTCGGGCTGGTGATTGCCGCCGCCGACATACGCATCGTTGCTGACGATGACATCGCCCGGACGCAGATTGTCGCGGCCAACGGCTTCGACCGACACGCGTGTCGAGATCACCGCGGAGCCGAGCATCGTCGGGATGTCGTTGCCTTGTGCGACGAGCTGCATATCGGCATCGAAAATTGCGGCCGACGAGTCGCCGCTTGCATGCATCAACGGGCTGCCCGCGGTGCGCATCATCGCGATCTTCATTTCGCGGGCGATAGCAAAAAGACTGCTGCGAATGATTTCGTAGGTAACGATATCCATAGGTCAGGCGGCCAGTTCAATGACAAGATTCAGATCAGGGTCGACGCGCGCGACATGCGACGCTTTCAGCACGGCGCAACTACTGTGCTCTTCGATCACGGCCGGCCCCTCGACATGCGCGCCGACCGGAATCTCCGCGCGCGCGAACACCGGCAGCGAATGGACGCCGCCCTCGATGTACACGTCGCGCCTGCGCACCGGCTTCGGCTGCGCGGCGGCGTCGGGTCGTGCCACGCCGCCGCGCCAGCCCGTCGACGTGATCAGTTGCAGCCGCACATTCGCCACGACGACCGGCTTGTCCTTGCTGACAAAATTCCACTGCCGCTGATGCGCGGCCTCGAAGCTTGCCGCGAGCGCCGCGCACACCCCTTGCGTGCCGTCCTGCACGGCAACCGTCATCACATCGGGCTGGCCTGCGTAGCGGCAATCGGCGAGCCGCACGACCTTCACGCCGCCCGGATCGACGCCGTGCCGCTGCAATTCGTCGATACCTTGAGCAAGCAGACCGTCGAGCGCTTCGCCGAGCGTCGCGTCGTCGATCCTCGCCAGGTCGCATTCGAGCGGCCGCTGATAGTCGTACTGCTGATCGGCGACCATCATGCCGAATGCGCTGAAGAGGCCCGGCAGCGGCGGAATCACGACGCGCCGGATACCCATCTGCTGCGCGAGATCGAGCGCGTGAACCGGCCCCGCGCCGCCATAGCAGATATACGAGAACTCGCGAGGATCGTAACCGCGCTCCACGGTCATGATGCGGATGGCCTGCGCCATCAGCGCATTGGCTACCGCCCGGACAACTTGCGCCGCTTCCGGCACGCTGATGCCAAGCGGCTTCGCGATCACCTCGTCGACCACGCGCCATGCGGCCTTGGCGTCGAGCCGGAATTCGCCGCCGAGAAAACTGTCCGGATCGATATAACCGAGCACGAGATTGCAATCGGTCACCGTCGGCCGCGTGCCGCCGCGCCCGTAACACGCGGGACCGGGGTCGGCGCCTGCGCTTTCGGGCCCGATCCGCACCCCGCCGCCCGCATCGATCCAGACAAGGGAGCCGCCGCCCGCGCCGACCGAGTCGATATCGATGCTCGGCGAGCGCACCGTGTAGGTATGCAGCAAGTTCCTGTTACGCAGTTCGGGCCGGAATTCGCGGATCAGCGAGACATCGAACGTGGTGCCGCCCATATCGCCGAGAATCGCATTGCGCAGTTCGCTCTTTTCGCAATTGCGCAGCGCCGCGCTGACGCCGCCGGCCGGCCCCGACTCGAGCAGCACGATTGGCCGGTCGGCGACCATCGCCGGGCTCGCGAGCCCGCCGTTCGATTGCATGAACAGAAACTTGCCGGCAAAGCCGAGCTGCGCAAGCGTACTGACGAGCCGCCCGATATAACGGCCGCAGACCGGCCCGAGCATCGCGTTGATGACGGTCGAGCTGGTGCGCTCGTACTCCATTGCTTCCGGGTTCACCTGATGCGATGCACAAATAAAGTGGTCCGGCAGCAGTTCGCGCAGCGCGTCGACCGCCTGCTGCTCGTGCAACGGATTCAAGTGCGCATGCAGCAGACAGACCGCGACTGCCTCGATATCCGATGCGCGAATGCGCTCGGCAATCTGCTCGAGTTCCGCGCGCTCGAGCGGCGCGATCGCCGTGCCGTCGTGACGCATCCGCTCGCAGACCTCGAAACGCCAGCGGCGCTCGACGAGCGGCCGCGGATTGTCGAACAGCAGGTCGTACAGGTCCGCGCGGTCGTGCCGCGAGACGCGCCTCAGTTCGAGGATGTCGCGAAACCCGCGTGTCGTGACGAGCGCCGTTTTCGCGCCCGTGCCTTCGACGACCATATTGGTCGCCATGGTCGTGCCGTGGCCGAGAAACGCGACGTCGGCGCTGGCCGCACCGGACAACTCGAGAATTCTGCGAAAACCTTCGACCGTTCCAACCACCCGGTCTTTCGGCGTGGTCGGAACCTTCGTCGACCAGATGCGCCCCGTTTCGTCATCCAGCATCACGACATCGGTAAATGTGCCGCCGACATCGATACCGATTCTTTTCAATTGCCTCTCTCCATGCGCACGCCGAAGCGGGACGGCGGGGCCGTGGCGTCGCTGAGGAATGTTTCACCCGTTATGATGCGTCCCAGGCCGAGTTCGTACGCGATCGCGAGCGGGCCGTGACAGGCCGTTGCAAGCCGGCCAGCCGCTACGCGCAATGAGCATCGACAGAACGAGTGTATGGGCGATGCGTGCGTGCCGATAATGAAACGTTGCGATCAGGTGAAAGCGAGGAGTTATATCGGTGATAACCAGTATCGATGCGATATTGAGGAGACTGCGCGGCAACCACGTCGCACTGCTGATTGCACTCGACGACCACGGTTCGCTGCGTAAAGCGGCGCAGCAGGTGTCGCTGTCCCAGCCCGCGATGACGAAGTCGCTGCGCGAGATCGAAGCGATGTTCGGCGCCGAGCTCTTTTCGCGCTCGCCGCGCGGCATCGTCGCGAACGAGATGGGACGCTGCGTGATCCGCCACGCGCGCACGTTGCGCTCCGAGATCAGCGCGCTGCGCGACGAGCTCGCGGCGATCATGCGCGGCAGCGGCGGCACGCTCGCAATCGGCGCGGTCATGGGATCGTTGCCGGGGTGGCTGACGCCGATCCTGAAAGCATTGCGCGAAGTACAGCCGGATATATCGGTCGAAGTGTGGGAAGACAACAGCGCGCGGCTGCTGTCGATGCTCGACCAACGGCTGCTCGATCTGGTGATCGGACGACCGAGCATCAGCGTGCATCCCGAGGCTTACGATTTCATGCCGCTCGAAGTGGAGGAGGTGTGCCTCGTGGTGGACGGCGGCGATCCGCTTGCAGACGCGACACACATCGAACTGGCCGACCTCGCCGGCAACCCATGGATCGCGCCACAGGCCGCGCTGCCGATGCGCTCGCTGCTCGAGCAGCTGTTCGACGACGCGCAATTGCCTTTTCCGCGCTATGCGATCGAAACCTCGTCGACCTTCGCCACGCTGTCTCTATTGCGCTCCGGCGTCGGCACGATCGGCCTGATGCCGCTCAAGGTC
Source organism: Paraburkholderia sp. SOS3 (assembly GCF_001922345.1). Lineage (NCBI taxonomy): Bacteria > Pseudomonadati > Pseudomonadota > Betaproteobacteria > Burkholderiales > Burkholderiaceae > Paraburkholderia > Paraburkholderia sp. SOS3. Next base: position 1,263,154 of record NZ_CP018811.1, on the reverse strand, counting down.
GCGCAATATTTCGCGCAACACGGGCTCCTCAAGGTGCTGCCGTTGAAGATCGAGCGGCGCGGGCCTCCGTACGGCATTGCGACGCGCCGCGGCGCGACGCTGACGCAGCCGGTGCAGCGCTTTGTCGACCTGTGCCGCGCGCGGCTCGATGAAGCTCGATAAAGGTGGGAAACAGCGCGCTTCGGCGAAAGCGTGGTGACCGAAACGCGCCTGCGTGGCGGCAATCCTGGTTCGCGGCAATGTCTTACGCGTCCATTGTCCCGACCCAGGCATTTCCCTTCAGTTCCGGAAAGAGTCGCGATACTCAGGCGCGGCATCCGCACGCGTATTCAGTTCGAACATCACGCCACCGGGAGCCCGGCAGAAAAAGCGCGAACCGCGGCCATTGTTGAACACTTCGGTCTCCATCTCGACGCCGTCCGCCTTGAAGCGTTCGTATAGCTCGCAAACAGCGTCGAAATCCGGCAGTTCGAATCCCGCATGGAACGCCGTAGGCCACGCCGGAATATCGTGACTGCTGGCGTCGATCACCACATCGAAACCGGGACGCTTGAGTATGTAGGACCCCTCCCAGGTGCCCGAAACGGTGAAGCCCAGGTATTGCTCGAAGAACTGCGCGGTAGCGGCCGCGTCGGCCGAGGGGAAGCTCAGATGGTTGAGCTTCATGTTTTGGGTCAGATCGTTCATCGTCGTCTCTCTTTCAATAACTGTGGGCACTGCCGCCCGACGACGTCAGAATAAAAGCAAAAGCTCACATTCAACAACTCGCATTACGATCGCTTCGCCGTGTGCCGTAAAGCCCCCGCGTTGCGTGCGTTCCGGACCACCGGGCACGGCCGGGCTTGCTGCGATTGCTCACATTCCGTCCGCTCGCGGCGAACGTCAGCCGGCCCTCTCGACCCTCGACAAATAGCCGAAAGCAGCCGCGCGCACGCGCTGTTCGAGGCTCGCGAGGTCGCGCTCTCCGCGCGCGCCGGCCGAGTCCGTCAAAGCCTGGATCATCGCGAGCAGATCCGCTGCCGCCACCTCAGGATGCTCGAGTCGCGGGGCCGCACGTTTGACGATGGCGACAACCAGCGCTTCGAACTCCCCTTTTTCGATTTCGCCGCGCAATGCTGGGCTGCTCTCCTGCACGTCGAGCAGCTTCGCCAGCATCGGCCGCCGTAGCTGCTGACGCACCGACGCGCCGATCAGATACTCGAGCGCGGCCTTGCCGCTGCGTTGAGCGAGCGCGTCTGCCGCATCGTCGTAGAACCGCTTTGTTTCGCGCCGGATCAGTGCGACCGTCAGCGCGTCCTTGCCGGGAAAGTACTGGTACAACGACCCTATGCTGACGCCCGCGCGCCGGGCGATCGCGTTCGTGTTGAAGCCACCGAGCCCGCTCGTTTCGAGAACCTGTGCAGCGGCTTCGATGATCGATTCCACGGTTTCCTCCGCGCGCGCCTGGCTCGGCTTCTTGCGCGGTCGCGTGTGAGCAGGTCGTGAAGAGTGCGCCATGTATCGTCTTTTGTTTCGGGTAGCCGTGCCGGTGAACGTGCGCCTCGTTCTTGCGAAGCGAGGCGTTTCAGCATACAGGCAGACTGTCCGGCTTGCATATCGGAGCCGGACGGCCAGCTTCATCGTCTGGAATACGAGCGCCGGGCAATCCTCATTGCCCTACACGCGGCTCTCGCCTTTCAGCCACTCGCGAAGGCTCTCGAGCGCGTTATCGGACCGCCCGCTCATCGTGCAGAAAGCGAAGACGGCGCCGCTCGGTTCGAAGCCAAGCGGCGCAATCAATCTGCCTTGCGACAGTTCGCGCTCGACGAGCAACGCCGGGGCAATCGCGACACCAAGACCGGCAGCCGCCGCTTCAAGAAGCAAAGACAGGTGGTCGAAGCAACGGCCATTCGCGAACATGGCCGGTTCAAGCTCGTTGCGGGACGCCCAATCCTCCCACGCGCGAGGACGCGACGTGGTGTGCAGCAGCGGCTGACCTTGCAGTTCGGTCGGCGTGGCAATGCGATGAGGCCAGTCCGGTGCACAGACCGGGCCGATGGTTTCTTCGAAAAGGCGCTCGGCGTCGACATCCGCCGGCCAGCTGCGGTCGCTGACAATGAGGCAATCGACGACATGCCGCTGCAGATCGTCCATCGTCGTACTCGTCTGCAAGCGGACTCGAACGTCGGGATGGACCGCCTCGAAACGATCGAGCCTCGGGATAAGCCAGTTCGACAGAAAACTACCGGGCGCACCCAGCACGATTTCGGCGATCGGGGCTTGCCCGGCAATCTCCGCGCAACGTGCTTCCAGCAGCGCGAAGATATGATCGGTAGCGAGCTTCAGGTTCTGCCCCTCCGCGGTCAATCGCACGCCGCCCGCATGGCGCACGAACATCGCTTTGCCGAACCACTGTTCAAGCTGACGAACCTGATGGCTCACCGCACTGTGGGTTACGTGCAGTTCCTGCGCGGCCGAGGAAAGGCTGAGGTGGCGGGCAGCGGCATCGAAGGCGCGCAGCGTATTAAGCGGGGGAAGTCGGCGCATAGGGTGGAGATGTCGATTTAACTCACATGGGGGTGCACAAATTTATCGCTACCCCGCCGGTCGTTCCCGTCGTTAGAGTGACGTCGAAGTCACGACAGGAGTCTTGCATGAACGATACAGACATTCCACTGGCCAATGCCAAGGTTCTCTATAAAACGCTGCTAAGCGAGCAGAGCTATAGCGTCTCCCAAACCACGGTTCGCGCGGGAGGCGAAACGCAGTGGCACCACCATACGCATGTCAAAGATCGCTTTGTCGTCGTTCAAGGCACCTTGACGGTCGAAACGAAAACAGGCGGGCTCATCGACAGCACGCAAGTGCGTGACCACTACACCGTCGAACCCGGCGTGATACACCACGTCAAGAACGAAACGGCAGACGATGTGGTGTACATCATGATTCAATCCGGTGGAGTACGCGACATCGTGCTCGCGTGAAGACAAGCTTCGCAGGCGTGGCGTCATAGCGGTATCGGTTGTTCGACCGATACGTTGAAGAGCACGGCGTCGACCTGCTGGGCGATTCGCACGCGTTGCCCGATGCACTCTGTGCGAGCCTCGAGCTCGCACCATTTCCCGCCTGCCCCATTCCTCCGGCTTTCTCATCGGCGCCACTGTGCTTATCTGAAGTCAGATCATCAATGCGCGTCTGCTGCTAGCTGTCAAGCGGCTCGCGGAGCAGTGGCGCGGCGGTGCACTATCGGGTCCCGTCGGCGCGACCAGCGCGTAAGCGCCGCGCCTCGCGTGACGGCATTCCTGAACCGGGCGATCCGCAATCGATGTGAAGGCACGGCTGGTCGGCACGGCAATGTCGAACGACCAGTTTCGAACGACCAGTTGCCCATCCCGTTACCGTCTAGCGGAAAAGCCAGCCGGACGCCTTGATCTCGGCTTTATGAAGTGCGGCAAGCCGGTTCAGGAGACGTTCGCCCTTGCGCGTCAGATGCACTTCGACCTGGCGACGGTCTGCCTGGCCCGGTTTTCTAACGACGAGCCCTGCCAGCTCGCAGCGCGATACCAGCGCGGCCGTACCGTTCGGCGCCGCCTGAAGTCGTTCGGCCAGCTCTCCGACGCTGGCCCAGCGCCGCCCGGGGATACCCCTGACATGAAGCATCAATTGATATTGAAGCGGCGTAACGCCTGCGATATGCGTGACGTTCTCCGAAAACCGCAGGAAGCGCCGGAGTCGATAACGGAATTCCGACATCGCCTCGAGATCCTCCTTGCTTGGAGGTTCGAATGCCGAATCCGTGTGCCTTACCATGTCTCCCCCGGGATAGAGGCGAATCCGTTCACGTATGTCATGTTGATTGCTGAAACCGGTACACATTGATCGACGATGCATCCGACTCCTTACAGCGTGAGATGCACCAACTCCGGACCCGTCACGTAACCCGTTGCCCGCCGGGCTGCCCGGACTTGCCGATTGTACCCGCACGGCGACGCCAATCTTCCGCGACCATCGTCTGCCGCAATCTTCTGGTCGCGCGATCACGCAAAATCCGTTTGACGCTTTGCCCTTTGCCCTTTGCCCTTTGCCCTTTGCCAACCGATGCAATCCCGAGTCATCGAAATCCTCATATGTCACAATGTGCCATAATGAAGAGAATCCGTTATCTGGACCTCGCGTCCGCTGGCTTGCACATTCATTACGACCATTCCGCAAGCGAGTTCCCAGCGGCAACGCCATCATCCGCCCGGAGGTGTTCGCATGCTTGTCACTTTCAAATGCCGTTCGACGCCTGATGTAGTCATGTTGAGAAATCTGGCTCAATATCTGCTCACACTCATCGGCAAGCAGGTCGGCAGTCGCGGCGTCATCAGCCATGACGAACTCGACACGGCGATATCGCGACTGCAGTGCGCGATCGAAAAGGAGGCCTTGGCCGAGGCGGCGCTCGACGCCTTGCATCATGTGCCGAATGACCATGGCTCACACGACGACCCGGAAGCCGTCAAGCATCGCGCCTGGCCCCTTCTCGACATGATGCGCGAGGCGCATCGTCACGGCGACGATATTTTGTGGGGCTTGTAGGCAGAGTGATTAAACGAGTCAGTCGACGTGTCGCCCCATGAGATCAATGTCAAAACCGCAAGTACCCGATCAAAAGCATCACGACCGCCGTTCAATACGCTCAAGGGGACGCGCATGAAATGGTGGAAATTTTTCGGCTATAGCGTTCTGGCAGTGATCATTGTCGTTCTGTTGGGCAGTCTGTACGCAATCCTGCATGGAGACGTCATCGCACACAACGCATACCGGAACTAGGCATCCGTGAACAGCGGCACGAGCCGCCGACCACCATGGCGTCGCGCGCGACGATAACATGGATTAGAATGTCACATTGTGCCTTATTCGTCGTCGCTGCATGATCGCCGTTCCGCAGATTTCTGCGATGTCCCGACCTGCCGCTGCCTGCCGCTGCCTGCCGCTGCGTATCAAGGCCGCGTTTTCAACCTGCGCTGCCGCTACCTTTGATCGGCGTCGCGCACTCACTTCGCCAGACCGTCAGTGTCCAATCCGTCCGCCCCTCCAACACGTATGAGTGCGTCCGAATCGCGCGCGACCGTGGCGCTTGCGTCGATCTTCGCGTTGCGCATGCTCGGTCTCTTCATGATCATGCCGGTGTTCTCGATCTACGCGAGGACGATCCCGGGCGGCGACAACGTGTTCCTCGTCGGCGTCGCGCTTGGTGCGTACGGCGTCACGCAGTCGCTGCTGTATATCTTCTACGGCTGGGTGTCGGACAAGGTCGGCCGCAAACCCGTGATCGCAACGGGCCTGCTGATCTTCGCGCTCGGCAGCTTCGTGGCCGCGCTCGCGCACGACATGACGTGGATCATCGTCGGCCGCGTCATTCAGGGCATGGGCGCGGTGTCGTCGGCGGTGATCGCGTTCATCGCCGATCTGACCTCCGAAGAACATCGCACGAAAGCCATGGCGATGGTCGGCGGCAGCATCGGCATTTCGTTCGCGGTGGCGATCGTCGGCGCACCGGTCGTGTTCCAGTGGGTCGGCATGAGCGGGCTCTTCGCGCTGGTCGGCGTGTTCTCGGTGCTCGCGGTCGGCGTCGTGCTGTGGGTCGTGCCCGATGCGCCGAAGCCCGTGCACGTGCGCGCGCCGTTCAGGGAGGTACTGCACAACGTCGAACTGCTGCGGCTCAATTTCGGCGTGCTCGTGCTGCACGCCACGCAGACCGCGCTCTTTCTCGTCGTGCCGCGCATTCTCGAAGCGGACGGCCTGCCGGTGCGCTCGCACTGGATGATCTACCTGCCCGTCATGGGGCTGTCGTTCGTCATGATGGTGCCCGCGATCATCGCGGCCGAGAAACGCGGCAAGATGAAAGCGGTGCTCGTCGGTGCGATTTTCCTTATCCTGACCGGCCAGTTACTGCTGGGCGCCGCTGCGCATACCATAGCGATCGTGGCGGCGATCCTGTTCGTCTATTTTCTCGGCTTCAATATTCTCGAAGCGTCGCAGCCTTCGCTGGTCTCCAAGCTGGCGCCCGGCACGCGCAAGGGCGCGGCGGTCGGCGTCTATAACACGACACAGTCCATCGGGCTCGCGCTGGGCGGCGTGGTCGGCGGATGGCTTCTGAAAATCGACGGATCGAGTGCCGTGTTCTTTACGTGTTCGGGGCTTGTTTTCTGCTGGATGGTCATTGCTGCCCGAATGAAACCACCACCACAGAGGCAATCGCGCCATGTCGACGCAGCATAGAAAAATGAACCCGCGGACATGGCTCGGCGGCCGCCTGCCGCTGCTCGGCGACAGGCGCGCCCGCGCTCACGTGCGTCGGCTCTGGCTGCATTACGGCGTCTTCTGGCTCGGTGCGATTGCAGTCGGCCTCGTTGCCGTCGCTTACGCGAAATTGATCGATTTCGGCTATCAGATGTTCCTGCATTACGCAGGACAGCGACCGTGGCTCCCGTTGCTGGTCACACCGGCAGTCGGCGCCGCGTCGGTGTGGATCACCCGCCGTCTGTTCGACGGCTCCGAAGGAAGCGGCATCCCACAAGTGATCGCCATACTGCATGGGCCGCCCGAACTGGCCGATCGATTGTTGACGCTGCGCGTGCTGGTGGGCAAGATTCTCGTTTCCTTTCTGGCGATTCTCGGCGGATTCACCATTGGCCGCGAAGGGCCGACGATCCACGTCGGCGCGTCGCTGATGTATTCGCTGCGCAGGCTCTATCCGAAACGCTTCCGTGCGATCCGGCCTGGCGTACTCGAGCGCCGGCTCGCGCTCGCCGGCGCGGCTGCCGGCCTCTCCGCGGCGTTCAACGCGCCGCTCGCCGGCATCGTCTTCGCTATCGAAGAGCTGACTCGCAGCTTCGAGTCGCGCACGAGCGGCGTGCTCATCACGGCCATCATCTATGCCGGCGTCGTTTCGCTAGCACTGCAGGGCAACTACGTCTATTTCGGAACCATCGACATCGGGTCGCAACTGCCGCGCCTGTTAGCGCCGGCCGTCATCCTGATCGGCGTCGTAAGCGGACTATCCGGCGGTTTCTTCTGCTGGCTGCTATTGAATACGCGCCGCTGGATGCCGGCTGCGCTCGTCGACCTGCGCACGCGCCAGCCGGTACTGTTCGGCGCGCTTTGCGGCTTCGTCATCGCGGTTGTAGGGGTTCTTGCCCACGGCCACACTTTCGGAAGCGGGTATGCGGAAGCTCAGGGCATGCTCGACGGAAAAGGAAACGTCAGCGCCCTCTACCCCGCGCTCAAAATGATCTCCATGGTCGGATCGTATCTGCCCGGTGCGCCAGGCGGCCTGTTCGCGCCGTCGCTCGCGATCGGCGCAGGTCTCGGCAATACGTTGCATATGCTGCTTTCGCCGATGCAGCTCACCATGCTGATCGCGCTTGGCATGGTCGGGTATCTGGCCGCCGTCACGCAAAGCCCGATTACGGCGTTCGTCATCGTCATCGAAATGATCAACGGGCACGCGCTGGTGATTTCGCTGATGGCCACGGCGTTAATTGCAAGCCGCGTCTCGCGCATGTTTGCGCCGCCGCTATACGAAGCCCTATCGACCCGGTATCACACGGATCGCCATTGAATCGCCAATACGGCTCATCACGACCGCCAATCCTCTCGCCGTAAATTGCGGGTTCGAAACAAGCGATCCTTGAATTTCCGGCATCCCTGAAATGACTCGCGCGCAAATACGCGCGGCACGCGTGGCAAAAAAACAGCAGCCGGGCCCCAAGGACCCGGCTGCTTCGAGCCTCACCGGATGGCCGGGATTGACCCGACCCACGGCTCAGTGATGACGGAAAAGCGAGGAATCAAAGCCCGGTTCCCTGTCGACTCGCGAAGGTGCGCGCGAGCCGGCTTCGCTGGTACCGCTGCGCACGCCACCGTAAGCGGTCGAGTTGTCATTCCACTGCTTCGCTTCGGCAGCGAGCGTTTGCGCGCTTTGCCCACGTTGCGAGGCGGGCGCACCGGCCGACGGATGATAAAACGGCGCCGGGCCGTAGCCGCTTGCAAAAGCGGGCGCTGCCAGGGCTGCGGATGCGGCGACAAGAACCGTTGCGATGATCTTCGTGTTCATAAGTACTCCAACTCGTATAGGTTAAGGATTACACCGTTACTCGCTTGCTCTTTCGTTCAAGCATTCTCGCGGCGACAGGGAAAGTGTAGGTCTTAACCTTCGAATCTTTGTACTGGCTACCCGGAAATTACTATCGCGTCGATTGAAACAGCGGCGCAGCCCAGCAAACAAGCGGCTCCCCGGTATTGCCGGGGTCTCGCGACGTCTTACAGCGGTTTTTTGAGCCGATCGGGCATTCACGCAGGCGATGCGACACGTCGCCCGTCAATCTCTCGTGCAAACAATCGACACGCCAATCTGACCTCGGCCCGGGCACCTGCGATCAGAAGCCTATGTAGTACGGCTGTACATCCATCTCTTCCGACCATATCTGTATATCCAGCATCTCGGCGAAGTCGAATGCCTTGCCGCGGTATATGCAGCAGAAACCACCGGCGGTCCGATAAACAATGACCCATTCCGGATGGACGTCTACCTCCGCCGTTTGCATCGTCCGTATCGCATCACCCAAGGTATCGAGATGTAGCCTCTGACGCATGCGATGCCCGAAACTCTCCAGTTGATCTTTTAGTTTCATCATCTGCTCGCTGGTCTGCTGATTTCCCGCGCGGTTTGCGTCGGCTATTGACGGGTGTCGCCGGTTCCGCTTACCCGGGAAAGATCCTGATCGTGCTTGCCACTGCTTCCGCGATGTGCTCTTTCGCGATGACGCCCAGCACCTGAACCGGATCGTCGCGGCGACCGCTCTTGACCACGACCGCCATGACGGCCTTGCGCTTCCTGAGTTCGCTGATCACCCCGAATACGGCGTCCCTCTCCTGCACGACGATGAAGTTTCGCTGCGCGAGCGAACCTAGCGTGATGTCGGACGCGCCCTGGCTCACCGCACGGCGCAGACCGGTATTGATGCGCAACACACCGTAGATCTCGCTATCTCGCGTGACGACGATATGCCGGAACGCCTGTTCCGCCGCAGGTGAAAGCGTTGCCCGAAACTGTATCTGTGCATCCAGCATGAGGACGTCGGTCTCCATGACCTGACCGGCGCTTTGCACGAGAAACATGTTCGCGTGCAAAGCGTTCGGGATCGGATGCCCACGACGCACGAGCTTGAGCGTATAAATGCTCTCCGGGGACAACATGCGCCGCACGCCCAGACTGAATGCAACTGCGACGATCATCGGCAGCACGATGTCGTAGTCGCGGGTCATCTCGAAGACCATCGCGACGGCGGTCATCGCCGCGCCTGTTGCGCCACCCACCATGGCACCCATGCCGACCATCGCAAACGCGGGTCCGCTGACGGGCGCACCAGGCAAGACAGCGGCAATCGCCGCGGCAAGCGATGCGCCGAGCGTCGCTCCGATAAACAGCGATGGCGAGAATACGCCGCCGGAAGAACCGGAGCCCAGACTCGCCGATGTCGCCATCGTCTTGCATGCCGCAAGCAATAGCAGAAACAGGCCGCCTTCCAGTTGCCCATAAAGGGTAGCCTGGATAGGAGCGTATCCGACTCCTTCAATGAAGTAATGGCCCGCGTACCTTTGCAGTCCATACATTCCAATGCCGACCAGCAGCATGCCGAGCATATGCCGGGCGTAACGTCCCGGCACGAGGTCGAAAAGGTCCTCTGCCCAGTGCAGCGCCTTCACCAGCAGAGCAGCCGCGGCACCGACGATCGCACCGAGAAGCGCATACAGCAGCAGCGTGAAGGCACTCCCTGGCTGGTTCGGAATCGCCCCGAGCTGTGCCGGAACAAGAAACGCGGGCGCGGCACCAAAAAAGAGCCGTCCAATAAACGTTGCGGTGCCGGTCGAAATGGCGACCGGCAGGAAAGTGTTGACGCTGATCTCCGGCATCATCAGCTCGGTGGCAAACAGCACGCCCCCGATCGGCGTATTGAAGGTTGCAGCGATGCCTGCGCCGGCGCCCGCCGCAACGAGCGTGATCCGCTGGCCCGCCGTCATCGATATGACTTGTCCTAGCGTGGAACCGAGCGCGGAGCCAATCTGAATGATCGGCCCTTCCCGGCCCACCGCGGCGCCTGAACCGATCGCAAACGCCGAAGCGATCGATTTGACGACGGCGACCACAGGGCGTATCTTGCCGCGCTTGTAATAGATGGCATCCATCACTTCGGGAACGCCGTGTCCTTTCGCTTCCGGTGCGAACGTGCTCACGAGCCAGGTCACGACCAGGCCGCCGGCCACCGGCACGAGAATGACAAAACCGCCCCATGGCGATGCAGGCGTAAATTGGGTGGCGTCGTACGCGAATGAAAATCGTCCCAGAAAAGACATGTTGTGCACGAGTCCGATCAGGCCGCGGAAGACGACTGCGCCGAATCCCGTCACAACCCCGACGATGAGCGCAAGAAAGCACAACCAGTACAGACCGACTGATTCGCCCGGGTCGTCGTCCGGATGCGCGGTCTTGTATGGCTGGGAAGGCGCGACCTTCACATGGCGCGAATGATTGCTCTCTGCAACATCGGAGTCGGAAAGTTTGCTCGCCATCGTTAGGTGCCAGTGCGCGAATCAGCTTGTCCTGTTCATCCGCGCCATCATGGCTGCGGTCTGTTCTCTCGCGAGGGCACAACGCATCGCCAGCAGCATGACCACGACGCTCCAGATCGTCACGAGCACGATGTCCCACCCGAAGCCGATCGCGCCGGTTCCTCCGCCGATTCCACCGAGGTACGACAGCATCCAGATTCCCCCGAACCATGGCAACAGCCAGCCGATGTGTTTCCAGCCGAATTCGCCACGAGGTTTGCGCGCAATCAGGTGATAGTGCAGCGCATAAAGCACGAAGCCGATTGCAACGAGCGAGAACAGAAAGGTATTCGTTCGATATCCGGTCCAATAGATAACGAGGTTGCTGCAGATAAACGCGAGCGGCGCAAGGATGCGAGCGCCCCACATGCGGAACGGCCGCGGCACGTCTGGAAGATTGCGCCGCAACACAGCGCGGTGAACATGCCCGAAAGCTCATATGTCCCGGGCGCCGCGCGCGCGACGTTCCAATGAGTGCTAGCCGTCATCAGCCCGGCAATCGTCACGACCGGCACCCGTATCTTCCACCCAGATTCGCCCGAGCCCTTCGCCGTGACTCGCGTGGCTCATATGCACGAGCGCGCCGCTGCGTGGAAAGATGGCTGCCAGCTCAGCGAAACATAGTGCGATCAGCATGATGATGATCGCCCCCAGGGCTCAGCTGCCTATGCTCAGCGGCCCGGCTATCTTCGACGCATGGTACGCACCGAATAGCCAACCCGATCCGATCATGCTCGTGGTGCTGGCAAACAGCAACCCGACGAGACCGGCTTCGCGGCGCAGCCGTCCGGATAATGTCAGGTTCCGGATGGTGCTCATGGCTGGCCTCCTTTCGTGCAACTTACCGCGTCAATCCCGTTGCCGTCGCATGGCATCGTGGAATTTCATCTCTTATTCATGTTATGTCACGGCATGCCATAAATCCATGTGCGCCGTCGCAAATTTCCTGCTCGTACCCGGGTCGATTCAGTTGCCCCAGTAAGCATCCGGTGTGCCCACCGCTACGCACCTGAATACACGAATTCGACGACATTCGCAGGTTGCTCGCATGCCGGATTCCAACTCTTGCAAAGCCGTCTTTTCTCGACCGTGATCGAGCGTTCATAAGCTTATGGGGCTTGTATAGCGGCGTCGGCGCAGCGAGAACAGATCGTGGACAGATGTGCGCGACACCCATTGAATAATATTTCGTATTCCATAACTACGAATTTTTTATTGAAATTGAATGCATGATGTTTCGACGTTTCTCGTGCTTCGCGCAGCATCGAATTCCGGGTGCAGGGTGGACGTGACCAATTTGGTGGCCTATAATCGGCCCGTTTCTATCTCAATGTGACTAATTCGTGCGTGCCTTGATGCAGTTCTCTTCGAAGTATCGGGGTTGCATCGGCTTCGCCAGACCAAACGGGGCTTCGGCCTCAGCGGTTCGGGGTTTCCCTCCGTATCCTTGCCGTCTTTTTTAGGCGGTGCCTTGCCCGCGCGCGTATCGCGTTGCCGGGCCGAACGTGACGACCAGACGAACGCCCCGGGCGTTCCCCTTCGTATCGACCATGCGTGTTCGCGGCCGATGCGAAACCGTTCCCGTCGATTCCATCGCAGTCCACGGAATCCATATGCACATGCGCGGCCCGGCCCGGCGCGCATCAGCGGGCTATCGTCCGCTGCATCGAAAGGAGGTGTTGTTACATGACACGGCGCACAGCCCGATACCTGATCAGCCTGCTAGCGATAAGCATCGTCGCCTGGACCCTCGTGCGCGGTATCGGTGCCGGCGCATTGGAAAATCGGGCCGGCGACCTGCTGTACTACACAGAACGGCATCTGCTGCTGGTCGGTTACTCGATGGCGCTTGCGATCGTAGTCGGCATACCGTTCGGTGTACTGTTGAGCCGGCCCGCGTTGCGGCGCTCGGCGGAGCATCTGATGCAGATCTTCAACGTCGGCAACACGATCCCGTCGCTTGCGGTACTCGCGATCGCGCTTGGCGTGTTCGGCATCGGCGATGTGCCGGCCGTCATCGCGCTGTTTCTTGCGTCGCTGCTGCCGATCATGCGCAACACCTATGAGGGCGTGAAAAGTACGCCATCCGCTTTGCGCGAGGCAGCGCAAGGACTCGGCATGACCGGCTGGCAAGCGCTGTTGCGCGTCGAACTGCCACACGCGATGCCGATCGTGGTCGGCGGCATCCGCACTGCGCTGGCAATCAACGTCGGCACCGCGCCGCTCGCCTATCTGATCGGCGCCGACAGCCTCGGATCGCTGATCTTTCCGGGCATCTACCTCGACAATCAGTCGTTGCTGCTGATGGGCGCGGCGACCACCGCCATCGTCGCGTTGATGCTCGACGGCGTGGTCGCGGCGGGCGGGAGATGCTGGGTCATGCGCCACGGAGGTGCGGCATGAAGCGCGCCACGCTCGAACTATCGGCCCGCATTGCGCGCGCCACGCGCGGCGCCTGGCGGCGCCTGGCCGTCGCCGGCGCGCTCGGTGCGCTGCTCGCCGTGACAAGCGCCCCGGCAATCGCCGCCGACATTGTGCTCGGCGCGAAGAACTTCACCGAACAGTACGTGCTTGCGGAAATCACGTCGCAATATCTGCGTGCGCGCGGCTATAGCGTGGAAGTGCATGCCGGCCTCGGCAGCACGCTGATGCGCAGCGCACTCGAGAATGGCCAGCTCGATGTCGTATGGGATTACACCGGCACGGCCGCGCTCGTGTACGACAAGATCAAGGAAAAGCTCGGCCCGGACGAGATGTATCGCCGAGTCAAAGCGCTCGATGCGCCGCGCGGGCTGATCTGGCTCGCCGAATCGCCGCTCAATGACACGTATGCACTCGGTTTGCCGAGTGCGTTCGCCGAACGCACGGGCATCCGCACGATCTCGCAGCTGGCGGCCCACATGGCAGCCGCTCCAGACGAGTCGCGCCATTACGTGTTCGGCATGGATGCGGAATTTGCGAACCGCCCGGACGGACTCAAGCCGCTGCTCGCAAAGTACGGCATGCACTTCACGCGGCCGCAGTTGAAGCAGATGGATCCGGGGCTTGTCTACACGGCACTGCACAACGATCAGCTGACGATCGGTCTCGTCTACACGACCGACGGACGCGTGAAAGGCTTCGGCATCGTACCGCTCGAGGACGATCTGCAGTACTTCCCGCCCTACAACGCGACGCCGATCGTGCGCAAGGAAGTGCTCGACCGCAATCCCAAACTCGCGGCGCAGCTCGATGCACTGTCCGCCGCGCTCAACAACGACGTGATGCAGGACATGAACAAGGCAGTAGACCTCGACGGCCAGTCCGCGCAGGCCGTCGCCGACCAGTTCCTGCGCACGCACAAGCTGCCGTGAGGAAGATCGTATGAGCGTATTCGACTATCTGTCCGCCAACTGGCCCGAGCTGTTGCAATTGACGCTGCAGCACTGCTACCTCGTCGGTTCCGCCGTGGGCTGCGCGATCATCGCAGGCGTGCCGCTCGGCATTCTGATGAGCCGCTACGAATGGCTCGCCGCACCGCTGCTGGGCATCGCCACCGTGATCCTGACCCTGCCCTCAATCGCACTATTCGGCCTGATGATTCCCGTGTTTTCACGCTTCGGCGCAGGCATCGGCGCGGTGCCCGCCATCACCGCGGTATTTCTGTACTCCTTGCTGCCGATCATGCGCAACACCTACCTCGCGTTGCGCAATGTCGATGGCGGCATCAAGGAAGCCGGTATCGGCATCGGCATGACGTCGTGGCAGCGGCTGCGTCTGGTCGAGTTGCCGCTCGCCGTGCCGCTGATTCTCGCGGGCGTGCGCACCGCGGTGGTAATGAACATCGGCGTGATGACCATCGCCGCCGTGATCGGCGCCGGCGGACTCGGCTCGCTGATCATTCGCGCAATCGGGCAGAGCAGCATGATGAAGTTGCTGGTGGGTGCCGTGCTCGTCAGCATGCTCGCGATCGTGGCGGATTTACTGCTGCAGGCGCTGCAGCGTGCGCTGACACCAAAGGGGATGCAGAAGACATGATTGAACTCGACCAGTTGACCAAGACCTTCACGCAAAAAAACGGCCAGCCGGTGCGCGCCGTCGATACAGTGAGCCTGAAGGTGCAGGAAGGCGAAATCTGTGTTTTCCTCGGGCCGTCGGGCTGCGGCAAGACCACCACGCTGAAGATGATCAACCGGCTGATCAAACCGACCTCGGGCCGCGTTCTGATCAACGGCGAAGACACCGGCAAGCTGAACGAAGTCGATTTGCGGCGTCACATCGGTTACGTGATTCAGCAAATCGGCCTGTTTCCGAATATGACGATCGAGGAGAACATCACGGTCGTGCCCCGCCTGCTTGGCTGGAACAAAAAGCGCTGTGCGCAGCGCGCGACCGAATTGATGTCGATGGTGGCGCTCGATCCGAAGCTGTATCTGAAGCGCTATCCACGCGAACTGTCGGGCGGCCAGCAGCAGCGCATCGGCGTGATTCGCGCGCTGGCGGCAGACCCGCCGGTACTGCTCATGGACGAACCGTTCGGCGCGGTCGATCCGATCAATCGCGAGGCGATCCAGAACGAGTTCTTCCAGATGCAGCGGCAATTGAACAAGACCGTGATCATGGTCAGCCACGACATCGACGAGGCGATCAAGCTCGGCGACCGCGTCGCGGTGTTCCGTCGCGGCAAGCTCGTTCAATACGATCACCCGGACACGCTGCTCGCGCACCCGCGCGACGAGTTCGTGGGCCAGTTCGTCGGCCAGGACAGCACGCTGAAGCGTCTGCTGCTGGTCAAAGCCGGCGACGCGGCGACGCAGCCTGCGACCGCGCATCCGGATACGCCGCTCGCCGACGCGTACGCGATGATGGACGAGAGCGACAATCGCTATCTGACCGTTGTCGATGCGAACCATCGCGCGTTGGGCTTCGTGACGCGGCGGGCAGCGCGCGGCGCGCAAGGCGTATGCGCCGACAAGCTCAGCCCGTTTCCGGCCACGGCCGCGCCAGACGACAATCTGCGCATCGTGCTGTCGAAGCTGTATCAGTATCGCTCGTCGTGGATGCCGGTACTCGATGCAGACGGAAACTACCTGGGCGAAATCACACAAGACTCGATTGCCGATTATCTGAGCTCGGGTCGCTCGCGGCATCAGACCGGACAGGCGCCGGGAAACCCCGCGCACACAGCGCCGTCTGCCGCGTGACATGCCCTACCCGGTACGATCCGTGCAGTCTCGAACAGCTCTGCAGCGAGGCGACGTCGTGCAGCGTCAATTTATTGGGAACTTCCCGGAAAGCCATTTGACAGAAAGTGAAAGCTGATCATTCCATTACCGTCCACATGCCCGGAAAACCAAGATGAAACGCTGGCTCGACCTGAACGCCTTCCTCGGTATCCCAGCCACGCAATGGGTGTATGCGGTTATCGCGGCAGTGGTTGCATACATGCTCATTTCGGCGGTACTGCGATTCGCGATTGCCCGTCTCGAACGGCTCGCTGCACGCACGTCCACGCATATCGACGATGTAGCCGTCGAGGTTCTCGAACGCACACACAGGCTAACCATACTGGTTGCGGCTTTGCTCGTCGGCTCGGAATTCATCGCGCTACCGGAAAAATGGGACGTGCGACTCGGTCACCTCTGGTTTCTCGTCATCGGGTTCCAGCTGGCGCTCTGGGTCAATCATGGCGTGACCCTATGGACCACACGCCGTCTTCGCAGCGAGGCGATTGCCTCACACAATCCCGTGATCACGACCATGATGTCGTGGAGCCTGCGCGCGCTGCTCTGGGCCGTGCTGCTGCTTGCCGTGCTCGCCAATATGGGCGTCAATATCACCGCCTTCGTCGCCAGTCTGGGCGTCGGCGGCGTTGCGGTTGCGCTGGCCGTGCAGAGCATTCTGAGCGATCTGTTCGCTTCGCTCGCCATCGGCCTCGACAAGCCATTCGAAACGGGTGACTTCATCGTGTTCAACGACGTGGCCGGGAGCATCGAGCACATCGGCCTGAAAACGACGCGCATCCGCTCGCTGAGCGGCGAAGAGATTATCTGCAGCAACACGGAGCTGCTGAAAAACACGATTCACAACTACAAGCGCATGGCGGAGCGTCGTATTCTGTTTGGATTTCGCATCACCTATGACGCCACACCCGAACAGCTGCAGGCAGTGCCCGGGATCGTCCGAAAGGCGGTCGAAGCCGAGGAAAATGCCCGCTTCGATCGGGCTCACTTCAAGCAGTTCAGCGAAAGCTCACTCGATTTCGAGGTCGTGTACTACGTCACGGACCCGGGCTACAACCTGTACATGGATGTCCAGCAACGCATCAACCTCGAACTGATGAAAGGGCTTGCCACGTTGGGTGTCGATTTCGCCTTTCCCACGCGAACGCTATACGTCGCGACGCCCGCAAAGGAGACGTCCCCTACGGGCAAGGACGGCAAGCCGCACATCCGCGCCGTACCGCGTGCTACACCCGGCATGAACTGAGCGCCGTATGGCGCGCGGATGGGCGTGATTCGCCCCCAGGCTCGCCAGAAAATTCCATCGAAGGAGACGGGAGTTGCTTGACATCGTCGCCATTGGGCTTTCCGTCACGGCGCTTCTCGCCTATATCAATTACCGCTTCATCGGATTGCCGACCACGATCGGTGTCATGGTGACGGCGCTGACGCTCAGCCTCGCGATCGTCGGACTGGACGCACTCGGCATCGCGCATCTGCCGAAGCTTTTCGCGCGCTCTTTCGTCGACTCGATCGATTTCAGCGAATTGCTGCTTCAGGGAATGCTCTCGCTGCTTCTCTTTGCGGGGGCCTTGCATGTCAATCTCGCAAGGTTAAGGCGATACCGCCTTCAGATACTGGCATTGGCGTTCGTCAGCACCGCCGCGTCGACGGTCATCGTCGGCGCGGCGGTGTGGTTCGTTTCGCCGTATCTGCACCTCGAGCTTCCGCTGCCGTACTGTCTTCTCTTCGGGGCGCTGATCTCGCCCACGGACCCGGTCGCGGTCATGGGACTCATGAGGACGTCGGGATCCCCGCCCGAACTCGAAACCGTCATCACGGGCGAATCACTGTTCAACGATGGGGTGGGCGTCGTCCTGTTCTCGCTAATTATGGTGCTCGTCAACAGCGGCCGGGCTCCATCGCCGTCCGTGGGCGCCCTCGATCTGCTTCGCGAAGCGGGCGGAGGGATGGTCTTTGGCGCGGCGCTTGGCTTTGTCATGTACCGGCTGCTGAAATCCGTCGATCAGTATCAGGTTGAAGTGCTGATTACGCTTGCCGGCGTGCTCGCAGGCTATGCCGCAGCGATTCACCTCGGCGTTTCGGGGCCGCTCGCGATGGTCGTGGCCGGCGTGTTGACAGGCAATCGCGCGCGCGAACACGCCATGTCGGAAACCACCCGGCGCTACGTCGACATGTTCTGGGAGATCATCGACGAAATTCTGAATGCGCTGCTGTTTGTGCTCATTGGTCTGGAGGTTCTGCTGATCGCGTTTCCCGCGCGCGTGATCGTAGCGGGCCTTGTGGCCTTTGCGGTATCGGTGCTATCGCGGCTGATCACCGTTGGGGCGCCGGTGGCGCTGGCCGGCCGTCATTTCGACCTGCCAGCAGGGTCCTGGAAGGTTCTGACGTGGGGTGGGTTGCGCGGAGGCATTTCGGTCGCGCTCGCGCTTTCCATTCCCGCTGGCCCGGCCCGCGACAGCATCCTGGCCATCACGTATTGCGTCGTCGTTTCGTCGATCATGATTCAGGGTTTGACTATTGCCCCGGTCGTGCGCAACGCGCTTCGCCCCGCCTCGGTGTCAAGATCCGCCGACGATGGCTCGTGACGGAAGGACCGCGTGAGTGTCAAGCGAGTGTCAAGACCGGCATCGCGCAATCAACCGCATTGCCGTCATCGTCCTCCGTCGCCTTCTTTCATCGCGGTTCGCAGTAGCGCCAATGCGTTCCTGATCGCTTCAACCAGCTGCTGTTCCTCGACCTGCTTCGGACCATAAACGAAGAGCGCGCGAATCCACTCGACGATTTCGTTGGATCGCATAACGTTGTAAACGATACCGTCCAATGCTCTTTGTGCTTCCACCACATTAGGTGGATTCGCGGACAACCACCTTGCGGCTGCCTGCGCATAAATCAGCGTCGCGGTGATGGGCTGCTTTATTTCTTCCGAAATCGACGCAGTCATCTGTTCCAGGTCTGCCGCCGCGCTCACCGTCTTTGGATCACCACTCATTCCACGACGACTGCTTTCGCCCACAGGCTTGATTGCGTCGTTCTTCATGCTTCGTCGCCTTATAAAGTAACAGGTAGCTTTACAGCACGAAGGCAGTCTAGCGCAAAGGACTTGCAGAAAAGACGGCGATTCTGAATCAGATATTTGCTATTTCGTATAACTATACTTGGCGCTACATTCCCTTCTCTTACCTCACACAAAGCGCGCCACGAAATTTTGGCTAAAGCGCATCGAATTGCCATCACGACACGCCTGATCAGCAATCGATGAAACAGAGATATTCATTTTCTCGAAGGCTTGCGTGCGGCAAGTTATCTTGCGCCTTGCCCAAAGTTGCAGCGCGCAGATTCGTCGATGTTCGCCTGGAGGAATACTAAGCTCCTTCCGTTGCTTCGAACCGTGGAAACGTAGGCCGGCTAACACGAGCCCTGGCCGCAAGTTCGATCGAGGATGTATTCCAGGCCGCCGTGTCAAAAACGACAGTGTTCCCGGCAGAGTCGGTCACGTGCACCGCGCGCGCCGCGCCGACCGGCCAGATCAACCGCATGTTGCAAGGTTATCGTGCAAAGCCCCTTTAAATAGGCGTTCCGACAGGGGTGCCTGACAACAAAGCGATGCTGCGATATCGTAGTGGCCAAGTCGCCAGCCCGCTATCGTTACCGGACAGTGAGGCACGGCTTCCTCAAACACCCGCACAGAGCGACCATGTCTTACTCCAGCCGCGTCAAAAACGACCGGATCTCTTCGGTGACATCGGACCAAGACTCCAAAACGAAAACCGATGTTTTACCGGTTACGTTGGGAGGTCTCGTGCCGGACCGCTACGACGTCGAAGAAGCGGCGCAGCGCACGCAGATCGAGCGGCGCAAATACCAGATGTATCCGTATCTGAGCGACGCGCGCCTCGCGAAGATTGCGCATTTCGGCCCCACCGAGCACTGGCCGGCCGGCAGTACGATGTTTCGCGCAGGCGAGCCCAGCGAAGGCATGCGGGTCGTGACAAGCGGTGTAGTCGAGATCCGCGCGCGGGACGGCCTCGGTCAGTCGCAGGTATTCGAGGTGGTTAGCGAAAAGCAGTTTCTCGGCGAAACCGCGACCTTGAGCGGCAAACCGTACCTCGTGGATGCGTTCGCCGTCAGCGACGTCGAGACAATCCTCGTGGTTCCCGAGCAGCTACGTTCGCTGATGATCGCCGAGGCGCAGCTGGGTTCCGAGATCATGCGTGCGTTCATCCTGCGCCGCGTGTGGCTGATCCAGAATGGCTGCGGCCCGGTGCTGATCGGCTCGCAAACAGACCCGAAGCTGCTGGCGCTGACGGATACGCTGCGCCGTGCCAATCATCCGCATCGCGTTCTGCATCCCGAATCGGACAGCGACGCCGCGCAACTGCGGGGCAAAATCTCGCTCGACGGCATGGTCTTGCCGGCGGTCGTACTGGTGAACGGCGAAGTGCTTCAGGATCCCGGCGAGATTGGACTGACCGCGGCGCTCGGTGTCCTCTCCGGCTTCGACGAAAGGCGCATCTATGACATGGTCGTGGTCGGCTCGGGTCCGGCGGGCCTCGCGTCCGCCGTGTACGCTGCGTCGGAAGGACTTTCGGTGCTCGTGCTCGATGCAAGGAATTTCGGCGGCCAGGCCGGTGCGAGCGCCCGGATCGAAAATTACTTCGGCTTTCCCACCGGCATTTCCGGCCACGTGCTGGTGAGCCGCGCTTTTGAACAGGCCGTGAAGTTCGGCGCGAATATCGTAATCCAGTCGCGCGTCGTCAGACTCGATTGCGCGAAATCGCCGCTCGAGATCGAAATCGAAGACGGCCGGGTGGCGGCAGCGCGTACGGTCGTGATTGCCAGCGGCGCGTCGTACCGCCGTCCACATATCGACGGGTTGGAGCGCGTCGACGGTCGCGGTGTGTACTTCTGGGCGTCCTCGATCGAAGGCCGCCTGTGCCGCGACAGCGAGATCGTGCTGGTCGGAGGCGGAAATTCGGCAGGCCAGGCGATCGTCTTTCTTGCCAGCTACGCATCGCGTATTCATGTTCTCATTCGACGCGACGGCCTCGCCGACACGATGTCGCACTACCTGATGTCGCGCGTGATGGGCCTCTCGAACGTGTCGATTCACACCCGATGCGCGCTCGAATCGGTTGACTGCGATGCGGACGGATTAAGCGAAGTGACGTTCGCCACGCCACATGGCCGCACCTCGATCGGCACACGCCATCTTTTTCTTTTTACCGGCGCCGAACCCAGTACTGACTGGCTGCGCGGGTGCGGCGTCGAAGTGGACGACAAGGGCTTCGTGCTCACCGGCAATACCGATCGGCGGGATGCACGCGGGCACCGGTTCGCCTTCCAGACCAACGTGACGGGTGTATTCGCGGTCGGCGACGTACGTTCGTCGTCGATCAAACGAGTGTCATCCGCGGTCGGCGAGGGCGCTGCGGTCGTGTCTGAAATACATGCGTTCTTGACAGACCCGTAGACTCTTCGACGTATCGAATGGCATCGCCAGATCTTCAAGCCCCGCTAGATAACTTCGGTCACAGCTGAATGGAACAAAGCTGAATATCGACGCATAACCGGATCGCCTCTGAATAACCGGTAATCCGCAAATAACAGGTTACTCCGCCTTATTTTTAGCTGGCTCGACAGAAATGAAGGAATAACTTCCCATTCCGAAGCGTCTCATGCGTGGCTCGACAAGAACGTCGAGTACACGGGCGTCCCGCATCGCGCATTTTTGCGCGACGCCCTATCAATCCATCGCATAAGGATAATCATGGGAAGCAGACGAGACTTCATGGTCCAAACCGGACTTCTGATGGCAGCCACATCGTTCGGGGCGGCAAGACCAGCCGCGGCGCAAAGCAGCACTCTGCAGTCGATCGGGCTCACGGTAGGAAACCTTCAGTTCGACGCCTTATCGGCCGGACCGGGCAACGGCGAGCTCGTGCTATGTCTGCACGGCTTTCCCGAGTACAAGGAGTCGTGGATCCCGATCCTTCTTCAACTCGGCGCAGCCGGCTATCACGCGGTTGCCGTCGATCAGCGCGGGTATTCGCCGAACGCGCGGCCGACCAACGTGAGCGACTACTCGCCAGCGAATCTTGTTGCGGACGTGCTGGGCTTTGCGCAAGCGCTCGGCGCAAGCCAGTTCCATCTGGTCGGACACGATCGCGGCGGATCCGTCGCCTGGGTGCTCGCAAAGAACAACCCCGGCGTGCTGCTGTCGCTATCGATCCTGTCGACGCCGCACCAGGACGCTTTCACCTACGCGTTGTCGACCGACGCATCGCAGCAGGCCATGTCGTCGTACATTCAGATATTCGACCAGCCGGCCCCGGCCGGTGAAAACTTCCTGCTCGCCAATAATGCGGCGAACCTGACGGGTTCGTATAACGGTCTGGTGCCCAACGCCGCGACGTATGTGCAGCAATTGCAGCAACCGGGCGCGCTGACGGCCGCCTTGAACTACTATCGCGCCGACAATCTGACTGTGCCGCTCGGCAATATTGCCGTGCCGACCACCTATATCTGGGGTTCCGCGGACGCCTACCTCGGCAAGATCGCGGCGAGCGCCACTGCGACTTTTTGTACCGGGCCCTACACGTTCGTTCAACTGGCAGGGCGTTCGCATTGGCTGATGGATGAAGATCCGTCCGCCATCGCGACATTGCTGCTGCAACAGTTCAAATCGACGGTGAATTGAACAACGCTTGCGAATCGATGCCTGACGCGGGATGCGCGCCGAATCACGACTGGCCCGCACCCCGCAGCCGCGAGCGCGGGAAAGTGGCGTCCGCCGGTACATCCTCATGCTGAGACGGCCCGCAAACGCGGCCCGACGAGGCAACGGCGGCCGTCGAAAATCACACGGCAGCACGATCAGGCGCGGCCCCGATCGTGAACTCGAAGCGGGCGCCATGTGGCGTATTCGACGAAACCGTCAATTCTCCGCCATGTGCTTCGACGATCGATCTGCAGATCGATAGTCCCATGCCCATCCCCGTGCCCTTCGTCGTCACGAACGGCTCGAACACTCTACCGGATACGGCCTGATCGACGCCGGGCCCGGTATCGGAGACGGAAACGAGAATCCGGCCCTGACCGTTTGCTTTGGAAGCCAACTGGAGTTTGCGCATCGTCGGCGGCGAATCGGACATCGCCTCCATTGCGTTGACGACGAGGTTCAGCACGACTTGCTGCAGCTGAACGCGATCGCCATAGGCGATCAGTTCGCCTGCGACGCACCGAACGTCGACATCGACGCCGTGATGCGAGATCTCGCGACGCAGCAGCTGCAGCACCTCGCGAATCGATTCATTGAGGTCGAATTGCTTCATCTCGGGCGGCGACTTCTTCGCAAGCGAAAGCAGTCCGCGAACGATCGTTGCCGCGCGGGTTGTAGCGGCAGCCACCCGCTCCAGTGACACACGCGCTTCTCCGACATCCGGCTCATCGCGATTCAGCCAGCGCAGCGCGGCCTGGGCGCTCGTATGCGCGGAACCAAGCGGCTGATTGACCTCGTGCACGATCGACCCGACGAGTTCGCCCATCGTCGTGAGTCGCGCAACGCGCGCGAGTTCGGTCTGCGTTTGCCGTAAGCGCTCGGAGACCTCTTCGCGCCGCGCGCTTTCTTCGATCAGCTGCGCGTATAACCGGGCATTTTCGAGCGAAATCGCGGCGTGCGTCGAAAGCACGCCAAGTACGGAAGTCCGTTTCGGCGTGAATGCCCCCGTGACCAGGTTGTTCTCGACGTACAGCAGGCCAACGATGCGCGACTGGTTCAGCAGCGGCAGGCACAGCACTGAACGCGGTTGCGCCACACGTATATAAGGGTCTGCGGACCACTCGCGAGCGTCTCGCGCGTCCGCGAGCGCGAGCATTTCACCCGTGCGGATCACAGCGTGCACGAGCGACAGCGGCACGTCCGCCGGAGTCGGGGCGCCGGATCGCATGACGACTTCGACCGATTCGTCGCGTACCCTGGCTTCGGCTTCGATCTGCAAGACGTCGCCCTGCATGGCAACCAGCACGCAACGCTGCCCTCCGGCGTGCTCGAGGGTACACCGCATCAAGGTCTCTACGAGGCGCGCCAATACGATTTCGCGCGACAACGCGTGGGTTGCCTTGACGACTGCGCCAACATCGAGCTGGCTTACCAGATCGGAGAACATGCCGGCGCCGTCCGATGCCGCGAGATCGGGCGAGATCGCATCCAGCTGTGCCACCTTTGCATCGGCGCCCCATGCCGCGTAGCAGTACCGGGCGTTGCGCAGGTAAGTGCGCGCGCTCGTTTTCGAGCCGAGTTCCGTGTGAAACCGGGCAGCCAGTTCGTTAGCGAGCGCTTCGTCGTTGAGAAAGCCCTCCTCGCGAGCCCCGCTGATCGCTTCCTCATAGAGACGTACTGCATCGGCCGCACGGTGTTCGATTCGCGCAATTTCGGCAGCCACGAGCGTTGCGCCGTGGCGGTAATTGTTCGGTGAACTGCGCGCCCAGATGCACAGCCGACGCATGCGCGAGTGGAGCGTATCGAGGTGGCGGGTTCGCTCCTCCCCTACGCTCGTTCGGCAGGCGGCAGCATGCGCAAGCGCGCTATGCAGCACGAAAATCGCAGTTTCAAAATGACCGCCCGACGACCAGAGCAGCCCGGACACGCGAGCATCCGCATCGAGCGCGGCGGCGATGTCGCCGAATAGAAGATGGGCCTGCATCCGGTGAGTCCAGTACGAGAAGACCGAGATCGGCCGGTTCGTATGCCGATCTGCCTCGTCATCCGTCCACCAGGCAGCACTGGGTGGTGTACCGCGGAGTGTGTCGATATAAGTGATCTGCGCACGAATTGCATCGATAACCAGATCGAATTTCGTGTCGCGCGCATAGGCGAGCGATTCGTACGCCAGGCGCTGCGTTTCCACAAGCGGGGCGCCGTAGACCAGCATCGGCGAGATCAGATTGCGGCGGCAGTAGGCGGCAAACGTCAGATCACCCGCTTGCATCGCTTCATCGAATGCGCCGCGGATGTGCGGCAGCGCGTTGCGCACCGGACGCGACCACGATTGCTGCAGACCGAAACACATGTGCACGCGCGCCTTGTATCGATCGAAGCCGCGTACGTCGACCAGATGCATGGCGAGCTCAGCGAACGCATAGCACGTGTCGTAGTCGTCGAAGCGCCGGAAAACCTCGCTCGCGCAAATGTAACCGTAACACGACGCGTCGGTCACACCGTGTTCGAGGCTGATGCGCGCCGAATGCAGAGCGATCATGTCCGACAGATTCACGGCCGTGAAAAACGCCGGCGGGATCAGATCGGCGAGCACCTGTACCACGCCGCGCCATACGAGGTCGAGCATCTCCGGTTGCGTTCGGCAGTCGTCGAAAGTGCGATCGTGCAAGCGGCCACGGAAACGCGCATATTCCGCTTCAAGGTCGGCGTCGCGAGGACGGGCCGGCATGTCGATTCCCACCATGCGCAAATACTGAAGCCCGACCTGGACGGCGAGATCCGAGCGGTCTCGTGCGGTATAGAGTGCTGCGCGAAGACTGGTGATTTCGGCACCGAACGGCAAATCCACGTTCCGGCGAGCAAGCTCCGACAACCGTGCTTCCGCCTTGTCCATATGGCCGGTGATGAATTCGCACTCGGCAAGATGAAACGCGGCCGTTTGCCCTATCCGTTTATCGCAGTCGCCCGACAACGCCGCCACGGCGACGTCAAGATAGGTCAGCGCTTCGGCATAGGCCATGGTGGCTTTCGCCTGAAGGCCCGCCTGAAGATTTAACGCGCCGATTCTGGCGCGCTCCCCGGGCAGCGTGACCAGGCGACTGGCACGGTTCAGGTGGTTGACGACCTCATAGACCAGAGGCGAGTTCTCCGGGCGGGCCTCTGCGATCTGGCTATCGAGACGCCGTCCGATCTGCAGATGCAGTTCCATACGCCTGTTTTCATCGGAAAGCGTCAGATATGAAGTCTCGAGAATACGATCATGGGTGAATGCGTATGCGTCGCCGACGCGTTGCACGAGCCTCGCATTGACCGCGGCATCCAGCCTTTCGTGAACGATCTGTACCGACAGGTTGGCAACGAGTGCAATGGTGTCGTCGGCAGCGCGTCGCCCAAGGCACGAGAATACGTGCAGCAGTTCTCTGGTCGAGGCAGGAAGCAATTCGATCCGCTGCAGCAGCAGGTCGACTACGTTGTTCGTATATCCCTTTGCCCGAATGCGCGTCGCGTCCCAGACAAGGCTACCGTCGGTCTGGAATCCGATAAGGCCTTCTTGCGCAAGCGCGGAAACAAACTGGATCGTGAAGAACGGGTTGCCGTAGGTTTTCTCGACGATGAGGCGTGCAAGCGGCAGAACGCACCCGGAACTGTCATGCAGCAGATCCGACAGCAAAGCCGCCACGTCGGCCGCCGCCAGTGGCCGCATCGCGATGAGTTCGACGTTCCCGTCGTGAGCGAGCGCATGGAGAGGATTCGACGCGGCGATTTCGTCGTCGCGAAAGCTGCCGACGATCATCAGATGCGGCACCGGCGCACGCAGCACAAGATAATCGAGTACGGATAATGATCCGTCGTCGCTCCATTGGAGATCATCGAAAAAGAGCATCACCGGACGCCCGGCAGATGCGAAAGCGCCAAGCAGGTTCGCCACTACGCGCAGGAGGCGGTCCTTTTCTGCCTGCGGCGGCAAAGGGGGCAACGCAGGCTGGGCTCCGGCGATGCGCTCGAGATCAGGCACGAGCGGCAACAACGCGCGCCCCAGCCCTTCCAATGCCGTCCGGAGTCTGGAGCGCCAGCGATCGAACTCGGGACCCGCCTCGCCTAGCAGTGGACGCACGAGACCATGCAGCACCTGCACGAGACTTCCGTAGGGCACCCGTTGCATTGCCGGCTCGCATTTCGATGTGGCGGCCCAGCACGCGCGCGTGGTCGGTCTGGAAAGATGCTCGCGCACGAGCGACGACTTGCCGGAGCCCGCGGTACCGCACACGAAAAGGCAACGCGAGGCTCCCCGCGCCGCCTGCTCGAGCGCCGTGTCGAGCCGCTCGATGTCGCATTCGCGCGCATATAGCCTCGTGGACCGGGCGAGTCGCTGCGCAATGTCGTGCAGATTCAGCGGAAACGCTTCAAGCGTGCCGTTCCGCTTCCATGCATGCGAGCACCGCTCGATATCGGCCAGCAGACTGACCGCGGAGGAATATCGCTCGTCGGGCTCTTTCTCCAGCAGCTTCATGACGATCGCACTGACCTGTTCCGGCACCGCCGGCTGGTGGGCACGAACCACAAGCGGCCGTCTTGCCGCGTGCGCGTGAGCCCATCCGAGCGCGTCTCTCGCCGCAAACGGCGGGACGCCGGTCAACAGTTCGTAGAACACACAGCCGAGCGCATAGAGGTCTGCACGGGCATCCACGGTGCGATGAGGGACGCTCATCTGCTCGGGAGACAGATACGCGAACGATGTCGTGTCGGAAGCGGATTGCTCGTAGTCGGAAATCGTACCGTCGCGGATCCGCTGCGCGTAGCCGAAGCCAGTTAGCCAGGCACGGCAACTGCCCGACTTCGTTGCGCCGAAGGTATCGCTTTTTCCAGCCTCGACTAGCAGATTGTCCGGGTTGATCCGCAGATGGACCAAACCACTTGCATGCATTTGCGATACCGCGCAGACGATAGCGCCCGCCAAGGGCAAAAACTGCTCAATCGGTAAAGGCGAGCCGCACCGGACTCTCAGCAACTGACCGCCGGGGTCTGTCAGGAGCAGCGATGTCTGATCGTCATGGCAGGTCTGCGCAAGGGGCATCGCCGCCCATTCGCGATCGAGACACGACCGTAGCGCGTATTCACGGCCAAGCGCCAGTACCTGCGCCGTTCGATAAGCGCCCGCGCCGGGCGTCGCTCTGAGCGTACCTTTTCGTTCGCCGACCGTTCCTCGATACAGTCCGGCGCCGTCACGGCGCACAAGTGGCTCGTCAGTCTCCGTGGGGCCGGCCATCGGTGAAATCTCCCATATGCGAGCCGGCGTTCCTACGGCTTGTGCCGTCTGCATCGATTCACTGCGATGGCCACCTGCCTGACCGTGCGCTTGCACATACGGTCGCTTCAGACAGCTAACCGCTAAAACCGGTCTCGTAAGGTGATTTTAACCCGATATGAATAGAAATTATGCGTCTCGACATGCGGATTCGGCATGCGTCGGGAGAACCTGTTGTGTTGCCGCCCAAACTCCTCCACCGTTAAAAGACATTTTTCCCGGTTTCACTCAACGAATATTTCTTCCCTGACGCCGGTCAGACGAGACAGCAAATGCGGCGCACATTCTCCCCACGAATTCGAACCAAGGGGCGCAACGTCTAGCCAACCTTGCGCTCCGCGGCGATGTCGCGCTCCACGGCGGCCCATTGTTCGCCCGTCAACATCAGGTCGACCGCTTTCATATTCTCTTCGAGGTGCTGGATAGACGACGTGCCCGGAATAGGCAGGATCGCGGGACTGAAGTGCAGGAGCCAGGCGAGGCAAAGCTGCGCACCGGTTGCGCCGTGACGCGCTGCAGCCCGTGCAAGCGCAGCATCCGGCATCGGCATCAACGCTCCGCCGAGCGGAAAATAAGGCAGGAAGGCCATGTCGTGCGCCTCGCAATATTCCACGATCGGCTGCTGCTCACGATATGCGATGTTGAACAGATGTTGCACGCTCACGATGTCTACGACTTTGCGTGCCCGCTCGATATGCTGCAAGGTCACGTTGCTCAGGCCGATGTCCTTGATCTTGCCCTGCTCCTGCAATCTTGCCGCTGCGCCGAGTGTTTCTTCGATCGGTATGGCCGGATCGACGTCGTGAAGCTGCCAGAGGTCTAACGCTTCGACCTTGAGATTGCGCAGGCTAAGTTCCACCTGCTGGAATATGTATTCAGGGCGTCCGATAGCGCGCAACGGCGGCGGCGTGTTAGGTCCGCCATAGGCATAGCCGGCCTTCGTTGCGATGACGATGTCCTCCCTGTAGGGCGACAGCGCCTCTGAAATAAGCTGTTCGCTTATCTGCGGGCCATATATGTCGGCGGTATCGATAAAGTTGACGCCAAGCTCGACGGCGCGCCGTAGCACGTTGCGCATCGCGGCCCGGTCTGCCGGTTCGCCGAATGCTAGTGGCCCTGTCGTGCGCATTGCACCATAGCCGAGCCGCGCGACCGTCGATCGTCCAATTCGAATGGTCCGTGATGGAGTGATTTGCATTTTGGTCCGTCCTGTCAAAAATGTTCGGATTTGGCGACGAAGGACAAAAACCTATCACAGACGCTTGAAGCAAGTTGACCGTGAATTCAGGTCAATTCAGATGTTACCCGTACGGCTTGATGTTCTCCGATTCAGGGGTTGCCGTTGCACAGTGAGATCTTGCAAGTGCAACGCACGCCCGCCCCCAAGCACATGAATCACGAGTAGGGAGCGGGTTCCGAACGCAGTTACGCGGCCAGTTTGTGGAGGGAGGGATTCCGTTGATCGGCAGAGCCGCGCGCCTCGATCACGCGGGACACGTCCTGCTTGAGCAGGTAGATGGAAACGACGAGCAAAACAAGGTCTTTCAAAAGGAAGGCTGACACGATGGTCATCGCAGGAAACCCTCCCGCAGCGGGTTCCCATGCGCCTGGAGCGAACGGGAAGATCGAGAACGTGGCGATGAAGCTGAACGTGGAACCTAGCGCTCCCAGCACGCCCAGTTTCTTGTTCCAGAACCCAAGGAACAGTAGCGAGCAGAAAGTCCATTCTGCGGTTCCGAGCAGAATGCTCGTGCCGCTAATGCCCAGCACCGGAATCATCCAGAAGATAAGGGGGCCGTGCGTGATCAGTGGAACCAGCCCCGTGATTTCGGCGTTGAACCATTTGTCGTAGCCGAACCACGCGAAGATCACCACCATCGCGGCGCGCAGCAGGTGGTAGTCGAGGTCGTGCTTCAAAAGGCCCGAACGGCCTAGTATGTTGACGAGGTAATTCATGTTTCTCTCCATTTTGGTGTGGTTAAAACCTGGGTGCCGGTGACATCACGCAGCGGTCATCTCGAGTAAATTCCAGAGAATCTTCGGCAGCCACGTACTTCGCGCGGCTGCCATAACGTTTCACGATCCGAATATTTCGGTAGCCACACGGCGCTCATGAAGGCCGACGACGATGCAGTGGGTCCGTACGCGGCGATGCGCCAAGGTCCGTACTGCATGCCGTGCGTCTTCGATCAGATATCGCAAGTCGAATACATCGATGTCCGACGGCTGGCCATCGGTCATCACGATCACGCTTTTCAAGCGGTGCGATTCCTGCTCGATGCACGCGCCGGCGTGACGCAGCGCGGCGCCCAAACGCGTTGACCATGCGGGGCGTACCGCTGCGAGCGCGGCTCGGTGCCCGGCGCTAAAGTGCGATCCGAAGTCCTTGAAGCGTACGTACCGCACTTCACTTCGCCCGTTAGACGAGAAGCCGTGGACGGCCACGCGCACGTGTTCGCTATCGAAGGCCGCTATTGCCGATTCCGCCGCCTGCCGTTCGAGATCCAGCAGTGTCGATCCGGAGTCGGTCGCTGCTCGCGCCGTCGACTCCGACAGGTCGAGCAAAATCAATACGGACGTCTCACGCGCACGCGGAGCGGGATTCGTAAACACACGTCCATCTCCGGACTGGCCGGCCCGCCGCATGACTTCGTGCTCGATCACCGCATCGAGGTCGAGATCGTCGCCATCGGGCTGGCGCCGCAAGCGGTGAATCGATCGCACCCGGTAGCAGCACGCGGGCACTTCCGGACGCGACGCAAGCGGCCATAAATCGACCTCGTGTTGCCGGGCAGTTCGTACCGGTACGCCCTCCACGATGCCAACCCAGTCGCTGCGCAATACGTTCGTCTTGTAATCCCATTCGGGATACGTCACCGGGGCATGCGCGATTTCCGTTTGCCGATCCGGTGTTGCCGTGTCGGTGCCGCCAGCGTCCGCCGACTGCGTCACCGTATCGTCGGGTTGTACGATGGCGGCTTGCGGTTCGCTGTTCTCGAAACGCCACAGATAAGTGTTGTCGTCGCGGTATGCCGGTTCGACCCGGTACGACGCTGCATCGAAACGCACCCGCATCTGGCCAAGATCGTTCGCGAGCACGGCTCCCACCTCACCGAAACGCGCAGCGTCGTGAAGGTCACCGCCAATGGCCTCGAGCAAAGCCTGGCCTTTCTGCACCCAATGGTGCGGGTCGCGATATGCAGGGTCGTGCAATGCGAGACTCAACCTTTGCATCAACGTCGCGAACGATAGCCCCATTGCCTGCAACTCGTGCGCGGGTCGATGAAAGCGGCCCCACAACAACCGAAGCCCCGGATATCGCCGCGCCATCAAACGCTCGACCCTGACGTCTTCGAGCATCGAAAGCACGGCAATCATCATCGGGACGTGGCCGCCTGCGTCCCGTGCCGCCTGCGAGAAACGGAGGTGCCCGATTGCATGTGCGATCGTTGCATGCGCGAGGAGCCTGTGGTCCGCTGACAGCGCGGCCACCGGCAGCAGGATCGTCGTCTCCGTGACGGCGCAACGCGCGTCGGCGACAGCATCCGCAGCGTCTGCGCCGTCGACACGCGGCGCGACACCCGCAAGCCTTCCGACCCGCACGCCGTGCTGCCCGAAGCCTCTCGCATAGAGCGAAGACCCGCGCTCGTCAGGGTCCGAAGAACGCATCGACAAAGCCATCCAGCGCGCTCAGTACTTCTGCATCGTCGCTGACGGGGCGCGTCATCGCGATGCGGCAGGCCGCGTGCGCAGCCATGCCGTCAGCAATCAGCATCGCGGCGCGGACCACCATCCGTGTCGAGATGCCTTCATCGACGCCATGCCCGCGCAGTGCCCGCGACTGTTGTGCGATACCCACCAGTTTTTGCGCCGTTTCGCGGTCGATGCCGGATTCGCGCATGACGATTTCTGCTTCCATCGTGGCCTCGGGATAGTGGAAATCGAGTGACACGAAGCGCTGCCGCGTCGAGATCTTCAGGTCTTTCGATGCGCGCTGATAGCCGGGGTTGTAGGACATGACCAACTGAAAATCCCGATGGGCGCGGACCCGCTCGGCCCGACGATCGATCGGCAGGATGCGTCTGTCGTCGGCCAATGGGTGAATGACGACGGTCGTATCGGCGCGTGCTTCGACCACCTCATCGAGATAGCAGATCGCGCCGTGTCTGACTGCGAGCGTCAGCGGTCCGTCGTGCCATACGGTTCCCGACGGATCTAGCAGATACCGGCCGACCAGATCCGATGCACTCAGATCTTCATTGCATGCGACGGTGACCAGCGGTTTGCGCAAACGCCAGGCCATATGTTCGAGAAATCGCGTCTTACCGCAACCGGTCGGGCCTTTGAGGATGATCGGCAGCCGTCGCGCGTACGCGCTCTCGAACAGGTCCACCTCGAGGCCTGTCGCGCGATAGTACGGCTCCGAATCGATCAGATACGGCTGGAGAGTGTCTTTCATGAACGGCGCTCGCGGATATCGTTCACCGATGCGTCGGAACCTCGTTCGGAATACCGTCGATCGGACACTCCTGTGTGCCCGGCGTCGAGCGCGTCAATGCTTCGACCTGCTTGCGCGTTCCTTCCGGGTCCTGGATCCAGTCGCTATAGAAGCGAAATGGGCACACCGCCACGCCATTGACACTATCGCCCGAATTGATCGTGCCGGTATAACCGCGATGCAGCAGCTTGTACAGATGATTCTGCGACTGCATATTGCGCCGCGCGTCGCGAATCAGGCCCATCGAGAGCTCCGCGTACTGCACGCCCATATCTTCCTCGCCGCATTCGCCAAGCGTTCGTCCATCGAAGCCGATGATGGCCGAATGCCCGAAATACGAATACACGCCATCGAATCCCGATGCGTTCGCCACCGCGACATAGGTGTTGTTCATCCAGGCCATGGCTTTCGACACCATGATCTGCTGCTCTTTCGACGGATACATGTAGCCCTGGCAGCGAACCACGAGTTCGGCTCCACGCATCACACAATCGCGCCATATCTCCGGGTAATTCCCGTCGTCGCAGATGATGAGGCTTATCTTGATGCCCTTCGGACCTTCCGATACGTATGTGCAGTCACCGGGATACCAGCCCTCCACCGGAACCCACGGCATGATCTTGCGATATTTCTGCACGATCTCGCCTTTGTTGTTCATGAGGATCAGCGTGTTGTACGGCGCCTTGTCCGGATGCGCTTCATGGCGCTCGCCGGTAAGCGAAAACACGCCCCAGACGTCGGCTTTTCGACAGGCCGCGGCAAAAATTTCAGTCTCCTCGCCGGGAATCGTCGCAGCGGTCTCATACATTTCCTTCGCGTCGTACATGATGCCGTGCGTCGAATATTCGGGGAAAACGACGAGGTCCATGCCCGGCAAGCCGCGCTTCATCCCGACTACCATCTCGCCGATCTTCCTCGCGTTCCCGATGACTTCATCCTTCGTGTGCAAACGCGGCATCCGGTAGTTCACGACCGCGACGCCCACGCAATCCTTACTGCTTGAAATGTCACCGTGTCTCATCAGTGTCTCCTCGTGTGAACGACCATCCGACGTTGCGGATTTGCCTGCGCGCAGGAAATAGTCAAAGAATAAGTTCACGGAGAGACACGATCTCGAACGTTTGCACGTTCTGTTGGAATCACTCGCGATCGGTCGAATTCAACAGATCAGCGATAACTCGAAAGCGCTTGCCATCACTGACGGCATAGTCGCGCCCCGACCAGGCAACTTTTTGAGCCGTATCGGCATTCACTAACCGTACGAAGCTCCTATATAGTCCTGGGGTTCAGGAGAAGACATTGAAGACAGCTGTTATCGAACAGATGCTAAAGGACCTGGAAGCGCTGACACCCGCTGTGGCGAAGCGCGCCGCGGAATTCGACGCGCACAGAACGATTCCGCGCGATCTCGTCGAAACACTTAGATCGATCGGAATTTTTCGTCTGTTCGTTCCGCGCGGCTATGGTGGCCTCGAACTCGACATGCCGTGCGCGATAGAAATTTTGACGACGCTGGCCAAAATCGATGGCTCGTTGGGCTGGATAGGTATGATCGGCGCAGGCGCCGCACTCGTCATTCCCGAATTGCCTAAGGGCACGTACGAGCGTATCTACGAGCACGGTCCGGATGTGATCTTCGCCGGCTCGTTTCTGCCGGGCGGCACAGCCGAGCGAACGGAACAGGGTTGGCGCGTATCCGGCCGCTGGCCATTTGCCAGCGGATGCCTGCACGCCGACTGGATACTAGGCCTCTGCACGATGCGCGAACACGGCGTTGCGTTACCGGGGCCGGCCGACGGTGTGCCACTCATGCGCGGCTTCCTCGCGCCGGCAACCGAATGGCATGTAGAAGACAGCTGGCACGTCATGGGGCTTCGAGGCACGGGCAGCCACCACATTTCGTTGAGCGATGCCTGGGTCGACGACGACCAGTTTTTCGCAAGCGGCGCGCAGCCGTGGTTGACCGGTCCCTTGTACGGCGCGGCACAACAGTTTATCCCGCTGCTCCATGCCGCCAATAACGTAGGCATCGCCGAAGGCGCGCTGGAAGATCTTGTCGCATTTGCCGCCAACGGTCATCGCCAGCAACGGGCTTCGGCGCCGATGCGCGACTCGGAGTATTTCCAGGCCGAACTCGGACGCGCGTATGCCGATGTACGAGCGGCGCGCGCGTTCCTGCGCGATCAGACCGCGAACTACTGGCAGCGTGCCGTCGCGGGAAAGCTGAACGACAAGGACCTTCAGATTCTGGGCGCGCAAACGACGACATGGATCGCGGCAACCTGTGCTCGCGCAACCGACGTTTGCTTCGAACTGGCCGGTAGCAGTATGCTTTATGAAAACATGCCGCTGCAGCGGCGCATGCGCGACCTGCACGCCGCAGCGCAGCATGCGGCACTGCAAAAGCGCAACTTCATAAACGGCGGTAGCCTGCTATTGAAACGCCACCCGGCTTCTACCGACTAGCGGCTGCGTCAAACCGCACAAGCGGTGATGAGGAGTTCGGAGGAGTTCGCCGATGAGTAACCGGGTTGAGGAACGATCGACCGATGGGGCCGATAACGCAATTGTCTACGTTGTGGACGACGACGAGTCGGTACGCGAGTCGTTGCGCGATCTGTTGCGCTCGGCCGGCTTTAGCGTCGAGACTTTTGCGAACGCGGAAGACTTTCTTGCATTCGACAAGCCCGACGCCGTTGCTTGCGTTGTCCTCGACGTGCGACTCAAAGGCCAAAGCGGCTTGTACGCGCAGGAGCGTCTAAACGAAAATCACATAAGCCTGCCTGTCATTTTCATCACCGCGCACGGCGACATCGAAATGTCGGTCAAGGCCCTGAAGCGAGGCGCCGCCGATTTCTTTACCAAGCCGTTCCGCGATCAGGACCTGCTCGATGCTGTCATGGCAGCGTTGGATACCGATCGAAAGCGCCGTGAAGAAGTCCGCTCGCGCGACGATCTGATGCGCTGCTACGACTCGTTGACGCAGCGCGAGCGCAACGTCACCGACCTTATCGTCAGGGGCTACCGCAACAAGGACATCGCCACGCAAATGAGCCTGAGCGAGGCCACCGTCAAAACCCATCGCAATCAGGCAATGAAGAAAATGGGATCGACCTCGCTTGCCGAATTCGTCCTCAAGGTGCAAGCCATTGACGTCGATTCGAAAGACATCGGCCCGCGCGCGCTGAAACTGCTGCGTTAGCGCTGATCCGAAAATGAGCGGTTCCTGCCCCGACCTCATGTCATCGGACGCGCGGCAGGTCGACTCCGGCATTCTCCATGAGCGGCATCGTGAACTCGAAAATCGCGCCGCGCGGTTCATTGGCGCGCGCGACGATCTCACCTTGATGTGCATGAACAATCTTGCGGCATATCGCGAGGCCGAGCCCCATGCCCTCGGCTTTCGTGCTGTAGAGCGGATCGAACAGCCGTTCTGGATTGTCGACGGTGAATCCGGGCCCCGTATCGGCAAACGACATACCGAAATGACTGGCGTCAGGCTTGAAGCAGGCGATATGCAGCTGCCGGGCGTGCTCGCCGTTGCGCAACATGGCATCCAGTGCGTTGTTCGCGAGATTGACCACGACCTGTTGAATCTGAACGCGATCGGCACAAACGGGGATCGCGGCTTTGTCGAAGGAGGTGGCAACGCTGACGCGTTCGCGCGAGGCACGCCCCTCTATGAGCGTAAGCGCCTCACGCACGGCCTCGATGATATCGATTTCTGCCAATTGCGTAACCGAACTGCGCGCGAGCGCTCTTAGACCGCCGATCACGGATGCGGCTCGGGCGGTCTCCTCCGACATCCGCTTCAAGGAAGCGCGGACTTCCTTTTCGCCTCCCGGTGCGTCGAGCCAGCGAAGAGCGCTTGCCGCTCCGAGGCGGATCGCCGTGATGGGCTGGCTGACTTCGTGAATGATCGACGCCGCCAGTTCGCCGAGCGAGGCGAGACGCACTGCCGTGGCCAGCTCATGTTGAGCCGCGCTGAGACGTTCCTCATAACGCCGCCGTTCGGTGACGTCTGTCAGTACGCCATAGTATGTGGGATCGCCCACATGGTCGACATCGAGCGCCCCTTCGCACGCGATATATTTGATCTGGCCGTCAAGCTCGATGCGATATTCGAACTTGAGCGGTGCGCCCCTCGACACGCAGTCCGCCAGCGTATCGATAATGCGCTGCCTGTCTTCGGGGACGATCTTTGACGTCCATTCCCCGAAGTCGATTTCCGCGAGCGTGGGGTCATACCCAAAGAGCTTGTAGCATTCGAGCGACCCAAACGATTCCCCCGTGCGCGTGTTGTAGCGGAAGTCACCCATCCGGCCGACCTGCTGATGCTTGATCATCGCGTTGTGCGTTTCGCGAAGCGTCTCCTCCGCTGTGGCACGCAGGCACCTCTGCGTTTCGAGTCGCTGGCCAAGCCTCCGATAGGCAATGGCCTGCGCGCCGCTCGCAGCCAGCATCTCGATGGCTTCCAGCGTATTGTGGTCACCGGCGCGCGCCCGACCAAGCTCGACGAAGAGCATGCCGATGCGCCGGCCCGACGCCTCGAGGGCGCTGCTCACGATGGTCGGATGAGAACGGCCGGCCTGCCCGCCGCTGACAAACGGAACGCCAAAACTGATTTCGGTTTCTTCAAGCAGGCTGGGATCGATCGAAGCGAGCGGCTTGGGCATCGACAGATGGTTCCAGTGTGCGCCGGCAGGCAGCGCAATGCCGGGCGCCGCGGATGCCTCCAGTTCTTGCCGCGAGAGCGCCTCGAGCCTCACGAACCCATGTAGCGCCCCGGTCCGCTCGCGCACCTCGGCAAGGAGCCGGCGGGCCACAGCCACGGGCGTCTGCCCGCGCGCGATCGCACGACAGGCCGCGCCGAGCGACCTGCAGGGTCGAGTCCGACGTTTTGGGCTGGAGGACAGATGTGAGCTAGCCATAAAACGCAACAGGTCGTTTGAACGCGAACGCCACATCAGACGATTACGCCACCGCTTCGCCTGAAATTTTTTTCGCGAGGTATGAGCAAACGTAC
Source organism: Paraburkholderia sp. SOS3 (assembly GCF_001922345.1). Classification (NCBI taxonomy): domain Bacteria; kingdom Pseudomonadati; phylum Pseudomonadota; class Betaproteobacteria; order Burkholderiales; family Burkholderiaceae; genus Paraburkholderia; species Paraburkholderia sp. SOS3. The sequence continues at coordinate 1,225,744 of NZ_CP018811.1, read as the reverse complement.
AAGTCGAAGGATGGCCCAGCGAGGGCTACAGTTCCTACCGGTAACGGTTCATCACCGCAAGGAGATATTGAGTCTCGCTCTAATAGGGAATAGAAGCAAGATTTGTGCTTCTAGCGGTACACAACGTTCGCAGGACCTTGTTTCAGTTTTGCGTTGCGTTGCGTCGCGGCAAGGGGAAGCGTATCCACAGCGCAACCGCGCGGCCCGCGGCCTTTTATGTGCAGCGAGGCGGTCTGCAAGCTTCTTCTGATCGGGCGAGGAAAGTTGAAACCCGTCGACTGCGTGCGGATCCTCGATCGACGGGTTTCCATTTCGCCGGTGCAAAGCACCGGCGCGGCGGCGTGATGCCGCATTGCGTCACGGACGAAGCGGCTTAACCGTGCATATCAGAAGCGGTGGCGCAGACCGACGCGGCCAACCGTCTGATAACGGTTCGAAGACGGCGACAGTCCGGCCAGGTTCGCCGTCGCGCCATGCCCGGTCGAGTCGTGTCCATTGGCCACCTGATAGTCGACCGCCGCATACACGTCGGTGCGCACCGACAGTGCGTACTCAACGCCGCCCCCGAACTGGCTGTAGTTCGCACCACCGACCGTTCCATTCGCGGCGCTGCCGTGAAGATAGTTGTACGCAACGCCGGCGGCCAAAGCCGGCGTGATGTGATACTGAACGCTCGCTTCGACGTCGTTGAACACCGCCGTGCCATGATTGAGCGAGGCGATATTGGCAAAGCGCACATTCGACCAGTTTGCGCCGATCGTCGCCGGCCCGATCGAATACGTGCCGGCCGCCGCGACCACATGGTACGAACTCGCGCTCGCATAGCCGCTGAACACAGGCGAGCCGGTAAGCCCGTTCGACGTTGGCGTGTCGCTCGGGTTACTGCCGAATAGCGACGAGGCCGGGTTACGCGCATCGAGGTACGCGGCGCCGAGATTGAGCGGACCGTGCTTGTAGCCGACGCCGACCGAGTAGATCTGATTGGTGCCGACCGAACCCGGCACCCCGCCGAAGCTGTAGACGCCGCCAAAGGTCAGTCCTGCATAGTCGGCGCTCTTGAACTTGACCGCATTGTTCGTGCGCCGGCTGTTGTTGAAGTTGTCGAGATCGGCCGGATGCGCCGAGTGGGCCGTGCCGACGCTCGTATCGGCAAACGCATACGTGCCGACGTAGTCGACGACGCTGTCGTACTGCCGCCCGAGCGTGACCGTACCGAACTTGCTGCTGCTGATGCCGACGAACGCTTGCCGGCCGAACTCGGCGCCGCCCTGGCTGAGCCGGCCGTTATTCAGTTCGAAGCCATTCTCGAGCTGGAAGATCGCTTTCAGGCCGCCACCGAGATCTTCGGCCCCGCGCAAGCCCCAGCGCGAACTGTTCAGACCGCTCGCGGAATCGAGTCGGTACTGCCGCGCCCCACCACCGGAGGTCGCGACATTGCTGATAGCCTCGAAACCTTCGTCGATCAGGCCGTAAAGCGTCACGCTGCTTTGCGCATGTGCGATCGATGCAAACGTCGATGTCGTAGCGATCGCGACCAATGTCTTTTTCATCGGAGTGTCTCTGTTTCAACTTGTTGATATGTTCGCCACTTGATTAGATATCCGTATTTAGTGGCTCGGAGCGAAATTCCGGCGCCTCGCCAAAGCCGCGAAGCGGGACATTTCTATGCGTGTAAACCGGCGAGCGCGATAAGTATTCCCTGCTCGTCAAAACAATTTCGCTGCGCGGCTCTATGAAGTTTTTTTCCTGGCTCGCGTGGAATAACCGGATACGTCGGCCGGTTTACGCACCGTTAGCCGCACATCGATGTGTCGGACGGCTACGCATGGAGCAACAAAAGAGAGGAGAGAGGTTGATATTCAACCCGTTACCGATATGGATAACCAATAATGACCGAACCGAGCCAACAGCAAATGGTCGCGGGCGCGCCCGAACCCAACGGGCCTATGTCCGGCCATCGGACGCATTTCAGAACGCAGCGTGTTCGCTGGAAAAGATGGGTCGCGCTCGCCGTTGCATCGACGGCGTTCGCGGGCTGCACGACCCTGCCTGCGTCTAACGCGGCACAACATCCGGACCGCTCGTGCGTGGGCCCGGTGAGCTACTGCAACATTTACTTCGGCTCGTAAGCGCCATAGAGCCTCGCGCATCGATCTATCGTAGCCGCGCGACGCGCCGGCGCCGACGCATGAACGTGCAGGCAGCGGCGCGCGCCGTAGCGCGCTGCGCCGCGCTTACGAAGCCACCGCTACCGCCTGGATCCGTTCCGGCAATTCGTCGAGACTCGCCACGGTGTAGTGCGGCGTTTGTCCGAGACGGTCGAATGTGCTTCCGACGCGATTCACCCAGCACACCTGATACCCGAAGTGACGGGCGCCGCTCGCGTCCCACGAATTTGAGGAAACAAACAGGATTTCATCGCGCGCGAAGCCGAGCGTCTTTTCGGCAAGCTCATAGACGGCGGTATGCGGCTTGAACAGCTTCACGGCTTCGACGCTGATCAGATGATCGAATTGATGTTCGAGCCGCGAGTGCTCGACAACCGAATGAATCGAGAAGACCGATCCATTCGACAGGATGGCAAGCGGCAAGCCGCGTGCGCGCAACGCCGTGAGCGCCGCATCGGCCTCGGGATACGGACGCAGCCGCAGATATTCGTTGCACAGTTCGGCGTGCGCTTCGGACGAAAGATTCAGTTTCAGATGCGCAGCGACGTAATCGAGCGCCTGCTCGGTTGCCTCCTCGAACGGAATGTACTGGCCCATCAACGTACGCAACCACGTGTACTCGAGCTGCTTCTGTCGCCAGAGCAGGCTTATTTCGAGGCCGCGTCCGGGAAACCGCTCGCCGCACCGCCCCGCCACCGAGTGCACATCGTAGAGCGTGCCATAAAGATCGAAGACGACTGCTTTCACCGCTTTCATTTGCGTGTCCTTCCTTTCGTTGAGTTGAACAACGGACGTAAAAATAGGCAGCCTGGCGTTCACGCGTGGTCGCGCAATGTCGGCGGCTGCACGCGCTCGCGAACCAGACCGGTTTGAGCCCTGACAAAAAATGCATCGAAGTCGTCATCGTGTGTCGGAGACCGGCGCGAGAGCATCGTGCATAGCCACGCGCCGAAGAACCCGATCGGCATGCTGGCCACGGCCGGATTCACAATCGGGAAAAGTGCGTGCGAGCCCATGAACGCCGGGCCGACGAAGGCAAGCGTCACCGACGAGATGAGCCCCGCCGCCATGCCGCCAATCACGCCGGCGGAGTTGAAGCGGCGCCAGAAAATCGACAGCACGATGATGGGAAAGTTGGCCGATGCCGCCACCGAGATCGCAAGAATCACGAGCACGCCGACGTTGATGCCTTGCGCGAGCAATCCGAGCGCGACTGCGATCACGCCGACCGCCAGCGTCGCGATGCGTGCGACGCGTACCTGCTCGGCTTCGCTGACCGCGCCACGCCGGATCACATTCACGTACAGGTCGTGAGCGATCGCGCCCGATGAAGCGAGCGTGAGCCCCGCGACCACCGCGAGAATGGCGGCAAACGCAATCGCGCAGACGCACGCGAGGAAAATCTGTCCCGCAAGCGACCCCGGGCCGCCGCCGAGATACTGGGCAAGCAACGGCAGCGCGAGGTTGCCGCCCTTGTCAGCGGCGCGGATCACGTCCTGCCCGACGAAAATGGCCGACGCGAAGCCGATCAATGTCGTCACCATGAAGAAGCTGCCGGCGAGAAACATGAGCCACAGCACCGAGTTTCGCGCGGTCTTCGCATCGGGCACCGTGTAGAAGCGCGTCATGATGTGCGGCAGACCCGCTACGCCGAAGATAAACGACATGAACAGCGACAGCGTATCGAGCGGATGCTTGAAGTAGCCGCCCGGGGCGAGCATCTTCGCACCGTAGGTCTTTTCGACGGCAGCAAACAGCGCGAGCGGATCGAAGTGCACGGCGGCAAGCAGCAGCAGGACGAGCACCACCGCGGCCGCGAGCAGCAGCACCGCCTTGACGATCTGCACCCACGTGGTCGCGATCATGCCGCCGAACAGCACATAGACGATCATGCCAATGCCGACCAGCGTCACCGCAACGTCGTACGGCACACCGAGCATCAGCTTGATCAGCGCGCCCGCGCCCGACATCTGCGGCACCATATAAGCGATGTTGACCACGATCGTGCCGATGATCGCCGCAAGCCGCGCGCTCGGACGCTTCATGCGCTCGGCAATGACGTCGCCGAACGTGAAGCGCCCGGTGTTGCGCACCGGTTCGGCCACGACCATCAGAACCACGAGAAACGCGGCGAGCGCGGCAACCGCATACAGCGATCCGTCCATGCCATACAACGATACGAGGCCGGAAAAGCCGAGAAACGCGGCCGCGCTCATCCAGTCTCCCGCAAGCGCGAAGCCATTGGCGCGCGCGCTGAGGCTGCCGCCTGCCGCGTAGAATTCGGAAGTAGTACGCGTCTTGCGCGCGGCCCAATACGTAATCAGCAGCGTGACGGCGAGAATCGCGAGAAAGATGGCGAGCGTCAGGAGCCTCATGATCTGTCTCCGCGTATGTCGTTTGCGACGTCCACCGCCCGCGCATCGAAGGCACGGTTCGCGATGCTCACATAGGCCACCGATACGACCCAACACGTCAGATAAATCGCGAGAACCAGCAGATAACCGAGCGTGAACGATCCGCTTATCCTCGTCGACAGCAACGCGGGTGCAAAGCCGGACAGCAGCGCGACACCAAATGTGAAGGCGAGGCTCGCGCCCAGCAAAGGCACGACCGTCCGACGCTTGACGGACATCAACAGGCGGAATGCATTCGAGTGCAATACCGTACGCGCTTCAGGTGCATCGACCACCCTCGGCGGCGCCGTGCTGTCGAGCAGCATCGGCCGTGATAGTTCGGTCATCTCTGTCTCCATGTTTTTTCGTGGACGAGCCGGTCTCGCAGAACGCCATCGCACTTGCGCGCCGGCATCGCGGCCATAAAGGCAAGGTCCGGGCCAGCGGTCCGCGCGCGAGCGCGGGAAAACGGCGGCAAGCAGAAGCAGGCCCGCCTCCCGGCGATGCGGCTGCGATGCGCAGGCCTGCATGACGGGACGCTAGCGGACGTGAAACGGCGCCTGCGGCGCGCCTCGCGAACCGCATGCGGATCGTGTTGAACCGTTTCTGGATCAACGCCGGCCGCCCGCGATTCTCGCCGCGTGTTCAACCATCGGCGGTGTATGCTCGTTGGCAGCGAGGAGGCAGTGGACATGACGGACGACGTATTGAGGACCGTGCTTGAAGCCCATCCGGTTGGTTTGGTGTGGTGCACAAACGGCGAAACGCGATGGATGAACGCAGTCGCCCGGCGAATCTGGGAAGCCGATGCGCACGGCACGTTGCGCAGGTCTGTCGAAGATGCCGCGCGCGAGCCTAACGTGCCGCGCGATGCGGAAACGCTGAGCGTCGCCGGCCAAAGCTACGCGCTCGGCACCTGGCGCACCGGTGCAGACCTCGTCATGATGCTGGTGCCGCTTGGCAACGAGACAGGCGTGTTTCCGGGCATCGACCGGCTGCAGCAGTCCGCGCTCGATTTCGAAGAAATTTTCCGCCATTCGTTCGACGGTATCTTCGTCGCCGACGGCGCCGGGTATACGCTGATGGTCAATGAAGGCTGCGAACGCAATTACGACCTCACGGCCGCGGAGATGATCGGCCGCCACGTGTCGGAATTCGAGAAAGCGGGCTGGATCCGGCCCGTGGTCGCCGCGCAGGTCGCCCGCACGGGTCAGCGCATTTCGACGACGCAGCACACGCGTACCGGCAAGACGATACTGGTGACGGGCATTCCGCTTGTCGACGCCGCGGGCAAGGTGCGCAAGGTCATCATCAATTCGCGGGACACGACCGAACTATTGCAGCTGCAGGATGCGCTCGCGCAAACGCGCGAGAAGCTGCGCCGGGCCGACGAGGAAAACGAGGCACTGCGGCTGCAGAACCTGCAGGTGCCCGACGCCGTGCTGAGCAGCGAGCCCATGAAGCGCGTCGCCGAGCTCGCGGCGCGCGTGGCGAATGTCGATGCGACCGTGCTGATCACCGGACAATCGGGTGTCGGCAAGGATGTGATAACGAATCTGATACACCGGCGCAGCCAGCGCGCGGCCGGACCCTTCATCAAGATCAATTGCGGCGCGCTGCCACACGATCTGCTCGAGTCGGAGCTATTCGGCTACGAGGCCGGTGCGTTCACGGGCGCGCAGCGCGGCGGCAAGAGCGGCCTGATCGAACTCGCCGATCGCGGCACGCTTTTTCTCGATGAAATCGGCGACATGCCGCTCAACCTGCAAGTGAAGCTGCTGCAGGTGCTGCAAGACCGCACCATCGTCAGATTGGGGGGGACGCGAACGATTCCCGTCGACGTCCGCGTGATCGCGGCGACCAATCGCGACCTCAAGCAGATGGTCGAAGCGCGCACGTTCCGCGACGACCTGTTCTACCGGCTCAACGTCGTGCCCATTACGGTTCCGCCGCTTGTCGATCGCAAGGACGATATCGCACCGCTCGTGCTGCATTTCATGGCTGAATTCAACGAACGCTACGGCTGCCGGCGCACCGTCTCCGAGCAGGCGATGGCGTTGCTGTTGTCGCACGATTGGCCAGGCAATGTGCGCGAGTTGCGCAATGTGATCGAGCGTCTGGTCGTAACGTGCGAAAGCGATGTGATCGACACCGACTTTCTCGACGGCGTGTTACCGGCCGAAGTGCTGGAAGCGAAACCAAACTCGTTCCGGCAGCGTGTCGAACGCTTCGAGCGACGCCTTATCGAAGACGCGATGCGCAAGGCCGGCAATACGCGCGAGGCGGCACGTTTGCTGGGCCTCGGACAATCGAGCGTCGTGCGCAAGCTGCGACGCGGCTCCTAGGCGCGCCCCTGGGCGCGCCCCTGGGCGCGCTTGTGGGCGCGTTCATCGGTGCGTTCATCGGCAGCGGCGTTCGAGCTCGCATCGCAACCCGGCGAGCGCGTCGACGTGGAACGTGAGGATACCGGAGCAAATCCGGCAATGCCGCTCGTCATATCGCATTGAGCGGAATCTTCAGATATTGCACGCCGTTGGGTTCCGCGGGCGGAAGCTCGCCGGCGCGCACGTTGACCTGGACCGACGGAAGGATCAGCGTCGGCATGGCGAGCGTTGCATCGCGGGCCTGCCTCATAGCCACGAACTGGGCTTCGCCGACTCCGTCGTGGACGTGAACGTTGCCTTCGCGCTGGGCCCGCACCGTCGTCTCCCATGCGGGCCCGCGGCCGTCCGGTGGATAGTCGTGGCACATGAAGAGCCGTGTATCGGGCCGCATATCGAGCAGCTTGCGAATCGAGCGATACAGTTCGTGCGCATCGCCTCCGGGAAAGTCGCAACGCGCCGTGCCGACGTCCGGCATGAAAAGCGTATCGCCGACAAAAACGGCATCCCCAATCTGATAAGCCATGTCGGCCGGCGTGTGCCCCGGCACATGCAGCGCCTTTCCGGTCAGCCCGCCGATAGCGAATGTCTCGCCATCTTCGAACAGGTGGTCGAACTGCGAGCCATCGGGATGGAACTCCGGTTCGAGGTTGAACAGCTTTCCGAACACACGCTGCACGCGGCGAATGTTTTCGCCGATCGCGATGCGCCCGCCCAGCTCGCGCTTCAGGTACGCGGCCGCAGAGAGATGATCGGCATGCGCGTGCGTTTCCAGAATCCAGTCGACGCGCAGCGCGTGCTTTCGCACGAAGGCGATGACCTTGTCCGCACTCGCCTTCGACGTGCGGCCCGACTTCGGGTCGTAGTCCAGCACCGAATCGATGATTGCGCATTCGGGACGCCCATCCTGATAGACAACGTAGGTCACCGTGCCGGTGACGGGATCGAAGAACGGGTGAATGGTCGGGTTCATGCTGCCTCCTTTGGTCGATCAAATTCTATTCACAGATATTATATTTTTCAATATACTATAGAAAAATACATTGCAAGCGAGCTATGAAATCCACCGGCCCGACTATCGACCTCGACATGATGCAGACAGCCGCGGCGAATGCGTGTGCGCTGCTGAAGGTGCTGGCAAACCCGGACCGCCTGCTGCTGATGTGCCAGCTTTCTCAGGAGGAGCTGTCGGTCGGCCAGCTCGAGGAACTGCTCGGCATCCATCAGCCCACGCTTTCTCAGCAGCTCGGCGTGCTGCGGGAAAACGGCCTGGTGGCGACGCGTCGCGAGGGGAAGAACATCTTTTATTCGGTGGCAAGTCCGCAGGCGCTTGCCGTCATGGCCGTGCTTTACGAGCAGTTCTGCGCTACGCGTTAAGGGGATCCGTCATGCTGATCGACTTCGCTCATTTCACTCCCGGCCTCTCGCTGGCAGGCGGGCTTGTGATCGGACTTGCGGCCGCCGTGCTGGTGCTGTTCAACGGCCGCATTGCCGGCATCAGCGGCATCGTCGGCGGGCTCCTGAGCTGGCCGCGCAACGACGTGGTCTGGCGGCTTGCCTTCCTCGCGGGTCTGGTCGGCTCCGCGATCGCAGCGGGGCTGCTGGGCAAGCCGGCGCATCTGGATATCCAGTCCACCTGGGGTGACATCGTCGTTGCCGGTTTCCTCGTGGGCGTCGGTACCCGCTATGCCAGCGGCTGCACGAGCGGCCACGGCGTGTGCGGCCTCTCGCGCGGCTCGATCCGTTCACTCGTTGCCACCGCAACCTTCATGGCCGCAGGATTCCTCACTGTTTTCGTGCAACGACACCTGATCGGAGGCTGACATGGCGATACTTGCACCCGTTACGGCACTCTTCGCAGGCTTGCTGTTCGGCCTGGGTCTCATGGTGTCGGGCATGGCGAACCCGGCCAAGGTGCTGGGCTTCCTCGACGTCGCCGGTCAGTGGGATCCCTCGCTGGCGCTGGTCATGATTGGCGCCATCACCATCGGATCGCTCGCGTTTTCCGTGGCGAAGCGCCGCGACCGCTCGTATCTCGGATTGGCTGTCCAGCTTCCGGCCAGCACGGCCATTACGCCGAGACTGGTGCTCGGTAGCGCCGCATTTGGCGTCGGCTGGGGACTGGCCGGGTTCTGTCCGGGTCCTGCGCTGGTTGCGCTCGGCGCGGGTTATCCGAAGGCTTTCGGCTTCGTCGCGGCGATGGTCGCGGGCATGGTCGCGTTCGAAGTCGTCGAACGGGCAAGGTCGACCCTGCAACGCGCGTGATCTCGGTCTGCGGCACCGAATGTACGATTCGGGCGCCCGGAAGTCACGACGCGCGTTGATACCACTGCCGGGACGCATTGACCACCTTAACGACCGCAAGCATGACGGGCACCTCGATGAGGACGCCAACAACGGTTGCAAGTGCCGCGCCGGATTTGAGCCCGAACAGGCTGATTGCCGTCGCCACCGCCAGCTCGAAGAAGTTGGACGCACCAATCAGGCACGACGGCGCGGCGACGTCGTGTGCAACGCCTAGCCGGCGGTTTGCCAGGTACGCGAGCGACGCATTGATCACGACCTGAATCAGGATAGGCACGGCGAGCAGCACAATGACCACCGGCTGCGCGATGATCTGCTCGCCCTGAAAGGCGAACAGCAGAATCAGCGTGAGCAGCAGCGCAGAAATGGAGAACGGACCAATCCGCGCCAGCGCGCGCTGGAAATACGGCTCGCCTTTGTCAAGAAGGATTTTGCGCAGCACTTGCGCAATGACGACGGGAACAACGATATAAAGTACGACAGACGTCAGCAGCGTGTCCCACGGCACGGTTATGTTCGAGATGCCGAGCAGCAGGCCCACGACAGGGGCGAACGCGAAGACCATGATCAGGTCGTTCAGTGCGACCTGCGAAAGCGTGAAATACGGGTCCCCTTTCGTCAACTGACTCCAGACGAAAACCATCGCCGTACATGGCGCCGCCGCGAGCAGAATCAGTCCGGCGACGTAGCTGTCGAGCTGGTCCGCAGGCAGCATCGACGCGAACGCATGCCGCACGAAGACCCACGCGAGAAACGCCATGGTGAACGGCTTGACCGCCCAATTGACGACGAGCGTCACGCCAATGCCCTTCATCTGGCTGCGCACCTTGCCTGGCGAGGCAAAATCGATACGCAGCAGCATCGGAATAATCATCACCCAGATCAGAATGCCGACCGGGATATTGACGTGTGCGATTTCGAGGCTGGACACCACGTGAACCGTGCCGGGCAGAAGCTTGCCCAGCACAATGCCAGCGACAATGCATAACGCGACCCACACCGACAGATACCGCTCGAAGAAGCCGATACCGCCAGCCACTTTTGGGGTGGCCTTTGCCGCGGTCTGACTGCCTGCCATCCTCACTCTCCCTTTGCGCGCAACGTCGTGCCGATGCTCTGCATCTCCTGCTGAATGGCAATGCGGTCGAGCTTGCCGAACGGCAGATTCGTGAAGAGCTCGATGCGCTTTTTCATCTGGACGAATGCCTGCAGGAACGCTCTGCGTTTGTCGTCGTCGGAGCCCTCTGCCTTCGAAGGGTCGGCCACACCCCAGTGCGCCTTCGCCGGATGACCTGGCCAGATCGGACAGACTTCGCCCGCGGCGTCGTCGCAGACGGTGAAGATGAAATCCATTTTCGGCGCACCGTCCTGCGCGAATACATCCCAGCTCTTGCTGCCGAGTCCCTCTGTCGGAATGCCCTGCGTGCGAAGGAGGTCCAGTGCAAACGGATTGGGAGCAGTCCCCGGATGACTACCGGCGCTGTACCCGACGAAACGATCGCCCGCGAGCTGGTTCAGGGCCGCTTCCGCGAGAATCGAGCGCGCGGAGTTGTGCGTACAGAGGAACAGAACGTTGTACTTGCGGTGTTCGGACACGAGGTTCTCCCGGCTCAAAGCCTGTGAAAGTAGTGAATCGATCGATGGGATTAGAATCATCGGTCTATCCCGACCGCTCAGGCACCATGAAGGAAAAAGACGCAATCAAGGCTCTGGCAGCGTTGGCCCAGCCGACGAGGCTCAGCATTTTCCGGCTCCTGGTATCTGCCGGCCCCGATGGCCTCAGCGTTGGAGTCATCCAGGAGCATCTGGACCTCGCGAGTGCCACGCTGTCGTTCCACCTCAAGGAACTCACACACGCGGGACTCGTATCGTCGCGCCAGGAAGGGCGATTCATTTACTACGCTCCCGAGATAGACCAGATGAACGGGCTCGTGGACTTTCTCACCGAGAACTGCTGTCAGGGTGTGGACTCAGCCAACTGCAAGCCGCGCAAGAAGGTCAAGTGCTAGGCACCATTCCCGTCGAGCTTCGGGACGACAGCACGTGAAAGCGCTTCATTTCAGGCCTCCGTCTGGTCAGGCTCGCAGCCGCATTGTTCAGCCGCGCAGCAGTTCTCCATCAGAAAATCCATCAACGTCTGCATATGCTCGTAGCAGGCACAGTAGAAAATAAAACGGCCCTGGTTCTTCCCTTCGATGAGCCCTGCATGCGAGAGCTCTTTCAGATGGAAGGACAGGGTCGGCCCCGGCAACCCGAGCTTCTCGGCCATCGCACCAGGGCTCATGCCGGTTCGACCGGCCGTGACCAACAGGCGGAAAATCGCGAGTCGAGTGTCGTGCGCCAAGGCAGCCAGCGCTTCCACCGCCTGCTTCGAGTCCAACGTTGCCATGGCTAGCCTCTACGGGTTGCCCGCCAGCGCCGGCGCACCGGGATGCTGCGCGATAGCCCTGCTGGCCAGGTCGGTTGCCGGGTCCAATCGACGCTCCTGCTTGACGCGCTCGCTATACCGATCGACGAGATAATCCGCGCGGCCCCGCAGCAGCAGCGTGAACTTCACCAGCTCTTCCATCACGTCGACGACGCGATCGTAGTACGGCGACGGCTTCATGCGCCCGCTCTCGTCGAACTCCTCGAACGCCTTGGCGACCGAACTCTGATTGGGGATGGTGAACATGCGCATCCAGCGCCCCAGCTGCCGCAACTGATTGACCGAATTGAACGACTGCGAGCCTCCGCTCACCTGCATGACGGCGAGCGTGCGCCCCTGCGTCGGGCGAATGCCGCCGCTCACGAGCGGCAGATGGTCGATCTGGGTTTTGATGAGGCCGGTGATCGTGCCGTGGCGTTCGGGGCTGCACCACACGTGGCCTTCGGACCACAACGACAGCTCGAGCAACTCCTTCACTTTGGGATGACTCTTTGCTTCGACATCGTCGGCGTGCGGCAGTCCTCGCGGGTCGAAAATCCGGGTCTGCGCACCGAACCGCTCGAGCAGACGTGCGGCTTCCTCGACGAGCAGACGCGAATACGAACGCTCGCGCAAAGACCCGTAAAGCAGCAGAATCCGCACAGGCGGCTGCCCGTCCATGCCCAGACGGGCGGCAATGTCCGTGTCGAGAAACTCTGGCTTGGCGGCCGGAAGGGCATGGTCACCGGTGACGGAATGCATTGTCATTGTGATGTCTCGCAATCTGATATTGCCCGTTTCATGGAGATATGCGATCGCCCTAACCGCTTATGAACGACCGCGCTCCCAGCTTCCTGACTTGCAGTCTACGATAATTCCGGTATTCTGGAAATGTAGAATTATCCGAGCCTGGGTGCCTTGCCGCCAGAAAAGCCAAATTGATGAGCCCCGTGTCGTACCAGAACAAAAACGCCACTGAAAAGACCACGCCGCCCGGAAGGCAAAGCGCGCTTGCAACGTGGGCCCTGGCGCTCGCACAACTGATGTCCTGGGGCTCGATCTACTATCCGTTCTCGCTTCTCGTGGTGCCGATGGAGCAGTCGATGGGATGGAGCAGAACGGCCACGAACGCGGCGCTGTCGGTCGGGCTGCTGATCTCCGGATTGGCCGCGTATCCGATCGGCCGCTGGATAGACCATGGGCTCGGGCGCAGGGTCATGTCCACGGGCTCGGTCGTCGCGGCCGCCATGCTGCTGCTGTGGGCCCACGCTCAGTGGCTGCCCTTGCTATTCGTCGCCTGGATCGGTCTCGGCATCGCGATGGCGGCCACGCTGTACGACCCGGTATTCGCGGTCATTACGCACCAGTACCCCGATAGCTTCAGGACCAGGATTACGCTCATCACGCTCGTCGGCGGATTTGCCAGCACCGCCTTCATCCCGTTGACGCAGTTCCTCGTCGGGACCATTGGGTGGCGCGAATCCCTCGAGGTACTCGCGGTCGTCAACCTTGTTATCTGCCTTCCGATCCATATCGTGGCAATTCGCTCGTCGCGCTCCGACGAAGGTGTGAAGTTGCCGAAGGCATCGGTCAAGGATGTGCACGACGCAGCCACGCGCCGCGCGCTGCGCACGCCGACCTTCTGGGCGCTCGCCGTGTGTTTCACCGCGTACTATGCGACGTTTGCCGCACTGACGTTCCACCTCGTGCCCTTGATGGTCGAGCGGCACGTCGCAAATGCTGTTCTGGTGACGACCATGGCCCTTATCGGACCCGCACAGGTGGCTGCACGCGCCCTCCTGTTCGCTTTCGGCCGGCATCTTCACGCCAGTATCGTAGGCGTCATCGTCGTCATACTCTTTCCCGTATCGGCGGCCATTCTGATCGGCGCGGGAAACTCGGCCTGGCTCCTGTGGGTATTCGCGCTGTGCTACGGCGCCGGCAATGGAATGATGACCATCCTGCGCGGCACGGTGGTCCAGGACATGTTGTGGACAGAGGGCTACGGCGCGGTGAGCGGCATGTTGTCGTTGCCTTCGAATATTGCCAAGGGTGTCGCGCCGATTGCAGCAGCCGGCATATGGAGCGTGGCACACAACTATGTCACGGTCGAGTGGGCGGTGCTGCTGGTCTCCGTAGTCACGGCGGTGGCGTTCTTCGCGGCCGTACGGCTCAGTCGGCGCAAGTAGGTCGCGAGGCGACAGCGCCTCATGACAGACGACCGCATCTTAACGTTTTGGCTAACGTTCCTGTTAGCGCGGTTACTTCGCGATGCGGCGCAACGTGACCATCTGACTGAACGTGCCGTCCCCGAGCGGTTCGGTGAGCAGCACGCCGTCATATTGCCGATAGGCGCCGGTGGTGCCTATCACGGGGGAATTGCAGTTGCGGTCCGCCAGTCCCGCCTGCCCTCATCGACTTCCAGTGGCGGCGGCAGAGCCTGCCTGCCGCCGCCACGGAAAAAATCGATCTTTAGGGCAGCGATGCATTGCGATTTGCTTCGATCACCGTCAACGCCGCCATATTGATGATCCGTCGCACCGTCGAGCTCGACGTCAGGATGTTCACCGGCGCATTGACGCCGAGCAGGAACGGCCCCACTGCGACGTTACTGCCTGCACCGGTCTTCAGCAGGTTGTAGGCGATATTGCCCGAGTCCACGTTCGGACAGACGAGCAGGTTGGCGTCGCCTTTGAGCGGCGAAGTCGGCAGCACGCGAGCACGCAGCGATTCATCGAGCGCGCAGTCGCCATGCATTTCGCCGTCGACTTCGAGCTCCGGCGCCTGCTCCCTGACGAGCTTCAGCGCATGACGCATTTTCGCGCCCGATGCCGCGCTACCCGAGCCGAAGTTCGAGCGCGAAAGCAAGGCGGCCTTCGGCGTCAGGTTCAGCCATTTCATTTGCCTCGCTGCGCTGATCGTAAATTCGGCGATCTGCTCGGCGCTCGGATCATCGTTGATGTGAGTATCGACGAGCGCCACGGTACGCTCGTCGAGCAGCAGAATATTCATCGCGGCATAGGTGTTCGCGCCGCTCTTCTTGCCGATCACCTGATCGACGAATCGCAGATGGTCGTGATAAGCGCCAACCGTGCCGCAGATCATGCCGTCGGCATCGCCGAGCCTCACCATCATCGCGCCGATCAAGGTCAACCGGCGGCGCATCTCGACACGCGCCATCTCCTTCGAAATGCCGTCGCGGCACATCAGTTCCCAATAGGTCGTCCAGTACTGCGGGAAGCGTTCGTCATACTCGGGGTTGGTCACTTCCACGTCCTGCCCGAGCTTCAGGCGCAAGCCGAATCGCTCGATGCGTGCGAGCAGCACTTCGGGGCGTCCGACCAGAATCGGCCGCGCGAGTTTTTCGTCGACGAGCACTTGCACGGCGCGCAGCACGCGCTCGTCTTCGCCCTCGGTGAAGACGATGCGAGCCTTGCCGCCATCGCGCACGAGTCGCTTCGCAGTCGAAAACAGCGGCTTCATGAAGGCGCCGGAGTGATAGACGAACTGCTGCAACTGCTCGACATAAGCGGCGAGGTCAGGCAACGGGCGCGTCGCCACGCCGCCGTCTATTGCCGCCTTCGCCACCGCCGGCGCGATGCGGGCGATCAGACGCGGATCGAAGGGCTTGGGTATCAGGTACTGCGGGCCGAATTTCACGTCGTAGACACCGTATGCGGCCGCGACCACTTCGCTTTGCTCTTCTTCCGCGAGACCGGCGATCGCATGCACGGCGGCAATTTCCATTTCACGCGTGATCGTCGTCGCGCCGACGTCCAGTGCGCCGCGGAAAATATACGGAAAGCACAGCACGTTGTTGACCTGGTTCGGATAGTCCGAGCGCCCCGTAGCGATGACGACGTCGTCGCGCGTCGCATGCGCGAGTTCCGGAAAAATTTCCGGCGTCGGATTGGCGAGCGCCAGAATCAGCGGACGCGGCGCCATCGTCTTCAGCATCCCGGCGCTGAGAATGCCGCCTACCGACAACCCGAGGAACACATCCGCGTCTTCGATCACTTCGGCCAGCGTGCGTGCGCCGGTTTCCTGCGCGAAGCGTGCCTTGTCCGGATCCATTAACGCGGTCCGGCCGCGGTAAACCACGCCTTCGATGTCGGTCGCCCAGATGTTTTGCACTGGCAGACCCAGATCGACGAGCAAGTCGAGACAGGCCAAAGCCGCCGCGCCCGCTCCCGAGGTCACCACCTTGACCTCGCTGATCGCTTTGCCCACCACTTTCAGGCCATTGATAAAGGCGGCGGCCACCGTGATCGCCGTGCCGTGCTGATCGTCGTGGAAGACCGGAATCTTCATTCGCTCGCGCAATTTACGCTCGACGATAAAGCATTCCGGCGCCTTGATATCTTCGAGATTGATGCCGCCGAAAGTGGGTTCGAGACCCGCGATGATTTCAACGAGCTTGTCCGGATCGGTTTCGTTGATCTCGATGTCGAATACGTCGATGCCGGCGAACTTCTTGAACAGCACGGCTTTGCCTTCCATCACGGGCTTCGAGGCGAGCGGGCCGATATTCCCGAGACCCAGCACGGACGTGCCGTTGGTGATGACGCCGACGAGGTTGCCGCGCCCGGTGAACCGATGCGCCTGCATCGGGTCCGTTGCAATCGCCTCGCACACGCTGGCCACGCCCGGCGTGTAAGCGAGCGACAAATCACGTTGCGTGACGAGGGGCTTGCTGGCGACCACGGAGATCTTCCCCGGCGTGGGGTACGCGTGGTAATCGAAAGCGGCTTGCTGGTCGGTATCTGTCTGCCTCATGTCCTGTGCCTTGTGTCATAGGCGCCGGGCCCGTCCCGGCGCGATCCGTCGAGACGATTCTAGACAACCGACATAAGCGGACTATTTTGTTTTAGTATCACCCCATCACTTTTTGGTAATGGTCGCTGAACGTCAATGACGCTCGAGTCGAACGACATGGTCAGGCGGCTGAGCGCACGTCTGAAAATGCGGCACCTCGTGCTGTTGCTGCAGATCGAGCAGCACGGCTCGCTAACGCGTGTCGCGCAACATATGGCCAGTAGTCAGCCGGCCGTCACGAATGCGTTGGCGGAACTCGAGAGCATGTTCGGCATGCCGCTCTTCGAGCGCTCGTCGCGCGGCATGTTGCCCACCGCGCTCGGCTCCGTGGTGCTCGAGCGGGCGCGGGCGATGATCCACGATCTCGACCATCTCGCTCGCGACATGACCGCAGTTGCGGTCGGGCACGCGGCGCACCTGCACATTGGCGTGATTCCGTTCATCTCCGGCCAGTTGCTGGCGGCAGCCTTGAAGCAGGTGCATTCCAGCATGGCACGGCGCGTAACGGTCACCATCCACGAGGGAACCAGCGATCAGCTGTTGCCGCAATTGCGGGACCACGTCGTCGACGTGGTGATCGGGCGGGCGTCGTCGTCGGTGGACCTGAGCAGGACGAGCTTTGAGGTGCTGTTCCGGCAGCGGCCACGGTTGATCGCGAACCGGCGCCTCGCGGCAAAACTGGCGCGCACGAATCTGGACTGGCGCAAACTGCTGACGCTGGACTGGATTCTCGGCGCCCCGCACACGCCGATAAGAGAACAGGTGGCCGATCTGTTTCTGGCTGCGGGAACCGCGCCGCCCGTGCCGGTGGTCGAGAGTTATTCGTCCAAGCTCATCGGCGAAATGATCGCTTCCAGTGAAGAAGCGGTGTCCATCGTGCCCGCCGATATCGCCGAAGAACTCGTGCGAATTGCCGGCGTCGCAATCGTGCCTTACTCGTTCGAATGGACGCTGCCGCCCATTGCGCTATTCACGCGCGCAGAAGGTTCGCACTCGGCCGCACAGAAGCTGTTCGTCGAATCGTTGCGGCAGATCTGCGCTGACACGTACGCTAAAACAGGCGATTGAGGTCGGCACCGACCACTGCCGGCTCAAGCGTGTCTCAATCGGTATCGCGCTTGAGCACGCCGCCGACCCAACGCTCTTCCGATGCCATCAGATGCGCGCGCATCGCGGTCTGCGCCGCGATCGGGTCGCCCGCCTGCAATGCCCGCAAGATATCCTGATGCTCCCTGACGGCATCGGACCACGTCTCGACACTCTCCGTATGACCGCGCATCGCCGCCGCAATCGGATCGTGGCGGCTATCGAACAATTCGCCGACAAAGCGCGCCAGCACCGAATTGCCGGCTGCCTCCGCGATCAGCATATGGAACTGCCGGTCGGCGTCCACCGGTGTCTTGCCGGCCGCGGCGAGCCGGCGCATCCGATCGACGCTTCGTTTCAACCGGTCGATCATGGCGGCCGTCATATGCGCAGCGGCAAGCGCCGCGACACTGCCCTCGATGGCCGCGCGCGCCTGCATCAGTTCCGATGGGCTCTCGCCCAACGCGCCCACCGCGTTTTCATCGTCGGCGCCCGTATCGCGCACGTAGACACCCGAACCCATGCGGATTTCGACGCGACCGCCAATCTCGAGCGCAATCAATGCTTCGCGCAACGAAGGACGGGAGACGCCGAGTCTGAGCGCGAGTTCGCGCTCGGCCGGCAAACGCTCGCCAGCGGGAAATTCGCCCTCGCGGATCAGCGTAAGAATCTCTGCAGCGACGGATTGGTAAAGCCGCTTGGGCTCTTGTGATTTCATAAATTGAACAGCATCGGGTACACAAAAGACGCCTGAAACTTGAAACAGCGTCGTGGCGAAGTCTAGCAGCGGCCGATGCGGGCCCGCAAATGACCTCGTTTACCCTGGACTGTCAGCATTGGTAAGGTCAATTCGTAAATTTTCAACTGGATTGACCAAGCGGCGATATTGCGCTCTAATGTGTCGCAACTGGACTGACCAGCGCCAATTGGCGCCAACCGGTCAGCCGCCATAGGAGACAGAATGAGCACGCCGCGCAGCCTGCCCGACTTCGTCGGCAAGCCGAACAGCCGCACCTGGGAGGGAGAGATTCTGCGGCTCGAAGGCATTCGCAAGCAGTTTCCGGGCGTCATTGCGCTCGACGGCATCAACCTCGACCTGCAGTGCGGCGAAGTCCATGCGATCTGCGGCGAAAACGGCGCGGGCAAATCGACGCTGATGAAGATCATCAGCGGCCAGTACCGTCCCGACGAAGGAACCATCGTCTACCGCGGCGAGCCGGTGAATTTCCGGTCGACATCGGACGCCCAGGCGGCCGGCATTGCGATCATTCACCAGGAACTGAACCTCGTTCCCGATCTTTCCATTGCGGAAAACCTCTATCTCGCGCGCGAACCGAAGCGCGGCCCCTTCGTCGACCGGCGCAAGCTCAACGCCGACGCGAAAGCGTGTCTCGCGCGCATCGGGCTCACCCTCGCACCGACCACCAAAGTCGGCGCGCTCTCCATCGCCCAGCAGCAGATGGTGGAAATCGCGAAGGCCCTGTCGCTCGACGCACAGGTGCTGATCATGGACGAGCCGACTTCGTCGCTGACCGAGTCCGAAACCGTCCACCTCTTTCGCATCATCAAGGAACTGCGCGCCGAAGGCGTGGCGATCCTCTACATTTCGCACCGCCTCGACGAGATGGCGGAGATCGTCGACCGCGTAACGGTATTGCGCGACGGCCGCTATATCTCGACCGATCCGTTCGCGGCACTGACCGTGAACGACGTCGTTGCGCGCATGGTCGGCCGCTCGCTCGACGATGCCTATCCGCAGCGTCAGTCGGTGCCGACCGGCGAAGTGCTGCTCAGCGTCAAGGACCTGCACCGTGAAACCGTGTTCGGGCCGCTCTCGTTCGAACTGCGCAAGGGCGAGATTCTCGGCTTCGCCGGCCTGATGGGCGCGGGCCGCACCGAGGTCGCACGCGCGATTTTCGGCGCCGATCCGCTCGACGGCGGCACGGTTTCGCTGCGCGGCGAGCCCGTCACGATACGTTCGCCGCGCGAGGCGATTCGCCACGGCATTGCCTATCTTTCGGAAGATCGCAAGAAAGAAGGCCTCGCGCTCAGCATGCCGGTCGCCGCGAACGTCACGCTTGCCAATGTTCGCGGCATCTCGTCGCGTGCGGGCTTCCTGCGATTCAACGAGGAAGCGCGCATTGCTGCCCGCTACGTCCAGGAGCTTGCGATTCGCACGCCTTCGGTCCATCAGATCGCACGCAACCTTTCCGGCGGTAACCAGCAAAAAGTCGTGATCGGCAAGTGGCTCTATCGCGGATCGAACATTCTGTTCTTCGACGAACCGACGCGCGGTATCGACGTCGGCGCGAAATTCGCCATTTACGGCCTGATGGACCGGCTCGCGGCCGATGGCGTCGGCGTCGTGCTGATCAGCTCGGAACTGCCCGAATTGCTCGGCATGACAGACCGGATCGCGGTATTTCACGAAGGCCGCATCGCGAAGGTGCTCGAAACCAAACACACCAGCCAGGAGGAGATCATGCACTACGCTTCGGGGCGCACCCATGCTTGAAATGACATCGGATCGCACTCAGGCCGCCAATCGGTCCGCACAGCAGCGGCGGCGCGAACTCATCCAGAAATTCGCGGCATTGGGCAGCCTTGTCGTGCTCGTCATCGCCTTTTCGGTGGCGAGCTCCGCGTTCTTCTCGGTCGACAATCTGATGACGGTCGGCCTGCAGGTGACGTCGATCGCCTATCTGGGCGTGGCCGCGACCTGCGTCATCATCACGGGCGGCATCGATCTGTCGGTCGGCTCGGTACTGGCGCTCGCCGGCGTGTGCGCCGCGCTGCTCGCCAAGACCGGCGTGCCGATTCCAGTCGCGATGCTGGGCGGCATTCTGGTCGGCGCGCTTTGCGGTTTCATCAACGGTATCTGCGTGACGCGCATGGGCCTGCCGCCGTTTATCGCGACACTCGGCATGATGCTCGTCGCGCGCGGCATGGCGCTGCAGATCACGGGCGCACGCCCCGTGTCCGACCTTGGCGACGCGTTCGGCGCGCTCGGCAACGGCGCCCTGTTCCGCATCTCGCACATCGGCGCAGACGGTTTTCCGGACACGACGTTTCCGGGCATACCGTACCCGGTCGTCATCATGGTCGCGCTGTTCGTCGTCGTCTCCGTTCTGCTTTCGAGGACCTCGCTGGGCCGTCACATCTACGCGGTCGGTTCGAACGCCGAAGCGGCTCGGCTGTCCGGCGTCAATGTTCAGGGCGTGAAGCTCTTCACGTATGTGCTGTCCGGCGCGCTTGCCGGCGTAACCGGATGCGTGCTGATGTCGCGGCTCGTAACGGGGCAGCCGAACGAAGGCGTGATGTACGAGCTCGACGCGATCGCGAGTTCGGTGATCGGCGGAACCTCGTTGATGGGCGGCGTCGGCACGATTTCGGGCACGGCCATCGGCGCATTCGTGATCGGCGTGCTGCGCAACGGGCTCAACATGAACGGCGTTTCGAGCTTTATCCAGCAGATCATCATCGGTGTCGTGATTCTCGGCACCGTGTGGATCGATCAGCTTCGCAACCGCAAGCGGTAAGCGGTAAGCGGTAAGCGATCCGCGCAGGCATTCAAAGCAGTCAAAAGAAGTTTAACCACCAAAACAGGAGCGAGACATGAAGAAATTCCCGATGCTGGCACTTTCCGCACTGCTGTGCGCGGCGTTCAGTACAGGCGCGTACGCGGCCGGCGGCGAGATCGCCGTGATCGTCAAGACGGTCAATTCGAACTACTGGCAAAACGTGCAGAAAGGCGCGAACGCAGCGCTTGCGAAGGAGAAGGGCTACACGATGACGTTTCAGGGCCCCGCTGCCGAATCGGATATCACCGACGAGGTCAATATGGTCGTGAACGCGGTCAATCGCCATGTCGCCGGCATCGTGCTCGCGCCGTCCGATCCTGATGCGCTCGTGCCCGCGATCAAGCAGGCGTGGAACGCACATATCCCGGTCGTGCTTATCGATTCCGCTATCTCCGCTTCGGGCAAGCCGTATTACCAGTCGTTCCTGTCGACCGACAACGAGAAGGCCGGCGAGCTCTGCGCGCAGGCGCTGATCGATCGCGTCGGACAGACCGGCAAGATCGCGATCATGTCGTACGTGCCGGGCGCCGGCTCCGAAGTGAGCCGCGTCGGCGGCTTCCGCAAGTACATTGCCAGCCATTCGAAACTGCAGATCGTCGGACCGTACTACTCGCAATCGCAGATGGCGATGGCCTTGAATCAGACGACCGACGTGCTGTCTGCCAATCCCGACCTCAAGGGCATTTTCGGCGCGAACGAACCGACCGCCGTCGGCGTGGGCCGCGCGCTCAAACAGTCGGGCAAGGCCGGCAAGCTCGTCGCAATCGGTTTCGACGGCAACGAAGATCTGCAAGGCTTCGTGCGCGACGGCACGGTGCAGGCGATTGCGGTGCAGGGCTCGTGGCAGATGGGACACAAGGGCATCGAGACCGTCGTCGGCGTGATCGAACACAAGCCCGTGCCGAAGCAGATCGATACGGGCGTGGTGATGGTCGACAAGCAGAACCTCGATTCGCAGCAGGCAAAGAACGTCCTCTACTGACAGCAACGCAACGAACCGTAGCCGTCCCGCAGCGTCGCACGCGCGACGCGTGCGGGTCCGGTCGACGGCTCGACGCAACGAACTTAGGGCTCCCTACTCTTTCATGAAGGCAAGCGCAACCCGCACCCTGCCGCGCAGCGGCCTGTCGATGACCGCGCTCGGCCTCGGCTGTTCCCAGTTCGGCGGACTCTACCGGCCGATGGCAGCCGCCGAAGCCGCCGCGCTTGCCGATGCGGCCTGGTCCGCCGGGCTGCGTTACTTCGACACGGCGCCGTACTACGGCTACACGCTTTCCGAGCGGCGCGTCGGCCAGGCGCTCGGCGCACGCGAGCGCAGCGCCTACACGCTGAGCACGAAGGTCGGCCGGCTCATGCGCCCCGACGCAAGCGTCAAACCGGGCGACGACAACTGGGCCGAGCCGCTACCGTTCCGTCCGGTGTACGACTACAGCTACGACGGCATCATGCGTTCGTATGAAGACAGCCGGCAGCGTCTCGGGCTCGCGCGAATCGACGTGCTCTACGTGCACGACATCGGCCGCATGACGCACGGCGAACAGCATGCGCACTACTGGACGCAACTGACCGACGGCGGCGGCTTTCGCGCGCTGCTCGCGCTGCGTTCCAGCGGCGAGATCGGCGGCATCGGCTTGGGCGTCAACGAGTGGGAAGTCGCTGCCGATGCGTTGAACGAAGTCGAACTCGACGCGATTCTGCTTGCGGGCCGCTACACGCTGCTGGAGCAGACCGCGCTGGAACCGTTGCTCGATGTCTGCGTGCGCCGCGAAACCGCGATCGTGGTCGGCGGCGTATTCAACTCGGGCGTGCTGGCCGGCAACGGCAAATTCAACTACGCGGATGCGCCTGCCGAAGTGGTCGACAGGGTGAGCCAACTGTCGGCCTTGTGCGCGCGCTTCGAGGTGCCGCTGCCGGCCGCCGCGCTGCAGTTTCCGTTCGCGCATCCGGCGGTCGTGTCGTGCGTCGTCGGTGCGCGCAGTGTGTCGCAGCTTCAGCAGAACATTGCGTGGCTCGAGCAGACGATACCCGCGGACTTCTGGACCGCGCTGCGTGCCGCACACCTGATAGACGCCCAGGTGCCGCTGCCGGACGGGCGGGCATGACGCGTCTGACTGTCTTTTGCGTTGGCGCGGCGCATGCCATGCCAGCGTCGCTCATGAGGATATCCCTATGCTTAGCGTAATTTGCGAATCTCCCGGCGTGCTTCGCGCGCAACAATCCGACGTGCCCGAGCGCAAGACTGGAGAGGTCTTGTTGCGCGTGAGCCGCGTCGGCATCTGCGGCACCGATCTGCACATCTTCACCGGCAACCAGCCGTACCTTCAATATCCGCGCGTGATGGGCCACGAGCTGTCCGGCGTCGTCGTCGAAGCCGATGGCGATTCGGGACTGGCCGCCGGCGACGGCGTGTATGTCATGCCGTATCTATCGTGCGGAACCTGCGTTGCGTGCCGCCAGGGCAAGACCAACTGTTGCGTGAACATCAAGGTGCTCGGCGTGCACCGCGACGGCGCGATGACCGAGTATCTGAGCGTGCCGGCCCAGTTCGTCCACAAGGCCGAAGGCGTGTCGCTCGACCAGGCGGCCATGCTCGAATTCCTCGCGATCGGCGCGCACGCGGTTCGGCGCGCGAACGTGCAGGCGGGGCAACGCGTGCTCGTCGTCGGCGCCGGTCCGATCGGCATGGCGGCCATGATCTTCGCGAAGCTGCGCGGCGGCAGCGTCGTGTGTCTCGACACGCGCGCCGACCGGCTCGCGTTCTGCAGTTCGCAACTGCACGTCGACGCCGCGGTGCCGGTCGGCCCCGACGATACGGCGCAACTCTCGTCGCTGACGAACGGCGAATTTTTCGATGTCGTGTTCGACGCGACCGGCAACATCGATGCGATGAACCGCGGTTTCGGCTTTGTCGCGCATGGCGGCACCTATACGCTGATTTCGATCGTGCCCGGCCAGGTCACGTTTTCGGACCCCGAGTTCCATAAGCGGGAGACGACCTTGCTCGCGAGCCGCAACGCGACAGCCGCCGATTTCGAAACGGTGCTCGAGGCGATGCGCAGCGGCCAGATTCCGGACCAGGCGCTCAATACGCATCGCATGCGCCTTGCCGACGTGCCGGACGCGTTTCCGCGCCTGCTGGAGCCGGGGCAGACGGTCGTGAAAGCGCTGGTCGAATGCTGAGGCAAGGCACCGGGCCATCAGGATCGCACTTATGAGCACACCGATACTTCAGTTCGGCACGAGCCGCTTCCTTCTGGCGCACGTCGCGCTGTTTGTTTCCGAGGCGCTGGAACGCGGCGATGCGATCGGCGGCATCAGCGTCGTGCAGACGACCGCGAACGAGGCGAGCCGCGCGCGCATCGCCGCGCTGCGCCACGCCGATCACTACCCTGTGCAGATACGGGGTCGCGAAGGCGGCGGCGTGGTGGACCGGGTGGTCGAATGCCGCGCGGTCCGCCATGCGTGGTCAACCGATACGGACTGGGCCGCGATCCGTCGCGCGGCGATCGAGGAAGTGCGCGTCATCGTCTCGAACACCAGCGATGCCGGTTACCAACTCGACGAACGCGATTGCGCCGATCTGCTTGCGAACGACGCGCTCGTGCCGCACAGCTATCCGGCGAAGCTGCTCGTATTGCTGCATGCACGCTGGCGCGAGCGCCCGCAGCACGGCGTATCGGTCTATCCGTGCGAACTCGTCGACAGAAACGGCGATACCTTGCGCGATATCGTGCTTGGCATGGCGCGGCAATGGTCGCTGCCCGAGCCTTTTATCGGCTATTTGCAGGAACGGTGCGTCTGGGTGAATTCGCTCGTCGACCGTATCGTGTCCGCGCCGATCGATCCGGTGGGCGCGGTCGCGGAACCGTATGCGCTGTGGGCGATCGAGCGGCGTGAAGGCATGGAACTTCCGTGCACACACGAGCAGATCGTGCTCACCGATGAACTGCGCCGGTATGCGCAGCTCAAGCTGTTCTTTCTCAATCTCGGTCATACGTGGCTGGCCGATCAGTGGCTCAGCGAAAGCCGCGCGCAGCAGGAAACCGTGCTGGAGGCGATGAGCACGCCGCGCGTGCGCGACGCACTCGAAACGGTATGGCACGACGAGGTGCTGCCCGTGTTCGACGCGATGGGTTTGCAGAGCGAGGCGCATGCGTACATCGACAGCGTGCGCGAGCGATTCCTCAATCCGTTTCTCGCTCACCGCATTTCGGATATTGCCGCCAATCATCGCGAGAAGATCAGGCGCCGGATACAGCCGCTCGTCGAGCTGGCCGGTTCGCTGTCGTTGCCGGTCGCACAACCGCGCTTGCGCGCATTGCTGGCCGCGCACGCGCTGCCTTTGTCCGGCACGGAAGGAGCAGCGTCGTGAAAGATCAGCACCTCATCGTTCTTCACGATGACGACAACGTTGCCGTCGCATTGCGGGCGCTCGAAGCCGACGAGATCGTGGACGTGCATGGACAGCGCCTGCAGGTTCTGTCGCCGATACCGGCCGGACACAAGCTGGCCTTGCGCGACATCGCGCAAGGCGCTCAGATCACGAAATACCGTCAGACGATCGGCGTTGCGCTGCGCGACATTCCCGCCGGCGCGCATGTTCATGTCGACAACGTCGGCATGCCGTCGCAACACGACAGCGCGGCGCACGCGAATGCGACCGGTACGCGTGCCGCGCCGGCCGATCGCGCCGATACGTTCCTTGGATACGTGCGCGCGGATGGCCAGGCAGGCACGCGCAACTATATCGGCGTGATCGCCAGCGTGAACTGTTCCGCCACCGTTTGCCACGCAATCGCCGATGCATTCCGCGGCGACGCACTCGAGGCATTCGAAAACGTCGACGGCGTGGTTGCGATCACGCATCAGAGCGGATGCGGAATGTCCTCGTCCGGCGACGGCATGGCTTTGTTGCGCCGCACGCTGACCGGTTACGCGCGCAATCCGAACTTCGCCGGCGTGCTGTTCGTCGGACTCGGCTGCGAAGTGAACCAGATCGAGGGACTCGTCGAATTGCTCGACACGTCTTCGTCGCGGCCGGTGCGCACGCTCGTTATCCAGGACGAGGGCGGCACGCGTGAAGCCGTGGCGCGCGGCGTCGCCATCGTTCGGGAGGAACTCGACGCGGCGAATCGCGCGACGCGCACGGCCGTGCCCGCTTCGCAGCTGAAGCTCGGGCTGCAATGCGGCGGCTCCGACGGATACTCTGGCATTACCGCGAATCCGGCACTCGGCGTGGCGGTCGATCTGCTCGTCCGCAGCGGCGGCACCGCGATATTGTCGGAAACACCGGAGGTTTACGGCGCCGAACATCTGTTGACCGCGCGCGCCGCGTCGGCGGAAGTCGCGCAGCGCCTGATGGACAAACTGCACTGGTGGGAAGGGTATACGGAGCAGAACGGCGGCGAGATGAACAACAATCCGTCTCCGGGAAACAAGGCCGGCGGCATCACGACCATTCTCGAGAAATCGCTCGGTGCGGTGTCGAAGGCGGGCAGTTCGGCGCTCAAGGCCGTCTACGATTACGCGGAGCCGGTACGTGAAGACGGCCTCGTGTTCATGGACACGCCTGGCTACGATCCGGTCTCGGCGACCGGTCAGATCGCGGGCGGCGCGAACCTCGTCTGCTTCACGACCGGACGCGGTTCGGTCTTCGGCTCGAAACCCGTGCCGACGATCAAGATCGCGACGACAACCGCCCTGTTCGAGCGGATGCGGTCCGACATGGATTTCAACAGCGGCGTGATTGTCGATGGCTCGTCAAGCGTCGAGGAAGCGGGCGCGCGTCTGTACGAACTGATACTCGAGGTCGCGTCGGGCCGCAAAAGCTGCAGCGAGGAAAACGGCCTCGGCGACCGCGAATTCGTGCCGTGGTTGCGCGGCGCGGTCATGTGACGCAAACGTGCCGTGTACGGGGTCGACAGATGGTAAAGGCAACGCATAAACAGCAGCCCGAGATCGTGGCATTCGGCGAAGCGATGGTCGAGTTCAGCCAGCGATGCGCGGGCGGCACGGACTATCTTCAGGGCTACGGCGGCGACACGTCGAATTTCTGTATCGCCGCCGCGCGCCAGGGTGCGAACACCGGCTTTATCTCCGCAGTGGGCGGCGACCGCTTCGGGCGCCTTCTGCTCGAGCTCTGGCAACAGGAGAACGTCGATACCTCCGCGGTGCGGATCGACGAATCGGCGCACACGGGCGTGTATTTCGTTTCGCACGGACCGGACGGACATCACTTCGAGTATTTGCGCGCCGGTTCCGCCGCGAGCCGCTATGCCGCACACGATCTTCCGCTCGATATGCTGGCCGACGCCAAGGTGTTGCATCTCTCGGGCGTGAGCCTCGCGATCGGAACCGCGGCCTGCGATGCGGCATTCGATGCGATGGCGCATGCGCGCAAACATGGCGTGCAGGTGTCGTTCGACACGAACCTGCGGCTCAAGCTTTGGCCGCTTGCACGCGCACGCGCGACGATGCTCGACGTCATCGGTCAGACCGACATCTGTCTGCCGAGCTGGGACGATGTCACGGCGCTGACGGGGCTCGCCAATCGCGATGCAATCGTCGACTTCCTGCTGGCACGTGGGCCGCGGATCGTCGCACTCAAGCTCGGCAGCGAAGGCGCCTATGTCGCCACGCCAAACCATCGGCAACGGGTGCCCGCGCATCCGGTCAGCGCAATCGACGCGACCGGCGCCGGCGACTGCTTCGGCGGAGCGTTCGTCGCGCGGCTCTGCGCCGGGGACGACCCGTTTTCCGCGGCGCGTTACGCGAATGTGGCCGCTGCGCTGTCCACGCTCGGCTTTGGAGCCGTTGCGCCGATCCCTACTCGTGCTGTTGTCGAGCGGATGCTCGGCGAGACATCGGCGGCCGGCATCGGCTCGCACGCGTGAGTTATCGGATTCGCGAACATTCGATGTAATCTGCAGGCGGTGCGTTTGCCGGCCACCGCCCTCCTATGCGAGCGACATAAACCGACGCATAGCGCACCGCCCCCATCTCATGGAGCAGGCTCGAACCCGAAATCACCTTGATCGTCACGCAGTGAACCAAGGGAGACGTCGTCATGGCCTTCAACGCGGAAATTGTCGTCGTCGTAATCGCTGCCGGTCTGTTTTGCGGCTTTCTCAATGCAGTCGCCTCCTCAGGCTCCGCTGTATCGCTGCCTGTACTTCTGACGATTGGTCTGCATGCCACCGTTGCCAATGCAACCAATCGCATACCGGTTCTGGTCGGATCGCTTGCCGCAACGGTGGGGCTCGCGCGCAGCGGCGCCATACCGTGGCGTCCCGCGCTGATCGCCGCCGCTCCGCTGACATTGGGCTCGGTGCTCGGCGCTCTCGCAAGCGAATATCTGCCTGGTCACGACCTGCGCAAGGTCATTGTGGGCGCGGTGATCGCCGCGCTGATCCTGATCCTGACGAAGCTCAAGAATCTGCTCAACGCAGGCGGCACGCGCGAGGTCAGACTCGACTACAAGCCGATCTTTCTGCTGTTCGTCGTCGGAATCTGGGCGGGTTTGATCGTGCTCGACTCCGGCACATACATCTTGCTCGTGCTCGTACTCTCGTGCGGATTCGATCTCGTCGAAGCGAATGCCATCAGAAACTTCGCCACACTGATGGCGGCTCTGGCCGCGACGCTCGTGTTCGCCGGGCACCAAAGCATCGACTGGACGGTTGGCGGCTTGATGGCATTCGGCAGCCTCGTCGGTGGCGCGTTAGGCGCGCGCCTGGCGATTTCCCGGCAGGCGCGACGCTGGATCGTCATCCTGCTGGTCGTCGTGATCGTATGCGAGTTGCTCCATCTGATCGTGCCGATTCGCTGGCTCGATAAACGGGTCGTGCCCGCCATCGACGCCTACTGCGGTCAATGCTGGACACGTTGATTCGCAAAGGGCCCTTCCTTAAAACTTCCACGCAGACCGGCCTGAAATCGCGTTGTCGTGCGAGATGCGACGAACCGGTAGCGGTGGGAGATGCGCAACGTCGAACGCCCTGATCGGTCGCGCGACCGCATACGTTCACACAAATACAGGCACAATTGCCGACGATTCGTGTCTCCCTCTCTAAAAACGCTGCTTGGGCCGACCGCCGATGCATTACGCGACCTGGACGAAGCGCGCTCGCGCGCTATTCATCGATTCAATATGGTGGACAGTCATTGCCCTGTTCGTCCCCCTCGGACCTTCGCTCGACGACCTGATGGCCACGAGTAATCCCGGCGCGTCTCTGCTCATATGGATGCTAGTGGGCCAATGCATTCCGATACTCGTGACCGGCGTTCTTTGGGCGGTATGGGGCACGTCGCCGGGAAAGCGCGCGACGCGGCTACGCATTGTCGACGCCGACACGGGGCGGCCCATGACGGTGAAGCAAGCCACGTTGCGCACGCTCGGCTATCTGCTGACGTTCGCCCTGTGTGGGGCGGGCTTTCTCTGGGTACTGTTCAATGCGAGGAAGCAGGCCTTGCATGACCGGCTGGCTAATACGGTTGTCGTTGACGACGCTGTTTAAGACGACTGGTTGCCAGCGGATATCACACCGCCAGCCCATCGCTTGCGGTCGAAGCGGGCGTTGACCTATGGTTGGCCTCATTACGCGCCGTGCTTGCGAGCAATGCGTGAATCTGCTCGGCTACGAGTCCCGCCCAGTGACGATACTGTGCGGGTCCCGGGTGGAATCCATCCTGCGCCATGTCTTCGGGGCGCGCGGCCCACTCGAGCGAGACATAGCGCGCCATTCGATCTCGTTCGGTCCAATCGCGCAACGCCCGATCTAACCGGATCGCACAGCGGCCCAAATACCAGCGCAGCGGATGAGGTGCAGCAGGAAGGATTCTCAGCGGCGGCAGGCCCGTCACCACGAGGCCGAGTGCGCCAGTGCGTCTGCGCAGCGTATCCACGAGCAGAACGTAGTCGCGCAAGAACTGAATTGAATTGCGCTGCGACGTGACGTCATTCGTGCCGAGCGCTGTGACCAGGTAGTCAGCCGCATCGAGATCGCTATGCGCCAGTAGTTCTAGCGCCTCGCTAGTGTTGACGCCGGACCTGGCGACCAATTGCCAGGCCACCGATCTTCCCGTCATCGACGCCAGAAGCTTTGCTACGGGCTGTGCCAATGCTTCAGCCTGGTTGGTCACTCCGACACCCGCCGCCGACGAGTCACCGACAACCAGGATGCGTAGCGGCTCTGTGACGCAATCGCGTCCCGTCTCGATGCCGCTGCGCGGGCCAGAAGCTTCAGGCAAGCGCAATGCTGTCCGTCGCAACCAGCGAGCCTGCATCAGTAGAATGGGGCCGAGGGCCACCTTGTACAGGTTCAGCATACGGTTGTACCGCGGGCAATAGTGAGCAAGTTCAACATGGTCGACTAAAAAGACGCTACGCCGTTTCGGCGAGAAAAGTGATAGCAGCAGCAATACCGCCTTTGGCGCGCAAAAACTTGCGATGCGCCAGGCGAATCAACGAGATACGCGCGACAAACTAACCGATGGGATGCGTGACGTCTATTGGACGATTCTTAGCTTCTCTAAGCCAAGTCAAGAATTTCGTCGAACATGTGGTTGACGCGACTGACAATGTATATACATTGCGCAGCGAACCAATCGTGACGCCACCCTCCGGCGACACACTTCCTCGCAAACCGCATCATATGTATAGACACATTTTTTTGAAGCTGCTACCTTGCGTCTGCTGATCGGCGGCAGGGCATCAGGCCACGTTGCCCTTCTCGACGGCTTTGCCATCGAATCCCTCGACACAACGGAGCGGCCGGGAATGGTCCATTCATCAGTGAGCAGCAGGCGGGCATGGATGATCGTCGTGCTCGTCTTCCTGTTCATGCTTGTCAATTTTGCCGACAAGGCAGTGGTAGGGTTGTCAAGCACCGCCATCATCAAGGAACTGCATCTCACGCACGCGCAGTTCGGCGCGCTCGGCAGCGCCTTTTTCCTGCTGTTTTCCATTTCGGGCGTCGTCGTCGGCTTTCTCGCCAATCGCGTCACCACGCGCAGCATCATGCTGTGCATGAGCATCATCTGGGCGCTCGCGCTGCTGCCGATGGCCGGCACCGTCAGCTACGCCGTCATGCTCGGCAGCCGCGTCATCCTGGGCGCCGCGGAAGGCCCCGCATTCCCCGTTGCGCTGCACGCCGTCTACAAGTGGTTCGGCGACAAGCGCCGAGCCGTGCCGACCAGCGTCGTCGCATGCGGCGCCGCATTCGGCACCGGCGTCGTCGCGCCGCTCATCACATGGATCATCGAACATTACAGTTGGCATGCGGCTTTCGGCACGTTGGCCGCCGTCGGCGCGGTATGGGCGCTCGCCTGGGCGCTGCTCGGCGAGGACGGCCCGCTCGACGCGCCCGCCGGCCAGCCCGATGCGCCCGCGCGAGTGCCGTACCGCCAGCTCATTCTTAGCCGCACCGCGATCGGCGTATTTATCGCAGGCTTTGCCGCCTACTGGATGATCGCGCTGAACATCGTGTGGCTCGCCAACTATCTGATCAAGGCGGTTCGCCTCGAGCCATCGTCCGCGGCGTGGATCATCACCCTGCCCTCCATCATGCAGATGGCGCTTGCACCCTGCCTCGCCTATGTTTCGCAAACGCTGTCGAAAGCCGGCTATTCGAGCCGCGTGTCGCGCGCGGCCCCCGGCTGCGCGTGCGTCGCGATCGCGGGCATTGCCGCCATAAGCTTCGCGATCGTGCCGCCCGGCATCGCGAAGATCCTGCTGATCGGCCTCGCGTTTTCAACAGGCAGCGTGATTTTCACGCTCGGTTCGACGCTGATCGGCGAGATCTCGCCGGCCTCGCAGCGCGGCGCGATGCTCGGCATCACGAATTCGATCCACACGCTCGCGGGTCTCGTCGCGCCGCTTGCGATGGGCATGATCGTCGACGTCGGAGCCGATCCCGTCGACGGATTCCGCACGGGCTACCTCTACGCCGGCGCGCTCGTCGCGGTATTGGGACTCGCCGCGCTCGCCCTGATCCATCCGGAGGCCGACCTCGCGCGCTTCAAGGCATCGGCCACCGGGAACGTGCCCGACGCAGCGAACACATCGACTGCGAGATAAACCGACACAAACACGCGCGTGGCGCCTGTCCGCTACCGCATTTCAACCGCCGGCCGGGCGGAACGATTCAACCGGAGACACTTCTTCATGCAATCCATCAACCTGACCTATCTGAATCGGCAGGACGTCGAACAGCTCGCGCTGACCAATGACGAAATTCTCGCCGCCGTCGAGTCCGCGCTCCACGCGCAGGGCAACCGGCAAACGGTGATCGAACCGCGCATGCACCTGATTCCGCGCGACTCCGCGGAAGGCCACTTCAATGTGCTGCGCGGCGTGATTCATCCGCTCGGCCTTGCCGGCGTAAAGGTGGTCGGCGACTTCGTCGACAACTACAAACACGATCTGCCGTCCGAACTCGCGGTGTTGAACCTGTTCGATCCGCAAACCGGCGTGCCGAAAGCGATCCTCGACGCGACCTCGATTACCGACATGCGCACCGGCGCGATGACGGCGCTCGGCGCAAAACATCTCGCGCGCGCGGACAGCAAGGTGCTCGCTCATATCGGTGCGCGCGGCACGTCGTACTGGAACGTACGCCTGCTCGACCATCTGTACGACTTCGACGAAATCCGCGTTCACTCGCGCCGCGAAGAAAGCCGCACCGCATTTGCAGAGCGTCTGTCGCGCGACCTCGGCAAGCCCGTCAAGGTCACCGCCGACTGGGAATCGTGCGTGCGCGATGCCGATATCGTCGTCGAAGCGTCGCGTCTGCCCAAGCCGCAACCGATGCTGAAAACCGAATGGATCAAGCGCGGCGCGTTCGTCGTGCCGTACGGCACGATGAGCGCGGTCGAGCTCTCGCTGACCGACATCATGAGCAAGATGGTCGTCGACGATTGGGGCCAATGCCGCAAAGGCCTCCCCTTCGGCGCGCTGCGCGAACACGTCGACAGCGGCCGGCTCTCGGAAGAAACGCTGCATGCGGAACTCGGCGAAATCGTGGCGGGCAAAAAACCCGGCCGCGAAAACGACGACGAAACCATCCTGTTCTGGCATCGCGGCCTGAGCCTTAGCGATATCGGGCTAGGTCACGCGATGCTCGAAAAGGCAAAACGGCTCGACATCGGCCAGACCTTGAAGTTCGCCTGAGCGTTCTGCTGGAAAACCGTGCGCCGCGCGGGCGCACGCTTTTTTTACGGTGGGCGCGATAACGCCCGCCTCGCCGAAGTATCGAATCAACGCTATACAATCGTGATCCCGTGCATCGCGAATGCCACACACCATGACCAAGAAGTCCCACACGTCCACGCCCGCTTACCAGCAACTGAAGGAGCATGTGCTCCATATGATCGAAGCGGAGAAGTGGCGCGGCGGCGATATGATTCCCCCGGAAGAGCAACTGGCAAAAGAATTCGGGCTCTCCCGCATGACGGTCAACCGCGCGATGCGCGAGCTCGTGACGGAGCGCGTGCTGATGCGCATTCGCGGCAGCGGCACCTATGTGGCCGATACGCGTTACCAGTCCACGCTGATCGAAGTGCGCAGCATCGCCGAAGAGATCAAGAGCCGCGGCGACAAGTACTCGAGCAAGCTGCTGATGCTGCAGCAAACCGACGACCCCGCCGTGCTGCAGGCGCTCGAACTGCCGCCCGATGGCCCCGCCTATCATTCCCGCATTGTGCATTTCGAGAACGATGTGCCGATTCAGCTTGAAGACCGCCATGTGAACGGCCTCGTGTTCCCCGAATACATCGACCAGAAGTTCGATCGTGAAACACCGAACGAGTACATGACCGGCATCGCCCCCGCACAAGGCGTCGAGTACTGGGTGACGGCGCGCCAGGCGCCCGCGTTCGTGAGGCAGGCGTTGAAGATGGCAATCGGCGAACCGTGCCTCGTGCTGCATCGGCGCACGCGCGTGCGCGGCAAGATCGCCACGGACGTCGTGCTCTGGCATCCCGCCAGCCGCTATCAGCTCAGCGGCAAGTTCTAGCCGCTTCGCGCGGCGCCGTGCAACGCGGGCCGCGCGTTCTTCCTGCTCACGCAAGCTGTCAGATCAACACATCCCGCCCAGGCCGCTGTCAGCCCAGCCACCTTACCGGACGCTTGACGTCCGTCCGTCGCGCTTCACCGGCCTCGATTTGTATAAACAACACAAACGGCCGGTTCGACCTCTCCACGTTTGCGCAGTGCGCGCAACCTCGCATGCGACGCACGAAAACGCCTTGTAATCTGGATCAATTCTGAATCGCATCGGTCTCCGTACCGAACGCACGACGTGCGATTTTTATTTTTGACAGGGTTGCTTAGCTTTGTATATACATATACCTTTAGTCCTGCCGATGTGATTGACGAAGCCGCAAGCGCGCCGGCGAAAACAAAAGACCACCGATAAGCTGACCAAGGGTTAATCATGTTCACCTCAATTCGCCGCGGGGTTGGTGCGGCGCTGATACTTGCTGCGCTGCAGGCGCATGCGACCGTGGCGCTGGACGGCAAATCAGCCACGCCGGAAATCATCGCCAGCATCGCAGCGGGCGAGAACGTCGAAATCACGCCGGAAGCGGCGAAGCGCGTCGATGCAAGCCACGAACTGCTGCTTCAGGCGGCCGTGCAGGGGCAACGCATTTACGGACTCACGGTAGGCGTCGGTCTCAACAAGGACCGGCAAATGGTCGACGCGCAGGGCAAGCTGACGCCGGAAGTGATCGAGGCGTCGAAGGTCTTCAATGCGGCGCTGCTGCATGCGCATTCGGCCGGCGTCGGCCCGGACATGGATGTGCGGACCGCGCGCGCGGCGATGGCCACGCGGCTCAACCAGATGCTCGTGGGCGGGTCGGGCGTGCAGTTATCGGTTGCACAGAAGTACGAGCAGTTTCTCAATGCGGGTATCACGCCGGTAATGCCCACCGTCGGCTCGGTCGGCGAAGCGGATATCACGATCCTCGCCCACATCGGTCTCACGATGATGGGTGAAGGCGATGTCTATTACCACGGGCAAAAGATGCCGGCCGCGGCGGCGCTGCAAGCAGCAGGCATCGCGCCGATCCGTCCGTGGGGAAAAGACGCGCTCGGCATCCTGAGCTCGAATGCGTACGCAACGGGCATGGCGTCGCTCGCGCTCGTCGATCTGCATCAATTGCAGCGCGTCGAAAAGCTCGTGTACGCGGTCAGCCTGCAAGGGTTGAACGGCAACGTGTCTCCGTTCCTCGAAGACTCGCTCGCGCTGCATCCGTATCCGCATGTCGAGAAAGTCGGCGCCGAATTGCGCGGCATGCTGGCCGGCAGCAGCCTTTGGCAGCGCGATGACGCGCGCGCGTTGCAAGATCCGCTCAGCTTTCGCGATGCGCCGTATCTGCTGGCCGAAATCGATCGCAGCTACGACGAAGACCGGCGTCTGATCGAGATCCAGTTGAACTCGTCGGACGACAACCCCGGTGTCGCGTTGGGCGTAAAGCCTCACAGCGACCTGTATCAGGCGAAACGCAGCTACCTGAAGGCCGGCAAGCTCTACGGCGCGATTCTGCCCAACGCGAACTTCGAACCGCTGCCCTTCGTGCTGTCGTTCGAGGAAACGGGGCTTGCACTGGCTCATGCGTCGCTCGCGTCGGCGCAGCGCGTGATCAAGCTCAACGATCCGCGCTTCACGCATCTGAGCCGCTTCCTCGGCACCGATCACACGTTGCATGCCTTCGGCGCGATGGAGAAACCGCCTCTTGCGCTCGCCGAGGCGAACAAGGCGCTGGCGATGCCCGTTTCGATGGACTATTTGCCCGCCGCGGGCGACATCGAGGACATCGCGACCAACGCGCCGGTCGTGATCGAGCGTGTGCGCAAGCAGATCGACAACTCGTTCCAGTTGCTCGGCATCGAGTTGATTTCGTCGGCGCAGGCGGTCGAGTTGCGCCAGAAGTCGGCCGGCGGATACACGCTTGCGCCTGACACGCAGAAGCTCTTTGATGCATTGCGCCAGGTCGTGCCGTTTCGCGACGACGATCGCCCCTTTACCCCAGAGTTCCAGGCAGCCGCGCAGCTGCTGATGCAGTACCGCAATTGATTGGCGCGAGACGCGCGGCATATGTTGTCTGGCCGCGCGTCGAACACGGTGATGGATGGAAATTCCGTCTGCCGGTTCGCACTGATTGATTCGGTATCCCAACTGGAATTCCGAATCTGAAATCCGCAATCTGGATCACAACGGCGGTGACTGTCGTCACGCCGTCGCTGCCGCACGTCTTTTAACGACGACACACGACGAAGGGAATGAAAATGAAGAAAAGGTGGTTGGCGGCGCTGATGGCCGCAGGATCGGTGACGGCCCATGCACAGAGCAGCGTCACGCTATACGGCATTATCGACGAAGGGGTGCAGTTCAATACCAACGCGAAGAACGTCGTGAACGGCGTCAACGTTGGCGGCCGACAGCTCACGCTCGATTCGATCAACGGTCTGAACGGCAGCCGCTGGGGCATTCGCGGCGCCGAAGACCTGGGCGGACATCTCGCTGCGATCTTCGACATCCAGGGCGGCATCAACGCGAACACCGGCGCATTCGCGCAGGGCGGCACACCGTTCGGGCGCACCACGTATGTCGGCCTGAACAGCCTCGACTACGGCGCCGTCACGCTGGGGCGGCAGTACGACCTCGTCGTCGGTTTTGTCCAGCCGGTGACGAGCACCGGTTATATCGGCGGATCGACCACCTTCGGCCATCCAGTCGACCTCGACAATCTGGTCAACACGCTGCGCGTGAATAACAGCATCAAGTATGTGAGCCCGAATCTGCACGGCTTCATCTTCGGCGCGGAAGCGAGTCTTGGCGGGCAGCCGGGCAACGTGACCGGCGGCAGCGGCTATTCGTTCGGTGCATCGTATTCGAACGGCCCCCTGACGGTCGGCGCGGGCTTCAACTTCTTCAAGAATCCGACGGGCAGCACGGCAGGCACGGGCCTGTTCACCGACAACGTGAACGGCGCGAACTCGTTGAGCGGCACGATGAACAGCAATTACGTCACCGCGAGCTCGTACCAGGTCGCGGCGATTGGCGCCACCTATGCGATCGGGCCGGCGATCATCGGGTTGACGTATTCGAACACGCAGTACGGGAACGTTGCGTCGCTCGGCGGCGTGTCGCCGAAATTCAACGACCTCGAAGCAGGCTTGCGCTGGCAGTTCGCGCCGTCGTTCTTCACCGGCATTGCGTATAACTACACGAGCAGCACGGGCGTCGAAGCTCACGGCGTCTCGCTTGGCGACCAGCACTATCATCAGGTGGCCGTGCTCGCGGACTACTTCATCTCGAAGCGGACTGACGTGTATTTCACCGGGGCCATCCAGCTGGCCTCGGGCGTCAGTTCGACGGGCGGCGCGGCGGCGGCGAATATCGGCGGTCTCGGCGATTCGTCGAACGACCGTCAGGCTGTGCTGCGTCTTGCGTTGCGCCACAAGTTCTGAAGACGGGTTTAAGGACGTCGGCCACTCGGGCGATGGTGACGGCTCGAGGCCGATGTCCTTGCGCGACGGCGGCTTGGGGCAACGCTCGCGGCAATCGTGTTTGAAGCAGCGCGTATGCACAGCTGACGCAATCGTCATGTTACGGTGCGATTCAGACTTTGCGATTCCGCACGCGAGCCGCAGACAGAGGCACCGCTGCGCGAGATCCAGTAACCGCGCCGCGACGGCTCTTGCGCGGCGTTTCGACGGCTGCAGACGGAAAATACAGCGTAAACGTCGTCGCGCCAGCGGCGCTTACGACGTCGACCTTTCCCCGGTGCAATTCCATGATCGACTTCACGATCGCAAGGCCAAGGCCCATATTCCTTGCCGATCCCTGCCGCGCGGCATTGACGCGGTAAAAGCGATCGAAGATCTTGCCGATATGCTCGGGGGCGATGATCGGGCCATCGTTCGTCACGGACACGGCCGTATGGTCACCGGCCCGGCACGCGCATAGCACGATGTACGATTCGGCGTTGCCGTACTCGAGCGCGTTCGATACGAGATTGCTGACGGCGCGGCGGAACATGGTCGGATCGGCGTGGACACGCGCCGCGCCTTTAACGACAAAGCGGATTCCCTTGTTATCGGCAATCGCTTCGAAGTAAGACATAAGCCGCGCGAATTCGCTCGCGCAATCGAGCTCAACGGGCTTCAACGGCTCTTCCGCATGATCGACTCGCGCAAGGAACAGCATCGTTTCGATCATGCGCTGCAGCCGTTCGCACTCTTCGATATTCGAATCGATCAGCGCTTCGTATTCTTCAGTGCTGCGCTCGCGCGATAGCGTGATCTGCGACGAGCTGATGATGTTGGCAAGCGGCGTGCGCATGTCGTGCGCAAGGTCCGATGAGAACTGCGAGAGGCGAGCGAAGGCGCGCTCGAGCCTGTCCAGCATGCGGTTAACCGGCACCGCGATATCGTGGAGCTCGACCGGGCCGCCGCCGATCTCGAGTCGCTCACCGAGGTTATGTGCCTCGATTCGCGAAATATGCTGGCCGATCGATTTGACGGGCGTCAAGCCTCGTCTTGCGATCGCATAGCCGAGCAGCCCCATCAGGATCGAGCCGCCGAGCAACACCATCCATACGTCGCCGCGATACTCGTTCAACACCGCATATCGCGCGGCGGCTTCGTGCGCGAGCAGAACGCGAATTTTTTCGTTAGACGGCAGCGTCTCGTCACCGAACACGCAGCGCGCCGGCCCGACCGTTGGCGGATCGCACGAATAGGGCTGGTTTGCGGCTGGATTGTCGGGACCCACCGAGGTGAAGTGCTGTCGCGACCCCGCGGATTCGGCCAATACGTTGCCGCCCGCATCGAGAATCGCGAACTTGATGGCGGGATGCGTAAGCAGCTCTTCCTGAAACAACGTGCCGTTCCGGGCTACGCCCTGCGTCGAGCCAAAGCTGCGCGCTTCGCGGCGGAATTCGCCGAGCTTCACCGAGATCTCGCTATCGTCGCGCTGCCTCAACTGGCGCGAAAGCGCGTGGTACAGCAGCCCTCCGGCGAGCGACAACACCACGCTCGCTACGATCGTAAAGGCGACGGTCAGGCGCCTGAGCAACGAATAGCTTTCATTCGCCGCCCTCACGACCGTTCCTCCATCACATACCCCATGCCGCGCACCGTATGCAGCAGCTTCTTTCCGAATGGATTGTCGATCTTCGCGCGCAAGCGCTTGACGGCCACTTCGACGACATTGGTGTCGCTGTCGAAATTCATGTCCCACACTTGCGAGGTCACAAATGCACGCGTAAGCACTTCGCCTTGACGCTCCGCGAACAACTTCAGAAGCGAGAATTCCTGAGCCGTCAATTCGATGCGCGCATTGGCGCGACGCACGCGGCGTTTGAGGAGATCGATTTCCAGATCGCCGACGGTAAGAAGCGTGTCGACCGAATGCGCGGGCCTGCGCAACAGCGCGCGAATGCGCGCAAGAAATTCGGCATAGGCGAAAGGCTTCGAAAGGTAGTCGTCTGCTCCGGACTCGAGACCGACCACTTTGTCTTCGACGGAGTCGCGCGCGGTTAGCAACAGGACAGGTGTGCCCTTCTGCTCGCGCAGGCGCTTGAGCACCTCAAGCCCATCGAGCTCCGGAAGCATGAGGTCGAGCACGATCGCGTCGTAATTCTCGTGGAGCGCGAGAAACAGGCCGTCTTTGCCGTCGGCCGCCATATCGACGCGATAGCTTGCCTCCATCAATCCCTTGCGGAGGTACGAAGCCATCTTCGGCTCGTCTTCGACAATCAGGATTCGCATGCTGAGAGGCAACCTTCGACAAACCACGGACGGAGGCCATGATAACCGACGCTGACAGATGCTGCTTGCGATCGCGAACATTGCCTATGCAGCGCAGATCGAAACGAATGGCCGCCTTGACGAAGATGTCAAAAAAGACATTTTCCAGCCATCTTCCGATCAGTTACCGCCGTCCAGAATCAGCGACGCAGGTTCGACGAAGCCGGCACTCGATCTCGAGTGCATCGACCGATAAGCAATTAGCACGGTCTACAGAATATTTTCTTCGATGCGAGATGGCATGCCGTCATTGGCTTGTCAGCTTCGCGATTCTAGCCTGCTCATCGCAACTTCCCCCCTATCAATCCCATAGACACTTTCAACATGCGCTTTGCCGGAATCAGTACGAGAATGCCGCAAAGCATTCGCGCGCATCTCCCCCTTCTCGCAACGGGGTGCCTGACGCTGCAATTGCCGGTGCTAGTGCTCGTTTTCATTTTCCGGGTTCCGCAAACCGTGTTCGATACGGCTTCCTTTCGCGGCATCGCGTTGCTGTATCTGGTTTGCTTCGTCCTTGCCCGCAAGCGTGCGGCAGGGTTCGGCAGATCGACCGTGCGCGTTGCGCGCGATATCAACACCGCTCCGTGTGATCGAAGCGAGTTCAACCATGAAACAGACAGGTGAAAAATTGAAAGCAAATCATCGTGAACGCAACGATAGAGCAGCGCTCGGCAAGCGTGGTTTCGTATCGCTCAAACGCGTCACCGTATCGGTCGTCATGTCGTTGGTCGCCACTTCACCGCTTTACGCGGCGACGCTCACGCGCGATACGGGCGCACCGGTCGGCGACAACGAGAATTCGCAAACGGCCGGTCCTGAGGGTCCGGTGCTGCTGCAAGACTCCGCGCTGATCGAGAAGCTGCAGCGCTTC
This sequence comes from Paraburkholderia sp. SOS3, assembly GCF_001922345.1. NCBI lineage: Bacteria > Pseudomonadati > Pseudomonadota > Betaproteobacteria > Burkholderiales > Burkholderiaceae > Paraburkholderia > Paraburkholderia sp. SOS3. The sequence continues at coordinate 1,184,921 of NZ_CP018811.1, read as the reverse complement.
GATCGCGAGCGCATTCCCGAACGCGTGGTGCATGCGCGCGGCACGGGCGCATTCGGCGAATTCGTTCCGACCGCCGACATCTCCGACCTGACCAAAGCGGTGGTCTTCGCGCCGGGCACGAAGACACCCGTGTTCGTGCGCTTCTCGACCGTGATGGGCTACCGCGGCTCGCCCGAGCAGGCGCGCGACCCGCGCGGCTTTGCGGTGAAGTTCTACACGCAGCAAGGCAACTGGGACATGGTCGGCATCAACTGGCCCGTGTTCTTTATCCGCGACGGCATCAAGTTCCCCGACTTCGTTCATGCGAACAAGCCGAGCGCGGTAACCGGTGTGGCCGATCCGAATCTTGCGTTCGATTTCTTCGCCAATACGCCCGAAGCAACGCACATGTTGACGCGACTCTATACCGACGAGGGCATGCCCGATTCTTATCGCCATATGGACGGCTTTGGCGTTCATGCGTTCAAGTTCGTCAATGCAAAGGGCGAAGTGCATTACGTGAAATTCCACTGGAAAAGCCTGCAGGGCGTTCACGGCATTCGCCCGCAAGACATTGCAGCATCGATCGGGCATGACTGGAACCTGAATACCGATGATCTCTACGCCGCCTTGAAGGCCGGCAACGATCCGAAGTGGGATCTCTACATTCAGGTATTGAAACCGGAAGACCTGAACAAGTTCGCGTACGACGCACTCGACGATACGAAGGTCTGGGATGGCGTGCCCGAACGCAAGATCGGCACGATGACATTGAACCGTATACCGGACAACTACTTCGAATCGACCGAGGAATCGGCCTTCGCGCCGTCGCGTCTCGTTCCCGGCATCGAGCCGTCGGAAGACCGCATGTTGCAGGACCGTCTGTTTGCATATGCCGATACGCAGATGTACCGGCTTGGCGCGAACTACATGGACTTGCCGATCAACCGTCCGATCGTTCCTGTCACGAACAACAACCAGGACGGCAAGATGAACATGGGGGACCGCAAGGGCGAGGTCAACTATGAGCCGTCGACGATGAACGAAATCGCGCAAGACTCGCAATACAAGTCGACGAGGACGCGACTGAGCGGCACGACGCAGCAGGAAGCGATTCACAAGAAGATGATGTTCGGTCAGGCGGGCGAGTACTACCGCAGCCTGTCGGCGCAGGACAAGGCCGATCTGATTACCGCGTTGTCGGGTGACCTTGGCCGCGTGACGAACGAGCACAACGAATACACGATGCTGTCGTACTTCTACAAGGCCGATGCCGACTACGGCACTCGTCTTGCGAATGCGCTGCACGCGAACCTGCAGCAAGTGCAGTCGCTTGCCTCGAAGCTCAGCGACAACTGATCCAGCGTGCGGGCGGCGCGCCTGCCGCCCGCTGCTGTCCTCGCACGTGTCATGCGTGCGTGCCCGCACCCGAAGAAGACAACGATGTTCTCCCGATACTCTTTTCGCGCGACACGTTCGGCCGTGGCCGGCGTTATGCTTGCCGCGGCGATCGCGACGACGGCTGGCTGCGTACATTTGCCCGACAAACCGGCCTATACCAAAGCGGATCCCGTTGCCTTGCGGCAATACGATGGCGACTGGTTCGACGCAGCGCGCGTCGGCCGCATCGATCTTCTGAAAGGCTTGCTCGATGCCGGTTATCCGATCGATGCGGCCGATAGCCACGGCTACACGGCGGTGATTCTCGCGGCCTACGACCACCAGCCGGCGGCGCTCGATTTTTTGCTGTCGTCGGGCGCGAACGCATGCATAGGCGATCGTCATGGCAACACGGCGCTGATGGGCGCGCTATTCAAAGGCGAGACTGCCATTGCGCGCCGGTTGCTGAACGCGCACTGCCCGATCGATCAGACCAACGGCGCGGGCGAAACCGCGCTAGGTTTCGCGACGCTGTTTAACCGGCTCGACATGATTCCGCTACTCGTGAGCGCCGGCGCGGATCCGAATCACGTCGACGGACGCGGCCAGTCGCTGCTGCAGATCGCGCTGTCGCACGACAGCGACGACGCAGCGAACGCGCTGCGCACCGCGGGCGCCACGCGATAAGCGATTCAGATGTGAATGCCCCCTGCCACCTCGATACGCTGAGCATTGACCCATCCGAACTCGTCCGACAGAAGTCCTGCGATGACCGGACCCACATCTTCCGCGAGGCCGACACGACCGAGCGCCGTCTGATCGGCGACCGCCTTGTTGACCTGTGGATTGTCGCGGACAATACCGCCGCTGAAATCCGTGGCGATCGGACCCGGAGCGACGACATTGACCGAGATGCGGCGCGGTCCCAACTCGAGCGCCATATAGCGCGTAAGCGCTTCGACGGCGGCCTTCATGGAACCGTAGACGGCTCTGTTCGGGAAAGCAAAGCGGGCAAGCCCGGACGAGATATTCACAATGCGTCCGCCATCGCGGATAAGAGGAAGCAGTTTTTGCGTCAGCAGAAAGATGCCCTTGAAATGCACGGCGAACTGGGCGTCGAGTTCGTGCTCCGTACCCTCGGTGAAGCTGGCGGTGGACGAGATGCCTGCGTTGTTGACCAGAAAGTCGAAACGATCGGCGCCCATTGTCGCAAGTGCTTCGCTTGCACGCGCAACGAACCCGTCGAACGAACTCGCTACGCCGGTGTCGAGTGCAAGCGCGATGCCGGGCGCACCGGCCTCGCGCGTCAGGGCAACAACCGCATCCGCTTCCGCGCGGTTCGATCGAAAAGTGAAGATCGTGCGCACGCCTCGCGCGGCCAGTCTCAACACGGTATCGCGACCAATACCTCGACTGCCGCCCGTGACAATCGCTACCTTGCCGGCAGCGTTCTTTGTGGTGTGTGACATGTTTTCCTCTCTCGCAACTTGAGTGTGAGGCGATTGTAGCGAGACGAGGTAGCCGCATTGAATGCCTAAACTTGCGTGTTTTTTGCCTAATTGTGCTCCGACGGAGTATGCTCGCCGAGTCCATTCTGGAGTCGTCAATCTATGTCGGATCTGGCCAAAGCGATTCTGCGCTATACGAAACGTCAGCCGGGAACGAGCCCCTACGAGACGGCGATCGACGGCGTCTACATTCTTCGTGCCGACAATCCCAAGCCGCCGTCCTACCGGCTCGCGAACCCCGCGTTGTGTATCGTTGCTCAAGGCGCAAAGTGGGCGACATTCGGCGGAAGCCGGCTTGAATACCGGGCAGGTCAGGCGCTAGTCGTCGGTGTGCAGACGCCTTCGCTTGGGCGCGTCTTCGAAGCGCGGCCTGACAAGCCCTGCCTCGTGCTGATTGTCGAGTTCGATCCAGGCATGATGCGCAGTGTCGCCGAACAGATGGAGAATCCGCCGAAACCCGTTGCAGGGAATAGCCCGGGTGTTCTCGTGACCGATTTCGGCGGCGCGCTCGCCGACTGCGCTTTACGACTCGTCCGTTTGCTCGACACACCCGATGCAGTTCGGACCATTGCCCCGTTGATCATTCGCGAGATGTGCTACTGGCTTCTCGCGGGTGCTCACGGCGGCGAAATGGCGCGATTCGCCCTTATGGATGGCCCCTCCCATCGAGTGTTGCAAGCCGTCCAGTCCTTGCGGCGGCGCTATGCCGACCGTGTTCACATCGACGAGCTCGCGTCGGTCGCGCAGCTTAGCCGTTCCGCGTTCCACCGTCAGTTCAAGGCACTGACTTCGCTTACGCCGGTTCAGTATCAGAAGCAGCTTCGTCTGCTTGAAGCTCGGCGGTTGATGTTGTCTCAGTCGCTTGCGGCCGAAGCGGCCGCATTTGCGGTGGGCTATGAGAGCGCGTCGCAATTCAGCCGCGAATACGCACGCATGTTCGGTGCGCCACCCAAGCGCGACATGAACCAGGCGAGAGCGAGGTTGGACAATTGATCGTCGTGGGATGGATTCGACGGTAGGTGTGCCGACAGGCACTCGAGCGCGAACAGTTTATCGCCACGTCGGAATGATCGATGCGGCAAGCAGCACGCCCAACGCGATATTAAGGACACGCCAGTGAAGCGGCGTCCGGAACAGCCGTGCAAGCAGCATGCCGAGCACGCACCACAGTACCAGCGACACGCAGGCGGCCAGGCCGAACGCGACGCCGAGCAGCATCGCGAGTCGATTCGGATTGTTTGCCAGCAATGCGAAGGACGCTGCCGCACCGACTGTCATCGCCCAGCTCTTTGGATTGAGCCACAGCAGCAGCAGGCCGTTGACGAGCGTAACCGGCCGCGCAGGGCCGGTGCCTGCGTTCGGCGGCCCGCTTCGCGCGATGCGCCACGCAAGCCATAGCAGATACGCGGAGCCGAGCGCCTTGACGCCCGTTTGCAACGCAGGCATTGCGAGCAACAGACTGCCAAGCCCGAGCGCGGCAACGGCGGCCAGCAAGGCGAGACCCAGGGCGATGCCGAGCATGAGCGGAATCGAGCGCGTAAAGCCGAAGCGTGCTCCCGACGCGGTGGCCAGCATCGTTGCGCCACCGGGCGTCACCGTCGCAACGGCGACGAACAGGAGAAGCGGCAAGACCGAGGAAGTCATAAGCACATGTCCGGATGGTCGGGACTTGCACTGTACGGATCACGCATGGATCAGAAAAGCGATCAATGTTAATCCGATGCATTACGCGGCATAATGCATCGATGATCCGAAATCTCGATCTCAATCTGGTCCGCACCTTTGTCACGGTCGCCGATAGCGGCAGCATGACGGTCGCCGCGAGACTGCTTCACATGACGCAAGGCGCCATCAGCCAGCAGGTGAGACGCCTCGAAGACTTGCTGGGCCACCGGCTGTTCGTGCGCAACGCGCGCAAGCTGGAATTGACACGCGAGGGCGAGCAGTTTCTCGCCAAAGCGCGCCAATTACTGCAGTTGAACGACGAAATCTGGTCAGACATGACAAGCGAGTCGCTTCGCGGCGGTCTGCGCGTCGGCGTGCCCTACGATCTCGTCTCACCGCTTGCCTCGGCAATGAGAGCGTTCGCCGAAATGCACCCGCATGTGAAGATATCGCTAGTGTGCGCGGCGTCGTCGGATTTGTGCGAGGCCGTGCATACCGGCCGCGTGGACGTGTCGTTGGTTGAATATGTTGCGAGTGAAGCCGAAGGAGAAGTGGTCCGCATCGAGCCGTTGGTATGGGTGAGCGGCCGAGGCAGCGATGCCTGGCAGAAGCGGCCTGTGCCGCTCTCGATGGTGGACGAACACTGTGCATTCCGTCCAGTAGTGCTCGGTGCGCTCGCGGGCAAGAACATTCCGTGGCACACGGTATTCGAGAGCGGCAACATCGAAGCGACTGCCGCAACCGTGCGCGCGGGCCTCGCGATTACCACCTGTCTAGCCTCGACGGTTCCAGCCGACCTGCAAACGCTTGCGCCGCAAGGGTCCGGCTTGCCCGCTCTGCCGCCGTTCGCCATCTGTCTGCAACTGCCCGCGACGGTGCAGCCGGCCGCACTGGAGTTCGCGCGCTGCGTGCGCGAATCGATGTCGGCGGCGCCTTCTGAAAATCTCGCCTGGTGAGCGCTTAGGCGCACGCGCGTTTAGCGTCTTGTACGCCATCTATGGAGACGATGAGCATAGCCGGAGATAGGGCTCCGCTCGTCGTCTCCTCGCGCTTGTCGTCTTCCGCCTAAGAAGGCCTCCGCTGCGCGCGTTCCGTTATACCGGCGCCGGGTTACGTTCCGCGAAACCTTCCTGGTGCCAATAGGGGTAACACGGCCTCACGCTGCTTGCGTCGTTTAGCCGTTTGATCTGTTCCGCGCTCAGATTCCAGCCCACTGCGCCCAGGTTCTGGCGCAGTTGCTCTTCGTTGCGCGCACCGATCAGCACGGTCGATACGGTAGGCCGTTGCAGCAGCCAGTTCAGTGCGATTTGCGGCACCGACTTGCCGGTTTCCTCCGCGATCGCATCGAGCGCATCGACGACGCGATACAGATATTCGTCCGGCACCGGCGGCCCCGAATCCGCTGTGGCATGCAGGCGGCTTGTCGCGGGCAGCGGCTGACCGCGACGGATCTTGCCCGTCAGGCGACCCCAGCCGAGCGGGCTCCACACCACCGCGCCCACGCCCTGATCGAGACCGAGCGGCATCAGTTCCCATTCGTAGTCGCGACCGATCAGCGAGTAATACGCCTGGTTCGCGACATAGCGCGGATAGCCATAACGGTCTGCCACGTCGAGCGACTTCTGCAGATGCCAGCCCGAAAAGTTCGAGACGCCCGTGTATCGGATCTTGCCCGCCCTGACGAGATCGTCGAGCGTCGACAGCGTTTCCTCGACCGGCGTCATCGCGTCGAAGCCATGCAGCTGGAACAGGTCGATGTAATCGGTTTGCAAGCGCTTGAGCGCTGCGTCGATGCTTCTGATCAGATGAAAGCGCGACGAACCGACGTGATTCGGGCCGTCGTCTCCGTCGGCTCTGAAGGTTACTTTGGTCGAGATGATGGCCTGGTCGCGGCGACCCTTGAGCGCTTCGCCAAGGATCGACTCCGATGCGCCGCTCGAGTAGACGTCTGCCGTGTCGAACATCGTGACGCCGGCTTCAAGGCAGATGTCGACCATCCTGCGTGCCTCGGCAACATCGATTTCGCCCCACGCCTTGAAGAATTCGCCCTTGCCGCCGAAGGTCCCTGCGCCGAAGCTCAGCACGGGGACCTTGAAGCCTGACGCGCCTAGATATCGGAATTCCATGTGTTCTCCTTGGGTTATTCGAATTGCATGAGCGCCGATTTGCAGTGCGCTCATTGCGGGAATGAGACCAACAAGGCGACAAGAGTACGACAACGCCCGAAGTCGTGCTGCATTTCATTTAGCTTGCTGCTGCGTATGAAGTCCTATTGCATCGGGCGGCGGCAAGGCCGGATAGCGAAGGATGCGTCGTTGGCGGCGATCAGCTCTAGCGCATCGAATCGTAGAATGCCCGGGCCTTCTCGGGGAGCGGCACGATATGCCATCGTTCCGCTTCCGGATCGAAGAGCGCCACATCCATGCACTCTTCCTCCTTGCCTCTGATGGTGGGCATCGATTTCAGTGCGATGTCAGCCGCGCGGCTGATTCGTTTCGGGTGCCAGCTGTGTGTGTGGGCGAACGTGTCTCGCCATGCAAACAGGCCTGCCGCCTGATAGAGGCGATCGATCTGATCGAGTATGCCATCGTCGAACGCCAGGGTTAGCGCGTCTTCTCCGACGTGGAGCATCACCCGGCGATAAGCGCCAAGCTCGCCCGATGTGTCCTGCAATAACTTCCCGTTTACGACGGGCCACGCGAGGTGCACTCTGGCGATCATGCCTCGCCGATCCGCTGAGCGAAGCATCTCCGGCGGCAACTGCGACGCAGGCATGACCCAGGAAGGATGCCCGGCGCGTTCTTTCTGCTTGATGTCGATCAGTGCGTCTACCGCAGACAAGTGGCAAACAATCGTGGGTCCGAATTCCGTTATGTCGGCCCATATACATGGTTCACCCTCGTCATCGTGGTAGCCAATGACGTAGGCCGGTAACTCCTCGAAGATGCATCCGTTTTCGGAGCGAAAGATTCTGGTTTTGTATTGCGTCATGATGCTGATAAGGTTGGTTGGGGTGTGCGGGTGGACGGCAATTGAGGTATCGCTGGGCTAGCGGAAGGTGGCTCGCTAACGCGGCGAGGCCTTAGATAGCCACTGCTGTCTATGTTCAGGAATCCGGCGCGCGAATCGTGCACGTACAGGTCGAAGAAACTAACCAGGTTGCGCGAGAGCGTGGGCGGATTGAGCCATGCTTCCCAATACGCTTGCTCTGCCGCTGATAGAGGACGGTTTGCCACCGTGTCGCCGCCCGCGGTAGCAATCGTGCGGTCGTATGCAGGCCGGTCGGTTTGCCACAACTGCGTGAGGTAGGCTCTCCAGTTCAGAGTGTCCGCGTCTACTTTCATGCGTTCATGAAACTGCTGGATCCGCTGCAACTGCGCGTTGATCTCCGGATTCGTTGAGCAGGCGTCTTTGTAGAGCTCGCATGGGTTGCGGCCAAAGCGAACCTTTAGCCAGCCGTAGTAAAGGCGCATGTGGGCGAAGAGCTGCTGTTCTAAGGTGCCGGTTGCGTTCACCGCACTCATGTATTCGTCAAACAGTGCTTTTACGTTCGCGTCGTATTCGAACAGGTCTTTAACGCCTTGGTCCGCCAGCGTCGGAGCGATAAACGGTACGCCGCTGATCGCAGCCTCAAGACGCATGCGATTCAACGCAATGCGCCCGAGCGAGTCAGAGCGCCCCTGCTCGTCAGGTTGATATCCCCCGCCGACGTCGGAGTGGACGCCAGGCAGAACGATCTCCTCGCAACGAGCACTACCATTTCCGACAGACGTCAGCGGGAAGCAGGCGCGCAACTCATGCCCCGCAACCAGATGCACGCATCGCTCTACTTGATCGGGTATGCGTAAGCGCAAGTCCGACAGGTTATGAGCGGGCAGGCCGATTGATTCGACGGTATCGAACAAGCCGAGGAAGCGGATGTGCAATGGCGCGGATTCGCCGTCGAGCGCTGTATGACACGGCCAGTGAGGGACCCCGTCTTTCATCTTGCATTGGTCGAGTACCCGGTTCACGAAGGCTCGTGCGAGCGTTGCGCCACGCGAGAAGCCGAATACGGCGACGTCGATACGGGTTACTTTACGGTTCAATAAAAGACCGTTTTCGAAATCAGTCAGCGCCCGTATCAATCGCGCATCGCAACCAACTCCGGCACCTGCCCCTAGTACCTCACTATCGCGAACCTTTTCCCACCAGGTCGAATCGGTAACGTTGAGTGCAGTCCCTACGCCTGGATAGTATCGATGCCTAATAAGCGTTCCTTTATCCTGAACGTGCCCTACGGCCAAACGGGCGATATTCGACATCTTCTGCTTTGGTCCGTCGATATATTGACTATTGCCTGTTCCATCGAAGAAGAAGGAAAACCACGGTCGCTGTTCGCAAGTCGCACAAGTCATGAATTCCTCTGCATGAAGCTGCGTCGCGGTCTTCATTGATGCCAAGAAGGACATCGGACTATCAGTGAGCCAGTCTTGCATTCCTAGTCCCCCATTTGACGCATAACGAGGCGCCCATAAAACAGCTGATCGCGCCGCGGGCTCGGTCTCGCATCCGGCCCTGTCGATTCACAAATCAGTTCAGCCTCCACCTCGTGGCCGGGGAAAAAGCGAACGACCAGCGAGTTAACCTTGTCTGGATCATTCGAGGCTTCTCCCCTCACAACGACGGTTTTCCTGAAATGCTTCCAGTTCGCTTCAGGTTCTTTGTGACCACCAACGCGCCATGAGACGGTCGTGGTCCGACCCGGCTTTGGAATCGGCGCACAACACACCTCTCCACTGAGGCCTCCTTCAGAAAATTCCTGAACCCGCGAGCCCCCCATACCAGTCTGCTCGCCGGATTCGGTCAGAATCGAAAAATCGGGAACATAGTCTTCGCTGTAGTTCACTCCGTATACGGATGCCGTTACGTAGCCATTTGATTTCGTAGACGCGCAACCGCACAAGGGTCCCACGATCCCCATACAAAGCAAGAGAAAAGCAATTCGTCTCATTCGTTAATCTCCGATTTTCCGCATAACCCGTCGCCCGTAATACAGCTGATCAAGCCGCGGACTTGGCTCACCGTCTGGCCTCATCGACTCCCACATAAGCTCCGCCTCTACCTCATGTCCGGGAAAGAAGCGGACGACCAGATAGTTCATCGACTTCGGATCGCTTGACGTCTCGCCTCTAACGACAATCGATTTTCTAAATTTCCCCCACTCCCGTTCGCTGTCTTCGCGGCGACCGACGCGCCATTCGACAATCATGGTTTGTCCCGCGCCTGGAACCAGCGCACAGCACTCATCTCTGCTGAGGCCACCCTTCGAAAATTCCTGAACCTGTACACCTCCTATTCCAGTGGGCTCGCCAGATGCAGTCAGAATGGAGAATCTCGGAACATAGTCTTCGCTGTAGTTCACTGCTGACACAGATGCTGTTACGTGTCCGCTCGGTCGCGTTGACGCGCATCCACAGAGCAAACAGGCTCCGACACAAAGCAACAGAAAGGCAATTCGTCTCACTTCTTAGCCCCCCATTCGACGCATAACACGGCGTCCATAAAACAACTGATCAAGTCGCGGGCTGGGACCAGCATCAGGCCCTGTCGATTCACACATCAATTCGGCTTCTACTTCGTATCCGGGAAAGAAGCGAACCACCAGTGAGTTCATCTTGTCCGGATCATTTGAGGCCTCCCCCCTGACAACTACCGTTTTCCTGAAACTCTTCCAGTTCGCTTCGCCTTCTTTGCGGTCACCGATGTGCCACGAGACAATCAAGGACCGACCTGGCTTTGGAATCGGCGCGCAACACATAAGTCCACTGAGGCCCCCTTTGGAGAACTCCTGAACCCGGGAGCCGCCCATACCTGTCTGCTCACCCGATTCGGTCAGAATTGAAAAATCCGGAACATAGTCTTCGCTGTAGTTCACTCCGTACACAGATGCGGTTACGTATTCATTTGATTTGGTGGACACGCAACCGTAGAGCAGCCCCACGGTCCCCATACAGAGCAATAGGCAAGCAATTCGTCTCATTCCTTACTCCCCCATTTGACGCATAACGCTGCTTCCATAAAACAACTGATCGCGCCGCGGGCTGGGTCTGGCATCAGATCCTGTCGATTCACATATCAGTTCAGCTTCTACCTCGTGCCCGGGGAAGAAGCGAATAACCAATGAGTTCAACTTGTCCGGATCACTCGAGTCCTCGCCCCTCACAACCACCTTTTTCCTGAAACTCTTCCAGTTCACGTCAGCTTCTTTGCGGTCGCCCGCTTCCCACTCAACAATCACGGTCCGGCCAGCGCGTGGAATTGAGGCACAACACTCGAGTCCACTGAGACCTCCTTTGGAGAACTCTTGTACCCGGGAGCCACCCATACCTGTCTGCTCGCCCGATTCCGTCAGAATCGAAAAATCCCAAACATAGTCTTCGCTGTAGTTCAGTCCATACACGGATGCCCTCACGTATTCCTGCGATTTGGTCGACGCGCAGCCATAGAGCAGTCCTATAGTTCCAATACAAAGCAATAGGCAAGCGATTCGCCTCATTTCCTTAATCCCTCATTTAGCGCATAACGCGCCAACCGTAAAACAACTGATCAAGCCGCGAACCCGGACCGCCGTCCGGCGCGATCAAATCCCACATCAACTCATTCCTGCATGTCATTCCCCCTTCGCTCGCATCACGCGCGGGACGGCAAAGAACAGCTTGTCGATGCGCTGATTCGATGGACCAAAATCGCCGTCACCCGGTATCAACTCGGCCTCCGCCTCATGGTTCTGGAAGAAGCGCACGATCAAAACGCTGTGTTCCAGCGTTTTCTTTGGCATTGTTCCGGTCACGACTACGGTCTTGTTAAACGTCTTCATGTCCGTATCCGCGGCGCGGTAATTACCGACGCGCCACACAATCTCGATCTGCTGCCCGACGCGAGGTATGGTCGAGCAACACTCACTCGATCCCGTCCCGCCTCTCGAGAACTCTTTAACCTGAATACCTTCAAGGCCGGTGTCCTTGCCCGAGACCTTCCGTATCCTGAAGTCGTAGATATAGTCCTCGGTGTAGTTCGCACTCCAGGCAGTCGCCAGCACGTCCTCGCCAGAACCCGCAGATTTGCAGCCCGGCATCAGCGCCCCGATGCCCACACCAATCAGCAACAAAACAATCCGTTTCATTCAACACCCCTATCAGTCGAAAAAATCCCACACCCCGTCAAGGCTGCTGCAACCGCCACCATTCCGGCGCTGGATCAGGCTGATCGGCATGCATGCTCACGGTGACGCGTCCATCGAAGTGAAGCGTCACGATGGCGAGCCCCTCGCCTTCCGCGCGCGGCAGTTCTCCTCTTACGATCGTTTCGCAATAGGTCACGCCGCGCTCCCACCATCCCACCTGGACGCGCTCCCCCGGCACCGGCATGCTTGCGGACGCGAATTCCATCCCGCACTCGAGGAATTTCGACCAGGCTTCCTGAATGTTTCCCAGCGAAGCGCAAAAGAAGCGACATCCGTCGATCAGCCAGATCTGCACGTTGCGTAACCGAGCATGTCGAGCATTGACGAGCCAGACTTTCACCGTCGCTGTTTTAGACGTACGTATCTCTTGCTGGTATGCGGCTATCGCGGCCTCGGCCGCGCGCTGCTTCGCGGTCTCGGCCACTTCTGCCCACACGTTCGGACCCGCCGCCGCATACGCATCGATCAGCGTCGTCTTGCACGTACCCGCACGGCTAAGGATTGCCTGCAACGCCGGATGATCGTCATATCGCTCGCCGTAAAGCAGTCCATACGCCGCATACGTACACAGATCGATCTTGCGCGTAATGCCATATTCGAGTGCACGCTCGACATGCGGTGATACCTGTTGCAATTGCCTGTTTGTATGGAACAGGCGATTGAGCAATTCCGGACGCGCTCGTTTCAGCCACGCATGCACTTGCATCAGCGAACCGGCGCGTTGCAGTTCATTCGCCACGTGCTCCGGTATCGGCAGCGCATCCCACGCCTTTGGCAGCGGCAAATTCTCGCCAGCAAGCTTGATCACCTCGTGGCGAAAATCGATACACCACCACGCGAGACACGGGCCGAACATATAGGCCCGCGCCTCGTCCGAGAGCAAGCGATGAAGCACCGCAAGATAGGCAGGCTGGTAAAACAGGAACCACACTTCATCGCCGTCAGGGCCGAGTCTTGCCTGCAGCAATGTTTGAAGATGCGCGACAAGCGGTTCGATTTCGTGCGTAGACCATATCCACGAAGCGAATCTGCAATCGCGTAGCGCGAGTTCCATCACGCTACGCATAAACCCCAGCGCGTGGCCGTCATCCGGTTTCGGACAAGCAATCAGCACCGGGCCGGATTCCGACAGATCATCGAGACCCGTGCCGCCGTACAAAGGGAAGCACGGCATACCACGGAGACGGCCGCGGAAGCCATGCGCCCAGGGGGAATACAACACGTGGGCGTCGATCAACGCATAGAGCCGCATGGAAGGATGCGTGGATTCGAACGAGGCATACTGCTCGCGGATCGGCTCAAGCAACGGTTCATCGTAGGGCGATGACATTAGAAATTGGGAATTAGAGGCCACGTCGAATACGCACGAACGGGACGCTAGCGTTGCCCGCATTGCGCGCGCACTCCGTCCCTACAGGTTGAGGAAGCACGGGCAAATCGGACGGCATGCTCGCGGGGTCTTGGCGGTGGAAATTACGCGCCCGCCAGGTGCGAGTGCGCGATGTTCCGTCTTCGATATCGGAAGGTGTGAGGCTGATATACGAATCGCCGCATTTGAGGATCAGCTGCTCCTTCGCCTCGATCACAACACTCCCGTTGCTGCTGGTGATGGTTGTATCCTTGTTTGATGCGATTTTGATCTCGTCGCTTTGAGCTTGGATTTCAATGTTGCCGCGCGAAGCGAAGAATTTCATGCCGAGCCGATGAACAAACACCGACAACATGCCGCCCGCGGCAACCACCACATTCTTCATCGCGCTCACGTTAAATGCGGACGACGTTGCGGCGCTTATATCCTTACCTGCCGCAACCAGCACCCGGCTTGGCGTAGACAAGCCAATACCGTCTGGCGCCGACAGCGCGATCACGGCTTTTTTCAGGTCCGCCAATTCTTCTTTAAGCCACTGGTTTTCCGCCTTCACATCCGCGATCTCTGCCTGCGCGGCCCGTGCGGTATCCGCCAGCGCCTGTGCTTGCGCAAGCGTGGTGCGGAAGTGATTGAGCGCGGCTTCCATGTCCGTCTGTTCGCCAATGGCGCGCTCCTGCATGTCCGCTGACAACAGCATGCCGCCGCCGGCCCGAAGGCAGCCTTTCAGATCGGTACGCAGTTCGAATCCTTCGCCGCGGAACTTGCGGTTGCGGTCCACCGTATAGCCGAGGTTGAGCTGCGACTTACCCTGCTCGGTGGCGACCTTGATGTGTTCCTCGTCGGGCCAGTCTTCGAACTCGACGGTATTGTTCGAACGCGTGCGTAACGTGCTGCGGCTGTTCCAGCGCCGCTTCGATACGATCGGGTCTGGGGCGCGCGAGTTGTGAAGCACCTGGCTGATGTACGGCATATCCGGATTGCCGTGATGGAAGCCGACCGTGACCTCCGTTCTTTCGACGAGGCCAAAGTGGAAACCCGTTTCATCGGCGCCGGCAAACGGCTTCGCGAGCCGCATCGGGCAGCTGTTCAGGCCGGGAACGCGTTGGTCGCGATCGAGGTGAAGGTTGACGATGTACTCGCCGTTCTCGTCGATATACGGTTCCTTGTAATCGCCCGGCGACGCGATCGTGCCGGTGATCGTGCCGTGAATTCGCGGCCACGTATGCTCCATCAACGGCAGACGGTAGAGCCGATCGCACGGAATCGCGGTGAACTCCACCTGATACGAACTGCTGCGCGAGGCACTGCATTTCACGCGTACCGCGAGCAAGCCATGCTTCGCGTCGGGCAATTCGCGGTTGGACAGTTTGATGACGCTCGCCGGCGCGAGGTCCAGCATATCGCCCTTGCCTTCATAGATCACCTGGCTCGCTAGTGCGGCCTCGCGCCTCAGCAGCGCTTCCTGTTGCGCCTCTTCGTTGTTCAGATGCGCCGTGCCCCATGTATACGTTTCACCGTAGGTTGTGCGGTCGTCGCGAATCAGGTTCGTGCTCTCGACAGGCTTGAATGCCTGGCGATAGTTGTAGGCGCGCACCGCGTAACGCGTGGGGATGGTTTTCGCGTGCATTTTCAGCGTGTGCACGGACTGCGCACCGTTGCTGTTCATACCGCTGTACTCCAGATACGGTACGGTCAGGTTCGGATCGCGCCGGTAGTGCGTGAGGTCGTCGGCGAAGCGCACGACTTCGCAACGCTTGCCCTCCTCGCAGACGAACCATATTCCGCTGCGACGGCATAGGCGCGTGATGAAGGTCAGGTCGTCTTCTTCCCATTGCATGACGAACGCATGCTTTCGATATTGACGGTACAGCGTGAAATCGAAGCGCGCGATGAGCATGTCGAACTGATGTTCGCGCAGAATTTTCTCGATGATTTCCGGAAGAGTCGCATCGAGAAAGAAGCGGCATTTCGGGGCGTTGCGTAGCAGCGCGAGGCGCGATTCCAATACAACCTCGTACGTGGTTTCGTCGGGGCTGCTTTGCCGTTGAGTGAAACGGGTTATCACGCCCTGCACGCGGCGCTCCGGTTCGGGCTCGCGCGTTTGCAACGGGTCGTGTCGCGGTTGGATGACGAGCGATGCCGGTTTGTTGAGATAGTCGGCGCGTGAGAGCTCGTGGTTCGGATGCGTGAAGCGGATGACGTAGCGACTCGGCTCTCCGATTGCGCGCTCGCCCTCGAAGCTGTAGATGTCGGCTTTTTCGGCGCTGGGGGTTTGCGGGATGTCGAGACGGTACTGGCGGTGAGAGTGTGTCGATTCGTTGTCCATGGACGTTTGTCGTTTAGAGATGCGGTTTTTAGTTAGCTTGAGTGGGACAAGCCCGACAAATTACGCGACACGGTCGGTAACGTCTATTGGACGATTCTTAGCTTTTTCGGGGGAATACAAGAATTGCGGCTTAAGCAGCTAATTTCTCTTGCTGCGTGGGGGATTGTGCAATCGGGTTGCTATGTGCGGTGGGCGTGAGCTTCGCCTGTTTTGTGCATCTTTAGCTTGAACGCGTCATTGCATTTGTTGATCCGATGATTGAAAATATGTCGGATCGCTAAAGAACGTTGAACACGTTCTTTCTGTAGCAAACGGAATGAGAAGAAGGAGAGCAGGAAGGAGAAAGAGCGCGGGCCGCATGGGCTGCCACCCACACGACCCGCTAACCACAACCAACTCAATCGAGGAGTTGTTCATGGCTGATCGCAATCATAAAGCAGAGGACGGTACTTCGGTTCGTCTCTTGACCGTGTCGAAACTACGCCAGCCGTTTTATCGGCCGAAGCACTGGCCGTCGTGGAGACATAATTACGAAGATTATCCGCCTGTGCCGTGGATTCGGCTGTCGGGACGGTGGCTGGAAGAGGCGGGGTTTGAGATTTCGGGGAAGGCTCGCGTGGAAGTGCAGAAGGGGAAGTTGGTGATTACGCCGGCGTAGGGGGATGAGGAAGGGGACCAGACCGGACGGTTGTTGGCTCTGGTCCTTTAGACATCCACCCGGCTTTTCCCCGTCGAACGGCGGGCAGTCATCGATTGAATGCGCATATCTGACCACAATCGACCCACAACGGACTGACGGCATGACCGAAAACGGCCAGTCAAACCGATTGACCCCACAAATAGCGTTCATTAGACTGAGATCCCTTTTGCGTCACGCGCACAAGGGGATCTTCCATGCTTAGCCTCGCTACTCTCGGACTCTTTTCAGCGGCCTGTCTCGCGCTGACTATGACCCCCGGTCCGGACATGCTGCTCATAGCGTCGAGAAGCGTCACTCAAGGACGGTCGGCTGGTTTCGCATCGCTTGCCGGGATTCTGGTTGGAACCTATTGCCACGCAATGCTGGCGGCGTTTGGCCTGTCTCGGTTGTTTCTCGCGGTTCCCATCGCCTACGATGTCGTCCGGTTCGCGGGTGCCGCCTATCTGCTCTATCTCGCATGGAAGACCGTCCGCGCATCCCCGATGCCGATCTCGACTACCGCTGGCGGTGCCCGCTTTCCTGTTGGGAAGATATTCAGGCAGGGGTTGCTGACCGATCTGCTGAATCCGAAGATGGCATTGTTCGTCCTTGCGCTCTTCCCGCAATTTGTCCGTCCCCAAGACGGCGCAATCGCCTTTCAGATTTTGACTCTCGCCACCGTGCTCAACTTCATCGGTCTGATCGTGAACGGTGTGGTCATACTTTCTGCAAGTCACCTTAGCCGCCAATGGGCGGCCCGACGCCGTCCGTCTCGAACCCCTCAATACCTGCTTGCTTCCGTTTTCGCTGGATTGGCGGCGCGACTTGCTGTCGCAAGCCGTAGCTGAATAATTCACGGAAAGGCTGGCGTCGTTGCGGTTCCGAACAAAATCGTTAGCGATCTAGGTGCCTCGATCGAACGGCTCAAAGTGGCCGCCTTGAGGCGATATCGCTGTCAATTTGCTCGCCGGAAACCGGCCATTGCGAAGGGACGGCCGAGACCTCTGGCTTGCAAAGTGGATCGGCGCCTCGACCGGCGGCTCCTGGCCGATCAGCGACTCATGCAAATGGCATGGACCACCTGAATCTCACACGGCCGAGATCGGCAGCACGCGACCCGTTCCGGCCGCTCGACGCTCTCCGGAGCGGACATCATTGGTGTGTCGGCATGCCGCGACGAACGTACGTTGAATGGACACGCCCGTTATCTATGCGCGGATCAGAGTGTCACCTTGGAAAAGGTGATAGGGAGCCGAGTCGAGGTTCATGCGCTCGGGGATTGGTAGTCCGTTTCCGCAGTAGTCGATCTCAACGTAGCTCAAATGACCCGAATCATCGGCGAACAAAAGAATTTCAAGCGATCGTGACTCGTCGGGTTCGCTAAGGTCCCGAAAGTGAGCTTCAAACACCAGACCGTAACCGTGTCCGCTCGTAGATATTCTAGGCACGCCATCGGGCGCAGCCATTGATAGCGCGAAACTGTTGCACCCGCATTGACAAAGCTCGCCGATTTCAGCATTCGCGAATTGCGCCGCGAGCGCCTCGCGATTCGGAAACTGGCAGCGTTCGAGTGTGAACGCAATCCAGTAAGTTGCGCGGTTTAGATCATTTCGCATGTTGCGCCTAGACGGATGCGGTGCGAATCCCAGTTCGCGAGTGCGTTGATTGTCGACGATCTACGCGATGGTGTCGACCGGCCGTTCATGGCCGATCGCGTTCCACCGAAGGGATCCGGACAATTCACATCCTGTCGTGGAGAGTGGATAAAATTCGTAGGTAGTCGACGAGCTGAGGTCGCTAAGCGCCGCAATAGTTGTTCGCGAGGGCGTTCTGTATAAGCGTCGTAACTTTCTCCAAGCTTTCACGCATCATGCCAAAGAACCGCCCCCACCCAAGCGACCCCAAGCGCACAGCGAAAGCCCGCATACCCGAGCCTCCCGCACAACCGGCGGCCGAACCACCCCAACCCGCCCTCACCCGCGGCTCCACCCTCTCCGACCTCGCCACCCTCCGCGACGCCCTAAAAAAACAATCCCAGCGCCAGCAGCAGGCACAAGCGAAAGCCCGCGAAGCCAAGCGCGCAGCCGACGCCGACTCCGACCTCTTCCGCCGCGAGCTAGGCGAAAGCGTAACGCCACTCGGCACAAAACCCCGCGCCACCCTCCCCCGCAACCCACCTGCGCCTCTGCCGGTCCAAACGCGCCTGGACGAAGCCGCCGTCCTAACCGAAGCCATCTCCGACGAGTTCGACCCGGAGATGCTGTTAGACA
Source organism: Paraburkholderia sp. SOS3 (assembly GCF_001922345.1). Lineage (NCBI taxonomy): Bacteria > Pseudomonadati > Pseudomonadota > Betaproteobacteria > Burkholderiales > Burkholderiaceae > Paraburkholderia > Paraburkholderia sp. SOS3. Next base: position 1,166,520 of record NZ_CP018811.1, on the reverse strand, counting down.
CAGACGAATCCCTCTTCTACTGCCGCCCCGGCATCGCCCAGGAAGTCGTCCGCAAGCTGCGCCGCGGCGCATGGATCGTGCAAGCGCAACTGGACCTGCACGGCATGCGCCGCGAAGAAGCGCGCGAAGCACTGGCCGAATTCATCCGCGAATCGAGCAAGAAAGGCCTACGCTGCCTGCGCGTGATCCACGGCAAGGGCTTAGGCTCAATCGGCAAAGAGCCGGTTCTAAAGGGCAAAGTCCGCGCATGGCTCGTGCAAAAGGAAGAAGTGATAGCCTTCTGCCAGGCCCGACCGCACGACGGCGGCGCCGGCGCCGTTCTCGTCCTGCTGCAACCGGGCGCACCAACAAACCAACCCAAGCCTTAAAAGCACCCAAGCGCACCCAACAATGCACCCGCGCCTCACCCTAGCCCTTGCCGTCATGGAGGCAATCGGCATCCTCGCGTACGCCATCTCGGGTTTTATCGAAGCCCGCGCGCGCCGCCTCGATCCAATCGGTACATTTCTGGTTGCCATGGCCACCGCTTTCGGCGGCGGCACCGTACGAGACATCCTGCTCGAGCATCGCCCGTTCTACTGGGTCCAGCATGAGGACTATGTGATAGCGCTTTTCGTGGTGTCGTTCTTCGCGCCGATGTTGCTCAAAGCCGCCTCGGGCCTGTTCTCAGAGCGTGTCCTGCTGGTAGCCGACGCCATCGGCCTCGGCCTCTTCAGCGTCTCAGGCACGTCGCTCGCGTTAGACGCCCAACTCCCCGGCTTCACCGCCGCGATGATGGGCGTCACCACCGGCGTCTTCGGCGGCGTGATCCGAGACGTGCTCTGCAACGAAGTCCCGCTCATTCTGCGCGACTCCCGCCCCTACGCAACCTGCGCCTTCGCGGGCTGCCTGCTTTATGTCTTTCTCGATCACATCAACTTCGACAACGTCTACAGCGTGCTGATCGCCACGATGTTCATCCTGATCGCGCGGCTCGTCACCTTCAAATTCGACATCCGCCTGCCGCACTAAGCCTTAACAACTTTCTGGACATTCCTGAAAATTTTCGAGCGGACTTCTTGAACGCGTGCCAAAACGTGCCACAGTAGGAACGCACTATCGATCGATCCCCAGCTCATTCATCACCAGCGAGTGCTTCACACAGCCAGGACATTGGCCACATGCAAATGACCCCGCGTGGCATGAATGCGCCCATGCCAAAAGCGAATATGGAATGCGCGAAGCCACTATAAGTTCAACGCTGCTCAATCCAATCGCTGGCGCTTCCAACAGAATTTGGCCTTCCTGGATGCTCAAAACTTTACTCATCGTTTGCACAAACGCAGAGGAACCATCCGCATGCCGAACGTCTGTAGCAACGGTACCAATTATCACTCTATCGCACTTTTGATTTATCGCCAGCATCGCAGCCAAAGTGATGAGATATTGATTCCGAAAGGGCCAAAACTCTTCATGCGCTGAGTGAGGTGATGAAGCCTCACCTGCCATGGTTCCACTGCCTAAACGGGGAATCTCAGCGTGAACGATCTCATGCCTTAAACTTAGCTCAAAGCACACTTGGGCGGACGCTTGAATCTCTGCGGCTGCCGCTACTTGCCCGTATGCAACCGTTAAACAAATATCAGGCCGATACCAATACGCAAGGCAAATTGAATCAATGCCTCCGGATAACAATAAGAGACTAGACATCGCCCATTAATTTCCAACAGACCGCATATATTCCAGTCGTCAAATCACTTGTAACATAGCAGCCCGATCCAATCATCATCGTCAGCGCATTCTCACTAACGGATTCAGCAATTATTACCACTGGGATCGCACGCGCCCTTGCATATCCCACTTCGAATATGGTGCCCGGATCGAGTCCGTCTAAAAGTGCGATGACAATTTCGGACCTATCCAGCGCTTGCAAGTCGCGCTCTACTATGTCCTCAACAAGCCCTTCGCCCACATCGTGAATTGGCGAGAACACGTTAAATCCCATATCGCGTAGCGCCTCGCGAACCTCATCGACCATCCATTGCTGTGCTGTGTTGAAAAACGGACTCGCGAGATAAATCCGGCCTTTGGGGACGGCGCGCTCCGCTTGTTGACCGTTTTCTGCGAGAAAAGACGCGTGGATTTTCAGATCTGACCTAACGCCGCTGTTAAAACTGTCGGTTGCCGTCTCGACATACCGTGCTGTCGCCAACGATGCGAACTTAGCCGCCTCGATGGCGGGCGCGTTGTCCGCCATCCAAGCAAAGGCAAAAGCCGCTGAAAATATATCTCCGGATCCGATCTTATACACGTTTGTCGTCGGAACAGATGGAATCCAAATTCGAGCGTTCAACGTGCCCGCCAGCGCCCCTTGCGGACCGCACTTAATCACCGCGGCGCTTACGCCTGACAACTTAAGCAACGCTGCCAAGATACAGTCAGCCTCGTTATGGCCAGTAAGCGCACGCCCCTCGGAAAGGGATACGACCATCGCAAGCTCATTAGCTGTAGATCCGTTAGCTATGTAGTCTATGGACCCATCGCCGTCTTGCGGATCATAAACGACCCGATTTGCGTGAGTTTGCGGACGCCCTTCAACCATGCCGAATACAAGGGCACAGTCGGCGCGAACTGTTTCATGCACCACCGGTTTTAGAACGCGCGACGGATATAACTCAGGGCGACCCATGGGATATCTATATCTAAACCAAATATCATCGGATGTAGTCGTCGCGGCCAACTCATAGCAAAATTTGTCTGCAATTGCACGAAACTCTGCTTCTAAAGCGGTACCGAGAACAGTATGGAGGCGTACTTTCGCGCCCATGGTGGCCAACGCCACCGCTGCACGAGTACCGCTTCCGCGAAACACCTGCCGTCGTGGAAATGCACACTCTTCACCGTAGCTGCCACCGATCACTGCTATATCCGCGCTCACCTTGGCCTCACTAGAACTTTGCAATCACCACCCTTTATCTCCGAGACCTGCGCCTCGAAACCGTAACCGTTTTGAAGGCATCGAATTAGCGCGGGTACGGCGTGCCCAGTTAGCGTTCCGACGATAGTCCCTGACTTCAACACATTAACGCGTTGATGAGGTAGTGCAGATAGCGCAACGTCCAGTACTTCACCTACGCGCAGGTTGCCCAGAACGTTTGGCTGGGGAGAGTTTAAGGCGGTGCGAAACGCTAACGTATCGCATGACTCTTTTGGTGTCGAAGGAATCCATCGACGAGACCCGGAACCAGACATGCGTTACCCCGCAGCGTCCAAATTGATATTCGCGTAATACTGCCACAAATTGAGATAATGTGGACGCACAAATGGCCGAAGGGTGACATTACAACTTCAAGATTTGGCGATGATCATTTATTCATCTAGCATTAATGCGCATAGGTCGCTGACGGCCTGCCACGGCAGCATCGTGCGCGACCGCGACAAACCAACAAAACCGGAAAATATATGACGAACGAAACACGCACGCTTGAAATTCACTTCCGCTATTGTATTGGCATATTAACATCAATAATCATATTGATTGCCACATACAAATGGACTGATATACCTGATTTCACAAATTATCTGAGCAATGCCGCGACAATGACATCACTTATGCTCGGACTTGTGGCAATCTTTTACTCATTTATATCCAACGCTGGATTATCGAAAAGCTTAGGCAATATCGAAGACATCTCAGATGATATTCGCGCGTCAAAAGATCAGGTTTCCGAATTCATAGAACTAACAAAAAGTTCAACCGAATCGGCCCGACACAACACTGAATCGATTGAACGATTCTCCAATGACATTAACATAACTTTAACGGCCTTACGCTCGACTCTCGACGACGTTAAAACAGAGACAGCAGCACTAAACTCATCGATAACAGCCATCCCCACAAGATTCGATCAATTGGAATCGAGATTCCGATTAATTGGGGAGAAGCCGACCGTCTCAAATTATAGCGCGACAGATATAAGTGATGACGCGGTAAAACGGTTTTTAGAAGTTACGTCGCTTGCAGGAAATCTGTTCACCTATGCTTGCGTACTAGCAAAGGCAACCCAGAAAAACCTATCCATTTCTACTTTTTGCCAGGCAACGGAGATATCACTGGAAAATTTTCTTTCCGGATTTATGCAGTGCATGTATGGCATCAACCTAATTCGTCGCTCCGAAATTAGCGGCCAACCCAAAACTTATAATTTGACTTTCTGCAATAAATATTTAGAAGATAATTCGAAAAAATATATAGCCGACTACATCGAGAAGCGCTATGCCGACAGAGTCGAAGACCTCGAAATGTGGCGTCTAAGACTCAAAAAGGTCGAAGATATGTTTTCATGAACGTGTTGTCGTGCTTTTTAATACGCACACCGCCTAACGCCTAAATAATGCGGTGTGCATCGAGTTCTTGCAGCTTTTGTGTCGACAGGTGCAGACGCAGTTAGTGTCGCGTGCCATTGCAAGGCATAACGCTCACATCCTTCCGCTCATGCGCCTCCTCCTGCTCGACCTGCCGCTTCATCACGCGCCCGCCCATCAGATTCTCGAACACTTCCAGATCGAGCTGCGACTGCGCCTCGGCATCGGCCGCCACTTGCCCTAACAGCGAAAGCAGCCGAACCCGATCCATCGCCGGCGTCTCCGGGCTTTCAATCGCACGCGCCAGCGCCGCCAGCTGCGAGAACTGGCGCAAATGTCGACGCCCCGTCAACAGCGCTTCCTGCAACAGCGCCCCGAGCAGATCGACGCGCTTCTGCGAAAGCGGCTTCTTGGGAGCGGAAGAATTGGACGTCATGATGAAGTCTCCGGAATGCTCATCAAAAAAGGCCCTGGCGTTATCTCACGCGTAGGGCCTTAGCATAGCTCGCCAATATTAATCCTTAAGCGATGCGTTCTTCCGTCGCCGGATCGAACAACACCGCCTTCGACACATCGAACAGCAGCGACATATTCTGGTCCGGCTGCGGGTTCGCGCCCGGGTGCACGCGGCTCACAATGCGCTTGCCGTTCACTTGCGCGAACACCAGCGTATCGGGCCCCGTCGGCTCGATCACGTCCACCCTCACCTCGACCTCCTGCAGCTTGCCGCCTTCCGCATTGTGCGCATGGCGCGGATCGGTAATCCGCTCAGGCCGCAAGCCCAGAATGACTTCCTTGCCGATATGCGATTGCGCGCTCGCCCGTCGAAGCTCAAGATGTCGGCCTGGTCGGCACTGCGGCTTGCGGTACGTCGACGCAGTATTGGCGGTGCGGGCGTGTCGTTCCGATGAGGTTGGTCGTTTTTCGTTTAAAGCTCAGGTGTTTGCTTGTCGATAAACCTTAACCCGGGGGCGTAGCGAGCGACGACTCTCGGGTTTTCGTGGCACCCGCACGCGACGTAATCGCCGCTGATCGCCTGCTTCAAACCGCCTAATGCCTGGTTGACCGGACGCATGTCCATCGACATGCCCGAGCCACCGACGATCACGCCCATCGACTTGCATTGCGCGCACCATGCGCTGTGCCCGACGTATGCGATGTTTCGCTTCTTTCCCTGATCGTCTTCGACTGTGTCTTGATGCGGTGGCACCATCACGTAACCACCGCTCGTTAGCGGATCGCCGTCTACGATGGCGTAAAAGATGCGCGTCATTTTTCGTGCTCCGGCTTATTGACGCGTGATTGCGACGCGGGTGCCGATATGGCGTGGCCTGAGATAGCCGCTGCTGTCGATATTCAGAAAGCCGGCGCGGGAATCATGCACGTACAAGTCGAAAAGACGGATCAGGTTGCGCGACAACGTTGGAGGGTTTAGCCATGCTTCCCAATAGGCTTGCTCCGCGGCAGACAACGGCCGGTTCGTCACCGTGTCGCCGCCCGCGGTGGCGATCGTGCGGTCGTACTCCGGTCGATCGGATTGCCACAGCTGCGTCAGATACGCTCGCCAATTGAGCGTGTCGGCATCCACCTTCATACGCTCGTGAAACTGCTGGATGCGCTTCAGCTGGGCGTCGACTTCCGGGTTCGTTGAACAGGCATCTTTGTAGAGCTCGCATGGGTTGCGGCCGAAACGGGCCTTCAGCCAACCGTAGTACAGGCGCATGTGGGCGAATAGCTGCTGCTCCAGTGTGCCGGTTTCCTTCACCGCCTCCATGTATTCGTTAAACAGCGCTTTTACGGTCTCGTCGTATTCGAACAGGTTGTTAATCTTCTCTTCCGCGAGCTTCGGGGCGGTAAACGGTACACCGCTGATCGCAGCTTCGAGACGCATGCGATTCAAAGCGATGCGCGCGAGCATATCGGAGCGCCCCTGTTCGTCCGGTTGATATCCGCCGCCTACGTCGGAATGAACGCCGGGCAGCACGATCTCCTCGCATGCGCTACCGTTTCCGACAGCGGTAAGCGGGAAACAGGCGCGCAGCTCGTGACCGGCGACCAGGTGCACGCATCTCTCTACTTGCTCGGGCACGCGCAGGCGCAAGTCGGAAAGGTTATGAGCGGGCAAGCCGATCGATTCGACCGTGTCGAATAAGCCGAGAAAGCGAATGTGCAGTGGAGCGGATTCGCCATCGAGTGCTGTGTGGCACGGCCAGTGAGGGACGCCGTCTTTCATCGTGCATCGGTCGAGTAAGCGGTTCACGAACGCGCGTGCTAGTGTCGCGCCGCGCGAGAAGCCGAAGACGGCGATGTCGATGCGGGTTACTTTGTTGTTCTTGCGAAGGTTAAAGTAAAAATCAGTCTCGGCCCGCACTAACCGCGCGTCGCTGCCAAGCCCGGCGCCAGCCCCCAATACCTCGCTGTCGCGGACGTTTTCCCACCAGCCCGCATCGCCTGCGTTGAGTGGACTCCCAACGCCTGGGTAATAGAAGCGATTGATGAGTGGCGTCTCCTGAAAGGCATGCCCCGAATACAAGCGGGCGACATTCGACAGCTTGTGTTTCGGTTCATCGATGCGAGAATTGTTGCCTGTTCCGTCGAAGAAGAAGGTGAACCACGGCTGTTGCTCACAAGTAGCGCAGGTCGAAAACTCTTCAGCATGAAGTTGCGTTGCCGTCTTCATCGACCTTAAGAAGTCCATCGGACTATCAGTTAGCCAGTCCTGCATCGTCATTCCCCTAGCTGTCGCATCACACGGTGTCCATAAAACAATTGGTCGACCCGTGGACTTGATTTGGCATATGGCTTTGCCCACTCCCAAACAAATTCGGCCTCTACCTCATGTTGAGGGAAAAATCGGATGATCAGAAAATTCCCGGTCTCAGGGTTGTTTGATGTCTCTCCCTTCACCACGACGTCCTTACTAAATGTCTTCCACGTCGCCTCAGCATCGTTATGCCCTCCAACGCGCCACACCACTTTGATTGTCTGACCTACGCCGGGGACCGAGGCGTAGCCCATGTGGCCACCGCTGGTTCCTCCCCTCGAGAATTCACTAACCTGGATACCTTCTAGTCCGGTTCGCTGGCCTGATTCGGTAAGAACCCAAAACTCCTGGATGTAGTCCTCGGTGTAGTTCGCAGCCCACGCCGGTGCACTAACATAACCGCGCGACTGTACCGATGCGCATCCGTAGGTAAGAGACATCACGACTATGAAAAGCGATAAGCAAGCAATTCGCGCGAATGAAATACCCATTCATGTGCTCCTAAAGCAGCAAACAAACAATTCGTCTCACTCACTAGTCTCCCATTTGACGCATGACGCGGCGCCCGTAGAGCAACTGATCAAGGCGCGGGTTTGGTTGTCCGTGCGGACCCGTCCACTCCCACATGAATTCAGCCTCTACCTGATGCTCGGGAAAGAAGCGAACGATCAAGTGGTTCACCGCTTTCCGATCGCTTGATGTCTCCCCCCTCACAACGATCGCTTTGCGAAAAGTCTTCCAGTTCGTTTCCGCTTCATGGCGACCGCCGACGCGCCATTCGACAATCATGGTTTGACCAGCCCCTGGAACCGGCGCACAACACTCCTGTCCACTGAGGCCCCCGTTTGAGAACTCCTGAACCTGGATGCCTCCCATTCCCGTACGCTCGCCGGCCGCAGTCAAAATCGAGAAATCTGGAACATAGTCTTCGCTGTAATTCACCGCAGACACAGATGCCGTCACGTAGTTACCGGATCGCGCAGACGCGCACGCGCAGAGCATTGCCGCGATCGCCACGTAAAGCATCAAGCAAATAATTCGTTTCACTCACTAGTCTCCCATTTGACGCATGACGCGGCGCCCGTAAAACAGCTGATCAAGCCGTGGACATGGCCCGCCGTGTGGTCCTGGCGAGTCCCACACGGGTTCGTGGTGACGACCCACGCGCCATTCGACAAGCAGGGTTTGGCCCGGTCCCGGAATCGGCGCACAACATTCTTGTCCACTAAGGCCGCCTCTCGAAAACTCCTGAACCTGGTCCCCTCCCATTCCCGTATGCTTGCCTGTCGGAGTCGGAATCGAAAAATCAGTAACATAGGCTTCGGAGTAGTCCACTCCGTACACCCGCGCATCTACATAGCCATGTGTTGCACAGCCGCACACCCGCAAAGCTGCCCCACAATCCCCAGAAAAAACAACAAGCAAACAATCGGTTTCATTCACCACGTCCCTTGAGTCAAAAAGTCCGGCATCCATTCAAATTTTTTCCAACTGCCACGACCCTGGCGCAGGATCAGGCTGCCGCGCCGCGCTCACCGACAGGAACGAATTCCGTCGAAAGGCACGGCGTGCGATGCGGACTGTCGGTGATCACGTCACCGTTTTCGAGCAGGCTTCCGACCACAGCAAACGCGAGCTGCGGATTGCCACGCATTCCGACGCCGGTGACCACGCGCGCGCGGCTTCCGTCCGGATACTCCACGCAATCGCCGATACGGGCAGCCTTGCGGTCCGTTCCCGGCACCTCCCAATCGCTGGTTGCGTGCGTGAGCACGCCGCCGCGCGCGGTCGTCGATCCGCGAACGACAAAACGGTGATCAGGTCCGCGTGACGGCGGCGCCCACGCTGCATCGAACAAGCCCGGAATCACTTTCCCGTCCGGAACAAACAAGGTCATGCGAAGGCTTTGCCAAGGCGTTTCGATGATCCGGTCGCCGTTGCTCAGACTGCTCCCGACCAGCGCCGCGGGCCGATTACCGATGACACGCGCAGCGCCCGCACCGTCCGTGACGACGGCTTCGCTTCCGCCGGCATAGGTCACCACATCGCCGACGCGCGCAATGCCGAGGCCACCGATTGAGACCATCGATCCGGTCGTGACGCGTCCGCCTCGCTCCGTGAGCGCGCCGACGGTTGCATAGCAATACGTCTTCCCTTTCTGTTCTTGTTCTGACATGTCCATTTCTTAGTGCGTGGATGAATCGCGCTGACGGTCTTAGCGCTTGCTTATCTCGAACGAGATAAGCACGACAAATTACGCGAGCTAAGACGCCACGTCTATTGGACGATTCTTAGCTTTTCTAATGCTGTTTTTGGATTTCTTTGGACACGGAGGAAAACTGCTTACTGTGCGGGGGATTGCTAGGTTTTCATTGCCCCAAGCAGGCTTTAAGACTTCGCTTGTTGGGAATATCTTTAGCCCGTACAAGTCATTGCATTCATTCATCCGATCATCGAAAATATGATGGATCGCTAAAGAACGTGAAGCGCGTTCTTTCCACAGCAAACGGAATGAGAAGAAGGGGGAGCAGGAAGGAGATAGAGCGCGGGTCGCAAGGGTTGCAGCCCTCACGGCCCGCTAACCACAACCAACTCATATGAGGAGTTGACCATGGCTAAACGCAATCATAAAACAGAGGACGGCAATTCGGTTCGCTACTTGACCGTGTCGAGACTACGACAGCCGTTTTATCGGCCGAAGGGGTGGCCGTTTTGGAAGGACACTCCCGCGGATTATCCGCCTGCGCCCTGGATTCGTCTGTCGGGGCAATGGCTGAGAGAGGCCGGGTTTGAGATTTCCGACAAGGTGCGTGTGGAAGTGCAGAAGGGGAAGTTGGTGATTACGCCGGCTTGATTTGAGCTACTCGGGGACCAGAGGGTGGTTGGCTCTGGTCCGCGCCAGTCTATCCAGTTCCATTGGAAACCGGAATATTCACCGGACAGGCGTTTAACCGGAACTGGAATGGTTAATCGCCGCTCTCCGCCGAGCAAATCCGCTGCCCTAAGAGCGCCTTCATTAGTCCAACAAGCACTCCCACCGAGGAGGAAGACGCCCATCTGGACCGAGAAAACCCGACGGCGTCGCACCCAGATGGCGTTACAACGTAGCCTGCGCGATCTCCTCTTTCAGCTTCGCGACTAGCTGACTACCCTTTGCAACTTGATCATCGCCTCCAAGCGCATCGAACATGCATTTGACGATGTCAACGCTTTTGGCAATGTCAACGTCATCGATAGATGACGTGTCGATAGAGGCGACGTCAGCGGGGTCCGGTTCGGCGAGTCCCGCAGCTACTGCTGCGACACGCATCGAAACGTAAAACAGTAGGTTGTTACGGCCTTGTGCGTCGAGGTCTGCACGAGCTCGTAGGGCGCTGAAGACCCTCTTGACAATCACCGCAGCAACTCGATACAAGCCAATGGGCATCGCGGTTGAAAACACCTTTGCATAGTCCTCGTCTTTTTTCAGTAAGGACGACGGACGTGCACGCGCGTCATCAGGTCTTTGAAGCAAAATCGACATCACCGCCTGCGCCATAAGCGAAATGCTCACGATCTGATCGACCGATCTTCCCTCATTCTTATAGAAATTTTTGCGTCGATCATAGAACAAACCGTATGGGCGTAGATGCTCCTCAATGTCTCGGTGAATCTTGTCTGTGGCGCGAAGGGAAGCCGCGGGTATAGTGGTCTGACTATTGGTCGCCTTGATTACTCTATCTCGACTCTCCGGCTTAGTGGGCACGATTACGCGCACTAACAGATTGCGCTCATCCTTTAACGTGTTTGCCTCCTTAAAATAGCGATAAATTTCATTTGACGTCTGCAGGCCGTTGACGATCTGTGGATCTTCAAGAGTAAGTGTTTTTGCGCTAACCGTGGCTTTGGCGGCGATGATAGTGACTCCATTATTAAGCCACCAAAAATCTTCGCCACCCGTGGTCCTTAAAGACGCTGATATTTCTTCATTTACCGTCGTCGATCCTTGGTAGTCGCGAACGTTGGCTTCGAACAAGTTTCGGCGTAATCTACCGATCTCGTCCCGAATGAATGCGTCGAAGTCGCGAAGCTTAACAAGAGAAACATAACCAACGTCTCCCGCTGAGCTAATTGGGTTCTCGGCTAAGCTTAGACTATAAGCCGATGGGGGTTCCTGCCGTGCCAATGAAAGAAGTTTACTCGCGCCGAGAAAGTCGAACGAAAAATCTGAATGAGAAAAGAGACCCCCCAGTTTTTCGCCCAATATTTCCGTCTTGCGGACCACGTTTGGATGAACATCTGCACCTTTCGTAGCGTAGACGTACCGGAAACGCAGCGTAGGAAATTTGGAGGCCAGACCTGAGTATATGCGACGGAAGTTTCCGACCGACGCACGCACGCCTTCATTGAAGACGGACTTTAACGCATCAAGGTCCTTAGCTAGATTGAACAAGTCCTCCGTTGAGGCAGTAAGTTTCTCAACGGCGGTCTCACTGAATCCATCGGTTAGCTTTGATTGAATTAGGACAGTTTCAATGACAACCCCCTTTTTCAGGGAAGATATGTCAAAGTCTTCCTGTGCCAACTCACCATTCACAATCACATACATTGAGTCAATACCGCCGTCTTGACTTCCATCTACGATCCCTGACTCGATCTCGTCATAGCCAAGGTCAAAATCTTTGAGTACCTGCTCCGCAACAAATATTTCAAAGAACTCTGATTTCGAAGTGGAAGGAGCTCGCTCTTGGTGTTGCTGATCAATGATCTGCTCAAGAATAATCTTGTCGTTGGAACTCACGTTTGTTTCCCGGCTGTGGACTGGATCTAAGGTTCTGTCAGTGCAATTGTAATCCGACGAGGCAAATCCAATGAGAGCGACAACCAACTTTATGCGATATGGATAGCATCGCAACTCACGCGCCATTTAAGCCCACTCGTCACAGATTTTCGAATGCACAAGAAAGAGACCGCTTGCCGTGCAAAGCGGTCGTATTCAGCAGTGGTGACGTTTCCGGAGACGAGTAGAACAGCTACTGGGTCCAGCATCAGGACTATGTAATAGCGCTTTTCGTCGTGTCGTTCTTCGCGCCGATGTTGCTCAAGGCCGCCTCAGGCCTGTTCTCGGAGCGTGTCTTGCTGGTAGCCGACGCCATCGGCCTCGGCCTCTTCAGCGTCTCGGGCACATCGCTCGCGTTAGACGCCCAACTCCCCGGCTTCACCGCAGCGATGATGGGCGTCACCACCGGCGTCTTCGGCGGCGTGATCCGCGACGTGCTGTGCAACGAAGTCCCGCTCATTCTGCGCGACTCCCGCCCCTACGCAACCTGCGCGTTCGTCGGCTGCCTGCTTTATGTCTTTCTCGATCACATCAACTTCGACAACGTCTATAGCGTGCTCATCGCGACCATGTTCATCCTGATCGCGCGGCTCGTCACCTTCAAATTCGACATCCGCCTACCGCATTAGCGCATTGCAACGCGGCTAATGCCTAGTACCATTCGCCGCCACCACAAACACATCCTTACCGTGATGTGCCTCCTGCTGCGCCTGCCGCTTCATCACGCGCCCGCCCAGCAGATTCTCGAACATATCCAGATCGAGCTGCGACTGCGCCTCGCCATCGGCCGCCACCTGCCCTAACAGCGCAAGCAGCCGAACCCGATCCACCGCCGGCGTCTCCGGACTTTCAATCGCACGCGCCAGCGCCGCGAGTTGCGAGAACTGGCGCTGATGTCGCCGCCCCGTGACCAGCGCTTCCTGCAGCAGCGCGCCAAGCAGATCGACGCGCTTCTGCGATAGCGGCTTTTTGGGAGTAGAAGAATCGGACGTCATGATGCAGTCTCCTAAAAGCTCATCAAAAAAGGCCCTAGCGTCATCGCACGCCTAGGGCCTTGGCATAGTCCGTCGTCAAAAATCCTTACGCAATCCGTTCTTCCGTCGCCGGATCGAACAACACCGCCTTCGACACATCGAACAGCAGCGACATATTCTGGTCCGGCTGCGGATTCGCGCCCGGGTGCACGCGGCTCACAATGCGCTTGCCGTTCACCTGCGCGAACACCAGCGTATCGGGCCCGGTCGGCTCGATCACGTCCACCCTCACCTCGACCTGCTGCAGCTTGCCGCCTTCCGCATCGTGCGCATGGCGCGGATCGGTAATCCGCTCAGGCCGCAAGCCCAGAATGACTTCCTTGCCGATGTGCGACTTCACCTTGCCGTCGAACGGCAGGTTCAGCACCGTTTTCTTGACACCGGTGTCGAGTTCCATGCCGACGCCGGAACCCTGCTCCACCACCTTGCCTTGAATGAAGTTCATCGGCGGCGCACCGATAAAGCCGGCCACGAACAGATTGGACGGCGAGTCATAAATGTCCTGCGGCGCGCCGAACTGCTGCACAATGCCGTCCTTCATCACCGCAATGCGGTCGCCAAGCGTCATCGCCTCGATCTGATCGTGCGTCACATACACGATCGTCGTGCCAAGGCGCTGATGCAGCAGCTTGATTTCCGAGCGCATCTCGATGCGCAGCTTCGCGTCGAGGTTCGACAGCGGCTCGTCGAACAGGAACATCACCGGGTCGCGCGCCAACGCACGGCCCATCGCCACACGCTGACGCTGGCCGCCCGACAGTTGCCCCGGCTTGCGATCGAGCAAATGCTGGATTTGCAGCATGTTCGATACGCGATCCACAATCTGCGTCTGCTCGCCCTTCGGCACCTTGCGGATATTGAGGCCGAACGAAATGTTGTCGCGCACCGTCATCGACGGGTACAGCGCATACGACTGGAACACCATCGCGATATCGCGATCCTTCGGCGACAGATTATTGACAGTCTTGCCATCAATCTGAATCTCGCCCTTGGTCACGGTCTCGAGCCCGGCAATCATATTGAGCAGCGTCGACTTCCCGCAACCCGATCCGCCCACCAGGATCAGGAACTGACCATCTTCGATGTCGATATTGACACCCTTCAAGACCGGCACCCCGTTCGGGTAGGTCTTGTACACGTCACGGATGGAAAGGCTTGCCATGCTGTGAATCCTCTAGTCTCTTAACCTGCTCGATTAACCCTTCACCGCGCCCGCCGTCAGGCCGCGCACGAAATAGCGGCCGGCGATCACATAGACCAGCAGCGTCGGCAGCGCCGCGATAATCGCGCCTGCCATGTCGACGTTGTATTCCTTCACGCCGGTCGACGTATTGACGAGGTTGTTCAGCGCCACCGTGATCGGCATCGAATCGACGCCCGAAAACACAATACCGAACAGGAAGTCATTCCAGATCTGCGTGAATTGCCAGATCAGACACACCATGAAAATCGGCAGCGACACCGGCAGCAGAATCTTCGTGAAGATCATGAAGAAACCCGCGCCGTCGATGCGCGCCGCCTTCACGAGCTCCGCCGGGATGCTCACGTAGAAGTTGCGGAAGAACATCGTCGTGAACGCAATGCCGTAGATCACGTGCACCACCACGAGGCCCGTCGTCGTATTCGAAAGACCGAAGAAGCCTTCGACGCGCGCCATCGGCAGCAGAATCGCCTGGAACGGAATAAAGCAGCCGACCAGCAGCATCGTGAAAATCGCGTCCGCGCCGCGGAAGCGCCAGTGCGTGAGCACGTAACCGTTGAACGCGCCGATAATCGACGAGATCAGCACGGCCGGAATCACCATGCGCACCGAGTTCATGAAGAACGGCTCCATGCCGTCGCATCGCACGCCGGTACACGCATGGGCCCACGCCTTGATCCACGGCGCAAAGGTCCAGTTCGTCGGCGGCGTCAGCAGATTGCCGTGACGCAGCTGATCGATGTCCTTGAACGACGTGGAGAGCATCACGTACAGCGGAAACAGGAAGTAAAGCGCAAACAGAATCAGCACCGCGTAAATCACCGCGCGGTTGAGGTTCATCTTAGGCTGCATTGCGGGTACCTCGCGATTCCAGATACATCAGCGGCACCAGCACGGCGACCACCGTCGCCAGCATCATCATCGACGATGCCGCTCCCACTCCCAGCTGCCCGCGGTTAAACGAAAACGTGTACATGAACATGGCCGGCAGATTCGACGACGTGCCCGGCCCGCCCGCCGTCATCGCGACGACGAGGTCGAAGGTCTTGATCGTGATGTGACACAGAATGAGCAGCACCGAGAAAAACACGGGCCGCATGCTCGGAATCACGATCTTGCGATAGATGGTCGGCAGCGTGGCGCCGTCCACCTGCGCGGCCTTGAAGATCTCGCTGTCCACGCCGCGCAAACCGGCGAGGAACAGCGCCATCACAAAGCCCGTGGATTGCCATACGGCGGCGATCACGATACAGAAAATGGCTTTGTCCGGATCGCCGAGCCAGCCGAACGTAAAGCTTGTCCAGCCCCAGTCGTTGAGCACCTTTTGAAAGCCGAGGTCCGGATTCAAGATCCACTGCCACGCGGTACCGGTCACGATGAACGACAGCGCCATCGGATACAGAAACACCGCGCGCAATGCGCCTTCGTTGCGAATGCGCTGGTCGAGCAGAATCGCAAGGAACAGGCCCAGGCCAATGCAGATCGCAATGAACGGAATGCCGAACCAGCCGAGATTTTTTGCCGACGTCCAGAAAACGTCGTTGTCGAACAGCTCGCGGTAACGCGCTAAACCGGCGAAGTCGTAACGCGGCAACAGTCGCGAATTCGACAGCGACAGATAACCGGTAATAAGAATGAAGCCATAGACGAAGACCAGACTGATCACGATGCTGGGCGACAACACCAGCTTCGGAATCCAGCGGTCGGCGAGTGCCGCCATCGGCGACGTGCGGCTCGGCACGGAAACCGTGCGCTTTGCGTTTCCGCTAATAGAAGCAGTCACAACTCGACTCCTGGAACTATGCCGCGAGGGCCGGCGCGCTTTTCGTCGGAAAATCCGGAAAAGTGCGGCCCATCGATGCGGCCGAGGGCGCGACTGTCGTCGAACCGTCTTGGCCCGAAGCGCGCTTATGCGGCAAGCACAAGCACGCTCCGGGCATCCTGCTACTGCATATCACTACTGTAGTGCGTGCAGCGCGAATTACTTGGTCTTCGCTGCTTTCGCGAGCGCTTCGACCGCGCTCTTCGAGTCTTCCTGCGAGTTCATGAACTTCGTCACGACGTCGCTGATCGCACCGGCCGTTGCATCGGGCTGAGCCATGCCGTGAGCGAGCGACGGCACATAGCCGCCTGCCTTGATCGCAGCCTGTTCATCGGCGTACGACTTCTTCGCGCAATCGTCGAACTTCGCCATCGACACGCCAAGGCGAACCGGAATCGAGCCCTTGTACAGGCTGAACTGTTCCTGGAAGGCCGGGCTCATGATCGTCTTCGCGAGTGCGAGCTGACCCGGCGTGGCCGCCGATTGACCCTTCTGCTGGAAGAACACGAACGAGTCGACGTTGAACGTGTAGCCCTTGTCCGTACCCGGCACCGGTGCGCAGATATAGTCCGTGCCCGACTTCTTGTTCGCGTTCGCGAACTCGCCCTTCGCCCAGTCGCCCATGAACTGCATGCCGGCCTTGCCGTTGATCACCATCGCCGTGGCGAGGTTCCAGTCGCGACCCGTGCGGCCTGCGTCGAAGTAGCCCTGGATCTTGCGGACCGTGTCGAACACCTGAAGCATTTGCGGCGACGTCAGCGTCTTCTGGTCGAGGTCGACGAGCGCCTTCTTGTAGAAGTCCGCGCCTTGCGACAGCACGACGTCTTCCCACAGCGTCAGGTCTTGCCACGGCTGGCCGCCCATTGCGATCGGCTGGATGCCCGCGGCCTTCATCTTGTCGGCCACCGCGAAGAACTCAGGCCACGTGGTCGGCACCTTGCCGCCCGCCTTGTCGAGCGCGGCCTTGTTGATGTACAGCCAGTTGACGCGGTGCACCGAGAACGGCGCGGCCACATAGTGACCGTCCGCATGCATGATCTTGTCGATTTCGGGCGGGAGCTCTTTCTTCCAGTCGCCGGCGACGGAGTCGATATTGACGAGCACGCCTTGCGATGCCCAGTCCTGAATCAGCGGACCCTTGATCTGGGCCGCGCTCGGCGCGTTGCCCGCGATCACCTGGGTCTTCAGTGCGGTCATGGCCGCGGCGCCGGCGCCGCCGGCCACGGCGAAGTCCTTCCAGACGTAACCCTGCTTCTGCAGATCATCCTTCAGCACGCCGATGGCCTTCGATTCGCCGCCCGACGTCCACCAGTGCAACACCTCGACCTGCTCGGCCGCTTGTGCCGCAGCGACGCCACACATCAGACCTGCGGCGCACAGGGCGCCCATGATCGCACGGAATTTCATTGCTTATCTCCTCCAGACACCTGACTTAAACACGTTGAGCCCCTGCTGGACAGGGAGCGGTTATGGTCGAATCAAACACGCAAACAACCCGAACACTGCGTGATCACTGCGGGAACACAGCGTGACGAACAGGCATCGACAAGCGCTTCGCTTCCTGGCGTGCGCCTGCTAGCCGAAGTCCGGCCGCGGATGCTCAAGAGATGAGTGACTCGGAATGCAAAGAACGTCTCCTCTTTTGCTTTTGTGCCTGCCCGCGTCGCGCGTTGCAGACTCGAGGCGCTGTTCACTCCCCCGCACGCCCTTCGTTAAAGCCCTTGATGCTGCACACGCCTAGCGTGGACACCGCATCAAAACGCATTTGTCGATAACATGCCGGGAAGCTTTCTCGACTCGGTGAAAACGCGCATTCCCGCAGGCCCCGCACGCTTTTTTCATCGAATTCACGCTACCTCTTGATTTGGATTGTAGTTAAACTACAATTCAGTGTCAAAAAAAATTTTATCGCACTACGGCCTGCTTTCAGCGCCTTCCAAAGGCATCGCGGAGACACATGCAAACGGATTCCAGCTTCACTTTCGTGCTGTTCGGCGGCACCGGCGATCTATCGATGCGCAAGATCCTGCCCGCGCTGTACGAAGCGCATCGCGCAGGCATGCTGGCTCCGGGCGGCAAGATCTATGCGGTGGCGCGTCATATCGACGGCCGCGAGCAGTACCTGCAATGGGTCAATGAACACGTGCGCGCCCATGTGGCCAATGCGCAGTTCACGGAAGACGCGTGGCGCACGTTCCTCGATCGTATCGAGTTTGTCGCCATCGACCTCGGCAAAGCCGAAGACTTCGTCCTGCTGCGCGATGCGATTTCGAATCTGCCCGGTATTCGCGTGTTCTATCTGGCAACGGGCCCTTCGCTTTTCGTGCCGATCTGTCGCGCGCTTGCATCGGTCGGGCTGAACGAGAATTCGCGCATCGTGCTCGAGAAGCCGTTGGGTTACGACCTGCGTTCGTCGAATGCGATCAACGACGCGGTCGGCGAGATGTTTGCCGAAGAGCAGATTTACCGGATCGACCACTATCTGGGTAAAGAGCCCGTGCAGAACCTGCTCGCCTTGCGTTTCGGCAATGCGCTGTTCGAGCCGCTATGGCGCCGCGAATGGGTCGAGAGCATTCAGATCACGATTGCCGAAGAACTCGGCGTGGAAGCGCGCGGCGATTTCTACGACAATACGGGCGCCTTGCGCGACATGGTGCAGAACCATTTGCTGCAGCTGCTTTCGATTGTCGCGATGGAGCCGCCGCATTCGATGGATTCCGATTCGGTCCGCGACGAAAAGCTGCGCGTGCTGCGCGCGTTGAAGCCGATCGATCCGCGCGATATCAGCCGCGTGGCCGTGCGCGGTCAATATCACGCCGGTGTGATTCGCGGCGCGGCGGTGCCGGCCTATACGAACGAATCGGGCGTGCGGCCCGACAGCACGACTGAAACGTTCGTCGCGGTCAAAGCGGAAATCGAAAACTGGCGCTGGGCCGGCGTGCCGTTCTTCCTGCGCACGGGCAAGCGTCTGGCCGACCGGATTGCGGAGATTGTCGTCAACTTCCGCGCGGTGCCGCATTCGGCGCTTGGCGCGAACGCCTTGCGCGCCGGCGCCAACCGTCTGGTGATCCGCTTGCAGCCGAACGAAACGATCCGCCTGTACTGCCTCGCGAAGAAGCCCGGCGAAGGGATGAACCTGTCGAGCGTTCACCTCGATCTCGCGTTCGATCAGTTCTTCCGCGAAGGTCAGATGGAAGCGTATCAGCGGCTATTGCTCGACGTGATCAACGGCCGGCTTGCGCTGTTTGTGCGTCGCGACGAGCAGGAAGCCGCATGGCGCTGGGTCGAGCCGATTCTCAACGAATGGGCCGCCTCGGGCACGAAGCCGAAGCCTTATGCGTCGGGCACCTGGGGCCCGGCGGCGGCAAGCGCGATGCTCGCGCAACACAACACCTGCTGGCTCGAGGAAGAGAATTAATCGACTGTTCGCCATTTCCGATGTCATATTTCCCGCTGTTCCTAGACTAAACAAGAAAGCAGCACGGAGGAGAAATCCATGATCCAGCTACATGCTTTCGACGACCAGGCGGCACAATCGGCCGCTTTGGCCAAGGCCGTGAGCAACGCATTGCAGGCGTCGCTTGCCGCCCAGACCGCCACGCCCGGCGTGAGCGCCGGCCGCGTGACCTTTGCCGTGTCGGGCGGCACGAGTCCGCGTCCATTCCTGCAAACGCTGTCGCACGAGCCGTTCGACTGGTCGCGCGTCGACGTGACGCTCGTCGACGACCGCTGGGTGCCCGATACCGACAGCGCAAGCAACTCGCGTCTCGTGCACGAAACGTTGCTGCAGAATGCAGCGGCGAGCGCGAGCTATCTGCCGCTCGTCGATACGTCGACGACGCTCGAAGCGCAGGTCGCCAAATTGAACGGCGATCCGAAACGGCGCGTGCCGAATGTCGCGGTGCTCGGCATGGGCGAAGACGGGCACACCGCGTCGATTTTCGCGGACGCGCCCGAATGGGATTTCGCGATCACCACCACCGACCATTTCGTTGCCGTGCATCCGGGCAGCGCGCCGCATGCGCGCGTGAGCTGGTCGATGTCGGCGTTGAAGAAGGTCGATCATCTGTTTTTGCTGATTGCCGGTCCGAAGAAGATGGACGTGCTGAACGAAGCGTCCGCTACCCTGCAAAAAAAAGCCATTTCTCAGCTCGCAAACGACAAGGGGGTAAGACTCGATGTCTACTGGTGTGCCAACTAAAGCTGCCCCGCAAGCGGGCCAGCACGCCGATGGACCGAGGCTTCTCGCCGATGTCGGCGGGACCAATGCGCGATTCGCGCTCGAAACCCGGCCGGGGGAAATCACCCAGGTGCACGTTTATCCGTGTGCCGACTATCCGGGCATCGCGGACGTCATCAAGAAGTACCTGAAAGATACGAAGATCGGCCGCGTGAATCACGCGGCGGTCGCCATCGCGAATCCGGTCGACGGGGACCAGGTTCGGATGACGAATCATGATTGGCACTTTTCGATCGAAGCGACGCGTCGCGCGTTGGGCTTCGATACGCTGCTCGTCGTCAACGACTTCACGGCGCTTGCGATGGCCTTGCCGGGGCTCACCGATACGCAGCGCGTGCAGGTGGGCGGCGGCACGCGCCGGCCGCATAGCGTGATCGGCCTGCTTGGGCCGGGTACGGGGATGGGCGTGTCGGGTTTGATTCCGGCCGACGACCGCTGGATCGCGCTGGGCAGCGAAGGCGGCCATGCGTCGTTTGCGCCGTCCGATGAACGCGAAGACCTCGTGCTGCAATATGCGCGCAAGAAGTGGTCGCATGTGTCGTTCGAACGCGTAGCGGCAGGGCCTGGTATCGAGATCATTTATCGCGCACTGGCGGCGCGCGACAAGAAGCGCGTGCCGTCGACGCTCGACGTGGCCGAAATCTCGAAGCGCGGGCTTGAAGGCGATCCGCTGGCGGCTGAAACGCTCGATGTGTTCTGCGGCATTCTCGGCACGTTCGCCGGCAATATCGCGGTGACGCTCGGCGCGCTCGGCGGTATTTATATCGGCGGCGGCGTCGTGCCGCGCCTGGGCGACTTCTTTGCAAAGTCGTCGTTCCGTCAGCGCTTCGAAGCGAAAGGCCGCTTCGAAGACTATCTGAAGAACGTGCCGACCTTCGTGATTACCGCTGAATATCCGGCGTTTCTCGGCGTCTCGGCGATTCTCGCGGAACAGCTGTCGAATCGCACGGGCGGCAGTTCTTCGGCCGTGTTCGAGCGCATTCGCCAGATGCGCGACGCGCTGACGCCGGCGGAACGCCGCGTGGCCGATCTCGCGTTGAATCATCCGCGCTCGATCATCAACGATCCGATTGTCGATATTGCGCGCAAGGCCGATGTGAGTCAGCCGACCGTGATTCGCTTCTGCCGCTCGCTGGGCTGCCAGGGCTTGTCCGATTTCAAGCTGAAGCTCGCCACCGGTTTGACGGGCACGATTCCGGTGAGCCATAGCCAGGTGCATCTCGGCGACACGGCTACCGACTTCGGCGCGAAGGTGCTCGACAACACGGTGTCCGCGATTTTGCAGTTGCGCGAGCATCTGAACTTCGAGCATGTCGAAGCGGCCATCGATGTGCTGAACAACGCGCGGCGTATCGAATTCTATGGGCTCGGCAATTCGAATATCGT
Organism: Paraburkholderia sp. SOS3; assembly: GCF_001922345.1. Classification (NCBI taxonomy): domain Bacteria; kingdom Pseudomonadati; phylum Pseudomonadota; class Betaproteobacteria; order Burkholderiales; family Burkholderiaceae; genus Paraburkholderia; species Paraburkholderia sp. SOS3. The sequence continues at coordinate 1,144,910 of NZ_CP018811.1, read as the reverse complement.
CGCGCAGGATGCGCACTACAAGTTCTTCCGCTTCGGCATTCCGACCATTGCGTATGGCGACCTCTATATGCAGGCCGCTTCGGCTGCATTGCTTGGCAAGGGCGATGTGATTGTCGCGGTGTCGAAGTCGGGGCGTGCGCCCGAGTTGCTGCGTGTGCTCGACGTGGCGATGCAGGCCGGTGCGAAGGTGATCGCGATTACTTCGAGCAATACGCCGCTCGCGAAACGCGCGACCGTTGCGCTCGAAACCGATCACATCGAAATTCGCGAATCGCAGCTTTCGATGATCTCGCGCGTTCTGCATCTGCTGATGATCGATATTCTCGCGGTGGGCGTGGCGATTCGTCGTGCGGTGCCCGCAGCGGAAGTGACCGACGCAGTTACGAAGGCGCGGCAAGGGGCGGATGAAGAGACGAGCGCGGTGCTGGACTGGTTGAGCCACGGGGCGGCGGCTACGCCTAAAGACTAAAGCCAAGTGTTCAGACGGCGGCAAGCGCATTTTGCCGCCGGGTTAAAAGGCCGACCTCTCGCAGATCGGCCTTTTTTCTTGCGGCTATCGATCGTGCTGCGGGCGAAGAGCACGGCGCCTTCGAGATCCAGTCCGGTTGACCCCTTAGCGCACCTCGCAGCATCGATGCCCAACGTATGAGACGATTGAGGCATCGATAACGCACTCTCTTCTGCAGCATGGCGGACCTCATTTCTGTGCCCGCGTCGGCTTTGACCGAAGGTCGCGCGGCGCTTGCGCGCATCGATGCGCGCGCAACACATCATCGTTACCGCATCGCATCCGGCGCGCGCATCGTGTGGCGTGTATTCGGCAGCGGCAAGCCGCTCGTGCTCATGCACGGCGGACACGGCAGTTGGACGCATTGGGTTCGCAACGTCGAAGCGCTCTGCGCAATGCGTGAGGTATGGGTGCCGGATCTGCCCGGTTACGGCGATTCGGATGCGTTGCCGCCAGGCGCCGATTTCGAAACGTTTCTCGCGGCGACGCTCGCATCGCTCGATGGTCTTATCGGCGCGTCGACTGAAATCGATCTCGCAGGGTTTTCGTTCGGCGGCGTGGTCGCGTCGACGCTCGCGTGCCGCAGGCCGGTGGGCAAACTCGCGCTGGTCGGCAGCGCGGGTCATGGCGGCAAGCGGCGGCCGCAGCGCGAGTTGCTGAACTGGAAAAAAGTACACGCCGAAGACGAACGCCGCGCGATGTTCGATGCGAACCTCAAATCGTTCATGCTGCACGATCCCGCCAACGCCGATTCGCTCGCGCTGACCGTTTATGAAGACGCATGCCTGAAGACGCGCTTTCGCAGCAAGGACGTGTCGCTGGCAAGCTCGCTTGCGCCGCTGCTAAAAACAGCCGATGTCGATCCGCTGCTGTTGTGGGGCACGCACGATGTCACCGCGGCCGAGCCGCAGGCGTTTTCCGATCAGTTGCATGCGCAAGGTGTTCGCCATCGGTTCGCCCTGGTTGCGAATGCGGGACACTGGGCTCAGTTCGAAGCGGCCGACGATGTGAATCGGCGCGTGATCGCGTACTTGTCGGAAGCGGATAGCTGACCGCGTTGGGCGGCTGTGTGTTTTGCAGAAGCGGAAAGTCACGCCGCCAGGCCGCGCGCGTCAATGCACCTCTCATGCACCTTAGCGCGCCGGCGCCGCCGCGACCGGCCGCGCATGCCAGCGCACGATCAGCACGCGCCCGAGATAACAAAGCAGCCCGCACACGGCAATCGTCACGCCCATCCCTTGCGGCGACCCATCGCGCCACAAGCCGACTGCAAGACTCGCGAGCGCGCCGAGCCCGAACTGCACCGCGCCGAACAACGCCGCCGCCGCGCCCGCACTGGTCGGATAGCGATGCATGAGATCGGTCACACAGTTCGCCGACAGCAGCCCCACCATGCCGACGACGAAAAACAATCCGAACACGATCGACCACAAACCGCCCCACCCTGTCAGACACACGAGTGCGACAAACAGCGACGCAAAGCAGCTGACGGCGGCGGCGACGATGATGATGCGCACGGGTCCATGCCGCCCGACCATCCGCGTATTGAGAAAATTGCCGCCCATGATGCCGACGATATTGAGGCCGAACAGAAAGCCGTAATGCTGCGCGGACACATGGAAGTACTCGATATAGACGAACGGCGTAGCGGTGATATAGGCGAACATCGACGCGAACGCCATGCCGCCGCATAGCAGATGGCCCCACGCGACCGGGTCTTTCAGCAGCTTCCCGTAGGCCGCGAAGGACTTCAGCAGCGCCGAATTCGCGCGCTTCTCGCGCGGCCACGTTTCCGGCACGCGCAGGAACGCGGTCACCGCGCAGAACGCGCCGAACAGCGTCAATACGACAAACACGACGCGCCAGCCGCCGAGCAACAGCAATTGCCCGCCGATCAGCGGCGCAAGCAATGGTCCGACCGATGTCACGATCGCCATCATCGACATCACGCGCGCCGCTTCGCCGGGCTCGTGCGCATCGCGCGCAATGGCACGCGCGAGCACCGACGCGGCGCCCGCGCCCAACGCCTGCACGAAGCGGAACACGACGAGCGAGCCGATCGAGAACGACAGTGCGCACGCAATGGTCGACAGCACGTACATGATGATGCCGCCCAGCAGTACCGGCCGCCTTCCGAGCGAATCGGAAAGCGGCCCATAGAGCAGCATGCCGATCGAGAAGCCGAGCATGAAGCTCGTCAGCGTCGTTTGCGCGGCGCTCGCGCTGATGGCGAACGCCTGCGTGAGCGACGGCAGGCTCGGCAAATACATGTCGATTGAAATCGGACCGCATGCGGCAAGCGCGCCGAGCAGCAGAATCAGCCGCAAATCAGGCCGGCCTTTGGTGGCGTGGGACATTGAATGACAAGTGAAGCGCTAAATGACGCGTGGGGGCGGCTCGCCGCAAGTCCGCCAAACCGGTATTAACTGGATGCGGATGCAACGAATGGCGAGTGACGATGTAGCGGATTCGTAATTGTAGCCGACGCGAAGTCGAAAGCTATTTCACTTCGCTTGCAGCCGAGGCGTTATTGGGGGAATGCGCGGTCGGCCTGCGACGGTGCTTTCGGTTAAGCTGCCCGCTTTAACCGATGCAATTTGTCGACTGAAACCGTTATGACCGCTTTTCTGCTGATCTGGAGCCCCAGGAAGTGGCCTTGGCCCGAATTGCCCGATATGGCAAAACGGGTCGCCGCGGGCGAAGCGGTTGCCGACGTCTGGGGTTGCGGCGTCGCGCGCGGCATCATGCCCGGCGATCGCGTGTTCGTGCATCGCGTCGCGCAGGAGCCGAAGGGGCTGTTCGCTTCGGGCTATGTGACGCGCGCGCCGTATGAGGTGCCCGATGCGGCGAGCAAACGCGGCTATCGGTTGTGTATCGATTTCGTCTACGACTGGCTCGTCGATGCGCGCGAAGAGGTGGTGATTCCGCGCGACGCATTGCGCACGCATCCGTTTTCGGTGCAGACGTGGGATGCGCAGAGTTCGGGCACGTCGATCAAGCCGATGGTGGAAGGCGCGCTCGAGAAGCGGTGGAAGGAATTGACGGGCGCGCGGATCCGGCCGGCGCTCGCAGCCGGAAAAAACCGCAAATAGCCGGCAAACCGCGCGCCTCCGCCCGCCCCCGCGCCATCCGGCCACGGGCCGATCCGCCGCGACTCCGGTACAATTTCACGAGACCATTCAGCCGCCGCGGCCCGCCCGCAACACAAGGCAAGCCGCCCGCCGGCTCTGATCGCGGCGCCACGGGTGCCGTTGCGCGCCCTGTGCACCAGCGCGCAGCATCCGCACTACCCGCTCGAACTGCGGCTGAAACTAGCGCTGCAATTACCGCTGCAATCACCGCTGCAATCACATTACGCAGGCCCAAGCCATGTCCAGGAACCAAGCTCTCTTCGAACGCGCACAACAGACCATCCCCGGCGGCGTCAATTCGCCCGTGCGCGCGTTCCGGTCGGTCGGCGGCACGCCGCGCTTTATCGAGCGCGCGCAAGGCCCGTACTTCTGGGACGCCGACGGCCAGCGCTATATCGACTACATCGGCTCATGGGGGCCGATGATCGTTGGCCACGTGCATCCGGAAGTGCTCGAAGCGGTACAGCGCGTGCTTGTCGATGGCTTTTCGTTCGGCGCGCCGACTGAGGCCGAAATCGAAATCGCCGAGGAAATCTGCAAGCTGATGCCGTCGATCGAACAGGTGCGCATGGTGTCGAGCGGCACGGAAGCGACAATGAGCGCGCTGCGTCTGGCGCGCGGTTTTACGAACCGCAGCCGCATCGTCAAGTTCGAGGGCTGCTATCACGGTCATGCGGATAGCCTGCTCGTGAAGGCCGGCTCGGGGCTGCTGACGTTCGGCAATCCGACGTCGGCGGGCGTGCCCGTGGATATCGCGAAACATACGACCGTGCTCGAGTACAACAGCGTCGAGGCGCTCGAAGAGGCGTTCGCGGCGTTCGGCAACGAGATCGCATCGGTGATCGTCGAGCCCGTGGCGGGCAATATGAACCTCGTACGCGCCACGCCGGAGTTTTTGCAGGCGCTGCGGCGTCTGACGAGCGAATACGGCTCGGTGCTGATTTTCGACGAAGTGATGTGCGGGTTCCGCGTCGCGCTCGGCGGCGCGCAGCAGGTGTACGGCATTACGCCGGACCTCACGTGCCTGGGCAAGGTGATCGGCGGCGGCATGCCCGCAGCCGCATTCGGCGGACGGCGCGACATCATGGCGCATCTCGCGCCGCTCGGCGGCGTCTACCAGGCGGGCACGCTGTCGGGCAATCCGATCGCGGTTGCGGCGGGTTTGAAGACGCTGCAACTGATTCAGGCGCCCGGCTTCTACGACAAGCTCGCGCGGCAGACCGCGCGTCTTGTCGGCGGCATGACCGAGGCAGCGCGCGCGGCGAAGGTGCCGTTCGCGGCCGATTCGATCGGCGGCATGTTCGGTCTTTACTTCACCGATGCGATTCCGCGCAGCTTCGCGGAGATTTCGCATTGCGACGTGCCGCGCTTCAATGCGTTCTTCCATAAGATGCTCGATGCGGGCGTGTACTTTGCGCCGTCCGCGTATGAGGCGGGGTTCGTGTCGAGCGCGCACGACGATGCGGTGATTGACACGACCGTCGAAATTGCACGCAAGGCATTTGCAGCGTTGAACGCGTAACAGGACACCGATGTTCTCGCAAACCGATTTCGTTCATATGGAGCGCGCGCTTTTGCTTGCGGCGCGCGGCATGTACACGACCGATCCGAATCCGCGCGTGGGCTGCGTGATCGTAAAGGACGGCGCGGTGATCGGCGAAGGCTTTACGCAGCCGGCCGGCCAGGATCATGCGGAAATTCGCGCGATGAAGGATGCGCGCGCGCGTGGTCACGAACTGCGCGGTGCAACCGTCTATGTGACGCTCGAACCGTGCAGTCATTTCGGCCGCACGCCGCCGTGCGCGAATGCGCTGATCGAAGCGAAGGTTGCGCGCGTGGTCGCGGCGATGGAAGACCCGAATCCGCTCGTGTCGGGGCGTGGTTTGTCGATGCTGCGCGATGCCGGTATCGAAGTGCGCTGCGAGTTGCTTGCGAATGAAGCGCGCGAGCTCAATATCGGCTTTGTGTCGCGCATGACGCGCAACCGTCCGTGGGTGCGCATGAAAGTGGCGGCGTCGCTCGACGGCCGCACCGGTTTGCCTTCCGGCGAGAGCCAGTGGATTACCAGCGAGGCTGCGCGTGCGGACGGCCATGCGTGGCGTGCGCGCGCATCGGCGATTCTGACCGGCATCGGCACGATTCGCGAAGACAACCCGCGTATGACGGTGCGTGCCGTGGATACACCGCGCCAGCCAAAGCGCGTGTTGATCGATAGCCGGCTCGACGTGCCGCCTGAAGCGCACATTCTGGCGGGCGCGCCGACGCTGATTATTTGCGGCCATCTCGACGAGCGGCTCGAAGCGCGCGCTGCTGCGTTGCGCGATCGCGGCGCGGAGATCGTGGCGCTACCGAATGAGAACGGCAAGGTCGATCTGCCGGCTATGTTGAAAGAGCTCGCGGAACGCGGCGTGAACGAGCTGCATGTGGAAGCGGGATACAAGCTCAATGGCTCGCTGCTGCGCGAAGGGTGTGTCGATGAACTGCTCGTTTATCTTGCGCCGAGTTTGCTTGGTTCGGATTCGATGAGCATGTTTAACCTTGTTGCGCCGGCATCGCTTGATAAGCGCGTGCAGCTCGAGTATCAATCGGTTGATCGGATCGGCACTGACATTCGTATTCTTGCGCGGCTTGTGCCGCCGCCGCCTTTGCACTGAACAGGAAACGTCAACGATGTTTACAGGAATCGTCGCGGCCGTCGGCCGTATTGCCTCGATCACGCCGCTTGGTCACGAGCCGGAAGCGGGTGTGCGGTTGACGGTCGAAGCGGGTGCGCTCGATCTCGAGGATGTGCAGCTCGGCGACAGTATTGCGATTCAGGGTGCGTGCATGACGGTGATCGGGAAGACTGATCATTCGTTTGATGTTGATGTGTCGCGCGAGAGTTTGAATTTGACGTCGGGGCTTTCGCAGACCGGTGAGGTGAATCTTGAGAAGGCGTTAAGGGCGCATGACCGGCTTGGCGGACATATCGTGTCGGGGCATGTCGATGGGATGGGGACGGTGACGCGGTTTGCGCCTGTGGGGGAGTCGCATGAGTTGCGTGTGCTTGCGACCAGGGAGATTGGGCGTTATCTCGCGTATAAAGGCTCCATTACAGTGAATGGGGTGAGCCTGACGGTCAACTCCGTTAGCGACCGCGAAGATGGGTGTGAGTTTTCGATCAACCTGATTCCGCATACCGTGCAGGTGACGACGCTTAAGCATCTTCAGGAAGGCGCTAAGGTCAATCTGGAGATTGATTTGATTGCGCGGTATGTGGAGCGGATGCTCGGGGCGTCTCAGGACGGCTATAACGCGTCGAAGTAATTCGGTTTTTGGCTTTTCCACTGTCTACCGTCGTCTCGCTAAACCCCGCTACAGCTACGAGTTTCTGACGGTATTTCTGATGGTATACGGCCGTTTTCTGCGGTTCGTATACCGTCACGCCTCCAGAATGCGGCCTCTTCAACGCACCGAATTCAGCTGCCTGCCGCGTCAGTGTTGGGATCGGCGGTGAGGCGTGGAGACAGATCAAGGCAGATATCGCACGAAGTTTTGCACACTTTCTAGCTCGGATGCGTCCGGAAGCTTCGAATTCTTTGACCACGGAAGGCAATTTCTGACGACTCGTCTGGCAGAAACAGGCCCGCCGCCGATCAAGATCACGCGGACCACGCTCGACTCATGCCAGTTGCATGAGACAGCGATCGGCCAACATGCGACATCCACCGCGAACCCGATCTGGACATTCGTGTGTCGGCAAACAGTCTGAAAGCAGACCGGCGTCGATTGCATGCTCCCGGGCATATGAGCCGCTTCCGCCACAGGAACCGACGATCGCGTCGTGATCACCGGGAACATTGACAATCCGAATTTTGCTTCGGTACCATGCTGCGCGAATGCAGGCATGCTTAGAGAACTAAAAAAGCAAGCTGGACTGGCTGCAGAACAGAAGTTGAAAGCTAAGGGCTGCAAAACGGGGCTTCAACACGGGGCTATCTCTAACGGCGTCGACGGCCGTCGCACAGGTTCTTGCCGTTTCCCGAATACTCGCTTTAGCCACGCGGCCTTTGCGCAGCGGCGGCCTGCGGTTCGACCCAAGGCGGGAAGCGCGGCTTGCACACGAGCACTACTGAAAAGTGACGAACAATAAATGAGCGCGAAATCGAGGGGCCAAAAGGACCAGGCGGACCAGGCGGACCAGGCGACCTTGTCTTGCACCGCGCCGCGCCGGCGTGACGCTGCCGGCGATCCGTTACCGGGCCGTGCAACCGCTGGCGGCTGGATCAAGGCGCTGACGCTGCCGATCGGCGTGACGCTTGGCGTGACGCTGCCCAATGTCAGCCACGCTCAGGTCACTTTCGCCGGCAATTTCTACGGCCGTATCAATCTCGCGGGCTACGGTACTCAGACCTTTATTTTTTCAACCGGTACGACGATCACCAACAATGCGACCGCCGTCTATGGCCCGAGCGGCACGCAATGGACGATCACCAACCTCGGCCTGATCAAGAGTGTCGCCGCCGACGGCGTGCAGTTCCTGAGCGGCGGCGTGATCACGAACTCGGGCACGGCCTCCCAGATCGTCGGCGATGAGAACGGGGTGAACATCTCGGGACAACCCGGCACCGTGATCAACCAGGGGTCGATCTCCGGCCAGTTGGCGGCCGGCGTCAATCTGGGAGCCGGTAGCCAGGTCATGAACTCGGGCACTCGGGCGAATATCTCCGGGGCCACGAGCGGGGTCGACATCAACGGCAGCGGCACCGTCGTCAACAGCGGCATGATCAGCGCCAGCGCTGGCGCCGGCATCGAACTGGCCGGCGGCGGCAGTATCGGCAACAGCGGGGTTATTTCGGGCGTTTCCGCTGGGGTGCTGGTGACGGGCGGCGACACGCAGATCACGAATAGCGGGACGATCAGCGGCGCCACCACGGCCATTCAATTCGGCAGCGGCAACGATGTGCTGCAGATCAAACCAGGCGCGAGTTTTTTCGGTGTAGTCGACGGCGGCGGCGGCGACAATACGCTGGAGTTCGCGGCTGGCACGGGCGCGGGAACCTTTACAGGACTCGGGTCCAGCGGCTTTGTGAACTTCGGCACCGTCGATATCGACGCGGGCGCCAGCTGGACCTTCAGCAACAGCAACACGATCGGTACGGGCGTGTCGCTGACCAACAGCGGAACGCTGACCAGCACGGGCACGCTGGTCAACTCTGGAACGCTGACAAGCACGGGCACGCTGGTCAACTCTGGAACCCTGACCAACACGGGAACGCTGCTCGATACCGGAACGCTGGTTAATGCCGGGACGCTCGCGAATACCACCACCGGCGCTGTGACAGTGAGCGGCAGCTTGACCAATATCGGGCTGGTCGCGGGCGCAGTCACGCTCAGCAACGCGGGAACGCCGGGCAATGGCGCAACGCTGACCAACGCGGCGGGTGCAACGATATCGTCCGCGACCGACGCGGTCTACGGCAGCGCGAACGGTCCCGTCACCATCACCAACGACGGCATCATTACGGGCAGCGGAAATGCCGGCGTTGCGCTGCAGGCCGGAGGCATCGTGACGAACAACGGTACGGCCTCGCAGATCACAGGCGGTATGGACGGGGTCGATGTTTTCGGCCAGGCCAGCACCGTCATCAACCAGGGCACGATTAAGGGCACGGCGGCGCGCGGCATCTATCTCGGCGCCGGCGGCACGGTGACAAATTCGGGTACGTGGTCCACTGTCTCGGGTTCGACCGATGGAGTCATCGTCAAAGGCAGCGGCGATGTCTTCAACGATGGGACCATCAGGGGCGGGACCGGAGCGGGACATGGAGTCGCGTTCCTGACCGCCGGCGGCAGCTTCACGAACACCAATAGTTCGGCGTCGGTCTCCGGTGCACTCGGCGTCGCTTTCGACGCAGTCGCCACGATCAACAACGCCGGTACGATTACGGGTACGGCGCAAGAGGGTGTGCTGCTCGCTGGCGGCGGCAGCGTCGTCAATTCGGGCACCGCTTCGACGATATCGGGTGCGACCGGCGGCATCGCCGTTCAAGGCGGGGCCGGCACGATCACCAACGGCGGCACGATCAGTGCAGCAAGCGGCGCCGGCATCAGCCTCGGGGCCGGCGGCAGCGTCAACAATAGCGGGCTGATTTCGGGCACCAGCTATGGCGTTATCGCGACCGGCGGCAACACGCAGATCACCAACACCGGCACGATCAAGGCGACCGGCGCGAACGGTATCGGCGTGCTGTTCGAAACGGGCGCGTCGGGCACCATCGATAACGTCGGGACGATCGACGGCGCGGGCGGCACGGCCGTCAAATTCAGCGGCGGCACGAACGTACTGATTGTCGAAAGCGGCGGCGTGCTGAGCGGCATCGCGGACGGCACCAACGGCAACAACACGCTGCTGATCGAGGGAACGGGCCATCTTTCCGATGCGCAGATCGTCGGGTTCCAGAACACGGAGTTCAGCGGCACATCGACGCTCGACACCACGACCTCCGTGGTCAATCCGACGATCGCGAGCGGCGCGTCGGTCGTCAACCAAGGCACGATGTCGGGTGCGCTCAACGTGGTAGGCGGCGGCGTGCTGGACAATCCCGGCACCATCACGACCGCTGCGGCGTCGATCAACAGCGGGACGCTCACGAGCGAGGGCACGTTCATCAACAGCAGCGTGCTGATCAACAACGGTTCGTTCAGCAACAGCGGCGGCCTGACCAATAGCGGCACGCTGACCAACAACGGCAGCCTGACCAATATCGGTGTGCTGACCAACAATGGCTCGTTCGCCAATGCGGGTGCGCTCACCAACAACGGCACGATCAATGGCGCCGGGTCGCTTGGCAACAGCGCGAGCGTGGTCAATAACGGCCGGATCACGGGCGATACGAACGGCATTACCGGCAGCGGGTCGATTACGAATACCGGCACGATCATCGGCACGGCCGGCACAGGCGTCCAGATGACGGGCCCCGGCGTGCTGACCAACGCGGCGCATGCGCTAATTCAAGGCGGCCAGTACGGCATTCAGGTCGGCACGGGCAGCACGGTAAACAATGCCGGTACGATCCTCGACGATGCGATCGCTGGGGCCGCGCTCGGCAGCGGCGCGGTGGTCAACAACAGCGGCACGATCGGCGGCGTGACCGGCGCGGTGTTCACGGGCACCGGCGCGACGCTTGCCAACAGCGGCACGATCAGCGGCAGCGGCGGTATCGCCGTGCAGTTCGACGCGGGCGCGAACAGCCTGACGCTTGGCACCGGCTCGGTGCTCAACGGCGATATCGACGGCGGCGGCGGCGCGGGTCAGATCACCTTGACGGGCTCGGGCACGCTGACGAATGCCGTCACCCATTTCGGCGCCGGCAGCGGTCTCGGGATCGCGAGCGGCGCGAGCTGGATCGCGAGCGGTAACTGGGCCATCGCGACGGTGACCAATGCGGGCCTGTTTCAGGCGGGGACGCTCACGACGCCGTTGCAGCTGACCGGCAATTTCACGCAGTTGTCGGGCGCGACGCTGCAGGTGGCGCTGGGCGGCAATGGCAACGCATCGACATTCGCGATCGACGGCAGCGCCGCGCTCGCGGGCACGCTTGCGCTCGTCCCGACTGGCTCGTTCACGGTCGCCGGTACGCGCTACACGATCCTGACGGCAAGCAGCGGCGTGAGCGGCGTCTTCGGGCAGGTAACGTTCGGCAACGCGCTGCTTGCGCCCGACCTGACTTACGATCCGAACGATGTGGTCGTCACGTTTGGTCAACTGCCGGTTTCGACGGCGACTTCCACGCCCCTGGGAGGTGGCACGCCGAACCAGAGCGCGACGGCGTTCGCGCTCGACAAGGCAGTGGCGGCGAATCCGGCCGCGTTTGCGGCGACGCTCACCGGTCTCGACCAGATGTCGGCGGCGCAAGTGCGCGCTTCGCTCGACCGGCTGTCCGGAGAAAATTTCGCGAGCCTGCCGACCATTGCGCTGATGGCCGGCGAACAGTTCGTCAGTCAGTTCCAGCAGCAGGCGATTCTCGCGCGGCTAGGTGACAGTGCGAGCGCGGCCGGCCGCGACGCCGCGGCGGCGGGCGGACGTCAACAGCTGGCGAGCCTGAACGGCGCGCCGGTTACCAATCCGTGGGCCAATCTGTCCTTGCCGTGGGGGATCTGGGCGGCCGGCTACGGACAGATGGGCCACCTCGACGGCGACGGCAATACGCACGGCTTGAGCGAAAGCGTGACGGGTGCGGCCGTCGGCGCCGACTACAAGGTGAACCCTGCGCTGCGCGTGGGCCTTGCGGTGGGCTATGGGTCCGCCGCGTACAGCCTCGATAACGGCGGCGGCGCCGGCGACGTCAACTATACGCAGGTCGGCGTCTATAGCGACTATACGAAGGGGCCGGTCTATCTCGAAGGCATGCTCGGCGTGGCCGTCGGCAACGGCTCGACATCGCGTGATGCCTCGTTGCCAGGCGCGCCGGCCCAGGCGCACGCCGACGTTTCGTCTACCGAAGTATTGGGTGGCATCGAGGCCGGGTATCGTTTGCCGCTGAACCGGACGCTGACGTTGACGCCCTTCGCGGGGCTCAGCTTCGGGACCGTGTGGCAAAACGCATTCACGGAAAGCGGCGCGGGCGCGCTCGATCTGTCCACGCAGAATCAGTCGAAGAGTTCGGTGAAGAGCACGCTCGGAGCGCGCCTTGCCGCGGATGTTCCGGTCAGCCGCTGGCTCGTCGCGAGCAGCCTGCAGGTGGGCTGGTCTCACGAATTCGCGCCGACCGACCGCAATTCCACCGCGTATTTCGCGGGCCTGCCTTCGACGGCGTTTACGGTGGCAGGAGCGCGGGTGCCGGGCAATAGCGCGATGGTCGCGGTCGGGTTGTCGACCCGCGTGTCCGCGGGCGGAAGTCTCAATCTGCACTACGACGGCTATTTTTCGGGTACGGGAAGCAGCAATGCGGTGACGGGAAGCTTCCGCTACGTCTGGTAATCTCACGCGCCAGATCGTACTTCGCGTGAGCTCAGGCAGGTTATCGATGAATTATTCCGCCACGACACGCTGTTCTTGCGGGAGCGGTCTGCGCGCGCTGCGTTGCTGCGCGCTCGATCAGGCCTCGCTGGGGCCGCCCGAGGCGAGCCGGCATTTGCTGCCGCTGGTCGACGAGGCCATCGCGCTTCACGCGCGTAACGATCTCGCGCAGGCTGAAAAGCGTTGCCTCGAAGTGCTCGAACTGGCGCCGTCGCAGGGCGGCGCGCTCGCGGTGCTGTATCAGATCCGCAAGGCGCAGGGCGTGATTACGGCCGCCGAGATGCTCGTGCGCCGCCTCGTGACGTTCAACCCGAACAATGTCTGGGCGACGCACGAACTGACGCTCGCGCTGTTTGCCAGGCGTAAACTCGCCGATGCCGAAGTGCACGCGCGCAACGCGGTGCGTATTGCGCCGACCGACCCGCAGTCGCATAACCTGATGGGAATGGTTTTGACCGAGGCGAACCGGCCGCAGGTCGGCGAATATCACTACCGCCGCGCGCTCGAGCTAACGAACGAGCGCCCGCCCATCCTGCTCGCCAATCTTGCGTGGAACCTCAGGAACCAGGGGAAGATCGCTGAAGCGCGGGCGCTCTACGAGGAGTCGGTCGCGCTCGATTCCACCATTCTGCAAACCTGGCTGGGCTGGGCGCGTATGGAGGAATCGGACCGCGAGTTCGCGCGTGCCCACGCGCTGCTCGACGAAGCGCAGCGGCTTGCGCCCGGTAACCCGAGCGTTCTGCTGCACCGCGCGATTCTGCTCGCGAGGACAAAAGAATACGACGCCGCGCTCTCGATGCTGGAGCGGCTCGAGCGCGAAAGCGGCGGTCTCGGCACTGAAGAGTGGCTGGAAAAAGGACGTCTGCTCGACAAGATGGGGCGTTTCGACGAAGCATTTGCCGCGTTCGCCGAAGGCAAACGCATGCATCTCGAACAGGGCGGTCAGGCCTATCTTGACGATCATGCCAACGACCTGACCGAGCGCCTCAAGCGTTATTTCACCGCCGGCCGTCTGCGCATCGTGCCGCGTGCGGCGCCGGTGCGAAGCGGACCACGGCCGGTCTTTATTCTCGGCTTTCCGCGTTCCGGCACGACCATGGCAGAGCAGATCCTGTCGGCGCATCCGAAGATCTCGGCCGGCGACGAGCTGCCCTTTATCAATGAGCTAACCGAGCTGATGCCGCGCATGCTGAACAGCCCTTTGGCCTATCCGGAGGCGCTGGCCGATCTCTGGATGGGCGATCAGCGTGAAGGGCTCGACAATCTGCGCGATTACTACCTGCAGCGCGTGCGCCAACGCCGGCTCGCGGAAACGGACGCGGTGTGGTTCACCGACAAGATGCCGCTCAACGAAACGCATCTTGGTCTGATCGCGCTGCTGTTTCCCGATGCGCCGGTTATCTATATGCTGCGGCATCCGCTAGACGTCGTGCTGTCGTTATTCTCGAATCATTTGACGCATGGGTTCTATTGCGCGAATGCCCTGGAGACGGCTGCGCGACACTATGTGCGGATTGCGGAACTGGTCGAACACTATCGCACCGAGATGGCGCTCAAGGTGATGACGGTGCGCTACGAAGATGTGATACATGATCAGGAATCCAACGTAAAGCGCATGCTGGATTTCGTCGGCGTCGAGTTTGACCAGCGTTGCCTGAATTTTCACGAAAACCGCCGCTATGCACGCACAGCCAGTTATGCGCAGGTAACCGAGAAGCTTTATAGCCGTTCGCGTTTTCGCTACCGGCATTACCTCAAACATCTCGCGCCTGTTATTCCTGTTCTTGAGCCGATGATCGAACGTCTCGGCTATACGATCGATGAATAGCTTCACTCAGACTGGGGCGGGCCAGCGTGCCCTCGAAGCTGGATTGGCCGAGGCCGCCGCGCATGAGCAGGCCGGCAGGCTCGACGAGGCCGAACAGGTTCTTGCACAGCTGCTCGAGGCAATGCCCGAAAGCGCGATCGCGCATCATCAGGCCGGAATCGTCTCACACAAGCGGGGGCGTGTGCGGGAGGCGCTTGGCCGCATGGAACAGGCACTGCGCCTGCAGCCCGATCAGCCGGTTTTTTATCGCAACATCGCCGAGCTCTATCGCCTCGAATCGAGGCTCGACGAGGCGCACGAGTATGCGTCGCGCTCGGTCAGTCTTGCGCCCGAAGATGCGCACGGCTATTACAACCTTGGCGTGATTCAATACGATTGCCTCGAGATCGAGCAGGCTATCGGTAGCCTGCGTCGCGCGTTGCTGCTCGATAACACGATAGCCGCCGCGCATTTCGAACTGGCTGAGGCGTTGTTGGTGAGCGGCCAGTTCGAAGAGGGCTGGCGCGAATATGAATGGCGCTTTTCGATGGCCCATTCTCCGAGCCTGCTGCCCTCGAATGATCGGCCGCTTTGGGACGGCAAGCCGATGCCCGGTGGCACGCTGCTGTTGATCGGCGATCAGGGATTTGGAGACACGATTCAGTTCAGCCGGTATATCCCCGAGGTTGCGAAGCGGTGCTCGACCGTGGTGGTTGCATGCAGCCGCGACATGCAGCCTATCGTCGCGCAGCACGCAGGTATCGCCCGCTGTGTCGATCGATGGGACGACGTGCCCGCATTCGACGCTTATTGTCCGCTCTCAGGGTTGCCACACTGCTTCGGTACACGGGTTGAAACGATTCCCGCGGCGCCCCGTTATCTGCACGCTGATCCGCAATGGGTATCGCAGTGGCGCGCGAGAATCGACGCACTGGTGCCGGCAGGGTACCGCCGCATCGGTCTGGTGTGGGCGGGACGGCCCACGCATGGCAATGACTTCAACCGATCGATGCATCTGCAACAACTGGAGGCGCTAGCGAAGCTCGAACGGGTGGCGTTTATTTCGTTGCAGATGGGTCCGACGCAAGCGGAAATTGGCCGCTACTTCGGCGCGGCACCCCTGTTCAATCTTGGCGCCGAAATCCGCGACTTCAACGATACGATGGCGATTCTCGCGAATATCGAACAGTTAGTTACAGTCGATACCGCCGTCGCGCATCTGGCCGGTGCGATGGGTGTGCCGGTTTTCCTGATGCTGCCTTACGCGCCCGACTGGCGCTGGTTGATGACGCGCAGCGATACACCCTGGTACCCGAGTGTGACGCTGTGCCGCCAACGTAGACCGGGGCATTGGCAGGGGGTGGTCGAGCAGGTGGCCGATGCACTGAGGGTTACAGTCTGACGACCATCATTCGCTCACGCTTCGCGGGTCGGTCCGCCGTCCTCGCGGGACATCACGATCCACGTGACAGGCCCTTCGATTCGCTCGCGGCCAATGCCTTCGGGGAACACGTCGCCCTCCTTGAACATGCGCTCCTGCACGAACGCGCCCGGCGATTCGAGCACGCCCCAGCGGCCCGCGTAGGGGCAGCGCTCGCCGGTCTTTCGCGAGATATGCGGCTTCTGCACTTCATCGTGCGGGACCGTTACCTGCTCGCTCGCGAAGTGCAACAGATCCTTCGGATAAAAACGCATGTCGCGATAGCTGCGGTCGTCGATGTTCCAAAGCAGCGTCACCAGCCCGGCCTCGAACGCCCAATACCCGAAAAAGCCCGCTTCGAGACGCTTGTGGCGGTCGTACCAGTAGCAATCCTTCATGCCGCCATACCAGCGCTTCAGGTAGTCGGCCATTGCCTGTTGCTGTGCCTCATCTTGCGTTTCTGTTGCGCGCAACAGGTCGGCGTAGGGCTTCTCGTGGATCAGCGAATCACCCGGCAGGGAAATGCCCAGGCGGCCAAACAGGCGGCTCACCAACACGTCCTGGCCGTCCTCGGATTCAGTGCTAATCCACGTCGCGATGACCGGCACCCATTCCCTCAGGCCGAGCAGCACCGCCAGCGATAGCAGCCACATTACGTATTGGTAGGCGTCAGGCTCCCAAAGGCGCAGTCGTCCGTAGTCTGGATATGATTCATAGTGGGACTTGAACAATTCCATGCAGCGGGTCAAGTCATCTTTGAGTGAAGCCACGGCTTCACCGGCTGAATAGCGGGCAATCAGAATTTCTAACGATATAGTGCCCCTGTCCCAAGATAGACCTCGCTTGTGTCCAGGGAATTTTTCTGGAGCAGCAAGCATCTGCTCAAGCTTCACTAACCGGCCTTCCTTGTACTCCAATTTTTCTCGGTAGTGATGCTCTGGAAGCAAAGGCTCACGCCTCAGTTTGTCGAATGCTTCACTCATTTTGGTAGCTGTTCCTTTCGTGTGGGTTTCCTATCAGAGTCGTTCAATTCACAGGCACCGTAACAGGCTTTCCCGCCGCATCCTGCAATGCTTTACCGCTCTCGTCGAGCTTGGTAATGCTCGTAACCTTGCCATTCACTTCTCACCTAATCAAGAGAGCATCAATGTGGAGCGCATGCTCGGAGCGATCGAGGACGGCCATAACGCATCGAAGTAGCCCGTTGCCTGTTTTTCCCACTGTGCACCATCGTCTCGCTGAAACCGCTGCAGCACCTCTCCTGACTGATGCAAAATAGTCGGATTCCAAAACGCGGAGTCCAGTCGTGGGCGTCAACTTCGACTTGAACGATTTGCAGGCGTTTCGCGCGGTCGTGGAGCTGGGAAGCTTCCGCAAAGCTGCCGAGGCCGTGAGCATTTCCCAACCGGCTTTGAGTCGCCGGATCGACAAGCTCGAGGAAGCGCTCGGCGTGCGTCTGTTCGAGCGAACCACACGCAGCGTCACACTCACGACGGTCGGCCGCGTGTTCGCCCCGAGCGCGGAACGACTGCTGGATGACCTTGACATCGCACTGCTCGGCATTCGCGATGTTTCATCGAGCCGCCTGGGTCAGGTGACTATCGCGTGCGTGCCATCGGTGGCGTACTACTTTCTGCCTGGCGTCATCGCAAGCTACCATCGCCGCTTTCCACGCATCCGGGTCAAGCTTCTCGATGCGAGTGCCAACGAGGTACTCGGCGCCGTCAACAGCGGCGAGGCCGATTTCGGCGTGAGCTTCATGGGCAGTCAGGAATCCGAGATCGAATTCAAAGTCCTGCTGCAGGAGCGATTCGTTGCTGCCTGCCGCCGCGACCATCCGCTCGCACGCAAGAAGCGCGTGACGTGGGACGAACTCTACGAACACGACTACGTCTCTGTCGACAAGACTTCCGGTAACCGCCTGTTGCTCGACCAGGCACTCACCGCCGTGTCGCCTCGCGCGCCAAGCGTCTGCGAAACACGGCACGTGACGACGATGCTCGGATTGATCGAAGCGGGACTCGGCGTCGCCGCCGTGCCGTCGATGGCCATGCCCGGACACGACCACCCGATCCTCACGAGCGTGCCGCTCGTCGAACCGGTGGTGAAACGACGCATTGGAATCGTAAGACGGCGCGGACGGCCGCTCACGCCGGCGGCACAGGAGTTTCACCGGGCGATCATCGAGACGAAGCGCGCCGGCGCCGCAACCAGCGAAGCCGCGAGCAACAGCACGACCAAGACCACAACCACGACAACGGCGGCCAGGACGAGAAGGAAGACCGCATCGTGAGGTCGGCAAGACCGCTTCATTTGCTTTATGTGCAAGTGCTGCTCGCAATGGTGCTGGGCATCACCGTCGGGCACTTATGGCCGGCGACGGGCACGCTGCTCAAACCTCTCGGCGACGCGTTCGTCGCGCTCGTGCGGATGATGATCGCGCCGATCGTCTTCTGCACGATCGTCTCGGGCATCACGTCGCTCGCCAGCGGGAAGGCCATCGGACGCACGATCGTCCGGGCACTGGCGCTTTTCTATCTTCTGACGGCTGTCGCGCTCGTGCTCGGACTCGTTGCCGCGTTCGTGCTGCGACCGGGGGCGGGCATGCACATCGACGTGCATCGTCTCGATTCGAGCATCCTCGCGCAATATACGAAGCACACGCAGACGGGCGGGCTCGTGGCGTTCGGTCTGAACGTGATCCCGGAGACCGTGCTCGGCGCATTCGACAAAGGCGAGGTGCTGCCGGTGCTGCTGCTTTCGCTGCTCTTCGGCTTCTCGCTGAATTCGTATCCGCGGGCCGGTCGGCCCGTGCTGGCGCTCATCGACAGCGTCGCGCAAATGCTGTTCGGCGTGCTCGCGATGATCATGCGGCTCGCTCCGCTCGGCGCATTCGGCGCGATGGCTTTCACCGTGGGCCGCTTCGGCATTCGTTCGGTCGGCTCGCTCGGCATGCTGATCGTGTCCCTCTACGTCGCATGCGTGCTGTTCGTCGCGCTGGTGCTCGCGCCGCTCGCGCGTCTGCACGGTTTCGCGCTCTGGCGACTGTTGCGCTACATGCGCGAGGAATTGCTGATCGTTCTCGCAACATCGTCGACGGAGCCGGTGCTGCCGCGTTTGATCGCGAAGCTCGAGATGCTCGGTTGCGACAAGGGCGTCGTGGGACTCGTGCTGCCCGCGGGCTATTCGTTCAATCTGGACGGCACCGCGATCTATCTGACGCTCGCCGCGATGTTCATCGCGCAGGCGTGCGATGTGCCGCTTTCCGCGCCGCAGATCGCGACCATGCTCGCCGTCATGTTGCTCACATCAAAGGGCGCGGCCGGCGTATCCGGCAGCGGGCTCGTCGCGCTCGTCGCCACGCTCACGGTGATTCCGGATCTGCCCGTCGCCGGCGTGGCGCTGCTGGTGGGTATCGACCGCTTCATGTCCGAGGCGCGCGCCCTCACGAGCGTCATCAGCAACGCGTGCGCCGTCATCTTCGTTTCGATGTGGGAAGGCTCGTGCGATCGCGTGCGTCTCGCACAGATGCTAAGGACGTCAGGGCCAGGCCGCCCGGACGTTGCGAACGACCCCGCGACGTCCGCGGGACATGATGGGAAGACCGGCTGAGGCAGGCCTTCCCGCCGTTCTCTCAATGCGCGGAGACGGAATCGAGCCCGGTCGATTTCACTTCTGCTTGCACAGCGGGCGATGCGAGATAGTCGAGGAGCGCCTTCGCCTCGTTCGGATGCTGCGCACCGACGGGGATGCCGGCCGCGAAACGCGTGACGGACTGCAAAGACTCGGGAATCCTGCCGGCGAATGTGACACCCTGCACAGGCAGCAATTCGCTCACCTGCTGAAAGCCGACTTCGTAGTTACCGTTCGCCACCACCGAGGCCACGGGAATCCGCGGGATCATCTTCGCCTTCGCCCTGACCTGATCCTCGATGCCGAGCTTCCTGAACAACTCTCGCTCGATATAGACGCCGCTCGCGCTGTCCGAGTAGGCAATCGACTTCGCATGCAGCAGCGTCTGCCTGAGACTTTCCGCCGAGCTGATGTCGGGCTTCGGCGCACCTTCGCGCACGACCATGCCGATGCGCGAATCGGCCAGTTCGACCCGCGATCCGGGGATGACCTTGCCTTGTTTGATCAGCTCGTCGAGTGCATAGCCGACCATGATGACGACGTCCGCGGGCTCGCCGCGCGCGAGCCGGTTGGGGATCGCTTCGGGCGACTTGCCCATCGACGGCCCGAGCGCGGTGTCGAGCGTGTCGCCCGTCCGGGACGAGAATCTCGGCCCGAGCACCTTGTACGCTGCGGTGAAGCCTCCCGAACTCATGACATGCAGGTCGGCGGCCTGCACGTTCGCCGCAGCGGCCGAGCTTGCGACGAGCGCCGCCGCGCAAAGTTTCAGAAGCAGCTTTTTCATGGTCGTGATTGTGGTCGTGCAGGATCGCAATGGGGTGCGCAGCCAGCGCATCAGTGCGCCGGGGTCAGCGTCACCGCGCGACGGCGATAGAGCGCGAACGTCGCAAGAAGCGCGCACGCTGCGGCGAAGCTCATCCAGTAGCCGGGAGCGGCCTTGTCGCCGGTCATATGAATGAGTGCCGTCGAGATCGCGGGCGTGAAGCCTCCGAACACGGCCGTCGCGAGGCTGTAGGCGAGCGAGAAACCAGCGACGCGCACCTGCACCGGCATCACTTCCGTGAGCGCGACGACCATCGCGCCGTTATAGATGCCGTACATGAACGAGAGCCAGAGCAGGACGAGCAGCGTGTTGACGAAGCTCGGCGCGTGAGCGAGCAGCGAGAGTGCCGGATAGGCGGTCGCGATGGCGAGCACCGTCATGCCGACGAGCAACGGGCGGCGGCCGATCCTGTCGGAGAGCGCCCCGCCGATCGGCAGCCACACGAAGTTCGACACGCCGACGCACAGCGTCACGAGCAGACTGTCGGCGGTGCTCAGGTGCAGCACCGTCTTGCCGAAGGTCGGCGCGTAGACCGTGATGAGATAGAAGCTCGTGGTGGTCATCGCCACCAGCATCATGCCTGCGACGACGACGGACCAGTTCTGGACCAGCGTGCCGAATACTTCCTTCATGGTCGGACGATGCCGGCGCGCCTTGAACTCCTGCGTTTCCTCCAGATTGCGGCGCAGCATGAAGATGAACGGCACGATCATGCAGCCGACGAAGAACGGCACGCGCCAGCCCCATGCGGCGATAGCGGATGCGCTGAGCCACTGGTTGAGCGCGAAGCCGAGGCCTGCGGCGACGACGATCGCCACCTGCTGGCTCGCGGACTGCCAGCTCGTGAAGAAGCCCTTGCGGCCGGCCGTGGCCATCTCGGCGAGGTAGACCGACACGCCGCCCAGTTCCGCACCCGCCGAGAAGCCCTGCAGCAGCCGTCCGAGCAGCACGAGCGCCGGCGCCAGAAGGCCGATCGTCGCGTAGCCCGGTACGAATGCGATCAGAATGGTGCCGCTCGCCATGATCGACAGCGTGACGATGAGACCCTTGCGGCGGCCGACGTCGTCGATGTAGGCGCCGAGCACGATCGCACCCAGTGGCCGCATCAGGAAGCCCGCGCCAAAGACGGCGAAGGTCATCATCAACGATGCGAACTCGCTCTGGGCAGGAAAGAAGACGTTGGCGATCTGCGTGGCGTAAAAGCCGAACAGGAAGAAGTCGAACTGCTCCAGGAAATTCCCGGCCGTTACGCGGAACACCGCAGCGGCCTTTGAACGTCCGGTCGAAAGGTTAGACGAGGGGTGCATCGAGGTGTCTCCTGAAAACTCGAAAAGGCGCGGTGGTCCGGCCGATTGTGGTTTTGGCGATATTCGCCCGGCGCCGGTAAAACGATAAGTGCAATTTTTGGAACGATTGATGTTCTGTGGTTATCAATCGGAGTTCGCAGGCGTCGCCGGCTCATCGTCACTACGCATTCAGAAGTCCGTTCGCACGGTCAACATCACGTTACGTCGATCGCCGAACACGCTATAAAACTGGCCGGGTGGACGAATGTAGTAGCCCCGGTTGAAGATGTTATTCAACTGCAGCGTCGCTTCCAGGTGCTTGTTGAAGCGATAACCGACCTGCGCATTGAAGATGGCATACGCACCCTGTTCGACGCCGCGCGATATGCGGGTCTGCGCGAGCATGCCGCCGCCAATCGACACGCCGCGCATCGCGCCCTGCGAAAACTGATATCGAGTCCACAGCTTGAACAGATGTTTCGGGTCCGTGCCATCGGTGAGCCCGGGCGTATCGTCCTCGAAGTGCTCGTTCAGATACGTATAGCCCGCGTAGACGTTCAAATCCGGCAACGGCTGTCCGGCGACTTCGAGTTCGACGCCCTGACTGCGCGCCTTGCCAGCCGCAATGTAGTAATACTGGTGATCGGGGTCGTCCACCGCGCGATTGTTGTCGTTGATGCGGAACAACGCCAGGTTCGTATTCAACCGTCCACCGAGAATGCTGCTCTTCACGCCGACCTCGTACTGCTCGCCCGAGCGCGGTGGAATGCCTGCGCCGGAAAACGTCGTTTCTGTCTGCGCATCGAGGAAGCGTGCGTAGTTCGCGTACGCCGTGACGGCCGGCACGATATCCCAGACGAGTCCCGCCGACGGTAGAAAGCGATGGTCGATCTGCGAGTTCGTCGCCCAGTCCGAGACCTCGGGTAGCGTCGATTGCGTGCGATCCTGCACGAACGCTTCACGCCCGCCGAGCACGAGGGTCAGCGGATTCGCGAGCTTGATGCGAGCCTGAGCGTAGATGCCGTACTGGACAGTGCGCTCGTTAGTGCCGAAGCTGAACGGCGTATCGACCTGCGGCACGGCGTTCGGATCGAACAGGCTGAAGGTGCCACCGGCGAACGGGCCAGCGACGGACTGGAAGCCGGAAAGCGCCGTCGACGACATCACCGAATAGTTCGCGCCAACCGTCAGCGTATGCGTCTGCCCGAAAAGCTGGATCGGACCGGACACGTTGCTGTCCGCGCCGAACCAGTCGTAGGTATTGCGCTGGTTCTGATCGCCGTAACGGCTAAGGCCATCGGCGGTCGCGCCGGGTCCCGAGTACGCGTAATAGGCCCGCGTCAGCATGTGTCGATAAAACAGCGTGGTCGACGACTTCCACCCGCTCTCGAAGCGATGCACGAGGTTCGCGTTCGCTTCCTGAATCGACGTGTACGAACTGTTCCAGCTCGGGCTGAAGTTCTGCGCGTACGAACTCGGCACGCGGCCGACGAGCGCGGTCCGGTCCGCGTTGACAACGCCGCTCGCGCCGTAGTCGAAGCCGTACATCGGCAGGACTTCATAGCCGCCCGAGAGCGAAAGCGTCGTGCGCGGCGTGAAGTCGTAGTCGACTGCGCCATAGACCATGAATTCCTTGCTACGCGCCCGATCGATGGATTCGTGCCCCGCGTCGCCGACGATCACCGCGCGCCCACGCAGGCTGCCATCCTTATTGAGCGGTCCGGTGACGTCGATCATCTGGCGCAAGCTGCCGAAGGAATCGACCTGAGTTTCCGTCGTCAAATGGAACTGATTCTGTGGCCGCTTACGCACGAGATTGACCACGCCGCCCGGCTCGCCCGCGCCATCGATCACGCCGGCCGGCCCGCGCAATACTTCTACGCGGTCATACATCGCGAGGTCGAATTGCGTCAGATATTGCAGACCGCTGACGATCGGCGTGCCATCGAACTCGATGCCGAGCTGCGAGCCGCGAGCGCGGAAGTAGGCCGTGCCGTCCCCGTAGCTGATCGAGCTGACGCCGACCACGTAACGCAAGGCTTCCTCGATGGTCGTGTCGCTACGGTCGTCCATTTGCTGGCGGGTGACGACGGACACCGAGTACGGCGTCTCCTTGATCGACTGCGCGCTCTTGCCCGCGATGGTCGCGTTTTTCGCGGCGTACGAGCCGGTGCCTTCGGTCGTTGCATCGGCGCCGTAGCTGCTGGTCACCGTGACGGCAGGCAGCGTGACTTCGCCGCCTGCGGGGTCGGCAGACTGCGCGCGCGACGGCGGCGACATCGCGCCGAACACCGTCAGGAGCGCGAGCCCCAGTGGCGTCATGCGCGCGTGCCATCCCGTTAGCGGCGCAGGCGCCGCGCCGTGCAGGTCTTTCGTTTTTCTCATGTTTTTCATCCCATCGTTGAGTAGACAAACGGTGCTATCCCGCGCATGCGGGCTCGAATCGGATGGGGGACTTTCGCTTTATGTTTCGAGGCACGGACGGCCCCGTTTTTGTTCGTTTCGATGCGACGTTCATGTTCGCCGCGCGCCACGCAGCAACATCAGCGTGACGAGCCATGGACCGCCGAGCAGCGTCGCGACGAGGCCTGCCGGAAGCTGCTCCGGATACGGAAGCTGCCGGCCCAACCAGTCCGCGACGACCATCAGCAGCGCGCCGAGCATCGCCGCGAGATAGAGCTGCGGCAGTGGACGCCGGCCACCCGACAGCCGCGCGATATGCGGCGCGATCAGCCCGACGAAGGACAGCGGCCCGACCACGACCGTCGCTGCTGCCGTTGACAACGCCGCGAGCAACAACAGGCCAAAGCGCGCGCGCGCAACCGGCACGCCGATGCTCGCCGCCACCTGCGGATCGACGCCGAGCGCCGCAAGCCATCGCGCGAACAGGGGTGCCACGGCGAGCGACAGTAGTGCGAGCGCGGCCATGACGAACGCCATCGCCGGCTCGATGTAGTAGGTCGAACCGACGAGCAGATTGAGCAGCACGCCCGCGCGCGGATCGCCGCTCGCCATCACCGCGCCGACGACGGCCTGAAACAGCGCGCTGATCGACAATCCGACCAGCAGCAGCCGCTCTGGCGCGAAGTGCGCGCGCCTCCCGAGCCAGAGGAGCAGACCGAGCGTGACGCACGCGCCGGCCACGCATCCCGCGAACAGCGCGGCTGGTCTGAAGCTGCCCGCGATCAGCAAAACCGCGACGACGCCGAACATGCCGCCCGAACCGACGCCGAGCAGATCGGGGCTTGCCATCGGATTGGCAGTCATGCGCTGCAACAGCGTGCCCGCCGCGCCGAGCAGAGCGCCCGCCGCGAGCGCGGCCAGCACATGCGGCACGCGCCAGAACAGCAGCGCGTCGATGTCGGTCAGGCGCGCGAGCCGCCAGCCGTCCGGTCCGCGCGTGACGACGAACGACAGCGCACACGCGATCACGAGGAGCGCCGCCCACGCGAGCGGCATCGCATCCACGCCATGGCGTGCGCTGCCGCGGTCGTGCGCTGCGTGCATGTCCGGCGTGGTGCGCAGACGCGGCAGCAGCGCGACGAGCAGCGGCACGCCGATCATCGACGTGACCGTGCCGGTGGGAATCAGATGGGCCGAGAAATCGCCCGCCGTCGCGACGCGCACGAGTTCGTCCGTCAGAAAGAGCAGCGCCGCGCCTATCGGCGGCGCCCATACGAGCCGTTCGCGCAAGCGGCGAGCGCCCGCGAGCCGCGTCAGCAGCGGTGCGGCCAGTCCGATAAAGCCGATCACCCCGACCTGCGCCACCACGCTTGCCGTGAGCACGACCGCCACGAGCAGCGCCGCGCCGCGCATTCTGCCGACCGCGACGCCGAGATTGCGCGCGGCGGCGTCGCCCGCATCGAACAGTTGCAGCGGGCGCTGCAGCACCGCCACCGCGAGCGCAGCACCGGCCACGCTCGCGGCGACACGCGCGGCAGGATGCCAGCCGGTCTGATCGAGCGCCCCGCCGCCCCAGATCTGCAGGCTCTGCAGCAGATCGAAATGCATGACGCCGATCGCGAGGCTGATCGCGCCGCAGTACAGGTTGACCACCATGCCTGCGAGAATCACGGCAAGCGAGGACATGCGTTGCAGCCACGCGAGGCCGAGCACGATTGCCATCGCCAGTGCGCCGCCCGCGAGCGCGATGGTTTCGCGGCCCGCAATGAGCCAGCCCGGCAGCCAGACGCTGACGACGGCGAGCGCGAGATACGCGCCGGGAAATATGCCTAGCGTCATCGGTTCGGCAAGCGGATTGCGCAGCACCTGCTGCACGAGCACGCCAGCGAGCCCGAGCGCCGTGCCGCACAGCAGCGTCATGGCGATGCGCGGCAGCACGCTCTCGTGCACCAACACGTCGCGCATGTCGGTGAGATCGGGTGAGACGAGCGCTTTCCAGAACGATGCGCCATCGAGCACGCCATGCAGATGCAGCGCGGCGAGGCACACGGCGGGCACCAGCAGGCCGGCGAGCATCACGACCCGCCGGTCACGCGCCGGTGTCGATGGCCGGGCGAGCGCGACGCGGTTGCTACGCAAGTCCGCCTCCGCCGTTGTCGATGGTGGCGCGTGCATCGGCCATTGCGGTGGCGAAACGTTGCATTGAAATCAGGCCGCCGTACGGTGCGATGACGGGCAACACCGCCACGCGCTTCGCGCGGACCGCCGGCAACGCGCGCCAGAGCGGGCTCGCCGCCAGCGCCGCGCAGATGTCGGGCGCAAGCGGCCGGGTCAGCACGATATCGGCTTCGGCGGCATCGACCAGGCGTGGCAGTGGCACGACCGCGGAACCCATCGCGTTCGTCGTCCACCGCGCGCGTGCATTCGCCGCGTTCGACATGCCGATTCTGGACAGCACGTCGTTAAAGAGACTGCCTGCGCCGTACAGGCGCAGATGCCGTTCGTCGACGACATCGGCCACGATCACCGGCCGGCCGTGCGGCATGCGCGCCGCCACATCGCCTAGTACGCGCTCGGTCGCGGTGAGCAGCGCCTCGGCCTGGACTCGGGCGTCGACAGCGGCGGCCATGCTGCAGGTTTCAGCACGCAGGCGGGCATACGGATGCGCGTCGGTCATGTACGCGCCGAGCGTGAGCGTCGGCGCGATGCGCCGCAACGGTTCGAGCAGCCCGGCATGCGCGGGGGTGACGATCAGCAGATCCGGCGCGAGCGCGAGCAGCGCATCGAAATTGGGCTGATACAGAAGGCCGATATCCGCGACATTGGACGGCAGCGGCGGCACCGCGATGGTGTTCCTGTACCACGCGGGCAGCGGAATACCGACCGGCGAACGCCCGAGCGCGAGCAGCGTTTCGGTCAGCTCCCAGTTCAATACGACGATGCGTCGCGGTGCGAGTCTGGCTATGACGCTCGCGGCCCGCGAGAACGCGAACAGCGCGGCCGCGCCTCGCAGCAGCGTGCGTCTGCGTGGCGCGATCATGACGGAAACCCCATGCGGCGGCCGGTGGCGGCATCGGTCGTGACGGACATCGGCACGCCGTAGATGGCTTCGAGCCGCGCGGGATCGACGATGTTCGCCGCGTCCTCGCGCATCAGCAGCCGCCCTTCGCGCAGCGCGACGATACGCTCGCAGAAGCGCGCCGCCATGTTGATGTCGTGCATCACGATGACGGCGGTCATCGCGCGTTCGGCGCACAACGTCCTGACGAGTTCGAGCACGGTCAGCTGATGGCCGACGTCGAGCGCCGACGTTGGTTCGTCGAGCAACATGCAGCGGCTGTTTTGCGCGACGAGCATCGCGATCCACGCACGCTGGCGCTCGCCGCCCGACAGACTGTCGACGGTGCGATCGGCGTGGCGATGCACATCGGCGGCGTGCAGCGCCGCTTCGACGTGCGTGGCGTCGTCGGCGGTGAAGCGCCCGAGTGCGCCGTGCCACGGATAGCGGCCCAGCGAGACGAGTTCGCGCACGGTCATGCCATCGGTCGATGGCGTTTGCTGCGGCAGCCAGGCCACGGCACGCGCGAATTCGCGCGTGGTCCAGTCGGCGAGCGGCCTCCCCGCGCATCGGACGACGCCCGCATCCGCACGGAGCTGTCCCGCCAGCAGCTTGACGAGCGTGGACTTGCCGGAGCCGTTGTGCCCGACGAGGCCCGTCAGGCAGCCCTGTTCGATATGCAGATCCAGCGGATGCAGCAGGACGCGTCCACCTGCCGAACACGACACGCCTTCGAGCGAAAACGCGGGCGGCGTTGCGATGGCGAGCGCCGTTTGGGAGACGTTGCCGTTCATGCGAAGGCTGCCTTTGTCGTGGAACTCACCTGACCGCTGTCGAGCTTGACGATGCGGTCGGCCAGATCGAAGTAACGGTCGTCGTGCGTGATGACGAGCACCGTCTTGCCGCGCGCCTTCAGTTGCGGCAGCAGCACGCGGTAGAAGACGTCCTTGAACGGGGGATCCTGATCGGCGGCCCATTCGTCGAACAGATAGAACGGGCGATCCTCGAGAAGAGCGATCAGCAGAGCCAGACGCTTGCGCTGGCCTTGTGACAGATCGAGCGTCGAGAAGCGCCCGTTCTCGATGCGCACCTTGTGCTCGAGGTGCAGCGCCACGAGCAGGGTGCGCGCCGTCGCCTCGCTGTGCGCGGGCAGGCCGAGCAGCGAATCGAACAAATGGAAGTCGCTGAAGACCGCGGAGAAAAGCTGCCGGTACGCGGCGCGGTTGTCGTCATCCACTGCCGTTGCGTCGATGACGATACGCCCCGCCTCCGCCGGATACAGTCCGACCAGCACTTTCGCGAGCGTGGTCTTGCCGCTGCCGTTGCCACCCACGAGATAGACGAGTTCGCCCGCCCGGAATGTCAGATCGATCGGTCCGAGCGTAAAGAATCCATCTTCGGCTTCGCGCCTGTAACGATGTTCGACGCCTTCGAGCGCGATGCTTTTGAACGCATCGGCGTCGAGCGCGACGCTCGCGGGCTCGGGCGGCAGCGCCGCTTCGAGCTGATCGATGCGCTCGAAAGCGATCCGCGCGCTGCCGATGGCAGGCAGCGCTGCCAACAAACCTTCGACCGGCATGATGAGGTAGAGAAAGACGAGCGCATAGCCGGACATTACGTGCGCATCGGCATGAAAAGCGCGTGCGAGCACGAAGAGGGTCAGGCCTACGAAACCGAACAGCAGCACATTCCCCCAGCTTGCGGCCAGCGCGTGCAGGATATAGCCGCGCGTGCGCTGCACACGCACGGCTTCGACGTGCGGGGCGAGATCGCGCGCGACAAACGCGTCGGCGCGCGCCCGGTGCAGCTTCAGTTCCTTTGCGCCGTCGAAGAGCGAACGGAAGCGTTGCAACAGGCTGTCTTCGCGCTGCCGGGAATCGCGCAAATGACGCAGCGCTCGCGTGCCGATCAGATGCGTGCCGAGCGACCCCACGCCGATCACGACGAGCGCGAACAGCAGAATCGGCAGAGACAGGACGCCGAGGTAGACCAGACAGCCCACGATCACCGCGCCCTGCATGGCGATCGACGGCAGGCTGATGAAGAACACGACGATCGTGTCGAGATCCTGCGTGAGCGCGTTGATGGCGCGCGATGCGCCGCATCGTTCGAGGTCGCGGTACGACGCGCCCGCGATGCGGCCGATCGTCTGCAGGCGCAGCCGCGCCTTGGCCCGCTGACCGAGGTACATGAACAGCAACTGCGAGACGACACGCGTGAGGACCACCACGACGCCCAGCGCCGCGAAGCGCAGGCCC
This sequence comes from Paraburkholderia sp. SOS3, assembly GCF_001922345.1. Lineage (NCBI taxonomy): Bacteria > Pseudomonadati > Pseudomonadota > Betaproteobacteria > Burkholderiales > Burkholderiaceae > Paraburkholderia > Paraburkholderia sp. SOS3. The sequence goes on along the minus strand of NZ_CP018811.1, from coordinate 1,115,582 downwards.
AGGGCGAGCAGTTCCTCGCCGCTTGCGCGCAGCGCCTGATTGATCAGCGCGACGAGCACTGCGTTCGCCGCGCCGCTGACGAGGCTGATGGCCAGCGCAACGGGAAGCAGACCGCGCGCGCTGCGGATGGACGAGGCTAGCAATGACACGGGCGGCAACCGTCGTAGAAAGAAGCGATGGCAGGCGAGTGGCCACAAACGGCGGCAGAAGGCGGAAATAATGCGAGAATGCGAACCATTAACATTTAAGCTGGCGAGTTGGCACAAAGCCTTGAGTGATCGAGAGTTTAGCGTTCCGCTAAAAAGGCAGGCCGACATGCAATATCGAATTTCTGACAAAAATTTGTCTTTTGACGATATCGCCGCCGGGCGACTTTTGCACAGATCATGAAAGAGTTCCTGCTCAAACGCTATCCGCTGGACCGTGTGCCGTTGCCCAGAGACGTGATGGCGACGCTCGTCGACTATCGCCACGGCGCGCGCGTGACGTGGCATCAGCACAAGCATGGGCAACTCGCATTCGCCGTGCGAGGCGTCGTGCGTGTGCTCACCCCCGGGCGCACCTGGACGCTGCCGCAATCACGCGCCGTGTGGCTGCCATCCGACGTGGATCATGAACTGCACGCGGTCGGTGACACGCAGCTGTGCAGCGTGTATTTCGAGCCGCGTGTATTTCCCTGGTCGTGGCACGAACCGGCCGTGATCGCCGTGTCGCCGTTGATGAGAGAACTGGCAATCGTGCTCGGCACCGCGGGCGAGCAATACGCGGCGGGAAGCCATGCCGCGCTCAGTGCGCCGCTGTTGCTGAAAGTCCTCAAGGAAACACGCGCGCTCGTCGAACCAGGCGTGCCGCTGCCGCGTGACGCACGGCTGCTGCAAATCTGCGAGCATCTGATGAACGACCCGGCGAGCGAATTGACGCTCGATTTCTGGGGCGAGCAGTTCCAGACCAGCGGTCGAACGTTGGCTCGCCGTTTGAACGCCGAGACGGGGTTGACGTTCGGCGCATGGCGCCAGCAAATACGCGTGGCAGAGGCGATCACGCTGCTTACACTAGGACAGCCCGTGACGCAGGTGTCGAAAAAGCTCGGTTATCGCAGCGCCAGTGCATTTATCGTTATGTTCCGTCAGGTAACGGGAGAGCCGCCACAGCGATATCTGGCATCGCGCTCGTCAGTCGATTGAACGCGGAACGTGGAGCAGTTATTTGAAGCTCTGGCAGTATGATCAAGCCTCGCATTCCCGCGCGGCGCGCCGCTTGGCAAGCAGTGATCGAGGTACAGGAACGGCGGCATCGAGAGCGGACGAAAGTTGTCGATGCTGACCTTGCCGACCGGAACCGGCAGGATGTATCGGAATGGCCGCTCGGGATTTAACCCCGCCCCGTAGCCTTCGCAATGGGTCGAAAGGCCGCTCGGGGTCGAGGAGCGACAAGCGCCTCGGTCAATCAGCGATCATTGGATACCGCCGATAGACGACGGATCGGACTATGTATTCGCGATCCGGCAACGCGCTGACGGGAGTTTCCTTGGGTTGGCCGGCCTACACCACGTACGCACTGAGAGCCCGGAACTCGGCATCTGGATTCGTGAAGATCGTCATCGAAATGGCTTCGGTCGCGAAGCCGTAACTTTGGTTGCACACTGGGCAACGCGAACCATTGGCTGTGCCAGTTTCACCTATCCGGTTGCCGAAGAGAACCGCGCCAGCCGGCGCATCGCCGAATCGTTGGGCGGCGTCATTGTGGAAAGCCGCGTGACATCAAAGTACATATCCGTCGTTTACCGAATTCCTCGGCGGCCAGTCATGAGCGAGGTATAAGCGGTTCGGCCCACAAACTGACATCCGCTGCCCAACTTCGGTCAGTCGATTTTGAGCTTCGAATCGTTGACAGTTCGAGATACAGAAGCCGGTCGAAGACGGGGGTTGAAGACAGACCCCGTCAGGCGATAACAACGCGACAAACAATATCAGCGTTTGGACTGTGCAAGCTGATCTGCGCGTCGCTGACTCCAGAACTCGAACATCCATCCTGGATATTCGGCGACGAGTTTGCTGACGCCGTCGATCGCGATAAGTTCGTCTTGGGCAAGTGTCACATTGGCAGCCCCGAGATTCTCTTCCAACTGATCCATGCGCTTAGCACCAATCAGTACGCTCGTGACCACCCTCTGGTGCAACAGCCAAGCCAGCGCAATCTGCGCGATCGACGCTTGTTTAGCTTCAGCAATTGGGCGCATCACGTCGATCGCATCGTAAGCGCGCTTTTCGTCAAAGGGTGGAAATGCATGCACGGAGCGACGACTGTCATCCGGCGCAGCCGCGCCTCGCGGCTGTTTTCCGCTGAGGAAGCCGCCTGCGAGAGGACTCCAAACCAGAAGGCCGATGCCTTCGCTTTCCAGCAACGGGGCGATTTCCCGTTCTATGTCACGTCCAGCAACGGAGTAATAGGCTTGGAGCGAAGTAATCCTCTCGATTCCGAGACGCTCCGAAATACCGATTCCCCGCGCAATTTGCCAGGCTGCCCAGTTGGAAACGCCAATGTATCGGACGTACCCCTGCCGAACGAGATCGTCAAGTGCTCGAAGGGATTCCTCGATTGGTGTTGCCGGATCGAAGCCATGGATCTGATACAGGTCGATATGATCAACTCCCAATCGCGTGAGACTATTCTTGGCGGCGTCGAGCAAGTGACCGCGCGACACGCCGCCGTCGTTCGGCCCTTCGCCCATCGTTCCGAACGCCTTGGTGGCTATCAGATAACTTTCTCGCGGCACTTGCAGGTTGCGTAGAGCTTCACCAAGAAAGCGCTCGGACTCGCCCAAAGCGTAGCGATCGGCGGTATCGAACAGATTGACGCCGGCCTCGAAGGCGCGCGCGACAAGTGTGTTGGCTTCGTGTTGAGCCAAGGAACCAAGCGCTTGAAAGCCTTTGTTTTCACCAAACGTCATCGCGCCGAAACCCAGTTCCGAAACGAAAAGACCGGTGTTTCCCAAGCGGTTATATTTCATGCCTACCTCAAGCAGGTTAGAGAGTGACCTGCTTGAGAGCGTACGTGCGTACGACGCGATATCGGTAGCCTTATGCTGCCTGTTTCCTGCCCATTTCTCTCTAAACGGACAGAACTGGATAACCCTCAACGACGCGATGTGGCAAGATTCCAGGTGTCCAGATCGAGTCAACTTCCATGCGTCCTCAAAGCTCAACCGATCCATCCGAACGCCAACGTGATGAAATCGAGGCGATCATCGCGCGCTTTGCTTCGACGCGCAGCGGCTACGGAACACCCGTGCCTGGACTTCGTGTCGCACGCATATCCAAGCCCGTTCCACCCACGGCGCATTTCGACGCGGCCTATTTGTGCGTATGCGTCCGGGGGCGTCGACGCGTATCCGCGGGAGAAACCGTCATCCTGCATGACGAGAGCCACTGCGTTCTTACCGCTATCGAAGTGCCGACCATCATTGCAATTCCCGACGCAAGTCCGACTCGTCCCTATACCGCGCTGCGTATTGACCTTGACCTCAATCTCGCCCGCCAGATCATGGCGGAGATCGACATAGAGGGGCCGGACTCTGTTCCTGCCGATGCTTGCCTTGCCGTTGTAGAGCTTGATCCTGATCTCCTTGATGGCGTGACCCGTCTTGTAAGACTGCTGGAACGCCCGGCAGACATCGCCTTCATGTCCTCGCTTCTCCATCGAGAAATTCTTTACCGCCTTTTAACTGGCTCCGGCGGCGCTCGCTTGAGACGAATTGTACGATCAGGGTCGCAAAGTCATCGGATTGCAAAAGCCATTGATTGGTTGCGCACTCACTTCCATGAAAGTCTGCGCGTTGAACACTTGGCGGACAAGGCTGGCATGGGTGTGTCGACATTGCATCGCCACTTCGCTGAACTTACCGGCATGAGTCCGATTCAATATCAGAAGCATCTGCGCCTACATGAGGCACGTCGGCTGATTCTGGAGAATGAATGGGAAGTTGGGCTGGTGGCACTGAAGGTTGGTTATGAAAGCTCCACGCAATTCATCCGTGAATATCGCCGCCTCTTCGGGGCACCGCCGATGCGGGATATGAAGGCGTTGAGGGAAGCGGGCGGTAATCGTGCGACGATCTGATACGCGGCTTCATACTTTTTTTGTTCGGGATATTCGCTGGCCTGACTGCCCTGGCTATCATGTTCCCTCTCTGCATGGAACATCCAGTTGGGCTACCGTGTCATGTAACTAGCCGCGACGGAACACTTCATATCGACAATGGCTTTGTAACGCAGGAATACCTGGTCGATGGTATCGATTCCTTTCTCCTGGCAACAGGCGGAAGGCATCCCAGTGGTCCCATCGGAATAAGTCTACTTAAGGAGCTGCCACCGGGTTCGACGTTGCATGCCGAGTTTTGCGGATCCAGGCCTGTCCGTTTGATTTCAAACGGGCACAAAGTTTATGAATTGATTCAGAAGCGCGCGGAGGAAAACCGTGTGCGGGTATAGAGCAAACCGGGTGGTTCGCGATAACTCGTTTCTAGCATTCCTCGATACACATCCTGTCGACGAGGATGGGTCCCCTGGTTTAATCGGCGATCGGCTCTTCGTCCTCCATCGTATCGGCGGATTCAGCATTCTCGACCCGAGTCAGAACAAACTCGGCGACCGAGTTCCAGTGCCTCAATGCACTCACTCGCCCGTCTTCCATCACAAACTCGAATGTCCTTTGTGGCCATTTCGGGTTGCGAAACTGAAGTTCTTTGAACGGAGTTAGAACTTCCGCGGGAGCCTCCGGAAAGTGCAGCATGAGTTGGTTGTCGCGCCGCAGCTTGATCGTGCACTTGGCGCCGAAAGCAGCCTGGTACGTGCCGGTAAGCTGCCTGAGCACACTCGGCGAAGGCGCATCCGGAATCCGGACGAACACGGCATCCGTCGCGTCGAGCCACAAACTGACGCGGTCGATATCGCCGAGTGGACTGGTCAAAAACGACATGGACCACGCGCCTTCTGCCTCGTCATCGTCGGTATCGAACCGGTCATAGTGGTAATGATGCAATGGAAGCTTCGTTTGGCGGAAGCGAAACTCAAGCTCGGAATCCTTGAGCGAGATATACAGTTTCCCGTAAGCAGGATGCTCGTAGCGACCGACGTAGTCTGCGAGATCGTGTGAGGGTCGTGTGTTGGGAATGGCGCTTGGTTTTACCCGTTCGCGCGACTCACGCATGTTTTGCTTTGCTTTCGAATGGAACTCGCGCAAGGCTTCCATCGAACTCGACTCGCCCAGTCCAAGCAGGCGATCATAGACGTTATAGCCGACGGCATTTCGCAGCATTGAGCAGTGGTCGCCGATCACGAACACGACTACGCCCAATTTCTCGCGTGGCAAATACGAGACCTGCGAATGGAAGGCGCGGAGATCGCCGCCGTGACTCGTAAGTAGATGTCCCCGATACGAAGAGGTTTGCCGGCCCATCCCATAGATTGAATTGATCTCCGGCTGAAAACCAAGGACGTCGGCAAGCGGGTCCGGAAATGCGAGCCCCGGCGCCAAAGTAGCCCGAAGTATCTGCTCCGGAATGACCTTCTTTCCAGCCATCATCCCGTTGTTCATCAACATGGCCACCCAGCGACTCATATCATCGAGGCTAGAGACGATGCTCCCCGCTGGACTCGACCAATTCAGCTCTGGATATGGTGTCTGCCAGAGCGCCTCGCTATCTCGCCTCTCTGTGAACGGTACCGCGTGATTCGGATGAGCCAACATGTCGGCAATGGTGAAAGCAGTCTGGGGCATACCCACAGGAGTCAAAACCTCGTCGCGGATGAATTGATCCCACGACTTGCCACTTAGCAACTCGATGATGTGGCCCACAGCCTCGTACATCATGTTGTTGTAGATAAGCTTCGTCCGGAAGGGAGCGACAGGCTTCATGAATCGGATCCGGTCGAATAGTTCCTTTTTTGAGAACTCGGCTCTATGCAGGATCATGTCATACCGGGGCACGCCGGTACGATGGCCGAGCATATCGCGTAGTGTCACCGCGGCATCAAGCGACTTGTCGTAAAAGCGCAAACTCGGGACGACGTCGCGAATCGGCTGGTCGAAGGTCAGCGCGCCCTTCTCGACTAGAATGCCGGCTGCAATGGCTGTAAATAATTTGGTGTTCGACGCGATAGGAAACAAAGTTGAAGATAAAAACGGCAGTCTGTTTGCATGGTCACGGTAACCATAGCCTCTCGTGAAGATGACTTCTTCGTCTTTTACAATACTGACGCCTATGCCGGGCGCATTCCATTGATGCACCTGCGCGTTTATGTAATCGTCGAAATCACCCAGGTCGCTTAGCATCTACCGTCCTTAGATTCGAAGGTCAATTTTCGAGAGAGGTTACTCTCATGCTCCTCTACGAGTGCGGAGCAGGTAGCAAAGCCGTCGCGCTAGCTTGCGTTACTCAAGCAGTCTTTTGAAGGAACTCGTCCTGCCTAGAGGGGTATGGCTTTTTGATGTCAGGCGGTGAAGACCGGAGCAAGTCAACACCTGCAAAAAATTTTACAGTGAACAATAAAAGAGCATTCGGATTGGTGATGGCTTACAACACGCCTCCACTCCCGAACGAGCGGCCGTTATAGAGAAAGCTGAACGACCGTTGATGCTCGCGTGTCGTCAGTCGTGGCTTTGCCGCATCAACGCAGAAAATGCGGTTTTGCGTAAGGCAGCGGTCGGCCATGAAGAGCCGTGCGCCACTTCTGCAGAAACGTCCGCTTCTACGCGTGCAACGGCCGTCGCAAGCCTGTCACCGAACCGATATGTATTGAACCGGAGCAACGTGAAGACATGCCCGCGAAAGCTCGGGGCAACGCGGGATGATATGACTACGTCTCGACCACATGAATCGGTAGAGCCCCTTCGACCGCGCAAGCAGCCCTCGAGGTTGTTTGCATCACTGCTGCACGCGCCGACGCTTAGTGTGCCCGTTGCCGCGCAAACCATGCGCGGCGCAGCGGCAGCAGCACCGCGATCGCCAGCACCGCCGTGCAGGTATCGAGCGCGATCGCCGTGCCGAATACCGCATGCCAACTGCCGGTGCGCTGATGCAGCAGCGCCGCCACCGGACCGCCGAGAATCGAGCCGACGCCTTGCGCATAAGACAGGCACGCGTAGTTGACGATCGCATGCCGGCTGCCGAAGGTATCGGTCAGCGTCGAAGGAAACAGCGAAAAGATCTCACCCCAACCGAGAAATACCACGCCCGACAGCAGCACGAACAACAGCGGGTCGTGCCGCAGCGCGAGCCATAATGCCATGGCCACCGCTTCCATGCCGAATGCGATGCACATGGTCGGCTCGCGGCCGATGCGATCGGAAATCCATCCGAACAGCGGCCGCGTCACCCCGTTGGCCACGCGATCGATGGTCAGCGCAAGCGGCAGCGCCATGAGTCCGAATACGCTCAGGTCGGCGAGGCCGAAGTCGCGCGTGAACACGGCCATTTGCGACGTGACCATCAGGCCGGAGGTCGACATCATCGACATCATCGCAAACAGCAGCCAGAAGATCGGCGTGCGCAGCATCGCGCCGGTGCGCGTGTCGCGCGCCGCTTGCGCGGCCACCGGCGGCCGCCAGTCCGCCATGTAGCCGGGCGGCGGCAAGCGCATGCCGAGCCCCGCGGCGATGCCGACCACCGCCAGCAACACGCCGAAGCCGGCCAGCGTGTGCTGATAGCCGTACTTCGCGAGGCTTGCCGCGATCGGCCACGTAGTCAGCATCGAGCCCATGCCGAAGCCGGCCATCACCACACCGATCGCGAGGCCGCGCTTGTCCGGAAACCAGCGCGCCATCAGGCCGATGGTGCCGACCACGATAATGCCCACACCGAGGCCGCCGATCACGCCATAAGCCAGATACACCTGCGTCAGCGACGACGCGCTGCTGGTCAGTATCCAGCTGAGCCCGGTCAACGCGCCACCCGCCGCCAGCAGCCAGCGCGCGCCGAAGCGTTCGATCAGATAGCCCTCGAGCGGCGACAGGAAGGTCTGGCACACGATCAGGATCGAGAACGTCACCTGTAGCGCGGGCAACGACACGCCCAGCCGCTGCATGAGCGGATGCGTAAGCAGGGTCCAGATGTACTGCGGATTCGACGCGACCATCGCGCACACCACGCCGCACGCGAGCTGGCACCAGCGGTTGTGAAAGGAAAACGCGAACTGCGTTCGGACGGCGGTATCGACAGGCTGCGTGCTCATGGGCAAGGAGGGGCGGCAATATTGAAGGGCCCACGCCCGCGCAATGTCTATGCCATGATGCGGATGCGCGCAGCAGCAGCCGTGCGGCGCACGGACGGCGCAGCAGAAAGCGCAGTCCGGATCCGCAACAGGCGCACGGCAAGCCCACGCAGATGCGGCCTCGCATGAACCGCAAGCGAGCCGCAAGCCGATGGCAAGCCGGACGGCGAGCCGGAGCGCAGGCAGCACCGCAAGCGCCCCGCGCGCACGCCGCGCGTGCGTGCGCGCGCCGGCGTGGTGCCGCGCCGCCGCCATTGCCTTGATCGTTGCCTTCGATTACCGACCTCACTCACCTGTTACGCCGAAAGCCATGCAAGACTATTCGATATTCAACGCGGGCCACGTGGTGCTGCAGTCCGGCATCACGTTCAGGGACACGCAACTCGCCTACAAGACCTACGGCCGGCTCGACGCCGCGAAGTCGAACGTGATCCTGTACATGACGTCGTTCTCCGCGCATCACTACGACGTCGACTGGCTGATCGGCCCCGGCAAGGCGCTCGATACCGAGCGCTATTTTGTGATCGTGCCGAATCTGTTCGGCAATGGGCTGTCGTCGTCGCCGAGCAATGCGGTCGAGCCGTTCAACGGCACGCGCTGGCCAAACTTCACGATTGCCGACAACGTCGCGGTGCAGCGCCGGCTGCTCGCCGAACTCGGCATCGATACGCTGCAGCTCGCGTGCGGCTGGTCGATGGGCGGCATCCAGGCGTATCACTGGGCCGCGCTCTATCCGGCGATGGTGAAGCGGCTCGCCGTGCTATGCGGCGCGGCGAAGACGTCGCCGCACAACCTCGTGTTCCTCGAAGGCGTTCGCGCGACGCTGACCGCCGATGCCGCTTTCCAGAACGGCACCTTCGTCGCGCGCCCCGAACGGGGACTGCGCGCGATGGGCCGCAGCTATGCGGCGATGGCGATGTCGCAGACGTTCTATCGTGAGGAGCTGTGGCGCCGCGCCGGTTTTTCTTCGCTGGAAGACTATCTGGTGATGAGCTGGGAGGCCAACTTCCTGCGCCGCGATGCGAACAATCTGCTCGCGCACCTGTGGACCTGGCAGCACGCGAACATCGCCGCCAACGACATCTATCGCGGCGACTTCCACGCCGCGTTGCAGGCGATCACCGCCAACGCGCTGATCATGCCGAGCGAGACCGATCTGTATTTTCAGGTGGAAGACAACCGTCTCGAAGTCGAGCAGATGCGCAATGCGCGGCTGCTGCCGATTCCTTCGGTATGGGGCCATCGCGCGGGCCTGCCGACCGCCAACGTCGAGGATGCTGCGTTCATTACCGAGGCGTTCACGCAGTTGCTTGCGCAATAAACGAAGCGCCGCTCAGCGGCTTGCGGGCAGCGCACTTTGCCGGGTGTGCTCTATAAACGCGCGCCCCGGCTTCAGGCGCACCGATACATGCGCGAGCTTCGCACGGTCGACGCTGACGCGGAGACCGCCGCCGCTTCCTCGTAGCTCAAGCCTTCCACTTCCGCCAGCAGCAGCGATGCGCGCTCGGGCGGCGCCAGCCGTAGACCGCATGACGCTCGAATGTCGCGTCTCCCGGCAAACCGGACGTCCGGTCATGTGCGCGTTGCTGCACGCTGCTCCGGATACCAAGCCGTAAACTTTACCGCTGCGATAAGTGCCACTACTGTGGCGATGACTCCCGTCGAATGTGGCAGCGCCGGCACGTAAGCCATCGCGATATCCGCGAGGACGAGCGCTGCGAACGCGACGGCCCACGCCGCGCTGATCACATAGTTGATATGCACGAAGTCCGTGCTGCCCCAATGCTCGCGGCCGACCGTCTCGCGGGCGTACTGGAGTGTGAACGGCTGCCGCAAAGCGATAGACGCCAGCACGATCAGCATCAGTCCGGCATCGACGCGTAGTCGCACCGCAGCGATCGACCATCGCACATCGTTCGTGAGCGCATAGACCGTAAGTGCACCAAACAGCAAGACCGTGCCGATCTCCAGCAGCTTGATGTGGCGGCCAGGCGTCGCGACGTCGCGTACCAGAAGCGCGGCGGCTACGATCGCGCCGGCTGTAAGTCCCGCCGGCACGCTGACGAGGCGCTCGATCACCACGAACGCGATAAATGGAGCAAACGCCAGAAGAAGAGTCATCTCGAACTCCAAAGTGCCCGGTCATTCATGCGCGGCGAGAGTCTTGAGGACTATTGCGCTTCCGGAGCGGGATATTGCTCGACATATTCTTCATCGTCGCAGCCGTAGTATGTAACGGTACGATTAACCAGATCGACGTCGTAGCGGACGACACCCGCGCGCCACGACGCGTCCAGAAATTCTGGAAATGAACTCTCTCCTGCCTGATCGATGCGCAGCGCTTTCACGAGTGCTTGCGGGTCGAAAGGTGGCACGTCAGCGGCGCCGGACACTAGCGGCGCGCCCTGCACGACGACGGGGCCATCTTCAGTCAGATACAGGCTCTCGCATGCAGGCAAGAACCAGACATTCCGCCTCACCCCTGCACGCCGAAGGGTGTCAGCGAGGTACGGAAACCCGCCCACTTTCGGCCGGCCGGACATGGCCCGCTGCTGCGCGGCCTTCAGATTGTCGAGCGCCTTGCTCATTGATATCCTCATTACGAACAAAGGGTGCAGTGGGAACGCGTGGCGGGTGCCCTGCCTCAGTCCACGGGTATGTCGTGCATTTGATGAGTATCGGCCAGCTTCTGCAGTAACGTTCGCAGCGTAGCTCGTTCGGTAGCATCCAGAGCACCGAAATAACGCTCATCGTTGCCGTCGGCAATTGTTGTTAGTTCGGGCAAAACACGTTTGCCCTGTCGCGTCACCGCCAGTAGCTGAACGCGGTTGTCTTCTTGACTCGTCGTGCGCGAAATCCATCCCTTGAACTGCAATTTGTCGAGCACTTTTGAAACGGCCCCGCGAGTCATGCCCATTGCGTCGGCGAGACCAGCTGGACTCAAGGCCGTCCCGCTCCCGAGTTGATTCAGTGCGACCCATTCAGCGACCGACACACCTTGCTCCTGCAACGCGCGAGAGAACGTGCCGGAAATGCGGTTAGAAACGAGTCTTATCCAGTAGCCCAAATGCGCTTCGAGAGCGGGCGCCGGCTGCATCGAAGTCGCATCGTCCACGACGACCCCTTTATGTAATTTCCATGGAAACCATTATGATTTCCGTGGAAACATTTGTCAAGCGCTCAGGGTGAATGCGGCCGACCTTTGATCGGGTCTCACCGCGATGACCCATGTCTGGGCCACGGCAGCGAGCGGACCTTCCCCGAATGTGCCGCGACGGGCGGCAATGAGTCGAGCGCGGCCACTGACGTTGCAAGCAGGAAAAGCACTCGCATAACTACTTCGTTGAAGGCTAGGACTCGACAGGTCGGTAGCATGCGAACTGTCGCTTCAAATCCTAGCTGAAACAACGGGACTGCAAGTAAGCATTCGCGATGCAATTTCGAATTGAATGACATGGCGCATCAATTGACGTTTCGCGATCGCGTTTATGCGGCACATCCTGCATATCGCTGCAACCGGGCCACGCTCGACCACGATCAGAGTGCCTGCACCTGCACCGGCACACCCGGCTTGCCGGACACCTGCGGGGCGATTACCAGAAAACGCCGCCTGCCGCTCTCGTCGTCAGGCGCGACCACCTGTCGGATCTGTCCAAGTGCGTTGACGATCGCTGAGCCGGCCGGATTCGTCATGAACGTCGTGAGCGGCTCAATGTTGCCGCTACCGTCCGGACGATCTGCAAGAGCCAGCACATACGGCGATTTCGGCGCTAGCCCGGTGACCGATGCCTGCAGCACCTGCAGCAACCCCTGATCGAATAGCGCGACGCTGGTCGGCGCACTCGCTGCGCTGCCCGACGCGTCGACCGCTTTCAAGGTCAGATGCGCTGTCTGCCCTGCGACACCCAGTTGCTGCAGATTTTGCATACCGTCGCCGCTTGCGCCGGCCGGCACCGCATCGGGCACGTACGTGACCGCTTGCGGCGCCTGGCCGATCGGCACGGTTGCCACGACCTTGTTCGTCAACGTATCGATCGCGGTCAATGCGTCCGCATTTTCGAGGCCGACATACACGCGCGTCCCGTCGCCTGACGGCCAGATGCCGTGTGGCAGCTTGCCGACCGGAATTGTCGCGATCTGCGCGAAGTCGCTGGTGCGAAACACCTTCACCTGATTCAGTCCACCAACGGTCACATAAGCGAACGTGCCGTTCGCATTGTGTACGATATTCACGTGGTTCGTGATCGGCCCCGTGTCAAGCGTCGCCAGCACGTTAAATGGCGGATGCGCGTCGAACACCTGTGTCTTGCCGGTGTCCTTCAACGTGAACCAAACCTGTTTGCCGTCCGGCGTCGCCGCGATATTCGGGCAGAACGGGCTTGCCTGCGAAACCTTGCCGACAATCTTGTGGTCCGCAACCGATACCACGTCGGTCTCCGGATTGAACGACGAGCAGATATAGCCATACTTGCCGTCCGGCGAGAAGATTTGCATGCCCGGCCCGGCCGGCACGATGATGCGAGTCTTCTCTTCATACGTCCTGGCGTCGAGCACTGCGATATAGTTTTCGCCGCGCACGGTCACCCATACTTCGTTTCCGTCCGGTGTAAAGAACGCCTCGTGCGGTGCGCGGCCGACATACGTGATGTGTTTGACCGCATTGGTCGCGGTGTCGATGAACGCAACCGAGTTCGAGCCGATTGACACCACCGCGATGGTCTTGTGGTCCGGCGAGAAACCCATCCCGTGCACGAGCACCTGGCCGCGATAGAGTGGGCTGAAGTTGCCCGGCGTCGGATCGCCGAGACGAATCACGCCGAGTAGCCGGTTATCGGCCGGATCGGTCACGGACACCGTATTAGAGAACTGTTCGGCGGCGTACACCCGGTCGTGATGGCTCACCGCAATGTCCGGTGCGCTCGACGAAGCAGGCGCCTGTCCGGCGCACGCGATACGTGCGGCTGCCGTCAGTGCGAGCATTAGCGCGCCGGCGTGGAGTCGTGTGGCTTTCATCTGAATTCCTTCGTGTTGTTGATCGGCATTGACATGTTCATATGCATTGTCGGCGCAGACGATGTGGCGGGCGGCCTCGCAGCCGACGCGCCAGCGGATGATGCCGGCGCTGCGGGCGCAGCCGGGGTCTCCTGGTCGGGTGCGGCTACAGGCGGCGGTAACGGTAGACCCAGCGCGATACGCATCGCGAGAATCTCCTGCTGCTGTTCGACAATGATTTCCTGCGCGATGCGGCGCAACTGTTCGTTATGCCCATAGCGCAACTCCGCCTGAGCCATCTCGATCGCCCCTTGGTGATGCGGCGCCATCATCGCGACGAAATCCTGATCGATATTGCCGGAAGGCTGGATGGCCATGTCATCCATCATCCTTGTCATGGCCGCATCGTTCTCCGCGAGGAAAGGCTGCTCGGCGGCCAGAGCATGCTTGCTCTGCGATTGAGCCGTCCCCTCGTGGTCGGCGGCGCCGGCGGCATACGCGGCCGTCGGTGGTCCGGACAATGCGAAAGCCAGCGACAGCAGCACGGCGCCGTGGCGCGCGTGATTTGGGCCGCTCATCGTATGGTCTCCTAGTGTGTTGAACGGTATGACGTGTCGTCATAGCGGTTAACCCACTGGCAAACTGATTATTCCGCTGTGGCCCCCAAAGAATTTTTTCTCGCGTACCCGACGACATTCAAGCGTTGTTGCCTGCGCCCTGGCTAACAAGCTTGCGCGAACCGCGTGTTCAATAGCGCAGACGAGCAGCCAACGTCCGTGATCGGATCGTCAGGAGTCGTTCGGCAGCTCTGCGGTTTGGGGAGCTCAGTTGTTGGGTCCGCTGGCAACCGGCCATTCGAGTCGCGCACCATCGTTGCTTTTTCTTCCGCTGTTTATATCCGTTCAATCCGCCGCTCCCCACAAAACCCGGATGAAAAGGGACAAAAAGGTAAGCCGGCGCGTCGCGCAGAATGCCATGCCTCGGGCGGCCGCGCAGCGGTATGCCGGCGCGTGAAAGTCCAGCAAATCGAAGGCGAGGCCGTACTCACTTGCCGGGCAGATCGCGGCGAGGCATAACCCGAAGGCATGGGACGCATCGAAAGTAGGTATTTTTCGCCTCTTCCTTACCCGGCTAATCTTTCACTCAACGAATCGCACTTGACAGGCCGCTGTGGCCAGCACCGCGAAACGTCTCCGGCAACGCTCAGGAACCTCTGCGGTTTGCCTTGTTGATGAATAGATGTCGAATTAAATAAGGATATCGAAATGCGTATCTATCCCTCAATCACGATTGGCGCTTTGCTGGTTCTCGCGGCGACCGGCTTTGTCTCCACTGCTTCCGCTCAGGGCCTCAGCCGTGCCGAAGTACGCCAGCAACTCATAGACGCGGAAAACAACGGCTCACGTCTCGTGACCGAGACGTCCTATCCCGACATCGGTCTTATCTACTCGCATCAGGCCAGGTCCACGACCGCGCGGCCAGACGGCATCGGTGGCACACCTGCCGGCACTTCGCAAACCAGCAAGCCGGAGAAGGCCAGTCACAACGCGCACCCCGACGACTGCGTCGGCCCGGTGAGCTTCTGCAACATCTATTTCGGCGGCTAACCCCCTCTGAATCTTTGTGGATCTCTTGACAACCCATGACCCGAAGGAGTCGACATCATGAAAACGCTCACATTCGCTTCCATTGCCGTTGCTGCGCTCTTCAGCCCTGTTTTGTGTTTCGCGCAAACCGCCGCTCCGCTCACGCGCGCCGAGGTTAGAGCCGATCTGATTCGCCTTGAGCAGGCCGGCTACAACCCGGCATCGGCAGACGATGTCTATTACCCCGCGAATATTCAGGCAGCCGAAGCGAAAGTCGCGGCTGAGCAGGCGCGGCAGACGTCGAATGACGCAGTCGGCGGCACGGCTGGCAACGGCACGTCGGATGCCGGGAAGCGAGCCGCCGCGCCCCGTGATTCGTCCTCGTCATGTGTGGGTCCCGCGAGCTTCTGCGATATCTACTACGGCGAGTGAGACATCGTGACAGCTATGTATGTCCACCGGGACGGGTATGCCATGGCGTGGCTGCGGCACCTGTCCGGTGCCGTCAGGGCACGATGTGACGTCCCGTGCTTCTAGCGGCTGCGAGGTCAAACCATGAACGTGCTGTCAGGCCGCCGCATCCTGCATCACCCAGCAGTGATCGGCATTGCGATCTATCTGGCCGAGGTGCTGACACGCACCGACAACAGCGTGGCCGGCGCGCTACTCGTGATAGCTGCGATGCTGGTTTCGCGATTCGCCATCGGGGTGCGTCGCCTGTTCGAGAGCGGCATCGTCTCATCCGCGTGCGGGAACGTCGTTGCTCGCGCGCCAGCTCGTGGATCACGCGGTGATCATGCGCGAGCCGGGATCGGGTACGCGAGCGGCTGTCGAGGAAGCCTATGCGCAGGCCGGGTCGCGCATCGAACCTTTGATGTCGGTCAGCGATACCGAAGCAATCAAACGCATGCTGCTTGCCCGGCATGCGCTCGCGTATCTGTCGGTACTCAGCGTGAAGGACGAGATACGACGCGCAGAGCTGACGACGATCGCTGTCGACGACCTGCGCATCGAACGACCGCTGCACATGGTCTGGATGAAGGGCCGGTCTTTATCGCCGAGCAGTCAGGCGATGTTCAGTCTCGTCGTGCGAAGCGATTAGCCCTGCACGGAATAGCAGGCGACTTCTCGTGTTAGCACAGGCAGCCTTACAACCACTTTGCGAGAGAGGCAGTCATGAGTAGCAAACTGGACAATGTCGCAGGAAGTCGCCGCTCGTTTCCCGGTAACGCGCGTGCAACGAACGTTAACACATGGCATAGACAGGAGGGACGGTGAAGCGTCGGCTTTTTCTATGCTCTGCACTTGCGATGAAGTCTCCGTTTGACTTGGCGCTCGCGAATGTCCGGCATGCAGTGCATGCCGGACAGCTTCGTCAACTGACAGTCGAGGGTCATGGCGATAACCGCGCCGTCTACATGCGAGACGGAAGTCGGATCGTCTACGCGTCAATGCATACCGGCAAATCGCAGATCTGGACCATTCCGGCGGATGGTCGCGTACCTACGCGCCTGCATCGGAGCGATGCAAACGACTTCGGGCGCGTCGCGCTCAACGCTGACGGATCGCGTATGAGCTTCAGTTCGGATCGCGACGGCAAGAACGCGATCTTTGTGCTAGATGCTAAAGGTACGCAGGCGTTGCGCGTGTCGGATCCCGACTGGTGGAGTTTCGGGCCGACGTGGTCGTCGCGTAATTCGATCGCATACTTCTCGAGAAAGGGAGGAAACGGGCTCAACATTTGGACCGTGTCGCCGGACGGATCAAACGAACGTCAGGTGACTAACGGCGCGGGCGAAAGCCGTCAACCATGGTGGTCGCCGGATGGAACTCGAATGGCCTACTCGGCCAACGCGGGAACAAAGACCTTCAATATCTGGACGTGCGGACCAGACGGTCAACACGCAGTTCCGATCACTAGCCATGGAGATTGGCAGCAGCCTTTCTGGAGTCCGGATCTACGACGGATTGCTGTTTCAGCGAAGAACCCGGGCGCTAACTTCCAGATCATGACGATGAATATCGACGGTGGCGATGTGCGCCTCATACGCCAGCCGGAAGGGGCCAATAACGTCCACCCGGCATGGTCTCCGGATGGTAGGAGCATCGTATTCACATCCGGCACCGGGGCGTCCAGTTCCCTCTGGCAGTTTTCGTTTGCTTAGAGGTCGTCGCTGTTCGCCGACAGGCTGTTCGGCAAACTGCCGCCCGTGTGACCGCCGACGATCAAGGCTTCGTTCCTGTCGTGCAGCGAGCCAGCACATCGGTGCGTGGTTCTCTCTGTTGGCCGGGTCGCGCGTCGAACTGCGCGACACCTTCATGAACAGTCAGAGTCACCATTGGTCAGGTTTCTTCATCAATTACCTCCCGAGGAAAGCATGAATGACGAAAAGTTTGCTGTAGTTACGGGTGTGTCAACTGGCATTGGCTATCAAACCACACGGTTGCTGATTGAGCGCGGCTTTCACGTTTTTGGCACCGTTCGCAAGCGGGCCGATGCGGAGCGTCTCGTGTTGGAGTTCGGTGTGCGCTTTACGCCCCTGGAGCTTGACATCAGGGATGAGAGTGCACTCCGGGAAGCGGCCAGCACGGTTCGTGCAGCACTCCATGGCGCACGGCTGACAGCACTTGTCAATAACGCTGGGATAGCGTCGGGCGCTCCTTTATTGCTGCAGCCGATTGAAGAAATCAAAGATATGTTCGATGTCAACGTGATTGGCACGATTGCAGCGATACAGGCGTTCGCACCATTGCTGGGTGCCGACGCATCGCTAGTCGGCGCCCCCGGTCGCATCGTGAACATCAGCTCGATCGGCGGCCGCGTCGGCTTTCCGTACATGGGAGGCTATGCGGGTACAAAATTCGCGATTGAGGGGTTCTCGGAAAGCTTGCGTAGAGAATTGCGTCTGTTTGGTATTGATGTCGTCGTCATTGCTCCCCATTCGACAAACACCCCGATGCTCGAGAAGGCGGAGCGGCAAGGAGCGCTTGGCGCGTATGCCGAAACGCCATATCGGCAGACCGGCGAGAGGGTGCTACAGTTCGCCGTGAGCGACGCCAAGAAAGGACTACACCCGGGACATGTGGCAAACATAGTGTATGAAGCGATCACATCGTCGGCGCCCCGTGCACGATATAGCGTCGCGCCCAAACCGTTTGAGGCTTGGCTGCTCTCATCGCTCCTGCCGACCCGCTGGGTCGATCGATTGTTATGGAAGCAGTTCGGATTTGAGAGACTGACCGATGGCCGAGCAAGCACCGCACAGTCTCCCGAGTAGCGTTGTATGCGCCGGATAGCCACACAGGGTGATATCGGAACTCAACGGCGAGGCGATCAGCCGCGTCGCTATGCGCTGCTGGACAAGAACGACATGAATCGTGAGCAACCAGACTTCGATCGTTGACGTCTACCAGCGGCCAGGACTTCATCTGCGTGCTCGCACAGATCGTCTATGTCGGAGACCCGTACCATGAGCCACTCCAGCGTCCCGGCACGATCAGCTACGAGCGCGCCCGCGCGCACTGAACGCTTCCATGTAGTCTCGGTCCGCAGCAGGCAGCCGATCAAGCCACTCGGCTTCCTTTCCGGGTTCCGGCAAGATATGTCCGTATTCGGCCATCTGGGTCGCTGGCAGTTCATCAATGTAAACCCAGACATCGCGGGTCGGCATCGATACAGCCATCGCAACATCGCGGACGATTCGTTCCGTCAGCCTGCGCTTCACATCGGGCGCACGTCCAAGCCGGTTCAGGCCATGCACGAAGATGCTGTCGGATGTTGAACGTACCCCTCCATGGAATACGTCGCCCGCTTCATGCTCCTGGAAGCGAATCTGTGCGAGAAAGCTATTTGTGCCGGTGAGGTCGCGGTGAGCGTCGGTAATGGCACGCGCAACCACCTCCTTCACGCCGGGTGACAGTCGATCGACTGCGGCATAGACAATATAGACAGGCATAGGCTTCTCCGCGTTGTGCGGTCTCGTCGAGACGCTCCTCGTATTCTATGCGCTGGATCGACAGAAACTGGGCCACGAGGACTCAACAGTCTCTTACCTGACCGCGTAACAATCTCGTCTCCGGTTGAGACGAAAACGCGTTTACAGGGCGATTTGCCTGTGTCCTGGACCATTCCCACCTCGGTCGCTCCCGGTTCATGCTTTCGATCTTCGCTAAGTGAGATCGCTGGCGGAAGCCGCGACGCCGATCACGCTCGTGACTCGGTGGGAATAAGGTTATCCAAATCGCCCCTTCGTATCGCCTGAATGGAGCGCCCCCATCCTTTAGTCTGTACACAGCGGGCCGGTAAATTCAGATGTTCCAAACGGGCAAGAAATTTTGGCCTCTCCGGCGTGTCTTCCAGTATGCCGGGAACATTCGATTCTTATTCCGTAAGGAATCCGATGCAGGGCTGGCGCATTTTTATCACGCGTGCCTATCGTATGCATTCGCGCTACGTCTCCGGATGTGATATCAGCATCGCTGTCCGTTCTTGGGCCCGGCGAATTTATTCCGCCTCATAGAGGTCCATTCCGAGGCGTATTGAGAGGCTATCTCGTGTTAACCATGCCCATGCATAGCGACGGCACTCCGGCCGCTTTCCTAACAGTGGACGGCAGTGAATCATGCCTTCGCGATGGAGAATTCCATTTGTGGGACGACACGTTCGAGCATTCAGTTGAATGAAAGCGACAAGCATCGAGTCGTGTTGCTGCCAGACATCAAGCGGCCGGGTATGCCCTTCGACCTCGCGGCACTATCGAGCGTCTTCACGTAGGGCATACGCATTTCCATCTCGACGTCGGAGTGGGCAGGCAGACCGGGTGTTATCTCTAACACTCGGAAGCAATTTGACGGGGCGGCAAGCCGCAATTTTAGTGGTACGACGGGCGAGCCGCATTTCAAATAGTCACATCTTTAAGATTGGAAAGGAGATGCATGATGTGTGGTATTGCGGGCTGGGTGGATTTCGAACGCGATCTGGGCGCGCAGAAGTCGGTCGTTGAAGCAATGACGCGCACGATGGCCTTGCGCGGACCTGACGCGCAGGGCGTCTGGATCGACCGCCATGCGGCACTGGGTCACCGCAGGCTATCGGTCATCGACATCGAGGGCGGCGCACAACCCATGTATGCGGCGGAAGACGGTAAAACGATTGCATGCCTGACCTACAGCGGTGAGGTCTACAACTTCGTCGAACTTCGCAATGAGCTGGTGAAGCGGGGCCATTGCTTCGGGACGCGAAGCGATACCGAGGTCGTGCTGCGCAGCTACCTTGAATGGGGTGAATCGTTCGTTGATCATCTGGTCGGTATTTACGCGTTCGCGATCTGGGACGCGCGTAAAGAACAGTTGTTGCTGGTACGCGACCGTGTGGGCGTGAAGCCGCTGTTCTATCAGCCGTTCGGCTGCGGCGTGCTGTTTGGTTCCGAGCCTAAAGCAATTCTGGCTCACCCGGACGTCGCCCCCCGGGTGGGGATGGATGGACTGCGGCAGGCAATGAGCGTGTTCCGCATGCCGGGAGAAGCGATATACGAGGGCATGCGTGAAGTGAAGCCTGGGCATGTGCTGCGTGTCTCGCGCGATGGTCTCACGCAACGATGCTACTGGAAGCTCGAGGGCCGTGAGCATACCGATTCGCTGGAGGTCACGATCGAAACAATTCGTGGACATCTGGACCGCATCATGCGTCAGCAAACCGTTGCCGATGTGCCGATTTGCAGCCTGCTTTCGGGCGGCCTCGATTCGTCGCTTGTCACAGCGATGGCCGACCGGATCATTCGGGAACGCAGCGGCAATCCGGTGCATTCTTATTCTGTGGACTTCGCGGATTTCGGCAAGGAGTTCGTCAAGGACCCAATACGCGACACGGCCGATACGCCGTTCGTTCGCGAGTTCGTCAAACAGGTGAAGACCCGGCACAAGGAAGTGTTGTTGAACAATCGCGAGCTCGCGGGTGTGCAGGTGCGGCGCGCGGTTGTCGATGCGCTCGACTCGGCATGGTTCGCTTGGGGCGATATGTTCCCATCGCTCTATCTGCTCTTCCAGGCCGTACGCGAGAATTCGACAGTCGCCTTGTCGGGCGAGGCAGCCGACGAAGTGTTCGGTGGGTATAAATGGTTCCATACGCCCGAAAGCGTCAATCTGAACACGTTCCCCTGGATGAACATTGCGCCATTCAAACTCGACACGCTGTTGTCGCCTGACCTCGCCAAGGATCTTCGCCTGAAGGAATATGAGGCTGACTGTTATGCCCAGGCGCTCGCGGCGGTACCGCATATCGGCCAGAGCGGCATGGAGAAGCGGATGCGCGAGATTTGCCACCTCCATCTCGTCAACTGGCTACCAATCCTGCTGGACCGGAAGGACAGAATGAGCATGGCTGCAGGTCTCGAAGTGCGCGTGCCATTCTGTGACCACGAACTGATGCAGTACGTGTTCAACACGCCGTGGAGCATGAAGACGTTCGATGGACGGGAGAAGAGTCTGTTGCGCGCAGCAGCGGCCGATGTCGTACCTGAAGCGATTCTCAAACGTGTGAAAAGCCCGTATCCGGCGACCCAAGACCCCGCGTATGAGCAAGCGTTGCGTGATGGCATAAGCAACGTAATCTCGAAGCCCTCGCCACGCACGACGCGGACGTTCAATGTAGACGCGATCCGAAAATTGATTGGCCAACCGCTGCGCGACGTCAGCATCGGCCACGACCGATGGGACATCGACCATGCGCTGGCGATGTCGGACTGGCTCGAAAGGTACAACGTCGAATTGGTATGACGCGTGACGGCGTTTTGTTACCACAGCGAGGGATACGTTCGTCATCCTCTGCGATCAAAACGCCGAACATGGCGACGGCATGAGACCCGTTAGCGACGGACAAGACGAATACTTGTGTCGGTTCGGAACATCGACGTTCACCATTGAGAATCGCGACAAAAACGGCCCGAAGTCGGATAGGTTTGGCGTAGCACGACGTGGATCGCTCCGTCAACGATTCAGTGCGAGAGGCGCTACGACGCCTTGAGGCCGAAAAGCTCGTCGTCAATATTCCACGCAATAGCCCTGCAGTTGCATTTATCCCTCGCAACGAGGCAGAGGAGATGTATGCGCTGCAGGAGTTGCTGGAAGGCTTTGCTGCGCGAGCTTCGCACGACGAAGCGGCGGCGGTCTCGGCGTCAGCGTCGACGTCTCGCCGCTCAAGATGGCCTAGTGCTTGGCGCGATTTTTGGCCCTTCTGACTGAGTCATCGAATCGGTATCGTGTAAACCATGCAACGTGGAGAACCCGCATGGACACGACAATCGATTTCCGGCATCTCGATTCACCCGAAGAATGGACCCGCGCCTTTCCGATCATGAAGGAACTGCGCCCGCATTTGACGGACGCCGCTGCTTTCGGCACGCGCATGCGGGCGCAGTTCGAAGAGCGCTACCGCCTGCTCGCCGCCTGCGATGCGAACGGCGTGATTCTCGGTCTGGCCGGCTATCGCGTGCAAACGAATACGCTGTACGGCCGCTTCCTTTATGTCGATGACCTTGTCGTCACCGCGCGGCTGCAACGCAGCGGCATCGGCGCGCGCTTGATCGAGGAGATGCGCGACATTGCCCGACGCTCGGACTGCGCGCAGCTTGTGCTCGATACCGGCCTGCACATGGCGCTCGCGCAGCGTTTTTACTTCCGCAACGGTCTGCTCGCGCGAGGCATGCGTTTCGTCGAGCCGCTGCAGGCCGCTCACGAGGAGGCCGCGCGATGAATGTGCTGTTCATCAACGCGAGCCCCCACAGTAAGGCGAGCCACGGCTACCGGCTGGCCCTGGAGATGATCCGTTCGCTGGAGAGGCGTGCGCACGTGAAGATCACCGAGCGCGACCTCGCCGCAGAGCCACTGCCGCCGCTCACGGGCGACTACGCGCGAGCAATTACGTCGCGCGAGCCAGATATGCGCCACTTCGACGTCTCCGAGAAGCTCATACGCGAGATCGAGACGACCGACGTGCTCATCGTCAACACGCCGATGCACAACTTTACGGTGCCCGCCGCGCTCAAGCTGTGGATCGATTACGTGCTGCGCATTCATCGCACCTTCGCGTCCACGCCGGAAGGCAAACTCGGGCTCATGCGCGACCGGCC
Source organism: Paraburkholderia sp. SOS3 (assembly GCF_001922345.1). Lineage (NCBI taxonomy): Bacteria > Pseudomonadati > Pseudomonadota > Betaproteobacteria > Burkholderiales > Burkholderiaceae > Paraburkholderia > Paraburkholderia sp. SOS3. The sequence goes on along the minus strand of NZ_CP018811.1, from coordinate 1,092,608 downwards.
AGCCTTCGTGATCGTCGGCTCGGGCGGTCATCATACCGGCGAGCATGCGTTGCAACAGGATTTCCTTACGCCCTATCTGCGCTATGCGTTGGATTGCATCGGCGTGAAGAGCGTGCACTTCCTGCTGCTGCAAGGTCTCGTGCGCGGCGGCGAAGCCGTGACCAAAGCAGTGAAGGCCGCACGCGACGAACTCGCGCAACACACCCTGTTTGCGTCCGATAACGGCGCCTTTGTTCGGTAGCTTGCGTGCCTCAACCGGCATACGCGCGTCGCAGCATGCGTGCAAGGCGCGCCGCTTCCGCTTCGTCGACGATATTCGCGAAGCCCAGCACTACTCCTCGCAGCGTACGTTTCGTGCGCGCACCGATATGCCACGACGACAGCGCGCTCACCGCCAGCCCCGCTTCCTGAGCGCGCGCGACGATGGCTAGATCATCGACGGGACCGATGTCGCCGCTGTTGAACAGCATCACGAGATGCATACCGCCTGCGGGCCGCTCGATACGCGCCTTTGCGCCGAAAGCCTTCTCCAGCGCCCTTGCGCAGACCTCGCGGCGCTCCGCGTAGAGCGCGCGCATGCGCTTCAGATGCCGCGCGAAATGCCCTTGCGCGATGAAGTCCGCGACTGCCGCCTGCAACAGATAAGGCGGCCCGGCGTTCATACTGGTCGTGAGCTGCGCGAAGCGGGCCATGGCCCGTTCGGGCGCCACTACGTAGGACAGCCGCAAACCGGGAAACAACACCTTGCTGAACGTTCCGCAATAGATCACGCGATCGTCCACGTCCAGGCTCTTGAGCGCCGGCAACGGCCGTCCGGCGTAGCGAAACTCGCTGTCGTAGTCGTCTTCGACGATCCAGCTGCCCGCCCGTCCCGCCCATTCGAGCAGCTTCATGCGCCGCGCCAGCGAAAGCGTCGCGCCGAGCGGGCTTTGATGCGAAGGCGTCACGATCGCGAAGCGCGCGTCCGGAGCCAACGCCTGCCCGGCATCGACATCGATCCCGTCGTGATCCACCGGAACGGGCACCAGCTTGAGCCTCGCCTCATTGAGAAAATCACGGGCCAGAAAATACCCCGGTTCCTCGAACCATGCGCTGTCGTCCGGTTTGGCGAGACTGCGCAAAATGAGTTCGAGCGACGCACGGTAGCCGCTGGTCACGAAGACCTGTTCCGGCGTGCACTCTACGCCGCGCGAAAGGCCCAGATACGTCGCGATGCGCTCGCGCAGCGGCCCAAAGCCCGCCGGGTCCGGATACGTGAGCGAAGCAAAGTCCACGCTGCGTGCGCGATGCGCGATGATGCGGCTCCACACCTTGCGCGGAAACGCATCGAGCGCGGGCAGGCCGGGACGCAGTGGCCGTGCTTCGTGACCGGGCCCGGCTGCGGGCGCCGGTTTAGGGCGCGGCATGCCAGTGTGCTCGCGTCCCCGGCGCGCAGCCGGCTTCAGCACCGACGCCGGCAAGGACGACGATACGAAGGTGCCCGCCGCGCCGCGCATCTGCAGATAACCCTCGTCGACGAGAATTTCATAGGCCATTTCCACCGTGCCGCGCGCCGTGTTTAGTTGCGTGGCCAGACCGCGTAGCGCGGGCACGCGGTCGCCCGGCTTCAGGTGTCCCGCCGCGATCGCGGCCTTGAAGCGCTCGCAGATCTGCAAGTAGACCGGCAGCGCATGGCGCCGGTCGATATCGATCTTCAGCGCGTATTTCCGGTTCGATATCGATAATTCCTGGACTAGTCCCATCGACGTTTCCTGTCCATTCTGGCTAAGACATGATTGTCACACAATGACTTCACTTTCACGAACCGAACGAGGTGTGTCATGAAGATTGTCGTCATCGGAGGGACCGGGTTGATCGGTGTGAAGGCCGTGGCCTTGCTGCGCGAGAAGGGTCATGATGCCGTTGCTGCATCGCCGGGCACGGGCGTCAACGCCATCGCGGGTGCGTGCCTGGAGGGCGCGCAGCGCGGTGCGCAGGTAATCATCGTGACCAACCCGCCGGGCCATGGCCCGCGAACCGTCGCGGCCTTCTTTCGCGACGCCACGCGCAATCTCTTCAGGCCGAGCGCGATGCAGGCGTGCGGCACCATGTGGTGCTGTCGATTGTCGGCGTGGATCGGATGGAGGGCAATACGTATTTTGCGGCGAAGTGCGTGCAGGAAAGCTTGGTCGCGCAATCGGGGGGCGTATTCGGTCGTGCGCGCCATGCAGTTCTTCGAGTTCCCCGGCACCATCGCCGATCTGAGCACGATGGACGGCACGACGCCGCTGTCACCGCACCAGTTCCAGCCCATCGCCGCGGACGATGTAACGGCCATCATCGTGGACATTGCCGGTCCCGAGCAGTGTGCGATGCATGCGTTTATCGGCAACTATCTGCGGGCCGTGCGCGATGGCCGCCCGGTTATACCAGACGACAAAGCCACCTACTTCGGCGGTGTGATGGACGAGCGTTCGCTGGTGCCAATCCGTGCAGCGCGGCACGGCCGCACGAGTCTCGGCGACTGGCTGGACCGCACGCGCCTTGCGTCGCCCGCCACGGCGTGAAGCGTGGTGATCCGTACGGGCGGCCGCGCCTGACTGCACTATGGTGCGACATAGTACGCATAGGCCGCGTACACCTTCCATCTGTCTACTTGCAGATTCGCGGCGATAAGGTATCTCGACGATGCGAGAAAATGTTGCAGAGATTGCAGTCCCGAAGCGCCAAGGCGCGCCATACATGTACTATCGTTCGCCAAGACGGGGCGGCGAAATTCTGCCAAACATGCAACGCACGTAGCTCGCTGAGCTTCTCCAGGGCAGACACGCGACGTTGCTGTCAGGCCGTTTGTGATTGCGCGACTGAAAACTGGCGAATACCTGCTTTCGCTTAGTCGCCCTCGGCTTGGAGGCCGCCCGTGAGCTCAGGCCTTCGCGGCGACCGGAAGTCGGAATGGGGCGCCGAGACGGTTGAAAGCATTCATCGCGGCAATCGTTATCGTAAGGTCGACGAGGTCCTTCGGCGCGAACATTGCCGAGGCTGCCGCGTAGGCGTCATCCGAAGCATGTGTTTCGCTGACGCGAGTCACCTCCTCAGCCCACGCCAAGGCAGCGCGCTCCTGTTCGGAAAACAGGTGCGGGACCTCGTCCCACACCGGTATCAGCGTGATCTTGTCGATGGACATGGTCTTCCTCAGATCGCGACTGTGCATGTCGATGCAATGGGCGCATCCGTTGATTTGAGAAACTCGAAGGAACACGAGATGAATCAGTTCCTCCGGCAGGTTGGTGCTCTTGGTCACATATTGATGGACACCGAAAAGGGCCTTCGCGCCGTCCGGAGCAATTTCGTTCCATTTCAAGCGGGTCATCTGCATCCTTTGCCGTTTGGCCATAAATGATATCTCTTGCGTCACGGGCACAGGTTGGGTGATTCGGGTTCCTGCGAATCCATGACATAACGCGAAGTTACTATTCGGAGAACCCGGGCAAAAGGTCCAAGATCCTGCGAAATAACTAGGCCAAAGGCTTTGTGCACGCTTCACATCAAAATCGACCGTACTGCGTCGGCGCCCTGTTAGCCGCGGGGCCACGCGAGCGTCGGGCGATCATCAAACGAAGCCTTGAAAAACAGGCGCCAGCCAATGTCGGAGCGTCGACAGAAGCCTCGCTTGTTTGCGCTCGCATGAGAACGACCGCTGCGAGATGGTTTGCGGTCGTGCGCTCCGGCATTTTGGTGGTCCGCTTCGGGTCGGCTGCGGAAATTCGCCGACCAGAGCAATGCGGTATGCATCCCTGCACGATGGATTCCCGAGTTCGGCCGTGAAGAGGTAGTCGACGTTGAGAGCTGGACGGTTGACAATCCGCCGTAACCAATTTTTCACTACGTGCACACGACACATCTACGATTATGACTGCCCTCCCCGAGACCGCGCTCGATGTGGTTCAGGCGTTTTGGCACCTCATGGCTACAAACGATTTTCATGCTGTCGCCGCTGTTCTTGCGCACGATTTTGTTCTCGACTGGCCCCAGTCGAACGAGCGGATCCGGGGTACTGCAAATTTCGCCGGACTTAACACGGCGTATCCGGCGCAAGGTAAGTGGGTCTTCACGATCAATCGTATCGTCGCTGCCGGGAATGAGGTTGTTTCAGACGTATCCGTCACGGATGGCACCTCGGATGCAAGAGCGATCTCGTTCTTTACGGTCAAAAGCGGAAAGATCGCTCACGTGCTTGAGTACTGGCCGCAGCCATACGAGGCGCCATTCGACAGGGCGCAGTTTGTCGAGCGAATTGAGTAAACCGTCGTGCCCATTGGTCATAACGCGCCCTCCATTCGCACATTGAAGAGGCTGGGTTTTCTCCTGGAAGGTCAACAACGTCAGGCAGGGCACTGGGGCGGCGCCTATCACGATCTCTCTCAGTTCGCGTTGTTACGCGCCGATTTCCAACGTTACCGCTGATAGACTTTTGGATTGGCGCTCGCTCCCGTCATGCTTGCTTTTTCCTGGGCGTACATGGTTGGCGCACGTAATAGATATCCCATTGCGCTTCATGTGTTTGAACAAAGCCATGCCGCTGATAGAAGCGGTTGGAATGACTGCCACGCAAAGCGCCCACCCGGATGGGCATGTGTCGCGCATCCGCATCCGCAAAAATCTGCTCCAGCACAAATGCACCCATTCCTTTTCCCTGGTGTTCGGGCAGAACGTAGAAGTGATCGAGCAACCAATGACCTTCGTGAGGGCGAATCAGAACAAGGCCGACACGAGTGCCATTGGCCTCGATGAAACGGCACATTGCTGGGTCGAAGGAAATCAGAAAACGTTCGCGAGCCCGCCGCTGATCGAAGCGCCCGATATGTTCAAAGCTCTCTCGCATCGCTGCAATGCGAATGGTCACCAAAGCTTCAGCATCAAGCTCGGTAGTGGGAGATAGCGTAATGTTCATCGAGGTCCGTCAGGGGCACAATGTGTTCATCCGGCGTAGCAGTCGCCACAGACAACACGGTCGAGACGAAGGAATGCACCGAAGCGATTTGCGCAAAGAATTTATCGCCACGACGTCAACGGTGCCGGTCTCAACACGTCAGGTCGACTCTCGAACAACACGTCGATCGATTCGACAATCTGATTGACGACGATCCCGGCTGAGCAACCCGTACAGCGCGCTGTCGGACGCCTCGTCGCCGACTACCCAACGCTCACGCAGAAGCCCCTCGCGGACGAATCCGAGCCGCTCAAGAAGACGAGCCGAGGCCGCGTTACGTGGATCGACATCCGCCTCGATCCGCCGTAGCTGCAAGGTCGAGAACGCGTGTTCTATCAGAGCAGAGGCCGCTTCGTACATATATCCTCTTCGCCAATGCCTGCGTAGCAGGCTAAAGCCTATTTCGGCGCGCGCGCATTGGTGGTCCGCATGGAACAGCGCACAATCTCCGAGCACTTCGCCAGTTTCCCGCAATTCAAGCACGCAAATGAGGTCCTGTCCGTTGGTGGACGTCAACAATTTGCGGGTGATCCTGTCCGTTGCCTGACTTAGGCATGTCATTGCCGGAAACGAGAAATAGCGCATCGCAACTTCGTCCGACCGAATGGCAAACAGCGCTTGCGCGTCCTCCTCGCGAAGCGGGCGAAGCACGAGTCGTGGTGTAGCCAGGATTACAGGTTCGAACGGCTGCACAGTCATTCCTCATTGAGAAGGCGCGGATGTGGCCAGGCTCAAGCCGGACGACCTGCGGCCCGGCGCGCTCGCCGTCGATGTTTGAATGCATCAACAGCTCTCAAAGCGGCTTAAGGGCCGGTCGTCGAGCGCGAGTTTAATAGAGCGACGAAGGCATATATAGTTTATCTGCAAAGGATAACTGCATTTATGCCGACCTGAGTCGGGGCGGAAAGCGCGTACCGCCCCACATCTGTCCCGAGTGCGCCGACGTCGCACTGCCCGAAGCCTTCCATGCACCGGGCGTACAATCCTCTGACCCTGTCGGATGCACCTCCATTTTGAGGGAGTCGTACATGGCGGCTGACGGTACGCGCCGAGAAACGCCACTCCCCAGGCCCGGCGATTCGCGGCCGTCCGCGGAGAACAAGCCACATGCCCGCTCATATAACGCCCAATCAGCTCGTTCAGTTGATCATCCCAGGTATCACGGCAGTCTTTTCGCTCGGCTTTGCCTGTGCATGGATCTACGATAGGAGACTGCGCTATCTGCGTTTTCTCGCCGCTTCGTTTTTTGCTTTCGCACTCGGCTCGGCAGTGCAGATCTGCCACCTGCCCGATGAATGGAGATCGAACGCGCTTATCTCGGCGGCATTTTACGTGTCGAGTGTTCAACTGTTGGCGGAAGGCGTTCTGCGCAGGGCGGGGCTTCATTGGCGGCTATCGACGCATGCGGCGATGTTCGCGCTGGTGCTGGGCAGCATGTATTACTTCTCCTTCGTGACGTCGAATCTGCTGGTGCGCGTCTACATCCTGAATCTTAGCGCCGGGGCGTCAATGATATTGACCGCGCTCCGTTTCAGAAAACACTGCAACGGACGCACCGTTAACCGCGTTCTTCTCTGGGTGCTGCTGATCTTTGGCGCCAGTTTTTTCATCAGGACGCCGCTCACTACGATCCACCCACTGCCTCATGGCACCGCGCCGTTCGGGCAGACCCTCTTCTGGGTCATGCTGCAGTTGTCGCTCGCTCTGATGGGCGCTGTCTTGGGGCTGGTGCTGCTGGCCGCCGCGATGTCGGACGTGATCGACCGGCTGACGGTCGAACGCGATCTCGACCCGCTCACAGAAACGTTGAACCGGCGTGCGTTTGAACGCCTGGCGGGCCGCCGCGTCGCGGACAGGCGAAGCTATCCGCTCGCGCTGATCGCTTTAGACATCGACAACTTTAAATCCATTAACGACCGTTACGGACATGCGGCCGGCGACACAGTGCTGCGCCAGTTCGCCGCCATCCTGCGCGCCGGAGTGCGCGAGAAGGACGTGGTGGCGCGCATCGGCGGCGAGGAGTTCGTGCTCCTGCTGCCGCGCGTGGACGACACATTCGCGTATCAGATCGCCGAGCGCTTGCGCACCGTGCTGGAGACTTCCCGCTTCGATCAAATCGATACGACGCTGCGCGTCACGACGAGTGCCGGGATTGCCCGGTATCGGCCTGGCGAGGCGCTCGGGGAGTTGCTGGCACGCGCCGATCGCCTGCTCTATGCGGCAAAGCGTGCGGGAAGGAACCGGGTGGTAACGGAGCCGTCAGGTCAGACGCGGGATGCCCCCGAGCTTGACGCCGTGTGATCGGCCAAAGGCGGCAAGCATTCGAACCACGTCGATTACATGGGATGTAATCGGTGCAATGAACGACCACGTCGACTCTTCGGCTATCGCGCCTCCACACGGCGCTCGCGTTGCAGCAGGGGGTACATCGCGCGGATATCGATGCGCTTTGGCACGGCGCCGTGCCTGCCGCCCCTGCACTGGCCGCGCTATCGGCACACGCGCGCGCGTTGATAGAAAAACGCGGCCACCTGGCCGAATCGGACCCGAAACGCTGCATCTGATCTTCGATCCGCAGGGAATGCCTCCCTTCGTGGCCGACTGGAACACGGTCTCGCGAAGCTTGCTGCAACGCGTGCACAGGGAATCGGTCGGCCACATGGTCGATGCCGGCACCAGGCGTCTGCTCGACGAACTGCTTGCCTGTCCAGACGTGCCGAGCGACTGGAAAATGCATCGCGAGACGTGCACCTTACCCACGAATGCCCATGATTCCGATTGCCCGCGCGGTCGCTCAGCAAATCATTGCTCCGCCGTTAGCGGCGGCCCGAGAAACTCGATGTGCCATTTCGTGCCCAGGCGCGCGAGCGCCGCCGGATCGGCATGGCCGCCCGCCATCGCGTCGCGCAACTCGCTAAAGAAGCCGGCCGCATCGAATCCGGGCGAGATCAGTACCAGCATGCGCGAGGCGTCATGGTCGATGTTGACGAAACGATGCGTGGTGCCGACCTGCGCCGTCAGCGTCTCGCCTGCCTGCACGACCTCGCGTTTGCCGTCCACTTCGAACAGATAGCGCCCTTGCAGCACATGGAACACTTCAGTTTCGTGCTCGTGCCGATGCATCGGCGGCCCGAAGCCCGGTGCATCGCAGGTTTCAATGAGCGTCGCGCGTCCCTGCGTCGACGATGGTCCGATGCACACCTTAAGATCGAGGCCGATGGCAGGAATGTGGATGGCGCTGTCAGTGATCGTTCCGTTGTCGGAGAGTTGCCGTTCCATGATGTCGGTCCTTGCTGTCGATGACTCGTGGGATCAGTGGTGATCGAACAGTGCGATCTGCTTCGACTTGATCATCGAACGGACCTTGCTCATGAACCGGGTCTGCGGATCCTTCCGGCACTCCTGCGCGACGGTCGCCGCGACGGGCTGCATGGTATCCACCACCGTGGTTTCGGTGCCCGTCACGCCGAGCTTGTCGACGCCTGCAACCCAATAGACAAGCGCGGGCTTATATGCGTCGTCAACCTGCACGAAGTCCGAGCACGTCATTTTCGCGGGCGCGATTTTCTGTTCGGCCGCGCGGGCCACACCGGACGCACCGGATGCACCGACGACGAGAACACATATGGCGGCTGCGATGGTTTTTGCGCGTTTCATCTGACACTCCTTGATCGGTTGTGAAATTCGAGACTGCCTGCGCAGCGTATCGACGCAGAATTAGGCCGGAATTACCTAACCAGCCGCCACGGTAAGCTCCTCCACTTTCGCGATCGCGCGCGCGACAGCTGGGCGTCCTGGTATCGTGTCGCACCAGCGTTGCACATGCGGCGTCTCGTCGAGCGTCAGGTCCGGGAACGCGCGTCGCCATATCCAGCCGAAGTGGGCGATATCAGCGATGGAATAGTCATTGCCCGCGACGAACGACTGTTCGAAGAGGAGCGCATCGAGCAGCTTCAGTCTGTTCGAACGTACGCGCCCGCTGCAACGGCTCTCGCGACAGCAGCTTGCCGTGCGTCTCGGCGAGATACACAAGGATGGCTGCAGACTCTGCCAGTTTGAAGCTACGGTCCTCGGTGGTCAGCACGGGCACTTTGCCGTTGGCATTCAACGCGAGAAATCCCTCCCTCTTCTGCTCGCCTCTCCGAACGTCGACGGCATGCAGCACATAGTCGATTCCGAGCTCTTCGAGTGCAATCGGCACCTTGACGGAATTGGGAGTAGCGAATGCGCGGACGTGGTACATGGCCTGCGTTCCTTTTGAGAGAGATATCGGTCTGATGTGCACACGGTCGAGTCGCGAGTGCGCGGTAACGATGACATCCCCGCAGCGGCCTCGGCGATCTCCGCCAGGGACTTGCGTCGCGTCTTCAAGGGCACACTCATCGCGGCGGGTGGCTTTACTGCGGACAGCGCGCATCGCATGATCGAAGCGGGCGATGCCGATCTCGTCGCGTTCGGGCGCCTGTTCATCTCCAATCCGGATCTGCCGGAGCGACTGCGCGTCGGGGCGCCGCTGAACCATTACGACCGCTCGACGTTCGTTGGTGGCGATGCGCGCGGCTACACCGATTATTCCTTCCTCAGCACTGCGCCCGCTCTCTGAACCGCAAGCGAGCGTTGTTGACGGCCCTGCCGCACGATCGCCTGCGCCGGGGCCGTTTCGTCTGCGCATTCCGATCGCGATGTCGATTGCAAAGACCGCTGACGCCGCTAACTTCATCGGCCATGTCCCGGCGCGATAGACTTCCGGCTGAACACATATCTCAGTCACGATAAAAACTTCACGGCCCTTCAAGGAGAAACGGCGGCATGGACCGGATGGCAGCGATGGAAACGTACGTCAGCGTTGTGGAGGCCGGCTCTTTCTCGGCGGCCGCGAAGCGGCTCAAACTCGGGCAACCGGCCGTCTCGAAGTCGATCGCGCAACTCGAGGAGCGACTCGGCGTGCGACTCCTGTTGCGCTCGACGCGCGGCCTGACGCCCACCGATGCGGGTCAGCGTTTCTACGAACACGCAAAGCGCGCAATCGAAGAAGTGGACCTCGCCGAGCATGTCGCGCGCGACGCGTCGACCGGACTATCCGGTGTGCTGCGCATCAGTGCCGCCGTGACCTTCGCGCGGCTGCACATCCTGCCTGCGCTCAAGACGTTTCTGGACCGGCACCCCAACCTGCAGATCGATATCGTACTGGACGATCGCACCATCGACCTGCTCGAAAAAGGCGTGGACGTCGCATTGCGCATGGGCTCGCTCGACGATTCGGCCATGACCGCGCGCCGCATTGCTCAAAGTCGCCGGCTGGTCGTGGGTACGCCCGGCTACTTCGCCGAAGCGGGCGTACCGGCGACCCCCGCGGACCTCAGCCAGCATCAGGTGATCGTGTATTCGTTGCGAGGCGGTGGCGAGTCGTGGGCGTTCAGCCAGCAAGGCAAGGAGGTGGCCGTCGTCGTGAGTGGACGCGTCAGCGTGAGCGCCGCCGAAGGCATCCGCACGACGGTGCTCGGCGGCATGGGCCTCGCAATCGCATCGGAATGGATGTTTTCGCCGGAACTTGCCGACGGCGCCGTTCAAGCGGTACTGACCGACTGGGAATTGCCCTCGATCGACCTGTGGGCGGTGTTCCCGGCCGGGCGCCTCGTGAGTGCGAAGGCCCGAGCGTTCGTCGCCTTCGTTGAAGAGATTCTCGGTGCCGCCGGCAGTGGTGCCGACGGCGCGGCCTCAGAAAGCGAGCTTCCCGATTGACGCGCCGCCATCGACGTAAAGCGTCTGACCGGTCATGAAGGCAGCCGCGTCGGATAGCAGAAACGCGATCGTCGCGGCAATTTCATGCGGCTGGCCGAAGCGACCCATCGGCACCGAGGCCAGATAGCGCATCTCGCCTTCGCTCCCCGGCGGATTGTTCGCGCGAAACAGCACGGTTTCGGTCGGACCCGGCGCGACGGCGTTTACCGTGATGCCCGTGCTGGCCAGTTCCAGCGCCCACGATCGCGCAAAACTCACGAGCGCCGCTTTCGCCGCTGCATAGGCGGTGCGCTGCGTCATGCCGAGAATCGTCAGGCTGGAAATATTCACGACGCGTCCCCAACCGCGCGCCCGCATACCGGGCAGGAGTGCCTGCACGGTCTGCACCGCGGGATGAAGATTCAGCGCGAGAACGTCATCAAGGTCGCTTAGCGCGACTTCGCCCAAACGCTGCGGTCTGACTAGCGCGACGTTGTTTACCACGCCATCGAACGCATGGCGGCGCACGAGGTCATCGAGTACCGCGCCGGTGGCGGCGCGGTCGGCCAGATCGACGCGGACCAGTTCGCCGGGAAAATCGCTTGCGTCGCGCGCGAGGCCCACCACGTGGTGGCCGTCGGCGATCAGCCGTTCTGTTAGCGCGAGGCCAATGCCTTTGGTCGCACCGGTGACGAGAAATGTACGCCGTGTCATCAGATGTCCTTTACGAACTGAATGGAATCGAACAGCAGCGCCGGATTCCCCCGGCGCCGGCGGCACCGGCTGGTTTTGAACTGCCGGCCTCAGACGTTGGCCGTTGCCTTTTCCAGAACCGGGAACATGTCCGACGGGTCCGGACGACGCGTGTAATCGGGGTTGACCTCCGAATACAGCACGATGCCGTCCTGTCCGATGACGTAGCGCGCGGGCATCGGCAAGGTCCAGCTCGCGTCGTTGTTAAACGCGGGCAGATCGTTCTTCAGATTCTTGTACAACTCGACCAGATAGTCGGGCAACGCGAATCGCAATCCGAAATCGGCGCCCGTCTGGCCGTTCGCGTCGCTCAGCACCGGAAAACCGAGTTCGTTGGTACGCACCGATTTACGGCTGTTGACCGGGCTTTGCGGCGAGATTGCCACGACGTTCGCGCCATAGGCCTGAATCTTCGGCAGCACTTCGTTGATCGCCTGCAATTCGATATTGCAGTACGGGCACCATACGCCGCGATAGAACGTCACCACGAGCGGCCCCTTCGCCAGCAATGCAGCGGAAGATACGTCGTTGCCATCCTGATCTTTGAGGTTGAAATGCGGCGCGCGATCGCCGGCCTTGATTGCGCGGCCGGCCTGCCCGCTTGCAATCAGTTCCGCCGTGGCGCGTTCCATCACCGGATGAATCTCCGGCGGCGCGTTGAACGGCGGTTTGCCTGCCTTGAAGTCGGCCCGGAATGCATCGAGTTTGTCTTGCAGTGACATGAGAGGTCTCCGTCGAGAAGAATAGTGAAATCGGGAAATCGCGTGACGAGCGGATTCAGGCTGCACTCTGCGCAGCGGCGGTGCGCGCTACTTCGGCCGCGGTGATGCCTTCGAGCGCGAGGCCGTAGCCGATGCCTTCGTCGATCGCACGACGCAGGCGCTGGGTCGGTCGAGCATTGCGGTACGCGTGTTGATAGCGGTCGAACGTGGACATGGCGGTTTCCCGGTGAACTTCGGTATGAGGCTGGACCGGAGCCGCGAGGGCTCCCGGGGCCGGCTTTAGGCGGCAGCAGCAGCGATCGGTTTGGTCCACTCGTTACCGGCCATGAAGCCGTCGAGTTCGGTGTGGACAATGTGGTTCGTGTAGTTGCTCATCACTTTGGTCGCCACACCCAGAATCACTTCGAGGACGTTTTGACGGGTGTAACCGGCGGCGAGAAACGCGTCGACATCGGCATCCGGGACGAAGCCACGCTCACGCACCACGAGCGTCGTGAAGCGATGCAGCGCTTCGAGTTTTGCATCGGGCAGCGGCGTGCCGGCGCGCAGCGCGGCAATCACGCCTGCGTCCATCTTGATCATCTTTGCCAGCGTGGAGTGACCGGCCATGCAGTAATGGCAGTTGTTCTCGAAGTTCGAGGTCAAATAGACCACCTGCTGTTCGTGCGGTGTCAGCGTGCTCTTTGAGAACAGATCCCACAGCGCCGAGTAGCCGGCCAGCAGCGCGGGCGATTCCGCCATGTTCGCTTGCAGGTTGGGGACGAAACCGAAGGCGCGTTGCGTGTCTTCGAGGCTGGGCTTCGATGCAGCCGGCGCATTATCGATCGTGTAGGTCTTGAAGTTGCTCATCGTTTTGTTCCTGTTGGTTGACGGTGAGCAGATCATGAAGGTCAGCGCTTTGTCGGAGAAGGCAGGCGCCGTCGATAACACTCATTCCAGGGAGGCATAAAGCGGTGGCTGTGCCGTTGAGGGCTATCCGTCTCAGGGGGCTCGTGGAAGAATGGTTGGCCTTCTACATGGGGTATGCATTCAGGCATGCGATGCTTGTGCAGCATCGTCTCGCGCCCGGCGAGTTGAGCGTCCCGTACGTCGTCCACCGGGAGAACGAAACTCCCACACGTCCCGTTTCGAGCCTTCTCGTTTAACAGAGGAAACACCGAGCTGCGCAATGCCGTGAACGCGTAGCTTCGTTCATACCCTGGCTCATCGGACCGTCGCGCTCGTATGGCCAAATTCGGCGTGGCGCGCAATGCGATCGATCGCGTCCTCGCCCGCTGAGTGCGGGACGGAGTTCGGGCCATGAGCGGCCGCTCCTTTTATATTTGCAATTGCCGCACATCCACCGAAAGCGGCCCTCCGAACGTTTCAAACAACTAGGCGTTGATCAAATTGTGTCAACGGACGTTCACCGAAGACGCAAACGTCAGATACCCTGTCCGCCTGAAACGTCGATTCTCTGCGCGATGACTGCCTTGAAACCGGCATCGATGCGCCCAGCGACGGCGTCGGTCAAGCGATCTTCAAGCCGCGCCGCCCGCACTGATACGAATGGGCCCCTCGTCCTCGCATGACGCACTGCGCACGCGGCTCATCGCGGCGCGCACGGACGATAGCAGCCGCGCTCCGTCATCGGTCAATGCGCTCTTGCGCGTCGTGCGGTGAAAGAGCCGCACGTCGGGATGTTCTTCGAGCTGACGAATCGCCTTGCTGACTGTCTGTGGTGTGCAGCCCTGCGCGTGCGCGGCCCCGTTGGAACTGCCCAATCCGGCAGCGCAGATAAAGGTGGAAATCGCTCGAAGTTCGTCCACGGCGGCTCTCCGATGCTCTGAGCCCCCAGCTTGGCAAGCACGCACGCGGTCGGTCACTCTGCTCTTTGAATTCAGTGCGTGGTGATCCTAAAGGGCACGCGCGGCGACGGCATCCGCGAGGCGTGAAAACATGGGTCTGAAGCCTAGATCATCGCGGATACGACGACCATCGAGCGGCGTCTCGAAAGCCGCTCCACGTTTAGCATCCGATCCGTCCGGCGGCGGCGCTCCGATGGAAGCGAAGAGTTCGGCGATCCGGAGTGGCTCCTCGTCGACCACGTTGTAGATGCGGTACGTCGGGTCAGAGGTGTCGAGCAGCCGTGCAACAGCTTGAGCCACGTCGGCATGATGCGCAATCGACATACGCTGGGTTGGAGAAAATCCACGCATGAGAGTAACCGCTTCCCGAATGTGCGCATCGCCGTCGCCGTACACAAAGGCCAGACGTAGCACCCGCACATCCGGATCCTTCAGGCCAAGCAGGAATCGTTCGGCCGCAAGCTTGCTCAGCGGGTAAGCGGCAGTTGGTGCGCAATGATCGTCTTCGTTCGCCGGACGTTCGCCAGTTGGCCCATAGACCAGACCCGTGCTTAGGAAAATAAATCGCTTCACGCCGGCGGCACGAGCGGCGGTTGCCAGACGCTGTGTGCCAACGTCATTGACGTTATGTGCCTGCTCAGGTGTGGCGCCACGGAAAAATGCCGCACTGTGCACCACGACGTCGGTGCCAGAGACTGCCGCTTCGAGTGAGGCCGCATCAAGGAGGTCAGCCTCGGCGAGTTCGATACCATCCGCTTTGAATTGCGTTGCGTGCAGCGGGTCACGGATCATGGCGCGCACCTGATCGCCGCGCTGGGCCAGGCGCTTCACAAGCCGACTTCCGACCTTTCCGGTTGCTCCAGTCACAAGAATTTTCATGCGCCGACTCCTGTCAGAGTGATGGGACCCGACGACTGTATCCGCTGGTCTCCGGCTTGAATTGGAAAAAACGGACAGGTCTCGTATCGTTCGCGCGACGGTCGAACGCCGTTTACAATGTGCCCATGCACATTGAAGCCATTCACTGCGGACAAGCAAGGTCCAATACCCCGGTCCCGTCAATTGTTGATGCCATGTTCGCGGACGAATGCCTCATGGACGGGCTGAGACTGGCGATTCCGCGCCCCGAGGTGCATCTCGTGGTCAGGTTCGGACCTTCTGCAAGCAGAGGATTGGACATTCACGTGCTCGGGGCGCGCCGACGCGTAACCCGAAAGATCATTCGCAAAGGACAGTGGACCATCCTGGCCCGTCTCCAGTTGGGCAAGGCGGGTGCGGTGCTAGGAGCGCCGCCCTCCACATTCAATGGACACGTAGTGCCGGTGGAACAGGTGTGGAGCGCCGCCGAAACGCAAAACCTGTACGACGATCTGGCGACGGCGACGAAGGCCACCGATGCAGCGATGATTCTCGAGCGAGCCATTGCGGCTCGACTGTCGCCCGACGACCTGAACTCGGGTCACTCCTTGCTAGTATGCGAAGCCGCGAAGAAATTGCTTAACGCAAATGTGAGCGAAGTTGCCTCTGACCTGAGAATAAGCGAACGGCATCTGCGCCGCGTGTTTCTCGAAACGGTTGGTATGAGCCCAAAGACGTTTGCGCGACTCATGCGATTCTCGCGCGCGACGGACCTCGCGCGCGAAAGCAGTCATGCAAGCTGGGCGAGCATAGCCGCCGCGGCCGGTTACTACGACCAGGCGCATCTCATCGAAGATTTTCACGTCTTCGCGGGCGCAACACCCGAAGCGTTCCGTCGCGAACTCGGCCACCTGGGCATGCTTAAGTACAAAGACAGGGCGGCGCAGCTGTAATCGATGTCCGGCGAGATCCGGCCGGCTGCTTTAGCCGGTACAAGTCGACAATAGGACCTCAGCGCGTGGCAATCGCTCTCGAACTCTGCAGACTTGAGCGTCCCTCGGTATCCAGGGATGTCGCGGCTCACCGTTCATGAATGACTGTTCCGAGGTCGCAAGTTGCCGTAGTGGTCGCATTAGGCCGAGAGGCCGCCTCGGATCGATGAGCGACAAGCGCCTCCGTCAACAGCAGCCAGGAAGCGTCATTCGTGTTTCGTGCGACTCTGACATTCAGACGACGGGCCTGCCCGGTACAGCGGCCATTCGATCTCGCAGTGCCCGAGCCAGCGTTCATGACCTAGACGGCATAGCGAATGATGCTTTGGTCTTGAACATTTGCAACCAACTCGTCCGCACGAGATAACAGCCGCAGAAGTAACGGGTTTGTATTTGCATCGCTGTATCCCAAGACGAGATCAATCGTCGGAGGTACGCCGTCAAGCGCCCTTGCAACAACATTTGGTGTCAGCATATTTTGCGCATACAGCGGGATAAGCGTAACGCCACCCGTTGACGTAACGAGCGACATTGCGGACGGCAGGTTTTCGCCCTCGTATCCCGCCTTGAGCGATATTCCGACACTCGATGCGTATTGCTGGATCACGGATTCCAGTACGGGAGAAGTCCTGGACGAACTGACGTAAATTTGGCTGGCGAGATCCTGCGGGCGCATTTTCCTGCGTGAGGTCAGCCGGTGGTCTGCTGGCAGTACGGCGATCAGTGGCTCCTTCGCCAAGACTTTGAATGACAGGCCAACGGTCTGTCTCTCGGGACGAAGGAAAGCGACGTCGAGCTTTCCTCGCATCAGCCCAAGAGCGAGTTCAGGAGAAGACTGGCTGCACAGTGTGATCTCCGCATCCGGTGCCTCCTCGCGGAGGATGTGCAGCGCGTGCGGTAACCATACGACTTCCTGCCCCGCAAGGAAGCCCATAGCCAGGGTGGGTTTTTCAGGCTGTTCCGCACGCCGCGCGCCGTCGATAGCAGCTTCGACTTGAAGCAGCGCCAGACGCGCGTGATCAAGGAAAATTTTTCCGGCAGTGGTGAGCGCCACGCCGCGCGCCTGGCGCTCCAGTAACTTCACACCTACTTCGAATTCAAGATCGCGGATCTGCCGGCTAAGTGACGGCTGCGACGTGTGTAGCCGCCGTTGGGCGGCTGTCAACAGACCTCCTTCCTCCGCAACCGCGATGAAATATCGCAGATGTCGAAGTTCCATTGGCTCTCCTGTATGCCTTTGAGGCATAGGTCAAATCATAGAAAGTCTTTGTCATCGTGGCAAGGGATACCTATATTGCAACGGCTGCCATATTGACGAGCCAAGCGCCCCGGTGGGGTCCTACTGGCGTGGCCACCCTATTCCGAGTGCTCAATCACAGGCCGATTCCTGTACTCGACGCATTCAAGCGCCATGAGCAAGCGCGTCGCGCCGATTAATACTTAGAAATCCATAGCAGCGATGTCGGAGTGCGCTCCGCTTGCACGTTTCGTGATGCGCATGAAATAAGACTTCGAAAGAAGCCGCGGGCAGCATTCTCGACGCCGCGGAGAACCAGTACATCAATCAATCTCTTACAGGAGGTACCAGCGATGCCTACGATCACCACTCCGGACGGCGTAAAGATCTTCTACAAGGACTGGGGGTCCGGTCAGCCGATCGTCTTCAGCCATGGCTGGCCCCTGTCCGCCGACGACTGGGACGCCCAGATGATGTTTTTCCTTCAACACGGCTACCGGGTGATCGCTCATGACCGGCGCGGGCACGGTCGGTCCGAGCAAGTCGGCACCGGCAACGACATGGACCACTGGGTCGCGGACCTCGCTGCACTGACCGAACACCTCGGCGTCCGCGATGCAATCCACATCGGGCACTCCACCGGCGGTGGCGAGGTGGCCCGCTACGTCGCTCGCCACCAGGACCGGGTCGCCAAGGCAGTGCTGGTGGCCTCGCTGACGCCGAACATGGTCAAAACCGACGCGAACCCTGCAGGTCAGCCGCGGGAGTGGTTCGACGCCGTCAAGTCAGGCGTGCTTGGCAACCGGTCGGAGTTTTACCGGGCAGTCCCGGAGGGTCCGTTCTATGGATTCAACCGTGCGGGCGCCAGGCCGTCTGAGGCGGTGATCGCGAACTGGTGGCGCCAGGGCATGGAGGGCAGCGCCCAGGCCCACTACGAGACCGTATCCTCCTGGCTGGAGGACTACACCGAAGATCTGAAGAAAATCACTGTACCGGTACTTGTCATGCATGGCGAAGATGACCAGATCGTGCCGTTCGCCAGTTCGGTGCCCCGCGCGGTCGACCTGCTCGCGAACGGTGTACTGAAGACATACACTGGCTTCCCGCACGGCATGCTGACCACCCACGCGGACGTCCTGAACCCCGACCTTCTCGAGTTCATCAAATCCTGAACGGGACGCCGGCTCGAACCAATCCGGGCAATTCGAGTGGCGCGCTCCACAGGTGCGCCACTTCACCTATACCTCCGCTTGGGGTCTCGGTGAGACGGTCCGCGTTCGTCTCAGTCAGATAATCGGATGCGTGCCATCGCAAGTCCAACGGCCGGAACGTCGCCGTGCAATTTTTATCGAGACTATCGACGGCCCTAATCGGGTTTAAACCCGTCGTTCAACGTTTTGACAAACGCGATGATGTCACGCATCTCACCTTCGGTCATTGCAGGCTGATCCCCAAATTTCCGGTCAAACGGCGCGTCGACCACATCCACATTCGCCTGGAACTGCGGCGGAATATCGTTGTACTTCACCACCTTCCCGGACGCATCGCGCGGATAGATCCTGTCCGGATTCGTGTTCCGGAAATTATAGAAATCCATCACCTGCTCGAGGGTGTGATAGACGCCATTGTGAAAGTACACCGGCCGCCTGGCGGAATTGCGCAAGGTCGGCGTCAGGAACATTCCGCAGTATTGCGTCTGGTTCGCGAGATCGCGGCGGAACGGCCCGCAGATGCCCAGATCGTAAAACTTCGGATCCTTGTTGGCCGCAATTTCCGGATTGCGCGGCGCGCCCAGCGCCTCATATTGCGTATCCGTAAACAACGGCGGCAAGCCGTCCTTGCTCGGCTGGCTCAGGTGGCATCCCGCGCAGTTCGCCTTGTTCGGATCGTTGAAAAGCCGCATGCCGTGTAACTCGGCCTGCGTCAGGCGCGCCTTGCCTTCGAGCCAATAGTCGTACTTGCTGCTGAATTCATGGAACGACTGATCTTCGAACTCGTAGCGGCTCACCGCCGACATCGCCTCCGCCACCAGCAGACCCGTTGTATTGAGCACGTTGGCGCCGAAAAACGCCTTGAAGGCATCGGCATACTTCGCCGCCGCCAGCTTGTGCGCCACCTCGGCTTCGCTGGTATTGGCCATCTCCACCGGATTGAGCAGCGGACCTAAGGCCTGCTCCTGCAAAGTATCGACGCGGCCGTCCCAGAACAGTCCGCCCTGCGGCACCATCGCCGGCGCCGCGGGAGCCGCGCCCGCCGTCTTCACCGCTCGCGTCGTGCCCGCGGCCTGCGCGGCAAGCGCGCTCAAGTCCGGCGGAATATCGGTTTCTGCCGCTTCAGGCCCGATGCTGAATCCTTGTTGCCGATACAGATAGGCCAGCGACGGCGGCGACCGGTAGCCCGCGAGCGTCATATGCGCACCGCCAAACTGCACAGGAAATGCATTTGGCGGTCCGTATGAATTCTGCGCGCTGTGGCATGACGCGCACGACTGCTTTCCCGACGCCGACAGCGACGGATCGTTGAATATCTGTTTGCCAAGCTGCGCGAGCCCGCTCAAAGGCTGCGCCACCGGCCGCCTGAGCACGATCGGATGAGGATTCGCACCGGTCAGATCCTCGACCAGCAATCCCACCGGTTCCGGCATCCGCTGTGGATAGACAAGCGCATAGGCGCTCACGGCAAACGCGGCAAGCATGCTAACCGCGAGACTCCATAAAACGGTGCGACGGGCGGTCCGGCGAACGGCATCGGGTGCGGGGGCGCCGCCGGCGGAAGGCGCCGCCGGCGAAACGGTATGCAATGGCTGGTTCATGTGATCAGAAAAGCAAGGGCGCAACAGCACAAAACAAATGGTCGAGCCGACGGAGTGCCCGGCTCGACGCACAGGACGCAGACGTCTTCATCGCCGGCCGGTGCGCGCGCTACGCTCGCGCACCGGTCCCGGGACAAATGAAGCAAGCTTCTTCTTTAGTTCGTGGGGGCCGCCGCCAGCTTGGTGCCCATGTTCGGATCGAGGAACAGGGTGCGCGGCGTGGTCACGTTTTGCGTGAAGTCGAACATGCCCATGATGCTGCCGTCGTTCGCATCGTTGGAACCCTGGCCGATGCGTTGACCGCCGAGCCAGTTATCCTCGATGAACTTCACCACCGAAGACTGGTTGATCTGCACGTCGTCCACGTAGTTGGCCTTTGCATACGGCGAGATCACGAGGAACGGAATGCGCGTGCCCGGGCCGCAACGGCCCTGCACTGCCGCGCCGTTCACGCCCACGCCTTGCACCGACGTGCCCGCCACGTTGCAGGTGCTCGGGCCATTCAATGAATCCGAGGACGAGAACGAAGCTGTCTTCGGCGGTTGGTAACGATGGTCGTACCAGCCGTCCGAGTCGTCGTACGTGATGATCACGGCCGTGTTCTTCCAGTCCGGCTGCTGCTGCAGGAAGTTGACCACCTTTACGATGAACGCCTGTTCGTCGATCGGATCCGAGTTGCCCGGGTGACCGTCGCCGATTGCCGGTGCCTTCAGGTAGCTGACCGACGGGTAGTTGCCCGCCGAAACGGCTGCAAAGAAGTCGTCGGTATCGTAGTTGTGGTTAGCCGGATCAACCGTCTTGCCATCCGCTTCGAGCGTGTTGCCGATCGCCGCGAGCGAGCTCGGGCGTGCGTGCGTCGGGTTCGCCGTGGACGCGTAGTACTGGAAGAAAATGTGGTGCGGAACGTAGTCCGGCACATTGCCGCCGAGCACGCTCGAGAAGGTCGTGCGGGTACAGCCCGTCGAACCGTTGGCGTTGATGGTCTGCAGGTTGAAGCCGCCCATGAAGCCGCCCCACGTGATGTTCCTCGCGTTCAGCAGATCGCCGATGTTCTTCGACGTCATGTGCATCGTGCTCTTTGTCGACGAGCAGGTGTCGCCGGCCGGATCCGTATCGCCGGTCAGGCTGAGGCCGCCCTGGCCGTCGGCCACCGTCGACGCGTTGCCGATCACGGGCACCACACCGTTGTTCTGGCCGGAGATGACGGCGATAGCGCCCGGTGTCGACGGGCCGAACGTGTCGGTGTAGGCGTTCTGGCTCATGGCGAAGTTCTGCGCATAGTTCCACAGCGCCGTCACCGTGTTGCCGTCGAAGTAGCCCATCACCTGAGCCTTCGTGCCGAACTGCCCAGCGGCGCCGGTCGTCGCCTTGCCGGTGTTGGCGGGGAAGGCGTCCATCGCGCCGTTGTCATAGGCGTTCTGTTCCGGACCATACGAGTGGCTCTGGTCGGCAGTGTTGGCCTGAGCGCGGTCAAGACGAAACGGGTTCAGCAGCGACGGCGAAATCGTCACGGCAGGCACGGCAGCCTGCGTGCCCGACGCCGGAATGGCCGGCGTGACCACGATCGCCAGATTCTGCGTGTTGATCGTGTTCGGGTTGGCCGTCAGCAGCGAAGGCGTGGCGCCGAGCAGGTTGTTCACCTTGGGCGTATTCGGCAGCGGCGTGAACACCGGCGTTTCGCCCGGCGGGTTCGCGGCGTTCGGGTACGTGCCGAAGTAGTGGTCGAACGACCGGTTTTCGCCAAAGATCACGACTACGTGCTTGATCGGCGTAGCGGTTGGAAGTGCGTCCTGAACAGATACGGACGCGGCCGCGGGCGGCGTTGACGCAGCAGGGGCGCTACTATCGTCGCTTCCGCAGGCGGCCAGCGCAAATAGCGTCACCGCCAGCGATATGGGTAACAAGGCGTTTCTAAACATGCTCGGGGGGCTCCAGATTCGCGGTATAGCGCTTTCGGTACTTGTGGAAAGTGCAGATGCATCAGGCGATGCGTTCTGCGTATCTACGGTTTGAAGCCACCGAATTGAAACATCGGAATATAAATAAATAGAGGCTATTAGCTTTCTAAATACCTTCTTTAATATTCACTATCATTACTTTCCGAATACTTTCAAAGCGCGCGAGGCAAATCTCACCTCCTCAGGAATCGTTCTGGATTCCGATGTATCTGGGTAGTCCGTATCCGCTTGTGTGCGGAATGCGGGGGGACTGTCGCAACGAATGGCGCGCTTGACGGACGACCGGGCGCCGCGACGAACGTGGCAGAGCGGCTGTCGCATAGTGGCACTCCGGTCGTTAAATCCGGATCTGACTGACCGGCTTGGAGATAATTGTCTGACCGCGCTGGGTCGAGGATCTCAGCCGGACATTGGAGCGCCCGCTCCGCTTCTGAATGGGCCCCGATCGCCACATCACTGCAAGTCGTGCGGTTCGAATCAGCCTTCGCGTGGCCGATGAATCTGTTGCGTCATGGCGTGGATGGCTACCATCGCCGCGGCAATGCCCGACGTTGCGCCGACACCAAGAGCCCAGCGCGGCCCCAGATGGTCGGCTACCCAGCCCACGAGCGGCGCTCCGATCGGCGTACCGCCGAGTGCGATGGCGACGCGCAAAGCCATCACCCGTCCCCGCATGGAAGGCTCGGTCGTGAGCTGCATCAGGCTGTTGGTGGCGTTGGTGAAGGTCAAGGCGGCCACACCAATGACGACTAGCGCGGCAGCGAATAACCAGTAGCCTGGCGCGATAGCGGCCAGCGTGCAGCCGATTCCGAAGATCGCCGCGCCGATCGGCAAGGACACGAACCGTGGCCGATCGCGGCCGGCGGCAAGCAGTGCCCCCGAAATGGTACCGATGGCCATGATCGACGACAGGAGTCCGTAACCGCGTGCATCGGCGTGAAAAACACTGACCGCCATGGTCGAGATGAAGATCGGGAAATTCAATCCGAACGTGCCGATCAGGAACAACATGACGAGGATCGCCTTGAGGTCCGGTCGGGACCATACATAGCGCAATCCCCCGGTGAGACTTCCCTTGGACCGGTGTGCTCGTGCATTCGCATGCAGAGCGGACACGCGCAGCAGAAACAGGGACGCCAGCACCGCGAGAAAACTGGCGCCGTTCAGCAGAAATGCCCAGCCTGTGCCAATCGAAGCGATGACCAGACCGGCCACCGCCGGCCCGATCATCCGTGCCGCGTTGAACGAAGTCGAGTTGAGCGCGACCGCGTTCGGTAGATCCGCATCGCCGACAAGTTCGGCCACGAATGTCTGACGCACGGGGGCGTCGAACGCCGAGGCGCAGCCTGACAGAAACGCGAATACATAGACGTGCCAGAGCTGGACGATGCCAGTCACCGTGAGAAGACCGAGCATCAAGGCCAGAATGCCCAGTACGGCCTGGGTCGCCATCAGCAGTTTGCGCTGGTTGTAGTGATCGGCGGCGAATCCTGTCCAGGGCAGCAGCAGGAGCTGCGGCCCGAACTGGAGCGCCATGACTGTGCCCACGGCCGCCGCATTGTGATGGGTGAGTTGGGTCAGCACGAGCCAGTCCTGCGCTGTGCGTTGCATCCAGGTGCCCACGTTGGAAACCAGCGCGCCTGCCGCCCAGACGCGGTAGTTGACGTTTCTCAGCGAACGGAAGACGCCGGCAGCCGGAACGCTCACGAATGTCCCGGCGTATTGCCGCCGTGGAAGCGGCCAAAATGTCGCGCCGTGTACAACCCGAGTGCCAGCGAGCCGAGCCCGAGCGCGAGGACATCACTCGTGTCTCTCAGGTCGAAATTGCCGACACGGCAAACGAGCAGATAGCCGAAAATCAGATTGAAAAAACCCCAGAGCAGGTTCACGGTCGACGACGACAGCCCTTCCCCCGGCGGTTTCGCGAATGGACTTTGAAACGGCCTTCCCATCAGGCCGCTCACGTAGTGCGGTACAGCGTTCGTGAGAAAGGCACCGCCCAGGAACCACGACACAAAATGAAGCCATGCCATTCCTAGACGCTCCTCGTTGCCAGCAGGTCGATGATGTCCTGCGCTGTGCCGGTTTCGCCCAGCTTCGGGAAGACGTTCTGGATGCTGTATTCGTGAGCCTCGGGACGCGCATCAGTCATGGCGTCGAGGGCTAACGTGACGTTGAAGCCATGCTCGTACGCCTGGCGTGCGGTCGACTCGACGCCCGTTCCGGTGGCGACACCGGCGACGACGACCTGGGTGACGCCGATCGACTTCAGCCGGTTTTCGAGGTCGGTGCTGGCGAACGCGCCCCAGGTTCGCTTCGTCACGACGATATCGCCGGGCTGCTGATCAAGCTCGGGGATGAAATCCGTCCACCCAGCCGGATACGGTTCGCTGCGGCGCTGCCGCTCGGTGCGGCCAGGCGCTACCCCGGCAACGTTGACGAGGACGACCGGCAGGCCGCGTTCGCGAAACGCGTCGAGCAGCGCGCGCGAACGACTCACGATCCCGTCAATGGGATGGATGAAGGAGGAGCCGACGATGCCCTTTTGCAAGTCGACGATGATGAGGGCGGTGTTCGGATCGAGCGTGGAAAGAGCCATGTTATTTCGTGAAAGGGACCGGGAATGGCTTAGAAGTCGGCGAGTCGCTGTAGCAGTTTGATCGCGGCCATGAGTTCGCCTTGTTCCCGCGCAGACAGTTGCGCCTGGAGGGCGCGCACCAGCCAGTCTTCTTTGGCAGCGCGGCTTGCCTTGAGCTGTTTCCGGAAACGCGGGGTCAGGCTTATTAGCGTTTGCCGGCCATCGGCCGGGTCGGACTCACCCCTCACGGCCCCCATCGCTTCCAGACCGGCGACCGTGACGCGCATGGATTGCGGACGCACGCTCTCTGCCCGGGCGAGAGCGGAGACCGTGGCGGCCCCGTCGCGATCCAGGCGCAAAAGAACCGACTTCTGGGCCGAAGTGAAGTCGCCCGGATGTGCCTGATCCCGCAGCCGTCGAATCAGTTTGCCCAGCGAAATGCGCAGCTCGCCGGCCAGAGCGGCCAACTCGGGCGTCTCGGACGTGTTTGATTGTTTCGTCATAAAAAGACGATAGCACATATACAGTCTAACTGTACAGATTAGCTGTATATTCGCCGACCCTGGTATCGGGAAAGGACGCTAGCGGGCTTCGCACCGCCGGCCGGCTGCTCACATCTTTTCCTTTACGCCGACCCGCAGCAGCCACCAGTTGACCGGAAAGCTGGTAACGAATCCGGCGAGCATCGCAAGCTGCATGGCGAACCAGAACTCCGGACTCGCGACGCTCGCCACCTGTCCGTAGGCCGGCCTGAACCACTGAAACTGAATCGCGCCCATTGCCGCATACATGCCCACTTGCCACGCACTGATGGATCCGATGTCTGCTTTAATGGCAGCGGCCAAACCCTGTCCGACCGACAGGTCGCGCATCGGCTTGATCGTGAAGTACTGAAACGCGATGCCCAGCAGAAATGCGACGATGAAGTCCGGAATCCAGACAGCGAATGTCTTTTCGCTGAATATTCGATGCCACCCGAACGACATCGCCAATGCGGGAAAGGCGAACGCCGACCATTCGACGATGATGTCCGCGAGCGTGCAACCTGCCCCGCAGTGGCTTGTTCCTTTCGTCACCATCACTGCAAAGGGCTGCCGCTGGCGATGGCTACCGGGCGCATGACGGCCCCACGCGAAATAGGCGGCGAGCCAGATGACCGTACCGAACAATGCTGTGAGCGGCCATACGAGATTCATGATCCACATTTTCTGCGGGTATCTGAATTCGTCGACCGCGATTGCGACGGCGCACAGCACCCCCAGCACGATCCATACGAGTGACAGGATATGCAACCAGTTCGGAAAGCTGCTATTGAGCATCGACTAGCCTTCGCAAAACGTGGACGAGCGTTGGAACGACACGCATCCGGATCCTCGCCGATAATCGGCGCGCTTCGCCGGGGACGCGAACGGATAGGACGGGGCCTTGCGGTCTTTTTCTCATGGCTGCAACCTCTCGAAATGACACACCGTGTCCTATCAGCAAGCGCTATTCCGGATCGCGCGTTTGCCGGCGCAGTCGTCGAACCCGGGCACGGCACCAATGGGCATTGGGCCGCGATGGACGACGAGCTTGGCCAGCCGTCGTTCAGCTAGCCGCGAACGCAGGAAGAAGGCAGGACTCGGCTGGATCCCCGCTCATCCCGCACGACAATTCCATACGCCGCATGCCACGGTTCGCAGCGCTGATTACATGGGATGTAATTGGCACAATGAACGACCACCTCTACTCTTCGGCTGTCGCGCCTCCATTCCGGTAGCGCTCATCTCCCGGGAGATACCATGCCCAGTTTTACCGCTTACACAGTCGAAACCGCTCCCGCGCAATCGAGGCCCATGCTCCAGCAATTGCAACAGGCGTTCGGGCTGATCCCGAATATCGCGGCCACGATGGCCGGGTCGCCGGTGCTGATCAACGGCTTCGTGGGCCTGTTCCAGCGCGTCCATGCGAGCAGCCTGACCGAGCCGCAGATTCAGACAGTGTTGCTCACCAATGCCGTCGCGAACGCCAGCGAATGGCCGGTCGCGTTTCACACGGCGCTCGCGTTGAAGCAGGGCGTACACCGCGCCGATATCGATGCGCTCCGGCATGGCGCCTTGCCTGCCGACCCTGCACTGGCTGCGCTATCGGCACTCGCGCGCACGCTGATAGAAAAACGCGGCCACCTGGCCGAATCGGACCAGAAGCGCTTTCTCGAAGCGGGGTTCACCATCGAGCAGATACTCGAGGTCATCGCGGTGGTGGCCGCATCGACGATCACGAACTACACGAGCAGCGTGACGCACCCGCCGCTCGAAGCGCAGTTCGATGCCTTCGCCTGGCATGCGCCTGTACCCTGAGTCATCCCTGGTCATCCATGTCAATTGGGGGAGTCCGATGAACGCCACCAGTCCCGATGCGAAAGCGCTGCCGAGCGAACTCGGCGGCCTGCTGCGGTACTGGCGCGACGTGCGTGGCATGAGTCAGCTCGATCTGTCGCTCGAGGCAGGCGTCTCGCAGCGTCAGATCAGTTTCATCGAAAGCGGGCGCAGCGTGCCCGGCCGGGACACGCTGCTGACGCTTGCACAGACGCTCGATGTGCCGCTGCGCGAGCGCAATGCCCTGTTGCTCGCTGCCGGCTACGCACCCATGTATTCAGAGGCGCCATGGAACGCACAGGAGATGCATAGCGTCATCGGCGCGCTCGAACAGGTCGTTCGCCAGCACGAACCCTTTCCCGCGATCGTGATGGATCGCCACTGGAATGTCCTGATGACCAACGACGCGGCGCCGCTCTTCTTCGACTGCTTCATCGACATGGCCTCGCGCAAAGGCCCGCGCAACATGCTGCATCTGATATTCGATCCGCAGGGGATGCGTCCCTTCGTGGCCGATTGGGACACGGTCTCGCGAAGCTTGCTGCAACGCGTGCACAGGGAATCGGTCGGCCACATGGTCGATGCCGGCACCAGACGTCTGCTCGACGAACTGCTTGCCTATCCAGACGTGCCGCGCGACTGGAAGATGCATCTTGGGACGTGCGTCGCACCCACGATGCCGATGATTCCGATTGGCTTCATGAGCGAGGGAGCCGTGCTTCGATACTTCTCGATGGTCACCACCGTCGGCGCGCCGCAGAACGTCGCGGCACAGGAGTTACGGCTGGAATGCATGTTCCCCGCCGATGACGAAACCGCAGCACGCCACCGGCAGTTGCTCGCCGTGCATTCCAGACATCGCTGAACGGAGGGCCGATGTTCCCCCGCGCGCTCGCGTCGAACTCGGCCGCAGATGCGACGCCTCGAGCGTCGGATTCCCCTCTGGAAGCCGCCGTTCAACGCGGTCCGGGAATGAGCAGCAGCTTGCCGTGCGCGCGCCCGGCCATGCTCAGTTCGACCGCTTCTCGCCAGTCTTCCCACGTAAACGTGCGCGCGACCGGAATGGCGAACTGCCCGACGGCGGCCAGTCGTGCGTAGTGTCCGAGCACGTCGTAGCGATGCACCACGCCCTTCTCGCGCCCTGTCGTGCGAACGCCGAGTCCGCCCTCGTCGAAATCGCTGAAGCTCATGACCCGGAGAGGGTCGCCGCCCACGATCCGTACGAGGTCGGGCAGCACGCCTTCGACACGCGCGGTATGCAAGGCGAAATCGGTCGCGCCTTGCGCGATCTCGCGAACACGCTCGACCATCCCTTCGCCGTACGGTGTCACTTTCGCGCCCAGCGCACGCAAGCGATCAGCGAACGTTTCGCCGGCGCTGGCGATCACATGGGCGCCTCGCAGCAGCGCGATCTGAACAGCGGCGAACCCGGTCATCGTCCCGCCGCCGTTGATCATGATGGTTTGCCCTTTCGATAGACCAAGCAGGTCGATGCTGCGGGTGGCCGTTTCCACCGCCATGGGGAGACACGCCGCGTGCTCGAGGCTCAACCCGTGCGGCACGGCGAACCATACTTTCAGGACGGCGAATTCCGCCGCGCCCGCGGTGGGATAGCCGAGATAGTCGGGAACGCCGAACACGCGATCGCCGATGGCGACGTCAGCGACGCCCTCCCCGATCGCATCGACCGTCCCCGCCACGTCGAAGCCGATGCCGCGCGGCGGCGGCAGCGGAAAGAAACCCTGGCATACCGCCCAGTCGGCCGGATTGAAAGCGCACGCATGAACCCGTACACGCACCTGCCCAGCCCGCGGTGCGGGCAGAGGAACATCGGCCAGATGCAGCACATCGGCCGGCGCACCATAGCGCTGAACCCAAAGGGCTTTCATCGTTGATGGATCGGAACCCGACATCGCAATTCTCCGTGACGGTTGGCAACAGATGCGAGACGCGCGGTCGCCTCTGCCACGCTTGCGGCGGCCCGAGAACAACGATAGCGTATCGTCATATGCTGACGATACGCGTAAAGTCAGCTTGTGACAATACCATTGGTGAATCATGCCCAGAGATCCCGAGAAAGTGCGACGCCGTCTTCAGGAAGCGGCGCTCAAGCTCTATCAAACCCGTGGTTACGACGACACGACGGCGGCCGACATTGCGGCTGAGGCCGGTGTCACGCAGCGCACTTTCTTTCGTCATTTCCCCGATAAGCGCGAAGTGCTGTTCGGCGGGGAAGACGAGTTCATCTCGACACTGACGAGCGCGGTGGCGAGCGTTCCGTCGGGTGTCGGTCCGCTGGAAGCGCTCTTT
Organism: Paraburkholderia sp. SOS3; assembly: GCF_001922345.1. NCBI lineage: Bacteria > Pseudomonadati > Pseudomonadota > Betaproteobacteria > Burkholderiales > Burkholderiaceae > Paraburkholderia > Paraburkholderia sp. SOS3. Next base: position 1,063,491 of record NZ_CP018811.1, on the reverse strand, counting down.
CGCGCGTTCCCGTCGGTCGAGCCGCTCTTCATCCAGAACCGCTCGTTTACCGAGCCGCGTCGACACATCATCGCGGCCCACCCCGCCTTGCAGGAGCGGGCGCAGACGAAGTCCCGCGCCGTCATGGCGGCGCTCGTCGAGGCATTCCGGCAGCGCGGCGTGCCCGACCGGGCCGCCAGCCTGGCGGCACAAGTCGGAATGGCGGCGCTGAGTCAGGCAGTGGCCGCCTGGTTCGAAAACGGATCGACGGATCTCGGCGTCCAGGTCGAACACGCGTTCAAGGAATTGAGCGATCTCGTGACGTTCGCCCGGGGACCGGGTGACGAGACAGGGGCGCGGTAGTGCTCACACACGGACTGCCGTTATCGGCTTCGAAGTTGTCACAAGGGGTTGCTGATTTAACGCCGGACGAAAAGCTCCGCGCCGCACATCTTCAGCTTGGCCATACCAGGCTTGAAAGCACGGTCCGATAGCGCGGCGTCGAAGTTGACGACGCGCTCGAGATGGCTGCACAGGTCGATTCGGGGCGCGTCGGGGCGACTGCGCGGGGCTGCAGCCGGCCAGGAGGAGACGTTCGTCGCTACGTTCCGAGCGACCGCAGCCTACCCAATTGCAGCCGTTCGCCATCACCACAAGCGCAGCAGCGCAAGCCGCCCGACCAGATCGTTCGTCTTTCGCCTCTGCGGGACGGCACGACAACCGATCAAATTTCAACCACCCGTGACCGATTCCCGACGGGCGATCCTGCGCATGACGTCGGCGGGTACACCGAACGACCGGACGAACGCTCTGCGCATGCGCTCCCGGTCCACGAAGCCGGTCTCCTGCGCCACCACGTTGATGGTGTGTCGCCCTTGTTCGATCATGAATCTGGCAGCTTCGAGGCGAAGCTGTTCGACTGCCTTTGCAGGCGACTGACCGGTCTCGGCAACAAAGGCGCGGCTGAACTGGCGAGGGCTGAGGTTCGCCACGTCCGCAAGCTCATCGATCGTGAGCGGATTGCGCAGGTTTCGCCGGATGTGCGCGAGTACCGATTCGATGCGGTCGGATTTGGGCGTCATGTCGAGCAGCGCGGAATGCTGTTTTTGCCCACCCAGCCGACGCTGATTCATCACCAGAAGTCGAGCGACGAGTTTCGCGACATCGGGGCCCAGATCGTTGTCGAGCAACGCGAGGGCAAGGTCGATGCCGGCCGTCATTCCGGCCGAAGTCCAGGTGGAACCGTCGTTGACAAAGATCCGGTCTTCGTCGGTGACGACGTTGGGAAAGCGCGCGCGGAATTCGGATGCATGAGCCCAATGCAGCGTCGCGCGCCTGCCATCCAGTAGTCCGGCCTCGGCAAGAACAAATGCACCGCTGCAGATCGACGCCACCCGTCTCGAAGCCTTGGCGGCCTCTTTTACGAACGCGACGACGGCAGCGTCGGAAGACGGCATTTTCATTTCCGTGATCGAGCCCACGATGATCGTGTCGAATGCGGGATCGCCAAATGCCTCGGTGTTCAACGTCATGCCGCCCGACGATTCGACGGGCCCGCCATGTTCGGAGAGCACGTGGACGTCATAGCACGGCCCTCGCGGAGGAATGTTCGCCACCTCGAACACCGTGAGCGCAGCGAGGCTCATCATCTGAAATCTTCTCGGCACTACGAAGCCAATCCGGTGCATATCTGTTTCGCTATCTGCAATATGAACGTGGCATGAAGGAGCGCCGTCTGGGGAGATTCCCGGATAACGGGCGCGTGAACGAGTCGTGCATGCGCCGCGGCGGGCAGCGGATGTCATGAATGGTGGCAATAACGACATCATCGTAAAGGTCCGCGGCACTAAGGTACAAGCACTTCTCGAATACGTCTCGCAGCCAGCGAAAGGAGCACCGTCATGTCGAAAGTCATCCGCGCCGCCGCCGTGCAGATCGCGCCTGTCCTCTATAGCCGCGAAGGCACGGTCGATAAGGTCGTCGGGAAAATTCTCGAACTCGGCCAGCAGGGCGTCCAGTTCGCGACTTTCCCGGAAACCGTCGTTCCGTATTACCCGTACTTCTCGTTTATCGAAACGCCGTTCGAGATGGGCGCCGAGCACTACAAGCTTCTCGAACAGGCTGTGACGGTCCCTTCGGACACGACGCGCGCAATCGGCGAAGCGGCCCGGCAGGCCGACATGGTGGTATCGATCGGCGTCAATGAACGCGACGGCGGCACGATCTACAACACGCAATTGCTGTTCGATGCCGACGGCACGCTGGTGCAGCGCCGACGCAAGCTCTCGCCGACTTATCACGAACGGATGATCTGGGGAATGGGCGACGGCTCAGGCCTGCGCGCCATCGATACCGCCGTGGGCCGCGTGGGCCAGCTGGCGTGCTGGGAGCACTACAACCCGCTGGCGCGCTACGCGCTGATGGCGGACGGCGAGGAAATTCATTCGGCCATGTATCCGGGTTCGTTTGCGGGCGATCTGTTCTCCGAGCAGATCTCCGTCAACATCCGCCAGCATGCGCTGGAGGCAGGCGCCTTTGTGGTCAATGCGACCGCCTGGCTGACTGCCGAACAGCAACAACAGATTCTGCAGGATACCCATACCAGCCAGCTCGGCCCGATCTCCAGCGGCTGCTTCACCGCCATCGTTTCGCCCGAGGGCGAGTACATGGGCGGTCAGCCGCTGCGTGCAGGAGAGGGCGAGATCATCGCCGATCTGGATTTCTGGCAGATCGACAAGCGCAAACGCATGATGGATTCGCGTGGTCATTACAGTCGCCCCGACGTGCTGGGACTCGTGATCGACCGTGCGCCGAGGCCCCATGTGATCGAGCGATCGCTTCGCGCACAGGGCGAAGAACCGGCCGGCAGTCTGGAAGTACTCGCCTGAACCGCTTGCGCAATCGCACGATACCCGTCGTCGAATGCGTTACGCCAGTGCGAAACGACAAAGACGGCGAATTCAACCGGGCGCGTCGCCCTCGATTTATATAGGAGTATGAAGAATGGACTTCAACGATGTCATGCTGGAACGCAACGCCGATTTCGCTAAAACGGCATTCGCACCCGAACTCAGGATGATGCCATCGACAGGAACGGTCGTGGTCGGCTGTGTCGATCCGCGCGTCGATCCCGCGAATGTGCTGGGCCTGAAGCAGGGTGAAGCGGCAGTGATCCGTAACGTGGGCGGCCGGTTGAACAAACCGTTGCTCGAAACGCTGTCCATATTGAGCGTGGTCGCTCAAGCAGCCGGCCGCCCCGAGGGCGCCCGCAATCTTGTTCTGCTTCAGCACACGGATTGCGGAATCATCGGCTGTCATAGGCACGCGCCCGCGTTGCTCGCGAAGCATCTGGGTGTCGAGACGGACGCGCTCGATGGGCTCGCCATCACGGAGCCCTACGAAGCGGTTGCCCTCGACATTGCGGCGCTTCGGGCAAACACGGCGCTTCCCGACAACCTCGTCGTTTCGGGCCTGGTGTACGACGTCAAGACCGGCCAGATCACGACCGTCGTTCCGCCCGCACCGCTGCGCGAGTCCGCAGATCGCGCCGCGGGGTAAATCTCTCTTCCGATCCAGTCTGGAGCATGACATGAAGAACGATCTATATCTGATTACGGGTGCGACCGGCGCGACGGGCGGCGCAGCCATCGAAGAACTGTTGTCGAAGGGCGCGCGCGTGCGGGCGCTCGTTCATCGCGACGATGAGCGTGCCTCGGCATTGCGTGCACGAGGCGTCGAGATTGCGGCCGGCGATCTGCTGGACAGTCATGCCGTCCAGGCGGCGCTGCAAAACGTAACCGGTGCATACTTCGTGTACCCGATCATGCAGCCGCAGCTCGTCGATGCGACTGCCTATTTTGCGCATGCGGCGAAGCTGGCGGGCGTACGCTCGATCGTCAACATGTCGCAGATTTCCGCGAGTGCCGATGCGCAGAGCCGGGCTTCGCTCGCGCACTGGTACGGCGAGCGCGTATTCGATTGGGCGGGCGTTCCCGTCACGCATCTGCGGCCGACGCTTTTTATGGAGTGGCTGAGCTACGGATTTCAGCGCGCGCAAATCGCGGACCATGACTTGCTACGCGTACCCGCCGGAGACGGGCGTCACGCGCCGATCGCCGCAGCCGATCAGGGCCGTGTGATCGCCCGGATCCTGCTGGACCGCGAGCCGCATGCGGGCAAGACATACCCGCTGTTCGGCGTCGAAGAACTCGATCACACGCAGATGGCGAAGAGGGTCGGCGATGCGTTGGGTCGCCCGGTGCGTTACGAAGCGGAAAGCCTGGAGTCGTTCGAGGCGCGTCTCATGCGAATCGGGTTGTCGGCGCATTTTATCCAGCACATTACGTCTGTGTATCGCGGCTATCAGGCTGGCGAATTCGCCGGCACGAACGATATTGTCGAACGGGTTACCGGACAAAAGCCGATGTCGGTACACGACTATGTCCTCGCGAACCGCCAGATCTTTCAGCCAGAAACACAACGTTAGCGCGCCGGACATGCAGCCGATTGCGAAACAATCGAAGCACGGCGTCTGTCGGCCAGTCTGGCAAGGTTCACCGCTAGTAGGCGAGACGGTCATCATCGCTATTACGCACTTATCGGACGTTTGAAAGAGAACACTGCAGGTCCGCTTCGGGTCGGGTATCGTCCATCGACGCCGACGCAGACTGATTCCCCCCTCCCTTGACTCCCTTGAAGGGAGAATCATCATGGAAGCGTCAATGAGCAATCGCGTGCCCCAGGTGCCGTGAAACAAGGAAAAGCTCACCAGGCAGAAGCCGCCGCTGAAGCTCAAGGAGATCTGCGCGATTCGAATCCGACTGCGGCTGGCGGCGAAAACGTGTGATCTTGCGATGTTCAATCCCACGATCGATAGCAAGCTGCGGGCTTGCGATACCTCCGAGGAAGCCCTTACGGGCGCGCTCTATCTCGCGAACCGTGTACCATCGACCCGGCCAGCAACGACCCGTGGTTTGCCTAACAATCGTTAAGGCGTCGACCGCAAGCGCGCATTGACCGAACGGAAAACGCGCGCGAATGCGGTGCTTTATTTACGTTTTATTTGCGCTTCATTTACGATAGCCGCTCTCGTCGAGCGGCAATCCAACCTGGAAAACGGCATGACCATCAAAATCAGGCTTTGGGGGTTCAACGGATCCACTTATGTCCGGACCGTGCGGATGCTGCTCGCCGAGAAGCAATTTACTGACTACGACCAGGTTCCTGTCAACGTATTGAAGGGTGAGCCGCGGGAAGACGAGCATCGGGCCCGGCACCCATTCGGCAAGGTCCCCGTCGTCGACGTGGACGGCTTCCGGATCATCGAGACGACCGCGATCATGCGCTATCTCGACACGGTGTTACCCGGCCCATCGCTCACCCCCGCGACGCCGAAGGATCGAGCGCGAATGGACATGGTGACGAGTATCGTCGACTCCTATGGCTACAGTGCGCTGGTGAGCGTCGCCGGATACTACCTGTTCCCGGATTTCATCGGCGGCCAGAACGATGATGCACTCAAAGCCGCGCTGGAAAAGAGTCGCCTTGTCCTCAACGAGCTCATGCGAATCAAAGGCGATTCGCCGTATCTCGCGGGTAGCATGCTGAGCATTGCCGATCTCTACCTGGCGCCCATCATGACCTACGTGGCGCTTACGCCGCATCGCGATGAAATCGTGGCGCTGAAAGGCGTCGGCGAATGGTGGGAACGCGTCACCGCGCTTGAAAGCTTCCGCACTACCGCCCCTTGATCAGAGGCCTGCAACAGCTTGACGTAGAGGGTCCACGATTGCCGATCGCATCCGGCAATCCGCTGTCGCATGAGGCACTGACCGGCCAGGTTCGGCCGGCCGGCCCTCTCGCAAAACCGTCATTCGCACGGCCCGTTCACTCCTGGCACTGGCCACTTGACTGACTCCCTTCTATCGGGCCGAGAAGCAGCAACAGATTCACAGTGATGGCGGGCTGGACTCAACGAGGCGCAGGCCTCGCAGCGGCACGAATGCCTGATCTTGAAGCGACGATAGACAGGACAGCGGAAACGGTCAGACTGCCGCCGACGCACATCATTGCGACGACCAATGCTCTGGCCAGGGACAACCGATCCGGTGACGTCCCTGCGACGCTGAAGAAGACGCCGCCGATGACCGCGACACCCAGTGCTGCACTGATTTGCAACGCCGAATTGGTGATCCCCGCGATCATCCCGGAACCGGTCGCCGGTGCGCGATTGATGACGGAACGCACCAGCGTGGGCAGCGCCCAGCCTTGACCGAATCCCAGAAGTGCTACCGCCCCGATCAGGGGAAACCGAGCCGGCATCTGTCCGGGCGCGCCGGCCACGAGGGCGGCGAGCAGTGTGCAGCCGGCGACCTCCAGCATCATGCCGATGGCGGGGACGCGGTCGCCGAAGAGGCGGATGGCCAGTGGCGTCGTCAGCGGCCCGATGAAGGCGCCCACTCCGAACGGTAGGAAAACCAGGCCTGTCTCGAATGGGCTCATGCCAAGGGCCGCCTGCAGGTAGACGGAGAACGTCAGGAAGAAAGCAGAGACGACGTAGAAGAAAAGGACGCCCGTCAGCCCGCTCATCAGGCCGGGCCTCCGGATCAACTCCACGCTGATCAGAGGCGCGCCGCCTCGACGGGCGTAGGCCATCTCATACCGGCACAAGCCTATGGCAGCGACGGGGCACGCGATGAGCATCGCGCAGGCCCACCACGGCCAATCCAGCTCCCGCCCTTCGACCAGAGGCACGATGAGCAAGCCCAGCGTGAGCGCGCAGAGCAGCACTCCGATCCGGTCTACAGGTGCCGGGCTGTCGCCGCGGACGTCGGGTAGCAACGGTAGCCCGAAGAGCAGGACGGCGACGACGACCGGCAAGTTGATGAGAAAAATAACGCGCCATGCCAGATGAAAGATGTCCGCGGAGATCAGCGCACCCCCGAGCGCCTGCGCTGCGACGGCAGCGAGTCCCACCGCGGCGCCGTAGAGGCCTAAGGCACGCGCGCGCTCCTTCTTTGGGAACAGGGCGTGAACGGAGGCCAGCCCTTGGGGCGCCATGGCGGCGGCACTCAGGCCTTGCAGCACACGCCCGAGGATCAGTATGGCGGGTGACGATGCGAGCCCGCACATCACCGATGTCAGTCCGAAGCCCGTGACGCCGATCAGGAATATTCTCCGCCGGCCAAAGAGATCGCCTAAGCGTCCTCCTGTGATGAGGAAGACCGCGTAAGCCGCGGCGTATCCGGAAATGACGAGTTGCAGTTCTGCAGCGCTCGTATGGAGCGTGCTTTGGATGGACGGCAAGGCGACGTTCACGATGAAAAAGTCCAGCGGAGGCAGAAATGCGCCCACCAGCAACACCGCGAACGCCGACCAACGACGCGTGGAGGAGGTTGTCATTTGCATAAGTCCCGGCGGCCAGCGACCGCGTTAAGCCGGACGGCCGAAGCGTTCCGTTCCTGCGATGGGGTGCCAGTTCTGGAGCGGCGTGGCGTAGTGCATGCTGAAGGTGCGCTCGAGGAATGCCCAACGGCCTTCGCGTCGCTGATAGACGTCGCGGTATTGGCCGCTCACTTGCAGCGTGCCCTGATCGACATCGTAAAAAAGACAGTCCGCCGCCACCAGGCCGTGGCCGTTGTCACCGTCCACCGTGATCAGGGCGTTCGCCATCCAGTGATGCATGTGGGGCATGCGCTTCATGTTGATGCGTGCTTGCGCGAGGATGGCCGGGAGGCCCTCGGCGTCGCCGTTCGCGCCCAGGAGCAGTCGCGATTCGGGATGCCAGAGCGTGCCCAGCAGCTCGATGTTCATGGTGTCGAACGCCTCGGCGTAGTTAGCGATCAGCGCATCGATGGCGAAGCGGCTTTCGATGGCGTCAAGGCGTGCTTCGAGCTCTTTGGACATGGGTGTTTTCCGTATCAATTGGTACACAAATAGGTAAAAAAATGCGGGGCTCATGTGGTGACCCCCGCGCCGCCCCGCATTTACATACCGAGTGATACAAATATAAGGTGATGTAGAAGGCCGTGTCAACGGTACGCTTGAATGACCCGTTGCCATGCGCGGGAGGCTATTGGTCGAGACTTGCCCGAACATTTTGTATCGATTAGTATCTATATATTTGCTAACGGAGCTGATCATGGTTCAGCGGGGCCGGCCACGGACGTTCGACCGCGATGCGGCAATCATTTCGGCGATGCACCTGTTCTGGGAACATGGCTACGAATCGACGTCTCTGTCGCAGCTGAAGGCGGCGATCGGCGGGGGCATCTCCGCGCCCAGCTTCTATGCGGCCTTCGAGTCCAAGGAGGCGCTGTACAAGGAGGCGCTGGAGCGATACATGGAGATTTATGGCAAGGTGACCCGCAGTCTCCATGACACGTCGCTTCCGCCACGGGAGGGCGTGTTCCTGGCGCTGCTCCGGTCGGCACGGATGCAGACTGAGAGTGGCCACCCGAAAGGCTGTATGGTCGCGCTGGGCGTGGCCGGGGCCAGTTCCATCGGCAGTGAAGCCATCACCCAGGTGCTTCGCGAGGTGCGCAGTCGCACGCGCGCCGGCTTCCGCGCCTGCGTAACGCGGGGCATCCAGAGCGGGGAACTGCGCAGCAGCACGGATCCGGCAGCGCTGTCCATCGCGTTCGACTGCTTTTTCCAAGGGCTGTCCGTACTCGCCCGCGATCGTGTCCGGCATGCCGTCATCGAGAAGGCCGTGACCGACGCTATGGGGATCTGGGACGCCGCAGTGGACCAGCCAACGCCTAAGGGGGTCCGCAAAACGCGTGACGGACTCTCATTGCCTGAGGGCACCTGAGCCGCGAACTTCAGGCCATAAAGCAGATCGGCCAGACGATTAAGGGCGATCTTGAGGCACGGCACTGGAACGATTGACGCGATTTTCGTCCACGCGTCCGGTCCAGGCATCGCGTGATAAGCGGCTGGCTGTTCAGAAACGGTTGCAAGGGAGCGTCAACTGGATCAAGCGGTGAATTAGTTCGAGAGGCTCATTCCGGCACTGCAATATCACCATTAACGAACTTTTCTCCGCAAGCGCGAGCATATTGCATGGCGGTCTCGGTATCGGCGCAGACTGGCATGTCGGCGCACCCCTCAAACGGATAAATGAGACGCCCATCGCGCAACCGCACAATCCTTAATGCCGGAACGATACCGTATGAGGTCCTCCGGAACGAAATCGTAACGTCGTATCGCCCGCCTCCAGCCTGACTGGTCGCCATCTGTCGTTCCTCGTGCCAGCGACGCGCGGTGCGCGTGTACCGATAGCCGCGGGCGCCGGTAGTTTCCCTGCATGCGACTAACCAGGTGAAGCCCTGTGCGATGGCGCCGCTGTGCGGGACATACTGCACGGGATTTAACCGTGGCGTTGAGATGCACACGGCGGTGTAGAAGCCTTCGGAATAGCCTCAACGGCCATCAAAGCGCGAGAATAGGCGCGAAAAGATCAGTAGATATTCGGATCCCTGATACAGGTGCCGGTCTGCCCGCGGGCATCGACGCCCCTGAGCAAGAGCCGACTATACACCGGATGCCAGATCCCGGGCAGGTTTGTTCTTGTCGGTGACCGTTTTAATCGTGCGGATCGCGCGGCGGTGATACGGTCCCACTGCGTCGATGCGTTCGGTGATCCTTGACGAGTGCACGAGCCCGATCGAGGGCCGCGCCGTTACATTGACCTCTTGCCGGTCTGCCCACATAGCGTCGTGATGCCTGCCGACCTCGTGGCGGCACTCGCAAAAAATAATCGAACAGGTTGAGAGGCGCTCGGCGAGGCCCGGGCCTTCTAGACATCAACGCATTCTCGGCGCTCCATCCCACGCCTCGTGAGCACGCCATAGTTGCGCCCCCAGCCGGACGAGACCGTCCCAGTCGTCTGCGCTCATCGTGGAGCGCTCGCGGGCAAGGAACGCAGCGAGCCAGCGCAGAGAATCCAGTGAGGCGGGTTGGCTTGCCTCACCTTCGACCGTCGTACGAAACAGCTCCTGGATCGCTTCCGCGCTGATATAGGGCTTGTTCATCATGGAGTCCTGTGGAAATTTCTGAGCAGCCATGCGGGGGCGCTTCGGCGTACTCTATCGAGCCAAAGCTCGGATGCTCGATGTGGCGTCGGGGCATTTCATTCCGCCCGCTTTATCGATCAGTCGCTGGTCAGAGTCATTAGAACGTCTGAATACCACGTACTGTTGAGGCCCAGTGTCTCGTCGACGTGCACATCCCGGGCGCCCATATCAATGGTAGATGAATGGACGCCCAGAAGCAGCCACGGCAGGGCGGCGCCGGTTGTCTCCTGCCCGGTCGTTACATGCCTCATGACAACCGGCGCGCCGCTCGTGCCCCGGTGCGTCCGTGCATCGGTAACGAAACATCCTTTGCCCTGAAAGCGCAGGCCGAACGCCGACGCCATGACGCCATGCCGCACAACAGGCAGGTGATGCAGTGAATCGTGAAACCCAAGTGGAAATCCGACGATCAGCACCGATGCGCCAATTGGCACGACGGCCCCCGGTCCGGGCAGGTGGTCGGGACTGAACGAGCTGAACACCGCGTGCGCCGGCAACCGATCCCTGCGGATCTCGAGCACCGCCACGTCAATCGCGCCCGCGTCGTCTGTACCTTGCCGCCAAAGGCCGACACCGTCGGCATATAGGGGGATGGAGAACCATGTCGATGCGCCGAGATTGTCGCGGTCGACGTGAAGCTCGATCTCCAGTCGATCCGGAAAATGTCCGCTTGGCTCGTCGCAGACGACATGGCGACTCGTCACCAGAAAGAGCCGGCCGTCACGATCGAAAAAGAAGCTACTCGCGTTCGTGAGATGGTTCGTGTGCGCGAAGGTCCGCACACGCGCCCCTGTGAGAAGCAGCGCATCCGCGGCGGGCCCGGATAGCGCCATTCGTATGTCTGATGAAGTTGATGCGGAATTCTTCTGATCGCGTATGAACTGGCCGATCAGATGAAGCAGAGCGTCGCGTTGCGGCGCCGAATGCCCTGACGACAGGAACGTTGCAACGGAAATCGTGGATGACCGGCCGCCCGATGCGGAGGCCGGGACATGGTGAACGACGGGAACTTCGTCGGGGCCAAGACCCAGAAGCCACCGGTCGCCGTTCGGACTAGCGTATAGCTCCACCAGAACCGGTTTCATATCCAGTCTCCTGTTGTGATCAAGGTCTCGCTAACCAGTGACGGTGATCCATGGTGGCCCAATCCCTTCGGAGCCCGCGCGGACTCTGCCAAAAACCCAGGCTCGGTGACTGCGGAGGGCCTTCCGGCCGGTCGCTCGCGACCGATCCGATGGCGACCTGCGCCTCCGCGACACGCGAATCCTTGTTTTCACCACCCATCGTCAATCGACTTCGGTTGACCATCGCCAGCATGCCGGTCACTCCTTCGGACGTAGCGCTGTTTGCCGCGCGCGGTCGGTCGACCTGTACGATGCAGTTTGTTACTCACCCATGGCAAAGGTACACCGGCGCGCATGCGACACCTCGCTGAGGTCTCCAACTTCGAAGCGCTGGTGAGCGGGTACGATTCGCAGCATTCTCATGTCAGCAGAGCCAGCAGCGATTGATCACGCATCCGGCCCAAGCAGCACGTCGATTGCGGCTTGACCAGCGACTTCGCCTACCAGGTACGCCCATCGTTCAGTAAAGGGCCCATTGCGCAGGGATACGCGGTCTCCCCTCGCCCCCAGCACATCGATGTTTGCGCCACCCTTGATCTGAACCGTCACGTCGAACATGTCTTTAGCAGCAGGAGCCAGTTCGACGTGAATCTCGAAATTGCGATACGTGATCATCCGGTGCATGAAAGCCCCTATCTCGGCATTGCAGGCGCGCTGCCAGTCGCGCAATCGCTGTTCCTACCATACACCGATCCGCGAACACGATCGGTTCCCGTTCGAGGGGCGTTTCCGGTCCAAGCGACAAAACAGGACATCACTCGCAAGCGACCAGCGCAAAATCAACGTTGCATGCCGACGCTGCGCCCATGCAGTTACAAGATAAACATTGACGACGGTGCCGCCGGACAGGTAGCCTGCAGCCAGAAGTTCAAGAAGTTCGATTGCTGTTCATCAATTGATCGCTTCCCGGCGGTATTCGTTGTCCTCTCTCTCCTTGACGCTTCACGTCCTCTTTAACAGGGGAAACCTTCATTTTTGCTCAAGGATTCTTATGGATACCGGTATCGTCAAGTGGTTCAACGACAGTAAAGGCTTCGGCTTTATCACCCCCGACAATGGCGGCGGAGACCTGTTCGCTCATTTCTCCGAAATCAGAAGCGACGGCTTCAAGACGCTGCTTGAAAATCAGAAGGTAAGCTTCGAAACGAAGCAGGGCCCGAAGGGCCTGCAAGCGGCAAACATCAAGCCGCTGTAAATTTCAAAGGCCTGCTTTCCGGCGACGGACGCCGGCTTGCAGCGCCCCCTCGGGGAGCGTGATTCGCGCATCGCGCGATCGCTCGTCTGAGCTGTCATTCAGCAGCTCGTCCTGCGCCGTACGCCCCGTTGCACGTCGTTCCGGCTTCTGGCTTCAACGTTCTTTTTCGCTTCTCCGCGGTAGCGTCACATGCCGTCTGCAACGGCTCTGAGCGTGCCCAGCCGTGCGCGTATGTGCAGGAATCGCATTCGCATCCTCGTGGGCTGTCGGATCGCGCCGGAACGCATGGTGTACGACCCGATGAAAGGACGAGTTAACTTCGACACAAGGATGAACGGAGCGGTAGCGCAACGCTAACCCGACGTTGCGACGTCGTTGATGGCGCGATATGCGAGTGTCGGCCGCTATCCCAACGTGTGCGACGATCTTCGTCATTGCTGCAGGACCTCAATCAGGGAACAAAGTGACTACCTTAATTCTGAAACCCGACGAGCCCGTGGAAGTTGCACTACGCCGTTTCCGTCGCACGATCGAGCGCACCGGCTTGATTCAGGAGCTTCGTGCGCGGACGGCCTATGAAAAACCAACGACAAAACGCACGCGCAAAAAGGCCGCTGCAGTGGCACGCCTGCGCAAGCAGATCAAACGATCGTTGCCGCCGAAAAAGCGTTACTGACCGGTAACTGCGGGGCAGCCGTGCTGAAGCGGTTATGTAGCCGCCGCCCCGCGTCTCTCGCGCATCGTTGTGCCCAGCCGCGCCGGCGGACCGGTTGCGCGATCGAGTCGGTAGTCAAGGAAGAATCTCCGGTCAGCGAACGGTCTCGCAAGAACAGTGGGAGATCCTTCCGGTGTGCTCGCATGCGTGAAGGCCTCAGCGCAGCGAATTCCCGCAAGTGATTCACAAAGAGACGTTAGCGTCAGAGCGAAGAAGATCCGAATAGGGTCGTCTACGGACGCATCCCCATCTATCGGATCGCCTCGATGACCGGCGTCCGCTGAACTCCCGGCGTCGACCAGAACGGACATTCCTCGTTCGACATCCTAAGCGGCGAGCTTCTTCTCGCTATCCACCGTCATTCAATCCCCTACCAACCGTTACAAGTTAAATATTGACGTCGCTACCGTCCTGCAGGTAGTCTGCTCCTTTGGAGTTCAAGAAGTTCGATTGCTGTTCATCAATTGCTCGCTTCCCGGCAGTATTCGTTGTCCTCTCCCTCCTTGATGCTTCACGCCCTCTTTGAAAAGAGGCGAATCAGCTCGCCGTCATTTGACGCGCGCGGCGTCCCATCGAACAGCACTATAATCAAAATGCAAAACGAACGAATTCAACAGTACAACGGCTATGCCGTCAGACCCTCGGCGCATCGCTTGCCCGACGGTAGTTTCTCATCCAACCTGCTGCTCGAATGCGGTGAACGCGCGCACGCCGAAGGCCGCTACGAGTTCTATTCGCTCGATTACTTCTCGAGTGAAGAGCAGGCGTTGCGGCACTCTACACGCTGGGCACGCACCTGGGTCGACACGCGCGGTTAACGGCAATGCCCCATCTATCAGGAAACTCGAATGGCAAAAGAAGAACTACTCGAACTCGACGGTATCGTTGACGAAGTACTGCCTGACAGCCGTTACCGCGTTACGCTCGATAATGGCGTCGTAGTGGGCGCGTACGCGTCTGGCCGCATGCGCAAGAATCACATTCGCATCCTCGCGGGCGATCGCGTCACGCTTGAACTCTCGGTATACGACCTGACGAAGGGAAGAATCAATTTCCGGCATAAGGACGAGCGAAGCAGCGGCGCAACGCAACGAAGCGCATTTCGCCGCCGTTGATGCGCAGCGAGTCCACATCTGTTGCGGCGCTCTACTGCGCCGCAACGACAACCGGCCCTCGTGTCTGACACGCGTCGACATCCACGGGCTCGTTCATCTACATCGCCCGCCGGTTGCCGAAAAATCGCTGTACAAACACCCGGAAGCGCGTACCATGGTTCCGTCCACCGATGCCCCGCGCTCGCCTCGGCGATTCGTTCCGTTTGTGCCCTGAGCGTCCGCCCGCCTGCTGGCCACCGGCACGCCTTTATCTCCTAGCCTCTTCCCTGTTGATCGGACCGCACGGTCTGCGTCGACCTTTCTCGCACACACTACGCCGCCGCACCGCGGCCAGAGGTATTTCATGCAAGCCTCCAGTTACGTCTATAAAGGGCTGGAAGTCCAGCCACTCGTATTCCCGCGACGACCCACGAAAGCAGGATTCAGCCGCAGCTACGAAGAAGGTTTCGATGCGGCTGTCCGTATCAATGAACCTGGCCCGAAGGTCGATGAGACGCGAAGCCGTGTCTTCGTGCTCAATGTGGAACGAGCATTCGGCAGCAGCGGTGACGCCAGACGAGCATCGACTGCGTACGCGGAACATCTGATCGACTCCTGCACAGCGGATAAGACGATCTGGGACTGCGAACGATGAGCGCATCGCGGTTACGTCATCGACGTGGCCAGGACAAAGGCCCGCGCGGATACAGGGCCGGCATGGTGCGGGCAATCCGCGTGGAGAGATCAGATGCGCTTCAATTCCTCGATTTTTCGGATCGACCCGACACCGCGTCGGGCCGATGGAGAATTCATGGCTCATGCGGCCATCAGTTGTAGTCGCGATGGAGGCGGCCGGCAGGACATCCTCGTGAGTGGCGACCTCGCGGGTTTCGACGCGCGCGAAGACGCCGTCAGATTTGCTACCGAATGGGCAATCGAATGGCTCGAGCAACGCTACGGCTAGCGTGGGGCGGCCCGTGCGCCGTTGTCGCCATGCCCCGGGCGAGCGCAGAAGAATCGATGCGCGCGGCGCCCCTCGCGCGATCGATCGCCATGGGTGAACCTCGACAATCAGTCCCGCACTATCTGGTACTGCGCGCGGGACACGAGTGCTACGTTCTTGACGTTCACCGCTGTCTTATCAATCGGGGGGCCAGTCAGTTATTGAAGGTATTCGCACGTCGACACAGCGTCGCTACGCCGCTTGATGGCGCCGTGTGGGACGCCTTCTCGGCCGTGCACACGTTTTCGGCTGAGGAGCGTGCGACGCGGTGCATGTTCTCATTGATCAGCGGTGCGGAAACGCCGCATCAGCTCGACCTGTTGACCATGCTCTGAAGTCGTTCGCCAATAACCGGGATTGGCTCGTCGCACGGGCAATCTGTGTCCGGGAAAGGAGCATCATGACGGCTCACGAGTCACTATTGAATCTGGCTGAATATCTCGACCTTTCGCTCAATGCGGGCGAGAGCGTCATCATGATGCAGGCATGCAACGACGCTTGCGCAATGTATGTCGGTAACGCTGCCAGGACGCAGAGCCTGCTGATCTTTCACGGGTCGATCGCAGCATCGCTTGCGGAGGAAATCCTCCGCCGTACAAGATCCGGTCTCAATCGAATGGAGATCGCCGGGCACGTCTATCGCTTCGTGCGTAGAGCGACGCATTTCGAGGATCGAGGCGCGATTGTTTTCGCACCGACATAACTTCGCGATGTTGCACGCATTCCTTCCGACATCGTGAGCACGATTTTCCCGCGGAAACGCTCGGGTGGTCTGCGTTCGGCGTCAAAGCGTTCGTCAGAGGTAATATAGGTACCGCAAACCCTACCTATCCGCTTACCGCTCCGGTCCCCGGGGAGACAACATGCGACTCGCCGAATTCATCGCGCTGCATATGGACGAAATCCTTGCACAGTGGGAAGCGTTTGCCGCGACGTTGCAACCAGCGGCCAGAAACATGGCCCCCCCGCGCTGCGCGACCATGCGCAACAAATTCTGCAGGCGGTGGCAAAGGACATATCGACTCCCCAGACGCGCGACGAGCAGCACGAGAAGTCGTTGGGACATGCCGCGAAACCGATCGATGCGCCGGAAACGGCTGCACAGACTCATGCGTTGCTGCGTGCGCGCAGTGGCTTTTCCGTCAATCAGCTGGCTGCGGAATATCGTGCGTTGCGTGCCAGCGTTCTGCGCCTGTGGATGGATAACCACTCGGCCGAAGACACCAATCTGGAAGACATGATCCGGTTCAACGAGGCGATTGATCAGGCTGTTGCCGAATCCGTCGAATTTTTCAACGACCAGGTCGAACAGGCTCGTAACCTGTTGCTCGGTATGCTCGGCCACGACATGCGAAGTCCGTTGCAGACCATCCAGATGACAGCGGCCTATCTTGCCGCGCTGAACGCAGGCGGGGACGTCTCGGACGCCGCGGCACGACTGATCCGCAGTGGCTCACGCATGCAGTCGCTGCTCGATGACCTATGCGATTTCAATCGCATCAAACTGGGGCTCGGCATCAACATCGTGCCGGCCGATGTCGATCTGGCGGTCCTGATCGCCGATGCGCTCGATCAACTGCGTGCGGCTCATCCTGGACGCCTGATCGAACTCGACGTAGCGGGCCGCGCGCAAGGTGTCTGGGACGGCGCGCGGTTGCAGCAGCTGCTCGCCAATCTGGTGGGGAACGCGCTCAAATATGGCGATCAGACGAAGCCAGTGCGCGTGGCGCTGACCGGAGAAGCGTCCGCGGTATCGCTGCAGGTCGCGAACAGCGGGCCGCCCATTGACCCGCAAACGATGGAGACGATTTTCGATCCGCTCAGGCGCGGTCCCGGCGAGGACAGCAGGAATGCGAGCGGTCTGGGGCTCGGCCTTTACATAGCGGCCGAAATCACGAAGGCTCACGGCGGAAGAATCGAGGTGCGGTCAGACGAAAACCAGACGGTATTCGCAGTTCGCTTGCCGTGTCATCAGCGGGCGGCGTAGCCCGCACGGTGAAACCGTCAACCGGCAAGCGTAGGGACGAACAGACGAAAGCGGTGCTATACGAATTCCGCGATGAAGTGCGCGACCAGCGCGGCGCCCGCGCCAATCGTCGCGAGCCAGCAAAGCATACGCAGCGACCAGTGCGCGACGAGATCGCCCACGGCCGCGCGTTTCGAACTTAACAGCACCAGCAACACGAGCACCGGCGTCATCGTCATGCCGTTGAGGAGCGCGCTCCAATAAAGCGCGGTGACGGGATCGATGCGCAATATCGTCATCGTGACGGCAAGTGCGATACCGGTCACGGTAATCGCGACGAGCAGCAAAGCAATGCGCGCGTTGCGCCTTTCGCCGCGCTGCCAGTGGAACGCACTAGCCGCCGCCTGTGCGGCCGAGCCCGCAAGGGGCGGCAGCGCGAGCAGCGCCGAGCCGATCAGGGCGAGGCCGAGCACCTGCGGTGCAAACGCATGCGCAAAAGGCTCGAGCACGCGATCAAGCCGCACAGGTTGGCCCGGTGTTGGACGCGTCAATTCGAATACGCCGGCAGACGCGATCATGATCGCCAATGCAGCGCCATTGGAAAGCGCAGTTCTCAGCGCCGTGTCCCTGCGTAGTCTGCGCAGTTCCTGATCCGAGCGGACCGACGACGCCGACTGTCCGTTCTCCTCGCGCTCTTCCACCTCCTGCTCGGCCTGCGAAAACAGCAGATACGGGCTGATCGTCGTGCCGAGCAGCGCGAGCAACATCGTCGTGTAATCCTTCGTCCAGATGATGCGCGGAACAAACGCACGAATCGCAATGGTGTGCCACGGCAGCTGAAGCAACAGGACAACGCCGACATAACCGAACATCCCCAGTACCAACCACTGAACCACGCGGGCATAGCGCGCGTAGGGGACGCACCACTGCAGTACCAGCGACGCGGCGCCGCACAACAGCGACAGCAACGCGACGGAGCCGCCGACGGCGGCATGCACGGCTACGCCCATCGCCAGTATGTCGGCGGCGATATTGAAACTATTGGCGATCAGGAAGCGCGCGACGCCGAAATAAAAAAAGACGGGAGCATAGTGCTCCCGCATATTGTCCGTCAGCCCTTTGCCCGTGATCGAAGCGACGCGCGCGGAAATCAGCTGAAGCGCGATCATCGACGGGTAGGACAGCACGCACACCCACAGCAGGTCGTAGCGAAACCACGCGCCGGCCAGCGTGTAGGTGGCGACGCCGCTCGGGTCGTTGTCGGCGCCGAGCGTCGTCAGACCCGGACCGACGTCGGCAGCCCGCGAGCGCGCCCGCCGCTCGGTGAGCCCGCCGTTTACAGGCAGCGTCTGTCTTTGCGAATCACGATTCATGCGACGTGCCTGCATGGGAACGATGATCGTCACCTGCACAAACTGTTCCCGTGCCGCTGAAGCCAAACAGACGACTGGCTACGTGGCAGCGACTGTTTCCGGGCGCACGGCGCGGCCGCCAGCGTGTCGCGACATCGCGTCAAGTGCGACGTGTGGCGCCCCGCGGCGGCTGCGGCACTTCCGGTGCTTGCGGGTCCGGTTGCAAAGCGGGGTCTAGCTGATCGTGTCCCGGCTCATACGGGCCCTGCTCGGGGTGGTCCTTGCCGCTGGGGACCAACGTTTCGTCCATGTTTCCATGCGGCTCTTGCGACACCTTGCCGTCGCGCTCAACCGTGACGTCGTGTGTGCGTTCCGACTCACGGCGGCGATCCGCGCGTTCGACAGGATCGCTGAAGGCTTCATGGCTTTCTCCCGCAGGGGCGCCCTGGTTTCCACGTGTGCTCATTGCAAACTCCTCATCGGTCGGATTGACGTCGATGCATCTACGCATCGCGCGTACCCGGTGCCCGACGGCAGCGCGAAAAGCCGCCGCAAGGCGCGATCGTCGCCGGCGCATGCATCGACTTCGGTAAGGAGCAAACTCGCCTGCTCACTTCGACGATGTTCCCAAAGCGTTTGCGACGTTCGTTCCACTTGCGCTGTTCTTACCGGCCGCCGTTGGATAGGGACGCAACGCCTCGGGTGTACGCATGTCGCGTGGAATCTGAAAATCAACCCGCGCCGCGCCGCACATGACGTGAGGCGGTTGCGGAAAGCCGCTGCGCGCCGAGTAGTCGCGCGACGGCCCGGTGCCGGCGCGGCGGCGGGCGCTTTGCGAAGATGCGGCAGCGCGCGCCGCATAAATATCGAGGGCGCCGACGCCGGCGAGCGCAGTGCCGACCGCCAACACGCGGCGCGCCCCTCGTGTGCGGCCGGTTTGTGCTGCCGCAGCAGTGCTGCCGACGTCGAGCACGTCCCCTGCCACGCGGGCCCACAGGAAGCGTTGCGGCTGACGCGAGGCGAGAATACCGATGCCGCACACGACTTCGCGCAGCCCGTAGAGCCGCACGATCGTTGCATTTGCATCGATTCCTGCGACCCGCGACAGCGCGCGCGGCGCGCACAGTTCGGCAATGCCAAGCGCGACGCTGAACCAGCCGAGTCCGCGTGCGAGACGCGGCAGACCGTCGGCATGGTCGGCGGCCGACGCAGTGTCGCCAGTGCGTCGCACGTCCAATGGTTGATCGCTCATGATTTGCTCCTCGATCACATCGCGTTTCCGCATGACCCGATGCAGCGCTTCGGCCCGGCTCGGATACAGCGTTTCCTTATCGGCGCCGGATCCGTTTCAGCGACTGACGACGCCTGTCCCGGCGACCCTCAGCGCTTCGCTTCGCTTCTGTCCGCTGCCGAACGGGCCAGAAACTGCGTCACCGTCTCGGGCATATGCTCGAGCAGCCAGCGGGCCATCTCGATTTCCTGCGGCAGGATCTGCTCGCAGACGCGCTGCGTCTCGAGATCTCCCGCGGCATTGGCCGCCGCGATGAGCGTCGTATAGGCCGCGATCTCCATATTCTCGAAGACGTAACCGGCCATCCCGCCCTTCACGACTTCATCGCTGACCGCCATGCCGCCCGCGCCTTGCATGAACGCCGACATTCGCGCCGTCAGGTCCTTCATCGCCGAAGGGCTGCTGCCAAGCCTATCGAGGCACGACTCGAGCAACTGCTGCTGCGAAAGCGTTTCCTCGAGGTGCCGGTCGATGCGCTCCTTCAGCATCGGATAATTTTCGAGACGTCCCGATTGCGCTTTGAGCATCGTTTCGGCCTGCTTTTCCATCGCGTATGCGTCTCGCAGCCAGTCGACGACGTGTTCCTGTGGGGTGGTCATAGCTAGTCCTCCGTGTGTTCGATATAAAGACCGGTCATTTGCTGCCGGCGCCGGGCGCAGCGGTATCGCTGCCCAGTTCGGCGCCGGTAGGCGGGTCGCCGTCGGGGTCCGAGCGCAGGCGGCCGGCCATTGCGGTCAGTGCGGTTTCCTGCTGTGCATCGAGTTCGACCGATGCCATGCCATCTCCACCGTCCACGGCCGGTTCTCCTGTCTCGATCGACAGACCCGTACCGCTGTTCCAGGGCGCATTCACGACAGCGCCGTCATGCGACATCTTGAAGTAGACGCTCGCGTATTCTTCCTTCGGCGGCATCTTCCCCGGCGGGAAATTCGGTGTGATCGAATACAGCGCCTTTTCAAACGACTTCTGATGCGCGACTTCGCGCGTCATGAGAAAACCGAGTGCGTCGCGAATGCCCGCATCGTCCGTCACGTTGATCAGGCGTTCATAGACGAGCTTTGCGCGCGCCTCCGCCGCGATATTGGATCGCAAGTCCGCAGTCGGTTCGCCGATCGTGTCGATGTAAGCGGCGGTCCATGGAACGCCCGCCGAGTTGACGAGCGGCGTGCCCCCGCCGTAGAGAATCTGCGTGACGTGACTGTCGTTGCCCGCGCCGTTCAGCTTGCGATAGAGCTCCGCCTGCTGGTCGACGCCTTCGGCAAGCTCTCCCTTTGCGCCACGGTTGAGCATCGCAATGATCGAACCGATGATCTCGAGGTGGCTGAGTTCTTCGGTTGCAATGTCATACAGCATGTCCTTGCGACCCGGATCTTCTTCCGTTACTGCCTGCGTGAAATAACGCATCGCCGCTGCAAGCTCGCCTTGCGGACCGCCGAACTGTTCGAGCATCAGGTTCGCGAGTCCGGGGTTCGTCGCCCCGACACGAACGGTGTACTGCAGTCGCTTGTTGTGCATGAACATGAGCACCTCCCTGGTTAGGCGCAACGTAATCCGCATCCAGCGTGCCTAGCTACCCTGCGTGCGGACGGCCCGCCGACTTCATCGGTCGTTGCGAACCGGTGCTATTGCGCGCGCGACGGAGCGGGCACGCGCGATGCACATTCCCGCTTGCTCTGGCCCAGCCAAGCGCATCTCTTTTATGAATGTCATTCGATATGGAGCACTGACCATGACTGCCAGAACCGTGGACGATCTTTTTGTTCATTCCTTGTCCGATATTTACAGCGCCGAGAAGCAATTGACCAAGGCGTTGCCGCGGCTTGCGCGCGCGGCGACGAACGAGGAACTCAGCGCTGCGTTCATGACACATCTGGAAGAGACGCAAGGTCAGATCGAACGAATCGACGAGCTTGTCGAGGGCGCCGGCATCCGCCTGAAGCGCGTGAAGTGTGTCGCGATGGAAGGGCTTGTCGAAGAAGGCCGCGAGCAGATCGAGGAGATCGAAAAGGGGCCGGTGCTGGATGTCGCATTGATCGCGGCCGCACAGAAGGTCGAGCACTACGAGATCGCAGCGTACGGCTCACTCATTGCGCTCGCGAAGCAACTCGGGCAAAACGATGCGGTCAGGCTGCTGGCCGAGACGCTCAAGGAAGAAAAGGCTACGGACGAAAAGCTTTCTTTGCTCGCCGAGCAGAAAGTGGCCGCCGAAGCACTGGGCAAGTAAAGGCTCGTATGCCGCATATGCGAACCCCTCCGGCCGCGGTGCAGCCGGGCCCGTACCACGGACGGACTGCAGACCGTATCAAGCGTGCGCTGCTCGCTTATCAGATCGGCATCTGGCTGCTGGCGGTCTGCATGTCGCTGACGAGTTGAGGGCGGCGTCAAACGCGCTGCTCTCATGGCGACGCCAACTGGTCGGCCGGCTCAACGCCCTTTGAGCAGGGACAATGTGAACGTGCGGCGGCAGCCACAACCAAAGAATCGGCTCATTGCCCTTCCTTTCCAGAATGAATCCTGGCGCCTCTGAACGGGACGAGGCGAATGAACACGGAGGTCGGTGATCGGCGCGGCTCGGCAAGCGGAAGCTCGTCTGATCTTCGGCATGCCGTGCGCCGGCTATGCATGCGGTACGCGGCCGGCACGAAGCAACATTAACTTCTCGCTGGCCAGGCGGCGTATCATCATTCGCCATCGTGCTGCGTGGCCGCTATGGCCACGACTTCGATGCAGTGCCGCCGCCAACCCCGAGTGACTACGATCATGCTACCGATAGCCAGCCGTTGGTTCGAACTGAAGCGCGTCAGCGACGACATCACGTTGCTGTGGGAGCCGCACGTCGTGCCGCTCATGCGCTGCAATATCTGGCACATTCGCGGCCGCGACCGCGATCTGATGATCGACACCGGCATGGGCATCGCGAGCCTGCGCGAGGCCGCGCGGCATCTACTGCAAAAGAAGGTGACCGCCGTCGCAACACACACGCATGCGGACCATATCGGCGGCCACCACGAATTCGAACATACGCTGGTGCACGAGCTGGAAGCCGACAACCTGCGCGCGCCGCGCGAGCGCGGCACGCTGCTCGCTTCCGTATTGGGTGACGCTGCCATCCGGCGCTATCGCGACGTGGGCTATCCGTTCGATGGCGACCTGATCACTGCGCTGCCCGATGCTGACTATCAGATGTCCGAGTATCACGTGCGGGCGGCAACGGTCAGCGAAATCGTCAAGGAAGGGAGTGTCGTCGATCTCGGAGACCGGCATTTCGAAGTTCTGCACCTGCCCGGTCATTCGCCGGGAAGCATCGGCCTGTGGGAAGCGGCCACCGGCACGTTGTTCTCCGGCGATGCCATTTACGACGGTCCGCTGCTCGATGAAATCGGCGGCGCCGATATCCCGACATACGTGCAAACGATGAAACGTCTGCGCGAACTGCCTGTGCGGATCGTACATGCAGGTCACGATCCGAGCTTTGGTCGTGAACGGCTGGTTCAGCTTGTGGATGCGTATCTGGCGAAGCGGGCATGAAACGGCTCGTGCCGTGCAGCTCATGGCTGGACGGTATGCCACACCTGGTTCAGCCCGTCTCCATGCCGGTCTCCCGGCTTTTTGTCCATCAAGCCGCGGTATAGCAGCTTGCCCTCGTAGGCCCACTGCGATGTACCGTTCGCCATGGGCACCAGCGTGAATTCGCTGGAGGGACGATCGCCCGGAGCAGCAAGCGCGGGTGGGAAGTTTCTCGCGCAGTCGCCCTCGCATGATTTCGGATCCGGCGGACCACTGCCGCCGAACGTATAAAGCGTCATGCCGTCATCGTCCACTAGCACGCCATCGTTCACGTGCGGCGTTTTCGCATGCGCACCAGTAAATGCGAGAAGGACGGCAATTCCGACAAGCACTTTCATCTCAAGGCCCCCTGCTCATGCCGGCTGCGAACGTGCCGTAGGCCGTCCGTTACCCCGGCGCCATCACCCGCAACACCGGACGCCCGTCGACGCTCTTCAACGGAAAGTACGACCGATGCGTCGCTGGATCCACATTGACGACGTGCGCATTCGGGCCCACCGAGCCGTCGCCGGTCTTCGACACCTTTGTTCCTGTCACGCTGAACGTCGATACGACGCCCTTTTCGCCGGCCACATACACCGTGCCGGGGCCTGGATCGAAAGCGAGCACGTCCGGATCGCCGCCGACGTCGAACGACGCGGTCACTTTCATCGTGTGCATATCGAGTACCAGCAGCCGGTCGTTGTCTTCGCAAGCAATAAACGCGAGGCGTTGCTGCGGGAGAATGAGCAAGCCGTGATTGCCTCGTGCTCCCGGCAGATCGATGCGCGCAACGATGGCATCGTTGGCCGGATCGATTTCGACCAGTTGCTTTCGCGACTGGACATTGACGAAAACATGCCGCGTGACCGGGTCGTACTGCGTATTGCCCACTTCGCCGCCCAGCGCGATGGTTGCGACACGCCGGTTCGTCAGCACGTCAACCACAGTCTCCGTTTCTCCGGTCTCGTCCGAGACGTAAAGCTTGTGGACGTCGGGCGCGTAGGCCATGCCGTCCGGATAGACGCCGCCGGGCATGCGCGCGACTTCTTTCAAAGTCTGTTCGTCGATTGCGACAACCTCGTTCGTTCCCGTCGCAGATGCGTACACGAGGGAAAGCTCCGCTATGGCGAGCACGCCGTGCACGGCCGCGACTCCCGATATGCGGCCCACCACGCGCGAAGCGAGCGTATCGAACACCACGACTTCGCTGTCGCCGAGGTGGGCGATGAATAGCAGATGCCGGCCGGGATCGTAGGTCTCATAGTCGAATCGCGACGCACGACCCGGCAACGGTAGGTCGGCGATGTGCGTGAGCGCCAGGCCGCGCGCCCCCGATAGGTTCGAATCCTTCGCCAGACACCCGGTCGTCAGTCCCGCGACGGCCGCCATCAGGCAGGCCGGCGCGATCAGCCATCCAGCGAAAGAGCGATAGGCCCGCGTGTGCTTCATGACGATCCTCTATCCACCTCGACTTGCTTTCTACGGCAATTGACTGGTAGAACGCATGTCAAGCGGCCCTTCGGGACGGCATCGCCGCTTGCAGCCTCAGCGCCGCGTTGTCCCAGTCGACGATGTTGAACAGCTCGTTCACGTACTCGTTGCGGCGGTTCTGATACTTCAGGTAGTAAGCGTGCTCGAACACGTCGAGCACGAGGATCGGCTGGATGCCCCAGGCGGTCAGCTTCTGGTGATTTTCGCACTGCAGGATCATCAGCTTGCCGGTCGTCGGGTGATAACCGACGATGCCCCAGCCCGACGCCTCGGTGGCGATGGTCGCCGCGGCGAGCTGCATCTTGAACTTCGCGTACGAGCCGAAGTTGCTGTCGATCAGCTTCGCCAGATCGCCCTTCGGCTCGCCGCCCTTGCCCGAAATGCTCGTCCAGTAAACCGTGTGCAGGATGTGGCTGGAAAGCTGGAACGCGAGTTCCTTCTCGTAGAACTTCACGAGCGCGAAATCGCCGGTATTGCGCGCCTTGGCCAGCGCTTCTTCAGCTTTGTTCGCCGCAGCCACTGCAGGCTTGTGATGGAAGTTGTAGTGCAGTTCCACCGTACGCGCATCG
Source organism: Paraburkholderia sp. SOS3 (assembly GCF_001922345.1). Taxonomy (NCBI): domain Bacteria; kingdom Pseudomonadati; phylum Pseudomonadota; class Betaproteobacteria; order Burkholderiales; family Burkholderiaceae; genus Paraburkholderia; species Paraburkholderia sp. SOS3. The sequence goes on along the minus strand of NZ_CP018811.1, from coordinate 1,038,087 downwards.
ATGACCGGTTCGAGTGCACCGTAGTCGAATGGCAGCGGCGCGGCTACGTACTTGCCGTCCGCGTCGACAAGTTTGTCGATGTAGACGCCGCCGTCTGCAGCGAAAACCGTTTGCGCCTGAGCCAGCATCATCCCGGCGCCGACCGCGGCAGAGTTTTGCAAAAAGGTACGACGTGTTGCCATGAGTTCCTCGTAGATTCGCGCACGCGTCCGGTCACAGGGCGTGCAGGTGGACAAGCGGATAGACGACGAGGCCGACGGCGGCAGCCGCGACGACAATCACAGGCTCCTGGAGCTTTTTGAAGCGCCATAGCAGCAATACGGTTGCGAGCGCGAGCAGCGCGGTCGGCCAGTCGAAGACAGAGCGCTTCGCGATAACGATCACGGAGCCCGTGATCGCACCGACGGCCGCAGCCGTGATTCCGTCGACAAACGCCTTCACGGCAGGTAGCCGCCCGTATTTCTTGAAGTACGGTGCCGGCAACACGGTGAACAGATAGCAAGGCAGGAACGTGCCGAGCGCGGCCACGCAAGCACCGGGCAAGCCCGCGACGAGATAGCCGATGAATCCGACCGTGATGACGACGGGGCCCGGCGTGATCATCGCGACGGCCACCGCATCGACGAACTGCCGGTCGTTGAGCCAGTGGTGTTCGGTCACGACGCCGCCGTAAAGGAACGGCACGATCGCGAGGCCCGAGCCGAACACGAAGGCGCCCGCTTTCGCAAAGAACACGCCGAGCTGGCTCAGCAATGACAGATCGAGGCCGCTCAGCATGCCGCTCAATGCGGGCGCCTGCGCAATCGCGATGGCGTTGAGCCCATCCTTGCGCAACCATCGCGGCGGTGCGCGGCGGAAACAATTCGCAAGACCGCCCGCGATAAACAGCCACGCTATCTCGGACTCGGTGACGACGGTCACGGCGGCGAGCGTCAGGTAGATGACCCACAGTAGCCTGTCTGCGCCGAGTGTCTTTGTGGAGAGCCTGGACGCGCTCATGGCGATGATGCCGACCACTGCCGCGCCCACGCCGTAGAAGACCGCCTGCATCCACGGCAATCCGCCAAAGTGCGCATACGCCCAGCCGAGCGCAACCACCATCAGGAACGACGGCAGCACAAAAGCAAGGCCGGCGATCGTGGCGCCGATGATCCGGTAGTGCACGTAGCCGAGATAGATGCCGAGCTGCGCGGCAAGCGGCCCCGGCATCATCTGCGCGAGTGCCAGACCTTCGCGGTAGTCCGCGTCGGTAATCCAGCCGCGCTGCTCGACGAGATCGCGGCGCATATACCCCATGAGCGCCACGGGTCCGCCAAACCCGAAAGTCCCGAGCCTGAGCATATAACGCGCCATCTGGCCGAGCGTGTAGCGAGGCGTGCTCACAGTCGCTGTCGTGCTCATGAGCGCTTTCCCGAGCCGCTGCCTTTTTCGCTTGCGGCGAAGTGCGTGTACATCGAATCGAGCACACGGCCCATGTCGGCGAGCAGCTCGTCATCGTCGGCTGCGCGTTCCCGGGCGCCGGCCATGATGGCTTCAAAGCCGATCGCTTCGGGCACAGATGTACCGCCCACGTCGAGCGCGTGCACCATGGCGGCAACGCGCAACAACGCGGGGTCTTTGTCGAGACCGAAGCTCGCAAGCAGCACTTCGAACGTGACGCGCTCGCCCACATGGGTAAAAGCCGCGCCATCGAAATCGAAGCCCAGCGCATCGGCCGGGCAGGCCTCGGGTGAGGTCAGCCAGATAAAGCGCGCGTCGCGGTCGATGAAGCGGCGAATGAGCCACGCGCTTGCGACGCGGTCGACCCACATGCGTCGACGGGTTGCCCAGGTGCGGCGCTGATAGTCCGCGACCGACAGTGAACGGATAGCGCGATCGGCGGCGTGCGGTTCCCCGGGCGACAGCACCGTGTCGACGTGCGCGACGAAGTCCTGCCAGGCCACTTCGGCACGCGTGGCCGCTTCGCCCGGGAAATAGTCGATGGCGGCGATCGTCTCGTAGTCCTTGCGCAAGCGCCGCAGCAGTTTCGTCAGATCGGCGGCGGACTGGCCGGCCACGGTCTTGCGCGAATCGGAAAGCGCGCGGATGAACGCGTCGTAATCGTCGACGCGGTCGAACAGCGCACGGAATTCGGCTTCTTGCGAAGCATCGACGCTGGGCGCCCGCAGCAACCATGCGCTGCCGCCGCTATCGGCAATGGCCGCAGCGAGTTCGCGCAGCGTGGCTTCCCGTTCTTCGCTGTAAGGCAACAGATAGATGCCGTCCCGAAGAACCGCGCAGCCCTTTGCTTTCAGCGCCCGCCAGAAACGCATGCGCGCCGTCGCGTTCCCGGTGGGAAGCGTCAACACGAATAGCGACCATGTCTGCAAGGTATTCATGTAGACAATGCTACTCACGCGTAACAATATCTACAAGTTAACTTTTTCGACGCCAGCAGTCAGGTATTCGCGATGCCCCGTGAGGAAACATCCAGATCCGCGTCGACGCGCGCGCCGCTAACGACTGCGTCGAATGGTAGGCTGCTGCACGCGCGGAACCGCGCTGTCCCTTGTCGCAAATGGAACGAACACATGGAAGTCAGATCTCGACTCAACGGTCTCGCAAGCGTCCCGAGGAGCGTCTGGATACTAGGCTGTGTCAGTCTTTTCATGGATGTCTCATCGGAAATCGTTCACAGTCTGCTGCCCATGTTCATGATGGTCGGCCTCGGTGCGAGTGCGGCAACCATCGGTCTCATCGAGGGCATTGCGGAAGCGACGGCGCCGATCGTCAAGGTATTCTCCGGCGCACTGAGCGATCACCTCGGAATCCGGAAATGGCTCGCCGTAGCCGGGTACGCACTCGGGGCGCTAAGCAAGCCGCTGTTCGCTATCGCGCCGACCATCGACGTAGTGGTGAGCGCACGCATCATCGACAGGGTTGGCAAAGGAATTCGCGGCGCACCGCGCGATGCACTGGTCGCCGACGTTACGCCCGTTCATCTGAGAGGCGCGGCGTTCGGATTGCGGCAGTCGCTTGATTCGATAGGCGCGTTTCTGGGACCGCTATTGGCGGTGGTCATCATGTCATTGTGGGCGGACAACTTCCGGCTTGCCTTCTGGCTCGCTGTCATACCCGGTTTGCTCGCCGTCGCGCTGCTGGCCTTCGGCATTCGGGAACCGTCACGCGAACCCGGTGCAAGGAGAATGAATCCCGTTAGTTTGGATAACCTAAGGAATCTAGGCTCAAGCTATTGGTGGGTGGTCGTTATAGGGGCCGGGTTTGCGCTGGCCCGCTTCAGCGAGGCATTTCTGGTGCTGCGCGCGATGGGCAGCGGGGTTCCCGTTGCGCTGGTTCCCCTCCTCCTCGTCGCGATGAATATTGTGTATGCGCTGTCGGCCTATCCGTTCGGCAAGCTCGCCGACACGATGAACCCTGTCAAACTGCTGATCGCCGGCCTCGTGGTGCTGATCGCTTCAGACGTCGTGCTGGCGCACGGAGCACACTGGAGCGTCGTGCTGCTGGGCGTTGCATTGTGGGGTCTTCACATGGGCATGACGCAGGGACTGCTTGCCACCATGGTGTCTCATACCGCACCGGCACAACTGCGCGGCACGGCGTTCGGCTTTTTCAATCTGTTTAGCGGTACGGTTACGCTGGCGTCGAGCGTCATTGCAGGCGAACTGTGGGACAAGCTAGGGGCCGCCGCTACGTTCCATGCAGGTGCTGCGTTCAGTCTGGCAACAATCGCACTGCTTCTTTCCGGCAAGGCTCCGCATGGCAGACCTTAGCTTGCGCAGGCGTAACGTTCATTGCGTCGTGTATCCGCGACCGCTCATACAAGCGGAATAGGCCTGATTGAAAGCGGCCATGGCGTTCTGATTCTGAGCTTGGGCGGACGCTTCTGCATTCCGTCTGTTCTGACGGGCCCGTACTCCTCCGACCATTGTGCCGGTAGCCGCTCCGATAGCGGCGCCTTTGCCGGCGTTGCCGGCGATCGCGCCAATCACTGCGCCACCGGCGGCGCCCCGTGCGGCGCCCGACACCCGCTCACCGCCGCCTACCGCGGGACCCGAGGGCGGCGGCGCAGCGGCAGCGGCCGTAGCAGGATCGACGCCGGTTTTCGACTTGGCCCAAGAGACGCATGCCGATTGATCCTTTTGCTGTTGCTGCGAACTTTGGCCCTTGGCCGGATACGCTACGGGCTGTGCCTGCGCTGCGATCTGAAGGCACAGCAGCGGGGCGATCGACGCGATTTTCGTCCACGCGTTCATGGGGTGCTCCTTGATGGATGGCCGTTGAAAGCGGACGCGCGTGCCGTTGCCGCGCATCCCGTCGGCCGCGATGCAATACAAGCATAGGACGCCAGGGGCGTCGTCCATTGCGACAGATCAAGGACGGAGATTCCGGCCAATCGGACACGGTGCATCGAGTGTTCTTGTGTTCTGCGATGAGCCTTTTGCGGACCGGCCCGAGCCACGGTCGAGGCATCGGCTTGACATGAATCAACCGGCATTGTCTCGATCAGCGCTGTGATGGAACGACGTCCCATGCAGCCCGGGAGAGGGCGGATGGTCACGATCGCCGCATTCATGCTGACCGTCCTGTTCCTGCCGAGCTGACGCGCGACCTTGTCCACTTTGAGTTGGGGGCAAAAATGAGCACCATCATGCCGGCCGGGCACGCGGAGTCCGCACAGCGCGAACCGGTTCTGAAGCCCGTCGATCGCGTCTGCGAACTATGTTTTGGTCTGTTCATGGCCTTGACGTTCGTCGGCGCCGTCAAGGCAACCGGCGCCGGCCAGGACGCCGGGTACAAAATGTTCTTTGCCGCACTCGGATGCAACCTCGCGTGGGGACTCGCCGACGCCGTGATGTATCTGGTACGCACGCTCGTCGATCGGGGGCAGCGCCTGAAGATCGCGCTAACGGCGCAACGGGAACGCGATCCGGTGGTGGCCATACGTGCGCTCCGCAATGCGTTGCCTGAGACGCTTAAATCGTTCGCGGAAGACGCCGACCTCGAGCGAATCCGCGCACGCCTGGCAGCGATGCCGACGTTGCCGCCTCGAGCGACATTCGTGCGTCAGGACTTCGTCGGCGCGCTGGGCATCTTCCTGCTTGTCGTGTTGGGAACCTTCCCGGTCGCGCTGCCCTTTCTGATTGTCAAGGATCTCGGGACGGCACTGATCGCCTCGCGTGTGCTCACGCTTCTGATACTTTTCGCTGCTGGCTTCGCGCTAGGACGCTACACCGATGCGGGCGCCATGAAAGCGGGCTTCGCCATGACGGCGCTTGGAATTCTGCTGACGATGGCGATCATTGCACTCGGCGGTTGATCGACGCAGTTTGGTGTGAGGTTAATGCTCGGGTATCCGCCTTCCTCGCAGACGGGGTCGGGCGACTCCGCGCTGGCCGACGTCAAAGACATCGAAGCGCGCAGATCGGCCAACGCGTTTTCTTTTCGTAAGCCATCGTACCGGGCAAGGGTGCGCTTTGCGATGCGACGCGACGCGAAATAGCGACGACATTGAGTCCAATCCGATAGAGCCGTAGACCGCGAATCCGAATTGGTAACAATCGGAAACGAGGCCGGCCGCGCAAAAATTATTTTGCGCCGCATTTCTTAAGAATTCCTTCAGATAAGCGCGAGTACCATCCTTGTCTCTCGACGACGATACGTGTTTGCGCCACCTCGCAGAAGCGTCGATCTTTTGGAAGTGAGCTGCAAGTATTTCGAAACACTGCGCTGACACCGCGGATCACCGTGCCGTGTCGAACCCGAAACCACCATGAGGCCGTCGACCTTGAAGCCGGCTCTTCGACCGGACGGTTCCTTGACACCTTACATCGGAAAAACGGGCAGCGCGCGCCGACGCGGTGACCTCCTGTGCCTTCCTTGCGTTCATCGCCAAGCGACGGAGTCCCTCAGGTCAACGCTCATACAAGGGATGCGATGAACGCGCGCCGCGATGAATCGAGCACAAGCCGGGGACGCTCGAACGGGACCATGCGCGCGCTGCGCGTCATCCTGTTCCTATGCATACCTGTTGGGCTCGCGCGCGTAGCTGCATCGAATGTCTTCGCCGCGTGGCATGTCGCCCATGTGCTGAGCGTGTCGCTGGCCCGCGTCTGTGCGGCGCTCGCGGTGCCGGGAATCGGCTACACGTGGCTCGCCGGCGAGTTCGTGCGCCGCTTCTTTGCGCGCTCATGTGCGCAGCCGTCGAGCTTTCCCGGCGTGACGCTCGTCAAGCCGTTGTGCGGCGACGAATGGAATCTCGAGCACAATCTCGTCAGTTTTTTCGAGCAGGATTACCCGGGGCCGGTGCAGTTCGTATTCGGTGTGCACGACCCCGCAGATGTCGCGCTCGCGACCGTCGACAGGCTGCGCGCGCAGTATCCGCATGCGCAGGTCAGCGTGGTGATCGACTCGCGGCTCTACGGGCCGAACCGGAAGATCGGCAATCTCGTCAATATGCTCGAGCATGCGCAGCACGATGTGCTCTGCTTTGCCGACAGCGACGTGACCGTGGAACGCAGTTATCTGCGCCACGTCGTCGGCACGTTGCAGAGCCCCGGCGTCGGACTCGTGACCTGCGTGTATCGCGGATTGTGCGCGCCGGGCTGGTGGCCGCGCTTTTCCGCAGCGGCGACGAACTATCATTTTCTGCCCGGCGTCGTAACGGGCCTCGCGATCGGCAGGGCGCGCCCCTGTTTTGGCCAGACCATCGCAATGGAGCGTGCGATGCTCGAGCGCATCGGCGGCCTGACACAGTTCGCTCATCATCTGGCCGAGGATCATGCGATCGGCGACGCGGTGCGGCGCACCGGCGCGACGGTCGCCATCCCGCCGTTCACAGTACGGCATGCGTGCGTCGAGACGAGCTTCACGAAGTTCGTCGCGCACGAGTTGCGCTGGAGCCGGACGATCCGGGCCGTCGATCGGCTCGGGCATCTGGGCTCCGCGCTGATGCATCCGGTTCCGTTCGCCATCCTGGCGGTACTGGCGTCGGGAGGCGCGCTGTGGACATGGGTGCTCGCCAGCATCGCGCTCGCCGCGCGACTCGCGCTCAAGTGGCGCTCCGACAACGCGGTGCAGCAGACCCATCGCGGAATCTGGCTGCTGCCGATGTGGGATGCGCTATCGTTCGTCATCTTTGTTGCGAGTTTTTTCTCGTCGCGTGTCGAGTGGCGCGGATTCAGCTTCGACGTCGACGACGAAGGCCTTCTGTCGCCAGCGCATAAAAAATGAGATCGATGAAATATCCCGGACGGGCGTTGGCCCTGATCGGTGTTACCGCCGCGGCCTGGCTCGTGTGGCGCGAACATCCGGCCACCGTATTGCGACTGCTGAAAGACGCGGGCGCCGGGCTCGTGCTGGCCGCGCTCGTTCATGTGCTGCCGATGCTGGCAAATGCATGGGACTGGCGCTCGCTGATTCGCGCGGCACAGCGCCCGCGGCTGTCGGCCATGCTGAAGCTCGTGTGGATTCGCGAATCGGTGAACGGCCTGCTGCCCGTCGCCCGTATCGGCGGAGAAATCGTTTCGTTCCGTCTGCTCGGACGGGTTGGCGTGCGGCCCGCCACGGCGGTGGCGAGCCTCGTTGTCGATATGCAGCTCACGCTGATCAGCCAGGTGGTTTTTGCGCTTGCCGCTGCCTGCTACGTGCTTTATCACGGGTCGCCGCAAGCGGCCGCCGTGATGGAGCGGCTGGCCGGTGTCGCCGCCGTGGCCGTGCCGGTGCTAGTGCTGTTCGCGCTCGTTCAGCACGCGCGCCCGTTCGAGCGGGCAGCGCGCGTCCTCAACCAGATGACGAGCGGCAAGCTCGTTGCCCTGGTCGGCCGGTCCGCACGCATCGATCAGTCGGTGAAGCTGATCTGGCGGCAGCGCGGCGTGGTCGTGCGTTATCTGTGTATCTGGCAGACGCTGCAATGCGTGGGCTTCGCATTCGAGCTATGGCTTGCGCTTCATTTCCTCGGTACCGATGTCAGTTTCGCGCAAGCGTTCGTGCTCGAGGCTTTGATCCAGATGCTGAGCAGCGCGGCCTTTCTGGTGCCGGCGGGGCTCGGTGTGCAGGAAGGCGGATTCGTGGTGATCGGCGGCTTGCTCGGTTTGACTCCGGAGACCTGTCTCGCGCTGGCGGGCGCAAGACGGATACGCGATTTGCTGATTTACCTGCCAGGGCTGCTGGCCTGGCAGGTCGCCGAGCATTGGCCCGCTTCGAGTCGCCAAACTGGCGTTCGAGCGGACCGCTTCGCCCGTGCACGTTCGTCCCGGTAAGCGTCGAGGCTTGAACAAGGCATGAAATGCGTGCGTGCCGATCAGCGGCCCCGTCTAAGCAGTAATTTCTCGAGCAGCACTTCGGCGTTCAGAGGCTTGGGAAGATGATCGTCGAAGCCCGCGGCGATCGCGGCGTCCCTGTCCTGTAGCGACGCGAGACCGCTGAGCGCGAGCGCGTAAATGCGCCGCTGGCCGCCTTCGCGCTTCCGCACAGCCTGCATCAGCGCGTAGCCGTCGGCGCCTGGCATCGCGAGATCGCTCACCAGTATGTCGAAGGAACCGGCTGCGAGGCACGAGAGTGCTTCGTTGGCGCCCGTGGCCGTTTGCACCTGCGCACCAAGGCCATGCAGCAGATGCACGAGCGCTTCCTGTGCCTGCACGTCATCATCGACGAGCAACAGCGAAAGGCCGTTCAGGTCCGGCCGGCGATTCGGCGCTAACGTGACGGCTTCCTCGCCGATCACTTTGCTTTGCACCAGAGGCAGGCGCACGGTCAACCGCGTACCGCGACCCTCGCCTTCGCTAGTGGCCGTCACCGTGCCGCCGTGTGCCGCGACCAGGTGCCTGACGATCGACAGCCCCAATCCAAGCCCGCCGTATTCGCGCGTACGACTCGTATCCGACTGCATGAAGCGGTCGAACAGCTGCGGCAGCAGTTCGGGCTTGACGCCAATGCCGTTGTCGACCACCGACAGTTCGACGAGCGTGCCCAGATGGGTGAGTGCGACCTCGACGCGACCGCCGCGTGGCGTGAATTTGAGCGCGTTGCCGAGCAGGTTGGACACCACCTGCTGCAAGCGGCGAGCATCGCCGCTGACGACGGCCTGGTCGTGCAGGCCCGAGCTGAGCAACGTCATCTCCTTCGCCGCCGCTGCCGGCCGATGACCTTCCACCACCGTGCGCACGGCGGCCGCGAAGTCAACCAGTTGGGAGTCGAGCGCGAAGCGGCCCGAGGTGATGCGCGAAACATCGAGCAGGTCATCGATCAGCGCTGCCTGCGACTGGCAGTGTTGCAGTATCGCCGCCACCGCGCGCTCGCGCGAAGCCCCGTCGGTGTTCAGACTGCGTTCGCTGGCCGCCTTGAGAACGGCCGCCCAGCCCGCGATCACGTTCAGCGGTGCGCGCAGCTCATGCGAGACGAGACCGAGAAAATTGTCCTTGGCGGTATTGGCCCGCTCAGCGTCGCGCTGGGCGGTCCGTGCCACATCGACGGCACGCTTGAGTTCGTCGATGTCCTGTACGGCGAGCACGGCGCCATCGATGCGATCGTCGGCGGTCCGGTAGGCGCGCACATTGACGAGCCACCATCGGCCTTCGCTATCCCGATACTCGCGCTCGACCTCCGCGAGCCCCTGTACGGCGGACTGCACCATGCGCTCCAGGTCGGCCGCCGAGAACAGGCGATTCAGTTGCGCCATTGGCTGCCCGACGCTGTCTTCGGAGAAGCCGAACAGCATCTGCGCCTGTGGCGAAAAATGGCGCAGGCGCAGTTGCCTGTCCAGCAGCACGACCGGCAGCGGGATGCCTTCGACGAGATTGCTCAGGTCATCGTTTGCCCGGTCGAGCTGCTGGTTGCGCGATCTGAGCTCGTCGTTCAGCGAACCCAGTTCCTGGTTAGCCGATTCGAGTTCCTGCTTGGCCAGCAGCAACTCTTCGTTCGCGCTTTGCAGTTCCTCGTTGGTGCTGAGCATCTCTTCGTTGGCAGTACGCAGCTCCTCGTTAGCCGATTCAAACTCGGCTACCACCGCTTTCAGCTGCGCCTGGGTCGCCTCGAGTTCGTCGGACAGCGTGGCAACCGTGCGCTCGAGTTCCTGAAGCTGGCTGCCCGTCGAGCGCGCGTCCTGGCCGGTGCCGGGCACTGCGGGCGTCTCCTGTTGCAATCGCTGCAGGGTGACCATGAAATGCGGCACCAGATTCTCGCCGCCGAGCGGCAGCACTTCGAGCGTAAAACGTCTGTCGCCGAGCGCCACGCGTTCACGCCGCACGGGCTGGCCCGTGCGCCGCGCTTCGATCAGCGCGGTGCGCACCGTTACGTTCAACTCAGGCCGCAGCAGGCGCGGCAGGGCCAGCGACGCTTCCCCGCTGGCCGGCGCCACGAAGTCCGAGACGTCGCCGCGAAACTGCACCACGTCCGCCTTCTCGTCCACGACGAAGCCAGGCGGTGCATAGCGCTCCAGCGCGGCCCGGGTTGCGGCCTCGATCACCGGATCGACTGGCTGCGAGCGGCGAACCGGCGGCGAACCGCCTTCGCTTGCCCACGGCCGCAATGCGTCAATCGGAAACATCGCCTGCTGGCGCCTCGCCGCCGCCACTTTGCGATAGAGGTGCGGCGCCCCCGCGTGCTCGAAGCCGTCCGCGCCCGACGCCGCCTCGGCGCGGCCGAGCACCACGAAACCGTCCGCCCGGCAGGCGTAGTGCAACGCTTCGAGCACATGCTGCTGTGCTTCCTTGCGCAGGTAGATCAGCAGATTGCGGCAACTGATCAGGCCCATGCCCGAGAAAGGCGCGTGGGTCAGCACGTTGTGCCGCGCGAACACACACATGTCCCGAATCGACTTGCGTACGACATAGCCGCCCGAAGTGGCAGCGAAAGTACTCTCGCGAAACGCCTCCGGCACGTCGTCGATCGAACCCGAGCTATAGCGGCCGGCACGCGCGAACTCAATCGACGCCTCGTTGATGTCGGTGCCGAAAATCTGCACGCGGCGGTGCAGCGCCGCGCGGTCAAGCGCATCTTTCAGCAGCGTCGCGATGGTATAGACCTCCTCGCCCGTCGAGCAGGCCGGCACCCAGACACGGATCGGATCGTCCTTCAGTTCGAGCAGGCGCGGAATCACCGACTGACGCAGCACATTGACGAATTCGGCATCGCGAAAGAAGGCGGTCACGCCGATCAGGATGTCGTCGCGCAGCGCAGCCGCTTCGCGCGCATCGCCACGCAGCAGTTGCAGGTACGCGCCAATATCGCGGTTCTTCTGCAGGAGCACGCGGCGCAGGAAGCGTCGGCGCAGGTTGACGTCCTTGACGTAGCCGAGGTTGATGCCGGTCTTCTGCTGCACGATCGACAGCGCGAGACCGAGCTCGTCGGTGTCCGCGCTCTGCGCGTCGGTTGCATCGTCCTGGCGCGCCGGGTCGCCAAAGCGCCGGACCAGACATCCGGCGATCTCTTCGGGCGCCAGCACCTCGTCGACGAGCCCGGTGTCGATCGCCGCGGCAGGCATGCCCTGGTGACTGGCCGTCTGCGGCTTCTGGGCGATGGCGAAGCCACCGGAGGCCTTGAGGTCCACGAGGCCATGTGCGCCGTCCTCGCCGGTTCCGGAAAGGATCACGGCAGCGCCGTTCACGTCCGGGTCCTGCGCGAGCGAGGCGAGGCAAGCGTCGATCACGAGATTGGGACCGGACAGGCGGCGCGTGAGCCGAAAGTGCCCGTCCAGCGCAATCACGCCGGCATTCTCGGGCAGCACATAAACGCGGTCGTGCTCGATCTTGCGCAAGTGGACCAGTTTTTCCACGGGTATGCGGCAGTCCGCCTGAAGGATGTCGGCAAGCCGGCTTTCTTCATCGGGGTCGAGGTGCGTGATAACCAGAGTGGCGAAGCCCGGATCAGCAGGCAGCGCGGCGACGATAGCGCGCAGCCCCTCGAGGCTGCCCGCCGAGCCGCCAAGTACGGCTACCCGCAACAAATCTGAAAGCGTCGACCCCATCGGCCGTACTCCTGCTTGTTCTAGTTGATGCATCGACAGTCGCGGGCCCCGCCGCATCTCGCGCGTGTGGCGCAGCAATCCTTGTGCCCATGCGGTGCGTGGAAGGAGTCCGCGCGACGCGCGCGGTCTGCGAGGCTAAGTCGCGGGTCAAGTGTGTGATTGCAGTGTGCGGTCGGCTACTTCAAGGCGGCATCAAGCGATCTCTTTGGGATTGGCTCGGTTCGAGCCTATTGCAGATGGCAGCGAACCTGGTCGGGAAACTGAAGTGGGTTCGCCCGTGAAGGACACGAGGCAGGGGCGAAGCTGGCTGCGGTGTAATCCGTGCAGCATACACCGTATGCGAGTGGCCGGCGCAGCCATGGAGCCACACCGGCCGATCAGCAGATCGAGCGCATGCGCGACGGCTATCGCGCCATGCAAGCCGTCGCTGCGTGTCTATCGCACGCTGAAAACGGATATTCCACCGTTCGGGAGCGCGCCGCTCCCTGCCTGGAACGGTCGAATCGTAGGCAATCTGATCGACGAACCCGTCCGTATCGCGGGAGATACGGACGGGCTCGACGATGCGGCAACCTGCTTGCCCTCGAGAGCGCCGACCATGAGCGTCGCTGACGCACGCTCCATGCGCGTCGCGCGGCGGGTCCTAAGCCGGTTCAGTACGTTGCCTATTGCAGCGGCGCAATGACGCCCGCTTTCTCAGCGAGCGTGCGTTCGTAAACGCCGAAGCTCAGGTCTACTTCCTCCTGCGTGACCACCTGCACGAAGACGTTGACCTGCTGCGGCAGCAGTCCCATGACGGTCGCAATGGCGCTCTCCAGCTGAGGCGAGCACAGGCGATCTTCGGCCAGGGTCGTGCCGATCGTGATGTCGTAGGTTTTTTCCTGCCGGAACACGATTTCGACGATGCGCGCCCGCGCGCTCATATTGTTGTCGACAGCAAGGCGAGCTACGTCGGCCAGTTGCCGCAGCACCTCGGTCGGAAAGCCTTTCGTCGAACGCAGCCTGATCCGGTGTTTGCCCAGCGTTTTCCAGTCGGTGTCGAATTCCACGGTGTTTCTCCCCTACAGAGTCTTGTGCGCGGACTGTATGGGCAGCACCCTGTTTTTCAAGAAGCTGAATGCGCGAGACCCGCTCCTTGGAATTGTCGCGCGCGCTCGTGTCGCTGGGCCGCGGTAGAGGGCTATTTACCGGACGCAGGTGCATACCAGGAACATACGTTGCTCCAGACGCAGCACCACCATGCTGCGTGACCGCGCACCCTCCACGATATGTTCGCCCGCGTCCTCGCGCTGCTGGTCGTCTTATCTACAGTCGTCTACCTCGCGATAGCGTGGTTCGCCGCGCACGGCCGCATCGAGCTACCCGCCGACTGGAACAGCCGCTGGAATCCGTTCACCCCTTTCGACGTGCAAGCGCCGCATGGACCGCTGAGCGCATGGAAGTTCTGGCGCGCGACGCACGATGACCGGCAGTGCGCACATGCACTCGCTACCTCGAACATCACCTATCGCCCGGTTCGCGCCAACGAGGCTTCGCCCGGATGCCCACTCGAAAACGCAGTGCGCATCGAACAGCTCGGCAGCGTTAGCGTAAGCAGCAGCTTCATGGCATCGTGCCCGCTCGCACTCGGCCTCGCCGTCTACGTGCACGACCCGTTGCAGAACGCGGCGCAGCGCGTCTACGGGCAGAATGTGCAGCGAATCGATCATGTCGGCAGCTATGCATGCCGCAACGTCAACCATGCAGCGTCGGGCCCGCCGAGCGAACACGCATCGGCCAACGCGCTCGACATCGAAGCGTTCGTACTGCAAGACGGCACGCGCATTTCAGTCCAGCGAAACTGGTCCAAAGGCACGCGCGCATCGCAGTTTCTTCAGGCAGCGCGCGACCGCGCATGCGATACGTTTCATGTCGTGCTCGGCCCCGACTTCAATGCGCTGCATCGCGCGCATTTTCATTTCGACATGGGAAGGTTTCGTCTCTGCCGCTGAGGATTTTTCGCTAGACTCTTAAAAACTTAATCAAATCAATAAGTAAGGAGACAGCGGAATGAAAGTTGAGAACGACGAAATCGTAAAAATAGCAGGTGTCGCCAGCCCTGAACGGCGGACCGTGTTGAAAAGCGTCGCGGCGCTCGCCGCCACCGCAACGCTTCCCATGCTGTACTCGTGCGCGTCGGCGTCCACTTCCGTGGCCGCGAACCCAATCGCCGAAACGCACGCCGGCAAGCTGCGCGGAACGCGTATCGCAGGCGTCGACGTATTCAAGGGCATTCGCTATGCCGATAGCCCTGCAGGGAGTAACCGGTTTTTGCCACCGCAGCCGGTGTCGGCCTGGGCAGGCGTAAAGGATGCAACCGCGTTCGGCGCGTCCGCACCGCAATCGCCTGAAACGCCGAGCGCGCTAAGCAGCTGGTATTCGGCATTGCAGCCGCAGAGCGAAGATTGCCTGTTTCTGAATGTATTCGCGCCGTCGGGCGACCGCGCTTTGGCAAAACGCCCGGTGATGATGTGGTTGCACGGCGGGGCATGGTCGAATTGCGCCGGCACGGCCCCCGGCTTCGACGGCACGAACCTCGCACGCAACGGCGATGTCGTGGTCGTAACGGTCAATCATCGGCTCAACGTTTTCGGTTATCTCTATCTCGGCGACAAGGACGCACGTTTCGCCGATTCGGCGAACGCAGGCCTCTTCGACGTCGCCGCAAGCCTTCAGTGGGTGCGCGACAACATCGCCGCATTCGGCGGCGATCCCGGCAATGTCACGCTGTTCGGTCAATCGGGCGGCGCCGCGAAAGTAGCGGCGATGATGGATTTTCCCGCTGCGCGCGGTCTCTTTCACAAGGCCGTGATCGAAAGCTGCTCGGGCGGCATTCATCTCGAGAGCCGCGACGAAGCCGCGAAGCAGGCGTATCAGTTGGGAGCACACCTCGGCATTGCGGATCTCGACCCGATCAAGCTCCAGGCCGTGCCGATGGAACAACTGATCGCCGCGATGAAGCCGGTGCGCGATCCATTCCGGCCGGTCGTCGATGGTCGCGGCTTTACGCGACATCCGTTCGACCCGGGCGCCCCCGCACAATCGGCAGGCATGCCTGTGCTGATCGGCAACGCGGCCACGGAAATGACGCTTTATATGGCGGCCGATCCGCGCAATTTCTCGCTCGACCTGGCCGAAGTGACGAGGCGCACGGCGTTGCTGCTGCAGCAAAACACGGTATCGGCCGCGCGCATGATCGATGCGTACCGCGCCGCGCAGCCAGACGCTTCGCCAAGCGAACTGCTTGCCGCGCTGAGCACCGATTACGTGTTTCGACGCAATACGACGCGCATCGCCGCGCTGCAGTCGGCGCAAGCGCCTGTCTACGATTACGTCTTCAACTGGAAGACGCCGGTGATGAACGGAAATCTGCACTCGCCGCATACATCCGAAGTGCCGTTCGTGTTCGGCACGTTCGACGCGGCACGCGGGCTGCTCGGCAATGGGCCCGAAATTCCGCGTCTATCCGGCGAGGTGATGGGCGCGTGGACGGCTTTCGCGCGCACCGGTAACCCGAACACCGATGCAATGCCCGCGTGGGCGCCATACGATACGACGCGCCGCACGACAATGGTGATCGATAGCGAAAGCCACACCGAGAGCGATCCGGGCGGCGTCGCGCGACACGCACTCGATGGATTGCCGCCCTACGAGTACAGCATGGATCGCAACAGCGTGGTGCGGCCATCGCGGGCTTAGCGGCGAGTCTTTGCGCCCTCCTCACACGCGGCAAGCGTTTTCAGCAGACTCGACATAATTGCGCGCTATGGGGTGCGGATGCTCAGTGCGTCTAAGGATGGTCGTCAAGCACTGAAGCAGATCGGACTCTTCGCCCCTGCGCCTGGACTGTGGTCTGGCCCACTGTCGGCGGTCCGACATTCTGGCAAATTGCCGGACATTCGGAACAGTGTCGTCACACATGAACGCCTCAAAGCTGCAATCGTGGGGACGATACCCCTATGGTCACCAGTCGGGTGAACCGCTTGCGTGGCGTGATGCCATCGAGGTGCGCCTGGCCGACGCTCACGCGCGCCTCGGTACGACGCTCGCATTCGGCAACGGCCGCAGCTATGGTGACAGTTGCCTTGCGGACACCGGTCAGGTGCTGCCGATGAAGTGCCTCGCGCGCTTCATCGGCGCCGACTGGACGAACGGCGTCGTGCGCGCCGAAGCAGGCATGACGCTCGGCGAACTGCTCGCGGTGTCCTTGCCGCGTGGCTGGATGCTGCCGGTCACGCCTGGCACGCAGTTCGCCACGCTCGGCGGTGCAGTGGCCAACGACGTGCATGGCAAGAACCATCATGTGCGCGGGACGTTCGGACGCCACGTGCGTCGCTTTTCGCTGCTGCGCTCCGACCGTCCGGCAATCGAATGTTCGCGCGACGAGCAAGCCGCGCTGTTTCGCGCGACGATCGGCGGGCTCGGACTTACCGGTGTGATCGAATGGGTAGAGATCCAGCTGATGCCGGTACGCTCGAGCCACATCGCCGTTTCACGCACCCGCTATGCCAACCTCGACGAATTCCTCGCCCTCGCGCAAGAGCGCGAAGCGATCCACGAGTACGGAGTGGCGTGGGTGGACTGCCTCGCGCGCGGCGCGGCGCTCGGGCGCGGCATCTACACGAGCGGCGATCACACGGACGACGGCGACTTCTCCGTTCCGGCAAAACGCGCGTGCAGCGTGCCGTTCGTTCCGCCGTTTTCACCGGTTAGCCGTACGACGGTGCGCGCGTTCAACGCACTCTATTATCGACGCCAGAAACCCGGTGTCGAACTCGCGCGCGAAGCCGCGACCCGTTTCTTCTACCCGCTCGATAACATTCACAACTGGAACCGCATCTATGGGCGGCAGGGCTTCCAGCAACATCAATGCGTCGTGCCGATGGCGAACGCGCGCGACGCATTGCATGCGATCCTGCGCACGATCGCCACGAACGGTAGCGGTTCTTTTCTTGCGGTACTCAAGCGTTGCGGCCCACTGCCCTCACCTGGCCTGCTCTCGTTTCCTATGGAAGGGGTGTCACTTGCCCTCGACTTCCCGCAGAACGAACGACGCAACACCGACCTCTTCGCTCGGCTCGACTCGATCGTGGCCGAAGCAGGCGGCCGTCAATATCCCGCGAAAGATGCACACATGAGCGCGAAGCATTTCCGCGCGGCTTACCCCGCATGGCAGGAGCTCGAGCGGCACCGCGACCCCGCGCTAATGTCGCGTTTCTGGAAACGGACGACTCAATCATGAAAAACATCCTGATCATCGGCGGCTCTTCTGCGATCGCTGCCGCGTGCGCGCGGCACTGGGCCGCGGCCGGCGCGCGCCTGTTCCTCGCTGGCCGCCATGCGGCGCGGCTCGACACCATCGCGCAGGATTTGCGCGTGCGCGGAGTACAAGACGTCTATACACACGTGATCGATCTGAACGATCACACGCAGCATGCTGCCATGCTCGATGCTTGCCGCGCGGCGCTAGGTTCGATCGACATCGTGCTCATCGCACACGGCACGCTCGCCGACCAGGCGCTGTGCGAGCGCGACGTGGATGCAGCGCTGCACGAATTCTCGACCAACGCGCTGTCCACCATTGCGCTACTCACACGGCTCGCCAGCCTGTTCGAGACGCAGCGCAGCGGCACCATCGCGGTAATCTCGTCAGTGGCAGGCGACCGCGGGCGTGCCTCGAACTACGTCTACGGCGCGGCAAAGGCCGCCGTCACGACGTTCTGCGAAGGATTGCGCGCACGCCTCTTCAAATCGGGCGTGCATGTGCTCACGATCAAGCCCGGCTTCGTCGATACGCCAATGACGGCAGGCCTTGCCCTGCCGCGGCCTCTCGTCGCTACGCCCGAAAAGGTAGGCGCAGATATCGTACGCGCGATTGCCCAAGGCAAAGACCTGCTCTACACGCCATGGTTCTGGAGCGCGATCATGCTTGTCATCCGCTCTCTGCCGCGCTTCGTGCTCAAGCGGGTTTCGCTGTGAACACGGCCGCCGCGAGCCGCACCGCTCTCGTGACGTGGTACGCGTTATTCGCGCTCATTTCGATGGTGGCCAATCTCGTCAGCCAGAAGATCGCATGGCACTTCTACGACGGGCCATTTTCGATCCCGCTTGCCGTATGCATCGGCACGGGCGTGGGACTTATCGTCAAGTACGCGCTCGACAAGGCGTGGATCTTCCGCTACGAGCACCGCAGCGTGGCTCACGGTATCGAGACCTTCATGCGCTACGTCGTCATGGGTCTTGCCACCACCGCCATCTTCTGGGCCATGGAATTCACCGCTCAAGTGCTCTTTCATTCGGAAACAGCACGCCTTGCCGGCGGGGCGCTCGGCCTTACGCTCGGCTATATCGCAAAGTACCAGCTCGACAAGCGCTTCGTATTCGCCTGACCGCATCGTTGCCCTCGATCGCCTGCTACGTGGGCCATTTCGCATCTGTTCGCTCACCTCAATCCATGTGTTTCTACGCAGCCTCGTACGTTGGCGTACAGACCCATGCTTAGTCATGCTCTACGGTTATCCGGTAAGTCCGGCATAGCGCGGCGCATGCCGCCATGCCCGCCGAAGAAGCACGGGAGGATATCGATATGTCAGATCCCGCAATTCCACTCTGTGTGGACCTGGACGGAACGCTCACGCGCGCTGATTTCCTGTTCGAAAGCTTCTTCGTGCTGCTCAAACGGCAGCCGCTGGCGATATTTCTTTGCGTGTTCTGGCTACTGCGGGGCAAGGCCTATCTGAAGGAACAGATCGCACTGCGTGTGACGCTCGATGTAGGTGTGCTGCCCTATAACGGTCGGTTGGTCGACTATTTGCGCGAAGCGCGCGAGGCCGGCCGGCCGCTCTACTTATGCACCGCGTCGAACCAGCGATTCGCAAGCCAGGTAGCGGCGCACTTCGGCCTGTTCAGCGGCGTGCTCGCAAGCAATGCGAGCATGAACCTGCTCGGGAAGAACAAGGCTGCGGCCCTCGTCAAACAGTTCGGCGAACACGGCTTCGACTACTGTGGCGACGCGCGTGCAGATGTGCCTGTATGGCGTCGCGCACGCCGCGCAATCGTTGTCGGCAACCGGCAGATCGCCCGGATCGCGCGCAAGGCAAATGCCGAGATTGTCTTTTTCGAAGAAAAACGTCGTCTGATTCCGCTCGTGCTCAAAGAAATGCGCGTGCACCAGTGGGTCAAAAATTCTCTGATCTTCGTACCGCTACTTTCGGGGCATCGTTTCAACGACCTCGGCGCGGTACTCGCGGCCTGTCTCGCATTTGCCTCGTTCAGCCTGACCGCGTCGTCGGTCTATCTGCTGAACGACATGCTCGATCTCGACGCCGACCGCCGCCATCCTCGCAAGCATAGCCGCCCGTTTGCATCGGGCACACTGCCGCTCTCGCTCGGCATCGTACTCACGATCTTGCTGCTCGGCGCCGGCTTCGGGCTCGCTGCTTTGCTGCCCTGGCGCTTCGGCGTGGTGCTCGTCGCATACATGATCGCCACCGTAGCCTATTCGTTTGTACTCAAGCGCATTGCGCTAATCGATGTCTTCACCTTAGCGAGCCTCTACACGGTACGCGTGATCGCAGGCGGCGAATGCAACAACATTTCACTGTCTTACTGGCTGATTCTTTTTAGCGTGCCGATCTTCCTGAGTCTCGCCATGCTCAAGCGCTATGTCGAACTCGAAGCCATGTTTCAGCAAGGCAAGACCGAGGCGGCCGGTCGTGGATACATTACGCAGGACATGTCGATCCTGCGCTCGTATGGCACTGCGGCGGGCTATCTCGCCGTACTCGTGCTCGCGCTCTACCTGAACTCGCCCGAGTTCAAGCTGCTCTATCAGCATCCGAAGTTGCTGTGGCCCGTGTTCGCGCTGACGCTTTACTGGGTCAGCCGCATCTGGATGCTCGCGTTTCGCGGACAGATGCACGACGACCCGATCGTCTTCACGTTCAAGGACCGCGTGAGTTGCGCGGTGATCGGATTGTGCGGTGTGTTCATGGTGCTCGCGATCTGATGAGACGGCGGCCAGCACGAAGTGTGCGGCAATGAGCAGACCCTCTGTGAATCACCCGAAATTACGCTCGCCGGGCGGCTTTTGACTAAATTTCCCTCAGGCATGGAAAAATGACTCCGACGACTCGAACAAGAAGCGCAATGCTTCCGCTTGCCGTTGTGACACTGCTTTTTTGTGTCGCGGGTTGCACGTGGATCGAGTATGCGTTCTGGGCGAGAAAGCACGTGTCCAACATGGATATGCTGCTCGCAGCCTCTGACGGAGTTCTGAGCGGGACACCTCACTGGCGAGCGTTTCAGAATCGTCTTCTTGGTCCCTATCTGTTGGACCTGTTCAGGCATGTCTCGCAGAATCCGTTCAACGATTTCGCGAAAGTGCTCCTCATGCTGGAAAATTTCGCTTTGTGCGTGTGTGCCTATGTGTTGACGCGAAGAGTCAGTCTCACGGTGCTCGCGCTTGTCGCATCGTCGGTAGCATGGGTGGCCTGCATACACTACTTCAGCTACCCTTGGGACTTCATCGAATCGGTGTTGCTCACCATGCTTTTTCTGTTCGCGATCAGAAGCGAACGCATTCTCCCATTCGTTATCCTGTTTATCTTTTTTGTGCTTAGCCGCGAATCCTGCATTTTCGTTGGACTGTTTCTGATCCTGAGAGGCGTCTCGCCAATCGCATTCGGTGAGCGGATCGCAGTTCGTGCACTGACGTGGGGCGCAGGCCTCGTTGTCATGAGCGTTGCCATCACCGAGACGCTAAGAAAAATGCTCTTCAAGGCTTCCATGCTGGCGGGCGTAGGCGCAGATACGGCACACGAGCAATTTGAGAATCATTTCCATTACCTCCACAACGGGACGGTATTTCTCTCCGCAAGCAAGGTATCCCTCGTGTACGCCACGATCATGCTGGTTTTTCTTGCGTGCACCTACGTGGGATATCGCGAAAAGGAAAAGAATCTGCTCGCGATCGGCGTCACGATGACGCTGTATACGCTGAGCATTTTCATCTTCGGCATTCTCGAAGAGGTGCGCCTGTACCAGCCCTTCACGGGCATGCTGGCGCTGACCGCGATCTATCTGCTCTTCGAAACGAGGTCTGGCCGGAAATGGTGCTCCGCGAACCTCCCGTTTCTGGCGCGGCGCGGCTGGATCCGAACGTGAATGCGCAGAGCGGCGAGAAAGCCGGTGACGTTGCACCGGCATTCACGCTCAAGGCGGAAAACCGCCTTGAGCGTGAAGACTGACCGCGATCAACGCACGGCGATATACATCGTGATTTCAAAACCGAAACGCATGTCGGTATAGGCTGGAGGGGTCCAGGTCATGGCTAAGGCTCCTTAAGGTTAAGAGAAAAAAACGTCCGCTCATTTGTCGCGCGGACACACGACGTTGTTGTCGACGTCACCATCGCCGAAGAAAACGCCATCGGTTCCGACCTGCCCGCCGGTAGGCATGTTCTTGACACCGGGAGGCAGCGGCGGATTGTTGGCAGCCCACGTCATCGCATAACCATCGTCGTAGGTCGCATGGTAGGTTTGCGATCCGCGCGTGAACGCCAAGGTCTTCTTGTTCATATCCACCGCGATCTTGTCGCCGTTCGGGCATGTCTGCGTGAAGACATGCGGATCGGAAGCCGCGTGAGCAGGCATCACCGCCCCGAGCGCGGCAACAGACCAGCAGCATGCAAGCACAGTAGTCGCTTTTATCTTCATTGTCGTCTCCTGATCGTTTCGGCCTCGCGCCATGCGTCCGGCCGCCATTCATTCGTATCGGACGCGGTCACTTCAAGCTGTGAAAGTAAGCGGCGAGATTCGCGATTTCGACGTCGCTGAGCGGCTTCGCGATCACCGACATCGTTTCGTTCTGCCGCTCGCCGGAACGAAAGGCCTTCAATTGCGCGACCAGATAATCCTCGTCCTGACCCGCGAGGTTCGGCGTCTGCGGCATAACCGCATGCCCATCCGGCCCATGGCAGGCCGCGCATTGCGCCGAGCGCGACTTGCCTGCTGCAATATCGGCTGCCATGCTCGACGACGCGATCGCTGCCAGCATCACCGGCACCATGACGTTGCGAAAAATCGTTCGCACACTTCCCCCTCATTTACCCACGTAAGTAATGCGGTAGACCGCACTGGCAAAATCGTCCGACACGAGCAACGAGCCGTCCTTCATCGGCTCGACGTCGACCGGGCGTCCCTTGTACTGGCCATCGTCGGTGAGCCAGCCTGAGGCGAACACCTTCGTCCCCACCGCCGTGCCGTCGGCCTTCAGCCGCGTGAACATGATGCGCGCGCCCAGCGGATGCTTGCGGACCCACGAGCCGTGTTCGGCATCGAAGATGCCGCCGTCATACGTTTTCGGAAACGACGAGCCCTCGTAGAAGGACATGCCGAGATCCGCCGCGTGAGGCGGCAGGTTGACCTGCGGGAACACGACGCCAGGCGGAGGCATCTTGTCCTTGTATTCGACCGTGCGGTCATGGCCGCCGCCATAGAACGGATAACCGAAATCCTCGCCGGCTCTCGTCGCGCGATTCAACTCGCCCGGCGGACGGTCGTCGCCGAGCGTATCGGTCTGGTTATCGGTAAACCACAGCGTTTTGTCTTTCGGATTGAAGTCGAGCCCGACCGAGTTGCGAATGCCGTGCGCGTAGATCTCGCGGCCGCTGCCGTCCTGGTTGTAACGGACGATCGCGCCCATGCCCGCCTTGTAGTACGCGTCGTATTTCTCGGGCGGCAGCACGTTGTAGTGCTCGCCTACCGTCACGTACAGCTTGCCGTCCGGCCCGATCCGGCAGACACGCGCTCCGTGGTTGTAGGCTTCGTCGCCGACCGGAATCAACTGGCCCTGCGGCACGATGATCTGTTCGGTCGGCGTCGCGCTGCCTGGGTTCGCGAACGACAGAATACGGTTCAGTTCGATCACGAACAACTTGCCCTCCGGCGAGAAGCACACGCCATTGGGATCCTTGAAATTGCTCGCCGGCGAAAACTGGGTAACCTGCGTCACCTTGCCGTTGCCGTCGTCGTGCAGCACCCATACCGCGTTCTTGCGCGTGCCGATATACGCGGTACCCGTCGTCGGATCGACTGCGATGGCGCGCGCGCCCGGCACCATCGCATACAGTTCGATCTTGAAGCCGGGAGGCAGCTTGATGTTCTTCAGGTTCTGCCTGACGGCAGCCATCGCCTGCGGATCTTGCGGATACGTTTGCGGCGCGTCTTGCGCGAGCGCTGTGCCTGCCGCCGCGTAAGCCAGTACGCCCAACGCAAGAAGGGTGCGCTTGAAGCTTCGGTCCATGTGCGTCCTCTTTTTTTCGAAGGTTATGACGCGGACTCGAGAAACAGCATCGATTCCGCGGAAACGCACGGCATCGCCGTGCCGGCCGGGTTCATGCAACCACGCCCGAAAGCGTCTTGCATCAACCCGCATCCATGCTTTTATTTCGTTTTCGTAATTTCTGTAATGCTAATTAAAGCGGTGAAACGTTTGCGCAAGCTGTTGCAGGAAAAACCGCAGGCGGCACACCGCCTGCGCAATAAAAGCCCCTTTAACTTACTGGTCGGCGATCTTGTGGTCCGACATCAGTTCCAGCGCCTGACACAGCGCGGAATGGTCGAGCTTGCCCTGGCCCTGCGCCGCGCATGCGTTCATCAGCTGCTGCGCCGATGCGGTGTGCGGCAATGCCACGCCGAGCGCCCGCGCTCCTTGCAACGCCAGATTCAGGTCCTTTTGATGCAGCTCGATCCTGAAGCCGGGATCGAAGGTGCGCTTGATCATCCGCTCGCCATGCACCTCGAGAATTCTCGACGCCGCGAAGCCGCCCATCAGGGCCTGCCGCACCCTGGCCGGATCCGCGCCGGCCTTCGACGCGAACAGCAAGGCCTCCGCCACCGCTTCGATGTTCAGCGCCACGATGATCTGGTTGGCGACCTTGGTCGTCTGACCGTCGCCGTTTTCGCCGACGAGCGTGATGTTCTTGCCCATCAGGTCGAACAGCGGCTTGACCGCCTCGAACGTTTCAGCGGGGCCGCCCACCATGATGGTGAGCGTGCCTGCCTTGGCGCCCACTTCACCGCCCGACACCGGCGCGTCGAGATACTTCGATCCGAGCGCATTGATCTTCGCGGCGAATTCCCGCGTCGCGATCGGCGAAATCGAGCTCATGTCGATCACCACCTGCCCGCGACCGAGGCCGCTTGCCACGCCGTTCTCGCCGAACAGCACCTGTTCGACGTCCGGCGTGTCCGGCACCATCAGGAACACGAAGTCCGCCTGCTGTGCCGCTTCTTTCGGCGAGGCGCATGGCCGTGCGCCGGCTTCGAGCAATGCGGCCGGCACCGAGCGGCGCGCGTTCACGAACAGCTGATGACCGCCGCGCAGCAGATTCGCCGCCATCGGCGCGCCCATGATGCCGGGCCCGATGAATCCCACCTTTGCCATGGTGTCCCTTTACTTGAGCGCTTGCGGATTGATGCAGTTGAGCGGCGACTCGCCGTTCAGCACGCGGATCACGTTGTCGGTGACGATCTTGCCCATCGCGAGCCGGGTCTGCGTGGTCGCCGACGCGATGTGCGGGACGATCACGACGTTATCCAGATCGGCCAGCCCCGGGGCCAGTGCGGGCTCGTCCTCGAACACGTCGAGTCCCGCGCCCCAGATCACCTTGTCCTTCAAGGCGGCGACCAGCGCTTTCTCGTCGACGAGCGGACCGCGCGCCGCATTGATCAGCACGGCGGTCGGCTTCATCGCGGCCAGTTCCGCCGCGCCGATGTAGTGATGCGTATCCGGCAGCAGCGGCAGATGCAGCGACAGGTAGTCCGATTCGCGCAGCAGCGTCGCCTTGTCGACGAAGCGTGCGCGATACTCGCGCTCGAACGCCTCGTTTGGCTGCGCGTCCGTGTAGATGATGTTCATGTCGAACGCCGCGGCCTTGCGCGCGAACTTCGAACCGATGCGCCCGAGACCGGCGATGCCAAGCGTCTTGTGATCGACGTCCTGGCCGATGAACGCCATCGGCGCCCAGCCCTTCCATTTGCCGGCGCGCACGTAGCGCTCCGACTCCGACACGCGGCGCGCCGTGGCAAGCAGCAACGCCCACGCATGCGTGGCGGTAGCATCGTCGAGCACGCCCGGCGTGTTCGTCATGATGACGCCGCGCGCAGTCGCCGCGTCGAGATCGAAATTGTTGAAGCCGACCGCATAGTTGGCGACGATCCGGCATTGCGTTCCGGCCGCATCGAGAATTTCGCCGTCGATCTTGTCGGTCAGCAGCGTCACCAGCGCGTCGCGTCCGCGCACGGCCTGCAGCAGTTCATCGCGTGTCAGCGCGCGGTCGTGCGGGTTGACGGTTACGTCGAAACGCTCGCGCAGCGTATCGATGGTCTGCTCGGGAATCGCCCGGGTGACATAGACGCTCTTCTTCGCCATTGCCTGTTTCCTGTTGAAGTAAATTAGTCGCGCTGCGAACGGTGTTGAAGGACGCCGCTGCCGCTATCCGCAAGCAGCTGGTCTTCCGCGGGCGCGAGCCCGCTGACGCCGACCGCGCCGATCGTGCGCCCGTGGCCGTCGTCGAGCAGCGCGCCGCCCGGCAGCGCGGTCAGCAACGGGTCGCAGAAGTAGCCGATCGCGAGGTCCTCGCGCCGCAGCCGTTCGAGAAATGCTTGAGTCGTGCCGACCATGCGCGTGCAGGTGTAGGCCTTCTGCTGCGCGAGCGCAATGCTGCGCACCGGCGTGCCGTCGGCACGCGCGAATGCGATTAAAAAGCCGTATGCATCGCATACGGCGACACATACGGGCTTGCCGAATTTCTCGCGCGCTTGCGCAATCAGATGGTCGACCAGATGCTGGGCGCGTGCGAGATCGAGTTCTGCAACTGCCATCGGTTCCTCTTGGCTATCGGTTTATGGCGGGATGGGGGTGATCGATTCCCCCGGCGTCTTCGCCGGGGTCCCACGATGAGGCGGCCGGCGCGGCCGCCTGTGGCTTGCGTTGCTCGGCCCGCTTCAGGCGGCGGTGTATGAATGCGGTAAGAACGGGCGTCAGGATCGCGGTCACGATGACCGAGGCGGCCACTTGCACTGTCGCGAGCGGCGCGATCGCAGCATAGCTCGGATCGGCGAGCGCCACCGCCTGCGGCGTGCCGGCCGCGTTGCCTGCCGTGCTCGAGGCGGCCGCCCCGGCGATGCCCGAGCCGCCCAGCAGGCGATCGGCGGTAATGCAGACGATGCCGGTGATCACGAACACGCCCACGCCGAGCAGAATGCCCGGCAGCCCGGCCGTCGTGACCGACTTCAGATTGATGCCTTCGCCGAGCGTGAACGCCATGAACGGCACGATGATCGGCTCATGCCTGCCGAAGAAATCGCGCAGATCCTTGTCGAGGTTGCCAAGAATCGCACCGGCGGCGATCGGGGCGATCACGGAAGCCATTGTCAGCCACGGAATCACCGCGAGGCCCGCGCCGACCAGCACGAGCATCGTGACGAACGGTCCCGTCTCGATGCTCTGCACGACATAGGTGCCCGCGTCCTCCTTGGTGCCGAATGCACTCGTCAGCGCGAGGAACATGCCGCCGTTGGTGTCGTTCATCGCCGCGAGCAACGCGAGCGTGGAGAGGCCGAGAAAGTTG
This sequence comes from Paraburkholderia sp. SOS3, assembly GCF_001922345.1. Taxonomy (NCBI): domain Bacteria; kingdom Pseudomonadati; phylum Pseudomonadota; class Betaproteobacteria; order Burkholderiales; family Burkholderiaceae; genus Paraburkholderia; species Paraburkholderia sp. SOS3. The sequence continues at coordinate 1,011,451 of NZ_CP018811.1, read as the reverse complement.
CCGTGAAACAGATGCGCGACGCCAAGTGCCAGAATCACCGCGACGCCCACCTTCGCCACCAGAATGCCGAGTCCGCGCCGCAACATCTTCGGCGCGGTTCGCAAGGTCATCTTGGTGCCCGCTGTGAACAGATACATCGCGAGGATCGTCGGATAGCCTGCGTTTGTCAGCGCTTCGGTAAAGCCGCCGATTTTCAGCGCATTCGGCGCGAACGTGTTGACCAGCATGCCGATGAACAGCGGTATGACCATCAAACCGCCGGGTACGCGATTAATTGCCTGATAGATCTTCAAAGTCGTCTCCTGAACCTGTCCGCCTCGCGGACACCATCGTTTTGTTGGCGTGGATTCACGGCGTTCGGTCGCATCGATTCAGGTCTGCGCGCCTGATTGTCGTCTTAGCGTGTAATCATGTTATATGATAAGTTTGCTGAAGCATGGCTCAGGTAAACCCTGGACAAGTCGAGTGCACGCTTTGGGGCATCCTGGGCTTACGCTACGTCGCATCGAGGCTAACAGGCACGAGGAGACACATGGCGGCGAAACTCAACTCGTTGACCGCGCAAGTGGCCGATCTGCTGCGGGAGGCCATTTACTCGGGGGTCTATCCGGTCGGCACCAAGTTGCCGTCGGGCAAAGCGCTGGGTCAGATGTATGGCGTCAGTCAGGCGGTGATCCGCGAGGTCACGGAGCGCTTGCGCTCCAAAGGCCTGATCGACAGCCGGCAAGGCTCGGGGTGTGTCGTCAAGGCGCGCGCCGAAGCCGAGGGCTTCCAGATTCTGACAACCCGGGTTGCCGATCCGGTGGAACTGTCGAGCGTGTTCGAATTGCGGCTCGACCTCGAAGGCGCCGCGGCAGGATTGGCGGCTGTACGGCGCACGGATGCGGATCTCGCGAAACTATCAGGGATCCTGATCGAACTCGGCGAGAACCTTCACGATCTCGATGCAGGCGTCGAACTGGACCTTGCCTTTCACGTCGCGATCGCGGCCGCCACGCACAATCCCTACTACGGCGCACTGCTCAAGTATTTGAACCTGCAGTTGCGTCAGGCCGTGCACGCGGCGCGCTATAACGCACTCGTCAACGAACCGTTGCCGCAAACCGTGCAGCGCGAGCATCTGGCCGTGTACGACGCGATTCGCACCGGCAACGCAAACGAAGCGCGCGCGGCGGTGATGCTGCATCTGCAACGCGCGGCATGCCACCTCGAGCTCGATATTCCCGGCCGCGACCGCGATTCGGGCATGCTGCTCGCGGTTGCGCAGGAACCACGTCGCGATACCGCGGCGCGCGTCGAATGAGGCCTTCGGAAGGACGAGCGGAGCCCGGCGCAATCAGCCCGGTATGGACACTTCGCCGAGCGCGTCGCGCCCTTGTATGGTGAGATCGAGACGCGCGGCCGCATTGTGAAGATGCGACATCGCCGCGGCGCGCGCCGCAACCGGATCGCCCGCGCGAATCGCCTCGAACAGCTGGACGTGTTCGCGATGCACGTCGTCGGGCTGGTCCGGATAAGCGATCGGATTCGTGCGCCCTGCCTGCACCGACTCGCGAATCTGCACGTTCAGGTACTGCAGCAGATCCTTGAAATAGCGATTGTGAGTCGCGTCGCCCACGGCGACGTGAAAAGCAATATCGAGTTCGATGGCGCGGTTCGGCGTGTAGCGTTGCTCGGCCAGCGCGAGCAGGATCGCTTCGAGGGTGGCGAGGTCTCCCTCGGTCCGGCGCACGGCCGCAAGCGCCGCCGCCGCGCCCTCGAGGTCGAGGCGCAGCTCGAACACATTGACGAGGTCCGCACGATTCGCGTCGCGGCCTTCCGGCACCTGGAAGCCCGTGCTTTGCGTACGCGCGCGCACCGTGCACCCGGAACCTTGCCGGCTGTCGATCAGACCTTGCGCGCGCAGGCGTTCGGTGACTTCCCGGATCACCGCTGCGCTCACGCCGAAGCGCTGCGCGAGATCCTTGCCCGATGGAAGCCGTGTGCCGACCGGATACACCCCGCTCAGAATTTCGCCCGCGATCTGCTCGGCGACCTGCTGCGTCAGCGTGACGGGTCTGGCAATGGAAGGGCCGGATGATCGGGTAAACATGGCGTGCGATTGGGTTCCGTGGCCCTATGCAGGGGAGACAGGTTACATTTTCCTTTAATTCGAGCGCATCTTCCAGTCGGCGACAGACACGCAAGGCGTTTTCCCGAGACGAAGCAGCAGGCCCGCCTAACCCCGCAACGAATCAGAGTTCGACTAGCCGTTATCGGCGGCCTTCGCCGGAGGCGACATCGTTCGTCAAGCCTCTTTCCCCAAACACATCATATCGGCGCGGCACGACGCTTTCTTTAGGTCGCCGCCCAACTGCTGCCGCGAGCACGCGTATTTCCAGGCGGCGAGCTTCCCCACTTGAGCCTTGCGGTAAGTGTCGATCTATCAGATCGTTGCGCAGAAAGCAGGCAGGAGCGCGGCAGCGATTCCCTGGACGTCGCGCAGACATATGTATGCGGCGTGAGGCCTGGATGACCGGGTGAACCGGGCACGCGGCCCGAACGGCCGCAACGACGCGGGTCGGGTTGCCCGTTGTCAGCGGCCGTATTTCTTCGCGAGCCCCGCGATCTCGCGTTCGAGCGCGCCGAGGAACACATTGACGCGATTGGGCACGTAACGCCTGCTCGGAATCACAGCCCACACCGACAGGTCCTCCATCGAAGCATCCTGCAGATGCACGCGAACGAGCGACTTGTCGGCTAACTGCCTGAACACATCCCAGTACGTCAGCATGGCAAGTCCCAGGCCTTGCACGGTGGCAGTGCGCGCCGCTTCGACGCTGGTGGTGGTGATCGACGCTTCCACGCGCCGGCGCGTCATCGCACCGTCGACAATCAGCGGCCATCGCCTGACCGCGCAGAGCCTGACGCATCGATGGCCGTCGAGCTCGGCCACGGTCTGCGGAACCCCGTGCTTTTTCAGATACTCCGGCGCCGCACAAATAAGCCGCGGATTAGCGGCAATTTTCTTCGCGATCAGCTCCGAGTCCTCCAGCGGCGCAATGCGCAACGCGAGATCGAGCCCCTGCCCCACGATATCCACCTGACGATCCGAAAGATCGAGATCGATCTGCAGTTCAGGATTCTCTTCCAGCACCCGTGAAAGCATCGGCAGCACCACCGATTGCCCAAAGCCGCTCGGCGCCGTCATCCGCAGCACGCCTGACGCCGTTTTCGGCAACGGACTCAATTCGGCACGCGCAGTCGCTTCTGCATCAACCAGCGTTCTTGCGTAAGGCACAAACGCCTCGCCTTCCGCGGTCAGGGTCAGCGACCGCGTGGTCCGATGAAAAAGGCGCACGCCAAGATCTTCTTCGAGCGCCGCGATGCGCCGCGATACCTGCATCGGAACCACGTCCAGCTGGCGCGCCGCGGCGGACAGACTTCCCGCCGAGGCGACGGCGAGGAAGGTTCGAACGTCCGGAAGAAGCATGGTTTATATCCAGAAGTGTTAGGGTGCCTTCACATTCCGATGTCTGTTTCCTGCTCGTCCCGACTCCTAAGATAGGGACACTTTCTCTTCAAGACGAGCTGCAAAATGACCGACACCACCTCTCTGATCCTTTCCCCGTACGACGGCAATGGCATCGCGGTACGTAACCGGATTGCGGTCGCTCCGATGACGCGCATCACGGCCACCGAAGACGGGCACCCGACGCAAACCATGTTCGACTATTACCGGCGTTTCGCGAAGGGTGGCTTCGGTCTCGTCACGACCGAGGGCATCTATACGGACAAGGCGTTTTCGCAAGGATACCGGTTTCAACCTGGTTTATCAGATGACGCGCAGGCAGCAGCCTGGGCAGCGTTCAATCGCGATATGCAAGCGCAAGGCGCGCATGTGTTCGCACAACTGATGCACGCGGGCGCGCTCAGTCAAGGCAATATCTATCGCTCGCACACGGTGGGGCCGTCGGCGGTTCGCCCGAAAGGCAAGCAGATGCAGTTCTATTACGGCGAGGGGCAGTACCACGAACCCAAGCCGATGACCGATGCCGAAATCGACGAGGCGCTTCAAGGATTCGTGGACGCCGCACAGCGCGCGGTCAATATCGCCGGCTTCAGTGGCGTGGAGATCCACGGCGCCAACGGTTATCTGCTCGATCAGTTCCTCACGCAGGAGACCAATCGCAGAACCGATCGTTGGGGCGGCGATACGAGGGCGCGCGTGCAATTGCTCGCCGATGTCGTCAATGCGGTCAAGTACAGCGTCGGCGATACCGTTCCGGTCGGCATCCGGATTTCGCAAGGCAAGGTCAACGACTACGTATCGAAGTGGCAAGGCGCGGAAGCGGACGCCGAAATCATCTTCGGCACGCTCGCCGATGCCGGCGCGAACTTCATCCACGTGACGGAATATGAGGCATGGCAGCCCGCGTTCGAAGGCACGCGCGACAGTCTCGTCACATTGGCGCGCCGCTACGCGCCGAACGTCACGATCATCGCCAATGGCAGCCTGCACACGGCAGAACGAATCTCGAACGCGCTTTCGACCGGTGCGGACATCGTGACGGTAGGACGTGGCGCGCTGGCCAACCCGGACCTGCCGAAAGTGCTCGCAGGCAACCGCGAGCCGAAGACATTCGATGGCACGATTCTTCATCCGGTCGCGAGCATCAAGGATGACGAACTCGCGATGCTGGCCGATGCCTGAATGTTCGAAATGCAGCGCCGCGTAGGGGTCTGTGCCCCTACGCCTCTTTCCAGCGCTTCACGATATCGGTTTCGATATCGAACAGATCGAGCAGTCGCCCGACGGTATGGTCGACGATATCCTCGAGCGACTGCGGCCGCGAATAGAACGCAGGCACGAGCGGCGCCACCACCGCGCCCATATCGGACAACTGCAGCATCGTTCGCAGATGACCGCTATGCAGCGGGGTCTCGCGCACACCCAACACGAGCCGCCGCCGCTCCTTCAAGGCGACATCGGCGGCACGACTCATCAGCGTGGCCGTCACGCCCGTCGCGATCTCGCTCATGGTCCGGACAGAGCAGGGCGCGATCAGCATGCCCATCGTCCGGAACGATCCTGAAGAAACCGCCGCGCCGATATCGCCCGACGAATACCACACGGATGCCAGCGCGCGCAGATCGTTGGACTTGAGGTCGGTCTCGTACGTCATGGTCAGTTCCGCGGCCTTGCTCAGGATCAGATGCGTCTCGACGCCCGCTTCCTTGAGCACTTCGAGCGCCCGAATCCCGTACGCAATGCCCGATGCCCCCGTGATACCGACGACCAGACGTCGCGCTGCTGTATTGCTCATTGATTTTCCGGTTTAGAAGCGCGTATGGAGGCCCACGCGAAACACTTCCTGATTGGGCCCGCTCGCCGCCGCGGTCGCACCGAGCAAGCCGTCGATATTGGCGCGAAAGCCATGATTCGTGCGCTGCCACGCACCGAGTGCATAGACGGACGTCCGCTTCGACAACGCATAGTCGACGATCCCTGCGATCTCGTTCGCGTGCTGGTTGCTCAACTCTTCGTTGCCCTTCTGGTACATGTAGCTGAAACCGAGCGACCATAGCGGCGTGACGTGGTACATCGCGCCCGCGGAATACGACGCTGCTGCAGCGCCGTTCGCGACGTTGCGCACCGTCGTGATCAGCGCGGTCATAAACACCGGGCCCCACGTATAGCGCGAACCCACCGCCGCATTGCGTATCGTGACGTCCGGCGCGCCCAGCGTGCCGACGTGTTTGGTGGTCGTGTACGCGGCATCGGCACCGAACTTGCCTTGCTCGTAGCTGACCAGAAAGCTCGATGCATTGCCCGCGCCGATCGAGCCGGCGACATTGCCAAAGCCATACATCGCGCCCACATGCAAACCGGCGAACTTCGGCGACTCATATCGGATCGAGTTCGAAACCGGTGTGCCGGTCAAGCGGCTCCAGTCGAAGCTGCCCGACGGATTGCCCGGGATAGCGAGCTTCGTAAAGATCCCGCCCGGATATGAATAAAGGTGGCCGGAAATTTCAGCCGGTGAATCTTTCACCATGTCGCGCATGAAGTCGTACTGCTCGCCGGCCGACATCGAGCCGTAGCGCTCGTTTTTCATGCCGACATAAGCCGACTTCGACCAAAGGCTTTGCCCGTTAAGAATCGATCCGGTGCCGACCACGATCTGATCGCGCAACATGAAGAACGTCTTCCATCCGCCGCCCAGATCTTCGGTTCCGGTAAAGCCCCATATGTTGGGCGAGTTTTGCCCGTCCTTGAATTGCAGCGACGAGTGGCCGCTCATGTTGCTGATATAAGTCAAACCCACATCGAGCAAACCGAAGATCGTGACGCTGCTTTGCGCGCTCGCCTGAGTTGACACAAGCGCGAACGCCGCCGCACAGGCTGCCCAGCTCCATTTCATTTTCAATTGCTGTCTCCATTTTTGTATTTGTTCACACCTTGACGGTGCCGTGCGATCTGATGGCGCACGTTCTGCTGCTTACTGCGTCGCTGATGGCATTTAATTTTGCAATGCCAATTAATAGGTATACAGAATCCGCAGAATTTATTCGCTTCCTACCAGGCAGTCCCGTCCACGCGATACCAGTCGAGCATGCGCAGCAGCGGTTCATCGGACACGCGCAACAGCAACGCGTCGCTGCTAGCCTCGATGCTGTATTCGTTCCATCCCGGCATCGCGAACATATCGCCTGCCTGCCAGCGAAACTCGCGGCCGGCCACCCGCGTCACGCCCTCGCCTTCGACCACCGTGAAAATGCGATTTGCCGTGGTGCGCCCGCATGGCCATTGCGTACCGGCGGCGAGATGAAGCACCACACGGTCGAACGTGACGAGCGTCGGCGGCCCGAGTTCGAGGCTGCGCACGCCTGCCGCAATCTCGGCGGAGTCGAGAAGCCGCGGACGGTAATCCGCATAGGCGAACCGCATCGGCGAATGCGCGTCGACGCGATGACTCTTTTCCAGCTCATCGGGATGAACTTCGAAAAACATCGGATTCAGATGCTGGACGAGCGGCGCATCGAGGAAGTCGATCCAGTAGCCTTCCCGGTCCGATTCGCTCAGGTGTCCGTGGTAACAGCCGTTCGGCGTCAGCAGGATGTCGCCGGCCAGCATTGGAATCTTCATGCCGTCGACGATCGTGTACATGTTCGGCGCGCCTTCGAGCACGACGCGCATGGCGTTCGGCGTGTGCCGGTGGCTGCGCGCCGATTCGTGCCCCTTGATCATCTGATACGCGCCGACCAGCGTGCGCACCGTGGCGTAGTCGTTGCCCGGAATCGGGTTGGCCATGATCAGGTTGCGCCGCTCGGCCCATTCGGTGCCGACGAGACGTCCCGCCGCATGCAGCGCCGCGCGAGCATCGCGATAGCGCCAATGCGCGGGCACGAACGTCTGCTTCGGTTGCGGATACAACGAAGGCGTGGGCTTGGCCCAGCCGTTCTTCATCTGCACGTGCTCGAGCAACGCGTGCAATGCAGGCAGATCTTGCGCTGAATCGAAATCGACTTCGGCATGCTCGGCTTGCGACATCGGAATCATCCTCTGGGTTGGAAGCGGAGAACGGATGCGGCACAACGCTTTCCGGCCGCAGGATTTTCCTGTCGGCACCGTTTCGCCCTTGTTTCGCCCTGGTCTCCTGACACTGCTGTTTCGCTTTGTTTTGCTTCGCTTCGTTCTATTCGCAATGCGAATTTCAATCTGTGTAGCAAATTATATCGGGTTCAGTTGATCTGTCAATTCGTTTAGGCAAATTCGCTACGCATATTGCACAAAGTGGGCATCGCCCCGGTATGCGCATGCAGCCGTGTCTTTGCGCTGAAACGACACGAGAAATGCCCGCGAAGCTCCAATTCACCTTGCGAGTAAGCTATCCTCTGTGTGAATATCCGCATCGCCGCTTTCGCGGCAACGGATTACGGCGGCGGCGCGCTTCATCGACGCTGCGCGACGTCGATGCACGCGCTGCTTATAATTCGGCACGTTAAAGAGGCAACACCCGGGCACGACAAGCGCCGGGGAGATGCCACCGAGGGCGGCCTGCGCGCCGCATTCCGCATTTGCCATGAGCGCGCTGCGCTCCATCCAGTTCGCGCACAACAGGATTGCCAAATTGACAGAACGAAAACCAGCTAAAAAAACAACCACTGCCAAAGCTGCCAGCAGCGACGACGACATCGCTCCCGAGAAAGACCGCCAGTTCGTGACCGCGCTGGCCCGAGGACTCGACGTATTGCGCTGCTTCACGCGCGCGACCCCGGCGCTCGGCACGGCCGACATCGCGCGTATGACCGGCCTCGCGCAGCCAACCGTCTGGCGGCTTTGCTACACGCTGATCCAGGAGGGCTATCTCGTGCAGACGGACCGCGGCGGCCGGCTGCGTCCCGGTATTTCCGTACTCGGCCTCGGGCAGGCGGCGATCGCCAGCATGCCGATCGCCGAACTCGCGCGCGACGACATGCAGGCGCTCGCGAGCCGCTACCAATGCGCCGTTTCGCTTGGCATGCGCGACGGGCACTACATGGTCTATATGCAGCGCATGCAGGGCTCGCAGATCATCCTGCGCGATCTCGAAGTCGGCTCGCGCGTGCCGCTGTCGTCGTCGGCCACCGGCTGGGCGTACCTCGCCGGACTGCCCGACGACGAGCGCGAGCAGGTCTTCAAGGAACTGCAGGAGATCGAGAAAAAGCGCTGGAGCACGCTGCTGCCGAAGATCAAGCAATCGATCGCGCAGTACAAGCGCACGGGATTCATCATCAACAAGGGCTCGCTGCATGCGCAGATCAATGCCGTCGCGGTGCCGGTCATGTCGTCGGACGGCAAGGCGCTGTTGTCGCTGAGCGCGGGTGGCATCAGCCTCGTGTTCGACGACGAAACGCTCGTCAAGGTCGGCAACGAGCTGAAGCGGCTTGCCGCGCGATTTGCGTCCGCGCTCGATACGATGAGATAGGCGGCGCTGCCGTATTGCGGCGGCAGGTTCCGCACTAGCGGGACCTGCCGCCCGCCGCGCCGCTTCCGCATCGCTTCATTGCTGCGCGGCGAGCGCGCTCACGTTCTCGTTGAAGCGCTGAAAGAACGTCGCCGCGAGCTTGTTCGCCACCGACGACACCAGCCGCGTGCCGATCTGCGCGAGCTTGCCGCCGACTTCCGCATACGCGGCATACGACAGCACGGTATCGTCGCCGTCGTCGCTTAGCGCCACTTCGGCGTTCATCTTGCCGAATCCGGCGATACCGCCTTCACCCTGGCCGACAATGCGATAGCCTTGCGGCTCGACACGATCGGACAGCTTCAGATTGCCTTTGAAGCTAGCCTTGACCGGACCGACCGCGACTGTCACCGTCGCGAGAAACTCGTCCTCGCCGGCCGCCGTAAAAGACTGACATCCGGGCACGCAGTGCTTCAAAACCTCCGGATCGTTCAGGCATTTCCACACGAGGCTGCGCGGCGCCCTGATCGTTTCCGATCCCTTGAAATCCATGTCGGTCTCCTAGCGGACGTCGAGCGTCATTTCGCCGACGTGGTCGATCGCAATGCGCATGCGATCGCCGCGCTGGACCGGTCCGACGCCTGCCGGCGTGCCCGCTGCGATGATGTCGCCCGGATACAGCGTCGCCACGCGCGAGATCAGCTCGATCATGCCGGGGATGTCGACAATCAGGTCCTTCGTGTTCGAGTCCTGCCGCAGCTCGTCGTTGACCCACAGACGCGTTTGCAGGTTGGCCGGGTCCGGCACCTCGTCGGCGGTCACGATCCACGGTCCAAACGGGCAGAACGTGTCGTACGACTTGCGCATCACGCGCTCTTCCTTGCCGCGCACGACCATGTCAATCAGACAGGCATAGCCGAAGATGTGCTCGTACGCATCGGCGCGGCTGATGTTGCGCCCGCCCTTGCCGATCACGATGCCGAGTTCGCACTCGTGGTGAATCTCGCGGCCCGGCAGATCGGGCAACACGACCGCATCGTTCGGACCCGACAGCGACGAGTTCGCTTTCAGGAAGAAGCCGTTCAGATCCGCGCGATTGGCCGAGTTCATTTCGGCGCCGTGCGCCACATAGTTGACGGGCAACGCGAGCAGCTTGTTCGGCCACTCGATCGGCACCAGCAGACGCACGGATGCGAGATCGATGCGACGCGTCTTCGGATGATCGAGCATGGCCGGGGCCGATTCGCACAACCGGCGGATCACCTGCACCATCTGCACGGGGGGCCACATCTGCGTGTCGATGCCGAGCGCGTCGGTAATGTCGTAGCTCTCGTTGCCGGATTGAACGCCGATCCGGCCGTCGTCGAAGCGAAACAGTTTCATTGTTGTTCCTTCTTTCCAGAAATCGTTGCGAAAAGCGCCATCGGATCGGCGGGCAGCGCGTCGCCGCGCCAGGCGACGTGGCCGTCGGGACGCACGAGCACGTGGCGCTTCTCGTAGAGCGCGGCCACGGCCGGTTCATCGATCGCGTGCAGCGTCAGCGGCACGCGCGCATCGTGCGCGGCGTCTGCAAGGCGCTGAGCGCTGTCGTCTTTCGTGAAGCTCAGCAGCACGTAGCCGCGTCCGAACAGGTCGAGCGTCGAGCGGCCGTCCGCAAGCCACGCATGCGGTGCGCGGCAGCCTGTGCGCGTGGTGGGCCGGTAGTTCACGCCGTCGTTGTATTCGGCGACGATCTGCTCGCGATCCTCATTCCCGGAATAGACGCAGACCGGCGAGTCGACGTAGCGATTGCCGAGGTGCATGTTCAGCGAGAACCACTCGCGCTTCAAACCTTCGCCGAGCGCTTGACCGACCTTGATACGTTCCGCCGCCCCGACCTCGCTGTCTTCGTCGAGACGGTGGCTGTTGCTCGCCTGCTTCATCGTTTCGAGGTTGCCGGTCGAAAAGCGCGTGATGCGTTCGGCGATCGGCCTGCGCTCGATTTCGTATGCATCGAAAAGCGCCGGGCCGCCCCAGCCCTGCAACGCGGCATCGAGCTTCCATGAAAGGTCGACCGCATCGCCGATGCCGGTGTTCATGCCGAGGCCGCCGGTCGGCGATGTCAGATGGCACGCGTCGCCGCAGATAAACACGCGGCCGCGGCCGTATTGATCGGCGACGAGTTCCTCGCGCGTCCAGTTCAGCACGCTCAGAATCTCGGGCTCGAACGGACGGCCGAGCGCGCGGCACGCGAACGCCTTCAGTTCGTCATTCGTATAGCGCTTGCGCTCGTCAGCGTTGCCGACAATCGACATGCGCCAGCAATCCTTGCCATTGATGGCAACGATCGTGGCCCACACGCCCGTGTGATCGACGAACATATAGCGGTAACCGGGCGCCTTGTCGTGCAGGCTGTTGAAGTCGGCGCAACGGAAGATCACGTTGGTCGTGTACGTCAGCACGCCTTTGCCCTGCATGCCGATGCCGAGCTGCTCGCGTACGAGGCTGCGTCCGCCGTCGCAGCCGACCAGGTATTTCGCGCGGATCTTGAACGCATGTTTGTCCGAAGCCCGTACGACGTTCGCGGTCACGCCGTCCACGTCTTCTTCGAACGACACGTATTCGTGCTCGTAGAGCATCTGTACGCCCGCTTGCGATTCGGCGAACTTACGCAGAATCGGATCGAACATGTTTTGCGGGCAGCGCTCGCGCTTTTGCGGGCTCTCCGCCGGCGGCAGCTCGGCGCGCATCGACGGCATTGCCTGGCGGCCCAGTTCGTAACCGTTCAACGCCGTCAGATAGACGTTGTCCTGCGGATAGTCGCGATCGTAGGGACTCGCCTCCACGTCGCCGACAATGCCCCAGCGGCGGCAAAACTCCATCGTGCGGATGCCGACGAGGTCCATCTTCGGCTGGAACACCGAGCCGTCGCCGCGATCGACGACGATACATCGGCGTCCCCGCCAGCCGAGGTCTCCCGCCAGCGCCAACCCGACGGGTCCGGCGCCGACGACGAGGATTTCGCATTCCAACAAGTCTGGTTTGGCTGTCATATGAATTTGATTTTCTCAATGCATCGGCTTCGCGTCCTGCGCGAGAGGCAAACGCCCCGTGCACCTGGCGATCCTTACTAAATGAAAACATGGTGAGAGCACCGCCGATCGCTCGCTCTGCCTCCGTCCATCCCTGAGATTATTCGCAATGCGAATATCGATTCGCAGACAGTTTATGGTCGAGTCATTGCGTTGTCAACTTGTTGCAGGCGGCGCCGGCGAGGCGCGGGCTCGCTGCTGCGTATCGATTGACAGTCGCGTCCGCGAGCCACTACTATTTGCTATGCGTTTTGTTATCCGCTTTGCAAATTAAAGCGATGCGAGGGGCTATCGCGGGCCATGCCCCCGCAGTCCGGCTCCGCAGTTCCGCTGCGCGGCTCGGTTCCGCGGTTCGCCTACATCGCGTCGCACTCTGGAGGAGCACACACATGCGTCGAATTACGCTAACGGTGAACGGGCAGCCATCGTCGGCTGAGGTAGAAGGCAGAACTCTGCTGGTCGAGTTGCTGCGCGACAAGCTGGGGCTGACCGGCACGCATGTCGGATGCGATACGAGCCAGTGCGGCTGCTGCGTCGTGGAAGTCGACGGCCAATCGGTCAAGTCGTGCACGTTCCTCGCCATTCAGGCCGACGGCGCCACAGTCAGAACCATCGAAGGGCTCACCGCGCCCGACGGCACGTTGCATCCGATGCAGGACATGTTTCGCCGGCATCACGCGCTGCAGTGCGGCTATTGCACGCCGGGCATGATGATGAGCGCGATCAACCTCGTCGAAACGCACCCGGAAGGACTCACGTCGGAGCAGATCCGCCATGCGATGGAGGGCAATCTGTGCCGCTGTACCGGCTATCACAACATCGTGCGTGCGATCGAAGCGGCGTGGCCGCTGATGCAGGCCGATACCGCGCCTGCAGCGCAATAGCCGGAGGCCCGGATGTACGACTTCGAATATGTAAAGCCCACCGCGATTGAAGATGCGGTCAACACGCTGGCGAACGACGATGCCGCGAAAGCGCTCGCAGGCGGCATGACCTATATCCCCGTGTTGAAGCAGCGTTTCGGGCAGCCGTCGGTCGTGGTCGATCTGAGCGGTTTGGGTCTCGCCTCGATCCGCCGTGAAGACGACACGCTCGCGATCGGCGCCATGACGCCGCATGGTGCGGTGGCGGCGTCTCCAGTCGTGCGGGAGGCGATTCCGGCACTTGCATGGCTCGCAGGCCATATCGGCGACCGTCAGGTCCGGTATCGCGGCACGATCGGCGGATCGCTGGCCAATAACGATCCGTCCGCATGCTATCCGTCGGCCGCGCTCGCGCTCGGCGCGACGCTCAGAACCGATCGGCGCGATATCGCCGCCGACGACTATTTTCAGGGGATGTTCGCGACGGCGCTCGAGCCGGGCGAACTGATCACGGAAGTAAGGGTGCCGGTTGCCGAGCGCGCCGCGTATGTGAAATTTCCGAACCCGGCGTCACGCTATGCGATGGTCGGCGTGTTCGTCGCAAAGACGGCCGGGCGCGTGCGTCTGGCGGTGACCGGCGCCGCGCAGGATGGGGTGTTTCGCCACCGGGCGTTCGAGGAAGCGCTCGAGCGGTCGTTCAACTCGTCCGCACTCGATGGCATCGAAACGCCGGTCGACTTGATGAACAGCGACATTCACGCCGGTGCCGCGTATCGTGCGCATCTCGTTGGCGTGATCGCACGGCGTGCCGTCGATATCGCCAACGCCTGAGGTAATTTCATCGCGGCGCGGCGCCGTGCAATGCCGCGCCGCGTAACCGGTAGTCAGCTTGCTGCCGACGAACCCAGCACTTCGTGCAACATCGCCAAAGTGCGCGCGCCGGCTTCTGAGGCGGCATCCGCATGATGTCTATCGGTGCGCGACGGATTGAAGAAACCATGTTTCGCCTCCGGATAAAGGCGAACATCGACGCGCGGATTCGGCCGCGACGCCGCTTCGATCCGCTCGACGAGCGTTACCGGTATCTGCGCATCCTGCCCGCCGAAATGCAGCAGCAGACGCGATTGCGCCTTCGCGATCTCATCGACGTAATCGCTCAACTGCACGCCGTAAAACGACACGCCGCCGTCGATCTCGCCTCTTGCGCCAAGCAGCGTCGCAAGTTTGCCGCCGATGCAAAACCCGATTGCCGCGATCCGATGCTGCTCGCCGGAACGCTGTTTGACCCACGCGACAAGCCGGCCGATATCGGCAAGTCCGAGATCGGTGTCGTAGCCGCGCATGAGTTCACCCGCCCGCGTGCGGTCCGGCTCGGCATAGCCGAGCGAAATGCGCGGCTCGACGCGCCAGAACAGGTCCGGCATCAGAACCTCGAAGCCTTCGCGCGCGAGCATGCCGGCGACGTCGCGCATCGCAGCGTTCACGCCGAAAATTTCATGCAGCACGATGACCGTCGGCGCGGTGGTAGCGCCCGCGGGAGCGATGCGGTACGCCTGCATGCCGAAGCTGTCTGCGCCGAAATGATCGGCATCAGGCAGATCAATCCATTCCGTCTGCATCGCTTATTTACCTCGCGCGTTGTCCGCATCGTGCTGCGCCTGTTCGCCCCCGCAGCAACTGCAGTTGCCCACGCGGGACAGCTTGACGCGATTGGTCCAGTATTCCCACGCTCGCGTATAGGCCGGCGAATCGATTGGCGTCTTATGGCGAATCGCGATCTCGCCCGGCGACAGCGGTTTGATATCGCCGCCGAGGCTCAGCGCCGCCATCATCACGCGCGCATTGAGCGGAAGATAGATTGCCGACTTCACCGCTTCGATCAAGGTGCGCCCGACAGCCGTGAAGCCGTGCCCGCGCATCAGCGTGACGCTGTTGCCGGCCAGTGTGCGTGCGAGGTCGTCCGCTTGCGCGATGCTCTCCACGAGAATATTCGTATCGCCGAAATGATCGCGAATATCCCACACCGGCACGTGCTCGCCGATGCCCGACGCCGTGTTGAGCACCGCCTGCAGCGGCCGTGTGCTGATCGTGAAAGGCAGGACGTCCGCCGCATGGCTATGGATGACCGCATTCACATCGGGCCGCGCCGCATAGACGCCCGCGTGAATGAAGCGCTCGAGATACGGCTTCTTTCCGCCGGGTACGACCGGTTCGCCGTCGAAGCCGAATTCGAGAATGTCGTCGGCCGCGACGAATTCCGGACTGCGCGAACAGGACAGCAGGAAGCGCTGCGGGTTCTCCGGATGACGGACACTGACATGACCGTAAGCATCCACGATGTTTTCATTGGCGAGGATGTGATTCGCCATCACCAGGTCCTGTATCGCCGCGTCCAGCACATTCATCGATCGTCTCCAATAATTCGCAAAGCGCCACTTGTAATTTGCACAGCAAATACTAAAACGCATAGCAAATAGTACGGCGCAGCCCGTTGTACTGTCAACGGAATGCCGTCCGTGCGCTGAAAAGGCCTGTAAAACGCATCCAGAACAGCCTGCGAACCGCAGTCTGCCCTTGCGCAAGGGGCTTTTCACATTGACAGTTCCATCGCGTCGAACTTAAAATTCGCAATGCGCATCATATTTCGCTTAGCGAATTGCAGATGCAAGGTAGACTGCGGTGCTGACGCGGCAGCGCGATGGGTGACGCGGCAGCGCGACGGCGAGTTTGCTCGCCGTCCGATATCCGCAGCATAGGAAAACAAGCCGATAAAAGCGCATGCAACGATGCAGCGCAAGGAGACACGGCATGGCTGAACCGATCAACGTCGTCGAAATAATCGATAGTCACAAAATCAGCTGGCTGCAAATACGCGTTGCGATACTGGGCGCGATCACGCTGATGCTCGACGGCTTCGACAACCAGATGATTGGCTATGTAGCGCCCGCGCTGAAATCGGCATGGCATTTGAGCGCCGGCGCGCTAGGCCCGGTGTTCAGCGCCGGCGTATTCGGCGTTGGCCTCGGCAGCATTCTGATCGGCCCGTTCGGCGATCGCTTCGGCCGCGTGAAAACCTTGCTCTTCACAGTGCTGTGTTTCGCCCTGATTTCCCTGCTGCTCGCGCAGGCTACGTCGATCACCGAGCTCACCGTATTGCGCTTTTTCATCGGTCTCGTGCTCGGCGCCGTGATTCCGCTCGTCGTCGTGCTGTGCAACGAATACGCGCCGCTCAGGCACCGCGCGAAGATGGTCACGATG
Organism: Paraburkholderia sp. SOS3; assembly: GCF_001922345.1. Classification (NCBI taxonomy): domain Bacteria; kingdom Pseudomonadati; phylum Pseudomonadota; class Betaproteobacteria; order Burkholderiales; family Burkholderiaceae; genus Paraburkholderia; species Paraburkholderia sp. SOS3. Next base: position 995,329 of record NZ_CP018811.1, on the reverse strand, counting down.
ATGACCTGCGGCTACGCCGTCGGCGCGGCATCGGGTGGCTTCCTGTCCGTTCATATCGTGCCGCGCTACGGCTGGACCTCGGTGTTCTACGTCGGCGCCGTGCTGCCGCTGCTGCTCGGCGTGGCGCTGATGCTGTGGATGCCCGAATCGATCCGCTTCCTCACCTTGCGGCACGACAACGTGCGTATCGCGGCAGTCCTGCGCAAGATCGCACCGTCGCTGAGCTTCCCCGCCGACGCTCGTTTCATGATGCTGACCACGGGCCGCGACACCGGCAAGCACGGCACGTTCTCGCATGTGCGCGAACTCTTCACCGAGAACCGCACGCGTATCACGCTGTTGCTGTGGACGTGTCTGTTCATGAATCTCGTCGTGCTGAACTTCATGAACAACTGGCTGCCCACGCTCGTCATACAAACCGGCTTGCCGGTTCCGCAAGCGCTGCGCACGGCCACGATGCTGCAATTCGGCGGCTTTATCGGCATTGCGCTGATGGGTCTGTTCGCCGACCGGTTCGGCTACTACAAGGTGCTTGCCGCCGTCTTCGCGTTGGGCTGCGTCGGGATAGCGGCGATCAGCCAGGCGGGCACCTCGCAAGCAGGCCTGATGGTCACGATTTTTATGGGCGGCTTCGCCGTGATCGGCTCGCAGATGACGCTCGGCGCACTGTCCGCCACGCTTTATCCGACGCGTATCCGTGCAACCGGCTCGAGCTGGGCATTCGGTGTGGCGCGGCTGCTGTCGGTGGTTGGCCCGTTCGCCGGCGGCCTGATGATCGCCCGGCACTGGCCGCTCGCAACGATCTTCTACTGCGCCGCCGCGCCGATGCTGTTCGCGATGGTCGCGGTGCTGCTGATGATGCGTAGCCGGCAACCGCCGAGCACGCGCCAGGACGCGCATGTCCAGACCAGCCGGAGTGTGTCTTGAGCAAGTCGCCATCCGTTCATAACGGCATCGGACAACCGGTGCCGCGCCGCGAAGACCTGCGTCTGATCCAGGGTCAAGGTTGCTTCAGCAACGACTTCCATCTGTCCGGCGAGGCACATGCCTATTTCATTCGATCGCCGCATGCGCATGCGACGATCGTCTCGATCGATGCGTCGGCGGCGCTCGCGCTGGAAGGCGTGATCGCGGTGCTGACGGGCAAAGATGTCGAGGCCGATGGGCTCAAGTCGCTGCCGCACCGTCCCGTGCTCGGGCATCACGCCGACGTCAAGCTCACCAACACCGACGGGTCGGAGAAGTTCATTTCGCCGCATCTGCCGCTGCCGCCCGATCGCGCGCGCTTTGTCGGCGAGGCCGTGGCCGTCGTCGTCGCCGAGACGGTGGCGATCGCGAAAGATGCGGCCGAGCTTGTCAACGTCGAATACGAAGCGCTGCCGTCCGTTACCGGCACCCTCGCGGCCGCCGCGCCCGATGCGCCCCGCGTATGGAACGAACACGCGAATGTTGCGCTCGATGCGCAACTCGGCGATGCCGAAGCGACGAGCGCAGCCTTCGCGCACGCCGCGCATGTCACGTCGATCAAAACCTGGATTCAGCGGCTAACCGGCGTGCCGATGGAACCACGCGCCGCAGCCGCCAGCTATGACGCGCAAACGCAGCGCTATACGCTGTTCGCGGGCAGCGGCAACGTGGTGCGGCAGAAACGCGAACTCGCGCATATCCTCGGCATCGACGAACCGATGGTGCGCGTGGTCGCGCGCGACGTAGGCGGCAATTTCGGCACGCGCAATGCGTTCTACCCCGAATTCGCCGTTATCGCATGGGCGTCGCGACGCGTCGGACGTCCGGTGCACTGGAATTGCGAGCGCCAGGAGGCGTTTCTGAGCGACTACCAGGGGCGCGACCTCTACGTCGAAGCGGAAATCGCGCTCGACAAGGACGGCCGGTTTCTCGCGTTGCGCGGCTCGAACCTCAGCAACGTCGGCGCGCATACGGTTTCGTTCGTTCCGCTGACGAAGGGCATCGGCCTCATGAGCAGCGTCTACGACATCCCGAGCGCGAGCTTTCGCGGGCGCGCGGTCAACAGCAACACGCCGTCGACGAATTCATATCGCAGTGCGGGCCGGCCCGAGGCGATGTTCGTCATGGAGCGGCTTATCGACATGGCCGCGCGCGAGCATGGCTTCGATCGCGTCGAATTGCGGCGTCGCAATCTGATTCAGCCCGATCGTTTCCCGTACGCGAATCCGCTCGGCCTCACGTACGACAGTGGCGCTTATCCGAAAACGATGGAGCGCGCGCTCGAGCTCGGCAAATGGCAGACGTTCGCGCAGCGCCGCGCCGCGGCGCGCCAGCGCGGCAAGCACCGCGGCATCGCTGTCGCCAACTATGTCGAAATCACGTCGGGCATGCCGCGCGAACGCGCCGAGGTGACGATTCAGCCAGGCGGAACGGTCGACGTGGTGATCGGCACGCTGTCGAGCGGCCAGGGACACGAAACGAGCTTCGCGCAGCTGATCACCGAATGGTTCCACGTGCCGATCGAACAGGTGCGCATCATCACTGGCGATACGGATATCGTGCCGGCCGGCGGCGGCTCGCAGTCGGGACGCTCGATGCGCCTTGCAGGCATCGTGATCGGCAAGGCGAGCGAGGCGCTGCTCACGAGGTCGAAGCGGATCGCCGCGCATCTGCTGAAGCCCGGCGATCACGAAGAAGAAGAAGCCGTGCGCTTCGAAAACGGCCGCTTCACGGCGGCGACCCGCGACGGCACATCGAAATCTTTCGACATCTTCGACATTGCCGCTGCGGCAGCGAACCCTGACAGCGCCCTGCCCGACGATCTGCGCGGCCCGCTCGCCGCCGTCTCGGACGAAACCGTGCAGGTCGCGGGCTACCCGTTCGGCAGCCACGTCTGCGAGGTCGAGGTCGACGCCGAAACGGGCACGGTCGAACTCGTCGACTACGTCGCCGTCGACGACGTCGGGCAAGCGATCAATCCGCTGATTCTGCACGGCCAGGCGCATGGCGGCATCGCGCAAGGCGTCGGCCAGGCGCTGCACGAGCGCTGCTATTACGAAGACGGCAGCGGCCAGCTGCTATCGGGCTCGTTTATGGACTATGCAATTCCGCGCGCGTCCGACCTGCCCGACTTCATCACCGAGATCAGCGAAACGCCGTCGCCGACCAATCCGCTCGGCGTGCGCGCGGGCGGCGAAGGCGGCACGACGCCGGCGCTCGGCTGCGTGATCAACGCGATCGTCGATGCGCTCGCGGAATTCGGCGTCACCCATATCGACATGCCTGCCACACCAGAACGCGTGTGGCAGGCCATCCAGGATGCACGCGCAAGCGGCAAGACCCTGGCTTAGCGGGAGCCTATCAATGAGCGGCAACATCATTCGGCAGCTTAGCGGACGCTGCCTCGAACTGACGATCGACAACGAACAGCACGGCAACGCGATGTCCGACGACATGGCGTGCGAGCTGGCCGATATGCTCGACACGGCGGCGCACGACGCGGACCTCGTCGTGCTGCGCGGCGCCGGCGCGGACTTCTGCAGCGGCCGGATGTCGATGGGCAAGCGCAGCGGCGTCCAGCCGCAGGCGCTCGACCGGCGGCGCAAGACCGAAGTGATCTTCCGCTGCTACGACGCATTCCGTGCAACCCCCGTGCCGGTGATCGGCGTCGTTCGCGGCCGCGCACACGGCTTCGGCTGCGCGATCGCAGGCCTTTGCGACATCACGCTCGCGGCCAGCAGCGCGACGTTCCAGATTCCCGAAATGGCGCACAACATCTTGCCGACCATGGTGATGTCGGCATTGATCGACCGCGTGCCGGCCAAGGAACTCGCCTATCTCGTCTATTCGACGCGCGAGATCGCTGCGGCGGCCGCGCATGCGTATGGCCTCGTCAGCGAGGTCGTGCCCGACGCGGGCCTCGACGCGGCATGCGACGCGCTCGCGGCATCGATGCTGAACATGCCGCGTGCCGCGCTCGTCGGCACGAAGGAATATCTGCGTTCGGCGCCCGACATGCCGATTCGCGGCGCGGTGGATTACGCGCAGAACCTGCACGCGACGATCAATTCGTCGAACGAAATGCTCAAGCAGAAAGATCAAGCCAACAAGGACCAACGATGAGCAACCACGATACTCCCTTCGACTTCGATAAATTCCGCCTGCGACGTTTCGTCGAGAAGCTGATCGAGGCCGGCGAAGTCGCGATTCACGAAGAACCCGTTTCGCTCGCGGACCTGAGCGCGCGCGTCGACGAAACGCCGAAGGCGTCGCTCTTCAAACAGGTCGGCGACGAGCAGTTCGAGATGATCGCCGCCGTATCGGGAAGCCGCAAACGGCTTGCGATGGCGTTCGGCGTCGACGAAAGCAAGGTGATCGACGAATACACGCGCCGCATGGCCAATCCGCAGAAGGTGGTCGAAGTGGCGTCGGCAAGCGCGCCCGTGCACGAAGTGGTGATCACCGGCGACGAGATCGACCTGATGAAGCTGCCGTTCCACCTGCAGCACGAATACGACGGCGCGCCCTATATCTCGTCGGGCATCGACTATAGCGTCGACCCCGCGACGGGCCGCACCAACGTCGGCTGCCGCCGCCTGATGTTTCGCAGCCGCAACACGATGCGCGCGAACCTGTCGCAGCCGTCCGACCTGAAGCGCGTGTACCTCGCCTGCGTCGAGCGCGGCGAAAAGCTGCCGGCGAGCTTCGCGATCGGCTCGCATCCGCTCGACTATCTGGCAGCGGGGTTGCGCATTCCAGTCGACGAATTCGGCCTTGTCGGCACGTTGCGCGGCGAGCCGGTGCCGATGGTGCGCGGCTTGACCAATGGCGTGCTCGCTCCGGCCGACGCCGAGATGATCGTCGAAGGCTACTTCGACGAACTCGGCTATCGCGAGAAGGAAGGCCCGTACGGCGAGTTCTACGGCTACTACGGCCCCGTGCATATGGACCCCGTGTTTCATGTCACCGCAATCACGATGCGCAAGGACATGCTGCATCAAACCGTGCGGCATAGCGGCCGTTATCTGAGCTGGACCGAATCGGCGAATCTCGGCGGCCTCAATTCCGAACTGCAGATGTGGCGCTTGCTGCGCGCCGCGAACATCGAACCCGCCGCGGTGTGTGCGGTGCCGGGCACCAATGGGCGGCAAAGCGCGCGCGTGGCGCTCAGGCGCGGCACGCCGGGCCAGGCGCGGCTCGCGATCTCCGCGCTCGCGTCGATTCCGCGGCTCAAGTACATCTATATCGTCGATGACGACGTCGACGTATTCTCGAACGAAGAAGTCGAATGGGCGATGTCGACACGCTTTCGCAGCGATCGCGACATCGTCGTGCTGGAAGGCTTCGCGCCGTTCTACATGGACCCGACGACGGGCGACCACGGCAGCATCGCGAAGGTCGGCTTCGATCTGACCGCGCCGTATGGCCAGCCCGAAACAGTCGAGACGCGGCGTGCATTCGCGCCGCGCTTTGCCGGCGCATCGGCATCGGCGAAGCCATTCGGCAGCGTTCGCGAGGCGCTCGCGTCGCGGCCGATGTTCTTTATGGAACTGATGACGGCGCTCGGCAGCACGGATGGTCGTGAAATCGCGCTCGAACTCGATACGCTGAGTCAGCAAGGCGCGATTTGCCGCTTGCGCGACGGCGAATGGGCGCTCGAAGGCAGCGAGAAGAAGTAACAGCAACGGTGACGCGAGCGGGCGGCGGCATCGCGACGCCGCGCTCGCGTTGCAATCGAGCCGCGCTGACGCGCGCTCGTGAAGTTCTTGCCGATCGCGAGCCTTCGCGACACGGTGCGAGCCGTCATCTCCGACCACGTTTCGCACTGCATGATCGGACCGCCGATGTCATCCCCGTGCCATTTTCTATGCGAATAATAACGATTCGCATTACCATAACGCCTCTTGCATGACCATAAGAACGTAAGGTTTCTGTTGGCATTCGTTGCCTCACGCGGCCGCACCGCGAGCGTGACGAGAAGAACACGGGGAAAAGGGATGATTGAATACGGACTGAGCGGGCGCATGCCGGCTCGGACGAAAGCGCGATGGTTGAGCGTCGTATTGGCGACGAGCCTCATCGGCACTATCGCGCAGGGCGCGGAAGTTTCCGCACCGGAGGCTGATACCCGCAAGCAGGACATGGAGGACACGAAACAGCTCGCGCCCGTCAAGGTAGTCGGCGAAAAGACGAACGGCTTCGCGCCCGCGTCGGTTGAAACCGGACCGTATAAGGGCATGGATGCGCTCGACGTGCCGGCCAACATCAACGTCGTCACGCGCGGCGTGCTGGACGCGCAAGGCGACACCGGCCTTTACGACGCGTTGCGCAATGTGCCCGGCGTCGTGCGCCAGCAATTGAACGGCCTCGCGTACGACAACCTGTCCGTGCGCGGCATCGCGCTCGACAACCGCTCGAGCTTTCTGATCGACGGCGTGCTGCCGATCGACAACAACATCTGGATGCCGACGGAAGACAAGGAGCGCGTCGAAGTGCTGAAAGGCGCATCCGCGCTTTACTACGGCTTCACGGTGCCGGCCGGCATCGTCAACATGGTGATGAAACGCGCGGGCAGCGAGCCCGTGACGAGCATCACCGCGCTCGGCGATTCGAACGGCTCGATCGGCGCGGCCGTCGATATTGCGCGGCGCTTCGGACCGGACAACCAGTTCGGCATTCGTGTGAACGCAATGGACGAACACGTCGAGACGCCGATCGACGGCGACCGCGGCTATCGCAAGTTCATCAGTGCCGCGCTCGACTGGCAGGTCACGAAGCAGCTCAAGCTGCAGTACGACCTCGAGCACATCGAAACGCGCGTCGTCGAGCAGGCCGGTATCGCACCGCTCGCGGCGGGGAAAAACGGCGTCATTGCGCTGCCCGCCCTGCCCGACCCGTCGAAGCTGCTCGTCAGCAACGCCCATCCGACCAACGCAACGGCCACGTCGCAGCTCGTGCGCGCCGACTATGCGATCTCGAACAACTGGAGCGCGAATTTCACGCTCGGTCAGTCGATCACGCGGCGCGACCGCTGGGCATGGGTATTCCAGAAATACAACGTCGTGACGGGCGCCGGCAGTGTGCAGGCGAGCGAGCAGAACGGCCAGATGTACGAGAACAAGAACGTCCGGCTCGAAGTAGTCGGCGCGTTTCATACCGGCCCGATCGGCCATACGCTGACGGTCGGCCTCACGCAGAACTGGCTGTTCCAGCCCGACTTCACGACGTTCTTCTTCACCGCGCCGCAGAACCTCTACAACCCCGTTCCGGTGACCACGCTAACGCCGGGCGGAACGCCCAAACAGTTCTTCGCGCAGCACGTTCGCAACGGCGGCGCGTATGCGTTCGATCAGATCGATCTGACCTCGCGACTGCAGATCGTCGCGGGCGTACGTCGTTCGGAGTACATCTCGTCGCAAGCGGGCACGCCCAATCAGGACATCAGCCGCACCTCGCCGTCGGGCAGCATCAGCTATCGGATCCTGCCCGACACGAGCGTCTATGCGAGCTACGTCGAGGCGCTCGAATCGGCGGGCAGCGCGCCGGCCACCGCGGCCAATGCGAACCAGATCCTGCCGGCCGCCGTCAGCCATCAGGAAGAAGTCGGCATTCGCACGCGGCTTGCCGATCGCACGCTCGTCTCGCTCGCGCTGTTCAACTTGCGCCAGCCCGCCGCCGAAACCAACGCGGACAACATCTTCGCGCTCGACGGCAATGCACGTTATCGCGGCATCGAATTTTCGGTGCAAGGCGACGTGACGAGAGACGTATCGCTGACCGCGTCGGCCGTCTATCTCGACGCGAAGCAGATCGATTCGTCCGATCCGACGCTGATCGGCAAGACGCCTGAAAACACGCCACATGTCACGGCGAGCCTGTTCGCCGAGTATCGCGTGCCGGTGATCGCGGGGTTCTCCGTCAACGGCGGCATTTACTACGTCGGGCCGCGACCCGTGAACAGCGCCGATCAGGCGAGCATCGGCGGCTACACGCTGCTCACCGCGGGACTGCGCTACGCGACCCGCGTGTACGGCAAGCGCGTGTCGTTCCAGGCGAATCTGGAAAACGCAGCGAACCGGCGTTACTGGAGCGCGGCGGGATCGAACCAGCTCGGAGTCGGCCTCGGTCGCACGCTCGAACTGGAGTCGACGATCGAGTTCTAAATCTATGGAAACGTCAATGAATACGCCCACCACCCGTGTCGTCACGGACTCCGAACGCAACGCTGCGCGCGGTGCCGGCAACTCGACGCGCTCGCGACGCAGCCAGTTCCTGAAATGGCTGCGCAAGATCCACGGATGGGTCGGGCTGTGGGGCGCGGCGCTCGGCCTGCTGTTCGGCGTCACCGGTTTTCTGCAAAATCACCGCGCCGTGATGAAGATCAAGGCCGGCGGACCGGAGGTATCGTCTGTCGAGTTGCCGGTCGCAGCCGATGCATTTCATTCGCCGCACGACTTTGCGAAGTGGGCGCACGACGCGCTGAAGGTCGACCGGCCCGCGTTGCGCGTTCAGCGCGAACCGGCGAAGCCCGTTACGTGGGGCGACCAGTCGGTCATGCAGCCCGAGCACTGGACCGTGCGCTTCATCGCGCCGCGCTATCTGGTCGACGCCGACTACTGGAAAGGCGGCACGTTCGTGCATGTCGAACGGCGCGAGCAGGGTCTCGTGGGCGTGCTCGAAGCGATGCATCGCTCGCAGGGCGCGAACGTCGGCTGGATTCTGCTTGCCGATTCGATCGCGGGCAGTTTGATCCTGCTTTCGCTGACCGGTGTGATTCTGTGGACCGAGTTGAATCGCAAGCGCACGGTCGGCGCGACGATTCTCATCGTTTCGCTGATCGCGATTATCGTGCTGGCAGCCGATTCGCTTTGACCGGCGTTCGCCGTCTGCGTCGTTACGCGGGGACGGCGATCGAAAAGCCTTCGCGGCCTTTTGCCTGCGTGAGCCAACGCATGACCGACGGCATCGCCGGCTGCGCACCCAGCACATCAGCGAAGCGCTCGGATAGCATCGTCCAGCGATGCGCCGCCAGCGCGACGCCGATATCCGCGAGCGTGAACCGCTCGAGCGCGATAAACGCGCGTTGCGCCAGGTGACCATCGAGCACGCGCAGCAATCGCGCCGCGTCCCCGAACGCGCCGCGAATCGCGTCATAGTTGCGCTGCGGCTCGGGCGTGCGCGTGAGCCCGAGGAACGCGACACGCAGCGTCGCCCACAACGTGCCGAGTTGCCAGTCCATCCAGCGCTCCACCTCCGATCGTTCGCCCGCATCGGCCGGATACAACGCATGGCCGCCCGCGCGCGTCGCGGCGATATAGCGCAGGATCGTATTGGACTCCCACACCACGCGTTCGCCATCGACGAGCGTCGGCACGAGGCCGGTCGGGTTCATCGCGAGATAGCCGGGCGTGTCGTTGACGCCGAACTCGAGCCCTGCATCGATGCGCTGATAGTCGCGTCCTTCGACAAGGCCCAGTTCCGCAAGGCACCAGACCACTTTCTGCACGTTGATCGAACTGCGTCTTCCGTAAACCTGCATCGTTGAGGCTCCGTCATAGGGGAGGCCTTCGATTATCCATGCAGACGCGTGCGGGTTCAAAACTCGAATGGCCGTCCCGCACGCGTAATCTCGCCGACAGCCGGATGTTTGCCACGTCCGTCCAGCGAAATCGCATAGAAATCGTGGCGCACATCATCGATGCGCCCGACTGGCAGCAGCGAATATTGCGCGCGCAACGACGCTTCGAGCATCGTCGGCGCAACGATCGCACCCTTGCCCTCTGCCGCAAACGCCACCATCAATGCGCCATCGTCGAATTCGCCGACGATCGGCGGCGCGAGCCCGTTCGAATCGAGCCACGCATCGAACCGCGCCTTCAGCACGCTGTCCGCACCGGGCAACAGCATCGGCATATGCGCGAGGCATGCAGGAAACGCGGACTCACGATGGGGTTGCGCCAGTGCAGACGTCGCGAAGACCGACATGCCGGTCGAACCGAGCCTGTCGCTGCGCGCGCGCAACGGCCCTTCGTCATGCAACGGCGCATCGCAGAGCACGACGTCGAGCCGATCTTCGGCGAGCGCACCGACGAGCGCCGTCTGGTTACCCTCGCGGCACACCACGCGCAATCCCTCGTGCGACGACACGGCCGGCTCGAGCAGCCGGCATGCAATCGTCTTGTGAATCGAATCGGCGATACCGACGCGCAGCACATCGGCGCCATGGCGGGGCGTGCGCAACTCGCGTTCGAGCTCGGCGCCAAGCGCGAAGATCTTCGCCGCGTAGCCGGCGGCGACGCGCCCCGCATCGGTCAGCTCGACGAGCCGCCCGCGCCGCCGCAGCAGCGCGCAGCCGACGCGATCTTCGAGCAGCTTGATCTGGCTGCTCACGGTCTGCGGCGTCAGATGCAGTCGCGCGGAAGCGCCCGCAATGCCTCCGTGCTTCGCGGCCATCCACAGGTAATAAAGATGCTTGTAGTTCATACGATCCACCCGACCTTGGTCCGATGCGTAGATGCTGCGCATCGTATCGGCGAAGAATGAGTTGCGAATGAGCATCGCGAGCGCGCGTTCGACGCCGCTTACAGCCTCTTTCCGCGGAAGATTACCCATGCCGCGCCCGCCCGTTTTTTCTTCGCTTCGCCATGTTTTTTCGAATATTCGAACCAGTGCTTCACCTCTTACATTGTTGACACAGGCTTTCGTCTCTCGCATCCGGCCCGCCGAAGTCAGGCAAGCGCTTCAATGCGATGCGAGCGAACCGACCTTATCTCCATGACCGCGCCTATCGCGGTTCTCATGCAGGAAACGTCAAGGAGACGTCATCATGGCAAGCGTAAGCGGCAAACTGATCCTGATTGTCGACGGTTACTCGACCGGGCGCGAACTCGTGCGCGAACTGAACCAGCGCGGCGCAATCTGCGTTCATCTGCGCTCGACGCAGCAAATCCCGAAGCTGGCGGCGCCATGTTTCGATGCGACGCCGTATGCGGCCAATCTCGGCTATCTCGGCACGGTACGCGAAGCGCTCGCGCGGCTGCCGTCGGTGCGCTTCGATGCGATCGTCGCGGGCTCCGAATGGGGCGTGACGTACGCCGAATCGCTCGCACTCGCGCTCGGCTTGCCGACCAATCGCGCCGACACGTTGAGCGCGCGGCGCAACAAGTTCGACATGATCGACCGGTTGCGCGCGCATCGACTGCACGCCGCGCAGCAGGCGCGCATCACGTCGGCGCACGAGGCGCACGAATGGGCAAGAAAGCACGGCAAGTGGCCCGTGGTCGTGAAGCCTCTGCTGAGCGCGGGCTCGGACGGCGTCGTGATCTGCTACGACCATATGGACATCGACCGCGCGGTGCACGCGGCGCTGTACCGCGACAACCTGCTTGGCGGATTCAACGATAGCCTCGTGATCCAGTCGTATCTCGAAGGGCCGCAATACATCGTCAATACGGTCAGCGAAAACGGCATGCATCGCGTGACCGATGCATGGCACGTCGACTATCGCAACGTGCGCGGCGCGTCGAACGCGATGTGCTCGATGACGCTGCTCGACCCCAGGGCGCCGAAAATCGCAGCGCTATTCGACTATACGAAGCGCGCGATCACGGCGCTCGGCATCGAGAACGGCCCCGCGCACAGCGAACTGCGCCTTACCGAAGCAGGACCTGCGCTGATCGAAACGGGCGCGCGGCTGATGGGCGGCATGATGGATGCGCCGTCGTACGCGGTAGCGGAACTGCCGACGCAGGCCAGCTGCTTCGCGGACCAGCTCGTCGCGCGGTACCGCAACGAGCCGGCCGCACGCGACACTTACGAGCGCCGGCGCCACTTCGCAAAAGTATTCTTCGTGTTCGGCGAAGGCGGCCATGTCGCATCGACGGACGGACTGCACAGGCTCGCGAAACTACCGTCGTTTCATGCACACTACCGGCCGCTCGAACCCGGCGCGCGTGTCTGGCGCAGTTCCGATTCGTTGTTTTGCGGCGGCGTCGTCTATCTGATCCACGACGACCCGATGCAGATCCGCATGGACATCGCGCAATTTCGCGCATGGGAAGCCGCTCATGCGCTGTATGCGATCGTGCCCGAACCGGTGCTCGAAGCCGCGCCCGCATCTGAATCCAACCCGGCAGCGCAACGAATCGCAAAGCAGACGCAACCCCAGCCGCAGCCGAAAGTTGCGCTCGCAACCGAATCGGATAGTGCGCCATGACCTCCGCCCATGCGCTGTCGTTCCTTGCCGTGTTGCTGCAATCGACGGGCAAGGTGATGTACGGCACCTTTCTCGCGGCGATCGCGCCCGCGCAGTTTCTGCTGATCAGTTTTTGCGTTGTCGCGGGCGTGTTCCTCGTGGTCGCGCGCGGCCGGCTGCCGCCCGGCTCGCGCGCGGCGATCGTGTCGGTCAATGTGTGGACCGCCGTTGCGTTTATCTGCTTCTTCTATGCATTGAAGCATTTGTCGCCGGCGGCGGTCGGTGCGATCGAGATTGGCATCGCGGTGCTGGTTGCGGTCGCGGCCGCGGCATGGCAGAGGCGCAAGCGGCCAGCGGGCAGGCGGCCCGGTGCGACGAAGCTCGTTGTGTGCGCGGGCATTGTCGGCGGATGCGCGCTGCTCGTGCCGGTCGAACTCGAGCGCGCCGCGGCCGCATCGTGGCACACGGTGTTCGCGCTCGTCGCCGCGGCAATTGCGGGCGCCGCTTCGACGCTGATCATCGGCTCGTTCCGCAAGCTCGCCGCGAGCGGCTGGCGGCCCGCATCGATCCTCGCGCACCGGTTCTATCTGACGATTGCGGTGGCGCTGGTGTGGCTGTCGTTCGAAGGTGGCACGGGCAGTGCCGGCAGCCTTGCGTTTCCCGCGCCCACCGACATGCTGACGATCGTCGCGGTCGCCGCGATCGGCGTGATGCTGCCGCTGTTGCTGCTGCAGTTCGCCGTGCGAAAGACCGACGGATTGACGCTGATGATCTGCATGGCGCTACAGCCGGTGCTGTCGTTCATGCTGTCGATGCTGTCGCCCGCGTATCAGTGGCAACCGGTCACGCTGGCGGGAACCCTGATTGTCGCGGGCGCGCTGCTTTTCGACGTGTTCGCGGGACGGCGCAAGCCCACGCCCGAGCCTGTCTCCGCGTCCTAACTTTGCGCTCATTGTTGCGCCGTACGATCTGCATTACCGACTCAACACGTTGGAGACTGCGATGGTTGCCTACCTTATGACCAAACTGACTGAGTGGATCGAACAGGCCGACAAGGAACGCCGCGAAGAATACGTCGCGATGGCCAAGGATCTCGCCGAGATCGAACGCCGCATGATCGATCTCGAAAGGACGAGCTGACGCGGCGCGACTCGACGTCGCGCCATGGGACGCGCGGAGCGCCTCGATGCAACGATGCGCTGCGCATCCCTGAATTTGTCGCAGAACCCGCCGTTAACATCGACATCCGGCTTATCATCGCGAAGCGTTCACCTATACGGGCAGGGGAAAACGGCGATGTCGAAGATTCTCGCAGCGCGCAGGTTCCATGCTGACTCGGTTATCGCGAACCGCCGTCTGGGCGCGGGCCGCTACCTGATCGCGATGTCGCTTGGCGTGATCGCATCGTCGCTGCTTACCGTCCTCGTTTGCCTTCGGTTCGCGGCCACGGGCCGCATCGGTCTTGCCGGCCTGAATCTCGTCATGGCGCTGCTTGGTGCCGCGCTCGCAGCGCTGTTCTACAGCGCGTCCACGCGCCGCCTCAGAGATCTGAGTTTTCCCGCGTGGTCGGTCAAGACGCTGTCGATCCCGCTCGTCGGCGTGTTTTTGCTGCCGATCCTCTGCTTTCTGTCCGGCCCGCGCGAGGCGAACGAGTTCGGCCCGGCGCCGGCGCCGTCCGGTTTCGCAAGAACAGCGCTCGCGCTCGTTTCGTGTCTCGTGGCGCTTGCGCTTTGCCGCTGGGCGCTGCTCACCTATCTGCATACGCGCCACCTGCTGGTGAGCGGCGGGTTCTGATCCGCGACGGCGGCCGACCCGCATGGTCGACGACTCGCAATGCGGCTCGCTGACCCGCATCGCACTTGATGCATGTCAAGGTCGTCACCGCTCCGGCAGGTCATCCTGCATCTACCGATGTACCGTTTCCTGAGCAGAGATACGTCCTGGTTCCGGGCTCGTCCTTCGAGTACGGTCTTCGCGCCTGTGTCGCTCACGAGTCGCGTGCTTCGAGGCTGAACCGTCAATCGGGTAGCCGTGGCGGCCGTGAATGCTCGCCCGGAGTGTTCCATGTCGAACATTGCTATGCGCATCCTCCACTTGTTAGCTGTTTGCTGCTTCCTCGCCGCGATTCCCGCGTTCGCGCAGACGCCGCTCGCGCCCGTCGAACGCAATGGCGTCACCTACATCACCGGCGGCGTGGGCGAGGACGAGGCGCATGCGTTCCGTCAGGCCGCGCCGAGGTATAACCTGCGTCTCACCTTTGCGTCGAAGACCGGGCAGTATCTGTCGGACGTCGATGTCCGGATCTCGTCCGGCGAACGCACGGTTCTCGCGGTCCGCACCGATGGGCCGTTCCTGTTTGTCCGCTTGCCCGCGGGCAGCTACCGGGTCAGCGCGCGCGACCGTCAGGTTACCGAAGCAAGACAGGTCGCCGTGCCCCGCACAGGCGGCGTCGATCTCCGCTTCTATTGGGACGATCCTGCTCGCCGGGGCATCACCCGGCTTTGCAGCAACTGCCCGCGGCGCCCGCAGTAAGCGGGCGCCGACACGTATCAGCGATGTCCGCCACCGGAAACCTCAGCAGCACACCCTGGCACACGCAGAGCGCGGAGGCGGTCGCACGACATTTCGAGTCGGATGCAGCGAACGGCATCAGCGACGAGGAGGCGGTGCGCCGTCTGCAGCGGTATGGGCCCAATCAGATCGTCGAAGCGAAGCGGCGCAGCCTCGTCGCCATGTTCGCCGCCCAGTTTCGCGACTTCATGATTCTCGTGCTCATCGCGGTCGCGGTTCTGTCGGGCCTGCTCGGAGACGTCGAAGACGCGATCGTGATCGTCGCGATCGTGGTGCTGAATGCGGCAATCGGCTTCGTTCAGGACTTTCGCGCCGAACGCGCGATGCTCGAACTCAAGCGCCTTGCCGCGCTGCACGCGGTCGTCGTCCGCGACGGCAAGCGCTCGACGGTTCGCGCCGCAGCGGTCGTGCCGGGCGACGTGATCCTGCTCGAGGCCGGCAACGCCGTGCCGGCCGACGTGCGCCTGATCGAGGCGCCGCAACTGAGAGTCAGCGAAGCCGCGCTGACCGGCGAAGCGATTCCGGTGGAAAAGAACGTCGCGGCGCTCGACGATGCGGGACTGCCGTTCGCCGATCACACGAATATGGCCTTCAAAGGCTCGATCGTCACCTATGGACGCGCGTGTGCCATCGTGGTGGCGACCGGCATGGATACGCAACTGGGGCATATCGCGGCGCTGCTCGCCCAGGTGCCCGCCGTCGCAACGCCGCTGCAGACGCGTCTTGCGAGGTTCGGGCGCCAGCTCGCGATCGGCATCCTCGTGGTGTGCGCGGCAATCTTTGCCGCGGGCGTGCTACGCGGCGAAGCGACGCTGCTGATGCTGCTGACGGCGATGAGCCTTGCCGTTGCCGCCATTCCCGAAGCGCTGCCGGCCGTCGTCACGGTCATGCTCGCGCTCGGGGCGCGTAACATGGCTCGGCGCAACGCGCTCGTGCGCAGACTGCCTGCCGTCGAAACCCTGGGTTCGGTCAGCTACATCTGCACCGACAAGACGGGCACGCTGACGTGCAACGAGATGCGCGTGGTCGAGCTTCACCCGTGCAGCACCACGACCGCGCCGCTGCTGGCAGCCGCCGCGCTCAGCAACGACGCCGAAGGCGACGCGCGCGGCGCGCCTGCCGGCGATCCGACCGAAGTCGCGCTATGGCGCGCGGCCGCCGATGCGGGCTTCGACCGGCGCAGCATCGAGGCATCGACGCCTCGATGCATGGAGTTCGCGTTCGACCCGGAGCGCAAGCGGATGACGACGATTCATCGCACGGCGGAAAACGGCTTCGTCGCGTATACGAAGGGCGCGCCGGAGGCCATTGTCGAGCGATGCACGTCGATCGCAAGCGACGATGGCAACGTTGCGGCCAGCGCCGGCGCCGACGCACCGTTCGACCGCGCGGCGTGGCTCGCCGTGGCGGCCGCAATGGCCGCGAACGGACTGCGCGTGCTCGCGCTCGCGCGGCGCGCATGGCCGTCGCTGCCCGCGGCCGGCAGCGCGCCGGACGAGGTCGAACGCGGCCTGACCTTGCTCGGCTTCGTCGGCATGCGCGACCCACTGCGGCCCGGCGCGGCCGCTGCGATCGCGACCTGCCTGTCGGCCGGCATCACGCCGGTCATGATCACGGGCGATCATCCGGTCACGGCCGAAGCGATCGCACGCTCGCTCGGCATGCTCGGCAGCGCGGACACGGCGATGACGGGGCGCGAGCTCGCCGCACTGACGGACGACGAACTCGCTGCGCGGATCGGGCACGTCAAGGTTTTTGCGCGGCTCGACCCGGCACAGAAAATTCGCATCGTCGAAGCGATCCAGAAGCGCGGCCACTACGTTGCGATGACCGGCGACGGCGTCAACGATGCGCCCGCCCTCGCGCGCGCCGATATCGGCGTGGCAATGGGCAAGACCGGCACCGACGTCGCGCGCGAGGCCGCGAGCCTCGTGCTGCTCGATGACGACTTCACGACCATCGTGGCCGCGGTTCAGGAAGGCCGGCGAATCTTCGACAACATCCGGAAATTCCTGCGCTACGTGCTGACCTGCAACGCGGCCGAAATCTGCGTGGTCGCGGCGTCCCCGCTGTTCGGCTTGCCCGTGCCGCTGCTGCCGATTCATATCCTGTGGATCAACCTGCTCACCGATGGCTTGCCCGGCCTCACGCTCGCCGCGGAGCCGGCCGAGCCGACGATCATGCAGCGGCGTCCGCGCCCGCCCGACGAAGGCGTATTCGCTCATGGCATGTGGCAGCACATCGTGTGGGTCGGTCTGGCGATGGCGGCGCTCACGCTCGCAACGCAAGCGTGGGCCCTCGACGCCGGCCTCGCCGAATGGCAGACGATGACGTTCACGGTGCTTGCCTTCTCGCAGCTCGGTCACGTGCTCGCGATCCGTTCCGAGCGCGAATCGTTGTTCGCGCAAGGATTGCGCTCGAATCTTCCGCTGCTCGGCGCGGTCGCGCTGACGGTCGCGCTGCAAATGGCAGCCATCTATGTTCCGCCGCTCAGCGCGCTGCTCGACACGACCGCGCTCGATCCCGCCGAACTCGCCATCACGCTGGCCTTGTCGATGGTCGTATTCGTGCTCGTCGAATTCGAGAAGTATCTCGTGCGGCGCAATCTGATCTACCGCTTGCAGCGTCGCCCTGCCGGACATACCACGAAGCGTGCTGCCGGCACGGAAAACACATGACTACACCGATCGGTAAGCAGGCCGTGCTCGCGGTGCTTTTCGGGGGCCTCGTCGTGCTCGGCGGTATCGTGCTGCGTCCGTTCCTGGTTCCGGTGGCGTGGGCCTGCATCATCGCGTACCTGACGTGGCCGATCTACGAGCGCGTGAGAATCGCAGCGGGCAACCGCCGCTCGTGCGCGGCCTTGCTGGTCACGGCGACCTTCGCGATCGGCCTGCTCGTGCCCATGCTGTTGCTTTCCGTACCGCTGATGCGCGAGGCCACGGCGTTTTATCGCGCGTGCACGGCATGGCTCGCGCAGAACGACCGCGCGTTAGCTTCGATTCCGTGGTTCGGCCCGACTTTGCAGGCTCTGCGGGACAGCCTCGCGCAAGACCCCTCCAGCTGGCAGGCGCAATTCGCGCTATGGAGCAAGGAGGCGGTGCAGGTCGCGGGCAGTGTCAGCCGAAACGCCGTGAAGCTCGGATTTGCAGTGCTCACGCTGTTCTTCGCCTATCGCGATGGCGAGACGATGCTCGGGCAGGTGCGGCACGCGTTAAAACCGTATCTCGGCGCCCGGCTCGACGCTTATCTCGCCGCGATCGGCGAGGTGTGCCGCTCGGTTGTCTTCGGGACCGTGCTGACGGCCTGTGCCCAGGGCGCGCTCGCCGGCGTCGGATACTGGGCCGCGGGCGTCGGCGCGCCGCTGCTGCTCGCCATGTTGACCGCCGCGGCGGCGCTGCTGCCGTTCGGCTCGCCGTTCATCTGGGTGCCGGTCGGCGTGTCGCTGATCATCGACGGGCAGTTGTGGGCGGGCATCGGGCTGCTTTTGTGGGGCATGCTCGCGGTGAGCTGGATCGACAATATCATCCGGCCGCTCGTGATCAGCAGCACCTCGAAACTGCCGTTTCTGCTCGTTATCTTCGGCATCTTCGGCGGCATCGCGGCGTTCGGTCTGATCGGTCTTTTTGTCGGCCCGCTCGTGATGGCGACGCTGATCGTCGTCTGGCGCGAATGGCAAGCCATGCTTGCCGCGCACGAGGGCAAATCGCAGCCGGCTTCCGGCGACGGGTGACCGCCGCTTCATCTCGACTTCGCCGGAACACCGCCTGTTTGATGCGCGTCAAGCGATAGCGCGGGCCGGGTTCGTAAACTGGTTCATGGCACGTCGCTTACCCTCGGTCGATCTCGCGTTGCTGCTCGTCTCGGCAGGCAGTCTGCTGATCGGACTCGCGTTGGCCACGCTCGGCGAGCGCGCGATCGCCGATCTGCTATGGGCAGCCGGCGCATTGCCGGTCCTGCTGGCGCTGTCGATATCGATCGTTCAAGCGTTGCGCCGGCGTGAAGCGGGCGTCG
Organism: Paraburkholderia sp. SOS3; assembly: GCF_001922345.1. Classification (NCBI taxonomy): domain Bacteria; kingdom Pseudomonadati; phylum Pseudomonadota; class Betaproteobacteria; order Burkholderiales; family Burkholderiaceae; genus Paraburkholderia; species Paraburkholderia sp. SOS3. Next base: position 976,587 of record NZ_CP018811.1, on the reverse strand, counting down.
ACGTGCTCGCCCTGCTTGCCATTGGTTTTGCACTGGGCCTCGGCGAATTTCTGACGGCGGCGGTGATCTCGCTGATGCTTGCGAGTGGCCGGACGCTGGAACGGTACGCCCAGGAGCGGGCGCGTCGCGAGATGACCGCGCTGCTGAACCGCGCGCCGCGTTATGCCAACCGCTTCGAGGCCGGCGAGTGGCGCACGGTCGCGCTGGACGTCGTGCGTCCCGGCGACCGTCTGCTGGTGCGCAGCGGGGAGTTCGTGCCGGTCGATGGTTCGCTGGCGGGCCACGCGCAACTCGACGAATCGTCGCTGACCGGCGAGTCGGCCGTTCAGCTCCGGTCGTCCGGCGAATCGGTGAAGAGCGGCGTCGTCAACGCCGGTGCTGCGTTCGAGATGATCGCCGCCGCGCGCGCCGCCGATAGCACATTCGCCGCCATCGTCCGCATGGTGAGGTCCGCGCAACAGGAGCGCAGCCCCGCCGTGCGTCTTGCCGACCGCTACGCGCTGTTTTTCGTGCTGGCCGCGCTGGTGCTGGCCGCAGGAAGCTGGCTCGTCACCGGCGACGTGAATCGCGCGCTCGCGGTGCTCGTGGTGGCCACGCCGTGCCCGCTGATTCTTGCGGTGCCTGTCGCCGTGGTGTCGGGCATGTCGCGCTGCGCGCGACGCGGGGTGCTGATCAAGGGCGGCGGCGCGCTGGAAAGACTGGCGCGCGCCGAGGTGCTGTTCTTCGACAAGACGGGAACGCTGACGAGCGGACGCGCGCGGCTCGTTTCGATCGAAACCGGACCGGACGTGTCGCAAAGCACCGTGTTGCGCTACGCGGCGTCTCTGGGGCAGGCGTCCGCGCATGCCATTTCCGAAGCGGTCGTGACGGCCGCACGCGAGCGCAATCTCGCACTGTCGGCGCCGGCCCACGTCGACGAGCAGCCGGGCGCAGGCGTGCGCGGCGAGGTCGAAGGCCATGCTGTCGCAATGGGTTCGTTTGCCTATGTATCGGCACACGCGTCCCCTGCCTCATGGAGCGCGGCGTTTCTTCAACGCGTGGCGTACGAGGGTGCCTCCGCCGTATTCGTCGGCGTGGACGGCGCGATCGCGGGTGCGCTGCAGATGGCCGACCAGATCCGCCTCGAGACGCCGCGCGCGCTGCGCCTGTTACGGCACGAAGGCATCCGGCGCCTGATCATGCTGACGGGCGACAGACGCGACGTGGCCGAGACCATCGGCGCGACGCTCGGCCTGACCGAAGTGCGGCCGGAACAGACGCCATCGGACAAGCTCGAAGCGATCCGGGCGGCGCGGCGCGACGGCACGGTCATCATGATCGGCGATGGCGTGAACGACGCGCCCGCGCTCGCGGCTGCCGATGTCGGCGTCGCGATGGGCGCGCGCGGCGCGGCGGCATCGTCGGAGGCAGCCGACGTGGTGCTGCTCGTCGACCGGCTGGATCGGCTCGTCGATGGTTTGCGGGTAGCCCGCCGAACGAGACGAATCGCGCTTCAGAGCGTGATCGCAGGCATGGTTCTCTCGTGTGCGGCGATGGGGGTCGCGGCGTTCGGGTTTCTGCCTCCTCTCCTCGGAGCGATCATTCAGGAGGTCATCGACGTGGCAGTCATCGCGAATGCGTTGCGCGCCTTGCGGATACAACCGGCCAATAAGGCGGCCCGCCTTTCCGGTAGCGATGCAGACCGTTTGAAACGCGAGCATGTCGAGCTCGGTCCCGTGATGGAGCAAATCAGGGAACTGGCGGACGCGTTGCCGCGCTTGCCCGCCACCTCGGTCGCGGGCGCACTCGCGCGCTTGAACGAACTGCTCGAGCTTCGGCTCGTGCCGCATGAACGACGCGACGATCTGCAGGTGTATCCCGACCTGGCGCGTCTGGTGGGCGGCGACGATCCGATGGCCGCAATGAGCGCAACGCATCGCGAGATATTCCGGATCGCGCGGTTGCTTGGGCACATGACCGGGGACATTCGCCCCGAAGGCCCCGATGCCGCTGCCGTACGCGAATTGCAGCGGCTGCTGTACGGACTCGATGCCATCGTCCGTCTGCATTGTGCGCAGGAGGACGAACTGTTCCACACGCTCGGCGAGGGCACATGAATGCCCGAACTCTCGTACCTGGTGCGCGTGAATCGGCGGCGGCGTCCGGGAAGCAGAATTCGCGGTTTGCTCCGCTTGATGCATGTCAAGCCAGAGTTCGAGCCCGCGAATAAGCTGCAATCAGCGACGAACCCGTCGCTCGTCACACGCAACGCATCAGGAGGCCACATGAAAAAATTCGTGTTTATCCTCGCACTTTTCACCGCCCTGACTTCGCCCGTGCTGCTTGCTGCATCGAAGGACGCGACTGGTTCTCAAGGCAGTTCCAGCCAGCAAAGCCCGGATACGGCCGCGTTCGATAAGAATCTGGCTCAGTTTCAGGAGCAGATGAAGGTCATGCAGGCGCAGATGGACAAGATCCGCAACACTCAGGATCCCCAGGAACGTCAGAAGCTTCTGCAGCAGCACTGGGAAACCATGCAGAGTGCGATGCGCACGATGCACGGCATGTGGGGCCCCGGAATGATGGGCTACGGCCGGATGGGTCCCGGCATGATGGGAGGCGCCGGTCCCGGCTGTTGCGGCGGCGGCTGGGGGCATATGGGCGGCTACTACTCGCAGATGACGCCCGAACAGTTGCGCAAGCGTCAATACATGACCGACCAGTATCTTCATATGCAGCAGGAAATGATGAACAACATGATGTGGCAGCAACAGTACCGGATGGGACCGCCGGCTTCGGCCCAGTGAGGTACGTGCGAACCAGCAGCCGATTTGATCCGCGCACGCGTTTGCCGCGCACTCTGCGCATTCCGTGCTTGCCGGCTTTGACTGCCTGCCCGGCTTCTCCGTCGCCGCTTTCGCCGATGACCTCTTGACACGGCGCGCGGCACAGCCGCCGCCCGCGCAACTGCAGGGCAACGGTATTGGTTGGACCAGGCTTCATTACAAATCAAGGTCTTGCTAACGAATGCGGTCACGCGTCAGATGACGTGGGAGCGAATAAACTGGACTCACCGGATTGGTGACGCGAATCCGTTGGATGTGCCGAAGTGTGAGAGCGCCCAGCGCCCGCGTTGCGCCAGATGCTGAAAGGCCGGGTGCGGCCAGAAGCAGGCGTTCACGTGAAACTGCGAGCGTCTCTTTGTGTGCGTATTGCGGACAATACATTTCCGGCCTGCATCAAGCCAGAAAGATTAACGGTTAATATTTTTGGATTTTGCGAAATTCGCCAATTCCCGTTTAGCCAAAATACGTTCGACAGACGTCGTAGGGCAGATCGATATGGCTCCTTCGAAGGCTCGTTTTGCATCACCATTCTGACGGCGCGCCATATATGACTCACCCAGATAGGAATAGGCCTCGCACTGCCGCCCGGCAAGCCCCTCCTGATCACCGACGTTCGCTTCGATCAGTAGTTGCTGTGCATCGATTTCACCTAGGTAGTAGGCGATGACTGGGTAGGGCCAAGCCCTCTTGTCCAGGTAATTCGCTGCCGCCGCAAGATTGTCATTGAGCCTAAGTCTCGCAGTTGACATGTGCCGCCAAGCGAGCACATAAGGTTCTTGCTCATCGCCTCCGCTATTATTGAGATGCGCAAGTTCCAGCCAACGATTCGCGTCCTGAATTGCCTTCCAATACTCACCTTGGTAGAACCAGAATCGCATTCTCCCAATGCGTAGATGCAGATCATCCGGAGCAATTCGGCTCGCGCGGTCATAGTCACGCTGAGCAGCGACATCTTGACCAATTTCGGTCAAATCGTCAGCACGGTAGATATAGACGCGTTCCGGATGCGATGTTAGAGCAAGAGTCGCCGTGTAATCGGCAATTGCCAGGCCTAACTGATTAAATTTTTCGAATTCTTCCGCGCGCAGCAAGCGCGCGTCGACCTCTTTGGCATCCAGTCGGATAGCCGTTGAGAAGTCGGCCAACGCGTCGCCGTCACGTCCGGCACGCATATAGGCTGTTCCGCGCTGCGTATAGTTAGACGCATACGCCGGGTCGAGTTGTATCGCGGCGGTGAACGACGCAATCGCATCATCAAGTAGTCCGGCGCGAAGGTACGAAATTCCGGCAAGAAATCGCAGTGGTGCGTCTGTAGGCCTCTGTCGGGCGGCTTCGACGTAGTCGTCCGCGGCGAGCGCATATAGGCTTAGTTCGAGACGCGCGGTGGCGCGCTCAAAATATGCGCTCGCGTTATCGGGTTGTAGTGCCAGTGCCGATGAATAGTCCGCTACAGCCAGTTCGAATTGCTTTCGTTTTGCATAAATATCGGCGCGATTAATGAGCGGAATGACAGCTTGCGGATCGAGAGCAATTGCTGACGAGTAGCTCGCGATTGCCAGGTCCAGCTTGCCTAACGCCGTGTACGCGATAGCCCGATCGATAAGCGCGGGGAGGCTCTGCGTGCGGCTTAGTACTTGGTCGAAATCGTCGATAGCGTCGGCGTAGCGCTGGGACCTCAAGTCAAGAATGCCTAGTCGAAGATATAGCCGCCCCCGCTCCTGCCGGCTAAGTGAGGGGTCGCGCGGATCGTGTCCCAGAAGTGGCACCACCTCATTTCGCTCGTACTGGATGTCAGCGTGGTCATCTGCCATACGATGAGCGCTGGCTTGCACACCACTCGGCAAGAGCATCAACAACGTCAGCAGAATTCGTACGCGCTGAAATGGCATTATTTTGCAAGAGTGGATGATATTGCGTATATCGGCACGGCTGAGGAAATCTGAATAGTGCGGTCCGCATACACACTGCTACGAATGGCATTTGACGTCAGTAATGATTTTGGTATGTCGGCGTAGCGGAAGACTCTCTCGACGCACAAACGGACATTCGACGCTGGAGCCCGAAAGGCCGCTTCGGGTCGATTTGAGTCTCTCAGGCACCGGACGACATACATTCGCGAGTTCGTCATTGCGCTGGCTGTCGTGGAACAGCATCTCGGCGCCCCTTGATTTGCAGCTGCTCTGCCGTAGATCGGCCGGGAGGACAATCCCGGCAGTCTCATCAATTCGGTCTTTTCAGTCTCACGAACTGCGCTCCAGTCTCACGAATTCCGTTTCCCTGCACAACGTGCGCTCGCGACAACCTCGCGACAACGCGTGACACCTGTATATTTATACAGTATTCTATGCGCAGCCTGACCGTGATGCCTGCTCGATCATCGCCTTGAAACCCGCGCCGCATCCCATGCCCAAAATCGCCGCCCTCGTCGCCCGCCTGAGGGCCGCGTTCGGCACCGCCGTCGTCGACGGTGCGATCCGGCGCGGCAAAGACGGCGAGCCGACGTTTCATGCACGCGAAAACGGCCGGTCGGTCGGAACCGCCGGGCCGGCCGCGTACAATTCATGGCGCGTCGATGGTCATACGTTGCGCGATCGACACTTTTGCGCAGGCTTTGACGGCTCGTGCGTCGGCCGGAGCGGGAGTTGCCGCTTGAATGGGCAATGCGCGGTTGCAGTGATCGATGAGCAGTCTGACAAGAAGCGTCAGCAAAAGGGATGAGCGGAAAGGAGTAGGCGGAATGGAGATTGACATGCTGCGACTTTCGATGAGCACCGTGCTTCGAGTGCTTCGGGCTCTGCTTCTGGCTCCGGTTCGCCTTCCGGCGTCCTCGCCGGCCATGCTCGCTTCGGGCTTGCTCGCCGCGTCGCTGCTCGCTGCCGCGCCCGCTGCTTTTGCCGGCGAACGCATCATCGAAATCTGGAATCCGCCCGAAGCGCGGCTGCCTGCCGGACATACGCCGGAAGCGCGGCGAGGCGCGCATCTGATCGGCAAGAGCGCGGCGACGCCGCATCGCCGGAAGGTGCTCGCGCATCGCAGTGCGTCGGCGCCGCATCAACATCAAACTGCGCAGCGCAGTTTGCAACAGGGTTCACCGCAAGGCTCGCACGAAGCGGCGAGTCAGCCTCGAAACCCGGCCGCAAACGAAGGCACGCATCACGCAACGACACCCGCCATCGATGCGAGCCGTCTCAAGCACAACGAAGTCCCGGCGCCAAAGCACGACCTCTCGCACTTCGAGGACATTCCGCGCATCGTCACGCCGGAAGGCAATGTGTTGCGCGTCGGCACCGGCGGCGCGACGGCTCAGGTCACGCGCTAATGCAAGCGCGGTACTACAAGGGCTATTCGATCTGGGGTCATGCGATCCGCCAGCAGGATGGTTATGCGGCAAGCGGCACGATCACATCCGGCGCGAAGGTCGTCGAAGCGTCCGGCATTCTTGCGCATGTCAACACCGAAGAAGAAGCGGAAACCGTCGGCCTCGAATGGGCCGAGGCATGGGTCGATAGCCATAGCTAGCGAGAATCGCAGACCATGCGCTCGGCTCAGGCCGCCAGCAACTGATCGACAAACGCCGCAATGGCGGGCCGAAGCGCGCTGCGCTCAGTCGCCGACATGCAGATATAGAACTGCCGGCACGCCCAGTCGTCAAGCAGGCGAATCGCCTTTAACCCATAGCGCGAAAGATACGTGGCGGCGATCAGCTCCGGCATGATACCGATGCCGATCTGCTCGCGAATCAGCCGGCAACGCGCTTCGTAATCCGACACCTCGATGCGCACATTCAACGGCTGCGACAAGCTCGCTTCGGCAAGCGATAAAAACGCCTCGTACGAGTGACGCGGAAAGTAACCGACGAACGGGTAGTCCTTCGCCGACTCAAGCGTCGTCTCGTCGAGACGCGCAAGCGGATGATCGAGCGGCACGACCAGCGCGACGCGATCCTGCCGGTATGGCAGCGAGTGAACGCCGGGCGCCGGCGTCAGCGCATGGTAAATGCCGAGGTCCGCTTCGGCGTCGGTCACGAGCCGCGGAATGTCGTAGCTATACCGTTCCTGCAAGTCGATCTGCGCGCCCGGTTCGCTCGCGAAATAGCGGCTCAGCACTTGCGGCAGGTATTGAATGATCGACGAGCGGTTCGCGGCCAGACGTATCTTCGGCATGCCGCCCGCACCAAATTCGGCAACGTTGTTCTGCGCTAGCTCGACGCTGCGCAGAATCGCCTTCGCACGGTGATAAAGCGCAGCGCCGGCAGGGGTCGGCTCGACGCCGCGTGCATGCCGCAAGAGCAGCACGGCGCCCAGACGCCGCTCGAGTTCGGCAATGCGCTTGCTGGCCGCCGACGTCGCCAGATTCTCGCGCTCGGCCGCCTTCGACAGGCTCTTCGATTCGATCGCCGAGACGAGCATCTGCAAGCCCAACAAATCCATTTTCATGTGATGCGCTATCAGTCGTAAAAATACGTGGCCGCGCGTGGGACGCGCCGTCGCTTTTGCGATGCTTTTGCGATGCTTTTGCGATGCTTTTGCGATGATACGCGCCGCGCTTCAGGGTACGCCTCCACAAGCGACATGACCGCCTGAGGGCCTACCTCAGCGCCCCACTCAGCGCCCCACTCAGCGCCACCAGGCAGCCGCCTCGGCACGACCTCACCGGTCGCCTCGACTGGCAAAGCCGTACAGGCGCGCCGGGTTGTCGACGAGAATCGCGCGCCGCAACGACTCGTCCGGCACCGCGCGTGCGAAGCGCTCGAGCAGCACGGCATCGTCGGGCATCCGCGCCGCGTCGAAGTAGTTGACATGCGGCCAGTCGCTGCCCCATACGGCCTGCTGCGGGTTCGCGGCGAGAATCGCATCGAAGAACGGCGCGACGTCGTCGTAAGGCGCTCCCTGCGCGCTGACGCGATCGGCGCCCGACATCTTCGTCCAGGCCACGCCATCGGCGAGCATCGCGATAAGGCGCTGGAAGCCTGCGTCGGCGGTGCCGTTCGCGACGCTCATGCGCCCCATGTGGTCGATCACAAGGCCGATCGAGAGTGCGCGTAACAGCGGTTCGAGCTCGGGCAGATCGGGCGCGTGAACCCAGATCTGCGCATGCCAGCCGCGCGCGGCAAGCTTTGGCGCCAACGCGCGCAATGCGTCGAGTCCCGCGCCGTTGCGGTAAACCGCCTGCCCGTCGCGGCGAAACAGATTGAAACGCGCCGCGCGCACGCCGTGCTCGGTCAGGACGTCGAGTTCCGCTTCCGGCGTATCCGCACCAAGCACCGCAACGCCGCGCAAACGCGCGGGAAAGCGCTGCAGTGCATCGACGAGCGACGCGTTGTCCGTCCCGTACACGCTCGCTGTCACGAGCACGCCGCGCTCGAAGCCGAGGCCGTCGAGATGCGCGATAAAGCGGTCCGCGGGGTTTTCCGGCGGCGTGTAGCTGCGCTCGTCGGCAAGTGCAAAGCGCGCGTACGGGCCGAATACGTGCGCATGGCAATCGCAGGCATGCGGCGGCATCGGGATTGGCCGGGCAACTGGCGTCGGCAAGGGTCCGAGGCAAGGTTTCGTCATGGCGGTCGTGTCTGTTGTGTCTGCGAGCAGCGCGACGTTTCAAAGCCGTATCCACCGGGGCGGCGCGCGACCTCATGGTACGGCGGCACGACACGGCGAGCGTTAACCAGATGGAAACGGTGCGTTCACCAAAGAGATCAGCACGCGCGCTGGATGGCGTCAGAATAAGCCGTTCGCACTTGCGCTTTTCCTTAACGAGATAGCCGCACGCGTCGGCCACGCAAAACAATAACGACAAAACAGCATTTGAACATCATGGAGACGAAGCGCCCCTTGGACATTCTGCTTTCCCGCTACGCCGCACAGCATTTCGGCGATGCCATTGCAAAGACGCTGCATGCGGCACCCTACCGGATCGTTACACCCGACGACATCGTAGGCGCGGGTCCGGCGCGCGCAGACGGCGCGCCCGATGGTGCGAAAGCCACACCGGTTGCCCCCGTCGCGCCAATCGCCGCATTGATCAGCCGCGACGTGACGGGCCGCTCGACAAAAGCCGTCGTAACCGCCGACACGCAGCACTTCTACGACGCGTTGCTTGCCTCGCCGGGTTTGCGCTGGGTACACGCGCATTCAGCCGGCCTCGACCGGCCGATCTATCCGGAATTGCTGCGACGCGGCGTGCGCGTCACGACGTCGGCCGGTGCGAATGCGCGCCCCGTTGCGCACTCGGCGCTCGCCGGCCTGCTCTCGCTCGCGCGGCGTCTGCCGCGACTGCAGGCCGCGCAACGCGAGCACGCATGGAAACCGCTGCTCGACGACGACACACCGCGCGATCTCGCGGGCCAGAACGCACTGATCGTCGGCTATGGCGCGATCGGCCAGCGGCTCGCGAAGCTGCTCGATGCGCTCGAAATGAACGTGAGCGTCGTGCGTCGCGAACTCCCGGCAAGCAGTAGTGGCCGCCTGACCGAAAACGAAGCGACGGCCTATCGCAGCATCGTATTCGCCGAGATCGACAGCGCGTTGCCCGAGACCGACTGGCTGATCCTCGCCTGCCCGCTTTCGCCGTTGACTGCGCGGCTTATCGACGCGCGTCGCCTGCAGCTGCTACGGCCTGGCGCGCATCTGATCAACGTCGCACGCGGCGAAGTGGTCGTCGAAGCCGATCTGATCGCGGCACTGCGCGCGGGCACTGTCGCCGGCGCATATCTCGATGTGTTCGAGCACGAGCCGCTCGACGCGGCCTCGCCGCTATGGGATCTGCCGAACGTACTGGTCACCCCGCACACGGCGGGACACGCGGACAGCCATTACGCGGCGGTCGGCCGCATCTGGCTCGACAACCTTGCACGTTTCAGCCGCGGCGAGCCGCTCATCAATGAGGCGCAAGCGCATTCGCACGGGTCGCATTCGCGCGAACCACAGCAACTCGCAACCCGATGACGGACCACTGCCCGCTCCCCGACGCGCTCATAGACGGTCACGCGCAAACGCGACGCCACACGCGGTAAGCGCCAAAGTCAAACAACGGAGACAAGCCAACATGAACTCCCGCATCGTATCGCCGTCCGTGCCTTCTTCCACGGACATTGCCGGCTCATCCGCCGACGCACGGCGCGAGCGCGCGATCTATCGCAAGATCGCATGGCGGATTCTGCCGCTGCTCGTGTTCTGCTACATCCTCAACTATCTCGACCGCATCAACATCGGCATCGCGCAACTGCAGTTCAAATCGGACCTCGGCTTCAGCGATGCGGCTTACGGGCTCGGCGCCGGGCTGCTGTTCGTCGGCTACGTGCTGTTCGAAATCCCGAGCAATCTGTTACTCGACCGCATCGGCGTGCGTAAGACTTTTCTGCGCATCATGGTCGCATGGGGGGTGCTCTCGACGATGACGATGTTCGTGCGCACACCGATGCAGTTTTACATCGTGCGTTTTCTGATCGGCGTCGCCGAAGCAGGCTTCACTCCAGGCATCTTTCTGTATCTGAGCTACTGGTTTCCCGCGCGGCGCCGTGCGCGCATGACGTCGATTTTCTATCTGAGCATCCCGATCGCGGCGATCGTGGGTACCCCACTGTCGGGCTGGATCATGCATGCGTTCGGCGGCGACCTTGGACTGCGCGGCTGGCAGTGGCTCTTCATGCTCGAAGGGCTGCCCTCGGTGCTGTTCGGCGTGATCGTCTATTTCGCGCTCAGCGACCGGCCGCAGCAGGCGGCATGGCTCGACGCAAGCGAACAGGCCTTCGTGCTCGCGCAACTGGCCGCCGACGATGCGCAGAAGACACGCCGCGTCGCGCATCAGGCAAAAGCTTCGGCATTGCGAGTGATCGCGCGCGATCCGCGCGTGTTCTGCGCGGGGTTCACATTCGCGTGCAGCTTTTCGCTCGGCAACACGCTCGCGTTCTGGGCGCCGGTCGTGATCCGCAATTCGGGCATCGCGCAGGTTGCCAACATCGGTGTGCTCGCGGCGATTCCGGCGCTCGTCGGTATCGTCGTGATGCTGGCCGTCGGCCGCCATTCCGATCGCACGCTCGAGCGCCGCTGGCACGCGGCCCTCGCGCTATTCGCGGCGGCCGGCGCGCTTGCGCTGCTGCCGCATTTCCGCGGCGATACGACCGTCGCGCTCGCGCTGCTCGCCGTCGCATCGGCCGGACATTACTCGTGCCTCGCGGTGTTCTGGTCGATACCGCCCACTTATCTTCCTCGCGAAACCGCCGCGGCGGGCATCGCGCTCGTCAATGTGATCGGTTCGCTGGGCGGCGCGCTCAGCACCGCGGCGCTCGGCTGGATGAGCAAGGGCCCGCAAGGTTTCGGCATCGGGCTCGTCGTGCTCGGCGCCGTCATCGCGTGCGGTGCGGCCCTGCTGCTCGTCGCATTTCCACCGCGCGTCCTGCGATCGGGTGCGGCATGAAGTCACGGCATGAAGCGCCGGGGAACGACATGAAGAAACAGGGCGAATCGCGGCGGCATCGACAGCAGACACACATTGAGTAAACGGAGACTACACATGCACGATTCCTTCGGTACGTCGACGGCCGCTGTTGCCGCCGACGATCTCGACGATGCCAAAGGTCGCGCCGCACGCCGGCGCACTGCGGTCAAGTCGATTGTCGGCGGCTCGATCGGCAATCTGATCGAGTGGTACGACTTTCACGTCTACACGACCTTTTCCATCTACTTCGCGGCATCGTTCTTTCCGCGCGAGAACCGCACGATCCAGTTGCTGAGCGCAGCGGCGATCTTCGCGCTCGGCTTCCTGTTGCGCCCGGTCGGCAGCTGGATGATCGGCCTTTACGCCGATCGTCGTGGCCGCCGCGCAGGGCTCACGTTATCGGTTGCGCTGATGTGCGCGGGGTCGCTCGCGATCGGCCTGTGCCCGACTTATCCGCAGATCGGCTTTGCCGCGCCCGTGGTGCTGCTGCTCGCGCGCCTCGTGCAGGGCTTTTCTCTCGGCGGCGAGTATGGCGCGAGTTCGGTGTATCTGAGCGAGATCGCAAAGCCGGGGCACCGCGGCTTCTACAGCAGTTTCCATTACGTGACGCTGATTCTCGGCCAGTTGCTCGCGACCATGGTGCAGGTCGTGCTGCAAGACCTTGTGTTCACGCATGCGCAACTCGTCGAGTGGGGCTGGCGCGTGCCGTTCGTGACGGGCGCCGGGCTCGCGCTCGTCGCGTGGTGGGTGCGCCGCAATATCGATGAAACACCCGACTTCCGCGCGCTGTCCGAGAAAGCCAAACGCGGGCTGCACCTCGCCGAATTGCGCAAACACTGGCGGCCGGTGCTGCTCGTCTTCGGGCTCACGACGGGCGGCACGCTCGCGTTTTTCACCTATACGGTCTACATGCACAACTACCTGGTCAACACGGTTGGCTTGACCGCCACGCAAAGCTCATGGGTCTCGCTGTCCACGCTTGCGCTGTTCATGGTCGTGCAGCCGCTGTTCGGCGCGTTGTCCGATCGCATTGGCCGTCGCGCACTGTTGCTCTGGTTCGGCGTTGCCGGCACGTTTGGCACCTACCCGCTGCTCACGGCGCTCGCCCATACGCGCGACGAAATGACCGCGTTCTTTCTGCTCGCATTTGCGCTGATGATCGTGTCCGGTTACTCGTCGGTGTGCTCGGTCGTGAAGGCGGAGATTTTTCCGGCGCGGCTGCGTGCGCTCGGCGTCGGCGTGCCGTATTCGGTTGCGACCGCAATCTTCGGCGGCACGGCCTCGTACGCGGGGCTCTGGTTCAAGAGCATCGGCCACGAAAGCGGGTTCTACCTGTATGCGTCGGCCTGCATCGCCTGCACGCTGATCGCCACGTTGAACCTGCGCAAGAGCGACGTTCAGATGCAGCCATGAACCCCGCCACGTTTCGACACGCTTTCTTCTCATCGCGGGCGCCTCGCCCGCCGGTTTCGCTGTACCGATCAGCAGGAGTCTTTTTATGACGAAGCAAACGGAATTTTCTATCCCGTCCATGCGCGAACACTGTTCCGAAGCCGAGTGGCAAGTGCGCGTCGATCTGGCCGCCTGCTACCGGCTCGTCGAGTTGTACGGCATGTCGGACATGATTGCCAATCACATCTCCGCGCGCGTGCCCGGCGAAAACGACGCGTTCCTGATCAACGCATACGGGATGCTCTATGAAGAGATCACTGCATCGAGCCTGATCAAGATCGATCATGAAGGCAACATCATCAGCAAGCCCGCGTTTGTCGGCTCCGACTATGGCATCAACCGCGCGGGCTATGTCATTCACGGCGCGATTCACGAAGCGAAGCCCGACGTCAACTGTGTGATTCATACGCATAGCTGGCCGGGTATGGCGGTGTCGTCGCTCAAGTGTGGCTTGCTGCCGCTGACGCAAACATCGATGCGCTTCTACAAGATCGGTTATCACGACTATTTCGGTGTCGTCCTCGATACATCGGAACGCGAATCGCTTGTGCACGACCTCGGCGACAACAATGCGCTGATTTTGCGCAACCATGGGCTGCTGACGGTCGGCAAGACGATTCCAGAAGCGTTCAACGCGATGCACCGGCTCGAACTGTCGTGCCGGTCGCAGCTTGCGGCAATGGCCTGCAATGTCGAGCTCAATTCGGTACCGAAGAAGGTGCTCGAGGAAACGTATATGAACTATCAGCCGCAGACGCGCCGTCCCTATGGCGTCATGGAATGGCCTGCGCTGCTGCGCAAGCTCGACCGGATCGATACTTCGTATCGCGACTGAGAGGCGAGTTAGTCAGCACGCGGCGCTGCAGTCCGAGCGGCGAACTCGCGGCCTCCCCGGTTTGTCGCTCGATCGCGCACCGACGCTTACCCGCGTTGCACCCATGTCGTAAGCTGATCGACGCGTAGTGTTTCGCAGGCCGCGTCTGAACTCCGCGTTCAAGCGTCCGGGTCGAACAACCGGTTGATGTCGCCACCGCTCGGCGCATCGGGAAAGCCCTCGAAACGCCCGTCGGCAAGCGGCTGCGCCGCGCGCATCAATCCACCCCAAGCGGCGCGCGCCAACCCGCCGCCGGTGCTGATACGCCGCACGCCCAGCGCCTCGATATCGCGTAACGTGAACGCCGAATTCCCGCCGATCAACAGATTCACCGGCTTCGGCGCGACCGCGGCCACCACGGCTTCGATCTGCTCGCGCGTGCGAATACCGGGCGCGTACAGACAATCGGCGCCGGCCGCCGCATAGGCCTTCAGGCGCGCGAGCGTATCGTCGAGATCGGGTACGCCGGCGAAGAAATTTTCCGCGCGCGCCACAAGCAGCGTGTCGCCGCCAGTCTGGTCGATTGCGCGACGTGCGGCGCGCAGCCGCTCCACTGCCACATCGATTGGAAAAAGCGGCATATCGGCGCGCCCGGTCGAATCTTCGATCGATAACCCTGCGACCCCCGCTTCGACCGCAAGCGCAACGCTTTGCGCCACGCCTTCGGCATCGGTGCCGAAGCCGTTTTCGAAATCCGCGTTGATCGGCAGATCGGTCGCCTCGACCATCTCGCGCAGATGCGCAAGGATCGCCTCGCGCGGCAGATTGTTGTCCTCGCGCCCGCTCGACCATGCGAAGCCGGCGCTCGTCGTGGCAAGCGCCTTGAAGCCGAGCGACTGCAAATAGCGGGCGCTGCCCGCATCCCACGGGTTCGGCAGGATAAAACAGCCTGATGCGTGCAATGCGCGGAAAGCAGCGCGCTTTTCTGCGGTAGTGCGTGACATCGAGTGTCTCCTTTGGAAGGAATCGCAACCGCAACCGCGCTCAAATCAGCGACGGCTGCACCGCGCCCGATTCGAGCGCAATCAATGTGGCTTTGGTTTGTATGCCGCCGGCGAAGCCGGTCAGATCGCCAGACGCGCCGATCACGCGATGGCACGGCGCGATAATCGAAATCGGATTGCGGCCGTTCGCCGCGCCGACCGCGCGCGTCGCGTTCACATCGCCGATCTGCACGGCAATCTCGCGGTAGCTGCGCGTCTCGCCGAATGGAATGGTCAGCAGCGCGTTCCACACCTTCTTCTGGAAGTCGGTGCCGATGAACTCCGTGGCCACGTCGAAACGCGTGCGCGTGCCGGCGAAGTATTCGTCGAGCTGGCGCGCGGTTTCGACCAGCACCGGGTGATCGACCGCCTCGCGCATCTCGCCGAGCTTCACGCGGCCCGGCCGGTCGTTTTCCCACAGAATGGCCACAAGGCGCTCGCCGCGCGCGACGAGCTTCAGCTTACCGACCGGCGACGCAACAAACCTGTAGACATACGACATTGCGCTCTCCTCGCCGCGGACCGAGCGGCGTTTGCGCCACCGGCCCGATCAACGCCTAAATCAGTAGCATAAGCGCAATTCTCACCGCGACGTTACGCGTCGATCTGAAATGTCGCGACGACCTCCTCCATCATCAATGCCTGCTCTTTCAGCGACGTGCTTGCGGCAGCGGCCTGTTCGACGAGCGCCGCATTCTGCTGCGTGGTGCGGTCGAGTTGCGTGATCGCGATATTGACCTGTTCGATCCCTTCGCCCTGCTGCAGCGACGCGCCGGCAATCTCGTTGACGATCGCATCGACGTTCGTCACCGATTCGATCACGCTGCGAATCGCCGTATGCGCATCGGCGAACAGCCGCGTGCCGCCTGCGACGCTCGCCGACGAGCGTTCGATCATCTCCTTCACGTCTTTCGCCGCGCTCGCGGTGCGATGCGCAAGCGTGCGCACTTCGGCCGCCACGACCGCGAAGCCCTTGCCCTGCTCGCCCGCGCGCGCCGCTTCGACGGCTGCATTGAGCGCAAGAATATTCGTTTGAAAGGCAATGGCTTCGATCGTCGAGATCATCGCAGCCATTTCCGTCGAACGCCGGCCGATTTCGTTCATCACGTCGACAGCACGCGTGATTACCTCTCCGCTCGCCGTGGCTTTCGTCGACGCTTCGCGGCTCAGCAGCCCGGCCTGTTTTGCGTTGTCGGCGTTATGGCGCACGGTGGCCGTCAGTTGCTCCATGCTGGCCGCGGTCTCTTCGAGCGACGCTGCCTGTTCCTCGGTGCGCCGCGATAGATCGAGGTTGCCGGCCGCGATTTCCTGACTGCCGGTCAACACCGATTCGGCGCTTGTCCTCGTGGTCGTAATCGTGCGGCTGAGCGCCGCGAGCAGTTCGTTCATGCGCAGCTTGATCGACGCGAGTTCGTCGTAGCCGCTTGCATCGAGCCGGCCGCGCAGATCGCCGGCGCCCGCCTGCTCCATGCTGCCGGCGAGCGCGTTCACATCGGCGCCGGTTCGGCGCGCGAACGCGACGAACAGATACAGCGCGACGCCCACCGACACCGCGCTCAACACGCTGAGCACGGCGATATGCACGGCCTGCGCGTGCGCCCGCGCGTCGAGCAGCGATTTCAGCAATGCGGACAATTGACCATGCACGCGATAGACCGCATCGACGGCGCGCGTGCCGGAATCGAAATACGCATTCGATTCGGGCATCGGCGCGTTCGGGTTCGATGCGAGGCCGTCGATCATCTTGCCGAAGGCGTCGGCGTCGTCGAGGCTCAGTCCCTGCACGATCGTTGCGCCGTCGCTCGTACCCAGCGCGCGTTGCACGCGCTTCAGGTCATGCCGCACGATGTCGATCTGATCGCGCAGAAAGGCCACGTGAACGCCGAGCGCGGCGCGGTCCGCGTCGCTCAGGCGACCCTCGCTTTTGGCGGCCGCGAGCGCCGCCGCGCCCTTGCCGCGCGCAATGCCGGCCATTTCGGCCGTGTCGGGCAGCGACAGCACCACCAGGTTGGCCAGATAGTAGGTCGCGGCCTCGGGATCGAGCGCGAGTTGCGACGCGTCGGCGAGATCGGCGGTGAACGCGAAGATGGCCCGCACGAGCGCCGTATGTGCGTCGAACACGTCCTTGCCCGAGCCGGTCAGCGGCATCTGCGCAAGCTGCGCATATTGCGCGGACAACGCGTCCGTTTGCGTGGCGAGATCGAACGACTTCGTTTGCGCCGCCTGTGCGCGCAGTGTTGCCATGAGGCGCTCGGCGTCGGCATTCGCCGCATCGAACGCAGGCCGAATCGACTGATTGCCAGCCATCAGCGACGCGCTCGCGCCGCGGCGTTTTTGCACCGCTTTCAGCAGCGCCTGGCTCGTCTCGAGCAATCGGACGCCATCGAGTTCCTCGCGCGTCGACACATAGAAATTGACTTCATCGTGAAGGATCGCGTACAGGCAGACCGCAAGCGGCAGCAAAAACAGCAGCGCGAGCACGGCGAGCTTGCGCGACATTCTGAGGCGGCCCATCAAGGCCATTCCGGGAGCAAACAAACGCATCGTGTACATCCTGTCATTCGGGTTCGGGTTGCAGACGTCGGCGTGCGCGCGATATATGCGTCATGCCGCCGTCACATCGCTATTACGGCGGTCGAACCCTGAACTGAAACGATGCGAAGCGGTTTTTTTCGTATGGCACCAACGCGGGGCGCACTATGCATTGCGTTGGTGCCGCACGCGCAAGAGACCTGTTAAAAGGCGCTGATCTGGTGCGACATCAGCGCGTGAATTTACGTTCATGTTCACGCGGCGTCGCACCAGCGTTCCCATGCGGCGCGATAGGCGGCTTCGACTTGCGCCGCGAAACGCGCGCCGTCCATCAACGGCGAAGCGGCAATGCGCGCACGCAAGCGGTCGCGCAGCTGCGCGACACGCGGCAAGTCGCGCGCGAGTCGTGCGGCGATCTCGACGAACTGCTCATCGCTGTGCGCGGCGAGTTCGCCGAGGCCGAGGTTCATCGACTGGCTCAGGCCCGCGCGTCCGACCGCCGTCGCGCCGACGCGCGTGACGACCGGCACGCCCATCCAGCTTGCGTCGAGGCTCGTCGTATGGCCGTTGTAGGGGAATGTGTCGAGGCCGATATCGATCTCGTGATAGGTGCGCAGATAGTCGGCGCGCGACTGGAACGGCACGAAGCGCACTCGCTCGCTGCCGATGCCGTGCGACGCGAGCCGTTCGAGCAGACGCGTGCGTGCCGAGCCTTGCGGCGCCATCAGCAGCAAGCGTGCGGTGCCGATCTCGTGCAGCACGTCGCGCCACATCTGCAGCGTGCGGTCGGTCAGCTTGCACGGGTTGTTCAGGCATCCGAACGTCACGAGGCCGCTGTCGAATGCGGGCAGCGCGTTGACGTCCGGCATGTCGGCCGGCTTCGTCGATGACGTCAGCGGGTCGTAGCACCAGAACGAATCTGCAAGACGAAGCGACTGCTCGCTGTAATGGCGATCGCTGCCCGGCGGATCGAGCCACGGATCGGTCAGCCGGTAATCGATCGCATCGATGCCGGTCGTGCCGGGGTAGGCAAGCCATGCGATCTGCACCGGCGCCGGCTTGCGTGCGAACAGCAACGGACGCGCGTTCGACATATGCATCGTCAGATCGAGCAGGATATCGATGCGGTCGTCGCGAATCTGCTGCGCGAGTTGCCCGTCGTCGAGCGTGCGCACGTCGCGCCATACGTCGGCATGGCTCTTGAGTTGCTCCGTGACATCGTCAGGCCGCGCGACGCTCGAATAGCAGACAACCTCGTAGCCCGCATGATCGTGATGCGACAGCAGCGGCATCATGAACAGCGCCTGGCAATGGTTGCGGAAATCGGGCGATACGTAGCCGATGCGCAGGCGTCGCGTGCGGTCCGCGCCGTCTGGCCGCGCGTGCGGCTCGCGTGCCGCGCGGTAGCGTGCTTCATGCTGCGCGGACCAGCGGCGGCATTCTTCGAGCGGGGTTTCGGGGTCTTCCGCGCTGAACGTCAACGCATACACCAGATTGCTGTGTGCCATGACATTGGCCGGGTCGCACCGCAATGCCTCGCGGTAGCATGCGATGCCGTCTTCGATACGGCCTGCGTCCTTCAACACCGTGCCGAGATTGTTGTGCGTGACCGAGTGCCGCGGATCGATTTCGAGTGCACGGCGCAAACGCGTTTGCGCTTCGTCGAGGCGCCCGAGCGTGCGCATCAGGGTGCCCGCGTTGTTATGCGCGGCGACCAGATTGGGACGCAGTGCGATGGCTCGATCGAATGCTTCGGCGGCGCGCGTCGCGTCGCCGAGTTCCTTGAGGACATTGCCGAGATTGTTATATGCATCGGCATGCGCAGGGTTCAGTGCGATTTCGCGTTGATAGAACGACGATGCTTCGTGTGAGTGGCCGAGCGCGTGCAGGGCGTTACCGAGGTTGTATGCAGCCTCGGCAAAGTGCGCGTCGAACTCGAGCACGCGCGCGAAAAGCGTCGCGGCGCCCGCGTGATCGCGGCGCGCCATCAGCGCGACGCCAAGGTTCAGCAACGCGTACGGCGAAGCCGGTGCGGCCTTGACTGCCGCTTCGAGCAGGGCAATCGCGGCGTCGATGCGGCCGCGCACCTGCAGCAGCGTGCCCAGGTTCGTCAGTGCATTTGCATCATGCGGCGCAATCGCGAGTGCCCGACGATACGCGTGTTCGGCATCGTCGAGCGCATGTTGCCGGCGATAGCCATTGCCGAGATTGTTCAGCGCGTCGACATGCGTCGCGTCGAATTCGACCGCGCGTGCGTACGCGTCGATGGCGCGCGGATAGTCGGCGAGCGCTTCGTGCGCCGTGCCCATCGCGAACAGCAGGTCGGCAGACGGCGCGTCGAGCGACAGGACGCGTTCGTAGGCGCGCACGGCTTCGGCGAATCGCTGCGCGGCCGCGAGCACCTGGCCGCGCGCGAAGTGAAGGCGCGCGACGGCGGGCGCATGAACGATCGCTTCGTCGAGCCATGCAAGCGCGGCATCGTAGGCGCCGCATTGCAGTTCGAGCACGCCGAGCCGCAGCAGCACATCGGCGTCGGTTGGACCGATAGCGAGCACGCGCCGGTAAAGGTCGCGCGCCGCGGCGAAATCGCCCGCAAGATGCCGCTCCTTTGCCGCCGCGAGAATCCGATCGACCTCCATGCTGCGCCCCGTTCTGTCGCGCGAAAAAATGTGCGCGTGTGTGACGATGTTCGTACTTTATTGCCGTGCGACCGCCGCGTTGCCGTGCGACCGTGCGACCGTGCGGATCATATCGCAGCGCCGGCGGTCTGGGGTTACAGCCGTTCACGCCAGCTTACGGATAGCCGTCGAGCGGAACCGGCCGATGGCAAGACTCGTGCTGCTGCCTGCGTTTTCAACGACTCGGGCACCGCAGCTAATCGCCGTGCGCCATCCACGTTTGCGTCTCGCCCATCTGGTCCACGGTATGACCGAACCATTCCACGAGGAAGTCGACGAACGCACCGACCTTGGCCGACACATTGAGCCGCTCGCCATACACCGCATGCACATCGGCACCCGGCAACGACCACTCGGGCAGCACCAGCTGCAACGCGCCAGAGCGCAGATGCGGGTACACGTCCCATTCGGAGCGCATCAGCACGCCGTGACCGTCGAGCGCCCAGACCAGCGCGGTCTCGCCGTCGTTGCTGCTGAGCGCGCCGCGCACCTTGATCGTTTCGTGCTTGCGGCCGCGGCGCAAATGCCAGGTGCCGTATGCGGCGTCGTTTTCGCGCAGCACGATGCATTGGTGGCCGTGCAGATCGCGCGGCGTGGCCGGCACGCCGGCGCGTGCGAGATAAGCAGGCGACGCACATAGAAAGCGCCGGTTCGGCGCGATCTTGCGCGCGACGAGGCGTGAGTCGGGCACTTCGCCGAACCAGATGCCGACGTCGTACGCTTCGTCGGCAAGCCGGATCGAGCGGTCGGTCAGCGTCAGTTGCACTTCGACTTCCGCATAACGCCGCGCGAACTCGGACACCGCGGGCGCGATATGACGCCGCCCGAAGCCGAACGTCGCATTGACGCGCAACAGGCCCTTCGGCACCGCGCGCGCACTCGACACCATGCGGTCGAGCTCCTCGAACTCGAGCAGCAGCCGCGCGCCATGCGACAGATACAGTTCGCCCTCCTGCGTGACGCTGATCCGCCGCGTGGTGCGATTCAGCAGCCGCACGCCGAGGCGCGTTTCCATGCGTGCCAGGCGCGCGGTGACCGCAGGCGGCGTCACGCCGAGCTCGCGGGCCAGCGCCGACAGGCTGCCGTGTTTGACGAGCTGGACAAAGAACGCGAGATCGGAGATCGAATCCACTTACCGGCCCACTTATAAATTCAAGTTAAAAATAGATTAAAGAAGAATGCATTATATGCGCCGACCATCTGTATAGACTATCCCCCGTAACGAAGCTGTCAGCGTCGTTAGCCAAAAAAAACTGTCCACTCCCGGCCCCACACCATTGGAGGAGATGTGCCGCGCACGTTGTATCAGAAGCTCGTCGAGTCGCACACCGTGGCCCGTCTCGACGCGGAGCACGTCCTGCTTTACGCGGACCTGCACATCATGAACGAGTACACGAGCCCGCAGGCGTTCAACGGGCTCGTCGAACGCGGTATCGGCGTACTGCGGCCGCAACAGCAGATGGGCGTCGTCGATCACGTGATTCCGACGAAACCCGATCCGGTCGGCAAACGCGTGATCGCGATCGACGCCGCCTCGCGCCAGGCTGCCAATTTCACGCGCAACTGCACGCGCTACGGCATCAAACTGTTCGACGTCAACGATCCGCTGCAAGGCATCGAGCACGTCGTCGCGCCCGAGTCGGGCCTGATCCGCCCCGGCATGGTCGTGCTGTGCGGCGATAGCCATACCACCACCTACGGCGCGTTCGGCGCGCTCGGCTTCGGCATCGGCACATCGGAGATCGAGCATGTGCTCGCCACGCAGACGCTGTCGTATCGCGTGGCGCGCACGATGCGCATTCATATCGACGGTCCTTTGCCCGCCGGCACCACGTCGAAAGACCTCGTGCTGCGGGTGATCGCGAAGATCAGCGCGCAAGGCGCGCGCGGCTATGCAGTCGAATATACGGGCGAAGCGATTCGCGCGATGTCGATCGAAGCGCGCATGACGTTGTGCAACATGACCGTCGAGGCCGGTGCGCGCGCCTCGCTCGTCGAACCCGACGACACGACTTTCGACTATCTGCGCGCGCATCGCGGCAACCTCGGCGAAGCGCAGATGGAAGACGCGATCGCCGCATGGCGCTCGCTGCGCTCCGATGCGCACGCAACGTTCGACAGCACGGTCACGATCGCGGCCGCCGAGGTCGCACCGTACGTGACGTGGGGCACGAGCCCCGACCAGGCGATTCCGGTCGACGGCGTGATCCCGGCGCCGGCCGATGGCGCCGATCACATCGCGAGCGCAGCGACCGCGCGCGCGCTCGATTACATCGGCCTCGCGGCCGGCTCGAAGATCGAAGGCACACCGATCGACCGCGTGTTCATCGGCTCGTGCACGAACGGCCGCATCGAAGATCTGCGCGCCGTGGCCGCGATGCTGCGCGACGGCATGCGCGTCGCGCCTACCGTGCGCGCGATGATCGTGCCGGGCTCGGGCGCGGTACGTCAGCAAGCGGAACAGGAAGGGCTGTCGGACATTTTCATCAAGGCCGGCTTCGAATGGCGTCAGCCCGGCTGCTCGATGTGTCTCGCGATGAACGACGACGTGTTGCGTCCGGGCGAGCGCTGCGCATCGACGACGAACCGCAATTTCGAAGGCCGCCAGGGCCGCGATAGCCGCACGCATCTGATGAGCCCCGCGATGGCGGCCGCGGCGGCGATCGCGGGACGCATTACCGATATCCGCAATTGGGAGCAACAGGGAGAGCACTACCGTGCCTGATTACTCGCGCATAGAAGGCGTCGCAGCCCCGCTGCCGATCGCGAACCTCGATACCGACCAGATCATGCCGAAGCAGTTTCTGCTCGGCACCGACAAATCGGGCCTCGCCGCCGGCCTGTTGTATGACCTGCGCTTCGCGCCGGATGGCCGCAAGCGCGCCGACTTCGTGCTCAATACGCCTGCGTATGCCGATGCCAAAGTGCTGGTCGGCGGCCCGAATTTCGGTTGCGGCTCGAGCCGCGAGCATGCGGTGTGGGGCCTGCTGCAAAGCGGCATCGAAGCCGTGCTCGCGCCGAGCTACGGTGAAATTTTCTACTACAACGCGGCGAATAACCGGCTGCTCGCCATCGTGCTGAAGCCTGAAGAGATCGACGAGATCACGGCCGAAGTGTCGCACGCGGCGACCAGCTCGATTGAGATCGACGTCGCGGCGCAACGCGTGCGCACCGCATCGGGCCGCACGTACGCGTTCAGAATGGACGAGCGCCATCGCCAGATGTTCCTCGAAGGGCTCGACGTGCTCGGCGCGTCGCTGAAGATGCTGCCGCAAATCGAAGCATTCGAGAAGCGGCATCGCGCGGAAAACCCGTGGGCCGTCGTGCTGCCGCTGCCGGACGGCGATGGCGCGAGTGCTTCGGCAGCGCGCGCGTAGGCCGCCTCGGCGGTCGCGTTGCGGGCCGCGCGTTGTGGTGGGTCGCGCTATGGATCGCGACACGAGCCGCAACATGAGCGCCTGCCCGTTTCAATCAACTAGAACCAGTATGGAGAATCTCGCATGAAACCTCTGATCGGCCTGATGCTCGGCGACGTCACGGGGATCGGCCCCGAGCTGATCGTCAAGCTGCTGTCGCTGCCCGAGACGCGCGAAAAGGCGAACGTCGTAATCATCGGCGACGAGCGTGTGCTCGAACTCGGCATGAAGGACGCAGGCCAGCGCATTGCGTACGTGAAGATCGCGAACGTGAAGGACGCGGTACACGATGCAGCCGCGGTGCCGTTCATCGATCTGCACAATGTCGACCCGGCCTTGTACGAGCGCGGCAAGTTGAACGCCGAATCGGGCCGCCTGACCGGCGAAACGCTGAAGTTCATGACCGACCTCGCGCTGGCCGGCGAACTCGACGGCATCTGCTTCGCGCCGCTGAACAAGGCCGCGCTGCATCGCGGCGGCTGGAACTTCCACGACGAGCACCAGATGTTCGCCGCATGGACGAAGCACGAAGGCTACTTCGGCGAAGTCAACATCATTCCGCAGTTCTCGACGTTTCGCGTGACTTCGCACGTCGCGCTGCGTCAGGCCGTCGATATGGTCAAGCCCGATCGCATCGAAGGCGCGCTGACGCTCGCCCACGACACGATGCGCGCATTCGGCAAGAGCGCGCCGCGCATCGGCGTCGCGGCGCTCAATCCGCACGGCGGCGAAAACGGCCTGTTCGGCGACGAGGAGATCAAGATCATTCGCCCGACGCTCGAAGCGCTGCGCGCGAAAGGTCTGGCGAGCGAAGGCCCGTTTCCTTCGGATACCGTATTTATCAAGGCGCGCCGCGGCGACTTCGACGCAGTCGTGATCATGTACCACGACCAGGGGCAGATCGCGACGAAGCTGCTCGGCTTCTCGCAGGGCGTGACGCTGACGGGCGGACTGAAGACCGTCTATGCGACGCCGGCGCATGGCGTCGCTTACGACATCGTCGGTCAAGGCAGCGCGGACGTCGGCGCGACCGCGGCCGCATTCGACGTCGCGACCCGCACCGCCGCCGCCCGCAAGCGCGCGCGCGAAGCGCTCGCGCACTGAAGCAGATCAGCACCCGCATCGATGCCGCTGCGCCGCCTGGAGACGGCGTGCGCGGCGAAACGCATCAACATAAACACGCTTTAGCCTGGAGTCAGCCATGCCCATGTTTGAGAATTTCACAAAAACCACGATCAAGACGAGCGGTGCCGACATCGTGACGGTCAAAGGCGGCGAAGGCCCGCCGCTGCTGCTGATGCACGGCAACCCGTTCAACCATCTGTCGTGGCACAAGATCGCCCCGCGGCTGGCAAAGGAATTCACCGTCGTCTGTACCGACCTGCGCGGTTATGGCGACAGCTCGAAGCCGCCCGGCGGCGGCGATCACTCGAACTACTCGTTCCGTGCGATGGCGCAGGACCAGGTGGAAGTGATGGAAACGCTCGGCTTCACGAAGTTCTACGCCGCCGGGCACGATCGCGGCGCGCGCGTGCTGCACCGGATGTGCCTCGATCATCCGGCCAAGGTGACGAAAGCGGGCTTCATGGACATGCTGCCGCAGCACCATCTGCTGAACAACGTGACGCGTCAGTGGGGCAAATTCTCGTGGCACTGGTTCTTCATGGTGCAGGACTACCCGACGCCGGAAACGATGATGGGCGCGGATCCGGAGTTCTTTATCCGCCGCAAGCTGTCGAAGACCGATCAGGGCACGAGCTTCTTCGGCCCTGAAGCGCTGCAGGATTACATCCGCTGCATCAGGAATCCGGACGTGATTCACGCAATGTGCGAGGACTACCGCGCAACCTTCGGCATCGACCTCGACATGGACACCGCCGACTACGATGCCGGCAAGCGCGTCACCACGCCCTCGCTGATCTTGTGGGGCGCGAAAGGCGGTGTCGGGCGCAATCACAACGCGGCCGAAGTGTGGAGCCGCTACGCGACGAACATCGTCAAGACGGGCACGGTGCCATCGGGCCACTATCTGCAGGAAGAGTGTCCCGACGAAACCTATGAAGCACTGTCGAGCTTCTTCCGCGGCTGATACGTAACCGGCGCCGCCGCCGGTGAACCCGTTCCCGCGGCAGCCCCCGGCAACTTTCTCGCAGCAGCGCGCGCGGCGCTGCATCCGCTGCACTTCGTCAAGCAGCGCCGCGCATGGCAGCACCTAAGTCTTATAACAAAATGGAGGAAGACATGACCCCTTCGCAGCCAACGCGAAGCAGGGCAAGGATCACGTTCATCCTGCTCTGCCTCATGGCGTTCATCATGTACGTCGACCGTACCAATATTTCGGTCGCCGCGCCCGTGATGAGCAAGGAACTCGGGTTTAACAACACCCATCTCGGCTTTATCTTTTCCGCTTTCGCGATCGCCTACAGCTGCTTCATGATTCCCGGCGGCTGGCACAGCGACCGTATCGGTTCCCGCAAGGGCCTGTTGCTGTACGGCTCGTTGTGGGCCATCGCGACGATCGCGACGGGCATGGTCGGCAGTCTGGTCGCGCTGGTGGCGGCGCGCTTCTTCGTCGGCGTCGGTGAAGCGCCGATCTATCCGACCGCCGCGCGGATGATCGCGCGTGTGATTCCAGAAGACCGCCGCGGTTCCGCGCAAGGCGCGATGCACGCAACGGGCCGCATTGCCAATGCGCTCGCGCCGCTGATCGTCACGGGGCTGATCGTCGCGTTTTCGTGGCGCTTCACGTTCATTATTCTGGGCGGCATCACGCTCGTTTATATGGTCGTGATGTATCTGGGCCTGAACGAGGCGAAAAAGCATAGCGACGATGCGCAAAGCCATGCCGCTCATGCACAGGCACAGGCCGCGGCGGCGCCCGCGCCGCATCGCAAGCCGCTCGACTGGCGCGACATGATTCGCCGCGTGTGGCCCGCCACTGCCGCGTGCTTCTGTCACGGCTGGGTACTGTGGTTCTTCCTGAACTGGATTCCGTCGTTTTTCTCGCAGCGCTATGGCATGAAGCTGTCGCACAACGCGATCTTCTCCGCGCTCGTGCTGCTCGGCGGCTCGCTCGGCACGTTCGCGGGCGGCATGCTGACCGACTGGCGCTTCAAACGCACCGGCAACCGGCTGCGCGCGCGCCGCGAAGTGATCATCGTCGGCTTCCTTTCGTCGATCGTCTTCCTGATTCCGCTGCTGCTGACGCGCGACGTCACGATCAGTTCGGCGTGCCTCGGGCTGGCGTTCTTCTGCTCGGAACTCGCGGATTCGCCGCTCTGGGTCGTCGGCACGGAAGTCTCGCGCGAGCACTCCGCTACGTCGAGCGCGTGCACCTTCACCGGGATGGCGCTGGCGGGCGCCGTGTCGCCGGTCGTCGTCGGCATGCTGCTCGATGTGTCGCACGGCCGATGGGCAGTCGCGTTCGTTGCATCGATCGTCGTGCTGCTGCTCGGCCCCCTCTTCACGCTGAAGATCCGCATCGACGACGACCCGCCCTCGCCGATCGGCAAATCGAGGGAGAAAGCAGTGACGGCCGGACCCGACGTCGCGCACGCCCCGTCCCGCTAGCGCAAAAACCGGAAAGCGTGAGCGCGGCGGCTGCCTCGCACTGCGTTCACGCGTTCAGGAGACGTTCAGGCGCGTTCGAGGGAATTCAACCCTGAAGCGCGTATCCGCATGCGTAACGACCCGCGCATGCGGAACTGAAATCATCGAAACGGATGTGGCGCTCTCACGTCCGTACTCAGCATGACTAATTAATGATCGGTGCGCGATCTGGCCATCCCGTCAGATGCTTCCGGTCGACTAAATGAGGAAATGAGATGAGCATTGGAGGAACAGTAACCCGGATCAGGCCGCTTCTGCTCGGCGTGCTGGCGACGTCGTTGAGTGCGGGCGCTCATGCGCAGTCGAGCGTAACGCTATACGGCATCGCCGATGCCGGCCTGGAATTTCTGACCGGCGCGCCCAACTCGCAGGGCAAAGCGTCGCATCTTCTGCGCGAGGAATCGGGCGGGGTAAAGAGCAGCCGGATCGGCTTCAAGGGGGCCGAAGATCTCGGCGACGGGTTCAAGGCGATCTTCCAGCTCGAAGGCGGCGTCGACATCACGCGCGGCAAGTCGCTGCAGAACGGACGCCTGTTCGGCCGCCAGGCCTACGTGGGCCTGAGCAGCCGCTACGGCTCGCTCACATTCGGCCGGCAGCGCGTTCCGATGTACGACTTCTCGGTGCGTTACGACCCGCTCGACTACAACATCTATGGCCTCAAGCAAACCGACGGGCAGTTCACGGGCCGCGCCGACAACTCGGTCAAGTATTTCGGCAGCGTCGGCCCGGTCAGCTACGAGGCGCTTTACAGCACCGGCTACGACGCGACGATCCCGAACGGCGGCCAGGTGCCCGGCGCTTTCAGGGTGGGGCGAGAAATCGGTGCGGCCATTCAGTACGCGAGCGGCCCGTTCTCGGCGATGGTGACCTACGATCTGCGCAACGGCACGTCGATCGCGACGCAGTCTGGCAAGGAGCAGCATCTGGCCGCTGCGGCGACGTACAAAATCGGCAAGGCGAAGGCGTACCTCGGCTACCGGTGGCTCAGCAGCACGCTGCCGCTCGATCCGAGCACGCAGGGGCATGCGAACGAGTTCTGGACCGGCCTCGAGTACCGCGTGTCCGTGCCGCTCACGATTGCCGGCGCGGTTTTCTGGACCGACATCACGTCGGCGAGCCAGCGGCCGGTCTATCTGGCCGCCACCGCCAAATATGCGTTGTCGAAGAGCACGACGCTGTATACGGAAGTCGGCTACGTAAAGAACAGCAACGGCTCGAATCTCGGTCTGAACGGCTACGACAGCGATATCGTCGCCGGCCACAACCAGACCGGCGTGATGCTCGGCGTGATCCACTACTTCTAGGCGAGCGCGCGGCGCTGCCCGTCCGGCCTCGTTCCGGGGGCTGCGGCAGCGCCGCCGCCGCATGGTTCCATTCCGACGGGCGACTTGGCGGGCCGCGTGGCGTAAAATACGCGTCTTTCCCGAACTGCTCGCCATCATGACGCTCGCCTCCACCCCCGAGATCATCGCCGAACTGAAAGCCGGCCGGATGGTGATCCTCGTCGACGAAGAAGACCGCGAAAACGAGGGCGACCTCGTGATCGCCGCGGAATTCATCACGCCGGAAGCGATCAATTTCATGGCCCGCTACGGCCGCGG
The DNA here is from genome assembly GCF_001922345.1 of Paraburkholderia sp. SOS3. Taxonomy (NCBI): domain Bacteria; kingdom Pseudomonadati; phylum Pseudomonadota; class Betaproteobacteria; order Burkholderiales; family Burkholderiaceae; genus Paraburkholderia; species Paraburkholderia sp. SOS3. The sequence continues at coordinate 948,184 of NZ_CP018811.1, read as the reverse complement.
CCTGATTTGCCTGACGCTCACGCAGGAACGCTGCAAGCAGCTGAATCTGCCGCTCATGACGTATCGCAACGGCACGCAGTACGGCACCGCGTTTACGGTCAGCATCGAGGCGGCCGAAGGCGTGACCACCGGCATCTCGGCCGCGGACCGCGCGCGCACGATCGCCGCCGCGGTCGCGCGCGACGCGCGCCCCGAGCACATCGTGCAGCCGGGCCATATCTTTCCGATCATGGCGCAGCCGGGCGGCGTGCTGATGCGCGCCGGCCACACCGAAGCCGGCTGCGACCTCACCGCGCTCGCGGGTCTTGCGCCCGCCGCGGTGATCTGCGAAATCATCAAGGACGACGGCACGATGGCGCGGCTGCCGGACCTGATCGAGTTCGCGCACGAGCACGGCCTCAAGATCGGCACGATCGCCGATCTGATCCACTACCGCAGCCGCACCGAATCGATCGTCGAACGTGTGGCGGAGCGCACGATGCAAACGGCGCACGGCGCGTTCCGCGCGGTCATGTACCTGGACCAGCCGAGCGGCCAGCCGCATATCGCGCTCGTGCGCGGCACGCCGACGCCCGATCGCGACACGCCGGTGCGCGTGCACGAGCCGTTGTCGGTGCTCGATCTGCTCGAAGTCGGTTCCTCGTGCACGCACTCGTGGACGCTCGACGCGGCGATTCAGGAAATCGCGTCGCGCGACCTGGGCGTTATCGTCATGCTGAACTGCGGCGATTCGAAGGAGCACCTCGTCGACCTGTTCAAGGCGTTCGATCAGCGGGACAAGGCGGATGCGTTGAAGCGCCGCCCGGTCGACTTCAAGACCTACGGAATCGGCGCGCAGATTCTGCGCGAACTGGGCGTGGGCAAGATGCAGGTGCTGTCGAATCCGCGCAAGCTCGGCAGCATGTCAGGCTATGGGCTCGAAGTGACCGGCTTCGTACCCATGCCGGGCGTCGCGGCCGAAAAGCCGTGCTGACAGCCGCCGTGTTCGAATTTTTAGCACCTGCATAACCCGCGTTCAGTCAATATGCTGCGCCCACCCTACACTTCACGGACCTGATATGGAAATCGGACAATACCAACCGAATCTCGACGGCGACGGGCTGCGCATCGGCATCGTGCAGTCGCGTTTCAACGAACCCGTATGCAACGGCCTCGCCGATGCCTGCATCGAGGAACTCGAACGCCTTGGCGTCACCGGTGAAGACGTGCTGCTCGTCACGGTGCCGGGCGCGCTCGAAATCCCGCTCGCGCTGCAAAAGCTCGCCGAAAGCGGCCAGTTCGATGCGCTGATCGCGGTCGGCGCCGTGATCCGCGGCGAGACGTACCACTTCGAACTCGTGTCGAACGAGAACGGCGCGGGCATCTCGCGCGTCGCGCTCGATTTCGGTATTCCGGTTGCCAACGCGGTGCTCACCACCGAAACCGACGAACAGGCCGTCGCGCGCATGACCGAAAAGGGTCGCGACGCGGCGCGCGTGGCCGTCGAAATGGCGAATCTCGCGGTCGCGCTCGAACAGCTCGACGGCGACGAAGACGAAGACGACGAAGAAGAAGACGAGGGTGACGAAGAGGATCGGGCATGAAGAGCGCACGCCGACGTTCGCGCGAACTGGCCACGCAAGGGCTTTATCAGTGGCTGCTGTCGGGTGCGCCCGCCGGCGAGATCGATGCGCAGCTGCGCGGCGCGCAGGGTTTCGACAAAGCCGATCACGACCACCTGAATGCACTGCTGCATGGCGTGATTCGCGAAGCCGACGATCTGTCGGCCGCGATTACGCCGTGTCTCGACAGGCCGATCGATCAGCTTTCGCCGGTCGAACGATCGGTGCTGCTCGTCGCCGCGTATGAGTTCAAGCATCACATCGACATCCCGTATCGTGTCGTCATCAACGAAGCGGTCGAGCTCGCCAAGACATTCGGCGGGTCCGATGGCTACAAGTATGTGAACGGCGTGCTCGACAAGCTCGCCGTGCAGTTGCGCGAGGCCGAGACGCAGTCTGCGGGGCGCAGGCGCTAACCAGGCGCTAACCAGGCGCTAACCAGGCGCCAGACAGGCGCGACCCAGGCAGGATTTGAAGTCGGATTCAGGCAGGACTTGAACGGAACTCGTCGAATGAACAGCGTGAGCGAACCGCTGATCCATCTGGCCGCGCGCGTCGATGCGATCCAGCCGTTTCATGTAATGGAAATGATGAAGGAGGCCGCGCTGCTCGAGCACGCCGGCCGCGACATCATTCATATGAGCATCGGGCAACCCGATTTCACGGCGCCGCAGTCCGTGCTCGATGCGGCGGCGAATGCGCTCAAGCGCGGCGACATGCACTACACGAGCGCGCTCGGCATCCGGCCGCTGCGTGAAGCGATCGCCGGCCATTATCGGCATGCGTATGGTCTCGATGTCGATCCGGCACGGATCGTCGTGACGGCCGGTGCATCGGCAGCGCTGCTGCTCGCGTGCACGGCGCTCATCGATCGCGACGACGAAGTGCTGATGCCCGACCCCTGCTATCCGTGTAACCGCCACTTCGTGACCGCGGCCGAGGGCAAGCCGGTGCTCGTGCCGAGCGGACCGGCCGAACGTTTCCAGCTGACCGCCGACGACGTCGAACGCCTGTGGACCGCGCGCACGCGCGGCGTGCTGCTCGCGTCGCCGTCGAATCCGACCGGCACGTCGATCGCGCCGGACGAGTTGAAGCGCATCGTCGCCGCCGTGCGGGCGCGCGGCGGCTTCACGGTCGTCGACGAAATCTACCAGGGGCTCAGCTACGACGCGCCGCCGGTGTCCGCGGTGTCGTACGGCGAGGACGTGATCACCGTCAACAGCTTCTCGAAGTACTTCAACATGACGGGCTGGCGGCTCGGCTGGCTCGTCGTGCCGCCGTCGCTCGTCGGCGCGTTCGAGAAGCTGTCGCAGAACCTCTTTATCTGCGCGTCGGCGCTTGCACAGCATGCGGCGCTGGCGTGTTTCGAAGCGGAAACGCTCGCAATCTACGAAATGCGGCGGCTCGAGTTCAAGCGCCGCCGCGACTATCTCGTACCGGCGCTCGAGTCGCTCGGCTTCGCGGTGCCGGTGATGCCGGACGGCGCGTTCTACGTCTACGCCGATTGCCGCAATGTGCCGCACGCCGCGGCCGGCGACAGCAACGCGCTGGCCAATGCGATGCTGCACGACGCGGGCGTCGTGATGGTGCCCGGCATGGATTTCGGGTCAGCCGCGGCGCAGCACTACGTGCGCGTGTCGTATGCGACCGCCTATGCGAGGCTCGAAGAGGCGGTAGACCGGCTGCGTGGCGTGTTCGGCCACTAGCCGCCCGGCCTCGCGCGGGCCATGACGCAGCGTCAGGCTGCGTCGACTCGCGACTCGGGTTTGAATGGTGGCCACGCAACCGCTGCTGATACGGACCTGATCTGACATGTCATGAAAAAGCCCCTGCTGGTCGGTGACCACAGGGGCTTTGCTTATATCCAGCGTATCCAGCGCGTTTCCGGCAGCAAGATCAGGCGCCCAACTGCTCCGACGTTGCGACGTGCTGCTTTTGCGAGGTACTCGCGTCATCCTGGGCGGGCACGGCGCTCGTCGTACTGGTCGCCGATTTCGCCGCGGCGATCGCATGGCCGCCGTCGAGCGTCACCTGCACGCGCTTGCCGGTGCTGCTGTTCGCAGCCTGCTGCGAGGAAGACGTGGACGCCGTCACCGTCGCAGGCGCCTGCGGGGCGTTGATCGGCACCTTGCGGCCGCGCGCGACGTCGCGCAGACGCGAGCGCTCCGCCATCACCTTCGCACCGTAACCGCCGTCGTCCTGCGTCGACGAACCGACGTACAGCCGCAGGCCGCCGGGCAGCGAACCGCCACGCGCGATGCAGTCCTTCAGCACGAGGGCGCCGACCTTGATGTTCGCGAGCGGCTCGAGCGCGGCGCTCTGACCGCCGAAGTAGCGGAATTTGTCCGAGTGGACCGTCGACATCACCTGCATCAGGCCCTTCGCCCCGACACCGCTTTCGGCATACGGATTGAAGCCCGATTCGATCGCCATCACGGCGAGCAGCAGCAACGGATCGAGACCGACCTCGTGGCCTGTATCGAACGCCGCCTTGACGAGTTCGCTGACCGGCTCCTGCGCGACGCGGTAGCGGCGCGCGAGGAACGTCGCGACGAGGTCCTGCTCGCGCGATGACACCAGCACGCGGTCGTCGCGCGCATCGGCGCTCACGCGTTGCGCCGGGATCATGTTGGCGATCGACGCGACGCTCGGCAGCGTGCGCGGATCGAGGCCATTGAGCGCCGACGAAGACGCGGCGCTACCGCTGTTCGCGCTGTTGTTCAGACCGGTGCCCAGATCGAGCGGGTTGTCGAAGCCGTTGACGCCCGTCAGCGCGACGGCTTGCGACTCGCTGCCGCCGTTGTTGCTCGACAGCGTGTTGTCGGACGAGGCCTTGCGCGCGCCGGGCGGTGCGAACGACGGCAGCGGATTGCCCTGCAGCAGACGCACGGGGCCCGCCTCGACGGCCTTCGACAGCACCGGCATCAGCTTCGCCGCAAGGGTGCCGCGCCACGTCGGCATCAGCCACAGCGCAAGCGCGAGCACCACGGCGATACCGCCCACGACGCTAAACAGATGATGACTCAGACGCGTCCCGCGACGTAAAACAGCGCGTACAGCTTGTGCGGCTCGTTCGTCGGGACGCCACGTTAACCAGGCGTTCATTCAGATCTCCCATGTTGCATGACTCCGCGCACCCCGCCGATGAACCGGCTTCGGACACCTGTCCGCAGAATCAAGACGCCGCGCGCTCTGGTTAAGGCGGCCGCGACGCCGGGAAACAGCACAGAACGGCAAAAAATACCGTTCGGGGAGCCCAAATTTCGAAAACAGTCCGGCAGCATGCTGTAAGGCATGCACACGGCGGCTCCCACACGAAAAAACCAGCGGCGAATTGCGCTGGCGAAGACAACTAAACCGTCAATGCCGTGCAAGGGGCGGCAAAAGCGACGCGTTGCGTCTGAAGGACCGGGGGACGGTGGTAAAAACTATCAAGCCCTGCAACCAATGCAGCGGATTCTAGAGCACCGTTTTATAGATCGTCAACACTATAAAACTCCGAAGTTATAACCAATTGTAATGATGAACGGCGTTCAGTCGGTCAAGAACCGCGCAGGATGCGCCTTTCGGGCCATATGACTTTCTACACCTCAGCGTGCGCCAAGTAACGCATGTAAAATCGACAATCGAAAGGACGCTGCGTTCCAGCATATTTGTTGCATTTTGTTGCCGTTTGCTTTCATCGCCGTCAGCCTTGTGCATCCGGCGACGGAAGTCTCCTGATCGATGTCTCTCTGATCGCGGCCGTGTCGCCTTGCCACGGCCTTCGCAACCGGACCATGAAATATAAAGACCTGCGCGACTTCGCCGGACGTCTCGAATCGTTAGGCGAACTGCGCCGCATTTCGCAAACCGTCTCCCCTGTTCTTGAAATGACCGAGCTATGCGACCGCGTACTGCGCGCCGGCGGCCCGGCCTTGCTGTTCGAATCGAAGGCGACGCATGCGTTTCCCGTGCTCGGCAATCTGTTCGGCACGCCGCGCCGCGTCGCGCTCGGCATGGGCATCGACACGGCGGAACAGCACGGAGCCGACGGCGAACGCGCGGCGCTGGAGTCGCTGCGCGACGTCGGGCGGCTTCTGTCCGCATTGAAGGAGCCGGAGCCGCCGAAGGGCCTCAAGGACGCCGGCAAGCTGCTGTCGCTCGCGAAGGCGGTCTGGGACATGGCGCCGAAGACGGTCGGCGCGCCGCCGTGCCAGGAAATCGTCTGGGAGGGTAGCGACGTCGACCTGACAAAGCTGCCGGTCCAGACCTGCTGGCCCGGCGACGCGGGGCCGCTGATCACATGGGGGCTCACCGTCACGCGCGGGCCGAACAAGACGCGCCAGAACCTCGGCATTTACCGGCAGCAGGTCATCGGCCGCAACAAGGTGATCATGCGCTGGCTCGCGCATCGCGGAGGCGCGCTCGATTTCCGCGAGTTCGCGCTGCGCAATCCGGGGCAGCCGTACCCGGTCGCGGTCGTGCTCGGCGCGGACCCTGCAACGACGCTCGGCGCCGTGACGCCGGTGCCCGACACGCTGTCCGAATATCAGTTTGCGGGGCTTCTGCGCGGCAGCCGCACCGAGCTGGCGAAATGCCTGACGCCCGGCCTCGACACGCTGCAGGTACCCGCGCGCGCCGAGATCGTGCTCGAGGGTTTCATCTACCCGCAGCAGGGCGAGCCGGACGCGGCGCCGGCCGGCTCGCCGCCGCGTCCGTCGAAAGGTCCGTCCGCCGCGTACGAGCACGCGCTCGAAGGTCCGTACGGCGACCACACCGGCTACTACAACGAACAGGAGTGGTTTCCGGTCTTCACGATCGAGCGCATCACGATGCGCCGCGATGCGATCTACCACTCGACGTATACAGGCAAGCCGCCTGACGAGCCGGCCGTGCTCGGCGTCGCGCTCAACGAAGTATTCGTGCCGCTCCTGCAGAAGCAATTCACCGAGATCACCGATTTCTATCTGCCGCCCGAAGGATGCAGCTACCGGATGGCGATCGTGCAGATGAAGAAGAGCTATCCGGGGCACGCGAAGCGGGTGATGTTCGGCGTCTGGAGCTTTTTGCGGCAATTCATGTATACGAAGTTCATCGTGGTCGTCGACGAGGATGTGAACATCCGCGACTGGAAGGAAGTGATCTGGGCGATCACGACACGCATCGATCCGTCGCGCGACACGGTGCTCGTGGACCGGACGCCGATCGATTACCTCGATTTCGCGTCGCCGGTCGCCGGGCTCGGTTCGAAGATGGGGCTCGACGCCACCAATAAGTGGCCCGGCGAGACCGACCGCGAATGGGGCAGGCCGATTGCGATGGACAGCGCTGTCAGAGCGCGCATCGATCAGCTCTGGACAACGCTCGGTCTTTAAGCGCAAGCGTCGCCTGATCGAATGCGCGCCACGCGTACGCACGGTGTTTCAACTATAAGAATTCAGGGAAGTTGCGCGGATGCATCCGTTGTCGTTGTTGTCGGACGGTTTTTTTCTGTCGCTGTCGTTGTGCCTCGATATCGGCCTCGTCAATGTCGCGATCATTTCGCTGACGCTGTCGCATGGCTTCAGGCCCGGGTTCTGGCTCGGCCTCGGTTCGTGTTTCGGCGATCTCATCTATGCGGCGCTCGCGCTTGCAGGCATGGCCGCACTGCTTCGATTCGATGCGGTGCGCTGGGTCGTATGGATCGGCGGCGCAACGATCCTGCTCTATCTGACGTGGAAGATGGCACGCGAGGCGTGGTTTCCGGCGTCGGCGCCGCCGGTGGCAGGCAAACCCGAGGGCATAGACAGTAGCGAAGCCAACGTGGCCGCGCCGCATTCGAGTCCGTGGCGCAGTTTTGCGCGCGGCGTGCTGCTCGCGGTGTCGTCGCCGAGCGCGATTTTGTGGTTCGCGGCGGTCGGCGGCGCGCTGATCGCCAAAGCCGGCGCGACTTCCGCGCGCACCGCACCCGTGTTTCTCGGCGGCTTCTTCGCGGGCGGCCTCGTATGGACGCTATTTATCTGTTCGCTCGCAAGCCACGGGCGCAAGCGCGCGGGCACCGGACTGCTGCGCGCGTGCCATGTGCTGTCGGCACTGCTCTTCGCGTACTTTTCGTACAGCGTGATCGTGAACGGCTATCACGACCTGATCGTGCCGACGGCGCACGCGGCCGGTCGAACCGGTTAAGCGAACGACGACGAACGAGGCGCGTTACGCGAGAAATTCCGCGAGCCGCGCGAGGTCGACGTTACCGCCGCTAATCACGACGCCGACGCGCTTGCCCTCTACCGGCACGATGCCGTTCAGCACAGCCGCCGCGCCGAGGCAACCGGTCGGCTCGACGACCATCTTCATACGCTGCGCGAAAAACCGCATCGCGTCGATCAGTTGCGGGTCGCTGACCGTCACGATCTGCGCGACGTGGCGCTGGATGATCGGGAAGTTGTAGTGGCCGACGTGCGTCGGCGCCGCGCCGTCCGCGATCGTATGCGGCACGTCGATCGTGACGATCTCGCCGCGCGCGAGCGACTGCTGCGCGTCGTTGCCGGCCTCCGGCTCGACGCCGATCACGCGGCACTCGGGGCTCAATGCCGCTGCAGACAATGCGCTGCCGCCGATCAGCCCGCCGCCGCCCACGCACACGAACAGCAGATCGAGCGGGCCGGTCTCCTCGATCAGTTCCTTGACCGCCGTGCCCTGCCCCGCGATCACATGCGGATGATCGTAAGGCGGGATCAACGTCATGCCGCGCTCCTTTGCGAGCCGCGCGCCGATCTCTTCGCGATTTTCCTTGTAGCGGTCATAGGTGATGACTTCGCCGCCGTAGCCTTTGGTCGCGGCGACCTTCGCGGCCGGCGCGTCGTGCGGCATGATGATCGTGGCGCGAATGCCGGCTAGCCGTGCGGACAGCGCAATCGCCTGCGCATGATTGCCTGACGAAAACGTCAGCACGCCCGCTTTACGCTGCTCGCTGCCGAAATGCGAGATCGCGTTGAAGGCGCCGCGAAACTTGAATGCGCCCATGCGCTGAAAGTTCTCGCACTTGAAGAAGATCGATGCGCCGCTGCGCTCGTTGGCGGTCGTCGACGTGAGGACGGGTGTACGGTGGGCGAAGCCGTCGATGCGCTGGGCGGCATCGACGACGTCTTCGTAGGTGGGAGCAGGCAGCGATGACATCGACAAAAAACTCCGGAGCATGGGAAAGCGCCTATTTTCCCAGCTTCCGCGCACAAAAAACAAACGGCGCAACCGGGTGGTCGACCCGCGTTGCGCCGTTTTCGCTTGCTGCTCTGCGCTTGCTGCGCTGCGTTAAGGCCTGCTATTGGAGAAGACGCCCGCAGTTTTCACAGGGAAGCACCGAGGCCGCTCGCGCTTCAATTTCATTACCGGGCCTCAATCAATGCCCGATCAATGGCGATAGTAACCGTGGCCATAGTAGCCGTGCCGCCAGTACGGGCCGCCGCGGTAGTAACCGCGATAGCCGCCGTAGTAGCCGCCGACTACGACGGGCGGCGCATAGACGACTGGCGGCGGCGCATACACAACGGGCGGCGGTGGATAGTAGGCCGGCGCCGGTGCAGCGTAGACGGGGTAAGCAGGCGCCACCGGCACGCCGATGCCGATACCGACGGAAACGTGCGCCTGCGCTGCGGTGGTCAGGCCGACTCCAAGCGCAGCGGCGACAACGAACGGGGCGATCTTCTTCATTTGTTTTCTCCAGAGCGGCACATCATGCCCGTGTGCCGCATAACGACATCCTTGATACCTAATCTAACGAAAAAGGCCTCAAGCGGTCGTATGCATTTGTTGCAAATTGCAATTGATGCCGGCGCAGTGTTTCATGTAGCGCGCCCTACACAAATTCGAAGTTGGCGCCGGTCTTCGAAAATCAAGGGGTTGCGTGCGTCGCACGGCGAACCTGGCCGTCTTTACCGGTCTGCAAACAAAGCGGCGCGGCGCGCCGGTAATCTTTGATTACAAATTCGCTGCAGGCCTCACAGTCGGCTCGAGTCATGCATGGGCGGACACACAGTCGATGCCAGAAACGAAAATGCCCGGCGCGAGCCGGGCATAGGTATGGTCCAGATACTGCGGTGCCGCGAAGCGCGGCGCGAGTCGCCGCGCTTCGCGATCAGCCGACTTTCACATAGGTGAATTCGCGCGTGACGCTCGGCGGCACATACGCGCCACTGATCTTCACACGAGGCGTTAGCCGCTTTCTCTGATCCCACCAGCGACGGCGCTGGGAATGGGTCAAGAACCGCAAGTGCTTTCGGTAAGAAAAGATGCTCATCGCGACCTCCGGAATCTGACTGCAAACCAGGGAAAAGCCAACGGACTGCCGTTCATTGCCGGTGCACGTGAAGCAGATTTCGCGCCTGCATCTTTCGCGCCACCATTCCTCCTGCAATCGTCTTTTTAACCGGGCCGATGCGAGGCTTCGGTACGTCAGCGAACACAGCGCGTCGCACGCCGCTCATCCCGCGCTCGCTATCTGACGTTGCGAGCATCGCCGCACTGCTCTACTGTTGCAATTCATCAGCTTTAATGCGCACTTTCCGTCGGAATCGGCGCATTTAACGGGGCATTTGAATCACTTTACCTGTTTGGCGGCAAATCGGCAGATACCACCGGAAATGCCTGATAGATAGGCAATGAGCAGATCGACGGGCGCTGCGCGTCGCCCGCGCCCGTGGCGGCATCGACGTTTGTTCGGCACGTCGGCCGCTCGTGGCGGAAAAGCAACTAGGATGTTGAATGCGCTCTGCGACGACATTGGCCGGCCGGAAAATGAGAGATCGCCACACCACGTGGCACGCACAGCACGCGATGCGGCAGATCGTGTCTGGAGACGTGCCGGGCGGGGCGCCGCACAGTGCAGGCGTTCAGTAAGCCGTGATAATGTGACGACCGGCGTGCGGTGCGATCCGCCGCACGCGAGGCCGGAACCAACCGACGAGAGAACACACAATGATCAACGTCTATCTGTTCTACGCGTATCGGCCAGACGGCCGTTTCGATATGGATTACTACTGCGGCTCGCACATGCCGCTCGCCGCGAAGCTGTTCGGCGCGGCACTCAAGGGCTGGTCGGTCGACGCCGGCGTCACCGGCGGGCAGCCCGGATCGGCGCCGCCGTATTTCGCGGTCGGCCATTTCCTGTTCGACACGGCCGAAGCGTTCTATCAGGCGTTCACGCCCGTTGCCGATCAACTGCTGGGCGACGTGCCGAATTACTACGATGGCGGCCCTCCGCAGGTCATGATCAGCGAGGTCAAGGTTTCGAAGTGACCGTGCAGTGACGGCGGCAGTACGGGGCGCACGGCGCGGCACACCGCGCGCTGCTTGCTGTCGGCCGTTTTCTACTGCCGTTTTTCGTTGTACTTCGCGGCTGCTGTTCAGGCGCATCGGGGGCGCGAACGGCGGTTCATGGGATCATATGACGCAACCACACGCCGGAACCCGTATTCGGGACTGGCGCCGAGTCCGCGCTGTGCCGGACGCATACTGAAGGAAAGGACAACAAGATGTTCGGCGATATCGCCCGTTTTCTGCTCAATACGATCTTCACGCTTTTCGGCGCGGCATTGCTGCTGCGCGCATGGCTGCTATTCGTCCGGATGCAGCCGTATAACCCGGTGTCGAGCGCGGTGTTCCAGGTCACGAACTGGCTTGTGCTGCCGCTGCGCAAAATCTTGCCGAATGCGCGCCTGATCGACTGGGCGAGCATTGTTGCCACGCTGATCACGGCGATTGTCTATGTCGTGCTGATGGTGGTGATCGTCGGGGTGGATCCGATCGCGTTGATGCCGTCGCTGCTGATCGTCGCGGTGCTCACCGTCGTCAAATGGGCGCTCAACCTGCTGATCTGGCTGACCATCCTGATGGCGCTGCTGTCGTGGCTGAACCCGCGCTCGCCGGCGATGCCGATTCTCTATCAGCTGACCGCGCCATTTCTCGACCCGCTGCGCAAGATCATCCCGCGTCTCGGCGGCATCGATCTGTCGCCGATCCTGCTGTTCGTGATTGTGCAGGTGTTGCTGATGGTGGTGACTCGCGCCGCGGTGTCGCTGACATTGTTCGGGATCTGATCGGCGGTCGGCTTCGGTTTTGTCGGCCACCGCGGGTTTTACACGCAACGCGCGGCGCGCGGCGCCGTTTGCTTGCCGTTCGCCCGCGGTTTGCGTAAATCACTCGAATCCGCGTAAAATGGCGCGCTCCGCGGGCGTCGTATAATGGCTATTACCCTAGCTTCCCAAGCTAGAGACGTGGGTTCGATTCCCATCGCCCGCTCCACTGCCGCGTTCGTGGCGTGGCACAAAGCGCCGTCGCCTGGTTTCGCGTACTGGTTTCGCTGCTTGCTTCCGCTGCTTGCTTCCGCTCAATCAGCCGTGCAGTCCTCGCAGCTAGCCAATCGGCCCATTTTGGCCCAGAGCGGCGATCCAGTGCTTCAATCCGCAGCGGCAAACCGGCAAACCCACGGCGCGACCGGTGCCGATCCCAATACCAATTCAAGATTAAAGCTGCGCGCTGATCGCCTCGCACCCACCGACAAATGATCCACGACCCGAACGAAGCCGGCTTGCCGCACGATCCTTCTGCCCCTTCCACGCGTCCATCCGGGAGTGACGCGAACGACAGCCACGCCAACGAAGCCGGGCGAGGCACAGCTGGCACGCCCGCAGGTGCGCACGCCACGGCCGACGAACAGCACGCGGCATCATCCGAAGCCCTGCATATGCGCCGCATCCGCAGCTTCGTCACACGCGCGGGCCGCGTATCCACGGGCCAGCGCCGCGCGCTCGACGAACTCGGCCCGCGCTTCGTGCTGCCCTACGCGGAACAGCAGCCCGACTGGGACGCCGTATTCGCGCGTCGCGCGCCGCGCGTGCTCGAGATCGGCTTCGGCATGGGTGCGACAACGGCCGACATCGCGGCGCGCCGTCCGCAAGACGATTTTCTTGGCGTCGAAGTGCATGAGCCCGGCGTCGGCGCGCTGCTGAAGCTGATCGACGAACAGAACTTGTCGAACATTCGCATCGTTCAGCACGACGCGGTCGAAGTGCTCGAACAGATGATCGCGCCCGCGAGCCTCGATGGCGTGCACATCTTCTTTCCGGACCCGTGGCACAAGGCGCGTCACCACAAGCGCCGGCTGATCCAGCCAAAGTTCGTCGCGCTGCTCGTGTCGCGTCTGAAACCGGGCGCCTATCTGCACTGCGCGACCGACTGGCAGAACTACGCCGAGCAGATGCTCGAAGTACTCGGCGCGGAGGCCGCGCTCGAAAACACGGCGGAGGCCTACGCGCCGCGTCCCGACTATCGCCCGGTCACGAAATTCGAACGCCGCGGCCTGCGGCTCGGCCACGGCGTGTGGGATCTGATCTTCAGGCGCCGCGCGACGGCAGGCTGAATCAGTCGGCCCAGCTCAACCCGCCGCTGTAGCCGACCACGAGCACCAGCAGCCCGAAGCCGATCCGGTACCACGCGAACGCGGTGAAATCGTGCGACGCGACATAGCGCAACAGCCAGCGCACGCAACCAAACGCACTGATGAACGCGGCGACGAAGCCGACCGCGAACATCCCCAGCGCATCGGCCGACAGTGCGTGCCAATCCTTGTAGACCTCGTAGAAGGTCGCGCCGAACATGATCGGAATCGCGAGGAAGAACGAGAATTCGGTCGCGACGCGCCGGTCGAGCCCGAACAGCATGCCGCCGATAATCGTCGAACCCGAGCGCGACATGCCCGGAATCAGCGCGAAGCATTGCGCGAGGCCGACCTTCAGCGCATCGAGCGGGCGCAGGTCGTCGATCGAATGAATGAACGTCTGCACGCCATTGCCGTTGCGCTGGCGCGATTCGACCCAAAGAATAATGACGCCGCCGATCGCCAGCGCGAGCGCAACGGGCACCGGCGCGAACAGCACCGCCTTGATCGTCTTTTCGAACAGCAGCCCGAGCACGATGGCGGGAATCGTCGCGATGATCACGTTCAATACGAAGCGCCGTGCGTCGGCGCGCACCGGCAGGCCCACCACGACATTGAAGATGCGCTGCCGGAATTCCCAGCACACGGCGAGAATCGCGCCTAGCTGAATCACGACATCGAAGGTTTTCGCCTGCGGCGCGTTGAATTTGAGCAGATGCCCCGCGATGATGAGGTGCCCGGTGCTCGACACCGGCAAAAACTCCGTCAAGCCTTCGACGACGCCGAGAATCAGCGCCTTGCAGGTGAGTATCCAGTCCATCGGCGACCTTTATTGCGGTTAATTTCCGTTGAGCGCAACGGGTCGCCTGAGCACTGGCACATGCGGCAGATGCGGCCCGTCCGGCCGCGAGTGCGTCACCTTTCGATGATCTGCACGCGTATGCCGTTTGTAAGGACCGTGATTGTACCGGGTTCGTACGAAACACCGGCGAATTGCAACTGCTCGGGCTTGAAGGTGTAGACCGGATAGTTGGCGAGCAGCTGTGTCGCGAGCAACCCGGCTGCCGCGCTGATCTGCTGCGCGTAGGCCTGCGCGTCGCCGCTCACCGCGACGTTGTCGACGCTCGGCTGCCTCAGCACGACCGAACGGCTGGCAGCGTCGTATTCGAGCGCGCTCGACAGCGTGAACACGCCGTCCACCGGTTGCGCGAGAAACGGGCTCGCGAATCGCGCATCGAGCCGCACCGAGACGCGATTGGTGTCCGGCAGAAGGCCCACCACGGGATTGCTCAGCGCGACGTCGAACACCTGCGAAACAGTCCGTTGATACGGAAATTTGCGCTGCACCGCGTCCTGCACCTGCTGTTGCGAGAACGTGTAGTGGTCCGGAATGAACGGAAAAATCGATGCCGCGCACGCGGACAGCGACAGCACGGCGGCTCCGGTCGCAGCCGACGCGAGCAGGAAGCGGCGCCTGGCCGGCGCAGCGGGTCGAGTCATTGTTGTTCTCCTCGTGTGGTCGCGGCCGATGTCGCGGTCGCGATGAATGGCCGCGTATCGTGCTCGAGCCGCGCGAGCCAGACGAGCGCCTCGGCACGCGACGCACCGCACATCTCCGCCTGCGGCTGCAAACCCGAACAACAGGCCGGCCGCTCGGGCTTGCCGAAAATCGCGCAACGCAGATCGTCGCCGAGTTGCGCGCAGCGCACACCGGCCGGCTTGCCGTCGGGCATGCCCGGTATCGGGCTCGAAATGGATGGCGCGATACAGCACGCGCCGCAGCCGGGGCGGCACGCGTGATCGGCAACATCGGCTGCTTCCAGCGAAACGTCGAGCATCACTGCATTTTCCTGAAACGTCATGACCTGATGCGGGCGCTCGCGGTCAACCGCGGCACACGCCCGACCCCGCATTGTGCCATTGCGCCGCATGCGACCTTTTCACGCAATGTCGAAGCGCGCCGCAACCTTACACTGGGTCGATCAAGAACGATGCGCCCCGTTCACATGGCGCCCCGGACCTCGACGATGCACACTGCCGACACTCTGTTCCGCCCGGATCTGCTGGCTCGCTACAGCACGAACGGCCCACGGTATACGTCCTACCCCACCGCGCTGCAGTTCCGCGAAGACTTCGACCCGGCGGACTATCTGCGCGCGGCCGCCGATCCCGGTGCCGGGCACACGGATCTGTCGCTGTACTTCCATATTCCGTTTTGCGACACCGTCTGCTTCTACTGCGGCTGCAACAAGGTCGTGACGAAAAATCGCGCGCGTGCGCGACCGTATCTCGACCGGTTGAAGCGCGAACTCGCGCTGCAGGCCGCGTGCTTCGACACGTCGCGCGCGGTGTCGCAACTGCACTGGGGCGGCGGCACGCCGACCTTTCTGTCCGACGACGAAATGGCCGAACTGATGGCTGCGACGCGCGAGCACTTCCGCCTGCGTCCCGAGCCGGACACGGAAATCTCGATCGAAGTCGACCCGCGCGAAGCATCGCCGCAAACGATCGCACACTTGCGCTCGCTCGGCTTCAACCGGCTGAGCCTTGGCGTGCAGGATTTCGACCCGGTCGTGCAGCGCGCGATCAATCGCATCCAGCCGCTCGAACTGACGCAGTCCGTGATGGACGCGGCGCGCGCCAGCGGCTTTCACTCGATCAGCGTCGACCTGATTTACGGCTTGCCGCATCAGAGCGTCGCGAGCTTCGAGCGCACGCTCGACACGATCATCGCGCTCGCGCCGGACCGGCTATCGGTGTTCGGTTACGCACACATGCCGCAGCGCTTCAAGATGCAGCGGCAGATGGACCCGGCGACGCTGCCCTCGCCCGAGCAACGTGTCGCGCTGTTGCAGCGCGTCGTGCAGCGCCTGACCGAGGCCGGTTATGTGTATATCGGCATGGACCACTTCGCGCTGCCCACCGACGAACTCGCGCGCGCGCAAGCGCAGCGTACGCTGCATCGCAATTTCCAGGGCTACAGCACGCGGGCCGCGTGCGATCTGATCGGCTTTGGCGCATCGTCGATCGGCAAGGTCGGCGACGTGTACGCACAGAACGCGACCGACCTGCCCGCCTACGCGGCGGCAATCGACGCGGGCCGCCTTGCGATCCGGCGCGGCGTGCGCCTCACCGCCGACGACCGGCTGCGCCGCGACATCATCGTCGAACTGATGTGCAACCTCGAACTGCGCTTCGACGAATTCGAAGCGGCGTATGGCATCCGCTTTGCCGATGCGTTTGCGCCGGAGCTCGAGCGGCTGCGTGCATTCGAGGACGACGGGCTCGTGTCCGTGGTATCGGCAGGCGGCGGCAAGCTCGAAGTGAACGTGGCCGGACGGATGCTCGTGCGCAACATCGCGATGGTGTTCGACCGGTATCTCGAGCACGACGCCAAGCATGCCGGGAGCGCGTTGCGGCAGTTTTCGCGGACCGTTTGACGCAGCCTCGCCTGGCGGAGGCCCAACTTGCCGGCCGTCGTGTTTTCAGCGATAATCACCGACTTCACTGCGCGCGGTTTCGTCTGCTTCGTCTATTCGAAACATGCTTTGCGCCGCACGGCCTGCCCAGGTGGTGAAACAGGTAGACGCAGGGGACTCAAAATCCCCCGCCGCAAGGCGTGCCGGTTCGAGTCCGGCCCTGGGCACCAGTCATCCGACTTCTCTTCTCCGCTCCCCGCCGCTCCCCGTCACGCCCCCGCTGCACCGGCTTCGCGCCTCAACAATCAAACCGCTACCGGCGCACGCCGCTCCTTGATCCGATAACCCACCCACATCACAAGAAGCCAGATCGGCACAAGCACTACCGACACGTTCAAACCAGGCGTCATCGCAAGAATGACGATCACCATCGCCATGAACGCGAGGCAAATCCAGTTGCTGAACGGAAACCACAACGACCTGAACACAAGCGTCTGCCCTTCTTCGAGCATCGCCTTCCGCGTTTTCAGATGCGTGAGACTGATCAACGCCCAGTTGAGCACGAGTGCGGCGACCACGAGCGCCATCAACACATCGAGCGCCTTCGCCGGAATCAGATAGTTGACGATCACGCACGAGAACGCGGCAGCAGCCGAGACGCCGATCGCCCTGTACGGCACGCCGCGTGCATTGACCTTGAGCAGCGCCTGCGGCGCATTGCCCTGCTCCGCCAGCCCATAGAGCATGCGACTGTTCGCGTACACACAACTGTTGTAAACCGAAAGCGCCGCGGTCAACACAACGACGTTAAGCGCATTTGCGGTCACGCTCGAGCCAATCTGCGAAAAGATCATCACGAACGGACTGCCGCCGGCGGCGACCTGGCTCCACGGATACAGCGAAAGCAGCACGGCAAGCGAGCAGATATAAAAAATCAGAATGCGATGGATCACCTGGTTGACGGCCTTCGGGATGCTCTTTTGCGGTTCCGCCGCTTCCGCTGCCGTGATACCGATCAGTTCGAGTCCGCCGAACGAAAACATGATGACGGCAAGCGTCATGAAGAGTCCGTGAAAACCGTGCGGGAAGAAGCCGCCGTCGCGCCACAGATTCGTCACCGATGCCTGCGGACCGCCTTCGCCGCTGATCAGCAGATAGCCGCCGAACACGATCATGCCGATCACCGCGGCCACTTTAACGATCGCGAACCAGAACTCGGTTTCGCCATAGGCCTTCACATTGGCGAGATTGATCGCATTGACTACGACGAAGCACACGAGCGCGGACAGCCACGCGGGCACGTCGGGCCACCAGAAATGCACGTAATGGCCGACTGCGGTCAGTTCCGCCATGCTCACGAGCACATACAGCACCCAGTAATTCCAGCCCGACAGAAAGCCCGGAAAATCGCCCCAATACTTGTATGCAAAATGGCTGAACGAGCCAGCCACCGGTTCCTGCGCGACCATCTCGCCGAGCTGCCGCATGATCAGAAACGCGATGAATCCGCCGATCGCATAGCCGAGAATCATCGACGGCCCGGCTGCCTGCAACACGCTCGACGAGCCGAGAAAAAGCCCCGTGCCGATTGCGCCGCCCAGCGCGATCAGCTGGATATGGCGGTTTTTCAGACCGCGTTTCAGACCGTCGTGATGAGGTGAACTATGCAAGATGCCTCGCTCCATGGTGTGGAATCGGATTCCGGCCGAACTTGTGATTCGCCCGAAAAAAAGGCGCCATTGTATCGTTCGTGCGGTTTCCTACATGTTAGGTCGCGCGTCGTGCGCGGTCGGTGCATGGACGGCAATGCGCTTCGTCGCCTGCCGCGTGACCAACCGCACCGTCTGCGACGCATTAGCGGTTGCTACGCATTCTCGGGTTAGGTATGTTGCCGTAATCCCGGCTCGGAAAAGGATGCAACATGTCGACAAAACGTCTGCTTTGTGCCGTTTTTCTGTGCCTGTCGACGGCCGCCGCGATCGTGCAGAACGTCCATGCACAAACCGCGTCGTCGGCTGACGGGCCGGTGCGTAATATCGTGCTCGTGCACGGGGCGTTCGTCGACGGCTCGAGCTGGAACGGCGTGATCGCGCGCCTGCAGAAGAAGGGCTACCACGTCAGCGCCGTGCAGAATCCGCTAACGTCGCTCGCCGACGATGTCGCCGCCACCGAGCGCGTGCTCGCGCAACAGGACGGCCCGACCGTGCTGGTCGGCCATTCGTGGGGCGGCGAGGTCATCACGGAAGCAGGCGCGGACGACCCGAAAGTGGTCGGCCTCGTCTACGTCTCGGCGATTGCGCCCGACATCGGCGAATCGCCGATGGACATCCTGAAACGCGGGCCGAAAATGCCGGCCAGCGACAACATCATTCGCGACGCGAACGGCTTTCTGTGGCTCGATCGGGACGAGTATCGCGCGAGCATCGCAGCGGACGTGCCGCCCAATCTCACGCGTGTCCTCGCCACGGCGCAGCAGCCGATCGCGTCCGCTGCGTTCGAAGAGAAAGTCGACAAGGCCGCCTGGAAAACGCGGCCATCGTGGTACATCGTCACGACAAAGGACCGCGCGGTGTCGTCCGATATTCAGCGCTCGATGGCGAAACGCATCGGTGCGAAGATCGTCGAGATTCCATCAAGCCATCTCGTCACGGTCGCGCACGCCGGCGCGACCGCGGATGCAATCGACAAAGCTGCGCGCGAATTCAGCAAGCAGTAGCAGCGGCGCGGTCGCGGTCTGACTACGCGGCCGAACGCGAGACAACCTGCAATCGCAGATTCAGCAAGCGGGCCTCTGCGCCGTGCATGGGTAAAATGCACGCTTTCGTCGCGCAACGTGCGCGCCGGTGCGGTCCCGCACACCGTCCATCACCGCGTCATGAATCTCGAAAGCATTCTTTTCTCGCAGGGCTTCGGCTCGCGCCGGCAATGTCGCGCGCTGATCGCGGACGGCCGCGTCTCGATCGCAGAGGCCGTGCTGACCGATCCCGACGCGGACCTCGATGTCGCCGGTCTCACGTTCACCGTCGACGACATCGCGTGGCCTTATCGCGAGTTCGCCTACCTGGTTCTCAACAAGCCGGCCGGCTATGAGTGTTCGCGCGAGCCGCAACATCATCTGAGTGTGTTCAGTCTGTTGCCGCCGCAGTTCGCGGTGCGCGGCGTGCAAAGCGTCGGCCGCCTCGATCAGGACACCACCGGTTTGCTGCTGCTCTCGGACGACGGCAAGTTCGTCCACGCGTTCACCTCGCCGAAGCGAAAGGTGCCGAAGGTCTACATCGCCACGACGCGCCATCCGCTCGACGACCCGCAACTCGACGCATTGCGCAGCGGTGTGTTGCTGCATGGCGAGACACAACCGGTCGCCGCGGTGGCGGCACATGCGCGCGACACGTACACGCTCGAACTGACCGTGCTCGAGGGCAAATACCATCAGGTCAAGCGCATGGTGGCGGCGGCGGGCAATCGTGTCGAAGCGTTGCATCGCGAACGCGTCGGTGGCTTTGCATTGCCTGCGGATTTGCCTGAGGGTGCGTGGCAATGGCTCGACGACACCGAACTCGCCGCGCTGCGCAGTAACCGAAGCGGCAGCGGCAACTGAAGCGGCAACTGAGGCGGAACCGAAGCGACCGCCGCGCGAACCGCACGCGCGCGTCTACGTTGGACTCCGTACGAAACCGCCGCGAAACACCGCGGCAGCGCTGCGACGCAGCATGCCGTTGCCTGCCTCGCCTTCTATACTTGATTTCACAAAGAGTAGAAAGACGAGGGAGGCGCCATGATCCACTACGGCAATTTCGCGATTTCCTACGTGATGATGGGTTTCGTTTGTCTCGCCGCACTGACGTTGATCGGCGTTGTCGTCGCGATGCATGTCAGGCACAAATACGACCCGAATCTCGTCGGTGCGCTGATCGGCGGCCTCTTGTGTTTTCTGCTGCTCGAGGCGTTGCCGGGACTAATCTGATTGCTCGTGCATCGAGCGCAGAAAACCGTCGACATCGGGATAGCGCAGGCGCACCTTCAACTCGCGCTTGAGCCGCTCGTTCGCAAGACGTCGCGACTCACGCATGAACGACAACATCATCGGCTCGAGCTGCTGCTCCGCTTCGGCACGCGACACGCGCGGCGCGCGAGGCAGTCGGTACGCGTCCGCGACGCGGTCGAAGTATTCGCCCATCTTTAGCGTGCTGTCGTCAGACGCGTGAACGACGCGCGAGGGCCGGCCGTGCGTCGCCATCCGCAGCAGGATCGCGGCAAGATCGTCCGCGTGGATGTGATTCGTGTAGACGTCGTCGGCATCGGCAAGCGCAGGCGTGTGCCGTTCGAGCCGCGCGAGCGGCAAACGGTTCGCCGCGTAGATGCCCGGGATTCGGGCGATGCATGCGCTGACGGCGCCGCGTGCCGCCGCGCGACGCAACTGCCGCTCCGCCGAGACGCGCCGCTTCGCGCGTGCGTTCTCCGGCGCCACCGCGCGCGTCTCGTCGATCAGCGCGCCGCCGCAATCGCCATACACCCCGCTCGTGCTCGCGTAGACGATGCGCGGCAGCACGCGCGGGCGGCGGGCTCGCCGCGGTCCGTCGGGTACAATATGCGTTTGGGCTGTTGCGTATGGCGTCCACGCGGCGCGCAAGCGCCGTTGTCTGCCGACAGGCGTAGGCGACACATGCGTCGCGCGCGTGGTCCGTATGCGTCGCGCGGCAAGCGTGGCGAGCAGCGCGCGCGTGCGCGCGTCGTCGTCGCCGGTTTTCGGCGGCGGCGCGAGATGCAACACGGTCGGCGCAAGACCGGCAATGCGTGCGAGGCTGCGGCGCAGGTCGAGATCGCCAACGAGCGGAATCGCGCCGGCCGCACGCAGCTCGGCACAACGACTGGCATGGCTCGTCAGCGCGAAGACGCGCGTGGAGTGCCGCAGTTGCCGCAATTGCTGTACGCAGCGCGTTCCGACATCGCCGCATCCGACGATCAGCACGCGCGGTCTGCGCAAGGTTCGTGTCGCATTCATCGTGCACGCATTGTAGCGGTCAATGGCTGCTTGCATCGGCGCACGACGCAGGCCCGGCGCGGCGGCGCGAGCGATACGCGGCCGTGTGAGGGGCGTCGCGGCTCGCGGCGATCCGGCTGGTTGGCGATCTCGCCGTTCGCGGCCCGCGCGATGAAAGCTCTCACGAATTACTGACTTTTCGAGTTCGATTGATCTATGGCTTTTAACGTAACGATCCGGCAAAGCGGCCGGCAGTTTCAGGTGGAACCGGATGAACCGGTGCTGACCGCCGCGCTGCGCCAGGGCATCGGCCTGCCGTACGGTTGCAAGAACGGTGCGTGCGGCTCGTGCAAAGGCACGGTCCTCTCCGGTCAGGTCGAACAGCGCCCGCATTCTTCGTCAGCGCTGTCCAACGATGAAAAAACCCGTGGCATGGCGCTGTTCTGCTGCGCGACGGCGACCTCGGACCTCGAGGTCGACGTGCGCGAGATCAGCGGTGTCGGCGACATGCAGGTGAAGAAGCTGCCGTGCCGCATCAACTCGATCGAGCGCAAAGCCGACGACGTCGTCGTGCTGAAACTGCAGTTGCCGGCCAACGAGCGTCTGCAATATCTGGCCGGGCAGTACCTCGAATTCATCCTGAAGGACGGCAAGCGCCGCAGCTATTCGATGGCCACGCCGCCGCACAACGAAGGACCGATCGAGCTGCATATCCGCCATATGCCCGGCGGCACGTTCACCGATCACGTCTTCGGCGCGATGAAGGAACGCGACATCCTGCGCTTCGAAGCGCCGCTCGGCACATTCTTCCTGCGCGAGGATTCGGCGAAGCCGATCGTTCTGCTCGCGTCGGGAACGGGCTTTGCGCCGATCAAGGCGATCATCGAGCATGCGGTGTTCAAGAATCTGCAGCGGCCAATGACGCTCTACTGGGGCGCGCGCCGCAAGAAAGACATCTACATGCTCGAGCTCGCCGAGCAATGGGCGAAGGAGATTCCGAACTTCAGGTTCGTGCCGGTACTGTCCGAGCCGGACGCGACCGACGCGTGGACGGGCCGCACCGGCTTCGTTCATCGTGCGGTCATCGAAGATCTGCCAGACTTGTCCGGCTATCAGGTGTACGCCTGCGGCGCACCGGTGATGGTCGAATCGGCGCAGCGCGATTTCACGCAGCATCATCGCCTGCCCGAAGAGGAGTTCTACGCGGATTCGTTCACGAGCGCGGCCGATCTCGCGCACCCGGTCTGATCGGCTGTCTCACAGCCAACTTCCGCAAATTTATGGTTTACAGCGCCGCCGGCCTTGTCGTATTCTTGCGCGCATGAACCGCATCCAGTCCGAACTCCGACGTCGCCGCTCGCCGCTCCCTTAGGGGCGCGTGGCTTCGTTATGAATTCGCGTCGGTGCATCACACGTCACTCGCGATTCGGATCATGAAAGCCACGGCATGCCGTGGCTTTTTTGTTTGGCGTGTGGCTTTTTTTGTTTGCATATTGCATTCCCTTACCGCTCTCTTGCGTTCTTCTTTCCCTGCTGCCCGGAGTGTCGCCATGAATTTCAATGAGTACCCGATCGAGTCGCTGATGTACATCACGAACCGGCCCGAAGTCGTCTTTACGCACGGCAAGGGTTCATGGCTCTACGACAATACCGGCAAGCGCTACCTCGATTTCATTCAGGGTTGGGCCGTCAACAGCCTCGGGCACTGCAACGAAGGCATGATCGAAGCGCTCGACAAGCAGGCGCGTCTGCTGATCAACCCGTCGCCCGCGTTCTACAACGAACCGATGGCGCAGCTCGCGGGGCTGCTCACGCAGCACAGCTGCTTCGACAAGGTGTTCTTCGCCAATAGCGGCGCCGAAGCGAACGAAGGCGCGATCAAGCTCGCGCGCAAGTGGGGCAAGAAACACAAGAACGGCGCGTACGAGATCATCACGTTCGATCACAGCTTTCATGGCCGCACGCTCGCGACGATGTCGGCAAGCGGCAAGGCCGGCTGGGACACGATCTACGCGCCGCAAGTGCCGGGCTTCCCGAAGGCCGATCTGAACGATATCGCCTCGGTCGAAAAGCTGATCAACGAGAAGACGGTCGGCGTGATGCTCGAGCCGATTCAGGGCGAAGGCGGCGTGATTCCGGCAACGCGCGAGTTCATGCAGCAACTGCGCGCGCTGACGAAAAAGCACGACGTGCTGCTGATCGTCGACGAAGTGCAAAGCGGCTGCGGCCGTGCAGGCACGCTCTTCGCCTATGAGCTGTCGGGCATCGAGCCCGATGTGATGACGCTCGGCAAGGGCATCGGCGGCGGCGTGCCGCTCGCCGCGCTGCTCACGAAAAACGAATTCGAAGTGTTCGAGGCCGGCGATCAGGGCGGCACGTACAACGGCAATCCGCTGATGACGGCGGTCGGCTATTCGGTCATCTCGCAACTGTGCGCGCCGGGCTTCCTCGAAGGCGTTCGCGAACGCGGCAACTATCTGCGCGCGCAACTACTCGATCTTTCGAAAGAACGCGGCTTCGAAGGCGAACGCGGCGAAGGCCTGCTGCGGGCGCTGCTGCTCGGCAAGGACATCGGCACCCAGATCGTCGAAAAAGCGCGCCTCATGCAGCCGGATGGACTGCTGCTGAACGCCGCGCGGCCGAACCTGCTGCGCTTCATGCCGGCGCTCAACGTCACGAACGACGAAATCGACCAGATGATGAAGATGCTGCGTACCGTGCTCGATTCGCTTTGACCAATAACAGAGTGTGCCTATGACTACGCCTGCGACGTCGAACCCGAACGGAATCTCGATCCGCTGTTTCGCCGAGAGCGACACCGAACAGGTGATCGCATTGTGGCGCGACGCGTTCCCCGAATACCGCGATCCGACGCGCCCGCAGCGCAATCCACAGCTGTCGATCGCGAACAAGCTCACAACGCAGCCCGAACTGTTCTTCGTCGCGATAGACGATGAACGTGTGGTCGGCACCGTGATGGCTGGCTATGACGGGCACCGTGGATGGATGTATTCGCTCGCGGTGGACAGCGCGCGGCGCCGGCGCGGCATCGGCACACAGCTCGTGCGGTACGCCGAAGCGGCGCTCGCGGCGCGCGGCTGCCCGAAAGTGAATCTGCAGGTGTTGAGCGCGAAGGGCGAGATCCGCGCGTTCTACGAGCGGCTCGGTTACCGGATGGATGACGTAGTCAGTCTCGGCAAGCGGCTTGGCGAACTGTCCGATCTCGCTTCGAGCGACCGCGCCGGGTCGCCGCAACCTGCATGACTCGCCATGCGCGCGTGACAAAGCGCAAATAGAACGGATCGAATAGCCAAAAACAAAACAAAGGGCTGCGTGCATCGCCTGCACACAGCCCTCTTTCTATTCGCACTGGCGCCCGGCTACCTGAAGCCGGGCAAAGCAGTGCCATCGGCTTACCCGATCACTCGCCCAAATACGCCGCACGCACCTTGGGATCGTCGAGCATCTGCTTCGCGTCGCCCGACATCGTGACCGTGCCCGAGTCCATCACATAGCCGCGATTCGCAGCCTGCAACGCGAGACGTGCATTCTGTTCGACGAGCAGCACCGTCAAGCCTTCCTTCGAAATCTCGCGCACCACTTCGAAGATCTTCTCGACCATGATCGGCGAGAGCCCCATCGACGGCTCGTCGAGCAACAGCAGCTTCGGCTTGCTGATGATCGCACGCGCCATCGCGAGCATCTGCTGCTCGCCGCCCGACAGCGTGCCGGCCAGCTGCGTCGCGCGTTCCTTCAGGCGCGGAAAGAAGCCGAACATGCGGTCGACGTCCTTCTTGATGCCGTCGTTATCCTTGCGCAGATAGGCGCCCATCTGCATGTTCTCGAGGATCGACATGCGCGCGAAGATGCCGCGGCCTTCCGGCACCATCGCGAGGCCGCGCTTCAACAGCTCGTGCGCGGGCAGGCCCTTGATCGACTGGCCCATATACTCGATATCGCCGGCCGAGTACGGCTTGAGACCCGTGATCGCCTTCATCGTCGTCGTCTTGCCCGCGCCGTTCGCGCCGATCAGCGTGACGAGCTCGCCCTGCGCGACTTCCATGTCGACACCCTTGACCGCCTGGATGCCGCCGTAGTTGACCTGCAGGCCCTTGATTTTCAACATCGCCGTAGCCATCAGTGGACCCCCGCGCCGAGATATGCCTCGATCACCTTCGGGTCCTTCTGCACGTCTTGCGGCAGACCCTCGGCGATCACCTTGCCGTAATCGAGCACTGTCATGCGGTTGCACAGGCCCATCACCAGTTTCACGTCGTGTTCGATCAGCAGGATCGTCTTGCCGTCGCTGCGGATCTTGTCGAGCAGCTTCGTCAGTTCGACCTTTTCGGTCGCGTTCATGCCGGCCGCCGGCTCGTCGAGCGCGAGCAGCTTCGGATCGGTCGCGAGCGCGCGCGCGATTTCGAGGCGCCGCTGGTGGCCATACGACAGATTGCGCGACGTGTAGTCCGCGTATTGCAGCACGCCGACATATTCGAGCAGTTCGAGCGCGCGCTCCTTGATCTCGCGCTCTTCCTGGCGCTCGGACGGCGTCTGGAACACCGCGCCGAACAGGCCGTGCTTCGTGCGCACGTGACGGCCGACCATCACGTTCTCGAGCGCGGTCATGCCGCCGAACAGGCGGATGTTCTGGAACGTACGCGCGATGCCCGCTTTCGCCACCTGATACACCGCCGTCGGCGTGTAGTTTTCGCCGTCGAGCTTGAATTCGCCGGAATCCGGCGTGTAGAGGCCCGTAATCACGTTGAAGAACGTGGTCTTGCCGGCGCCGTTCGGGCCGATCAGTCCGTAGATCGAACCTTCCTCGATCTGCAGGCCGACGTCGGACAGCGCCTGCAGGCCGCCGAAGCGTTTGTTCACGCCCTTCACGGACAGTCGAATGTTTTTATCGCTCATGTGTTTCTCCCCGGCCTTATGCGCGCACCGGCTTCTTGCCGTTGCGTTTGGCCAGCTTCGCAATCTTGTCCTCGTGCTTCGGCGACGGCCACAGGCCTTCCGAGCGGTACAGCATGATGAGCACCATCGCGAGACCGTACAGCAGCTGACGGATCACTTCGGTATCGACGATTTCATGGCCGAACAGAAAATGCTGCAGCGGGCCCATCGTCGAGCGCAGGAATTCGGGGAACACCGCGAGCAGCACTGCACCGAGAATGACGCCCGGAATGTGGCCCATGCCGCCCAGCACCACACAGGCGAGCACCACGACCGATTCCCAGAACGTGAACGACTCCGGCGACACGAAGCCCTGGAAGCCCGCGAACATCGCGCCCGACAGGCCGCCGAACGACGCGCCCATCGCGAACGCGAGCAGCTTCACGTTGCGCGTGTTGATGCCCATCGCCTTCGCGGCGATCTCGTCTTCGCGGATCGCGGCCCACGCGCGGCCGATACGCGAGTGCTGCAGACGCGTACAGGTCCAGATCACGAGCAGCGAGCACAGCACGAACAGGTAGTAATACATGTACACCGACGGGAACGTGAACCCGAACAGCGTATGCGTTTGCGACAGGTTGAAGCCGGCGACGTGCACCGGGTCGATGCCGGTGATGCCCTTCGGCCCGTTCGTGATGTTCACGGGACGGTCGAGGTTGTTCATGAAGATCCGCACGATTTCACCGAAGCCCAACGTGACGATCGCGAGGTAGTCGCCGCGCAGCCGCAGCGTCGGCGAACCGAGCAGCACGCCGAACAGCGCCGCGAGCGCCATCGCGAGCGGCACGACGATCCAGATCGGCGCGTGCAGGCCGTTCGGGAACAGCGCGGCGATCCACGCGAACTGGGACGTGAGGTGCGGCGACGTGAGCAGCGCCGCGGTGTACGCGCCGATCGCGTAGAACGCGATGTAGCCCAGATCGAGCAGGCCGGCGAAGCCGACCACCACATTGAGGCCGAGCGCGAGCATCACGTACAGCATCGCGAAGTCGAGCACGCGCACCCAGTAGTTGCCGCCGGCGGCGCCGATGATCATCGGCGCGGCGATCACGAACACCGCCGTGATGATGCCCACCACCAGCGTCTTCGTAATGTTCTTCTCGGGGATGAGCGTCGTGGACGGCTCGATCGGTTGAATTGAGGTCATGGTTATCTACTCCTGTTGGCCCGATATCGCCCGAGGTCAGGCACGATCCGCAACACGTTCGCCGAGCAGGCCCGACGGACGGAACACCAGCACGACGATCAGCACGACGAACGCAAACACGTCCTGGTAGTTACTGCCGAAGACGCCGCCGGTCAGGTTGCCGATATAGCCGGCGCCGAGCTGTTCGATCAGGCCGAGCAGCACACCGCCGACCATCGCGCCGCCGAGGTTGCCGATACCGCCGAGCACCGCCGCCGTGAACGCTTTCAGGCCCGGAATGAAGCCCATATAGAAGTGCGCGTTGCCGTACTCGGACGCGATCATCACGCCGGCCAGCGCGGCAAGCGCGGAACCGATCATGAAGGTCGCGGAAATGACGAAGTTCGGATTCACGCCCATCAGCGATGCATTGGCCGGGTTCTCGGCGATCGCGCGCATCGCGCGGCCGAGCTTCGTCTTGTGCACGAGCAGCAGCAGGCCGGCCATCACAACGAACGCCACGACGATGATGACGATTTCGGTCATCGAGATCACGGCGCCGGGATTCGTGTCGGTCGCCTTGATCACGTTGATCGGGTCGGTCGGCAGCAACTGCGGGAAAGCGAGCGGATTGCGGCCCCAGATGATCATGGCGATCGTCTGCAGCAGGATCGACACGCCGATGGCGGTGATCAGCGGCGCGAGACGCGGCGCGCGGCGCAACGGCCGGTAGGCGACGCGCTCGATCGTGTAGCCGACCACCGCGCACACGCAGGCGGCGATGATCAGCGCAATACAAAGCGTCGGCACGTTGCCGAGGCCCGGGAAGTGATTCTGCAACACGCCGATCGCCGACAAGGCGACCATCGCGCCGATCATCAACACATCGCCGTGCGCGAAGTTGATGATGCCCAGAATGCCGTACACCATCGTATAGCCCAGTGCGATGATGGCGTAGACGCTACCAAGCACCAGTCCGTTGATGATCTGCTGGATGAAAATATCCATTTAATGCTCCTTGGCCCGTGCGACTGGATTCACGTTCACGACCGGCCGGGTTGGCGGTCGTGCATTACGGAATCGCAACGGCACTGCGGTACTGATATAAAAGACCGGTAAGGGTTATTCGTATCGAACATGCGCGCGGCTGGGTCGCAACCACGCCCGCGTTCGATGCGGATGCAAAAACGGCACCGATGGATGGTTCGGTGCCGCCACGCTTTATTCCGTCATTACATCTTCACGACGTCGAGAACGGTTTTCTTGCCGTCCTTGAAGTCGTAAAGCGTAATGGCGCCTTCTTTCAGATCACCCTTGTCGTCGAATGCGATGTGACCGATTACCCCGTTGTAATCGGTGGACGGCATCGCAGCCAGCACCTTGGGCGCGTCGATCGAATTGGCGCGCTTCATTGCGTCGACGATCACGTATACGGCGTCGTACGTGAACGGTGCGTAAATCTGCACCGGCGTGTGAAAGCGCGCGTCGTACTTCTTCTCGAAGTCCGCGCCACGCTCCATTTTCGAAAGCGCCAGTCCTGCTTCCGAACATACGAGGTTCTGCACGGCTTGACCCGCCAGTTCCTCTACCTTGTCGGTGCACACGCCGTCGCCGCCAAGGATTTTTGCCCTGATGCCGAGCGCCGCCGCCTGTTTGGTGAACGGTCCGCCCGTTGCGTCCATGCCGCCGTACATGATCACGTCCGGCTGAACGCTTTTGATTCTCGTGAGAATGGCCCGGAAGTCGGTTGCCCGGTCATTCGTCGCCTCGCGCGCAACGATCGTCGCGCCGCTCGCCTGCACGGTCTTCGCGAATTCGTCGGCGAGACCCTTGCCATACGCGGTCGCATCGTCGACCACCGCGATCCGCTTCGCGTTGAGCGCCTTCGTTGCATAGTTCGCGAGCGCGGGACCCTGCTGTGCGTCGGTGGCAACCACGCGGTAGGTGGTCTTGAACCCCTGCTGCGTATAGGCGGGATTCGTCGACGACGGCGAAATCTGCACGATGCCCGCATCGCTATAGATTTTCGACGCCGGAATCGACACGCCCGAATTCAGATGCCCGATCACGGCGACCACGTGATCGTCGACGAGCCGCTGCGCGACCTGGGTGCCGGTTTTAGGATCGCCTGCATCGTCTTGCGCATCGAGTTCGAGCTGGATCTTGCGGCCGTCGATCGTGAGACCCTGCGCATTGATTTCCTCAACCGCGAGCCGCGCTCCGTTTTCGTTGTCCTTGCCCAGATGCGCAATAGGGCCGGTCAGCGGCGCCGCGTGGCCGATTTTCACGATAGTCGCCGAATTCGAGTCGCCGTTTGCTCCGCTCGCGCCCGCCGGCACTGCCGACGCAGCCGCGGCCGTCGCTGCTGCCGATGCCGCCGTGCTCGCTTCACCGTCGTTCTTCTTGCTGCACCCGGCCGACATCACGACCGCGGCCGCGATAGACACGGCGAAAGCAAACTTGAAATGCATCAAATAGGTCTCCTGCGCCTTGCTAAATCCAATGTTCCGAAGCGCCTGAAGCCTTAAGAACGCGCGCATTGTAACTCCAATTATGGGATGGGCAATATTCTTGAATGCGCAGGGTTTTCCTGCATTGCAACCGGATTTTGAGATCCGTAGCGCGCATTTGGCGCAACCGGGTTGCAATGCATTTTCACTCCGCAGTTGCACCATTTGAGACAACACGGTGTGTTGCTTGCGAGCCTTGTGGCGAAAGGACAGAACCGATTTTTCGAATGACGCTGCTCGCGCTCCGCGCACAGAAATCGGGCCATGCCACAAGCACCAATTCGGTGCGAAATCGGACAGCATTGACCCCTCTTCGATCGATTAAATAGGGGAACGATTGGTGGTTTGTGATCAAATTACGCCGCAAACTTGGCAAAAACTGTGCGCACAGACACACCTGAAATAGCTTTCGGGTGTGATGTGGAACTTATTTATCGAATGTGGGGGTTAAAAAAAGCGCGTCGTCGACGCCGTCGAGACGCGCTTTTTCGACGCGACCGGACCCGGTCGCTCCGATCGCCTTGACCTCAGGCTGGTAGACCGAGTCCGCGCGGTAACGGGAACGCGATGTTCTCCTCGATACCGTCGAGCGCGCGTACGTTGCGCACGCCCATCTCGCGCAGGCGGCTGATCACGGCCTGCGCCAGCGCTTCGGGCGCCGAGGCGCCCGCCGTGACGCCGATGCGTTTCTTCTCCACGACCCAGTTCGGGTCGATCTGGTCCGGCGAATCGACCATATACGCGGGCACGCCGAGCTTCTCCGCGAGTTCGCGCAAGCGGTTCGAATTCGAACTGTTCGGGCTGCCGACCACGATGACGACGTCGCACTGCGGCGCCATGAATTTCACGGCGTCCTGACGGTTCTGCGTCGCGTAACAGATGTCCTGCTTCTTCGGCTCGCGGATCTGCGGATATTTGGCCTTCAATGCCGCGATGATTTCCGCGGCATCGTCGACCGACAGCGTGGTCTGCGTGACATACGCGATACGGTCGGGGTCGGCGAGTTCGAGCGCCTGCACATCCTCGATATCTTCGACGAGGTACATGCCCTGCTCGGTCTGACCCATCGTGCCCTCGACTTCGGGGTGCCCTTTATGGCCGATCATCACGATGTCGAACCCTTCCGCGCGCATCTTCGCCACTTCGATATGCACCTTCGTGACAAGCGGACAGGTAGCGTCGTAGACGCGCAACCCGCGCGACTCCGCTTCGGTGCGCACCGCCTTCGACACGCCGTGCGCGCTGAAGATGACCGTGCTGCCCGACGGCACTTCGTCGAGCTGTTCGATGAAGATCGCCCCCTTTTTGCGCAGGTCCTCGACCACATACGCGTTATGGACGATTTCATGGCGCACGTAGATCGGCGAGCCATACAGTTTGATCGCGCGCTCGACGATCTCGATCGCGCGGTCGACGCCGGCACAGAAGCCGCGTGGCTGCGCCAGCAGGATTTCCGTTTCGGCGAGAGTCGTGTCCATGATGCTCATGTTTACAGGATTCCGATGATTTTCACTTCAAACGCCAGCGCCTGGCCGGCGAGCGGGTGATTGAAATCGAACAGGGCCGAGGTTTCGCCGACCTCTTTCAGCACGCCCGCGTAGCGGCCGCCACCGGGCGCATTGAATTCGACGAGATCGCCGGGAGAAAAATCCTCACCGATCATGCTGTTTTCGCGCAGCGTGGCAAGCGACACGCGCTGGATCAGATCCGGATTGCGCGGACCGAAGGCCTGCTCGGGCGTTAGCCGAAAGGTCGAATGGTGGCCGACCTTCAATCCCAGCAGAATATCTTCCAGCGGCGGCGCCAGTTGGCCTGCCCCCAAAAGCAGCGTGGCCGGCTTGTCGGCGAAGGTGTTGACGATCTCGGCGCCCTCGGCAAGCGAAAGCCGGTAATGAAGCGTGACGTGCGAACCCGGTTTCACTTCGGAGATGTCGATGATGCTCATGCAGTACTCGTTCGGTCGGAAGGCGCCGGGCGCCGCAGCGCCAAGCGGCCGTCAGCAAGGCGGCCCTCGGCAGTGCGCGTGCGCCGCGGTGCATCCGGCGCGCCCTGCGGCTGCGCGTGTAGCGCGGCGCCGGGGTGTCTTACGCGAGCGCGCCCCATGTCGGGGCACCTCGCGCAAAGGATCTATTGTAAGCCACATATCCGTGACCGGTTCGGACCGCTCACCTGCGGCGAGAAGCCGCGTAACACTTCGCCGGGGAGGCTGCTGAAATGAACGACGGTATCTGCATCGCGCGCGAACACGCGGCGCCGGGCTTTTTGCCGGTGTCGCAAGATTCTGCGCTGCCCGACCCTGCGTTGGCTGAGTCCGCCTCGGCAGCCCCGGCGTCGGTCGACCGCGTGGCCCTGCCTGCGAAACAGGCCACAGGCCGCCGGCGGCGCTCGTCGCCGAAGGACGACTTGCCGCGCGAGCGGCTGCTCAAGCAGGGACCGAGCGTGTTGTCGAACGCGGATCTGATCGCGGTCATGCTTTGCACCGGCCAGACGGGCCACAACGTGTTCGAGATGGCGCGCACGCTGGTGGGGCGCTTCGGTTCGATGCGGGCCATCCTCACGGCAACCGAAGACGACTTCGAAGGCCTGCACGGCATTGGCCGCGCCAAGATCGCGCAGTTGCTCGCCGTCATCGAAATGGTCCGGCGCGCGCTCCTCGAGGAACTCGAAACCCGCTCGCTGCTCGACTCGCCACAGGCCGTCGACGACTATTTGCGTCTGACGATCGGCGGTCAGCCGCACGAAGTGTTCTACTGCCTCTATCTCGACGCGCGGCACCGGCTGATCCGGGCGGAAGAGCTTACGCGCGGTTCGCTCACGCAGATGGCCGTCTACCCGCGCGAAATCGTGCGGCGCGCGCTGCTGCTGAACGCGGCGGGCCTGATCGTCGCGCACAATCATCCATCGGGCGCGGCGAAGCCGAGCGCCGCCGACAGGCAACTCACACGAATGCTGCGCGACGCGCTCGCGCTCGTCGACGTGCGATTGCTCGATCATGTCGTGGTCGGTGCGAAAGACGTATACTCCTTCGCCCGCAATGGCCTGCTTTGACTCCTGCCTTGACTGCCGCTTTGAACTTATTCGGCGACCACTTCGCGCGATTCCCGGCTGGCAAAAAGTTTGATTTTGCGGGTTTTTTTCTGCTAGAATCGCGGTTTGCCTCTTTCCAACCTGTAACCCTGTTCGAAGCGCCTTCCAAGGTCTTCCGGAATGGACGGGAATCAACGGCAGAATCGCATGGCGGCGCGGAACTTCACAGCGTGTTGTTTCTGGCAGCGCAGTCAGAGCGAACAGTCGCCCCGGCGCCTCATTCCAGAAGCTTATACGGCGTTCGGGCTCAGAATTTAAAGCGTATTAGGAGTGCTCTCATGGCACGCGTATGCCAAGTAACTGGGAAAGCGCCGATGAGCGGCAACAACGTTTCCCACGCGAACAACAAGACCAAGCGTCGTTTTCTTCCGAATCTGCAAAGCCGCCGTTTCTGGGTTGAAAGCGAGAATCGTTGGGTGCGCCTGCGCGTTTCGACCGCCGGCCTGCGCCTGATCGACAAGAACGGTATCGACGCTGTGCTCGCCGACCTGCGCGCACGCGGCGAAGCGTAAGGAGCTAAATCATGGCCAAAGGCGCACGCGACAAGATCAAGCTGGAATCCACCGCCGGCACGGGTCACTTCTATACGACCACGAAGAACAAGCGCAACATGCCCGAAAAGATGGAGATCAAGAAGTTCGATCCCGTCATACGCAAGCATGTCGCGTACAAGGAAACCAAGATCAAGTAAGTCTTGTTCCTTCAAAAAATGCCCCGCCCAGTGCGGGGC
Source organism: Paraburkholderia sp. SOS3 (assembly GCF_001922345.1). Lineage (NCBI taxonomy): Bacteria > Pseudomonadati > Pseudomonadota > Betaproteobacteria > Burkholderiales > Burkholderiaceae > Paraburkholderia > Paraburkholderia sp. SOS3. The sequence continues at coordinate 914,385 of NZ_CP018811.1, read as the reverse complement.
ATTTTTATTTTTGCGGGTCGATTCACCGCTATCGGCGCCGTCCGCCGACTCTTGCCGACTCTTGCCTACGCTTGCTGGTTTTCCCCATCGGCCGTTCGGCCAGCTTTCCCTCGGGGTCAGTGGCGCGTATGCTCTTTGATTTCCTACGGCCAAGCGGCATACCCATCGCCGCGCCAGCAAAAACATGATGGAGATGCAGCAGATGAATTTCGATGTAGCGATTGTCGGAAGCGGTCTTGCCGGATTGAGCGTCGCGCTGAACCTCGCGCAGTCGCGGCGGGTGGCGGTCATCGCCAAACGGTCGCTGACCGATGGCGCGAGCGACTGGGCGCAAGGCGGCATCGCAGCAGTGCTCGATTCCGCCGACAGCGTCGAAAACCATGTGCGCGACACGCTGGTTGCGGGCGGTGGGCTATGCGACGAAGCGGCTACGCGCTTTATCGTCGAGCATGGCCGCGAAGCGATCGAATGGCTGATTGCACAAGGTGTGCCGTTCACCAAAGACGACGCGGCCGAGCTCGGCTTTCACCTCACGCGCGAAGGCGGCCACAGTCATCGGCGCATTATTCATGCAGCGGACGCAACCGGCCACGCGGTCGTTGCGACGCTCACCGAACGGGTTCGCGCGCATCCGAACATCACGCTGCTCGAAGACCACCATGCGATCGATCTGATCACGTCAGATCGCCTTGGTCTACCGGGCCGCCGCTGCCACGGCCTCTACGCGCTCGATCTCAATACGGGCCGCACGGTCACGATCGAAGCGCCGCACACGGTGCTCGCCACGGGCGGCGCGGGCAAGGTGTACCTGTACACGACCAACCCCGACACCGCGACCGGCGATGGCATCGCGATGGCATGGCGCGCGGGCTGCCGCGTTTCGAACATGGAGTTCATCCAGTTCCATCCGACGTGCCTGTTCCACCCATACGCGAAGTCGTTTCTGATTACCGAAGCGGTGCGCGGCGAAGGCGGCCTGCTGAAGCTGCCGGACGGCACGCGTTTCATGCCCGCTCACGACGAGCGCGCCGAACTGGCGCCGCGCGATATCGTCGCGCGGGCGATCGACTTCGAAATCAAGAAACGCGGCATCGATTGCGTGTATCTCGACATCAGTCATCAGCCGGCCGCGTTCCTGCACGAGCACTTCCCGACCATCCTCGCGCGTTGCCTCGAGTTTGGCATCGACATCACGAAGCAGCCCATTCCGGTCGTGCCCGCGGCGCACTACACCTGCGGCGGCGTGGTGACGGATCTCGCGGGCCGCACCGACGTCGCGGGTCTCTATGCGGTCGGCGAAACGTCCTGCACCGGTCTGCACGGCGCAAATCGACTCGCCAGCAACTCGCTGCTCGAGTGCCTCGTGATCGGCCGCTCGGCCGCTGCGGCAATCGAACAGGAAGGCTTTCGCGCAGCCGTCCACGCGCAGTTGCCCGAGTGGGACGAGAGCCGCGTGTCGGACCCGGACGAGGAAGTCGTGGTCGCGCACAACTGGGACGAATTGCGGCGGCTCATGTGGAATTACGTCGGCATCGTGCGCACCGACAAGCGTCTCGCGCGCGCCAAGCATCGGATCTCGTTGTTGCGCGACGAGATCCACGAGTTTTACGCTAACTTCAAGGTCAGTCGCGACCTGCTCGAACTGCGCAACCTCGTCGACGTCGCGTCGCTGATCGTCGAAGGCGCGCGGTCGCGGCGCGAAAGCCGCGGTCTGCACTTCAGCCGCGATTGGCCAGACGCATTGCCCAAAGCACTGCCGTCCGTGCTCACGCCGAAACGCACGTCGAAGCGCACGCTGTAACGCGGCCATCAAAACGAAAGGCCATCGCGCACAGCGTGTACGCGATGGCCTTGTTTGCTTGCCGCGCCGGCGCCTAAATGATCCGCATCGAGTAATCGGTCGCGCGCACGTCCTTCGTCAACGAGCCCACCGAAATACGGTCGACTCCAGTTTCGGCAATCGTGCGAATCGTCTCGAAGTTCACGCCACCCGACACTTCGAGCACCGCGCGCCCCGCCGTCATACGGACCGCGTCACGCATCGCTTCGAACGTGAAATTATCGAGCAGCACGGAGCGGGCACCGTGTGCAAGCGCCGTTTCGAGTTGCTCGAGCGTTTCCACTTCGATCTGGATCGACACTTTCGCGTCCAGGGCAAGCGCGGCCTGCATGGCCGCACCGACGCCGCCGGCCGCTGCGATATGGTTTTCCTTGATCAGAATGCCGTCATACAGCGCAAGCCGCTGGTTCGCACCGCCTCCGACGCGCACCGCGTACTTCTGCGCGAGCCGCAGCCCCGGCAGCGTCTTGCGCGTATCGAGCACCTTCGCCGGCGTATGGCTGATCGCATCGGCGAAACGCCGCGTCGCCGTCGCGACGCCTGACAGCAGTTGCAGGAAGTTCAGCGCGTTGCGCTCGGCAGTCAGCAGCGAGCGCGCCGGGCCGCGCAGCGCGCAGACCGTCGTGTCCGCCGTCATCCGGTCGCCTTCGCGATAGCGCCAGCGCACGTCGATACGCGGATCGACGCGACGCATCACTTCGCCGAACCACATCACGCCGCACAGCACCGCCTCTTCGCGCACGATGATCCGCGCGTCGCGCATTTCGTCGGCGGGCACGAGATATCCGGTCAGGTCGCCGCTGCCGACGTCTTCGGCAAGCGCGTCCGTGACGTTGCGCGCAAGCGCCGCATCGAGCGCATCGCCGTATTGCGCGCGGATTTCCGCGAAGAGCGGCGACACGACATCGCCAAGATAGCCAGGTTGCTCGCCGGCACCCACCATGGCACCCATCAGGCCGCTCCCACGTTCGAAAACAGTGCGCCGTCACGCGCGAGATCGCCGCTTGCCTGCACGCGCTTCTTTTGGCGCGCGGCAAAGTCGAGCATCCGGTCGATCGGAAGCTTTGCGCGCTCGCCGATGGCGGGGTCGACGAAAATCTCGTTGTGGCCGCGTTCGAGCACCTCGGCAAGATTGGCGAGTCCGTTCATTGCCATCCACGGGCAATGCGCGCAGCTCTTGCAAGTCGCGCTGTTGCCGGCGGTCGGCGCTTCGATGAACGTTTTGCCCGGCGCCGCGAGTCGCATCTTGTGCAGAATGCCGAGATCGGTTGCAACGATAAAGTGCGTCGCATCGAGCCGTTGCGCCGCGTCGATCAGTTGCGTCGTCGAGCCGACCACGTCGGCCAGCGCGACCACGCTTTCCGGCGACTCCGGATGAACGAGCACCTTCGCGTGCGGATATTCGGCGCACAGCACCTCGAGTTCGATGCCTTTGAATTCGTCGTGAACAAGGCACGAGCCCTGCCACAGCAACATGTCCGCGCCGGTCTTTTTCTGGATGTAGCCGCCGAGATGCCGGTCCGGCGCCCAGATGATTTTTTCGCCGCGCGCATGCAGATCGGCGACGATCTCGAGCCCGATCGACGACGTGACCATCCAGTCGGCGCGCGCTTTCACCGCGGCGCTCGTGTTCGCATAGACAACCACCGTGCGGTCCGGATGCGCGTCGCAAAACGCCGAAAATTCGTCTGCAGGACAGCCGAGGTCGAGCGAACACGTCGCGTCGAGATCGGGCATCAGAATGCGCTTGCCGGGGCTCAGAATCTTCGCCGTTTCGCCCATAAACCGGACGCCGGCCACCACGAGCGTTTGCGCATCGTTGTCGCGGCCGAAGCGCGCCATTTCAAGCGAATCGGCTACGCAGCCGCCGGTTTCGTCAGCCAGCTCCTGCAGTTCCGCGTCGACGTAGTAATGTGCGACGAGCACGGCTTTTTCGCGCTTGAGCAATGCGCGAATGCGCTCTTTCAGCGCACGTCTTTCCTCGGGCGAGGGCGCCTGTGGCACCTTGGCCCACGCTTCGCCGACGCCGCAGGTCATCCCCTGCGCGAGCGGCCGATCGTACTCGACGGTCCTGATTACCTCATTCATCATTTCCTCAGTCCTGACTGGTGCTGATCAAACGCGGCCACCACGTCATTCTTGTGCATTTCGGGGCCCAGAATGCGAAAAACCCCGCCAACGCGGGGTTCTTCTGTGACGTAGTCAGAGTTTAATGGATTTCGCCCAATCAGGCGTAGCGCCGCAGACGCAGCGCGAATTCCTGCAGCGCCTTGATGCCGCTTTGCTCGGCGCGATGGCACCAGTCCTGCAATTGCGCGAGAAGCTGTTCGCGCGACGCGTTCGAACGCTCCCACATCGCCGCAAGCTCGTTGCGCAGTTCGATATACGTGCGCAGTTTCTGGCTGTTCGCGAAGATTTGCGGCAGCTGGCGCTTCTGCGGCTCGTCGAGCCCCGCCTCTTCCTTGTGGAACCAGTTGCGCGCACCGCGCATCAGCTGATACTTCTCGCGTGCGCCGACTTCCTTCAGATGCGCCAGTTCCTGGCGATACGCGCGCTTGAGCGCCTTGCCGTAGCGCGCCATGACTTCATAGCGGTTTGCGAGCACGGCTTGCAGCGTGTCCTGATCGAGCACGAGCTTGCCGGATCCCAAACGCGGCGTAGGCGCAATCTTCTTGACCGTGGCGAGCCGGCATGCGGACAGGACGCGAATGTACATCCAGCCGATATCGATCTCGAACCACTTGTTCGACAGCTTCGCCGAAGTTGCGTACGTGTGGTGATTGTTATGCAGTTCCTCGCCGCCGATCAGAATGCCCCACGGGAAGATGTTCGTGCTGGCGTCCGCCGAATTGAAGTTGCGATAACCCCAGAAGTGCGCGAGACCGTTGACGACACCCGCCGCCCAGAACGGAATCCAGATCATCTGCACGGCCCATACGGACAGGCCGACCACGCCGAACAGCGCGACGTTGACCACCATCATCAGGCTTACGCCGAGGATCGGATACTTCGTGTAGACGTTGCGCTCCATCCAGTCGTTCGGCGTACCGTGGCCGAACTTGCGCATCGTCTCTTCGTTCTTCGCTTCGGTGCGATAGAGTTCGGCGCCTTCGAGCAGCACCTTCCAGATGCCGCGCGTTTGCGGGCTGTGCGGATCTTCTTCGGTCTCGCACTTCGCGTGATGTTTGCGGTGAATCGCCGCCCACTGGCCCGTCAGCATGCCGGTGGTCATCCACAGCCAGAATCGGAAGAAATGACTGACTGCAGGGTGCAAATCGAGTGCGCGATGCGCCTGGCAACGGTGCAGATAAACCGTCACGCCGATAATCGTGACGTGCGTAACCGCGAGGGTGTAGAGCAGGAGTTGCCACCACGAAAAGCGAAGCAGCCCATGAGCGATGAAATCAAGCAGCGAGTTGAGCAAGGCTATTTACCTGTGAGACGGAGAGACAGCGCGAACGCCACTGCAGAAGCATACAACGACGCGTGTCAAGAAAGTGAAAGCATGCGGCCGAGTTGGACGACATTCTACTTGAAGGGTTCCAAGTCGTTGTAAAAAATAAGAAATTTGTTGTGCCGCATCAATTCGGGTCATCACTATATGCGGCGCGCAGGCCCCGTCGATGCGGGTGCTGGCGCTGCACGTCACATGATGAACTCCACCGGCAACGACCGCCGTGCGTCGAACCGTCGCGCACCGATAAATGCTTTGTACAACACATCAGGCGGCGGTTCCCGGCTCGTTCGCGGCGGGCGCGGCCACGTTAACAGTGTGCGCATCCGCAGTGCCCGCTCCGACGATCCGCACATCGCGTTGTGCATACGGAATCGAAATGCCGTTTTCGGTAAAAAGCCGCCAGATATTGCGATTGACCGCCGAGCGCACGCCCGACGTGCCAGTCGCAGCATCCGCGACCCAATAACCGAGCTCGAGATTGATGCCGTCCGGCCCGAAACCGACCAGATTCGCCGATGGTGCCGGATCCTCGAGCACGCGCTCGACACCGGTCGCGGCCTGCGCGAGCAGCGCCATCGCCTTTTCGACGTCGGTCGTATAGGCCACGTGCACGGCGGTCTTCTGAAATCCGCGCGTCAGATACGACGACTGGTTCTGCACGACGTCGGTGATGAGCCGCTCGTTGGGAATCAGCGTCTCGATGCCGTCGAGGCCGCGCACGACCGTATAGCGCGTGCGGATCTGCGTGACCTGCCCTTGCAGCGCGCCGACATTGATCGTGTCGCCGATGCGCAGCGACCGGTCGAGCAGAATGATGAAGCCGGACACATAGTTGCTTGCGATCTTCTGCAGCCCGAAGCCGAGCCCGACACCGAGCGCGCCGCCGAACACGCCGAGCACGGTGATATCGATGCCGACCAGCGACAGGCTGATCAGCACCGCCGCCAGGACGAACAGCGCTCGGCCGACGCGCGCGAGCACGACCTTCAGATTCGCATCGAGCGTGCTCGAGCGCATCACGCGTTCTTCGAAGGCGGCGCCGAGCCACATTGCCACCACCATCGTCACGCACACCCACAGCAACCCGGACAGCAGCGACAGCAGCGTGATCTGCGTATTCGCAACGCGAAAGCTGACCCCGGCCATCCAGGTCAGCACGTTGCCCTGAATACCCATCACCGTCAGCCCCATGCCGACCCAGACGACGAGCGACACGACGCGTTCGACGAGCGCGAGCCACGTGTGCGTGTGCCCGTCGCGGCCGAACGCGCGCCGCGCGAAGAAGAACACGATGTAGATGAGGCCGATGCCGACCAGCGGCACCAGCGCGAGATCGAGCAGCGTCGTATGGATGAAGCGTCCGGCCACCGCGCGCGCAATCCATACGAAGAACGCACCGATCAGCGGGAAGAACGCGCGATTGAGCGCCTCCGCGCCGAAGCGCAACGCCTGGTAGCGCGTCTCGCGCCGCGCGTCCAGCGTGCGGCGCAACAGCCGCGCAGCCAGCCACGCGAGCACGAGCGCGCCGACCAGCACGGCGACCTGCCACAGCGTCGCGCGCTCGCCGAGATCGCGCAGCAGGTCGGTCAGCGGTTCGAAGAACGGCGTGTTCTGCATGGTCAGGACGTATGCGGTTCCGTTCGGTCAGTGGGGCGGCGCTTCGATCACCTGCTACGCGCGACTGCCTGGGTGATCTTCGGTCGACTTCAATCGCGCCGCTCGAGCACGGCGGCAAAGAAACCGTCGGTCGCATGCCGATGCGGCCACAGCGACAGATAGTCGCCCATTTCCAGGTCGATGCGCTGCTCGGCCAGCACGTCGCGCGCGGGAACCAGCGCGAACTCCGGATGCTCGGCCAGGAACTGCGCGACCACCGCCTCGTTCTCCGCTTCGAGAATGCTGCACGTCGCATAGACGAGCCGGCCGCCTTTTTTCACGAGACGCGCCGCGCTCGCGAGAATCGAGGCCTGCTTCGGCGTCAGTTCGCCGATCGATTCGGGCGACTGCCGCCACTTCAGGTCCGGATTGCGGCGCAGCGTGCCGAGGCCGCTGCACGGCGCATCGACGAGCACGCGGTCGATCTTGCCCGCGAGGCGCTTGATCTTCGCGTCGTGCTCGCTGTCGATCAGCACCGGGTTCACGTTCGACAGGCCGCTGCGCGCGAGGCGCGGTTTCAGCTTCGCAAGACGCCGCTCGGAGATATCGAACGCGTAGAGCCGCCCGGTCGAGCGCATCATCGCACCGAGCGCGAGCGTCTTGCCGCCCGCTCCCGCACAAAAGTCGACGATCATCTCGCCGCGCCGCGGCGCCACGAGCGAGCACAGCAGCTGGCTGCCCTCGTCCTGCACCTCGATCCAGCCGTTCTGGAATGCATCGAGCTTCGTGAGCGGCGGCTTGTCGGCCACGCGCACGCCGAGCGGCGCGAACGGCATCGCGCCCGCGTCGATGCCGGCCTTTTCGAGCGCCTGCAACACATCATCGCGGCTCGCCTTTATCGGATTGGCGCGCAGATCGAGCGGCGCCGGATAGTTGAGCGCCGCAGCCAGTTGCACCAGCTCCTCAGGCTCGAAACGCTTCGCGAGCGCGTCGTAGATCCAGTCCGGCAAATTCATGCGAATGCGCTGCGGCAAGCTCGCCGGGTCGATCTTCGATACGCGTTCGAGCCATTCGCCCTCCGCTTCGCTCACGAACGGCTTCAACGCCGTGCGGCCGGCCGTCTGCATCAGACCGAGCAGCGCCAGACGTCGCGCCGGGCTGCCGCTGCCGCTCTCGGCCAGATGCGCGAATTCCATGCGCCGGCGCAGCACCGCGAACACCGCTTCGGCAATCACGCCGCGCTCGCTGTGGCCGAGCTTCGGATGCGCGCGGAAAAAGCGGCTCGTCGTCGCGTCGGCGGGGCCGGTGAACTTCAAGACTTCGGCGAGCAGCGTCTCGGTCTGGCCAATCAGAAAACCATGCAGCCTCATGCACCCTCCGCGGTGGCGTTGCAGTCGGCCGCGTCATTTGCGCGGCCCATATCGTCGAAGAAAAACGCTTGCGGCTCGGGCGGCGTCAGAACGACGCGCTCGCCATCGAGCGCGAGCCGCCCTTCGACGAACCAGCGCACCGCGCGCGGGTAAATCCGATGCTCGGTCGCGAGCACGCGCGCGGCGAGCGCCGTTGCGTCGTCGCCGGCGCGCACCGGCACGGCCGCCTGCGCGACAATCGGCCCGTGATCGAGCCGGGGCGTGACGAAATGCACGGACGCGCCGTGCACGCGCACGCCGGCGTCGAGCGCCTGCTGATGCGTTTTCAGGCCCGGAAAGCTCGGCAACAGCGACGGATGGACGTTCAGCATGCGGCCCGCGTAACGTTCGACGAAGCCATCGGTCAAGACGCGCATGAAGCCGGCCAGCACCAGCAGATCGGGCGCATAGGCGTCGATCATGTTGGCGAGCGCGATGTCGAACGACTGTCGGTCGGGAAACTGGCGGTGGTCGACCACCGCGGTGGGAATGCCTTGCGACGCTGCAAACTGCAGCCCGGCGGCGTCCGGGCGGTTGGCAATCACGGCGGCGACTTGCGCCGGCCAGCGCTCGCGCGCGCAGGCGTTCGCGATCGCCTGCATGTTGCTGCCCCGTCCGGAAATCAGAATGACGAGTTTTTTCATCGGCGGATTTTACCATCCGGCACCGCGCGGACCGCGACGCGAAGCCGTCGGCGGCCTTGAGCGTTTATAATCGTGTGTTTTGCGGGGATCGGTCGCGCTTCATTGATCGCATCACCGGCCTCATCAACCCGGTATCGACGACGGGTACTAACCTCAGGCATTTACCGCAGCCCGCTATCGTGAGAGTTTTTCGGGGTCTTCCCAATGCCGAAAGCCGTGCGCCCTGCGCGCTGACCATCGGCAATTTCGACGGTGTCCACCGCGGCCATCAGGCGTTGCTCGCGCACGTGCGCGCAGCCGCCGATGCACGCGGCTTGCCCGTCTGCGTGATGACCTTCGAGCCGCACCCGCGCGAATTCTTCAACCCGGCCGGCGCGCCGCCGCGCATCGCGATGCTGCGCGACAAGCTCGAAGCGCTGCGGATGAACGGTGTCGACCGCGTCGTCGTCGAGCACTTCAATCAACGGTTCGCAAGCCAGTCGCCCGATGCGTTCGTCGAGCGGATCATCGTCAACGGGCTGCACACGCGCTGGGTCATGATCGGCGACGATTTCCGCTACGGCGCAAAGCGCGCCGGCGACTTCGCATCGCTGAAAGCGGCCGGCGAGCGCTTCGGCTTCGAAGCCGAGCAGATGCCGACGGTGGCGGATCCCTCTGGCGCGCGTATCTCGAGCTCGGGTGTGCGAGCGGCATTGGTCGCCGGCGACCTCGACGCGGCGCGCGCCGCGCTCGGCCGCGATTACGTGATCAGCGGGCATGTCGTGCATGGGCTCAAGCTCGGCCGCGACCTCGGCTTTCCGACGCTGAATCTGCCGATCGCGCATAAGCGGCCCGCGCTGTCGGGCATTTTCGTCGTGCGCGTGCATGGCGTCGAAGACAAGCCGCTGCCCGGCGTCGCGAGCCTCGGGCTGCGTCCGACCGTCGACGATTCCGGCCGCGTGCTGCTCGAAGTGCATCTGCTCGACTGGCATGGCGACGCCTATGGCAAACTCGTGCGCGTCGAGTTTCTGAAGAAGCTGCGCGACGAGGAGAAGTATGTCGACCTCGAAAAACTGTCTGCCGCGATCGCGCGCGATGTCGCGAGCGCGCGCGCATGGTTCGAAGCGCTCGAGCCGGGTCGCGCGCCGGGCAGCCGGTCAACGAACTTCTCGACCTCGGCGACCGACCGAATTAGATAAACGGCCATCGTGCGTGCGGAACGGAGCCGTGCGCACCGAAGCGTTCTGAACCGACGGGTTCGACCCGCAGCCGGCACAGTCCGCCGGACGGGCCCGACGGTTCGCAAGCCGCGCCGCCTCGTACTACCGGTCGCGCAATCCCGGGCAAATCCGCGCCGACCGCCGACACGGGCGCCAACACCGTATTCACCGCTACGTCACCATGAGCAACAAGAAAGCCGATTCGAAACCGCAAGCCAAGTATCCGGTCAACCTGCTGGACACGCCGTTCCCGATGCGCGGCGACCTGCCGAAGCGCGAGCCGCAATGGGTCAAGGACTGGCAGGAGCGCAAGGTCTACGAGAAAATCCGCGCCGCCTCGAAGGGCCGCGCGAAATTCATCCTGCACGACGGCCCGCCGTATGCGAACGGCGACATCCACCTCGGCCATGCAGTGAACAAGATCCTGAAGGACATGATCGTCAAGGCGCGCAATATGGCGGGCTTCGACGCGGTCTATGTGCCGGGTTGGGATTGCCACGGCATGCCGATCGAAATCCAGATCGAAAAGCAGTTCGGCAAGTCGCTGCCGGCCGCCGAAGTGATGCAGAAGGCGCGCGCGTACGCAACCGAGCAGATCGAGAAGCAGAAGGCGGGCTTCCGGCGCCTCGGCGTGCTCGGCGAATGGGACAACCCGTACAAGACGATGAACTTCGCGAACGAGGCCGGCGAAATCCGCGCGCTCGCGAAGATCATGGAAAAGGGCTATGTGTTTCGCGGCCTGAAGCCCGTGAACTGGTGCTTCGACTGCGGCTCGGCGCTCGCCGAAGCGGAAGTCGAGTACAAGGACAAGACCGATCCGACCATCGACGTGCTGTTCGCGTTCGCGGAACCGGACAAGACCGCGCAGGCATTCGGTCTTGCGGCGCTGCCGCGCGCCGAAGGCGGCATCGTGATCTGGACCACGACGCCGTGGACGATCCCCGCGAACCAGGCGCTGAACGTGCACCCCGAAGTGGTCTACGCGCTCGTCGATACGCAGCGCGGCTTGCTGATCCTCGCCGAAGAGCGCGTCGAAGCGTGCATGAAGGACTTCAACCTGCAGGGCCGCGTGATCGCGACCGCGCCCGGCGCCGCACTGGCGAACCTGCGCTTCCATCATCCGCTGTCGTCGGCGCATCCGGGCTACAAGCGCACGTCGCCCGTCTATCTCGGCGATTACGTAACGACCGATACCGGCACCGGCATCGTTCACTCGTCGCCGGCGTATGGCGTCGAAGACTTTGTCTCGTGCAAGGCGCACGGCATGGCGGACTCCGACATCATCAGCCCGGTGATGGGCGACGGCCGCTATATCGAATCGCTCGCGCTGTTCGGCGGGCTGTCGATCTGGGTGGCGAATCCGAAAATCGTCGACGCGCTGCGCGAGGCCGGCACGCTGCTGCGCAGCGAGAAGTACACGCACAGCTATATGCACTGCTGGCGCCACAAGACGCCGATCATCTACCGCGCGACGTCGCAATGGTTCGCCGGCATGGACGTGAAGCCGCGCGACGGCGGCAGGACGCTGCGCGAAACCGCGCTCGAAGGCATCGAGGCAACCGCGTTCTTTCCGTCGTGGGGCAAGCAGCGCCTGTTCGCGATGATCGCGAATCGCCCGGACTGGACGCTGTCGCGCCAGCGCCAATGGGGCGTGCCGATGGCATTCTTCGTGCACAAGGAAACGGGCGAGCTGCATCCGCGCACGCTCGAACTGCTCGAGGAAGTCGCGAAACGCGTCGAGGTGTCCGGCATCGAAGCGTGGCAAACGCTCGATCCGCGCGAACTGATCGGCGACGACGCGAACCTGTACGACAAGAACCGCGATACGCTCGACGTCTGGTTCGATTCGGGCACGACGCACTGGCATGTGCTGCGCGGCTCGCACAAAGATGAACTGCAGTTCCCGGCCGACCTGTACCTCGAAGGTTCGGACCAGCACCGCGGCTGGTTCCACTCGTCGCTGCTGACCGCGTCGATGCTCGACGGCCGGCCGCCGTACAACGCGCTGCTCACGCACGGGTTCACCGTCGACGGCGAAGGCCGCAAGATGAGCAAGTCGCTTGGCAACGGCATCGATCCGCATGAAGTGTCGAACCGGCTCGGCGCGGAAATCATCCGTCTGTGGATTGCGTCGACCGACTATTCGGGCGAGCTCGCGATTTCCGAGGAAATCCTGAAGCGCGTGACCGAAAGCTATCGGCGCATCCGCAATACGCTGCGCTTTCTGCTCGCCAATCTGTCGGACTTCGATTACGCGCAGCACGCGCGGCCCGTTGGCGAATGGCTCGAGATCGACCGCTACGCGCTCGCGCTGACGGCGAGCCTGCAAACCGACGTCCTCGCGCACTACGACAGGTACGAGTTCCATCCGGTGGTCGCAAAGCTGCAGACGTTCTGCTCGGAAGACCTCGGCGGCTTCTACCTCGACGTGCTGAAGGACCGCCTCTACACGACCGCGCCCGACTCGGCCGCGCGCCGTTCCGCGCAAACCGCGCTGTATCACATCGCGAACGGGCTGCTGCGTCTGATGGCGCCGTTCCTGTCGTTCACCGCCGAAGAAGCATGGAAGGTGTTTCAGCCGCAAAGCGAGACCATCTTCACCGAGCTTTATCACGCTTACCCCGAGGTGCCGGACGGTGCCGCGCTGCTCGACAAATGGGCGCTCCTGCGCGCGGTGCGCGGCGACGTGACGAAGGCGCTCGAGGAAGCGCGCGTCGCGAACCTGATCGGCTCGTCGCTGCAGGCCGAAGTCGAGTTGCGCGCGAGCGGCGCGCGCTACGATGCGCTGGCCAGCCTCGAAGACGATCTGAAGTTCGTGCTGATCACGTCGGCGGCGAACGTCGTCAAGGTGGAGAGCGAGACGGACGAAGGCGTCGAAGTGATTGCGTCGAAGTATCTGAAATGCGAGCGCTGCTGGCACTATCGCGCGGACGTCGGCGCCGATGCCGACCATCCGACGCTGTGCGACCGCTGCGTGAACAACCTGTTCGGCAACGGCGAAGCAAGGAGCGCGGCATAATGTCCAGAAGCCTGTCGAAATCGGCGAGCGGGTCGCTTGCGCCATGGCTCGGCGTCGCGCTGATCGTGATCCTTGCCGACCAGCTGACGAAGATCGCGATCGCGAAGGTGTTCGCGTACGGCGAGTCGCACGTGATAACGCCGTTCTTCAACCTCGTGCTTGTGTTCAACCGCGGCGCGGCGTTCAGTTTTCTCGCGATGGCGGGCGGCTGGCAGCGCTGGGCGTTCACGCTGCTCGGTATCGTCGCGGCGCTCGTGATCTGCTATCTGCTCAAGCGCCACGGCACGCAAAGAATGTTCTGCACCGCGCTCGCGCTGATTCTCGGCGGCGCGCTCGGCAATGTGATCGACCGGCTGATGTACGGCCACGTGATCGATTTTCTCGATTTCCACGTCGGCGGATGGCATTGGCCCGCGTTCAATCTTGCCGACAGCGCCATTACGATCGGCGCCGTGCTGCTCGTGATCGACGAATTGCGGCGCGTGCGCGGGGCACGCTGACGGGTGCTCGGACGTGTGCTGAGGGTGTGCTGGGGTACGCGCTCAGACATGCGCTGGCACAGGCGCCGAAATGCGCGGGTAGGGTCGACGTTTAGTCGGAGACTTCAGTGGCAAACAAGCTGACCAACGACGCGCTCGCCGCGTCGACCGAGCAACGCGATGATGCGCGCGACACATCCGCTGTGCCCGAGTCCGCGATCGCCGGCGAGCTCGCCGGCAAGCATCTGGTGCTCGGCATGACGGGCGGCATCGCGTGCTACAAGATCGCCGAACTCACGCGCCTGCTCGTGAAAGCCGGCGCCACCGTGCAGATCGCGATGACCGAGGCGGCGACGCAATTCATCACGCCGGTCACGATGCAGGCGCTGTCCGGGCGCCCCGTCTACACGAGCCAGTGGGATGCGCGTATCGCGAACAACATGCCGCATATCGATCTGTCGCGTGAAGCGGACGCGATCGTCATCGCGCCGGCCTCCACCGACTTTCTCGCGAAGCTCGCGCACGGCATGGCCGACGATCTGCTGTCCACGCTGTGCATCGCGCGCGACTGTCCGCTGCTCGTGGTGCCCGCCATGAACCGTCAGATGTGGATGAACCCGGCGACGCAGCGCAATGTCGCGCTGCTGCGCGGCGACGGCGTGCAGGTGCTGGGGCCCGACTCCGGCGCGCAGGCGTGCGGCGAGATCGGCGACGGCCGGATGCTCGAGCCCGACGCCACCTACGAGGCGATCGTTTCGTTTTTCGAGCCGAAGGTGCTCGCCGGCCGCCGCGTGCTGCTGACCGCGGGTCCGACCTTCGAGCCGCTCGACCCGGTGCGCGGTATCACGAACCGCTCGAGCGGCAAGATGGGTTTCGCGCTCGCCCGTGCTGCGCAAGAGGCCGGCGCGGACGTGCATCTGGTCGCGGGTCCGGTCGCGCTCGATACGCCGTGGGGCGTCTACCGCGAAGACGTGCAAACCGCTCAGCAGATGTATGAAGCGGTGATGCGCGCGGTACCCGACTACGACATCTTTATCGGCGTCGCCGCGGTGGCGGATTGGCGCGCCGAACACGTGAGCGAGCACAAGATCAAGAAAACCGCGGATCGTGCGGTGCCTGCGTTCACGTTCGTCGAAAACCCGGACATTCTGTCCACAGTCGCCCATCTCACGCATGCGCCGTATTGCGTCGGCTTTGCCGCCGAGAGCGGCGAGCTCGACGTGCATGGCGAAGAAAAACGCGTGCGCAAGAACGTGCCGCTGCTGATCGGCAACCTCGGGCCGCTGACGTTCGGCCGCGACGATAACGAAGTCGCGCTGTTCGAGGCAGGCGGCATCACGCGGCTGCCGCGCGCCGGCAAACAGGCGCTCGCTCGCGCGCTGATCGCCGAAATCGCGCGGCGTCTGCCGGACGCGAGCCTGATCGGCTAACGGCCGCCGTGAACTTCGCGCTCGCCTTCGCGTGCCTCCCGCACTCTAGCTATCCAGGAGCGCTGCTGTCATGACGCTACTCTCCGTGCTCGACCAGACGCCCGTGATCGACGGGCACTCGGTGGCCGATGCGATTGCCGCAACGGTCGAACTCGCGCAACTGGCCGACGATCTCGGCTACACACGGTACTGGTGTGCCGAGCATCACGGCTTGCGCGGCGTGTCGAATCCGTGCCCTGAAGTGATGCTCGCGCACCTCGGCAGCGTGACGAAGCGGATTCGCATCGGCTCGGGCGGCGTGATGCTGCCTTACTACAGTCCGTTCAAGATCGCCGAGCAGTTCCTGATGCTCGAGGCGCTGTTCCCGAATCGCATCGATCTCGGTGTCGGCCGCGCGCCCGGCGGCGATATGCGCACCGCGCAGGCGGTCGCGGCAGGCACGTACAATCGCGGCGATATTTTCCCGCAGCAGGTGGCCGATCTGATCGGCTTGATGGACGGCACGCTGCCTTCGGATCACGTCGCGCACGGTGTGCTGCTGCAGCCTCAAATCGACACGCGTCCGCAGTTGTGGATGCTCGGTTCCAGCGACTTCGGCGGCATGCTCGCGGCGCAGCTCGGTATCCGCTTTTCGTTTGCGCATTTCATCAATGCGCATTTCGGACATGCGGTCGCGCAGGCGTATCGCGAACGCTTTCAGGCGGGTCACGAGGCGAAGCCGTATCTCGCCGCCGCCGTGTTTGTGATCTGCGCCGATACCGAGCGCGAGGCCGCGGACCTCGAAAAAGCCGTCGATCTGCGCCGCGTGCAGATGGCGTATGGACTCAACGCGCCGATTCCGTCGATCGCGCAAGGCGTTGCGCAAGAGTACGGCGCGCGTGAGCAGTTGATCATCGATCGCGAGAAGCCGCGCAGCATTATCGGCACGCCGGAGTCGGTGACCGAGCGCATGCGCGCGCTGCAGGAACAGTTCGAGGCCGATGAATTGATCGTGCTGACCGTCGCGGGCAGTTACGAAGCGCGGCTGCGTTCTTATCAACTGCTCGCCGAGGCGTTCGAGCTCGGTCGCTAAGCGGACCCGGATACTGCGCCCCGGTCTCCCCACTTCATTCCAAACCCGAACGTAAATTCGACCTGCATGAAACTCGACCTGAAGATTCTCGACGCGCGCATGCGCGACTATCTGCCCGCCTACGCCACGCCGGGCAGCGCGGGCCTCGACCTGCGCGCCTGCCTCGATGAACCGCTGACGCTCGCGCCCGGCGGCACGGCACTCGTGCCGACCGGCCTCGCCGTGCATGTCGGCGACCCCGGCTATGCGGCGCTGATCTTGCCGCGTTCGGGGCTGGGTCACAAACACGGCGTCGTGCTCGGCAATCTCGTCGGTCTGATCGACTCGGATTACCAGGGCCAGCTAATGATTTCGACGTGGAACCGCGGGCAAACGACGTTCACGCTGAACCCCATGGAGCGGCTTGCGCAGCTCGTGATCGTGCCCGTCGTGCAGGCACAGTTCAATATCGTCGACGAGTTCGCCGTGAGCGAGCGCGGTGAGGGCGGGTTCGGGAGTACCGGCAAGCACTGACTTGCGACGCGGACGCGGTAACGACGCTTTACTTGCGTTGGCCCGACGTGCGGAAGACAAGATAAAAACGGCGCGGGTTCTTCAACCCGCGCCGTTTTTTTCCAAAGAAGGCGGACGACTTCAGTCCACTTCCACCGCTTCCGGATTCGGATTGCGCGGCGGCAGCGACTGTTCGTCGAATGTCAGCTGGACCTTGTCTTCCTGATCGACATCGACCGTCACACGGCCGCCGTTCATCAGCTTGCCGAACAGCAGTTCGTCGGCCAGCGCGCGGCGGATCGTATCCTGGATCAGACGCTGCATCGGACGCGCGCCCATCAGCGGATCGAAACCGTGCTTCGCGAGATGCTTGCGCAGGTTGTCGGTGAAGAGCGCGTCGACCTTCTTCTCATGCAACTGGTCTTCGAGCTGCATCAGGAACTTGTCGACCACGCGCATGATGATTTCTTCATCGAGCGAGCGGAAGCTGATCGTCGCATCGAGACGATTACGGAACTCCGGCGTGAACATGCGCTTGATGTCGGCCATTTCGTCGCCGGTTTCGCGGCGATTCGTAAAGCCCATCGACGACTTCTGCATCGCCTCCGCGCCCGCGTTGGTGGTCATGATGATGATCACGTTGCGGAAGTCCGCCTTGCGCCCGTTGTTATCGGTCAGCGTGCCGTGGTCCATCACCTGCAGCAGCACGTTGAAGATGTCCGGATGCGCCTTCTCGATTTCGTCGAGCAGCAGCACGCAATGCGGCTTCTTCGTCACGGCTTCGGTCAGCAGACCGCCCTGGTCGAAACCGACATATCCGGGCGGCGCGCCGATCAGACGGCTAACCGCGTGACGCTCCATGTACTCGGACATATCGAAGCGGATCAGCTCGATACCGAGCGTGAACGCAAGTTGCCGCGCCACTTCGGTCTTGCCGACGCCGGTCGGGCCCGAGAACAGGAATGCGCCAATCGGCTTATCGGTCTTGCCGAGACCCGCGCGCGCCATCTTGATCGATGCAGACAACGCGTCGATAGCCGGATCCTGGCCGAAGACAACCGCTTTCAGGTCGCGATCGAGCGTTTGCAGCTTGCTACGATCGTCCTGCGACACGCTTTGCGCCGGAACGCGCGCGATCTTCGAGATGATTTCCTCGATCTCGCCCTTGCCGATCGTGCGCTTCTGCTTCGACTTCGGCAGAATCCGTTGCGCCGCACCCGCTTCGTCGATCACATCGATCGCCTTGTCCGGCAAGTGACGGTCCGTAATGAACCGCGCCGACAGTTCGGCCGCGGCCGACAGCGCACCCGACGAATACTTCACGCCGTGGTGCTCTTCGAAGCGCGACTTGAGGCCGCGCAGAATCGCAACCGTCTGCTCGACCGTCGGTTCCGTGACGTCGATCTTCTGGAAACGGCGCGACAGCGCTGCGTCTTTCTCGAAGATGCCGCGGAATTCGGTGAACGTCGTCGCGCCGATGCACTTGAGCGTGCCCGACGACAACGCCGGCTTCAGCAGATTCGACGCATCGAGCGTGCCGCCCGATGCGGCACCGGCGCCGATCAGCGTATGAATTTCATCGATGAACAGAATGGCGTGCGGACGCTCTTTCAGTTCCTTCAGCACGGTCTTCAGACGCTGCTCGAAGTCGCCGCGATATTTCGTGCCGGCCAGCAGCGCGCCCATATCGAGCGAATACACCTGCGCATCGGCCAGGATATCGGGCACCTCGCCGCGCATGATGCGCCACGCAAGGCCTTCGGCGATCGCGGTCTTGCCGACGCCGGCCTCTCCGACCAGCAGCGGATTGTTCTTGCGCCGGCGGCACAGCACCTGCACCACGCGCTCGACTTCCGCCTCGCGTCCGATCAGCGGATCGATGCGGCCGTCTTTCGCCATCTGGTTCAGGTTCTGCGTGAACTGCGCGAGCGGCGTTTCCTTCTGCGCGGCTGCTTCGTCCGATTCGGTGTTCGAATCGCTCGCCTTCGCCGCATCGGTGCTGTTCGTCTTCGCGATGCCATGCGAGATGAAATTCACCACGTCGAGGCGCGTGACGCCCTGCTGCTGCAGGTAGTACACCGCGTGCGAATCCTTCTCGCCGAAGATCGCGACGAGCACGTTCGCGCCCGTCACTTCCTTCTTGCCGTTCGACGTGGACTGCACGTGCATGATCGCGCGCTGGATCACACGCTGGAAACCCAGCGTGGGCTGCGTGTCGACGTCATCCGTGCCTGGCACGGTAGGCGTGTTGTCATGAATGAAGTTGCGCAGGTTCTGCCGCAGGTCTTCGATGTTGGCCGCGCAGGCGCGCAGCACTTCGGCAGCCGTTGGGTTGTCCAACAGCGCCAGCAAAAGATGTTCGACCGTGATGAACTCATGCCGCGCCTGACGTGCTTCCATAAACGCCATGTGCAGGCTGACTTCCAGTTCCTGGGCAATCATGCTTCCTCCATCACACACTGCAGCGGATGCCCGGCCTGCCGTGCGTGGGTAACGACTTGCTCGACTTTGGTCGACGCGATGTCCCGCGTGTAGACCCCACAAACTCCCCTGCCTTCGCGATGCACCTTCAGCATTATCTGCGTAGCGGTCTCACGATCTTTATTGAAATATTCCTGCACGATCATCACGACGAATTCCATCGGCGTGAAGTCGTCATTCAACAGCACTACCTTGTACATGGCCGGCGGTTTCAGCTTTTGTTCCTGCCGCTCCAGTACCGTGTTGTCCTGCTTGTCCGGGATAATCGCCATACACCCATTCTAAACAACTCGGACAGGCCCGCAATCCTGTCAAAACCCAACCGGCCGACCAGCCGGCCACGGCCGGTAATACATCGGCCGGGACCCGCGGGCGTTGGCCCGTCGCGCTTGCGCAATGCGCGGGGCCGATCGCGGAACCAGCCCTCCGGTATGTCCTCATTCGTTCCAGTTCGCGGCGCAAAGGCCGCTGTCCGAAACGAGTATCGCACAACCTGCGCCAGCGGACGTTAAGCTCGCCGCGAATGCAGAGGCGTCCGACGGCACCCGCCTCGAAAAGCTCGGCTACACGCGGCATGTGAGTCGATTATGCGACTTTTCAAGATGGGCCGCTTGGGCGACCGCACACAAGAAAAGAAGGAAAAACCCTGGAAATTGGTTCTTTACAACGGCGCACATAGCGTCTCAAAATTTCCTTGACACTCGAATAAAGAGACTCAACAATCAAGCTGGCACTTTTTTCAATGTGCGGTCTATACGAAAAAATGCCGTTGGTGAGCTTGTGAGGAGGGGCGGCTGCATTTCGCGGTCGTTGGGCTTTTCGAGGGCTCGTGTGATTGAGATACAGGGGAAGTTGGTATGGCAACCGGTACGGTCAAATGGTTCAATGACGCGAAAGGTTTCGGATTCATTACGCCCGACGAAGGCGGTGAGGATCTGTTTGCACACTTTTCGGCTATCCAGATGAACGGGTTCAAAACCCTCAAGGAAGGCCAGAAGGTGAGTTTCGAGGTCGTGCAAGGCCCCAAAGGCAAACAGGCATCGAACATCCAGGCTGCTGCCTGAATTTGTTCGATTCCCGTACCCTTTAAAGAACCCGGCTTCATGCCGGGTTCCTCATTTACAAAGCGTGACGGCTTTTGAAGCACGGCACGTTTGAAAGCCCAGTTATTGAGACCCGGCCTCGCGCCGGGTTTTTCTTTTTCGCTGTTAAGAATCAAAATCGGCGCGCCATTGAACGCGGCGGTCTAGACGACTTTCAGCGTCGCCATCATTCCGAGATCTTCGTGTTCGAGAATATGGCAGTGAAACATCCGCTCGCCCGGCATTTTCTGCACCGTGGCAATGCGCACTGTTTCACCGGGCTGAACATTGACCGTGTCGCGCCACGCGAGGTACGGCTCCGGCGTCCGTTTGCCGTTTCGCTCCCGCTCGACAACCTGAAACTGCGTGCCGTGCAGGTGGAACGGATGGTCCATGTCGGTACGATTTTCAATCGACCAATGCTCGACCTCGCCGCTGCGGCTCGTTAGCGCAATGCGTGACGCATCGAAGGTTTCGCCGTTGATCAGAAATTTCATCCCGGCCGGCATCTCGTGCATCGTCGCGCCCGGTCGATGCATCGCCGTCATATCCATCTCTTCGGAGAAGACGACGGATTTTCGCGGCGCCGTGGCGCCCGCCGCAGGCGCCAGCGCTTCGATCGTACGAAGCGGCGAAGGAAGCGGATGCAGCGTCGGCTCGGCGCCTGCGCCCGCGCCGCCCGCCGGTGAGAAACGCACGTCCGCGAGCACACGGGCTGGATCGGGCGGCAAACTGCCGTGCTCGCTGCCTGAGCCCATCGCCATTTTGCGGCGGTCGTAGACGGCGGCCGTCAGCGCGCTCTGCGACGGCCATTGGCCCGCGCGCACCACCAGCTCGGCGCGCTCACCGGGCGCCAGCAGCAGTTCGGTCAGACCGTCGCGCGCATCGCCGAGCAACCCGCCGTCGGTGCCGACCTGCACGAACGGGTAATTGACGCCAAGCGACAGCCGCAGATACCTCGCATTGCACGCGTTCCAGACACGCCACCGCTCGTCGCGCGCGACCACGATGCGCGGGCGCGGCGCGCCGTTGACCAGCACGAACTGGCCCTCACGGCCATTCATCCAGTCCATCATGTCGTTCGGCGCGATCGAGCCGTCGGCGGCCAGTTTGAGGTCGGTCAGGAACAGATGGCGTTCGGGCAATGCGGCGAGCGGGTCGTCGGCCGCGCGCACGACGATCGGCCCGGCAAGGCCGCGGTACACCTGCCCTGCCGACAACATATGCGGATGCGGGTGATACCAGTATGTGCCGGCGCTGCCGCGCGGCAACGTGAAGCGATAGACGCGCGATTCGCCCGGTGCGACGGGATCGAACGGATTGCCGTCCTGGTCGGGCGGCACCGGCAGGCCGTGCCAGTGCACGGTCGACGGCTGCGGCAAGCGGTTCACGAAGCGTATTTCGACGGTATCTTCTTCGTTCACTTCGATCAGCGGACCCGCGACCGGACCTTGCGCCGCGTCGCCGTACAGCCAGAACAGCGTCGCCTTACCGGGCATCAGTTGCCGGCGCACCGGCTGCGCGACGAGCGTTGCGCGAAACGTGCCCGGATCGCTGCTTTCGTTGGCGAGGCGGCGCAACGTCGCGAGCGGCGCGCCGGACGGCAATGCGTTCGGCGATGCGAGCGCAACGCCTGCGTCGTTCGCGCTGCCCGCATGCGACGCCATGCCGCGCATGGCGTCCGTATCGTGCATGCCGTGCATGTCGCCCATGCCTTCCATGCCCGGCATGTCCTGCATATCGTGCCCGGCGTGCTGCGCGAGCGCATCGCGCATGCCGAAGGACCCTGCGGCAGATGCGACGGCGGCGCTCAGCGCACGAGCCAGAAATTCCCTGCGAATCATCGGTTGTTTCCCTGTTCATACCGCAACGTTGCATCGCGAGCATGGCAAGTGACAGCACGATGACGATGTGCGCCAACGTATTCGTTTCCCGCAGATCGGGCGATCAGGCGTTCATGCGCGGCGAGCGCCAAGCATAACGCAGCTCCTGGGTTCGCGTGCCGAAGCGGAACGCATGGCGCGAACTCGATGCGCGCGCAACGAAAGCGAAAAAGCGCGATCTTGAGCCGTGTTCGAAAAATAAACCCCGGCAATCGCGACGCGATCCACCGGGGTTCAATCGGGTTCAATCGGGTTCAATCGGGTTCAATCGCTCGATTCAGGCCGCGCGAAACAGCCGCAATCGAGACCCGAACCGCGATTACATATTCTCGATCATGACCTGACCGAAGCCCGAGCACGACACTTGAGTCGCGCCTTCCATCAGACGCGCGAAGTCGTACGTCACGCGCTTCTGCAGAATCGACTTCTCCATCGACGAAATGATCACGTCGGCCGCTTCGGTCCAGCCAAGATGGCGCAGCATCATTTCCGCCGAGAGAATTTCCGATCCCGGGTTCACGTAGTCCTTGCCCGCGTACTTCGGCGCGGTGCCGTGCGTCGCTTCGAACATCGCGACCGAATCCGACATGTTCGCGCCGGGCGCGATGCCGATGCCGCCGACTTGCGCGGCGAGCGCGTCGGAAATGTAGTCGCCGTTCAGGTTCAGCGTCGCGATCACGTCGTACTCGGCGGGACGCAGCAGGATCTGCTGCAGGAACGCGTCGGCGATCACGTCCTTGATGACGATGTCGTTACCGGACTTCGGGTTCTTGAATTTCATCCACGGGCCGCCGTCCACGAGCTCCGCGCCGAATTCCTTCTGCGCAAGCGCATAGCCGTAGTCACGGAACGCGCCCTCGGTGAATTTCATGATGTTGCCTTTGTGTACGAGCGTGACCGAACGGCGGTCGTTATCGATCGCGTACTGGATCGCCTTGCGCACGAGGCGCTCGGTGCCTTCCTTGGACACCGGCTTCACGCCGATCGCCGACGTGTCCGGGAAACGGATTTTCTTCACGCCCATTTCGTCGCGCAGGAACTTGATGACCTTCTTTGCCTGCTCCGATTCCGCGGCCCATTCGATGCCCGCGTAGATGTCTTCCGAGTTCTCGCGGAAGATCACCATGTTGGTTTTTTCCGGCTCGCGCACCGGCGACGGCACGCCTTTGAAGTACTGCACCGGGCGCAGGCATACGTACAGGTCCAGCTCCTGGCGCAGCGCGACGTTCAGCGAGCGGATGCCGCCGCCGACCGGCGTGGTCAGCGGGCCCTTGATCGACACTACGTATTCCTTGACCGCAGCGAGCGTTTCTTCAGGCAGCCACACATCGGGACCATACACGCGGGTCGCCTTCTCGCCGGCAAAAACTTCCATCCAGTGGATCTTTTTCTTGCCGCCATACGCCTTCTCGACCGCCGCATCGACGACCTTGATCATCACCGGCGTGATATCGACACCCGTGCCGTCGCCTTCGATGTACGGAATGATTGGCTGGTCGGAAACCGTGAGCGAGAAATCCGCGTTGACGGCGATCTTGTCACCGCCCGTCGGAACCTTGATGTGCTGATACGCCATGATCGGACTCCAGTGATGGATGGCTGTGCTGTGAAAGCAGATTGGGGACCTGCAAAACCGGGCACTCCCGGGCACTCCGGGTATTCCTCTTACCGCGCATGCCTGACGTCCGTGAGGCGCCAGGCCGCTATTCTAGCCCACCGCCGTGCGGGCACGCTGCCGCGGCCCGGACGGCAAAGGCCGGGCAGAGACTGGAGAAAGGCCAGCACGGTCAGACGGACCCTCGCGGGAAAGCAAAAAGACACCAGCATGCCTGCTCAGAAGCGCGATGTCTTAGGTCTTATATAAGACATAAGACTGAGCGCTTCGTATTATGCATTAATATCGCGCCATTTACCATGGTCGCGGCGTACCTCGGCGCGTTCACCTCCTGCGACTTATTCTCGCGCCTTTACGGCGCGAACGCCGCCATTCGACGTTACTAACCCCATTCATTGATACGCACAGATTCCACGCATGACGCTGCTCGCTCTGAACAAGCCCTACGGCATGATCTGTCAGTTTTCGCCGCACGAAACGCGCGCGTCGCTGGCGGACTGCGTGCGCGTGCCCGGGGTCTATCCGGCGGGCCGGCTCGATTCCGACAGCGAAGGACTGCTGCTCCTCACCGACGATGGCGCGCTGCAGACGCGCATCGCCGAGCCGCGTCACAAACTTGTCAAACGCTACTGGGCGCAAGTCGAAGGCACGCCGTGCACCGCGGACCTGAAGACGCTCGCGCGCGGCATCGATCTCGGCGACTATGTGACGCGCCCGTGTCGCGCGGAGTTCGTCGAACCGCCCGCCACGTTATGGCCGCGCAATCCGCCGATCCGCTACCGCGCGGCCATTCCGACGACGTGGATCGAACTGTCGATCACCGAAGGCAAGAACCGCCAGGTGCGTCGAATGACGGCCGCAGTCGGCTTCCCAACCTTGCGTCTCGTGCGTGTCGGCATCGGCGCGCTCGACATCTTCGCGCTCGGCCTCGAACCGGGCGAGTCGACCGAACTGTCCGCACGCGCGCCGTGGGACGGACTCGCCTAAACGGCGTCGTCCAACTCGCGGCACCCGGCGTGTGCCGCAAAAATTCGCGCGCTTTCGTCCACCGTTTCGTCAACCGCGTCGCGGCATCGCACGTTACACGACCCAGATGCCGCGAGCTGTCCGGCATTCAGCCCCGCAAGCCGTTCGCACCACCCGGCACATCGTTGCCGCGTGTCGCGCGCGTCTCGCAGCTCGCAACCGGTTCACGAAAATTTCCGCGGAAATTTGACGAACCGGCTGTCAACCGAAAGGTGGATGGCACGTTGAACGACATGACTCGACCCACGGGTCATCTGGTTAATTAACTAAAGCTGAGGATTTCACACAATGAACAAGCTCATCGCCGCTCTGGTCGCTGGCCTCTTCGCATCGGCTGCTTTCGCACAAGCTTCGGCTCCGGCTGCTGGCGCAATGGCTCCGGCTTCGTCGGCACACAAGGCAACGAAGAAGCACACGAAGCACGCTTCGAAGAAGAAGGCAGCACCGGCAGCTGCAGCTTCGGCCGCTTCGGAATAAGTTCGAAGAAATAACGCAGTCAAGAACAAGCCATACCTGCCGTTCTTACGGCGTTGAAAGGCAGATCGCCGCAAGGCCGTCTGCCTTTTTCTTTTTCTGCGCGCTCGCGTAACATTCGCGGTTCATCTCTGGAGAAGGAGCACCGTCGTGCGATTCAACCCGCGCTCGCTATGGGCGAATTTTGCGGCGCGCCTCGCGCTTGCCGTTGCGTTGTCGGTCGTCGCGTTGTCGTTTGCCGCCTTGCCGGCGCGCGACGCGTTTGCGCAAATTCCTCCCGGCGCGAAACAGCCCGGCGACTTCCCGCGCGTGAAACTGACGGCCGGCATGTTCGTGATCGACGCTGCCGTCGCCGCGAACGATCCGGATCGCGAGCAAGGCCTCATGTATCGCACGGAGCTCAGGCCGAACGAGGGCATGCTGTTCGTGTTCAACGAGACCGCGGTGCACTGCTTCTGGATGAAGAACACGCTGATTCCGCTGTCGATCGCGTTTATCCGCGCGGACGGCACGATCACCGATATCGACGAGATGCAGGCCGAAACCGAGAACAACCATTGCCCGCGCAACAATGGCGTCTACGCGCTCGAGATGAGCAAGGGCTGGTTCGAGTCGAAGGGCATCAAGCCCGGCATGAAGATTCAGGGTCTGCCGCAGCCGCAGTAGGCAGCACAGCAGGCAGCCGACGCGCGCACCGCGCCGGCGCGCAGGCTCGAATAGCCAACTCGATTCCCGCAGCGCGCGAAGCGGTCACGGCATAAAGCCGGTTTTGTACACAGGGTGTGCAAACCGGCTTTTTTGCTTCTACATGCTGCCGCACCCGACTTCCCGCAATTACGGCACAACAGACTCCGCGCGCCCCACCCGCTTGCCGCAACGCGGAAGATTCAAGCAAAAGGGGACCCGACACGCTATCCTTATATTCTCTGCCAGACGCGCCGCAGCCGACCGGACGGGTAGGTCACCCACCGGCGGAAAAGGGGCGGCGCGCTATTTCATGGAGGTTCACGTGCCCCGCAAGACTCCTATCGAGCGCTATCGGAACATCGGGATCAGCGCTCACATCGATGCCGGCAAAACTACCACCACCGAGCGCATCCTTTTTTACACCGGCGTGACTCACAAGATCGGCGAGGTTCACGACGGCGCGGCGACGATGGACTGGATGGAGCAGGAACAGGAGCGCGGCATCACGATCACGTCGGCTGCCACGACGGCCTTCTGGAAGGGCATGGCCGGCAATTATCCGGAGCACCGGATCAACATCATCGACACCCCGGGTCACGTCGACTTCACGATCGAAGTCGAGCGCTCGATGCGCGTGCTCGACGGCGCGTGCATGGTGTACGACTCGGTCGGCGGCGTACAGCCGCAGTCGGAAACCGTCTGGCGCCAGGCAAACAAGTACAAGGTGCCGCGCATTGCGTTCGTCAACAAGATGGACCGCGTCGGCGCCGATTTCTTCCGCGTGCAGAAGCAGATCGGCGAGCGCCTGAAGGGTGTCGCGGTGCCGATCCAGATTCCGGTCGGCGCCGAAGAGCATTTCGAAGGCGTGGTCGACCTCGTCAAGATGAAGGCGATTGTCTGGGACGACGAAAGCCAGGGCATCAAGTTCGAGTACCGGGACATTCCGGCGAATCTCGTCGAGCTCGCGAACGAGTGGCGCGAAAAGATGGTCGAGGCCGCGGCCGAAGCCGATGAAGCGCTGCTCGAAAAGTACCTCGAAGACCACGAGAGCCTGACCGAGGAGGAAATCAAGGGCGCGCTCAGAAAGCGCACGATCGCCAATGAGATCGTGCCGATGCTGTGCGGCAGCGCGTTCAAGAACAAGGGCGTGCAGGCCATGCTCGACGCGGTGATCGACTATCTGCCGTCGCCGGTCGACGTGCCCGCCATTCTGGGCCACGACGAAAACGACAACGAAGCGGAACGCCATCCGAGCGACGACGAGCCGTTCTCCGCGCTCGCGTTCAAGATCATGACGGACCCGTTCGTCGGTCAGCTGATCTTCTTCCGCGTGTATTCGGGCGTCGTCGAGTCGGGCGATACCGTCTACAACGCGATCAAGGAAAAGAAGGAGCGCCTCGGCCGTATCCTTCAGATGCACGCGAACGAGCGCAAGGAAATCAAGGAAGTGCGCGCGGGCGATATCGCGGCCGCCGTCGGCCTCAAGGAAGCGACCACTGGCGATACGCTTTGCGATCCGAACAAAGTGATCATCCTCGAGCGGATGATTTTCCCGGAGCCCGTCATCTCGCAGGCTGTCGAACCGAAGACAAAGGCCGACCAGGAAAAGATGGGCATTGCGCTGAACCGCCTCGCGCAGGAAGACCCGTCGTTCCGCGTCAACACCGACGAGGAATCGGGCCAGACGATCATCTCCGGCATGGGCGAGCTGCACCTCGAAATTCTCGTCGACCGGATGAAGCGCGAGTTCGGCGTCGAGGCGACGGTCGGCAAGCCACAGGTCGCATATCGCGAAACGGTGCGCACGAAGGTCGAAGACGTCGAAGGCAAGTTCGTCAAGCAGTCGGGCGGCCGCGGCCAGTACGGCCACGCGGTGATCACGCTCGAGCCGAATCCGACGAAGGGCTATGAATTCGTCGACGCGATCAAGGGCGGCGTGATCCCGCGCGAATACATTCCGGCGGTCGACAAGGGCATCCAGGACACGCTGAAAGCGGGCGTGCTCGCGGGTTATCCGGTCGTCGATACGAAGGTCACGCTGACGTTCGGTTCGTATCACGACGTCGACTCGAACGAAAACGCGTTCCGCATGGCCGGCTCGATGGCGTTCAAGGACGCGATGCGCAAGGCCAAGCCGGTGCTGCTCGAACCGATGATGGCCGTCGAAGTGGAAACGCCCGAAGAGTTCATGGGCAACGTGATGGGCGACCTGTCCGGGCGGCGCGGCATCGTGCAGGGCATGGAAGACATCGCGGGCGGCGGCGGCAAGCTCGTGCGCGCCGAAGTGCCGCTTGCGGAGATGTTCGGCTATTCGACGTCGCTGCGTTCGCTCACGCAGGGCCGCGCGACGTACACGATGGAATTCAAGCACTACGCCGAAACGCCGAACAACGTGTCCGAAGCGATCATCAACTCGAAGCATAAGTAACCGGTATTCGCCGCTGTAGCGAAAGCTCGTTCCGAAGGCCCGTTCTTCACGAACGGGCTTTTTTTCGCCTGCGCACGCGCCGCCATGTCAGCGAGCGTGCGTGTCAATTTTGGTCATGTCAGAATGGACCGCGCGGCCCAAGGCGTCGCGCAAGGAGACAACCGATGAGCCACGACCACGATCACGATCACCACGGCGACGGCAATGATGCCGCGCACGAACAGCACGATCAGCCGATCGACTGGCGCGAGCACGGCGTCAAGGTGATCCGCGGCGACCAGCTCGACACGAATACGGCGCAAACGCCGGGCATGAACCGCGCGGCCGCGATCAACGCGGCGCGCGTCGGCGCGCAGAAAATCTGGGCTGGCACGGTGACGATCCATCCGAATGCGAAGACGGGCGCGCATCATCACGGCGCGCTCGAAAGCGTGATCTACGTCGTGCGCGGCCACGCGCGGATGCGCTGGGGCGAGCACCTCGAATTCACCGCCGAAGCAGGCCCGGGCGACTTCATCTTCGTGCCGCCGTATGTGCCGCATCAGGAGATCAATGCGAGCACCGACGACCCGCTCGAATGCGTGCTCGTGCGCAGCGACAACGAGGCAGTCGTCGTGAACCTCAATATCGACGCCGTCGAGCAGCCGGAGACGGTCTACTGGGTCGATCCGATCCACAAGCATCCGCACCAGCACTGAAACACCACCGCCCTTTTCCGCACGACCGCCTCATGACGCCGACCGCCACGCGCCTTCGTCCTCCGACACGACAGATCGTCACGCTCTACGCGGTGCTGATTGCCGCGAACCTCGGCGCATGGGCGTGGGCGCTCGTCGCTTTACGCCACTATCCGCTGCTGCTCGGCACCGCGCTGCTCGCGTACGGCTTCGGTTTGCGGCACGCCGTCGACGCGGACCATATCGCGGCGATCGATGCGGTCACGCGCAAGCTCATGCAGCAGGGCAAGCGGCCGCTCGGCGTCGGCCTCGCATTTTCGCTCGGCCATTCGACGATCGTGATCGCCGCGACGATCGGCATCGCGATCACGGCGTTGTCGCTGCATAGCCGCTTCGACGCGTTCAAGGCCGTCGGCGGCACGATCGGCACGATGGTATCGGCGGTATTTCTGCTCGTGCTCGCGGGCGTCAATCTGACGATCCTGCGCGATGTGTGGCGCCGTTATCGGCATGTGCAACGCAGCGGCGGCACCCATGGCGGCCACGCCGATGGCGGCAAAGCAGCGGCCGATGCGAGCCTCGAAGCCGCGGCCCATGCGGCCGCGCCGGCCGGATTGCTGTCGCGCGCGCTGAAGCCGCTCTTTCGCATCGTCACGAAAAGCTGGCATATGTATCCGGTCGGCGTGCTATTCGGCCTTGGCTTCGACACCGCGACCGAAATCGGCTTGCTCGCGATCGCCGCGGCCGAGGCCGGCAAAGGTCTGCCGCTCTATTCGATTCTCGTGTTTCCGGCGCTCTTCACCGCGGGCATGACGCTCGTCGACTCGACCGACAATGTACTGATGGTCCACGCGTACGGCTGGGCCATGGACGACCCGAAGCGCAAGCTTTACTACAACGCGAGCATCACCTTCGTGTCGGCACTCGTCGCCATCGCGATCGGCGGCGTCGAGGCGCTCGGCCTCATCGCCGACAAGCTCGGCTTGTCCGGCCGCGCATGGGATGCAATCGGCGCGGTCAACGCACAGTTCGGCACGCTCGGTTACGGCATCGTCGCGACCTTCATGGCGTGCTGGATCGGGTCGATCCTGTTTCACCGCTGGCGGCGCGCACCGTCGGCAAGGTAGCTGCAATAACGGCGGTTAGTGCCAAAAGTGTCAAAAGTGCCATAAGCGCCGCAAGCGTAGCGCGCTCTGCAACAACGACGCATTCGCCATCGCAGGCAGCGCCGCAAGTTTTCCGTGCTTTACCGCATGCTTTATCGCGCGGTGAAGCACGCGGTTGAACGCGCAAGCCCGCGCAATCGAACCCCGACCGTTGTCAGCGCGAGACAAGCCGCTCCGGTTTCTCGCGATCCGCACGGCGGTTCACGGCCGCAAACACGCCGCAGTGCAAGGCAATCGCTTACACTGAGTCCTCATCCCTCGTCGCAGTACCGCTCGCACCGCCGCGCCGCCCTGGCTTTCTCGCGAGGCCGCGCGCGACGCTCAACAGAACGGACCGGACTATCTATCGATGAAGATCCCCGCGGACCACCCGTACCTGCCGTCACTACGACGGACTCTCGACACCGCCCGCAATGAAGCCGACCCGTACGGCAATCATGCAATCGACGAATTCCTCGCTGGCCGCCTGTCACGCCGCGAACTGTTGCGCTACGCGAGCGTAATCGGACTTTCGCTCGCGGGCACGGGGCTTTTCGCCGCGCGCGAAGCGCGTGCGCAAGGCGCGACGAACGCGACGATCCGCATCGCGCATCTGATGCCGGCCGGCGCCGTCGATCCGCTCACCGTGACCGACGCCGGCGGCCTCGCGCTGCTCAATCAAACCGGTGAATTCCTCGTCGACGACGACAGCGAAAAGCTTATGCTGCGGCCCGCGCTCGCCCTGTCGTGGAAACCGGACGACAAGGGCAGCGTGTGGACCTTCAAGCTGCGTCAGAACGTCAAGTTCAGCAACGGCGAACCGTTCACCGCGAAGGACGTCGCCGCGACGTTCGACCGGCTGACCGACCCGGCAGCCGGCTCGGCCGCGCTGTCGGTCTTCAAGGGCGTACTGTCGAAGGGCGCGACCAAGGTGGTCGACGATCACACGGTCGAGTTTCATCTCGACGCGCCCACGGGCAACTTTCCGTACTACGTTTCGTCGGACAACTACAACGCGATCATTCTGCCGGCGAGCTATCAAGGCGATTACGAAAAGACCTTCGTCGGCACCGGCGCATTCAAGCTCGAAAAGTATCAGCCGAAGGTCGGCGCGTCTTTCGTGCGCAATCCCGACTACTGGGGCGAAAAAGCGCTGCCCGAACGCCTGCAGTTCACGTTCTACGCGGATCAGCAGGCGCAGATTCTCGCGCTGCAAGGCCGTCAGGCCGATGTGATGGGCACGTTCACCGTGCAGGGCGGCCGCGGGCTTCTGAACAACCCCGAATTCAAGGTAATCGGCGTGAAGTCGAGCGCGCACCGGCAGATTCACATGCGCAACGACAGCCCGCAGTTCAAGGACAAACGCGTGCGCCAGGCACTGGCACTCGCGATCGATCGCGATGTGATCGTGCGCGGGCTCTTTCAGGGCCGCGCGCAGGTCGGCAACGACAGCCCGTTCGCGCCGGTGTTTCCGTCGTCCGACGCGGGCGTGCCGCAACGCAGGATCGATGTCGCGAAGGCCAAACAGCTGCTCGCGCAAGCTGGCGTGCCGAACGGCTTCGACATTACGCTGACCACTGAAAAGTACATGGAGCTGCCCGATCTCGCGGTCGTCGTGCAGAACTACGCGAAGGCGATCGGCGTGCGCATCAACCTGAAGGTGGAAAGCCAGTCGATGTATTACGGCGCGGGCGCACCGGGCAAGTCCGACTGGCTCGACTCGCCGCTCGGCATCACCGATTACGGCGCGCGGGGCGTGCCGAACGTATTCCTGAAAGCGCCGTTGACGAGCACAGGTACGTGGAATGCTGCGCACTTCCGGAATCCGCAATACGACCGGCTCGTGGCGAATTTCGATGCGGCGCTCGACATCACGTCGCAAAAGCGCATCTCCGCCCAGATCCAGACGCTGCTGCTCGATGAAACTCCGGTGATCATTCCGTTCTTCTACGATCAGTTGATAGCGGCACGCGCGAAGCTGAACGGCGTGCGTTTCACTGCGCTCGCGCAGTTGTATTTCGATCGCGCGGTGATTGCCGCGTAGCCGGCTCCGATGTCGACCTCCGCCTCTTCCGCTTCCGCCGCCGGGCGTGGCACTTCGGGCAATGCGGCGCGCGTGGCGCGCTTTCTCGCGGCGCGTCTCGCACTTGCGCTCGTCACGTTGTGGCTGCTTTCGGTACTCGTGTTCGCCGGCGGGCAGCTGCTGCCCGGCGACGTCGGCCGCGCGATACTCGGCCCGCTCGCCGACGCACGCGCGGTCGCCGCGCTCAACCATCAGCTCGGCGCGGACCGCCCGCTGCTCACGCAGTACACGCAATGGATCACGCATCTGCTGCACGGCGATATGGGCACGTCGTACGCGTTTCGCGAACCGGTTGCGCCGTTTATCGGCAGCGCGCTCGCCAATTCCGCGAAGCTCGGCCTGCTCGCGTTTATCGTCGTCGTGCCGCTCGGCATCGCGGGCGGCGTATGGGCCGCCTTGCACGAAGGGCGCTGGATCGACCGCACGATCAGCGTCGCCGGGCTATCGGCGACCGTGGTGCCGGAATTCGTTTCGTCGATCGTGCTGATACTCGTGTTCGGCATCTGGCTGCGCTGGCTGCCGATCGAAGCGGCCGCGCCGCCGGGCGCGGGCGCGCTCGAACAGTTGCGGCATCTGATCCTGCCGGTGCTGCCACTCGTGCTGATCTTTTTCGGCTATATCGCGCGCATGGCGCGCGCGGGCACTGTCGAAGCGCTCGATGCGGACTACACGCGCACAGCGATCCTGAAAGGCTTGCCGCCGCACGTCGTGATTTTCCGGCACGTACTGCGCAATGCGCTGCTGCCGACCATCACCGTCGCGGCGACGCAGCTCGGCTATATGATCGGCGGGCTCGTCGTCGTCGAGACGCTGTTTCACTACGAAGGCATCGGCTCGCTGATCTACAGCGCCGCGAAAGCGAAGGACTTTCCGATGCTCGAGGCTGGCGTGCTGACGGTCGGCGTCGTCTATACAGTCGCCAATTTCATCGCGGATGCGCTGCACGTGACGTTGAATCCGCGTCTGCGCGTACGGAGCGCCGAATGAGGAGCACCTTATGACGAGCGCCGCACCGGGTACACCCGAAGCGCGCGAGGCGGGCGCCACACCGGGCGCCGTGGCGGTCGCGACGACTGCGACGACCTCCGCCGCGCCGCCGCCGCGCGCGCAGGATCCGCGCTACGAGCGGCTGCTGTTGCTGCTGCGCTCGCCGGGCTTCGTGATCGGTTTGCTCATCGTGCTGTGGTGGGTAGCCTGCGCGATCGCCGGCACATGGATCGCGCCGCACGACGCTTACGCATCCGATCCGCTCAATTCGCTGCTGCCGCCCGATCGCACGCACTGGTTCGGCACCGATCAGCTCGGCCGCGATGTCTGTTCACGCGTGATTGTCGGCGCGCGCGACATCCTGACGATCGCGCCGCTCGCGACGCTCGTCGGCACCGTCGCGGGCACCGCGCTCGGGCTGACCGTCGGCTATTTCGGCGGCTGGGTCGATCATGTGATCGGCCGCGCGATCGACGCCGTGCTCGCGTTGCCGCTCGTGATCGTCGCGCTGCTCGCGCTCGCCGCGGTCGGCGCGTCGAACCTCACGGTGATACTCGTGATCGGCATCACGTTCATGCCGATCACCGCGCGTACCGTGCGCGCCGCGGTGCTCGCCGAACGCCATCTCGACTATGTCGCCGCGGCGCAGCTGCGCGGCGAGCATGCGGTTTACATCATGTTCGCCGAGATTCTGCCGAACGTGCTGCCGCCGATCATCGTCGAAGCGACCGTGCGTCTCGGCTATGCGATCTTCTCGGTCGCGACGCTGTCGTTTCTCGGCTTCGGCATCCAGCCGCCTTCCGCGGACTGGGGGCTCGCGCTCTCCGATTCGTACACGCTGATGGCCGGCGGCGCATGGTGGACCGTCGTGTTCGACGCCGCGGCAATCGCATCGCTGGTGGTCGGCGTGAATCTGATTGCCGACAGCGTCGAAGGAGTATTGGACCGATGAGCGCGTCGCCGGCCGCAGCATTTCCCGCGTTCGATGTGTCGAAGCGCGACCGTTCCGATGCGCTGACGATCGTCGGCCTCACGGTTGCTTACCGTGTGCGCGGCCGCGATCGGGAGGTGTTGCAGGACGTGTCGTTTCGCGTGCGGCGCGGCGAAGCCTATGGTCTCGTCGGCGAATCGGGCTGCGGCAAATCGACGGTTGCGATGGCCGTGCTGCGCTATCTCGCGCGCAATGGCCGGGTCAAGGCGGGCCGCATCGCGATCGACGGCGAGGATGTCGAATCGCTCGATACGGCCGCGCTGCGCGCCATGCGCGCGAATGCGATCTCGATGGTCTATCAGGACCCGTCGCGCGCGCTGAACCCTTCGCTGACGATCGCTCGCCAGGTCGCCGAAGCGTTCGAAGTATCGGGCGCGACCTACGACGAGGCGATGCAACGCACGCTCGAGATGCTGCGGCGCGTGCGCATCGGGGCGCCCGAACGCGTGATGGATAGTTATCCGCACGAATTGTCGGGCGGCATGCAGCAGCGCGTCGTGATCGCGATGGCGCTCGCGTCGAACCCCGCGCTGCTGATTCTCGACGAACCGACGACCGGACTCGACGCGACCGTCGAAGCGGACGTGCTCGATCTGATCGCGCAACTGCGCAAGGAATATGGCACCGCAGTGCTGTTTATCAGCCACAACCTCGCGGTGATCGGCAAGATGTGCGAGCGCGTCGGCGTGCTGTACGCGGGCAAGCTCGTCGAGGAAGGCGCGACACGCGACGTGTTCAGCCGGCCGCGTCATCCTTATACGGTTGGTCTGTTGCGCTGCCTGCCGAGCCCGGGCCGCAGCAAGGATCGGGACCGGCTCGATACGATCGCGGGCAGCTTGCCGACGCCCGGTTCGATCACACAGGGCTGCATTTACGCAGACCGTTGCCGGCTCGCCGACGATCGCTGCCGCCGCGATGCGCCGCCGCCGTACAGGATGAGCGCGCAGCATGGCGACCAGATGTCGCGCTGTCACTATCATGAGCGCGCGATCGAGTTGCCGCGGGCGAATGCGAATGCGCCGCAGCAAACCGGGCAGGCGGCGCAGTCCGCCGATTCGAGTCAAACGCAAGCGCACACTCGCGCGCCGCCCGTCGCTGCAAAGCCCAACGGCGCTGGGCGCGTGCTGCGCGCCGGACACGTCTCGAAGACCTTCCATGCATCCGGCGTCGCATTGCGCGCGGTCGATTCGGTATCGCTCGACCTCGCGGCCGGCGAAACACTGGGCCTCGTCGGCGAATCGGGCAGCGGGAAGACGACACTCGCCAAAATGCTGCTCGGTCTCATCGAACCCGACGCGGGCGGCGTGCTCGAACTCGACGGCGAACCCTTGGCCTCGCGCGTGACACGCCGCAACGACGAGCAGGTGAAGTCGCTGCAGATCGTGTTTCAGAACCCCGATTCGGCGCTCAATCGCGCGCATTCGGTGAAGCGTCTGATCGGCCGCGCGCTGTCGCGGCTGACTTCGCTGCATGCGCTCGCGCGCGAAGAACGGTTGACGACGCTCGTGGAAGCCGTGCGCTTGCCGGACCGCTATCTGGGCGCACGCACGCGGCAATTGTCCGGCGGCCTCAAGCAGCGCGTGGCGATCGCGCGCGCATTCGCGGGCGATCCGCGGGTCGTCGTCTGCGACGAACCGACTTCCGCACTCGATGTATCGGTGCAGGCCGCAATCCTGAACCTGCTCGCGGATTTGCAGCGCGAGCATCAGGTGAGCTACATATTCATTTCGCACGATCTGCACGTGGTCCGCTATCTGTCGGACCGCATCGCCGTGCTGTACGTCGGCAGGCTGCTCGAAATCGGGCCCGCCGCTGCTGTGTTCGATGGACCGCACCATCCGTACACGGAGGCACTGCTCTCGTCGGTACCGACACTCGATGCGCATGCAACGAAGTTGGGCCGCGAGCGCATTCGTCTCGAGGGCGAACCGCCGAGTCCCGCAGAACCGCCGTCAGGATGCGTGTTTCATACTCGCTGCCCGCGCAAGATCGGCGCGATCTGCGAACAGCAGGACCCGCCGTTTTCCGATGCCGGCGACGGCCACCGCATCCGCTGCCATATCCCCATCGACGAGCTTCGCTCGCTTCAACGTCGCCGATGAAACATCGCGCGAGCTGATTTCGCGCCCTCGTTTCAGCGCAGAAACGTTTTTCTCCGGTTTTCCCATCGACGCACTCGATGCTCGCCGCTGCGTGCCACGCGCGACGCGCCTTTGCGCGCAATGGCATGTTTATCGCTATATGGCGGGCGTCCGCTTTCGTTCGATCAATGTCGTCAAGTCGATCAACGTGAATCGGCAGGCACGCGGATCGACGCTCGCGCGGCGATCCACAGGGAGCGTGGCTAGCCGCGCGCGAAGTGCGGCGCGGTCTGCAAAAACAGGCTACGGGGCAATCAAGGCGGCGGGTCGGGTGACGGTCAAGTCACGCGGTCCGCCCGCCGACACGATTGGAACAAGGGAGTCGCAGCGACAACAACGGGGCTGCAGATTCCAGGGAGATGTGCGATGGATCCCGCAAAATTTATTACGCACTACGATTCTTCAGGACGTAGAGCGGTGGTGAAGGTCGCCCTCGGCGCGGCCCTCGTCGTGGTGATCGGCGCGCCGCCATGGACGGCCGCACGAGCGTCGAGCACGGACGAAGTGATTCCACAATGGCTCGTGCTCGCGGATGCGGCAGTGCCGGCAAGCAGCATCTCGATCGCTGCGCTGCCCGGGAGCGGCGAAGCCGACACGCGCGGCGACCCTATGGCCGCCGGTCAATTTCCCATCGATGCGACACCTTCGACGGCCGCCGATGACGCCGCCGCGGTGTTCACGCCAGATAGTTGCGTTGGCAACCAGAACAACTGCAGTCCTTATACGCACGGCGGCGCTCGAGGCAGTTCGGGTGCTGCGGCGGCCGGCGCCGCAGCCGCGGGCGGCAGTGGCTCGGCGGGCAGCGCAGGCGGCTCGACGGGCAGTGGAGCAGGTAGTAATGCTGGTGGCAGCGCCGGTAGTAGCAATGCGGGCAGTGGTGGTGGTCATGGCGGCGGTGGCGGTGGCGGTGGCGGTGGCGGTGGCGGTGGCGGTGGCGGTGGCGGTGGCGGTGGCGGTGGCGGTGGCGGTGGCGGTGGCGGTGGCGGCGGCGGTGGTAATGGCGGCGGTGGTAATGGCGGCGGTGGCGGTGGCAGTGGTCATGGCGGTGGCAGTGGCCACGGCGGTGGCGGTCACGCCGGTGGTGGCGATGGTTGCGGCGGCGGCAATGCAGGCGCTGGCGGTCCGAGCGGCGGTCACGGCAGTGGCCATGGCGGCGGCCATGGTGGTGGCTTTGGTGGTGGTGGCTTTGGTGGAGGTGGCTTTGGTGGAAGCAGCGCGGGTAGCGGCCACGGTGGCGGCTTTGGTGGAGGCGGCTTCGGTAGCGGCCACGGCGGCGGCTTTGGCGGCGGCTTTGGCGGCGGCTTTGGCGGCGGCTTCGGTGGCGGCCACGGCGGCTATGGTGGCGGCTCGGGCAGTGGCGGTGGCGGTCACGGTGGCGGGCACTAAGCCCGTCGAACGATGCGCGCGCATCGTTCTCCCAGCCGTGCCACGCGGCGATTCGCGTGATCCGCCAGCAAGCGCGCAGCCTGGCGGCGGCCATCGCCTGCCAGCGGCGGCGGTGACGTTTGGATCCCCCCGGTCGAACGTCACCGCCCGGACCGCGACTGCCTCAGTTGACACCTCATTCGACACATCAGTCGACACGATTGCGCGCCGAATGCCGTCCACGCGCAGCAACGGAACCAAAGCGCGCCGGGCGTCTCAGACTTGAGTCGCCGTTCGATGAGCGCTCGCCATGCAACAAACTCCACGTCGCGCTGCCGCGCGCGTTGCCGCCGGCCTGCTTTGCGCCGCGCTGTGCGTGTCTCTCGTGCCGCTTGCGCAAGCCGATGCAAACGCCTTCGGGGTACCGGCTCGATCGGTTGTGCAAGCAAGACTGCAATCCGCTCAGTCGCATCCGATGCCAACGACCGATCCGACCTTTTCCGCCTACACGCTCGAGCGGCTATGCGCGCGCAAAAACGACGCCGTCGCGCAGGGCCAATGCCTCGGCGC
This sequence comes from Paraburkholderia sp. SOS3, assembly GCF_001922345.1. NCBI lineage: Bacteria > Pseudomonadati > Pseudomonadota > Betaproteobacteria > Burkholderiales > Burkholderiaceae > Paraburkholderia > Paraburkholderia sp. SOS3. The sequence continues at coordinate 876,113 of NZ_CP018811.1, read as the reverse complement.
CGTTCGCGGCATCATTCATGGCTATCAATATGGCGTGCAGTTTCTCGCGCAACACGCGCAACTGTCCGCAGGTGAAACACAACGCGCGTCGCTGTGCCTGCACGACGTGAAGCTTTCGTCGATCATCGACGACTATCTTGCCGATGCGAATCAGGTCGATGCCGCTGCGCTGAAGGACACGCCCGCCGAGGTCGCCCTGCTCGGCTCCGTACACATGCATCATCCGTGCAACTGATGGCCGCGAGGCTGCCGACCGACAGCGACATCCGATAGCGGCGCCCGATGGCCGCACCCCGCACCCCGCACGCCGCGCGCGGCGCCGCGCTCACAACATCTCGAGCGGCTGCTTGCGCAGCGGCGGACGGAAATGCGCATCGATCGCCGCGCAATCGTCGGCGCTCAATGCGATATCCGCGGCGCGCCGGTTATCGCGCACATGTTCGACGCGTCCCGCCTTCGGAATCGCGAACACATCGGGCTGCTGCAGCACCCACGCAAGCGCGATCTGGAACACCGATACCCCATGCGCGGCCGCAATGTCGTCAAGCGGCGAACGCTTCGGCAAACGCGCGTGATCGACGGGGCTATAAGCCATTGCCGGAATATTGCGCGCCTTGAGCCACGGCAGGAGATCGAATTCCGGCCCGCGCCGCGCGACGTTGTACAGAATCTGATTCGTCGCGCACGCATCGCCGTGCGGCACGGCGGCGAGTTCGTCCATATCGTCGGCGTCGAAGTTGCTCACGCCCCAGTGGCGGATCTTGCCGGCCTGACGCAGCGCTTCGAAGCCCGCGACGGTTTCTTCGAGCGGCTCCGAACCGCGCCAGTGCAGCAGGTACAAGTCGAGCCGGTCGGTCTTCAGGCGCTTGAGCGAGCGTTCGCACGCCGCCTGCACGCCGCGCCGGCTCGCGTTATGCGGATACACCTTGCTGACGAGAAACACGTCGTCGCGAACGCCCGCCAGCGCCTCGCCGAGCAGCGATTCAGTCGAGCCTTCGCCGTACATCTCCGCGGTATCGATGAGCGTCATGCCGAGTTCGATGCCTTCGCGCAGCGCCGCGATTTCCGCCGCGCGCTGCGACGTGCGCTCGCCCATCTCCCACGTGCCCTGCCCCAGCTTCGGGATGCGCTCGCCGTCGGGTAACGTCACGGTGGCGATATCGGTCGTCATTGATTTCTCCTGAAACGGGTTGCGTTGCGCTGCTGCGAGTGTAGCGTTTTGGCCGGCAGCGCATCGGCGACCAGGCAAAAGCCCGCTATAACGCCGCGCGCCAATATCATAGAATTGCCGCTTGCCCTTCTTGCGCACAAGTCATGAACTCAACCACGGAAGACCGCTGGCGCGATTTGCGCCCGGACCCGGAAAACGATACGCCGCTTTACTTGCAACTCGCCCGCAAGCTCGGCCATGCCATTCATGACAACCGCTGGAACCCCGGGGAAGCATTGCCCTCGGAGCGTGTGCTGTCCGACGCGCTTGGCGTGTCGCGCATTACCGCGCGCAAGGCGATCGCGCTGCTCGTCGAACAGGGTTTGATCCGCCGCACGCAAGGCGCGGGCAGCTTCATTACGCCGCGCTACGAAGATCCGTTGTCGCGCCTGTCAAGCTTCAGCGAGATGCTGCGCCGGCGCGGTTTCACCCCCAGTTCGCAATGGCTTTCGCGCGAGATCGTGCCGGCGAACCGCGATGAAGTGATCCGCCTCGGGCTGTCGCCGGCGGCCGCCGTCACGCGCTTGCGCCGCTTGCGGCTTGCGGACGGCATCGTGATGGCCGTCGAGAATTCGACGTTCCCCGCTTCGGTGATTCCCGATCCGCATGCGATCGGCGATTCGTTGTATTCGTATCTCGAGCAGCGCGGTTTGTCGATCGTACGCGCGCTGCAACACTTTCGCGCGGTCAATGCGAGCGAGGAAATCGCACAGCAAATGAGCATTGCGCAGAACGAAGCGCTGCTGCTGATTACACGCGTCGGTTATACGTCGGACCAGCGCGCGATTGAACTGACCGATACCTATTGCCGTAACGACTACTACGACTTCGTGGCCGAGCTGCGGAAGTAGTGGACCGCTGCGCGGCCCAGGCATCGTTCGCGGCGCAGGCGATCCGCCGGGCAGACCGACGCGCCGGGCAGCGGGCGAACAGTCAGTTGCACCGCACCGCGGACAACATGCTCGTGCGACACCGCCCCCGCCGGTCGCGACGCGCTAGCTTTCCCAGCGCGCGTCATCAGCGCCGATCGGCACCGGCGGCCGGCCGTAGCGCGCCGGCGTCTCCGAAAGCTGTTCGGCGGGCGGCGTGCCGAGCACGCGGCCAAACGGCGAATCGACCGCGTCGAGTGAATCCTTCACATCGTCGAAATTCACTTCCGGCACGCGCCAGCCATCCTCGATCTGCCCGAGCGACTGCAACCAGCGGCCCGTTTGCGCAAGCGACAGCCGCACATGCCAGCTGCCGCCCTCGGTCGCGCGGCGCGCCAGTGCCACCATCGCACCGAACGCGGCCAGGTAGCCGGTGCCGTGATCGAGCGCCTGACACGGCAGGTGCTTCGGCCCATCGACGCCGGCCGCGTGCGCCTCCGTATGCGCAATGCCGCTCGCCGACTGCACGAGGCTGTCGAAACCGCGCCGCGCGGCCCACGGCCCTGTATGCCCATATGCGGAGATCGACACGCAGACGATGCCGGGCCTCAACCGCGCGAGTGCCTCCGGTCCGAAGCCACGCGCGGCGAGTGCGCCCGGCCGGTAGGCCTGCAGGAACACATCGGCATCGCGCGTGAGCGCCTCGAGTCGAGCGCGGCCCGCTGCTTCGCGCAGATCGAGCGTCGCCGAACGCTTGCCGCGGCCCGTGTCGATCACGAGCGGCGCAATGTTCGGCAGATGCGGGCCATTGACGAGCAGCACCTGTGCGCCGTGCGATGCGAGCGCGCGGCCCGCGACCGGCCCCGCGATGATCCGCGACAGATCGAGCACGCGCACGCCGGAAAGCGGCTGGCCGGGTGCTTGGGCCGCTTGGGCCGCTTGGGCCGCTTGGGCCGCTTGGGCCGCTCGAGCAAGCCCCCCGGCGCCGGCACGGCTTGACGACGCAATCGGCTGCGGCGGCGCATCGCCAATCCGCTCGATCTCGAACAGCGGCAGATTCGCAATCGCCTTCGCCTGCTCGAGCGCTGCCCATTCGCGCGGCGTGCGAATCAGCGCGGCGGGCAAGCCCGCATCGGCGAGCGTCTGATCGAGGATGGCGCCGTCCCAATCGCGAATCGCCTGTGCCACAGAAGACCGGTCGTTCGCGCAACCGAGGATTTTCAGCACACCTTCGAGGTGATGCGGAAAATTCGTGTGCAACTGAACCCAGCGGCCGTCGCGCGTCTCGAAGAAGCCGAAGATCGGATTGCGCATGTCGAGCGGCGGGCCATCGTTCACGCGCAGGTACCGTTCGCTGCGAAACGCGGTCAGCGCACGCTGCACGTCGACGTGAACGCGTTGCCGCTGACCGCTCTGCAGCCCGCGTCGTAACCCGCGTTGTAACCCGCTTTGCTGCCCGGTTTGCAACCGATGACACTCGGCGGCGGCCAGCCCCGTCGCCGCGATCGTCGCAGCCGCGAGCGTGCCGACGCGGAACACCGACGGCAACGCAGGATCGTTGCCGGTGATCGAAACGGCGTCGAGCGCCGCGGCGTCGCCGCCGGCCGCGGTCCACAGATGGTCCAGTGCAATAAGAGGCGTCATGGTGGGAGCGGCTTCGCGCCGACGGTGGGAATGGCGACCAGTCTAGAATTCAGCCTCACGTCGATCAATCTTGATTGTTAGAATCAATGTATATTGATTTGTCCGGTTTTTGCCGCCGCTTATGCCCTCCTCCCGTCCTGCCAGCAGTTCTTCGTCGAAGCGCTACCTCTGCGCCGATGAAGCCGCGCAAGCACTCGGCATCAGCTTGCCGACGCTATACGCCTATGTCAGCCGTGGCATGCTGCGCTCGTCGCCCGATGCAAATTCGAAACGCCGCCTCTACGATGCCGACGAAGTGCGGCGCCTCGCGCGCCGCAAGGCCGACGGCAAGCGCGCAGGCAAAGTCGCGCAGAAAGTACTCGACTGGGGCGTGCCGGTGCTTGAATCGGCAATCACGCTAATCGCCGACGGCCGGCTCTTCTATCGCGGACATGACGCGATCGAACTGGCTCGCACTGCCTCGCTGGAAGACACGGCCGCGTTGCTGTGGGCGTGCAGCGAACGGCGCATCGCGCAGGCGCCGGCGGCGCCGATCGCCGCCGCGCAGTGGTCCGCTTGGCTGAAATTGTGGAGCGACAGCACGCCGCTCGATCGCGCGCTCGTGCTGCTGCCGGCCGCCGCGGCGCAAATGCCGCGCGTCTGGGCGCTCGGGCGCGACGCGCAGCTCGACACCGCCTGTGTGCTGCTGCGCCTCGTCGCGGCCGCCATGATTTCGGCTGCTCCGTCGAACGATCCGCTGCATCGGCAACTCGCCGCCGCGTGGGGCGTACGCACCCGGCCGCAGATCAACCTGCTGCGCGCCGCACTCGTCGCGTGCGCCGATCACGAATTGAACGCGTCGACCTTCACGGTGCGCTGCATCACATCGACCGGCACACATCTGTTCGGCGCGATCGCAGGCGGCCTTGCCGCGCTCGCGGGGCCGCGGCACGGCGGCGAGACAGTGCGCGTCGCGGCACTGTTCGACGACGCCTCGCGCGCCGCCGACCTCGATCGCTTCCTCGCCACGCGTCTCGCTCACGAGGAACACAGCGACGCAAGCAGCGCCGGCACGCAGGAAACGCTCGCGCTGCGTCCGCCGCTGCCGGGCTTCGGCCATCCTCTGTATCCGGACGGCGACCCGCGTGCCAGGCTGCTGCTCGAGATGCTCGCCGACTGCGCGCCCGCGCGTTCGCCGCTCGTGGAAGTGCAACGGCTTGCCGCGTCCATGCACGACACGGCCGGCGTCGAGCCGACCGTCGACTATGCGTTGGCTGCAATCGAACGCGTGCTCGCATTGCCGTCGGGCGCAGCGTTCACGCTATTTGCGGTGGGCCGCGTTGCGGGCTGGATCGCGCATGCGATCGAACAGACAGCGGACGGCAGGCTCATTCGCCCGCGCGCCCGCTATATCGGCGCGTACGATACAAATAGTTGAAGCGCCTCGTTGGCCACATCCATTTGCCGCACGGATCGTGTAACTCGAAGCGGCGACTTGAGCCCACAACTCAAACCGCCAGCAACCACCGCGGCAGCCAGCTCCACGCCGACGTGCGCGTCAAAGGCCAACCCGTCATGCGCCGGTTGCCCGACAGCACGACGCGCGCGCCCTGATCGCCGGCGCTGAGCCAGGCGGTCACGCCGCGCGGCAGCCTGACTGTGTCGCCGCGCGCGAGCCAATAGTCTTCGGCGTCGCCTTCCATCGTCAGCCACACCTCGCCGGCCGTTACTTTGAGCAGAAGCGGCTGCGCGACACGCCACGCGGCCGCCGGCTCGCCGTGCTCGAGTTCGAAAGTTCGGATTTCGCGCATCGCAGTGCTCCTTGCAAAGCATTTCAGTACGTCGATTATTGACGTACGATGTCGCCAATCACATGCACAGTACCGAACACTTTCAACGGAACTGTGCAGTTGAAAAAACGGACACTTTTGCGAAGTGCAAGCGAAAGCCGACGGCCCGAACAAGGAGGCGCATGAAGCTCGATATCGAACTCGATCGCGAAAGCGGCGTGCCGCTCACCGAGCAGATCGTCAGTGGCGTCACGCAATGGATCGGCTCGCGCACCGCGCACGCGGGCACGAAGCTGCCGTCGATCCGACAGTTCGCCGCCGACCACGCGATCAGCCGCTTCCCGGTCATCGAGGCGTACGACCGGCTCGTGTCGCTCGGCTATCTCGATTCGCGGCACGGCTCGGGGTTCTATGTCGCGCAGCGCGCACGCGCGGGCGTCGACCGCTGCCAGGGCACGTCGGACCCGCGGCGCGCCGAAGAAGAGTCGTTTCATCTGCTGCAGCAGATGAACCATCCGGGTGGAACGTTAAAGCTCGGCAGCGGCTTTATTCCCGAGGGATGGCGCGATATGGACAGTCTCGCGCAGGCTGTCCGCCACGTGTCGCGCACCGACGCCGCGAGTCTTGTCGATTACGCGACGCCGCTCGGCAACGCGACATTGCGCGAGCATTTGCGCAGCCGCTCGGCGCAGCTCGGCATGGACGTCGATGCATCGCAGATTCTCGTGACGCAAGGCGCAAGCCAGGCGCTCGACCTGCTGATGCGCTACATGCTGAAAGCAGGCGACACGATGTTCGTCGAAGACCCCGGTTACTACAATCTGTTCGGTCTGCTCAAACTGCATGGCGTAAAGCTCGTCGGCATTCCGCGCACGCGCAGCGGCCCGGACCTCGACGCACTGCAGTTGCAACTCGCGCAGCACCGGCCGAAGCTGTTTTTCGTCAACAGCGTGTTCCACAACCCGACCGGCACGACGGTCGCGCCGCATGTGGCGTTTCGCCTGCTGCAAATGGCGCGCGACTACGATTTCACGATTATCGAAGACGACATCTTCGCCGACTTCCAGAATGAAACAACCGACCGGCTCGCGACGCTCGATCAGTTCGAACATGTGATTTACATCGGCGGTCTATCGAAGACCTTGTCGTCGTCGCTGCGCATCGGCTATACGATCGCGAGCCAGGCGATCATCAAGGATCTCGCCGACATCAAGATGCTGACGAGCGTGGGCGGCTCGCGGTTCACGGAAGCCGTGGCCGTCGCGATGCTCGAACGCGGCGTGTATCGCAAGCACATCGAACGGCTGCGCCGGCGCATGGGCGAAGCGCTCGGCGCGTCGGTGCAGATGCTCGAGGCCGCCGGCTGGGAGGTGTTCGAAAAGCCGCTCGGCGGCAATCTGATCTGGGCGCGCGTGCCGCATATCGACGATTCGCGCGTGCTCGCCGAATGCGGTGCGCCGCTCGGCGTGACCGTCGCGCCCGGACACTACTTCCGTCCGAATGCCGAAACGTGCCCGTGGATTCGCATCAATGCCGCCTACACGCAGGACCCGCGCGCGCTGGCCTTTTTCGAGGCGGCGGCCAAGCTGTAAAGCCCAGCGCCGCGCAACGCGCTTTCCACTCGTGCACCATCCGGGGCCGACGCCGATGCGCAGGCACGTACGTTCCATCCAATAGAACACGAAAGACCTCACGCATCCGTATCGACCGATGCCGATGCAGCATGCATCGCTGTCCTTACAGGCTCGCCGCTTGCAGCCGATGCGTGTCGGCACGCGCAACCTCTGCGCGCCGATACAGTTTTTGCTTAAAATATCGCCCGACCGGTTCCACCGGCTCGCCTTCGCACTCATGGCACAAACGACAAGCTCCGAGACATCTCCCGTCAAGCCCTCCGCCCGATCGCTCACGGTCATGCTGTGGATCGTCGCGACCGGCTTCTTCATGCAGACGCTCGATTCGACGATCGTCAACACCGCGTTGCCGGCAATGGCGACGAGCCTCGGCGAATTGCCGCTGCATCTGCAATCGGTCGTGATCGCGTATTCGCTGACGATGGCGGTGATGATCCCTGTGTCCGGATGGCTCGCCGACAAACTCGGCACGCGGCGGGTGTTCATGAGCGCGATCTTCGTGTTCTCGCTCGGCTCGCTGCTGTGCGCGAGCGCGCATACGCTGCCACAGCTCGTGCTATGGCGCATCTTGCAGGGCGCCGGCGGCGCGATGCTGCTGCCGGTCGGACGTCTCGCCGTGCTGCGCGTATTTCCCGCGGAACGCTATCTGCCCGCGCTGTCCTTCGTTGCGATACCGGGGCTGATCGGTCCGCTGATCGGACCGACGCTCGGCGGCTGGCTCGTGAAGATCGCTTCGTGGCACTGGATCTTTCTGATCAACGTGCCCGTCGGCGTGATCGGCGTGATCGCCACCTTTGTCTTCATGCCGGACTCGCGCAATCCGGACACCGCGAAGTTCGATCTGAAAGGCTATCTGCTGCTCATCGTCGCAATGATCTCGATTTCGATGGCGCTCGACGGCCGCGGCGAATTCGGCTTCGCCCATGCCACGGTGCTCGTGCTGCTGATCCTGAGCCTCGGCTTTTTCACCGCATACGGACTGCACGCGGTGCGCGTGCCGCAGCCGATCTTCTCGCTCGACCTCTTCAGGATCCATACATTCAGCGTGGGGATACTCGGCAACCTGTTCGCGCGGATCGGCAGCGGCGCGATGCCGTATCTGCTGCCGCTGCTGCTGCAGGTGAGCCTCGGCTACAGCGCATTCGAAGCAGGCCTGATGATGCTGCCGGTCGCCGCGGCCGGCATGACCTCGAAGCGGCTCGTCACACGTCTGATCTTCCGTTACGGCTACCGGCGTGTGCTCGTCACGAACACCGTGCTGGTCGGCCTCGCGATGGCGAGCTTCGCGCTGACCGGGCCGAACCAGCCGCTATGGCTGCGGCTCGTTCAGCTTGCGTTCTTCGGCGGCGTGAATTCGATCCAGTTCACCGCGATGAATACGCTGACACTGAAGGACCTCGGCACGGGCGGCGCAAGCAGCGGCAATAGTCTCTTTTCGCTCGTGCAAATGCTGTCGATGAGCCTCGGCGTCACCGTCGCGGGCGCGATGCTGACGACGTTCACCGGCATCATTCCGCGCGTCACCGAAGCGAACACGCTGCCCGCGTTTCACGCGACATTCGTTTGCGTGGGCATCATCACCGCGGGCACGTCATGGATTTTCGCGCAACTCGCTCAGGACATCCGACGGCCCGCGGCGAAAACCGATCCGTCGGAGCGGACCTGATCCTGCGCGCGAGTATCGCGGGCGGTCGCGACGGACCGCAGCGAACCGCAACGGGGCGCGACGCACGCTGTTGCACCATCGATGTGCCGCCAACCGGCGCCTGCGGCGCATGCGGCGCGCGCTGAAGCCGCGCCAGGCCTTGCCGGCAAGCCATCGGTCGGACGACGCGGCAGATTGTCCGCTCGCATGTTTCTTGCTGGCCGATCCTGTAAACTGAGCACTCCGCGCACTTGCGCATACCCGCGAATGATCGACACGATGAGCATGGTCGAACTCGACCCTCCCGGTTTTCAGCCGCCGCGCCCTGTCGCGGGGGAGGAAGGTTCCCGCCGCACGGTCCGCTACGGCGGCTATACCGTGTTCAGCGTGTTTCAACCGGTGTTTTCGGTATCGCATCGCCGCGCGATCGGCTATCACGCGTCGCTGCGCGTGCACGACGAAAACGCGATGCAGGTGCCGTCGCACGAAGTGTTTTCGCAAGCCGCGCGGCGCGGCGATCTGCTCGAACTCGGGCGGCTTGCCGAATCGTTGCACCTCGGCAATTTCAATGCGTTCGACAGTCACGACGAGTGGCTCTTCCTGAGCCTGCATCCGGCCGCGCTGATGGATATGAGCTATGGCGACGCGCTGCTTGCCGGCCTCAAGGCGCTCGGTCTGCCGCCGCAGCGCGTCGTGCTCGAAGTCAGCGAGCAGGCGGGCGGCGAAACCACGCGCTTTGCGGAAATCATCGACGCGCTGCGCAAGTCGGGCTTTCTGATTGCGCTCGACGGCTTTGGCGCGAAGCATTCGAATATCGACCGCGTCTGGACGCTGCGGCCCGACATCGTCACGCTCGACCGCGGCATTCTCGCGCAGGCCACCGAGCATTCGCATATCGAGCGCGTGTTGCCGGGCATCGTGTCGCTGTTGCACGAATCGGGGCAGCTCGTGCTGATGGGCAATCTGACCACCGAAAACGACGCGCTGATCGCGCTCGAATGCAACGTCGACTTCGTGCAGGGCACGTTCTTCGCATCGCCGAGCGTCGAACCGGTCAAGCCGCAGGTCGCCGTGAGCCTGATGGACGACCTTTCGGCGGCGCTGCGCAAGCGCGTCGCGGCGCGCGAGCAGGCGCAGGCCGAGCGGCTCGCACCGTTCGTCGAGGCGCTCGAGCAGGCGAGCGCGCAACTTGCCGAAGGCGCGACGATGTCAGCGGCAACCGCGCCGCTGCTCGCGCTGCGGGAAACGGCGCGCTGCTTCCTGCTGGACGGCTCGGGCCGGCAGATCGGCGACAACGTGCTGCCGAGCGGGCGCGCTTCGCAGCGCGCAAAGCGCTTCCGTCCGCTGTTGCATTCCGAAGGCGCGAGCTGGGAACGCCGGCCTTATTTCATCCAGGCCGTACGCGCGCCCGGACGCGTGCAACTGACACCGCCGTATCTGTCGATCAACGAAGCGCACCTGTGCGTGACCGCGTCGATCGCCTCGCAGGCCGCGCACGGCATGCAGGTGCTATGCGTCGATATCAACTGGGACGGCGCCGCACCGCGTCCATGACGAGGGCTGATCCGCAATTTGCCGCAGCAGGCGGCGGATCGCGGACAGGCTGAGGGCCTGCTGTATCGCTTCTGCGCGAGGTAGCGACGTCGGCATCGACATCGACATCGATCTCGCCGATGCGCAAGCGACCCTCGTCGACAAGCCTTTGCCGCGCCCGTCACGGTCCCCGATCTGCACTCCGACGCTGAACAGACGCACGAGTTCGATGCGATCCTGGGCGTCGATGGCCGCGCGCAAGCGTTCGACAAGGCGCGCATGCTCAGCCGGATCTGCTGCTTTCGATGGCGCGCCCGCACGCCGCAACCGCTCTTTCGCACGATGCACGATCTGGCGGCAATGAACGGGCGTCTTCGCCAGAATCTTCGCAATTTCCGCGTAATCGCAGTCGAGCGCTTCGTGCAACACGAACGCCGCACGCTCGTCAGGCTTTAAACGATCGAGCAGCAACATGACGCCATATGACATGTCCGATGCGTGCAATGCGCGTTCGTCGGCGGCGGGAGCAAGCGCATCGGCCAGCCACGTATGGGGCAGCTTCCCGGACACGTGCGATGCGCGCTCGGTCCGCAAGCGGCGCAGGCGGTCGATCGCGAGGCGCGTCGTGACCGTCGTGAGCCACGCGTCGGGCGAGCGGACCTCCGCGGCCGACGCACCGTGCCACTTGAGCCACGCGTCCTGCACGACATCTTCGGCTTCGGCGCGGCTGCCGAGCATGCGTTGCGCGTGCGCGACGAGCTTGCGGCGCAGCGCTTCGAAAGTTGCGTCGGACCGGGGCGCCGCTCGCCCGCTCACGCCCTCTGTGCCGTTTGCCTGATCTGTTCCGTCCATTCCGCTCGCCTGCGTGCGTTGCGCGTCGTTATCCATTCGCCATGCTCCTCGATCGTCGCCGGAACCCTTTGGCCCATCGGACCATGCTCCGCTACCTGTAGACGCACACGTTCGCCCGTGCGTGACAGCCGATCAGAAAAATTTCCACGTCACGTCCGCTCTCGCCGACGCGTCTTCGCTGACAGGAATCGCGCCAACCCGTGTGCGACTCCTTCAGGTGAATTGATTTTTCTTATCGGACCCAGCGAGGACTTCATGCGCATGCACTACCCCACCCTGTCAGCTCCGGCCTCCGGCCTCAACCTCGTGCCGACCGTCATCGAACAGTCGGGCCGCGGCGAGCGTGCTTACGACATCTACTCGCGGCTGCTGCGCGAACGCATCGTGTTTCTGGTCGGTCCGGTCAACGAGCAGTCGGCCAGCCTGATCGTCGCGCAACTGCTGTTTCTCGAATCGGAGAACCCCGACAAGGATATTGCGTTCTACATCAATTCGCCAGGCGGCTCCGTCTATGACGGTCTTGCGATCTACGACACGATGCAGTTCATCACGCCCGACGTGTCGACGCTGTGCACCGGCTTTGCCGCGAGCATGGGCACTTTTCTGCTGGCGGCCGGCACAAAGGGAAAACGCTATGCGTTGCCGAACGCGCGAATCATGATCCACCAGCCGTCGGGCGGCGGACAAGGCACGGCGTCCGACGTCGAGATTCAGGCCAAAGAAGTGCTTTACCTGCGCGAGCGGTTGAACGCGCTGCTTGCCGAGCGTACCGGCCAGACCGTCGCGCAAATCGAAACCGACACCGACCGCGATAACTTCATGTCGGCCGACGCCGCAAAAACGTATGGGCTCATCGACGATGTGCTCGAAACACGCGCGGCCCTCGCGCGCGATGCCGATGCCAACGCAAACGCGCGATAAGCGCCCGCCTTGCGGCCCGTCGGGTCGTCGCGGCACGGCCGGATGCAATGAGTGAAACAGAAGCCCTCGTCGCGAGGGCTTTTTTGTCGATCGATGCTTGCCGTTGCGGTGCTGCGCGCGATCGAGTACTTTCTCTGTTTCTGACCGCGGCCTCGCAAAGCGGGCAGGCATTCCAATGGAGAAAAACCCATGGCGTCATCTTTCGACAACGTCAGTATGGCGCTGTTCTGCGACTTCGAAAACGTCGCGCTCGGCGTACGCGATGCGAAGTACGAGAAGTTCGACATCAAGCTCGTACTCGAGCGTCTGCTGCTCAAAGGCAGCATCGTCGTCAAGAAGGCGTACTGCGACTGGGAGCGCTACAAAGGCTTCAAGGCGGCGATGCACGAGGCGAACTTCGAGCTGATCGAGATTCCGCACGTGCGGCAATCGGGCAAGAATTCGGCCGATATTCGCCTGGTCGTCGATGCGCTCGACCTCTGCTATACGAAGTCGCACGTGAACACCTTCGTGATTATCAGCGGCGATTCGGACTTCTCGCCGCTCGTGTCGAAATTGCGCGAGAACGCGAAGCAGGTGATCGGCGTCGGCGTGCAGCGTTCGACATCCGACCTGCTGACCGCGAATTGCGACGAGTTTATTTTCTACGACGATCTGGTCCGCGAAAGCCAGCGCGCCGCCGCCAAACGCGAAGCGGCACGCGCGCCGCAGCCGTCGGCGAAGCGCGCGCCCGATGGCGACAAGCAGCGCAAGGAAGATCTCGATACGCGCAAGACGAAGGCGATCGAAATCGCCGTGCAGACCTTCGACGCGCTTGCGTCCGAACGCGGCGATAGCGGCAAGATCTGGGCGTCGGTGCTGAAAAACGCGATCAAACGGCGCAAGCCCGATTTCAACGAAACGTATTACGGCTTTCGCGCGTTCGGCAATCTGCTCGAAGAAGCGCAGGCGCGTGGCCTGTTCGAAGTGGGCCGCGACGAGAAGTCGGGCACTTACGTGTATCGCAACGTGGCAGCGGGGCCGATTGGGGAGGCGGCGGTGGATTCGTCGGTAGAGGCCGCGGTCGAGACCCACGGCGAACCTGCAGGCGAGCGCGCGAGTCGCGGCGCAAGCGAATCGCAAGCCGCCGTGGAGGTGCTGCGCGAAGTCATCGACGGTCCGCAGGCCACGCTTGCGGCCTCTCCTCTCGAAGCGGCAGCGGAAGTGGAACGGGAGCCTCGCGAACGCGGTGGACGCGGCGGGCGCGGTGGACGCAGTGGACGGGCTGCGGCAGGCGAAGCACCGGCCGAACACGCCAGCACGCGCGGCAAGACGCGCACGGAACGCAAACCGGCCGCGAAAAAAGCGAAGAAGCTGAGGAAGGAAACGGCGGAAGGAGCTCAGTCCGCGGAATCGGCCGGGCCCGTCAATGCGGAGTTGCCGTTCCACGCGGAAGCACCGCACGAGCAACACGAGCGACACGAGCAGCGCGAGTCGCACGAGCCACAGGACTCGCGGGAATCGCAGCACGAAGAAGCCACGGCTTCCGCCGCTGCAAGCGGCTCGGCGGAAGCGGCGAAAGCGGCGAAAGCCGGCAAGACGGCGCGCAAATCGACGTCTCGCGGGCGGCGTCCGCGCAAAGGGACAATCGCAACGGCAGGTACGGAATGATCGTCCCGATGAGCTATCTGCCACAACTCGCGCTGGTTGGCGGCGTCATGCTGCTCGCGTGCGCGAGTCCCGGGCCCGACCTGATGGCCGTCACGTCGCAGGCATTGGCGAGGCGCCGCGCCGGGCTCTTCGCCGCATGCGGCATCGCCACGTCGCATGCGTTGTGGGCCACGCTTGCGATCTTCGGGCTCGGTTTGATCCTGGCGCAACTCGCATGGCTCTATGGCGCGATCCGCGTGGCGGGCGCACTTTATCTGATCTATCTCGGCATCAGAATGCTAGCCGGTTTGCGCCAGCCCGCGGGCCGGCTCGAAGCGCGCGCCGCGGCCGCGTCCAGCGCACTCGGCGCCTATCGGCGCGGTCTTCTGGTTGGCCTGACCAATCCGAAGGGTGCCGCGTTTTTCGGCGGATTGTTCGTCACCGTGCTGCCCGCGCATGCGCCGTCATGGGTGCATGCGGCGACGGTCGGCGTCGTCACCGTGGTGTCGCTTGGCTGGTTCAACGCGATGGCCATCGTTTTCTCGATGCAGCGTGTGCAGAACGGCTACGGCCGCATCCGCAAGATTGTCGACGGTTCGATGGGCACGATCCTGATTGCGCTCGGCGCCAAACTCGCGCTCGACCGCTAGGCATTCCATGACGCGCGGCACGGCCTTACGGCGTGCCGCCGCGCACTCGACGACTAGACGCGCGAGTTTGCGTCGTCGGCTTTGCGGCTGCTTGCGCTCGCATATCGCTCAGGCCGGCAGGCGCCCGGCAATTCCACCGTGACCTGCGCGCCGGGCCCCGCGTTATTGCAGGCCATGATCGTGCCGCCGTGGCTCTCGATGATCGTCTTGCAAATCGACAGCCCCATTCCCATGCCGTCCTGCTTCGTGGTGAAGAACGGCGAAAAGAGCTTTTCATGATCGTGCGCCGCGAAACCGGTGCCGACGTCGCGCACGACCACGCGCACGCCGCCGTCCGCGCTCGCCGACGAAGTCACCGTCAGCACGCGCGCGCCGTCGACGCCGTCCATCGACTGGCTGCCGTTCGTCATCAGATTGATCAGCACCTGCTGCAGCTGCACCGCATGCACTTCGACGCGCGGCAGTTGCGCACACAACTCGAGCTTCAGCACGACGCGATTCTTCGATAGCTGGGGCTGCGCGAGCAGCACCGTCTCCTGAATGATGCGATTGACGTCGTCGAACTTGCGCGCGGTGCCGTCTTTGCGCGCCAGTGCGCGCAGTTGCCGAACCACGTCGGTGGCACGCTGCGCATCCTTGATCATCCGTTCGACCGCGAGCCACGCCTCGCCGACATCGGGCTCGCCGCGCGCAAGCCAGCGCAGGCCGGCCGCGCCGTTCGCGGCGATCGCCGCGAGCGGCTGACTCACCTCGTGCGCAATCGAGGCGGTCAGTTCGCCGAGCGTGGCGATGCGCGTGGCGTGCGCGAGGTCGTCGTGCGCCTGCTGCAGACGCCGTTCGGCCTGCTTCGCTTCGCTGATGTCGATGACCGCGCCCGCATACTCGGATTTGCCGGCCTGATAGTCGACCGGATGCGCGAGCAGGCGAATATCTTTGACGCGACCGTCAGGCATCATGAGCCGATGCGTCGTGTCGACTTCGAGATCGCCGGCGCCGATCCGCGCGAACGCGCGCGTCGCCTCGTCGAGATCGTCGGGATGCGTGCGCGCGAACACCGCACGCAAATCGACCTTCGTACCCGGCTCGTATTCGTAGAGCCGGTACATTTCGGGCGACCAGTAAAGCGCGCCCGTGTGCGGGTTCAGCGCGAAGCTGCCGGTATGGCTCAAACGCTGCGCGTCGGTCAGATATGCTTCGCTCAACCGCAAGGCGTCTTCGGCGCGCTTGCGGTCTTCGATATCGAGGATCGCTCCATACCAGCGCACGATGCGCCCCGTCGCGTCGCGCCTCGGTTTCACGATCGACATGCACCAGCGGTAGCCGCGCTCGTGGTTGCCGAGCCTGCATTCGCACGAGCCCTCGAGACCGCTTTCCAGCAGCTGCCGCCACACGCGCATCGATCGCTCGCGATCGTCCGGATGCACGGCTTCCTGCCAGCCCCAACCCTGCGCGCGTTCGAGCGGCATGCCGGTGAAACGCACCCAATGGTCGTTGACGAAATCGAGGTAGCCGTCCGCCTGGGTGCTCCAGACCATCACCGGCACATGGCCCCACGGAAAGCGCAGGTCGCGTTCGCCCATGCAATCGGTGGGCTTGTCCGCTCTGCTGTCGATGAACCGGATCGCCGCGGCCGCGAAGCCGCCGGGCGCGTCGTAGTCCGCGCCGTTCGCACTGATGCTGACGAGAAAGCGCTGATAACGGCCGCTCGCGTCGAGGATGCGCACGTGCATGCGCCGGTCGGCGCCGCCGCCATGCGCGCGTGCACAACCTTCCTGCACGCAGTAGATGTCGTCGGGATGCAGCAGGCGCTGCCAGCCGAAGCCGAGCAACTCGGCTGGGGGCCTGCCGGTAAAACGCGTCCAGGCCGCGTTGAGGGACGACGCGCCGCCGTCGGGCGAACCGTTCCAGATCAATGCGGGGATCGTGTCGAGCAGATTGGGGGAATCGAGTTCGGGTGTCATTGACTACTCAGGCCACGATAGTTAGTAGAGCGCATGGGCATGGATGAATCGAACGTTGCGAACACCACGGACGACACCATCACCTGGGCATGCCGACACGCGAAGCCGTACGCCTCGCGGATGCGACGCTCCTTAAGAAGAGACCTCAGTGATTGCGCACGCTTGCTGCGCGCGCGGCACGAACCGTCCGAGCCCCGGCTACGCGCATGGACTGCCCGCCATCGGGCAGCGGCGCAGTGGGCATCACGCCATAAGACACCGGACGCAGATTGACTGCGACCGCGAAGGCCTCTTTGCATTGCTCGCCTTGCCGCAGTCATCGCGTCGCAAGTGAGTGTACTGAGATATTTTTTCACCATCAAGCACGCACGCCGGGTGCGGTATTGCACGAAAAAGACACGACGCGTCTTCATGCATGACAATGCATTCAAACAAGGAAGGAGGTTTCGTAAAACGCGAAAAGGCAGTGCGCAGAACGACGACATCGCGATCACATCGGAATATGGAACGGCAATTGCCAAAAACGCGATGGACGGCAGCCGGATGAATCGGCGCGGTTGGATACGGACAACATACGAATACAAAAACACAAAAGCCCTCGCAATGGAGGGCTTTCATTTTAACTACAGATCGTTTGCCGACTGCGGGCTCGCTACGCGATGAGGCCGCGATTCGATGTGGCGCGGTTGGCGCGCTTTCGTATCAGTATCAGCCGAAGTTCTTCGCTGCGAAGTCCCAGTTCACGATGTTCCAGTACGCCTCGACGAACTTCGGACGCGCGTTGCGATAGTCGATGTAGTACGCGTGCTCCCACACGTCGATCGTGAGCAGCGGCTTCGCATCGGTGGTGAGCGGCGTGGCGGCATTGCTCGTCGAAACGAGATCGAGCGAGCCGTCGGGCTTCTTCACGAGCCAGGCCCAGCCCGAGCCGAACGTGCCGACTGCCGTCTTCGTGAACTCTTCCTTGAACTTGTCGAAGGAACCCCACTTCTTGTTGATCGCTTCTGCAAGCGCGCCGCTCGGCTGGCCGCCGCCTTGCGGCTTCAGGCTATTCCAGAAGAACGTGTGATTCCACACCTGGGCGGAATTGTTGAACACGCCGCCCGACGATTTCTTGACGATTTCTTCAAGCGTCAGATTTTCGTACTCGGTACCCTTGATCAGATTATTCAGGTTAGTCACATAGGTCTGGTGATGCTTGCCGTAATGAAACTCGAGCGTCTCTTCGGACATGTGCGGCGCGAGTGCGTTTTTCGCGAACGGCAGAGGCGGGAGCTGATGTTCCATGGTGCTTTCCTTCTATCTGTTTATGGGGAAGTCTGCGGACAACGCTTGTCGAGCAATGGATTGTAGGCGACTTGGGATAACCCCGCAAACCAACGGTCTTTTGACCACAGGGGTGTCAATGGCGGCGCCGGCCCATGAAATTCACGCGGCACGCGCGAGTCGTGATCGCAGATCTTCACGTCGCGCGACGTCGCAGCCGATCGCGGAGAATCCTGCAATCCGGCGTTGTATCTGAACGGTATCAAGCCGCGTACCCGGACCGTGATTGCGATCTTACGAATGTTCCGTCTACGTCTTTATAGGCCTTTATATCGGCGTTCCAGTGCCTCGCCCGTCTGCGCAATTACTGCGCGAATTCACGCGATATATGAATCGCGGTAATGAGTGCAATTGCTTCTTGCCCGCGCATTGCGACGAGGTCAAATCTACTTCGAACCGATGCGCTCAGAAGCCTTCCGTCAGACGCGGCTGCACGTCGGATAGCGCGATGTCCGCCGAGCCCTCCGCGAGATGCACGGTCAGGCGGCGCCCCGGTTTCAATGCAGCTGGCGCACGCAGTGCGCGGCCGTTTTGCGCGTCGAGCAACGCGGCATAACCGCGTTCGAACGTGCGTTGCGGACTCAGCACTTCGAGCCGCGCCGCGAGCGCCGCGATATGCGCGGCATCGCGTTCATCACGCCGCACGAATGCGCTGCGCAAACGTTCGTCGAGGCGGCCCAATGCGCTGCGATGCACGGCGACGTCCGGACACCAGCGTTGCCAGCGCACGCGCAGCAATGCAAAGCGCGCCCGCGCATCGCGCACCGGACGTGCGCCGGCCGACGCCAGCCGCACGCTCAACTGATGCAAATGCGTGCGTTGCCGGGCGAGCCGCTCGGCCGGCGACACGAGACGCCGCGCCAGCCAGTCGAGTTGCTGCGCGCGGCGCTCCATCATCCGGCCGAAACCGCGCGCGAGCGCCGCATGCCGATGGTCGAGTTCGCGCAGCAACAGCACGCGTTGCGGGCTCACGAGTTCGGCGGCGCCGGTCGGCGTCGGCGCACGCACGTCGGCCGCGAAGTCGGCGATCGTGAAGTCGGTTTCGTGACCGACGCCGCTCACGACCGGCACGCGGCTCGCCGCGATCGCGCGCGCGAGCACTTCTTCGTTGAACGCCCACAGGTCTTCGATCGAGCCGCCGCCGCGGCACACGATCAGCACGTCGACCTCGCGCCGCGCATTCGCCGTTTCGACCATTGCGGCGAGCTTCGCTGCGACACCCACGCCTTGCACCGGTGCGGGATAAACGATCACCGGAACATGCGGCGCGCGGCGCGAAAGCGTGGTCAGCACATCGCGTAGCGCCGCCGCTTGCAGCGACGTGACGATGCCGATCGAACGTGGATGCGCGGGCAGCGCGCGCTTGCGCCCGGCGTCGAACAGACCCTCGGCTTCGAGTTGCGCCTTCAGCTTCAGGAACGCTTCGTACAGGCGCCCCTGACCCGTGCGCCGCACTGCTTCGACATTGAGCTGCAGTTCGCCGCGCGGCTCGTACATCGTCACGAGCGCACGCACTTCGATGCGATCGCCTTCGCGCGGCGTGAACTCGGCGTACTGCGCGCGGCCGCGGAACATCACGCAGCGCATCTGCGCTTGCGCATCCTTGATCGAGAAGTACCAGTGACCGCTTGCGGCGCGCGTGAAATTCGACACTTCGCCCGCTACCCACACGAGCGGGAACGAGCGCTCGAGCATCGTGCCAATCGCGCGATTCAGCGCGGACACCGGCACGACGGCATCGCCGCTGCCCGGAATGGATGAAGCGAAAGGACTATCTGAATTCATGCGGGTGTCTGGATGGGATCGGATCGTCGGACGCAAATCGGGGCAGTTTCGCCAGGCCGAACAGACGATAGACCGAGTGGCCAGCCGCGTCCACCCTTCGAGGGACCGGGTTAGTCACGTTGTTAAAAGTGTCCACATGTCGGGATGCTAAGTATGAGGGGTCGAAAACGCCCCGAAAACGTCAATGAATTCGAAATAAGCTACTGATTTTTATGGATTTTTTATCTCTTAAATGATTTCCTATACCGGCCCGGGGCTTGCGCGGCGGCGCTTGCGGTTGAATGCGGGGCAGATTTTCCACAAAGTTATCCACAGGCGGACCGCGCTACGCCGAGGTGCGCAAAACGGCCGCTGGCGCGGACGATGCTGTCGCCGGCGACTTGCCGCGACGCGGCTTCGCGCGATAGAGTGCCGGGTCCCGGCCACTGGCGGTTCGCATATGCCGCCGCGTCGTAGCGTCGTCGTATTCACCGTCAGCGGCAGCCCGCTGCAATCAGAATCGCCTGGAGAAACTTGCCGATGCCATCCGCGTTCATCGTGTCACGCGCGCCTCGCCCGCTGCTCGCCTGTAGCGAGCGCTCGCGCCGTCCAGTGGTAGCCGTACACGCATGAGCGCGCTGCGCGCCCGCATCGAGTCGTATATCGCGCGCGAATGGCAGCGGCGCGGTCCGTTCGCCTGGGCGCTATCGCCGCTTGCCTGTGGGTTCGGCGCCATCGCGGCCGCACGCCGCGGCGCATTCGCGGCGGGCTGGCTCGAGCGCGTGAGGATAGGCGTGCCAGTCGTGGTGGTCGGCAATGTCACCGTGGGCGGTACCGGCAAAACACCGACCGTGATCGCGCTCGTCGAAGCGTTGCGCGCTGCCGGCTTCACGCCAGGCGTCGTGTCGCGCGGCTACGGCGCGCGCGTGCGCACGCCGACCGCCGTCACGCCCGCCTCGCCCGCTTCGCAAGCCGGCGACGAGCCGCTGCTGATCGCGCGGCGCACCGGCGCGCCGGTGTGCGTCTGTCCCGACCGCGTCGCGGCGGCGCGTGCGCTGACTGCCGCGCATCGCGAGGTCGACGTGATCGTCAGCGACGATGGCTTGCAGCACTATCGTCTCGCGCGCGACGTCGAGCTCGTCGTGTTCGACCATCGGCTCGGCGGCAACGGCTTTCTGCTGCCGGCGGGTCCGCTGCGCGAACCGCTGTCGCGCCACCGCGATGCGACGCTCGTCAACAGCCCCTACGAACGCACGCTGCCGCCGTGGCCGAACACGTACGCGCTGCACTTGACGCCCGGCGACGCGTGGCATCTCGACAATCCGCACCTGCGGCGGCCGCTTGCGCAGTTCACTGGCGTCAAGGTGCTGGCCGCGGCCGGCATCGGCGCACCGGAGCGCTTCTTCGCCACGCTGCGCGCGGCCGGCATAACGCCCGATACGCGCGCGCTGCCCGACCACTACGCATTCACCACGAATCCATTCGCCGACGTCGAGGCCGACGCGATCCTGGTCACCGAAAAGGATGCGGTAAAATTAGGGACTTGGCGTGACGCGCGAATCTGGGTCGTGCCGGTCGAAGCCGCGCTCGATCATCGCCTTATCGAATCCGTTGTGGAGAAACTCCGTGGACGCCCGTCTGCTTGAAATCCTCGTCTGCCCGATCTGTAAGGGCCCGCTCAGCTACGATCGTTCGGCGCAGGAGCTCATCTGCAACGCCGACAAGCTCGCTTATCCGATTCGCGACGGCATTCCCGTCATGCTTGTCGAAGAAGCACGGCAGACCGTCGAAGGTACGCCCGTCGACCTGAATCCGGGGTCGGTTGCGTGAGCAGCTCAATGAGCAGTTCAATGGACAGCTCAACGAGCGGTTTAGTGAGCAGTTCAACAAGCGGTTCCGCGAGCGGCTCGTCTGTCGCCGCCCCGCCGTTCATTGCCGTCGTTCCGGCCCGCCTCGCTTCCACCCGCTTACCGAACAAGCCGCTCGCCGATCTCGGCGGCAAGCCGATGGTCGTGCGCGTTGCCGAACGCGCGCGCGAGTCGGGCGCACAGCAGGTGCTGATCGCGACCGACGCGCCGCAAGTGTTCGCGGCCGCACGCGAACACGGCTTCGATGCGGTGCTGACGCGCGCCGATCATCCGTCGGGCACCGACCGGCTTGCCGAAGTCGCGGTGCAGCACGGATGGAGCGACGACACGATCGTCGTCAACGTGCAAGGCGACGAACCGCTGATCGATCCGGCGCTCGTGCGCGGCGTTGCGTCGCACCTCGCGGCGAGCGAAGGATGCGCGATCGCGACCGCCGCGCATCCGATCTGCGATCCCATGGAAGTATTCAATCCGAACGTCGTGAAGGTCGTGCTCGACGCCCGCGGCGTTGCGCTTTACTTCTCGCGCGCGCCGATCCCATGGGCACGCGACGCGTGGCAACCGCGCTCGCCCGCGCAGTTGCCCAATCTCGCCGAAATGCCGGCGCCGCCTGCGTCCGCGACCGTCTACCGGCATATCGGCCTCTACGCTTACCGCGCGAAATTTTTGCGCGCGTTTCCGTCCCTGACGCTTTCGCCGATCGAGCAAACCGAAGCGCTCGAGCAGTTGCGCGCGATGTGGCATGGCGAACGGATCGCGGTGCTCGTCACACCCGATACGCCGCTGCCGGGTGTCGATACACCGGCCGATCTGGCGCGCGTGCAGGCGTTTTTCGGGTCGTCCGCGTAAAAACCCGTGGCATAATCGGGACGGTTAGCGAACCACCGGCAAGGCCGTTCGCTATTGCAGTCTGCAATCGCCGTTCGCAATCGCAGTGTGTCGCATGTCCCGTTTGTGTCGCTTGTGCCGCTTGTGCCGCTTGTGCCGCTTGTGCCGCTTGTCCGCTCGTTGTGCAGTCCACCTTCGCATGCTGCAGCGCCGTCGCGCATTGCGCGCGACGTGCAGCGCGGCTTCTGGTCCGTCCGAGTACCGCGCGGTGGCTTAAGGGCGACACCGCGGGCAAGGCAACCGTCGAAGCAGCGGACGCCGCAGCAGAGGCACCGGGAAAAAAGCAGTGCGACGAGTGCGGATGCGCTGCGGGCCGAACAGAATTCACATACAGATCTGGAGATATCACATGCGTTTGATCCTGTTGGGCGCGCCTGGAGCGGGCAAGGGCACCCAGGCAAACTTCATCAAGGACAAGTTCGGCATTCCGCAGATTTCGACGGGCGACATGCTGCGCGCGGCGGTGAAAGCGGGCACGCCGCTCGGCATCGAAGCGAAGCGCTATATGGACGCCGGCGAACTCGTCACCGATGAACTGATCATCAACCTCGTGAAGGAGCGTCTGCTCGAGCCCGACTGCAAGAACGGCTACCTGTTCGACGGCTTTCCACGCACGCTGCCGCAAGCCGAAGCGATGAAGCAGGCGGGCGTCGCGATCGACTACGTGGTCGAGATCGACGTGCCGTTCGACGAGATCATCGTCCGTATGAGCGGCCGCCGTGTGCACGCGCCGTCGGGCCGCACGTATCACGTGAAGTTCAATCCGCCGAAGGTCGCGAACGTCGACGACGTGACCGGCGAGCCGCTGATCCAGCGCGACGACGACAAGGAAGAAACCGTGCGCAAACGTCTGGATGTCTATGTCGCGCAGACGAAGCCGCTCATCGACTACTACCAGGCCTGGGCGCAGAAAGGCGATCCGTCCACCGCGCTCAAAGCGCCCGCGTATCGGCGTATTTCGGGGCTCGGCACGGTCGACGAGATCCGCACGCGCGTGTTCGATGCATTGAAGTAGGCGTACAGGCGCATCACCCGCCGCTTGCAGCGATTTGCGGAAACCGCCCCTAAAGTGGGCGGTTTTTTGTTGCCGCGACATATCGCGAACCGCCACCGGCTTTTGATCAGAGATCCGAATCATTGTCGGACGATTGGTACGGCAAATTGCCGAACGCGGCGACATGCCATACCGCCTTTTATGTGCCAACGGCACCCGCTACAATCGTTGCTCGACACGCAGCCGCAAGTCGGACGCGGCAAACCGGCCAAGGAGAATGTATGGATATCCGCGACAACGCATTTCTGATCACAGGCGGCGCATCGGGGCTCGGCGCGGCCACCGCGCGCCTCTTCGCCGAAAACGGCGGCAAGGTCGTGCTCGCCGATCTGAATGAAGCAGCCGGTACGCAACTCGCGAAGGAACTCGGCGGCGTGTTCGTCAAATGCGACGTCACACGCGAAGACGACGCGGTGCAAGCAGTCGACGCGGCGGCGAAGCTGGGTGCGCTGCGCGGACTCGTCAACTGTGCAGGCGTCGCGCCGGCCATGAAAACCGTCGGTAAGGACGGCCCGCATTCGCTCGACGCATTTTCGAAGACCATCGCGATCAACCTGATCGGCACCTTCAACATGATCCGCCTCGCCGCCGCCGCGATGGCGAAACTCGAACCGAATGCGGGCGGCGAGCGCGGCGTGATCGTCAATACGGCGTCGGTCGCCGCTTTCGACGGGCAAATCGGCCAGGCCGCCTACGCTGCATCGAAAGCGGGCGTCGCCGGCATGACCTTGCCGATCGCGCGCGATCTGTCGCGCAACGGCATCCGCGTGATGACGATTGCGCCAGGCATCTTCGAAACGCCAATGCTGCTCGGCATGCCGCAGGAAGTGCAGGATTCGCTTGGCGCGATGGTGCCGTTCCCGCCGCGTCTCGGCAAACCGGTCGAATACGCGCTGCTCGCCAAGCAGATTTTCGACAACCCGATGCTGAACGGCGAAGTGATTCGTCTCGATGGCGCGATTCGCATGCAGCCGAAGTAACTGAAGCAACGGTCGCCACCCATTGCCTGTCGCCGATGCGTAAATGAAAATTGAAAAAGCCTGCACACGAAATGTGTTCGCCTGCAGGCTTTTCTTTCTATTCTTCGCACCTTCTTGCGTCGCGTTTTGCGTGCGACGGGACGGACGCCGTCAGTCCCGATCGTTATGCTGCGTGCGCTGGCGAATTTCCTCGAGCTGCGATTCGACGACCGTTGCATCGTCGGCATCGGGCCGGTCGCCGAGATAACGCTCGAGATCTTCGAGCGCGGGCCGCAGATAGTCGAGCCGCGCATAGGCGAAGCCGCGGTCGCGCACTTCCTCGATGCTGTCCGGCAGCAGAATCACGAGTCGCTGCTGCACCGCGAGCAGACGTTGCCAACGCTCGGTCTGCAAATAGGTGGACTTCAGATTGCGCAGCATGCGCGCGATGATCTCGCGGCGTGTCGCCGGCTGCAGCAACATGCGCAGCGCGCGGCCGACCGAGTCGCCGGCCTTCGCGACATACGGCTCGAGCATCTCGACCATTTCCGATTCGGACAACGAGTGTCCGCTGGTCGGATCGAGCATCACATCGCCCTCGGGCGTCGTCACACGCAACAGGAAGTGCCCCGGAAACGATACGCCGCGCACCGGAATATCGACCTGGCTTGCAATCTCGAGATATAGCACCGCAAGCGAAATCGGAATTCCGCGCCGCCGCTTGAGCACAACGTTGAGATGACTGTTGTCGGGATCGTAATAGTCGTTGACGTTGGCCGCAAAGCCGAGCTCGCGAAAGAAGAACCGGTTCAGGATGCCGACTTTCTGCTTTACGTCGGCATCGTCGGGCATGCGCCGCTGCAGACGCAGCACCAGTTCGTCGATCTCCGCGAGCGTACCCTGCAGATCGAGATCGGGGTAGGCGTCCTGCGCGAGCGAAAGCGCGGCTTCCGTCAGCGGAAGGCTTTCGTCCTCGGCGACAAGCGTGCCGAAATAATCGAGAACCCGCGTCATCGTGATCACTTCACTCGCCTTCTGAAATACGCGTATTTGAAGCCCATCAGCCACAGCATACCGAAATATAGCGCGGCGAACAGAACGAGGCATGCGCCGAGCAGCACGATTCGCATGAGCGGCATGTCGTGCATGCCGATCCAGTCGAAGCTCGCGGAAAGCCATCGCATCACGCCGGCCAGCACGAGACACGCGCCGAGCAGTTGCACGAAAAAGCGCGTCCAGCCGGCCGATGGCATATAGATGCCCCGACGCCGCAAGCCGATGAACAGAAACAACGCGTTCATGCAAGCGCCGAGCCCGACCGACAGCGTGAGCCCCGCATGCGAGAAAATCGGCACGAAGACATAGTTGCATGCCTGCGTGAAAACCAGCACGCCGATGCCGATCTTGACCGGTGTCTTGATGTCCTGCTTTGCATAAAAGCCCGGCGCGAGAATCTTGATCAGAATCAGTCCCACGAGGCCGACGCCGTACGCGGCGAGCGCGCGCCCGACCATCACGACCGCGTTGCCGTCGAACTTGCCATAGTGAAAGAGCGTCGCGGTCAGCGGCTCGGCGAAAAAAAACAGCGCGATCGCGCTCGGTGCGGCGAGCAGAAACGTCACGCGCAAGCCCCAGTCGAGCAGCGCCGAATACTCGTGCGTGTCGGCATCGACGTGCGCTTTCGAAAGGCTCGGCAGCAGGATCGTGCCGAGCGCGACGCCGAGCAACGCGGTCGGGAATTCCATGAGCCGGTCAGCGTAGTTGATCCACGACACCGCGCCCGGCCCGATATGCGACGCGATATTCGTGTTGATGATGAGGCTGATCTGCGCCACCGAGACGGCGAACATCGACGGCACCATCTTCGCGAGCACGCGCTTCACGCCGCGATGCGCGAGCGCGCGAACCGGATTGAGCCCGAAGCGCGGCAGCATGTCGATCTTCTTCAACACCGGCAACTGCACGACGAATTGCAGGATACCGCCCGCGATCACAGCCCACGCGAGCGCATAGACAGGCGTGCGCAGATGCGGCGCGACGAACACCGCTGCGGAGATGAACGCAACGTTGAGCAGCACCGGCGCGAACGCCGGCATCGAGAAGTGCTTGTAGGTATTGAGCACGCTCGATGCAAGCGAGGTCAGCGAGATAAAGACGATGTACGGGAACATGATCCGCGTCATCGTGACCGCGAGCGGGAATGCATTGCCGTCGGTGCGCAAGCCCGACGCGACGACGAGCACGACCCACGACGCCGCAGCAACGCCGAGCAGCGACAGGACCACGAGCACCCACGCCAGCACGGTCGAGGTGGCGTCGACGAGCGCCTTCGTCGCGTCGTGGCCCTGCTGGTTCTTGAACTCGGCCAGAATCGGCACGAAGGCCTGGGAGAATGCCCCCTCGGCGGAGATGCGGCGCAACAGGTTCGGAATGCGGAAGGCGACGTAGAACGCGTCGGTGTATTGACTGGCGCCGAACGCGCGGGCGATCAGCGTCTCGCGGGCCAGTCCGGTCACGCGGGACAGCAGCGTGAAGCCGCTGACCGTCAACAGGGCTCGGAATAGATTCATGGGGCGCTTATTATACGGGTCCGTCCAGAGGGAAGAGCGTGTCGAAACGCGATTCGGACCTATCCGCGAGCAGGACGTTCGCTATAAACGCTCGCGCGGGGCGTGATTTCGGCAGGAATTTGCGTGCCTTGTCAGGTGCGCGGTTCTGTTGCTATAATCGCCCGTTTCGAAGCTTGCCTTCCCTCTTTCGCCTATCCGGCATGAAAGGCGGGGCATAGGCCAATCTTCGCGTCGTTGTCGTACCTCGAATCAGATCGACGCTCGCGGGCAATCGCTTCCGCGGGTTGCATCCAGAAGCAGCGCCGGGTCTTCCGACGGCCATCGGTCAGTCGAATGGGCCGGCACTGGAAACAGGAACAGGATAAGGAACCACGTCATGGCTAACACCAAACAAGCACGCAAGCGCGCCCGTCAGGCCGCCAAGGCCAACTCGCATAACTCGGCGCTGCGCTCGAAGTTCCGTACGGCGATCAAGGCCGTGCGCAAGGCAATCGACGCAGGCGACGCAGCGAAGGCTGCTGAAATTTTCAAGGCATCGTCGAAAACCATCGACATCATTGCCGACAAGAAGATCGTTCACAAGAACAAGGCCGCTCGTCACAAGAGCCGCCTGGCTGCAGCCGTCAAGGGCCTGCAAGCCCCCGCAGCACAGTAAATTCGCAAGTCCTGCCAACCCGCGTCGTGCGGGTTGTTTCCTGTTTCCGCTGCTACATTGAAGCCCGCCTCGGCGGGCTTTTTTGTTGGTCGCCGCGGTATGGGTTCGGGTTCGGGTGGGGGTTCCGTGTCAGTCGGACACGGGCATACGCCGGAAGAAAACTGGCGCATGCGGCTCGGGCATAAAAAACCCGCTATGCGGGTTCCGGGTTCGATCGGATCTGATCCTTAGAACGTCCTGCCTTGCTGTGTCCCGTGATGCGGCGGCAATTCGCACGCTTCGGTGACGACGAGATCGTTGTCTTTCGCGAAGTTCATCACGAAGTCAAACGCCATCGGCTCGATATCGCGCAACCGGGAGTCGAGGATCACGCACTTGAGGTCGCCCAGGATGGTTGGCCGCACGTACAGCGAATATTGCAGGCGCGCATTCGGCCCCCGCGCCCCCGGACCGAAACCCGACATCACGCCAGCGAGACGCTCCGACCAGTCGCTCGGCCGAAACTTCTTTCCCGTGCTGGTGATGCCTTGAATGAAGAACTCGGTTGGGGGTGTGTCGGCCATGTAGGAAACCCTGAGTGACTGCCCAGCGGAGCGCCAACGGAAAAGCTACCTGAAACACGACCACGCGAGATCCATACGCGTATCTGATGCGTACGATACGCTTGAAATGTTCATCGCAACGCTTTGGCGTGTCGAGGCCAACTGCGGTACCACCTTCGAGGTCACCTGTCGGCACCTGTCAGGCCTGTCCCCGCGCGCACTCCTCCGTGCACTCACACGCCGCGTCTTATCTGTAAGCCGTGTTCCGCAAGCATGGAGCCTGCCTGCTGGGCTTTGAAAAACCCGTCGATTATAGCGCAGCGAGCCTTTTTCCGCACTGCACACAAGACTTTCGCGAACGATTCGGCAACAATTTTCTTACAGTCCCGGTGATCGGCCAGATGGCCGATCACCGGGTCGGCTGACTCGTCAAACCTCGGAAAATCCTTTATGCTGCATTGACTTATCACAAACGACGGCGGCGCCGTCCGGCTTTCGAAGCCGGGTGAACCCGCCGTATTTGTTTCATGACCGCCAAAACTATTCGCCACTATTTGCAGTTCAAGGACTTCTCGCTCGACGACTATGAATACGTGCTCGAACGCGCGCGCATTCTGAAACGCAAGTTCAAGAACTACGAAACCTATCACCCGCTGCACGACCGCACGCTCGCGATGATCTTCGAGAAAAACTCGACGCGCACGCGCCTGTCGTTCGAAGCAGGCATCTTCCAGCTTGGCGGCCATGCGGTGTTCATGAGCACGCGCGATACGCAGCTGGGCCGCGGCGAACCGATCGAAGACGCCGCGCAAGTGATCTCGCGGATGGTCGACATCATCATGATCCGCACGTTCGGCCAGGACATCATCGAGCGCTTTGCCGAAAACTCGCGCGTGCCGGTAATCAACGGGCTCACGAACGAATATCACCCGTGCCAGGTGCTGGCCGATATCTTCACGTACTACGAGCACCGCGGGCCGATTCGCGACCGGACGGTCGCGTGGGTCGGCGACGCGAACAACATGCTGTACACGTGGATCGAGGCCGCGCAGATTCTCGGTTTCAAGCTGCGCCTGTCCACGCCGCCAGGCTACAAACTCGACCGCGCACTCGTTGCGTCCGAAAGCGCCCCGTTCTATCAGGAGTTCGACGATCCGCACGAAGCCTGCGCCGGCGCCGATCTCGTCACCACCGACGTCTGGACCAGCATGGGTTTCGAAGCCGAAAACGAAGCGCGCAAGAAAGCGTTCGCGGACTGGTGCGTCGATGCCGACATGATGGCGCGCGCCAATAAGGACGCGCTCTTCATGCATTGCCTGCCCGCGCATCGCGGCGAGGAAGTCAGCGCGGAAGTCATCGACGGCCCGCAAAGCGTCGTCTGGGACGAAGCGGAAAACCGTCTGCATGTGCAGAAGGCGCTGATGGAGTTTTTGCTGCTCGGCAAGCTCAATCACTGAGCTTCGGCGCCAATTGCAGAGGCACGCCGCCGCAGCGGCAGCGTCCCTCGCACCCGTCAGCGCCGTCCAAAACGCGGGACATGGGCCGGTTTAGTGTCAAAATAGCGATTTTCCGCGCTCCGGGGCCGCCGGCGCGCACTAGTCTTCCAGCTACGAGTCCATCATGAGCGATATCAAGAAAGTCGTGCTCGCCTATTCGGGCGGCCTCGACACCTCCGTCATCCTGAAGTGGTTGCAGGACAACTACGACGCCGAAGTCGTCACGTTTACGGCCGACATCGGTCAGGGCGAAGAGCTGGAGCCGGCGCGCAAGAAAGCGCTGCAACTCGGCATCAAGCAGGAAAACATCTTTATCGACGACTTGCGCGAAGAATTCGTGCGCGACTTCGTGTTCCCGATGTTTCGCGCCAATACGATTTACGAAGGCGAGTATCTGCTCGGCACGTCGATCGCGCGTCCGCTGATCGCGAAGCGCCAGATCGAAATCGCGCGCGCGACGGGCGCACAGGCGGTATCGCACGGCGCGACCGGCAAGGGCAACGACCAGGTCCGGTTCGAGCTCGGCTACTACGCGCTCGAACCCGGCATCAAGGTCATCGCGCCGTGGCGCGAATGGGATCTGCTGTCGCGCGAGAAGCTGCTTGCCTACGCGGAAAAGTCGGGTATTCCGATCGAGATGAAGCATAAGCAAGGCGGCGCGCCGTACTCGATGGACGCGAACCTGCTGCATATTTCGTTCGAGGGCCGCCACCTCGAAGACCCGAAAGCCGAAGCCGAAGCGGACATGTGGCGCTGGACGGTGGCGCCGGAAGCGGCGCCGGACCAGCCCGAGTTCGTCGATATCGAGTACGAGCACGGCGACCCGGTCGCGCTGAACGGCAAACGCCTGTCGCCGGCCGACATGCTGACCGAACTGAACCGCCTCGGCGGCAAGCACGGCATCGGCCGTCTCGACCTGGTCGAAAACCGCTATGTCGGCATGAAGTCGCGCGGCTGCTATGAAACGCCGGGCGGCACGATCATGCTGAAGGCGCACCGCGGCATCGAATCCATCACGCTCGACCGCGAAGTCGCGCATCTGAAAGACGACCTGATGGCGCGCTACGCCTCGCTGATTTACAACGGTTACTGGTGGAGCCCGGAGCGCCGCGCGATTCAGGTGCTGATCGACCATACGCAGGAAAAGGTCAACGGCTGGGTGCGCGTCAAGCTGTACAAGGGCAGTGTGTCGGTCGTCGCGCGCGATTCGAAGGACACGCTGTTCGACAAGACCATCGCCACCTTCGACGACGACGGCGGCGCGTATAACCAGGCAGACGCCGGCGGCTTTATCAAGCTCAATGCGCTGCGGATGCGGATCGCAGAAAATGCGCGGCGCAAGCGCGACGCGTAGGTCTTGCGCTTAAGGCTCGGCGTTTCGTTAAACCCGGGTTTAAGCATCTAGGAAGCGCCGATGCATGGACCTGCATCGGCGCTTTTTATTTCTCGCTTATTTCTCGCTTATTTCTCGCTTATTTCTCGCTTATTGCTCGCGTTATTTCGCGCTTTATTTTTCGCTTCACGCGCGATTCGTGCGGGCTCGAAGCAGCGGGTTCAAGCGGATCTCTCGCGCGCGCCCCGCCACCGTCAGATAAAAATCGGCTCAGGCTCGAGATCGATACCGAAGCGCCCGGCGACGTCACGCTGAATCGCCGTCGCAAGCGCAAGCACGTCAGCGCCTGTCGCGCCGCCGCGGTTGACGAGCACCAGCGCCTGACGGTCGTGAACGGCCGCCGCGCCAAGCGCGCGCCCCTTCCATCCGCAACGGTCGATGAGCCAACCCGCCGCCAGCTTTACGCGCCCATCAGGCTGCGGATACGACACCAACGCCGGCTCCCGCTCGAGCAGCGCATCGAATTGCGCCGCATCCACGACGGGGTTCTTGAAGAAGCTGCCGGCATTGCCGAGTGTGAGCGGGTCCGGCAGTTTCGCGCGGCGCACCCGGACCACCGCATCGAAAATCGCCTGCGCGCCCGGCGTGGTAACGGCAGCGGCCGCGCTTCCATAAACGTTGCCACTGCCATGCTGTCGAGCGGCCAGCTCTCGCGCAACATCGGCATAGCCGGCGCGCGGGGACCACACCTTCGGCAAGCGGAACCTCACCGAGGTGATCACGAAGCGATCGCGCCCTTCCCGCTTGAAGACGCTATCGCGATAGCCGAACCGGCACGCGCTTGCGTCCATCTCGACGGTCTCGCCGGACGCGAGATCGACCGCGCGCAGCGTGGCAAAACGCTCGGCCATTTCGAGCCCGTATGCACCGATGTTCTGGATCGGCGCCGCGCCGACCGTGCCGGGAATCAGCGCAAGATTCTCGAGCCCGGGCAAACCGTGCGCGAGTGTCCATGCGACGAACTCGTGCCAGTTCTCGCCGGCCGCCGCCTCGACCAGCCAGGCATCGGCATCTTCACCCACGACGCGCCGGCCACGCAGCGCGATCAGCAGCACGAGCCCGGCGAAATCGCGCGTCAGCACGACATTGCTGCCGCCGCCGAGCACGAGCCGCGGCAGCCGCGCGGCGCGCGGGTCGCGCACGGCCGCGAGCAACTGTTCTTCGCGTTCGATCCGGCACGCCAGCTTTGCGCGCACGTCGAAGCCGAAGGTGTTGTGCGCGCGCAGCGGATAGTCGGCAAGAAACAGGACGGAGCCGGGGACGGAGGCGGTTTCAGACATCGGGGCAGGAATCGGCAAGGTGTCGGACTAACGGATATCGGCGGGTTTCAGGTGCGTTTCGGAACGGTTGAGGTCGTTCAGGAGCGCTTCGGCATGAACCCGGCGCCGAGGCTGGCCGCCACGAAAATCGATACGGAAAGCCATAACGGCGACGTGCGAACCTGGGGCAAACTTGGGCAAACCAGACGGCGTCGGTAAAATGACATCGGTTCGTGATTATAGCGAGTGCATCGCGCGCGCCCGGTGGGCGGCATGGGGGCACCGCGGCACTATGGGAGAAAAAGATGCCATCGTTCGACGTCGTCTGCGAAGCCAACATGGTTGAGGTGAAGAATGCGATCGAGCAGTCGAACAAGGAAATTTCGACGCGCTTCGACTTCAAGGGATCCGATGCACGCGTCGAGCAGAAGGAACGCGAGCTGACTGCGTATGCCGACGACGAGTTCAAACTCGGCCAGGTGAAGGACGTGCTGCTCGGCAAAATGGCCAAGCGCAGCGTCGACGTGCGCTTCCTCGACTACGGCAAGATCGAGAAGATCGGCGGCGACAAGGTCAAGCAGGTCATCACGATCAAGAAAGGCGTGTCGGGCGACCTGGCGAAGAAAATCGTCAAGCTCGTAAAAGACAGCAAGATCAAGGTCCAGGCAAGCATTCAAGGCGACGCTGTGCGCGTGACCGGCGCCAAACGCGACGATCTGCAAAGCGTGATCGCGATGCTGCGCAAGGACGTGACGGATACGCCGCTCGACTTCAATAACTTCCGGGACTGAGCGCGCGCGCAGCACGGTGAGCCTGCCGCGGCCTCCATGTCACGGCTTCACGGCCAGGGCTTCGCCGCCACGGCGTGCGACTAAGACTTGTGTGGCCCCGTGCCGCCAGCCGCGCCGGCCGCGGCCTCTTTCTTCCTGTCGCCAATGCGGCTTTCCTTGCCCGCCACGAGCTTCGCGATGTTCCCGCGATGACGCCAGACCAGCAGCGCGCTCATCGCCACGACGGCAAGCGCAATTACGTTCGCACCGAACAGAAAGCCGTCGAAAAGCGGCGCGAACACGGCCGCACAAATGGCCGCGAGCGACGAGTACCGCGTGAAGAACGCGACGATGAGCCAGGTCAGAAGCGTCGCGACGCCGAGTATCGGGTTGATCGCGAGCAGCACGCCCGCCGCGGTTGCCACGCCCTTGCCCCCTTTGAAGCGGAAGAACACCGGGTAGAGATGGCCGAGGAACACGGCGATGGCGGCAAGCGCGATGGCCGACTCGTCGAGACCGAAGCGCGCACTGAAATGTCCGACGAGCCATACCGCTACCCAGCCCTTGAACGCATCGCCGATCAGTGTCAGCACCGCGGCCTTCTTGTTGCCGGTGCGCAGCACATTCGTCGCGCCAGGGTTGCCGGAGCCGTATGAGCGCGGGTCGGCGAGCCCCATCGCCGCACTCACGATCACGGCGAACGACACCGAGCCGATCAGATAGGCCACGACGGCGACAATCAGGTTTTCCATGTCGAAACTCATTTAGGAATGACAAAGCGCGATGCCCCGCATTCGGGACGGCGCACATTCTACCGAAGCTCGCAGCGGCGGTCTGCGCGAGCGGAACGCGCATGCGTGGTCCGCGCTGCTCAATCGACGCTCGCGCACTGCACCGGCTGCGCGCGAAGCAATCGCGTTACCACCGACGGCTCGATACTGACGAGAAACCCACGCCGTCCTCCGTTGATCCATATCCGCTCCAGTTCCAGAATGGAGGACTCGACGTAGACCGGCATCGTCTTGCGCGTGCCGAACGGCGAGGTACCGCCGATCAGATACCCCGAGTGCCGGTTTGCGACGTCGGGCTTGCATGGCTCGACGCGCTTCGCGCCGATCTGCCGCGCGAGGTTTTTCGTCGATACCGTGCGGTCTCCGTGCATCAGCACGATCAGTGGCTTCGCGTGCTCGTCTTCCATCACGAGCGTCTTCACGACGTGATGCTCGTCGACGCCAAGCTGACGCGCCGATTCCCCGGTGCCGCCATGCTCGACGTAATCATAGGGATGCTCGCCGAATTCAACGCCGTGGCGTCGCAGGAACTGCGTTGCGGGCGTCTCGGACACGTGTCTGGATTTGCTCATCCGGGGGATTGTAATGTCGGTCTGCCGTGACGCGCCATCTGCCGAACGGCCAGGATTGTGCGGTCTTGGCGCCTATGGCACGATTTTCCGCGATTCGTCGGTGGATTGACGAAGGACCGCTGGTGTTTCCCAGCTGTCCCTGCCCTATCCGCCTCGCCGCAAGGAGATCCGCATTGAGTCATTCGCCGCACCCGCCGTCCGCGTCTGCATCAGAAGCGACTGCCCCACATCGGGCACCCGCGAAGGTCGCTATCGATGCCACGGCGCTCGTCGCATCGCTGCCTGCGCGCATCGCCGACATTCCGGCACGCGGTGCCGCACGCGACCCCGAGCACCTCGCACTGATCGAAGATGCGCGGCGTCTCACCTATGCGGAACTGGCCGCCGCGACGAGCGAAGCGGCCGCACGCTTGCGCGAACTCGGCGTGCGCGGCGGCGATCGCGTGATGATCGTCGCGGAAAACTGCACTGCGCAAATCGTGCTGCTGTTCGCGGCAGCGCAACTCGACGCCTGGGCGCTGCCATGCAACGCGCGGCTCGCGCCGGCGGAACTCGACGCGATCGTCGCACATGCGAGGCCGCGCCTGACCGCGTTCGCGACGGACCTGTCGCCCGATGCCGGGCGGCACGCGCAGCGCTCTGGTGCGCAACGCGCGTCGGTGCTTGAAACCGATATCGGCGCGTGGTCGTTCACACTCGATGCCACTGCGTCGGCCGAGCCTTTGGAATCCGCGGCAGATCGTCAATGCGCAGCGCTGATTTACACCACCGGCACGACGGGCGCGCCGAAAGGCGTGATGCTGTCGCATCGAAATCTGCTTTTTATCGCGGCGATGTCGAGCACGCAGCGCCGCGTCGGTCCAGGCGACGTGGTGTACACGGTACTGCCGATCTCGCATGTGTATGGGCTCGCTTCCGTGTGCCTCGGAAGCCTGTACGCAGGCGCCACCTTGCGGCTCGCGCCACGCTTCGCACCGCAGGCCGTGCATCACGCGCTCGCGGAACAACGCATCTCGATCTTCCAGGGCGTGCCCGCGATGCATGCGAAGCTGCTCGAGTATCTGCAGACGCAACGGCTGCCGTGGCGCGCGCCGCACTTGCGCTTTGCGTACTCGGGCGGCTCGCCGCTCGATGCGGCGCTGAAAGCGCGCGTCGAAAATGTGTACGGCGTCGCGCTGCACAACGGTTACGGGTTGACCGAGACCAGTCCGACCGTCGCGCAAACGATGCTCGATGCACCGCGCGCCGATTGCTCGGTCGGCCCGCCGATTCCGGGCATCGCCGTGCGCTTGATGTCGTCCGATGGGATCGATGTCGCGAGCGGCGAAGTCGGCGAGCTAGGGGTGCGCGGCCCGAATGTGATGCTCGGCTACTATCGCGACGCCGCCCTGACGCGCGCTGCCATCACCGACGATGGCTGGCTCAAGACCGGCGACCTCGCGCGGCAGGACGCCGACGGCGCGCTGCATATCGTCGGGCGCAGCAAGGAGTTGATCATCCGCTCGGGCTTCAACGTCTATCCGGCGGAAGTCGAGCAGGTGTTGAACGCGCATCCGGATGTCGTGCAATCGGCGGTGATCGGCCGTCCGGCGGCCGATGGCAATGAAGAAGTGGTTGCGTTCGTCGAACTGGCGGCCGGCGCACGCGTGGGGCCGGAGCAACTGATCGAATGGTGCGGAACCCGGCTTGCGCCGTACAAGCGGCCTGCCGAAGTCAAGCTGCTCCATGCGCTGCCCGCGGCGTCGACTGGCAAGATACTGAAGCACAAGTTGCGCGAACTGGCGTAGGCAAGACCGACGCGCTTGCCACCGGCTCCCCCGGCACGACCCGCCACCCCCGCTCACCCTCGCGGATGATGCGCCGCATGCAGCGACCTCAACCGCTCGCGCGCGACGTGCGTATAAATCTGCGTCGTCGAAATATCGGTATGCCCGAGCAGCAGCTGCACGACGCGCAAGTCCGCTCCGTGATTCAGCAGATGCGTCGCGAACGCGTGTCGCAACGTATGAGGCGACAGCGGCGCATGCACACCGGCCGCGGCCGCATGGCGCTTGATGATGTTCCAGAACTGCTGGCGCGTCATGCCCTCCGCGCGCGTCGTGACGAACAGCGCATCGGCCGGGCGCACGCCCAGCAGCGCCGGCCGCGAATCGCGCAGATACCGCTCGATCCAGCCGTGCGCCTCTTCGCCGAATGGAATCAGCCGCTCTTTCGCACCCTTGCCCAACACACGCACGACACCCTCGTTGAGACCGACCTCGACGGTCTTCAACGTGACGAGCTCGGTCACGCGCAACCCGCTCGCATACATGAGCTCGAGCATCGTGCGGTCGCGCAAACCAAGCGGCGTATCGATATCGGGCGCACCGAGCAGCGCCTCGACCTGCGCTTCGGTCAGCGTCGACGGGAAACGCGGCGGCTGTTTTGCCGAACGGATGCGCAGCGTCGGATCGGCGGACGCGCGATGCTCGCGCACCGCCCACGCGTAGTAGCGCCGGAATACCGACAGGCGCCGGTTCGCGGAAGTCGACTTGTCCTTCTGGCGCGCCGCGCTATAGGCGGTCAGGTCGGCCTCGCCGGCCGTGTCGAGCGAGGCACTGCGCGTCGCCGCGAGCCATTCGGCGAACAATCGCAAATCGCGCCGATACGCATCGAGCGTGTTACGCGACAGGCCATGCTCGAGCCACAACGCGTCGCAGAACGCATCGATCGAGGCGCTGCTCGTCTGGAACAATGGCGACGCCACCGGGGCGCCCGTCGAGTCGGTGATCACGGCGTCGCTCATAGGTCACTCACGCCTTCGTGAGCAAGCAGCCAGCGCTTGACCTTGCGGTAATAGCCATCGTCGCCGTGATGCGCAAAGCCGCCGATACCGCCCGACGCCACCACTCGATGGCACGGAATGACAATCGGGTGCGGGTTCGACCCGCAGGCCTGGCCGACTGCGCGCGGCACGCTGCCGATCTCCTTCGCGAGCTGTCCGTAAGTGAGCACGGCACCGGCCGGAATCGCGCTGATGCCCCGCCACACGCGCTGCTGGAACGCCGTGCCGCGCGCGGCGAGCGGCAAGTCGAATGTCGCCGAGGCGCGCTCGAGATACCGCTCGATCTGCCTGACCGCTTCCTTCGCGAGCGCCGTGTCGGGCTCGACGTTTTGCTCGGAGGCCGGCAGATAGACAATCTCGCGCACATGGCCTGCTTCGACACGAATGCCGATCTTGCCGAACGGCGCATCGATCACAGCGTTGTACATGATGAACGTTTCCTCCCAAATGCCGCGCCTGTTACCCGCATCATGCGCGAGCGCGCCGGCGCGCGACAGCGACCGTCACACGCTTGAGCCCTTTCACCGCTCGCGAGCCTCGACACGCTACGCCGCCTCCAGCGCCCATTGCACGTGCTCGCGCACGAGCGGCGAGGAATCGTCGGCGCGGCCGCGCAGCGCATCGACAATACCGGCACGCACATGCGGCGCAAGCGTGGCCGGGTCCGCACGCAGCGCATTGCCCATGCCGACCGCGAGATTGCGCAGCCAGCATTCGTAGCCGATCCGTCGAATCGCGCTGCCTTGCATCCGCGTATCGAAATCCGCCGCGCTCCAGCCGAACAGCTCGGTCAACGATGCGCGTTCGAGCCCGTGCCGCACATCGAAGTCCGCGACCGGCGCCGCCTTCGCGAACTTGTTCCATGGACACACGAGCTGGCAGTCGTCGCAGCCGTAAATACGATTGCCGATCAGCGGCCGTAAATCCTCGGGAATACTGCCCTTCAGCTCGATCGTCAGATACGAGATACAGCGTCGCGCATCGACCTTGTACGGTCCGACGATCGCGCCGGTCGGGCACGCCTCGATGCAGCGCGTGCAGTGGCCGCAATGCGCGCCCGCGGTTTGCGGCGCGCGCTCGGGCGCGCTTTGCGCGTCGGTCGGCAGCGGCAGATCGACATAGATCTCGCCGAGAAAGAACAGCGACCCCGCGTCGCGCTGCAACAGCAGCGTATGCTTGCCGCGCCAGCCGACGCCGGCTTTCTGCGCGAGCTCGACCTCGAGCACGGGCGCCGAATCGGTGAACACGCGAAAACCAAAAGGACCGATTTCGGCCTCGATGCACTCTGCCAGCTGTTGCAGACGGTTACGCATCACCTTGTGATAGTCACGGCCGCGCGCGTAGATCGACACGACGGCCGCCGCCGGATCGGCAAGGCGTGCGTACTCGCGACTGCGCCAATCAGGCTCGCCCGGCAGTGCTGCGCGCTGTTTCCCGCTCAACGTCGCGCTCGGTGTTCGACCCGCAGCACGAGCCGGTTCGGCACGGACATGCCCGCTTTCACGCCCGCTTTCACCACCCTTTCCGGCATCTGTCGAAGCGGGCAAATAAGCCATTCGCGCGGTAATCACGCGTAGCGTTCCGGCCACAAGCTCGGCAGGCCGTGCACGTTTCATCCCATGTTTGGCCATATAATCCATCTCGCCGTGCCAGCCCGCGTGAAGCCATGCCGCGAGGCCCGCTTCGGCATGCGCGAGGTTCGTATCGCTGATACCCACCTCGCCGAAACCCAGCTCGCGTCCCCACGTCTTGATGCGCGACGCGAGCGCAGCCAGCGCGGCTTCATCGGCTGCATCGAAAGGATGTGCAAGACGATGTGTCGCGCGCGGGCCGCCGGTGGAGTCGGGCGTGCCGGAAACGGGATGCTGCTGGCTTCGGTCCATCACGTCATTTTACGAGAATGCCCGTTCAACCCGATCACGCGACACTGCCTGCTGCCGACGTCCTGCTCGAGCGCACCACGATGCTCGCGGACGAAGCCGCCACCGCGGCATTCGGCGAACGATTCGCGCGCGCGCTCGAAGCCGTGCGCAGCGAACGGCGCATAGGCGAGTACGCGTTCAAGGGTTTGCAGGTGCAACTGATCGGCGACCTCGGCGCCGGCAAGACCACGCTCGTGCGCGCCACGCTTCGCGCACTCGGTCACACCGGCCGCGTACGCAGCCCGACCTATACGCTCGTCGAGCCGTATACGGTCGAATTGCCCGACACGGGGTCCCGCGCGGAGCCCAACGGCAATGCCGGCAGGGAACTCGCGGTCTATCACTTCGATCTGTACCGTTTCAACGATCCGGCCGAATGGGCCGATGCGGGCTTTCGCGAATATTTCGACAGCGGTGCGATCTGTCTCGTCGAATGGCCGCAGCGTGCAGGCGCTTTGCTCGGTGTGCCGGATCTCGTCTTCTCGCTCGACGTGGAAGGCGACGGACGCAGGTTGACCGCCCGGGCGTATAGCGAACCAGGAAAAGCATGTCTCGAAAGATGTTGATCAAACCGTTCCGCTCGATCGAATCCGCCGCCACCGCTACGCACAACTGGCGGCGTCGCCAGATTCTGCGCGCCGGCGCCTCGACCCTCGTACTGGGCCTCTCGGTATCGGCGCCGCGCCTCGCATGGGCAAGCTCGGTGCTCGGCGTGCGCGTCTGGCCCGCGCGCGACTACACGCGCGTGACGATCGAATCGGACCAGCCGCTGCAGACGAGCCAGCAATTGCTGCAAGGCCCGGACCGGCTCGTCGTCGACCTGAACGGTCTCGACCTCGACCAGGCGCTGAAAGACCTCGTGTCGAAGATCGCGCCGAACGATCCGCAAATTCAATCGGTGCGCGTCGGTCAGTATCAACCGCATGTCGTGCGGATGGTGTTCGACCTCAAGGGCTCGGTGAAGCCGCAAGTCTTTACGCTCACGCCGGTCGGCTCGTACAAGTACCGGCTCGTGTTCGACCTGTACCCGGCCGTCGCGCCCGATCCGCTGATGGATCTGCTCGCGCAGACCGAGCGCAAGGAGCAGCGTCTGCAGGAGCAAAGCGCGCCGCCGAATGCGACGCTCAACGGTCCGTCGTCGCCGCCCGCCTCGGCGGACAACAGCGACGCGTTCTTCCAGAAATACGCGCAAAACGACACGCCCGCGCCTTCGGGACCGTCCGCGGCGGCGCCTGGCGCGCCGCTCGCGCCGCGCACTCAAGCGCAGGCGCAGGCACGCATCAACCCGGCGCCGCACGCGCCCGCGAAGCCGGCGCAGCCGCCGTCGGCCCTCGCGCGCAACGACGACAACAGCGCGGACACCGACGCCGAGGACACCTACACCTTCACCACGCCGAAGGGCAAGAGCAACACCGTGCGGCTGCTGACGGTCGCGATCGACCCCGGCCACGGCGGCGAAGATCCGGGCGCGATCGGCGGCGGCGGCACGTACGAGAAGCACGTCGCGCTCGATATCGCGAAGAAGCTGCGCGCGAAGATCGACGCGCAGCCGAACATGCGCGCAATGATGACGCGCGACCAGGACTTCTTCGTGCCGCTCAACGTGCGGGTGCAGAAGGCGCGGCGCGTCGGCGCGGACCTCTTCGTGTCGATTCACGCCGACGCGTTTACGACGCCCGAAGCACACGGTTCATCGGTGTTCGCGCTGTCGGAGCACGGTGCATCGAGCGCCGCGGCGCGCTGGATGGCGAACAAGGAGAACTCGTCGGATCAGATCGGCGGCATCAATATCAAGTCGACCGACGCGGCGGTGAACCGCGCACTCTTCGATATGTCGACCACTGCCCAGATTCGCGACTCGCTGCGCTACGGCACCTTCGTGCTGAAGGAAGTCGGCGAGGTCAACAAGCTGCACAAGGGCTCGGTCGAGCAGGCTGGGTTTGCGGTGCTGAAGGCGCCCGATATTCCGTCGATCCTCGTCGAGACCGCATTCATCAGCAACCCGGACGAAGAGCGGCGCCTCAACGACGACGCGTATCGCGACCGCATGGCAAACGCGATCATGAACGGCATCAAGCGCTATTTCGCGGCGAACCCGCCGCTCGCGAAGAGCCGGATGACGTAAGCGCGAAACGGCGCATGCCGACGCACGCGATGCCTGCGTGATGGAACCTTCGGGCAGTAGAATGACCATCCCGCCCCACCGACCGAGCGTCCGTCACCATGTCCTCATCGCCCTCATCGATCAAAGCGGTTCTGAAGCCCCACTTGCGCGATATCGGCAACCTCGCCGTGCGCCGCGTGCTGCCGGCAATGGCCGCACGGCTCGTCGGTCCGTTCATCTTCTTCGATCATATGGGCCCGGCTACGCTGCCGGCTGGCACCGGCCTCGACGTGCGTCCACATCCGCATATCGGACTCGCCACCGTCACCTATCTGTTCGACGGCGCGATCATGCATCGCGACAGTATCGGCTCGGAACAGAAGATCGTGCCAGGCGACGTCAACTGGATGACGGCCGGCGCCGGCATCGTTCATTCGGAACGCACGCCCGACGAAGAACGTGCACGCGGTTCGCGCGTGCACGGCATCCAGACCTGGGTCGCGCTGCCGCGCGCCGACGAAGACTGCGCGCCGTCATTCGAGCATCATGCGGCGCATACGCTGCCGCAGTTCGAGCGCAACGGCGTGACGCTGCGCGTGATCGCCGGCACCGCGTTCGGCCACACTGCGCCCGCGCGCACGTTCTCGGGCACGCTGTACGTCGCGGCGCGCTTCGCGCCTGGCGGTGCGCTTGCGCTCGAGCCCGAACACGACGAACGCGGCGTGTATCTCGTCGAAGGCGATCTGTCGATCGACGGCACACCGCTCGAACCGGAGCAGATGGCCGTGCTCGCGCCCGGCGAGACCGTGACGCTCGCGAGCCGCGACGGCGCGACCGTCATGCTGCTCGGCGGCGACAAACTCGAAGGCGAGCGCTTCATCGAATGGAATTTCGTCTCGAGCTCGCGCGACAAGATAGAACGCGCGAAAGAGGCGTGGACGAATCAGCAAATGGGCCAGGTGCCCGGCGAAACCGAATGGATTCCGCTGCCGGTGAGAAAGTGAAGCGGCGCCGGAACCTGTCTCCGAACGCGGCAAGGCAAGCCGCTTGCTGGTCATACGATATTGAATCGGCGCTTTTTGCCTACAATTATTCCCCGCATTTTCATGCGGCCGTTTCATGCGCCCGATTCATGCGCCCGATTAACCTGCTGAACAGTTTGACGACGAGGATGCGATGGACACCACACTGGCCACTTTCGAAAAAGACGTAATCGCCGGTTCGACGCTCGCGCCGGTGCTGGTCGACTTCTGGGCACCGTGGTGCGGGCCTTGCAAGAGTTTGAGCCCAATGCTCGAGCGGCTCGAAGCCGAATACGACGGCAAATGGAAGCTCGTCAAGGTC
Organism: Paraburkholderia sp. SOS3; assembly: GCF_001922345.1. Lineage (NCBI taxonomy): Bacteria > Pseudomonadati > Pseudomonadota > Betaproteobacteria > Burkholderiales > Burkholderiaceae > Paraburkholderia > Paraburkholderia sp. SOS3. Next base: position 833,695 of record NZ_CP018811.1, on the reverse strand, counting down.
AACGTCGATGAAAATCAGGAACTCGCCGCGCACTTCCAGGTGCGCAGCATCCCGCACGTCGTGGCATTCGCCGATGGCCGGCCCGTCGATCAGTTTATCGGCGTGCTGCCCGAAGGCCAGTTGCGCGCGTTTCTCGACCGGCTCGTGCCGAATGGCGCGGAAGCGGCGCGCGCCGCCGCCGCCGCGGCTGTCGCGGAAGGTCAACGCGACACGGCTTACGATTTCCTTAAAGAAGCGCTCGCGCTGGATCCGGGTTTTGAAGACGCGCGCATGGACCTGATCGAGCTGCTGCTCGCGGACAGCCGCGTCGACGAAGCGAAACAGCAGATCGGCCTGCTGTCGCCGAAAACGACGCAGGGCATCGATGCGCGCTTCAACGCGATCAAGACGCGCCTCGATGCGCTCGACGCCGCAGCCGACCTGCCGCCAACCGATGCGCTCGAAACAAAAGTAGCCGAGCATCCGGACGATCTCGAAGCGCGTTTCGATCTGGCGAGCGCATTTATCGCGCGCCATAAATATGAAGGGGCGCTGGAGCAGTTGCTTGAGATCGTCAAACGCGATCGCAACTTCCGCGAAGACATCGGCCGCAAGACGATGCTGTCGGTGTTCGATCTCGCGGCACACAACCCGGAGCTGGTGGCGAAATGGCGGCGCAAGCTTAGCGCGTCGCTGTTCTGATTTCGCCGCGCGGCCTTCTCAAAACTCAGGCAGTGGCTCGAGCTGCCGGCTAAACCGCAACCCGCTGCGCAATCGCGCGCAGCACATACGAAACGGCCGCGAGCCCGAAGCTCGCGGTCACGCAAACGCTCGAGCCGAACCCCGCACAGTTGAGCCCAACCGGCCCCGCATGCCCCGGCGACGTCGCGACATGCTCGGCTTCTTCGTCGATATCGCAAACGGCGGCTTCCGGATAGATCAGCGGCTCGTCCGAATAGACGGCGCTGACCTTGAACTTCGCCTTCGGCCCGCGCGGAAAGCCGTGCTGCTTGCGCAATTGCGCGCGCACCTTGGATAGCAGCGGATCCTGAATGGTCTGCGCGAGGTCGTCGATGCGAATGCGCGTCGGGTCGAGCTGACCACCCGCCCCGCCTACCGTGATGAGCGGCTGTCCGCGCTCGACGCACCATGCGATCAGCGCGGTTTTAGTCCGCACGCTGTCGATCGCGTCGATCACATAATCGAAGCCGCCGCCCAGCACCCTGTCGAAATTGCCGGGTTCGATGAAGTCTTCGACCACGCGCACGTCGCATTGCGGATCGATCAGCGCGATGCGCTCGGCCATCGCATCGACCTTCGGCTTGCCGTAGTTGCCGTCGAGCGCGTGAATCTGCCGGTTCGTATTGCTTTCGGCGACGTTGTCGAGATCGACGAGTGTCAGCGTGCCGATCGCGCTGCGCGCGAGCGCCTCGACAGCCCACGACCCGACGCCGCCGATGCCGATCACCGCCACATGCGCGCGCTCGAATGCCGCAAGCGCCGGCGCGCCGTAGAGCCGCGCGATGCCGCCGAAGCGCCGCGCGCGGTCGGCTTCTGCACCGGTGTGGCTGGTAGTAACATCGATAGGCGCGGCGACGTGAGAGGCTGACATGATCGGCTTGAGATTAGGCAAACTGCGACGGCTCATGGAGGCGCAAGCCGGCGCGGAAACGAAGGCCAAAACATACGCAAAAGCGTGCGAAGGCTCTATTCTGCCTGATCGGGCAATGGCCGATTTCCGCGCCCGCTGCTGCGCCGGTCGCTCCAGGCACGATTATGGCGACGTGACGCAGCCGCTCGTATCGCATTGGGCGGTCGGCCCTTCGCGAACGCCCGGTTCTGCCGATCATTTCCGCGCCACAGTAAACAGACTTATTGATCGGGTTGGCTACAAGAAAATGCGTCCTTCGCTATACTGGCCCCACTGTAGCGCTTGCATAACAACATGAGCTCACTTGCTGAACTTCGAAAAAACTATTCGCTCGGCTCGCTCGACGAAGCCGATCTGGATCGCGACCCGATCCGCCAGTTCGAAAAGTGGTTTGCTCAAGCGATCAAGGCCCAGTTGCCCGAGCCGAATGCGATGACGCTCGCCACCGTCGACTCGCGCGGCCATCCGTCGGCACGTATCGTTCTGATCAAAGGCGTCGATGCGCGCGGGTTCGTGTTCTTCACCAATTACGAGAGCCGCAAGGGGCGCGAGATCGCGGATAACCCGCGCGCGAGCCTGCTGTTCCACTGGATCGAACTCGAGCGCCAGGTGCGCATCGAGGGCAGCGTCGAAATGACAAGCGCCGCGCAGAGCGATGCGTATTACGCGTCGCGGCCGCTCGAATCGCGAATTGGCGCATGGGCATCGGAACAAAGTCAGGAAATTGAAAGCCGCGCTGCGCTCGAGGCCCGCGAACGCGAAATCATCGCGCGCTATGGCGACCATCCGCCGCGCCCGCCGCACTGGGGTGGCTATCGCGTGGTGCCCGAAGCGATCGAATTCTGGCAAGGCCGGCCTTCGCGGCTGCACGACCGGATGCGCTACACGCGCGACGGCGGCAGCGGCGCCTGGCGCATCGCTCGCCTCGCGCCATGAATACGACCGTGCGACCGCGAATGTGGCCGCGCGCGTGTGGCTGTGATGTCGTCCTGATCTCAAGCTTTACATAGTAAGACCGGCAATACCGGCAAGAGGGCGCGGCTGCAAGTATTTGCAAGCGGCCGCATACGCCGTCCGGATCGCGCTCACCGCCGCGCACGCTGCACGGCATCCGCAGGCGTTGGCCGATTCGGCAGGCTTTGCTTTGATTCAAAGGATACGGAGAGATCGCATGTTCTGGGAAAAGAAGCTCGCGCAGTGGGTCGACGAAGTGCGGACAACATCCAACCTGCCCGCCCGTCTCGTGCTATGGGACGGTCAGAAACACGACTTCGGCCAGTTCACCGAGCCGCAGGTGACGTTGAAAGTGAATAGCGCGTCGGCCATGCCGCTGCTGCTCGACCCAAGCCTCGACAATCTCGGCGAGGCCTATGTGAAAGGCAAGATCGACATCGAGGGCAAGCTTTCGGACGTCATCGACATCGGCTATTCGCTTGCGCGCAGCACGGTCACGAATACGAGCAAGCTCGCGCGCGTGACGCGCTACTTCAATCACACGAAGTCGTCGGACAAGAAGGCGATCCAGTACCACTACGACGTATCGAACGAGTTCTACAAGCTGTGGCTCGACGAGAACATGGTGTACTCGTGCGCGTACTTCGAGAACGGCGACGAAGATCTGGGCACCGCGCAGTTGAAGAAGATCGACCATATCCTGCGCAAGATCCAGGTGCAGCCGGGCCAGCGGCTGCTCGATATCGGCTGTGGCTGGGGCGCGCTCGTGCTGCGCGCGGCGCAGAAGTTCGGCGCGCAGTGCGTGGGCGTCACGTTGTCGCAGAACCAGTTCGATCTCGCGACCGAGCGCGTGAAGGCCGCGGGCCTCTCGGACAAGATCGAAATTCGCCTGCAGGACTATCGCGATGTCGAAGGACAATTCGACCGCATCACGAGCGTCGGCATGTTCGAGCACGTCGGGCGCAAAAATCTGCCTGCCTACTTCAAAAAGATCCACGATCTGCTCGTCGAAGACGGTGTCGCGATGAATCACGGCATCACCTCGAGCGATGCGGACAGTGGCGAGACGTCGCTGGGCGGCGGCGAGTTTATCGACCGCTACGTGTTCCCGGACGGCGAACTGCCGCATATCGGTCTCGTGCTCGAATCGATGCAGCGCGGCGGCATCGAGGCGATCGACATCGAAAGCCTGCGCCGCCACTACGCGCGCACGCTCGATATCTGGACCGAGAACTTCGAGGCGAAAGCGGCCGAGGCGAAGAAACTCGTCGACGACGAGAAATTCCGCATCTGGCGTGTGTATCTCGCGGGCTGCTCGTATGCGTTCGAACACGACGACGTGTCGCTTTACCAGGTGATATGCCGACGTGCTGGGCGCAGTGCGAAGACGCTGCCGTGGTCGCGCCGGTATATTTACGACACGCCGCTTTGAGCGGTTGCCTTGACGAAGTCCGCTTTGCAAGCGTAATGCGGTTCACGTCATGCACGTTCATGCAACCGTGAAGCATCTGATGCGCCGGACGCGTCGTAGACGCGATCCGGCGCTTGCACAAATGCAATAACGATCGATGGAAGAACCGGCGCGCCCCCGCGACCACGAACGCGACGACAACGTATCTGCCGCCCAGCTCGATATGTTCGGCGCAGCGGCAGACCATGCGCCCGCTCGTGCGGAAGCGGCTCGGCAACCCGCTTCGGCAGAACCGAGGAAGCCCCGCGCCAAAGGCGTACTCGCCGCCGAACCCGACGCCGAAACAATCGCCATCGCCGCCGGACTGCCGCCTCATGTGCATCTCGGCACATCGACATGGTCGTTTCCGGGCTGGCGCGGCATCGTCTATGGCGACGACTACAGCAACAGCAAGCTGTCGCGCGACGGCCTGAGCGCGTACGGCGCGCATCCGCTGCTACGCACGGTCAGCATCGACCGTTCGTTCTACACGCCGCTCACGCTCGCCGAATATCTGCGCTATGCGCAACAGGTGCCCGAGCACTTCCGCTTTATCGTGAAAGCGCCCGCGCTCGTCACCGACGCGACCGTGCGCGCCGAACGCGGCGAGTCCGTATCGCCGAACCCATGTTTTCTGAACGCGCAGCTTGCAACCGATGAATTCGTGCGGCCGTGCATCGACGGTCTCGGCGCGAAAGCCGGCGCGCTCGTGTTCCAGTTCTCGCCGCTACCGGATGCGATGCTCGCGCAGCCGGCGGAACTGATCGAGCGGCTTGCCGCGTTTTTTGCCGCGCTGCCGGTGCTGCCCGAAGGCAGTTGCTATGCAGTCGAAATCCGCGACGCATGCGTGCTGACGCCGCGCTTTATCCGCATGCTGAAAGCGGCGGGCGTCCGCTATTGCGTCGGCTTGCACGCGCGAATGCCGGACACGCTGCGGCAGGCGGCCGCGCTCGCGCTGCTCGATGAAGTGCCGGCCGGCCCGCTGATCGTACGCTGGAGCCTGCACAGCGGCTTCAGGTACGAACAGGCGAAGGCGAAATACGATCCGTTCGACAAACTCGTCGACGAAGACCCGGCCACGCGCACGGCGCTCGCCGAACTCGCGGCGCGCTACGCGATCGCGGGCCAGCCGGTGCTGATTGCGGTGAACAACAAGGCGGAGGGTTCGGCGCCGCTAAGCTGCATCGAGCTCGGGCGCGAGATTGCAGCCGCATGTGTGCGGCTGCGTGAAGAAAACACAGCGGAAAACACAGCGGAAAGCACGGCGGAAAGCGCTGCGCCGGCCACCGCCGGCGCGTGACGCAACCACGCGGGACGAACGCAGCACGCGCGCCTCGAAACGACGCGCGCCCGCTTGCACTTACGCGCGGCTGCTCTTGATCCGGTGCACGAACTTCTGCCGGAACTTCGCGACTTTCGGCGCGACGACAAACGAGCAATAACCCTGATTCGGATGCTGCGCGAAATAGTTCTGATGATAGGCCTCGGCCGGCCAGTAATTGCCGTCCAGCGGCAGCACCTGCGTGACGAGCTGGCCGTCGTAAATGCCTTCCGCGCCGATCTGGCGAATCGCCTGCAACGCGGTATCGCGCTGCGCATCGGAGTGCGTAAAAATCACCGACCGGTACTGCGTACCGACATCGTTACCCTGGCGGTTCAACTGCGTCGGATCGTGAATCGCAAAGAAGATATCGAGAATCTCGCGATAACTGATTTTCGACGGATCGAACTCGACCTTCACGACTTCCGCGTGGCCCGTATTGCCGTCGCACACCTGTTCGTACGACGGATGGTCGACGTGGCCGCCCGCGTAACCGGACTCCACCGAGACGACGCCGTCGACGTCGAGGTAGACCGCTTCGAGACACCAGAAACATCCGCCGCCCAGCGTGGCGGTTTCGACTGACTGACTCATGCTGCTCGCTCCTTGATCGAGTTCTGTCTTGCGACTGATGCACCAACTGTTCCACGCACGCATTGCGCCGCACGAAGCTTGCTACGCAATCGTAGGGCCTTGGCGGGATGGCCGCGCGATTCCGCTAAAATTGGGTCAATTCGCAGAAAATCTACATGACCTTCAATCCAGTTTTTTCCATTCACGCGGAACACACCGCTCGCGAGGCGCAAACATCGCAGGGGTTCCCGAACCGATGAAACGCGCCGTGCCGCCCAATTTCGACGCCGCCGCGTTTCGCAGCGCATTAGGCGAATTCGCCACTGGCGTCACCGTCGTCACGACTCGCGCGCCGACGGGCGCGCTCATCGGCATCACCGCCAGTTCGTTCAATTCGGTTTCGCTGTCGCCGCCGCTTGTGCTCTGGAGTCTGGCCACGCGCTCGGCGTCGATGCCGGTATTCCGCACGAATAGCCATTATGTGGTCAATGTGCTCGCCGCATCGCAACTGGATTTGTGCAAACGCTTCGCGACGCTAAAGGGCGATCGGTTCGAGGGTGTCTCGCATGCGGCCGGCGACAGCGGCATGCCGGTGCTGGACGGCGCGCTGGCGTGGTTCGAGTGCCATAACCGCAGCCGTTATGAAGAAGGCGACCATGTGATTTTCGTCGGCGAGGTGGAGCGCTGCGGCGTGCGCGACGATGCGCGGCAGGCCGGGCCGCTCGTATTCCAGAACGGCGAATTCCATACGCTCAAGCCGCTGTAACGTGCGCGCGGGCGCCACTCGCGCCGCTCGCGCTAGGTCTTCACGCCCGGCAGCAGGCTGACCGGCACGCCTGAATCTTCTTTTAGCGTCTGCAGCACGATATTCGAGCGGATATCGAGCACGCCTGGCGCCTTGTAGAGGCGCGTCAGCACGAAATCCGAATAGTGTTTGAGATGATGCGCGAGCACGTGCAGTAAATAATGCGTCTCGCCCGTCACGACGAACGCGCCGATCACTTCGGGCCACTCGCGCACCGCTTCCGCAAAACGCTCGTGCCAGTTTTCCTGCTCGTTGCGCATGGATACCTGCACGAAAGCTTCGAGTTCGAAGCCGAGCACTTCGCGATTGAGGCACGCGCGATAGCGTTCGATGACACCCTGTTCTTCGAGCAGGCGCAATCGCCGCAAACAGGCAGACGGCGACAGCGAGATTCGCTCCGCCAGATCGAGATTGCTGATTCGTCCTTCGTGCTGAAGCACCGTCAAGATACGGCAATCGGTGGCGTCGAGCGAGATCGCGTTCATTTTCGGTCTCCCTTTCCCGTTCTTGCCAAATTATGTTCCAAACAAGCGGAAATAACGAGTTTTTTTCGCAACCCTATTTCGTGCGGGCCGGCCTATCATCGAGATCATGGATACGACAGCAAAAAAACACCGTGGCAGCCGCGCATTGTGGGACATCACGCCTGCAGTCGATGTGACCACGCCCGTCTGGCCCGGCGACACGCCGGTCGGCATCGAACGGGTCTGGCGCATCGAAGCGGGTTCGCCCGTCAACGTCGCCCGGCTGACGCTGTCGCCGCATACCGGCGCGCATACCGATGCGCCGCTTCACTACGACCCCGAAGGCGCGGCAATCGGCGAGGTTCCGCTCGACGCGTATCTCGGCCCGTGTCGCGTGATTCATTGCATCGGCGCGGCGCCGCTCGTCACGCCGGAACACGTTCAGGCGGCGCTCGGCGACGTCCCGGCCCGCGTGTTGCTGCGTACTTACGCGCACGCGCCGCTGCACGAATGGGACCGTGCGTTCTGCGCGGTTGCACCGGCGACAATCGATCTGCTGGCCGCGCACGGCGTCAGGTTGATCGGCATCGACACCCCGTCGCTCGATCCGCAAGACTCGAAAACGATGGACGCGCACTTGCGCGTGCGCGCACACGGCATGGCGATCCTCGAAGGCATCGTGCTCGACGATGTCGAAGCGGGCGACTACGAGTTGATCGCGCTGCCGCTCAAATTGACGACGCTCGATGCGAGCCCGGTACGTGCCGTGCTGCGTGCGCTGAACGGCGCATCGCGCCCGAAGCCGCATGGCTGACGAAGCGATTGCCGATCGATGCGACCGACTGTGAGGGACGGAGCCACCATGAATACCCGAGACGAAGCCGTAGCCCTCGACGCAAGCGATCCGCTCGCGCCGCTGCGCGCGCAGTTTGCGCTCGCTGCCGACACGATCTATCTGAACGGCAATTCGCTTGGCGTGCCGCCCGCGGCCGCCGCGCAGCGCGCGCAGGTCGTGATCGCGGCCGAATGGGGCGAAGGACTCGTGCGCAGCTGGAACACGGCGGGCTGGTTTGCGCTCGCGAAGCGCCTTGGCAACAAGCTTGCTCCGCTCGTCGGCGCCGCGCACAACGAAATCGTCGTCACCGATTCGATTTCGGTGAACCTGTTCAAGCTGCTGTCGGCCACTTTGCGTTTTCAGCAGCAACGCGATCCGAAACGGCGCGTGATCGTCGCCGAGCGCGGCGACTTCCCGAACGATCTGTATATCGCGCAAGGCCTCGTCGCACAGTTCGACGGCGCGTACGAGCTGCGTCTGATCGACGATCCGTCCGAACTGGCTGCCGCGCTGCAAGCGGACACCGCGGTCGCGATGCTGACTCACGTCAACTACCGCAGCGGCTATATGCACGATATGGCCGCTATCACGCAACTGATTCACCAGAAAGGCGCGCTCGCGCTCTGGGACCTCGCGCATTCGGCGGGCGCGGTGCCGCTCGATCTGAACGGCGTCGGCGCGGACTGCGCGCTCGGCTGCACGTACAAGTATCTGAACGGCGGTCCCGGTTCGCCCGCTTTCGTCTGGGTGCCGCACCGGCATCAGAATGTCTTCGCGCAGCCGCTTTCCGGCTGGTGGGGACACCGCGCGCCGTTCGCGATGAACCCGGTTTTCGAACCCGAGGACGGCATCGGCCGCTTTCTGAGCGGCACGCAGCCGATCGTCTCGATGGCGCTCGTCGAATGCGGCCTCGACGTGTTCCTGCAAACGGACATGCGCGAGATTCGCCGGAAATCGCTGGCGTTGACGGACCTCTTCATCGAACTCGTCGAAACGCGCTGCGATGCGTTTCCGTTGCGTCTGATCACGCCGCGCGAGCATGCGCAGCGCGGTTCGCAGGCGAGCTTCGCGCATCCGAACGGCTATGAAGTGATGCAGGCGCTGATCGCGCGCGGCGTGATCGGCGATTATCGCGAGCCGCATGTGCTGCGCTTCGGCTGTACGCCGCTCTACACACGCTACGTCGATGTATGGGACGCCGTCGAGACGCTGCGCGACGTGCTCGCGAACGAAACCTGGCGGGCCGCGGAATTCGCGCAGCGCACCGCGGTGACGTGAACGGGCAAGCAGCGCAGCGTGGCAGATCGCGCGGCAAGTCCAGGCAGCAAGTCCAAGCAGCAAGTCCAAGCCGCAGACGAGGAGCATACGATGGTCACCGACCCGATGAAGCTGCAGGACGACGAGCGCCCGAGCGAGCCGCACGCGCAGCCCAGGGCGCATGCACAGCGTAGTCCGCACGCGCCGCATATGGCTGCCGGCGACGGCAACGACAACGGCGAGCGCACCGGCGAGGACGCCGGCCGGGAGGCCGGCAAAGCCGGCGCTGCGCCCGGATCGATGACCTATTCGGACTACCTGTCGCTCGATACGCTGCTGTCCGCGCAGCACCCGCTGTCGCCCGACTCCAACGAGATGCTGTTCATCATCCAGCATCAGACAAGCGAGCTATGGCTCAAGCTCGCGCTCCACGAACTGCGCGGCGCGCTCGCCGCCGTGCATCGCGACGAGCTGCCGCGCGCGTTCAAGATGCTGGCGCGCGTGTCGCGCATCTTCGAGCAGCTCGTCCAGGCGTGGGACGTACTGGCAACGCTGACGCCTTCCGAATACACGTCGATGCGGCCGTACCTCGGCGGTTCGTCGGGGTTTCAGTCGTTCCAGTATCGCGAACTCGAATTTCTGCTCGGCAACAAGCACGCGGAAATGCTGACGCTTCATACGCAACGGCCCGAAGCGATGCAAGCGATTCGCGCCTTGTTCGACGCGCCGTCGTTCTACGACGAGGTGGTGCGCCTGCTTGCGCGGCGCGGCCTCGCGATCGCGCCGGAACGTCTCGCGCGCGACTGGACGAAGCCGACCGAATACGACGCGAGCGTCGAGGCCGCGTGGCTGCAGGTGTATCGCAATCCGTCCCGGCATTGGGATCTGTACGAAATGGCCGAAGAACTGGTCGACCTCGAAGACGAGTTTCGCCAATGGCGCTTCCGGCATGTGACGACGGTCGAGCGGATCATCGGCCTCAAGCGAGGCACGGGCGGCACGCCGGGTGTGTCGTACCTGCGCAAGATGCTCGACGTCGTGCTGTTTCCCGAACTGTGGCACGTCCGTACGGTGCTTTAGCCCCGCGCACGCCTGCCTGTCTGCGCCTTCATGCCGCACCGCCGCACGAAAACCTCGTCGCGCCGCCTTGACTTTCATCGCAGCGAATACGATCATAAGTTCACAAACTGAGCAAATGCTCCGCGTGCGAGCCGGTTTGTGAATCCGGTTTGCGAATCTGCTTACCGGCTCGGCTACCGGTCCGTTTGCGCGTCCGCTCCATCGGGCGCGTAACGCATGGCTCGTTCGCGCACTGACCCGCTTCGCAGCACCGGCAACACATACAGCACGAAATCGACGCGGGCCGCGCCCACCCACGGCCACGCGCAGAAAAGACTTAGGAGACACATCATGAACAGCGTCCCGAGCGGCAGCGGCGCGAATGCGCACGTGATCCTGCATATCGGCGCAGGCTCGTTTCACCGCGCGCACCAGGCGTGGTATCTGCACCGGCTCAACGAAGCGCGCGTCGAAGGCGAGCCGCACTGGTCGCTTTCCGTCGGCAATATCCGCAGCGACATGAATGCCGTGATGGACGCGCTGGCTGCGCAAAACGGCGCCTATACGCTCGAGACCGTCACCCCGCAAGGCGAGCGCGCCTACGAGGCGATTCATTCGATCACGCGCGTGCTGCCCTGGTCGGCAAATCTCGAAGCGCTCATCGAGGCGGGTGCCGATCCGGCATGCAAGATCATCTCGTTCACCGTCACCGAAGGCGGCTATTACCTCGACGAACACGATCACCTCGATACGGCGAACCCCGACCTCGCGGCCGATCTGAACGGCGCACGCACGACCATCTACGGCGCGCTCGCCGCGATTCTCGAAGCGCGCATGCAGCGCGACGCCGGTCCGGTCACGCTGCAGACCTGCGATAACCTGCGCAGCAATGGCCACCGCTTTCACGCGGGCATGACCGCGTTTCTCGACCGGCGCGGCGCGACCGCGCTGCGCGCGTGGTTCGATGCGAACACTGCGAGCCCGAGTTCGATGGTCGACCGCATTACGCCGCGGCCCACGCCCGATGTGCGCGAGCGCGTGCGCGCGGCGACCGGCATCGACGATGCGTGCCCGGTGATGGGCGAATCGTTTATCCAGTGGGTGATCGAAGACCGGTTTTGCGCGGGGCGCCCCGCGTGGGAAAAAGTCGGCGCGGAACTGGTCGACTCGGTCGTGCCTTATGAAGAGGCGAAAATCCGCATCCTGAACGCGACGCATAGCTGCATCGCGTGGGCGGGCACGCTGATCGGCTTGCGCTATATCCACGAAGGCACGATCGACCGCGAGATCCAGCAGTTCGCGCACGACTACGTGACGCAAGACGTGATTCCGTGTCTCACGCCGAGCCCGATCGACCTCGGACGCTATCGCGATGTCGTGCTCGAGCGCTTCAGCAATCCGTTTATCGAGGACACGAACCAGCGCGTCGCGGCCGACGGCTTTTCGAAGATTCCCGGCTTTATCGCGCCGACGCTTTCCGAAACCTTCGCGCGCGGCAAGACACCGGCCGCGACCGCGATGCTGCCCGCGCTGTTCTTCCGCTTTCTCGACCGCTGGCAGCAAGGCAAGCTGCCGTACACATACCAGGACGGCGTGATGGACGAAAAGGTCGCGCGCAGTTTCTTCGCGGCCGCCGACCCGCTCAAGGCGTACTGCGCGGACCGGCTGCTGTGGGGCCGCATGGCGCAGACGCCGCAGCTCGAGAACACGGTGCGCGCGGCCCTTGCGCGTGTCGACGCATGGCTCGAGAAACGCGTTTAAGAGCACGTTCAAGGACGCGTTTAAGGTCTAACGCGCATGGCATCGGCCGCCGCATGCGGCTAAAGTAGCGCATCTTTATCGACGAAGGTACCGCGCACATGTATCTCGGCATCGATCTCGGCACGTCCGAAGTAAAAGTCCTGCTGCTCGCGTCCGACGGACGCGTGATCGGCACCGCGGGCTCACCGTTTACCGTGTCGCGCCCGCATCCGCGTTGGTCCGAGCAGAATCCGGTCGACTGGTGGGAAGGCACGCGCGCCGCGCTCTTCGCGCTGCGCGAGCGGCACCCCGGCGAATTCGCGCAGATTCGCGGCATCGGCCTGTCGGGCCAGATGCACGGCGCCGTGCTGCTCGATGCGCAAGACCGCGTGCTGCGGCCGGCCATTCTTTGGAACGACATGCGCAGCGTCGAAGAGTGCGCGGAGCTGACCGAGCGCGCGCCCGAACTGCATCGTGTGGCCGGCAACCTCGCCATGCCGGGCTTCACCGCGCCGAAACTGCTGTGGGTCGCGCGGCACGAGCCCGAGATTTTCAGGCAGACCGCATGCGTGCTGCTGCCGAAAGACTACTTGCGTCTGCAACTGACGGGCGGCAAGGTGTCCGATCCATCGGATGCGGCCGGCACGTTGTGGCTCGATGTTGCGAAGCGCGACTGGTCCGATTCGTTGCTCGCCGCGTGCAATCTTTCGCGCGCGCACATGCCGGCTCTCGCGGAAGGCAGCGCGCCGTCGGGCATGTTGAAGCCCGAGCTCGCGCGCGAACTCGGCTTGCGCGAACCGGTCGTCGTGGCGGCCGGCGGCGGCGATAACGCGACGAGCGCGATCGGCATCGGCGCGACGCAACCGGGCGACGGTTTCGTGTCGCTCGGCACGTCGGGCGTGCTGTGCGTGATCGGCGACAGCTTCCGGCCGAACCCCGAGTCGGCCGTGCATGCGTTCTGTCATGCGATTCCGCATCGCTGGCATCAGATGAGCGTCGTACTGTCGGCAGCGAGCTGCCTGCGCTGGGTCTGCAAGCTGACCGGCACGAACGAGACGTCGCTACTGCCCGAAATCGAAGCGCTGCCCGAAGCAGCGCTCACGCATGCGCCGATCTTTCTGCCGTATCTGTCGGGCGAACGCACGCCGCATAACGACCCGTATGCGCAAGGCGTGTTCTTCGGCATGACGCATGCGACCGATCGCGCGCTGCTCGGTTACGCGGTGCTCGAAGGCGTCACGCTCGCATTGACCGACGGGCTCGACGCGTTGAAAGCGGCCGGCACCGAAGCGAACGCGTTGTCGCTGCTCGGCGGCGGCGCGCGCAGCAACTACTGGGGCCAACTGCTCGCGGACGCGCTCAATACGAATACGCGCAAACATGGCGGCGGCGAAACGGGCGCGGCTTTGGGCGCGGCTCGTCTTGGCTGGCTCGCGGCCGGCGGCGACCCCGCGCAGGTGCTGACCAAACCGCCTGTCGAGATCGAGTTCACGCCGAATCCACAGCGGCATGCGGTGCTGCGCCGGCGCCTCGAGCATTACCGCGCGCTGTACCGGCAACTGAAACCGCTGTTCGCGCAAACGGCGACGAGCGACCCGCAAGCATGACGTTCCGTTCGAATCGCGTGTCAGGCTGAAGCCCTCGCATCCATTCATCGTGCCCAAGTCCAGCGAAAAACTCGATCTCGCGACGCGTGCCGCCTGGCTCTACTACGTGGCCGGCAACACGCAGAACGAGATCGCCGAGAAGCTGCAGGTGTCGCGGCCCGTCGCGCAGCGGCTCGTGGCGTTCGCGGTCGAGAAGAACCTGATTCGCGTGCGCGTCGATCATCAGCTCGCCGAGTGCCTCGCGCTCGCCGATGAGCTATCGAAACGCTACGGGCTGTCGATGTGCGAAGTCGTGCCCGTCGACAACGATACGCAGGAAGAAATCGACCGCAAGCTCGCGGTCGCCGGCGCGCAGGTCATGGAGCGGTTTCTCGGCGAGGAAAGGCCGATGGTCGTCGCGGTCAGCAGCGGGCGAACGCTGAAGGCCGTGGTCGACCAGGTCGCGCAACTCGAGCGGCCGCAGCATCGGCTCGTGTCGATGGTCGGCGCGATCGCGCACGACGGCTCGTCGAATCGTTACGACGTCGCGCTTCACATCTCGGAAAAGACCGGCGGCAAATACTTTCTGTTGCCTGCTCCGCTGATCGCCGATAGCGAAGCGGAACGCGCGCAGTGGTGCAATCACCGGCTCTATCGAATCGTCGAATCGCTTTCGGGCGAAGCCGATGTCGCGTTCGTCGGCATCGGCAATATCGGGCCGCAGTGTCCGCTGTACGAAGACGGGTTCATCACGTCCGATGAAGTCGCCGAGTTGATGCAGGTCGGCGCGGTCGCCGAACTGCACGGCTTGCCGATTTCGGCGGACGGCGCGCGTATCGAATCGCCTACCGAACGGCGCGTAACCAGTATTCGTCCTGTTTCCCCGCCGAAGCGGCCCACGATCGGCTTCGCCTGCGGCGAACGCAAGCGCACGGCCATCATTGCGGCGCTCAAGGGCGGCTGGCTCTCCGGGCTCGTGACCGACGAGACCTGCGCGCGCGCCGCGCTCGACGAGGCGGTCGATGCCGGGGTCCACGAAACCGCGCGTTAGTCTTTCTTCTGCGGCCGCCTGCCGGATGCCGCACCTCGCACCTCGCACCTCGCACCTCGCACGGCCGGCATGCTCGGCCGTTCAGCGTTCCTCATAACATCGCCGCGGGTTCGCTGGCCTGTCGATGCTTTCGTATCGTCTGTATCGCCGATGCCCCATTGTTAGGTAGCTTCGAACGCTGACTAACGGAGGAGAAGTCGAATGCATCGAATCGCGATTGTGGGCGCGGGCCAGGCGGGCTTGCCGCTCGCCTTCGGACTGCTCGACAAGGGCTATGAGGTGACCGTCGTATCGGATCGCACGCCGGATCAGATTCGCGGCGGCAATGTGCTGTCCTCGCAATGCATGTTCGGCGCGGCGCTGCAGATCGAACGCGATCTGGGCATCGACGATTGGGACGCAACGTGTCCGCCGGTCGACGGCATTTCGTTCTCGCTGCAAAGCCCCGATCCGGGCGGCGGTCCGTTGATCGACTGGAAGGCGCGGCTCGATCGGCCGGCACAGTCGGTCGATCAGCGTATCAAGATGTCCGCGTGGCTCGCGCAGCTCGAATCGCGCGGTGCGCGCGTGCTGGTCCAGAAAGCCGGCGTTGCGGAGCTCGAAGCGCTGGCCGATACGCATGATCTCGTGATCGTGTCCGCCGGTAAGGGCGAGGTCGTGCAACTGTTCGAACGCGATGCATCGCGTTCGACGTTCGATGCGCCGCAGCGAGTGCTTTCGCTGACCTATGTGCACGGACTCACGGAGGCGGACGATTACGCGCGGGTTTCATTCAACGTCGTCCCGTCGGTCGGCGAATACTTCGTGATGCCGGCGCTCACGCTAAGCGGACCGTGCCACATCATGTTCTTCGAAGGCATTCCGCAGGGGCCCTTCGATATGGGGCGCCAAGCGCTCACGCCGGGCGAACATCTCGATGCGGCCAAACAGCTGTTGCGTACCTGGCTGCCGCGTGAGGCCGATCGCGCGAAGCGCGCGGAACTGACCGACGCGCGCGGCGTGCTGAGCGGCGCGTTCGCGCCCGTCGTGCGCAAGCCGGTGCTGCAATTGCCATCGGGGCGCCACGTCTTCGGGCTTGGCGACGCGGTTGTGACCAACGATCCGATTTCGGGTCAAGGCTCGAGCAGCGCCACGCACGCGAGCAAGGTTTATCTCGACGCGATTCTCGCGCATGGCGATGCGCCGTTCACACGCGACTGGATGGAGCAAACCTTCGAACGCTACTGGACGTACGCGCAGGCGGTCACGCAGTGGACGAATTCGCTGCTGATGCCGCCGCCGCAGTATCGTTTGCGCCTGCTCGATGCAGCGGTGCGGTCGCCGGCGATCGCGAGCGCGATCGTCAACGGCTTCGATGATCCGCCGTCGTTCTTCCCGTGGTGGTCGGATGCAGACGCATGCGAACGGTTTATCGCGCAACGGCAGGACAGCGTGCACAACGCGCCTGACGCTCAGGAGGACGGCATGAACCAGCGGTTCGCGACGCCGTAGAACATCTCGTCGGCTTCGTTCGCCGAGAACGCCCGGAGCATCTCGGCATAGCGTCGATAGACCTCGGCGAAACCGACAGAAAGCCCCGCGATCGGCATATGGCTGCCGAACATGCAGCGCGACACGCCGATCGTTTCGATTGTCGTCGATACCCATCGCGCTGCTTCGTCCACCTGCCATTGCATGCCGAACAGGCATTCGAGCGCGGAAATGTCCATCCGTACGTTATCGCATGCGGCCAGTTCGGTCAGGCTTCGCTTCCAGCTCGCGAAGCCTGCGTCCGAAAGATCGAGCGGCCAGCCCATCAAGGCGGACGTGAAGCCGATGTCGGGATTCGCGCGCACCACTTCGATGACATCGGGCAATTGATGCGCGAATGCATATAACCCGCACTTGAGGTCATAGCGCTTTAGCAAAGCGAGCCGTTCGCGCCATGCCGGGTCGCGCATCACGTGCGGATGCGTCGAAAAACGCCTGAGCGGGTTCGTGTCGTCCCAGATCACATGCTCGCGAACCGCGGTCAGGTTCGGCAGGCTCGCGAACTGGTCGAGCTTCGATTCGAGTTCGGGGTCGAGGAACTCGACAAGCGCGCACAACGCGATACGCAGCCCCGAGCGCTCGCTCTCGTTGGCGATCTGTTGCGCCCAGGCGGCTTCCTTGTGGGCGTCCGTCGAAAGAAACTCATGCCAGACCGCGCCTTCGGCGCGATATTCGCCATCCGCACCGGCGACATCGGCGAGATAGTCGGCCGGCAGATAGCAGCGCGGCAGCGCATCGTAATTGCCGACGAATGCTTCGAACCCCGGATCGCGGCGTTCGAAGAACGGATGCCGGTTTTGCGTGTGATCGAAGAAATGGAGGTGCGAGTCGATGATTCTCTGCGCAATGGTCATGGCGCGGCCCCGTCGGTAGCGCTGCCCGCACGGGCGCAGCACATCGGACAGCTTAGGCACTCACGAGCCCGCGCCCAAGGCAATCGCCCACACTATTCGCGCGTCTCGCGCGACGCGCACGGGCACACGCGAAGCGCGCCCGCGATCGTCACATCGCGCCGCTTGCCGCGACCTTCGCGCCCGATGCGATCGCCTGCAACGCCGCGCTGCGCGCGCTTTCGATCGCCGCGGCCTCGCTCGCATAGAGCGTGTCGCTCTCCACGCGCTGATACGGCAGGATCTCGGCATCCTCAGCGGTCTGCGTCGACATGGTGCGCACCGCTGCGTACGCGGTCCAGCCGCCGTTCTGAATCGACTGCATCGCCGACAGTACGAGTTGATATCGTCCAAGCGTTTCGATGTGCATGAGAATCTCCAGTCAAAAGGGGCCTGTTTTTGCGAAGCGGATAAGGATTCTCAGTGCCCGGCCTTATCCGCTCCATGACGCGTGCTCGACTTCACGTGCCCGGGTTCATGTCTGCGGGTTCATGTGTCCAGATTCATAGGTCCGCTTCACGCGCTCAACTGCGCGAGCAGTGCCTCGACGCTGCGCTTCGCGTCGCCGAACAGCATCCGCGTGTTCTCCTTGTAGAAGAGCGGATTGTCGACGCCCGCGTAGCCACTCGCCATGCTGCGTTTCGACACGATCACGGTGTTCGCCTTCCACACCTCGAGCACCGGCATGCCGGCAATCGGACTGCCCGCATCCTCGAGCGCGGCCGGATTCACGATGTCGTTCGCGCCGATCACGAGCACGACGTCGGTGCTCTTGAAGTCGTCGTTGATCTCGTCCATTTCGAGCACGATGTCGTACGGCACCTTCGCTTCCGCGAGCAGCACGTTCATATGACCAGGCAGGCGACCGGCGACCGGGTGAATGCCGAAGCGCACTTTCACGCCCTTGTCGCGCAGCTTGCGCGTGATCTCGCTGATCGTCGTTTGCGCCTGCGCGACCGCCATGCCGTAGCCGGGCACGATCACGACTTCCGTCGCATCGCGCAACAGCGCGCCGACTTCATCGACCGAGACGGGCACGACTTCGCCTTCGATGGCCGCGGCCGTCGTCGACACGGTGCCGAAGCCGCCGAAAATCACCGACACGAATTTGCGGTTCATCGCGCGGCACATGATGTAGCTCAGAATCGCGCCGCTCGATCCGACCAGTGCGCCGGTCACGATCAGCAGATCGTTGCTGAGCATGAAGCCCGTCGCCGCCGCCGCCCAACCCGAGTAGCTGTTGAGCATCGACACGACCACCGGCATGTCCGCGCCGCCGATCGCCATCACGAGATGCACGCCGATCAGCGCGGCGATCGCGGTCATCGTCAGCAGCGGTCCGATGCCTTGCGCAGGCTGCGGCGCCGTCAGGAACAGATAGCCGAGCGCAACGCACGCCAGTATGCCGACGATGTTGAGCAGATGCCGCATCGGCAGAATCAGCGGCTTGCCGCCGATCGTGCCTTGCAGCTTCAGGAACGCGACGATCGATCCGGTGAACGTCACGGCGCCGATAAACACGCCAAGATAGATTTCGACGTCGTGGATCGATTGCCCGGCGCCGCTGAAGCTCGCCGCATTCTCCGCGGCCGGCGACAGATAGCTCGCGATCGCGACGAGCACCGCCGCGAGGCCGACGAAGCTGTGCAAGGCCGCGACGAGTTGCGGCATTTGCGTCATCTCGACGCGCCGCGCGAGCACCGCACCGCCCGCGACGCCGATCGCCATCAGCGCGACGACGACCGGCAGCGCAGCGCCGCCCGACAGCCATAGCGTCGTGACGATCGCGATCGCCATGCCGGCCACGCCATACAGATTGCCGCGCCGTGCGGACGCGGGGTGGCTCAGGCCGCGCAAGCTCAAGATGAAGAGCGCGCTTGCGGCCAGATAGGCCATGCTGCCGATTCCGCTGCTTGTTCCGATTTGCATGTCGGTCTCCTTATTCGCCGCGCTGGAACATGTTCAGCATGCGTTGGGTCACGAGAAACCCGCCCGCGATATTGATCGTGGCGATCAGCAGCGCGAGACCCGCAAGCACGACGACGAGCGAGTTCGGCGTGCCGACCTGCAGCAGCGCGCCGATCACGATGATCCCGCTGATCGCATTGGTGACGCTCATGAGCGGCGTATGCAGCGCCGGCGTCACGTTCCACACCACCTGGTAGCCGACGAAAATCGCCAGCACGAACACGGTGAAGTGCGCGACGAACGCGGGCGGCGCGACCGCGCCCAAGGCGACGATCAGCACGGCGGCGACGATCAGTCCGACGATGCCGAGCGTCGCGGCGCGGCGCCGCTGTTCCTCGGTCACCGCGGCGCCCGCACCGTGGCCCCCCTGCTTCGGCTGCGGCGCCCCTGCATTCGCTGCCGCAGCAGGCGCGGGCGCCGGCGCCGCGCGCTTCGGCGTGGGCCACTTGTTTTCGCCGTGGCGGATCACGGTCATGCCGGCGATCACTTCGTCATCGAGGTTGACGACGATCTCGCCGTTCTTTTCCGGCGTCATGTCGGTAAGCAGATGCCGCAGGTTCGTGCCGTACAGCTGGCTCGATTGCGTCGCCATCCGCGATGGCAGATCGGTGTAGCCGATCACCGTCACGCCTTCGGCCTGCGCCGTCACGCCAGGCTGCGTGAATTCGCAGTTGCCGCCCTGCTCGGCCGCGAGATCGACGATCACGCTGCCGTAGCGCATGCTGCGCACCATGTCCTTCGTGATGAGCTTTGGCGCGGGCTTGCCCGGAATCAGCGCGGTCGTCACGATCACGTCGACTTCCTTCGCCTGCGCGGCAAACAGCGCCATTTCCGCTTCGATAAACGCGGCGCTCATTTCCTTCGCGTAGCCGCCGGTCCCGCTGCCGTCTTCCTCGTAGTCGAGCTCGAGGAATTCGGCGCCCATGCTCTCGACCTGCTGCCGTACTTCCGGCCGCGTGTCGAAGGCGCGCACGATCGCGCCGAGACTGCGTGCCGCGCCGATTGCGGCCAGCCCCGCGACGCCGGCGCCGATCACCATCACTTTCGCCGGCGCGATCTTGCCTGCCGCCGTGATCTGCCCCATGAATCCGCGGCCGAACTGATGCGCGGCTTCGATGATGGCGCGATAGCCGGCCATATTCGCCATCGAGCTCAGCGCGTCGATCTTCTGCGCACGCGAGATGCGCGGCACGCAATCCATCGCGAGCACGGTGACGTTGCGCGCGCACAGCCGCTCGAGCAGCTCCGGATTCTGCGCGGGCCAGATAAAGCAGATCAGCGTCGTGCCTTCGCGCAGCAGCGCGATTTCATCGACACCGCCCGCGGCCTCGGGCAACGGCGCGCGCACCTTCAGCACGATGTCGGCTGCTGCGTGCAGCGCCGTTGCGTTTTCGGCGATCTGCGCGCCGGCGGCGCGATACGAATCGTCGGAAAACGCAGCGAGTTCGCCCGCGCCTGTCTCGACCGTTACGTTAAAACCGAGCTTCGACAGATGCCCGATCACCTCCGGCGTCAATGCGACACGACGCTCGCCCGGATAGCGCTCCCGCGGTACTCCAATCATCATCGGCATGGCAATGCTCCCAATCGACGTTTCAAATCCTGTTCTGCGGCGCGCGGAATGCCGCGCGATTGCACGCATCGCGCGCGCAGCCGCTCGCGCCTTGCGCCGGCGGCATGCCTTCGCAAGGTCCGAAATCCTGTTGTCAAATGGTCGGTCAGCCGCCGAGGTACGGTCGTTCGGCGGTCTTTCAGGTGCGGCCCGTATGCCGGCCCGCGCAGTGGTCCATCGGGGGCAATGGACCGTGCTTCACTGCTAGCGCATCAGGCGCCCGCTTTTGCCTCCAGCTCGGCCACGCGCTTCTTCAGCGCACGGTCTTCGGCAAAGCGCACGCTTTCGTCGCGGATGATCGCAACGATGCCGCTCACCGCGCCATCGGGCGCATGCAATAGGGCAACCGTAAACGCGATCGACATCGCGCGTCCCGCCTTGTCGACAGCCGGCACTTTCAGCAGATCGTGGCCGTAGCGGGTCTGCCCGGTCGCCATCGTCTTGCTGTAGCCCTCCCAGTGGCGGCCGCGCAGCCGCTCGGGAATGATCAGATCGAGCGACTTGCCCAGCGCTTCTTCCTGCGTGAAGCCGAACATGCGCTCGGCTGCGGGGTTCCATAGCGTGATCGCGCCGTCCGGACCGGAGACGATGACGGCGTCGCCGATTGCATTGACCAGCTGTTCAAAATCGATGGTGGGGGCCATAGTCTGTCGTCCGGGGCTGTGGGCGATGCCCGCGTTGCGAGCACGATGTCCCAGTGTCTCTCGTTCATTGTTCGGCCGCCGTTCCGGTTTTCTGCTTCTGATGCAAAAAGGAACGGCGGCCGTTTGCTGCTTGATGCTTGTTACCTACAGCGTGTTACCTACAGCGTGTTGCCTGCTGCGTGTTACCGATGCGGCGTTCAAACCGCACGCGCTTCGCGCATCGATGCGATCTGGTCGTTGCTATAACCGAGCTCCGCCAGCACTTCGTCGGTATGCTCGCCGAGCAGCGGCGACCCCGTAATTTCGGGCTTCAGATCCGAGAACTTGATCGGGCTGCCGACCGTCAGGTACGTACCGCGCACCTTATGGTCCACTTCCACGATCGAGCCGCTCGCGCGCAGCGATTCGTCGTTCGCGAGTTCCTTCATCGTCAGCACCGGCGCGCACGGAATGTCGAACTTGCGCAGGATGTCGACGGCCTCGAACTTCGTCTTGTCGGCGAGCCACCCTTCGATCGTCGCGAAGATATCGAAGATGTGCGGCTGACGCGCTTCGGCCGTCTTGTAGTTCGGATCGTCGATCCATTCCGGCTTGCCGATTGCGCGGCAGATCGGCTCCCACGCGTGGCCCTGAACCGTGAAGTAGATGTATGCGTTCGGATCGGTTTCCCAGCCCTTGCACTTCAGCACCCATCCCGGCTGGCCGCCGCCGCCCGCGTTGCCGCCGCGCGGCACCACGTCGCTGAACGTGCCGTGCGGGTACTGCGGATACTCTTCGAGGTAGCCGAGGCGATCGAGACGCTGCTGGTCGCGCAGCTTCACGCGGCACAGGTTCAGCACGCTGTCCTGCATCGACACGGCCACTTTCTGGCCCTTGCCCGTCTGCTGGCGGCCGATGATCGCGGTCAGAATGCCGATCGCGAGGTGCATGCCGGTGTTGCTGTCGCCGAGCGCTGCGGCGCTGACCGTCGGCGGGCCGTCCCAGAAGCCGGTCGTCGAAGCGGCGCCGCCTGCGCACTGTGCGACGTTTTCATAGACCTTCAGGTCCTGGTAGTGGTGGCCGTCGCTGAAGCCCTTCACCGACGCGACGATCATCTTCGGATTCAGTTCGTTGATGCGTTCCCACGAGAAACCCATCCGGTCGAGCGCGCCCGGGCCGAAGTTTTCGACCAGCACGTCCGATTCCTTGATCAGCTTTTCCAGCACTTCCTTGCCCGCTGCCGTCTTCGTGTCGAGCGTCAACGAGCGCTTGTTGCTGTTGAGCATCGTGAAGTACAGCGCGTCGGCATCGGGAATGTCGCGCAGCTGGTTACGCGTGACGTCGCCCGAACCCGGACGCTCGACCTTGATCACGTCCGCGCCGAACCACGCAAGCAACTGCGTGCACGCCGGACCGGCCTGAACGTGCGTAAAGTCGATGATCTTGATTCCTTCAAGGGGTTTATTACTCATTCGTCTTCTCCAGTGGGCCGGGGCTTACTTCTTCACGCCGCTTTGCGGGTTAAGGTTGGTCAATCGGCCGCTTTCGGTACCGGCCGCTTCGTCGATCACTGCGTTGATCAGGGTGGGCTTGCCCGACTTGATCGCTTCCTGCAGTGCCTTGGTCAATTCTTCGGGCGTCGTCGCGTTGAAGCCGACACCGCCGAATGCTTCGATCATCTTGTCGTAACGCGCGCCCTTCACGAACACGGTCGGCGCGACGTCCTTGCCGCCGGTCGGGTTCACGTCGGTGCCCTTGTAGACGCCGTTGTTGTTGAACACGATCGTGCAGACCGGCAGGTCGTAGCGGCAGATCGTTTCGAGTTCCATGCCGCTGAAACCGAACGCGCTATCGCCTTCGATCGCAACGACTTGCGTGCCGCTCGTCACGGCCGCGCCGATCGCGAAGCCCATGCCGATGCCCATGATGCCCCACGTGCCCGAGTCGAAACGGCGGCGCGGTTCGTACATGTCGATCACGGCACGCGCGTAGTCGAGCGTGTTCGCGCCTTCGTTGACGACGTTGATGTCGGGACGCGTCTTCAGCACGTCGCGGATGGCGCGCAGCGCGCTGTGGAAGCTCATCGGCGACGGATTCTTTGCCAGCGTCGCGGCCATCTTTTCGAGGTTCTTGTTCTTCTTCTCGGTGACGGCGGAGATCCACTCCGACGGCGGCTTCGGGAAGCTCGTGCCCATGCCGGCGACGAGTTCCGAGACGCACGAACCGATGTCGCCGATCAGCGGCGCCTCGATGGCGACGTTGCTGTCGATTTCGGTCGGCGCGATGTCGATCTGCACGAAGCGCTTCGGTGCGGCGCCCCAGGTCTTGCCCTTGCCGTGCGCGAGCAGCCAGTTCAGACGCGCGCCGATCAGCACGACGCAGTCCGACTCCTGCAGCACGAACGAGCGCGCGGCCGACGCCGATTGCTCATGCGTGTCGGGCAGCAGGCCCTTGGCCATCGACATCGGCAGATACGGAATGCCGCTCTTCTCGACCAGCTCGCGAATCTGCTTGTCGGCCTGCGCGTACGCGGCGCCCTTGCCGAGCAGAATCAGCGGACGCTTCGCGCCCTTGATCACGTCGAGCGCGCGCTTGACCGAGTCCGGGGCCGGCAGTTGACGCGGCGCGGCGTCGACGACCTTGATGAGCGACTGCTTCGCCTTCACGGCGTCGATGGTTTGCGCCAGCAGCTTGGCCGGCAGGTCCAGATAGACACCGCCCGGACGACCCGACACGGCTGCGCGAATCGCGCGCGCCACGCCAACGCCGATGTCTTCGGCGTGCAGCACGCGGTACGCGGCCTTCGCATACGGCTTCGCTGCGTTCAGCTGGTCCATCTCTTCGTAATCGCCTTGCTGCAGGTCGACGATCTCGCGCTCGCTCGAGCCGCTGATCAGGATCATCGGGAAGCAGTTCGTCGTCGCATTGGCCAGCGCAGTCAGACCGTTCAGGAAGCCCGGCGCCGACACCGTCAGACAGATGCCCGGCTTTTGCGTCATATAGCCGTGAATCGCGGCCGCATTACCCGCGTTCTGCTCGTGACGAAAGCCGATGAAACGCATTCCTTCGGCCTGCGCGAGACGCGCGAGGTCGGTGATCGGAATGCCGACGAGACCGAAAATCGTATCGATGTCGTTGAGCTTCAGCGCATCGATGACAAGGTGAAAGCCGTCGGTCGTGGCGGCTTGGTCGCTCCCCTGAGCGGTCGTGGCATCAGGGCGCGCAATTTCAACAGTAGACATTCACTCATCTCCAGATCGTTATGACTGTTTAGGCCGTCGCGTCTCGTGTGTTGGCAATCGGTGCCCGAGGACCTTCGGTCGGACTCTTCGCAGCACTGTGATATACCATATATCACACACCAAGTTGGATTCAATAGCTTTTTGCCCTTAGGGCGTTGGCTTACGCAGCATGAAAGCCGACAAATCTCACCTTTCGCTGACGGCCTTCCCATAAAAACTCCAATAATTTCAGTGGCCTGCTCCTTTCGCTGACTTTTTGTGCAGCACAACAAGACGTCTGACGATATCTGGAATGTGATATATCACATTGCCACAAACAAAGGCCCGTCAGGGCCGTTTCGGCGCGCGACCGACACGCGCTGGTCAATCCATTCTCGAACTTTCTACCCCGCCTCACTCGAGGAAGTCGCAATGCCCGTCCACGTAGGTCGCGAGCTCGAGCGAGTGCTGCCGCGCGAGCCGTTCCGCGCCTTCGGTGTCGCGCGCTTCGAGCGCCTCGATGATCTGCATGTGATCGGTAATCGAGCGCGACGCGCGGTCGCTTTGCGAAATCGTCAGCTTGCGGATCGCACGCACATGCGCGAACACGTTGCGAATCGTGTGCGCGATCGAATGCGACTTCGACAGCTTCACGAGCGCCTCGTGAAACGTGATGTTCGCCTCCGAGTATTCGTCGATATGCCGCGCAGGCGCCTGCTGCGCGTCGCGGAAGCGGTCGAACAGGCGCCGCAGGTCGGCGATCTCGTCGTCGGTGGCCTTCAGCGTCGCGAGGCGCGCCGCCATGCTTTCGAGCGCCGCCCACATCTGGATCATCTCGACGATCTCGCGGCGCGTCTTGCGCCGGATAAACACGCCGCGCCGAGGCACCGCGCGCAGAAAACCCTCCTGCTCGAGCAGCGTCATCGCCTCGCGGATCGGCGTGCGGCTTACGCCGAGCGCTTCGGTAATCGTGCGTTCGTCGAGCCGGATCGGTTCGCGCGAGCCGTAAATGTCGGCTTCCGCGATTGCCTGACGCAGCTTCGCATACGCGAGATCGCGCAGCGACGCGCCAGGATTCAGCGGCTGCAGCGAGAGCGCAAAAGGCGCCGCACGCGCCTCCGAAGAGGCCGGCGACGCCGGCAACGTCAAGGTTGCGTCGTCCATTACTCGTTGGACCCCAGTGGCGTCGGCCGGTAGGTACTACGAGCGTTGGCCGCATTGGAGCCGGCGGCATAGGCGAGCCGCTCGCTCTCCTTCGCCGAATTCTCGATCCACCGCTGCCGCATCGGCGTGAGCACGAACTTCGCCGACACGCTGCCCGCGATCGCGATACACGCGCAGAAGATGAACACCGTGTTCCAGCCGCCATGCTCGGACAACAGCGAGGCGACCGGCACCAGCAACGCGGCCGTGCCCTTCGCCGTGTACAGCGTGCCCGCATTGCCTGCTGCGTATTTCGCGCCGAACGTGTCCGCGCAGGTCGCCGGGAAGTTCGAGAAGATGTCGCCGTAGAACACGAAGATCAGCCCGGAGAACGTCATGAACAGATACGGGTTGTGACCGAAGTGCATGAGCCCGAGCAGCGCGAGTCCTTCGCCGAGGAACGTGAGGAACATCGTGTTCTCGCGGCCGATGCGGTCGGAGATCGCGCCGCAAATCGGGCGCGTGAAGCCGTTGCAGACGTTGTTGATCGACAGCGTGAGCGTGAGCAGCGGCAAGGTCGCGGCGAAGAACGCAATCGGCGTTTCGGCGAAGCCGTACTCCTTCGCGATCGGACCGATCTGGGCGGTCGCGATGATGCCGCCCGTCGCGACGCAGACGAACATCGCATACAGCACCCAGAACACCGGCGCGCGGACCATTTCGCCCGTCGTATAGTCGATCTTGGTCGCGACGATGCGCCTGACATTGCGCGCGAACTCGGGCGGCTGCGGGCGCACCAGCATGGTCGCGAGCAGCAGAATCACGCCGCCTTGCAGGCAGCCGAAGAAGATCAGCGCGTGCTGGTAGCCCGAATGCTCGATCATCGACGCGATCGGAATCACGGTCAGCGCGGCGCCCGCGCCGAAGCCGGCGGCCGTCAGGCCGGCGGCGAGACCGCGCCGGTCCGGAAACCACTTGAGCGCATTGCCGACGCAGGTGCCATACACACAGCCCGCGCCGACGCCCGAAATCACCGCGGCGAGATAGAGCACGCCGAGGTTCGGCGCGTACGCATCGAGTATCCAGCCGAGGCCCGCGCAAATGCCGCCGCCGATCACGACGGGACGAGGCCCGAAGCGGTCGACCAGATAGCCTTCAATCGGCACGAGCCACGTTTCGGTGACGATAAAAATGGAGAAAGCGGTTTGAATCGATGCGAGACCCCAATGATGCGCGGCATTCATCGGCTCGACGAACAGGGTCCATGCGTACTGAAGATTCGCGACGAGGCCCATGCAGATGACGCCGATCGCGAGTTGCATCCATCGGCTGGGCTGGCGGCTTGAATGGCGTTTTGCATCGCCGTCTTGAGCGTTGACTGGCTGTCGCAAGAGTCGTCTCCGTTAATGGCTTCTGTTGGGACGTCGATGCTCGGGTTACGGAGACACATGCGATGCAGGTAGTACCGAACGGGATGCAGTTGACGCCCGTCGATGGTGGAGCGTTTTGTGCTGCAGCAAAAATCAATCTTTTTTATCGTTTGAATAAGGCGGCGTGAATAGCCGTCATCCAACGTTATAAGACGGAAAGGCGTTGGTAATGAAGCTCACCGCGAAAGGGGGAGCGAGATGAACAGCCGGATGTCGCCCGTCCGGCCTTGTTGCAGCGTGCGCCTGGCCGCGCCGGCACCGCTTTGACCTGCGAACGGTTCGCGGTCCGACCGGTCCGCGCGGCCGTTCGTGCTGACCGCGTCGTTCAATTGGTTCGTTTGACTATATATATAGAGCGCGCGCTAAAGCCGCGCGCGCCCCGGTCGCTCACGCCGCCAGTTCCTGCGCAATCCTGCGACGGAATGCCTGCCCGTCGCTGTCGAACAGATGGCAATGGTCCGGCGCCGCGCCGAGCTTGACGGCCTTGCCTTTCGCATGCCGTTCGAGCGGCGGAATCCGCGCGATCAAACCCTCGGGCGCAACGGTGGACTCCGCGTACAGATACGCGGCATCGCCGAGCGACTCGACCGCCATCACATTCGCCGATATGCCGAATTCGGTCGAATCGACGTGCAGATGCTCGGGCCGGATGCCGACCGTCACCTTGTCGCCTTCCTTCGCGCTGCCGGGTTCGACCGCGACGCGTTGCGTCTCGCCCGTCTGATAGCGCACGAGCACGCCGTCCGGCGCAACCGTCTGCACGACGCCGTCCATGAAGTTCATTTTCGGCGAGCCGATGAAGCCGGCGACAAAGCGGTTCGCGGGCGCGTGATACAGCGTGTTAGGCGTGCCGACCTGTTCGAGATTACCGGCCGACAGCACGACGATCTTGTCGGCCAGCGTCATCGCTTCGACCTGGTCGTGCGTCACGTAGATCATCGTCGTCTTCAGCTCGTCGTGCAGACGCGCGAACTCGAGGCGCATCTTCACGCGCAGCGCGGCATCGAGGTTCGACAACGGCTCGTCGAACAGAAACACCTTCGGCTTGCGCGTAATCGCGCGTCCGATCGCGACGCGCTGGCGCTGGCCGCCCGACAGCTGTTTCGGCTTGCGTTCGAGCAGATGGTCGATGTGCAGGATCTTCGCCGCATTGCGCACGGCCTGATCGATCTCCGGCTTTTTCGCGCCGGCCAGCTTCAGACCGAACGCCATGTTGTCGTAGAGCGTCATATGCGGATACAGCGCATATGACTGGAACACCATCGCGATGCCGCGCTTTGCAGGCGGCACCTCGTTCACGCGCGCGCCGTCGATGCTCAGATCGCCGCTGCTGATGTCCTCGAGTCCCGCGATCATCCGCATCAGCGTCGACTTTCCGCAGCCGCTCGGACCGACGAACACGACGAACTCGCCATCCGCGATGTCGAGGTTGATGTTGCGCATCACTTCGTTGTCGTCGTAGCGCTTGCTGATATTGCGCAATGCCAGGCTAGCCATGATGTGTCTCCAATGTTGCTTGCTATTGCTGCTGTTGCGTGATGTTGCGATGCTGCGTCCAGACCGCGACCAGTTCCGGCAGTTGCCGCATGTCGTCGAAGATGTGCCGCGCGCCGGCTGCGCGCAATGCGCCGACCTGCGCATCGTTCGCATGGCCGCCGCCGACGAAGCCGATCACCGTCATGCCGGCCGCCGTCGCCGCGGTCACGCCCGTCACGCTGTCTTCGACGACGAGGCATGCGTCGGGCGTCACGTCGAGGCCGCGCGCTGCCGCCAGATAGACATCGGGCGCGGGCTTCGGCCGCTCGACCGCATCCGCGCAGAACAGCCGGCCGCCGAAGAACTTCGCGAGACCGGTGCGCGCGAGCGCCGCTTCGACGTACGGGCGAAAGCTGTTGCTCGCACACGCTTTCGTCAACGGAATCGCCGCGAGCGCTTCGCCGATGCCATCGACCGTCGGCGCCTGCACGGCCGCCGCCTCGACCCTGGCTCGAATCGCGCCGATATCGCCGTCGGCGAACTGCCTGCCGAGCTGCGCGGCCGTGCCTTCGAGCACGCGCTCGATGCGCAGGCCGAGCAGCGGCATCACGACGGGTGCGACATCGGCGTCGGGCCAGCGCGCTTCGAGTTCGCGCACGAGCATCGCGGCCGCGACCGCTTCGCTGTCGATCAGCACGCCGTCGCAATCGCAGATCAATGCGAGCGCTGTTTCCATATGAAATTCCGTCCGGGTTTGCGTCTGCGTGTTCGTCACTTGACCGCCCCGAACGTGAGACCGCGCACGAGCTGCTTCTGCGACAGCCAGCCGACGATCAGGATCGGCGCGACCGCGAGCAGCGACGCCGCCGACAGCTTCGCCCAGAACAGCCCCTCGGGGCTCGAATACGACGCGATAAACACGGTCAGCGGCGCCGCGTTCGAACTCGACAGGTTGATGCTCCAGAACGCTTCGTTCCACGACAGAATCACGAGCAGCAGCGCCGTCGAAGCAAGTCCCGGCAACGCCATCGGCATCAGCAGGTAGACGATTTCCTGCCATGTCGCGGCGCCGTCGATGCGGCCCGCTTCGAGAATGTCGCGCGGAATCTCGTTGAAGTACGTGAACGCCATCCACACGGCAATCGGCAGATTGATCAGCGTATAGACGATGATGAGCCCCGTCACCGTATCGAGCAGACCGCTGTCCTTCCACAGCAGATAAATCGGCACGAGCACGCCGACCGACGGCATCATCTTCGTCGACAGCATCCACAACAGCGTTTGCTGCGTGCGCTTGCTCGGGAAAAATGCCATCGCATACGCGGCAGGCACCGCGAGCGCGAGACACACGATCGTCACGCCGACCGAGATCAGCACCGAGTTCCACGCGAAGCCGAAGTAATTGCTGCGCGCGAACACCTCGCGAAAGCTCTCCAGTGTCGGCGTGAAAAACACCGACGACGAGTACGCCTGCTGTTCGGTCTTGAATGCCGTGATCGTCATCCAGAAGATCGGGAAAAACAGCGCGATCGAGATCAGCCACGCGAGAACGCCGGGAATACTGCGGCGCACGACGGCGAACGGCGAGGCCGCGGGCGCTGTCGTTGCGCTCGTAACGGGTGTAGCGGCGACTTGACTCATTTTTCGTACTCCCCTTTCAGGTTCTTCGCGAGCATCTTCACGAGGAAGAACGACACGATGTTCGCGACGACGACCGCCAGAATGCCGCCCGCCGATGCGAGGCCGACGTCGAACTGCTGCAGGCCCAGCGCATAGATCAGGTACGACAGGTTGGTCGTGGCGTTGCCGGGGCCGCCGCCGGTCGTCGTATAGATTTCAGCGAAGATCGACAGCAGGAAAATCGTCTCCATCATCACGACCACGGCGATCGCGCGTCGCAGATGCGGCAGCGTGATGAAGAAGAACATCGCGAACGGCCCGGCGCCGTCGATCTTCGCCGCTTCCTTCTGCTCCTGATCGAGCGACTGGATCGCGGTGAACAGAATCAGAAACGCGAACGGCAGCCACTGCCACGCGACGATGATGATCACCGATGTCAACGGATAGGTCGCGAACCAGTCGATCGGTGTCAGGCCGAGTGCACGCATCGCATCGGCCACGAGGCCGTATACGGGGTGCAGGATCATGTTCTTCCAGATCAGCGCGCTCACGGTCGGCATCACGAAGAACGGCGCGATCGCAAGCAGGCGCGCGATGCCCTGTCCGTAGAACTTGCGGTCGAACAGCACGGCCATCAGCACGCCGCCCACCACCGTGATGACGAGCACCGCGACGATCAGCTGCAGCGTATGCAGGATGGACGGCCAGAACGACGGATCGGTGGCGAGATAGTGGTAGTTGTCGAAACCGGCGAAGCCCTTTTCATCGGGATTCAGCAGGTTGTAACGCGTGAACGAAAACCAGATCGTCATCGCGAGCGGAATCGCCATCCATAGCAACAGGACCGCGACCGACGGCGAAACGAGCCAGCGCGCGGACGCGGCTTTGCGCGATTCGCGTTGCTGTTCGGTTTGGGGTTCGGCGTGCGACAGAGGAAGGCGCAGATGAGGCATGATGGGCCACCTGTTCGGAATTGCGCGAGCCGCTGCGTTTGTTTCAGACCACGCGCGGCGGTGCGCTGTGCTGCCGGGGGTCCGGCCGGGCATTGCCGCCCGGCCGGGGTTTGCTTCAAACGTTCATTGCTTCTACATCGCTTTCTACAGCGAGACGCGCGCGCTTCGTGCGCATCTCGCTTCGCGTTGCCTGTGCGTTACTTCTGCAAGCCGGCCTGACGCACCGCGCGGTCCGCGGTCGCATTGCCCGCCTGCAACGCCTGATCGACACTCATCTGCCCGGCGACTGCACCGGAGATGCTCTGGCCGACCACGGTGCCGAACGACTGGAACTCGGGAATCCCGACGAACTGCACACCGGTGTACGGCACGGGCTTCAACGTCGGATGGTTCGGGTCGGCCGATTCGATCGCTTTCAGCACGAAGTCCGCAAACGGCGCGGCCTGCTTGTACTCGGGGCGCTGATACGTCGACTGACGCGTACCCGGCGGCACCGATGCCCAGCCTTCGTCCTTCGCGACCATCTCGATGTATTCCTTCGAGGTCGCCCACTCGATGAACTTCTTCGCGGCGTCCTGCTGCTTCGACGTCTTCGGAATCGCAAGCGCCCACGCCCACAGCCAGTGCGAACCGTTCGGCGTGACCTGCGTCGGCGCCGCGGCGAAACCGACCTTGTCCGCGATCTGCGATTGCTGCTTGTTGTACAGCATGCCGGCCGCCACGGTCGCGTCGATCCACATTGCGCACTTGCCCGACGACATCAGCGTCAGGTTTTCGTTGAAGCCATTCGAGCTCGCTCCCGGCGGCCCGTCTTTCTTCAACAGGTCGACGTAGAACGACACGGCCTTCTTCCACTCCGGCGTGGTCAGCTGCGCATGCCACTTCTCGTCGAACCAGCGGCCGCCGAACGTGTTGACGAGCGTCGTCACGTAGGCCATGTTCTCGCCCCAGCCCGCCTTGCCGCGCAGGCAAATGCCGTACGTGCCGGCCGATTTGTCGGTCAGCTTGTCGGCGAATTGCGCGATCTGGTCGTAGGTCGGGTTATCGGGCATCTTCAGGCCCTTCGCCGCGAACAGGTCCTTGCGGTAGAACGTCATCGAGCTTTCGACGTAGAACGGCAGCGCGTACAGCGTGTTGTTGTACGACAGCCCGTCGCGCGCCGTCTTCACGACGTCGTTGAGGTCGTAGCTCGCCGGCAGGTTCGTGAGCGGCGAGAGCCAGCCGCGCTTGCCCCATTGCGGCGTTTCATAGGCGCCGATCGTCATCACGTCGAACTGGCCGCTGCCGGTCGTGATATCGGTCGTCGCGCGCTGGCGCAGCACGTTTTCCTCGAGAATCACCCAGTTCAGCTTGATGTCCGGATTCGCCTTTTCGAACGCGGGCGAGAGCTTCTTCAGCTCGATCATGTCCGGATTGTTGAGCGTCGCGATCGTCACGGTCGACGCCGCCGACGCGTGGACCGCCACGCATGCGGCCGCCATCGCGCCGATGACCGCGAAGGTGGGTTTCGATGCGGGTTTCAAGGTGCGTTTCAGGGCACGTTTCATCGTTTGTCTCCTTTATCGTACGTTCGTGTTGGCTTGCGATGGGCGACTCACGGATCCTCGCAAATTCCGGCGGGCAGCCGAGTCGCTGGCGGTGGTAAAAAGATCAGCTCATCCAGTTGCCGCCGTCGACATTCAGGGTTTGCGCGGTGATGTAGTCCGCATCCGCCGATGCGAGGAACAGCGCCGCGCCGGTCAGATCCGCCGGCAGCCCCATCCTGCCGAGCGGCACCGCTTCGCCGACGAGTCGCTTCTTCTCGCCGAGCGGCCGGTTCTCATAACGTGCGAAAAGCGCATCGACCTGCTCCCACATCGGCGTATCGATGACGCCCGGTGCGATGCCGTTCACGTTGATCCTGTGCGGCGCGAGCGCGAGCGCCGCCGATTGCGTATAGCTGAGTACCGCTGCCTTCGTCGCGCAATAGTGCGAAACGAGCGCCTCGCCGCGGCGCCCGGCCTGCGACGACATATTGATGATCTTGCCGCCGTGGCCCTGCTCGACCATGCGCTGGGCGACCGCCTGCATCAGAAAGAACATGCCCTTCACGTTGACCGCGAAAAGCCTGTCGTAGATGTCCCACGATTCGTCGAGCAGCGGCCGCATGTCGAATAGCGCCGCGTTATTGAACAGGATGTCGATACGGCCGAATCGTTCGGCCGTTTGAGCGACGATGCGCGCGATGTCTTCGCGCCGCGTCACGTCCGCGGTGATGGCGAGCACGCGGTCGCCGTGCGTTTCACGCAGCGCGTGAGCGAAGTCCGCGGCCGGCTTGACGTCGACCAGCGCGCAGCGCGCGCCTTCGTCCAGATACCGGCGCGCGACCGCTTCGCCTATGCCGCTTGCCGCGCCGGTAAGGATGGCCACCTTGTCTTGCAATCGCGCTGCCACGCCGTGTCTCCCAATCGTTCGCCTTGGTGTGAGCTTTTGCGCTGGTGAGCGAACGCTCGTTGCGCGATCAATTGCTCTCTTTGTGATCGAATGATCGGATACGTGTCCGACCATGTCAAGGCGCGCTACAAGATTTCGATGGTGCAGCGCGGCAGTTGCAGGTGTTTCCGGGGATTGCTCAGGGTTTAGCCGGAGTTCGTCGAAGCGAATGCCCCGGAACCGCGATCGGGCCGGTGCTAATCCATTGCGGCCGTGGTGGGCGCAGCCGCTGCGCCGCTCGCCCTCCTTGCTCTATCAATTTAGACGGCGTGCGCGTTCTATCAATGGCAAGATGTTTAGATACGTTATATCATTGCGGCCTTGCACCGGAGCAGCACCATGTCCGCTTCATCCGATGATCGCCTTGCTCACAGACTCGCGCGCGCTCAGGCCGTCGCCGACGCACGCGGTCTCGCGCTTACCACGCTGCGCCGCCAGGTCTACACGCTGATTGCGGCAAGCGAGCGGCCGATCGGCGCCTACGACCTGCTCGCCGCGCTCGAACCGCAGCGCGGCCGCGTGCCGCCGACCACCGTGTACCGCGTGCTCGACTTTCTGGTCGAACACGGCTTCGTACATCGGATCGAGTCGAAAAACGCGTTTTTCGCGTGCTGCGACGTCGAGCACCCGCATCAGGGCCAGTTCCTGATCTGCGAATCGTGCGGCGACACGGTCGAGATTCCCGGTGCCGAACTTGCGCGACAGCTGGCCGGCAGCGCGCCTGCGCATGGTTTCGAAGTCCACCGGCAGGTCGTCGAACTGAGCGGTCTGTGCGCTGCCTGCCGGCGTGCCGCGCGATAGCACCCCGTCGTCCATGCAACTTTCAATCAACCCGATCACCCTCGAACAGGGCAGCACGATGAACAACAAGAACCCGAAGTGGATTGCGGCACGCGCCGCGTCAAGACTGACGAAATATCTGTTCGCAACCGCGCTCGCGCTTGCCATCGGCCAGACGGCGGCCTATGCGCAAACGGCGTCCTCGGCCACGAGCGGCAGCAAGATCCCCGTTGTCGCAGCCGAAAATTTCTATGGCGACGTCGTGCAGCAACTTGGCGGCGACCACGTCGACGTGACGAGCATCCTCAGCAATCCGGACCAGGATCCGCATCTGTTCGAAGCGAGCCCGAAGACCGCTCGCGCGTTGCAGCACGCGAGCCTTGTCGTCTATAACGGCGCCGACTACGATCCGTGGATGGCCAAGCTGCTCGCCGCGTCGAAGAACTCGAAGCGCACGGTGATCGTTGCGGCCGACCTCACCGGCAGGAAAAGCGGCGATAATCCGCACCTCTGGTACGACCCGTCGACGATGCCTGCCGTCGCGCGCGCCGTGAGCGCCACGCTCGCAGCCGCCGACCCGGCGCACAAGAGCGCTTACGATGCGAATCTCGTCACGTTTCTCGATTCATTGAAGCCGATCGACGCGAAGGTCGCCGCGCTGCATGCGCGCTACGCAGGCGTGCCGGTCACGGCGACCGAACCGGTGTTCGGCTATATGTCGGACGCAATCGGCCTCGCTATGCGCAATCTGCGCTTCCAGCTGGCGACGATGAACGATACGGAAGCGAGCGCATCGGACATCGCCGCGTTCGAACGCGACTTGCGCGAAAAGCGCGTGCGCGTGCTGATCTATAACAGTCAGGCTACCGAGGCGCTGACCAGAAGGATGTTGAAACTCGCGCAGCAGTCGAAGGTGCCGGCGATGAGCGTGACAGAGACGGAACCAGCAGGTAAGAATTATCAGCAATGGATGCTCGCGCAACTCGATGCGCTTGGCGCGGCGCTCGCGGCTGGCGAGCATGCGGGCAGCAAAGGAACCTCTCAATGATCGAATCCGACCGTCCGCCCTCCGCACCTTCCGCAGACACGACCACGAAAGCAGCAGCGGATGCGGCGCCTGTACTGGAGCTCGAGCGCGTCACGCTCGAACTCGGCGGACGCACGATCCTGACCGACACGAGCTTCGCGATCGGACAGGGCGAATTTATCGGCGTGCTCGGGCCCAACGGCGCCGGCAAGACCACCTTGATGCGCGCGGTGCTCGGCCTCGTGCCAGCCGCGAGCGGCGTCGTGCGCGTGCTCGGCGAGCCGGTCGCCTGCGGCAATCCGTCGATCGGCTATATGCCGCAGACACGCAGCGCACTCGCCGGCCGGCGCGTGCGCGGACGCGATTTCGTCGCGATGGCGGCCGATGGCCATCGCTGGGGCCTGCCGCACGCCGATGCGAAGACGCGCGCCGACGTCGCGCGGGTGCTCGACCTCGTCGGCGCGAGCGCACTGGCCGACCGGCCGCTGTCCGAACTGTCGGGCGGCGAGCGGCAGCGTCTGCTGCTCGCGCAGTGCCTGCTCGGCAATCCGCGTCTGCTGCTGCTCGACGAACCGTTGATCAGCCTCGATCCGCATCATCAGAGAAGCGTCGTCGAACTCGTGCGGCGCGTGCAGCAGGAACTCGGCATCGCCGTCCTGTTCTCCGCGCACGAGCTGAACCCGCTGCTGCACGCGCTCGATCGCGTGCTGTATCTCGGCAACGGCGTCGCGGCGCTCGGCACCGTCGACGAAGTGATCACGAAGCCCGTGCTATCGCGTCTCTATGGATCGACGATCGACGTGATCCGCATGAATGGCCGCATCTTCGTGATGTCCGGCGACGTCGAAGTCGAAAAGCACGACCACGAACACGAAGACGACGGCGGGCACGCTCATGCGCACCCACATGAGCACAGCGCCGCCGCGCCCGCGCATGGGCGCGGTCACGCACACAACGATAACCACGCGTCACGCGACGGGCACACACACGATGTTTGAATATGACTTCATGGTCAACGCATTCGCGGCGTCGGGGATCGTCGCGCTGCTGTCGGGGATCGTCGGCTACTTCCTCGTGATGCGCGGCCAGACGTTTGCCGGCCACGCGCTATCGCACGTCGGCTTCACCGGCGCGACCGGCGCCGTGCTGATCGGCATCTCGCCGATCTGGGGGATGATCGGTTTCACGCTGGCGGCCGGCATCGGTATGGGTGCGCTCGGCGAGCGTCTCGCCGGACGCGACGTGGCGATCGGGGTGACGCTCTCGCTTTCGCTCGGCTTCGGGCTGCTGTTTCTGCATTTCTTCACCGCGTACGCGACGCAGGTTACCGCGCTGCTATTCGGCAATGTGCTCGGCGTCAATACCTCGACACTCGCGGTGCTCGCGGTGATCGGCGTGTTGAGCCTCGGAGCGCTCGCGGCGATCATGCGGCCGCTGCTGTTCGCGTCATTGCAGCCGGAGCTCGCAGAAGCGAAAGGCGTGTCGCTGCGGCTCGTGTCGGTCCTGTTTCTCGCGATCGCCGCGCTTGCGGTGGCCGCCTGTACGCAGATCGTCGGCGTGCTGCTCGTGTTCACCTTGATGGTCGGACCCGCCGCGGCCGCACAGAACATCACGACGCGGCTGTCGACGGGCCTCGTGCTCGCCGCGGCGCTCGCGCTCGCGCAAGCGTGGCTCGGCGTCACGCTGGCGTTTTATACCGATTGGCCCACGAGCTTCTGGATCACGCTGCTCGCGGCAATCGTTTATGGCGCGAGTCTGGTTGCGCGGCGCTAACCCGGCCGCCGCGCGCGTTCATCCTCACGCAAGCAACACCTTCGCGTGATGCGCGAGATGATCTTCGACGAACGTCGAAATGAAGTAATACCCATGGTCGTAGCCCGCATGCCGCCGCAGCGTCAGCGGCTGACCGGCCGCCGCGCAGGCGGCCTCGAACACATCCGGGTTCAGCTGTTCGTCGAGAAACTGATCGGAAAGGCCCTGATCGATCAGAATGCCGGCAGCGAACTTCGCTGACGCGCGCCCGACCAGTTCGCTCGCATCGTAGTCGCGCCACGCGTCGCGGTTTTCGCCGAGATAACCGCTGAATGCCTTTTCGCCCCACGGGCAGCGCATCGGCGCCGCGATCGGCGCGAACGCCGACACCGACCTGTACAGCGCCGGATTGCGCAGCGCGAGCACGAGCGCGCCATGCCCGCCCATCGAGTGGCCGAATATGCCAAGCCGGGCCGCGTCGATCGGCAGATTCGCGCAGACGGTCTCGCGCAAATCGTCGCGCACGTACGCGTACATCCGGTAATGCATCGCCCATGGCTCGCGCGTCGCATCGACGTAAAAACCCGCGCCGACGCCGAAGTCCCATGCATCGCTTTCGCCGGGCACATTGGCGCCGCGCGGGCTCGTGTCCGGCGCGATCAGCGCGATGCCGTGCTTCGCGGCGAAGCGCTGCGCGCCCGCCTTGATCGGAAAGGTTTCTTCGGTGCATGTGAGGCCAGCCAGATAGAACAGCGCCGGCACCTTGCCGTGCGCGGCCTGCGGCGGCAGATATGCGGCAAAGCGCATCGGCAGGCCGATCGTGCGCGAATCGTGCTGATAGAACTGCTGCATGCCGCCATGGCACGCGTGGGACGAACGCGTCTCGAGCATCGCGGGCTCCCTGGCTTAGTACATCACGACCGAGCGGATCGATTCGCCCTTCTTCATCAGATCGAAACCCTCGTTGATCCGCTCGAGCGGCAGATGATGCGTGATCAGATCGTCGATATTGATCTTGCCTTCCATGTACCAGTCGACGATCTTCGGCACGTCGGTGCGGCCGCGCGCGCCGCCGAACGCGGAGCCCTTCCACTGGCGGCCCGTCACGAGCTGGAACGGCCGCGTGCTGATTTCCTCGCCCGCCGCCGCGACGCCGATGATGAACGACTGGCCCCAGCCCTTATGCGTGCATTCGAGCGCATCGCGCATCACCTTCGTATTGCCGATGCACTCGAACGAGTAGTCCGCTCCGCCGTCGGTCAGTTGGACGATCCGGTCGACGACATTGCCGACTTCCTTCGGGTTGATGAAGTCGGTCATGCCGAACTTCGTCGCCAGTTCGACGCGGCCCGGATTGATGTCGACGCCGATGATCCTGTTGGCGCCCACCATCTTCGCCGCCTGGATCACATTGAGGCCGATGCCGCCGAGGCCGAACACCGCGACGTTCGCGCCCGCTTCGACCTTCGCCGAATAGACGACTGCGCCGACACCGGTCGTCACACCGCAGCCGATGTAGCAAACCTTGTCGAACGGCGCGTCCTCGCGGATCTTCGCGACGGCGATCTCCGGCACGACAATGTAGTTCGAGAATGTCGACGTACCCATGTAGTGAAAGAGCGGCTTGCCGCCAAGCGAGAAACGCGACGTCGAATCGGGCATGAGGCCTTTGCCCTGCGTCGCGCGGATGGCCTGACACAGGTTGGTCTTGCGCGACAGACAGAATTTGCATTGTCGGCACTCGGGCGTGTAAAGCGGAATGACGTGATCGCCCTTCTTGAGCGTGCCGACACCGGGTCCGACGTCGACGATCACGCCTGCACCTTCGTGACCGAGGATCGCCGGGAAGATACCTTCCGGGTCGGCGCCGGACAACGTGTAGTAATCGGTATGGCAAATGCCGGTCGCCTTAACCTCGATCAGCACTTCGCCGGCGCGCGGGCCTTCGAGATCGACTTCTTCGATCGTCAGCGGGGCAGCGGCTTTCCATGCGATGGCGGCTTTGGTTTTCATCAGCGGATCTCCTTGTGTCTTGCGAAGCGGATAGCGAATGCGTCTCGGATGCGCATCGTGCATGTTGGCGGTGCGAAGCCGATATGTAAAGGTTGCGATCGATAATGGCGGCTCGCGGCACCGAGCGGCGCACCTTCCATGTGCAGGCGCCGCAATGCGCGCATGCGCGGTGCCGCGTGGCGCATTGTGCAACAGGTTTACCTTATTGACCGGGCACGGGTTCGCGCTTTCTTATATCAAACTGCCGCCCTCGAACCCCGTCGCGCACCGGCACGCGGCAGCGGCAGCGCTTTGACTTTCGGAACGCTCACTTATGGCAAGCGATACAAACGATATCCAGGCAAGCAACGATGCGATCCAGTTGACCGTCGACGACGGCATCGCGCGCGTCACATTGAATCGCCCCGAGCGTCGCAACGCGCTGACCCTCGCGCTGTGGCGGCGTCTCGGCGACACATTCGACGCCTTGAGCGTGCGGCCCGAGATACGCGCGATCGTGCTGACCGGCAGCGCCAACAGCTTCTGCGCGGGCGCCGACATCTCCGAGTTCGGCGAGGTGCGTGCCAACGTCGAGCAGGCGCGCGCCTACGAAGATGCGTACGAAGGATGCTGCAATCGCATCGCCGCATCGCCGAAGCCGACCATCGCCGCGATCAATGGCTACTGCATGGGCGGCGGCTGCAATGTGGCGATGTCGTGCGATTTCCGCTTTGCGGTGCCCGGTGCGAAATTCGCGAT
The DNA here is from genome assembly GCF_001922345.1 of Paraburkholderia sp. SOS3. Lineage (NCBI taxonomy): Bacteria > Pseudomonadati > Pseudomonadota > Betaproteobacteria > Burkholderiales > Burkholderiaceae > Paraburkholderia > Paraburkholderia sp. SOS3. The sequence continues at coordinate 793,722 of NZ_CP018811.1, read as the reverse complement.
TCCGGCCGCGAAGCTGTCGATCGTCTACGGTATCGCGGGCACGCGACGGCTGCTGTCGCTGGTCGGCCTGGCCAACGCGAAGCGCATTCTTTACAGCGCCGAGACGTTCGACGCCGAGCGCGCCCTGCGCATCGGCTTTCTCGATGAAATCACCGACGATGCGCTCGCCGCGGCACTTGCGTTTGCACAGCGCCTGAACGCGTGCGCGCCGCTTACGATCTCCGGTGCGAAGACGATACTCGATGCGCTCGCATCGGGTAACGGCGCGCTGCGCGACGGTGTCGTCGAACGGCTGCTCGACGAGGCCGCGCAGAGCGACGACTTTCGCGAAGGACGAGCCGCGTTTGCGGAAAAACGCGCACCGGCATTTCGCGGCATATAAGCAACGCAAAAGAAGCGCGAACGGAAGGCGAAGCCGCAAGATATGCGGCGGCAAATACACACCATGTCGAATCCGATACGTCCCCGGTTTGCTCGCCCGGCCATGTGCTGAAACGACGCACGAGGCGCGAGGCGGCGCACGCACCGCGGACGGCGCGCAATCGCGGGCTCGGCAACCGATGCGGTAGGCACCCACAGCCTGACCGACACCTCGCGGCGCGCCCGAGCGCGCCCCGCAGCATGCGCGAATACCTCTCGATGCATATCGGCGGCGCGAAGCCCGAAATAGCCGTCAGCGGGCTTGTTGCGCTTTTTCGGCGCGCCTACCGTTAGGAATATTCCTAAATCGATATGGAGAGAGACAATGCACGCGAACACGGTCCACCCGTGCGACGAGCACCTTCCCGCGGGCCGCCTGCTGACGCTGGGCGTTCAGCACGTACTCGTCATGTATGCGGGCGCCGTTGCGGTACCGCTGATCATCGGCAGCGCGCTGAAGCTGCCGAAAGACCAGATCGCGTTCCTGATCAGCGCGGACCTGTTCTCGTGCGGCATCGCGACATTGATCCAGACGCTCGGCCTGTGGATCTTCGGCATCCGCCTGCCGGTCATCATGGGTTGCACGTTCGCCGCCGTCAGCCCGATGATCGCGATCGGCACGAATCCGAACCTCGGCATTCTCGATATCTTCGGCTCGACGATCGCGGCGGGCGTAATCGGCATCGTGCTCGCGCCTGCGATCGGCAAGCTGCTGCGCTTTTTTCCGCCGGTGGTCGTCGGTGTCGTCATTTCGGTGATCGGCTTGTCGCTGATGGAAGTCGGCATCAACTGGGCCGCGGGCGGCGTCGGCAATCCCGACTATGGCAATCCGGTATATCTCGGGCTGTCGCTCGCGGTGCTGATGCTCATTTTGCTGATCAACCGATTCGGCAAGGGCTTTATCGCGAACATCTCGGTGTTGCTCGGCATCGTCGCGGGCTTCGCGATCGCGGCGCTGCTTGGCCGCGTCGATATGGAAGGCGTCACGCACGCGCCGTGGGTCGGTTTCGTCGTGCCGTTTCATTTCGGCTTGCCGCACTTCGATCCGCTGTCGATCGCGACCATGGTCACCGTGATGTTCGTCACGTTTATCGAGTCGACCGGCATGTTCCTCGCGGTCGGCGATATGGTCGAGCGGCCCGTCGACCAGAAGACGCTCGTGCGCGGACTGCGCGTCGACGGCCTCGGCACGCTGATCGGCGGCATCTTCAACTCGTTCCCGCACACATCGTTTTCGCAGAACGTCGGGCTGATCGGCGTCACGGGTGTGAAGAGCCGCTATGTGTGCGCGATGGGCGGCGTCATTCTCGTGTTGCTCGGCCTCTTTCCGAAGATGGCGCAGGTCGTCGCTTCGGTGCCGGCCTTCGTGCTCGGCGGCGCCGGCATCGTGATGTTCGGCATGGTGGCGGCGAACGGCATCAAGGTGCTGTCGAAGGTCGACTTCACGAAGAACCACCACAACCTGTTTATCGTTGCGGTCAGTATCGGGCTTGGGCTCGTGCCGGTCGTGTCGCCGCATTTCTTCGCGAAGCTGCCGTCGGCGCTGTCGCCGCTGCTTCATAGCGGCATTCTGCTCGCGTCGGTATCGGCGGTTCTGCTGAATCTGATCTTCAATGGCGTGCGGAGCGAGCGTGCCGCCGCGCGCGAACTGCGCCGCGCGGACCACGACTTCGACGCGAGCGCAGGCGCACGCGATACCGCTGCGGACGATGCGATGATGCGCGCCGCCGACTAACAGACCGGCAGCGAGGCGTCATGCCGCGACTGGCGGCCACACCTGGCCGTTCGGCCGAATGGTGGCGCAGCGGTGACATTCATAGAATGGACCGCTCGCTTCTCCATTCCGTCAAATGTCGCAGAACGCACTGCAGGTCGCCGTCGATGAACCATCCGAACACGCGCATCGCTTTGGCGACATCTCGTTTCGCGGTGTTCGATGGGACCTGAGTCACCTCGACTCGTTCGCGTTCAAAATCGATCTTGGGCTCGGCACGGACATCACCGTGCTTGTGCTGTTCTCATGTCACTGCTTCACGCATAGCCTTCGTTGGGACAAACGCGCGCAAGGCCTGATACCCGAGCGTGAAATCTACAATGACGGCAAAGAACAGCGCGTACTAGATGTTCAGAGATACGAATTATCGCGACGCTTCTTAAGAGAAGTCGTGATGACGATGCCTTCGCGTCGCATCGTGCTGGCCGACGACCGGCAACCGAATTTCGTTACGACGGAAAGCGTCAATTCGACGGCACCACGTCGCTCTATGCGATATTTTTCGAGGTGCGCAAGGACAAGAGCCGCAAGCACCGCATGGTTCTGCGCATTCAATCCGCCTACTTGCTCGACAACGGACTGACCAAGCGCCAGACGGGCGCAAGAAGGATCGGCTTTGCGACGCTGCTACGCGCAACGTATCTGGGCAAGAAGATTCGAGCGTAATGCGTGCAGGCCGAACCGAGGCCAACCGGCGACGCGGCGCTCATGCAACATTCATGCAGAACCGAGGCAGAGCTCGACATACGGCCCGGAAAAACCAACGGCCACCTTCCGGTGGCCGTTGTATGCGAGATTCTCTATCTACCTTTCGGCAGAACTCCCACTCCATGATGGGACCCAGTTGACCGGGCGGCGCTACGTTTTTCGCACTCGCTTGTACGTAGTTTTCGAGTAAGGATTCTATCGCCGCCCCCGCCCCTCGTCAACTCAACCTTCCCGCTGTTTCGACCATCGAATCAGCTGGCAGCGGCCGACGATGCAGCAGCAGGCACAGCCGCCGGCGCATCGCCGTAGTCGACAGGCGCATCGGCCGGCCTCGGCGTGTCGCCGGCCCGCTCGATCCATCCTCCGCCTAGTGCCTGATAGAGATCGATAAGGTTCGTGAGACGCTGAACGCGCGCGTCGGTGAGCAGCAATTGCACCTGATAGAGATCGGTCTGCGCAGTCAGCACCGACAGGTAGCTATCCACACCATTCCGATATCGCAGATCCGATAGATCGAGCCGGCGTTGTTCCGCAAACGTGTCGCGCTCGAGCGCGGCAATCTGCTGATCGAACGTGCCGCGCGCCGCGAGCCCATCGGCGACCTCGCGGAACGCGGTCTGAATGGCCTTCTCGTACTGCGCGATCTGGATGTTCTTCTGCACGTGCGCGAGATCGAGGTTCGCAACGTTCGCACCGCCTTCGAAGATCGGCACCGTGATCTGCGGCGCAAAGCCCCAAGCGGCCGAACCGGCCTTGAAGAGACCGCCCAGGGTCGGGCTCAGCGTGCCGAAGTTGCCGGTCAACGAAACGCGCGGGAAGAACGCCGCGCGCGCAGCGCCGATGTTCGCGTTCGCCGCGAGCAGGTTCTGCTCCGCTTCCATGATGTCGGGACGGCGCGTCAACAGGTCGGAGGGCAGGCCCGCCGGAATATCGGTGAGCAGATTCTGATCGCCGAGCGTACGGCCTGGCGGCAGATCGGCCGGCAGCGGTTCGCCGACCAGCAGCACGAGCGCATTTTCGGCCTGCGCCCGCGCACGCGCCTCGGTCTGCAGGTTCGCGCGCGCCTGTTCGACGACGGTTTCAGCCTGACGCAGATCGAGCTCCGAACCGGTGCCGGTTTCGTATTGCAGCTTCGTGATGTTGTACGAATCCTGCGCGGTGCGCAGCGTATTCTGCGTGACCTTCAACGCTTCGTCGAAGCCGAGCATCGACACATACTGGTCCGCAACCGACGACACCAGCGCAATCTCCGCCGCCTTGCGCGCCTGCGCGGTCGCGAGATATTGCGCGAGCGCCTGATCCTTCAGGCTCTGGATCCGGCCGAAGAAGTCGATTTCCCATGACGCGTTGAGCCCGACCGAATACTGATTCGAGATGGTTCTGTCGAGAAACGACAGGTTTTTCGGCGTACGCGACTTCGACTGCGATGCCGCTGCTTCGATAGCGGGGAACAGCTCCGCGCGCGTGATCTGATACTGCGCGCGCGCCGCCTGAATGTTCAGCACCGACACGCGCAGGTCGCGGTTGTTCTTCAGCGCGATTTCGATCAGTTGCGCGAGCCGCTCGTCGACGAAGAAGTCGCGCCAGCCGATGTCGGTCGCCGCCGCGCCGTGCGCGGAGCGCTCGGTCGGTGCGGGCGCCGGCTGCGTGGCATAGACGCCGCCTTGCGGGAACGTCGCCGACACCGGCGCGGCCGGGCGCTCGTACTTCGGCGCCATCGTGCAGCCGGCGGCGAAGAGCGCCACCGACGCTGCGATCAAAGAATGTTTGAGCATCTTAGTGTCCTTCCTTGCCCGAGCCGCCGCCGTCGCCGGCACCGCCCGACGGAGCGCCGCCCGACGGATCATGCGGATGATGCTCGTTGTAATGCGCGAGCGCCTCGTCCGGATCTTCCTTCTCACCGCTGAAGCTGCCGCGGATCACGACGAAGAACATCGGGATCATGAAGATCGCGAGGAACGTCGCGGTCAGCATGCCGCCGATCACGCCGGTGCCGATCGCATGCTGGCTCGCCGAGCCGGCGCCGTTACTGATCGCAAGCGGCATCACGCCGAGAATGAACGCCAGCGACGTCATCAGGATCGGCCGCAAGCGCAGACGCGCCGCTTCGAGCGCGGCTTCGATCGGTCCCATGCCCTGCCCCTGCTGCAGCTCGCGCGCGAACTCGACGATCAGAATCGCGTTCTTCGCGGACAGACCGACCGTCGTGAGCAGACCCACCTGGAAGAACACGTCGTTCTCGAGCCCGCGCAGCGTCGCCGCGAGCAGCGCGCCGAGCACGCCGAGCGGCACGACCATGATCACCGAGAACGGAATCGACCAGCTTTCGTACAGCGCCGCGAGACACAGGAACACGACGAGGATCGAGATGCCGTACAGAATCGGGGCCTGCGAACCGGACTGGATTTCCTGGAACGACAATCCGGTCCAGTCGTAGCCGATGCCCGCGGGCAGCTTTTTCGCGAGCGCTTCCATCGCCGCCATCGCCTGGCCGGTACTCTTGCCCGGCGCCGCCTGCCCCTGAATCTCGATCGACGAAATACCGTTGTAGCGCTCGAGCTTCGGCGAACCGTAAATCCACTGGCCCGTCGTGAACGCGGAGAACGGCACCATTCCGCCCGCCGTATTGCGCACGTACCAGTCGTTGAGATTGTCGGGCGTCATGCGGAACGGCGCGTCGGCCTGTACGTAGACCTTTTTGATCCGGCTATCGGTATCGAGAAAGTTGTTCACGTACGCCGAGGCCCATGCGATCGAAAACGTCTGGTCGATCGACGCGGGCGTCACGCCAAGCGCCAGCGCCTTTTCCCGGTCGATCGTCACCTTGAACTGCGGCGTATCGTTCAGGCCGTTCGGGCGCACCTGCGCGAGCGTCGGATCTTTCGCGGCCATGCCGAGCAGCTGGTTGCGCGCCTGCATCAGCACCTCGTGACCGACGCCCGCCCGGTCCTGCAACTCGAAGTCGAAGCCCGCGGCCGTGCCGAGTTCGGGAATCGACGGCGGATTCACCGGGAACACCGTGGCGGTCTTGTACGTCGAGAAATGCTGGAAGAGACGGCCGACCAGCGCCTGCACCTTCTGGTCCGAATGCTGGCGCTGCGCGTAGTCCTTCATCCGCACGAACACGAGACCCGCGTTCTGGCCTCGGCCCGCAAAGCTGAAGCCGTTCACGGTGAAGGTCGACTCGACAATGGCCTTTTCGTCGTTGAGCAGGTAGTCGGAGATGTCTTTCAGCGCGCGCGCCGTCGTTTCCTGCGTCGAACCGACCGGCGTCTGCACGAGCACGAACATCGTGCCCTGGTCTTCATCGGGCAGGAACGACTTCGGCAGCCGCGCGAACAGCATGCCCACCGCGACGATCACCACGAGATAGATGATGAGCCAGCGCGTCGAACGCTTGATGACGTGGTGCACGCCCTGGTGATACTTGTCGCGGCTTCTGTCGAACGTGCGGTTGAACCAGCCGAAGAAACCCTTCTTCTCTTCGTGATGGCCCTGCGGGATCGGCTTGAGGATCGTCGCGCACAGCGCCGGCGTCAGAATCAGCGCGACGAGCACCGACAGCACCATCGCGGCGACGATAGTCAGCGAGAACTGCCGGTAAATGGCGCCGACCGAGCCGCCCGAGAACGCCACCGGCACGAACACCGCGGACAGCACCAGCGCCACGCCGATCAGCGCGCCCGTGATCTGATCCATTGCCTTGCGGGTGGCTTCCCGAGGCGACAGGCCCTCCTCCGTCATGACGCGCTCGACGTTCTCGACCACCACGATCGCATCGTCCACCAGCAGGCCGATCGCGAGCACGAGACCGAACATCGACAGCACGTTGATCGAGAAACCCACCACGCTCATGATCGCGAAGGTGCCGAGCAGCACGACCGGCACCGCGATGGTCGGGATCAGCGTCGCGCGCAGGTTCTGCAGGAACAGATACATCACGAGGAACACGAGCACGATGCCCTCGAGCAGCGTCTTCACCACTTCCTCGATCGACAGCCGCACGAACGGCGTCGTGTCGTACGGATACTTGACGACGAGGCCGTGCGGGAAGTACGGCGCGAGCTGGTCGATCTTCTGGCGCACGAGCTTCGCGGTCTGCAGCGCGTTCGCGCCCGTTGCGAGCTGAATGCCGAAGCCGGCCGTCGGCGCACCGTTGTACTTCGTGTCGAAGTTATAGTTTTCGCCGCCGAGATCGATGCGCGCAACGTCCTTCAGGCGCACCTGCGAACCGTCCTGATTCACCTTCAGCAGAATGTTGCCGAACTGCTCCGGCGTGGTGAGCAGCGACGCCTCGGTGATCGTGGCCTGCAGCACCTGACCCGGTATCGACGGCGTGCCGCCGAGCGAGCCGCCTGCCACCTGCACGTTCTGCGCGAGGATCGCGTTCTGCACGTCGACGGGCGTCAGGCTGTAGTTCGTCAGCTTGTTCGCGTCGAGCCAGATCCGCATCGCGTATTGCGTGCCGAACAGCGTGACCGTGCCGACACCGTCGATCCGGCTCAACGGATCCTGGATGTGCGACGCGACGTAGTTCGCGAGGTCGTACTTGCTCATGCTGCCGTCCTGCGACACGAACGCAAGCACGAGCAGGAAGCTGCTGCTCGACTTCGTCACCTTCGTGCCGAGCTGCTGAACGACCTGCGGCAGAAGCGGCGTGGCCAGCTGCAGCTTGTTCTGCACCTGCACCTGCGCGATGTCCGGGTTCGTCCCGGCCGCGAAGGTCAGCGTGATCGTCGCGGTACCGGAGTCATCGGATGTCGACGACAGATACAGCAGGTGGTCGAGGCCGCTCATCTGCTGCTCGATCACCTGGGTGACGGTGTTTTCGACCGTCTTCGCCGATGCGCCCGGATACGTCGCGCTGATCTGGATGGACGGCGGCGCGATGGTCGGGTACTGCGCGATGGGCAGCGTGAAAATCGACGCAAGACCCGCCAGCATCAGCACGATGGCGATCACCCACGCGAAAATCGGGCGATCGATAAAAAACTTTGCCATGTAACAGGCTCCCTATTGTTACGCGCCCGATGGTTACGCGCCCGATGCAGCGGAGGCGCCCGAGGCGGCTTGTGCGGCCGCCTCGGAAGCGGGGGTGGCAGGAAGCTGCGCGGCGACGGTCTTGACCTTGTTGCCAGGATGAACCTTGTCGACGCCCTGTACGATCACGCGGTCGCCCGGCTGCAAGCCGTCTTCGACGACCCAGTTCGAGCCGTAGGTACCCGACGTGACGAGCGTGCGCAGCTCGACCTTGTTGTCCTTGCCGACGACGAGCGCGGTGGCCTGCCCCTTCTGGTCGTGCGTCACGCCGACTTGCGGCACGAGCAGCGCGGCGTCGTTGATGCCTTCCTGAATGCGCGCGCGCACGAACATGCCCGGCAACAGCACACGGTCCTTGTTGTCGAAGATCGCGCGGATCGTGACCGAGCCCGTCGTCTGGTCGACCGTGACGTCGGTGAACTGCAGCTTGCCGGTCTCGCCGTACGGACGGCCGTCTTCGAGGATCAGCGTGACCTTCGCCGCGTTCGGACCCGTGGTCTTGAGACGGCCGGACTGGACGTCGCGGCGCAGCTTCAGCCCCTGCAGGCTCGACTGCGTGAGGTCGACATACATCGGGTCGAGCTGCTGGACCGTCGACATCAGCGTGGCCTGACTGGCCTGCACATAGGCGCCCGGCGTGACCTGCGAGATGCCGACGCGGCCCGTGACCGGCGACACGACATCGGTATAGCCCAGGTTGATCTGCGCGGTATCGACCGAGGCCTTGCCCGCGGCGACGTCGGCCGCCGCCTGGCCTTCCGACGCGACCGCGTTGTCGTAGTCCTGCTTGCTGACCGCATTTGCGGCAACGAGCACCTTGTAGCGGTTCGCCTGCGCGGTGGTCGTGGCGAGATTCGCCTGCGCCTTCGCCAGTGCGGCCTTCGCGTTGTTGAGCGCCGCGATGTACGGCGCCGGATCGATCTTGTACAGCCGCTGACCGGCTTTGACTTCACTACCTTCGACGAACTCGCGCCGCAGCACGATGCCGTCGACGCGCGCGCGCACCTGGGCGACGAGGTACGCGCTCGTACGACCCGGCAGTTCGGTGACGACGGGCACCGGCGTCGGCTGGACGGTCACGACACCGACTTCGGGGTCTTGCGGCGGAGGAGCTGATTGTTTTGGTCCGCAGGCCGTCAGCAGCGCGGCGAGCGCCGCGGCAGGAAGCAGGCTGAACGATGCCCAGCGGATGGATACCCGTTTGACGCGCATGGAGCGACCTCTGTCAGAGACTGAGAAGAAAAAAACGCGCACGGCCACCGCGTGACGGCGGCTGGATCACGGCGCAGGATCAAGCAGGATCGCGAGGATCAGGCAGGACAAAGCGGCGCAATCGCGACAGCGCGCACGGGCGTCTTGCGACGCCCGCGACCGGAAGTCCATGGATGCGATTGCTGCGGGAGCACCACTCTTCGAATTGCGCCAGACCGGGAAAGCCGCCGCACCTGCATCGCCGACGCACTGCGTCGGAAAGGCGATGCAAAGGCTATTGAAAGCACGTATGGCAGCGGTTAACCGGTCGGGTGAGTTGGATCATCCGATCGTTTAGGGTGCTATTATAGATACGTTCACGAATGCATGTAAAAGTTTGTTCGTGATGTCCCGGTGGGTGTCTACGCAAAAGCAGTTCCCATGAGAACGACTACACGAGATGATCTTTATCATCGACGTTTAAAATCCTCAGGGAAAACCAGCAATACAGGCAGGTCTGAAGAATGGTCCGACGAACCAAGGAAGAAGCACAGGAGACGCGAAGCCGCATTCTCGATGCGGCCGAACAGGTGTTCTTCGAGAAGGGGGTTTCTCGCACTTCGCTTTCAGATATCGCCCAGGCCGCGGGCGTTACGCGCGGCGCGATCTACTGGCATTTCGACAACAAAGGCGATCTCTTCACCGCCATGTTCGACCGCGTGCTGATGCCGCTCGACGAACTGAAGGCGGCATCGCTCGATCCGCAGGAACCGGATCCGCTCGGCAAGCTCGTCGACATCCTGACCACCGTGCTGCGCAACACCGCAGTCGATCCGCGGCAGCGCCGCGTGTTCGACATCCTGTTTCTGAAGTGCGAGTTCGTCGAGGAAATGGGGCCGGTCATGGCGCGCCATCAGAACGATATGCGCGAGGGTATGGCGAACATCGCGGGTGGGTTGCGCAACGCGGTGTCGAAGGGACAGTTGCCGGCGGACCTCGATACGGCGCGCGCCGCCTCGATCCTGCATTCGTTCGTGAGCGGCGCGCTACGCGACATGCTGTTCCTGCCGTGTTCGGTCGACTTCGGCAAGCACGCGCACGACATGGTCGAGGCCGTGATCGACATGCTGCGATACAGCCCCACGTTGAGAGTCGAGCGCGGCGACGAGCCGGCGCCGCAGCCATGATCCGCGGCGCGAGCGCCGCCTAACTGCCGCTGAACCAGCGCGCCACGTACAGCAGCAACGCGACGAAGAAAATCATCGCGGCCCACGCCCAATGCGGGACCACGTGCGGCGTGTGATCGTGATGCGCGCGCGCCGCAAACGTCGAATGCATCGCGCGGCCGGTCAGCGCGCCGCCATGGTCATGCCGCGTGCGGCGCGCCACGCCGGCCAGACTGATCGGCCGAAGGAACACATGCTGGCGCCGCGGCAGCGTGTCGCGCGACTGGTTCGGGCCTTGCCCGTGCTTTGCCTGCACGACTGCGCAGAACTCGGTGAAAAAATCGTCGGCCAGTTCGTGCAGCGCATTCTCGATCTGCCGCGCCGGCAATTCGGCAAGCGGCCCCGTCGAAGTCGCCCAGACCGAGTAGTCGATACGCGTGCTCGGCGTCTTGTCGGACGCCTCGTCGTCTGCGCGCAGCGCGACGTCGATCTGGCCACGCAGCGAGCCGACTCCGCCCGCGCGCGCCTTGAAGTTCAGCGTGCGATGCGGCCGGTCGGGCGCGGTGCCGTTGTCGCTCGCAATGTGTGCGCGCACTTCGTAATGCGCACGCAGTGGCCCGAGCGGCACGGTCAGCGTCAGCGCGTATTCGCCGCCCGCGAGACGCGTGAACGACTCGCAGTTGTCGAGACTCGCGCGCAGCAACGCGAGATCCTGCATCGCATCCCAGACTTCAGACTGTGCAAGCGGAACTCTTAGCGCATTCGTTAGTTCCATGGCCGCCTCCCGATAAGCTCTCGACCGCGGGATCAGGATGTCTGATCGATGCGGTCGACACGCGACGCGTAAAACGCCAGATAGCCTTTGATTGCTTCGGCTCCGTCGATCGGGGCCTCATAACTCCATGCGGCGTTTTCCACGATTCCGTCCTCAGTGCGCAGATGAAAATACGATGCGTCGCCTTTGTGCGGACATCGGGACGTGTGGTTCGAGCGTTCGAGGCGCGCCATGTTGACGTCGGCGCGCGGGAAGTAGAAGGTATCGGGCGCGCCGGCTTCGGCGACCGTCAATGCAGCCTGGGTGTCGGCAAAGGTGATGCCTTGATGGATGACCCGGACCCGGTGCGGATTGCGCGAGATGCCGACCAGATGCCCGCACTGCGCGCCTTGCGGCGCCGGCTCGCCGGTCGAGCCATGACGCGCGGCGCCGCGTTGCTGCGAGGCGTCGCGGCCTTGGCCGCCGTTGGTCGGAACACCGCTCATGTCACCCGCTCCGGAATGAATCTGATGCCGCGTGTCGCATGTTGCATGCCGCGCGCCTGAGGCAGCGGCCGGTGCAGTTGCAGCAGACCAGCCGACTTTCTCGCAACGTACGCTTTCAAAACAAAAAGCCACGGACCGAGGGTCCGTGGCTCAATTATCGATCAAACCGTCGCTGGTTGCGCGCGCTCCCGCACACTCGCAACAATTCGCTTCAGTTGGCTTACATCGGGGCTTGCATCGGCGCCGTGTCGGGTTTGCTCCCGAGGCTGCTCCCGGGGTTTGCTCCCGTTGATCCGCGCCTGCCGGTCGCGCGGGCGTCGCGGATCACAGCTTACTGCGATCGCCAGTAGAAAGCCGCCTTGGCGGTGCCCTTCGCCGGCACGGTAACGGTTTTTGTCTGCGCGTCGCCTTTATACGACGCTTGGACCGTGTAGCGCCCCGGGCGCAATTTGACGAGCATATAGGGGCCGCGCGAGGTCGCATCGAGCATGTCGCCGCTATGCGCGTCGGAGATCTTCACATGCACGTCGGCCAGATAGTCGGAACCGGGGCCGGTAAAGCGCAGCGATAGCGGCCAGCTATGTTCGGCCGCACGAAGCGCGTGCGACTCGTCGAGGCCGACGCCCCCGGACGTGTACGACACGTCGCCTTGCTGCTGGATCTGCGGCAGGCCGCCGCCATTGGCATTGCCGGCACTCGTGCTGTCTGTCGTGGTGCCGCCGGTGACACTGCTTGCGCTCTGCGCAAACGCACTTGATGCAAAGCCCGCGGACAACGCCGTCGCCGCCACCACAGATGCGACTACGGCGATACGACGGTTGAATTGGGACGGAGAAATTTTCATTGGTCAGCTCCTTTTTCGGGCTTCCCCGAACGGTGGAAATCCAACCCGAGCAGCAAGCGGCATACCCGCTTGCTGTCCCTTTACGGGCCGGCGGGACACCGGGCACGCGGATGCGACTACGTGCCCTGCAGCGGCGCCCCGCCGGCCGCCCTCGCCCGATCAGCCGAGGTCGACCGGCACGAAGATCTGCGCGTTGTCGCGCTGGATCAGCAGCGCAAGGCTGTTACCGGCCTGCGACACCGCCTGCTTCAACTGGTCGACGTTCGACACCGGACGGCCGTTCACCGCGAGAATCACGTCGCCGGGCTGGATGCCGGCGCTGGCCGCCGCGCCGCCCGCCTGCTGGACGAGCAAGCCGTGCGAGACCGACGCGCCGCTCTTCTCCTGCGGCGTAAGCGGACGCACCGCGACACCGAGACGCCCTTGCACCTGCGACGACGACTCGTCGTTCGAAGCGACCTTCGTGTCCGAGAACGAGCCGATCGTCACCTTGATGTCCTTCGACGCCTTGTCGCGCCACACCGTCACGTCGGCCGTCGTACCGGGCTTCAGGTTCGCGATCTGCGTCGGCAGATCCGACGAGTCGGAAATCGCCGTGCCATTGACCGCGGTGATCACGTCGCCGGGCTGCAGGCCCGCCTTCGCCGCCGGGCCATCCTTGTCGACCGAGCTGATGAGCGCGCCCTGCGGCTGCTTCAGACCGAACGAATCGGCCAGCGTCTGGTTCAGGCCCTGCACCGCGACGCCGAGGCGGCCGCGACTCACATGGCCGGTCTTCACGAGATCGTCCTTGACCTTCATCGCTTCGTTGATCGGGATAGCGAACGAAAGGCCCTGGAAGCCGCCCGTCTGCGAGTAGATCATCGAGTTGATGCCGATCACTTCGCCTTGCAGGTTGAACAGCGGACCGCCCGAATTACCGGGATTCACCGGCACGTCGGTCTGGATGAACGGCGTGTAGTTCTCGTTGGGCAGCGAACGCGATTTCGCGCTGATGATGCCCGATGTCACCGTGTTCTCGAACCCGTACGGCGAGCCGATCGCGACGACCCACTGGCCGACCTTGCTTTGACGCGGGTCGCCGATCTTCACGGTCGGCAGATCCTTCGCATCGATCTTCAGCACGGCGACGTCCGACTGCTTGTCCGCGCCGACGACCTTCGCGTGATATTCGCGCTTGTCGGTCAACTTCACCGTCACCACGTTCGCGCCGTCGACGACGTGCGCATTGGTCAGGATGTAGCCGTCGCTGCTGATGATGAAGCCCGAGCCGAGGCTTGCGCTCGGCGTATCGGGCGAGTCGCCGCCGTCGTCGCCGCCGGGGCCTTGCATGCCCGGCACATTGCCGAAGAAGTGCTTGTAGAACTGATAGAAAGGATCGCTCGGATCGATCGGCAGCTGGTTATTGCCACCGCCGCCGCTGCGCAATGCCGTGCGCTTCACCACATGCTTCGCGCTGATGTTGACCACCGCCGGCCCATACGTTTCGACGAGGCCGGAGAAATCGGGAATGCCGGTCTTGGCGGCCGCTTCGGCCGGCATCATCGCGGCCGCCTGGGCTGGCTGAATGACCTCGGGCGCCTGCATATTGTGGCGGCCGGCCACATAGCCGGCGGACAGCGCGACGGCGACAGCCGCGGCAACCGCACTGCGTGACAACGTTTTGACGTTCATCGTTCTTACTCCAGACAGGGAGAATGATTTCTCGATGTGTCGCAGAGTAAGCGGCGTCGCTTAAAACAATCTTAAACAGACTGTTTCGGAAATTCGCCATAAAACAGGGCGTTTCAGAACGTGACCGTGACGAGCAGCCCGCCTGCCTTCGAGTCGCCGAGCGTGACGACGGCATGATGCTGAAGCGCGATGCGCCGCACGATCGCGAGCCCAAGTCCGCTGCCCGCGACATCGGTGCGCACGCGACTCGCGCCTTCACCGACGCGATAGAAACGGTCGAATACGCGCGTGCGTTCCTCGAGCGGAATCCCCGGTCCGCTATCGGCGATCCTGACGACCGGATGCCCGTCCTGCATCAACACGCAGACATCGACGCGCCCGCCGCTCGGCGTGTATTTCGTCGCGTTGTCGATAAGGTTGTTGAAGAGCACGCGCAGCGCTTCGAGATCGCCGCGCACGTGCGCGGCTTCATTGCGCTCGATGCCGAGATCGACGCCGCGCTTGCCGGCAAGCGGTGCGTAAGCCATGACGCAGTCGTGCAGCAGCGCATCGAGATCGACGGAGTTCGCCGCTTCGCGGCCATCGGGCTCCGCGCGCGCGAGTGCAAGCAACTGCTCGGCAAGACGCGTCGCGCGCGTGACGCCCGCTTGCAGATCGGCGAGCGCTTCGCTGCGCGCGGCGTCGTCATGCGCGCGCGCGACGAGCTGCGCCTGAATCTGCACGGCCGCGAGCGGCGTGCGCAATTCGTGCGCGGCATCGGCGACAAACGCCTTCTGCGTATCGAGCGCGGCGGCGAGCCGTTCGAGCAGGCCGTTCAACGCGCGCACGAGCGGCCGCACTTCGAGCGGCAAACGCGAATCGGGCAACGGATCGAGCGCTTCCGGATGGCGCGTATCGAGCGCGCCGGTCACCCGGCGCAGCGGCGCAAGGCCGCGGCCGACCACGGCCCATACCGCGACGCCGAGCAGCGGCAGCAGCACGATCAGCGGCCACAGCGTGCGCAGCGCGACGTTTGCCGCAAGCCGGTTGCGCACCGACAGCGGCTGCGCGAGCTGCACGACGTTGTCGCCGACGATCGCGCCATAGACGCGCCAGTCGCCGCGCTCGGTGCGCTCGGTGGAAAAGCCGAGTTCGGCGCGCGGTGCGAGCGGCGCACGCGGATGCGAGTAATACATCAGTACGCCATTGCGATTCCAGATCTGCAGCACGATGCCTTCATCGCCGGTATCGCGCGAGCTCAGAATTTGCGAGAACGGTTCGGCCGGCAGCGCCGCCGCGATTTCCTGCAGCTGATAGTCGAACAGTTCGTTCGCTTCGGCGAGCGCCTGACGGTAAATGAGCCAGCCCGCGATACCGACGCCGAGCAGCACGATTGCAAGCAGCCAGAACAGCAGTTGACGACGAATCGAACGCATCGTGTCAGGCTTCCTTCGCGATCATGTAGCCGAGGCCGCGTACGTTGCGAATCAGGTCCGCGCCGAGCTTCTTGCGCAGCGCATGGATATACACCTCGACGGTGTTGCTGCCGATTTCCTCGCCCCAGCCGTACATTTTTTCTTCGAGCTGGCTTTTCGACAGCACTGCGCCGGGCCGCGCGAGCAACGCGGCGAGCAACGCGAATTCGCGCGCGGACAGCGCGACCGGCGCGCCATCGAGCGTCACCTGGTGCGAAGCCGGATCGAGCGTGAGCGCGCCGTGGCGGATCGTCGAATCGCTGCGGCCCGACTGGCGGCGGATCAACGCGCGCATGCGCGCGCCGAGTTCGTCGAGGTCGAACGGCTTCACGAGATAGTCGTCGGCGCCCGCATCGAGGCCTTTCACGCGATCGGCCACCGCGTCGCGCGCGGTGACGATCAGCACCGGCACCGACAGCCCGCGCGTGCGCACCGTGCGCAACACATCGAGGCCGTCGCGCTTGGGCAGCCCGAGGTCGAGCAGCATCAGATCGTACGGTTCGCCCGAGACGGCGCTGAGCGCCGCTTCGCCGTCCTGCACCCAGTCGACTGCGAAGCCTTCGCCGCGCAGCGCCTTGCGTACGCCTTCGGCGATCATCCGGTCGTCTTCGACAAGCAGTATGCGCATGGCTTTCGTAATCCGCGGAGGAGAAGCCTGCATTCTAGCGCCCGCTTACGAAAGCTCGCGACGAACGGCTTTTTTGCGCAGCGGCGCGGCAACTCTCTACAATGAGCGCTTTTGCGCGCCGGCGAGTTGCCGGCAACGCGCCGGCACGTAGTTGCATTTGCGCTTCATGCGCGCACGCCGCGCTTGCGCTGCCGGTGCTGGCCGCACACAATCCACGGCGTGGGCGTCGCGCGCCGCAGCAAGACCCGAATACGAAAGCTTTCCCGAAGATCGACCGTACATGACGCCCGCATCATTTTCTGCGCTTATTCGCGGCTCCCGTCGCTCCCGCCGCCCTGTCCGCATTTCTTCGTACGCACGATATTTTTCACGCAGCGCCGCCGTGCTGTTCGCGTGTGCCGCGCTCGTCTGCGCGGCGCCCGCGCAGGCGCGGAAAAAAACGCAGCACCCGTCGGTCAACGTGACGACGGAGCTGCCGCCCGCCGTGATGGCAGGCCTGCAGCGCGCGCATGTGCCGCTGTCGGCGGTCAGCGTGGTCGTCGAGAAGGTCGGCGATCGCACGCCGATGCTTGCACTGAATGCCGGCAAGCCGATGATGCCGGCCTCGACGATGAAGCTCGTCACGACCTACGCGGGCCTGTCGATGCTCGGCGCGGATTACCGCTGGCGCACGACCGCGTACGCGGACGGCAACGTCGATCCGAACGGCGTGCTGCACGGCAATCTGTACATCCAGGGCACCGGCGATCCGAAGCTCGTGCCCGAGGAACTGATCGACCTCGTGCAGAAAATCCACCGCGCGGGCATCACCGGCATCGACGGCGCGCTCGTGCTCGACAAGCGTTTCTTCGATCCGTCGACGCGCGACCTGCCCGCTTTCGACGACGACACCGAAGCGCCGTACAACGTCGGCCCGGACCCGCTGCTGTATGCATTCAAGTCGCTGTCGTTCACGCTGACGCCGTCGCCGGATGGCCGCGTCGCAATCGACGTACTGCCGGCGCTCGCGCAACTGCAGATCGACAACCGTCTGCGCGCGACCGGCGGTCCGTGCCGCGGCGAGCTGAGCGCGCTCAATCCGGTCGTCACGCCCGAAGCGGGCGGCCTCGTCACGGCATCGTTCGACGGCAACTACCCGATGCGCTGCGGCGACCGGACCATCAACGTCGCGACGCTCGATCATTCGGCATTTTTCGCAGGCGGCTTCCTCGCGCTGTGGAAGCAGACCGGCGGCACCTTCAGCGGCACGACGCGCGAAGGCGCCGTGCCGGTCGGCGCGCGGCTCGTTGCCACGCATCTGAGCCCGGTCCTGTCCGACATCGTTCACGACATCAATAAATTCAGCAACAACACGATGGCGCGCAATCTGTTCCTGACGATCGGCGCCGTCGAAAACAAACCGCCCGCGACGCCGGCGAAGTCGATCCGCGCGATCGATTCGTTCATGCAGGGCAGCGGACTGCCGACCGAGTATCTGACGCTCGAAAACGGTTCGGGCCTGTCGCGCAACGAGCAGGTCACGGCGCTGTCGCTCGCCGACGTGCTGCAGGCGGCGAACGCGAGCCCGGTCGCGCAGGTGTTCGTCGATTCGCTGCCGATCGCGGGCGTCGACGGCACGATGCGCCATCGCTTGACGCGCGAGCCCGTCAACGGCAATGCGCATATCAAGACCGGCACGCTGCGCGATGTACGCGCGATTGCCGGTTACGTCGCGTCGGCCGATGGCTTCAGCTATGTCGTCGTGAGCCTCATCAACGATCCGCATGCCGAAGCCGCGCGCGCCGCGCATGACAGCCTGCTCGAATGGGTCTATCAGGGGCCGCAAGCGGCCTTGACCGCATCGCTCGCCGAACCTGCTGCCGAACCGGCAACTGAGCCGCGGCGCAGCAAGCTAAGGAAAAACCCGAAGCGCGGCGCGCATTGAGGAATCCTTCTAGCAACGCGTGCGCGCGCGCAGAGCGAAGCGTGTACGCTGTCGGGCAGCGCTCGCCGTGATCTACGCGGCCAACGTGGCCTGTTGCGACTCATCGCAGCGTATTGCGGTCGATGCGCTTATGAAAATCAAACTACAACGATCGCGTCAGCGGCAGCATGCGACGACGTAACGGCATGCAGTTGCGCGCGCCCCGGAGGGAGACATCAATGCCACTCAATATGGAATCGCTCGCGCCTGTCTTTGCGTCGGTCATCGCCTTGCAGCAACCGGCGTAGCCGTGCAGGGTGCTGCGATCCGCATTGCATTGCACTCAAGTATCAGTTCGACATGCCGTTCAACCGGACGACCGCCCAGCACCGAACAGGCGTCAAGACGCGGCTCGCATCGCGCGCGGCGCGTCCATCTTGCGGCATAGGGCTCCGATGCCCGCTACATAAACGAGAAGACCGGAGACAACATGAAGCAAGCATCACTGCCGTCCCGCCTGCGGCGCGCCGCGCAGATCGGTATTGCGAGCGCCGCATTCGCGGTGCTCGCCGCATGCGGCGGCGGAGACAACAATAGCAACACGAGCAGCGCGCCGGCGGGCGGCGTCAATTTGCAGGTCGTGTCGTTCGGCACGAGCCTTTCCGACGCCGGCACCTATTCGCCAGTCATCACGGCAAACTTCGGCGGCGGCCGATTCACGACGAACCCGGGCGAAGTCTGGACGCAGAAAGTCGCCGAATACTACGGCGGCGCCTTGACGCCCGCTTATCTCGGCGGCTTCGGTCAACCGCTCGTCGCATCGACGGGGCTCGACTATGCGCAAGGCGGCTCGCTCGTGAGCGGCCCGAACGGCATCGGACATGCGCCCGCGAACCTGCCTCCGTATGCGCAAGCGACAACCGTGCCGCTCGTGACACAGGTGCAGAACTACCTGTCCGCGCACGGCGGCTTCAATGCCGGTCAACTGGTGCTCGTCGAAGGCGGCGCGAACGACGTGCTGGTCGCGGCAGAAACCGCGCAAGCGACGATTCAGGCGGCCGTCGCGCAAGGCGTGGATGTGAATACGGCGACGCTTCAGGCGGTCAGCGCACAGGCCAATACGCTCGTCGCCACCGCGCAGCAAATGGTGCAGCAAGTGGTCGCGCCCGTCCTCGCGGCCGGCGCGACGCATGTCGTGGTCGCGAATGTCCCCGATATTGCCGTTGCACCGCTCGGTGTCAGTTCCGGACCGTCGGGTCAGCAGTTGTTCAAGACGCTCGTCGGCGCGTTCAACCAGTCGCTCGCGGGCACGCTCGCCGCCACCGGCCTGATGAGCAAGGTGATCTACGTGCAGACCGATCAGTGGATCGACAACGCGGTGGCGAACTATCAGGCGAACGGATTTACCGTGTCCAATACGGGCACCGCGTGCAAGCTCGCGGAGATGCAGGCCGCGGCGCAGCAGTTCGGCGAATCGGATCCGAGTGCGTTTGCGTCGTCGCTGTTCTGCTCGCCGCAGCTCTACACGGTGGCGGGCGCGGACCAGAGCTACATGTTCGCCGATACGATTCACCCGACTACGCATTTGCACGCGCTGTTCGCAGCGAACGTCGAGCAGGCCATCGCGGCGACGGGGCTTGGGAAGTGAGGCGCGAGGCGTAGTGCGGCGGTCGGCGCGCGATTACACGAGTACACGAGTACACGAGTACACGATTACGCGGCTATTTTTCGCGCGTGTCGCGCCAGACAAGAATGCCCAATCCGTTTGCCTGGTTGGGCATTTTTTTCGGGCCTAGTCGGCGCCCGATGCCTCGAATGCAGCCGCGGCACGGCCGAGCCGATCGTTGACCGCGATCCACGCGAGCGTATCCGGCAGCTTCTCGATCAGAATTCGCGCGACGTTTGCACGATCGAGCGCGCGCAGCAGTCCGTACAGATCGCGCGCATAGGCATGCGGGTCTTCGGGCGCGGCGACGAAGTGAACGCCATCGGCATCGGCCCAACGCCCCGCGCGCGAAGCGCGCGCGACCAGTGCGACACGCTCGCCTGCATCGCGCGCGGCCGCGAGCAGCGGCTCGAGCGCATCGAACGGCAACAGCGCGAGCGGCGTGCGCGGCGCATAGTGCGCCTTCAACGTACCCGATGCTCGCGGCGCCGTCGCATCGGAGCCATCGGGCAGCCGCGGCATCTCGCCGAGCACCTTGGCGATGTCTTGCGGCGTCACATGTCCGGGACGAAGCAGCGCTGGAAAGCCGCGCGACAGATCGACGATCGTCGATTCAATGCCGACATTCGACGGCCCGCCATCGAGCACATGAAGCGCCGCGCCGAACTCGTCGCGCACATGCTGCGCCGTCGTCGGGCTGACGTGACCAAAACGGTTTGCCGACGGCGCCGCGACGCCGCCATGTCCGCCGCGACGCGCGCTGAACGCGTCGAGCAGCGCCTGCGCGACCGGATGCGACGGACAGCGCAAGCCGACCGAATCCTGCCCGCCGCTGACGGCGGCAGAGATATGCGCCGCGCGTTTCAGGATCAGCGTGAGCGGGCCGGGCCAGAACGCATCGATCAGCCGCTGCGCGTCGGCCGGCAGATGGTCGACCCAGTAACGCGGGTCGCCATGCGGCGCGAGATGCACGATCACCGGGTGATTGGCCGGACGCCCCTTCGCCGCGTAAATGCGCGCGACAGCCTCGGGACTCTGCGCATCGCCGCCAAGACCATAAACGGTCTCGGTCGGAAACGCCACGAGTTCGCCGGCATCGAGCAAGGCTGCCGCGTGCTCGATTTGCGCGGCGTCGATTGGCGAAGGCGCAGGCGCACGCGTAGCGTCTCGGTCGCGCCCGCTCACGCCAGCGACGCCATCGCGAGACGCCGATGTGCCCACTTTGCCATCAGGCTGTTTCGATTGATCCGGCATGATCGGAACCGGCTTCAGCTCGTCGGAATATGCAGCAGCCGCGCGCAATCGCGAGCGGCCGTGCGCGCTTCGTCGAGCGTCGCCGCAGTGAAATTCACATGGCCCATCTTACGGCCCGGCCGCGCCTCTTCCTTGCCGTACAGATGCAGGCGCGCGGCCGGCATCGCGGCCACTTCGTGCCACGGCGGCGTCACCGCGGCGCCGCAGTGCGCGCCGCCCTTCGCCGCGCCTGCGCCCTTCGCATCGTTCGCGCTGCCGGGGAACCACACGTCGCCGAGAATATTGAGCATGACCGCCGGCGAATGCTGGCGCGTGTCGCCAAGCGGCATCGCCGTCATCGCGCGCACCTGCTGCTCGAACTGGCTCGTGGCACACGCGTCGACCGTGTAGTGGCCTGAATTGTGCGGCCGCGGCGCCATTTCGTTCGCGACGAGCGAGCCGTCTTCGAGCACGAAGAACTCGACGCACAGCACGCCGACATAGCCGAGCTTCGCGGCGATCTGCAGCGCCGCCTGCTGCGCCTGCATGACGAGTGTCGGACTCGCATCAGGCGCGGGGACGATCGTATGCGACAGTACGCCGTCGCGATGCGTGTTCTGCGCGAGCGCGTAGACGGCCGACGCGCCGTTCGCGCCGCGCGCGATCAGCGCCGACACTTCGAACTTGAGCGGCAGCCGCTTTTCGAGCACACAGGCGACGCCGCCGAGCGACGCATGCGCTTGCCGCACGTCGTCGGCATTGTTCACGCGCACCTGGCCCTTGCCGTCGTAGCCGAGGCGCGCGGTTTTCAGAATGCCGGGCAGTACCGCTTCGAGCGCGGCGTCGCCGAGCGCGGCGAGTGCATCGGACGATTCGATCACCACATGCGGCGCCACCGGCACACCCGACGCGGCGATAAAACGCTTCTCCGCGATCCGGTCCTGCGCGACCGCGACGCAGCGTCCCGCGGGACTCACGAATGTCGTGCGCGCCAGAAAATCGAGGCTTGCCGCCGGCACGTTCTCGAATTCCGTCGAGACCGCCGCGCACAGCCGGGCGAGTTCGGTGAGCGCCGCTTCGTCGTCGTAGGCTGCGCGCAGATGCTTGTCCGCGACCGAACCGGCCGGGCTCGTTTCGTCCGGATCGAGCACGGCCACGCGATAGCCCATCGCCTGCGCGGCGAAGCAGAACATGCGGCCGAGCTGGCCGCCACCGACCATGCCCAGCCATGCGCCGGGCAGAATCGGTGAAACCGGGGTGTTGTCAGAACTCATATTCAAAGTCGCTTCGGGATCCGATGGGTTCACAGCGAGGGCAGCACCATCGCATGCGCCGCCTGATTCTGACGCACGCGGAATGCGGCGAGCTTGTCCGCGTATTCGGGCAGCGTGCCCGAGAGCATCGACACCGCGAACAGCGCCGCGTTCGCCGCGCCCGCTTCGCCGATCGCAAACGTCGCGACCGGCACGCCCTTCGGCATCTGCACGATCGAGTGCAACGAATCGACGCCCTTCAGATACTTGCTCGCAACGGGCACGCCGAGCACCGGCACCGTGGTTTTCGCGGCAAGCATGCCCGGCAGGTGCGCCGCGCCGCCCGCGCCGGCGATGATCGCGCGCAGACCGCGCTCGCGCGCGCCTTGCGCATACGCGAACATCTCGTCGGGCATCCGGTGCGCGGAGACGACCTTCGCCTCGTACGGCACGCCGAACTCCTGCAGCATCGCGACCGCATGCTTCATCACGTCCCAGTCGGAGCTGGAGCCCATCAGCACGCCGACGAGCGGCGCGTCGTGAGCATGTACTGCGGCGGTTTGAACTTCACTCATGTTCTACGGATTCCTTCATGCGTCCTTGATGCGTTTTCACGCGTGCTTCAGGCGAGCGTCTGCCCGGTCAACCGTTCGAGCGCCTCGCGGTATTTGCCGGCCGTCTTCGCGACCACGTCGTCGGGCAGCTTCGGCGCCGGCGGTTCCTTCTTCCATGGTTGCGTTTCGAGCCAGTCGCGCACGAACTGCTTGTCGAAAGAAGGCGGGTTCGTGCCGACCTTGTATTCGTCCGCCGGCCAGAAGCGCGACGAATCGGCCGTCAGCACTTCGTCCATCAGATACAGCTTGCCGTGGTTGTCGAGGCCGAATTCGAACTTCGTATCCGCGATGATGATGCCGCGCGTCGCGGCGAAATCGGCGGCCTCCTTGTACAGGCGAATCGAGATGTCGCGGATCGTCGCCGACAGCTCGGTACCGATGCGGCGCTCCATTTCGTTATAGGTGATGTTTTCGTCGTGATGGCCCATCTCGGCCTTCGCTGCCGGCGTGAAAATCGGCTCGGGCAGTTTCTGCGCGTTCTGCAGGCCAGGCGGCAGTTCGACGCCGCAGATCGCGCCCGTCGCCTGATAGTCTTTCCAGCCGCTGCCGGCCAGATAGCCGCGCACGACCGCTTCGACGAGAATCGGCTCGAGCTTCTTCACGACGACCGCGCGCCCTTTCACCTGCGCCACTTCGTCCGGCGCGACGACCGTTTCGGGCGCGACGCCCGTCAGGTGATTCGGCACGATGTCCTTGAGCTTCTCGAACCAGAAGTCGGCCATCTGGTTCAGCACGCGGCCCTTGTCCGGAATCGGCTCGCCCATGATCACGTCGAACGCCGACAGACGGTCGGTCGTGACGATCAGCAGCTTGTCGTTGCCCACCGCATAGTTGTCGCGGACCTTGCCGCGGCCCAGCAGCGGCAGCGAGCGGAGCGTGGATTCGTAAAGGGTAGACATCGTCGTGGCTCGTAAAAAAAGTGCTGAAAATGAGGCAAAAACACTGCCCTGACAAAAGGGTGCAACGTGAAGGCGAACAGCAAAGGGAAAACGCCGTTCCCCGGGGCAAGCGGGAACGGCGATGCCTTCGAAACTACACGGCGCGCGGGCGGGAACGTAGCAACCGCGTTGCAAACCGCGTCGCCGCCCGCGCGCATGCGCCTCTTCGACTGCTTTGGCCTTAGCGAACCACCTGCGCGAGTTCGCCCGCCTTGTATCGCTCCGCCATCTTGTCCAGCGCGACGGGCTTGATCTTGCCGGCCTGCCCTTCGCAACCGAACGCGACGAAACGATCGACACACACCTTTTTCGCCGCCTCGCGGGCCGGTTTCAGATAGTCGCGCGGATCGAACTTCGACGGATTCTGCACGAAGTAACGGCGGATCGCGCCGGTGATCGCGAGGCGCAGATCGGTGTCGATATTGATCTTGCGCACGCCATGCCTGATGCCTTGCTGAATCTCTTCGACCGGCACGCCGTACGTTTCCTTCATGTCGCCGCCGAACTCGCGAATTTCAGCGAGCAGTTCCTGCGGCACCGACGAAGAACCGTGCATCACGAGGTGCGTATTCGGAATGCGCTCGTGAATTTCCCTGATGCGCTGGATCGACAGGATATCGCCGGTCGGCTTCTTCGAGAACTTGTACGCGCCGTGCGACGTGCCGATCGCAATTGCGAGCGCGTCGCACTGCGTGAGCTTCACGAAATCGGCGGCCTGCTCGACATCGGTCAGCAGTTGCTCGCGCGTCATCGTGCCCTCGGCGCCGTGACCGTCTTCCTTGTCGCCCTTCATCGTTTCCAGCGAACCGAGCACGCCCAGTTCCGCTTCGACCGTCACGCCGATCGAATGCGCCGCTTCGACGACCTTGCGCGACACGTCGACGTTGTACTCGTACGATGCAACCGACTTGCCATCCGCTTCGAGCGAGCCGTCCATCATCACGCTCGTGAAACCGCTGCGGATCGCCGCCATGCACACCGCCGGCGATTGCCCGTGATCCTGGTGCATCACGACCGGGATGTGCGGATACGACTCGACCGCGGCTTCGATCAGATGACGCAGAAACGGCTCGCCCGCATATTTGCGCGCACCGGCCGACGCCTGCATGATCACCGGCGATCCGACCTGATCGGCCGCCGCCATGATCGCCTGCACCTGCTCGAGATTGTTCACGTTGAAAGCCGGCAATCCGTAGCCGTTTTCAGCCGCGTGGTCCAGCAATTGACGCATTGATACGAGAGGCATTTGCTACTCCTTGGATTTCAAACGAAAACCTTGGCCCGCGGCATCTCTGCGTCAAAAGCGCAATTTTACGTGAAGCAGGCCGCGTTCCCGTGCGCACCGCACGAGCGCCGCGCGTCGTGCGTTCGACGCGCGCCTGCTGTGGGGTGCGCCGCCTCTCCCGGGATAGGCGGCCCGCCGCGCGATGCCGTTGCTGCGCTGACGTCGCGTTGCAAGGCGATCGGTCAGCCGGTTGCGGGCGTGATTCTTTTAAGTGTCTTTACCGCGGCGCGCTCCATCCCGCGCCGCGCTTGCACCCGCACGGTCTCCCGTGCGGGTTTGCTGCGTCCTGCCAGTCCAGTTTCAGTACGGCTCGCCGACGCGCACGATCTTCAGCGTGTTCGTGCCGCCTGCCTGACCCATCGGCTCGCCGACCGTCAGCACGACCATATCGCCGCGCGCCGCATAGCCCTTGCTGACCACCACTTCGAGTGCCTGCTGCAACGCGATGTCGCGATCGGTCGAGCTGTCGAGATGCAGCGGGTTCACGTTGCGGTAAATCTGCATCGCGCGCTCGCTGCCGATGCGCGGCGTCAGCGCGAAGATCGGCACATGCGTCCAGTGGCGCGACATCCACAGCGCGGTCGAACCGGACTCCGTCAACGCGACGATGGCCTTCGCGCCGAGGTGATACGCGGTGAACAGCGCGCCCATCGCGATCGACTGATCGATGCGCGTGAACGTGCGGTCGAGAAAATCGCGATCGAGTTCGACGTGCTCGGACTTCTCCGCTTCGACGCAGATCGCCGCCATCGTTTCGATCGTCTGCACCGGATACTTGCCGGCCGCCGATTCGGCCGACAGCATCACCGCGTCGGTGCCGTCGAGCACCGCGTTCGCGACGTCGGACACTTCGGCGCGCGTCGGCACCGGCGCGTGGATCATCGACTCCATCATCTGCGTCGCGGTGATCACGAACTTGTTCGAATCGCGCGCCATCTTGATCATGCGCTTTTGCAGCGCCGGCACCGCTGCGTTGCCCACTTCGACTGCGAGGTCGCCGCGCGCGACCATGATGCCGTCCGACGCGTCGAGAATGCCTTGCAGCGCAGGAATCGCTTCGGCGCGCTCGATCTTCGCGATCATCTTCGGCTTGATGTTGTACGGCGCGCCCGCGATATTCGCGAGCTGGCGCGCCATCTCCATGTCGGTCGCGTTCTTCGGGAACGATACCGCGACGTAATCCGCGCCGAGCGACATCGCCGTGCGGATGTCTTCCATGTCTTTCGCGGTCAGCGCGGGCGCGGTCAGGCCGCCGCCCTGGCGGTTGATGCCCTTGTTGTTCGACAGATCGCCGCCGATCTTCACGACCGTGTGGATCTCGTTGCCGATCACGCGCGAAACGCTCAGCACGATCAGGCCGTCGTTGAGCAGCAGCACATCGCCCGGCTTCAGGTCGCGCGGCAGGTCCTTGTAATCGAGACCGACGCGCTCGTCATTGCCGAGCTCCTCGTACCCCGCATCGAGAATGAACGTATTACCGGCGACGAGCGTGACCTTGCTGTTCTCGAACTTGCCGACGCGAATCTTCGGGCCTTGCAGATCGGCCATCAGGCCGACTTCGCGGCCGACTTGCCGGGCCGCTTCGCGTACGAATTCGGCGCGCTGACGATGGTCGTCGGCGGTGCCGTGTGAAAAGTTGAGCCGCACCACATCGAGGCCTGCCTCGATCATTTGTTTCAGGGTTTCCAGCGTGCTGGAAGCCGGGCCGATGGTAGCGACTATCTTGGTGGCGCGATGCATGAGTCTCCTCGTGTGGGTTGAACCGCTGGGAAGTGCGCTCTGAGTCGGATGCGGAGGCTGCGCGCCGACGGTGACTGCCGGGGCGAGTGCGCCGTTTGTGCTGCTGGTCCCGCCGCGTACGACAAGCGCGGCGGCCGGCATCGGCGTCGGGTTCTGGGGTATTGCCGCGCGGTGGGCCACGCTATTCGTGTTCTGCGTATTCTGGCTATTGTGCGCCTGCGGCTGGTGCGCAGGCGTGGTCGAAGCGGGGGCGGTGTGCACCGCCACTTCGGGTGCATCGGCAACGGCCACGTCGGCCGCCGTTTGTGCTTCGATCATCGGTTCGCCGGCCGCTCGCTGCGGCCGCGCACCGTCTTTCGCTGGTGTTGCGCGCTCCCCTGCCGTTGATCCCGCACGCGACGAGGAACGCGTTTTTCGAGTGGTACTGGAAGGAGAGCGCTGTGCCACGGTCAGGCCCGCGATTCGAGAACTTCGACGGCCGGCAGCTTCTTGCCCTCGAGGAATTCGAGGAAGGCGCCGCCGCCCGTCGAGATATAGCTGACCTTGTCGTGAATGCCGTATTTCGCGATTGCCGCGAGCGTATCGCCGCCGCCGGCAATCGAATACGCGGGCGACTTCGCGATCGCATCGGCGAGCGTCTTCGTGCCGTTGCCGAACGGGTCGAACTCGAATACGCCGACCGGTCCGTTCCAGACGATCGTGCCGGCCTTGCCGAGTTGCGCGGCCAGCACCTTCGCGGTTTCCGGGCCGATGTCGAGAATCATGTCGTCATCCTGCACATCGGCGACCTGCTTGATCTCGGCCTTCGCGGTCGGCGCAAATTCCTTCGCCGTGACGACATCGGTCGGGATCGGCACCGAGGCGCCGCGCGCTTTGGCCTGCTCGATGATCGCCTTCGCTTCCTCGACGAGATCGGCTTCGGCAAGCGACTTGCCGATCTTCAGGCCCGCGGCCAGCATGAACGTGTTCGCAATGCCGCCGCCGACGATCAGCTGGTCGACCTTCTCGGCCAGCGACTTCAGGATAGTGAGCTTGGTCGACACTTTCGAACCCGCGACGATCGCCACGAGCGGCCGCTTCGGCGCGCCCAGCGCCTTGCCGAGCGCCTCGAGCTCGGCGGCGAGCAGCGGCCCCGCGCAGGCGACGGCCGCATACTTCGCGATGCCATGCGTCGTTGCTTCGGCGCGGTGCGCGGTGCCGAATGCGTCGTTCACATAGATGTCGCAGAGCTTTGCCATTTTTTGCGCGAGTTCGTCCGAGTCTTTCTTTTCGCCCTTGTTGGTGCGGCAATTCTCGAGCAGCACGACCTGGCCCGGCGCGACGTTCACGCCGTTTTCGACCCAGTGCTGCACGAGCGGCACGTCGCGGCCGAGCAGTTCGGCGAGCCGCTTCGCGACCGGCGCAAGCGAGTCTTCGGGCTTCAGCTCGCCCTCGGTCGGACGGCCCAGGTGCGACGTGACCATGACGGCCGCGCCGGCATCGAGTGCAGCCTTGATGCCGGGCACCGATGCGCGGATACGGGTGTCTTCGGTGATGTTGCCCGCGTCGTCTTGCGGGACGTTGAGGTCGGCGCGAATGAACACGCGTTTGCCGGACAGCTTGCCTTCGGCGATCAGATCGGAGAGACGCAATACGTGGCTCATGGACATGTGTTTGCGAGTTGATTGGAAGGCGGTTGGCGGACGCTGCAGCCAATCAGAAGCAGCGGCAAGAACGCCGGGATCGTTGATGGAAGACGGTCGCGGTGCGTGCTGCGGCCCTGCTGTGGCGCAAGCAGCGGCCGGGTTGCGGGCTGCCTGCGGGTGCTGGCGGGTCCACCGAAGGCTGCCATTTTAACCGATACCCTCCCCGTTTCGATCCGCCCCCTCGCTGATTGACAATATTCGGGAAACGCGGCCCCTGCCCTGCATGCGAACTCCGCACAATTATGTTTCGCCGACCTTTCGCCTGCCGGGCCGATTCGGCCTGCATGCGCGCCGAACGCCTACAACCACAGCCGCAATGCCGTGAAAACGAGCATGCCGACAATAATCGTCTCGACCATGCTGCGACGCAGCAAATACCAGAGCAACCCCGCGAGCGTCGCGTAGAAATCGTGATTCGTCAGCGCGAACGACACGCCTTCGTCCGTCACGAGCACGTCGGGCAGCACGACGGCGATCAACGCCGCGGCCGGCGCGTAGCGCAGCATCCGCTGCACGCGCTCGGGCAGCACGGTGCGCTCGCCGCCGATCAGGAACAGCGCGCGCGTCAACGCCGTGACGAACATCATGCCGAGTATCGCGAGCCAGATCTGCGTGGCGGTCATGGCGCGTCTCCGGCGCGGTTGCGCACACGGCGCAAGTCCGCGCGCTCGACCATCAGATCGGTCGCGCTGCCTGCGGCGATCGCCGCGATGACGGCGATCGGCAACGCGAGGCGGTACGGCAGGTTAAACGCGATCAGCGACACGACGCCCGCGACCGCGACGGCCGCGAGCGTCGAGCGGTTCGCGATCGCCGACACCATGATCGGGATCAGCGCGAGCGTGCCGGCGAGGCTCAAGCCCCAGTTGTCAGGAAACAGGCTCGCGAGCAGGATGCCGATGATCGACGACACCTGCCACGACACCCAGCTCGCAACGGCCATACCCCAGAAGAACGGCTCCTTGCCCGGCACATAGCCGGTTGCGAACGCCTTCTTCTGGAACAGCAGGTAAATGATGTCGCCGTTGAAGTAGCCGACGAGCAGCCGCCGCCACAACGGCAGATACGCGAAATGCGGCGCGAGTCCCGCACTGAAAATGACGAAACGCGTGTTGACCATTGCCGCGGTGAGCAGCACGGTCCAGATCGGCAGCTTCGCGGCAAGCAACGGCAGCACCGCCAGCTGCGACGAGCCCGCATAGACCAGCAGCGACATGCCGAGCGCCTGCGGCACCGTCATGATCGATTTGCTCATCGCGATGCCGGTGACGAGCCCCCACGAGAAGATCGCCATCAAGGTCGGGGAATAGGTGCGCAAACCTTCGTGAAAGGCGCGGCGATCGGGTTCGGACAGGCGAGCGAGCATCAGGAGGAAGGCGCCGGCGCGTCTTGCGGCGCATCGGCAAAAAAGCGCTACCGGGACCTTGCAACGCGCGTTGCAACCCGATGACGTAAAAGAATTCATGTTATGCGTGCGCGGAATTATAGCGTCCGCTCTGCTCGGAAATCCCGGTCCACGTACAAAAGACGCTAAAATAGCGGTCTTCACCGCCTCGCAGGAATTGCGATCAGCCCATTTCGCAACCGGCCCGCAGGCCAGGCTCCCGCAACTGCATCATTTCGAATCACACGCTACAGCACCGCCCTGGAGAATCGTATGTCAATGGCCGACCGCGACGGCAAGATCTGGATGGATGGCAAGCTCATCGACTGGCGCGACGCCAAAATCCATGTGCTTACCCACACGCTGCACTACGGCATGGGCGTATTCGAAGGCGTACGCGCCTATAAGACGGCCGACGGCGGCACCTCGATCTTCCGCCTGAAAGAGCACACGAAGCGGCTCTTCAATTCGGCGAAGATCTTCCAGATGGACGTGCCGTTCGATCAGGAAACGATCTCGGCCGCGCAACGTGAAGTGGTGCGCGAGAACAAGCTCGAATCGTGCTACCTGCGCCCGATCGTCTGGGTCGGCTCGGAAAAGCTCGGCGTGTCCGCGCGCGGCAATACCATCCACGTCGCGATCGCCGCATGGCCGTGGGGCGCGTACCTCGGCGAAGACGGCATGACGAAGGGCATCCGCGTGAAGACGTCGTCGTTTACGCGTCACCACGTGAACGTGTCGATGGTCCGCGCGAAAGCATCGGGCTGGTACGTGAACTCGATCCTCGCGAACCAGGAAGCCACGGCCGACGGTTACGACGAAGCGCTGCTGCTCGACGTCGACGGCTACGTGTCGGAAGGCTCGGGCGAGAACTTCTTTCTCGTCAACAACGGCAAGCTGTACACGCCCGATCTGTCGTCGTGCCTCGACGGCATCACGCGCGATACGGTCATCACGCTGGCGCGGGACGCGGGCATCGAAGTGATCGAAAAGCGCATTACGCGCGACGAAGTCTATACGTGCGACGAAGCGTTCTTCACCGGCACGGCGGCCGAAGTCACGCCGATCCGCGAACTCGACAACCGCACGATCGGCGCCGGCACGCGCGGCCCGGTCACCGAGAAGCTGCAGTCGGGGTTCTTCGATATCGTGAACGGCAGGAGCGCGAAGTACGCGCACTGGCTCACGAAAATCTGATAAGCCTGTTCAAGCGCAAACCCGAGCGGGCGCCGCGCTGCGCTTGACGAAGCCGACCGGCGCCCGGCACCCCGCATAGACGAGAAAGTCCCATGAGCGAAATCAAGGAAATGCCGCTGGTCGAACTGTCGGCAAAAGATCTGCCCGCTTACTGCCCGAATCCGGCAATGCCGCGCTGGAGCATGCACCCGCGCGTGTTTATCGATGTCACGCACGGCGAAGCGCGCTGCCCGTATTGCGGCACGCGCTACAAGCTGCGCGACGGCGAAGTGGTCAAAGGCCACTGAAGCGAGCGCCGGCGGGGAACAGGCCAGGCCTCGCACCGCGGCAACGGTGGGAGCCTCGAGCCTGAGCGCGTGCTTACGCGTATAGCGCGTGCGTCTATTCCGGCGCCTGTTTTCGACACCGCTGTCGACGCAGCTTTCGATGCCGCCGTCGATGCCTGTTTCAGCGCATCGTTGAACGCATCTTTCAGTGCGTCTTTCAACGCATCTTTCAGATTCATAACCCGAACGCCGCACACGTTTCGCGCGGCGATTCCTTTCGACATCGGAAAATTATCCTGATGCGTCGCGCGTTGGTTATCGCACCGAACTGGATCGGTGACGCATTGATGGCGCAGCCGCTTTTTGCGCGCCTCGTGAAACTCCACCCGCGCCTCGTGATCGACGCGGTCGCGCCGGCCTGGGTTGCGCCCGTGCTCGAGCGGATGCCGGAGATCCGCGACGTCTATGCGACCGACCTCGCGCACGGCAAGCTGCAGATGCTGCGCCGCTGGCAACTCGCAAGCGATCTGCGAGACGTCGGCTACGACGCCGCCTACGTGCTGCCGAACTCGCTGAAGTCGGCGCTCGTGCCGTGGCTGGCGAGCATACCGCTGCGCATCGGCTATACGGGCGAGAGCCGCTATGGCCTCTTGAACGTGCGTCACGCAAATCCGCGCAAGGACGAACGCCCGCCGATGGTCGGCCACTATGCGGCGCTTGCCTATGCGCCCGGCGCGAAGGTGCCCGACGACCTGCCCGTGCCGCGTCTCGACGCGGACCTGAACGAGGCGTCGCGCGTGTCCGCGCGCTTCAATCTCGATACGCGCGTGCCGCTCTTCGTGTTCTGCCCCGGCGCCGAGTACGGCCCCGCGAAACGCTGGCCGCCCGAACACTTCGCGGCGCTCGCGCAGATGGTCGGACAGTCGTTCCCGTACACGCAGATCGTCGCGCTCGGCTCGCCGAAAGACGCGCCGATCGCCCAGGCCATTGCCGACCGCGCGCCGAACGTGCGCAACCTGTGCGGCCAGACCGCGCTCGGCGAGGCATGTGCGCTGATCTCGCGCGCCAATGCGGTCGTCACGAACGATTCCGGCCTCATGCACGTCGCCGCGGCACTGCGCCGGCCGCTCGTCGCCGTGTTCGGATCGACTGATCCGCGCCACACGCCGCCCCTGTCGGACCTCGCAAAGGTACAATGGCTGCATCTCGAATGTAGTCCGTGCTTCGAACGCGAATGTCCGCTCGGCCATCTGAATTGTCTGCGGCAACTGAGCGCTGAACAGGTATTCGACGATTTACGCGGTATGTTGATCGCGCAACGGTAAAAAACGCGCAAACGGGCGGGATGGCCGTGTCAACGTACGTAACAACAGCGCACCTGACTGCGCACGCAACCGCGCATGCGGCAGCAGCGATGTCCGCGAGGCTGCAGGGGCTGCTGGGCTGCTGGGCCGCACGAACGGCACGTCATGTGCGCGTCTTGCGGCGCGGGCATTCTCGCGGTTGTCATTGTCCGCGTAGGCCCACACCGGTGTAACGACTGCGGCCCGTCGATGCCCGTATGACCTGCAACCGCGCACGCCGCGCCTAACAGACTGACGAGCCATGCCACGTTTCGCCCACATCTTCGAAGCCGCTGCGGATACCCTCAACGCCTTTTACGAGGCAGTCGCGGAGGTCAACATCGAGAGCCTGATGGGCCTATGGATCGACGAAGAGTTCGTCACCTGCATCTGCGCGGACGGCTCGCATCTGCACGGCCTCGAAAGCATCCGCGCGGGGCTGACCGCGCAGCTCGAGGCGCAGCCCGTCTCGATCGAGCCGCTCGACATTCGCGTATACGACAGTCTCGGCACCGTCGTCTATGCGATTGCCGAAGCGCACCGGCCCGCCAACCCGGCAGCCATGCCGTCAATGGTCTTTACGACCTACGTGATGGTCCACGAACGTGGTGAATGGCGCATTGCGCATATTCACGCGAGTGCGATGCCGAACGAAACGGCCAGCCAGTTCGCTGCCAAAATGAGGCACGGTCAGGGGCCGCTGCATTAGGCGGCGGCCGCGCGCCTGCCGTCAGCCGGTACCGGAAGAAATGAGCACGACGCACGACAACCACGCTTGCACCACGCGAGACCGCGCCGCGGCGGCGGTCGAGGCGACGGTCGACCTGCTCTACCGCGCGCCGCTGTGGCTGCCGAGCAGCCACGCGCAGACCATCGTGCCGGCGCTGTTCGGGCGCCGCCCGGCGGTGAACTACCGCCGCGAGCGCTGGGATACGCCGGACGGCGACTTTATCGACCTCGACTGGCTCGTTCACGATGCCCACCGCACGCCGCCTACCGACGCACCGCTTTTCGTGCTGTTTCACGGGCTCGAAGGCAGTTCGACGTCGCACTATGCGCTCGCGCTGACCGATGCCGCGCACCGGCGCGGCTGGCACGCGGTGGTGCCGCACTTTCGCAGTTGCAGCGGGCCGCTCAACCTGCTGCCGCGCTTTTATCACCTTGCCGACAGCGACGAAGTCGATTGGGTGTTGCGGCGGCTCGCCGACGTGCATCCGGGGCCGATCGTGGTCGCGGGCGTGTCGCTGGGCGGCAGCGTGCTGCTACGCTGGCTCGGCGAGCGGCGCGAGGACGCTTCGCTGGTCGCGGCCGCCGCGGCGATTTCCGCGCCGCTCGATGTGCATGCGGGCGGACGCGCGCTGTCGCAGGGCTTTGGCATGGTCTACACGCGCAACTTCCTGAAGACGCTCAAGCAGAAAGCCGCGCACAAACTCGCGCAATATCCGGGCATCTACGATCTGAACGCGGTGCTCGAAAGCCGCACGATGTACGAGTTCGACGACCTCGTCACGGCGCCGCTGCACGGCTTCCGCAATGCCGACGATTACTGGACGCGCGCCGCGACGCGGCCGTGGCTCAGCGAAATCACGGTGCCGACGCTGGTACTCAATGCGCGCAACGATCCGTTCCTGCCGAGCGCGGTGCTGCCGTCGCCACGCGAGGTATCGGGCGCGGTCGAGCTCGACCAGCCCGCGCACGGCGGCCACGTCGGCTTTATGACCGGGCCGTTCCCCGGCAAGATCGACTGGTTGTCGCGACGGATCTTCGGTTATTTCGCGCCGCTCGTCGCCTAGTTCACGACAACGCCACGCCACGCACCATGGATGAAATCGTCAAACAGGCGCTGGCCAAGTGGCCGAATGTACCGCATTGCACGGGCTGGCTGCTGCTCGACCGGCGCGGCACGTGGCGGATGCGCGACGAAGCCGCACAGGCGCGCGGCGCGCTCGGCGAGCCGATCCGGCATGCGGCGCTGATCGGCTTTATCAACCGCAACTACGAAAGCGATCAGGCGGGGCAGTGGTTTTTTCAGAACGGGCCACAGCGCGTGTATGTCGAACTCGTGTATACGCCGTGGATCGTGCGCCTTGCTGTCGATAACGAGAGCGGCGCGCTGACGCTCACCGATCATACGGGGCAGCCATTTTCGCCGGGCGCGGCTTTTATCGACGATGAAGGCGGTGTGCTGTTTGTCGACGATGCGTCGGCGCCGCGTCGTGTGGCCGCGCTGCACGATCACGATCTCGATCTCTTTTCCGAGCATGCCGAACTATCCGCCAACGGGCTCGCCGGCCGCTTCGTTTGGCGCGATGGGCGGGCATTGCCGTTGCAGCCGGTGGCGCGTGCGGAGGTCGAGACGCGCTTCGGGTTTGTAGCCAGCCCGGCTGCGCGCGCCGCCTAGCGGTCAGCTCTTCTCGTCTTCGCGCTCTTCCTTGTAGCGCGCTTCGAATTCATGCAAGCGCGCGTCAATCGTCGATAGATCGTAATAGCCGGCCGTCTTGAGGTCGCGCGCTTCCTTCAGTTGCCGGATCGCCGAAGGCCACGCGCCCTCGAGCGCGAATTGCTCCGCGAGCGCCCGATGCTGCGTCAGTGCATCGCCGGAGCCGGCGCTCGCCTGCGCCAGATAAAGCCACCACGCCGGCTGCTGCGGATCGGCATCGGTTTCGCGCTGCGCCTGCGCTTGCGCCTCCTTGAAGCGCCGCGCGGTCAGCAGCGTGCGCAGATGCATCTCGATCGCCGCGTGCGATCGAGGCCAGCGGTCCTGGGCGAGCTGCGCGAGACGCAGCGCATCGTCGTTGCGGCCGGCGCGGCGTGCAATGTCGGCTGCAAGCACGTCGAGGCTCGGCGAACTGCGCACGGTGCTGCCTTCGCTGCGGGCGCCCGACTCGAACGCCTGACGCGCTTTCGCGAGCGACGCGTCGGCATCGTCGTAGCGCTCGAGCAGTGTCTGCGCGTAGGCCATGCCGTACCAGTTCGCGGCGACGTTCAACGCCGTGCGATCTTCGATTTCCGAGCGCATCCGCACGATTTCGTCCGCGTATTCGCTGCGCGAGCGGTCCTGCAACACGCGCGAGCGCGCACGCACGAAGCCGTATTCGGCCGCCTGGTGCGGCTGCCGGTACGGCGAGCGGCGCGCGCGGTCGGACATATCGGCGATCCGCTCGCCGGTCAGCGGGTGTGTGCGCGCATAGGCAGGCGCGCCCGCATCGCTCATCGACGCGCGATCGAGCCGTTCGAAGAACGACACCATGCCGTATGGATCGTAGCCGGCACCCGACATCAGTTGAAAGCCGATGCGGTCGGCCTCATGCTCGGCCGCTCGCGAAAAGCGCAGCTGGTTGTCGACGGCGTACGCCTGGCCGCCGAGCGCGATCGCGGTACCGAGGTCGCCGCTGTGCGCGAGCACGCCGGCCAGCACGCCGAACAGCGTGCCCACGAGCGCCGCATAAGTGCTCTTTTCGCTGGCGCTGATCATTCGCGCGATATGCCGTTGCAGTACGTGACCCATTTCGTGGCCGATCACGCCCGCGAGTTCCGATTCGGTCTGCGTCGCGACGATAAGCCCGGTGTTCACGCCGATGAAACCGCCCGGCAGCGAGAACGCATTGATCTGCGGGTCGCGCATCGCGAAAAGATCGAAGTCCGGACGATATCCGCCGATGTATTGCGCACTCGCCGCGGCCGCGAGTTTCCGGGACACCGAATTGAGGTAGTCGCGTACGAGCCAGTCGCCGATATAGTCGGGATCGCGGCGCACTTCGCGCATCACGCGCTCGCCGAGCTTGCGCTCGGCCTGAGGCGTGAGCGAGCCGCCCGAGCCGTCGCCAAGGTCGGGCAATTGCTGCGTCGAGATCGGCGCGCGCAAACTCGCGTTGCCGCCGACGTTGCCCGAGAAACGCGATTGCGCGCCGCCGTAGGTGCCGAATATGCCTTGCGCGATGTCGGGCGGCAGATCGGGCGACGCATACTGTTCGAGAGGACCGGATTCGAGCGGCAAACTCGTGCTCGCGGCTTGCGCAAGCAAGGGCTGCGGTGCGGCAAGCGCGACGGATAACAACGCGGCAAGAATCCGTTTCGAACGCATTGCGTGGTGCGCGGTTCGCGCGGTTCGCGTGGTTGAAGGAGCGGGACGAAGATCGCGGCCCGCGGCGTGTTCGTTTGATAGCGCGTTTCGAATTTGTGTTTCGAGTTTGCGTTCGACTGCGCGTTTTGACTACCACTTTTGACCGCGCGTCCGGACTGCTCGTCTACTGACGGCTCGGCTTGCCGGTCTCGTACGATTGTAACCAGTCGCCCGCCGCGTGGCGACCGTGCGAAGACAGGCCGCATATGGTCAAATTCTAGCGCGCGGCGCGAAGACGCAATTCAGTGGGCGGCACAATGCGGTTTCCGGTGTTTCGGCCGATGCTGCTGATGCTGTCGTCACTGCACGTGGCGCGGCGATCGCCGGCGCCTATCTGATAGCAAGAGGAGCGGAGTACACCCATGCCTGAACTTACCCATTTCGACGCGGCCGGGCAGGCGCATATGGTCGACGTCGGCGGTAAAGAGGAGACCCGGCGCGTTGCGATCGCGCGCGGGTCGATCACGATGCTGCCCGATACGTTCGCGCTGATTCGCGGCGGCAATGCGAAAAAGGGCGATGTGATCGCCGTCGCGCGGATTGCCGCGATTCAGGGCGCGAAACGCACGGCGGACCTGATTCCGCTGTGTCACCCGCTGGCCTTGACGCGAGTAACGGTGGATTTCGAACTCGACGAGACGCTGCCCGGCTTGCATTGCACCGCGCAAGTCGAGACGCGCGGACGGACCGGCGTCGAGATGGAGGCGCTGACCGCCGTGCAAGTCGGGTTGCTGACGGTCTACGACATGTGCAAGGCGGTGGACCGCGGCATGACCATCACCGATGTGCGCGTCATGGAAAAGCACGGCGGCAAATCGGGCGATTGGGTCGCCCCGGCTTGATCAACCGTCTTCGTCATCACCGCCGTCGTCCTGATTCGTGTCTTTCGGCGGCGTGCCGTACTTCTTCACGAGGTCGGCCTTGAAGCCCGCGAGCGTCTTCTGTTCGTCGCAAAGGCTATACAGCGAAGCGAGCTGCGACGGCCAGTCGTTGAGCTCTTCCGCGAAAAGCTTCAGACGCTCGACGGTATCGAACGCGCCCGGCAGGTCGCCGTTCAGTGCCTGCAGCACCGCGTAGCGGCGCAACACGGTTTCGCCCGGCAGCAGCGCGATCGCCTGCTTGTGCATCTCGAGCTTGTACGGCAGGTTCATGCTGTTCATCGGCAACAGCGTCGCCATTCCATACTCGCCCCATGCGCCGAACAGGATCGATGGGTGCGCCTCGTACTCCTCGGCCGGGTGCGAGCCGTAGTACAGCACTTCCGCGCGGTTATAGTCGCGCAGCACCGGATAGAGCGCCGCAAGACCAAAGAACACGACGATCGAATAGACAGCGAGCGATACACGTGCCGGCACCCACGGTAACGGCTTCGTATCGAGCAGCCCGAAGATGAACATCGACGGCAGCAGAAAGAACATGTACTGCTGCGGATACTCGACGAGAGCATGCATGACCAGCACGCCGATCATCGCGAGCCCGAATACCCGTGCCGCGGTGTGCGGCGCGCGCAGCACGCGGACCAGCCACGCAAAGAGGCCGAGCAGCACGATCGCGAAGCCGATCACACCGGTTTTCGCGAGCAGGTCGATAAAGATGTCGTGCGAGTTGTTCGCGATCTCGACGTGACCCAGTTGCCGCACGAAGTCGAACTGGTAGCGCGGAAACTCGCCCCAGCCGACGCCAAGCCAGGGATGGCCCTTGAACATCGTCCATCCGTATTTCCATAGCGCAAGACGCGGCGCGATTTGCCCCGCCTCCCTGAAACGATCCGCGGCCGACACGGCGAGGTCGAACTGGTAGCGGACATTCGCCCAGCGCACGACGACGTTGACGAGCACGAACAGCAACGCGAGCGCAAACGGAATCAGCCATTCGCGATCGCTGCGGCGGCGCTCGGGGTGACTGCGCTTCTCGGCAAACGCCATCCACCACCCGGCGACCACGATCACGCCCGTTTGCAACCACGGGCCGCGCGAAACCGTCAGCGCAAGACCCAACGACAAGATCGACGCGAGCACCGCCCAGACGATCACATTGAGACGCCGCGTCTGCACGAGGAACATCGCGCCTGCCATTCCGAACGCGATGCAAGTGGCCAGGTGGTTCGCCTGCGCCATGTTCCCGAACGGACGGCGGTCGACCACGATGTTGTAGGCAACGACGAGCGGCGTGACCTTCGCTTCGAGATGAAACAGCTGGATCAACTGGCAGAACACCGCAAAGAGTGCACCGATGATCAGCGCGCCGGCGCCGACGCATAGCACCGTCTCGGTAAGCTCCGCGCGATTGAAACCGTAGCCGATATGCACGGCCATGAACGCAGCGAGCAGGAACCCCGCGCCGAGCCAGTTCATCGACGGTTGCGCGAGCGGCAGCACGACCGTCTGCGCGATCAGCACGACGCCGAACCCGAGCGGCACGAGCGCGACCGCCGGCGAGCGGAACGCGATGCGCGGGCGCGAGGTCCAGACCATCAGCGCGACGGCCGCGCCGGTCAGCAGATACAGCGAGAGCGCAGTGAATTCCGCGTAGAACGTCGGGATCGGGTATGTATGGTTGACGACCGCATACGGCAGGATCAACGCACAGACCAGCAGGAATAGCGAAAGATAGCGTGCAAAAGTCGTGGGCATGAGCAAAGTAAGACGTCGGCAACCGGCGCACTATACAAAAGTTTCCTTGCGCTGTGCGCCGGTGGTGCCGAAATACGCCGATGGGATCAACTAACCATGGCGCTATTGCAAGAACCGTGCATCATGCGCGGCATTCGGGCGGAGCAAGATTCGATGGCAGCGTCGCGGCCTCTGCAGGCAACGGTCCCGCGCCCGGAGCCGGTAGCGACGATGCGTTCTTGCCGCCGGCGAAGCATTCCCACGTCAACGCGCCCGGCTGCGCGGCGCCTTTCGCGAGGCCAACGCGTGCGGTCGGCGCGTCCGCGTTGTCGGGCACCGACGGGACGAGCACGAGTGTATTGGTTCCGTCCGGTGCGACGCGCGTGGTGAACGCCACGGTGATCTGCCCGCTGTCGTCGTCGATGTTGATCGTCTTCACGTTGCGCGTGGCCGGCGGCGACGTATAGCCGCCTGCGAATGCGTTGCCGCTCGACGCGTTCTCGGCGACCGCGAGCCGCGCCGACGCGGCCAGCGACAAGCCCTCCCCGACACGGCTGCGCGCCAGATAGTCCTGGTACGCGGGAATGGCGTACGACGCGATCACGCCGACGATCGCCAGCACGATCATCAGCTCGATCAACGTGAAGCCGTAGGCCGCGTAGCAGGTACGCGCGAGCCCGGAGGTCCACTGCCATCTGCCGTCAGGCGGACCGAAGCGGCGGCGGGCAAACAGCGAAGACAGCGAAGCAAGTGAATAGGCAGTGACAGCGGCGATCATCGGCAATACTCCTCAAAACGAAAACGCCTGCCCCGGACATCAGGACAGGCGTGCAATCGTAGCGAGTTGCGATGCGCTCACCTAGTCAGCCGAACGGCATATATTCACGGCGCGAAAACTCCCGTAGAGTGGCCGCCGCGACGCTTGGAACGCCGGCACCGCCAGCGCAAACGGCCCGAGACAACCGGCCGGAGACGAACGGCCGGAGACGAACGGCTAATGCGACGAGTGGCCGGCGAGACGCGCGTTGCGGCGCTTGATCAGATAACCGGCGACTACCACGAACAGTGCGCACGCGAGGCTCATGCCGTACTCGGCCGCCGGCGTGTCGAGAACGGGCCAGCGGTCGCCGGCCGGGTCGTTGATGATGAGCCCGCCCGCAATCCAGCCGAGCAGCGCGGCGCCGAGCGTGATGACCACCGGATAGCGGTCGAGCAATCGCAGCACGAGCTGGCTGCCCCAGACGATCAGCGGAATGCTCACCGCGAGGCCGAAAATCACGAGCGCGATGCGGTGCTCGGGGTCCGCCTGTTCGGCCGCGCCGGCAATCGCGATCACGTTGTCGAGGCTCATCACGGCGTCCGCGACGATGATCGTCTTGATCGCGGCGAGCAGCTTGTCGGCGGGCTTGATGTTCGCGTGTGCGTCGTGAGCGGGCACGAGCAGGCGCACGCCGATCCACAGCAACAACAGGCCGCCCGCGAATTTGAGCAGCGGCACGTCGAGCAGCGCAACCGCGAACACAATCAGCACGACGCGCAGCAGGATCGCGCCGAGCGTGCCCCAGACGATGCCGCGCGTGCGTTGCGCCGGCGGCAGGTTGCGGCACGCGAGCGCGATCACCACGGCGTTGTCGCCGCCGAGCAGGATGTCGATGACGATGATCTGGAAAACCGCGCCCCAATGGAGCGTCGCGAGGAAATCGAGCATGAAAGCAGGATAAAAGGTTGCGGGAAGGGCGGGCGACAAAAAAGCGAGGGAGCGGCGCTCTCTCGCTTCGTGTGACAGGCGTGACTGACGAAAGAATTCCGTAAGAGTAACAAAAAAAATACGCCGGCGTACCTGCAAGGTACGCCGGCGTATTTAGGATTAACCGCGGCGGAATGAAACGCAGTGAGGCAAACCGTGAACTGGCTAGTCAAGCCTCACGCGGCGAATCACGAAGCCGCGCGGCTTACAGCACCGACTTCAGAAGACGCGCCATTTCCGACGGGTTCTTCGTCACCTTGATGCCGCAGGCGTCCATGATTTCGAGCTTCGCTTCGGCGGTGTCCGCACCACCCGAGATCAGCGCGCCTGCGTGGCCCATGCGCTTGCCCGGAGGCGCCGTCACGCCGGCGATGAAGCCGACCACCGGCTTCTTCATGTTGTCCTTGATCCAGTGGGCGGCGTTCGCTTCGTCCGGACCGCCAATCTCACCGATCATGATCACGGCGTCCGTATCCGGATCGTCGTTGAACATTTTCATGACGTCGATGTGCTTGAGGCCGTTGATCGGGTCGCCGCCGATACCGACTGCCGACGACTGGCCGAGACCCAGCGCCGTCAGCTGGCCGACTGCTTCGTACGTCAGCGTGCCCGAACGCGACACGACGCCGATGCGGCCCTTGCGGTGAATATGGCCCGGCATGATGCCGATCTTCAGTTCGTCGGGCGTGATCGTGCCCGGGCAGTTCGGTCCGAGCAGCAGCGTCTTGCGGTTTTCGCGGCGCATGCGGTCCTTGACCTCGATCATGTCGCGCACCGGAATGCCTTCGGTGATGCAGATCGCGAGATCGAGATCGGCTTCGACCGCTTCCCAGATCGCCGCGGCGGCGCCTGCCGGCGGCACGTAGATGACCGAGACGGTCGCGCCGGTTTCGGCCTTCGCTTCCTTGACGCTTGCGTAGATCGGAATGCCTTCGAAGTCATCGCCGGCCTTCTTCGGGTTCACGCCCGCGACGAATGCTTCGCGGCCGTTTGCGTACTCACGGCATGCGCGCGTATGGAACTGACCGGTCTTGCCGGTAATGCCCTGCGTGATGACCTTCGTGTCTTTGTTGATCAGAATCGACATGTATTGACCTCTGTTCGTTTGGCTTCGCGTCGCCTGCGTCTGCACACGGTGTTGCGGTGTTGCGAACTTCCCCGTGCGGCTACGCCGCGCACTCGCGCCGCCATTCGTATCCGGTGATGAGCGCGGTAGCCTTAAGCCTTCTTGCCCGACGCCGCCGCGACAACCTTCTGCGCAGCCTCTTCCATGCTGTCCGCCGAGATGATCGGCAGGCCCGAGTCGGCAAGCATCTTCTTGCCGAGATCCTCGTTCGTGCCCTTCATGCGCACGACGAGCGGCACCTTCAGCGACACCGCCTTCGACGCCGCGATCACGCCTTCCGCGATCACGTCGCAGCGCATGATGCCGCCGAAGATGTTGACGAGGATCGCCGTCAGGTTCGGGTTCTTCAGCATGATCTTGAACGCTTCGGTGACCTTCTCGGTCGTCGCGCCGCCGCCGACGTCGAGGAAGTTCGCCGGCTCGCCGCCGAACAGCTTGATCGTGTCCATCGTCGCCATCGCGAGGCCCGCGCCGTTCACGAGACAGCCGATATTGCCGTCGAGCGAGATGTACGCGAGGTCGAACTTCGACGCTTCGATTTCAGCCGGATCTTCTTCGTCCAGATCGCGGTAAGCAACGATTTCCGGATGACGGAACAGCGCGTTCGAATCGAAGTTGAACTTCGCGTCGAGCGCGATCACCTTGCCGTCGCCGGTCAGGATCAGCGGGTTGATTTCGGCGAGCGATGCGTCGGTTTCCCAGAACGCCTTGTACAGACCTTGCAGAATTGCGCGCGCTTGCGGAATCGAAGCGTCGGGCACGCCGATCTTCTTCGCGAGACCGTCGGCTTCCGCGTCCTGCAGCCCCTTCGACGGATCCACGGCCACCTTGTGGATCGCTTCGGGATGCTTCTCGGCGACTTCTTCGATGTCCATACCGCCTTCGCTCGACGCCATCACGACGACCTTCTGCGACACGCGATCGATCACGAGACCGACATACAGTTCCTTCTTGATGTCGGCGCCTTCTTCGATCAGCAGACGGTTGACCTTCTGGCCTTCCGGGCCGGTCTGGTGCGTGACGAGCTGCATGCCGAGAATCTGGTTCGAATACTCGCGCACCTGCTCGAGCGACTTCGCGACCTTCACGCCACCGCCCTTGCCGCGGCCGCCCGCATGGATCTGAGCCTTCACGACCCACACCGGACCGCCCAGTTCCTCAGCGGCCTTGACCGCATCGTCCACCGAGAACACCGGTTTGCCGCGCGGTACCGCGACTCCGAATTTCCGCAGGATCTCTTTACCCTGGTACTCGTGAATCTTCATGCGTGATTCCCTTCAGTCTGAGAGTTGGATAGAACTTCTTTTCCGGCTGTCTCCTCGGCAGCTGCGTGCGCAGCTGGTGCGCCGGCGCCCTGCGCCTCGCGAGGCCGCAGCGAACGCGGCACATGGCCGTACCAGCGCGGATAGAACTGTCGCACCGCCTCGCCGTCGAATCGCAGCGTATGGCAGCGACCCAGCTGGAATGGCGGTTTATCGTTTGAAATTTCGTTTGCGTCGGCGTCTGAAGGCGCGTTCGCGTTTGAGTGCGCGTCGGCGCTTGCCTGTCCTGCCGCGCCGTTTTGCTGCGCGCTTCCGTTTGCGGTGTTCCACACGTCGCCGGCAAATGCCTGGATCGCCGCGGTCGGCACCACCGCGCAAAGCTCGGTGAGATGCGTGCAGCCAACGGTGCCGCCGAGCAGACGCGCGGCGTGACGACGGAAGTTATCGAGGAGATTGAGCCCGATGAGGGCCCGGTAGGCAGGATTCGATGCTTCGCACAGACCTGGATACGG
This sequence comes from Paraburkholderia sp. SOS3, assembly GCF_001922345.1. Classification (NCBI taxonomy): domain Bacteria; kingdom Pseudomonadati; phylum Pseudomonadota; class Betaproteobacteria; order Burkholderiales; family Burkholderiaceae; genus Paraburkholderia; species Paraburkholderia sp. SOS3. The sequence goes on along the minus strand of NZ_CP018811.1, from coordinate 749,674 downwards.
AACCCAGGCCGACGACGCTTCGGCGTCGACGATATTGAGCTTGCGATCGATCGTGATGCGAAGCCAGAGTTCATGGATCGGCAGGCCATTGGGCCGGACGCCCGACGCCAGCACGGTGTCGCGCGGCTTGACGTCGGTGAGGCACGCCTCGATATCCCACAAGCCATCCGCACGCTCAAAGGCATCCGCTCGGATTGCGCGAGCATGGCGCAACTGACGGGGCACAGGCGGGGAAAGCGGCATGCGAGGGGACAGGAGGCCGGATTTGGAAACCAGCGGATTTTAGCATATTGAGTTTTGGCGCTCCGGCTTGTCCCGTGCGGATCGGACACGCTTATCGGGGCGGCGTTCGGCATCGCCTTGCTGGATTGGGGGATTGCAACGCCCGATTGCCTGACGGCGCTTCAGTCTTCGTCGAAACCCTTGAGAATTTTAGAGACCACCGTTTGCGAAAATCCACGCGAGACGAGAAAGCGCGCCTGCTTTGCGCGCTCCGCGGGCGTTTCGGCAAGCTGGCCGTATTTCTTTTGCCAGACGGCGCGGGCACGCGCGAGTTCGGTTTCGCGCAACTGGGCGGCGGTTTCTTCGATCAGCGTCGAGCCGACGCCTTGCCGCTTCAACTCGCCGACGATGCGATTCGTGCCGAGCCGCGCTGCACGCCGATGCACGAGACTTTCGGTGAAGCGCGAGTCGGAGAGCCAGCCTTCCTGCTCGAGTGAGTCGAGCAGTGTGTCGAGCGAATCGCCCTCTTCGACGAACGGCTGTAGTTTGCGGGACAGTTCCGCGCGGCTGTGCTCGCGTCGCGACAGGTAGCCAAGCGCGCGGCCTTTCAGCGAGCGCGTCGGGCGCGGGCGTTGCGACGCGGTGGATGTTGACCCAGTTGCGCCGTCGCCAGGTTGCCGCCGTGAACGGGTGTAGGTGGTTTCGCCTTCGGTCGAGGCGGCGGAGCCGGCAGCATCGCGCGCGCGACGAGAACCAAAGCGCGGACCGGGCGGGATAGCAGGCCCACGGCCCGCTGCCCGATCATGTGCGTCAAACGACTCGAAGGGGTCGAATGCCGGATCGAGTGCCGGCGCGGTCGGGGGAGCGGATGCCGGAGCGGATGCGTCGACAGGGGAATCACCGCTGTCGAATGGGCCGCCATCATCATGTCTGGAACCGGCATGTTCAGTGCCGGCATTGCCAGACTCAGACCCCGGTCGGCCCTTGCGCATCACGCGGCGCTTACTCCTCGTCTGCGACTTCCGCGTTGGCGTCTGCGCCGATCACTGCATCGGCCGGCATCGCATTGACGCCGAGCGACTCGCGAATGCGGTTTTCGATTTCGCGCGCGATGTCCGGGTTCTCGCGCAGAAATTCGCGCGCGTTGTCTTTACCCTGACCGATACGCTCACCGTTGTAGCTGTACCAGGCGCCCGCCTTGTCGACGATTTTCGCCTGCACGCCCAGATCGATGATTTCACCCTGACGCGAAATACCCTCGCCGTACAGGATGTCGAAGATCGCTTCGCGGAACGGTGGCGACACCTTGTTCTTCACCACCTTCACGCGCGTTTCGTTGCCGATCACTTCATCGTTCTTCTTGATCGAACCGATGCGGCGAATGTCGAGACGCACCGACGCGTAGAACTTCAGCGCGTTACCACCGGTGGTGGTTTCCGGATTGCCGAACATCACGCCGATCTTCATGCGGATCTGGTTGATGAAGATAACGAGGCAGTTCGTGCGCTTGATCGTGCCCGTGAGCTTGCGCAGCGCCTGCGACATCAGTCGCGCTTGCAGGCCCGGCAGCGAATCGCCCATTTCGCCTTCGATTTCGGCCTTCGGCACGAGCGCCGCGACGGAGTCGATGACGATCATGTCGATCGAACCCGAGCGTACGAGTGCGTCCGCGATTTCGAGCGCCTGTTCGCCGGTATCGGGCTGCGACACGAGCAGGTCCGACACATTGACGCCGAGCTTGGCCGCGTATTGGATGTCGAGCGCGTGTTCCGCATCGATAAACGCTGCGGTGCCGCCGAGCTTTTGCATTTCAGCGACGACTTGCAGCGTCAGCGTGGTCTTACCCGACGATTCCGGACCGTAGATTTCGACTACCCGGCCGCGCGGCAGACCGCCGACGCCCAATGCGATATCGAGGCCGAGCGACCCGGTGGAAACCACCTGAATGTCTTCGACAGCCTCACCTGCGCCGAGCCGCATGACCGACCCTTTGCCGAACTGCTTTTCGATCTGCGCGAGCGCGGCAGCAAGCGCCTTGCTCTTTTCAGCCGTCAGTCCAGCCGAGCCTTTCTTGCTTTCTTCCATGAATCGTCCTTTGCTATGATGAACGGCGCCTGTGCAGGCTGTGCGCGCCCCTCCCTATAGATACAATCCGGGCGGCACGTCAGACGCAGATACTGTATAAAAAAACAGTGGTTCTGGCAAGCCCAATTAACCGCCGATTAGCGCAATTCCAACGAAATTTGCGCGCGTGTACGCCTGTGTAAACACGCATGGCCAATCGGATGCCAATCCCACCACAATTAAGTTTCAAGAGACGCTGCGTGCCGGACACACCGGTGCCGGCATGCCTGCCAGCGCATCATGCGAATTCTTATTGCCGAAGACGACAGCATACTCGCGGATGGTCTGATTCGATCACTCCGCCAATCGGCATACGCCGTTGATCATGTGAAGAACGGCGTCGAGGCGGATACCGCGCTGTCGATGCAGACGTTCGACCTGCTGATTCTCGATCTCGGCCTGCCGCGCATGTCCGGGCTCGAGGTGCTGCGCCGCCTGCGCGCGCGCAATTCGAACCTGCCGGTGCTGATTCTGACCGCCGCCGATAGCGTCGACGAACGCGTGAAGGGCCTCGATCTCGGCGCCGACGACTACATGGCCAAGCCCTTCGCGCTCAACGAACTCGAAGCACGCGTGCGCGCGCTCACGCGGCGCGGCGCGGGCGGCGGCCCGACCGTCGTGCGGCACGGGTCGCTGTCGTTCGATCAGGTCGGGCGCATCGCCTATGTGAACGAGCAGGTCATCGATCTGTCCGCGCGCGAGCTCGGGCTGCTCGAAGTGCTGTTGCAGCGGATCGGCCGGCTCGTGTCGAAGGAACAGCTCGTCGATCATCTTTGCGAATGGGGCGAGGAAGTCAGCAACAACGCGATCGAGGTCTACGTGCACCGGCTGCGCAAGAAAATCGAGCCGAGCGGCGTGCGCATCATCACGGTGCGCGGCCTTGGCTATTGCCTTGAAAAAGCCGCACCGGCACCGGTGCAACAGGCGCCCGCGCAACAGCCACCGGCGCACGCACAACAACAAGCGCAAGCACCGGCGCCGGCGCAGCAGCAAACCGCAGCCGCTCCAACGCTCGACCCCGCCGCATCGGCCGCGATGCCGGCGAGCCATCACTTCAAGTAAGCCGACACCCGCGCCATGTCCGCCCGCGCAGATCGCGCCACGGCTGCTCCGGCGCACGCGGCGAACTTCGACGAAGACCGCGACGCGCGCTACGAGAACCCGTTCGCGCCGCCCGACGAAACCGAGGCGGCCGCCGAGACGCGTCCGCGCTCGCTGTTCGGGGAAATTCTGGACTGGATGCTCGCGCCGCTGCTGCTCTTATGGCCGATGAGCATCGCGGTGACCTATCTGGTCGCGAAGTCGATTGCCAATGCACCGTTCGATCGCGCGCTCGAAACCGATGCGTACGTGCTCGCGCGGCAGATCCAGCCGGTCAACGGCGTGGCCGAACTGAAGCTGCCCGATGCGACGAGCGACTTCCTGCGCGCGGACAATATCGATCGCGTGTTTTATCAGGTGCTCGGCACACGCGGCGAACTCGTAGGCGGCGAACGCGACATGCCGCTGCCGCGCGAGGACGACCGGCCGCAGCCGGGCATCGTCGAATTTCGCGACGACGTGCTGCACGGCAACGACATCCGCGTCGCCTATACGACCGTCGAATTCCCGCAGACGGAAGGCGCGCAGCCCGTGCTCGTACAAGTCGCCGAGACGCTCGACAAGCGCAGCGCGCTGGCCAACGACATCATCAAGGGCGTGATCCTGCCGCAGTTCGTGATTCTGCCGCTCGCGATCGTGCTGGTCTGGTTCGGCCTGTCGCGCGGACTTGCGCCGCTGCACGCGTTGCAATCGCATATCCGCGCGCGGCGTCCCGACGATCTGTCGCCGCTCGAGGCGCGCCGCGCGCCGCCGGAAATCGAACCGCTCGTCACGTCGTTCAACGATTTGCTGACGCGCCTCGAGCAGAACATGGAGCTGCAAAAGCGCTTTATCGCCGACGCTGCGCATCAGATGAAGACGCCGCTCGCCGGCTTGCGCACGCAGGCGGAGCTCGCGCTGCGCCAGGACGTGCCGGCCGAGGTGCAACGCTCGCTGCAGCAGATCGCGACGAGTTCGGAGCATGCGGCGCGGCTCGTCACGCAGTTGCTTGCCCTGGCGCGCGCGGAAAACCGGATGTCGGGCCAGGTGTTCACGCTTGTCGAAGTGACCGATGTCGCGCGCCATGCGGTGCGCGACTGGGTGCAGGCGGCGCTCGCGAAACAGATGGACCTCGGCTACGAGGGCCCGGACGTGCCTATTGAAGTCGAAGGCAACCCGGTGATGCTGCGCGAGATGCTGTCGAATCTGATCGACAACGCAATCCGTTACACGCCGCCGGGCGGGCGCGTGACCGTGCGCGTGCGCGAAGAGCGGCCGCACGACGCCCCGCATTGGGTTCACCTCGAAGTCGAAGACACGGGGCTCGGCATACCGGCGGCAGAACGCGAGCGCGTCGTCGAGCGCTTCTACCGCATTCTCGGACGCGAAGGCGACGGCAGCGGCCTCGGTCTCGCGATCGTCCGCGAAATCGCGACGATGCATGGCGGCAAGCTGACCATCGACGACAACGTCTATCAGGCATCGCCGCGGCTCGCCGGCACGCTCGTGCGTGTCAGTTTGATGGCGCGTGCACGCGCCCGGGACTTACCCTAACTGTCAGAAAACCCCGAAAGGCGCCTAGGCATTGAAATGGCGCGTTAGGCGCACTTAGTCGAATGATAGAATCACGTTAGAAGAATTTCGACGAATTTCCGCAATGCGCGGCCGAACACAATCAGACAAATCCGAGTCAGTAGGCCGTAAGTTTCCACTCCAATAATCGGGGGCACGGATCGCCCGACCGGGGGACCGCGCACCTAAATCAAGAGTGGAGGGACGACATATGGCTACCGTAAGCGGGCAGGTCTCGCACGCGCCGATGACAGCCGATGAGAAGCGGGTGATCTTCGCATCGTCGCTGGGCACGGTATTCGAGTGGTACGACTTTTATCTGGCCGGATCGCTGGCTGCCTTCATCAGCAAGAGCTTCTTTTCGGGCGTCAATCCGACTGCGGGCTTCATCTTCACGCTGCTCGGCTTTGCCGCGGGCTTCGCGGTGCGTCCGTTCGGCGCGCTCGTGTTCGGGCGGCTCGGCGACCTCGTCGGCCGCAAGTACACGTTCCTGATCACGATCGTGATCATGGGTCTGTCGACCTGCGTGGTCGGCTTTCTGCCGGGCTATGCGTCGATCGGCATCGCGGCGCCGGTGATCTTCATCGCGATGCGGCTGTTGCAGGGTCTTGCACTCGGCGGCGAGTACGGCGGCGCGGCGACTTACGTCGCGGAGCATGCTCCGGCCAATCGGCGCGGCTTCTACACGTCGTGGATCCAGACGACGGCAACGCTTGGCCTCTTCCTGTCGCTGCTCGTGATTCTCGGCGTGCGTACGTGGATGGGCGAAGAGTCGTTCGGCGCGTGGGGCTGGCGCATTCCGTTCGTCGCCTCGCTGATTCTGCTGGGGGTGTCGGTGTGGATCCGCTTGCAACTGAGCGAGTCGCCAGCGTTCATGCGGATCAAGGCTGAAGGCAAGACGTCCAAGGCGCCGCTTTCCGAAGCGTTCGGCCAGTGGAAGAATCTGAAAGTCGTGATTCTCGCGCTGATCGGCTTGACGGCGGGCCAGGCGGTGGTCTGGTACACGGGTCAGTTCTACGCACTGTTCTTCCTGACGCAGACGCTGAAGGTGGACGGCACGAGCGCCAATATCCTGATTGCGCTGGCACTGTTGATCGGCACGCCGTTCTTCGTGTTCTTCGGCTCGCTGTCGGACCGCATCGGCCGCAAGCCGATCATCCTCGCGGGCTGCCTGATCGCGGCGCTCACGTACTTCCCGCTCTTCAAGGCGCTAACGCACTATGCGAACCCGGCACTCGAGGCGGCAACGCAGAAGAGCCCGATCGTCGTGATCGCGGATCCGAACGAGTGCTCGTTCCAGTTCAACCCGGTGGGCACGTCGAAGTTCACGTCGTCGTGCGACATCGCAAAGAGCGCGCTTTCGAAGTCGGGCCTGAACTACGAGAACGTCGCGGCGCCGCCGGGGACGGTCGCGCAGATCAAGGTCGGCGACACGGTGATCAACGCCTATGACGGCAAAGCCGCGGACGCGAAGGAGCTGGGCAAGACCTTCGACAGCCAGTTGAGTTCGACGCTGAAGGCGGACGGCTATCCGCCGAAGGCCGACCCGGCGCAGATCAACTGGGTGATGACCGTGGTGATCCTGACCATCCTCGTGATCTACGTGACGATGGTGTACGGGCCGATCGCCGCGATGCTGGTGGAGATGTTCCCGACGCGGATTCGCTACACGTCGATGTCGCTGCCGTATCACATCGGCAACGGCTGGTTCGGCGGCTTCCTGCCGGCGACCGCGTTCGCGATCGTGGCGGCCAAGGGGAACATCTATTCGGGACTCTGGTATCCGATCATCATCGCGCTGGCGACGTTCGTGATCGGGCTGATTTTTGTGCGGGAGACCAAGGACTCGAATATTTACGCGCAGGACTGACGGGGTGCACGCTGGTGCCGGGTCTGATGCTGGAGCCGGTGCCGGGATGCATGTTCGGTTGGCTTGTGACGTAGATCGAGGGTCCGCATGATGTGGAGTGACGGTGGGGGTTGACGGCCCCCACCGACCTCCCTATAATCCTCCCTCTTACGGCGAATTAGCTCAGTCGGTTAGAGCGACGGAATCATAATCCGCAGGTCCGGGGTTCGAATCCCTGATTCGCCACCAGCTTCAAAGAAAAAGCCGCTGTTCCGAAAGGACAGCGGCTTTTTCTTTTGCATGTTCACGCGAGATCGAAGCGCTTCGGCAACTCCCCTAACTGCCGGAACACTGCCAGCCAGTCCTCGAGGTGCCAGGTCTGCGCGACACGCCCGTCGCGCATTCGGTGAAAAGAATGGATCGCGAAATGAATCTGTTTCGAGGTCGCTTCGATGCCGAGCAGCTTTCCTGTCTGAGTACCCGTCACTTCGGCACGGACACCGACTCGGTCGTCATGAATGAGAAGGTCGAGGATATGCACTTTCATGTCCGGGAGCGCGGTGACGATATTCGCGAAAATCGTGCTCATCTTCTCCGGACCTGGGACGGCGTGAGGCGGCTCGGGAATGTATTCCCAATCGCTCGTGACCACCTGGCGCAGCAGCGAGATGTCCTTCGTGGAAAACGCCAGATAGAACCGCTCGATCGTATCGCGCACTGCCTGTTCGCTCGATGAAGTCATATCGCTGCCCCTAAGCCATACATCAACGCGGAGTGCCGGTCGATGATGCGGCTGTCGACGGCCCGTTGCTTCAGTCTGCCTCGAATAGCATAGCGTGCGCGCTCTCTCCTTGCAGTGAAGAACGGGCGACTGGCGAACATCTGCATACCGGATCGAGCGATTTCCAGCGCAGATTCATTGCAGGTTCGGCGTGGGCTTACTCACGTGCGCTCGCGACGTTGTCGATCAGCAAAAGCAGGTCGTCTTCATCAGGCCGCGTGCCCCATCTGCTGTGTCCCGAAACGGACGCGATGGCGATCCATGAATGGGGAGGAAACCACTCCAAGCGGAGCGTGTCGCCACTCACGACACGCAAACGCCCGGTGTCACATAAAAACTCCGCACTGACGGTTTCGCCGTCGACGGTCTTGCTTGCGGTGACTGACATCCACTCAGGCATTTTGTCCTCCGCGGCGAGTTCATCAGGGCCTCTGTGTCTAGTCTGACGTTGAGCGGTTGCAGCACAGAGGAGATGAGGCGCATTCTAGGAGCGGGCGCACATTGCAGGTGCGACTTAACGTTCGGTTCTGTAACTGCGCGTAACGTAATCTGCCTGCAAAATCGCTTTCACCTGTCTATTAAGGACTCTGTCATGAAACGCATCGACTTCCTTGCGGCGCTTCGACAACTGTCCGCGGCGGCGGAGATTCTGGCCAAGGCCGGTCCTGACAACCTGCGCGCAGATGCGGTTCGACTGCTCGCGTTTTTTCGCACCTTCGACGAATCTGGCGCTCGGGTAGAACAGGCTGGCGAAGCGTTCAATGACGCGCTATTCGTACAAACGGCGCAAGCAGCGCTTGCACTGGTGGGCCGAAACGAGTTTGCGGCAGTTCACGCATTGCTCGAGCAGGCGAAGATGCTTTTGGATGAATTGAAATAGCCGGTAAGCCCACGGCCTACAGAATCACCTGCTCGAATTGCCCCTTCCCGGAGAAGTTATAGGGAACCTTGAATGCGGCCGCGCCCTTCATCCCCTCCGACTGTTCGATAATCCGTGGCCACCATCGCACCAGGTTGTGCGCCTTGTCCCAGAAATGATGGTTCGACCATCCCTTGTCGAGAAAAAAGACAATAAGTCCCGCTCGACGCAACGCCTCGCGCTCCAATCCTTTGTTCAATTTGTCATGGGTGATGACTGACCATCCGCCCTGTTCCGACAAGCGCTCAATCCACTCCGAGTCAGTCGCATCCGGGGCAAACATCTGCTTCAGATGAATGACCTCGTGCTCAGAAGATTCTGATAGTGCATGTAAAGCTTTAGCGAGGGATGGGGGAAGGTTATTGTCGACGAAGAACTTCACGCCGCTGCTAAGCTTTCTTCAAAGGCAACAGCCGCTTCGACAGCCGAAACGGGTACCTCGTAAAGCTTCGCGACAAAATGCTTGTCGCCTTCGACAGCAACCGCGTCGTGCAGAATCGACGTACGGACAGACCCGGCTGTGACGACAGGCTTGCCGAACGCAATTGACGGATCAAGCACCACTGCCTTGCTGCGTGGCGCTGGATACCAACGCGAGGCAAGCTGGTCCTTGTCGAACTCAATTCCGCTATAGAGCGACGGCTCGATGATTTTTCGAAACGCGTACTGCTGCTTCACCAGATCGAGCAACTCGGTCTCTCCGGTTGCTTCCATTGCCGACGCGAAAATTGTGCGACCGTCGGTGCGGAACTGACGCGAGGTAAACGGATAGTCCGTTTCGAAAAGCTCGCGCGCTTTCTGACTGGCGAGACGAATCGCTTGCAGGCTTACGCCATGTTTCCGGAATGCATGGACGAAGCGGACCTCGAGCAAGTCATGAAAACCGATGCCATCGATCGAGTCGGTAGCGAGCTCCGTCTCCCAGAGCGGAGCAACGGAAACGGATGCGTACGTCCTGTCGCGGTACGAATAGCCGTCCAACCAGCGACGAATATCGCGCAACGGGATCTTGGTCAGTCGAGCCGCTTCATGGAAGGTGTATAGGCCAATGCCGGTAAGCTGCACAGCCCCCCCTTCAGAAAAGTTGACCCGATCGGGAAGCGGCCAGCGCTCCCCGAAGGCACTCGATTTTACCGGAGTTCCGCGGCAATCTCTCGCGGCGTCCCCGCATCCATCGGCCCTGCACAGAGCAAAGGAATGCAGCTAACGACGCCATCCTGGAACGAGGACCCATTCAGAGGCCTAAGACGTGCAATGCTCCTGCAATTCATATCTGCGCCGTGCCTCGGCGACCACCCCATCCCACTCGGCTTTTGTCACACGCTCCTTGAACATTTGAATCAGGAAGTCGCCCAGATTCTGATTCTTCTTCTCCACGCCCATCTTCCCCTTGAGAACGCGCAACTCCTTCTGAATCTCGACGACGCGCGCCCTCGCGCTCTGACGCTTCAAAGACCCACGCGGCAGGGTCTTGGCGAGCGCTTCCAAGTCGCAAAGCGTTCGCGTAAGCGACGCTCGCCGTTGTTCGAACGTTTCGATACGCGGTTCGGCACTTCGAACAGCACCAGGCAGCGACGATTGTGATTGCTCGTCGTGAAAAACGGCACAACGCATGATGAGGCTTCCACTGTGAGGGTTTTAAAACCCGCGACAGCATCGGCCAAAATGAGGTGGCGGCACAAGGCATCGGGGTTGGCCGACCGGCCACAGAGGAAACCGGCACACCCTAAGGTGTCCCTTCTGCCAAGGCCCGCCATTGGTTTGACGTGCAAAGGCACGCGGAGTCAACGCCGTCCAAACAACGATTGTCCGCCTCTGTGGGGTCGAGCGGCCAAGCCCGAAATCACTGTTGTCTACAGCGACATCCACCACTATAGCGACCTGCGTTTTTAGGATAAATAGACCAAACGATATAGGACTTACTCTTAGCGTTTCTCATCAACGCGACCGACTAAGGCAGTCCGTTGACTGAACTGACGAAGGTAGTGCCTCGACAGCCCAATCGCCTCGCGAAATAACGCATTCTCAATGCCATCGGTTAGCTATCAGATATTTCGCACAGAGCACTGCCATTTAGATTGATACCTCCGTCGGTGACAAATCGCTGGACGTCAGATTAACACGCCACTCCATGCGCTTTGAATTCATTCTTCTATTTTCAGAATTTACTTATAGAACCGCCGCCCGGAAGTCGTCGAGTATCGCAGATTGCATCGACTAGCCTTGATATCTATGGTGGTCGCAACACTTAAAAAACGACGCGATTCCCCTTATTCGTTTAAGAATCAAAAACCCGAAAAAGACAATATGACAGACGCATTGTGCCAATGCACCAGAAACACTGACCCTGGAAAAAAACTATCTTGGCCATCAGGTTACAAACGGCTTTATCTTGCAGGTCTACAAAGACAACAAGGGCTATCCGACCGTTGGCCTAGGACATCTCGTAACAGCCGCCGACAGTCTTGGTGTCGGCGACACAATCTCTTTAAAACGGGCACAAGAATTATTGATCATAAGTCTCTCCGAAATCGAAACGCGATTTAATCGTGATATCTGGCTACCGCTCTATCAGTTCGAATATGACGCATTAGTTAGTGTCGCGTTCAATTGCGGCGCCTTTAGAGGATCAAACGCACTGATTGCGCAGATCAATAGCGGCGAACACGGAAAAATGTTCGACTTCTTGCTCTCGTACCGCATCGGCAACAACGCAAAGTTGAAACGACGGCGTTTTCAGGAAGCACGCTTATTCGAAACGGGGATTTACGATGCGACGCATTGAACTCTGGCTCCTTTCCTGCGGCGTTGCATCGTGCCCGTTAGCACTCGCGCAGTCTGTTTATTCCGGCCCATTCGATTACCGCCAATTCCAGCCATCGGCGCGTTATTTCGCGGGACACACAGTGAAAGACATTGATAGCTTTTGCTCTGCAGGCGTACATGCTTCAACGACCGATCTCGAAGAATGTTCACACAGGACGTTCGAGCAGGCCGATGCCGCGTTAGCCAAACAGTTGACTATTGTCATTGCCACATTCACCAAGGCCGACGTAGCAGCCAGAAGCAGCCAGCAGCCCGCCTCGCTGCCATATCTAACCCAATCGCAGACCGCATGGGTCAGTTATCGGGACAATACCTGTTATGCCTTCGCCTACGCCAATGGTCCCGCATCCGCGCGCTACCTGAATTTTTGGGAATGCATGACAACCGCGACGCAAACGCGAACGAAAGAGCTGATTCAACTTCTGGATGGCTAATGGAATGACCATCTACATGATTTGACTCTCGTTTGAAATTCGACAGACAGAAGGAACCAGACCATGGCGGATATTTTTCTAAAGATCGTTGGCATCGCCGGCGAATCGCAGGACGCTCTACATCGGGGCGAAATTGAAATCGATAGCTGGCGCTGGAAAATGTCGCAGCCGTCTTCGATGATGTCTGGATCAGGAGGCGTCGTGGCGCGCGTCGTTATCGACTTGAGCGCTAAAGCGCTCCTTCTCCGTTGATCTGCATCAACCCCCCACCCGCCCCACCCTCATACACTCGTCCGGAGGCTGGCGCCGATTTCGCCCGCCGCTCGCCACGGAGCGACCGCGATGAGCTACAAAACTCTTCTCGTCCACCTGGACAACAGCGAACGTACGCCGCAGCGGCTCGATACCGCGCTCCAGCTCGGGCGGCGTTTCCAGGCGCATCTGACGGGCCTCTACGCGACGTTCGAACCCGATTCGCGCGCGTTCTACGTGATGGCCGGCACCGCCGACTACTACGCGTCCCATCAGCGGCGGCGCGACCAGCAGCGCGGCGCAATCGAGCGTCTGTTTCACGCGCAAGCGCTGCGCGCCAATGTCGACGCGCGTTTCATCTGCGCAAACGGCCCCGCGAATTCAAGCGTGCCGCAGCTCGCGCGTTACGCGGACCTCGTCATCATGGGTCAAACCGATCCGCAGGATCCCGAATCCTTTATCGACCATAACTTCCTCGAAGCCGTTGTGGTGGCAGCCGGCCGGCCCGTGCTGCTGTTTCCGTACGCAGGCGGCGCGACACGGGCAATCGGCGAACGCATTCTTATCGCGTGGGACGGCAGCCGCGAAGCCGCGCGCGCCGCCTACGACGCAATTCCGTTTCTCTCGCACGCAAAGAAATGCACGGTCGTCACGGTGCGCGGCACCGCCGGTGAGCCGCCCGGCGAACGATTCGCCGGCGCCGATATCGCGCTGACGCTCGCGCGCCACGGCGCGTCCGTCGACGTGCTCGACGTCGACGCAAGCAGGCACACGCCGGTCGGCGGCGTGCTGCTGTCCACTGCACACGACCAGGGCTGCGACATGATCGTGATGGGCGCATACGGGCACTCGCGGTGGCGCGAGCTCGTCATGGGCGGCACGACACGGACCATCCTGCAATCGATGACCATGCCCGTACTGATGTCGTGCTAGACAAACCACCCGCATAACACACGTTACGCATACAGCGTCAGCCTCAGGGAGCACCGCTCATGTACAAAAACATCCTCGTCGCGCTCGACGGCAGCGACACCTCGAATCAGGCGCTCGAAGCCGCATTGCGCCTCGCAGGCGAAAATCACGCGCTGCTGCATCCGGTCTACGTCGTCGACATGCCCGGCATCGCGATCGGCACGCCGGGCTTCAACCCCGTCCCCATACGCGACGCGATGCGCGCCGAAGGCGAACGCGTGATCGCCGACGCGCGTGACCGGATGGCGAAGCTGCGCATCAACGGCAGCCCGCGCGTCGTCGATACGAATTCGCTCAGCGAAGACATCGCGCAGCGTCTGCAGTTGTCGGCGGCCGAATGCCATGCCGATCTGATCGTGATGGGCACGCACGGATGGCGCGGCTTCCGACGCCTCGTGCTCGGCAGTGTCGCGGAACGGGTCGCGCGCGGCGCGCCCTGCGCGGTGCTGCTGATTCCGTCGAGCGCACAGCCCGCCGCCGGCGGCGATACCGCACCCGCATCTCCCCCCGCGGACAAGGAGCGCTCATGAGCTACAAAACCCTGCTGGTCCATCTCGACGACAGCCGTCACAGCGCCGCGCGTATCGCCGTCGCGCTCGATCTCGCACAGCGTTTCGACGCGCATCTGATCGGGCTTTACGTCGTCAGCCAGGACCTGTTCCAGCCATTCTTCAAACTCGACGACAGCGTGAATCCGTCCACGCTCGAACAGCAACACATGCAACGGGAGCTCAGTGCGCAATCGGCCTTTCTCGACGCCGCACAACGCGCCGCATGCAACGTCGAATGGCGCGCGCCGCCGGGGCCCGCCATCGAAACCGCGACGCTGCATGCGCGCCATGCGGACCTGCTGATACTCGGCCAGCGCGATCCGGAAGACCCGGCGTCCTATGTCGCGCGACACTTTATCGAAGACCTGCTGATGGAGAGCGGGCGCCCCGCGCTCGTGTTGCCGTATGCAGGCAAGGTCGCGGCGACGATCGGCGAAAACGTCGTGATCGCCTGGGACGGCAGCCGCGAAGCCGCGCGCACGCTGTCCGATTCGCTCGCGCTGATCAAACACGCGCGTGCCGTGACGATCGAGTCGGTCGTGCGGCTCGGCGGCGATGCTGCGCACGGCGAACCGCCCGCGACGCTCGACGTCTCGGTGTTTCTCGAGCGCCACGGCATCCGCGCGTCGTTCTCGACGACGCCGGCCGTCGCCGGCGTCAGCACGGGTGCGACGCTATTGAATCGCGTCGCCGATCTGCATGCGGACCTGCTCGTGATGGGCGCATTCGGTCATGCGCGCGCGCAGGAGCGCATGCTCGGCGGCGCGACGCGCACGATGCTCGAATCGATGACCGTGCCGGTGCTGATGGCACATTGAAGCATTGAAGATAATTTAGCTCGTGTTGGCTGCATCGAAGGCGCGCCGCACCGCCTCGCCTTCGAGCACACATGAGCCGGCATGGCATAGACGATTTGCATGCCGGCTCCCATCGGCCCGCTCTACAACGCCGGAATGATGACCGGAAACGCCAGATGGCTTTCCACTTGCCGAACGCCGGGCACGCTTTCGGCTGCGATGCAGATCGCCCGCCCCTCCTGCTCCGACTCGATCACGCCCCACAGATGCACGACGCCGTCCTTCACGAACACGCTGCCCTTCGGCAACGCCCAGCGGTAACCGGCGAGCGCATCGACGACCGCATCGCGCAGCGCGGCGTCGTCGTACGTGCCGTCGTCCGCTTCGGCCTGCGTGAACGCTGCGAGCGCACGAATCAGATTCGAGCGGCTGACGATGCCGACCAGTCGTCCATCCTGCAGTACCGGCACGCGCTTGATGCGGTGCCGCTCGAGCAGGTCCGCGATGTCCCTGAGCGGCGTGCTTTCTTCGATCGTGATCACGTTTTCGCTCATGGCGTCCTGTACCTTGTGCCCATGCTCCTTCACATAGCGCGCGGCCAGTTCGCGCGTGCCCGCGAGGAAATCGAGCCACCACGACCGGCGCTCGGCATCGGTGCCGGTCTCGACACGGTGCAGCAGATCGCCTTCGCTGATGATGCCGACGATATTGCCGGCCGCATCGACAACCGGCATGCCGCTGATGCGGTGATCCGCAAGAAGTCTCGCTGCTTCGTGAATCGCGGTGTCCGGCGTGGTGGTCACGACGGGCGTCGTCATGATGTCGAGTGCGCGCATGAGGGTTTCTCCGATTGATTGCGACAGGTCCTCGGAGGTCGCACCTGTCGCGCGGTTCGGGCGTATGCACGCGCGCATCATGCGCCGCGTGCCGAGGCATCCGGTTAGGCCTTGCTGCAAGCCTTACCTCTTATCTTCCGCTCATATGCGCCAGGCAACTTGATATGGGTCAACGGCGCGCGCGGCAGGCCGGCGCGTGTTCGCGCAGTGCGAACACATGCCGCGGCACGCCGGACGTCGCCGCCCGTCACGCACGCAATACACCGATCCAATGTGGTTGCGCCGGATAAGCGCAGGGGGCGACCTTATTCAGGCGTCGAGTACCTGCGGACCCAGCGAATTGTCGATCAGCACCTTCCATTCGCCGCCTGGCTGCTTGCGAAAAACAGTTGTCGCAACCAGTTCCCTCGACGAAGCCTCGCCATTCGGGTCCTTGTATTCAAGCATCCATCGCGACAGAAACAGCGCGATACCATCGGCTTCGATGACATGCGTTTTGAGTTGCTTCGCCGATATGCCCGACTTCATTGCGCGCTCGAAAAAACGCCTGAGTTCCGCGCGCTCGCGAACCGTTCTTCCCGGTTCCGTGACGACTACCGCGTCGTCTTCATAGAAGCCGATGACCGTATCGATGTCCTGCTCGTTGAATGCCCGGTCCAACAGTTCCACCGCATGTTCGGGGCTGGTCGCGATCATGGCTTTTTCCTCCGAAGGAACTCACATCATAGAGTGGCTCGTCTATGAGTGCTACTGCCCGGCATCGTTGGGAGTAGCGGTCCCGCAGCATTGCGGCTCAAGCGCTCGCTCGTGCCCGCTCACGATCATGATCAATCCACCCCGTGAAGAGACAATCTCGCAGCAAAATCGACTGCACTTCGCCTATCATCGGTAATCCGAGTGCTATCAGGAGGCAAGCTTGCCGCAATCGAAAATCCAGGCCGTCTACATGCGCGGCGGCACGAGCAAAGGCGTTTTCTTTCGCCCCGACTGGCTGCCGGCGGACCCCGCTCGGCGCGATCGCATCCTGCTGCGCGTGATCGGTAGCCCAGACCCTTACGGCCAGCATATCGACGGCATGGGCGGCGCGACATCGAGCACGAGCAAGGTGGTGATCGTCGGCCCGTCGTCGCGCGCGGATTGCGATGTCGACTATCGCTTCGGGCAAGTCGCGATCGACAAGCCGATCGTCGACTGGTCCGGCAACTGCGGCAATCTCACCTCGGCAGTCGGTCCGTTCGCGATTGCGCAAGGTCTCGTCGACGCACCGCGCGACGGCATGGCGATCGTGCGCATCTGGCAGGCGAATATCAATGCGAAGATCATCGCGCATGTGCCGATGCGCGATGGCGAAGTGGTCGAGGAAGGCAATTTCGAACTCGACGGCGTGACCTTCCCGGCCGCCGAAATCAAAATCGAATTCCTCGATCCAGCCGGCGACGCGGACCCCGATGTGCCCGACACCGGCATGTTCCCCACCGGCAACGCGCTCGATACGCTCGACGTGCCCGGCATCGGCACGCTCGAAATGACCATGATCAACGCGGGCAATCCCGCGATCTTTATCGACGCCTCTTCACTAGGCCTTACGGGCACCGAATTGCAACGCGATGTGAACGGCAATGCAGCGCTGCTCGACAAAGCGGAAGCGATCCGTGCCCACGCGGCGGTGCGCATGGGCCTCGCCCGCACGACCGAAGAGGCCACGACACAGCGCCCGCACACGCCGAAGCTCGCCTTCGTATCGCCGCCCACGAGCTACGTCGCGTCGAGCGGCAAACAGGTCGATGCCGCGACGCTCGATCTGAACGCGCGCATTTTTTCGATGGGCAAACTGCATCACGCGATGACGGGCACCGGCGCCATCGCGATTGCGGTGGCGGCCGCCATTCCTGGCACTGTTGTCAACCGTCTCGCGCCGGAAGCCGGCGGCCGCGTGCGCTTCGGGCACGCGTCAGGCAGCCTCGCGGTCGGTGCCGAGGCCGCGCAGCGCGACGGCAACTGGACCGTGACGAAGGTCGTGATGAGCCGCAGCGCGCGGCGGCTGATGGAAGGCTTCGTGCTCGTACCGGAAGCCGCGCTTCGATAGACGCAAGGGCGCTTTAACGGCGGCGCCTGAACGCGATCGTCACCGCGCTTTGCTGCGGTCCGCAGCACGGCGCGTTCGGCGACGACGGGTCGGTGTGGGCATCGGTGTCTGCATCGTTATCGATGTCGGGGTTCGCAGCGGCCGCATCGGTCGGGTCGCTATCGTGCCGCGATTTTCCGTATGCCGGCGCCGCTTCCAGCGTGCGAAACGTTTCCCACGCGACGCCTTGCGGATCGACAGTCCACGATTTATCGGATACCGCATAGCAACATTGCGCCGCCGTCTCTTCTTCAGCAGCGATCTCCGCCAGCGCGAAGCGGTTGCGCATTTCGATCAGTTCTTCTTCGGTTTCGACCTGAATACCGAAATGATCGATGCCCGAGCGCGCAAGACGTTGCGAGATCGCAAAGTTCACCGCCGGGTCCGACAATTCCCACTTGCAGTAATCCGGCTTGCGCACCGTGGGTTCGATGCCGCCGAACATCGCACTGTAAAAACGGATACTTTCCGTCAGATTTTCGACTGAAACGTGAATGTGCATACGCTTCATATTGCTGCTCCACACCAGTTCAAGGCTTCTTCGCGGATGCCAGTACGCAAGGCAAAGGCACGCGAATGTCATCGCCGTTTCGATACGGCGCGCAGTCTTCCAACACCGACTTTTCGATCGACTCGCGCGCTTCGGGCGTCTGCAACTTGAGCAGCGCGCCCATACGCACGCCGCCGTGCAACATCATGTGAAATGCCGTGTCGGGCGCGCGCGTGTGCAATGTCTGACTCACTTCGACCACGCGAGGTTCGATAAAACCGGTTGCCCGCAAGGTGCGTTCGCATTCGCTCCAGTCGCTAAAGCGCGCGAACGGCGGCCCCGGCGGCAGCGGCACGTCCAGACGTCCGTATGTCTCCACAGCCTTTAGCACGAAGCCGAAGCCAAGCGCGCGATCGGGCATCGACCAGACCGTAAACGCGATTCGTCCGCCGCTTTTCAATACGCGAAACGCTTCGGCGAGCGCCTTGTCCGGATCCGCAAAGTGCAACAGACCGAAGCTGATGCCGACCGCGTCGAAGCTCGCATCGTCGAACGGCAGCGCATCGGCGCTGCCGCGCTGAAATTCGACATCGGGATAGTCGCGCCTCGCTTCATCGACCATGGCCTGCGCGAAATCGACGCCGACCGCATGCGCGCCGCGGCGCGCCGCCGCTGCGGCGACATAGCCGGGCCCCGTCGCGATATCGAGAAAACGCGTTCCCGCGCCGACATCGAGTGCGTCGAGCAACGCGCCGTTCGATTGCCTCGTCACCCCACCGAAACGCGGCTTATACGCCTCGGCGAGTCGCTCCCAGCCGTCGCGTTCGAATGCGGTGAAGGCGTCCTGTTCCATGCGGGCGTGTCCTGTTTAGTGGTTACATGTGTGATTACATGCGGCGCGACGAAGCGCGGTTACATGCGAAGCAAAAAGCGTGGCCAACGGCTGCATCGGATGCGGCATTCGTACCCGCATACGTCGTCAACCATGATATGTGATCGTAAGAGCACGCGCGATAGGCGTCCACCCCACATCGAAACGTGGGACTTCCGGACTATTAACATTCGGAAAGATCGGTCCGTCTATCGGACGCGAAGACGAATCAGCCTCGGCGAACATGCACGGCAACCGCGTGCTTCACCTGCTCGTGAGAATGTTTCGACTGCCGGCCGAACAGCCGGCAAGGCAGGAAAGGAGAGACGCCGGCATTTCACGACGCCAGGCTTGCACGGCGTGCATGGAACCACGTCAAACGTGCTGCACGGCGAACTCGTTTAGTGCGAGGCACAACGATTCGACCGCGTCTTCGGTGACCGCGTTATAGAGCGATGCGCGTAACCCGCCTACAGAACGATGCCCTTCGAGGCCGACGATACCGTGATCCCGCGCTGCGGCAATCAAAGCCTGATCGAGCCGTTTGTCACCGAACGTGAACGAGACGTTCATCTGCGAGCGCCAACGCGGGTCGGCATGAATCGTGACCGCATCTCCGAGCGCGTCGAGTGTCGCGTACAGGCGCTTCGACTTCTGTTCGTTGATGCGCTGCATCGCATGCAGGCCGCCGATGTCGAAGCGCAGCCACCGCGTCACGAGCATCAGCACGTAAATCGCGAAGACAGGCGGCGTGTTGTAGTTCGAACTGTGCAGAACGTGAGTGCGGAAATCGAGAATCGCGGGCAGCCCGTCGGGAATGCGGTCGAGCAAGCTGCGCCGGATTACCGCAACGGTGACGCCGGCCGGCCCGAGGTTTTTCTGCGCGTGCGCGTAGATCATCGAATACGCGTCGCTGCGAAACGGCTTCGACAGGAAATCGGAAGACATGTCGGCGATCAGCGGCGCCGCGATATCGCCGATGTCGCAAGGATCGAACTGCAGGCCCTCAACTGTTTCGTTCGACACGTAATGCAGATAGGCGGCCGACGGCGCGACGTCGAGCGTTCGCAGATCGGGCAATTGCCTGTAACCGGTATGCTTGCCGTCCCACACGATGTTGCGCTTCGTCACCTTCGCGGCTTCGGCGGTCGCTTTCGCGCTCCAGTAGCCGGAGGTCACATAGTCGGGCGCCGCGGCCGCGCGGGCGGCGAAATTCATCGGGATCGTCGCGAACAGCAGGCTGCTGCCGCCCTGCAAAAACGTAATCGCATAGTCGCTCGAGAGGCCGAGCAGGTGCCGTATGTTCATTTCGGCTTCTTCGAGCACCGAGCGAAACCATTCGGACCGGTGGCTCATGCCGAGCACCGACATGCCGGTATCCGGAAGCGCGACGATCGCATCGCGCGTTTGCGCAAGCACGGTTTCAGGCAGCGCGCCGGGGCCGCCGGAGAAATTCAGAGCATTAAATTTCATGTTCGATCCTGCGGACGCGCGGCACGTGCGAACCGATGAGCGGTTGGCCGTCACGCTGCTGTCGACACGATGCCGACGCAACTCGCGACGATGGACGGTAGCCACGATACCAACGGCGGCGGCGCTGCAAATGCGGGAACAAAGGGCCGATTTCCCGCTTGTTCGATCGAGCCCGCGACATGCGCACGCCATAATGTGATGTACGCTGCAAAAGCCTGCCGCGCGATTTATTACAAACGGCTTATCGATGTCCCCGGATAAGCTGGCAAACCGACGCGCCGTCATCCGTGTTTCACACCGTATTCCGAAGGATCGCTATGGCGCATTCCGCGCAACCCGCCGCTGGGGTCGATGAGCGCAACGCTGAAGCATCGGCACGCAGGCATTCAGATATCGAGAAAACGATCGCGATACTCTTCGCCGCGCTCGACGACGATCCGCTGAATACCGGCTTGCACGCCGCCCTCGCCGACTCGTTGCGCGAGGCCGGCAACGAGACGGGCTACCTCGCGCATCGAATCGCGGTGGAGACGTCGAACGCGATCATCGCGGCGGCCACCGCGTCCGGCGCGAGCGCCGATGCGATCGCCGACATGCGCTCGGCACTGCCGCTCTACAATCTCGCGACCTCGTACTACATGCGAGGCGACCATACGGCCGCGCTGCACTGGTTCGAACACACGCTCGCGATCGAACCGGACCTGGCGATCGCGCATCAGAACCTCGCGGCAGTGCTGGACGCGCTCGATCGTCCCGACGATGCGCAGCACCATCGCACCCGCGCTTATACACTGCAGCGCGTGTACGTCGAAGCAGCGGATCGCGCGCCGCGCCGCGTGCTGATTCTGTGTGCGGGCCGCACCTCGGGCAATGTGCCGTTCGATACGCTGCTGCCCGTGCAAACGAGTCACCGCATCAAATACGCAATCGACTGCGCGAACGAAGTCGAAGACTTTCAGCTGCCGCGCTACGACCTCGTGTTCAACGCGATCGGCGAGCCGGATGTGGCGCAGCCGCTGCTGAGTCGCCTCGAGACGTTCGCGCGCCGCTGCGGACGCCCGCTGCTGAATCGCCCCGCGGCGGTCATGCAGACGCGGCGCGATGTGCTGCCCGAGTTGCTGGCCGATCTCGACGACGTGCTGAGCGCGCCGTGCATGCGTATCGATCGACCGCCCGTGTCGCGCGACGAGCTCGCTCTTCAGATCGATCGGGGCCGCGTCGGTTTTCCGCTGCTGCTGCGGCCGCTCGCAAAGCATGGCGGCGAAGGCGTCTCGCTGCATCGGTCGATCGATACGTTGTGGCCCGACGTTCAGGGGCTCAATGCGCCGTGCTACCTGACGATGTTCCGCAATTACCGCAGCGCGGACGGCCACTTCCGCAAGTACCGGAGCATCCTCATCGATCGCAAGCCGTATCCGTACCATCTGGCGATCGGCCCGGAGTGGATGGTCCACTACTTCTCGGCCGGCATGACGTCGCAGACGTGGAAACTCGAAGAAGAACGCCGCTTTCTGGAAGACCCGCACGGGTCGCTCGGTGAGCGCGCGATGCACGCGCTCGAGGCGATCGGCGCAAAGCTCGACCTCGACTACGCGGGCATCGACTACACGCTGCTCGACGACGGGCGCGTGCTCGTTTTCGAAGCGAACGCGACGATGCTCGTGCATCGCGAAGTGGCGGGCGGCATGCTGGCGCACAAGAACGTGTTCGTCGAGCGCATCGTCGAGGCGTTCGAGCAGATGCAGGCGGCGCGTACGCGCACGTAGCGGGCCGCCTTGGGACTGGCGGCCAATCTGTAGGGACGGTCCCGATTCCGCCGTCGCGTGAGTTCACACCCGTCCGGGCGGCGCGCCGCTCTTGCACTGCTCTTGCACTGCTCTTGCACTGCTCTTGCACTGCTCTTGCACTGCTCGCGCGCCGTTCAGGCCGTGACGGCCGCGCGCGCGTGGGCGGCGATGTGTTTGCAGACCGCGTTCGTGACTTGCACAGTCGTCGCGTCGCCGCCGAGGTCGCCCGTGTGCAACGACGGGTTCGCGGTCACGTGCTCGATCGCGTTCATCACGAGCTTCGCCGCGTCGGCTTCGCCAAGATGGTCGAGCATCATCACGACCGACCAGAACGTGCCGACCGGATTCGCGAGGCCCTTGCCCATGATGTCGAATGCCGAACCGTGAATCGGCTCGAACATCGACGGGTAGCGGCGCTCCGGGTCGAGGTTCGCGGTCGGCGCGATGCCGAGGCTGCCCGCGAGCGCGGCAGCGAGATCGCTCAGAATGTCCGCGTGCAGATTCGTCGCGACGATCGTGTCGAGCGACGCAGGACGGTTCACCATGCGCGCGGTCGCCGCATCGACGAGTTCCTTGTCCCACTTCACATCGGGGAACTCGCGCGCAACCTGCCCGGCGATCTCGTCCCACATCACCATCGCGTGACGCTGCGCGTTGCTCTTCGTGATCACCGTCAGCAGCTTGCGCGGACGCGATTGCGCGAGCCGGAACGCAAAGCGCAGCACGCGTTCGACGCCGGCGCGCGTCATGATCGACACGTCCGTGGCGACTTCGATCGGATGGCCCTGATGCGCGCGGCCGCCAATCCCCGCGTACTCGCCTTCCGAATTCTCGCGCACGATCACCCAGTCGAGATCGGCAGGCTTGCAGCGCTTGAGCGGCGCGTCGATGCCGGGCAGGATGCGCGTCGGCCGCACGTTCGCGTACTGGTCGAAGCCCTGGCAGATCTTCAGGCGTAAGCCCCACAGCGTGATGTGATCGGGAATCTGCGGGTCGCCGGCCGAGCCGAACAGAATCGCGTCCTTGTCGCGCAGTGCGTCGAGCCCGTCGGCCGGCATCATCACGCCATGCTTGCGGTAATAGTCGCCGCCCCAGTCGAAGTCTTCGAATTCGAAGCGGAACGTGTCGCTGCGGGCAGCCAGCGCTTTGAGAACCTGCTGGCCCGCGGGCACCACTTCCTTGCCGATGCCGTCGCCGGGAATCGTTGCGATGCGATAGGTCTTCATGCCGAGATGTCTCCTGGAAAATGGTTGGTGAATCGCGCGCCCGCGAAGTGCGGGCCGCGAAAACGAGGGGATCAGTCGATGGTAAGAAATCGACGTGTGTCGCACGCGCTGCTAGACTCAAACCACCTTTAACTGCAAGTTAAGAATAGGCGGTGAAATGGGCGCATCGGTGCAACCTGAAGACCTCGCGTTTTTCTCCGTGCTCGCGGGGCGCGGCAGCCTGACCGCGACCGCGCGCGAACTCGGCGTCACCACGGCCGCCGTCAGCAAGCATCTTGCGCAGATGGAAGCGCGCGCGGGTGTCGCGCTCGTCAATCGCACGACGCGCCGCATGAGTCTCACGGCCGAAGGCGAGATTTATCTATCGCACGCACGGCGCATTCTTGGCGAGATGGATGAGCTCGCGCAGTTGCTCGGCGGCGCGCGAGCCGCGCCGAAGGGGCTGTTGCGCGTGAATGCGACGCTCGGCTTCGGCCGCAGCCATGTCGCCCCTGTGATTTCCCGCTTCGTGCAGCGTTATCCCGACGTCGACATGCAATTGCAGTTATCGGTCGACCCGCCGCCGATCAGCAGCGATGCCTACGACGTCTGCATCCGCTTCGGCGAGCCGCCCGATGCGCGCGTCATCGCGCGGCGCATTGCGCCGAACCGCCGCCTCTTATGCGCGTCGCCCGTGTATTTCAAGCGTCACGACATGCCGAAAACGCCGGCCGATCTCGCGCATCACAACTGCATCGGCATTCGCCAGGGCGACGATGGCTATGGCATCTGGCGTCTGACGAGCGGCCGCGGCGCGGCGCAGAAAACAACGACCGTGCGCGTGCGCGGCAACCTCACGACCAACGACGGCGAGATCGCGGTGAAGTGGGCGCTCGAAGGCCACGGCATCCTGATGCGCGCGGAGTGGGACATCGTCGACTATCTGAAGAGCGGTGCGCTCGTGCCCGTGCTGCCCGAGTATCGAACGCCCGATGCCGATATCTTCGCCGTGTACTCGCCGCTGCATCAGATGTCGGCGCGCGTGCGCGTGTTTATCGAGTTTTTGACGGCGGAACTGGGCGAATAGCCGGCCGCTTGTGCTTCGGGCGTCGCGGCTGCACGCTTCGGGAGTCGGTAGTCAACAGTCAGCGTTCACGCTTCGATCCGCGCGCGCGTGACGCCGAGCAGCGCCGCCATCGCATCGCGCGCACGCTGCGCATCGCGATCGCGGATCGCTTCGAACACCGCGCTATGTTCAGCAAGCGACGCGTTGAACACGTCCGCCCGCTTCGCATTGAGCCGCAATTGCGCTTCGAGCGTGCGCTCGATCAGCGTGCCGAGCGGAATCAGCAACTCGTTGCCGCACGCTTGCAGCACGCTCAGGTGAAATTCGAGGTCCGCGCGCACCCATTCGTCGACATTGCGCGCCGCGACCATCGCCGCGTGCGCGGTGTCGAGCGCAACAAACGACGCCTCGCTGCGCGATGCGGCCGCAAGCCCCGCCGCATACGGTTCGATCATTTCGCGCATTTCCTGCAGCTTCAGCGCGAAGTCGACGGGCGGCGCGACGCGCGAGTACCAGTCCAGCACGTCGACATCGAGCAGATTCCACGCATCCCTTTGCCGCACGCGCGTGCCGACGCGCGGCCGCGATTCGATCAGCCCCTTCGAGGTCAGCGTGCGCAGCGCTTCGCGCAGCACCGTGCGGCTCACGCCGAACGCCTCCATCAGCTCGGCCTCGCGCGGCAGCGTGGATGCGGGCGCATAGTCGCCGCGCAGGATGGCTGTCGCGAGCTGATGCGCGACGCGGCCGTGCAGATCTCGCTGAATAGTGGTTCTCCTTGCGCAACGCGGCGTGAGCGGGCTCGGAAGCGTTTCCCGAACGGAAGCGTCCCAAATAATACTATTAATAGTATTTAAATGCGATTCTGTTGTAGCATGTGGCTCCCCGGACTTTCCGCCCCAGCCGATTCACCGCTCGGTTCACGAACTCACAGGAGACGCGCCATGAAAATCACCCGCATCGAAACCTTCATCGTCCCGCCGCGCTGGTGCTTCGTGAAGATCGAAACCGACGAGGGCATCGTCGGCTGGGGTGAGCCCGTCGTCGAAGGGCGCGCGCATACGGTCGCCACGGCCGTCGACGAGCTGTCCGACTATCTGATCGGCAAAGATCCGCGCCTGATCGAAGACCACTGGCAGGTCATGTACCGCGCGGGCTTCTATCGCGGCGGACCGATTACGATGAGCGCGATCGCCGGCGTCGACCAAGCGCTGTGGGACATCAAGGGCAAGTTTCACGGCGTGCCCGTGCATACGCTGCTTGGCGGCCAGGTGCGCGACCGCATCAAGGTCTATTCGTGGATCGGCGGCGACCGGCCGAGCGACGTCGCGAACAATGCGCGCGCCGTCGTCGAGCGCGGCTTCCAGGCCGTCAAGATGAACGGCTCGGAAGAGTTGCAGATCGTCGACACGTTCGACAAGGTTCAAGGCGTCATCGACAACGTGCGCGCGGTACGTGAGGCGGTGGGCCCGAACGTCGGCATCGGCGTCGACTTCCACGGCCGCGTGCACAAGCCGATGGCGAAGGTGCTCGCGAAAGAGCTCGATCCGTTCAAGCTGATGTTCATCGAAGAACCGGTGCTGTCGGAAAACGTCGAGGCGCTGCGCGATATCGTGAACCAGACGAGCACGCCGATCGCGCTCGGCGAGCGTCTGTACTCGCGCTGGGACTTCAAGCACATTCTCGCGGGCGGCTACGTCGACATCATCCAGCCCGACGCGTCGCACGCGGGCGGCATCACCGAGTGCCGCAAGATCGCTTCGATGGCCGAAGCCTATGACGTCGCGCTTGCGCTGCACTGCCCGCTCGGTCCGATCGCGCTCGCAACGTGCCTGCAGATCGATGCGGTCAGCTACAACGCGTTCATCCAGGAACAGAGCCTCGGCATCCACTACAACCAGGGCAACGACCTGCTCGATTACATCAGGAATCCGGAAGTTTTCAGGTACGAAGGCGGCTATGTGTCGATTCCGCAGGGCCCGGGCCTTGGCATCGAAGTGAACGAAGAGAAGGTGCGCGAGATGGCGAAGCTCGGCCACCGCTGGCGCAACCCGGTGTGGCGCCACACGGACGGCAGCGTCGCCGAGTGGTAAGCGCGATCGGTACATCGCGATGATCGAAGCGCCGCCTGGGGAGCGAACGGCCCCGGCGGCGTTTTCATTTGCGCAACACGACGCGCGCGTTTTTTCGCGCGATGTTTCGCGAACGTTACATTTCCGGCGCGGTAGCCGCGACGAGCGGCGCCGCGGCTGCGTGCCGGCGCACGTCATGTTTTACCGATGCCTTGCCGCATAACGCCTCGCGGCACGTTCGCACGACGCGCGAGCATTCTGGCTTGGCTTTTGCTGAATGGTCTGCGACACGACTTTACGGCGATCGCGAGCCATGACCGAATTCCTTCCTGACTATCTGATCCGCCAGCAGGCGGCCGTCGGCGCGCTCGTTCTGTTCGGCGTACTGCGCGTGATTTTCGCCGCTGTCGCGTACGAGCGCGGCTGGCGTATTGCAATTGTGGAACGTTGCTTCGTGGGCGCTGCGGTTCTGTATTGCATGCCACAGCTATTCGATCTGCTCATGCACGTGTATAACGCTTCTGCCGCGTCCGCCGAACTGGAAGGCAAGGCCGCGGGCTGCGCAATCGCGCTTTTTTGCGCGCCGATCGTCGGTCATCGGCTCGGCTTCGAGTAATTTCGCGCAGCGCGTGCGACAGCAGGCAGGTGCAATCACAGCAACGACGTCACAGCAAGAACAACAAGGAGATATCGTGCCGCACACTACGCCATACCAAACCGGGGATGTCTTCAGGCTCAAATCGGGCGGCCGCCCGATGACGGCCACGTGGGTCGGGCCGGTCGCGTTCGCACCGGGCATCTGGCTGATCTGCGAATGGTTCGATGCGTCGGGTAAGCCGCAGCAGGGCATGTTCGACGCCGCGACGCTCGAGCCAATCGTTCACGCATGAAACACGCCTGACGCGATTGCGCCCGGCCTAGCCCAGCGCAACGAACCCCGGCACGCTATCGGCGAGCACCGCCGCGGCCGCGAAAACGCCGATCATCAGCAGCGCTTCGAGATGAAGCAGATTCGCAAACGTGTGCGCGTCCATCGTCGACGCGGTACGGCGCAGCCTCGGCAATGCGGAGAAGCGGTTCAACGCCCCGATCACGAGCGCCAGCGCAACGAGCGCGAGCTTCAATGTCAACACATGGCCCCACGTCGTGTACCCGATCGCGGCAAACGTTCCGCCCGCCCCCTGCACGGCATTGAACACACCCGTCAGCAGCACGAACACAACCGCCGCGAACGATAGGTTCGACACCTGCGTCGCCGTGCGAATCAGCACGCCGCGCGCCACCGACGCGCCGAGCGCCGGCACCACCGCCAACCCCGCCGCGAGCACGAGACCGCCCCACACGGTCGCGGCCAGCACATGCAGCGTCTGGATGCCGACCGCCGGCGACACGGCCCCCGCATCGGCCGCATGACCGAGCGACGCCTTGCCCGCCGCGATCGCGATCACCGCGAGCCACAGCAGCGCGTTGCGCAATGCGCCGTCGTGGCTCGCCAGCGACGTCAGCAACAACAGCACCGCGCCGCCGAATGCGACGAGCCAGGCATAGCCCGCGTGCGTCTGCGCGAGCACGGTCGGCACGACGCCGAGCGCGGCCGGCAGACTCACGCCGCCCATCGAAGCCGACGCATACAGCAGCCAGCCGAGATCGGCGAGCACGAGCACGATCGCCGCAGTCTGCATCGACCGTTGCGCACGCAACCACGCGGGCCGCGCGGGCGCGACCTTCGCCTGCGCGTCTTTGGCGAGCCATGCGGCGAGCAGCGCGGTGCCGACCGCGAAGGCAAACGCGATGTTCATCAGCGCGGCGAGGGCAACCTGCCCGATCCAGAGTCCGCTCATCGTCATACGGAGCCACCCGGGATGCGGGTTGAGTGGGGCAGCGCGACGGCATCGCAAGCGACGGCGGCGTGCGGGTCTAACGGACGTGCGACGGCGGGTGGCTTCATCAGAGGCAGATTGAAAGGATCGAGGCTGGTGGTCGGCGGATACGTCGAGGTAACTGCTCGGCGAGCCGCACCCTTCGTGAAACACCGCTACACGAGAACGGCAGGAACACCGAGGGAATATGGCGAAACGTGCCATCTTAAAGGATGCGTTGTCCGCTGCCGAGGCCTTGACACGCGGCATCGTGCGCTGCGCCAGCACGGCATGCGCATTTGACGGAGTCTTCGCAGCCTCCGCGCTACGAGGCAACCGTGCGAATCCTCGGCGAGCGGTGTTGCGTCAAACTGTCGCATAACACGATGGCGCCTGAACTTCGGCCTATGTGGCAAATAGTCACCATCAATCATCGATGATAGAATGCTGCGTCGCCGCAGCGCCCGCTGCCGCCAGGCTTAGTTCAGTTGTCTGTGAGTTGTCTTTATACCGAGCCAGCTCGAAGCTCGGTCAGGTCCCCGATTTCATGGAGTTACGCGTGTCTTCAAGACGCATTTTCCGCCCGCTGCTCGCGCTTCTGTTGATTGGCAGTGCAGGCGTCTATAGCGCTGCGAAAGCGCAGACTCAGCCCAAAGCCCCCGATACGATGGAAGCGCGCGTGCAGGGCTGCACGGCATGTCACGGCACGCATGGCCAGGGCACCGACAACGATTACTTCCCGCGTCTAGCGGGCAAGCCGGCGGACTACCTGTACAACCAGCTGCAGAACTTCCGCGAAGGGCGCCGCAAGTACCCGCCGATGAACTACCTCGTCACGTACCTCTCGGACGACTACCTGCATCAGATCGCCACGTACTTCTCGCAGCAACGCCCGCCGTACCCGCCGCCCAACAAGCCGAACGTGTCCGACGCAACGCTCGAGCGCGGCCGTCAGATCGTGCTGAACGGCGATCCGGGCAAGCAGATTCCCGCCTGCGCGGCGTGCCACGGCAAGGCGCTCACCGGTATGGAACCGGCTATTCCGGGCCTCGTCGGCCTGCACTCGGACTACATCAGCGCGCAGCTCGGCGCCTGGCGTTCGGGCACGCGTCACGCGATCGCGCCTGACTGCATGCACACCATCGCCACGCGTCTCACCGACGACGACGTGAACGCCGTCGCCTCCTGGCTCGCCACGCAGCAGGCCCCGCAAAACCCTGTGCCGGCTCCGGCCAACTCGTTGAAGACTCCGCTTGCCTGCGGCAGCGAACCGCAATAAGGCACCGGGAGAGACCATCAAATGAAACGCAAGTCCCTGTTCGCCCTCTCGGCTGTCGTCATTGTTGCAGCCGCCGCGCTCGTTCCGGTCCTCTGGTCGGGCAGCGACAACCTGCACAACGGCGTCGCGATGGCGGCCACGCCGGCCGACCAGGCCGCGCTGATCAAGAAGGGCGAGTACCTCGCCCGCGCCGGCGACTGTATCGCGTGCCACACGGTGCGCGGCGGCAAGATCTTCGCCGGCGGCCTGCCGATGGCTACGCCGTTCGGCACGCTGTTCACGCCGAACATCACGCCGGACGACCAGTACGGCCTCGGCAAATGGTCGTCGGACGACTTCTTCCGCGCCATGCACACGGGCCGTTCGAAGGACGGCAGCCTGCTGTACCCGGCCTTCCCGTTCACGAGCTACACGAAGGTCTCGCGCGCCGACTCGGACGCGATCTACGCGTACCTGCGCTCGGTCCCGCCGGTGCATGAGCCGAGCCGTCCGCACGAACTGAAGTTCCCGTTCAACAACCGCAACCTGCTGATCGGCTGGCGTACGCTGTTCTTCCGCGAAGGCGAGTACAAGCCCGATCCGACCAAGTCGGTCGAATGGAATCGCGGCGCGTACCTGATCGAAGGCCTCGGCCACTGCGGCATGTGCCATACGTCGATCAACGCGATGGGCGGCCCGGTGAATTCGGCTGCGTTCGCGGGCGGTCTGATCCCGCTGCAGAACTGGTACGCACCGTCGCTGACGTCGAACAAGGAAGCGGGCCTCGGCGACTGGGACCTCAAGGACATCTCCAGTCTGCTGAAGACCGGCGTGTCGGAGCGCGGCGCGGTGTTCGGCCCGATGGCCGAAGTCGTGCACAACAGCCTGCAGTACATGTCCGACGACGATATCCACGCGATGTCGACGTACCTGAAAACCATCCCGCAGAAGGACGAAGCGCCTGAGCATCTGCAGCTCGAGACGAGCGAACAGTTCGGTAGCGAACTGTTGAAGCAAGGCCAGAAGATCTACGCTGACAACTGTGCGAAGTGTCACGCGGAAAACGGCCTCGGCATGCCGCCGGCGTTCCCGCCGCTTGCGAACAACCAGTCCATCCAGATGCCGTCGGCGGTCAACCCGATCCGTATGGTCCTGAATGGCGGTTATCCGCCGAGCACGGGCGGCAATCCGAAGCCGTACGGCATGCCGCCGTTCGCACAGGCTTTGTCGAATCAGGAAGTGGCTGCGGTCGTGACGTACATCCGGATGTCCTGGGGTAACCACGGTACGCCGGTGTCGCCGCAACAGGTCAGCGAACTGCGTTCGGCGCCGCTCGACTAGGCGACGCAAGACGTAAAGGGCGCGGCCATCGGAACACACGCGGGCCGCGCCCTTTGTTTTTGGTCGTTCGGGGAGAAACGCCGTGCCAACCGGCGAGCGTCTGAACTGCATCACCCATCTCGTCGGCGCGTTGCTGTCGGCGGTGGGGCTTGCAGCGCTCGTCACACTCGGCGCCCTCGACGGCGACGCGTACAAGATGGTCAGCTTCAGCGTTTATGGCGCCATGCTGTTCGTGTTGTACGCAATCTCGACGCTCTACCACAGCGTGCGTGCGCCGCGCGCGAAGAGCGTGCTGCAGAAATGCGATCACTCGGCGATTTACCTGATGATCGCCGGCAGCTATACCCCGTTCACGCTTGTTACACTACGCGGGCCGTGGGGCTGGTCGCTTTTCGGTGTGATCTGGGGCCTGGCGGCGCTCGGCATCATGCAGGAACTCACGCTCGGGCGGCGCACTCGCAGCGTATCGATGGTGCTGTACGTGTTGATGGGATGGCTTGGGCTCGTCGCAATCGAGCCGCTCGTCGACGCGCTGCCGGCAGCGGGCACCGCATGGCTCGTCGCGGGCGGTCTTATTTACAGCGCCGGCATTTACTTCTTCATCAACGACGAGCGCATCCGGCATGGACATGGTATCTGGCACCTGTTCGTGCTCGCCGGCAGTCTGTGCCAATTCGTCAGCGTCGCAGGTTATGTCGCATAACGGTCGCTGTCGCCGTGATATATGACGATAGATGCAACTTAACGCCAGTCAACGTGTCTGCTTAGCGCGTTGAAGCATTCGGCATGCAACGTGCGTGCCGCCGATTTCTCGCGAACGGCGTCGGCCGGGTTGCTGGACGAGCCCGCTCGATGACCCGCTCATTGCGTTACCACCGTTCGCCACATCCGCATTACAAAGAGCTTATGTCTTTTGATTCTCTCGGCTTGTCCGAACCGTTGGTCCGCGCTGTTCAAGAACTCGGCTACACGTCCCCTACTCCGATCCAGTTGCAAGCGATTCCCGCCGTGCTCAACGGCGGCGACCTGCTTGCCGGTGCGCAGACGGGCACCGGCAAGACCGCCGGCTTCACGCTGCCGATCCTGCAACGGCTTTCGACGAATGCGTCTGCCGCGGCGAATGCGGCGGCTACGAGGCGCGCGGTGCGCGCGCTGATCCTCACGCCGACGCGGGAACTCGCCGCGCAGGTCGAGGAAAGCGTGCGCGCGTATAGCAAATACCTGAAGCTGAACTCGACGGTGATGTTCGGCGGCGTCGGCATCAATCCGCAAATCGATGCGTTGAAGCGCGGCGTCGATATCGTCGTCGCGACGCCGGGTCGTCTGCTCGACCACATGCAGCAGAAGACGATCGATCTGTCGCGCCTCGAGATTCTCGTGCTCGACGAAGCGGACCGCATGCTCGACATGGGCTTCATTCACGACATCAAGCGCGTGCTCGCGAAGTTGCCGGCGAAGCGCCAGAACCTGCTGTTCTCCGCGACGTTCTCCGATGAGATCAAGGCGCTGGCCGACAGCCTGCTCAACGCGCCGGCCTTGATCGAAGTCGCGCGCCGCAATACGACGGCCGAAACGGTCGCGCAGAAGGTGCACCCCGTCGATCGCGATCGCAAGCGCGAACTGCTCACGCATCTGATCAAGCAGCACAACTGGTTTCAGGTGCTCGTGTTCACGCGCACGAAGCACGGTGCGAACCGCCTCGCCGAGCAGCTGACGAAGGACGGCATCAGCGCGCTCGCGATTCACGGCAACAAGAGCCAGTCGGCACGCACGCGCGCATTGAGCGAGTTCAAGGACGCCACGCTGCAGGTGCTCGTCGCGACCGATATCGCCGCGCGCGGCATCGATATCGACCAGTTGCCGCATGTGGTCAACTTCGACCTGCCCAATGTGCCGGAAGACTACGTGCACCGGATCGGCCGCACGGGCCGTGCGGGCGCGACGGGCGAAGCGGTGTCGCTCGTGTGCGTCGACGAATGGCAGCTGCTGAAAGACATCGAGAAGCTGATCAAGCGCGCCGTGCCGCAAGAGGTGATCGCGGGCTTCGAGCCCGATCCGAATGCGCGGCCCGAGCCGATCCAGCGGCGCGGCCAGGGCGCAGGGGCGCGGCCGCCGCGCGAGGCGCGCGATGCCGCCGCCGGTGCGGGGCGAAATCCGGCGAAGAGCGCACAAAAAACCTCGCCCAAGCGCGACGGTGCGGGCGCGGCGCAGCGTGAGCGCAAGCCGTCCGGCGGGCAGCCCCAAGCGCAACAGAAGAATCAGCCAGCCGGGCAGCGCAAGCAGCAGCCGGCCGGCGGCAAGCCGCATCCGCAGCAGCCGGCCGCGCCGCAAGGTGCAAGACCGTCGCACGCGGCACCGGCGCAGGCTCGCAAGGACAGTCCGCGCCACGATGCAGCACGCGCGCATGAGAAGCCGCGGGCGGCCATGCACGAGCACGGCGCCGCGCACACGCAGCGCAAGCAAGGCGGCAACCCGGGCGCGCTGCTCGGCGGCAACAAGCCGCGCAGCGATGCGACGCCGCAGCGACGCAATTCGCCGCGCGATACGCGTCGCGGCGACTGAAGCTCCGAGCGCCGAACCTCAGTCGACGGCCCCCCCGGGCGACTGAGCATCGCGACGCGCGCCTGCCGCCGGAACCGCGGCGCGCTAGCCAGCGAACCAGCGGCCCGCCGTTACACGCGCGCCGCCGCCTTCTTCAGATAGTCAACCTGCTGTATCCAGCGCTCGAGCGTCGCGTCCTTCCCTTGCGCGAGCTCGAAGGTCATGCCGCTCGTGATGCGCGCATAGCGCACGCGCTGCGCCTCGCCGGTGTCGATCGATCCGCTGAAACAGACGAGGCCGCCCAGTGCCTTCAGCTCGTCCTCCGCGCCCTCGACGACAGGCAGCGGCTCGAATGCCAGTTGCACCTGATAAAACGCTTCGTCGAAGACGAAAGTGAGCGCGGCTCGCCGGTTCTGAGCGAGCGAGCGTGCCGCACGCGCCTGCGGCCACAGGGCGAGGCAAAGCCGACGCGAATCGGGCGCATAGAGCTCGCCGATACCGAGCAGCGACGTGCGCAGATGCCCGTTTGCATCGCTCGTGACGAGCGATGCCGTGAAGCCGATCTTTGCCGCGAGCGACGTGCCGTCGAAAAATGCACGCAGGTCGTCGGGCCATTCATCGAATAGGTCGAGGTCCTGGGTATGCTTTGGAACTGCGGAATCGGTCATTGATCAATCTCCGTCGATGCGGGATAGGCGCAAACGCACGCGCCGCCACATAAGCAAATGGCCCGCTCACGCGGGCCATTTCGATCAGGCTGGCGGCACACGGGCCGTCTATTAACGCACGACGCCGACGCGGAACATCGGCTCATCCGCGCATCAGCCTCGCTCAGCGAAAGAACACATGCTGCGCGATCTTCTCGAGCGGATAGTGCACGCCGGGCTGGATTTTCGCCGGCAGATCGAGTGGCTTCAGCAGCATCTTCACACACATCTCGGCGGACAGGTTGCGCCGCACGAGCTTGTTCACGCGCGCAGAAAGCTCCCTGTTATAGGCGGGATCGGCGACGCGCTCCGGGTAGCGGATCGCGAATACATGCCGCAGCGCGATTTCGGAGTCTTCGTTCTTGAGCTCCAGCACGCGACGCATCAGCGCGCCAAGCACCGCTAGCCGTCCGTTGCCTTCGATGCGGTTGTACTTCTTGAAGTATTTGAAAAAGTGCTTGTAGTGCCGGACTTCGTCGGTGCGAATGTGGTCGGTAATCTGCTTTAGCACCGGTTCGTCCGAACATGCGCCGATCGCGCGGTAAAGCGTTGCGGTACCCGTCTCGACCACGCATCGCGCCACCATTTCGAGCGCGCGCGTCTTTTCGAATTCCTCGACGGTGCACGTCTTCGAGTACTCTTCAAAGAAATTACGAAATGCCGTGTCCCAATCGAACTCGGGCCACACGTGCGCGATATACGTCTTCAGTGCCAGGCCATGCTGCAGTTCCTCCGGCTCCCATTCGTTATTGAGCCATGCCGACACTTCGGGGTCGTCGTTGAAGAAGCTGCTGAGGTTGCTGGTATAGAGGTCCGTGCCGCTTTCGATGAACGACGCCGCGCACAGCAGCAACAGCAGATCCTCGTTGGCGACGGCGCGTTGATAGTCGATGCGGCTCATGTCGATATCTTCGATTCGCCAGGGCATTACATGGATCGTCTTAGTCTGCATGTGCGGTGCTCCCAAAACTGGATCGTCTCGTTGAACGAAGCATGCCCAAATCGCGAGCGCGATGACCGGTCGTCTTGCGCCGTTTCTCCCGAAATGCACGAGATCCTGAAGTGAACGTTTTATTTTTTACTTTCATCTTAGCCGCAGATTCACAAAAGTGCAGAACATCCAGCACAGACCATGCCGGATGACTTCAGGTTCCTGTGATCATTGAACTCGTTGAGGCAAAGCAACTTCAACGCAACGTGCCGCTGTCGCAACGCGCAATAGCCGTGCTCGATGCGCACGGTTCCAGTGCTGTAAAGAACGGTAAAGGCAAGCGGGCAAAAGGCTCATAGGGGGCATCGTACGTCGCATGCCGGTTCATCTCGGTGCATGGCGCGGCGCGCCGCGGACGGCGCATCGGGCGGACGCCTTACAATACGCGCAAGCCAACCCTTGCCCGCCGCGCCCGGCGCGCGGAACAACGACAAGCCATGACCCGAGACCCGCGCCTCACGCTGAACGCACGCCAACAGGAATTGCTCGAGTGGGTCCAGCGCGACGGCTTCGTCACCGTGGATGACCTGGCCGCCCACTTCGACGTTACGCCGCAGACCATCCGCCGCGACGTGAACTGGCTTGCCGACATCAACCTGCTGCGCCGCTATCACGGCGGTGCGAGTCTGCCGACGAGCTCGGAGAACGTGTCGTATAGCGCGCGTCAACGAATGTTTCACGACGAGAAACGCCGCATCGCCGCACTCGTCGCCACGCACGTTCCCGATCAGGCATCGCTGTTCATCAACCTCGGCACGACGACCGAAGAAGTTGCGCGCGCATTGAACCGGCATCGCGGCTTGCATGTGATTACGAACAATCTGAACGTTGCGAGCATGATGAGCGGCTATCCCGATTGCGAAGTGCTCGTGACGGGCGGAATCGTGCGGCCGTGGGACAAGGGCATCGTGGGCGAGCTTGCGATCGACTTCATCCGGCAGTTCAAGGTGGACTTCGCGATCATCGGCACGTCGAGCATCGAAACCGACGGCACGCTGCGCGACTTCGATACGCGCGAAGTGCGCGTGGCCGAAGCGATCATCGAGCATTCGCGCACGGTCTTTCTGGCCGCCGACCATTCGAAGTTCGGCCGTCCGGCGCTCGTGCGC
Organism: Paraburkholderia sp. SOS3; assembly: GCF_001922345.1. Classification (NCBI taxonomy): domain Bacteria; kingdom Pseudomonadati; phylum Pseudomonadota; class Betaproteobacteria; order Burkholderiales; family Burkholderiaceae; genus Paraburkholderia; species Paraburkholderia sp. SOS3. The sequence goes on along the minus strand of NZ_CP018811.1, from coordinate 713,567 downwards.
CAGGGGCATCTGAACCAGATCGACTCGCTCTTCACCGATGCCGCGCCCCCCGCCTCGATGGCCGAGACGATAGCGGCCGCGGGCACGCAGGTATTCGTCGCCGAATAGCACGAATGCACGGGAATGCAGGTTGCGTTTCGCGCAAGCCATGTTGCGCCGCACGCGAAACCTGCAGTGAAATCGTGAAGTTGCGTGCCGGCCCGGACCGCCTGCGGCTCTTTCCGCTGTCAAATGGAAAATTTACTGGGGCGGATTTGGAGTTCATGCGGTAGTTGACTAAACTCCAGTTCCCCGACGTGCTTATCGAGCGCGGCGGCCACGAAAGCTAGACCTCATGCCTGATCCCATAAGGATCGCAAGCCGGATCGCCAGACCGTGAGCGCAGCCTTGCGGCGCGGTTGCGAAGGCAACCCGAGTACGCTTGAAATGGAGAGAAACGATGCTGAGTCCGCATGAATTCGCCACATTGTTGCTCGTGAAGGACGCACCGAACCAGGTGGATATGGAGCGTGAAGAACTCGACGCGCTGCTCGAACGGCAACTCGTCCAGCTCGAACAGCTCGCCTCGGGCCGGCAGCAATGGCGCATCACCGAAAGCGGCGATTCCGCACTCAGAGCCATCAAGCGCCTCTCGTAGATTTCTCCGGCAACGGATTGCCGGCCGGCGCACATTGAATCTGTCCGCGCGCTCGCAACGAGCGCGCAAACACACGGATTCACGAACGGTCACGCGGCATTTGCCCGCCTGACCGTTTTCTTATGCGCATCTTTCTGTTCGCTGTCCGGTTCGTCGCGCGCCCGCCCCCCGCGCGCGATTGTTCGATTAGCCCACGCGATTAGCCCGCGCGCAATGTCGAGTCGACCGTCGAGCGCCACGTGATCGCCTTCGCGCGCTGATCGTTGAAGAATGCGACCCAGCGATTGCGCATCTCGCGATCGCTGCTCGTGCCGAGTTCGGTGTAGTGCTGCGCGATCGACTGCTGGAACGCGCAGTAATTCTCCTGCGACAGGCCGCCGCGCTTGTGTGCGACATACGCGTCGAAGAACGTCACGTAGACGTTCTGTGAATCCTGCCCGTAGTCCACTGTTTGCTGGCCGCACATCTGCTGCAACGCCGCAAACGACGGTGCGCCCGCGGTGCCGCTCAACTCCGGCGTGCTGACGCACCCTGCGAGCAACGCCGCGGCCCCGATCATCCAGATTCCACGCATGTTCTCTTCACCTCGAAATGGCTGGTGCCAAGAGTATCGTCCGACGCGGCGCCGCGCGCCACCAGTCGTGCAGATCGCTCCGTTTTGATCCTCGACGAACTTTACTTTTTCGAAAATGCTCATTAAAGTTCGAAAACGAACATGTAGTTTTCGATCAGCTTTCTTCCGATTGACCAAAGCGCAATCAACCCAGGGCCAACCGGTGGCACAACAGTCTCCTTTCGATCTGCTCGTGGTGGGCGGCGGCATCAACGGCGCGGGCATTGCACGCGACGCGGCCGGGCGCGGGCTGTCGGTACTGCTGTGCGAGCAGGACGATCTCGCCGCGCATACGTCGTCGGCAAGTACCAAGCTGATCCATGGCGGCTTGCGCTACCTCGAATACCGCGAGTTCGCGCTCGTGCGCAAGGCATTGCAGGAACGCGAAACGCTGCTGCGCGCCGCGCCGCACATCATGTGGCCGTTGCGCTTCGTCATGCCGCATATGCCGAATCTGCGGCCCGCATGGCTGATCCGCGCGGGGCTCTTTCTGTACGATCACCTTGCGCGCCGCGAACTGCTGCCGGGCTCGCGCGGCGTCGATCTGCGCACGCATCCGGCCGGCGCGCCGCTCGTCGCGTCGATCCGGCGCGGCTTCGTCTACTCGGACGGCTGGGTCGACGACGCCCGGCTCGTCGTGCTCAATGCGCTCGACGCGAGCGAGCGGGGCGCGCGCGTGCTGACGCGTACGAAGCTCGTCGGCGCCACGCGCTCGAATGGCTCGTGGCATGCGCGACTGCTGCGGGCGGACGGCACCACGGTCGAGGTACAGGCACGCGCGATCGCCAATGCGGCGGGTCCGTGGGTCGGCGAACTGCTGCAGGCGGCGCTCGAGCGCACGATCAACCAGACGGCAAACCATGATCGGCACGCCAGCGCGGGGCCGGATGCAAACCACACTGCGAACGGCGTCACAAACCACAAGCCCGCTTATGCGGTGCGGCTCGTCAAGGGCAGCCATATCGTCACGCGGCGGCTCTTCGAGCACGACCACGCCTACATTTTCCAGAACCCGGACAAGCGAATCATCTTCGCGATTCCGTACGAGCACGACTTCACGCTGATCGGCACGACCGACATCGAATACCGCGGCGATCCCTCGCAGGTCGCGATCAACGCGGAAGAAACGCAGTACCTGTGCGAGTCGATCAACCGCTACTTCAAGCAGCCGATTTCGCCTCGCGACGTGTACTGGTCGTACTCGGGCGTGCGGCCATTGCTCGAAGACGAGACCGCGAACAACCCTTCAGCGGTCACGCGCGACTACCGGCTCGAACTCGACGCGCCCGCGGGCGCCGCCCCGTTGCTGTCGGTGTTCGGCGGCAAGATCACGACGTTTCGCAAGCTTGCCGAAGAAGCGCTCGATGAACTCACGCGCGCGCTCGGCGCGCCCAGGCCCGCATGGACCGCTGGCGCACCGCTGCCGGGCGGCGACATCGCGCATGCCGATTTCGCGAGTTTCGCCGCCCGCTTCGCGCAACAGCATGCGTGGCTACCGGCACGGCTCGCACATCGCTATGCACGCGCCTATGGCACGCGTGCCGAGCGGGTGGTCGGCAATGCGCAGTCGCTCGCCGAGCTTGGCCATGCGTTCACGTCCGACCTGTACGAAGCCGAGTTGCGCTATCTGCGCGAGGTCGAGTGGGCGCGCACCGCCTACGATGTGCTGTGGCGCCGCACGAAGCTCGGCCTTCATGTCGAGCCGGACACGCGCGATACCCTCGCAACCGATATCGACGCGTGGTTCGCACGCGAGGCACCTGCGCAGCACAGCCCGCAGCAGAGCCCGCACCACAGCCATAAAGCGCCCAGCTGATCACCATGCGCGGCCCGCGTGCAACAATTGAGCTTCGGCAGCGCTGATGCGGCGCGCGAAGCTCGTGCCGAACGGGCGGACGCGCGTTTTCGCACCCGCACCCGCACCGGGCGCCAGCGTCGCATCCAAAATATGGAGAGGAGACAGATGCCGGATCAATACATCCTCGCGCTCGATCAGGGAACGACGAGTTCCCGCGCGATGCTGTTCGACCGCAACGGCAACGTCGTGTCGACCGCGCAGAAGGAGTTCGAGCAGATCTACCCGCGGCCGGGCTGGGTCGAGCATGATCCGCACGAAATCTGGTCGACGCAGGCGGGTGTGGCCGCCGAAGCCGTCACGCGCGCGGGCGTCAACGGTTCGGCGATCGCGGCGATCGGTATCACGAACCAGCGCGAAACGACGGTGGTCTGGGACCGCGAGACGGGTCAGCCCGTGTACAACGCAATCGTCTGGCAGGACCGCCGCACGGCCGATTTCTGCGACCAGCTGAAAACCCAGGGGCTCGAAGAAACGGTGCGCGCAAAGACCGGCCTGCCGATCGATTCGTACTTTTCGGGAACCAAGATCCGCTGGATTCTCGACCATGTCGAAGGCGCGCGCGAAAAGGCGAAGCAAGGCAAGCTCGCATTCGGCACCGTCGATAGCTGGCTCGTCTGGAACTTCACGAAGCGCAGCCTGCACATCACCGACGTCACGAACGCGTCGCGCACCATGCTGTTCAACATCCATACGCTGCAATGGGACGACGAACTGCTTGCGGCGCTCGATATTCCGCGCAGCATGTTGCCCGAGGTGCGGCCGTCGTCCGAGGTCTACGGGCCCGCGCAATCCACCGTCTTCGCATCGAGCATCCCGCTCGCGGGTATCGCCGGCGATCAGCATGCGGCGCTCTTCGGCCAGCTCTGCACGCAGTCGGGCATGGTGAAGAACACGTACGGCACCGGCTGCTTCCTCGTGATGAACACCGGCAACCAGCCGATCGAGTCGAAGAACAACCTCGTCACGACCATTGCGTGGCAGATCGGCGAGCGTGTCGACTATGCGCTCGAAGGCAGCATTTTCATCGGCGGCGCGGTCGTGCAATGGCTGCGCGACGGCCTCGGCCTGATTCGCAGCGCAGCCGAGATCGAAACGCTCGCGGACAGCGTTCCACATAGCGACGGCGTCTATCTCGTGCCGGCGTTTGCCGGGCTCGGCGCGCCACACTGGAACGCCCGCGCGCGCGGTTCGCTGTTCGGCGTCACGCGCGGCACGACGTCCGCGCATATCGCACGCGCTGCGCTCGATTCGATTGCGTATCAGTCGGTGGATGTGCTAAGGGCCATGGAGGCGGATTCGGGCATGCGTATCGGTGAACTCCGCGTCGACGGCGGCGCGTGCGCGAACAATCTGCTGATGCAGTTCCAGGCCGACATGCTCGGCGTCGACGCGGTACGGCCGCGCGTCAGCGAAACGACGGCGCTCGGCGCCGCGTATCTGGCGGGGCTGGCAGTCGGTTACTGGAAAGACATCGATGCGCTGCAAAGCCAATGGCAGCTCGAGCGGCACTTTTCGCCTGCGATGGCGCGGGCGGAGGTCGAGCAATGTCTCGCGGGCTGGCAGCGCGCGGTGCGCGCGGCGAAGACATGGGCGGATGACGCCGCATGATCGACCATCTCATCTGTGACTGCGACGGCGTGCTCGTCGACAGCGAAGTCATCGCCGATCGCGTCATGCACAGCACGCTCTCCGCGATGTATCCGGAGCTGTCGTTCGACGCGATCGTCAAAACCGCGTTTGGCCAGAAGACGGCGCGTTTCCTCGAAAGCGTCGAAGCGACGTTCGGCATCACGTTGCCTGCGGACTTCGTCAAGACCGTCGACCGGCAGGTCGAAGCAGAACTCGCGAGGTCGCTGAGCGCGATCGGCGGCGTGCGCGATGCGTTGCATCGCGTGCCGCTGCCGGCTGCCGTGGTGTCGAATAGCCGCCTCGCGCGGGTCACCACCTCGCTCGAGCGCACCGGTCTCACCGAACTGTTCGCGCCGCGCATATTCAGCGCCGAACAGGTTGCGCGGCCCAAGCCGTTCCCGGATGTGTACCTGTTCGCCGCGCAGCAGTTGGGCGTGGACCCGGCGCAGTGCCTCGTGATCGAAGACAGCGTGTCGGGCCTCGGCGCGGCGCGCGCGGCCGGCATGAAGACCATCGCGTTCGTCGGCGCGAGTCACATCCCCGACGGATACGCAGACGTACTGCGCAAGATGGGCATCACGCGGATCATGCAGCACATGAGCGAGTTGCCGGCGCTCGTCGAAGCGGGAATGCAAGGCGCGTTTGGGGACGTGCAGTCGTAACGGGCGACTCGCAAACCGGACTCACGACGCAGGCCGCTTCAGCAGGCGCACTGACGAGGCCACCAAGCGGGCCGCTAGCAGGCCACGAAGCGAACCCGCAATCGATGCCCGTGAGGCGGGTCCAACAAACAGGCCCGCACATCGGCCCGCGCGGCCGCGTGTCCAGGCGCTACGCCGCCTGTTCCTCTTCCGCCAACCGGCGAGCCGCCGCCAGCGCCTGCCGGAACTCGACGAGTTCGGCAATCGTCAGCATCGGCATTGCGTGCTGCGCCGCGAAGCGTTCGACATCGGCGCCGCGTGTCATCGTGCCGTCGGCGTTCATCAATTCGCACAGTACGCCTGCGGGCTTGAGACCGGCGAGCGTCACGAGGTCGACCGTGCCTTCGGTATGGCCGCGCCGCGCGAGCACGCCGCCGGGCATTGCGCGCAACGGGAACACGTGGCCCGGCCGCACGATATCGGTGGGCTTCGCGTCATCCGCGATCGCGGCGCGTATCGTCGTCAGGCGGTCGGCGGCCGAGACGCCCGTCGACACACCGTCGCGCGCCTCGATCGATACCGTGAACGCGGTGCTGTTGCGGCTCTCGTTGTTCGCCGTCATCGGCGGCAATTCGAGCGCGCGAATCCGCGCGTCGGGCAGGCACAGACAGACAATGCCGCTGCATTCACGGATCAACAGCGCCATCGTCGCCTCCGTCAGCCGCTCGGCGGCGACGATCAGATCGGCTTCGTTCTCGCGATCGTGATCGTCCTGCAGTACGACGGCGCGGCCATCTTGCAGCGCTTGCAGCGCGGCGGCGATGCGCGGCGGAATTTGATCGGCAGCAGGCAACGGCAGGTCGGCGAGCGCGTCGTCGGCGCGGATCGCGGGCTCGGGAAAAGCGGAAACGAAACTGGAAACGGCAGGGGAAACGGCAGGAAAAACTGCGGCGGATGTACCGGTAAGGGACATGTGAAACGCTCCTCGCAAAGGTTCGGGCGAAAAACGTTTCAGGGCATTGCAAACAGACAAACGCGTCCAGCCGCTAAGCCGATCCGCTGTGCAATCGCGCGCAACCGCGCGACCACCAGTGCGATGAAGCAGCGCGACTCATACAGCGGCCACGCATCGCGACAGCGATGCACCGCCGGTCAGACAGGCGGCACGGCAATGGACGAACAGATGACTATCTGCACATCTTCTTCCATCCGGACTCTAACCGTCGGCTCTGGCCTCTCACCAGATCTGCTGACCTCGCATGTGCTTCGAATTGCCTTGAAACACGGTGTTGCGAGCGCTCGCGGGCTCGCAGACTGGTGTGCACTTGACGCTCTAAATTGCACGACACCGTCTGCATACCGCCGGTGGGGAATTTCGCCCCGCCCTGAAGACGTACTGATTGCCGGGACAATTATTCCGGCGGGCAAAGGATACAACAATCGTCGATATCGCGCAGGGCCTGTTCGACCGGTCACATGCGCGATCACAAACGCGATCACATGCGCAGTCGCCCGCGCCTACACCGGATGCCCGACACCCCAGCGCGGCGGCGTCTCCGGGTTCACGATCACACGGAACGCGCGTGCCTCGGTATCGCCCGGGTTGCGCAGCGTATGCGGCTGATCCGCGTCGAAGACAATCGCATCGCCGGTCGCGAGCAGCTGGCGCCGGTCGTGCACGCCGATCTCGAGCGTCCCTTCGCTGACGACGAGATTGACCGTCGTGCCGGGCGCGCGCCGCGTGCCCGCCTCCGTATGCAATGGCGCGATGCGCAATTCGTGGAATTCGGCGGCGGCGGGTTCGGCATCGGGATAGAGCGCGCGCGTCGCAAACCGTCCGTTCGACGTCAGCAGCCGCGCCGCGCGATCGGCCGGCAGATGCTCGAAGCCGTGCAGCGCATAACGGCGCAAGAACGCCGACACCGATACCTTCAGCGCGGCCGCGATCTTCGACAGCACCTTGATCGACGGCACGCTGCGCGCCGATTCGATCTGCGCGAGCATCGCGCGCGAGACGCCCGACAGGCGCGCCAGCGCATCGAGCGATAGCTGCCGCTCCGAGCGCAACCGCGCGAGATTGACGCCGACAATCTGCTCGAGCGCGTCGATGGTGTCGATGGCCGCTGTTTCGACGGCTACCGTTTCCTCAGCCGCCTTTTCTTCAGCCACTGTTTCCGCAGCGGCCATTTCCACGGCCACGGGCTTCACAGTGGCCGGTCCATGACCTTCGTCGGCCGCACTCGCGATGGAATCGCGCACGAGCACAAGCGGGGAATGCATGACATACCTCCTTTGCAACGCCGCTTTCGAGCGGCGCGAGCATGAAGAGGCAAGCCTAGCATCGGCAAATAGCGCGCCCAACCAAGATATCGTCACACCGATATCAGCTTCGCGGCCCGATGCTTACGCGCGCTGCGCGATCGTTGCAGGCGCATCGATCCGCGCGGCAATCCATGTCAGCACGAGCGCCGCGATCGCGACCGCCGCCGCGACCCACGGCAGCGCATCGAGTCCATACCCATGCCCGATCGTGAGTCCGCCGAGCCACGCACCGGCCGCATTGCCGACGTTGAACGCACCGATATTGAGCGTCGAGGCGAGATTCGGTGCGGCCGACGCTTTCTCGACGACGCGCATCTGCAGCGGCGGCACCGTCGCAAAAGCCGCGATGCCCCACACGAACACGGTTACGGCCGCCGTGATCTGCGCATGACTCGTGTGCGCGAACACCGCCATCACGACCGCGAGCACCGCGAGAATGCCCATCAGCGACGGCATCAGCGAGCGGTCCGCGAGCTTGCCGCCGATCGTGTTGCCGACCGTCAGCCCGACGCCGAACAGCACGAGGATCAGCGTGACGCCATGCGGCGTGAAGCCGCTGACCTGTTCGAGAATCGGCGCGATATACGTGAACACGACGAACACGCCGCCAAAGCCGAGCACCGTCATCGCAAGCGCGAGCCACACTTGCGGCTCCCTCAGCACGCGCACTTCGTGACCGAGATTCGCGGGTCCGGAGTCGTGCCGGTTCGGCACGAGCGCGGTCACGCCCGCCAGCGACAGCACGCCAAGACCGCTCACGATCCAGAACGCGACGCGCCAGCCGAACTGCTGACCGATGAAGGTGCCAAACGGCACGCCGAGCACGTTCGCGAGCGTGAGGCCCGTGAACATCAGCGCGATCGCGCTGGCCCGCTTCTCCTGCGGCACGAGCGACGCCGCCACGACCGCGCCGATGCCGAAGAACGACCCGTGCGCAAACGACGTCACGACGCGCGCGACCATCAAAACCCCGTAGCCGGGCGCGATCGCGCACAGCACGTTGCCGACGATAAACACGCCCATCAGCAATTGCAGCGCGATCTTGCGCGGCATGCGGCTCGTCACGACGGCGAGCAGCGGCGCACCGACCGCGACGCCGAGCGCATAGCCGCTCACCAGCAAACCGGCCGACGGCAGCGACACCGCGAGGTCGTTCGCGACTTCGGGCAGGAGCCCCATGATCACGAACTCGGTCGTACCGATGGCAAGCGCGCTGATTGCCAGCGCCAATAGCGGAATAGGCATTTCCAGATGCTCCAGGGGGATGACTCGGATCAAGTCAGGCTGTGCGACTGCGCACGACGCATCACTTCGCTTACGAAGACGCGTTTTGCGCAGCCGTCACGAATTCGATGACGACACCGGGCGCGAGCGCGACGAACAGTTGCACCTGTTGCGCAAGCGGCACGTCGGCGCGCTGGTACGCAACGCCCGCGGCATCCATCCGCGCGATCAGCGCGCGCCACGCGTCGCGACTGTCGACGCGAAATGCGATGTGGTCGATACGCGGCGCGACGCGGCCGTGTCCTGCCTCATTCGGCGACGCCGCGCGCAACGTCGCATCGACGAGATGGACGACCGCCCGGCCGTCCGCATACAGCCATGCGCCGTCGACACGAAACGGCGGCCTCGCGCCGTCGACGAGCCCGACGACGTCGACAAAGAAACGGCGCGCCGCATCGAGGTCGGGCGTCACGATCGTTGCATGGTCGAGATGCATCGCGGCTCTCCAGGGTTTTCACCGATGCAACGCATTCTGACCGCAACGCACCGAATTGAGAATTGACCTAACATTTGAAGGATTTTCAAAAATTCTTTGAAGCCTGATTTTCCTGAACACATGGAAGAGATCAACAATCTCGGCGATATCCGGCTGTTCGTCGAAGCCGCGCAGCTGGGCAGCCTGTCCGCCGCGGGACGCAAGCTGGGCCTGACGCCGGCCGCCGCGAGCGCGCGCCTCGCGAAGCTCGAAAGCGGCCTGAAGGCGCGCCTTTTCGAACGCACGACGCGCCAGTTGCGGCTCACCGAGGAAGGCCGGCTCTTCCTGCAAGGCAGCCGTCAGGCGTTGAGCGCGCTCGGCGACGCGCAAATGGCGCTGCAGGCTGGCCAGAACGTCGTGCGCGGCAAGGTGCGCATTTCGACGACGTCCGATTTCGGCCGCAACCTGCTCATGCACTGGCTCGACGAATTCAACGCGCTGTATCCGGACGTGACGTTCGGCCTCACGCTCTCCGATTCGCTATCGAACCTCGTGCAGGAAGATATCGACCTCGCCATCCGCTTCGGCGTGCCGCCCGACAGTTCGCTCGTCGCGCGGCGGCTCGCGCCGAATCCGCGCGTCGTGTGCGCGTCGCCCGACTATGTCGAGCGCTACGGCCAGCCCGCGCATCCGCGCGACCTCGCGCGCTTTCATTGCATCGTGCTTTCGACCGCGTCGGGTCCCGTCAACGAATGGCGCTTCACGCGCGGCGACGAAGTCGAGGTCTACACGGTGCCGCTCGATAGCGCGCGCGAAACCAACGACGGCGCGGTGGCCCGCGAATGGGCGCTGCGCGGCTACGGGATCGTCGTGAAATCGATGTGGGACGTGGAGGCGGATCTGCGCGCGGACGGCCTGCGCGTGCTGCTGCCCGGCTGGCGCTATCCGGACGCGCCGCTGCACGCGCTTTATCACCGCAACCGCTTCATGGCGCCGCGCGTGCGCGTGCTGCTCGACTTTCTGGCGGAGCGCTTCACGCGTACGCTGGGTGAACTCGAAGCGCGCTGCGGCTACACGGACTCGCCGGATTGGCCGGATTCGCCCGATATCGCGCCGAAACGGGCGCCCGAAAAGGCGCCCGGTGAAAGGCTATAATGTCGGACTACACTGCAAACACGCCTCCCTACCCGTGGTACAGCGGCGGTACAGCGCTCCCGACACAGCGCCCCAATACAGCGGCTCCGATACCGCGGGAAGCAGCGCTGCCGGCATCAGCGGTTATCAACCGCGCGTTTGCACCCCACTTGAAACTGAACGACGCCCCCAGGTCAACCACTGCGAACGGCGAACCTAGATGACCAAGAAAGTTTATGTAAAGACCTTCGGCTGCCAGATGAACGAGTACGACTCCGACAAGATGGTCGACGTGCTCGGCGCCGCTGAAGGCCTCGTGAAAACCGACACGCCCGAAGACGCGGATGTCATTCTGTTCAATACGTGCTCGGTCCGCGAAAAAGCGCAGGAAAAGGTTTTCTCCGATCTCGGCCGCGTGCGCGAACTGAAAGAAGCGAACCCGGATCTGCTGATCGGCGTCGGCGGCTGTGTCGCGAGCCAGGAAGGCGCGTCGATCGTTTCGCGCGCGCCGTATGTGGACCTCGTGTTCGGCCCGCAAACGCTGCACCGGCTGCCGCAGATGATCGACGCGCGCCGCGCGAGCGGCCGTGCGCAAGTCGACATCACGTTTCCCGAGATCGAAAAGTTCGACCATCTGCCGCCCGCGCGCGTCGATGGTCCGAGCGCATTCGTGTCGATCATGGAAGGCTGCAGCAAGTACTGCAGCTATTGCGTCGTGCCGTATACGCGCGGCGAAGAAGTATCGCGCCCGCTCGACGACGTGCTGACCGAAGTCGCGGGCCTCGCCGATCAGGGCGTGCGCGAAGTGACGCTGCTCGGTCAGAACGTCAACGCCTATCGTGGAAAATTCGGCGGCTCGTCCGAGATCGCGGACTTCGCCACGCTGATCGAATACGTCGCCGACATCCCCGGCATCGAGCGCATCCGCTACACCACGTCGCATCCGAAAGAATTCACGCAGCGGCTTATCGATACCTACGCGAAGGTGCCGAAGCTCGTGAGCCATCTGCATCTGCCGGTGCAGCACGGCTCCGACCGCATCCTGATGGCGATGAAGCGCGGCTACACCGTGCTCGAATACAAGTCGGTGATCCGCAAGTTGCGCGCGATCCGTCCGGACCTGTCGCTGTCGACCGACATCATCGTCGGCTTTCCCGGCGAAACCGAAGAAGATTTCGCGAGGACGATGGCGCTCGTTCACGACATGAGCTACGACACGAGCTTCTCGTTCATTTACAGCCCGCGTCCCGGCACGCCCGCCGCGAATCTGCACGACGACACGCCGCGCGAGGTCAAGCTGCAACGGCTGCAACATTTGCAGGCGACCATCGAGGAAAACGTCGCGCGCATCAGCGAAGCGATGGTCGGCAAGATCGAGCGCATTCTGGTCGAGCGGCCGGCGCGCAAGGATCCCACCACCGAACTCGCGGGCCGCACCGCAAACAACCGCGTCGTCAATTTCCCGGCGCCGCTCGAATCGCACGCGCGGCTGATCGGACAAATGATCGACGTGAAAATCGTCCGTGCGTACCCACATTCGCTAAGGGGCGAGCTCGTGCTCGCGCACGAAGACTCGCCCGAGACCACTCACTGAGCGACGCCGGGCACTCAAGCCGCGTCGCGCACCGACAGGATCGAACCATCGCCTTGAAGACCACTCAGCAACAACTGGAATTCACTGCACCGCGCGATGACAATGCGCGGCTTGCCAACCTCTGCGGCCCGCTCGACGAAAACCTGCGCCAGATCGAACAGGCGCTCGACGTCACGCTGCAACGCCGCGGCCATCGCATCAGCATCCGCGGCCGTGGCGCGAAAATCGCGCTCAATGCGCTCGAAAACTTCTACAACAGCGCGCGCGACCCGATCTCGGTCGACGATATCCAGCTCGCGCTCGTCGAAGCGCGGCATCCGGGCAACAGCTCAGGTAACAGCTCAGGTAACAATTCGGGCAACCAGGCCGGCAATGCCCGCTCGAACGGCGACGACGAAGCCGACGCGCGCGAAGTCGACGCAAGATTTCGCGGCGACCCCGATCATCCGTTCGACGAACCGGCAAGTCAGGCCGACGTCGACGAAGAAGAGCACGGTCCGAAGCTCTATACGCGCCGCGCCGATCTGCGCGGCCGCACGCCGGCGCAGCGCGAGTATCTGAAGCAGATCGTCTCGCACGACGTTACGTTCGGCGTCGGGCCCGCGGGAACCGGCAAAACCTATCTCGCCGTTGCATGTGCGGTCGATGCGCTCGAGCGCGATCAGGTCAAGCGCATCGTGCTCACGCGCCCCGCGGTCGAAGCCGGCGAACGGCTCGGCTTTCTGCCGGGCGACCTCGCGCAGAAGGTCGATCCGTATCTGCGGCCGCTCTACGACGCGCTCTACGACCTGCTCGGTTTCGACAAGACCGCGAAAATGTTCGAGCGCCAGATGATCGAAATCGCGCCGCTCGCCTATATGCGCGGGCGCACGCTGAATCATGCGTTCATCATCCTGGACGAAGCGCAGAACACGACGCCCGAGCAGATGAAGATGTTCCTCACGCGTATCGGCTTCGGCTCGAAGGCGGTCGTAACCGGCGATACGACGCAGATCGACTTGCCGCGCGGCCAGAAGAGCGGGCTGATCGAAGCGGAGCAGGTGCTGTCGAACGTGCGCGGCATTGCGTTGACGCGTTTCACGAGCGCGGACGTCGTGCGTCACCCGCTCGTCGCGCGCATCGTCGAAGCGTACGACGCGCACGCGAAGAGGGACGAAAAAGCGCCTGCACAGGCTCAGGCAGGCGCCAGGGCCGAATGAACCGCGCGCCGAAACTTTCGTTGAACCTGCAGTTTCCCGCGGCGAAAGCATGGCCCGCGCACAAAGCGCTGCTGCCGCGCGCGACCGTCGCGAGCTGGATCAAAGCGGCGCTGTTCGCCGACGCGGAACTGGCCGTGCGCTTCGTCGACGCGGAAGAAGGCCGCACATTGAACCGCACGTATCGCGGCAAGGATTACGCGACCAATGTGCTGACCTTTGCGTACGCGGAATCGGAAGACGACCCGGTCAGCGGCGATCTGATCCTCTGCTGCCCCGTCGTCGAAAAGGAAGCGGCGCAACAGCATAAGCCGCTAGCCGCGCACTATGCGCACCTGCTTGTTCACGGTACCCTGCATGCTCAGGGCTACGATCACGAGAACGATGCCGATGCACAGGAGATGGAAGCGATCGAAAAGGACGTGCTGGCCGGACTCGGTTTTCCGGACCCTTACCGCTGAGCCAGCAGAACAGGCAGAACCCGCACGCGCACCGGCAAGTCAAACCGCGCCTCGTGCGGCGTTTCGCCGTCATGCTGCCGCAGCCGGCGAGCCGCGGCCACTCACGTCTGATCGCGGCCCTCATGCGCCGCCTATCTGGAACGCCCCGTGACTGCCCGCCATCCCGATCCGCCATCGCCGACCCAGCCGACTCAGCCGACTCAGCCCGAACTGCCCACTCAGCCCGAGCAGCCCGACAGCCGCGGCTATCCGCCGGCGCTCGGCGAATCGCGGCTGCTGTCGGACGACGAATTGCGCGCGTCGATGGATAAAACGCTCGCGCACTGGGATCGCGCGAGCGACCTCTGGCTGTTCGGCTATGGCTCGCTGATCTGGAACCCCGGTCTGCCGGCCGCCGAAGCCGTCCGCTCGCGCGTGCACGGCTATCACCGCGGCTTATACCTGTGGTCGCGCGTCAATCGCGGCACGCCCGAACAGCCGGGCCTCGTGCTCGCGCTCGACCGCGGCGGCTCGTGCAGCGGTATCGCGTTTCGCCTCGCGGCGCAGGGCTCGATACCGCATCTCGAAGCGTTGTGGCGCCGCGAAATGGCGATGGGTTCATACCGCCCCGCATGGCTGCCGTGCGTGCTCGCGGACGGACGGCGCGTCGACGCGCTCACGTTCGTGATGCGCCGCGACGTGCCCAGCTACACGGGCAAGCTCTCCGACGATGTCGTACGCGTCGTGTTCGACTGCGCGAGCGGCCGCTATGGCACGACGCTCGATTACGTGAGCCGCACGGTCGAAGCATTGCGCGAAAGCGGCATGCCCGACCGCGCGCTCGAAGCGCTGCTTGCGCGCTGCAAGCGGCAAGCGCAGCAAGCCGCGGGACCGGCCAGTGCGGCAACCGGGTCTGGCGAACCGACCCTGACGTGAGGTGCCCCGGCCTGTGAAACCGGATTCGTCCCGCTACTTGCCTCCCGGCCAACGCGCTCACACATTAAATTTCTTCACCTCATGCCGCGGGTTTATCCGTTACGATAAAAACACGCACCGCCCGCAGGCACGACCGCGAGCGCCGCGGCGAACGCCCGTGCAGAAGCTTGCGCATGTCCGGCCAAGGCCGTCCGGCGGACCTGCCAGCGCCTGACGGGTCAAATGGCGGGTCAAATGGCGGGTCAAGCGCCGCGGCAGACGCCAGGTCAAACGCCAGGTCAAACGCCGCGGCAGACGCGGGCCAAGCCGCAAGGCGTCCGCCGGGCAGCCCAGCCACGCCACACGGCCAGCCGGAGCGGGACACGGGCCCGCCATGCGCGTGGTGTATCCTTAACGCTCTGTAACAGCGCGCCGGGCACGAGCCGGGCGCACCACCATGAACGACACGTATCCCAGTCGACGATCCGCCAGCGACAAACCCACCGAAAAGCGCTCACTGCTCGAGCGACTGACCGATTTCATCTCGCCGGAGCCCGACTCCCGCGGCGAACTCCTCGAAATCCTGCAGGATGCGCACGAGCGCAACCTGATCGACGCCGATTCGCTGTCGATGATCGAAGGCGTGTTCCAGGTGTCGGAACTGAGCGCACGCGACATCATGGTGCCGCGCGCGCAGATGGACGCGATCAATATCGCCGATGCGCCCGCCGACTTCATCCCGTTCATGCTCGAAAAGGCGCACTCGCGCTACCCGGTTTACGAAGGCAATCGCGACAACGTGATCGGCGTGCTGCTCGCGAAAGACCTGCTGCGCTACTACGCCGAAGAGGAATTCGACGTGCGCGGCATGCTGCGGCCCGCGGTCTTCATTCCAGAGTCGAAGCGCCTCAATGTGCTGCTGCACGACTTTCGCGTGAACCGCAATCACATTGCGATCGTCGTCGACGAATATGGCGGCGTCGCGGGGCTGATCACGATCGAAGACGTGCTCGAGCAGATCGTCGGCGACATCGAGGACGAATACGACTTCGACGAGGAAAGCGGCAATATCATTGCGTCGCCGGATGGGCGTTATCGCGTGCGGGCGTTGACTGAAATCGAGCAGTTCAACGAAGAATTCGGCACGCATCTGTCGGACGAGGAAAACGACACGATCGGCGGGCTCGTCACGCATCACTTCGGGCGCGTGCCGCATCGCGGAGAAAAGGCGCGCCTCGGCGACCTGATTTTCGAAGTGCTGCGCGCCGACGCGCGGCAAATCCATATGCTGCTCGTGCGCAAGGATCCGCTCGCGGGTCAGCGCGAGCGCGATGCGCAGCACGTGCAGACCTGATCGCGCGTTCGGGTTGCGTCTGCGCGAAACGCGCAGGCTGCTGCGGGCGAATGCGCATGGCTCGTGCGTGAATCTTTGGTCCGCACGCCGTCGCCCTCGGCGTGGTCGTGGTCGCGGCCGCAAGAGCATGAAGTCGCGGCATAACAGCGCCGCACGCTATAGAACGTACCGCGAACGTAACCAGAACGTCACGCAATACCACCATAACGAACGCAACGAAACGCAACATGGCCGACCCGATCCCCTCCCGTCTGCCCCGTGACGTGACACCGAACGACGCGACGGCCAGCCGCCGCACGCTGCCGCGCTGGCACTATCTCGCGGCGTGTGCCGCAGGCGCCCTCAATACACTGTCGTTTGCGCCGACGCCGCATGGCGGCTGGCTCGAACTCGCGATCTTCGTGTTCTTCTATGCATGGCTCACGCGCGCGACCGGCTGGAAGAGCGCCGCGCTGACCGGCTTCGCATTCGGCT
Organism: Paraburkholderia sp. SOS3; assembly: GCF_001922345.1. NCBI lineage: Bacteria > Pseudomonadati > Pseudomonadota > Betaproteobacteria > Burkholderiales > Burkholderiaceae > Paraburkholderia > Paraburkholderia sp. SOS3. The sequence continues at coordinate 697,061 of NZ_CP018811.1, read as the reverse complement.
TCGGCAACTTCGTGACGGGCATCTGGTGGCTGTACGTGAGCATGCATGTCTATGGCGGCATGGCCGCGCCGCTGGCCGGCGCGGCGGTCGTGCTGTTCTCGATGTATCTCGCGCTATACCCGGCGCTTTCAGCCGGCTTGTGGTCGTTCTGCGCGGGACACGCGCGCAACGGCAAGATCGACGACACGCCGTTCTCGCCGACATGGCATGGCGCCTTCGCGTTCGCGAGCGCATGGGCACTCGGCGAGTGGCTGCGCGGCACGGTATTCACCGGCTTTCCGTGGCTCGCAAGCGGCTATCCGCAGGTCGATGGCCCATTCGCGGGCTTTGCGGCGCTCGCGGGCGTATATGGCGTCGGCTGGGTGCTCGCGCTGTCGGCCGCATTGCTTGCGCAGGCGTTGCTGCGCGCGCGCCGCAACGGCAACAGCGACGGCAATGCCGGCAGCGCCGACACGGGCACGGGCACGACGGACCATGACACGAGCGGCCGCTCGCGCACCGCACGTACAAGTCCCGCCCGCATCGTCGCGCCCGCGGCCATCGCCATCGCGCTGATCGCCGTCGGCTTGCTGCTGCCGCTCGCATCGTGGACACATGCCGCGAACGCCACGCTAAGCGTGCGTCTGCTGCAGGGCAACGTGAAGCAGGACATGAAATTCGAAGAAGCGAGCGTGATCGAGGAAATCGCCGAGTATCAGAAGATGATCATCGCGAAACCGGCCGACCTGATCGTCACGCCCGAAACCGCGATTCCCGTGCTTGCGCAGGATATTCCGATCGCCTTCGCGGAAACGATACGCGGCTTCGCCGATTCGACCGGCTCGTCGATCCTGTTCGGCGCGATCGGCGGCACGATCACGCCGGACGGCCAGGTTGTCGACTATACGAACAGCTTCTATGGCATCACGCCGAACGACAAAAGCGTGTACCACTATGCCAAGCATCATCTCGTGCCGTTCGGTGAATTCGTGCCGTGGGGATTTCACTGGTTCGTCAACCTGATGAACATTCCGCTTGGCGATTTCGCGCGCGGCGCCGCGGTGCAAAAGCCATTCTTCGTGCATAACCAGGCGGTGTCGGTCGATATCTGCTACGAGGATATTTTCGGCGAAGAGATCGCCCGCACGATCCGCGAAAATCCGTCGCCGCCCGGCATTCTGATCAACGTCACGAACCTTGCGTGGTTCGGCGATACGATCGCGCTCGACCAGCATCTGCAGATGGCGCGCATGCGTTCGCTCGAAACGGGCCGGCCGATGCTCGCCGCGACCAACACCGGCGTGACCGCCGCGATCGACGACCACGGCAAGGTGATCGCGCGCCTGCCGACCTTCACCGAGGGCTCGCTCGAGGTGACGATTCAGGGCATGGCCGGCGACACACCCTACATCACGAGCGGCAACAATACCGTGCTCGCGGTGTCGCTGTTCCTGCTTGCGTTCGGATTCGCGTTCGGCCCGTCGCGCGCGGAGCGCCGGCGCCGGACAGCGGGCAAACATGCAGCAAAAGACGGCGACCGGAACGCAAACCAGGCTACACACGAGGCTGCACACAAGGCTGCACACCGAGCCGCGCACGACGGCGCAAACCGCGACGACACCGTCAACTGAACGAGGCTCGGCGACATGCAAAGTCTCAACGCAACGCCAATCCGGTAAAATTCACGGTTTTAGCACCGGGCCGCGCGACGGCCCGCCGCCGGACCGGAGCAAGCCGCGGTCCGTTTCGCGGCGGTTCGAAGGCGCGCCGCATTTCCCGCCGGAAAGGCACTCATGCTCACGTTTCAGCAAATCATCCTGACGCTGCAGTCCTACTGGGACAAGCAGGGTTGCGCGCTGCTCCAGCCGATCGACATGGAAGTCGGCGCCGGCACCTCGCACGTCCATACCTTCCTTCGTGCGATCGGCCCCGAACCGTGGCGCGCGGCCTATGTGCAGCCGTCGCGCCGTCCGAAAGACGGCCGCTACGGCGAGAACCCGAACCGCCTGCAGCATTACTACCAGTACCAGGTCGTGCTGAAGCCGGCGCCCGAAGACATTCTCGACCTCTATCTCGGCTCGCTCGAAGCGCTCGGCTTCGATCTGAAGCAGAACGACGTGCGCTTCGTCGAAGACGACTGGGAAAATCCGACGCTCGGCGCATGGGGTCTCGGCTGGGAGGTGTGGCTGAACGGCATGGAAGTCACGCAGTTCACGTACTTCCAGCAGGTCGGCAAACTCGACTGCAAACCGGTGCTCGGCGAAATCACGTACGGGCTCGAGCGTCTTGCGATGTATCTGCAGAAGGTCGAAAACGTCTACGACCTCGTCTGGACCGAATGGGAAGAACAAGGCCCGAACGGCCCCGAAACGCGGCGCCTCACCTACGGCGACGTGTACCACCAGAACGAAGTCGAACAGTCGACGTATAACTTCGAGCAGGCGAACGTCGAACTGCTGTTCACATTCTTCAACAGCTACGAAAGCGAAGCGAAGCGCATGATCGAAGCGCACCTGCCGCTGCCTGCGTACGAGCTCGTACTGAAAGCCGGTCACACGTTCAACCTGCTCGACGCGCGCGGCGCGATCTCGGTCACCGAACGCGCCGCGTATATCGGCCGCATCCGCAATCTGTCGAGCTTCGTCGCACAGGCTTATTACGATTCGCGCGAAAAGCTCGGCTTTCCGATGCTCGGCAATCCGGTGCACGCGGTGCCCGGCCTCGAAACCGACGAACAGGAAGCCGCGAAACCGGCCTGGGCGCCGCCGCTGAAGCTCGAGCCGAAGTTCGACAAAGACTGACGAGACAAGAACACATCATGCATTCCCAACACGCCACCCTGCTCGTCGAACTGCTGACCGAAGAACTGCCGCCGAAAGCGCTCGCGCGCCTCGGCGATGCGTTCGCCGAAGGCATCGCGCAGCGCCTCGCGGCGCGCGATCTGATCGAAGGCGAGCTGTCGTTCGAACGCTATGCCACGCCGCGCCGCCTCGCGGTGAGCGTGAACCGCGTGCGCGCGGTCGCGCCGGAAAAGAACGTGCGCGAAAAAGTGCTGCCGGTGTCGGTGGCGCTCGATGCGAACGGCCAGCCCACGGCGCCGCTCGCGAAGAAGCTCGCCGCGCTCGGCTTTCCCGACTTCTCCGTCGACGATCTCGAACGCGCGTCGGACGGCAAGGCCGAAGCATTTTTCCTGCGCTATGCGGCGCCCGGCGCGACACTCGCCGAGGGCCTGCAAGCCGCGCTCGACGAAACGCTCGCGAAGCTGCCGATTCCGAAGGTCATGACCTATCAGCGCCCGGACGGCGCGAACGTGCAGTTCGTGCGCCCCGTGCATCGTCTGACGGTGCTGCACGATAACCAGATCGTGCCCGTCAGTGCATTCGGCATCGATGCGGACGATACGACGCTCGGCCACCGCTTTCTGTCCGAAGGCTTCGTGCAGATCCAGCACGCGGATGCCTACGCGGAAACGCTGCGTCATCGCGGCCACGTGGTCGCGAACTTCGCCGACCGCAAGAACGTGATCCGCGCGCATCTGCTCGCGCACGCCAACGGCGACGAGGTCGTGATGCCCGAAGCGCTGCTCGACGAAGTGACGTCGCTCGTCGAATGGCCGATTGTCTACGCATGCCGTTTCGAGGACGAATTCCTGCAAGTGCCGCAGGAATGCCTGATCCTCACGATGCAGACGAACCAGAAGTATTTCGCGCTCACCGATGCGAACGGCAAGCTGCGCTCGCGCTTTCTGATCGTCTCGAACATCGAGACCGAGACGCCCGGCGACATCGTCGAGGGTAACGAACGCGTCGTGCGCCCACGTCTCGCCGATGCGAAGTTCTTCTTCGAGCAGGACAGGAAGAAGCCGCTCGCGGACCGCGTGCCGCTGCTGGCCAACGTCGTCTATCACAACAAGCTTGGTTCGACGCTGCAGCGCGTCGAGCGCATCGAAGCGCTCGCCGGCGAAATCGCCGCGCTGACCGGTGCCGATGTCGCGCTCGCGAAACGCGCGGCGCGCCTCGCGAAGGCGGACCTGCTGACGGACATGGTCGGCGAATTCCCCGAACTGCAGGGCACGATGGGCACGTACTACGCGCGCCACGACGGCGAACCCGAAGAAGTCGCGCTCGCGTGCTCGGAACACTATCGGCCGCGCTTTTCCGGCGATGCGCTGCCCACCACCGCAACCGGCACCACCGTCGCGCTGGCGGACAAGCTCGAAACGCTGGTCGGCATCTGGGGCATCGGCCTGCAGCCGACCGGCGAGAAAGACCCGTTCGCGCTACGCCGCCATGCACTCGGCGTGCTGCGCATTCTCGTCGAAAAACAGTTGCCGGTCGATCTCGTCGAGGTGCTGCGCGCCGCGCACAAGCAGTTCGCCGCGCTGCCCGGCGTCGCCGATTCGACGGCCGCGCTCTACGAATTCTTTATGGACCGCCTGCGCGGCTTGCTGCGCGAGCGCGGCTACGGCGCAGGCGAAATCGACGCGGTGCTCGCGCTGAATCCGACGCGCCTCGACGATATCGTCGCGCGCCTCGACGCCGTGCGCGAATTCGCGGCGCTCGCCGAGGCGGCATCGCTCGCGGCGGCGAACAAGCGCATCTCGAACATCCTGAAGAAGTCCGAAGGCACGGCGGCGAACGAGACGGAGACTATCGTGCAGGCGGCACTGCTCGTCGAAAGCGCGGAAAAAGCGCTGCACGCGCAGCTCGAGCAGGTTGCGCCGCGTGTGCAGTCGCAGCTCGCGCAACGTCAGTACACGGGCGCGCTATCGGCGCTCGCGGCGCTGCGCGAACCGGTCGATACATTCTTCAACGACGTGATGGTCAACGCCGAAGACCCGGCATTGCGCGCGAACCGCCTCGCTCTGCTCGGCGCGCTGCACCAGCAGATGAACTGCGTCGCCGATATTTCGCGGCTCGCCGCCTGAGTGCCCACACCATGGCAAGCGCAAAGAAACTCGTGGTGCTCGACCGGGACGGCGTGATCAACGTCGATTCGGAGGCGTTCATCAAGTCGCCGGACGAATGGGTCGCCCTGCCCGGCAGTCTCGAGGCGATCGCGCGGCTCAATCAGGCCGGCTATCGCATCGCTATTGCGACGAATCAGTCGGGCATCGGACGCGGCCTCTTCGACATGGCCGCGCTCAACGCAATGCATGAAAAGATGCATCGGATGGCGGCCACGGTCGGCGCGCGCATCGACGCGATTTTCTTCTGCCCGCATACGGCAGAAGACCAGTGCGAATGCCGCAAGCCCAAGCCCGGCATGCTGAAGATGATCGCCGAGCGTTACGATGTCGACCCGAAGGGCATGCCCGCGGTCGGCGATTCGTTGCGCGATCTGCAGGCCGGCGCGGCGCTCGGCTTTACGCCGCATCTGGTGCTGACCGGCAAAGGGCAAAAAACGCAGGCCGCCGGCGGCCTGCCCGACGGCACGCGCGTTCACGACGACCTGCGCGCGTTCGCTTTAGACTTCCTCGCCGAAGAACAGGATTGATGCGCACCGTGCGCGTCACCGATACCCGCTGAACCGACCGATGCGCTTTTTACGCTCCCTGCTGCTTTTCATCTTTTTCATCGTCTTCACGGCTCCGTACGCGACGGCCTGCTTCATCGCGTTTCCGTTCCTGCGCGCCGACGGCCGCTACCGGATGGCGGCCGGCTGGTGCAAATCCGTGCTCGTGGTGCTGCGCGGCCTCAATGGCGTGCGTTATAGCGTGCAGGGATTCGAGAACCTGCCCGATGGGCCGGCCGTGCTGCTGTCGAAGCATCAGTCGGCGTGGGAAACGCTCGCCTTCCCGGCGCTGATGCCGCGGCCGCTCTGCTATGTGTTCAAGCGCGAATTGCTCTATGTGCCGTTTTTCGGCTGGGCGCTCGGCATGCTGAAGATGGTGCACATCGACCGCAAGGAAGGCAAGCACGCGTTCGCGTCGGTCACGCGACAAGGCAAGCGGCGCCTGGAAGAAGGCGCATGGGTCATCATGTTTCCCGAAGGCACGCGCACGCCGACCGGCAAGCAAGGCAAGTACAAGACCGGCGGCGCGCGCTTCGCGATCGCGGCCGGCGCACCGGTCGTGCCGATCGCACACAACGCGGGCCGTGTGTGGCCGCGCAACTCGTTTATCAAATATCCGGGTATAGTCACGGTGTCGATCGGCAAGCCGATCGACACGCGCGGGCTCACGCCCGATGAAGTGAACATGCGCGTCGAAACATGGATCGAAGCCGAGATGCGCCGCATCGATCCTGCCGCATACGGCGCCGGGCACAACGCGCCTGCCGCCGCGCAAATCTGACGCGCGCACGCCGTCTCTTCGTCACATTCGCCATCGAGACGGCGTATTAGCGTGAAGCGAGTCCGATGCAGAAGTCTTCCAAGCCGCAACCCGCCGCGGCACTCGATAGCCGGCAACTCGATCTGCCGCTCTTCGAAGAGCCCGGCCTGTCCGAATCACCGTCGCCGCAAAAACCGGCGGTGCCGCTCGCGCCCGATGGCACGAAACTGCGCCACATGACGCTCGGCGCGCGCTCGCTCTACTACCATCTGAAACGTTCGTCGCGCCGCTCGATCGGCTTCGCGATCGACAGCACGGGCCTCACGATCACGGCGCCGCGCTGGGTCACGTTGACCGACATCGAAACGGCGATCGCGGAAAAGCAGCGCTGGATATTTAACAAGCTCACCGAATGGCAGACGCGTGTCGAACAGCGCGCGTTGCCGCGAGTCGACTGGAAAGACGGCGCGCGGGTGCCGTATCTCGGCCACCCGGTGCGCGTGACGCTCGGCGCGCCGAACGGCACGCTGCTGCTCGATCAGAAAGCGGCCACGCTTGCGCTGCCGCTGCCGATGCAGGCCGACCCGCAACAGATCAAGGACCGCGTGCAAGGCTGGCTGCAAAGCGAGGCGAAGCGCCTGTTCGGCGAACGCCTCGACGTCTATGCGGAAAAGCTCGGCGTGAATTACCGCGCGTACGCGCTTTCATCGGCGGCCACGCGTTGGGGCAGTTGCTCGAGCGACGGGAAGATTCGCCTGAACTGGCGGCTCATTCACTTCCCGGTGTCGATCATCGACTATGTCGTCGCGCACGAACTCGCGCACTTGCGCGAGATGAACCATAGCCCGCGCTTCTGGCAGACCGTCGAGTCGATTTTCCCCGAGTTCCGCGAAGCGCGGCAGACGCTCAAGCATCATCCGCCGGAATTGCTGCCGGCGCTCTGAGCGCCGGCCCCGGTTACGACTTCTTCTGGATGAACTCGATCTTGTAGCCGTCCGGGTCGGTGATGAAGGCGATCACCGTCGTGCCGTGTTTCATCGGGCCGGCTTCGCGCACCACGGTGCCGCCCTGCGCCTTGATTTTTTCGCACGCGGCATACGCGTCTTCGACTTCGATCGCCAGATGGCCAAAGCCGCTGCCGAGGTCGTACGACTCCGTGTCCCAATTGTGCGTCAGTTCGATGACCGTGCCATCGCGCTCGTCCGTGTAGCCGACGAAGGCCAGCGTGAATTTGCCGTCCGGATAATCCTGGCGGCGCAGCACTTTCATGCCGAGCAGTTCCGTGTAGAACTTGATCGAGCGATCGAGATTGCCGACGCGAAGCATCGTGTGGAGAAAGCGCATCGTGAGCTCCTGATTGCGTGATGTCGAGGACGTAAATGTACCGAAAAAGCCGCGCGCCCGCTCAGCGAAGGACTCGTCGCTTACACGCTAGAAAAGATGCCGCAAGCCCGCCATCAGCCCGACCTGCGTGCCCTTCTGCGCGAGCCCGACGCCATTGACCCCCTGCAGTTGCGCGCCGATCAGGTCGCCGCGATACAGCGCGTAGTCCGCTTCGACATAGACGTCGGTGCGCTTCGAAAGGTGATAGTCGGCGACGAACTGATACTGCCAGGCCGAGCCGTCCTGTGCGGCAGTTTTGCCGTCCTGCAGCGTGCGCCAGACATTGACCGCGAGATGCCACGCGTCGCCGAGCGCCTGCGTGATGCCGCCGAAGATCATCCTGCGCCGCGCGAAATCGGTGTATTTGAGCGCGGCGAGCACGGGCGCTGTAAACGGTCCGTTAGCGAAATTCGAGAATCCCGGATCGTTGCGATTGACGATATAACCGAGCGCAAACCGCGTGCCGTCCCACAGGTACGAAGCGCCGAAGGTCCACGCCTTCGCGGTGCTGCCGTTCACCGAGTCGCGCGTTTGCTCGTAGGCGCCGCCCAGATCGAGCGGGCCGCCCGTCGGCGCATAGGCTGCCGCCGCGCCGAATTGCGAACCATAGGAGGCATGCCCCGCGACGCCGCCGAACGCATAGGCGGCCGCGAACATGACGCCATCCATGCGCGCCTGATACTGCACCTGATTGCTGGTCCAGATCCCGCCCGACATCGTGACTTCCGGCTGGAAGCTGAAGTTGTAAGGGATCCATGGGTTGCTGCCGTAGCCGCCAATCGTGATGCCTTCGATCAACACGTCGGGCTGCCGCCCGAAGATGAGCCGTCCATACGAAGACGATTGCACGCCGACCTGCGCTTCGTTGATGAAAGGCAGCGTCGTATCGCTTTGCCCGGTATTGATGTAGAAGCGGTTTTCGAGCCGGAAGAACGCCGACCAGCCGCCGCCCAGCGCCTCGGTGCCGCGCAGCCCCCAGCGGCTCTCGCTCACGCCCCCGTTGCCGAGGCCGATTGTCGAATCGCCGGCCTTGTTCGTATGCGTCATATAGCGGACGCTTTCGTCGACGATGCCGTATAGCGTGACGCTCGATTGCGCGTGCGACGGCGGCGCCGAAAACGCGCACGCGCACGCAAGTAAGGCAAGCGCCAGCCGTGCGGCGGACGGCACGAGCACGACGAGATGTCTCCCCCTTCGGGCCTTCACCATGCCGTCTCCTTGTATGGCGCTGGCGCGTCGGTCGGAACGCGCGCATGCGGCCTGAACCGGTTACGAACGGCTCAGAAACGTCAAAGCAGACTATGGAGTCCGCAGCATGATGCCTGACAGAAGGGGGAATGTGCGAAAAATGTAAATCGCGCGACTTCGCGTCAACTGGAGCGAGCCGCGCGCGACGCGGCGATCACCACTGGAAGCCCGCGCCCGCCACCACACCGACGTTGCCGTTGGTGCTCGTATTGCCCGACAGCTTCACGACGAAGCGGTTGTTCTGCGTCACATAGGACGCGCCGAACGCGGCACCGGACTGGCCGCCGTAACGCGCGCCGGCGACGGCGACCATCGCCTTGCCCGGCTGCGTCGGCTGCGGCAGACCCGCCACCGCCATCGCGGCGGCCGTGCCCGCGTTGGCGCCTTTCGCGACGTCGTGGATCTGCCCTTGCAAACCGGCGATCTGCTGGTTCGTATTCGCGACCGCGGCGTTCAGTTGATTGACGTTCACCGCATCGGTGCCCTGCACGCCCGCCGCGACGTTGACGACTTGCCGTTCGCTGCCCGCCGCGCCGACCGATACGGTGTCCTCGCGGTTCGCCACCGCGTTCGCGCCCAGCGCGACCGAATTGTTCGCCGCCGCATTCGCCTGCGAGCCGAGCGCGACCGAAGCCGCACCCGATGCCTGCGCACGGTCGCCGAGCGCGCTCGAATCGTTGCCGGTCGCGCTCGCGCCGCCGCCCGCCGCGAACGAATTCGAACCGCTCGCAGCAGCCGGTCCGCTGACCGTGCTCGACGCAATCACGGTCGAGCCGTTTGCATCGTAGTTCTGCACCGCCTGGCCGAGCATGGCGAGCTGCTCGTTCGTCGCGTACAACTGCGCACCGGTAACCGCCTCGGTGCTCGTTGCGCTCAATTGCGCATCCTGCAGATTCGATAGCGAGACGCGCGACGCCGTGCCTGCTCCGCCGAGCGTGACATGGTCGTGAGCCGAGCTGTCGTACGCGATGATGTCCGCCGTATCGACTTGCGCCGCAACATCGACGCCGGCCTTGAGCGCCGTGCCGCGCAGCAATCCATCGTTGCCGCCTGCGCTGGTCGGGCCGGGCAGCGCCGCGGCGATCGCCGCGTTCATCTGGCCCAGCGTCACCGCGTCGCTATAGTTCACCGCGTCCGCCACGTTGACGATCCGGCGCTTCGCCGTATTCGAGCCGACCGCGAACGTGTTGGCCTGATTCGCCGATGATCCCGCGCCGATCGCGATCGCATTGACCGCTGTCGCGCGCGCGTTCGCGCCGATAGCCAGCGCGTTGTCGCCGGTCGCCTGCGCGTATCCGCCGATCGCGACCGCATTGTCGCCGGACGCATTCGCATCCTGCGCGGTCGTGTCGCCGAACTTGACGTATTTGAGCTTCGTCGAAATATCGGCAGCCGCCGCCGATGCGTCCGTGATCCGCTGATCGAGCGCATCGACGGCACCGCCGACCCCGACGACCGTATCGCCGCCGACCGTGTAGCGCGGCATCGTGATGCTGCCGTCCGACACGACCATCGAGCCGCCGCCGAGCGCCGCTGCAATGCTGCTTGCGGAACCGTAGAGCTGCGCGCCGTTGATCGCGTCCTTGCTGCCGGGGTTGACCGCGCCTGCCGTCACATTCGTGATCGTCGTGCCGTTCGTGCCTCCCGCGAGCGTCACCTTGCCGCGGGTCAGGTCGTCATAGGCAACGAACGCGTTGGTCGGATTGCCCGATGTATCGACGCTCATGCCGGCCGCCTTCAGCTGGCCGACGTTGACCGCGTCGGTATCGTTGATGCCGGCGGACATATTGGTGAGCCGCCGGGTCAGCGTGCCGGTCAGATTCTGGTTCAGCAAGGCCGTGTCCGACGTATTGCCGTCGCCGCTGTCGCCATAGGTGCCTTTCAGCGGATTGTCGCCGACACGGCCGAGCGACACCGTGTTCGCTTCCGTTGCGACCGAGCCGGTGCCGAGCGCGACGCTGTTGCGCGCGCCGCTCGCGACATACGCGGCCGCGCCGACCGCACTGCCGAAATACGCGTAGTTCTGCGTGCTGAAGCCGAAGCCCGTCGCAAAACTCACGTTGGCCGGCACATAGCCATACGAGCCGACCACGGTCTCGGCCAGATTATGCGGCGCATCCTTCACTCCGGCATTCGCGAAGCAGCCACCGACGACCGACCATGTGCCGCTGCCGGCATTCGTTGTCGTGCAGCTCTGCCCCGTTGCCTTGTCGGTGTCGTTGATCGTAATCGCGCTGGCGAACGAGAGGCTCGCGGCAGTCAGGCCCGCGGTTCCCAGCGCGATTGCGGCGACGCCGGTCGCGACGCCTGCGCGCCTCGCGGGTTGGCGCAGCCAACTGTCGAAGTTTTCGCACACGGCAGTGCGAATCGGTGTCACCGCATTCCGTATAGATCGGCGGGTTCTATTCATTTTCTTATCCTAAATAAATTGAGCGAACGCGCTGAAGTATAGAAACGCATGGACTCGCGCCCTTATAGGACCAGTCCGAAAAACATCAACGTCAACTTACTTTCGAGTGCAACGCAGACAGGATAAAAAGATGAACGACGAGGCGAATTCGCTTAACCGCGCGAAGCCGATACTGCCTGAGCGACGCGCACGTACTCGTCGACCGGCACGTCTTCGGCACGCCGTGCGAGATCGAAACCGAGCGCCTCGAAATCGACCGCGTCGCGATACGCGGACAACGTATTGCGCAACATCTTGCGCCGTTGAGAGAACGCCGCCGTCACGACTTCGCCGAGCGTCGTTTCATCGACGTCGGGCAGTTCGTGCGGTGCGTAGGGGATCATCCGCACGATCGCCGAATCGACTTTCGGCGGAGGCTGAAACGACTCGGGCGGCACATCGAGCAGCTTGTCGATCACATACCGGTATTGCAGCATCACCGACAGGCGGCCAAATGCCTTGCTGCCCGGCTCGGCCACCATGCGCTCGACCACTTCGTCCTGCAGCATGAAATGCTGGTCGATCACGTCGCGTGCGAACGCCGTGAGATGAAACAGCAGCGGACTCGAGATGTTGTACGGCAGATTGCCGACAATGCGCAGCGACGGCTTGCGTTCGCGTGCATCGCTTGCCGCGCCGGCTTGCGTATCGGCCGCGGCGAGCGTGCTGAAGTCGAATGCCAGCGCATCGCCCTCGTGCAACTGAAGGCGGTCGCCGAATTTTTCCTTGAGCCGCGCGATCAGATCGCGGTCGAGCTCGACCGCATGCAACGGCGATTCGGGCGTCGCGAGCCGTTCGATCAGCGGCTCGGTCAATGCGCCGAGGCCCGGGCCGATTTCGACCATCCGCTCGCCGCGCTGCGGGCGAATCAGATCGACGATCGAATCGATGATGCCGGGATCGACGAGAAAGTTTTGCCCGAACCGCTTGCGCGCGAAATGGCCCTGATGTTGCCGGCTGGGGTGCGGTCTCGTCGATGACATCGAAATCGGAATAGAAAAAAGGGGCGGCTGGAAAATCAGGCGCCGCGCCGATGGCGCGCCATCGACACCGCGGTATCGATCGCGGCGATCAGGCTGCCTGCATCGGCGCGGCCAGTGCCGGCCAGATCGAGCGCGGTGCCGTGATCGACGGACGTGCGCACGATCGGCAGACCGAGCGTCACGTTGATGCCTTCGCCGAACGTCGCGTACTTCAGAACGGGCAGACCCTGATCGTGGTACATCGCGAGCACGCAGTCGGCCTCGGTCAGATAGCGCGGCTGGAACAGCGTATCGGCCGGATACGGGCCGCGCGCGTCGATACCGAGCGCGTTCGCCCGCTCGAGCGCCGGCGCGATCACGTCGATTTCCTCGCGGCCCAGGTAGCCGTTTTCGCCCGCATGCGGATTGAGCCCGGTGACGAGAATGCGCGGCGCGGGCAAGCCGAAATGATGGCGCAAGTCGTGACCGATGATACGCAGCGTGTCGACGATGCCGTCGACGGTGAGCGCCGCCGCAACATCCTTCAACGGCAGATGCGTCGTCGCAAGCGCGACGCGCAGCGGACGCTGGCCGGTGCCCGCGAGCATCATCACGACGTGCGGCGTATGCGTGCGTTCGGCCAGGTATTCAGTGTGACCCGTGAACGGCACACCGGCATCGTTGATCGTGCTCTTTTGCAGCGGCGCGGTGACGATCGCATCGAACTTGCCGGCCACGGCGCCATCGATTGCGGTGTCGAGCAGCGCGAGCACATAGCGGCCGTTCGCCGCATCGAGCTTGCCGGCCCGCGACGGCGCACCGAGCGCGTGGTGCAAGACCTCGATGCGCCGCCCCTGCAACGCATTCCAGTCGATGCCGACCGCCTGCGCGCGCCCGGCAAGCAGCGCCGCGTCGCCGAGCACCGTGAAGTGCGCATCGGGCCAGTGCGCGCCCGCTGCCGCGAGCGCCTGCGCAGTCAATTCAGGACCCACGCCTGCCGGCTCGCCAGTCGTGATCGCGATGTTCAGCGACCCGGACCGCGGCAGTGAGGATGCAGCAGGCGAGGTGTCGGTCGTCATGGCTTCGGTAATAGCACGCGTTGCTTCGACGGATTATTGCAATGAGTTGCCAGGCGCGGTCTTGTAGTCGACGTACGCCGTGTCGCGCAGTTCGCGCAGCCAGTCCGCGTAAGCCTGCTCCGCCTTGCGTTGGCCGATCGCCTGGCGCGCAAGGTCCATCTGCTGCGCGACCGAGCCTTCCGCTTCGCGGCGGCCCAGCACCTGGATCAGGTGATAGCCGTATTCCGTGCGCACCGGATCGCTGATCTGGCCGTCCTGCAGGTTGTTCATCGCGCGCTCGAATTCAGGCACCGTCTCGCCGGGGCTCACCCAGCCGAGGTCGCCGCCTTGCGACGCCGAGCCGTCCTGCGAATAGGTCCGGGCAAATTTGTCGAAGTCGCCGCCGTCCTGGATTTCCTTCTTGATCTCGAGCAGCTTCTCGCGTGCCTGCGGTTCCGACTGCCCGTCGCCGACGCGCAGCAGGATGTGCCGCACATGCGTTTGCACGAGCCGTGCCGAATCGCCGCTCACGGTCTGCCCGCCGGAACGGCGGTCGACGAGGCGCACGATTTCGAAGCCGTCGTTGGTGCGAATCACCGACGGGTTGACCTGGCCCGCACGCAGCGTCGATGCCGCCGTGACGAATTCGGGCGGCAGCTTCGACGGCTGCAAAAAGCCCATGTCGCCGCCCTTGCTCGCGTCCGGTGCCTGCGAGTTCGACTTTGCAAGCTTTTCGAAATCATTGCCGCTGCCGCTCATGGCCTGCTTCAGCAGATCGTCAGCCTTCTTCTGCGCGGCCTCGATATCGGTTTGCGGCGCATTGAGCGGCGCCTTCAGGAAGATGTGCTCGAAGCGCAGATCGCTCGTGCTGCCCGCGCTCGGTCCGCGCTGGCTGGCAATGTAGTTCGCGACTTCGGCGTCCGAAACGGTGACCTTGCTGTCCACTTCCTTCTCGCGCAGCCGCTGCAGGATCAACTCGGTCTTCGCGTCGCCGCTGAACGTCGTCCAGGGCACGCCTTCGGCCTCGATGCGTGCGCGGTACACCGCGAGCGTCATGTTGTTCGCCTGCGCGAGACGCTCGAGCGTGCGCTGCACGGTGGCGTCGTCGACAGTAATGTTGTCCTCGCGCGCCTTCTGCAGCTGGATGCGTTCGAGCACCATCTGGTTCAGCACCTGCTGGCGCAGCTGATCCGCGGGCGGAATCGGCGCGTGTTGCTGGTTCAGACGGCGCGTGATGAGACCGATGCGCTCGTCGAGTTCGCGCTGCGTAATCACGCCATTGTTGACCACGGCAGCAATCGTATCGACGGTCTGGCCGCTGCCGTTATCGAGCGCCTGCGCGTGCGCGGGCCCCGCGAGCATAAAGAACACGGCAGCCGCGAACCCGGTCGCGAACGATGCCGAACGAAGCTTTTTCATGATTCCCACAGATACTCCAAATGATGTCGGGCCTGGGTGCCGCGGGCATTCTCCGCCCATGACATGACCACCCGTATCGTCGTATTTTATAAGCGCGCACAACCGGTCATTCAAAATTGTTGAACCGCGATTCGGGCGGCGGTGGCGGCGGCGGCGGCGAATAGCCGGCGACGCTCGAACGGAACGCGGTTACGAGGCCGTTGTCGACGGACGACAGGCCCTTCAACGTCAACTGCGCGAGAAAACGCGTCGCGGAAGTTGCCAGGCCTTGCGTGTTGACCCCGTTCGCGTACTTCTGCACACCGACGCCAAGCGTCCAGCAATCGGCGTCGTACTGCATGCCGAGCAGGCCGTCGACGAGCCGGTGGCCTTGCAAGTCGTAATTGACGCGGCCCACCGCGAACACGCGGTGCGTCAGCGGCCATTGCCCTGAGATCAGGATCTGGTTGATCGGCTGGTTCTCGAGCGTCGTGTTCGCGCGCGTGTAACGATAACCGAGGTTGATGACCTTGCCCGTTTCGGGACTGAACCCGAAACCGATGCTCGACTTCACCAGCTGATTGTTGTCGGCATTATATTGGAACGCCGTTTCCTGGGCGAAACCATAGCCGAGCTTGAACGACGCGCCGGCGATCAGATCCGAATGGCGTGCCGTCGTTTCCGACTGGCCCGGCAGCAGCGTGACGCGCTGGTCCGTGAAGTAGTACTGCTGCGCGATCACGAAGCGCGCGCGCTCGTCGCCGGTCGCCGCGTTGATGAAACGCGTCGTCAGCGCGGCCGTTATGCGGTTCGCGTCGGCGATACGGTCTTCGCCGACAAACGTGTTCGGCTGGAAAATTTCGGCAAGGCCGAAGTCCGAATCGGCGGTGTCGAACAGCGGCGCGTCGTTCTGATTGCGAAACGGCGTGTAGACGTAATACAGCCGCGGCTCGAGCGTCTGGATATAGTCCGTGCCGAAGATGCGCACCGACCGGTCGAAGACGAGCCCCGTGTCGAACGAGAACGTCGGAATCGATTCGGTGAAGTTCTTCGGCTGCCCCGCGACCGAATTCGTGCCGAGATTGCTAAGGTTGTACGACGCGAAGTGCCATTGCACCTTCGGCGTGACGAAGTAGCCGGGGCCGACCACCGAGTACGCGAGGTACGGATCGAAGACGACGCGGTCGCCCTCGGTCATGTTGTCGGCCGTGATGCGGAAGCGCGAGTAGTCGGCCGTCGCGCCGTAATCGAAGCCGCCTACGTTGTACTTCGAGTACGTCACGCGCAGTTCCGGCTCGCGGCCGTACGGCGGAATCGAGCCCTGGAGCGTCTGCCAGTGCTGTTCGCGCGCGAGCACGGACCACGGACCGTTGTTGTACGTGAGGCCGGCTTCCTGCTGATACAGCAGCTGCGTGCCGTTGAGGAACTGGCTCGTCGACGACGCCAGATCCTCCGGGTATGTGTTGTCC
Source organism: Paraburkholderia sp. SOS3 (assembly GCF_001922345.1). Lineage (NCBI taxonomy): Bacteria > Pseudomonadati > Pseudomonadota > Betaproteobacteria > Burkholderiales > Burkholderiaceae > Paraburkholderia > Paraburkholderia sp. SOS3. The sequence goes on along the minus strand of NZ_CP018811.1, from coordinate 680,841 downwards.
GATACCTTGTTGTAGTAGACGTAGCCGCCGAACCCGTTGCCGAAGTTCTGGTTGTGCTGGATGTACAGCGCGTAGCGGTTCGTCTTCGTGATCGCGTCGTCGGGCAGGAACTGGCCTGTAAACGACCCGCTATACGTGGGCGACAGGTACCGGTAGTTGACGTCGGTCAGCACGCCGCGCCGCGAGATGATCCGCGGCGTGATGGTCAGGTCGCGGTTCGGCGCGATATTGAAGTAGTACGGCAGCGCCAGCTCGAAGCCGTTGTTCGAACTGACCGAGAACGTCGGCGGCAGCAGGCCGCTCCTGCGATCGCCCGACAACGGGAACGACATCCACGGGCTCGCGAAGATCGGCACGCCCTGGAAGAACAGCACGCCGTTGTGCGCGACGCCTTCGTCGGCGCCGGTGTCGAAATCGAACTCGCTGCCCTTGATGTACCACGCCGGGTCGCTCTCGCACTGGCAGGCCGTATACGTGGCGTGCGAAAACACCGAGCGCTCGTTATCGAGCAGATCGACGCGTTCCGCGCTGCCCGAACCGCCCGTCATCGAGAAGTGATACTTCGCCGCGGTCATGAAACCTTCATTCGACTCGACTTTCAGGTGCGCTTCGGGCCCGACGAACAGCGCGCCATTGCCGGAGATGCGCACATGGCCGTACGCGTCGGCCATGTCGGTATCCTGATCGTAATGCAGCGCGTCTGCCTTGATGACCGAGGTGGCCTGACGCACTTCGGCCGAACCTTTCGCCGCCATGTCGCGATCGGCGGTGCCGGTGGTCGCGTCGCCGAGCACGAAGGTCGCGGCGCGCTGGCCGGTCGGCACGGTATGGTCCTCGAGCTGCGGGGCGAGCCGCAGGTCCCACGGCGAGTTCTCGAGCGGCTGCGCCTGCGCCGCTTCACCCACGAGCTGGGCGTGCGAAAGCGCAGGAAAGAGACCGGGCACGGCAACGAGTGCCGCGACGAGCCGCCTTGTGCGCGGCAAGCCGTCGCAAGAAGATGGGTAAGGGAAAAGCTTTCTAGGCGGCATGTATTCGTTTGGCGAATCGGCCCCACCACAGCTCATGCAGTCACAGTTACCGCCTGCACGAGCGACTCCGGTGACCGATGGAGTGCGTTGCGCAAATTGTTCGATCTATTCCAGCGGTGAGGCGGGCGGTCAAACGAGTTATGCGAAGGCTGGCGCGAGCCGCGTCAAAAAAGTCGTGGGGTATTATATGGCAAGACGTTCTTTATCCCGTTTTCAGCCCCGATTTTCATGACGCCGAGTTCCGCGCCCGCCTCCGCTTCCACCGGCAACACCGCTTCCGAGCGCCTCGAGCTGCTGACCGCCTGGCTTCGCAGCCACGCCGACCGTTACGGTCTCGATCTCGCCACGCTCGCTCCCGCTTCCGCCGATGCGAGCTTTCGCCGCTATTTCCGGCTCGCCGCGAGCGCCGTGGCGAATGCGTCGGGTGTGGGCGCTGCAGGTGCGCGAGCGCCCGCGGGCTTGCCGTCGGCGGTGTATTCGTCCGCTGCCGCGACGACGCTCATCGCCGTCGACGCCCCGCCGCCCGAGAAGTGCCGCGAGTTCGTGCAGGTGGCGCAACTGCTCGAGGGGGCCGGCGTGCACGTGCCGCGCGTGCTCGAGGTCGATTTCGACGCCGGGTTCATGCTCGTCACGGACCTCGGCACCGAGCCGTATCTGACGGCGCTCAACGAAGGCAACGCGCGCCGCCTCATGCGCGACGCGCTCGACACGCTGATTCGCTGGCAGCTCGGTTCGCGCGAGGGCGAACTGCCGCCGTTCGACGAAGCGTTCATGCGCCGCGAAATGGAGCTGATGCCCGAATGGTTCATCACGCGCCATCTGGGCCGCGAAGTGGACACCGCCACGCGCGGCGTGCTCGATCGCACCTTCGCGCTGCTCGTGGCGAGCGCAAGTGCGCAACCGCATGTGTACATGCTGCGCGATTTCATGCCGCGCAATCTGATGATCGCGAGCCCGAACCCCGGCGTGCTCGATTTCCAGGACGCGGTGTACGGGCCGATCACATACGACGTCGCGTCATTGCTGCGCGACGCGTTCCTGAGCTGGGACGAAGCCTTCGAGCTCGACTGCTTCGCGTACTACTGGGAGCACGCGAAGAAAGCGGGCCTGCCCGTCGACGCGGACTTCGGCGAGTTCTACCGGCAGCTCGAATGGATGGGGCTGCAGCGGCATATCAAGGTGCTCGGCCTGTTCTGCCGGATCAACTACCGCGACAGCAAACCGCATTATCTGAAAGACCTGCCGCGCTTTATCGGCTACGCACGCAAGGTCGCGCAGCGCTACGCGCCGCTCGCGCCGTTCGCGAAACTGCTCGACGACCTCGAAGGGCGTGCAGACGAAGTCGGCTACACGTTTTGAACGAACCGATGACGACACCGGCCAGCGAACCGACGTTGACGACGGCGATGATTTTCGCGGCAGGCCGCGGCGAACGGATGCGGCCGTTGACGGACACCTGCCCGAAGCCGCTGCTCGAAGCAGGCGGCAAGCCGCTGATCGTCTGGCAGATCGAGCGGCTCGCGGCCGCAGGCCTGCGCACGATCGTGATCAATCATGCGTGGCTTGGCGAGCGCATCGAAGCGGCGCTCGGCGACGGCTCGCGCTGGGGCGTGCAGTTGCGCTATTCGGCCGAAGGCGAGGCGCTCGAAACGGCCGGTGGCATCGCGCAGGCGTTGCCGCTGCTCGAACACGCGGGCCGGGCGGAAGTTTTCGTCGGCGTGGCCGGCGACGTCTACGCGGATTTCGACTACGCGAGGTTGCACGCGCACGCCGCGCGACTCGCGAAACGGCCCGAGCCCGGCATGCATCTCGTGATGGTGCCGAACCCGGCGTTTCATCCGCACGGCGATTTCGTATTGCGTGACGCAGCGCTGTCGCTCGATGGCGTGCCGCGCGTCACGTTCGGCAGCATCGCGTTGTACGACACGCGGATGTTCGGCGATCTGCCGCGCGGCACGCGGCGCGCGCTTACGCCGTACTATCGCGAGACGATCGCGCAAGGCCGCGCAAGCGGCGAGCTGTATGAAGGGCGCTGGGAGAATGTCGGCACGCCCGCACAGCTGCAGGCGCTCGATCGCGCATTGCGGGCTAGCGGTGCTGCGGGTGCAGGCGGCATGGCCGGCGCGGGCCGCATCGAATAGCGCGCATCACCGCGCGACGCGGTCCTCGCTCAGGCGCTCGCCTGCATCGGCGGCATCCGCGCCTGCATCTGCGGCGTTATCCGCAGCATCTTGCGCATCGAGTTCTTGCGCCTGTTCCGCGCGCTGCTGCTGCAGCGCCCACATCTGCGCAAAGAGTCCGCCCATGCGGATCAGTTCCGCATAGGTGCCGCGCTCGACGATGCGCCCGCGGTCCATCACGATGATCTGCTGCGCGTGCACGACCGTCGACAACCGGTGGGCGATGATCAGCGTGGTCCGCTCGCGCGCGATCTGGTCGAGTTCGTGCTGGATCGCGCGCTCGGAGCGCGAATCGAGCGCCGACGTCGCTTCGTCGAACAGCAGGATCGGCGGGTTCTTCAACAGCGTGCGCGCAATCGCGACGCGCTGCTTCTCGCCGCCCGACAGCTTGAGCCCGCGCTCGCCGACCGGCGTGTCGTAGCCGCGCGGCAGGCTCTCGATGAATTCGTGAATATGCGCCGCACGCGCCGCGGCGATCACTTCGTCGCGGTTCGCCTGCGGCCGGCCGTATGCGATGTTGTAGTAGATCGTGTCGTTGAACAGCACGGTGTCCTGCGGCACGATGCCGATCGCCGCGCGCAGCGAATCCTGCGTGACGTCGCGAATATCCTGGCCGTCGATCGTGATCGAGCCGCCGTGCGCGCGCTCGAGATCGTAGAAGCGGAACAGCAGCCGCGCGAGCGTCGATTTGCCCGAGCCGCTATGGCCGACCACGGCCGTCGTCGTACCGGCCGGAATCGTGAAGCTCACGTCGTGCAGAATCGGCCGCGCGGCCTCGTAGCCGAAATTCACGCCGCTGAAGCGCACTTGCGCGCCGCTCACCGCGAGCGCCGGCGCCCGCGGCACATCGGCCACTTCGCGCGGCGCGCCGAGCAGCGTGAACATGCGGTCCATATCGGTCAGGCTCTGCTTCAGCTCGCGGTACACGACGCCGAGGAAATTCAGCGGAATGTACAGCTGCAGCATGAACGTGTTGATCAGCACGAGGTCGCCGAGCGTGAGCCGCCCTGCCATCACGCCTTGCGTCGCGCGCCACAGTATGAAGACGAGCCCGGTGCCGATAATGGCCTGCTGCCCGAAATTGAGCGCGGACAGCGAATTCTGCGACCGGATCGCGGCCGCGCGATAGTGCTTCAGGTTTTCGTCGTAGCGCCGCGCTTCCCACTCCTCGTTGCCGAAATACTTGACGGTCTCGAAGTTCAGCAGCGAGTCGATGGCCCGCGAATTCGCGCGCGAATCGAGCTCGTTCATCGTGCGTCGCAAGTGCGTGCGCCACTCGGTCACCTTGACCGTGTACGTGACGTAGGCCGCCAGCGCGATCAGCGTGACGATCGCGTAGTACGCCTCGTACTTCACCACGAAAAATCCGAGCACGAGACCGACTTCGACGAGCGTCGGCAGGATGCTGTACAGCGAATACGAAATGAGCTGTGTGATGCCGCGCGTGCCGCGTTCGATATCGCGCGACATGCCGCCCGTCTGCCGCTCGAGGTGGAATCGCAGCGACAGCGCATGCAGATGGCGGAACACCTTCAGCGCGAGCTGCCGCACCGCGCTTTCGGTCACCTTCGAAAAGAGGATTTCGCGCAGCTCGGTGAAAAGCGATGTGGAGAGCCGCACCACCGCATACGCAACGACCAGCAACCCCACGCCGCTTAGCAGCACGACGCCGGGCGCGTGATCGGCGCGCCCGAGCGCGGTCAGATGCTGAACCGACGCGAGGCTGTCGACGATGCGCTTCATCACGATCGGCACGCCGAGATTCGCGACCTTCGCGCCGATCAGACAGCTGAGCGCGAACGCCACGCGCCATTTGTAGGTGGCGAGATAAGGCAGCAGCGACACGATCGTCTGCCAGTCGTTGCGCGGCTGGTTCGAGATCGGCGCGGGCTCTCGGAGTGGGGCGAGACGGCGCATCGTTTTATGGGGGAAAACTGCTTGCGCGGCACGCCTGACCCGAGCGTGCGCTTTCCCGTACAATTCGTGATCCCGTATTGTCGCAGAAGCCGGCTTGCCTCGCTGCGCGTGGATTCCCGATGCCGGCTCGCTTTTCCGATGGATTCCCGATGACCGAACCGAACCAGCTCCCGCAGAAGTCGTGTGCATTGCGCGTGATGCCGCAGCCCTCCGACGCGAACATCCACGGCGACGTGTTCGGCGGCTGGATCATGGCGCAGGTCGACCTCGCCGGCTCGATTCCGGCGGGCCGGCGCGCGAATGGCCGCGTCGCGACCGTCGCGGTCAACTCGTTCGTGTTCAAACAGCCCGTGTTCGTCGGCGATCTGCTCAGTTTTTACGCTGACATCGTGAAGACCGGCAACACATCGGTCACGATCGAGGTCGAGGTCTACGCACAGCGGATGAGCATGGCGCAGGAAGTGGTGAAGGTCACCGAAGCGACCCTCACCTATGTGGCGACCGACAGCGACCGCCGTCCGCGCGCGTTGCCGCCGCTCGAGTAGCGCGCCGCAGCCCGTCACAAGGCGCTCCGATCCGCCACACGACGCGCCACGACACGACACGCCACTATGCGCCGCTCGATCGGGGCCTAGGCGTTCACGGGCGCCGCGCCCGCGCCCTGCTGAAGCATGCCCGGAATCGCATCGCGCGGCAGCGGCTTCGCGAAGAAGAAGCCCTGCATCTCGTCGCACGCGCGTTCCTTGAGGAAATCGAGCTGCGCGGACGTCTCGACGCCTTCCGCGATCACCTGCATTTTCAGCGAATGCGCGAGTGCGATGATCGCCGACGTGATCGTCTCGTCGTCGTTCGATACGCCGATGTCCGACACGAACGAGCGGTCGATCTTCAGCCGGTCGACCGGGAAGCGCTTCAGGTAGCTCAGGCTCGAATAGCCGGTGCCGAAGTCGTCGATGGCAAGACCGATGCCGAGCGCGTGCAGTTCGTTCAGCATCGTCACCGCTTCCTCGGCGTTGCGCATGATCGTGCTCTCGGTCAGCTCGAGTTCGAGGTATTGCGGCTCGAGCCCGGTTTCCGCGAGCACCTGCTTGACGAGCTTCGCGACGTTGCGCTGCTGGAAGTGTCGCGCGGACAGATTCACCGACACGCGCGCGGGCGGCAGGCCTTCGTCCTGCCACGCCTTGTTCTGCCGGCACGCTTCGCGCAGCACCCACTCCGACAGCGGCCCGATCAGACCGCTTTCTTCCGCGACCGGAATGAACGACGACGGCGGCACGAGGCCGACTTCCGGATCGCGCCAGCGCACGAGCGCCTCGACGCCGACGATCTGCCCGCTATTGATATCGACCTGCGGCTGGTAGTGCAGCAGGAATTCGTTGTCGCGCAGCGCGCGGCGCAACCGGCGCTCGAGGTTCATCCGCGCGCCCGCGCTTGCGTTCATCTCCGGCTGGTAGAACTGGAACGTGTTGCGGCCCATGTCCTTCGCGCGGTACATCGCGAGATCGGCCTTCTTCATCAGCGTTTCGGCGTCCTCGCCGTCCTGCGGGAAGAGGCTCGCGCCCATGCTGCAGCCTACATAGAGCTCGGTGCCGTCGAGCCACACGGGCTCCGAGATGCTCGCGCGCACGCGCTCCATCCACGCGATCAGCGATTGCTCGTCGGACGTGTCGGACAGCACCACGACGAACTCGTCGCCGCCATGCCGCGCGACGGTATCGGTGGCGCGCGCACAGCGCGCGAGCCGGTCCGCGACCACGGCAAGCAGCCGGTCGCCGACGCTGTGCCCGAGGCTATCGTTGACGTTCTTGAAGCCGTCGAGATCGATAAACACGACGGCCACGCCGTTCTGATGCCGTTGCGCGACGACCAGTGCATGCTGGAGCCGGTCGCGCAGCAGGTTGCGGTTCGGCAGGCGCGTCAGGCCGTCGTAGTTCGCCTGATATTCGAGCTGCTCCTGGTAGCGGATCAGCGCGGTCACATCGTTGATCACGCCGATATGGTGCGTCGTTTCACCGTCGGGGTTCGGCACCGGCGCGACATACAGCTGATTCCAGAACAGCGCGCCGTCCTTACGATAATTGCGCAGCACCGCGCTGACCTCGCGGTTCGCCGCGAGCGCCTGGCGAATCGCCGCGATGCCGTCCTGGTCGCGATCGTCGCGCTGCAGAAGCCGGCAATCCTGGCCGATCACTTCGGCCGGGTCGTAGCCGGTGATGCGCTTGAACGCCGGATTCACGTACTCGATCACATTGCCGCCTTCGGCCGGCCCCGTGATCAGAATCGCGTTCACGCTCGCATCGAGTGCGCGGCTTTGCAGCCGCAACGCCAGATCGGCCCGCTTGCGCTGCGTGATGTCGGTGTACGAGCCGAGCACGCCGATCACGCGGCCGTCGCTGTCGGTGAACGGCAGCTTGCTTGTGATCGTCGTGCGGAATTCGCCGTCGACGATCATATCGAACTCGTAGTTCATCTTCGGCACGCCCGATTCCACGACTTCGGCGTCGTGCCGGCGCACGTCGTCGGCGAAGTCGCGCCACGGCAAGTCGTCGTCGGTCTTGCCGACCACCTGCTCCGGGTAAGCGAGGCCCGCATCGCGCGCAAATGCCATGTTGCAGCCCAGATAGCGCGACTCGCGATCCTTCCAGAACACACGCTGCGGGATGTTGTCGATCACGGTCTCGAGCATCTGGTTCGAGCGCAGCGCTTCGGCTTCCGCGTTGATCTGGTCGGTCACGTCGGCGGCGAGCACGAACATCGCCGGACGGTTCATGAACGTGAGCGGGTGGTACGAAATGTCCGCGTTGATGATCGAGCCGTCCTTGCGCCGGTGATGCCAGATGCCGGCCACCGTGCGGCCCGTGCGCGGCGCGGCTTCGCTGCGCTGCAGGTGCGATTCGAGGCGCGCAATCTCGCCCGGCGGCCGGATCGCGCGAATCGTCATTTCGAGGAATTCTTCTTCCGAGAAGCCGTATTGATGAACCGCAGCCGCGTTCACCGCGAGAAAGCGCAGCGATTCGCGATCGAAGATATACATCGGCACCGGGTGCTCGTCGAACAGGCCGCGAAAACGCTCGTCATGACGTCGTAGCGCCCGCGCGACGCGCAGCCGTTCGCGCTCCTTCGTTTCACGCGAGCCGAACGTGTAGATCAGCAGCGCGCTGCCGGCCAGCATCGTGATGACGAGCAGCAGCGTCGCGCGCTGCGTGTCGCGCGTCGATTCCGCGAGCCTCGTTTCGAGCGCGATGTCTTCGCGCCGACGCAGCGCGGAGAGCCCCGATTCGAGCCGGTCGACGTCCATGCCGAGGCGTGTGTAGGCAATCGCCGCCCATGCGTGCGAGCCGGTATCGCCGTTGGACGGTCCTTCGTCCCGCGCGCGCGATAATGCATCCGCGATGCTTTTTTTCAGCACGCCGCTGTCGGCGGCCAGCGTGCCGAACATCGCGAGCATGGGCGGATCGTCGGCAAGTTGCGTACGCAGCGTCTCTTCGAGACGCGCCATCGAGGTGCTCATCTTGCTGACCGCATCCACCGGCACCTCGACGCCGGCCGTCTGGTAGTGTCCGAGCAGCGCGAGGCTGTCTTCGATCTGCGCGCGATACGCATCGAGGTTCTGCCGGATGCCCGTCGAGCGGATCGTGCGCGCGTCGACGTCGCGTTGCGCGCAGATCTGCGTGTAGGCGATAAATGCGTTCGCGCCGACCGCCGCAGCGACGATCGCGAGATTGATCAGGAGCCGCTTCGATAGAATTGAATTCATGGGTTCCGAAGGTCGTTCGTCCTGCGGGCAGCGCGCGTCGGGCAATACCGATCGATCAGTCCTTGCGGGGCAGGCGGACGCTACGATACCGCACCCGGCGCCGCGCATGATATGGCACCTTTGCGCGCCAACCCTTGGATAACGGCAACGCTCGGAACGGATTGAGGGTACAACAGGCAAAAAAGCAGAAAAGACGCGACGAATTCAGCGCGCGAGGCCGAATTCCTTCATGGCGGGCACGAAATCGTGGTTCCCTTCCGGCTTGCGCGACAATTTGGTCAGCACGTAGCGCTTGAACGGCTCGAGACGCGACCATTGCTCGGCGCTCGGCGCGGCGAGCTGTGCAACGTTTGCCTGATGCACGACGCCGGCCGGAACCGCACCGGTATCGCGCCATGCGGGGGCGTCTTCGGGCGTGAACCACTCCGGTTCGACGTTCGCGTGGGTGCGCATCATTTCGAAAAGCGCGTGGTCGAAGTTCGGTTCGATCGCGGCATCGTCTTCGATCGGAAAACGCGCGAGCAAGGCGCGGTCTTCGTGCGGCAGCATCTGCCATTGCGACAGCGAAATGCGCAGCCCGAAACGGTCGAGGTTGAAGCGCACGCACATCGGTATGAAGGTCAGATTCTCCGAAGACTCGACTTCGAAGTCAAAGAGCAGGGGCGCTTCGTTCAGTCCCATGGCAGATCCTCGGATGTGGGGGCCGGAAGCGACGATGGCGCGCTGCGCAGCCAACGCCGGCTTGAGGTATTTTAGAACCTTATTGGCCGCAAGCCAGTTACAGGCCATGATCAGGCCACAAGCAGGCCACACGCAGGCCACACGCAGGCCACACGCAGGCCACGAGGAGCAGCGCTTGAATCCACTGGAAACCGCCGGGCAGCCCGGCACGATCGAGCAGACGGTGCGCCGGCATCGCGGCGGCGAGATCGAGACCATCGACGACCATGTCGGCCAGGAGTGGCCGGTCGCGCTCGTCTTCAACGGCATTTCGCACGCGGTCATGATGTGCACGCCGCGCGATCTCGAAGCGTTCGCGGTCGGCTTTGCGGTGTCCGAAGGGATTGTCGGGCGCAACGCCGACATTCAGGACATCGAGGTCGAGCTGCATGAAAACGGCAACGCCGACAGCAGGTTGCCGTATGCGGAAGTGCAACTGACGGTCGTGCAGCAGGCCTTCGTCGCACTGAAGGAAAAGCGCCGCGCGCTGGCCGGCCGGTCCGGCTGCGGCGTCTGCGGAATCGAAAGCATCGACCTGCTCGACCTGCAGCCCGAGCGCGTGCCCGATACGGGCTTTCTGCAGCGCCTTGCGCCCGACGCGATCGCGCGTGCGGCGCGCGAACTGCCCGCGCATCAGGCGTTGACGCGCCTGACCGGCGGACTGCACGCGGCCGCATGGTGCGACGCAAGCGGCGCGATCCGTTACGCGTTCGAGGATGTCGGCCGTCACAACGCGCTCGATAAGCTGATCGGCCAGCTCGTGCTCGACCGCGCCGATACGAGGGAGGGCTTCGTGTTCCTGTCGAGCCGCGCGAGCTACGAGCTCGTGCGCAAAGCCGCGCGTGTCGGCGTGCCGATGGTCGCGACGATCTCGGCGCCGTCGTCGCTGGCAATTTCGATTGCGCGCGAAGCGGGAATACGGCTTGTCAGCTTTTGCCGTGAGAACAGTTACGTCGACTACGACACCGTGTGACGGATCGTCGCGCCGGCGCAGCAAAGCCGGTCCGGTGGTCACGCTACGCTACGCGACGCGACGCGACGCGACGCGATGCGGCGCGGCGCGGCGCAATCAAGACGCTATGAGACGGAACGGAAATCCGGCTTGCGCTTTTCGAAGAACGCAGTGAACGCCTCGCGCGCAGCGGGTGCAAGCAGCATCTTCGCGAAGTGCGCGGCCTCGTCGGTCATCTGCGTTTGTATCTCGTGCTGGTTTGCGCGCTTCATCAACGACTTGGTCACGCGCAGCGACGCGGGCGGCAGCGCCGCCAGTTTGCGCGCCTGCTGCAGCGCGAACGCATCGACTTCCGCGGCCGGCAGCAGCCGGTTCACGAAACCCATGCGCAGCGCCTCGTGTGCATCGAACGCTTCGCCGAGCAGCAGCTTTTCCGCTGCGGCCTGATAGCCGGCGACGCGCTGCAGCAGCAACGACGACGCCGCTTCCGGACACAGCCCCAGTTGCGTGAACGGCAGCGCGAATGTTGCGGTATCGGCCGCATAGACGAGGTCGCAATGGAGCAGCATCGTCGTGCCGATACCGACGGCCGCACCGGCCACGGCGGCGACGATTGGCTTTTCGGCCGAACTGATCGCGCGCAGGAAGCGGAACACGGGTGCGTCTTCGCCGACCGGCGGCGTCTTCAGAAAGTCTTCGAGGTCGTTGCCGGCGCAGAAGGTGCCGGCGCTGCCGCGCAGCAGGATCGCGCGCACGGTGTCGTCGGATTGCGTATCGGCGAGCGCGTCCGCCATCGTCTGATACATCGCGGCGGTGATCGCGTTCTTCCTGCCGGGGCGGTTGATCGCGATTGTCGTGACGTCGCCGGCGCGTTCGATCTGAATGTCCATACCCGCTCTCTCCATGCCCGTCTTTGCTGCGACCGGAGTTGGCGCTTTCGCGCCTGCTCCGGCCGCATGCCGACGCGGGTCCTGGTTCGCGCTTCGGCGCTCGCCAGGAACCATCAGCGTTACGGCGCGGCGTGCGTCAAACCCGCTCGATAATGCCCGCCGCCCCCATCCCGGTGCCGACGCACATCGTCACCATGCCGTACTTGAGCTTCCGACGATGCAGCGCGTGCACGACCGTCGACGCACGAATCGCGCCTGTTGCGCCAAGCGGATGCCCGAGCGCAATCGCGCCGCCGATCGGATTCACCTTCGCCGGATCGAGCCCGAGGTCCTGGATCACCGCAAGCGCCTGTGCCGCGAACGCTTCGTTGAGCTCGATCCAGTCGATGTCGTCCTGCTTCAGGCCTGCGGCCTTCAGCGCGGCCGGAATCGCTTCCTTCGGGCCAATGCCCATGATCTCCGGCGGCACGCCACGTACGGCGAAGCTGACGAAGCGTGCAAGCGGCGTGAGGTTGAACTGCTTCAACATCTTCTCCGATACGACGATCAGCGCACCCGCGCCATCGGACGTCTGCGAGCTGTTGCCGGCCGTCACGCAACCCTTGTTCGCGAACACGGGACGCAGCTTCGCGAGTCCTTCCAGAGACGTATCGGGACGCGGACCTTCGTCGAGCGCCACTGCGCGCGTCTTCACGCGCACCTCGCCGCTCGCGAGATCGGGGAAGCGCTCGACGACCGTGTACGGTGCGATCTCATCCTTGAATTCACCGGCCTGCTGGCCCGCGAGCGCGCGTCGATGCGACTGCAGCGCGAACTGGTCCTGCGCTTCGCGGCTCACTTTCCAGCGTTCGGCGACGCGTTCTGCCGTCAGGCCCATGCCATATGCGATGCCGACGTCCTCGCCGCGATCGAAGATATGCGGCGACAGCGACGGCTTGTTGCCCATCATCGGCACCATCGTCATCGATTCGCAGCCGCCCGCGATCATCGCGTCCGACTCGCCGACGCGAATGCGGTCCGCGGCGATCGCGAGCGCGGTCAGCCCCGACGCGCAGAAACGGTTGACGGTCACGCCGCCGACCGTATTCGGCAAGCCCGACAGCAGCGCCGACATGCGCGCGACATTGAGCCCCTGCTCCGCCTCGGGAATCGCGCAGCCGACGATCGCGTCTTCGATCACGCTCGTATCGAGCCCCGGCACCTGTGCGACCGCCGAGCGGATCGCGTGCACCATCAACTCGTCGGGGCGCGTATTGCGGAACATGCCGCGCGGCGCCTTGCCGATCGGCGTGCGGGCCGCGGCGACGATATATGCGTCCTGCAATTGCCTGTTGCTCGTGCTCATCTTTTTGCTCCTTGGTCGCCGCCTAGTTGCGCACCGGCTTGCCGGTTTGCAGCATGCCCATGATCCGTTCCTGCGTCTTCTGCGTGCCGAGCAGTTCGACGAACGCGCGGCGCTCGAGCGTCAGCAGCCATTCCTCGTCGACGAGGCTACCCGCTTCGACATCGCCGCCGCAGATCGTTTCGGCGATGCGGCTCGCGATCAGATAATCGTGCTCGCTGATAAAACGGCCGTCGCGCAGATTGACGAGTTGCGCCTTGATCGTCGAGATCGCCGAGCGGCCGGCGACCGGCACCTGCGTGACGCGCAGCGGCGGCCGATAGCCGGCGGCCGACAACGCGCGCGCTTCCTTTTTCGCGACGTCGAGCAGTTCGAACACGTTGAAGACAATCGTGTCGGTCGGCTTCAGATAGCCCATCGCGCGCGCTTCGAGCGCGGAGCCGGACACCTTCGCGGTCGCCGCATATTCGTACGGCTTCTGCAGGAACTTCAGCAGATCGCTGGCGCTTGCGCCGAGCATGCTCGCGGCTTCGGCCGCCCGCAACGCGGCCTCCTTCAATCCGCCGCCCGCCGGCAGCAAACCGACGCCGAACTCGACAAGACCGATATAGCTTTCGACGTGCGCGACGCGTTTCGCGCTTTGCAGCATCAGCTCGCAGCCGCCGCCGAGCGCGATCCCGGACACCGCGGGTACCACGGGCACGCTCGCGTATTTGATGCGCAGCATCGTTTGCTGGAACTTCTTCACGAACGGCTCGATGCCTTTCGCGCCGCCCTTCATGAACGCGGGCAGCGCCTCTTCGAGATTCGCGCCTGCCGAGAACGGGCCGCCCGGCGTGCCGAGCTTCAGCGACGTCGGTTGCCAGATCACGAGCCCCTTGTAATCCTGCTCGGCGAGCTCGATGGCCTGCACGATGCCGTCGAGCAAAGCCGGGCCCATCGTGTTCATCTTGGTTTTGTACGACACGATGACGATGTCGTCCTCGCCGGCACGGTCGTCGACCCATGCACGCAGGCTGTCGTTTTCGAATAGCGTCTTGCCGTAGGTGGCGGGATCGCGGCCGGATTCGCCGGCAAGCGGCGCGCGGAACACCTGTTTGTCGTACACGGACAGCGACGAACGCGGCACGAAGCGCTTCGCCGCGGGCGACCAGGAGCCCTCGGCCGTATGCACGCCGCCGTGTTCCGCAACCGCGCCGTCGAACACCCACGCGGGCAGCGGCGCATTCGACAGCGCCCTGCCGGCCGAGATATCGTCGCGCACCCATTCGGCGACCTGCTTCCAGCCCGCCGACTGCCAGCTCTCGAACGGCCCTTCGTTCCAGCCGAAGCCCCAGCGCACCGCGAAGTCGAGATCGCGCGCGTTATCGGCAACCGATTCGAGATGCACGGCAATGTAGTGGAACACGTCGCGGAAGATCGCCCACAGGAACTGCGCCTGCTTGTGGTCCGATTCGCGCAGCAGCTTCAGGCGCTCGGCGGGCGGCCGCTTCAGGATGCGGCCGATCAGTTCGTCGGCCTTCGCGCCGCTTTCGACGTAGTCGCCCGCCTGCGGGTCGAGCACCTTGATCGTCTTGCCGTCCTTGCGATAGAAGCCCGCGCCGCTCTTCTGGCCGAGCGCGCCGTTCTTCACGAGCCCGGCAAGCACCGCCGGCGTGTCGTAGACCGGAAAGAACGGATCGTCGGCGAGGTTGTCCTGCATCGTCCTGATGACGTGCGCCATCGTGTCGAGGCCGACCACGTCGGCCGTGCGGAACGTCGCCGACTTCGCGCGGCCGAGGCGGCTACCCGTCAGATCGTCGACTTCGTCGTAGCGCAGGCCGAATTTCGCGGCTTCGGCGATCGTCGCGAGAATCGAGAAGACGCCGACGCGGTTCGCGATGAAGTTCGGCGTGTCTTTTGCCCGGACGACGCCTTTGCCGACCACGCTCGTCAGCAGCGTTTCGAGTTGATCGAGAATGTCGGGCCGCGTATGCGCGGTCGGAATCAGCTCGACCAGGTGCATATAGCGCGGCGGATTGAAAAAGTGCACACCGCAGAAGCGCGCTTTGAGCTCGTCCGAAAAGCCTTGCGACAGTTCGGTAATCGACAGCCCCGACGTGTTCGATGCGAAGATCGCATGCGGCGCGATATGCGCCGAGACCTTCTTGTACAGATCGTGCTTCCAGTCCATGCGCTCCGCGATCGCTTCGATCACGACATCGCATTCGGCAAGCTTTTCGATGTCGTCGTCGTAGTTCGCGGGCTCGATGAATTGCGCGTCGTCTTTCACGCCGAACGGCGCCGGCGACAGCTTTTTCAGATTCTCGACGGCCTTGAGCACGATGCCGCTCTTCGGGCCTTCGCGCGCCGGCAGATCGAATAGCAGCACCGGCACCTTCGCGTTCACGAGGTGCGCGGCGATCTGCGCACCCATCACGCCGGCGCCAAGCACGGCCACCTTGCGAATGATCAGATTGCTCACGTCGTTTCTCCGGAGTGTCATGCAATGTTGCGTGGACAAGCCGTGCCGAAGGTTCGGCACGGCTGTCGCGCGATTCGGTTGCGCGTGATGCGGCTCACGCGCGTATTCAGAACAGCGCTCGGAACAATGGTCAAAACAGCGCTTCGTCGATTTCCATCAGCGTCTTCGCGCCCGCGCGCGCCGCGCGGATCGTCGACGCGGTCTCGGGCAGCAGCTTCGCGAAGTAGAAGCGCGCGGTGGCAAGCTTCGCCTTGTAGAACGGATCGCCCGACGCTTCTTTGTCCAGCGCGATCCGTGCCATCCGCGCCCAGAAATACGCGAACACCAGATGCCCGACCGTGCGCAGATACGGTACCGCGGCCGCGCCGACTTCGTCGGGGTTCTGCATCGCCTTCATGCCGATTTCCATGGTCAGCTTCTGCACCTTGTCCCCGATGTCGGCGAGCGGATTGACGAACTCCTGCATCTCGGGTTTCACGCCCTCTTCATCGATGAAGTCGGTGACGAGCTTGCCGAACTTCTTCAGCTTCGCGCCCATGTCGCCGAGCACCTTGCGGCCGAGCAGATCGAGCGACTGGATCGCGTTCGTGCCTTCATAGATCATGTTGATGCGTGAGTCGCGCACGTACTGCTCCATGCCCCACTCGGCGATAAAACCATGACCGCCGTACACCTGCAGCGCGAGATTGGTGCCCTCGAACGCGTTATCGGACAGGAACGCCTTCAGGATCGGCGTAAGCAGCGCGACCAGATCCGCAGCCTCTGCACGTACTGTGGCATCGCCATGCGACAGTTCCTTGTCGATCTGCAGCGCGGCCCAGTATGAAAATGCGCGGGCGCCTTCGGCGTAGGCTTTTTGCGTGAGCAGCATACGACGCACGTCCGGATGCACGATGATCGGATCGGCCGCTTTCTCGGGCGCCTTCGGGCCGCTCAACGCGCGCATCTGCAGGCGATCCTTCGCGTAAACGCGTGCGTTCTGGTACGCGACTTCCGTGAGCCCGAGGCTTTGCATACCCACGCCGAGGCGCGCCGCGTTCATCATCACGAACATCGCGTTGAGGCCTTTGTTCGGCTCGCCGACGAGCCAGCCCTTCGCGTTGTCGAAATTGATCACGCAGGTCGCGTTCGCGTGGATGCCCATCTTGTGCTCGATCGCGCCGCATTTCACCGCGTTGCGCTCGCCGGGCTCGCCCGCATCGCTGGGCAGGAACTTCGGCACGACGAACAGCGAAATGCCTTTCGTGCCCATCGGCGCATCGGGCAGACGCGCAAGTACGAGATGCACGATGTTTTCGGCAAGGTCGTGCTCACCGCTCGAGATAAAGATTTTCGTGCCGGTGATCGCGTACGAACCGTCGGCGCCAGGCTCGGCTTTGGTGCGCAGGATGCCGAGGTCGGTGCCGCAATGCGCCTCGGTCAGACACATCGTGCCGGTCCACACGCCCGACACCAGCTTCGGCAGATAGGTCTGCTGCAGTTCCGGCGTGCCATGCGCGTGCAGGCATTCGTAAGCGCCATGCGACAGGCCCGGATACATCGCCCATGCCTGGTTCGCCGAGTTCAGCATTTCGTAGAGCGCATTGTTGACGAACGCAGGCAGCCCCTGGCCGCCATAGGCGGGGTCGCACGCGAGCGCGGGCCAGCCCGCTTCGACGTATTGCCGATACGCGTGCCTGAAACCGGCCGGCGTGGTGACCACGCCGTCGCCTTCGTAGGTGCAACCTTCCTTGTCGCCGCTCTGGTTCAGCGGGAACAGCACTTCGGAGCAAAACTTGCCAGCCTCTTCGAGCACCTGGTTGATCGTGTCGGCGTCGAGCTCCGCATGCTTCGGCATCTGCCTGACTTCGTCCTCGACGTTCAGCAGCTCGTGCAGCACGAATTGCATGTCGCGCAGCGGCGCGGCGTACTGTCCCATGTGTGTCTCCGATGCAGATGGTTGGTGCAAGGGCGCCGCGGCGTTGCAAGCTTGCTGACGGCTAGCGGCTCACGCCCTCGCTCTGGTACGAATCGATCAGTTTTTCGAGCGCGGCCCACGTCAGACGCACGGCATCGGGCAGATGCAGAAAGCGCGCGTCATGATGCAGACCCAAGGTGAAGCTATACAGTTCGAACAACATCAGCTGCGCATCGGTATTGGCGCGCAGATGGCCTTCGTCGATCGCCTGCGCAATGGCGCGCGTCAGCGCCGCCCGCCACATCGTCACGCTCGAGACGAGCTGCTCGCGCACCGGGTTGTCGGGCCGGTCGTCGTATTCGACCGCGCCGCTGATATAGATGCAGCCGGTCGTGACTTCCTGGATGCGTTTCTCGATCCAGCGCGAGATCATCGAGCGCAAACGCGGCAAACCGCGCGGCTCGCGCAAGCTCGGAAAGAACACCTCGTCCTCGAAGCGCCGGTGATACTCGCGCACCACTTCGACCTGCAAATCTTCACGGGACCCGAAATGCGCGAACACGCCACTTTTGCTCATCTGCATGCGCTCGGCCAGCAAGCCGATCGTCAGACCTTCGAGTCCGTCACGGCTTGCGAGATCCAGCGCTGCATCGAGAATGGCGGCTCGCGTCTGTTCGCCTTTTCGCATAGCTATTACCGTCTGATGTGATGAAACAGAAATCGAACGGACGTTCTATTATTGTTTGCAGTCGTCCGCGAAACAAGGACTTTATTAGAAACGGCTTTCTAACCAGGTTTTCAATTTTGCGTCATCCATTTCTAGCGCGATGCCAATTTTTTAGAGTTATTTGTCTGCAATTTTGGTTGTTTTCCGGCATCGCTTGCAGATCAGTTTCGGCGTCTAGTCGTATCCGCCGACGGTCAGCAGCTTCATGAGCACCCGGTAGCCCTGATACGCAAACCAGTTGACGAATTGCTCCGACCGCGGCCGCGCCTCGTAGCGCGCCGCGTCGATGCCGCGCGACTCCGCGAACGCGGCGAGGATCGCCCCGCGCAGCTGGTCGAGCTGCGGGTGCAGCACGAGCACGACGTTGGCCTCGTTGTTGAGCACGAGACTCAGCGCGTCGAGGTTCGACGAACCGACCGTGCCCCAGTTCGAGTCGACCACGGCCACCTTCCCGTGCAGCATGGTCTTCTCGTACTCGGCGATCTTCACGCCGGCTCGCAGCAGCGAGCGGTAGAGGAACGGCACCGCGTAGTCGAGTATGGCGAACTCCTTTCTGCCGACCACGAGGCGCACGTCGACGCCGCGCCTCGCGGCGTAAATCAGCGCGCGCCGCAGCTTGCGGCCCGGCATGAAGTACGGGTTCGCGAGCAGCACCTCGTCGCGCGCCTGGCCGATCGCGGTCAGATACGACTTCTCGATCGCGCGGCGGTTCACGATGTTGTCACGCGCGACGAAGGCGACGGACGGCTCCGCCGCCGCGCGGACGTCGCCCCCGCGAATGCGGCGGCGCGCGCGCACGAACTGGTCGGTGACGGCCTGCGCATTGGTCGCGCCGTCGGTGCCGGGCCCGGGCTTTGGGCGATGGCCGATGCGGATGCGGCGCCACTGCAGATCGAACGCGACGCGCACGTCGGCGACCACGGGGCCGCTCAGTTCGACCGCGAAATCCCAGCGTGGATAAGGCAGACGCGTGCCGTTCTGGTCGTAGTCGTCGACGATATTGATGCCGCCACAGTACGCGTAGGTATCGTCGATCACGGCAAGCTTGCGGTGCGTGCGCGAGAAGCCGAAGCGGCCGAACAGATGCGGGTTGTAGATGCGATGCTCGATGCCCGCTGCGACCCACTCGTCGAACATCGGCAGGCGTTGAGTGCCGATGCCGTCGGTAATCACGCGCACGCACACGCCGCGTTGCGCTGCGCGCAGCAATGCGGCGCCGACATCGTGGCCCGCGTCGTCGTCGGCGAAGATGTAGGTTTCGAGCGTGACGATATGCGTGGCCGCGTCGATACGTTCGATCAGCGCGCGGAAATACTGGTCGCCCGACGTGAAGAGCCGTACGTCGTTGCCGGTCGTGAACCGATAACGCGACAGGTAGCGCCGGCCAAGCAGCGTCTGTCCGAAGTGGGCGAGACGGCGGCGTCCGCCGCTCATGCGCCGCGCCTCTTGCCGGCTCCGAGCACGCGCTCGGGCAGCTGCAGGATCGCGTCGCGGTTCGACCACGAAAAACACTGGTTGGCCGCGTCCCGATACGGCAGCCACATATGGGCGGTGTGCTCGCGCGGCGCGAGCGTGACCTCGAGGCGGCGCGGCACCTGCAGGCTGAACCAGTGCTCGGTGTTGACCGTCACGCCTTGCGCGTAACGATGCCGCCATTCGGGGAAGATCTCGAACTGGATATGGTGCTGCCAGTCGACGAGCGCCTCGCGCGGCACGTCGGGCGAGCCGACGACAATGCCTGTCTCTTCGCCGACTTCGCGGGCGGCCGTTTCCGCAAACGGCTCGTCGACATGGTTACGCGCGCCGGTCACCGATTGCCATAGCGCAGGGCGATCGGCTCGCTCGATCAGCAGCACGTCAAGGTCGGGCGTATGGATCACGACAAGCACGGATTCGGGAATCTTCGGCGGTTTCGGCATGGGTCGTCAGTCGGAACGCGTCGGCGACGCAGGTCGATCGATCTGCAGATGCAAGCAGGCTTCACCCGCGAATGTAACGCAAAAAGCGAAAAAGGCGCCATCGGGCGCCTTTTTCGTGCGTGGCGTGAGCCACGATGCGTGCGGTGTCGGCGGTGCGGTGCGATTATTGCGCCTTCTGCTCCGCCTGACGCAGACGGATATGCAACTCGCGCAGTTG
Source organism: Paraburkholderia sp. SOS3 (assembly GCF_001922345.1). Lineage (NCBI taxonomy): Bacteria > Pseudomonadati > Pseudomonadota > Betaproteobacteria > Burkholderiales > Burkholderiaceae > Paraburkholderia > Paraburkholderia sp. SOS3. The sequence goes on along the minus strand of NZ_CP018811.1, from coordinate 660,831 downwards.
CCGTTCGTCGACTTCGCTCGGCGCCTGCGTGAGCAGATCCTGCGCGCGTTGCGTCTTCGGGAACGCAATGACGTCGCGGATCGAATCGGCGCCGGCCATCATCGTGACGATCCGGTCGAGGCCGAACGCGATGCCGCCGTGCGGCGGCGCGCCGTACTGCAGCGCGTCGAGCAGGAAGCCGAACTTCAGGCGCGCTTCCTCGGCGTTGATCTTCAGCGCGCGGAACACCTTGCTCTGCACGTCTTCCTGATAGATACGCACCGAGCCGCCGCCGATTTCCCAGCCGTTCAGCACCATGTCGTACGCCTTTGCGAGGCAGCGGCCCGGGTCCGTTTCGAGGTACTCGAGATGCTCGTCCTTCGGGCTCGTGAACGGATGGTGCGCGGCCACGTAGCGGTTCTCTTCCTCGTCGTACTCGAACATCGGGAAGTCGATGACCCACAGCGGCTTCCAGCCCGATTCGACGAGACCGTTCGCCTTGCCGAATTCCGAGTGGCCGATCTTCAGGCGCAGCGCGCCGAGACTATCGTTGACGACCTTCGCGCGATCGGCGGCGAAGAAAATGATGTCGCCATCCTGTGCACCCGTGCGCTCGATGATCGCCGCGACTGCCGCATCGTGCAGGTTCTTGACGATCGGGCTTTGCAGACCGTCACGGCCCTTTGCGACTTCGTTGACCTTGATCCATGCGAGACCCTTCGCGCCATAGATGCGCACGAATTCGGTATAGCTGTCGATATCGCCGCGCGAGAGTTCGCCGCCCTTCGGCACGCGCAGCGCCGCGACACGGCCGTCCTTCGTGTTGGCCGGCGCGCTGAACACCTTGAATTCGACGTCCTTCACCGCATCGGTGAGATCGGTGAATTCGAGCTTCACACGCAGGTCCGGCTTGTCCGAACCAAAGCGGCGCATCGCTTCCGAGTACTGCATGACCGGGAACGGATCGGGCAGCGTGACGCCGATCGTTTCCTTGAACACGTGGCGGACCATCGCTTCGAACAGGTCGCGAATTTCCTGTTCCTTCAGGAACGACGTTTCGCAATCGATCTGCGTAAATTCAGGCTGACGGTCCGCGCGCAGGTCTTCGTCGCGGAAACACTTCGTGATCTGGTAGTAGCGGTCGAAATTCGCGACCATCAGCAGCTGCTTGAAAAGCTGCGGCGATTGCGGCAACGCGAAGAACTGGCCCGCGTTCACGCGCGACGGCACGAGGTAATCGCGCGCGCCTTCGGGCGTGCTCTTCGTGAGCATCGGCGTTTCGATATCGATGAAGCCTTGCGCGTCGAGATACTTGCGCACTTCCATCGCGACGCGATAGCGCAGGCGCAGGTTGTGCTGCATCTGCGGGCGGCGCAGGTCGAGCACGCGGTGCGTGAGGCGCGTGGTTTCGGAGAGATTGTCGTCGTCGAGCTGGAACGGCGGCGTAACCGATGCGTTGAGCACCGTCAGCTCGTGGCACAACACCTCGATCTTGCCGCTCTTCAAACCGGCGTTGACGGTGCCTTCCGGACGATTGCGCACGACGCCTTTGATCTGCACGCAAAACTCGTTGCGCACGCCTTCGGCGGTCTTGAACATCTCCGCGCGGTCGGGGTCGCAAACGACCTGAACGAGGCCTTCGCGATCGCGCAGGTCGATGAAGATGACGCCGCCGTGGTCGCGGCGCCGTTGCACCCAGCCGCACAGCGACACGCTTTGGCCGAGCAGGTGTTCGGTCACCAGACCGCAGTATTCAGATCTCATCGACATGATGTTTGTCTTTCGTTTTGCGTGAGTGAACGGTGCGCGCCGTCCTGGACGCCGCGCACCGGCATTACATGGGTGGCTCGACGGGCGTGCGGCGCGCCGGCGCAACCGGCTGCGGCGCGGGCGGCGCGACGACGCCCATCGAGACGATGTACTTGAGCGCCGCGTCGACCGTCATGTCGAGTTCGATCACTTCGCTCCTCGGCACCATCAGGAAGAACCCCGAAGTGGGATTCGGCGTGGTCGGCACATAGACGCTCACGAAATCCTCCTTCAGGTGATTGACCACATCGCCGCCCGGAATGCCGGTGAGGAATGCGATCGTGTACGAACCGCGGCGCGGGTATTCGATCAGCAGCGCCTTGCGGAACGCATTGCCGCTTGAAGACAGCAGCGTATCCGATACCTGTTTGACGCTCGTATAAAGCGGACCGACCACCGGAATGCGCGCGACGATCAGTTCCCACCAGCTGACGAGCTTCTGCCCAACGAAGTTCTGCGTCAACAAGCCGACGACGAAGATGAAAGCCAGCGTCAGCACGGCGCCGAGGCCGGGCAGGCGGAAACCGAACAGGTTTTCGGGACGCCACGCCTGCGGCAGCAGCAGCAGCGTCTGATCCATCGTCCCGATAATGAGACCGAGCACCCACAGCGTGATGGCAAGAGGCACCAGCACCAGCAGGCCGGTCAGGAATACCGATTTGAGCGTCGTCTTTTTCGTCGTCATTGGCTTCGCCAGAAATCCGCGCGGACGTTGCCTCGCGCGGCGTGGCCGCCACCCGTTCGGGCAGCAAGACCGCTTGTGTACTGCTTTAACTGCTGCTCGCGCTGCCTGATGATGCGGTCGATCCGGTCGAAGAGCCGCTCGCCGCCCCGCTGTTCGATCCGCCGGCCGGCGTTGCGGCCGGCTTAGAGGACGCGGCCGCGGCACTGTCCGACGAGCCGGACTTGCCGCCCTCGGACGACGCGCCGGCGCTGCTGGCTTTGCCGTCGCTGCCGGACGCATTCGATCCGTTGCCGGCTCCGTCGGCGGATTTGTTAGACGCGTTGCCGCCACGGAAATCCGTCACATACCAGCCCGAGCCTTTCAGTTGAAAACCAGCCGCGGTGACCTGCTTGCGAAAGGTTTCGGCCCCGCATTGCGGGCATTGCGTCAACGGCGCGTCGCTGAGCTTCTGAAGCACGTCTTTCCCGAAACCGCATGACTCGCAACGATAAGCGTAGATCGGCATGATCTTTGTCCCTACAGAAATTCTGGAAGCGCTTGCAAAGCCTTGAATTATAGCCGCAAACGGTGTCGACTCCCCCGAAATCGGGCGTCGGCCGGCGCGATGCGTGCAAGCGCACGCGATTGTTTAACCGCGCCGACAGCAGGCTTGGGGAGCCGTGCTTCGACGCGCGGCACGGGTACCTTGTCGAGATGCGGCACGGGGTACCGCATAGCCGAGTCAATAAATGGGGGCGGCGAACGCCGGAATCAAGTGCAACGGTCGCGCACCGGCCGCTCAGCCGCCGTACGCAAACGCGATCCACGCACGCGCAAGCACGGCACCGACGCCGACCGCGACTCCGAACATCAACAGCCCCTGCAACAGCCGGTTCGTGCGCTTCTGTTCGAGCAGAATCTGGCGAATTGTTTCGTCGTTGATGCCGCGCTGCTGCGGGTCATGCCGATGCGCGAGCGCCTGGTGCACGAGCCGCGGCAATTGCGGCAGCGTCTTGCTCCACTGCGGCGCCTCGATCTTGAGCCGCTCGTACCAGCCGCGCAGACCGATCTGCTCGTTCATCCATCGTTCGAGATACGGCTTCGCGGTCTTCCACAGGTCGAGCTCGGGGTCGAGCGAACGGCCGAGGCCCTCGACATTGAGCATGGTCTTTTGCAGCAGCACGAGCTGCGGCTGGATTTCGACGTTGAAGCGCCGCGACGTGGAGAAGAGCCGCATCAGCACCTGGCCGAGCGAGATGTCTTTCAGCGCGCGGTCGAAGTACGGCTCGCAGACCGCGCGTATCGCGCTTTCGAGTTCCTCGACGCGCGTGTTCGGCGGCACCCATCCCGACTCGAGGTGCAGCGTCGCGACGCGGTGATAATCGCGCTTGAAAAACGCGAGGAAGTTCTGCGCGAGATAGTTCTTGTCGAAGTCCGAGAGCGCGCCGACGATGCCGAAGTCGAGCGCGATATAGCGCCCGAAATGCGTGGGATCGAGGCTCACCTGGATATTGCCCGGGTGCATGTCCGCGTGAAAGAAGCCGTCGCGAAACACCTGCGTGAAAAAGATTTCGACGCCTTCGCGCGCAAGCTTCGGAATATCGACGCCCGCCGCGCGCAGCGTCTCCACCTGGCTGATCGGCACGCCGACCATACGCTCCATCACGAGCACGTTGGGCGTGCAGAATTCCCAATACATCTCGGGCACGAGCAACAGATCGAGGCCCGCGAAGTTGCGCCGCAACTGGCTACCGTTCGCGGCCTCGCGCATCAGATCGAGTTCGTCGTGCAGATATTTGTCGAACTCGGCCACCACCTCGCGCGGCTTCAGACGCTTGCCGTCCGCCCAGAGCCGTTCGGCCCACACGGCGATATCGCGCAGGAGCGCCAGGTCCGAATCGATCACGGGCAGCATGTTCGGCCGCAGCACCTTGATCGCCACCGACTTGCCCGCATGCTGGCCGGCCTTCACGGTCGCGAAGTGCACTTGCGCGATCGACGCGCTTGCGACCGGCACGCGCTCGAAGCCGTCGAACAGCGCATCGACCGGCGCGCCGAGCGAGCGCTCGACGATCGAGATCGCGACGTCGGAGTCGAACGGCGGCACCTGATCCTGCAGCTTCGCGAGTTCGATGGCGATGTCGGGGCGCAGCAGGTCGCGCCGCGTCGACAGCACCTGGCCGAACTTCACGAAGATCGGCCCGAGGCTTTCGAGCGCAAGGCGCAGCCGCAAGCCCGGCGGATCGTCGAATTTGCGGCCGATCGTGGTGACACGCAGCAGCAGTCGCACGCGACGATCGTTGATGCGGCTAAGCATCATCTCGTCGAGACCAAAGCGAATGACGGTAAAGAAAATCTTGATAAAGCGCAGAAAACGCATGGTTGAGCCCGATGACTAGCGCGTGCCGCGCGTATTGGCGGCGGCGCCCGGCGCGGCATTGCCGCGGGCTTCGACCTTCTGTTCGAGACGTTCGATGCGCTTTTCGACGCGCGCAAGCGTGTCGCGGGCAAGCGCAAGTTCGGCGTTGAAGCCGTCGAGCGCGCTGCGCCGCACGAGTTGCGGGTCTTCATCGAGCAGGTATTCGGCGACCGAGTCGAGCAGATTGCGCCCGGTACGCAGCGCCTGCCCGCTGGCCGAGCGCGCGAGCGACGCAACACGCCACGCGGGCCCATCGCCGATCAGCCGCGCAAGATCTTCTTCGGGCTCCCAGCGCAGGTGCTCGGCCAGCTTCGCGATCAGGGTTGCGAACTCCGCGTCGCCTTCGATCTTCACATGCTTCATGACCGCTGCCTGCCCGCCTTGCAGAAACACAGGCAGCGCATCGGCCGGCACCGACACGGTGACATCGAACTGTTGCGCCGCGGCCTCGTCGACGGCGGCCACATAGCCGTCGGGCTGCACGAGCAGCGTCATGGCGACGGGAGCGCACGACAGCCGGGCGATCTTCCCGGCATAGGGGGCGAGACGCTCGCGAGCCCACGATTCGCGGGCGAGCAGATGGTTGACGGCAGCAGCGAAGGGCTTGGCGGCTAGGGTCATCGTGTTGGCATGAAAAAACCCGCGCAGGCGGCTTGCCTGCGCGGGTTCCTATTGTAACGTCCGTTCCCTTTCCAGCCGACTCAGCCAAACGGCCTATTTGTTGATTAGAGCAACCCCACAACCACCGCGCTCCCAACCATCACAATCGACCCGGCCGGTCAGCCATAGCCGCAGGCGACGAACTCGGCTCAATGATGCGTGACCTGCTGAATGCCCGCGAGCAGCCAGCCTTCGCCTGTCTTCGTCGACTTCGACAGGTTCCAGATTTCGACGAAAGGCTCAGCCGCGCTACCAATCGTCTCGCGAATCAGGCCCGAGAAGCGCACGCTCGCGAGATATTCGTCGCCGCGGTCTTCCACGCCGAGCATTTCAGCATTGAGCTGGACGACGTCGGTCTGGTTGCGCTCGGCGCCGCGCGCATCGAGATCGATCTTCACTTCGGCGAACATCTCGGGTGTCGTGAACTCGCGAATGTCGGCCATGTTGCCGGCGTCCCACGCTTCCTGCAGACGCACGAAGTAAACCTTGGCGTTGCGCAGGAACGCGTCCGTGTCGAAGTTCGCCGGCACGGCCGCAGCGGTCTCGATGCGCGGCGTGTTCAACGGATTGCCTTGCGGTTCGAGATACGAGCCGCTCGGCGGCGCCGAATAACGCGGCTCCTGCGAGTAGCCGGTGCCGCCCGCGTTGAGCGTCGGCGAACTGCCCGCCGCACCGCCTGCATAAGCCGGGGCGCTCGCATCGCGCTTGCGTCCGAAGAACTTGCGGATCAGCCAGATCGCCACCATGGCAATGAGTGCGATCACGATGAAATTGGCCATCGCGCCGGCGAACGCTTCGCCGAGGCCGAAGTGTGACAGCAGCGCCGCGATGCCGAGACCGGCCGCCAGCCCCGCGATCGGACCAAGCCAGCGCGAGCGGTTAGGCTGCGCTGCGGGGGTTGGCGCCGGCGCCGGCTGGGCACGCTGCATCTGCGCGTTCTGCCCTTGCCCCGGCTGGGACGGCGGCGGCGTGGTTTGCCGCTGCATCATCGACGAGTCGTTCGATTGCCGGCCGAAACTGCGCCCGCCGCCCATCCGCTTCGCTTCGGCATCGAGCGACGCAAGCGTGCCGACGGTGAGCAAACCGACCATTGCCAGGAGCCCGATTCGCCTCGCCCACGGCCGCGAAATCTTACGATTAGACAACAAATTCGAATCGGACATTTTGACAATTCCTTTAAAAAACGAGCGGTTAGGGACGCTAATACTTTGTCCCGGTATGCAAGGCTACCACGCCAGCTGACAGATTGTAATATTTGACGCCGTCGATGCCAGCTTGTTCCATCATCGTTTTTAAAGTTTCCTGGTCCGGGTGCATCCGGATCGATTCCGCAAGGTAGCGATAGCTTTCCGCGTCTTTGGCGAAGCGATCGCCAAGCCACGGCAACACCTTGAATGAATATAGGTCGTACGCCTTCTTCAGCGGGTCCCACACTTTGGAGAATTCGAGCACGAGCACGCGCCCGCCCGGCTTCAGCACGCGGCGCATCTCGGCAAGCGCGGCATCCTTATGTGTCATGTTGCGCAAGCCGAAGGCCACGGTCACCACGTCGAAGTAGTTGTCCGGAAACGGGATCTGTTCCGCGTCGCAGAGCAGTGCGGGCGTCACGACGCCCTTGTCCAGCAACCGGTCGCGACCGACGCGCAGCATCGATTCGTTGATGTCGGTGTGCCAGACCTCGCCGGTGGGCCCGGCCTGCTTCGCGAACGCCATCGACAGATCGCCGGTGCCGCCCGCGAGATCGAGCACCTTGAAGCCCGGGCGCACATGGGCTTGCGAGATCGTGAACGCCTTCCATGCGCGGTGCAGCCCGCCCGACATCAGGTCGTTCATCAGGTCGTAGTTGGAGGCGACCGAGTGGAATACGCCCGCCACCTTCGCCGCTTTGTCCTGTTCGTCGACCGTCTGATAGCCGAAGTGGGTTTTGCTCATCGCGCTTGTCCTCGCGTTTTTTGACGATTGTTGCGCCGCATCGAAGCGGCGGCCGGGCGAATGGTATCAGCCCGTGTCAGTGTTAGTGACAGTGTCCGTGGCCGCCGGCGGGCGCGGCGGCCATCGGCGCGTCGCGGTCGACGCCGGCCGCGGCGAGGGTATCGAGATACTCGCGCCACCGCTCATCCTGGCGCGTCGCGAGATCCCAGAGCAGATCCCACGAATAGATACCCGTCGAATGGCCGTCCGAAAATGTCGGCTGCAACGCATAGTTGCCGACGCCTTCGAGCGCCGTGATCGTCACGTCGCGCTTGCCTGTTTGCAGCGTCTCCTGACCGGGCCCGTGGCCGCGCACCTCCGCCGACGGCGAGTAGACGCGCAGCAGTTCGAACGGCACGCGGTACGACACGCCGTTTGCATATTGCAGTTCCAGCACGCGCGATACCGCGTGCACGACGACGCCGGTCGGCACCGGGGTGTCGGGAGTCAATCCGCTCATGGTTACCTCACGCGAGAGCCTGTTCGATTTCGCTGCGCACCGCATCGCGCAGCAAGGTTGCCTGTGCACGGCGCTGCGACAGCATGGCCTCCGACACGGTCCGCTGACGAGGTGCCCAGATCGGCAGCGGGAAATGTGCGTCGTTGGAGAAGCGCGGAATCACATGCCAGTGCACATGCGGCACCTGGTTGCCGAGGCTTGCCAGGTTGATCTTGACCGGCCTCATGACACGCCGCATTGCGCGTTCCACGGCGTTGACCGCGCGCATTACCCGGTCGCGCTCGGCATCGGCCAGATCGGAAAACTCGGCCACGTGCCGGTTCCAGATGACGCGGCAGAAGCCGGGATAGTCGTGTTCGTCGGCGAGGACGACACGCAAGGTGTCGTCCTTCCACAAAATGTCGCCGCCGTCTTCGCGGCAGAAAATACAGTCCATCGTCGCCCTCGAGCGAATACCGTCACGCCTGCAATTAGACCAGCACGCGCTCGATTCCGCCATTGTTCGCACGGGCGACGTAGTCGGCCATCCAGTTTTCGCCGAGCACGTGGCGCGCAATTTCGACGACGATGTAGTCGGCTTCGACGTTCGCGTCTTCGTTATAGCGCGACAGGCCTTGCAGGCACGACGGGCAGCTGGTCAGAATCTTCACGTCGGCCGCACTGTCCGCAGCGCCATTGAGCGCGCCGTTTGCCGCACCGTTCCTGCCGCCCGGCTGCGGGCCGTCGCCGGCCTTCAGCACCGAACCCGGCGCCGCGCCCGCCGCGCCCGCGGCCGCATTGGCCATATTGATCGCATTGGCGCCCGCTTCGGCGACGAGCGGAATGCCGCGCAGCTTCGCCGCGCCCTTGCGGATCTCCTCTTCCTTGCGGAAACGCACCTGCGTCGACACATCGGGGCGCGTCACCGCGAGCGTGCCCGATTCGCCGCAGCACCGGTCGTTCTTTTCGATCTTGTAACCGTCGTGTTCCGAGCCCATCAGCTCATTGACGAGCTTGACCGGATCGATCGTCTTGATCGGCGTGTGGCACGGGTCGTGGTACATGTAGCGCGTGCCCTTCACGCCGTCGAGCCTGATGCCCTTTTCGAGCAGGAATTCGTGGATGTCGATGATCCGGCAGCCCGGGAAGATCTTCTCGAATTCGTAGCCGGCGAGCTGGTCGTAACAGGTGCCGCACGACACGACCACCGTCTTGATGTCGAGATAGTTGAGCGTATTCGCGACGCGGTGGAACAGCACGCGGTTATCGGTGACGATTTTCTCGGCCTTGTCGTACTGGCCCGAGCCGCGCTGCGGATAGCCGCAGCACAGATAGCCCGGCGGCAGCACGGTCTGCACGCCCGCTTCCCACAGCATCGCCTGCGTCGCGAGGCCGACCTGCGAGAACAGACGCTCGGAGCCGCAGCCCGGGAAATAGAACACCGCTTCCGAATCGACGGTCGTCGCCTTCGGGTTGCGGATGATCGGCACGATCTTGTTGTCCTCGATGTCGAGCAGCGCGCGTGCCGTCTTCTTCGGCAGGTTGCCCGGCATCTTCTTGTTCATGAAGTGGATCACCTGCTCGACGACGGGCGGCTTGCCGGTCGTCGCGGGCGGATGCGCGGTCTGCTTCTTCACGAGCTTCTTCAGCACGTCGTTGCCAAGCCGCTGCGCCTTGTAGCCGACGCCCATCATGGCGGTGCGCGCGAGATTGATGGTCTGCGGATTCGTCGCGTTGAGGAAGAACATACCCGCGGCGTTGCCCGGGTTGAACTTCTTCTTGCCCATCTTGCGCAGCAGATTGCGCATGTTCATCGTCACATCGCCGAAGTCGATCTTGACCGGGCACGGCGTCGCGCACTTGTGGCAGACCGTGCAGTGATCGGCGACGTCGTTGAATTCGTCCCAATGCTTGATCGATACGCCGCGGCGCGTCTGCTCTTCGTAGAGGAAAGCCTCGACCAGCAGCGACGTCGCGAGAATCTTGTTGCGCGGGCTATACAGCAGATTCGCGCGCGGCACGTGCGTCGCGCAGACCGGCTTGCACTTGCCGCAGCGCAAACAGTCCTTCACCGAGTCGGCGATCGCGCCGATATCGGACTGCTGCATGATCAGCGACTCGTAGCCCATGAGGCCGAAGCTCGGCGTATACGCATTGCGCAGGTCCGCGCCTTCGAGCAGCTTGCCGGCATTGAAGCGCCCTTGCGGATCGACGCGCTGCTTGTACGCGCGGAATTCGGCGATCTCGTCGTCGGTCAGGAATTCGAGCTTCGTGATGCCGATGCCGTGTTCGCCCGAAATCACGCCGTCGAGCGAGCGCGCGAGCTTCATGATGCGCGCGACCGCCGTATGCGCGTCCTGCAGCATCTCGTAGTTGTCGGAGTTGACGGGGATGTTCGTGTGAACGTTGCCGTCGCCCGCGTGCATGTGCAGCGCGACGAACACGCGGCCGCGCAGCACCTGCTTATGGATAGCCTGCGCCTCGTCGAGGATCGGCTTGAATTCGCCGCCGTTGAAAATCTGGCGCAATTCCGCGCGGATTTCCTGTTTCCACGACACGCGTATCGTGCGGTCCTGCGTGACGTCGAATACGGTCACGCCCGGCTGTTCGTCGACGCGATCGGCGAATTTTTCCGCGAGCGGCGCGTAACCGAGTCCGACCAGATAGTGCTGCGCCTCGCGCAACGACAGGTCGAGCCTGTCGCGCAGGAAGGTCCAGCGCGCGCGGACCTGGTTCAGCAATTCGAGCGCATGCTGAACGCGGTCTTCGAGCAGCTCGGCGCTCGGAATTTCGTTTGCGTCGTCGGTCTTGCCGAGCGGTAGTTTGCCGGCCTTGAAAAACGCTTCGAGCGCATCGACGAGTTGCAGCTTGTTCTTGATCGACAGCTCGATATTGATGCGCTCGATGCCGTCCGTGTATTCGCCCATCCGGTTCAGCGGAATGACGACGTCTTCGTTGATCTTGAACGCGTTCGTGTGCTTCGCAATCGCCGCGGTCCGGCTGCGGTCGAGCCAGAAGCGCTTGCGCGCTTCGGCGCTGACCGCAACGAAGCCTTCGCCGCTCTTGCCGTTGGCCATGCGGATCACTTCGGACGTCGCGGCCGCGACCTTATCGGCATCGTCGCCGACGATGTCGCCGATCAGCACCATCTTCGGAAACGCGTTGCGCTTGCTCTTCGTCGCATAGCCGACCGCGCGCAGATAGCGCTCGTCGAGATGCTCGAGGCCCGCGAGAATCGCACCGCCTTCGCGCGACGTTGCGAACAGGTAGTCCTTGATTTCGACAATGCTCGGAATCGCCTCGCGCGCCTGGCCGAAGAATTCGAGGCAAACCGTGCGCGTATGCGCGGGCATCTTGTGCAGCACCCAGCGCGCCGACGTGATGAGCCCGTCGCAGCCTTCCTTCTGCACGCCGGGCAGGCCGGCGAGGAATTTATCGGTCACGTCCTTGCCGAGGCCTTCCTTGCGGAAACGCCGCCCTTCGATCTCGAGCGACTCGGTGCGCAACAGCTTTTCGCCCGGCGCATATTCGCCGTCGAACCACTTCAATTCGAAGCGCGCGACAGCAATGTCGTGAATCTTGCCGAGGTTGTGATCGAGGCGCGTGACTTCGAGCCAGTTGCCTTCCGGATCGACCATCCGCCACCACGCGAGATTGTCGAGCGCGGTGCCCCACAGCACGGCCTTCTTGCCGCCCGCGTTCATCGCGATGTTGCCGCCGATGCACGACGCGTCGAGCGACGTCGGGTCGACGGCGAACACATAGCCGGCCTGTTCGGCCGCCTCGGTCACGCGGCGCGTGACGACGCCCGCGCCCGAGTAGACCGTCGCGACCTTGCGCTCGACGCCCGGCAGATCGGTCAGTTCGACGCCGCCGAGTTTTTCGAGCTTCTCGGTATTGATGACCGCCGAAAACGGCGTGAGCGGCACCGCGCCGCCCGTGTAACCCGTGCCGCCCCCGCGCGGAATCACGGTGAGCCCGAGCTCGAAACACGCTTTGACGAGGCCCGCGATCTCCTCTTCGTTGTCGGGCGTCAGCACGACGAACGGATATTCGACGCGCCAGTCGGTCGCATCGGTGACGTGCGAGACGCGCGCGAGGCCATCGAAGCGGATGTTGTCCTTCTGCGTGCGTCGGCCGAGCACGCGCTGCGCGCGGCGCCGCAATTCGGCGCTTCGCTCGAACTCGTCCGCGAACGCATCGACCGCGCGGCGCGCCGCGGCCACGAGCGCCTCGACGCGCGCCGCGCGATCGACGCCGGCATCGTCGTGATGCGCGGTCAGATCGGCACGGCGGCGCTTCTCGATCTCGGCGAGGCGGTGATGCAGCGCTTCGATCAGCAGCCTGCGGCGCTTCGGGTTGTCGAGCAGATCGTCCTGCAGATACGGATTGCGGCGCACGACCCAGATATCGCCGAGTACTTCGTACAGCATGCGCGCCGAGCGGCCGGTGCGGCGTTCGTTGCGCAATTCGTCGAGCGCGGCCCACGCTTCGTCGCCGAGCAGGCGGATCACGATCTCGCGATCGGAAAACGATGTGTAGTTGTAGGGAATTTCGCGCAGGCGCGGGGCGGGATCGGTAGCCACTGCGTGAGCGGCGCCGTGCGGGTCGAATACTTGAGGTGCGTTCATGGTTGGACGACTCGGTGTGTCAGCCAACGGGAGCCGCCGCGATTCTCATGAGGCGGCGGCATCGGCTGACGATGCGCGTGGGGCGCAATGCTGGGAATTCTTCTATTGTGCGAAGCCGCGGCTGGACAACCCCGCCGGCGGACGAACTCACGCCGGCCGCTTCGCTGGCTCAGATGCCGCTACACGATCGTGCATGCCGCACGTGCCTCTGCGCCGACGGCCGCGATTCGCGCGGGACGGGCATCAAGTGGGCGATCCGAGGCTGCCAGTGCATCTTCCGATCCTTGTTCCAAAACGCGATTCTACCGCATGATTCCTGTGCACGTTGCCGCCTCCGTGACGGCTCCATGGGCATTTGCAGCGCCTCGCGAGCGGGCGGAGGACCGCCGGAAGCGCCCGCCGGCACGTCGATTTGCCGACCGGCCGGTCGGATTTCCGGTGGTCGCGGCGGCGGTCCGGAGCGCGGACTGACTGCGACCCATTTGTGACCTAACCGCGCGCCCCAACTGCGCCCCGCCTGCTGAAGTCCCCGCGCATGCCGCGTGCCGTTCGCCATCGTCTGCTGGTCTGAGCGCACGCGGATGGCGCTATCATTGATCTTTTCCCGTCTTATTCAGCGCATCGCGCCGTGAACCGCATGGCCTCCAACGACTATCTGAAGAAAATCCTGACCGCGCGCGTCTACGACGTCGCCCGGGAGACCGAACTCGAACATGCGCGGAACCTGTCCGCCCGGATGCGCAACGCGATTTATCTGAAGCGTGAGGACAACCAGCCGGTCTTCTCGTTCAAGGTGCGCGGCGCGTACAACAAGATGGCGCATATTCCGGCAGAAGCGCTGTCGCGTGGCGTGATTACCGCTTCGGCGGGCAATCACGCGCAAGGCGTGGCGCTGTCGGCGGCGCGTCTGGGCGTGAAGGCGATCATCGTCGTGCCGGTCACGACGCCGCAAGTCAAGGTCGATGCGGTGCGCGCGCATGGCGGTCCGACTGTCGAAGTCGTGCAGGCCGGCGAATCGTATAGCGACGCGTATGCGCATGCGATGCGTCTGCAGGAACAGCACGGCCTCACCTTCGTTCATCCGTTCGACGACCCGTATGTGATCGCCGGCCAGGGCACGGTCGCAATGGAAGTGCTGAGCCAGCATCAAGGCCCGATTCACGCGATCTTCGTGCCGATCGGCGGCGGCGGACTCGCGGCCGGCGTCGCCGCGTATGTGAAAGAAGTGCGCCCCGAGATCAAGGTGATCGGCGTGCAAACCGACGATTCCTGCGCGATGGCGCAGTCGATCAAGGCCGGCAAGCGCGTGACGCTCAACGAGGTCGGCCTGTTCTCGGACGGCACGGCCGTCAAGCTCGTCGGCGAGGAAACGTTCCGGCTCTGCCAGCAATATCTCGACGAAGTGCTGACCGTCGATACGGATGCGCTATGCGCGGCGATCAAGGACGTGTTCCAGGACACGCGCAGCGTGCTCGAACCGGCCGGCTCGCTCGCCGTGGCCGGCGCCAAGCAATACGCCGAGCGCGAGGGCATCGAGAACCAGACGCTGATCGCGGTCACGTCCGGCGCGAACATGAACTTCGACCGCATGCGTTTCGTCGCCGAGCGCGCCGAAGTCGGCGAAGCACGCGAAGCGGTATTCGCCGTGACGATTCCTGAAGAGCGCGGCAGCTTCAAGCGCTTCTGCGAGCTGATCGGCACGCGCAGCGTAACCGAGTTCAACTACCGGATCGCCGATGCGCAGTCGGCGCATATTTTCGTGGGCGTGCAGATCAGGAGCCGCGACGAGTCCGCGCGCATCGCGGGTTCGCTCGAAGCGCACGGCTTCGCCACCGTCGACCTGACCGGCGACGAACTGTCGAAGCAGCACATCCGTTATATGGTCGGCGGGCGCTCGCCGCTCGCGCACGACGAGCGCCTGTTCCGCTTCGAGTTTCCGGAGCGGCCCGGCGCGCTGATGAAGTTTCTGTCGTCGATGGCGCCGAACTGGAATATCAGCCTGTTCCACTACCGGAATCAGGGCGCGGACTACAGCTCGATTCTGGTCGGCATCCAGGTGCCCGCGAGCGAGGACGCCGAATTCGCGCGCTTTCTCGCGACGCTCGGCTATCCGCACTGGGAAGAATCCGCGAATCCGGTGTACCGGCTGTTCCTTGCCTGAGCGCACCGAGCGGACGGCGAACGACCTGATCATGGCGCTTTGACGATGACCTTCACGCTCGAAGACAAACTGGTGGTCGCGATCTCGTCGCGCGCGCTGTTCGACTTCGAGGAAGAAAACCGTGTCTACGAGGAAGGCGACCTGCGTGCTTACGAAGCGCTGCAGCGCGCACGCCTCGATGTGCCGGCGAAGCCCGGCGTCGCGTTTCCGCTGATCCGCAAGCTGCTGGCGCTGAATGCGGGCACGCGGCGCGTCGAAGTGGTGATTCTGTCGCGCAGCGATCCGATCAGCGGGTTGCGCGCGTTCAGCTCGGCGCGCGAGCACGGGCTCGCGATCGAACGCGGCGTCTTCACGCGCGGCCGTGCGCCGTTCGGCTATCTGCATCCGCTGAACGCATCGCTGTTTCTGTCCGCGAACCAGAACGACGTGCGTGACGCGCTCACGGCCGGCTTTCCCGCTGCGCGTGTGCTACCCGAATCGGCGCGGATGGCGAGCAAGTATCCGCACGAAATCCGCATCGCGTTCGACGGCGACGCCGTGCTGTTTTCCGACGAAGCCGAACGCGTGTTTCAGCAGGAAGGGTTGCACGCGTTCGTCGGTCACGAGACCGACAACCGCGACCTGCCGCTGGCCGACGGTCCGTTGAAGCCGCTGCTCGAGGCATTGCACCGGCTGCAAAAACTCGCGGACGACGCAGCGCCGATGCGTATTCGCACCGCACTCGTCACCGCGCGTTCGGCGCCCGCGCACGAACGCGCGATCCGCACGCTGATGGCCTGGAACATCGAAATCGACGAAGCGATGTTTCTCGGCGGGCTCGACAAAGGCGCATTCCTGCGCGAGTTCGAGCCCGACTTTTTCTTCGACGACCAGATTCGCTACTGCGATACGGCCCGCGCGCACGGCATCACCGCGACCGGGCATGTCGTCAGCGGCATCGTGAACGCATCATGACACCTGACCAATCGCCACTCGGCAAACCGGCCACGTACACCGAACAGTACGACGCATCGCTGCTCTTTCCGATTGCGCGCAGCAACGCGCGCGAACAGATCGGCATCACGGCGCGGCTGCCGTTCTTCGGCACCGACATCTGGAACGCGTACGAACTCTCGTGGCTCAACGCGCGCGGCAAGCCGCAAATCGCGATCGCGACGTTCTTCGTTCCTGCCGATTCGCCGAATATCGTCGAATCGAAGTCGTTCAAGCTGTATCTCGGCTCGTTCGCGCAGACGAAGTTCGATTCGATCGACGTCGTGCGCGATACGATCAGACGCGACGTCTCGGCATCGTGCGGCGCGACGGTTTCGGTGCATCTGTCCGCGCCGGGAGAATTCGGCAAGCTCGGGCTCGAGGAATTCGACGGGCTCTCGCTCGACCGGCTCGATCTCGATACCGACATTTACGTGCCCGACGCGTCGCTGCTGAAAGCGGCGCATGGCGAGGCGCCCGTCGAAGAGACGCTTTATTCGAACCTGCTGAAGTCGAATTGCCCGGTCACGGGGCAGCCCGATTGGGGCAGCGTGCAGATTCACTACGTCGGACCGCAAATCGATCAGGCGTCGCTGTTGCGCTACATCATTTCGTACCGGAACCACACCGGGTTCCACGAGCAGTGCGTCGAGAAAATGTTCGTCGACCTGCTTGGCGCATGTCAGCCCGTCAAGCTCGCGATCTACGCGCGTTATACGCGGCGCGGCGGCCTCGATATCAATCCGTTCCGCACGAATTTCAATCTGCCGATGCCGGACAATCTGCGCACCGCGCGCCAGTAGCGCGTGCGAGACAACATCGGGACAAGGCGCCGGCCCACGCCCCATCGACGCCGACACGGAGTACCCGCCTCCGATGCTCGCACATCGAATACTCCGTGTCGTTTTTCCCCTGCGAGTGGGCCGGCGATGCGTAGAGTCGCATGAGCCGCGCATGAAAACTATCGGGCGTCCCTGATTCGCTTGCGGGATACGCCCGACGCTCCGACAAGGCGGCTGTCAGTCCAGCTCGTATGAGCCGGCCCCCGTCCCCGCAAGATTGCCGCCGTCGACATTCGATCGCTGCCGCGCTTCGCACAACAGTTCGAATCGCGGCACGTCGATCAACGCTGCGGCGCCTTGTACGCCACGCAATCCACTTCGACCTTGCAGTCGATCACCATGCTCGACACGACGCACGCGCGTGCCGGCGGATGTTCGCCGAAATACTCGCGAAACACCTTGTTGAACGAAGCAAAATCGCGCGGGTCATCGAGCCACACGCCGCAGCGCACGACATGCTCGGCGCCATAGCCCGCTTCCTTCAGGATCGCGAACACATTCCGCAGCGCCTGATGCGACTGCTCGACGATGCCGCCGTTGATCACTTCGCCGTTTTCCATCGGCGTCTGGCCGGACACATAAAGCCAGCCGTCCGCTTCGACCGCGCGAGCAAACGGCATATGCTGACCGCCGGTTCCCTTTCCGCCTTCAACCCCATAACGCTTCATCGCATACTCCCTTCGAAGAGATAGTCAGATACGGTTCAAAAATCGCGCGGCGCCTGATCCGTCGAAGCCCGCGCACCGCGTGCCACAAATCGTCCGGCGCGCTCGCCGGTCGGCGCGCCGTCGCGATACGACAGCACGCCGTTCACCCACACGGCCTCGATGCCGTCCGC
Source organism: Paraburkholderia sp. SOS3 (assembly GCF_001922345.1). Lineage (NCBI taxonomy): Bacteria > Pseudomonadati > Pseudomonadota > Betaproteobacteria > Burkholderiales > Burkholderiaceae > Paraburkholderia > Paraburkholderia sp. SOS3. The sequence goes on along the minus strand of NZ_CP018811.1, from coordinate 643,446 downwards.
TGCCTGCTGCGGCTGCTCGAACGTGGCCGCGTCGCGCACGCGCGCCGGGTCGAACAGCACGAGATCGGCGTGATAGCCGACATGCACTTCGCCACGCTGCGTCAATCCGAAGCGGTGCGCCGAGAGGCTCGTCATCTTGCGTACCGCTTCTTCGAGCGGAATCAGTTGCTGATCGCGCGCATAGTGGCCAAGCACGCGCGGAAACGCACCCCACAGGCGCGGATGCGGCAGTGGATCGTTCGGCAGGCCATCGGAGCCGATCATCGTCGCCGGATGCGACAGGATGCGCCGCACGTCGTCTTCGGACATGTTGTGATACACGGCGCCCGCCGGCTGCAAGCGCGTCGCCGCTTCCTGTTGCGTCACGCCCCACTCGTTCGCCACGTCTTTGATCAGCTTTCCCGCCATCTCCGGGTGCGGCGTCGACCATGTGATGGTGATGTCGATATCGCCCGTCACCTGCCGGACGTCGAGCGTCGACGAACTGCGGCTATACGGATAGCAATCGCAGCCGATCGGCTGCATGCGCCGCGCGCCTTCGAGCGATGCGAGCACTTCGCCGCTGCGTCCCCAGTTGGCCGGCCCCGCGCATTTCAGATGCGAGATCACAACCGGCACGCGCGCATGGCGGCCGATGCGGTACGCCTCGTCCATCGCGTCGAGAATCGCATCGAACTCGGTGCGCATATGCGTCGTGTAGAGCGCGCCGGCTTCGGCGAGCGGCTCGGCAAGCGCCATCACCTCGTCGGTAGGCGCGGCAAATGCGGAGCCGTATGCGAGGCCCGAACTGAGCCCGAGCGCGCCGTGCGCGAGCGCTTCCTTCAGTTGCGCGCGCATCTGTTCGATTTCCTGCGCGCTCGCCGCGCGGTCGAGCCGGTCCATCTGGTTGTTGCGCAGCGCGGTATGGCCGATCAGCGCGCCAACGTTGACGGACGGCCGCGCCGCATTCACGGCGTCGACATACGCGGCAAACGTCGGATAGCTGAATGCATCGCGCGCACCGAGCAGATTCATCGGGTCCGGCGGATCGCCGTTCAGCGTAACCGGTGATGCGCTGATTCCGCAGTTGCCGACGATCACCGTCGTCACGCCTTGCGAGATTTTCGGCAGCATCTGCGGCGCGCGGATCACGTGCGTGTCGTCGTGCGTGTGGACGTCGATGAAACCGGGTGCGAGCGCAAGACCGTTCGCCTCGATCACGTCTTGCGCGAGCCAGTTCGACAGGTTGCCGATCGCGGCAATGCGCCCATCGCGCAGCGCGACGTCGCGCTCGACCGGCGGCGCGCCCGTGCCGTCGTAGAGTTGCGCACCGACGATCAGCGTATCGGCGGCTTCAGGGTGCGAATGCATGGGTCAGTCTCCTAATGGTTGACGCTCGCCGCCGCCGCGATGCGCATCGAGCGCATGCTTCATACGGCGCAGCAACTCGCGGCTTTCGTCGCCCTGACTGACGGCCAGTTCGGTGACGAGCACGTCGAGCGCCAGCAACATCGCGTAGCGCGACGACGACGGCTTGTAGATGAAATCGGTTTCGAAAGCGACGATCGGAATCAGCCAGTCCGCGAGCTTCGCGAGCGGCGATGCGGGCGCGGTCAGCGCAACGAGCGTCGCGCCGTAGCTGCGCGCGAGCCGGCAACTATCGACCATTTCGGGCACGCGGCCGGTGGCCGACAACGCAATCACGACACAATCGCGTGATACCGTGCTCGCCACCATCCGCTGCAGCAAACCGTCCTGATACGTCGCGACGGGCCGGCCCAGACGTACGAGCCGAAAGCGCATCTCGTCGGCAAGCGCGGTCGATCCGCCGCCCATGCCGTACACGTAGATCATGCGTGCGGCGCGCAGCGCGGCGGCCGCGTTGGAGATCGGCGCTTGCAGCAGCAACTGGTGATTGTGCGTAAGCGCGGTCTGCACTTCGTCGAACACGCGCGTGGCGATGGGCTCGGGCGCGGCAGCCGGCGCGCTGCGCGCGAGAAAACGCTGGCCGACCGCTGCCGCTTGCGCGAGTCGCAGTTTCAGTTCGCGCACGTCGCGGCAGCCGACTGCTTTCGCAAAACGCGTCACGCTGGCGATGCTGACATCCGCACGGTGCGCGATTTCACCTATGCTCGCATGCGATGCGCCGGTCAGATCGTCGAGAATCAGCGCGGCAACCTTGCGTTCGGCGGAGCGCAACCCGGGTGCGCATTCGGCGATACGCGCGACGATATCGAAGGCGAGCGGTTCGGCGCTGGAGTTCATTGAAGATCGCTGAAAGTCGCCGCGGGCCGCATGCACTGCGGCTTGACGCATGCGCGAGGCAGAGGTGAGAGAGGGACGCTGATAATTAATACCACTGCTCCGGGGCATCGTACTTTCTGTAACATGTCGAAGTCAACTTTGCTGCCGTAGAACGACGCAAACACTGCGCGCCAACCATACGCTAACCGCACGATGGAGTAGCACGAGATGAAAGTTACAAACTATCAGGGCCCAACGATCGATCCATTCAGCAAAGGGCTCGGTAACGTCCCGGGCACAAGCATCCAGTTGACCGACGCGGGCCGTCTCGAATGGAATCTGCTCGACGAAGACGTCAGCCTGCCGGCCGCGGTGCTTTACGCGGAGCGCATCGAACACAACCTCAAGTGGATGCAGGCGTTCGTCGCCGAATACAACGTAAAGCTCGCGCCGCACGGCAAGACCACGATGGCGCCGCAACTGTTCCGTAAGCAGATCGAAACCGGCGCATGGGGCATGACGCTCGCCACGGCGCACCAGGTGCGAGCCGCATTTCACGGTGGCATCTCGCGCGTGCTGATGGCCAATCAACTGGTCGGCAAGCGCAACATGCTGATGATCGCCGAGTTGCTCAGCGATCCGGACTTCGAGTTCTACTGTCTCGTCGACTCGGCCGCCGGCGTCGAGCAGCTAGGGAAGTTCTTCGGTTCGGTGCGCAAGGAGCTCAACGTGCTGATCGAACTCGGCGTGCCCGGTGGACGCACCGGCGTGCGCGACGGTGCGCAACTGAAGGCGGTGCTCGACGCGATCGCGCGCTACCCGGATTCGCTGCAGCTTGCGGGCATCGAACTTTACGAGGGCGTACTGAAAGAAGAGCAGGCCGTGCGCGCGTTTCTGCGCGCGGCGGTTGCGACGACACGCGCGCTGCTCGACGCGAAGCGGTTTGCACGCACGCCGGCCATTCTTTCGGGCGCGGGTTCCGCGTGGTACGACATCGTCGCCGAAGAGTTTGCGCAAACGGCCGACGCGAGCCAGGTCGAAATCGTCTTGCGGCCCGGCTGCTATCTGACGCATGACGTCGGCGTCTATCGGAAGGCGCAGACCGACATCTTCGCGCGCAATCCGGTCGCAAGGAAAATGGGCGAAGGTTTGCTGCCCGCGCTGCAGTTGTGGGCCTATGTGCAGTCGATTCCCGAACCGGACCTCGCGATCATCGGCTTCGGCAAGCGCGACGCGGCGTTCGATGCGGGACTGCCGGAACCGGCGCGCCACTATCGGCCCGGCAACACCGCGCCGCGCGACGTCGCCGCAAGCGAAGGCTGGGAAGTGTTCAACATGATGGACCAGCACGCGTATATGCGAATTCCGGCTGGAGCGGATCTGCAAGTTGGCGACATGATCGCGTTCGACATTTCGCATCCGTGCCTGACTTTCGACAAATGGCGTCAGGTGCTCGTCGTCGACCCGTCGTATCGCGTGACGGAAGTCATCGAGACGTTTTTCTGATCGGGCCGGGTGGTGACTTCTGTTGTAATTTCAGTTGTCCGCTCCGGCTACTACTTCAGTTATCGCTTCAACTGCCCGTTGCGGCCGCGCGCGTCGGCGATCCTGTCGCCACCTCGCCGATGCGCGCTTCGAGCATACCCAACGCGCTGGACAACGCAGCAAGCGCATCGTCAGGCAGCGTTGCCATCGTCTCGTGCAGAAACGCGTTGCGGCTGGGCAGGCTTGCCTCGATCGTCGCGCGGCCGTCTTCGGTGAGCCGCACGTTCGTGATGCGATTGTCGCGCGCATCCATGCTGCGTTCGATCCAGCCGAGCGCTTCGAGCGACTTCAACTGGCGCGTCAACGCGCCCGGATCGACGCGCAGCTTTTCGACGAGTCGCTTTTGCGACAACTCGCCGTCCTGCTCGTACAGCGCAAGCATGATCCGCCAGCGCGGCATCGGATGCCCGACTTGCGCCTCGAATGCCGACATGAACGCGCGATACGTGCGGCCGAACTGATGAAGGATCGCGATCCGGTCCTGTTCTTCCATGTAGTTGCTACCCAGCTGAAGTCGTTGAAACATCGATGCGGCGCACGCCGATCGGTTATTCGGCGGCGACCGTCGGTTCGAGCTTGCGCGTGAGCTTCACGGGCGGCACGCGCCGGCTTTGCCAGACCGACACGAATGCAACCAGTGTCGCGATCGCAAGCCCCATATGGATCGCCGCGACGAGCGAGCCGCGCGCCGCTTCGAGCAGAACCGCGCCATCGTGGCCCGCGCGATGGAGCTGATCGAGCAGGCTCGCCTGCGCGCCGTGATCGATGAGAATCTGCGGATCGCCGAGTTCGTTATACCAGCGGCTCGCATTATCGCGCTCGAGCGCATTGCGCACACCGTGCGTATACATCTGCGTAACCAGTGTGCCGGTGATCGCCGTGCCGAGCATGCCGCCGATCATCCGCAGCGACTGCAGCAGCGCCGTTGCAATGCCGAAGTGCTCGCGGCCCGCGGTCTGCTGCGCGAAAATCGTCAGGTTCGGTAGAACGAAACCGAGGCCCAGTCCCGCCAGCACCATCAACATCATCAGCACCCAGTGCGGCATCGTGCGCATCGAAATCGCGGCGCCGAGACACGCGGCGGTCAACAGCACAAAGCCTATATACAGCATCAGATTCGGGTTGCGCACACGCGAAACGATCCGTCCATTCGCGATGCTGCCGATCGTGATAAACACGACAAGCGGCGTGATGACGAGTCCCGCCTCGTTCGGCGACATGCCAAAACCGCCCTGGAACAGCAGCGGCGCGTAGAACAGAATCGAGAACATCGAGAAGCCGGCCAGCACCGCGAGCACGAACAGCGCGTTGAGGCTGCGGTTCTTGAACATGTCGGCAGGAAGAATCGCTTGCGGAAAACGCTTCTCCCATTGCCATAGCGCATACGACGACGCGACGCTGATGGCGAGCAGTGCAGCCGACGAAACGCCGAAACCGTGTTTCGGCAGCATTTCGACGAAGAGTTGCAGGCTTCCGAGCGCAAGCGCGATCAGCAGCGCGCCGGGCCAGTCGAGCCGCATTTTGCCTTGATGCGCGACATGCCGCAGATGCGGCAGATAGCGCCACACGAAAAAGAGCGAGATCAGGCCGACCGGTATGTTCACGTAAAACACCGAACGCCAGCCGTAATACTGCGTGAGGAAACCGCCGAGCGATGGCCCGATTGCATTCGCGATGCCGAATGCCGTGCTCATCAACACCTGCCAGCGCAAACGCACGACCGAGTCGGGAAACAGATCGGGAATGCAGGCGAACGCAGTACCGACGAGCATGCCGCCGCCGATGCCCTGCAAGCCGCGCGCAACCACGAGAAACAGCATGCTGTTCGCCGCGCCGCACAGCATCGACGCGCCCGTGAACACGATGATCGATGCGATGACGAACGGCTTGCGCCCGTAGTAATCGCCAAGACGCCCGAAGATCGGCACGGTGATGACCGAGGTCAGCAGATACGAGGTGGCGACCCACGCGTATAGCTCGAAGCCTCTGAGTTCCGCAACGATGGTCGGCAGCGCGGTGCCGACCACGGTCTGGTCGAGCGCGACGAGCATGGAGACAAACGAAACCCCGAGCATTGCGAGCAGCGATTCCCGGAACGGCAAAACTTGCCCACTCGAATGGTGAGCGGCGGTGTGAACAGCCATTTTTGTCTGCGCAACTTTTGACAAGTCAACGATACGGAATCATACCATGTCGACAGGCTCTAATCTTGCGAGGAACCTGCCAGCGACGCGTCGCGCACACGACACGCGGCCGCTATTCGCGCGTATCGAGGAGTGACATGGATCCCATTTCGTCTGACCTGCCTGAAACAGAAACGCTGTCGCCCGACGACCTGAACGCGCTCCGGCGTGCGAAACACGAGCTCGAAAGTCCGGCGCTCGCGATGAAACTCGCGGGTATCGTCGGCTCGCCGATCGAGAAACTGATCGCGAAGATACCGGCTGCCGCAAACGAAAAGGTCAACGACGCGACGCAGGCGGCGCTGCGCAAGTGCCTGCAGATCGCGCTGCGCACGCTGGGCCGCGCCGTGCCGCTCGCGGCCAACGACAAGCCGAGCAATCTGCTGCACAAGTTCGCGGTGGCGACGACGGGCGCCGCGGGCGGCGCGTTCGGCATGCTGGCGTTGCCGGTCGAACTGCCGGTCACGACGACGCTGATGTTCCGTTCGATCTGCGATATCGCGCGCAGCGAGGGCGAAGACCTCGCGTCGATCGATACGCAGCTGCAGTGTCTGACCGTGCTCGGCATGGGCGGCACCTCGAAAGCCGACGACGATGCCGACTACGGCTACTTCATCATGCGCGGCGCGCTTGCGCAGGCGGTGTCGAAGGCGTCGTCGGAAATCGCATCGAAGGGCTTTACGTCGCATGGGTCGGCGGCGTTGCTGCGTCTGTTGAGCACGATCGCCTCGCGCTTCTCGGTGCAGGTCAGCGAACAGGTCGCCGCGAAGTCGATTCCGGCCATCGGCGCAGTGCTGGGCGCGATGGTCAACACCGTGTTCATGGATCACTTCCAGCACATCGCGCATGGCCACTTCACGGTCCGGCGGCTCGAGCGCCGCTATGGACCCGACGCCGTGCGGGCCGCGTATCAGGCGATCGACGTCTCGCCCGCGCCCGGCGCTTAAGCAGCGTCTCGAAGCAGCATGACGCGTTGCACGAAATGCGCGGCATCGTCGAGCGCGCGCCGTGCTTCCGGCATGAACGGCGTCCACAAGTGCCACGCGTGCGGCACCTTCGGCCAGACCTCGAACTCGACTGCGACGCCCGCTTGCGTCGCGCGCGTGGCGACACGCCGCGCGTCGTCGAGCAGCACTTCGGTGCGGCCGGCCTGAATGAAAAGCGGCGGCAGGTTCCGCATGTCCGCGTAAACCGGCGACGCATACGGATGCGTCGCGGGCGTATCGCCGAGATACAGCCTTGCGGCTCGCGCAACCGAGGCGCCGCTGAACATCGGATCCGCGCCGTCGTTAGTTTCGATCGACGCGCCGGTTGCGGCAAGATCGGTCCACGGCGAAAACAGCAGCGCGCCCGCCGGCAGCGGGTCGCCCGCATCGCGCAACGCGACGAGCGTAGCGAGCGCGAGGCCGCCGCCGGCGGAGTCGCCTGCCACCACGAGCGTTTGCGGCAAGGCGCAGGCCGCGATCAGACGGCGATACGCCGCAATCGCGTCGTCGAGTGCTGCGGGAAAGCGATGCTCGGGCGCGAGCCGGTAGTCGAGCGAGAAGACACGCGCGCCTGTGCGCGTCGCGAGGCCGAACGATACGGCGCGATGCGAGCGCGGCGAGCAGAAATAGTAGCCGCCGCCGTGCAGATAGAGGAGGGTCGGCACGCGCGCCGAACCGACGGCCGCTTCGGGGTCGAGCCATTCGCCGCGCAGCGGCCAGTCGCTTTCCCCGTACTGCTCACGCAACTGCCAGCCGCGCGGCACATGCGGCGACCACACGCGCCTTGCGGTCATTGCGCGCGCGTGTTCGGCACTGACTTCGGGACGCTTTGTGTGCGGCAGACACTGGCGGCGCAGAATCCAGCAGGCCAACGCGCTTTGCCAACTCATCGGGACACGCTCCGTCGATCGGACATCGAGACATGGTACGTGCGTTCGCGATAAGCGTGCCGCCCTCGGAAAACCGTCAGCAGAAAGAAAGAACCGGCAAACGAAGAAGTTCGTATGCCGGTGCGTTTGATGATTGGCGAGGCAGCGTTCGCTGCTTTCGCTGTTTTCAGTTCGCCGGCAGCACCTGCCCGCGAATCTCACCCGTCGGATTCTGCGCGGTATGGATGTTGAAGTACCACTGCCCCGCCATCAGGTCCGTGACCTGCTTTTCGGTGAGCGTCGCCGATCCCTTGATCGGATTCGCCAGCGCCTTCTTGTCGATCGGCACCACGACCGCCGCGTTCTGGCCGACCGGCGCCGGACCATGAAAGTGCGCGGCCGTCGCGGGCCCGGACAAGCCATCGTACGTGATCGTCCATTGCAGCGAACTCGTCGCCGTATCGAACGTCGCGTTCAATGCGCCGTGGCCGTGGCTCACGCGCGGCGGCACTTCGCTCGACGGCTCGAGATCCGCCTTCAGTGCTACGGTATCCGCACATGCGGCGCTCGAGACAAGCACGAACAACATTGCAGCAAGCTTCAACTTACGAAAGGCCATCGTCGTCATCTCCGAATCGGAACCCGTGTCGAACTTCTGCGCACATACTAGTTGAATTCGAAGACACGCATATGGCAACGTCGCACGCTTTTCATGGTTGGCGTGGAAGCCGCATCGCGCGGCTTCCACTAGGCGAGCAGCGCCGCTTGCCCTTCGATGCCGTCGAGCATCGCGTTGCACTTGCGCACGAGCGCAAGGCCCTCGAGACGCAGACGCTCGGGCTCGCTGTCGGCGATGCCGCGGCGATAGTCTTCGAGCACGCTGAAAAGCGGCGGATATTGCAGCACGCCGACCGCGCCCGCGACGCGATGATGCCACGCGCGCAATGCGTCGACGTCCGGCTCTTCGAGCAGCGGCGGCAACGCGCGCACATCGTCGCGGACCGACGAGACGAACGAATCGAGCAATGCTTTCACCGTCGATTCGCTACCCCAGATGCGCGTCAGATGCGCGAGGTCGACGGGCACGAACGGCTCGGCCGCTCCATCGCGGCCTTCCGTGGCCGCCGACGGCGCGGCGCCGGACCCCGAAGCGCTATCGCTGTCCACAGCCGGGGCACTGTCGTACCCGGGCCGGCGATGACCGTCGGCTGCGATCCAGCGGCTCAGATGCTCACGCAACGTAGCGATCCGCGTCGGCTTGATCAGGCAATCGTCCATGCCCGCGTCGCGGCACGCTTTCAGATCTTCGGCCGCGGTATTCGCCGTGATGCCGACGATCGGCAGATGCGCCGCGCCGCCCGCTTCGGCGGCGCGTACGCGGCGCGCCAGTTCGTAACCCGAAAGATTCGGCATATGGCAATCGGTAATCAGAAAGCCGTAGCGCGTCCGTTCGAGCGCTTGCAGCGCTTCTTCGCCATCGTTCACCACATCGCATGCGAAGCCGAGCAACGCAAGCTGATGGCGAATCAGTTCCTGATTGACCGGATGATCTTCGGCGACAAGCACGAGCCGGCCGCTCGCAATCGCGCGTTCGCGATCGGGCGGCGTGGCTGGCTCGATCTGCTCGCCGCGCACGCGCTCGCGCGCTGGCTTCGGCGCGAGACCGGTCAGCGCCGCCGCGCATGCGGCGCCAAGGCCGCGCCATGAAATGGGATTGACGCTTACGCGCACCGTATCGTCGACGATCCGATAGCCGGTCGGCTTCGGTTTTTCGGTCAGGCGAATCACGCGCGCATGCGGCAGCGCGTGAGAGGCAACCTCGAAGCCATCGCCGATGAAGACGAGATCGACGGCAGCGAGCGCATGCGCGTCGCGCAGTTCCGGCGCGCCGTCGGACACGGCACGCAGTTCGATGCCGAGCGCCGCGCCGAAATGCAGCAGCGCCTGCCGGACCCGCCTGTCGGCAACGGCGACGAGGCCTCGCTTGCCACGCAAACCGCCGACCGTATAGCTCGGCGACTCGACCGGCATCAGCAGTTGCAGCGTCATGCGCGTGCCGACATCGGGCGTGCTGTGCAGTTCGAGTGTGCCGCCCATCAGATCGACGAGCTTGCGGCAAATCGTGAGCCCCAGGCCCGTGCCGCCGAAGCGGCGTGTCGTCGACGTCTCGGCTTGCACGAACGGCTCGAAAAGCCGGGCCTGCACTTCAGGCGCGATGCCGATGCCGGTATCTTCGACGGTGATACGCAGCACTTGTCCCGCGTCGGTATGCCGCACCACCGCCACGTGCACATCGACCTCGCCGGACGGCGTGAACTTGATCGCATTGCCAAGCAGATTGAAAAGGATCTGCCTCAGGCGCACGCTATCGCCGTGCATCAAGGCCGCCACCTGCGGCTCGACATCGACGCGCACCTTCAGGCCTTTTTCGTGAGCACGCGCGGCGAGCAGCCCGACGGCCGTATCGACCATATCGCGCAGATCGAGCGGCTCGGCTTCGATCGTGAGACGCCCTGCTTCGATCTTCGAATAGTCGAGCAGGTCGTCGAGAATCTGCAGCAGCGCGCCAGCCGATTCGTGGATCATCCGCAGCATCTCGCCCTGGTCCGCGTCCAGGCGCGTGCGCTCGAGCACTTCGACGAGCCCGAGCACGCCGTTCATCGGCGTGCGAATTTCGTGGCTCATCATCGCGAGGAAGTCGTCTTTGGCGCGCGACGCGGCTTCGGCAAGATCGCGGGCGCGCGCGAGTTCATCGGAACGCAGGCGCTCCGCGCTCGCGTCGACCCAGTAGCCGCTCCAGACCGTGCCGCCATCCGCCTCGGCGCGCGGCACGAGTTCGGCGCGCACCCAGCGCGAATCGTCGATGCTCGCCATCCGGAACTCGAGATGGATCGGCGTCGCAGCGCTCGCCGAGCGCTCGAGCGCGGCCATCACGAGCGGGCGGTCTTCCACGCTCACGCGGCCGAAGTTCACGGCGCTGCCGCGGATCAGCGTGCCGCTGTCGCGGCCGAGCCAGTATTTCGTATCGCCGCCGATATACGGGAACGAATACGCGCCGTCGGGCGCGCGCCGTAGCTGGAACACCACCGCGGGCAGCGATCGCGTCACGTCGAACAGACGCCGTTCGGTTTCGCGCGCAAGCATCTCGGCGCGGCGGATGTCCGTGATGTCGATCAGCGTGCCGAGCACGCACGACGGCGCGCCATCGACGTCGTGGCAGATGCAGACCGAAAACAGACCGCGGCGGTCGTCGCCCGCGTGATCGGCGAACTGCAGTTCGGCTTCCGCGCGCTCGCCCGTCGCCAACGAATGCGCGGTCAAGCGCTCGAGGCTTTCGATGTTTTCTTCGCCCCACGCAAGCACATCGGTGCTCGTTCGGCCGATCACCGCTGCGCGGCTCAAGCCGGTCAGCCGCTCGAACGCCTGATTGACGGCGATATAGCGGCGGTTCAGATCTTTCGCGACGAGCGGGTACGGCACCATCTCCATCATCGTCTGCTGGAAGTTCAGCTGCGCGGCGAGTTCGCGCTCCGTTTGCTCGCGGCGCCGCACCTCGCGCTGCAGCAGCGAATACGCGCGCAAGGTCACGAGCAGCGTGACGCCGATGCCGATCAGCAGCGGCAGCAAACGCAATGCGGTGACGGTCGGATTGCCTTCCTTGCGCGCGTCGTCGCCGGCCGGCATCGCGGCAGCCGTGTGCGCGCCTTGGGCGTCCGCGATCCAGCGCGTACGGATCGCGACCGCCTGTTGCGCAGGCAACGCCGTCAACGCGCGATTGAGATCGTTGCGCCAGACGGTCCGACTGCGCGGCACGGCGAAGCGCAATTCGCTGTTGCGCGGCCGCTCTTCCAGGACCACCTTGAGCGCGGCGAATTCGTGATGAGCGAGGTAGTGCTGCACCGCTGGCGTGTAGCCGAAATAGACATCGTCGTCGCCACGTTCGACTGCATGCAAGGCCGCCGCCGTGTCTTCGAACGCGTCGATGCGCGCGCGCGGAAAGCGCTCGCGCAACACACTGTCGAGCAGGAAGCCGCGCTCGACCGCGACGCGCACGGCGCCGCTTCGCACGCGCTCGGGCGCGTCGACATCGTCCGTGCGGGTGACGACCGAAGTCGACGCTTCGAAATACGGGGCGGTGAACACAACGCAATGCTCGCGTTCGGGCGTGCGCGCGACGCTCATCAACACGTCGATCTGATTCGCGCATGCAGCGGCGAGCAGTTGCGGCATGTCCGCATAGGTTTTCACGTCGAATTCGACATCGGGGCCTGCAAGCGCGCGCAGGTAATCCACGCTGAGGCCGGTCAGCTCACCGTCGTCGAACTCTTCGAACGGCGACCACCCGCTCGCGAGCACACCGATCGTCAGTTTGCGGGGGAAGGTTTGCGTACTGCGCGCACCGGATGACGGCGCCGCGTCGATAAGGGCAGGCGATGCGAAGACGGCCCGATACACTGCAAACAGCGCCGCCAGCATCAGCGCTCGCACTATCCAGCGACGCAGCGAGCGGCCGATGGAACGGTAAAGCCGGGCGCGCGCGTCGGGATCGTTCTGCATCGTCACGCGCGAGCGGCGGTCATGGCCCGCCATCAGCGGAAATCGCGGGGAGCGGCCCCGTCTTCGTGCACGTCGGATGCGTTAGCGGCGTTGCCCAGTTCACACATCAGCGGGTACGCGAGGCCCGCGAGCAGACCGCCGGCCATCGGCGCCGCCCAGAACAGCCACAGCTGATCGAGCGCCCAGTCGCCGACGAAGAGCGCTGCGGCGGTCGAACGCGCAGGGTTGACCGATGCATTGGTCACGGGCGTCGCGACCAGATAGATCAGCGTGAAGCAGGCGCCGATCACGAACGGTGCGAACGATGCCGACCTGTTTCGCGCCAGCATCGAGAGATTGACGAAGACGAACACGAACGACATCGCGAACTCGACGGCGAGCGCCGCACGAAGCCGGTAATCGGACGGTGAATGATCGTCGTAGCCGTTCGCGCCGAACGCACTGGCGCTGAGATCGAAACCCGGGCGGCCGCTCGCCACATAGGCGAGCAGTGCGGCACCGAGCAGCGCACCGAGCAACTGAGCCGCGATGTACGGCAGCAGATCTCGAATCGGGAAGCGCTGTGCAGTCGCAAAGCCGATCGTCACCGCGGGATTGAAATGCGCGCCCGACACGCGTCCGAGTACCGCGATCGCCGTCGTCAGCGCGAGACCGAATGCAAACGGCACTTCCAGTACGCCCCAACCCTGCTGCACCGCCCCCGCGTTCAGGACCGCGCTGCCGCAACCGACGAATACGAGCCAGGCCGTACCGGCACCTTCGACTACCAACCGTTTACCCAGGCTTGCCATTGCGATTTCCGTCCATGCGTCACGTGTCGACGAAGGCCAGCCTGCGATGGCTACCCCTCAGTGTTGCGCCACTCGCATATCGTTGTGCATAACGAATCATTTCCGGGCGCGGCGTGCCCGGCAGCGGCCGGGCGCGACCGCAAATTGTCGAGTCGATGCCGGGTCAGGTTAATCGGACTATTCTTAAATGAAGGAAACGCTGAACAAGTGTGTGAACTTTGTTCGTCACGTCAAGCCGATCTGCCTCGCATAGGCGATCAGGCTGAGTTCATCTTCGAGCCCCAGCTTGCGCATCGCGTTGCGCTTCTGCGTGCTGATCGTCTTGCCGCTGCGCGAGAGCCGCTCGGCGATCTGCTGGATCGTCAGGCCCTGCACGTAGAGTCTGAACACCTCCCACTCTCGCGCGCTCAGCACCGCGGCGCCCGGCTGCACTTTCGCGGCGTCGCCGATTGCTTCGCGGGCGTGCTTCGAAAGGAAGCGCCGGCCCGCATACGCGGCTTCGATTGCGGTAATCAGCGAAGCGGCAGCGTCGCGCTTGTCGACGATCGCGGCCGCGCCCATGTTCAACAGTCCCGCCAGTGTTCTTGTTTGATGGATCATCGTCAGAATGACGATCGGCACTTGAGGCACGTAACGCAGCGTGCGCCGCAGAAAGATAATTGCGTTGCTCTCCCCGTCGATGCCCGGCATGCCGATGTCCGATACGATCAGATCGCACGGGCACGTATCGAGCAACTCGGCAAGCGCGAGCGTGTCCGACGCCACGCCCACCACCGACATATGGGGGACGCTGTCGAGCAGTTTGCTGACGCCGAGGCGAACGCTGCTGTGGTCATCGGCGACGATGATCCGGATAATCTGATCCATGTTGTTCTTTGTGTGCGCGTGGACAGCCCCGCACGTTGCGAATCCCCGGGCTCTGACCACCAGTTATGGATGTTTCGCGTCACATCTCGCCCCGCTCGCTGTCCGTTGCCATCATGGCGACACGAACGGCGAGGAGCCCGGCCCGACGGCTGGCAAGCGCGATCAATGTGCGTTCGAGGCGTGGGCGGTATGCGGCTACGCACGATCGGCGGCAATGACACCGTGTTCGACGGCAAACCTGAACAGGTCCGCGTCGCTATGCAACGACAGCTTGCGCATCGCTGTGCACTTTTGCGCGCTGATGGTCTTAACGCTGCGGCCGAGTTTCGCCGCGATCTCAGTCACGCCCAAGCCAGATGCGTAAAGAGTCAGAACTTCGATCTCGCGCCGAGACAACACTTGACGAACGTAGTCGAGTCTGCGGGCGATCGTTGCATCCGCAAGCAGCACGCGGATCGCGGGGCCAAGATAGCACTCGTGCGCAAGTGCCGTGATGATCGCAACATGAATCAGATCGATCCGGTCACGTTTGCTCACAATGGCGCCGACGCCGAGCGCGATGACCTTCTGCAGCGCATCCGCATCGGTTTCCATGGTCAGCACGACGAGCACGACCTCGGGGAAACGCGCCCGGAATTCGCGAACCATGTCGAGTCCATCGCCGTACAAGCCTCCGGGCATGTACAGATCCATAACGACCAGATCGCACGACACTCGCCCCGCTTCGGCGAACAATTGAGAAGAATCTGCAGCGCGTCCCACGACTTCCATGTTGGGATACGTCGACATCAGATTCTCAATCGCCAGCAGCACGAGCGGATGATCGTCGGCAATGATCGTTCGAACTGGCGCGGTGATGTCGTTCCTGGCATTCATTGAAAAAGCTCCTTTTGATCCGTGTCCTAAGGCCAAATAACGGAGCGTTAGCTGCACCCGGCGAGAATCATGCATTTAGTGCCGGACAGACATAAGATTGCTCCGAATTAGCAATGAGAATTCGCAACAAAACACATTCGATAGCTGAAGAACTTCGGGTCATGTAAGACCGCGTCATGAGAGACCGTGTGCGCGCACAAAAGCGAACAGGCCGGGATCGTTGCTCACGCCAAGCTTCGCCATCGCGTCGCGCTTCTGACGGCTGACCGTGCGCACGTCGCGGCCCAGATGCTGGGCGATCTCCGAGATCGAATGACCGCGCACGAACAGGCGCAGCACCTCGGTCTGGCGCGGCGACAGATCGCGCATCGGCAGCAGCGTCAACGTTTCGCCGTTGGTTGACGAGAGCGCGTCGAGCACCGAGCGGCTCACGTGCGGGCGGCCGGCACCCGCTGCACGAATCGCGGCCGCGAGTTCGTCCATCGACTCGATCTTGTTGAGCATGCCGAGCACGCCCGCCGAGATGATCGAACGAAGAATCGCTGCATTGGTCAGACTCGTCAGCACGACGATGCGCACCTGAGGCCAGTCGCTGCGGATGCGCCGGATCAGGCGCAGCCCATCCTCGGCATCGCCTGATTCGTTCGGCATGGCGAGATCGGTGACGAGCACGTCGCAAGCGGTGCGCTGCATGACTTCGAACAGCGACGCCGGACTCGTCGCCTCACCGACTACACGCACGTCGCACTGCTCGGCAAGCGTGGCCTGGATGCCGAGCAGTACGAACGGATGATCGTCCGCCAGAATGACTCGTAGCTTCACGGATGCTCCCTCGGTATTTGCTTGTTGTTGGTGTTCCTGACGCGCCCATTCGCGTGACATGGAGAACGGGGGGGTCGACATTGCGGCCTGCTGGACTTCCGGCCAAGGGTGCTTAAGACCGTTGGTACTCGATGACCAATAGAGGCGGCAAAAGGCGTGCGGGAATCGTAATCAAAACATCTTGCGCAAGGAAATAGAATCAGAGAGTTCCGAATCGTCAAAAAATCTCGAAAGAAGCCAATAAAATAACCGATCAGGATTACCAAGTTAACCTATTTAATCTGTCATTCCCAATTTTCAATTTCCTTTGGAGCAACGTCTGAAAATTCGCGGCGAATATTCTGAATCACGGCGTTGTTGGCTTATAGATGCCTCAAGAAGATCCGCCTGGGTGCCCGATCTTCTTGTCAATTCTTATCAATTCCTTAGTCGTTGCGATTCCAGATTGAGCACGAATCTGCATTCCCGACGTCGCTGTGGCAAAGTGTCGGTAATTGACGGCACGACATCAGGTATATCTGATTTGAACGATTGCTAAGTCAGACAATGTTTGCCAATGCCTTGCTTTTCTTTTAGTTCTCTACATGGGAGGAAGTGCCGGTGGCTCGTTTGATGCCTGCCGATCGTGGCGAATCGACTTCTCAATTGTCCAACCGGACATCACCCTCCTCGTTGCTTCGCCTGCTTGCCACCGTGCTCGTCGGCGTTGGCGCCTGCCACGCAGAACGTGCGAGCGCACAGGAATTCGCGCTCTTCGGGGGAGCGCTGACCGGTGCCGGTTCACACACGTATTCGTGGGCGTTCGACTATCAGGAGGGGCTCGGCCAATACGCGGCGCTCGGCATCGCATGGCTCAACGAGGGGCACCTGCCCAATCACCATCGCGACGGGCAGAGCATTCAGCTGTGGGGGCGGCTGCCGCTCGAAAACCGGCGCTTCGTGCTGTCGGCCGGCGTCGGCCCTTATCGATACTCCGACACCGTGCCGAACGGCCCGAACGGTTTCATGAACAACCACGGCTGGGGCGCATTGATGAGCGTGCGCGCCGCGTACTACACGTCGAATCGCTGGATCATGCAACTGCAGCTAAACCGCGTGCAGCTGAACGGCGGACCGAATACGACCGGCATCCTGTTCGGCGTCGGCTACCAGCTCGACGCGCCCGACGAGCCGGGCCCGCGCGCCCGGCCAGTCAGGCGCGGCGATCGCGTGACCAGCAATGAATTCACGGTGCTGGCCGGCGAGACGATCAAGAACTCGCTCAACTCCGAATCGGGCTTCTCGACGAGCGTCGAGTATCGGCGGGGCCTCTTCAGGTATCTCGACTGGACCGCGACGTACATGCACGAAAACGTGCCCGCTGCCGTACGGCGCAACGGCCTCGCCACACAGCTCTGGCTCACGCGCGCATTCTTCAACGAGCATCTGACACTCGCGGCCGGTGAGGGCGCTTACTACGCGATCGACGTCTTCAACGCGCCCGGCTCGGCCGGCATCAAGGGCACGATATCGGGACTCGTGTCGCTGTCCGCGAGTTACCGGTTCAGCAAGCGCTGGCTTGCGCGGGTCACATGGAACCGCGTGGTCACGCGCAACAGTCTCGACGCCGACATGATCCAGGCGGGCATCGGCTACCGGTTCTGATAGACACGGATCGATACGAAGGCAGGTACTCGCGTCCGCCCAGGCGCCTCTATCCCGCTGACGACCCGCACGTCGGCACACCGTCAGACCCGAGCGGCGGTCGAGCGCACGGTTGCGCGCGGCAGCGGCCGCGGAAATACGAGTATTGCCACGAGCGCGCACACGCTCGCTGCGGCCCACACCGCGGGCCATGATCCCGCTGACAAAAGCAGCGGAATAGCCAGCGGCGTGACGAACAACGTCATGAACGCGCCCGTGTTGCCCATCGCGAGAGACGTGCCCGCGCGGCGCGTGCCGGCGAGCGTCGCGAGTTCGGTGAATGCGACACCATGCCATGCCGATGCGCACAAACCGGCCATGGCAAGCATGCCCGCCAGCATCACGCGTTGCGTTTGACCGTGGGGACCGGCCCCCGTCATCAATATGACGACGATCGCGATAACCGCAAACAGGAGCGCGGTGATGAGACTGCAGGCGCGCAGATACGCGCGCCGGTTGCCGCGTCGATCGGTCCAGCGGCCGCTCGAGATGCGTGCGACGGAGGCGCCTGCTTGCACGGTCACGAGGGTCGCGCTGATCATCACGAGATTCGCGTGAACGAAGTCGTGCAGAAAGACGGCGGTAAACGTGATGACCGCAGCCTGCGGTACGCAGAGCATGCCGATGCCGAGCGCGACCCGCCATACGCTCAAGTCGCGCAGCGGCGAGACGGCATGGCGCGCGCCGGGCATCGCCGCAGCCTCGGTCGCCGACGCAGACGACGGCGGCGGCTCGTGCAACCAATACCATGTCAAGGCCGTGGTCACGCCGCACAACAAGGCAAGCAGGCCGAACACAGCGGCGAATCCGCCTTGCGATGCCAACGCGGGCAACACCAGCGCGCCGAGCCCGCCGCCCGCAGGTACCGCGGTTTGCCGGATGCTCATCGCGAAACCGCGTTCGCCTTCGGCAAACCACGCCATCACGGCCCGCCCGCTCGAACCGTTGACACTGCCGCCTAGCAGGCCAACCACGAGCAACCCGCCTGCGAGCACGACGAAACTTCGCGCATGATCGGCCACCGGACCGGACACGAGAGCGAAAGCGTGGCTGGACGCGTCGGCACTACGCGCAACCGCAAACATCGCCATCGCGGCCAACGCCGCGCCCGTCGACGCAAGCCCGAGCAGCAGCACGCGACGGTCGCCCCAACGATCGGTCAGCAGGCCCCATGGTACTTCGCTCAACGCAATACCGAGACCGAGCATCCCGAGCACAAGTCCCAATGCGCTATTGGCAAGGTGGTAGTCCGCGCGCAGATATACCGCGGTCGCGGGGATGCCCGAGAACGCGGCCGCAAAGCTCGCGTTGGCGGCAAAGCCGACGCCCAGCACCTTCCACCGATGGCCCATCGCACGGACCGCATTGTTCAAACCTCGTTCGCACTGCATTGCCGCTCTCCGCAAAAGGCATTGACAGGGCCGATCGTACGGGGCCACCATCTATCGGAAAAGCGGGAATATTCAATGCCATCCATCGGATATTCCGAAACCCCGAAACAGACTCTGTCCGAGCCCTTCACACCTACGTTTTCCCGAGCCGCATCCATGAATCAGCGCGCATTCGATTTGAACCAGTTGCGAACCTTCGTCGCTGTCGCCGAAGCGGGCAGCGTATCGGCCGGCGCGCAACGCGTGTTCCTGTCGCAGTCGTCGGTCAGCGAGCAGTTGAAGAAGCTCGAGGAGCGCACCGGCCAGCCGCTCTTCGTGCGCGGCAAGCTCGGCGTCACCGCGACACCCGCCGGCGCGCGGCTGCTCGAGCACGCGCGCCGGATCCTCGCGATGAGCGAAGCGGCGTTCGATGATCTGCAGGGCCGCTCGCTCGACGGCGAGCTGCGTATCGCAGTCACCGACTACTATCGTCCGCACGACATCGCCCGCGTGCTGAAGTCGTTCTCCGAACAGCATCCGCGGCTCAAGCTGCATGTGACGGTTTTGCCGAGCGCTGTCATCGACAGTGGCGAAGCCAACGACGCCGCCTTCGACATCGGCCTGTCGCTGCGTATCGTCACGCCCGGCAATCGGCGTGCGGGAGCAGGCACATCGCGCAAGGCGAGCACTGTCGTCAGGCGCGAGAAGCTGCTGTGGGTCACGAGCGCCGACGCCGACGCGCGCACGTCCGCACGCGCGGCTTCGCATGTCACGGATCACCCGCCGCCTTATCGCCTCGTGCTGCTGCCGTCGACCTGCCAGTTGCAGCGCTTCATCGTCAAGCTGCTCGACGAGCGCAAGGTGCAGTACGTCGTATCGCATTCGGCGTCGGGCGTCGCGGGCCTGCAGCTCGCGCTCAAGGCGGGGCTCGGCATTTCATGCCTCAACGAATCGTCGCTCGGCGCGGGCCTCGTGCCATGCGCAGCGAACATCGGCCTGCCGCCGCTGCCGTCGGTCGAATTCCATCTGCTGCCGGCGCGCGTCGGCGAAAGCGAACGGGTCACCGAGGCACGCACCGCATTTGCGCGGCTGCTCGCCTGAGCGAGCACGGAAACGGGAAAGTGGATGCAAACATGTCGCGTGCATGACGATACGGCTATGCGATTAAAAATTCGTTGGTTAATAGACATAGATCAAATGGATCGAACACCCTCCGTTGAAAGCTCAAACGAGGGCACGTATGATGGTCAGGATTCGCAGTAGCAGGTAGCAGACTGTCGCGGGGCGCCAAGGTCCCGCGAGGGTGCAAAAACAATTCGAAGTAGAAGCCAACCCTCACTACCTACGAGGCTCCTCGTGCGTCGCGGAACTGTCGGCATATCGGTCGTGCTTTTCATAGGCCTGCTACTGGCCGACGCGGCCATTCCAGCTTGCGCAGCCGATACCGCCGCCGATGCGGGGCGCACGGCCGCGACGACATCAACCACCACCCAGACTGCCGCTCAGAACGCCACCCAAACCGCAGCGCCAGGCAAGGCCGCCTCGATGCCATCGGCCATGGATGAACGGATGCATGCGTGCACAACCTGTCATGGCGTCCAGGGCCAGGGACGCAACAACGATTACTTTCCTCGCATCGCGGGCAAGCCGGCGGACTATCTGTTCAACCAGCTGATCGCATTCCGCGACGGCGGACGCAACTATCCGCCGATGGGCTATCTGCTCGCGTTCCTGCCCGACCCTTATCTGCACAAGATCGCCGAATACTTCGCCGCGCTGCAGCCGCCCTATCCGAACCCGGACACGCAGCCGCTGCCTGCGACCGTGCTCGATTACGGCAAGACGCTCGTCATGCAAGGCGATCCGTCGCGCAAGCTGCCCGCATGCGCGTCGTGTCACGGCGCGCGGCTCACCGGCACGCAGCCCGGCATTCCGGGCCTGCTCGGCCTGCACGCGAGCTATATCGCCGGGCAGATGGGCACATGGCGCTCGGGCACGCGCCACGCGATCGCGCCCGACTGCATGCATACGATCGCCGTCAAGCTGACCGATCGCGACATCACGGCGGTGTCGAGCTGGCTCGCGCGTCAGCCGAGGCCCGCCGATCCGACGCCCGCGCCGAAGCACACGGGGCGGCTGCCGATGGCATGCGGGAGTCAACCGGAATGAAGCCGATCTTCTATCCCGCTGGACTGATGGGACGCATGACGCGATCGATCGCGATCCGTTCTTTCGCAACCCGAACCGCCCTCACCGTCGTGGCGCTCGCGTGTGCGGCAATGCTCGCGCACGCGCCGTTCGTCGAGAAAGCCCGCGCCGCCGAAGCTGCCGGAACCGCGGCCGCTGCGAACGCGGGTACAAGCAGCCCGGCAAGCGCCCCGGACACGCGCCCGGAGATCGTGATCCGCGGCGAGTATCTGGCGCGCGCCGGCGACTGCGTCGCGTGCCACACCGCGCCGCGCGGCAGGACATTCGGCGGCGGCCTCGCGATGGAAACGCCGTTCGGCACGCTGTATTCGCCGAATATCTCTCCGGATGTGCAATACGGCATCGGCACCTGGAGCGCGGACGCATTCTTCAACATGATGCGCACGGGCAAAGCGCCCGATGGCAAGCTCATCTATCCGGCAATGCCGATCGCGCAATATACGAAGGTCACCCGCGAGGACTCCGATGCAATCTTCGCGTACCTGATGTCGGTGCCGCCCGTGCATCAGCCGAACCGACCGCACGAACTGCGCTTCCCGTTCAATCATCGCGATCTGCTGATCGGCTGGCGCTCGCTCTATTTCCGCGAAGGCGAATTCAAGCCCGATCCGACGCGCTCGGTCGAATGGAACCGCGGCGCTTACCTCGTCGAAGGGCTCGGCCACTGCACGATGTGCCACACGAAGATCAACATGCTCGGCGGCTCGTCGCGCGACAAGCAGTTCGCGGGCGGCCTGATTCCGGTGCAGAACTGGTACGCGCCGTCGCTGACCTCGGACAAGGACGGCGGCCTCGGCGACTGGAGCATCAAGGACATCGTCGACCTGCTGCAAGCGGGCATTTCCGATCGCGGCGCCGTGTACGGTCCGATGGCCGAGGTGACCTATCACAGCCTGCAGTACATGAACGACGACGACGTCAAGGCGATGGCCGTCTACCTGAAGTCGCTGCCCGACAACGACCCCGGCCGCAAGACCGGCCCGTCGGCAAAGGCCGATCCGAAGATATTCGCGCGGGGCGAGCATATCTACGCGGACAAATGCGCGATGTGCCACGGCGCGAACGGCGAGGGCAAGCTGCAGCACTACCCGCCGCTCGCGCGCAATCAATCGATCGAAATGGACTCGGCCGTCAACCCGATCCGTATCGTGCTGAACGGCGGCTTCCCGCCCGGCACGCGGCGTAACCCCGAGCCCTACGGCATGCCGCCTTTCGCACAGGAACTGAACGATGCCGATGCGGCCGCGGTTGTCACGTATATCCGTACCGCGTGGGGCAATCACGGGCTGCCGGTGACGCCGAAAGAAGTGAACGACCTGCGCAACGCGCCGCTGCGCTGAAAGCGCGTGGCGCGGCCGCTTCGCGGCTGCCGCGCCGAACCCTTTGCATCGGGAGAACATGCAGATGGATGTCAACGAATCCTCCAGCGCCGGCGCTTCCGACGAAGACGTCGAGCGCATCGTCGCCGCCGGGCCGAGCGGCGCGATCGCGCTCGCCGGCGTCGCCGCGCTCGTCGTGCTGGCAATCTGGATCGGCTTCTACTTTCTCGTTTTCCTGCCGCGCGGCGTCATCCAGTAAGCGCTAATCATGTCGAGCCAACCTTCCGATCATCGAAACGGCGGCAGCCCCGCAGAACGCGTCGCCGCGCTCGCCGAGCGCCGCTGGGCCTGGTTCGCGGGCGCGATCATCGTGCTGATGCTCGCGGTCGTGGTATTCACGGGACTGCATTGGGCGATCATGCCGCCGTCGCGCGTCGAAACCATCGACCCGTCACGGCTGCAAATTTCAGGGGAGTTCGTCGAGAGCAATCTCGGCAGCGCGGTCGAACCCGACGGCTCGGTCATCGTGCGTTTCATCGCGCAGCAATACTCGTTCACGCCGCAGTGCCTGCTCGTGCCGGCCGATACGCCGGTCACACTGCGCACGACGAGCGCGGACGTCGTGCATGGCCTGCTGATCGCCGACACGAATGTGAACACGATGGTCGTGCCCGGCTACGTCGCCACGCTCACGACGCGCTTCGACAAGCCCGGCGAGCACCTGATGCCATGCCACGAGTTCTGCGGCTTCGGCCATCAGACGATGTGGGCCCACGTGAAAGTGATCGACAAGGCCGCCTTCTTCGAGCAGGCGCGACAAAACCGGAGGCTCAGCTGTGTTGAACGCTAGGCGACTCGTTCTTGCGCATTTCTGGCTCGCGTTTATCGCGTTCATCATCGCGCTCTTTCTCGGCGCCTGGCAGATGCTCGTGCGCAGTCCGCTGCACCCATGGCTCGGCAACCCCGAGCTCTACTACCGTTCGGTGACCGAGCACGGCACGGTGATGGCCTACGTGCTGCCGACGCTCGTCGCGATGGGCTTCGGCTATGCGATCGTCGAACTCGCGTTGAAGCAGGCGCTGGTCGGCCTCAAGTGGGGCTGGGCCGGTTTCATCCTGCTCGCGATCGGCGCCGTGGTCGCGACGATTCCGGTTGCGATGGGCCGCGCATCGGTGCTCTACACGTTCTATCCGCCGATGATCGGCAACGCGTTCTATTACATCGGCGTGGTGCTGGTCGTGGTCGGCTCGTGGATCTGGGTGGCGCTGATGCACGTGAACCTGCGCGTATGGAAGCGCGCGAACCCCGGCAAACCGGTGCCGCTTGCGATGTTCGCGAATGTCGCCGGCGCCTATCTGTGGGCGTGGACCGCGGTCGGCGCCGCCGTCGAGATCCTGTTTCAGATCCTGCCCGTCGCGCTCGGCCTGAAGTCGACCATCGACGCGGGCCTCGCGCGCGTGCTCTTTTCGTGGACGCTGCACGCGATCGTCTACTTCTGGCTGATCCCCGCGTATATCGCGTATTACACGATCGTGCCGCGTGCCATTGGCGGGCGTCTGTACAGCGATTCGATGGCGCGCGTGTCGTTCATCCTGTTCCTCGTGTTCGCGATGCCGATCGGCATTCACCATCTGTTCGCCGATCCGCAAGTCGGTTCGGGCTTCAAGTTCCTGCATGCGGTGTTCACCGGCATGGTCTCGGTGCCGACGCTGCTGACCGTGTTCACGATCTGCGCGTCGGTCGAAATCGCCGGCCGGCTGCGCGGCGGCAAGGGTGCGTTCGGCTGGCTCGCCCCGCTGCCGTGGCGCAATCCGATGATGCTCGTCATCGCGTTCTCGTTCATCATGCTCGGCTTCGGCGGCGCCGGCGGGCTCATCAACATGAGCTACCAGCTGAACGAATCGGTGCACAACACGCAGTGGGTCACCGGCCACTTCCATCTGATTTTCGGCGGCGCGATCGTGATCATGTACTTTGCGATCGCCTATGAGCTGTGGCCGCAGCTCACCGGCCGCGCGCTCGGCCACGTCGGCCTGATACGCACGCAGCTATGGCTGTGGTTCATCGGCATGATGGTCGTGACGATTCCCTGGCACTACGTCGGGTTGCTCGGCGCGCCGCGCCGCATGGCGTATTACGACTACAGCGCGCCCGGCATCGAAGCGCAGGCCGTGTGGGTCGCCATGTCGGCATTCGGCGGACTCGTGCTCGTCGTCTCGGGCGTGATGTTCATCTATATCCTCGTCAAGGGACAGTTCGGACCCACTCGGGCGGGAGATGAGCAGCCGCGGCCGTTCGGCTTCAGCGTGCCCGCACATCCGGTCGACCGCGTGCCGGCGGCGCTCAACGGTTTCGGTATGTGGGTCGCACTGATGATCGGCCTCACGGTCGTCAACTACAGCGTGCCGATCGCGCAGCTGGTCGCGCTGCCGCAAACTTCCGTGCCCGCGGTGGCGGTAGGAGCGTCGCGATGAGTGAAGAGCGCGTATTCAGCTTGCGCAATCGCTGGTTCACCGCGGGCGTCGGCTATACGCTCGCGATCGCGATCGTCGCGATACTGATCGGCTTTGTCTGGCTGCCGTCGAAACATCCGGACTTCACGCGCGGCGGCTTGTGGGCAACGATCTGCCGCGCGGCCGGTGCGCCGGAATCGTGGTACAGCGGCGCGGACGACATCGCGGGTGCACCGCCGAGCGATGTGATCGTGATGCCGCCGCTGCACCGCGTGCATGCCGATGCGGTATCGATCGGCCGCGGCGCGACGCTCGCGCAGAACTGCTCGATGTGCCACGGCGTGCAAGGCGTCGTGATGGTCACGTCGCCCGTGCTCGCGGGCCAGTATGCGGATGCGATCTACAAGCAGCTGCGCGACTACCAGAGCGGCCAGCGGCCGAACTCGATCATGCCGCCCATCATCCGCAATCTGAACGACCGCGATCTTCACGACCTCGCCGCGTACTATGCGTCGCTGCCGCGACCGGGTCCGGCAGAAGCGGGCGGCGCGGCGGCGGCAGGTGCGGACAATAGCGCGGAAGCCAGGGCCATTCGCAAGCTCGTCAACGAAGGCGACCCGATGCGCAATATCGCCCCGTGCGCCGCATGTCACGGCGAGCGCGACCGCAAAGGTGCGGCGCCGTGGCTCGGCGGGCAGTCTTCGGTCTATCTCGCGGGGCAGTTGCGGCTGTTCGCTAACGGCCAGCGCCGCAACGACATCAATGAGCAGATGCGCAACGTCGCGCGCAACATGACGCCGGAGGAAATCGCCGGCGTGGCGAAGTATTACGCGGCACAGCCGTGAACGCGCCGCAACGCTCTGGAAGACACGCATTGCACTTCACGCACGATAAGGGCACATTGCCGGATTGATTGCGCCCGCATCGTCCCTGCCGCATCTGTGCATCGTCACCGCAAGGGCCCTGTGCGCCGGCGCCATGTTTCGCGTCCCGGAGCCCCTCCGATGCAGGAAATCACGTCAGCGCTCGTCGTGTTCGTCGCGCTGCTCATCGGCACCGCGATCGGCTGGTTCGTCAAGCCGCTGCTGCCCGAAGAACACAAGGCGCATGAAACCGTGCAGCTGATCCAGCTCGTGATCGGCATGCTCGTTACGTTCGCGGCGCTCGTGCTCGGTCTGCTCACGGCTTCCGCGAAAAACAGCTTCGATACGGTCGGCAACGACTTTCGCGCCTACGCGTCGGACCTGATCCGGCTCGATCAGACGTTGCGCGAATACGGTAAGGATGCCGAGCCGGTGCGTACGATGCTGCGCGTCTATACCGCCGAAGCGATCGCTTCGACATGGCCGAACGAGCCCGCGCCGCCGGGCGATTACTACCCGAAGCGCGCGTTTCCGTCGACTGCCTATAACCGCCTCGAGAGCATCGAACTCGGCCAGATGCTGACCGCCGCGACCATGGAGGCGCGCAACCTGCGGGCGCAAGACGCCGCGCAACAGCGCGCGCTGAACCAGATACTGAGTCAGTTCGACCGGCTCGTCGCCGCGCGCTGGAAGCTGCTCGAAGAGGTGCACAGCTCGATCTCGCGGCCGTTTCTCACGACGCTCGGATTCTGGCTGTTCGTGATCTTTCTGAGCTTCGGGCTGATCGCGCCGCGCAACGCGCTTGCACTCGTGATGATCTCGCTCGGCGCGGTGTCGATTGCGTCGGCGATGTACGTGATCGTCGACCTCGATACGCCGCTGACCGGCCCGCTCACCACATCGAGCCAGCCGATGCGCGATGCGCTTTCGCATCTGGACCGCTAGCGCAGCGCCGCGCGTGACGCGCTTGCCGCCGCGGGCCCGGCAGCCGCCGGCGCGGCCGTCTCGAACACTTCACGCAGCCAGTCCGCGAAGGCGCGCACGCGAGACGACAGCTGCCGGTTCTGCGGATAGAGCACCGTGACCGGCATCGGTGGCGGTGCAAACTGCTCGAGAACGATTTTCAACTGCCCGCGTGCAAGTTCATCGGCAATCCGGTAGCGCGGCACCTGAACGAGACCCAGGCCCGAAAGCGCCGCACCGGTATAGAGATCGGCCGATGTCACAGCGACGGTTCCGCCGACCACGACCTCGGTCACGCGAGCGTCGACGGTGAATTCGAATGGCATCGGGCTGCCGCTCGCGCTCGAAACGAAGTTCACCGCGCGATGCACGCGCAGTTCGTCGAGGGTTTGGGGTTCGCCGTACGCGTCGAGATACGCGGGGCTCGCGACCGTCACCTGTTCGAGCCGCGCAAGGCGCCGTCCGACCATCGACGAATCCTGCAGCGTTCCGGCGCGCAGCACGCAATCGACGCCTTCGCGCACGAGGTCGACAAAGCGGTCGTCCTCGGCAAGGTGCAGTTCGATCTCCGGGAAGCGTCCCAGAAACTGCGGCAGTGCGGGCATCACGAAGTGGCGCGCGAGCGTGCCTTGCAGATTGGCCCGCAACAGCCCCTTTGGCGCGACATGGCGAAACGAGCCTTCCGCCTCGTCGAGGTCGGCGAGCAGCCGGAGGCAGCGTGCGTAATACGCCTCGCCGTCGTGCGTGAGGCGCACCGAACGCGTCGTGCGTTCGAGCAGCCGTGCCCCGAGGCGCTTCTCCATTCGCTTCATCAGGTTCGTGACGGTCGCCCGTGGAATCTGCAGATCGTCCGACGCGCGCGTAAAGCTTTGCCGCTCGGCGATCCGCACGAAGACCTGCATTTCCTGAAACCGGTCCATGTTTCGCTCCGTCGCGCCGGAAAGAGCAACTTTCCGGTGCGGTTCATTTGTTAAAGCAAATGGAATGATTATGCCAATTTGCACGTGATTATCTCGCGACGCATTTCGTCCATGATTGGTTTCACCAACTCGACACCTTCAAAGGAAACGAATCATGAACGCGATCAGGAACGAAAAAGTGGCTCTCATCACCGGCGCGGCGCGCGGCATCGGCGCAGCGGTTGCGTCGCGACTCGCGGCGGACGGGTTCGCCGTTGCGATCAACTACGCATCGAGCGCGAAGGCGGCCGAGGCGCTCGTCGCCGAACTGCGCGAGGAAGGCACAATGGCGATTGCAGTAAAGGGCGACGTGGCGAACCCGGCCGATGTGCGGCGCATGTTCGACACGGTCGAAAAAGAACTCGGCAAGGTCGACGTGCTCGTCAACAATGCGGGCGTGATGAAGGTCGTGCCACTCAACGACACCACCGACGAAGCCTTCGAACAGACGATGAACACCAACGTACGCGGCACGTTCAACACGATGCGCGAAGCGTGGTCGCGGATTGCCGAAGGCGGCCGCATCATCAACTTCTCGAGCACGTCGATCGCGCTCAACAAACCCGGCTATGCGCTGTACAACGCATCCAAGGGCGCAGCCGAAGCGCTGACGCGCGCGTATTCGCAAGAACTGCGCGGCCGCAATGTGACGGTCAACGCGGTCGCCCCGGGGCCGATCGGCACCGATCTCTTCTACAAGGGCAAAACCGAACAGCAAATCCAGGCTTTCGCGAACATCCCGCCGCTGCAGCGCCTCGGCCGGCCCGATGAAATCGCGGCGGTCGTGTCGTTCCTCGCCGGCCCCGACGGCGGCTGGGTGAACGGACAGATTCTGCGAGCGAACGGCGGCGCCGCATGAACGCGAGCGGCGGCCGACGGGCGCAATGCGGCTGAACCCGACGATCAGCAGTTCGAAGATCTCGCGCGAGCCTCACGAAGCCGCTTCAGGCGGCCGCATGCGTCGCGCGTCGCTGCGTCGCTGCGTCGCTCAATTGAGCGAGTGCAGGTAAGCCGCCACGGCCCGTGCGTCGTGCTCGTTCAGACGGTAGGCGGGCATCGGCGGACGCGCGATTGCGCCGCCCGGCGTGTGGCCTGTCTCGAGAAACGTCGCGAGTTGCGCTTCCGTGTACCCGGCCGGCAGGCCCGCGAGCCTGACGGAGCGATTGGTAAAGCCCGGTACCGGCACATCCGGTGTGAAATGAAGTTCTGCGCCCTGCAGGTCCTGAGCGCCAATCGGCATCCCGTGGTCATCCTTCGGCGTATGGCAGTCGGTGCACATGCCAACGCGATGCACGATGTAGTTGCCGTGTGCGATCAGCGCCGCTTCCGAATCGATGGGAGGCTTCGCGAAAGCAGCTGTCGGCGCAAATGCGAGCGGCAGGGCGAGCATGCAAAGCGCCTTGATGGCATGGCGTACCAGGCGGGCAGCACGCGGGTCGCGCGCCGCGCGTCTGATAAGCGAAGCAGACTTCGACTGATTGTCCGTCATTTCATTGTTCTCCAACGGGTTGTAGGTGCCGCGGGCCGATCGCCCGGGCGGTTTTTTGTCGGGGCGGAACGGCACCGCCTTGCCGCAAAAAACACCGTCGAAAATCGCTTTATTCCGAATGCTTAAATGGCGGACTGTTATCGAGAATCAGGCGATAAACGCGCTTTTCCCGCTTCGCTTCACCGGACGAATGGTCGCGTACCGGCTTGCGCGAAGCACGCGATGCATTTAACGGGCGACGCGTGCATACTGTCCCTGCGGTTAGAAGCTATGAGTCAATTTAGCCTTGCAATAGGGCTGCAATTGCCTATTTTTACTTTTGCTTTTCCGCAGTTTCCGATTCGTTACGCTGGCCCCCCATAACCGAGACAAAAAGGAGCTGTCATGAGCGCGATCAATCTATTGAAGGTGATGGTTGTTGCAGGATGCGTGGCTGTCACGTCGAGCGCCTGGTCGCAGACGAGCGATTCGATGGCGAATCCGTCGACCGCCACCACGACCGACGCAAAAGCGATGAAAAAGGCGGACCGCAAGCTCGCTCGCGACGTACGCCGCGCGATGGCGAAAGCTCAAGGCTTCGACGTCTCCAATGTGTTCGTGAAAGCCCGAGGCGGTGCGGTGACGCTCTCCGGCACGGTGCCGGAAGGAGACCAGATCGCCCAGGCGGGCGAGATCGCGAAGGGCGTCGCCGGCGTGAAGTCCGTGAACAACAAGGTCACGCTCGGCGTGCAAGGCGGCGGAAACTGACACGCGGCGCGTCGCCGACGGCGAAAACGGCACCGGCAGTGTGGAAAGAACCCCGCGGCGACGCGGGGTTCCTTTTTTCGAGCGGGGAACCCACTCCGCATGGCCCAGCGGGCGACATGGCAGGTCATTATTACCTGCTGCGTTCATAAAGTCGGCTATTAAAAAAGATCGGCTGAACGCGGAATAAAGCACGCGCCAAGGTGTTATCCGTCCAATCGGCCGCCTTGCGCGGTTCATTCAAAACACAATAACCGGGGAATTGCGTTGACCGGACGACCCTTGGCACTTATTCAGCCAGCACCATGGCCACTAGTTCACCCCGCCTGAACTCCGGCCTCCTGCACGCGATCCGTCTGTTCGTGCGGGTCGTCGACGCGCGCGGCTTCACTGCCGCCGCCTTGCAATCCGACCTGACCGCGGCGCAAGTGTCGCGGATGATCGGCGAGCTGGAGCAAAGGCTCGGCACCAAACTGCTGCATCGCAATTCCCGCCACGTGTCGCTGACGGGCCCCGGAGAGCGCTATCTGCTCAAATGCCGATCGATCCTCGACCTCGTCGACGAAGCCGAGAACGAGGCGCGCGATGCGGCGACGCGACCGGCCGGCACGTTGAAGGTGTCGTGCATGTCGAGCTTCGGCCGGCATCATCTGCTGCCGTTGCTGATGGAGTATCTGCAGCGTTATCCCGACGTGAAGGTCGAATTTACGACGCGTCAGAACGCGCCGGACGTGCTCGCCGAAGGAATCGATTCGAGCGTCTACTTCGCGCAGGAACTGCCGCATTCGACACTCGTCGGACGCAAGGTCGGCGGCGTGCGCGGTATCTTGTGCGCACGGCCCGATTACCTCTCGCATCACGGCACTCCGTCGCACCCCGAAGATTTGATGACCTATAGCTGCCTGAAGCTTGTCAATATCACGCGCGACTGGCAGCTTACCGACGGCGATTCGACGATTACGTTGCCGATATCCGGCCCATTCAGAGGGGACTCGCCGGATGCGGTGCTGAGCGCGGCGCTCAGCGGTCTCGGGATCGCGCTGCTGCCGCCATGGTCGATCATCGACAGCCTGAAGACCGGCGACCTCGTGCCGGTGCTGCCACAATGGCGCACGCCGGAAATCGGCGTCTATTCGCTGATTTCGTCGCGCCGCTATTTGCCCGCGCAAACGCGCGCGTGGATCGACCTGATCGCGGAGAAGTTGCCCGTAGCGCTCGGACGCGATGAACTGATGGTCTCGCGGTACATCGCGACGTCGACCGAAGTTTGATCGAGGTAAATATCGTACCGGCCTTTCGCCGCACGCATATCTGAATTGCGGCTGGCGAATAGCGCGCTTCGCGGCTGCTCGTTCAAGCACGGCGGCGCGGCGACCGGCATCGACAGGGTTCGTTACGTGACATGCAACGTTGCCTTTCGCCTATCGTGGTGTTGAACTGCTTTCGCAGTCTTTAACATCGGTCACAAGGTCGCGGTGGGCCGCTCGGTCCACCTCATACAAACTCCTTACTCACACCCATTGCTTTACAGGTCCCGCTTTTTCGCGCGGACCGGGCATGGCTTGTGGTCGCGAGGCTTGCCACGCGTGCGATTGCGTTTGAGTTCGGGGGCATTCAGGGGGCACTGACGTATGATCAACCAGGACAGCATCGCCGGTATCGAGTCGTTGCCGCGCATCTGGGCATTCGCGCTGCGCCTCACCGAACAGGAACGGGACGCCGAGCGGCTCGTCGTGCAGGCATGCCGGCGCTTCTCGGCCGGAGATTTGAGCCGTGGCGCGTCGCGTTGCCTGCGCCCGCTGCACCGGTTCTTTTCGATCATGGCGACGCTCTGGCTCGAAGAAGGGTACGCGCAGCGTTATGCGCAGCTGCGGCCACTCGGCGGCGATTGCGCGTGCGCGCCGGGCGACTCGCGCGAGCGTCCCGCGACGGAATGCATCCATTGTCTGTTGCGACACGCAGTCGCGTCGCTTCCCGATTCGCAACGCGTACCGATGCTGCTCGTACTCGTCGAGGGTTTGAGCTATGCGGAGGCGGGCGACGTGCTCGGCATCTCGAAGAACGAGGTTGCCGAAATCGTCGCGCAAGGGCGGGCCAAGGTCGCGGGTATGCTCAGCAAGCATCGGCAATATAGCGGCGCCTGGCAATCCGAATTGTGCTGAAGGACTATCGCCGGGGTGTTGCGGCCGGATCGAACGGCTCGGCTCACCGGGACAGGCGCTTGGCGTCAGACCGCTGAACAATCAAAAGGCCGGAACCTTTGGTGTAAGGTTCCGGCCTTTTTCGTTCCGGACTTCGGACTGTTGCCACAGCGGATACGAACGACTACGACAGTCAAGGCACCGCGCGCGGCGCACCCGTCAGAACGGAATATCGTCGTCCATCTCGTCGAATCCGCCGCCGGCCGGCGCGCTCGGCCGGCTTGCAGCACCGCCGCCACTGCGCGCACCGCCCCCGCCGCCGCCTGCCGCGCGTCCACCGCCGCTGCGTTCAGCCGGTTCACGGTTGTAGCCGCCGTCATCGCCACCGCCGCCCGAGCCGCCGCGGCCGCCGAGCATTTGCATCTGGTCCGCGACGATTTCGGTTGAATAACGATCGGTGCCGTCCTGCGCCTGCCATTTGCGCGTACGAATGCGTCCTTCGATATAAACCGACGAACCCTTCTTCAGGTACTCGTTCACGATTTCGGCCAGCCGCCCGAAGAACGAGACGCGATGCCACTCGGTCATTTCCTTCATTTCGCCGGACGCTTTGTCCTTGTAGCGGTCGGTCGTGGCAAGGCGAATGTTCGCCACTGCGTCGCCGCTCGGAAGGTAACGGACTTCCGGATCGGCGCCGAGATTGCCGACGAGAATGACCTTGTTCACGGATGCCATTGGTTTCTCCAGTTAATCATTGCTTGCGGGCGGCGGCGTCAAGCCTTGCGCGGAGGCTGTTTCATATTTGCGGCGATTATAAGCCAGCAGAAAACAAGCCCCGAACACGTAAAGAACACGGCACTCGATCCGTCGATTTTCAGAAGCCATCCGCCGACCACGCCGCCCAGCGCGAGTCCGATGGACTGCGTCGTGTTATAGACGCCGACCGCCGCGCCCTTGCGCGTGCCGGGCGCCAGCTTGGAGACCAGCGAAGGCTGCGACGCTTCGAGAATATTGAAGCCGAGAAAATAGACGAACAGGATCGCCGCCACGATCGCTATGGTATGCGCAGCGGCGCCCAGCAGTAACTGGCCGGTCAGGATAAGGAAAATCGCACCGACGAGCACCGCTTTCATCTTGCCGCGTTTCTCGGCCGCGATGATCGCGGGCACCATCATGACGAACGACAGCCCCATGACGGGCAGGTAGATCATCCAGTGCGAGCGCACCGGCAGGCCGTCCGCTTCGAGAATGCGCGGCACGACGAGAAAGAGCGCGGTCTGCGTGGCGTGCAGCACGAGCACGCCGAAATTGAGCCGCAGCAGTTCGACGTTGTGCAGTACCTCCCTGAACGGCGCGCGCACGTGCACGGGCTTCGGCGCATCGGGCACGACCCACAGCACGACGCCGACCGCGAGCACCGAGAACACGCCGACCAGCGCGAAGAGCCCGCTCATGCCGACCCACTGGAACACGACCGGTGCGCCGACGATCGCCACCGCGAACGAAATGCCGATGCTGCCGCCGACCATCGCCATGGCTTTCGTGCGATGTTCTTCGGAGGTCAGATCGGCGATGAACGCGATCACCGCCGACGACACCGCGCCCATGCCCTGAATGACGCGGCCGACGATGATCCACGTCATGTCGTGCGCGAGCGCGGCCACGAAGCTGCCGAGCGCGAAGATCAGCAGGCCCGTTGCGATCACGGGTTTGCGGCCGACCTTGTCCGACACCCAGCCGTAGAAGATATACAGCAGCGACTGCGTGACGCCGTACGCACCAAGCGCGACGCCGACGAGGAACACGTTGTCGCCGCCCGGGATCGTCCTCGCGTAGATCGAGAACACCGGCATGATCATGAAGAGACCGAGCATGCGCAACGCGAAGATCGACGCAAGCGCCACGGTCGCGCGCATCTCAGATGCGCTCATGCGAGTGGAAGCGGCAGACGGATTGGACATCGATGGAGATTTTCTGATGAACGTGCGGATGCGGGCTCGGACCCGGCTCGCGTTGGGTGACGCACCGCGCCCGCTTTTTGCTGCACTTGCGGTGACGCGCATTGCGATGCAGCGCATCTTGCCACACCGCCCGCTGCAACGCCCGATATACAGCGCGGACACAGCCCGCTGCGCCGCTGTTTCCCCCGAGCTTGCACAGGCTTTCGGGCACGATCAGGTCGCCATAACGGCGGTCTGGAAAAGTCGTTATAGTAGCAGGTTTAGTTTCCCTTCTTCCCGCAGGATTCATGGAACAAATCCGTATCCGTGGGGCTCGCACCCACAACCTGAAAAACGTCAATCTCGACTTGCCGCGTCACAAGTTGATCGTGATTACCGGGCTGTCGGGGTCGGGCAAGTCGTCGCTTGCGTTCGACACGCTATATGCGGAAGGGCAACGGCGCTACGTGGAAAGCCTGTCAGCGTATGCGCGGCAATTTCTACAACTGATGGAAAAGCCCGACGTCGATCTGATCGAGGGGCTGTCGCCGGCCATTTCGATCGAGCAGAAAGCGACGTCGCACAATCCGCGCTCGACCGTCGGCACGGTCACCGAAATTCACGACTATCTGCGCCTGCTGTTCGCGCGCGTCGGCACGCCTTACTGTCCGGACCACAACATTCCGCTCGAAGCGCAAAGCGTGTCGCAAATGGTCGACGCGGCGCTCGCGCTGCCGGAAGACACGAAGCTGATGATCCTCGCGCCCGTTGTCGCCAACCGCAAGGGCGAGCACGCGGAACTGTTCGAAGAGATGCAGGCGCAAGGCTTCATTCGTTTTCGCGTGCGCTCGGGCGGCGGCACCGCGAACGAAGGCGTCGCGAAAATCTACGAGGTCGATTCGCTGCCCGCGCTGAAGAAGAACGACAAGCACTCGATCGACGTCGTCGTCGACCGTCTGAAGGTGCGGCCGGATATGAAGCAGCGTCTTGCCGAATCGTTCGAAACGGCGCTGCGCCTTGCCGACGGCCGCGCGATCGCGCTCGAAATGGACACCGACACCGAGCATCTGTTCAGCTCGAAGTTCGCGTGCCCGATTTGCTCGTACTCGCTGCAGGAGCTCGAGCCGCGCCTCTTTTCGTTCAACAATCCGATGGGCGCGTGCCCCGAGTGCGATGGCTTGGGGCAGATCACGTTCTTCGATCCGAAACGCGTGGTCGCGCATCCGTCGCTGTCGCTGGCGGCGGGCGCGGTCAAGGGCTGGGATCGGCGCAACCAGTTTTATTTCCAGATGCTGCAAAGCCTCGCGGCGTTCTACGAATTCGACATCGACACGCCATTCGAAGATCTGCCCGAAAAAATCCGCAAGGTGCTGCTGTACGGATCGGGCAAGCAAACCATTCCGTTCTCGTACATCAATGAGCGCGGCCGCACGTCGGTGCGCGAGCACGTGTTCGAAGGGATCATTCCGAATCTCGAGCGCCGTTACCGGGAAACCGATTCGGTCGCCGTGCGCGAGGAGCTCGCGAAATATCAGAACAACC
The DNA here is from genome assembly GCF_001922345.1 of Paraburkholderia sp. SOS3. Classification (NCBI taxonomy): domain Bacteria; kingdom Pseudomonadati; phylum Pseudomonadota; class Betaproteobacteria; order Burkholderiales; family Burkholderiaceae; genus Paraburkholderia; species Paraburkholderia sp. SOS3. The sequence goes on along the minus strand of NZ_CP018811.1, from coordinate 608,053 downwards.
AGGCATGCCCCGCGTGCGAGGGCACGCGCCTGCGCCGCGAAGCGCGTTTCGTGCGAATCGGCGCCGACGATCACGCGCGCGGCATCTTCGAAATCAGCGGGTGGCCGCTGCGCGACACGCTCGGTTATTTCCAGACGCTGCGCCTCGAAGGCGCGAAGCGCGACATTGCCGACAAGGTGATCAAGGAAATCGTCGCACGGCTGATGTTCCTCAATAACGTCGGGCTCGATTACCTGTCGCTCGAACGCAGCGCCGAAACGCTGTCGGGCGGCGAGGCGCAGCGCATCCGGCTCGCGTCGCAAATCGGCTCGGGCCTGACCGGCGTCATGTACGTGCTCGACGAACCGTCGATCGGCCTGCATCAGCGCGACAACGACCGGCTCATCTCGACACTGAAGCACTTGCGCGACCTCGGCAACTCGGTCGTCGTCGTCGAGCACGACGAAGACATGATCCGGATGGCCGACTATATCGTCGACATGGGGCCGGGCGCCGGCGAGCACGGCGGCATGATCATCTCCGAAGGCACACCCGACGAAGTGCAGGCCGATCCGGCATCGCTGACAGGCCAGTATCTGAACGGCACGCGCCGCATCGAATACCCTGAAGATCGCAAGCAGCCCGACGAGCGGCATCTGCGCATCATCGAGGCGTACGGCAACAATCTGAAGCGCGTGACGCTCGACCTGCCGGTCGGCCTGCTCACATGCGTGACGGGCGTCTCCGGCTCCGGCAAGTCGACGCTGATCAACGACACGCTTTACCAGGCGGTCGCGCACCACCTTTACGGTTCGGCAACCGAGCCGGCGCCGTTCGAGGCGATCGAAGGCCTCGAGCACTTCGACAAGGTGATCAACGTCGACCAGTCGCCGATCGGCCGCACACCGCGCTCGAATCCGGCTACCTATACGGGCGTGTTCACGCCGATCCGCGAGCTGTTCGCGGGCGTGCCGGCCGCGAAAGAGCGCGGCTACGACCCGGGCCGCTTTTCGTTCAACGTAAAGGGCGGCCGCTGCGAAGCGTGTCAGGGCGACGGCGTGATCAAGGTGGAAATGCACTTCCTGCCCGACGTCTACGTGCCGTGCGACGTGTGCCACGGCAAGCGCTACAACCGCGAAACGCTGGAAGTGCAGTACAAGGGCAAGAACATCAGCGAAGTGCTCGACATGACCGTCGAACATGCGCACGAGTTCTTCAAGGCGGTGCCCGTCGTCGCGCGCAAGCTGAAAACGCTGCTCGACGTCGGCCTCGGTTATATTCGGCTCGGCCAGTCGGCCACCACGCTTTCCGGCGGCGAGGCGCAACGCGTGAAACTGTCGCTGGAACTGAGCAAGCGCGACACGGGTCGCACGCTATACATTCTCGACGAGCCCACGACCGGGCTACACTTCCATGACATCGCGCTCCTGCTCGAAGTCATTCACCGGCTTCGCGATCAGGGGAATACGGTCGTGATCATCGAGCATAATCTCGACGTGATCAAAACCGCCGACTGGGTCGTCGATCTCGGTCCGGAGGGCGGCGCGGGCGGCGGGCAGATCATCGCCCAAGGGACGCCCGAGCAGGTTGCGCAGTCGAAGGCAAGTTTTACCGGCCGTTATCTCGCGCCGCTGCTCGAGCGCGGGACGCAGCCGGCGCAAGCGGAATCAGCCAGTCCGAGCAGCAAGGCAGCACGCAACGCGGCGAACCGATCGGTGCGAGCCGCAAAGCAAAGTGCATAACCCAAGCGCGCATAACCCGAGGTTGGAGACTGGACAACGCCATGGCCAAGCGTAACGAGGCGACCGACGAAAAGCCGGTACAGGATCTACGCCCTCGCCCGGTCAGGCTGACGAGCGATATGAGTCTGCCGAAGCTGTCGGCGGTGGAAATCGGCAGCTATCTCGTCGCGCTGCTCGCGATGTGGGCGGTGCTCGAACTGAAGCTGCTCGGCGCGCTGCTCGCCGGCATGCTGGTGTTCCAGCTCGTGCACACGATCGCGCCTCGCATCGAGCGGCATATGTCGAGCCAGTGGGCGCGGTGGCTCTCGGTGGTGTGGCTGTCCATCATCATTGTGGGCGTGCTGACCGGCTTTACGATCGGCATCATCGAGCACTTCGAGCACGACGTGCCGAGCGTGCAGAAGCTGCTCGATCAGGCCATGCAGCTGATGAACGACGCGCGCAGCCGCGTACCGCAGTTCATCGCGGATAACCTGCCGGTCGATGCCGATCAGATGAAGGAAAAGGCCGCGTCGATGATGCACACGCACGCCGGCTTGCTGCAGCAAAGCGGCAAGATGGTCGCGCGCGGCTTTACGCATGTGCTGATCGGCATGATCATCGGTGCGATCATCGCGGTCGGCGCGCAAAAACACGTGCAGCGGCTGCCGCTTTCCACGGCGTTCATCCAGCGCCTGTCGCGCTTTTCCGATGCGTTCCGGCGCATCGTGTTCGCGCAGGTGAAGATCTCGAGCATCAATACCGTGTTCACCGGTATTTTCCTGCTGCTGTTGCTGCCGCTCTTTCACGCGCCGCTGCCGCTCGCGAAGACGCTCGTGATCATCACGTTCATCGTCGGGCTGCTGCCGGTGATCGGCAATCTGATCTCGAACACGCTGATCGTCGCAGTCGCGCTATCGGTCAGTTTTCCGGCGGCGGTCACGTCGCTCGTATTTCTGATCGTGATACACAAGCTCGAGTACTTCCTCAATGCGCGCATCGTCGGCGGACAGATCGAGGCGCGCGCGTGGGAGCTGCTGATCGCGATGCTCGTGATGGAAGCGGGCTTCGGCATTCCCGGCGTAATCGCAGCGCCGGTCTTCTACGCTTACATCAAGCGCGAGCTGATCTACTTGCGGCTGGTTTAGCACAAGCCCAGCCGCCACTTTCGCGGCCACTTTCGCGCCGCGTTCGCGCCGCCTGCGTGCTCACCGGCAGGCGGCCACGCAAGCCGCCAGTTCGCCAGTCCACGGCCGTCCTCAGCTCAGGCCGGTCAGAAGTCGAAGCGCGCGTTCAGCGCCAACGTGCGCGGATCGCCCGGTCCGACATAGTCCGCGTACTGGAACATCCAGTAGCGCCGGTTAAACAGATTGTCGACGGCCGCGCGCAGCGTCACATCGTGCCCGGCGAGGCGCGTCGTGTAGCTCGCGCCCGCATTCACCAGCAGATAGCCGCCTGTTTCCAGACCGCCCGCCGGACGTACTTCCGTGTTGCCCGTGTACTTCGCATCGACGCCGAGACGCAGCCCCGGCACGCCCGGCACCGCATAGCTGACGTAGCCGGCGCCGACGAACTTCGGCGCGCCCGCGACGCGATTGCCGACGTTCGCCGCGCCGCGCTCGTATTTCGTGTCGATCCACATCAGGTCGCCGCCGACGGTCCAGCTCCTGCCGAGCCGCACGTCGGCGCCCGCTTCGACGCCCTGAAAGATCTGCTCGCCGTCCTGCACGAAGACGTTTGCACCGTTCGGATATTCGGCGCCGCGTTCGATGCGGAACAATGCGGCGGTCGCGCTCCATCGCTCGTGTTCGCTCTTCACGCCGAGCTCGTACTGCTTGCTGCGGATCGGCGGCAGCAACGTGCCGCCGTTCGCGTACGTGGGCCCGACGATCGAACCCGGCTCGAGCGACTGGACGTAGCTCGTATAAAGCGTCGTCGTGCGTGCGAGCTTGAACATCAGCGCAACGGTCGGCGTGACGACGCCGTTCTTTCCGTACGTCGAGGTCGTGGCGCCGCCGAGCGCGTAGCCGTTCTGCTCGTAATTCGTGTATCGCACGCCGCCGAGCACCGACCAGCGCTCGGTCAGCTCGATCGTGTCGCTCGCGAACAGCGCCTTTTGCGTGATGTCGGCGCTCGGATAGGTCGTGAGGCCCTCCGGGCTATAGAACACGTTCGTATTCGGCTGATACAGATTGCCGGTGCCGATCTGGTCGTAGAAGCTCGTCACCTCATAGTCGTTGACCTGCTTCTGGTATGCGGCGCCGAACACCAGCTGATGGCCGAATGGCCCTGTCTTCACGTTCCCTTCGATCATCGCCTGCCACGACGTCAGCCGGTGCCCTTCCTTGCCCGCGAAACGGAAGTCGTCGTAGTCGCCGAGATAGTTCTGCAGGAAGAAAGTGCCTTCGTTGCGGTCGCGGTAGCTCTTGCTGAAGCCGTAGGTGAAGCTCGCGGTCCAGTCGGGCGTGAGGTTGTAGCGCAGGCCGGCCGTGTACCACTGCAGGTTCGTGTTCAGATGCTGGTCCGGGCCCGAGAGGTTGTCGCTGCCGCCGCTGACCGGCGGCGGCAGGTTGAGCCCCGGATACTGCGCGGTGTAGATCGCACTCGTGATGCCGGTCGCGCGGCGCTGCTGCCAGAGCAGGCCAAACGTCGCCGTCAGGTCGCGCGTGAGCCGCGCATCGAATGCGAGCGATACCGCGTCGCGTCGGATGGTCCCGTCGTTGAAGGTCTGCCCTTCCTCGTGCGTCGCGTTGATCCGGTAGCCGAACATCGCGTCCGGGCCGACGCGGCCGCCGAGATCGACGTGCTCGCTCCAAACGCCGTCGGTCCGATATCCGACGTCCACGCTGCCGAGAAACGCCGCCGAACGCGGCGGCTTCTTCGTCACGTAGTTGACGATGCCGCCCGGTGCGCCGAAGCCGTACATGAAACCCGACAAACCTTTGAGCAACTGAACGCTCTCGAGCTGCTCGTACGGCATCGTGACGCCATAGGCGTTGAACGGCAGGCCGTCGATCTTGAACGCGTTCTGCCAGTCGAGCTGCATGCCGCGCACCGTCACGTAACTCGCCCATGCGTTGTATGGATTGCCGTTGTCCGATACCGACGCGTCGCGCATGAACACGTCGCCGAGTTTGGCCGGCTGCAGCTCCTGTAGCTGCTCGTCGGTGACGATCGTGGTCGAGAACGGCGTATCGAGTTGCGAGCGGGTGCCGAGCGCGCCGCTGCTCACGTCTTCGTTCAGATGCAACGGCGTGTCCTGCGATGCGGTGATGCGCACCGCGGGCAGCGCTTTCTCTGCGGTGTCGGGCTGCGTGGCGCCGCTCGTCGTCTGCTGCTGTGCGAAGGCGGCCGGCGCGGCAACGGTGGCCATCGCCGCCGTCATCAACAGCGTCAGGTGAATCGGCTTTTTGGAAAACCGCGCGCGGAACCGGTTGCCTGACCGGTGTGACCGTGCGTGTCGTGCGGCGTCGTGCATTGTTGTCTGAACCCTCATCGCGTCGCTCGAGATTAATTGCGAACAATTCTTATTTACAAGAGACGCGATGATGCCAAATGTCGTCTGATATTTGTAAGAAAATGAGGTGCGGCATTTCGTCGCATATACCGGAAAGTCCGGCACGACAAGGCGAAGCGACAGGCTGAATCGTCAATTTAATTTCGACGTGCTTTCACCACCGGCGCGCAGCACCAACCCCTCCCCCTTGCAGCCGGCCTCGACAATCCTTAAGATGCGAACAATTCTTATTTATAAAATCGGACGCAGGCCTATGGATCTGGATTCAATCGGGAGCGCCGTTCCGCGCGCCGCGCTGAGCGTTTTTGCCGCGCCGCGCCTGCAGCACCCGCCGCTTTCTCTGCGCGTTCCGGTTCGCGCATGAGGCCTGCACTCGTCCGTTTGCATCGATGGTTCGGTATCGCGATCGCGCTATTTCTGTTCGTCGCCGGGTCGACCGGCGCTGTGATCGCGTGGGATCACGAGCTCGACGGCTTGCTGAACCCATCGTTCTTTCACGCGCGCACCGACGGTCCCGCGTTGTCGTCGCTCGAACTCGCGCGCCGCATCGAGGCGGCCGACCCGCGTCTTCGCGTCACCTATCTGCCGCTCGCGGTCGAACCAGGCCATACGTTGCAGGCGATGGTCTGGCCGCGCACCGATCCGAAGACGCAGCAGCCGTACAAGCTCGACTTCAACCAGATCGCCGTCGACCCCGCGACCGGCGACATTCAGGGCCGCCGCGAATGGGGCGCGGTCTCGCTCGCGCGGCTCAATCTGATTCCGTTTCTGTACAAGCTGCACTACACGCTGCATCTGCCGTTCGCGGCTGGCATCGACATCGGCACATGGCTGATGGGCATCGTCGGCATCGTGTGGATCTTCGACAGCGCGATTGCACTCGTGCTGTCGTTTCCGAGCGCGAAGGCGTGGCGCAAGTCGTTTGCGTTTCGTGTCGCGCGCGGCGGCTATCCGTTGACCTTCGATTTGCACCGCTCCGGCGGCGTCTGGATCTGGGGACTGCTGCTGATGATGGCGGTCACGTCGGTATCGATGAACCTCAGCAACGAGGTCGTGCGGCCCATCGTGTCGTTGCTGTCGCCGCTCGCACCGACGCCGTTCTCCGATCCGGCGCTCGCGGGCACGCCGCAGCCGGGCACGCCCGATCTGACGCGCGAACAGGTGCTCGAGGCGGCTGGCAGGATCGCCGCTGAAAAGCACATCGCCGCGCCGCCGGGCGCAATCTTCTATGCGGCTGCGCTGCACACCTATGGCGTCGGCTATTTCGCCGCCGGCAAGGATCACGGCGACGGCCCGCTCGGTAATGCGTGGATCTATCTGAACGCCGAGACCGGCCAGCCGACGGGTGCGACGATTCCCGGCAAGGGTTCGGCCGGCGACATCTTCATGCAGGCGCAATTCCCGCTGCACTCGGGACGGATTGCGGGATTGGGCGGACGGATTGCGGTCAGCGCGTTGGGCGTGGCAGTGGCCGTATTGAGCGTGACCGGTCTGATGATCTGGTTGAAGAAGCTCGAAGCGCGGCGGCGCCAGACGCGCCACGCGCAATCCGTGCGCGACACGACGCCGGCCGACATCGATGCACCGCAGGCCCGGCGTGCAAAGCGCCCGGAACGAGGCGAGCGGATCGCCTCACCGCAATAGGCAACGCGGCGACAGGCGACGCGCCTCGTGCCGCTTAACGAAACACCACGGTCTTGCTGCCGTTCAGCACGATCCGGTGCTCGACGTGCCACTTCACCGCGCGCGCAAGCGTCACGCATTCGACGTCGCGGCCGATCGCCGTCAGTTGCTCGGGCGCCATGCTGTGGTCGACGCGCTCGACTTCCTGCTCGATGATCGGGCCTTCGTCGAGATCGGTCGTCACATAGTGCGCCGTCGCGCCGATCAGCTTCACGCCGCGGTCGAACGCCTGGTAATACGGCTTCGCGCCCTTGAAGCTCGGCAAAAACGAATGGTGAATATTGATCGCGCGCCCGGCCAGACGATCGCACAGTTGCGGCGACAGAATCTGCATATAGCGCGCGAGCACGACCAGATCGGCCTGATGTTCGTCGATCACTTCGAGCACGCGCGCTTCCTGCGCAGCCTTCGCATCGGCCTTTCCATCACCCTTCGCCGCAGCGAGCGGGAAGTGATGAAACGGAATGTCGTAGCTCGCGGCGAGCTGATAAAAATCCTTGTGGTTCGAAATGATCGCCGGTATCTCGATGCCCAGTTGCCCGGTGCGATAGCGGAACAGCAGGTCGTTCAGGCAATGCCCGATCTTCGACACCATGATCACCACACGCGGCTTGACCGTCGCGTCGTGCAGTTCCCAACGCATGCCGAACTGTTCGGCGAGCGCCGAAAATGCCGCGCGCAGCGCGTCGAGACCCGGGTCGCCGCCGACTTGCTGGAAGTGCACGCGCATGAAGAACTCGCCGGTGTGGCTGTCGCCGAATTGCGCGGAGTCGAGAATATTGCTGCCGCGCTCGAACAGAAAGCCCGAGACCGCATGCACGATGCCGGGCCGATCGGCGCACGACAGTTTAAGGATAAAGCTGTGATCGGTCGACATGACCCTGGTGACTCCCTTCTGCTAATCCTGTGGTTCGTTTGGCTAGTGTGGCCGCGCCGCTGGCTTGCGCGTCTGGCTTGCGCGTCTGGCTCCGCGTTTGCCCGCGTGTTTGGGTTGCTACCTGGCCGCGCGTCCGAATGCCGTCGCGGATGCAAGCGCCGGTGGCTCGAACAGCGCCTCGATGCCCGCGCACACCGCTTCGTCGATCCATTGGCGGCGCAGCATGCAATCGAGCGTCGCGAGGCTTGCATCGACCGTCATCGACCCTTGTTCGATCCAGCGCGCCACTTCTTCGATGCGGGCGAGCCGATGTTCACCTACTTCGCCATCCTGATTGCGCGGCGCGAAGTCTTCGGGCAGCGCGAGGTCGTAGATGAAGACCTGCTCGGCCTGCGTGCCTTCCGGCAACGACTGCAACACATGCGCCGTACGTCCCGGCGTCGCGCGAATCGCGATGTCTTCCGGAATGCCCGCCTCTTCCCAGCACTCCTTGATAATCGTCGTTTCGACGCTGAAGCCCCAACCGATCCCGCCCGCGACGACGTTGTCCAACATGCCCGGGTCGGTGGCCTTGGTCTCGCTGCGGCGAGCGATCCAGAGCCGCGGCGCACCGTGCGCGTATTCTACGACGCCGTTCAGATGCACCGCGTACGTCATCGTGCCGAAGAAGCGCGATGCGGCACGCTCGATATACGCGAGCGGCGGCGCATCGAACGCGTTGCGGATCGCATAGGTCTCGTCGCGCCAGCCGGGAATGCGGCCGTCCGCGGCCAGCGCGCCGATCACGGCGCCGAGCGCCGCGCTGCGGTTGTCGAGCGTTGAAAAACGCGCGCTCAGCACGACGCGCTGCGCGTCGATCTCGAACACATCGGGCCAGCGCGCAAGCAGCGGCACATCGGCCGCGCGCAACCAGCCAACCTGCTGCCCGTCGATCCAGAACGAAGCGTGCGCGTGCGCGTCGAAGCGGCGCGCGGCCGCGATTGAAGGCAAAGTCATCGAAGCTCCAGCAAATTCGTTTCTATCCGGCAGCAACGCATGCGAGGCAAGTCGAGTCGACGGGCCGCCACGCGCTTCGGCATCAATCGCGCAGCGCGACGCGCAAACCGATCGCGATAAACGTCGCACCGGCAATGCGATCGAGCCACACGCCCGCGCGCGGACGGCGCTTCAGCCAGTTGCCGATCGTCCCCGCGCACACGCCGAACAGCGAAAACACGGCGACTGTCTGCAGCATGAACAACGCGCCGAGTTCGAGCATCTGCACGGTCACGTTTTGCACGCCATGCGGGTTGACGAACTGCGGCAGGAACACGATGAAGAACAGCGTGACCTTCGGATTCAGCATGTTGCCGATCACGCTTTGCCGGAAGATCGATAAAAGCGGCTGCGGCGGACGCTCGTGCGCGGTCGCGAGACCTTTGCTGCGCAGCGCCTTGATGCCGATCCAGATCAGATACGCGGCGCCCGCGAGCTTGATCGCCTGGAATGCGACCGGCGACGATCGCAACACGGCCGCCACGCCGAGCGCGGCAAGCGTCGTGTGAAACGTGATGCCGGCGGCAAAACCGAGCGCCGCAACGAAGCCCGCGGCGCGGCCCTGCGAAATGCCGCGCGCGAGCACCTGCAGATTGTCCGGACCAGGCGCGAACGTGATCGCAAGCGACGTGGCGAGAAAAAGCAAGAAATTGGGCATCGTGAACCTTTTTACGGGGTGACTTTGTACGACGGGTAATGCACGGCAACGGTGGCGGCTGCCGCCGTTTTCGGCGCGGTCGCCGCCTCAGTTGCTGTTTCAGTTGCCACCTCAGTGAGCACCTCAGTGACCGCCGAAATCCGTCACCGTATAAAGCGGCAGACCCGCGGAGCGCAGCAGCGCCGACCCGCCGAGGTCGGGCAGATCGATAATCGCCGCGCCCTCGACCACCACGGCGCCGAGACGCTCGAGCAGCTTCTTGCCGGCGAGCATGGTGCCCCCGGTTGCGATCAGATCGTCGACGATCACGACGCGGTCGCCGGGCTTGCATGCGTCTTCATGAATCTCGACGGTGGCCGCGCCGTACTCGAGCTCGTACGATTCCGAGACGCGCTTGTACGGCAGCTTGCCGCTCTTGCGGATCGGAATGAAGCCGAGGTTCAGCTCGTACGCGAGAATCGGCCCGATGATGAACCCGCGTGCGTCGAGTCCCGCGACGTAATCGAGGCTCGCATCGATATAGCGCTGCACGAACAGATCGATCAGCACGCGCAGCGTTTTCGGGTGCTGCAGAAGCGGCGTGATGTCGCGAAACTGCACGCCGGGCTGCGGCCAGTCGGGCACCGTGCGGATCTGGCTTTTGACGAACTCGGCCGCGTTGAGCGGCACGTTCGCAGGTGCGATGGACATGATGTCTCCAGAAGGATCGTTGACGATCCGGGTCAAACTCGGGAAGAAAATTTCCCGCATGTTCGCCATGTGCCGCTTGTTGCCGCTTGTTGCCGCTTATTGCCGTTCGTTGCCGTTCGGGATCGCGACGCCCTTCGCAACACCGGGCTGCGGGCACATGGAGTGAGATTCAAACCGTCGCCGCGCCCGCCCGCCGATGTTTCGACAGCCGCTCTTCCGCTTCGGCGAGCGCTTCGGGCAAACCGCGCAGCACGACGATGTCGCTTGCGCGCAGCTTCGTCGACGGGTCCGGCTCGACGCCGCGAATGCCGTGCCGGCGAATCGCCGTCACCTCGAGACCCAGTTCGAACAAACCGAGCTCGGCAAGCGTGCGTCCCACCGCGTCGGCCTTTTCGTCGACCGGCACCGATTGTAGCCGCACCTGTTCGTGGCCGTCGTCGTCGTCGACGTCGTCGGCGCCGTGGAAGTAGCCGCGCAACAGACTGTAGCGCTCGTCGCGCAGTTCCTCGACCCGCCGCAGCACGCGCCGCATCGGCACACCCATCACGACGAGCGTATGCGAGGCGAGCATCAGGCTGCCTTCGACGATCTCCGGAATCACTTCGGTCGCGCCTGCGGCGAGCAGCCGTTCGAGATCGCTGTCGTCGACGGTGCGAACGATGACCGGCAGCGTCGGTTCGAGTTCGTGGATGTTGTGCAGCACGCGCAGTGCCGACGGCGTGTTCGCGTAGGTGATCGCCACCGTTCGCGCGCGGTGGATACCCGCGGCAAGCAGCGATTCGCGGCGGCCGGCATCGCCGAATACCACCTGCTCGCCGGCCGCCGCCGCGGCCGCGACGCGATCCGGGTCGAGATCGAGCGCGACATACGAGAGCCCTTCGTGCTCGAGCATCCGCGCCAGGTTCTGCCCCGAGCGGCCGTAACCGCAAATGATCACATGTCCGCTCTGCTTCAGGCTTTGCGTCGCGATGCGCGTCATTTGCAGCGACTGCTGCATCCACTCCGTTGACGACAGGCGCAGCACGATCCGGTCCGCGTTCTGGATCAGGAACGGCGCCGCGAGCATCGACAGCAGCATGCCCGCGAGGATCGCCTGCAGCAGCGTCGCATCGACAAGGTGCTTGTCGAGAATCAGATTCAGCAGCACGAAGCCGAACTCGCCTGCCTGCGCGAGGCCGATGCCGGTGCGCATCGCCACGCCGGGCGTCGCGCCGAACAGCCGCGCGAGGGCCGTGACCATCACGGCCTTCAGCAGAATGGGCCCGAGCAGAAAGCCGAGCACGATAAGCGGATGCTGCCAGATCACGAGCGGATCGAGCAGCATGCCGGTCGTCACGAAGAAGAGACCGAGCAGCACGTCGCGAAACGGCTTGATGTCTTCCTCGACCTGATGCCGGTACGGCGTTTCGGCGATCAGCATGCCGGCGATAAACGCACCGAGTGCGAGCGACAGGCCGAACTTGTCGGTGACGAACGCGGCGCCGAGCGTGACGAGCAGCAGGTTCAGCACGAACAGTTCCTGCGAGCGCCGCCGCGCGACGACGTTGAACCAGCGCGTCATGAAGCGCTGCCCGATCACGAGCAGCAGCGCGAGCGCGATGACGATCTTCACGAACGCGAGACCGAGCGCCGCCATCACGTCGTGCGTATCGCCGCCGGCGAGCGCGGCGATCACGATCAGCAGCGGCACCACGGCGAGATCCTGGAACAGCAGCACACCGAAGATATTGCGGCCGTGCTCGGTCTCGATCTCGAGCCGCTCCGCGAGCATCTTGCTGACGATCGCGGTCGACGACATCGCCAGCGCGCCGCCGAGCGCGATGCAGCCCTGCCACGACAGATGCACCCAACGCTCGACCGCGAAGCCGAGCACGATCGCGGCCGCAATCGTGCCGAGCACCTGCAGCAAGCCGAGGCCGAATACGAGCTTGCGCATCGAGCGCAGCTTCGCGAGCGAAAACTCGAGGCCGATCGAGAACATCAGGAACACGACACCGAACTCGGCCAGATTCTGCGCGCCCTTCGAGTCCGGCACGACGCCGAACGCGTGCGGCCCGACGAGAATCCCCACCGTCAGATATCCGAGCATCGGCGGCAGATTCAGATACCGGAACACGACGACGCCCACCACTGAAGCAAGCAGCAGGAAGAGCGTCATTTCAAGCGGGGAAATCATCGGCGATGAGCGTCCTGGTTCGTCAGAGAACGCTGCGCGCAAAGCCCCGCGCAGCAAGGTTCAGAGGCCCGTGAAGGCAACATCCGGACGAGTTCCGTCCGGCGCGGCGAACATACGCCTTTGTTATACTTCGCGAATGATAGCGAAAATCAATGGCGACCGGGCGTTAGCCTTGGCTCGCGACGTGCTCGACATCGAGGCGGACGCCGTGCGCGCGCTTCGCGATCAGCTCGACGACGGCTTTGTCGAAGCGATCGACTTCATTCTCAGCTGCCGCGGGCGCGTGGTCGTGTCCGGCATAGGCAAATCAGGTCATATCGCACGCAAGCTTGCCGCGACCTTCGCCAGTACCGGCACGCCTGCGTTCTTCGTGCATCCGGCCGAAGCGAGCCATGGCGATCTCGGCATGATCACGGCCGACGACGTATTCATCGCCATGTCGAATTCCGGCGAATCCGAAGAGCTGCTTGCGATTCTGCCGCTGATCAAACGCCTCGGCTCGAAGCTGATCGCGATGACGGGCCGTCCCGATTCGAGCCTCGCGAAGATTGCGGACGTGCATCTGAATTCGGGCGTATCGAAAGAAGCCTGCCCGATGAATCTTGCGCCGACGGCCAGCACGACCGCTGCGCTGGCGCTCGGCGACGCGCTCGCCGTCGCCGTGCTCGAAGAGCGCGGCTTCGGACCCGACGACTTCGCGCGCTCGCATCCGGGCGGCGCGCTCGGACGTCGATTGCTGACCTACGTGCACGACGTGATGCGCACCGGCGACCAGTTGCCGAGCGTGAAGCCCGACGAGACCGTGCGCGACGCGCTGTTCCAGCTGACGGCAAAGCGCATGGGCATGACCGCGATTATCGACGACGAAGCGCGCGTCAAGGGCATTTTCACCGATGGCGATCTGCGCCGCGTGCTCGAACGCGACGGCGACTTCCGCAATCTGCCGATCGGCTCGGTGATGACGCCGCATCCGCGCACGATCGGTCCGGACCGCCTTGCAGTCGAAGCCGTGGAACTGATGGAGCGCCACCGCATCAATCAATTGCTCGTCGTCGACGAAGCCGGACGGCTCGTCGGCGCACTCAACATGCACGATCTGTTTTCGAAGAAGGTGATTTGATGGCAACCACCCTGAGCGCTACCGAACGCGCAAGCCGCGTCAAGCTGATGATTTTCGACGTCGACGGCGTGCTGACCGACGGCGGCCTCATGTTCACCGCGGAAGGCGACTATATGAAGTCGTTCAATTCGATGGACGGCCACGGCGCGAAGCTGTTGCGCGAAGCGGGCATCGAAACGGCGATCATCACGGGGCGCCAGTCGGGCATCGTCGTCGAGCGCGCGAAGAATCTGAAGATCACGCATGTGTACCAGGGCGTCGAAGACAAGCGCGTCGCATTTGCCGAACTGCTGAAGGCGACCGGCATGAAAGCGGAGAATTGCGGTTACATGGGCGACGACTGGCCCGATCTCGCCGTGATGCTGAAGGTCGGCTTCGCCGCGGCGCCGGCGAACTCGCATCCGGAAGTCATCGCACGCGCGCATTGGGTCAGCGAAGCGCGCGGCGGCCACGGCGCGGTGCGCGAGGTGTGCGATACGCTGCTGCGCGCGCAGAATCGCTACGACGATCTGCTGCGCGCCGCGTGCGGAATGTAACCGGAACACACGAATGAACAGGTTTCGCTGGACTTCGCTGCTTCCGGTCGTCGCCATGGCGCTGCTCGCCGGCGTCACGTATTGGCTTTTGCAAGCGACGAGGCCGCGCGAAAACGAAGACGTGGTCCGCCCGAAGACGCATACGCCCGATTACTTCGCCGACAGTTTCTCGGTATCGGAGCTCGATCAGTCCGGCTCGACGCAATATCGCCTCACCGCGCAAACGCTGATTCACTACGAAGACACCGAAGACAGCGACCTGACGAAGCCCGCCATCCGCGCATTCCAGCCCGGCAAGCCGATCGTTACCGCGACCGGCGACCGGGGCACCGTCAATAGCGACGCGTCGATCGTCAACCTGTACGACAACGCGCACATCATCCGTGCGGCCGGTTACGGCGATCCGGAGATGCAGGCGGATTCGGAGCATTTTCGGGTACTGGTGAACGACGATGTCATCGAAACGGAAAAGCCGGTTAAACTTCGTCGCGGCCTTTCGGTCATGACGGCCCAAGACGGCATGAATTACAACAACGTGACCCGGGTCATGAAGCTGTTCGGCAACGTGCGCGGCGCGATCGCCGCATCGGACACCAAGTAACCCGGGCGTTTCATATCCAGACGTGACTGCATGAGCGAATCGTTCCCCCGTTTCAACTTCAGCCGCCCGCAGCTCGCGCTGCTGGCTGCCCTGCTCGTCGCGCTGCCGCTCGCGGCCTTCGCGCCGCTCGCGCATGCGGAACGCGCCGACAAGGACAAGCCGCTCAATATCGAAGCGGACAATATGACGTACGACGACCTGAAGCAGATCAACATCTTCACCGGCCACGTCGTGGCGACGAAGGGCACGATCGTGATCAAGGCCGATCGCGTCGAAGTGACGCAGGATCCGCAGGGCTACCAGTACGCAACGGGTACGTCGACCGGCAAGGACCACGCGTATTTCCGGCAGAAGCGCGACGGCGTCGACGAATACATCGACGGGGATGCCGAGCGCATCGACTATGACGGCAAGAAGGACCTCACCACGCTGACCACGCGCGCAACCGTGCGCCGCCTGCAAGGTTTGTCGACAGTGATGGATGAAGTGCACGGCAGCGTCATTACTTACGACGGCCAGAACGATTTCTATACCGCGAAAGCGGGGCCCGACGTTGCCGGCCCGGGCAACCCGAACGGCCGCGTGCGCGCGATGCTCGCGCCGCGCAACGGCGGGGCGCAGCCGGCTACCGGCCCGTCCACGACGCTGCAGCCCACCACCCGGTTCCAAGGCCAGAACGCGAACCCGACGCCGGGCGCAACTTCGACGTCCGAGCGGTCGACCGCTCCGTCGGCCACCGAAAGTCAAGGACAAGGAACGACGAAACCGTGAGCGCACCTGCCCTCCCCAATCGCAAGCCGGCAGGCACCAGCAGTTCGCTCGTCGTGCGCAATCTGAAGAAGCGCTACGGCTCGCGCACGGTCGTCAAGGACGTCTCGCTCGATGTGAAGAGCGGCGAGGTGGTCGGCCTGCTCGGCCCGAACGGTGCCGGCAAGACCACGTCGTTCTATATGATCGTCGGCCTCGTGCCGCTCGACGCGGGCGAAATCGATCTGGACGGCAACTCGATCAGCCTGCTGCCGATTCACAAGCGCGCATCGCTCGGACTTTCGTATCTGCCTCAGGAAGCGTCCGTGTTCCGCAAACTGTCCGTCGAACAGAACATTCGCGCGGTGCTCGAGTTGCAATACGGGGAAGACGGCAGACGTCTGTCGAAAGACGCGATCGCGCAACGCACCGAAGCGTTGCTCGACGAATTGCAGATTGCTCACCTGCGCGAAAACCCGGCTCTGTCGTTGTCGGGCGGCGAGCGTCGGCGCGTCGAAATCGCGCGTGCGCTAGCGACGAATCCGAGTTTCATTCTGCTCGACGAACCGTTCGCGGGCGTCGACCCGATCGCGGTCCTCGAAATCCAGAAGATCGTGAAGTTCCTGAAGCAGCGCAATATCGGCGTGTTGATCACCGACCACAACGTGCGCGAGACGCTCGGCATTTGCGATCACGCGTACATCATCAGCGACGGCAGCGTGCTGGCCGCGGGCGCGCCCGGCGACATTATTGAAAACGAGAGCGTTCGCCGCGTCTATCTGGGCGAGCACTTCCGCATGTAACGCCGCGCGCGTCGCAGGGCGCAGGGCCTCCCTGCAAATGTCTGCGTGCACGCGCGAGCTTGCACCGTCCGCGCGCAGGACGGCTGCCGTTCCAGTAATTTTGACGACATAGGCTCAATGGCTTCGGTCCATTGCACCTGGTCGTGTCCCTGCGCAGCGAAAAATCTCCGTAACCCGCATTTATGCGCTGTTGCGAGGTTTCGCGGTCGTGGCAAACTCTCTAAAATGATTCACACATCGCCATGAAAGCTAGCCTCCAACTTCGCCTGTCACAGCATCTTGCGCTGACACCCCAACTGCAGCAGTCCATCCGGCTGCTGCAGTTGTCTACGCTTGAGCTGCAGCAGGAGGTGTCGATGGCGATCGCGCAGAATCCGTTGCTCGAAACCGAAGACGACTGGATCGCCAGCCCGCTGCGCGTCGCGGCCGACGGCTCGGTCATCGCGCAGGTGCCGAATGCCAGCGCGCCCGAGCCGATGGCAAGCGCGCCATCGTCCACCAGCACTTCCACGTCTGGCGAAAGCTCGGAAAACAGCGAGCCGCAGGGCGTCGACGAATATAACGGTCTCGCGTCGGACAGCAATGCCGATGCGAACCAGTGGAATCTCGACGATTACGGCCGCTCGGGCAACGCGTCCGACGACGACGACCTGCCGCCGCTGCAAATCCACGAATCCGCGACCATGCTGCGCGATCATCTGACCGCGCAATTGCGTGTTACGCAGGCCAGCCCGCGCGATCGCGCGCTCATCACGTTCCTGATCGAATCGCTCGACGACGACGGTTACCTGACCGCGACGCTCGAAGAAGTGCTTGCGGACCTGCCCGAAGAACTCGAAGTCGATCTCGACGAACTGAATGCTGCGCTTGCGCTGCTGCAAAGCTTCGACCCGGCCGGTGTCGGTGCACGTTCGGCATCGGAGTGTCTGAAGTTGCAGCTGTGCCGTCTCGAGCCATCGCCCACGCGCACGCTTGCACTGGAAATCGTCGCTCACCATCTGGAACTGCTTGCTGCGCGCGACTTCACGCGCCTGCGCAAACACCTGAAAGCAAGCGATGACGACCTACGCGACGCGCATACGCTGATCCGCTCGCTCGAGCCGTTCCCGGGCGCCGCATACGGCAAGGCCGAAGCGGACTACGTGGTGCCGGACATCATGGTGCGCAAAACAGCACAGGGGTGGCTCGCCGAACTCAATCCGGAAGTGGTGCCGAAGCTGCGCATCAACCATCTGTACGCGAATATTCTGCGCAACAATCGCGGCGATCCGGGCAGTGGATCGCTGCGCCAACAACTACAGGAAGCACGCTGGCTCATCAAGAATATCCAGCAAAGATTCGAAACGATACTGCGCGTCGCGCAGGCCATTGTCGAGCGTCAAAAGAATTTTTTTGCCCATGGTGAAATTGCCATGCGCCCCTTGGTTTTGCGGGAAATTGCTGATACGCTGGGTCTACACGAGTCGACGGTCTCGCGTGTGACGACCGGGAAGTACATGCTCACCCCGTTCGGGACGCTTGAATTTAAGTACTTCTTCGGATCGCACGTATCGACCGACACTGGGGGCGCGGCCTCTTCCACGGCCATTCGCGCCCTCATCAAGCAACTGATAGGAGCAGAAGACACCAAATCTCCTCTTTCAGACAGCCGCATTGCCGAACTGCTGGCCGAACAAGGTTTCGTGGTCGCACGGCGCACCGTAGCGAAATACCGCGAAGCGCTGAAGATCCCGGCAGTCAATCTGCGCAAGTCTCTGTAGCTCGCTGCCTCCCGTGGCGGGCATTTTCCGGCCGCACCGCTTGTTGGCGGAGCAGGCCGGCCGATACGAGCTGCTACGCTGTTTCCGGGGGACGGCACGGGCAGGCCCGCAGATCGACCGGTGCTGACGTCATTCACGCGGATCCTGGCGGCCATTCGCTTGGAGAAGCACTATGAATCTGAAGATCAGTGGACACCATCTCGAAGTCACACCAGCATTGCGAGAATACGTGATCACCAAACTGGATAGAGTGCTAAGACATTTCGATCAGGTGATCGACGGCAGTGTGGTCCTCTCGGTCGACAATCACAAGGAAAAGGAAAAGAGACAAAAGGTTGAAATCAACCTGCATCTGAAGGGCAAGGATATTTTTGTCGAGAGCTGCGATAGCGACCTGTACGCGGCTATCGACCTGATGATCGACAAGCTGGACAGGCAAGTCATTCGTCACAAGGATCGATTGCAGGGCCACCAGCACGAAGCGATCAAGTATCAGCCGGTGCCTTCTCAGGCGGAAGTGCCGCCGCAATAGCGCTGCGGATCCCTCATGCGAAACCGCCCTGTTCAGGGCGGTTTTTCGTTTAGCGAAAGCTGCGGGTGCGTACTTGCGGTTTTCGACGAAATGCACGGCTCGCGTGCTCCGGAGGCAAATCCGGCGGCCATGGCGCGGCGCACCATCTTAAGCACCGCTGTTCTATAATGTTTTGGTTACTTTCGGGGTCAACCAGCCCGAGTCCCGCCTTATGGGGTCAACTGAAGGCTCATACTGTGGGACTCCACTGCGTATCGCCGCAGCATCTGCCGAGCATGGAACGCTATTCAAACGCCACAGCGAGGAGAACCCAGGCGATCAACGCGCCTGCCAACATGAATCGTTTAGCCAAATATCTTCCGCTCGAAAACGTCGTCGTCGGCCTTTCCGTTACCAGCAAGAAGCGTGTATTCGAGCAAGCGGGCCTGATCTTCGAGAACCAGAACGGCATTGCCCGCAGTACCGTCACCGACAATCTTTTCGCACGCGAGCGTCTCGGCTCGACCGGGCTCGGCGAAGGCGTCGCGATCCCGCATGGCCGGATCAAAGGCCTGAAGCAGCCGCTCGCGGCGTTCGTACGCCTCGCGGAACCGATTCCGTTCGAGTCTCCCGATGGCCAGCCGGTGTCGCTGCTGATCTTTCTGCTGGTCCCGGAACAGGCCACCCAGCAGCACCTCGAAATTCTGTCCGAAATCGCCCAGCTGCTCTCCGACCGCGAGACACGCGAGCGTCTGCACACGGAAGAAAATCGCGAAGCGTTGCATCGCCTGCTGACTCAGTGGCAACCTTAACGGATACGGTTGACAGTTACGGGTAAAGCGGCACAATGCGCGACCAGGGGTCGAGCAACGATCGGGCGACGCGCGAGCGCGGCGGCCGGTCGCCAGCCGGCGACGCCGCGACCGTTATGGAGCCGCAGCCTGAAACCGTCATGGCCCGCGCCGGCCAAACCCACGGCGCACGCGCCGCTGCGAGTAGCAGGCAAGCGGCGCACACCGGAGTCATGGACACATGGATACGTCCAGCATCAACGCCCAAAGCATTTTCGACGACAACGCTGCCACGCTGAAATTGAGCTGGCTGACCGGGCATGAAGGCTGGGAGCGCGGCTTCTCGGCAGAAACGGTTGCAACCGCAACGTCCAGTGCGGACCTCGTCGGCCACTTGAACCTGATCCACCCGAACCGTATTCAGGTGCTCGGCGAAGCCGAAACGAACTACTACCAGCGGCAGTCCGACGAAGACCGCTCGCGCCATATGGCCGAGCTGATCGCGCTCGAGCCGCCGTTCCTCGTGGTGGCGGGCGGGGTTGCCGCGCCGCCGGAACTGGTGCTGCGCTGCACGCGCTCGTCGACGCCGCTCTTCACCACGCCGATGTCGCCGGCTGCGGTAATCGACAGCCTGCGGCTCTACATGTCGCGCATCCTCGCGCCGCGCGCCACGCTGCACGGCGTGTTTCTCGACATCCTCGGCATGGGCGTGCTGCTTACCGGCGACTCGGGCCTCGGCAAAAGCGAGCTCGGCCTCGAGCTGATCAGCCGCGGCCACGGCCTCGTGGCCGACGACGCCGTCGATTTCGTCCGCCTCGGCCCGGACTTCGTCGAAGGGCGCTGCCCGCCGCTGCTGCAGAACCTGCTCGAAGTGCGCGGCCTGGGCCTGCTCGACATCAAGACGATCTTCGGCGAGACCGCGGTGCGCCGCAAGATGAAGCTCAAGCTCATCGTTCAGCTCGTGCGCCGCCCGGACGGCGAATTCCAGCGCCTGCCGCTCGAAAGCCAGACCGTCGACGTGCTCGGCTTGCCGATCAGCAAGGTAACCATCCAGGTGGCGGCCGGCCGCAACCTCGCGGTGCTCGTCGAGGCCGCGGTGCGCAATACGATCCTGCAGCTGCGCGGCATCGACACGCTGCGCGATTTCATGGACCGCCAGCGTCTGGCGATGCAGGATCCCGACAGCCAGTTCCCGGGCAAGCTCATCTGATGCTCAATTGAAGTAACAGGCGGCGGGTGACGGGGGCTGGCGCAAAGACCTGATGCTATGATGAAACGAACCGACCACTCGACCCCATGCGCATCGTCCTGATCACCGGCATCTCCGGCTCCGGCAAGTCTGTTGCGTTGAACGCGCTCGAAGACGCAGGCTATTACTGCGTCGACAACCTGCCCCCGCGTTTCCTGCCCGAACTGGCCACCTACCTCGCCGCCGACGGCTACGACCGCCTCGCCGTGGCGATCGACGCCCGCTCGAGTTCGTCGCTCGACGAAATGCCCGAGATGATCCGCGACCTGTCGCGCGAGCATGACGTGCGCGTGCTGTTTCTCAATGCGAGCACGCAGTCCCTGATCCAGCGCTTTTCGGAAACCCGCCGCCGCCACCCGCTGTCCGGATCGACCTCGCACGACGCCGACGTCGGCCTGCTGACGTCGCTTGCCGAAGCGATCGAGCGCGAACGCGAACTCGTCGCGGGCCTCGCCGAATTCGGGCATCAGATCGACACGAGCAATCTGCGTGCGAATACGCTTCGCGCGTGGGTCAAACGTTTCATCGAACAGGAGCACGGCGGCCTCGCGCTGATGTTCGAATCGTTCGGCTTCAAGCGCGGCGTGCCGCTCGACGCCGATTTCGTTTTCGATGTACGCACGCTGCCGAACCCGTATTACGATCATCTATTGCGGCCGCTGACCGGCCTCGATCAACCCGTCATCGATTTTCTCGACGCGTTGCCGGTCGTGCATCACATGATCGACGACATCGAGGCGTTTCTCGTCAAATGGCTGCCGCACTTTCGCGACGACAACCGCAGCTATCTGACCGTCGCCATCGGCTGCACGGGCGGCCAGCACCGCTCGGTGTTCATTGCAGAGACGCTTGCTGCGCGTCTCAAGGGTCAAGCAAACGTCATCGTGCGGCATCGGGACGCACCGATCGACGTCGACCAATCGTCGAAGCTGGTGGCTTAGCCGGCCGCGCGTGCGCGGCCTTAACCGAAGCGTTGCGCCATGTCCTCTACATCGCCTGTATATGCCGATGTGCCGCTTTTCCCGCTGCACACAGTGCTGTTTCCCGGTGGGCTGTTGCCCCTCAAGATCTTCGAAGCGCGCTATCTCGACATGGTGCGAGGTTGCCTGCGCGACAAGTCGCCGTTCGGCGTGTGTCTGCTGAAAAGCGGCGGCGAGGTGGCCAAGCCGGACGAGCCGTCGGTGCCCGAACCGGTCGGCTGTCTCGCCGAGATCGATCAATGCGACGTCGACGAATTCGGCATACTGCTGATTCGCGCACGCGGGACCGAACGCTTCAGGCTGCTGTCGCACCGCGCCGAACCGAGCGGCTTGCTGGTCGGCATGGCCGACCCGCTCGGCGGCGATGTGCCGCTCGAAGATTCGACGCATGTCGAGAAGTTCGGTGCGTGCGCCGAGGTGCTCGAGCGGATTATCGCGACCATTCGCGAGCGCGATCCGGAAAGCCTGCCGTTTCTCGAACCGTTCCGCTTCGACGACCCGTCGTGGGTATCGAACCGCTTGTCGGAAGTGCTGCCCGTAGCGCTGCGCGCGCGGCAAAAGCTGATGGAGCTGCTCGATGCAGGGGCGCGCATCGATGTCGTGCATCACTATATGCAGCAGCATCAGTTGCTGTAACGACTCTGCCGCTCCTTCCCGCTACTTCCCGCTACAGCAGCGAACCCTGCAATCCGACGAGCAGCTTGCGCACAGGTGCGGGCACGCCATACGCGTCGATATCCGACAGCGCGACCCACGCCGTTTCGCCATCGGCGAGCGCCGCTTGCGCCCCCGCCACGCGATTCAACTCGACGACGCGCGGCTCGATATCGAGCCGAAAATGCGTGAACGTATGCGTGAGCGACGCAAGCGGCGAGACCGTCGCGCTTGCGTCATACGATCGTGCACGCGCCGCGAGCGCCGCTTCGTCGGCGGCTTCCGGCAAACTCCACAGACCGCCCCAGATACCGGACGGGGGACGCTTTTCGAGCATGACCGCGTCGCCGTCGCGCAGCACGAGCATCCACGTGCGACGCGTCGGCACGGCCTTCCTGGGGCGCGCGGCCGGCAGTTCGCGCTGCCTGCCCGTGACGTTCGCCACGCAGTCCGCCGCGAACGGGCAACGCATGCAATCGGGTTTGCCGCGTACGCATAGCGTCGCGCCGAGGTCCATCAGGCCTTGCGTATAGGCACTGACCTCGTCGTTCGTCGCATCCGGCGGCAGCAGCGACTCCGCCAGCACCCACATCGCGTTTTCAACGCGCTTCTCGCCGGGAAAGCCTTCGACACCGAACACGCGCGCAAGCACACGCTTGACGTTGCCGTCGAGAATCGTCGCGCGCGCGCCGAACGCGAACGACGCGATCGCCGCCGCGGTCGAGCGACCGATGCCGGGCAATTCCGCAAGCGCTTCGACCGAGTCCGGAAACACGCCGCCGTGCTGCTCGACGACCACCTGCGCGCAACGATGCAGATTGCGCGCGCGCGAGTAGTAACCGAGCCCGGCCCATAGCGCCATCACATCGTCCGACGGCGCGGCGGCGAGCGACGCGACATCGGGAAAGCGGGCAAGAAACTTCGCGTAGTACGGGATCACCGTCGACACCTGGGTCTGCTGCAGCATGATTTCGGATAGCCAGATGCGATATGCGTCGCGTGTGTTCTGCCACGGCAAGTCGTGACGGCCGTGCTCGCGCTGCCATGCGATCAAGCGCACAGAGAAATCGGTCAAAACGGGTATCGTGGGCGCTACGGACATGGGGTCACTGGGTCAGTGGTTCGTTGGGTCATTCGGTCACTGGACAATTCAGCGCTGACAGGTCGGACAATAGTAAGTGGAACGCTGCCCCTGCACGATCTGTCTGATCGGCGTTTCACATACCCGGCACGGCAGCCCCGCGCGATCATAGACGAAATAATCGAGTTGGAAGTAGCCGCTCTCACCGTCGCTGCCGACGAAGTCGCGCAACGTGCTGCCGCCTTTTTCGATCGCGGCGGCAAGCGTCACGCGCACCGCATCTGCAAGCAGTTCGTAACGCACGAGCGACACGCGGCCCGCGGGCGTGGTCGGCCGGATGCCTGCTCGAAACAAGCTTTCGGAAGCGTAAATGTTGCCCACGCCGACCACGATCTCGCCGGCGAGCAGCGCCTGCTTCACCGATACGGTCCTTCCACGCGTCTTACGATGCATGAGCGCGCCCGTGAAGGCCGGCGCAAACGGCTCGATGCCGAGGCCGGCGAGCAGCGGGTGTTCGAGCACGTCGCCGTCCGACCGCGGATGCCAGAGCACGGCGCCGAAACGGCGCGGGTCGCGAAAGCGCAAGATGAAGTCGTCGAACACCCAGTCGACATGGTCGTGCTTCGCAGCCGCCGGCGGATGCGGCACGTTGCGCAACACGCGCAGCGTGCCCGTCATGCCGAGGTGAACGATGAACCAGCCCTCGTCGATCTCGAACAGCAGATACTTGCCGCGTCGCTCGACATGCTTCACGAGCCGGCCGCGCAGCATGCGCGGCAGATCAGCCGGAATCGGCCAGCGCAGCGCTGCTGTGCGCACCTCCACCCGTTCGACGCGGCGCCCGGCCACATAAGGCTCGATCCCACGGCGGGTGACTTCGACTTCTGGAAGCTCTGGCATGTCTAACGGGTCTGCAACTTGCGCTGTTGGTTATGCGCGTATTGTAGCGAGCGCGTTACAATCGACCGAAACATTGAACGGATTTCCATGAACCTGTCCTTCGTAAAGCTCTTTCTGAAGCGTCCGGCCGAGGCCGGCCGCGAGCCCTACGGCGAGGCGAACCCGGTGCCGCGCGGCGGCTTCGCGCGCCGGCTGATGGCCGCTGCGGCGCTGGCCGCATGGACGCTCGCCGCGTTGCCCGCACATGCGCAGGACCCGTCACCCGATACAGATGACAATTCGGTTTCGGTGCAGGATGCGTTCGGACCGGATGCCGACGAGCAAAAAAATCTTCCGGACGTACCGCTCTCGAGCCAGATCGTATTCCAGGTGCTCGCGGCGGAAGTCGCGTTGCAGCGGAATCAGCCGGCCCCCGCTTATCAGACCTACCTCGCGCTCGCGCGCGACACGCACGACCCGCGCATGGCGCAGCGCGCGACCGAGATTGCCCTCGCGGCGCAGAGCCCGACCGATGCGCTCGCGGCCGCGCAGTTGTGGCAACAGTACGCGCCGGGCTCCGAGCGCGCGGCCCAGCTCGACGCTTCGCTGCTCGTGCTGTCGGGCAAGCCCGATGAAGCCTCACCGCTACTCGCGAACGAACTCGCGAAGATCAAGCCGGAGAATCGCGGCGCCGGCATTCTCTCGCTGCAGTTGCTGATTTCGCGCGGTCCGAACCGCGTCGGCGGCCTGCATGTGCTGCAGGATCTGCTGAAGAACGACATGAATCGGCCCGAAGCGCAACTGGCTATTGCACGCCAGCAGCTGCTCGCCGACGATGCGCCGGGCGCGCGCAAATCGCTCGAACAGGCGCTCGCGCTGAAGCCCGACTATCTGCCCGCCGCGCTGACGCTTGCGCAGATGGGTCCCGAGGAGCGTGCCGAAGGCATTGCGTCGCTCGAAAAATACGTGCAGCAGAATCCGAAGTCGCACGATGCGCGTCTCGCGCTCGCGCAGATGTACCTCGCGAGCGACCGCCTCGACGATGCGCAAAAGCAGTTCGAGTTCATGCACAAGAACGACGCGAACGATCTCACGCCGCTGATGGCGCTCGCGCTGATCAAGATCCAGCAAAAGAACTACCCCGAGGCGAAAACCTACCTGACGCAGTATGTGCAGCAGGCCGACAAGACCCAGGGTGCGGATTCGGGGCAGGCCTACATCTACCTCGCGCAGATCGCTCTCGAACAGAAGGACGAGGCGGGCGCAGCTACTTATCTCGACAAGATTCCGCAGACGAGCCAGCAATACATCCCCGCGCAGATCACGCGTGCGCAACTGCTCGAGAAGCAGGGCAAGCCCGATGAAGCGCGCAAGCTGCTCGCGAATATCCATGCGTTGGACCCGCGCGATCAGGCGTTGATCGCACGCACGGACGCGGCGATCCTGTTCGACGCAAAGCGCTATCAGGAAGCCGAAGCGCGGCTGCAGCAGGCAACGGCCGATTTCCCCGACGACCCCGATCTCACGTACGACTACGCAATGGCCGCCGAAAAGACCGGCCACTACGACGTAATGGAAGCGCAGTTGCGCAAGCTCATGCGCACGCAGCCCGACAATGCGCAGGCGTACAACGCGCTCGGCTATTCGCTCGCGGATCGCAACCAGCGTCTGCAGGAAGCGGACAAGCTCGTCGAGAAAGCCTCGGCGCTCGCGCCGAACGACGCGTTCATCATGGATAGCGTCGGCTGGGTCAAGTATCGCCTCGGCGACAACTCGGATGCGATCAAGATTCTGCGCAAGGCTTACGATCTGCAGCCGAACGCGGAAATCGGCGCGCACCTCGGCGAAGTGCTGTGGAAGAACGGCGATCAGGAACAGGCCAAGGCCGCATGGCGCGAAGCGCGCAAGCTAGAGCCCGATAACGACACCCTTCTCAAGACGCTCAAACGCTTTCAGGTGAACGACCTCTAATGCTTTTTTTCGCGCCTCTTCACGAACTGTTCATCGGGCTTTTCCGTCACCTGCGTAGCACACGAGCGTCGCGTCGCGCGGCGCTCGTCCTTCCCGCTTTCGCTAGCGCCGCGGTTCTCGCGCTCGCCGGTTGTGCGAGTGTGAAGCCGCAAGGTCCGTCCACGTCCAACGCGGCGACGGCCGTCACCGCGCAGACCGCGCATGAATATCGCGGGCGCTTCGCGGTGCAATACGAGGACGGGTACGGTCATCAGCAGAACGCCTATGGCAACTTCGACTGGCGCGAGACCGGCGACACCGTGACCGTCGAACTGCGCAATCCACTCGGGCAGACCATGGCGATCGTCACGTCGTCGCCGTCTTCGGCTACGCTCGAGCTGCCGAACCGTCAGCCGCTCACCGCGGACAACGTGTCGACGCTAATGCAGAATGCGCTCGGGTTCGCCTTGCCGGTCGAAGGATTGCGCTACTGGCTGCAACCGTCCGTTGCGCCGACTTCGCGAGCGAGAACGATGCCCGATCCCGAAGATCCATCGCGTCCGAAGCAGATCGACCAGGACGGCTGGACGATCGACTATGTCGCGTACGCGGACAAGCCCGCCACCGGCGTCAAGCGTGTCGACCTGAACCGCGAGCAGCCTCCGCTGAACATCAAGCTCGTGCTGGACCAATAAAATTACGCAATAGAATGACGCGTTCCCCGAACATCACGCGTCACACTCCGGACTCATGACCGACACGAACGATTCGCTGCGCGATTGCCTCGCTCCGGCGAAGCTCAATGTTTTCCTGCACATCACCGGCCGCCGGCCAGACGGTTACCATCTGCTGCAAACGGTCTTCCAGCTGATCGACTGGGGCGACCGTTTGCATTTCACGCGGCGCGCCGACGGACGCGTCGAGCGCTTGACCGACGTGCCGGACGTTCCCGCCGAAAGCGACCTGACCGTACGTGCCGCGAAGCTGCTGAAGGCACACACGGGTTGCGCCGATGGCGTCGACATCGAAATCGACAAGCGTCTGCCGATGGGCGCGGGACTCGGCGGTGGAAGCTCCGATGCGGCAACCACCTTGCTCGCATTGAACCGGCTCTGGAACCTGAATCTTCCGCGCACCGAACTGCAAGCGCTCGCGCTGCGTCTCGGTGCCGATGTGCCGTTCTTCGTGTTCGGCAAAAATGCGTTCGCCGAGGGTGTCGGCGAGGCGCTTCAGACGGTACAATTGCCGCCGCGTTATTTCCTCGTGGTGAAGCCGGAAGTGCACGTCCCGACCGCGGCGATATTCTCTGAAAAATCGTTGACAAGGGATTCCGAACCCATCACAATTACGGACTTTCTTGCACAGCGAAGCTTCGGATCGGAATGGCCAGACAGTTTTGGCCGGAATGACATGCAGCAAGTTGTCGTGGGAAAATACGCGGAGGTAGCGCAGGTGTTGCGGTGGTTCGAAAGCGTATCGAACAGCATCGCGCCCGCGCGGATGACCGGGTCGGGTGCAAGCGTTTTTGCAGCATTCCGCAGCATCGGCGAAGCAGAAGCGGCACAAGCCGCCTTGCCGGCCGGATGGAACAGCGCAGTAACGGCAAGCCTGGATACGCATCCACTCTTTGGCTTCGCGTCATGAATTTCGCAACGTCGGGTGTTCCTACGCATCCGGCGGCGCTCAAAGTTAGTGTAGGGGAGTCGCCAAGTTGGTTAAGGCACCGGATTTTGATTCCGGCATGCGAGGGTTCGAGTCCTTCCTCCCCTGCCAAAATTTCTCGCAGTTCCTCGCCTCCCACAGCCTGAAGCAGGTGCACGATGAGCAGCCATGACGGCCTGATGGTTTTTACTGGCAACGCGAATCCGGCGCTTGCACAGGAAGTCGTCAAGATTCTCGGTATTCCCCTCGGCAAAGCAATGGTCAGCCGCTTCTCGGACGGTGAGATCCAGGTCGAGATTCAGGAGAACGTGCGAGGCAAGGATGTGTTTGTCCTGCAATCCACGTGCGCGCCGGCAAACGACAATCTGATGGAACTGATGATCATGGTCGATGCGTTGAAGCGCGCTTCGGCCGGCCGCATCACCGCTGCGATTCCCTATTTCGGCTACGCGCGCCAGGATCGGCGCCCACGTTCGGCGCGCGTCGCGATCTCGGCGAAAGTGGTCGCCAACATGCTGGAAATTGCGGGCGTCGAGCGGATCATCACGATGGATCTGCACGCGGACCAGATTCAAGGGTTCTTCGACATCCCTGTCGATAACATCTACGCCACGCCCGTCCTGCTCGGCGATCTGCGCAAACAGAATCACGAAGATCTGCTCGTGGTGTCGCCGGACGTCGGCGGCGTCGTGCGTGCACGAGCACTCGCGAAGCAGTTGAACTGCGACCTCGCGATCATCGACAAGCGTCGTCCGAAGGCGAACATCGCCGAAGTGATGAATATCATCGGTGAAGTCGAAGGCCGCACCTGCGTGATCATGGACGACATGGTCGATACGGCCGGCACGCTGTGCAAGGCGGCGCAAGTGCTGAAGGAACGCGGCGCGAAGCAGGTCTACGCGTATGCAACGCACCCGGTGCTGTCCGGCGGCGCCGGCGAACGAATCTCCGCATCGGCGCTCGACGAACTCGTCGTGACCGATACCATCCCGCTTAGCGAAGAAGCGCGCTCGTGCGCGAAAATCCGTTCGCTGTCGAGCGCGGGCCTGCTTGCCGAAACGTTCTCGCGCATCCGCCGCGGCGATTCGGTGATGTCGCTGTTTGCAGAAAGCTGAACTGAATTTGCGAAGCCGCCGTATCGTTTGACGCGGCGTTTTCGCACAATCGGCGTGAACGAACGAAGGTTCACGCCGTCGAGTCCGGGGCCTCAAGTCGCGTCAAGCACGTCACGCGAGGTCCTTTTCACTGCCTGGTCGCGGGCAGTCGTATGGAGAAGCAAATGAAAGTCGTCGCTTTTGAGCGTAACAAGCAAGGTACGGGTGCGAGCCGCCGCCTGCGCAACACGGGCAAGACCCCGGGTATTGTGTATGGCGCAAGCAGCGAACCGCAATTGATCGAACTCGATCACAACGCGCTGTGGCATGCACTGAAGAAGGAATCGTTCCACTCGTCGATCCTCGATCTGGAAGTGGCCGGCAAGTCGCAGCAAGTGCTGCTGCGCGATGTGCAATACCATCCGTTCCGCCAGATCGTGCTGCACGTTGATTTCCAGCGGGTCGACCCGAACAAGAAGCTGCACACGAGGGTGCCGCTGCACTTCATGAACCAGGAAACCAACCCGGCCGTGAAGCTGTCGGGCGCGGTGATCTCGCACGTCGTGAACGAAATCGAAGTCGAATGTCTGCCGGCCTCGCTGCCGGAGTTCCTCGAAGTCGATCTCGCGAAGATCGAAGCGGGTCAAACGATGCACGCGAAGGACATCGTGCTGCCGGCAGGTGTGTCGCTGACCGCGCATGTCGACGCGGAAAACCCGGTGATCGCATCCGCGACCATCCCGGCTGGTGCAGTTGCAGACGAAGCGGCCTCGGCTGCCGAAGGCGCAGCACCGGCCGCCTGAGTGGCCGCCTGAGCCGCAATCTGCGAGCTATCCTCTCGATCCGTTGCAATGGAACGGACGACGTGACCCGCCGAGGTTCGCCCCGGCGGGTTTTTTTTCGCGATTTTCTGCCGCGAAGTGGACCGTTCCTGTTAATGGTTGGCTATTCGCCAAGCGCGCCACGCCCGCCGAACCCGGCAACCGAAGACCAAGGCTAACCTCGACACCATGATCAAGCTGATCGTCGGACTCGGTAACCCGGGCGCCGAATATTCCGCGACACGCCATAATGCCGGCTTCTGGCTCGTCGACCAGCTCGCGCGCGAAGCCAGCGCGACGCTGCGCGACGAGCGGCGCTTTCACGGCTTCTATACGAAGGCGCGGCTTTACGGCGAGGAAGTGCATCTGCTCGAGCCGCAGACGTATATGAACCGCTCGGGCCAAGCGGTCGTCGCGCTCGCGCATTTCTTCAAGATTCTTCCGGACCAGATTCTCGTCGCGCACGACGAACTCGATCTGCCGCCGGGCACCGTCAAGCTGAAGCTCGGCGGCGGCAGCGGCGGGCACAACGGGCTCAAGGACATTTCCGCGCACCTGACCACGCAGCAGTATTGGCGCTTGCGCATCGGCATCGGGCATCCGCGCGACCTGATCCCGGAAAGCGCGCGCGCCGGCGCGAAGCCCGACGTCGCGAACTTCGTGCTGAAGCCGCCGCGCAAGGAAGAGCAGGATGTGATCGATGCATCGATCGAGCGTGCGCTCGCTGTGATGCCGCATGTGGTCAAAGGTGAACTCGAGCGCGCGATGATGCAGTTGCATCGCAATGGTTAGTGCCGCAGTGCCGACTCGCAGTGCCGACTCGATGCGAAGGAGAATGAATTGAGCCTCTATTGGAGTGACATCGTCCACCGACTCTCGCCGTATGTTCCCGGCGAACAGCCTGCACTCGCGCATCCGGTGAAGCTGAACACCAACGAGAACCCGTACCCGCCGTCGCCTGCGGTGCTCGCCGCGATTCGCCATGAGCTCGGCGAAACCGGCGAGTCGTTGCGCCGCTACCCCGACCCGACCGCGCGCAAGCTGCGCGAGACGGTCGCCGCATATCACGGGCTCGCCGTCGAGCAGGTGTTCGCCGGCAACGGTTCCGACGAAGTGCTCGCGATGACGTTCCAGGCGTTGCTCAAACACGAGCACCCGCTGCTTTTTCCGGACATTACGTACAGTTTCTATCCGACCTACGCGAAGCTCTACGACATCGTCTATCAAACCGTACCGCTCGCCGATGACTTCACAATCTGCGTCGACGACTACGCCGTGCCGAACGGCGGCATCGTGTTCCCGAATCCGAACGCGCCGACCGGTCATGCCTTGCCGCTTGCCGAAATCGAAAAGCTCGTCGCGGCGAATCCGGACTCGGTGGTCGTGATCGACGAGGCGTATGTCGACTTCGGCGCGCAATCGGCTATCGCGCTGATCAACCGGTATCCGAATCTGCTGGTCGTGCACACGGTATCGAAGTCGCGCTCGCTCGCCGGCATGCGCGTCGGCTTCGCGTTCGGCGATGCGAAGCTGATCGATGCGCTCGTGCGCGTCAAGGACAGCTTCAACTCGTATCCGCTCGATCGCGTCGCACAAGCGGCCGTGACCGCCGCCTACACGGACGAAGCATGGTTCCGCGACTGTCGCGCGAAGGTCATTGCGAGCCGCGAACGGCTGTCAGCGGGATTGACGGCGTTGGGATTCGACGTCGTGCCGTCGGCGGCGAACTTCGTGTTCGCGCGCCGCCCAGGTCACGATGCCGCGACGCTTACAGCGCGCCTCAGGGAAAAGGAAATCTTCGTGCGGCACTTCAAGCTGCCGCGTATCGATCAGCATCTGCGGATTACGATCGGGACCGATGCCGAATGCGATACGTTGCTTGCCGCGTTGAAGGAGCTGCTCAACGGCGCCGCGTAGTTCGCGGCGCGCGCGCGATCCTCGATCTCCAGATCGGATCGCGCGCTCACGCGCCCTTCGCCGCCTGCAGCGCGCGATACTTGACCATCAACTGTTCCGGCGATTCCGCATGTTGCGGATCGCGCGGAATGCACTCGACCGGGCACACCTGCTGGCATTGCGGTTCATCGAAGTGGCCGACGCATTCGGTGCATTTGGTCGCGTCGATCACGTAGATATCGGGGCCCATCGAGATTGCGTCGTTTGGGCATTCGGGCTCGCAGACGTCGCAGTTGATGCACTCGTCGGTAATTATCAGGGCCATACCTGCCTCACTTGCTGCCTGTCACTTCCTCGCGTCGATGCCGGCGAAATCTCATGGACACAGCGCCAGCCGGTAACGCGTCAAAACCCGTAGTTTACGCGCTTCGGCCGCATTCGTTCAGGGCTGGCTCGCCTGCTGCGCCAGATTTTCCGCAACCTTGTCCTGCAGACGCTTTTCGACCGACGGGAACACGAACTTGCTGACATCGCCGCCCAGTTGCGCGATCTCACGCACGATCGTGCCCGAAATGAACTGGTATTGATCAGACGGCGTCATGAACATCGTCTCGACATCCGGCAGCAGATAGCGGTTCATGCCGGCCATCTGAAACTCGTACTCGAAGTCCGACACGGCGCGCAGACCGCGCACGATCACGCGCGCGTTGTTGCTGCGTACGAAATCTTTTAGCAGCCCCGTGAAGCTCGCAACCTGCACGTTCGGATAGTGGCCGAGCACTTCATGCGCTATGTCGAGGCGCTCGTCGAGCGTGAAGAACGGCCGTTTGTTGCGGCTGTCGGCGACGCCCACGACGAGCGTGTCGAAGATGCTCGACGCACGCCGAACGAGGTCTTCGTGACCGCGCGTGAGCGGATCGAACGTACCCGGGTACACGGCGACTACCATGGACTTCTCCTCTGTTCCGTCAGACTGAAGGGCGCCGTCCGGGTGCGCTGCCCGCGCAGGCAATAGAACCGCTGGGTGCGGCGTCCGGCTTCGACGCGTGGGCCGTTATCCGGCACTTGTAATCGAACGCGCATTATTCCTCATTTTCGCGCTGCAGCAAATGATAGTGGACCGCGCCGGCCTTGCCGTGCCGGACGATCGTCCATCCGGCCAGCGCCGGTGTCTGTTCGATCGCCAGCGCTTCTCCTGTTTCGA
This sequence comes from Paraburkholderia sp. SOS3, assembly GCF_001922345.1. Taxonomy (NCBI): domain Bacteria; kingdom Pseudomonadati; phylum Pseudomonadota; class Betaproteobacteria; order Burkholderiales; family Burkholderiaceae; genus Paraburkholderia; species Paraburkholderia sp. SOS3. The sequence goes on along the minus strand of NZ_CP018811.1, from coordinate 575,378 downwards.
CATAGACGGAACCGCCAGCCGCGACGAGCGGCAAAGCGAGTTCAAGCGCACGGTCCAGCAGATTCTCGCCGAACGGCGGGTCGAGAAACACGACGTCGAACGATCCGGGCGCGAGGCCCGCCGCAAGCCGCAGCGCATCGGCTTCGGCAACTTCGACCGAGCGCGCGCCGAGCTTCGCCTGGATCGCGCGCAACTGAGCGGCTGCGCGCGCGTTGCGCTCGACCATCAGCACGCGCGCGGCGCCGCGCGAAGCGGCCTCGAAACCGAGCGCGCCGCTGCCGGCGAACAGATCGAGGCAGCGTTGCCCGTCGAGACGTTGGCCGAGCCAGTTGAAAAGCGTTTCGCGGACGCGATCGGGCGTCGGCCGCAAACCGTCGAGATCGAGCACCGGGAGCGGTGTGCGCTTCCAGTCGCCGCCGATGATACGGATCGTATGAGCAGGGCCGCGTCCGGGCGGCGGCGCGCTGCGCGCGCGGGATGAGGAAAGACGGGACATGTAAGTGAAGTCGCTGAACGGGTGCCGGCCGCGCATCGCTCGCGGGCCGGAGCGCTCACGTTACCACATGGGTCGGCAGCAACTCGCTGCCACGCGAGCGCGGCTGCGCCTGATAAAATGTCACGCTTGCGCGCGCAGCATTCCGCAGAGCGTTACCGTTGCACCGGATCCGCCGCGCCCGAATTCATTTGCTCGCATCGATGCCACACCACGATGCGCATGCGCCCCCCCGTCGCCGGAAATGCCGGCTCGCCTCTCCAATACGCCAGCACATGTTCAGCTTTCTCAAACGATTCAGGGGTTCCAAAGCGTCCGACAATGCGCCGGCCGAATCGCCGAACGCAGCCGACGCGGCAACGCCCGACGTGCCGGCCGATGCCGCCCCGGTAACCGAAACGCCGGTTCAGCCCGCGATCGAAGCACGCGCCGATGTCGCGCAAGCGCCGGCACAAGCCGCGCAACCCGTGCAGCTCGCGCCACAGCCGGCGCGCCCTATTGCGCCGCAAGCCGCGCCGGCGCCTGTTGCCGGCACGCAAGCGTTCGCACCCGCGTCGGTCGAACCCGTCGCGCCGCCGCGGGCCGAGCCACAGCGCACGGAACCCGAGCACACGCAAACGCAGCCGCAGCCGCAGACGTCGCAGAGCCCGCAAGCGCAACCGCAAGCGCATCCACAAACTCAGCCACAACCTCGAGCGCCGTTCCAGCCGGCACCTCCGGTCGCCCGCGAACCAGAGCGCCCTGCCATTGGGCCGGCTGCCACGGCGCGCGCGCCTGAAGCGCCCGTTGTGTCTGAATCCTCGGACACATCGACCGCCTACGAAACCGTCGAAATCGTCCCGCCGCCCGCGCCCGAACCGGCCGCGAAGCGCTCGTGGCTTACGCGCCTGAAGAGCGGCCTGTCGAAGACGAGTTCGAGCATCACGGGCATTTTCGTCGGCGCGAAAATCGACGAGGAACTGTACGAAGAGCTCGAAACCGCGCTGCTGATGTCCGATGCAGGCGTCGACGCAACCGAATATCTGCTCGAAACGCTGCGCGAAAAGGTGCGCGCCGAGCGTCTCACCGACCCGCAACAGGTGAAGGCCGCGTTGCGCGAGCTGCTGGTCGGCCTGCTGAAACCGCTCGAAAAATCGCTGATGCTCGGCCGCGCCCAGCCGCTCGTGATGATGATCGCCGGCGTCAACGGCGCAGGCAAAACCACGAGCATCGGCAAACTCGCGAAGCATCTGCAGCGCTTCGATCAATCGGTGCTGCTCGCCGCCGGCGACACGTTCCGCGCGGCCGCGCGCGAGCAGCTCGCAATCTGGGGCGAGCGCAACAACGTGACGGTCGTCTCACAGGAAAGCGGCGACCCGGCCGCGGTCATTTTCGATGCGGTGGGCGCGGCGCGCGCGCGCAAGATCGACGTGCTGATGGCCGACACTGCGGGGCGTCTGCCGACGCAGCTGCATCTGATGGAAGAACTGCGCAAGGTCAAACGCGTGATCGGCAAGGCACTCGACGGCGCGCCGCACGAAGTGCTGCTCGTGATCGATGCGAATACCGGCCAGAACGCGCTCGCTCAGGTCAAGGCATTCGACGACGCGCTCGGCCTTACCGGCCTCATCGTGACCAAACTCGACGGCACCGCGAAAGGCGGCATTCTCGCCGCGATTGCGCGGCAGCGGCCGGTGCCCGTGTATTTCATCGGCATCGGCGAAAAGGTCGAGGATCTGCAGCCGTTCAGCGCAGAGGAATTCTCGGACGCGCTGCTTGGCAGCTAGGCGGATCGGCGGCTCACCAACGCCGCCTTCCCAACCGATGTTCACTCCGCGTCGGGTTGCGCACCCGGCGCCGCGTCCGCGAACGCGCTCAATTGCATCGCGTGATCGTTAATCCGGCGAATGGTCGGAAACGCGCTCATATCGACGTTGAAGCGATCGGCGTTGAACACCTGCGGAATCAGACACGCATCGGCAACGGTCGGCGCATCGCCGAAACAGAACGCACCGGTGCGGCGGCTCGCGACCAGATGTTCCTCGAGCGCCGTAAAGCCCGACGCGATCCAGTGCCGATACCACGCGTCCTTCACGTCGTCGTTCGCGCCGACCGTGCGCTTCAGATACTTGAGCACGCGCAGGTTGTTGACCGGATGGATTTCGCACGCAACCTGCAGCGCAACGCCGCGCACGAACGCACGCTCGACCGGCGAGCCCGGCAGCAGCGGCGGCTGCGGATGCGTCTCCTCGAGATATTCGATGATCGCGATCGACTGCTGCAGCACGTTGCCGTTGTCGATCAGCGTCGGCACGACCGCGTCGTGATTGAGTTCGCGGTACGCGCCGGCGAACTGCTCGCCGCCGTTGCGCAACAGATGCACCGGCAGATATTCGTACGGCAGCTTCTTCAGATTGAGCGCAATCCGCACGCGGTACGCGGCGGAACTGCGAAAGTAGCTGTACAGCTTCATTTGATGTCTCCCCTCCCTGCCTGCAGCGAAACGCGGCTGCTACGTCGCGGTTTCGCTGCCCATGCGCCGCGCTATCAAACGAGGCGCACGCTGAACTCGCCGAGCCCGTCGACGCCACCCTTCATCAGATCGCCCTTCACGACTGCGCCGACCCCTTCCGGCGTACCCGTGAAAATCAGGTCGCCCGGCTGCAGTTCGAACAGCGTCGACAGATAGGCGATCGTCTCAGCCACCGACCAGATCAGTTGCGACACGTCCGAGCGCTGCTTCTCGTTGCCGTTCACCGACAGCCAGATCGCGCCCTTGCCGATATGACCGACCTTCGACGCCGGATGGATCGGCCCCATCGGTGCCGAGTAGTCGAAGCCCTTGGCCGTATCCCACGGACGGCCGAGCTTTTTCGCTTCGGCCTGCAGATCGCGGCGCGTCATATCGAGGCCGAGCGCGTAGCCGTATACGTGATCGAGCGCGCTGTCGACGGAGATATCTTTGCCCGCCTTGCCGATCGCCGCGACCATTTCCATTTCGAAATGCAGGTTGCTGGTCTGCGACGGATACGGCATTTCACCGGTTGCGCCGGGCGCGACGTACAGCACCGCATCGGCCGGCTTGCAGAAGAAGAACGGCGGTTCGCGATCCGGGTCGTGCCCCATCTCGCGCGCGTGCGCCTCGTAATTGCGGCCGACGCAGTAGATGCGACGCACCGCGAACTGGTCGTCCGACCCGACCACCGGCACGCCGACGATCGGCGCCGGCGTAATGACGTAACCCATTCCGTTCTCCGATATTCATGAAGCCGCGCATGCGGCGATAAAAACGACAAAGCAGCGAGTTTAACGCGCTGATATATCCGACGCTTGACGCAGAGCTTTCTGCAGACGAAACGGCTCGTGCGGCGTGGCTCGTTGCGGCGCGCGACCGCGAGCGATGCAACCGGTCGTGCGGCGATGCCCGGCGTCGGCTTCGTCCGCGTGAGACGAACCACGCGTCATGCGATACTCGACCTGCAAGCGCCCCACCGTCACTACAAGACCTCCATCCGCAGATGAACGATTCCGCCGCTACCGAGTTGTCCCCCTTTCCGTGCGCCCGCTTTATCAAGGAGATCGGGCGCGGACCGCATGGCGCCCGCGCGCTCGCACCCGAAGATACGCAGGCGCTCTACAGCGCGATGCTCGACGGCCGCGTGCCCGAGCTCGAACTCGGCGCCGTGCTGCTCGCTTATCGCCTGAAAGGCGAGACCGCCGAGGAACTGGCCGCCATGCATGCGGCCGCGCATGCATCGTTCGAGCCGATCCGCGTGACGCAAGATGCAGCCAACGCCGTGTCCGCCGTTTCGATTCCGAGCTACAACGGCGCGCGCAAGCAGCCGAACCTCGTGCCGCTGCTCGCGCTGCTGCTCGCGCGCGAGGGCGTGCCGGTGCTCGTGCACGGCGTGACCGAAGACCCGGGCCGCGTGACGAGCGCCGAAATCTTCGCCCGTCTGCAGGTTGCCGCCGCCCAGACGCACAGCGAGATCGAGGACGCGCTCGCCGCGCGCCGCGTCGCCTTCGCGCCGATCGAGACGCTCGCGCCGAAGCTCGCGCGACTGCTTGCGCTGCGACGCCGGATGGGCGTGCGCAACTCGACGCATACGCTCGTGAAGATCCTGCAGCCATTCGCGCAGCCGGGGCTGCGGCTCGTCAACTACACGCATCCGCCGTATCGCGAGAGCCTCACGGAGCTGTTCGTCACGCATCCGGACGTGGCCGCGGGCGGCGCATTGCTCGCACGCGGCACAGAAGGCGAGGCCGTCGCCGACACGCGTCGCCAGGTCCAGATCCACTGGCTGCACGACGGACGGTGCGAAACGCTCGTCGCACCCGAGCGCTCGTCGACCGATGCGCCGGTCGTCGATCTGCCTGAAGCCCGCGACGCGGCGACCACGGCCGCGTGGATCGAAGACGTGTTGCGCGGCGCCGCGCCGGTGCCCAGCGCGATTGCGCGTCAGATCGACGTGATCGCGGGCATCGCGAAGCAGGCGGCGGATCGAGATTGAGACCCGGCGGGCGTGCTCGCAGCGCTCGTGCGGCTGCTGTTGCGCCGCTTTGTCGCTGAATCGTCAGTTGACATCGGGGCGCCCGCTCGCTTACATTCGCACAATGCGTTCAATCCTGAACCCCCTCCGAATTACCATCGGTCGCCTAGCGCGGCCCCTATCGCTACGTCTAGCGTAAGCAAGGCGTAGCGCCGCGTTTGCCCAGGACTCCCGTCCGATAGCTCCCGCGGTCCTCCCTGTAGTTTCAGCTGTATCCCCACCGTAGTTCTTCACAACCTGTAGTCGTCTGTGCTCGCCCGAATACCGTTCGGACGAGTCGCGAGGGTCAAATGCACACTGCATGCGCTCTGTTGTCGAACGTTGCCGGCGTCACCATCGCCATCGCGTTCCCGACGTCCTTGTTCGTCCGCGCCCGTTCGTTGCTGCCGCTAGCGCCGGCTTCGACCACGCACGCGCGGATCGTGCATCCGTCGCACCCGGCCAGCCGCCGGACGCGACACCCCATCGCATACGACTGAACGAACAAGGCTACCCATCATGTTGAGCAACCCTGCCGAGAAATACCGTCCCTTCCCCGCTGTCCGTTTGAACGGCCGCAAATGGCCGAGCCGCACGATCGCGCACGCGCCGATCTGGATGAGCACCGACCTGCGCGACGGCAACCAGTCGCTGATCGAGCCGATGAGCATTGCGCAGAAGCTCGAATTCTTCGAGATGCTCGTGGCGATCGGCTTCAAGGAAATCGAAGTCGGATTTCCGTCCGCATCGCAGACCGACTTCGATTTCATTCGCAAGCTGATCGACGAGTCGCGCATCCCCGACGATGTGACGGTCGAAGTGCTCGTGCAGTCACGCGAGGATCTGATCGCGCGCACCTTCGAGGCGCTCGAAGGCGCGCCGCGCGCGATCGTGCATCTGTACAACGCGATCTGCCCGTCGTTCCGCAAGATCGTGTTCAACCAGACGAAGGAGCAGGTGAAGGCGCTCGCCGTCGAAGGCACGCGGCTCATCCGCGAGTACGCCGACGCGCGGCCGCATACGCGCTGGACCTATCAGTACTCGCCGGAAACCTTCAGCATGACCGAGCTCGCGTTTGCGCGCGAAGTGTGCGACGCGGTCGCGCAGACATGGCGGCCGACGCGCGAGCACAAGATGATCGTGAACCTGCCCGCCACCGTCGAAGCGGCCACGCCGAATGTCTACGCGGACCAGATCGAATGGATGGACCGCAATCTCGGCTACCGCGACAGCATCGTGCTTTCGGTACATCCGCATAACGATCGCGGCACCGCGGTCGCGGCCGCGGAGCTCGCGCTGATGGCCGGCGCCGATCGCATCGAAGGGTGCCTGTTCGGCAACGGCGAGCGCACCGGCAACGTCGATCTCGTCACGCTCGCGCTGAACCTTTATACGCAGGGCATCGATCCGGGCCTCGATTTCTCCGATATCGACGCCGTGCGCCGTGTCGTCGAGCGATGCAATCAGATTCCCGTGCATCCGCGCCATCCGTACGCGGGCGACCTCGTCTACACCGCCTTCTCGGGCTCGCACCAGGATGCGATCCGCAAGGGCTTTTCGCAGCAGGCGCCCGATGCGGTGTGGGAAGTGCCGTATCTGCCGATCGATCCGGCCGACGTCGGGCGCAGCTACGACGCGGTGATTCGCGTCAACAGCCAGTCGGGCAAAGGCGGGGCCACCTATCTGCTCGAGCGCGCGATGGGCTTCGCGCCGCCGCGCCGTGTGCAGATCGAGTTCAGCCATGCGGTGCAGGCGGTCGCGGACCAGTCGGGCGCCGAAGTCAGCGCGGAAGCGATCTGTGCACTTTTCGCGCGCGAATACCTCGAGGTTGCCGGGCCTGCGCGGCGTGTCGATGCGCAGAGCGTGCATTGGGAAGGCCGCGCGATTCGCATCGGCGCGGCAACGGCAGCGACCGTGGCGGAAACACGGGCAGCCGCCGGCGGCACGCACGACGCCTACGCGCGACATATCGCCGGCGAAATCGCCACGGCGGCCGGACGGCACATCGAAGTCACCTCATGCGAAACCGTGCGCGCGACCGATGGCCGGGTCGCCGTCTTCGTAGGCTGTCGCGTCGACGACGATACGCTTCGGCACGGCGCCGGCATCGCCGACGACGAGGCGACGGCGATCATCGATGCAGTGGTTAGCGCAATCAACCGCTGCGCCGCGTGGCTGTCGCCCGAGCCGATCAGGGTTGCGGCCTGAGGTCGCGTCGACACGCGTACGAAACGAAGACGGGGCGTCGGGAGAGACTGAAGCAGGCAGGCGGCGCACCAAGGTGCACTCGGGAAGCGTGAATGAAGCGTGAATGAAGCGGGAAGAAAGCGCGACGCGGGCAGTTCCGATCGGATTGCCGCGCGTAAATGGTCCGTCCATAAGACGCGACCGGAACAGCAGTGACAGCGTGAACAAGGAAATCGGCCATCCGCAACGGGAGCACCCGCCCGTCGTCACTCGAGCGCGCAGCGCGTCGCCTGCCAGGCAATCAGCCGCCACTGCCCTTCTTCCTGAGCCTGGATCGCGGTGTAAGCAATCGGAAAGAGTAATGCGCCGTTGTTCGCTTCCATTTCGATCAACGCGCGCCCGGTGACCACACAGGTTTCGCGCCCGACCGGCAGCACGTCCTGCGACTGGATCTCGATCTGGCGATAGCGACGGCGGCCCGCGGTGATTGCGTCGATGAACTGCTGCTTCGTCTCGCGTTTGCCGTTCGTATGGACGTAGATCACGCTATCCGACAGCAACGCGTCGAGCTGCGGCCCATTGCCGTCGACCATCGCCCGAAAGCGCTCGCGTTCGAGCCCGCGAATCGCCTCGATCACTTTAGCGGCCATCGCATTCGCCCCCTTCACCGACGGAGCCGAAAGCGGCCGCGGTTGTCAGAAGTTGTACTGCACGTAGATTTGCTGAAAATTTATACCAGGATTGGGCTCTTTGATACTCGCGTTGGACAGGTGCTGAAAGCGATAGCCGACCTGGTAATGCTGTTTCTCGCCGAGGCCGAAGCCAACCCCCACCATATCCGCGAACTGGAACGCGGAACTCATCGTGAAATTGGTGGATTGCCGCGCGTGGGTAAGCAGTCGAACGCCGATACCGGCTTCGAGGTACGGCCGTATCCATCCGCTCGTCTTGATGAATCGGACGACCGGCGTGACACCGAATTCCCCGATGTTCCTGTTGACGTTGCCTTCGCCGGTATTCCACCAGGCCGCGTGCGCCTCGCCGACCAGCGAGAAATGCCAGTCTCCCATTTGCCACCAGGTCAGGTTGGGGTCCCACACGAAACCGAGGTCGACCTTGCTCGTGTGGCGATCGGCCCAGCCGCCCGCTATCTGAACGCCAAACTGATCAGCCGCCGCAGCTCCGGATAGACCGAGAAAAGTGGCTGCGCAAACACTTTTTAGTACCAGATCACGCCAAAACTCTTTGTTTTCGTTCATCTTGCGCCCTGAATTTGGCAGGTTGAACCTTAAGTGGAATGAAGAGCAAAGCGACTTATTATCGAGACAGCAGCATGTATCGTTCCCTATATATGCCGCCCACCGCCGCCACGGGATTTTGCGGTTTGCATACGGATCATGCGCCTCATATGTCCACAACCGCAGTGCGGATGAATCCTAACCTGCTAGGGCAAATTTCGCAGGCAGGGTACAATACTATTGAGAATTAGGTTTCAATAGGAAAAACGGGAACTTGGATGACCCTAGGGCCTCTAAGTGTTAGCACTCGGTAGACTTGAGTGCTAACATCCATGGTGGCGCCGCTTAAAACACGGCGTTTTGTCTGACCCAAAGGAGTACGCTACGTGAGTAACGCAATGACCCTTCCGAATACTCTCAGCCCGTTGTCGGCTAAGGCCGGCTCGGCAGGTGCACTGACGCTCGCGCACGCTTCTCTTCTGCCCGGGCAGCTGGGCAATATCGACGCCTACATCCAGGCCGTGAACCGGATTCCGATGCTGACGCCGGCAGAAGAGCGGCAATTCGCGACGGAGTTCCGCGAGCAGAACAATCTCGAGTCCGCGCGGCGGCTCGTTCTGTCGCACCTGCGGCTCGTGGTGTCGATCGCACGCAATTACCTCGGCTATGGCCTGCCGCATGCGGACCTGATTCAGGAAGGCAACATCGGTCTGATGAAGGCGGTCAAGCGCTTCGATCCCGAGCAGAACGTACGTCTCGTCTCGTACGCCATGCACTGGATCAAGGCCGAGATCCACGAATACATCCTGCGCAACTGGCGTATGGTGAAGGTCGCCACGACGAAGGCGCAGCGCAAGCTGTTCTTCAATCTGCGCAGCCACAAGCAGGGTTTGCAGGCGTTCACGCCGGACGAAATCGAAGGCCTCGCGAAAGAGCTGAACGTGAAGCGCGAGGAAGTCGCGGAGATGGAAACGCGTCTGTCCGGTGGCGATGTCGCGCTGGAAGGACAGATCGAGGACGGCGAAGAGTCGTTCGCGCCGATCGCCTACCTCGCGGACTCGCACAGCGAGCCGACGGCGGTGCTGGCCCAGCGCCAGCGCGACAAGCTGCACAGCGACGGCATCGCTTCCGCGCTGGAGTCGCTCGACGCGCGCAGCCGCCGGATTATCGAAGCGCGCTGGCTGCAAGTCGAAGACGATGGCTCGGGCGGCTCGACGCTGCACGAACTGGCGGATGAATTCGGCGTATCGGCGGAACGGATCCGTCAGATCGAAGCAAGTGCGATGAAGAAGATGCGCAGTGCGCTCGCTGAATACGCATAACGCATGAATGCCGGGCTCGGCCCCGGCACACACCTACCCGCAACAACGAAGGTTCGCCCGAACATTCGTTAGCGCACTCGGAAAGCCCCGCCCTCGAACGACCGGCGGGGCTTTTTTGTCTCCGCTCGCATCACATCCGCATCCTCGACGTTGCGCACGTTGCGTTTCCTTGACCTGGCGCAATCCGGATCGCAATACTTCTATCGTAAGGATGCCTTCGCGACTTCATGCCGCAGCGCATTCCACGCGCGACGGCAAACGCGCTCCTAGAATCGTTATGCATCCGGCAAGCGCCACGCGTCGACGCGCAGGCGGCCGGGTGACGTCGTTGTCAACCGATCATGACCATCACGCTGAATCTCAGGAACCCAATGCGAGCCGCATCGTGGACATGGACGCGCATCGCAGGCTGGGCGCGCGGCCCGACCTTCGCACGCGATATCGCGATCGTCCTCGCCATCAAGTTTGCATTGCTGTTCGCGCTCAAGTTTGCATTTTTCAACCATCCGCAGGCGCAGCACATGTCGCTGCCGCCTGAACAAGTCGCACAGGCACTACTGTCGGTGCCCGCATCGAATCCGTCCGAAGGTGATCACCATGCCCGTTAGCGAAGTCGTCGATCTTTCGCGTCTTCAGTTCGCCGTTACGGCGCTCTACCATTTTCTGTTTGTACCGCTCACGCTCGGGCTGTCGTGGCTGCTTGTGATCATGGAGTCGGTCTACGTGATGACCGGCAAACAGATCTACAAGGATATGACCCAGTTCTGGGGCAAGCTCTTCGGCATCAACTTCGCAATGGGCGTCACCACCGGTCTCACGCTCGAATTCCAGTTCGGCACGAACTGGTCGTACTACTCGCATTACGTCGGCGACATTTTCGGCGTGCCGCTTGCCGTCGAAGGACTGATGGCCTTCTTCCTCGAATCGACGTTCGTGGGGCTCTTCTTCTTCGGCTGGAACCGGCTGTCGCGGGTCCAGCATCTGATCATCACGTTTCTCGTCGCGCTCGGCTCGAACCTGTCGGCGCTGTGGATTCTCGTGGCGAACGGCTGGATGAACAACCCGGTCGGCGCCGAATTCAACTATGAAACGATGCGCATGGAGCTCGTGAACCTGTTCGACGTCGTGTTCAATCCGGTTGCGCAGGTGAAGTTCGTGCATACGGTGTCGGCCGGCTATGTGACCGCTTCGATGTTCGTGCTCGGCGTGTCGTCGTGGTATCTGCTCAAGCGCCGCGATACGGAATTTGCGTTGCGCTCGTTTGCGATCGCCGCCGGCTTCGGCCTCGCGTCTACGCTTTGCGTGATCGTGCTCGGCGACGAATCCGGCTATCGCACGGGCGAAGTGCAGCAGGTCAAGCTTGCGGCGATCGAATCGGAATGGGAGACGTCGCCGGCGCCCGCGCCGTTTACGATCATCGGCATCCCGAATCAAAAGGAAGAGCGAACCGACTACGCGATCCGTATCCCGTATGCGCTCGGCCTGATCGCGACGCGTTCGCTCGACGAGCCCGTGGTCGGCCTGAAAGAGCTGATGGCGCGTCACGAAGTGCGCATCCGCAACGGCATGATCGCGTACGAAGCGTTGCAGAAACTGAAACAGGGCGATACCAGCGATGAAGTGCGCGCCGCGTTCGACGCGCACAAGGCCGATCTCGGCTACGGCCTGCTGCTCAAGCAATTCACACCGAACGTGACGGACGCTACGTCCGAGCAGATCCAGCAGGCTGCGAAGAAAACGATTCCGCCTGTCGCGCCCGTATTCTTTTCGTTCCGTCTGATGGTCGGTCTCGGCATCCTGTTTCTCGCGACGTTCGTGCTTGCATTCTGGTTCTGCGCACAACGCTCGCTGCTGCTCGAAAAACGCCGCTGGTTTCTGCGCTGGGCCGTCTGGGCGATTCCGCTGCCGTGGCTCGCCGCCGAATTCGGCTGGATCGTCGCCGAAGTCGGCCGCCAGCCATGGACGATCGCCGGCATTCTGCCGACGTCGCTGTCCGCTTCGAGTCTCGCGCCGAGCGATCTGTATCTGAGCCTCGCGGGCTTTGTCGTGTTCTACACGGCGCTTTTCATCATCGAGATCATGCTGATGTTCAAGTACGCGCGGCTCGGTCCGTCATCGTTGCATACCGGGCGTTATCACCACGAGTTGCCCGGTCAGCAGCCGGTCAACGTGAAGACGGCCGTCTGATTCGACGCCATCCGGCACGCTTCATTCTGCACAGGAACGGAAAACATCATCATGGACTACGCAACCCTCAAACTGATCTGGTGGGTACTGATCGGCGCGCTGCTGATCGGCTTCGCGCTGACCGACGGCTTCGATATGGGCGCCGCGATTCTGCTGCCGTTCATCGGCAAGTCCGATAGCGAACGGCGCATCGTCGTCAATACCGTCGGTGCGACCTGGGAAGGCAACCAGGTGTGGCTCGTCACGGCAGGCGGCGCGATGTTCGCAGCCTGGCCGCTTGTCTACGCCGCGTCGTTCTCGGGCTTTTACTTCGCCATGCTGCTCGTGTTGTTCGCGCTGTTTTTCCGGCCAGTCGGCTTCGACTACCGCGGCAAACGCGAACATGCGGGATGGCGCAATGCGTGGGACTGGGCCTTGTTCGTCGGCGGCTTCGTGCCGGCACTCGTGTTCGGCGTGGCGTTCGGCAATCTGCTGCAAGGCGTGCCGTTCGCGTTCGATCAGGACCTGCGCTCCACTTACCACGGCAGCTTTTTTGCGCTGCTGAACCCGTTTGCACTGCTGTGCGGGCTCGTCAGCGTCTCGATGCTGATGGCGCACGGCGCGGCGTTCGTGAAGATGAAGACGGACGGCGTGATCGCCGAACGGGCCGCGCGCGCGCTGCGCATTGCCTCGCTTGTCGCCGTCGTGCTGTTTCTGCTCGCCGGCGCATTGATCGCAACCGTGATCGGCGGCTATCAGATCGTCGACGCCGCGCCGCTCGATACGGTGTCGAATCCGCTGCTGAAAAGCGTGATCGGCGCGCCCGGACTGTGGCTCACGAATTACGCGCTCTATCCGTGGATGGTGGCCGCGCCCGTCGCCGGTGTGCTTGGCGCACTGCTCGCGGCGCTGCTTGCGAAATCGCGCTTCGAAACGACCGCATTTCTCGCGACCTCGCTGATGGTGATCGGCGTGATTCTGACGGCGGGCTTCTCGATGTTCCCGTTCGTCATGCCGTCGTCGCTCGACGCGCGCAGCAGCCTGACCGTCTGGGATTCGACATCGAGCCACATGACGCTGCAGATCATGCTGATCGCGGTCGTCGTTTTTCTGCCGATCGTTCTCATCTACACGGGCTGGGTGTATCGCGTGATGCGCGGCAAGGTCACCGCGCAAGCGCTCGAGCAAAACAGTCACTCGATGTATTGATTGCGCACGGTCACGCGCACCGGCGCGTGTATCGCATTAACAGAAGCGAAGGAGCATTCCGATGTGGTATTTCAGCTGGATTCTAGGCATTGGCGTCGCGCTCGCGTTCGGCATTATCAACGTGATGTGGCTTGAAGCGCAGCGGGCGTCCGAGGCCACGAAGACGAAGCGGTAAACGCAAAGCGGCGCCCTGTGTTCGAGGGCGCCGCTCCGTTCGAACGCGTCAGGCGCGCATCACGCCGGCTGTGCCGCCCCGCCGATCGCCGGCAAACGCGCCGACAACTGCTGCGCATAGCGCTGCGCCGCCTGCCCGACGACGATATGGAACGTATCGGTCGAGACCCACGCAACGTCCAGCGCGCCAAGCCGTCGACGGTCCACAGCCGACGCATCGCGCACCACGATACGCACACGCGTGGCCGCAACCGCCTGCAGCGACACGATATTCGTCGCGCCGCCGAACACGGCGAGCCAGCGCAACGGGTCGGGATCGAGCGGCCCGCCGACCGCCGCGGACGCGGCGGCAACGACCGCAGCCGTTTGCACCGCAGCCGACGATGCGGCCATTGCCTGTGAACCGGCACCGGCCGCTTGCGCACCGTGTCCGATCGTCGTGCGAATCTCGTCGGCGATCATATCCGCCTCGGGTCCGATAATCACCTGCACGTTCGTCGAGCCGCGCTTCAACACGCCACGCGCGCCAATCGCTTTCAGCCCGGCATCCGAAACTTTCTCGGCGTTCACCACCGAGAGGCGCAAACGCGTCGTGCATGCATCGACAACGGTCAGGTTGCCCGCGCCACCCAAGGCCGCGATATAGCGCTGCGCGCGCGTGAGCGCCGCGCCCGCCACCGGCGCGGCGTAACCGTCTTCGGCGGCCGACGAAGCAGCCTGCGCGGCATCCGCGCTCTCGGGCTCTCGGCCCGGTGTCGCCATATTGAACTTGCGGATGAAGAAGCGGAACAGGCCGTAGTAGATGACCGCATAGGCGAGCCCGATGGGAATTGCCTCCCAGCCCTTCGTCGACAGCCCGTAGTTCAGCGCGTAGTCGATCGCGCCAGCCGAGAACGTGAACCCGAGATGGATGCCGAGCGCCGAACAGACCGCGAGCGCAAGGCCCGTCAGCACCGCATGAATCGCGTACAGCACCGGCGCGAGGAACATGAAGCTGAACTCGATCGGCTCGGTGACGCCGGTCAGGAACGAGGTCAGCGCCATCGAGAACAGCAGGCCGCCGACCATCGCACGACGCTCCTTCGGCGCCTCGTGGAACATCGCGAGGCACGCTGCCGGCAGGCCGAACATCATGACCGGGAAAAAGCCCGTCATAAAGGTGCCCGCACTCGGGTCGCCGGCGAAGAAGCGATGCAGGTCGCCCGTTACCGCGGCGCCGTTCGGCGGCGTGAACGAGCCGAACACGAACCACGCAAGCGAGTTCAGGATGTGATGCAGGCCCGTCACGAGCAGCAGCCGGTTCAGCAGGCCGAACACGAATGCGCCGATTGCACCGGCCGTCGTGAGCCAATGGCCGGCGGCATCGATTGCGGACTGCACGGGCGCCCACGCGTAACCGAACGCGATGCCGAGCACGAGACACACCACGCCCGTCACGATCGGAACGAAGCGCTTGCCGCCGAAAAACGCGAGGTAATCGGGCAGCTTGATGTCCTTGTACCGGTTGTACAGCATCCCGGCGACGATGCCGGCGACGATCCCCGACAGCACGCCCATGTTGAGCTTATCGTTGATATCCTTCATCACCGCGATTTCGACGAGATAGCCGATCGCGCCGGCAAGCGCCGCGACGCCGTTGTTGTCTTTCGCAAAACCAACGGCGACGCCGATCGCGAACAGCAGCGGCAAGTTGTCGAAAATCGCGCCGCCCGCGTCGGCGATCATCTTGATGTTGAAGACGTCCGGCTGTCCGAGCCGCAGCAGCAGGCCCGCGACCGGCAGCACCGCAATCGGCAGCATCAGCGCACGGCCGAGACGCTGCACTTTCAAAAAGGGGTTTGCATCCATTGCCTGCTCCACTCCATCTTTCTTTTGTTTGGGACATCGTTTCGATATCCCTGGCATCATGGGGCGCGCGTCGGCGCGGCGTGCGTGAGCAGTAAGCCGCGCGTTCGCGCTTTCGTTCAGTTTTCGCTCAATCGAGCGGCCAGTGCGCCCGGCTCGCCGTCCTTACCGCTTGCGCCGAATCGAGCGCGAGCGCGTCCTGCGCGCGCTGCCGGCACTGCTGATAATCGAGTTTGCGCACGCGCGCCTTGATCGCCGGCACCGACGGCGGATCGACCGACAGCTCGGTGACGCCAAGGCCGATCAGCAGCGGTACCGCCAGCGGATCGCCCGCAAGCGCACCACACACGCCGACCCACTTGCCGTGCTTCTGCGCGCCTCGCACGGTCGCATCGACGAGGCGCAGCACGGCCGGATGCAGCCCGTCGGCTTGCGCTGCAAGATCGGGCTGGCAGCGGTCCATCGCGAGCGTGTATTGCGTAAGATCGTTGGTGCCGATCGAGAGGAAGTCCGCGTGCTGCGCGAGCTGATCGGCAAGCAACGCCGCCGACGGCACCTCGATCATCACGCCCACTTCGACCGGCTCGGCACGGCCGCTTTCACGCGCAAGCTCGTCGATGCGGCGGCGCAGGCGTACGAGTTCGCCCGCGTCGGTCACCATGGGCAACAGGATGCGCACCGCGCTGGCCGGCTGCACGGCGAGCATCCCGCGCAACTGGTCGTCGAGCAGGTCGGGCCGCACCTGCGCGAGCCGGATGCCGCGCAGGCCGAGCGCCGGGTTCGGTTCGGGCGGCAGCGTCAGATAGTCGACTTCCTTGTCCGCGCCGACATCGAGCGTGCGAATGATCGCCGTGCGGCCCGCGAGCGCATCGACGATCGCCTGATAGCTCTGCCGATGCTCGTCGACGGTCGGCGCGGCCTGCCGGTGAATGAACAGCAGCTCGGTGCGCAACAGGCCGACGGCGTCGGCGCCGTTGTCGACTGCGGTCTTCGCATCGTCGAGTGTCGCGATGTTCGAGGCGACCTCGATGCCGCGGCCGTCGCTCGTCGCCGCGACCTGGTGCGACGCGCGGCGATTCGTTTCGCGCACGCCGGCGAGGCGCCGGCATTCGTTGCGCGCCCGTTCCACGTCGCGCGCGCCCGGTGCATATTCAAGCCGGCCGTTGGTTGCATCCACAACCACTTGCGTGTCTTCCGCGATTCGATGCAGCGCATCGCCCATCGCGACGAGGGCCGGCAGGCCGAGCTGACGCGCGATGATCGCCGCGTGCGACGTCGCGCCGCCGCGCGCCATCACGAGCGCGGTCACGCGTGTGCGATCGAGCGACGACAGGTCGGACGGCGTGAATTCGTCGGCGGCAAGCACCGCTTCGTCGGGCAGCTCGCGCGCCGCCGTGTTCGCAAGCCCAAGGGCACGCAGCACGCGCTTGCCGATATCGCGCAGGTCCGCCGCGCGCTCGGCGAGCAGCGCGTCGTCGAGATTGGCGAGCACTGCGATCTGCGCGCGGATCGCTTCGCGCCATGCGAAGCCCGCGCTCTTGCCGAGGCTGATCAGATCGCGTGCCGCGTCGACGAGCGTCGGATCTTCGAGCAGCACACGATGGACCGTGAAGATGCCGGCCGCGCCGACCGCGCCGCGCTGCGACGCGTCGCGCACCGTCGAATTGAGTTCGGCGTCGACTGCGGCGATCGCTTTGTCGAGGCGACGGCTTTCCGCCGCTGGCGTGCCCTCCGCCTGCTCGGGCGGCACGATATCGGCGTCGTCCCAGCGCACGAGCTTGCCGACCGCGACGCCCGGCGCGGCGCATACGCCGGCAAGCGTATTGGGCGCAAGCGTCGGCGCGGCCGCCGCATCTGCATTCGACGAAGACGGTGTCGCACCGCCGACAGCCTGCGGCGCCGGCGACATCCGCCGTGCGGCCTTCTCTTCATTCTCGCCGTGCGCGTCGCGCATCAGTTCGTTCGCGACCGCTTCGACGGCCGCGGCTGCCTGCGCGCCAATCGCAAGGATTTCGACCGTCGCACCTTCGCCTGCCCCCAGCCCGAGCAGACCGACGACGCTTTCGACCGGCGCCTTGCGCCCGTCGAAACGCACTTCGACGCGCGCATCGAAGCCGCGCGCCGCTTCGCGCACGCGCGCCGCGGGTCGCGCGTGCAGACCGCCGGCGTGGGTCAGCGTGACGTGTCGGCGCGCCTCCTCCATGATCGCGCTCGCCCCGCGCGCCACGACGTCCGCTGCGCCTTCGCGCGCACGCAGCACGAGCAGCGGCGTTTCGCCAGCTTTCAGCGTGCCGCCGGTGCTGCTGCGCTCGACGATCTCGAACGCCTCCGAATTCGCAATTGCCACGACCGACACGAGACTCGGCGCGGAACACGCGACAATGTCCTGATCGAACTCGATCAGCACGTCGCCTGCACGCACGCGCGCGCCCTGCTCGACCATCGGCGCGAAGCCTTTGCCGTTGAGCGCAACGGTGTCGATGCCGATATGCAACAGCACTTCCACGCCTTCGCCGGTGACAAGCGTCGCCGCGTGGCCCGTGCGTGCGATATGGGTCACCACGCCGTCGCACGGCGCAACGAGTTTGCCTTCGAGCGGATCGACACCGATCCCGTCGCCGAACATGCCGCCCGAAAACACGGGGTCGGGCACATCCGCAAGCAGCACGACCGGTCCGCTCAACGGCGCAGTCAGCACGATATGACCCGGCACGGTATGGCCTGCGATTTCACCAGCCGCACGGCTGGTTGCAGGGCTCGCGTTATGGCTCATCAAAACTGTCTCCTCGACACGTCGCATCTGTTTTCCCGATCAGTGAGTTTCTGTGACCTTGTTCAGATGGCGAGGCGCGTCAGGGTTACGTCCGCGGGCAGCCGCAAGGCCGGCCGCCATCACATAGAAGGAAAGGATCGCGGCGATCGGATCGAGCGCCGCATTGGCCGTCGAGACGAGCGGCAGCGTGCGCTGCGCGACGCCATCCGGCGCCGCGAGCAGCACGCGCGCGCCGCGCGAGCGCATGTCGCGCGCCAGTTGCAACAGGCCGGACTGTTCGGGTCCGGGCAGCGCGAACACGAGCAGCGGATAGCCGTCGCCGATCAGTTCCATCGGACCGTGCCGCACTTCGGCGCTCGAAAACGCCTCGGCCTGGATGCCCGAAGTTTCCTTGAGCTTCAGCGCCGCTTCCTGCGCGATCGCGAGACCGAGGCCGCGGCCGATCACGATCATCCGCTCGGCGCCGCGCAATTCGTCGACCGCATGCGACCAGTCGAGTACGCCGGCCTTCTGCAACGCATCGGGCAAGCCTTGCAGCGCACCGAGCAGCGCGGCATCGCGTTGCCAGCGCGCGACCAGCTGCGCGGAAATGGCCAGCATTGCGATATAGCTCTTCGTAGCGGCCACGCTGAGTTCCGGACCGGCGACGAGCGGCAACTGCCATTCGCAGACATCGGCAAGCGGCGATTGCGGCGCGTTCACCGCGGCGACGGTCAGCGCGCCCGCATTGCGCAACGCGGCCATCGTGCCGACGAGATCGGGGCTCTTGCCCGATTGCGAAAACGCAATCGCGAGCTGTTCGCGCACGCGCAGCGGTGCTTGCTGCAGCGTCGCGACCGACATCGGCAGCGACGCGACGGGCACGCCGAGCCGGCTCATCGCGAGGCTGGCGAAATAGCTCGCCGCGTGGTCCGAGCTGCCGCGCGCAACGGTCAGCGCGACATCGCGCGGGCGTGCCGACAGGCGCACCGCGAGCGCCTCGACATAGGACGTGTCCGCGAGTTGCGCGGCGACCGCTTCAGCGGACGCGAGCGCCTCTTTAAGCATATTCGACAATCGATTCTCCTTCGACGTATGTCGCGCTCAGCGCCAGCTCCCGGTCGAACACGACGACGTCGGCCCACGCGCCACGCGCGATGCGGCCGCGGTCTTCGATGCCGAGGTAGTCGGCGGCATGGCGCGACAGACGGTTTGAAACGTCGGCCAACGGCAGGCCGAGCGAACACAGGTTGCGCAACGCCTGATCCATCGTCAGCGTGCTGCCGGCGAGCGTGCCGTCTGCAAGACGCACGCCGCCAAGACATTTCGTCACGTGCTGGCTGCCGAGGCGGTATTCGCCGTCGGGCATGCCGGTCGCCGACGTGCTGTCGGTCACTACATATAGGCGCGGAATCGCGCGCATGGCGGCGCGAATCGCACCCGGGTGCACGTGCAGCAGATCGGGGATGATCTCCGCGTACTCGGCATGCGCAAGCGCCGCGCCGACCATGCCCGGGTTGCGGTGATGCAGCGGCGACATCGCATTGAACAGATGCGTGAAGCCGCGCGCGCCGTGCTTCATCGCGGCGACCGCATCGTCGTATGTACCGAGCGAATGGCCGAGCTGCACGCGCACGCCGCGTGCAGCGATTTCCGAGATGATGTCCATATGGCCCGCGATTTCAGGCGCGATCGTGACGACGCGGATCGGCCCGAGCGAGAGATATTTCAACACCTCGTCGAGCACGGCGGACACCGCCGCGTCCGGTTGCGCGCCGAGCTTGCCGGGGTTGATGTACGGCCCTTCGAGGTGCACGCCAAGCACGCGCGAGCCGCCCGGCGTGCGATTGCGCGCGACCTCGGCGAGTCCCGCGACCACGTCCATCAGCTCGTCGCGCGGCGCGGTCATCGTCGTCGCGAGCAGGCTCGTCGTGCCGTGACGCGCATGCGTGCGCGTGATCGCCTCGATCGCATTGCCGGCCTCCATCACATCGGCGCCGCCGCCGCCGTGCACATGCAGATCGATAAAGCCGGGCAGGATGTACGGCGCGTCGTTGGTCGACGGGTCGGCAACGTGGCCCGTCAGCGCCGTGATGCGGCCATTCTCGAATTCGAGCGTGCCGTGGATCCAACCATCGGGGGTGAGTATGTTTCCGGTCAGCATGGGTTTCTCTGGGAGCCTGAGGCGATGGGGGCGATGCAATGCATGACTGAAGTCGCGCGGCAGTGTTCCGCCGCGACGGCATATTTAAAGACGCAGTTCGGCGACGAAATCGTAGTAGTCGTCCCGGCAATACGTATCGGTGAGTTCGATCGCGCGTTGATCCGCGCTGTAACCGACGCGTGTGATCAACAGCAGCGCGGTGCGCGGCTCGATGTCCATCAGCGCGGCGATTTCGCTCGACGCATTGACCGCGCGAAAATGCTGCAACGCGCGTACGACGGCGATGCCGCGCTGCTCGAGATAGCTGTACAGCGAGCCGTCGATCAGCAGCGGGTCCGGCACGATCGACGTCGGCAGCGCCGTATGTTCGACCGCCATCACGATGCCGTCCGCGCGGCGCAGGCGGCGCAGGTTGGCGACATTCGCGCCCGGCGACAGCCCGAGATGCACGATCTCGTCGCGGCTCGCCGCGCGCACGTCGCGCTCGAGCCAGATCGAGTCGGGACGAAAACCGCGCTGTTCCATCTTCTTCGTGAAACCCATGAGTCGCGACAACGGGTCTTCCACACGCGGCGTGATGAAACTGCGCGCACCGGGTGCACGGCGAATCAGGCCTTGCTCGACGAGCAGCGAAATCGCCTTGCGCGCCGTGATGCGCGACACGCCGATCGAATCCGATAGCGTGCGCTCGGACGGCAACGCCTCGCCCGCCGACCAGACACCGCAATGAATCGCCGTTGCAAGGTTGCGCGCAAGCTGCAGGTACAACGGCGTCACGTTGCGCGCATCGGGCATCAGGGCGGACCAGCGTGTTTCCATGGGGCTCCGGCGGGGCGAGGAGGACGAAGGCATTGCGCCTGGAACAGAATCGGAGCCCATTATATAACCAACATAATACCAGTCAACGTACTGGTATCTAACCGGTATTATTTTATAAGCTCTTGTTATTCAACGGATTTCCGCGATTTGTGCGCGTTTTTCGGCCCGCTGGCGGTGACCAGGACATACCCGAATCGAAGCCAGTTCTGATGCCAGTCAACGGCGCGGCGCCCGGTCGATACATTAACTTTCGATTCGCAAACGCAGCATGCATGTGCGCAATGTGGACACTGCCAACCTGTGTAGGTTTTATCGCCGGATCGATCCGAATATAGTGGCCGCCAGGTAAAAACTACTGGAGCCATCACGGTGTCCGATTCCACCGCCTTGCGACGCGCGGAAGCCGTCCGCCATTTCAATCGCTTCTACACGAAGCACATCGGCGAACTCCACGACCATTTGAACAACAGCGAGTTCTCGCTTACCGAAGTCCGCGTCCTGCGCGAGCTCGCGCTCGGCCGCGCGCAGACTGCCTCGGCGCTGGCGCGCGGTCTTGGCCTCGATAGCGGCTATCTGAGCCGGCTGCTGACCGGCTTCGAGCGACGCAGGCTGATCAACCGGCGGCCCTCGACCGCCGATGCGCGGCAGTCGATGCTATCGCTGACCGATAACGGCCGCGCCGCGTATCGGCCGCTCGACGCGGCCGCGATCCGGGAAGTGTCCGCGATGCTCGCGAAGCTCGCTGACCAATCGCAGGAACAGCTGATCGGCGCGATGAAACTGATCGAGCGCCTGATCGGCGAAGGGCCGCGGCACGGCGCCGTGATGCTGCGCGGGCCGAAAACCGGAGACTACGGCTTTCTCGTGCAGCGCCAGGCGCAATTGTTCGCGAACGGTCACGGCTGGGACCATCGGTTCGAAGGGTTGCTCGCGCGAACGGTAGCCGCGTTTTCGGAGGAACACGATCCGCAGCGCGAAACGTGCATGATTGCAGAGCAGCGGGGAACGGTCGCCGGTTCCGCGCTGATCACGCAGCACGCGCCCGATACCGCTATGGTGCAGATGTTGTACGTCGAGCCGGACGTCCAGCGTCTCGGTATCGGCACGCATCTGATGAACGAGTGCGTACGCTTTGCCGCGCGGGCCGGCTATACGAAGCTGTCGGTAACGACGGCAACCGCCCTGCTCGACGCGCGCCGTCTTTTCGAGCACGCCGGCTTTATTCGTATGACCGCCGAGCCGGCGCAGCGCTTCGGCCGCCAGCTCGTACTCGAGCGCTGGGTGCGCCATCTCTGAGTCGAGCGTCGTGCACGCGCGAGCGGTCCAATGGATCGGATCGGAAGGCCCCTTGCATCAGAAGGCCCGGTGCGCATGAGAACGACGGCAGGACCGCGCCTTTGAACCCGGACTTGATGAACCGCCGCACATCGTCCGACCGATACGCGGCCACGCGCTTCTTCACCCACGGCCGAGATACGGCTGGTACTAGAAGCTGTTTGCGTCAAGTTCGTCTGCGTCGAGCGCGGCATTCGGCTGCACGTAGTCGTTGAACCCGATGACTTTCACGTTGAGGCCCTGGCGTTTCGCAACCTTCTGGACGACTGACCCGCGGCTGCGCGACTCGATGGCTACGGGAAACGACATCGGCGCGCCCGGAGCCGCGCCGTTGGCCTGCTCGCGCTGATCGCCGCGATCTGGCTCGATGCGACGTTCAGAAGGTCGTCCAGTCGCCGTCGTCGACCGGTTTGGCCGCGCGCGGTCGCGCGGTTGGCGCATCAGCCTGCTCTGTTGCGGCGCTTGCGTCGGTTGCGCCGGTTGCAGCAACTCCCACTGCGGGCACTTTTTGCGCGGCGCGTGCTGTCGCAGGCGCGGCAACACGCGAGACATCGGGCGAGACCGTGTGCACCCCAGCGGTCACCCCAGCAGACGCCTTCAACGCAGGTTGTCTTGCCGGCTGCTTCCGGACAGCAGGCTCCACACCACCCGGCAGCGCAACGCGCGCCGTTGCTGTCGACGCCTGCGCATCGATCACGCGAAACGCGTTGACTGCCTCGCGCAAGCGTGCCGCCTGGTCCTGCAATGAAGCCGCGGCGGCCGTCGCCTGTTCGACGAGCGCCGCGTTCTGCTGCGTCACTTCGTCCATCTGCGCGACCGCGCGTCCGACCTGCGAAATGCCGCTGCTTTGTTCTTCCGAGGCCGCTGCGATCTCGCCCATGATGTCGGTCACGCGCCGCACGGCCTGCAGGATGTCGCCCATCGTCGCGCCGGCCTGCCCGACGAGCGCCGACCCGATTTTCACGCGCTCGACCGATGCGCCGATCAGTTGCTTGATTTCTTTCGCCGCCGTCGCGCTACGCTGCGCGAGACTGCGCACCTCGCCGGCGACGACCGCGAAGCCGCGGCCCTGTTCGCCCGCGCGGGCCGCTTCGACCGCCGCATTGAGCGCGAGAATGTTGGTCTGGAACGCGATCCCCTCGATCACGCCGATGATGTCCGCGATCTGCCGCGAGCTGTCGTTGATCTCGCCCATCGTGCCGATCACGCGGTTCACCACTTCGTTGCCCTTCGTCGCGATATCCGATGCGTTGTTGGCGAGACCGCTCGCCTGCCGCGCGTTGTCGGCGTTCTGCTTGACCGTCGCAGTCAGCTGCTCCATGCTCGCTGCCGTTTCCTGCAGCGATGCGGCCTGCTGTTCGGTGCGCTGCGACAGGTCGTTGTTGCCGGCCGCGATCTGCTGCGTGGCCGACGCGATCGCTTCGGCCGAGTGCCGGATCTCGCCGATCGCGCGTTGCAGGCGGTCCTGCATTGCTTGCATCGCCGCCATCATGCTCGACGTGTCGCTCGAACGCACCTTGACGACCTGCGTCAGATCGCCGCCCGCGATGCGCGTGGCAAGTAGCGCGGCCGCCTGCGGTTCACCGCCGAGCCCGTTGCGGATGCTGCGCATCACCACGATCATCGCGAGCGTGATCAGCGTGCCGATCACGAGCACGGCGACCAGATGTTCGACGATGTTCCGGTAGTACGCCGTATCGATGTCGCGCACGAACACGCCGCTCGTGATGTACCAGTCCCACGGTGCGAAGCGCTCGACGTAGCTGAGCTTCGGCAACGCGGTTTCGCTGCCCGGCAGGCGGCCGCGATATTCGGCAAAGCCGCGGCCCGTCGCCTTCGCGCTGTCGATCACCGACATATAGAGCAGCTTGCCGTCGGGATCCTTGAAATCGCCGACCGGCTTGCCGACCATCTGCGGCAGCGTCGGGTGCATCAGCACGACCGGCTTCGAGTCGATCACGAAAAGATAGCCGGCGTCGCCGTAACGCATGGTCGCCAGACGCGCCAATGCTTCGCGTCGCGCGTCGGCTTCGGTCAGTTTGCCGGCCTGCGATTGGGCGTAATAGCCGTTCACGACGTTCTGCGCCGCGTCGACGAGATTCACCATGCCGGCCTTGCGCTCGGCCAGCATCGTCGAGCGCGTTTCGACCGCGCTTAGCAAACCAATGCCCAGCAACCCCAGCCAGACAAGCGCGAGCGACAGCCACAGCTTGCGATTCAGACTCATCCCGCTCATTGTTTTGGTCTCTTTCGTGTGGTTTCTCCGGCAATGCGCACGCGCGCGGACGCGACGCAAACGATTGCCTTACGGGATAACGGCACGAAAGGAAGACGACTTGAACGAGCGTGCTAAAAGGACAAACGAAGGAGAAACGAAAGACAAACGGAGCGGATGCAAAAGCGAAAGCGCTTTCAGGACGCGCTCGGCGCGCGTTTGGCCCGCGCGTCTGTTTGCCGTTTTGGCCCGCGATCGAATCGCGGGAGGGCTCAGCGGTGCGGCGCGCTCAACCGAGCAGCAGCTTGATGTCGTGCACCCACGGCCCGGCGCCCTGGCCATCGCGCGCGAAAAGCCGCAGGCGGCCATCCGGGTCGAACACATAGCTCGCCGCCGTATGGTCCATCGTGTAGCTATCGGGCGTCTTGCCCGGCACCTTTGCGTAGTAGACGCGGAAGTCTTTCGCGATCTTCTGGAGCTGCGCCGCGTTTGCGGGCCGCAGGCCGACGAAGGTCGGGTTGAACGCGGGCACATATTCGCCCAGCAGCGCGGGCGTGTCGCGCTCGGGGTCGAGCGTGACGAACAGCACCTGCACGCGTTTGGCGTCCGCGGGCCCGAGTTGCTGCATCGCCTGCGAGAGTTCGGCCATCGTTGTCGGACACACGTCGGGGCAGTGCGTGTAGCCGAAGAACAGCACGACCACCTTGCCCTTGTAGTCCGCGAGCGTGCGCATTTTGCCGCTCGTGTCGGGCAGCGAGAAATCGGTCGCGAACTGCTTGTTGCCCGTGATATCGACGTTCTGGAACGCCGGCGCATCCTGGCCGCAGCCGGCGACGAGCACGGCGCCGCCTAGCGCACAGACCGCGACAGCAATGCGCGCGACACGCGTCGCGAGAGCAAACCGGTTCTTCTTCAGCATGACATGAGTGGCAGCTGTAACGGTGGGAGAATCCAGGCCGGCGCCGCGGTCCGCGTCGGCCCTGTATGCGCGCTTATGCGACGATTAGGCGACGATCACGCGACGATCATGGATCATGCGCCGATCACGGCGTGCGCATAGTGATCGATCAGCAAGGCCGCAAACAGCAGCGACAGATAAACGATCGAGTAACGAAAGGTCTTACGCGCAAGCGCGTCGGAATATTCCCGGTAGATCTTCCACGCGTAACCGAGAAACACGGCGCCGAGCAGCACCGCCGCACTCAGATACACAATGCCGCTCATCCCCGAGATAAACGGCATCAGCGTCACGGCGAACAGAATAACCGTGTAGAGGAAAATGTGCAGACGCGTGTACTGCTCGCCGTGCGTGTTCGGCAGCATCGGCAAGCCGGCGTTCTCATAGTCTTTGCGGCGATAGAGCGCGAGCGCCCAGAAATGTGGTGGCGTCCACACGAAGATGATCAGCACGAGAATCCATGCGTCGCCCGGCACATGTCCCGTGACCGCTGCCCAGCCGAGCGCCGGCGGCATTGCGCCCGATGCGCCGCCGATCACGATGTTCTGCGGCGTGTACGGCTTGAGCAGCAGCGTGTAGACCACCGCATACCCAACGAACGTGGCGATGGTGAGCCACATCGTCAGCGCATTCGTGAACGTGTAGAGCGTCCACATGCCGAGGCCGCCGAGCACAGCGGAGAACAGCAGGATCTGCGTCGTGGTGATTTCGCCGCGCGCGGACGGGCGCCACGCGGTGCGACGCATCATCGCATCGACCTTCTGTTCGACGAGGCAGTTGATCGCGAACGCGGCGCCCGCGAGCAGCCAGATGCCGATCGTGCCCCCGATCAGCACGGTCCACGGCACCATGCCCGGCGTCGCGAGAAACATGCCGATCACCGCGCAGAACACGGCGAGTTGTGTGACGCGCGGCTTCGTCAGCGCGAGGTATTGGGAGATCCGGTTACCGGATGAATGAAGGAGAGTTGTGCTGTCCATGTGGGGTCACGCTGGTGCGGCATCGCGCGCAGACAACATGGCGCGGCCGGGACGGCTAGAAGCGATTCGAAAGTTTAGCATAACGAGCAGCAGCAGCAGGACCGCGGCACCGCCGTTATGGGCGACCGCAATCGGCAATGGCCATTGCAATACGATGTTCGACAGGCCCGTGAAAAACTGGATGACGATCACGAGCAGCATGCCGTTCGCGGGCCGCCGCAGCGACTCGAAACGGCGCAGTTTCAATGCGAGCCACAGTAGATACGCCACGACGACGAGCGCGAACGTGCGATGCGTCCAGTGGATCGCGACGAGTGCGTCCTGCGTGATCATGTCGCCGTCGCCGGTCATGCCGAGTGCGCGCCAGAGGTGAAAACCGTGCGCGAAATCCATCGGCGGCAGCCATTGGCCGTTGCAGGTCGGGAAGTCGGTGCACGCGAGCACCGCATAGTTCGTGCTGACCCAGCCGCCGAGCGCGATCTGCACGATCAGCAACACGAGGCCCGCCAACGCGGCCGCGCGCCAGCGGCCCGCCGCGGGCTCGAACACGGGCAGCGGCGTTTGCCGAGCCGCGAGCCAGCCGAGCGCGCCGAGCAGCGTGAGGCCGAGCAGCAGATGCGTCGTGACGATGACGGGTTGCAGCTTCATCGTCACGGTCCATGCGCCGAAAATGCCCTGCACGACGATGAGCAACAGCAGCGACGTGGGCCACCACGGCGACACATGCAACGGGCGCTTGCGGATACGCGCGGTCCACGAGATCAATACCTGCGCGATGATGAGCACGCCGATTGCCATCGCGAAGTAGCGGTGGATCATCTCGATCCATGCTTTCGTCATGCTGACCGGGCCGGTCGGCATCGCCTGATACGCAGCCGAGATCGCCGCATGCGCGATAAACGGCGACGACGTGCCGTAGCAGCCGGGCCAGTCGGGACAGCCGAGGCCGGAGTCGGTGAGCCGCGTGAAGCCGCCGAACATCACGAGGTCGAGCGTCAGAAACGTCGTCACCCAGACGAGCTTGCGGAATTTGTCGTCGTCGGCCTTGACCCATACGTACGAGAGCGGCAACAGTGCGATGCACAGTCCGATCAGGCCGAGTTGCAATACGAACATCCGTGTCTACCTCTATCTCGCGATCTTCAATGACGCTTCAATGTCGTCAGCCGATGCTCGAATTGCGCAGCAGCTTCGACACATCGCCCTTGATCTTGCTCGGGTTCGGATCCTTCGGGAAACGCATCATCAGGTTGCCGTTCGGATCGACCATGTAAATGTGATCGGTCAGTTGCGTGCCGTCGTCGACGGGCAGCCATGCGGCCACATCGGGGGCGGAGGCGACGAACTTTTCCGTATCGGGATACGCATTCTCGATCACATCCGGCACCTTCGACGCATCGGTGCGCAGCCAGATATTGACGATGCGCTCGCGTTCGCCGGCCTGCGTCGCGCGGATCTGCCGCATGAAGTACAGCTTGGTCGCGCAAGCCTTGTCGCACGCGCTGCCGTCGACCGAGATCATGAGCCAGCGGCCGCGCATCGACGCGAGCTTGATCGGCTTGCCGTCTTCGCCCGTGACGACGAGCGTATCGGGAATCGGCCGCTGCGGCTCGATCAGCTTGCCATAGCTCGTCGTGCCGCCGGTCGGCTTGATCACGTAATACGTGAAATACGATCCGATCACGGGCGCCGCGCAGATCAGCGCGATCAGCAGCATGGTCCAGCGGCCGCGCTTCCACGAGCCGCCGCCCGGCGCGCGCTGGTCCGATGCGGGCGTCGTGCCGCGCTGTTGGCCGGACTGCGTATTGCCTGGCTGTGCGTGGTCGGAGGATGCCTGTGAAGGCGACTTTTGCATCGACACTGCTTTGACCTCGTTTAATGATTGCATGGGCGGATCGGCGTCGACGGGTGCGTTGCATGCGACAACAAGCCGCATCAGCGCCCCGGCGTCCACGCGCTTAAACGCCGCGCGTGCTTTCGCTTTCCTGCTCGTGCGGGTGCTCCGGATTCTGCGTCGGTTGTGCGTCCAGAACCCGCTGATCTTTCTTCGCTGCACGACGCGCCGCATACAAACCGAAACCGAGCGCGGCGACGGCCATGCCCCACCACTGGAACATGTAGCCGTAGTTACGCTCGACGCCCGTCGTCGGCGCGGGCCAGTCGCGCACGAGCTTGTCGCCGTCGTCGCTCAACTGCTGGATCACGAACGGCTGCAGCGGCAAGCCGGTTTCAGCCGCGTAAGCATGCACGTCGAGATTCTGCCGAATCTTCTGATGCGGCGCGGAACCGCCTTCGCCGAGCTCGAACGCCTTGCTCGCATCGGCGCGCGCAATGCCTTCGATTTCGACCTCGCCTTTCGGCGTGTCGTAATGTTCGATCGCCGTGCGCACGTCGGCATTGCGCGGCAGCCAGCCGCGATTGACCAGCACGTAACCGCCGTCGCGCAGTTTAAGCGGCATCACGACGTAAAAGCCCGCCTGGTCGTTATATGGCCGATTGTCGAGGTACACCACTTGCTCGGGCATAAATTGACCGACTGCCCGCACGCGGTGAAATTCGATGTCCTTCAGCGCAACCAGCGTGGCGCCGACCGGCACGGCCGGCGCGTTTTCGAACTGGGTAATGCGCGCCTCGAGCGCTTCCTTCTGATGCGCGCGGTCGCGCTGCCAGAAGCCGAGCCGCACCGTTACCGCGACGACAATCAGAATGAGCAGCGCCGGGAGCCAGCGAATCTTCATCGTAGCGGCCCCACGAACCGACGAACCCTTGCGGCCGGTGCGATAATAGTGTCGTTACGTTCGCTTTCCTGAAGAGTTTCCGTGGCTTTCATGCACATACTGGTTCCCATCGCTTTTGCGCTCATCATCGCGAGCATGATCTCGGCGCTGTACTTCATGATGCACGATCGCGGCCGCACAAAGCGCATGGTCTGGTCGCTCGCGACGCGCGTCGGGCTGTCTATCTCGCTGTTCCTGTTCATCCTGTTCGCACACTGGATGGGCTGGATCCAGTCGACCGGCATTCCGTACGGCCGATAAACCGCTCAAGACCGCTCAAGAGACCGCTACAGAAGCGCGCCGATTATAGCGGCGCGGCCCGATAGCAAAACGCCGCCCCGACACAGTCGAGGGCGGCGCCTTGTTGATCTTCGCTACTGCCGTCTTACCTGTCCTGCCATTGCGGTGATGCGCGACATATGCGCACACCCGAGCCGCATTACAGCCTGCATTACAACCAGTAGACAACGACGTACAGCCCCAGCCATACGACGTCGACAAAGTGCCAATACCACGCGGCGCCTTCGAACGCGAAGTGATGGTCCGCCGTGAAGTGGCCGCGGATCAGGCGAACCAGCACCACGGTCAGCATGGTGCCGCCGAGGAACACGTGGAAACCGTGGAAGCCCGTCAGCAGAAAGAACGTCGAACCGTACACGCCCGATGCGAGCGTGAGATTGAGCTCGTTGTACGCGTGGAAGTATTCGAAAGCCTGAAAGAACAGGAACGTGAGGCCGAGCAGGATCGTTGCCGCGAGCCACACGATCGCCTTCTTACGATGATTGTCGCGCAGCGCATGGTGCGAGACCGTCAGCGTCGCGCCCGACGACAGCAACAGCGCGGTGTTGATGGTCGGCACCGGCCACGGCGTCATCGACTTGAAGTGCGAGACGAGTTCCGCCGGTCCGTTATTCGGCCACACGGCCGAGAAATCCGGCCAGATCAATTTGTAGTCGAGGCTGCCCAACTGGTGCATCGCGATTTCGCGCGCGTAGAACAGCGCACCGAAAAACGCGCCGAAGAACATCACTTCGGAGAAGATGAACCAGCTCATGCTCCAGCGGTACGACACGTCGACGCGCTTGCCGTACATGCCGCCTTCCGATTCGGAGATCGCGTCGCCGAACCAGTGCCACAGCGTGAAGAGCAACCAGAGCAGACCGACCAGCGAGGTATACGGCGCCCACGGCTCGCCGTTCACCCATGAGGCAAACGACGAAAGCATGATCAAAAGCCCCACCGCCGCGCTGATCGGGTGCCGCGACGGGTGCGGTATGAAATAGTACGGGCTCTCGTTTTGGCCGCTCATTCTTGATTCTCCACTTCAGTCCAGTTGTTCCGGGCTTGCCCGGCTGTATCTCGACGGCGCGTCGATACCGCACCGCTTCGCTCTAATCGTCCTGCCTGTTCAAACCCACCCGCCAAACCCACCCGCGCAATTCACCAGCGTCAAGCTATCGCCGTCAACCTACCACCGCGTGCACGACGAGAATCAGGATGCCGATAAACACCGCGGCACAGATCAGCGCTGCGGCAATCACATGCAGCGGATTCAGCTGCGTTGCGTCCGCTTCGAGGTCGCGCCGCTTGCGCACGCCGAAAAACGACCACATCACGGCCTTCATCGACTGGCCGAAGCTGCTCTTGCTGCGTCCACGGCCGTTATCGCTCATCGTCGCCGCCTCTCCCGTCGCGCTGTTCCCGTTCTTGCTGTCGCTGCCCGTGCAGCCGCCTTTTTGGGCTATGGTTTTCAACCGCTTTTCCCGATGTCCGTCAGGCCGGGTCAGGGCCCTGCCCATCCGTGTTGTCTTTTGCCGGCACGGCCGGCGCATTCAACTCGAAGAACGTGTACGACAGCGTGATCGTCTTTACGTCCTTCGGCAACTTCGGGTCCACCACAAACACGACCGGCAGCAGCTTCGTCTCGTGCGCAGCGAGCTTCTGCTGCGTAAAACAGAAGCATTCGATCTTCCTGAAGTACTCGGTGGCCTCGCGCGGCGCGTAGCTCGGAATCGCCAGCGCGTCGATCGCGCGCGCCTGCGCATTGGTCACCTGATACATCACCGTCGTCACTTCGCCCGGATGCACGTCGACAGCGCTCTGCTCCGGCCTGAAACCCAGCGGACCGCGCGCATTGGCATCGAACTCGATCGAGATCGTGCGCGTCATGTCGACCTGCGTGTTCTTCGCCTCGCGCTTGCTCGTATCGCGCTGCACGAGATTGTTGATGCCCGTCACCTCGCAGATCGCACGGTACATCGGCACCAGCGCAAAACCGAAACCGAACATCAGAAACGCCACCACCACGAGCTTGAACAGCATCGAGCGGTTGAACGAGCGAGTGGCCTCGTTCGGCGAATGCATCGACATCGAACTTCCTTAATGAAGCGTCAAGCCACTACGAAAAAGCGGCTACGAAAACCAGATCTGCTTGACAAAGGCCGCCACGAAAAATGCGACCGCAATGGCAGACAGGATCAGGCCAAGCCGCCGGGTGCCTGCGCGAATTTCCTCGGGAGTACGCCTCTTCGGTGGTTTTCGCGTCATGCTGATGTTTCGGGTTGCTTCTTCCATCGCTGCCTGCTCGATCCGGCGATCTCAGAGCCGGCGTACGCGCCGGGAGATCGCCTTCTCCCCGGTTTTGAGTTCGTTCGTCGGGCCGCTTATTCGACCGTCGGCGGATTTTCGAACGTGTGGAAAGGAGCCGGGCTCGGCACCGTCCACTCGAGGCCCGTCGCGCCTTCCCACGGCTTGTCGCTCGCCTTTTCGAGGTCGCCGCCGCCGCGATAGGCAGGCAGCGCGACCGCGAACAGGAAATACACCTGCGCGAGACCGAAGCCGAACGCGCCGATGGTAATCACCTGGTTCCAGTCGGTGAACTGCGCCGGATAGTCGGCATAGCGACGCGGCATACCGGCGAGACCGACGAAGTGCATCGGCAGGAACGCGAGGTTGAAGAAGAACAGCGACGACCAGAAGTGGATCTTGCCGCGCGTCTCGTTGTACATCCAGCCGGTCCATTTCGGCGACCAGTAATACCAGCCCGCGAAGAGCCCGAACAGCGACCCCGCCACCAGCACGTAGTGGAAGTGCGCGACGACGAAGTAGGTGCCGTGGTACTGGATGTCGAGCGGCGCCATCGCGAGCATCAGGCCCGTCAGACCGCCGAACGTGAACACGAACAGGAAGCCCACCGCGAACAGCATCGGCGTTTCGAACGTGAGCGAACCGCGCCACATCGTGGCGACCCAGTTGAACACCTTCACGCCCGTCGGCACGGCGATCAGCATCGTGGCGTACATGAAGAACAGCTGGCCCGTGACCGGCATGCCCGTGGCGAACATGTGGTGCGCCCAGACCATGAACGAGAGGATCGCGATCGACGCCGTTGCATAGACCATCGAGCTATAGCCGAACAGCGGCTTGCGCGCGAACGCCGGGATCACCTGCGACACGATCCCGAACGCCGGCAAGATCATGATGTACACCTCGGGGTGACCGAAGAACCAGAAGATGTGCTGGTACATGACCGGGTCGCCGCCGCCTGCCGCGTTGAAAAACGACGTACCGAAGTGGCGATCGAACAGGATCATCGTGATCGCGCCTGCAAGCACAGGCATCACGGCGATCAGCAGATACGCGGTGATGAGCCACGTCCACACGAACATCGGCATCTTCATCAGCGTCATGCCGGGCGCGCGCAGATTCAGGATCGTCACGACGATATTGATACCGCCCATGATCGACGAGGCACCCATGATGTGGACCGCGAAGATCGCGAAGTCCATGCCCGGGCCCATTTGCGTGGAGAGCGGCGCGTACAGCGTCCAGCCCGCGGCCGTCGCGCCACCGGGCACGAAGAACGAGCCGACCAGCAGACACGCTGCAACCGGCAGCAGCCAGAAGCTGAAGTTGTTCATCCGCGCGAAGGCCATGTCCGACGCGCCGATCTGCAGCGGAATCATCCAGTTCGCGAAGCCGACGAAAGCCGGCATGATCGCGCCGAACACCATGATCAGGCCGTGCATGGTGGTCAACTGGTTGAAGAACTCGGGACGCATGATCTGCAGGCCCGGCTCGAACAGCTCCGAGCGGATGCCAAGCGCCATCACCCCGCCGGACAGGAACATGATGAACGAGAACAGCAGATACAGCGTGCCGATATCCTTGTGGTTCGTCGCGAACAGCCAGCGGCGCCAGCCGGTCGGCGTGCCGTGCGCATGATCGCCGTGCACATGCTCGTGCCCTGCGACAACATCGTGTCCGATGCTAGACATGACAATCTCCTAAAACGAATACTTCTTGGCCGACAGCAACATGTCAGGCCGCAGGGCTGATTCAATACGCGGGGCGTCGTTGCGCTTGCTCCATGCGCTGCTCGCGCCGCCCATCATGTTTTTTCGCTTCATTGTGCACCCGATGCCGGCGCCGCTGCCGACGCGCCGGCAGTGTTCGACGCACCGGCCGGTTCGCTGCCTGCTGCTGCGGCATCGCTCGCACCTGCCGCGCCGCTCGCGGCCGACTCGCTCGCCCCCGCAGCGGCGCCCGCGCCGCCGGCCAGGTGATTGCCGCCTTCGGGAAGCTTGCCGTTGCGCGCATCGGCAACCTGCTTCGGCTGCAGGATGTCGCCCGTGTGGTTGCCCCACGAGTTGCGCTCGAAGGTGATGACCGATGCGATCTCGACGTCGTTCAGCGTCGGCGCCCACGACGGCATCGCGTTCTTGCCCTTCAGCACGATGCTCACGTGTTGCGCGATCGGACCGTTGACGATCTTGCTGCCGTCGAGCGCCGGGAACTGGCCCGCGCCCTTGCCCGTCGGCTGGTGGCACACCGCGCAATTCGCCGCGTAGACTTTCGCGCCGCGCTCGGTCAGTTCGGCGAGCGTGTACGTGCGGTTCGGATCGTCGGCGCCGGCCGCCATTTTCTTCTTCTCGGCGTCGACCCACTTTGCGTAGTCATCGTCGGACAGCACGGTGACGACGACCGGCATGAATGCGTGTTCCTTGCCGCACAGCTCGGTACAGAAACCGCGGAACGTGCCGACCTTGTCGGCCTTGAACCACGTATCGCGCACGAAACCGGGAATCGCGTCCTGCTTCACGCCGAAGGCAGGCACATACCACGAGTGCACGACGTCGTTGGCGGTGGTGATGATGCGGATTTTCTTGTTGACAGGAACGACGAGCGGATTGTCGACTTCCTGCAGGTAGGTGTCGCTGATCGGCTCGCGGCCGTCAACCTCGGCACGCGGGGTGGAGAGCGTGGACAGGAAGCTGATGCCTTCGCCCGGGCCCTTCACGTAGTCGTAACCCCACTTCCACTGATAGCCCGTGACCTTGACCGTCAGGTCGGCGTTGCTCGTGTCCTTCATCGCAACCACGGTCTTCGTGGCGGGCAGCGCCATCAGCACGACGATGATGAACGGAACGACCGTCCAGATGATTTCCACGGTCGTGCTTTCGTGGAAATTGGCAGCCTTGTAGCCCTTCGACTTACGGTGCATGAACACCGAGTAGAACATCACGCCGAACACGCCGACGAAGATCACCGTACACAGGACCAGCATGGACATGTGGAGGCTGTAGAGCTCTGCAGCGATCTTCGTCACCGGCGGCTGGAAATTGATCTCGTTGACGCGGGGACCGCCGGGACTGTCGCCGACTGCAAGGGCGGCACCGGCGAACAGCAGCCCGCTACCCGCCAGCACGCCCATCAGGGCTCGCTTGATTGTTTTCATAGCTTCCTTACCCAAAATTTCCATTCAAACCCTCGACCCCGCAGGAAGGTGTTCCGCGCTCCCCTCAATGGCGCGGTCAGTGTTCGCCCGTTGCGTCCGATGCTTACCGGCGCGCACGCTGATGCTGCGGCGCGCATGCCTCGCTGATCGTTCGCCGACACCCGTCACGTCAACACTGTCTGAGCCACCTGCGCAATTCGTTCGCAAATTCGGCGCGCCGATACTGCGCAAGATGCTGCCCAATCATGATCGTCTCGCCACGCGAGACCAGCTTGATCCGGTCGCGCGGCGTTGCTCCCGTTTCGACCCGCACCCAGCGCGGATTGAACTCGAACTGCGTGACATCTTCGGCGCTGACCTGTTCGATGACAAGCCGGTTCGGGTAGAGCCTGATGCGTTCGTAATCGACCGCATGCCGCGCATACACCGCAAAAGCAACGCCGACCGCCAACAACTCGATGCCCGTAAACGGCAACACCAGCCATGCGCCACACAACACCAGCAGGAAAGCGATGAACAGCGAGAACGACGCGAGCGACATATAAAACCACACGAACTGCCGCGGCGAGACCGCGCAGTTGCGCTTCATCAGCCAGTCTTTTACGACCGGTTCAGAACCCGTCAGCAGATCGGTTGCTTCCATCGCTGCCTCCCGCGTACTGCCCGCCGCCGATTACCGCTCGACCCCGGCGCTGCTGCCGTGCTACTCGCTTGCCTCTGACCGCCAGCCGTATCAGGACAACTCCGACAACCCCGGCCACCCCGGGGCATACCCCGAGATGCACGCCGGTACCGATCCCAGCGCCCAATCCGTTGCGCCTGACGCCCAAATGTGGGAACCCCGGGCGACAAACTGACGCATTATAGGCGCGTTCTATGGCATCCACAAGCAAGCGTCTATCGGCCTGTAAGCCATGTGCGACAAGCCTCTGCGCCGTTTTGCCGCACCTCGTGCAAGGGTCTTTGCGAGGCTGATTCCCGACATAACGGATGCGCGCGTTGCCGCCTTTAGCATCATTTTCGTCAACGGTTCTTCGATGGACCGCGTCCGATGTCCTCGATCCGTACGATGCCGTGCCCTTCCGCGGTCATGCGTGGCACCGCCTTCCACGCATGGCCGTAAATCACTTCGAACGTAAGCGGGATCGTGCCGTCCGCGCGGCGGCGCGCTTCGAGCGCGGCCAGCAGCGCGTGGTGCAGGCGCCGCGCGGATATGCCCGAAGCCGCTGCCGTGCGTTCGAACGGATAAGCGCCCCAGCGGCGCACGTCCGCCAATAACGATTGCGGCGATTTATAGGTAATCGTCAACGTCTCCTGGTCCATCACCGGAATCTCGAAGCCGCTCTCGACCAGCATGTCGCCAAGATCGTGCATGTCGACGAAGTCGATCACGTGCGCGCGCGACGAACCGCCGTGCGCCGCTTCGACCTCGGCATACGCGCCGCGCAATTCCTTCAGGCTGTCCGGGCCGAGCGTGCTGAACATCAACAGCCCCCCCACTTTCAGCACACGCTGCCATTCGGGGAAGACGAGATCGGGTCGCGAATGCCAATGCAGCGCGAGGTTCGACCAGACCAGTTCGAACGCACCTGCGCTAAACGGCAGCGCGGCGAAGTCCGCCTGCGCGAAGCGAGGACCGCGCGCGCCGAGCGCCTTGCCGAGCGCGGCAGGCAGGAAGCGCCGCCAGCTCGTGTCGCCGACATCGTGATGCACCGCGCGCGAGAGCATCTGCCACGACAGATCCGCGCCGAAAACCGGCGCCTCGGGAAAGCGCTGACGCAGCACCGGCAGATCGTCGCCCGCGCCGCAGCCCGCATCGAGTACGTGCGCTGGCGTCACCTTGATGTAATCGAGCCGCTCGCGCATGCGCTGCGCGATTTCGCGCGGCAGGAACGCGACCTCGCCGAAGGTCGCGGCACGGCGATCGAAAATGCGCCTCAGGCGTCGCGAATCATAGGCCGGACGGCCAGTGTGGCTCGAAGAGGGGGGCATGAGTGTCGTACTGACGAAGAGTGCGAAGTATACTCGCTCGCTTCCATCCGTTCAGCGCCAGCGCCTCGCGGGCGCTTATCAGGCGCTTATCAGGCGCTTACCAGCACTTACCAGGCACTTTGGCATCCGTCGAAGCGCGTCGCCTTCGTATGCAGTCGAACCCATGCAGTCGAGCACTTTTCTCCAGCAGTCGTCAGCCATGATTCGTCGGTCTTTGCATTGCGCAAAGTCGATCGACGGTGCGCGGCCGTTTTTGTCGCGGCTCGCTGGCTTCGCGCGATCGGCCGCGCGACGGTTGAAACGGTGCGGGTCGAAGGTCGCGCCTCGCATCCTGCAGTTCGCGCTACCCAATCTGTGCGCGTTGTGCGGCAATATGTCGCATAAAACGTTGTGTGCGGGCTGCGACGCAGCGTACTGGAACGAAACGCGTCTGCGCTGCACGGTTTGTGCGTTTCCGCTAGCCACAGGCTCATCGCGCCGCACCGGCGTCGCGCGC
Source organism: Paraburkholderia sp. SOS3 (assembly GCF_001922345.1). Taxonomy (NCBI): domain Bacteria; kingdom Pseudomonadati; phylum Pseudomonadota; class Betaproteobacteria; order Burkholderiales; family Burkholderiaceae; genus Paraburkholderia; species Paraburkholderia sp. SOS3. The sequence goes on along the minus strand of NZ_CP018811.1, from coordinate 538,011 downwards.
TATCTATGCGCGACCTGTCGGGCCGAGCCGCCGCCATTCGATGCGACGTTCGCGCTCGCCGATTACCGTGCGCCACTCGATGCGCTTGCGCTCGGTCTCAAGTTTCGCGCGCGTCTGATGCTTGCACGCGAATTCGCGTCGCGCCTCGCGACGCTCGCCGGCGATGCACTCGATGGCATGCAGCGGCCCGACGTCGTCGCGCCGGTTCCGCTCGCGCACAGGCGGCTCGTCGAACGCGGCTACAACCAGGCGTGGGAGATCGCGCGGCCGTTCGCCAACGCTTTGCGCGTACCGGCGGACGCGACGCTGATTCGCCGCATCGTCGAGACCGCGCCGCAATCGCGGCTCGATCTGAACGCGCGCCGGCAAAACGTCGGGCGAGCGTTTGCGCTGACCAGACCCGTGACAGGCCTGCACGTTGCGCTCGTCGACGATGTGATGACGACCGGCGCCACGCTCGAAGCGCTCGCTCATATGCTGAAAGCGGCCGGCGCACGCCGCGTGACGAATTTCGTCGTCCTCCGTACGCCGAAACACTAGCCCTCAACATTCGCTGACCATGTTCAACGTCGTACTCGTCGAACCGGAAATCCCGCCGAACACCGGCAATGTCATCCGCCTGTGTGCCAACACCGGCGCACGGCTGCATCTGATCGAGCCGCTCGGCTTCCCGCTCGACGACGCGAAAATGCGTCGCGCGGGCCTCGACTATCACGAATACGCGCAGATGCATGTGCATCGCGACTGGGATGCGCTGATTGCCGCCGAAGCCCCGAACCCAGCGCGAATGTTCGCGTTCACGACGCGCGGCTCGAGTCCGTTCCACTCGCACGCGTTCGTCCCGGGCGACTGGTTCGTCTTCGGAGCGGAGACGCGCGGGCTGTCCGATGCGGTATTGAGCCGCTTCGACGCGGCGCAGCGCGTGCGCTTGCCGATGCGGCCCGGCAACCGCAGTCTCAATCTGTCCAATACAGTGGCAGTGGTCGTGTTCGAGGCGTGGCGTCAGGCCGGTTTCGAAGGCGGCGCCTGATCGCGCCGCGTCGCGTACCCGGCCTCGAGCCTCGCTTCATAACGGCGAAACATCGCGTCGTCGAAGCATGCGAAGACCACGCGCTCGATGCTGCGCGCGTGCGGCAGCGTATCGATAACAGTCGACACGGCGATATGCACGGCGGCGTCCGGTGGATAGCGGTAAACGCCGCAACTGATTGCCGGAAAAGCGATGCCTTTGAGGCGCGCGTGTTGCGCGAGTTCGAGCGAGCGCCGGTAGCAGGACACGAGAAGTTCGGCCTCGCCCCGGCCGCCGCCATGCCACACGGGCCCGACCGCGTGAATGACATGTTTGGCCGGCAGCTTGTAGCCGCGTGTGATTTTTGCGTCGCCGGTCGCGCAGCCGTTCAGGGTTTCGCATTCGCGTAACAGCTCGCGGCCCGCCGCGCGATGAATTGCGCCGTCGACGCCGCCCCCGCCCAGCAACGACGTATTCGCCGCGTTGACGATGGCATCGACGTCGAGCGTCGTGATGTCGACGACTCGCGCTTCGAGCGTGCAATGATCGATGGTGAGCATGGGTACCTCCGTCCCGAGGTTGCTCGCAGCGCAGCCGTACGCAGGGTACGCGGAGCACGCGGCGCGCCCGCCGCGGCTACTCCGCTTTCGCGTCGCGGCGCAACAATGCGCTGACCGCGTCGCGCGGCGCCACTGCATCGAACAGCACCGCACACACGGCTTGCGTGATCGGCATGTCGATCGCGTGCGCGCGTGCGATCGACAGCACCGCTTGCGCGCAGCGCACGCCTTCGGCCACATGACCGAGTGCGCCGAGAATATCGGCCAGCGAGCGGCCCGACGCGAGTTGCATGCCGACCGTGCGATTGCGCGACAAATCGCCGGTCGCCGTCAGGATCAGATCGCCGAGGCCCGTGAGGCCCGTGAACGTTTCCGCACGACCACCAAGGGTCACGCCAAGGCGCGTCATTTCAGCGAGCCCGCGCGTGATCAATGCGGCACGCGCGTTGAGCCCGAGGCCCAATCCGTCGGCAATGCCGGTTGCGATCGCGAGCACGTTCTTCACCGCGCCGCCCACTTCGACGCCGACTACGTCGTCGCCGGTATAGATGCGCATCGCGCCATGGTGAAACGCGGCAAGCGTGCGTTCGCGACACCTGGCCGACGCGCTCGCCACCGTCAATGCAACCGGCAGGTTCTGAGCGACTTCGCGCGCAAAACTCGGTCCCGACAGCACGCCGTTGCTCGGATGGCCGGCCAGTTCCTGCGCGACGACCTGATGCGGCATCAATTGCGTATCGGCTTCGAAGCCTTTGCACAGCCAGACGACGTTCGCAGGCACGCGCTGCGCGTCGTGCATCGCGCGAAGCAACGCCCGCAAGCCGGCGACGGGCGTCGCAACGACGCAGAGCGCGTCGTCGGCAAGCGCATGATCGAGCGCCGCGGACAGACCGGCTTCGTAACGAAGCGCCGCAGGCAAAGCAACGCCCGCCAGATAGCGGGCGTTCTGATGCGTCGACGCAAGTTCGGCGACAAGCGCGCCATCGCGCGCCCACAGCACCGTGTCGTGCCGCCTCGCCAGATGCCCGGCGAGCGCGGTGCCCCATGCGCCGGCGCCCAGTACAGCGACCTTCATGGCCGGCACCGTGCGGGGCGCGTCAGTGCGTTGCGCCGCTTTGCGCGCCGCCGTTTTGCGAGGCGATTTGCGCGAGACGCTGCTCATAGAGCGCCTGGAAGTTGATTTCGGCGAGGTGGATCGGCGGGAAACCGGCGCGCGTGATCGCGTCGGCGATGTTCGAACGCAGGTACGGGAACAGAATAGTCGGGCATGCGATGCCGACGAGCGGATCGATCTGCTCGGCCGGGATGTTCCGGATGTCGAATATGCCCGCTTGCTTCGCTTCGATCAGGAACGCGACTTTGTCGTTGACCTTCGCGGTGACGGTGCCGGTAACGAGAATTTCGAACACGGTATCGGCGAGGCGCTCGGCCTTCACGTCGACTTCGACTTCGACCGCCGGCATTTCCTGCTCGAGAAAGATCGCCGGCGAATTCGGCTGCTCGAGCGACATGTCCTTCAGATAAATGCGCTGGATGTTGAAGAACGGCTGGTTGTTCTCGTCGGACATGATTCGGTACTCCCTCGTGGTACGTTGCGGCGGGCTTTGGCGGCCCGCCGGATTATAGGTTCGCTAGTTTGTACACCGCCCGGGCGGAGCGTATGCGCCTTGCGTTCGGGCCACGTTCGCATGGCGTCGGAGTGACGCCGGCTCAGGCGCTCGAACGGGCATGGCAGCGGTTGGAGCCGGTGGCAGGCATCGGCGGCTGAACCCGTCCGATGAAGCCGGTCAGCGGTTGAGCCGAATGGTTGCGTCCGGCGGTCGCGCCAGATGGTCGAGCCGACCCCGCGCCGCCGATACCTTCGAAACATCCGCTTCGCCGACGCGCCCACACAAAGCCCAGGCAGCGCGACCGGCGGCGCAGGCCGACGCCCGAAAACGCTCAGACCACTTCTTCGAGCAGCGGCGTCAGACCGCCCGCGCGATCGAGCGCAGACAGATCATCGTACCCGCCGACATGTGTTTCGCCGATGAAAACCTGCGGCACCGTGCGGCGCCCCGTGCGGGTCATCATTTCCTGGCGACGCGCCGGATCCTTGTCGATCAGCACCTTTTCGATCTGGTCGACGCCGCGCGACTTCAGCAGCCGCTCGGCCATCTGGCAATACGGGCACACTTGCGTGCTGTACATGATCACTTTGTTCACTTCGCTGCTCCTTGTTTGACGACCGGCATGCCCGCTTGCTGCCAGGCGTTCACGCCGCCTTCGAGCACATGCACTTCGGCATAGCCTGCGTCACGCACGATACGTGCGGCCTTGTTCGAATGCTGACCGGTCTGGCACACCAGCAGCACCGGGTTGCTCTTGTTCTTCACGAGCTGCCCGACCTTTGCCTGCAATTCCGCAAGCTCCACGTGGCGCGCCGACGGCAAATGGCCTTTGGCGAACTCCGCTGCCGGGCGCAGGTCCACCACCACGGCATTGCGACGGTTGATGAGCTGCGTCGCTTGCGCCGCGGACAGGCCGCCGCGGCCGCGGCGAGCGATCATCGGCCACAGGAGCAACGCTCCAGAGATGAGGGCGGCCGCAATCAGGACAAGGTTCGAGTAGTCGGTGAAAAACGTCACGGAATATTTGCCGGAAAAGTAAGAAACGGTGAGAAATAAAAAAGGGCAATCCGGCCATTATAAAATAACCGCCTGTCTCGATGGCGACCGCATAGAATGTGCCGCGGCGCGCCTCGCATACCGCTTCCTTACTACCGACCGGCAAGACCATGTACAAACTCGTTCTCATCCGCCACGGCGAATCGACGTGGAACAAGGAAAACCGCTTCACGGGCTGGGTCGACGTCGACCTGACCGAGCAGGGCGTTCGCGAGGCAAAACAGGCGGGCGACCTGCTCAAGAACGCCGGCTACACGTTCGACATCGCGTACACGTCGGTGCTCAGGCGCGCGATCCGCACGCTGTGGCACGTCCAGGACCAGATGGATCTGATGTACCTGCCCGTGGTCCATTCGTGGCGGCTCAACGAGCGCCATTACGGCGCGCTCTCCGGCCTGAACAAGGCCGAGACGGCCCAGAAGTACGGCGACGAACAGGTGCTGATCTGGCGCCGCAGCTACGACACGCCGCCGCCCGCGCTCGATCCGTCCGATTCGCGCGCGCCGTTCGACGACCCGCGCTATGCGAAGGTGCCGCGCGAACAGTTGCCGCTGACCGAGTGCCTGAAAGATACGGTTGCGCGCGTGATGCCGATCTGGAACGAATCGATCGCGCCGGCCATTAAATCGGGCCGCAACGTGCTGATCGCCGCGCACGGCAACTCGATTCGCGCGCTGGTCAAATATCTGGACGAAATCTCGGACAAGGATATTGTCGGATTGAACATTCCGAACGGCGTGCCGCTCGTCTACGAACTCGACGAAGCGCTGAAGCCGATCAAACACTACTATCTGGGAGACCCGGAAGCGATCGCGAAAGCGCAGGCGGCCGTCGCCAATCAGGGCAAGGCGGGCTGATCGAGCGGAAACGGCGCGCGTCGGGGCGCGGGCGGGATCTGCGCGGCACGAACGCCGCTTCGAGCTCCGCGCTTCAGACCGGGTCTTTCAGATCGCTGCTTCAAGTTGGCTTTAAGACGGCTTTAAGCGCGCTCGCCTATAAACACGCAGGCCGCCACGCCGTATCAACGCACCACCGCGCGTCGGCTAGCGCACATACACTATGCGCTGCCGCCCGCGACGATCCGAAGAACCTCGCTGTACTGATCTTGTCGAAGAACCGGTCAGCCGCCCAAACGGCCGTCCCGGCGTCGAGAAGTTATACTTGTCCGTCCTTACCCTTCACGCTGCCACGCGCTTCCGACCGCAACAGACTCTATGCGAAAGAACCTGAAAACTATCGGCCTGATCGCCGCGGGCCTTGCTACCGGCGTTTTTGCTACCTTGCAACTTTCCGCCTCGGCCCAGCAAACGCCCGTCCCCGCGTCCAGTCCCCTGCCGCTCGACCAGTTGCGGCTCTTCGCCGAAGTCTTCGGTCAGATCAAGCATGAATATGTCGAACCCGTCGACGATAAAAAGCTGCTGACGGCCGCGATCAAGGGCATGGTGTCGAGCCTCGATCCGCACTCGTCGTATCTCGACAAGACCGACTACGAAGAGCTGCAGGAACAGACCAAGGGCCGTTTCGCAGGTCTCGGCATCGAGATTTCGCAGGAAGACGGCCTCATCAAGGTGATCTCGCCGATCGAAGACACGCCGGCGTTCCGCGCCGGCATCCGTCCGGGCGACCTGATCACGCGCATCAACGACAAGCCCGTGCGCGGCATGACGCTCGACAAGGCTGTCAAGCAGATGCGCGGCGACCCGGGCACCAAGGTCACGCTCACGATCTTCCGCAAGACCGACGACCGCACCTTCCCGCTGACGGTGACGCGCGCGATCATCAAGGTGAAGAGCGTGAAGTCGAAGATTCTCGCGCCCGGCTACGCCTACATCCGTATTACGAGCTTCCAGGAACGGACAGTGCCGGATCTCGCCGCCGCGCTGCAGGACATCGCGCGCCAGCAGCCGAACCTGAAGGGCCTGATTCTCGATCTGCGCAACAACGGCGGCGGGCTGCTGCAAAGCGCGGTCGGCGTCGCCGGCGCGTTCCTGCCGCCCGATTCGGTCGTCGTTTCGACGAACGGCCAGATTCCGGATTCGAAGCAGGTCTATCGCGACACCTACGATAACTACCGCCTGTCGTCGTTCGACGGCGATCCGCTGAAGGGTCTGCCGCCGATCTTCAAGACGGTGCCGATGATCGTGCTGACCAACGCGTATTCGGCTTCGGCATCGGAAATCGTCGCTGGCGCGCTGCAGGATCAGCATCGCGCGCTGATCGTCGGCAAGACGACGTTCGGCAAGGGTTCGGTGCAAACCGTGCGGCCGATGACCGCCGACACGGCGCTGCGCCTGACCACGGCGTACTACTACACGCCGAGCGGCCGTTCGATCCAGAACAAGGGCATTCGCCCCGATATCGCGGTCGATCAATACGCCGACGGCGATCCGGACGACGCACTCGTCACGCGTGAAGTCGATTATTCGAATCACCTCGCGAATACGCAGGATCCGAACGAGAAGAAGGAGCAGGAAGAGCGCGAACAGGAACGCATGGATCAGCTGCGTCTGCTCGAAGAGCAAAACGATAAGAAGACGCCGGAACAGCGTCAGAAAGATCGTGATCGCAAGCCGGTCGAGTTCGGTTCGAACGATGACTTCATGCTGCAACAGGGGCTCAACAAGCTCGAAGGCAAGCCCGTCGTGGAATCGAAGTCGCTCATGGAGCGCCGTCTCGCGCAGAACAAGCCGGCGCAATCGGCTTCGGCGCCGGTTGCGGTGAAGCCGGCGCTGCCGGTCACGCCGGGCGCGTCGGGCCCGGGTGCCGCGGCGCCCGCACCGGCGTCGGCCGGTGCGACGTCGAGCAGCAGCAAGTAAGGGTTGAATCGCGGGTCTTCGCGGCTGGCTGCATGCCGCGAAGACCCGAACGCGTTTGAAACCCTGCTTCCCGAATCCGAATCCGCAAGTCCCTACTCGAAGTCCTGATTTCGCGCGCGGCTAGAATAAGATCATTGCCGCTGTCCGCCGTGCCGTCGCGCGGCGGCTTCGTAATGCGATAACGCGACGCGCCCCGCCATGAACGACGAACAACTGCTCCGCTATTCCCGCCATATCCTCGTCGACGAGCTCGGCATCGAGGCGCAGCAGCGCTTTCTCGACGCGCACGCAATCGTCGTCGGCGCGGGTGGCCTGGGGTCGCCGGCCGCCATGTATCTGGCGGCAGCGGGCGTCGGGCAACTCACGCTCGTCGATGCCGATACGGTCGATCTGACCAACCTGCAGCGGCAGATCCTGCATGTGACCGCGTCGGTCGGCCGCAGGAAAGTCGAGTCGGGACGCGACGCGATCGCACGCCTGAATCCCGATGTGAAAGTGCACGCGGTGACCGAGCGGGTCGACGATGCATGGCTCGCTCGCGCCGTGCCGTCGGCGACCGTCGTACTCGACTGCACCGACAACTTCGCAACGCGCCATGCGATCAATCGCGCGTGCGTCGCGCACCGCATACCGCTCGTCTCCGGCGCGGCATTACGTTTCGACGGCCAGATCAGCACGTTCGATCTGCGCGAAGACGCGTCGCCGTGTTATGCGTGCGTGTTCCCGGAAGACCAGCCGTTCGAGGAAGTCGCGTGCTCGACGATGGGCGTGTTCTCGCCGACGGTCGGCATCATCGGCGCGATGCAGGCAGCCGAAGCGCTGCGCGTGATCGCCGGCATCGGCACGCCGCTCGTCGGCCGCCTGATGATGCTGGACTCGCTGCGCATGGAGTGGACGACGATGCGAATCGCGCGGCAACCCGATTGCGCGGTGTGCGGCGAGCGGCACGGCAGCGGCGTTGGAGATGGGGTTGGGTCCGGCGCCCAGAGCGCTTCACGCGGCGCGGCATAGCGGCGCAGACTCAGGCGGCGGGCGCCGCGCATCGACCTGGCCGCCGCCCGCTCACCGCGTGACCGGCTCCTGCTACTGCTCTCCTGACGCAAATAGCCCGGCCATCAGGCTTGCGCCAGGCGCTTCAACGCCGCCTCGAGTTCGGCCGGCTCGAATGCCGCGAGCACATCGGCTACCGGCTTTTCCAGCGCCTTCACGCTCGAGCGCAAGATCTCCTGCTTCACGAGCAGCAACTGGCTCGGATGCATCGAGAATTCAGTCAGCCCCATCCCGAGCAGAAGCCGCGTCAACGCCGGATCGCCAGCCATCTCGCCGCATACCGAAACCGGCACGCCCGCCCGCCTCGCCTCACGCAGCGTGAACGCGATCAGATGCAGCACGGCCGGATGCAGCGGGTCGTACAGATGCGCGACCGCGTTATCGGCGCGGTCGATCGCGAGCGTGTACTGGATCAGGTCGTTCGTGCCGATCGACAGGAAATCGAGCCGCTTCAGAAAAAGCGGCAGCGCGATCGCCGCCGCCGGAATCTCGATCATTGCGCCGACGCGCACGTTCGGATCGTACGCAAGTCCCGCATCGTCGAGCTGATGCTTCGCCTCGCGAATCAGGTCGAGCGTCTGGTCGATCTCCTGCGCGTGCGCGAGCATCGGAATCAGAATCTTCACGCTGCCGAACGCCGACGCACGCAGAATGGCGCGCAACTGCGTGAGGAACATCTGCGGCTCGGACAGGCTCCAGCGAATCGCGCGCAGCCCGAGCGCGGGGTTCGGCGCGGTCTCGTAACCGTCGCCGGTGCTGCCCATCGCTTCGAGCGGCTTGTCGGCGCCGACGTCGATCGTGCGGATCGTCACGGGCATGCCGTTCATCAGTTCGACCGCACGACGATACGCATCGAACTGCTCTTCCTCTTCGGGCAGCCGGCCGTCCTTCTGGTTCATGAACAGGAACTCGGTGCGGAACAGCCCCACGCCGGTCGCGCCTGCATCGACCGCCGCGCGCGCGTCGTCGGGCAATTCGATGTTCGCGCACAACTCGATGTTCGTGCCGCACAGTGTTTTGGTCGGCGAAAACTTGAGCCGCTGCAGTTTGCGCTGTTCGAGCGCCTTCTCGCTTTGACGGTACGAATATTCTTCGAGAACGATCGGCGCGGGATCGACGATCACGATGCCATGATCGCCATCGACAATGATCAGATCGTCCTGGCGAATCAGCGCGCTCGCCTGCTGCACGCCGACCGCAGCCGGAATGCCGAGACTGCGCGCAACGATCGCCGTATGCGACGTGCGGCCGCCGAGATCCGTGACGAAGCCCTGGAACGTCTGCGTCTTGAACTGCATCATGTCGGCGGGCGCAATGTCGTGCGCGACGACGATCATCTCGTCGCACGCGCCGTGCGCGCCGTGCGCGAGATTCACCGATGCGCCCGCAAGCGCCTTCAGCACGCGCTCGACGACCTGCTCGATATCGGCTTTGCGCTCGCGCAGGTATTCGTCGTCGACTTCGTCGAAGTGGCGCGACAGGCGCTCGAGCTGCTCGGTCAGCGCCCATTCGACGTTGTAGCGGCGCGTGCGGATCAGATCGAACGTTTCCTGCACGAGCATTGCGTCGTTCAGGATCATCGAGTGCACGTCGATGAACGCGCTCATCTCGGTCGGCGCATCGGCGGCGAGGTCGGCGCGCAATGCGTTGAGTTCCTCGGTGACGACGAGCTGGGCTGAGCGAAAGCGTTCGATCTCGCCTTCGATTTCGGCGGGTTCGATCAGATAGTGGTCGACGTCGAGTGCGGCCGGGGCGATCAGATAGGCCCGCCCGATGGCAATACCGCGTGACACGGGAATTCCATGCAGCGTGAACGACACGCGCACCTCCTCTAGTTGTTCGATGCCGCGGCAAACCGCTGCAGTGCTCTCAGACCCCGCCCACGATTATAGATTCCGCGGCATCCCCGTGTGATGTGCGATGCAGCAGAAATGCCTTCACACGGAACGCAATAATGCCGGCGAAACGTCTGCACCGTTGCGCTCGGGCAGCGGCTGCGGCCCCACACCGCGGATGCCGCCGTTATGCCAGAAGAAAAACGCCGCGGGAATGGCCGCGGCGTTTTCTCACATCGGGCACGACGCCGCAGCCTGCTATTGACCTTCGCCGAATTTGTCCGCGATCAGCTTCAGGAGCGCATCCATCGCTTCTTTTTCGTCGGCGCCCTCGGTCTCGATCAGCACGGTGCTGCCGATGCCCGCTGCAAGCATCATCACGCCCATGATGCTTTTCGCGTTGATGCGGCGGCCGTTGCGGCTCATCCAGATTTCGGACTGGAAGTTCGCGGCCAGTTGCGTCAGCTTGGCCGACGCGCGTGCGTGCAGGCCCAGCTTGTTCACGATTGTCGTTTCCTGTTGCAGCATCTGATGATCCGAAGAGCGGTTATTAAAGTTGTTGGTGCTGTTGTTGGTGCTGCTGGTAGCGTTGGCATGGCGTGCGCGAACGTCGTGCGACAGACCCGCCGACGGACGCCGTCGATCCTATCGGCCGCCTGCCTTGCCGCTCGCTTCGGTATTGGCCGCCGCCCCTGCTTCGGCTTGCCCCGCCGCATTCGTATTCAGCTCGCAGTCCGGCGGCATCGCCGGAATGCAGTCCGCGCCGCTTGCGATCGGCGCGGCGGGCGGCGGTGTGGCCGGGCCAACCGCGTGGATGCCTTTCGTCGCCCCGGCAAGTGCCTTGTCGACGAGCGTATCGAGCGGCGTGGCACGGTAGCACACGGCGCGCACGAGCATCGGCAGATTGACACCCGCGACGACTCGCACGTCGGGTATCGCCGCGAGCCGGCCTGCGATATTCGAAGGCGTCGCGCCGAACATGTCGGTCATCACGAGCGCGCCGTTGTCTTCCTTCAGACGTTCGATCTCGCTGTACGCGAGCGCGACGATCTGTGCGGGATCGCAATCGGGCGTGACGTCGATCACGCCGATGCGGGCGGGCAAGCCGCCGTAAATATGCGCGACACACTCGCGTAACGCGGTGGCGAACGGAGCGTGCGCAATGATCAGAATGCCTGCCATGTCAGCCTTGCTGCAGAAAACGGCCCGCTGTCGTGACCCGGAAGTCGTGACCCGCAAGCGGCGGCCCGGTCTCGAACCAGGCGCTGCCTCGGGCGCGCGGCGCTTGGCCCGCTGTTTCGTCGTAAGGGTCCGAACATATGTCCAGGAGACCGAACGTCTGCGTGAACCACGCAGATCAGCGCGCGAGCGGGCATTGTAACAGCGTCATTTTCGCGCCTTCAGGCGATTCCCGCTCGATTCCCGCTTGCGAGGCGCGCGCACTGCGGTGGGCCAGCACCGTGCGGAAACCACGCCTACCCGACCGCACGCTCCAACGCACCGATGAACATGCCGGCGACGTCGAAGCCAGTCTGATCCATGATTTCGCGAAAGCACGTCGGGCTCGTCACATTGACTTCGGTGAGCCAGTCGCCGATCGCGTCGAGCCCGACCAGCAGAAGGCCGCGCGCGGCAAGCACGGGGGCGAGCGTTTCGGCGATCTCTCGATCGCGCGCCGTGAGCGGCCGTGCCACGCCAAGGCCGCCCGCGGCGAGGTTGCCGCGTACCTCGTTGCCTTGCGGAATGCGCGCGAGCGAATAGGGCACGGCCTCGCCGCCGATCAGCAGAATGCGCTTGTCGCCGTCCTTGATCTCGGGGATGAACTTCTGCGCCATCACCGTTCGCGCGCCATCGTGGCTCAGCATCTCGACGATCGAGCCGAGGTTCATGCCATCGGCCTTCACGCGGAACACGCCCATCCCGCCCATGCCGTCGAGCGGCTTGAGGATCACGTCGCCGTGCTCGGCGTGGAATTCGCGCAGGCGCGCCGCGTCGCGCGTCACGAGCGTCGGCGCGACGAACTGCGGGAACTCGCCGATCGCGAGTTTCTCCGAATGGTCGCGAATGGCCTGCGGCTTGTTGAAGATGCGCGCGCCCGCGCGTTCGGCGAGCTCGAGCAGCCAAGTCGACGTCACGTACTCCATGTCGAACGGCGGATCCTTGCGCATCAGCACCGCGCCGAAGCTCGTCAGCGCGCGCGGCGCCGCGTCCTGCGCCGCGAACCACGGCTCGCGGTGGCTATCCGCTTCGTCGCCGACGATCTCGAAGCGCTGCGCGCTCGCCTCAACTGCCCCGCCCGTCCATGCCAGATGACGCGGCTCGCACGTGTAGAGCTTATGGCCGCGGCGCGCGGCTTCGGCCATCATTGCGTACGTCGTGTCCTTGTAGATCTTGAAACGGGAAAGCGGGTCGGCGATAAAAAGAATGTCCATGGAATACCTGGTGCAGCCACGCGGGCTCGCGTTGATTTCGTGACACGGAAATGGCCGGAAAGACGCGCGCTCGCCGGAACCGCCCGGACATCACTGAGACCCGGACCTCGAACTCAGACCTGGATCGCTTCCGGGTCGGTCCGCTCGAGTTCCAGCGATGCGGCAAGCAACCCCAGCCGCGCAACGACACCATACATGTAAAAGCGATTCGGCGGCGCCGCGCCCGGCTTCGCGTGCGCATCGGGCAGCGCGGTGTGCTCGAAGCCGAGCGGCACGAAATGCATGCCGGGCGCGTTCAGGTTCTGGTCGCGCTCGCGGCTGCCGTGCGCGCGGTAGAAGCCGCCCACCACGTAACGGTCGATCATGTAGACGACCGGCTCCGCGACTTCCTCGCCGATGCGCTCGAACGTATAAACGCCCTCCTGCACGAGCATGTCGTGCACTTCGAGGCCTTCTTTCGTCGCCGCCATCTTCGTACGCTCGCGCTTGGTCAGCGCGGCCACTTCGGACGCGTCGTGCACCGTCATCACACTCATGCCGTACGTGCCCGCGTCGGACTTGATCACGACATACGGCTTTTCGGAGATACCGTACTCGCGATACTTCTTCGCAATCTTCTTCAGCACGCCGTCGATCGCATCCGCGAGCGCTTCCTCACCGGTGCGCGCTTCGAAGTCCACACCCTCGACGTGTGCGTAATAGGGGTTGATCATCCACGGGTCGATCTCGACCATCTTCGCGAATTTTTTCGCGACGTCGTCGTAGCACGAGAAATGCGTCGACTTGCGGCGCACGGCCCAGCCCGCGTGCAACGGCGGCAGCAGATACTGCTCATGCAGATTCTCGAGCACGGGCGGAATGCCACCCGACAGATCGTTGTTGATCAGGATCGAGCACGGATCGAAATTCTTCAGGCCGAGCCGGCGCTGCGAGCGCTCGAGCGGTTCGAGCACGATCTTCTGCCCGTCTGACAGCGCAATCGTGACGGGGCCGTGAATCGATTCATCGAGCGTGCCGAAGCGAACGTTCAGGCCTGCCTGCCGCATGATCGTCGCGAGCCGCGCGACGTTTTCGAGGTAGAACGCGTTGCGCGTATGGCGCTCGGGAATGACGAGCAGGTTCTTCGCATCCGGACAGATCTTTTCGATCGATGCCATCGCGGCCTGGACCGCGAGCGGCAGTACTTCGACCGGCAGCGCGTTGAACGCACCCGGAAACAGGTTCGTATCGACCGGTGCGAGCTTGAAGCCGGCGTTGCGCAGGTCGACCGAGCAGTAGAACGGCGGCGTGTGCTCCTGCCACTCAAGCCGGAACCAGCGCTCGATAGCGGGAGTCGCGTCGAGGATCTTCCGCTCGAGGTCGAGCAGCGGACCATTCAACGCCGTAACTAGATGCGGAACCATTGATCACTCGCAGACTGGAGAAGAAAGATTGTAGAGCAAATGCTAGGCCCATCTGGGGACGCTTTCTCCAATCGCAAGGCACGGATGAAGCTATTCTTGCCGCCGTCGAAAATGTGAGGAAAATCCTCTATTTACGAGATGGCGCGGAAAGAAAAAAGCCCGCCGAAGAGGCGGGCCAAGGTCGCTGCACTTACCAACCGGTCAGGTGGTTCTGGTCAAATCCGGGTTGAGATTCGTCTGTTGTTTTATTCGACGTGTTCGCCGTGCAGGATCACGTCGAGACCTTCGCGCTCTTCCTCTTCGGTCACGCGCAGGCCCATCACCATATCGATCACCTTCAGCAGGACAAAGCTGACCACGCCCGAATAGATGACGGTCGTCAGCACGCCCTTGACCTGCAGCATCACGCTTGCGTCGAGGCCGCTGATGTCCTTGACCGCGAACACGCCGGTCAGGATGGCGCCCACGATACCGCCGACGCAGTGCACGCCGAACGCGTCGAGCGAGTCGTCGTAGCCGAGCTTGTGCTTGAGCCACGTAGCCGACCAGAAGCAGATCACGCCTGCGACGAGGCCGATGATGAGCGCGCCGGCCACGCCGACGAAGCCCGACGCCGGCGTGATCGCGACCAGCCCCGCCACCGCGCCCGACACGATGCCGAGCACCGACGGCTTGCCCTTGGCGATCCACTCGGCGAACATCCAGCCCATTGCGGCCATCGCGGTGGCGATTTGCGTCGTCAGCATCGCGAAACCCGCGCGGCCGTCGGCGGCCACCGCCGAACCCGCGTTGAAGCCGAACCAGCCCACCCACAGCATCGAGCCGCCGATCATCGTCAGCACGAGGTTGTGCGGCGCCATCACGTCCTTGCCGTAGCCGGTGCGCTTGCCGAGCACGAGTGCGCAGACGAGCGCCGCGATACCCGCGTTGATGTGCACGACCGTGCCGCCCGCGAAGTCGAGGATGCCCGCGCTAGCCAGCCAGCCGGTCGGTTCCCACACCATGTGCGCGATCGGCGAGTAGACGAGAATCGACCACAGCGTCATGAAGACGAGCATCGACGAGAACTTCATACGGTCCGCGAACGCACCGGTGATGAGCGCCGGCGTGATGATCGCGAAGGTCAGCTGGAAGCAGAAGTAGACCGATTCCGGAATCGTCGTCGCGAGGTGGCTCACCGTCAGCGTGGTCGCCTTGTCGCCCTTGATGTAGTTCATGCCCGACAGGAACACCCGCGAGAATCCGCCGATGAACGAGTTACCCGGCGTGAACGCGAGGCTGTAGCCGATCACGGTCCAGACTACCGTTACAAGACACGTGATCGCGAAGCTCTGCATCACGGTCGCGAGCACGTTCTTCTTGCGGACCATGCCGCCGTAGAAGAGCGCGAGGCCCGGAATCGTCATGAACAGCACGAGCGCGGTGGAGGTCAGCATCCAGGCGGTGTCGCCGGAGCTGATTTTCGACGAATCGACCGAGAACGGCGCGGTCGGTGCGGCAGGCGCTGCCGCGGCGGCAGCGGACGCATCCGCGGGGGCGCTGGCGGCCGGCGCCGCGGAAGCATCCGCGGCCGGCGCGCTGGCGGTCGTATCAGGTGCCGATGCAGCGGCCGGTGCCGACGCGTCATCCGCAACGGCGTTGCCGATGCCGGCTGCGAGCAGCGAGCCGACCATCAGCAGGGACATCAAAAGTTTGCGCATTTCCGGTTTCCTCTTGTCACTGTTCTTCTAAAGGGCATCCGCGCCGGTCTCCCCGGTGCGAATCCGAATTACTTGTTCGATCGGCGTGACGAAGATCTTGCCGTCGCCGATCTTGCCGGTGCGCGCCGCGCGTTCGAGCGCTTCGATGGCCTGATCGACGATGTCGTCCGATACGGCCGCCTCGATCTTCACCTTGGGCAGAAAGTCGACTACGTACTCCGCGCCCCGATACAACTCCGTGTGTCCCTTCTGACGGCCGAAGCCTTTGACTTCCGTCACCGTGATCCCGGAGACGCCGATCGCCGACAGGGCTTCGCGCGCCTCATCGAGCTTGAACGGCTTGATGATTGCGGTAATCAGTTTCATGAAATCCCTCGCTGTAGTGACTCAACCCGTTGCGTGCTGCTTTCTAGTGCCTTTCGCCTGTCGGCGGCCACTCCAATGAAGCCGCGGGCCCGCGCGCCGATCGGCGTCCCGATTGATGCGCGGGCCAATAACAGCAGCTTCCATGCCATGTTGCATCGCGGAAAGGGTAAAGTTCATGCCGCACAAGGCTCTCGCGGCGACCGGCACGCAAACTCGTCCGAATGGCCAGCGTTGGCGGCCTACGGTGGCGCGGCGCGTTGATCGTTGTTAGAGTGTCCGCACGCATGCAGCACGGCTGTGCGCAGCGAATGTGCACCAGGCTCGCACATGCGGCGTGCTTTGCCGGCGCGGGATGCACCATCAACGAACATTGGCGCTCGCGAAGCACTGTGGTAACGACGTTTGCACATGATTTGTGCACAAGGGGAATGCAATGAGACAACCGAACGACATCTTCAACGACCTGCAGGCGCGCATGAGCGACCTGCTCAAAAACTCACCGGCCAAAGATGTCGAACGCAATGTGAGGGCGATGCTGGCCCAGGGGTTCTCGAAGCTCGATCTCGTCACGCGCGAGGAATTCGATACCCAAACCCAGGTGCTCGTGCGCACGCGCGCGAGGCTCGAAGAGCTCGAGCGGCGCGTCGCCGAACTCGAGCAGAAGCTGCCCCTTACCCAATCGTCCTGACTGAACCTCCTCATCAAGCTGCACATCATCGGCAAGCGAGCCGTGACGTCATCAGCGTATTAATGGGAGTGCGCGGCAACGACCGCGCGTTCCGACGGGAGTAAACATGTCGCTTGCCGTGGTCAAGAGCCGCGCGCCGGCTGCTGGCCGCGCGCCTGAAGTCACCGTCGAGGTCCACCTCGCGAACGGTTTGCCTTCTTTCTCGATAGTGGGTTTGCCCGATCTCGAAGTGCGCGAAAGCCGCGAACGGGTGCGGGCCGCCTTGCAGAACTGCGGACTCGATTTCCCGGTCCGCCGAATTACCGTCAATCTCGCCCCCGCCGATTTGCCGAAGGAATCCGGCCGCTTCGATCTGCCGATTGCGCTCGGCATACTCGCCGCGAGCGGACAGATTCCCGCCGAGTCGCTCGCACATCGGGAGTTTGCTGGCGAACTGTCCCTGACCGGCGCGCTGCGGCCGATGCGCGGCGCGTTCGCGATGGCGTGCGGCACCGCCCGCAGCGCTGCGTCGTTGGCCGCCACCGAAGGTACCGATACCTCGCACCGCGTTCCCGAGCTGTATCTGCCGGCCGCGAGCGCGGCCGAGGCGGCGCTCGTGCCTGGGGTCGACGTATTCGGCGCGGCGGATCTGCCGTCGCTGTGCGCGCATCTGGCGGGAGACGCCGACGCCCGGCTGTGGCCATTCGCGACCCCGCCCGCATCCGCGCAAACGTCGGCTGCCGGGCCGGACATGGCCGATGTGATCGGTCAGCGCGGCGCGCGCCGCGCACTCGAAGTCGCGGCGGCAGGCGGTCATCACGTGCTGATGGTCGGACCGCCGGGCGCGGGCAAATCGATGCTCGCGGCACGCCTGCCCGGCCTGTTGCCGCCGATGACCGACGACGAAGCGCTGACCTCGGCAGCCCTGCTGTCGGCAAGCCTCTGCGGCTTCTCGCCGGCGCAATGGCGGCAACGGCCGTTCCGCGCGCCGCATCATTCGTCGAGCGCGGCGGCGCTGGTCGGCGGACGCAATCCGCCGCGGCCAGGGGAAATCACACTCGCGCATCTGGGCGTACTGTTTCTCGATGAATTGCCCGAATTCGATCGTCATGTGCTCGAAACGCTGCGCGAGCCGCTCGAAGCCGGGCGCATCACGATTTCACGCGCCGCCTGGCAGGCCGATTTTCCCGCCGCTTGCCAGCTGATAGCCGCCATGAACCCGTGTCCTTGCGGCTGGCGTGGCGACCCGAACGGCCGCTGCCGGTGCACTCCGGAAATTGCGGCGCGCTACATGCGCAAGCTGTCAGGCCCGCTTCTCGACCGCATCGACATCCAGATCGAGATTCCCGCGCTGTCGCCGGCGGAGCTTTCGGCGCGCGCCTCCGATACCGGCGAGCCGAGCGCCGCGATCGCCGCTCGCGTGCAGCAGGCGCGCGAGCGGCAGATCACGCGCCAGGGCAAGACCAACCGCGAGCTCGACGGACGCGAGGTCGACGAGGTGTGTCGTCCCGACAATGCGGGCGAGAGTCTGTTGCGCGAAGCGGGCGAGCGCTTCGGCTGGTCGGCGCGGGCCTATTACCGGGTGCTGAAAGTAGCGCGAACCATTGCGGACCTGGCCGGCACCGCGACACCGAGTGCGTCCCAGATAGCAGAAGCCGTGCAATACCGGCGTGTGTTCGCCTCAGCGTGATCTCAGCAAAAAACGCGTGTCAAGACTTGACTTATGCACACAAACCGCCCACCGATACGTTTGGATACAACTGAAAGCGACTTGTGAGACCGACGTCAAAGTCCTTTGATTTTATTGAGTTTTATTGTGTGCCAACAATCAGGGCAAAATAACCCGAGGCCCGCCGGGCGGGCTTGTGCGGCCTCCCGCACATAGTTCTCAACAAAGATATCCACAAGTCCTGTGGGTAACCCGAAAACTTCAGTGAAATCCATCGATTACAGACGTTAGCTACGAAGGGACTTTCACTTCGAGCGCTGCTCGATCGGCGCCGTGCGGCGGAGCTTTTACCGCTCTTAATACAGTTTGAACGACTGGAAGAACTGATCTAGCTGCTCCGGCGGCAACTCTTTTTTCGCGACGACCGCGGCCTGGTAGACGTGCCGTCCCTTTGCGACAAGGCGCGCATGCATGATGCGCGCCTCTTTCTTCGGGCCGGCGGCGCCGCTGAATGTCACTTCGAGCCCCGGCACGTCGCCGCCGACCGCGAGCGGAATCATCGTCGCGTGCGCGTCGGGCGCCGCGCCCAGATTGCGTGCAAGGCCCGCGCGCAGAAACTCGAGCGCCGCACGTTGCGTATTGGGGTCGTCGTCAGGGAGTTGCACCGTGCCGATCGCGAACACCGCTCCGCCTGCTTCGGCGGTCTGCATGTCCATTTTCATCGGCGTGCCGTCGATGTCGATCTGCCGTTCGTCGAGGCTCGGCTTGGCGGGTAGATCGACGGTGTAGCCGTTGTCGTTATTCATGATCGTGCGCCAGTCGTAAGTCGGCGAGCATGCCGCGAGCGCGACGGCGCACACGGTCACACACAGGGCGCGGCACCATGACGAACACGCCGGCGGGCTGTGCCGCGCGCCGCGACGGACGAGCCGGGCAGCAGACTGGAGATCGGAAGTACGGGGATGAAAGCGGGCAAGCGAAAGCGATCGGAAATTGACGCGAAACATGAATGACAGGACAGTCGAAATTGCGCTGAAAACGTCATTATCCGCCCGCATGGTCGGAACTGCCTCCTATACTGAATGAGGCTACAATGACAGCCGCGCGGCGCACTGCCCGCCCCTTTCGCGCACGCGGTGCGCCCCAGAGATTCCGACTCATGAGCCAAGACACTGTTTCCCGACGCAGCAGCCCGATTCGCTACATTGCGATGGCGGTCGTCGCCGGTGCGATCGCGGTTGCCGGTTATTTCGCATTCGGCAGCCAGCAACATGTTCCCGACGCAACCTTCACCTTGCTGTCCGGCCAGAAGGTCACGACCGGCGATCTGAAGGGCAAGGTCTATCTGGTCAACTTCTGGGCGACGAATTGCGACACCTGCATGAAGGAAATGCCGCAGATGGTCGACACGTACAACCGCTTCAAAGGCAAAGGTCTCGAGTTTGTCGCGGTCGCGATGAATTACGACGCGCCGATGTACGTCACCAACTACGCCGAAACGCGTCGGCTGCCGTTCAAGGTTGCGATGGACGACGGCTCTGCGGCAAAGCAATTCGGCAATGTCCAGCTCACGCCGACCACGTTCGTCATAGGTCGCGACGGCAAGATTCTTAAGCGCTATGTCGGCGAGCCGAGTTTCCAGGAACTGGACGCGCTGCTCGATAAGGAACTGGGTTCGGCATAAACATCAGGCAGTCAGCTCGCTGCCGGAACATGAGGCCCGCGCGAATGCGCGGGCTTTTTTGTTGCCAGTCGCCTCATGCGCGACACGTAGCTTTGCCCTTTCATACGCTCTCCTGCCGGTTCCCCCTGCGTCGATGCACACGTCGATGTGTAAGCCGGTGTGCGATCCCTGTATCTCACGACGCGCGCGCGCCAATGCTTAAATCGTTCGGCACGCGTGAGTACGCGTCATTCGAACGCAAGATCCGCGAACGGCGGATCGTTGTGTGCGCATCGATCGGTCGGCGCATGTCGCGAATCCGCGCCATCACAAGAAGACGGGAACCTCATGAGAATCAGTGACTATCGCAACACGTATGCGCGCGAAGGCGCGCCGGATCAAATGCCGTTACGAGTCGCGTCTGCCCCACAAGCGCAGATGCGCACTCATGCGCCCGCTCAGCGCGCGTTCCTCGATATCGCGCCGGGCCACTCTGCGCAGACCGGCGGTGCACAGTACGGCACCGCCGACCCGCAAAGCGGCAGCCGCGACGACACCCGCTTGCCGGCGTTCAATGTCACCCAGCGGTTACGGCCTGACCGGCCTGACGATCCGGACACACGAAGCCAGCCCGGAGATTCGACTGACGACGCCAACGGCAACCATGTCCGCGACCGATGGGACGACGGCGGCACGCACGTACGCGATACGTGGAATGACCAGAACGGCACGCGCGCACATGAGACGTGGGACATGGACGGCACACACGTGCGCAACGCATGGAGCGAACAGACCGGCCAGCACGTACGCGACGCGTGGGCAGCAGACGGTTCGCATGTGCACGACGCGTGGGACGAGCAAGGTAACCATGTGCAGGAGGCATGGACCGCGCAGGGTCAATATCTGCGCAACGCGTGGAACGAGCTGACCGCACGGACGCAGGACATGCTCAAGCATGCCAATACGGTCGATGCGGACCCGGCAAACAATCGGCGCGGCCCGGGCGGATCCGCACCTGCATCGCCGGGCGACGATTCATCGCAGCCGGAGTCGATGCCAGGCGATGTCGGCGCTCGCCCGCCCGGAGCGGGCAGACCTCGTGCCGAACCGACCGCCGGAGAACCGGAGCAACGCCCCGTCGGTGACGGCCGGTACGGCCACGGCACGACGGGTCCGGGACGCGGGCACGGCGAGACCGGTTCAACAGGCCATGGACATGGCCCGGGTGGTGGTGGTGGCGGTGGCGGTGGTGGCGGTGGTGGCGGTGGTGGCGGTGGTGGCGGCGGCGGTGGCGGTGGCGGTGGCGGTGGCGGTGGCGGTGGCGGTGGCGGTGGCGGTGGCGGTGGCGGTGGCGGTGGCGGTGGCGGTGGCGGTGGCGGTGGCGGCAACGTCGGCCAAATGCCGAATGCGGGCCCGGGCGGCCATGCGGCCCCGCCCGACATCGAGGGCGGCGCGGGCGCATCGCAATTCTCGCAGGCGGCGTTGAATCGACTGAACGGCGCGCCGCAAAATCTCATGCATTTGCTCGATCTCGCGCTCGGCAGGCTCGAAAAGTATGGCGCCAACGATCCGGAGGTTCAGCAGTGGTTCGGCAAGAATGCGAACGTCGATGAAATAAGGCGGACGCTGGAGAGGATGCGGCAGACGCTTGCCTCAGGAGACTATAAATTCTCGCTCGACCCGCGAACCCGCGATAACTGGGAGATGGCCCACGTGTTCCCCACCGACGGATCGCACACGATCCACGTGAGGCCGCACATGCTCGATGCCGTGTTCGGTAAAAACACGCCCGAGGTCACGATTGCCCACGAACTGAGCCATTTCAACGATATAGCCGGCACACGCGATCTGATCTACGGCGACCAGAACGCATTGAACCTTGCCAGAACAAACAGCTCGGCCGCCATGCACAACGCGGAAAACTATGGGATGTTCATCCGGCAAGTGGCGCAGCTCGCGTGACCGGCCTCGCAGTCGGGTCCGCCTTGCCCCGGCGCCGCCGGAGTCGTCGACACCGACTCCGGAACGATGCCGGCTACCGCTCGCCCTCACCCCGCGCGACCAGCCCGTACCGCTTGATCTTTTCATACAGCGTCGCCTTGCCGAGCTGCAAGCGATCGGCGGCCAGGGCGACCGCGCCGCCCGCCTGCTCGAGGGCCTCGGCAATGACCGCGCGCTCGAACTGTTCGACACGCTCCTTCAGCGACTGCGTGTCGCCATCGTCAGCCGACGTCGCAACCGTGTCGTCGACGATGCCAAGCACGAAGCGATCGGCCGCGTTGCGCAGCTCGCGCACATTGCCGGGCCACTCGCGCTGTATCAGGCCTGTGCGCTGACGGTCGGTCAACATTGGCGCAGGCCGCTGGTAGCGCACCGCTGCATCGAGCAGGAAGTGCTCGAAAAGCGGCACGATATCCTCGCGACGCTCGGACAACGGCGGCAGCGCAATCGTCACGACATTGAGCCGATACAGCAGGTCGCGCCGGAACGTCCCGGCCGCGACATGCTCCGTCATCTCGCCTTTCGCCGCGGCAACGATCCGGCAATCGACATGAACCGGCTGGTTCGAACCGAGCCGCTCGAGCACGCCATCCTGCAACACACGCAGCAGCTTCACCTGCAGCGCAAGCGGCATGCTTTCGATTTCGTCGAGAAACAGCGTGCCGCCCGACGCATGCTCGAGCCTGCCGATACGACGTTTAGCCGCGCCCGTGAATGCGCCCGGCTCGTAGCCGAACATCTCGGACTCGAACATCTGCTCGGGCAGCGCGCCGCAATTGACCGCGATAAACGGCTTGTCGCGGCGCGGCGACAGTTCGTGCAGGCTGCGCGCAATGAGTTCCTTGCCCGCGCCGGTGTCGCCGTTGATCAGCACGGCCGCATCGGTGGGCGCGACGTTCGCGATCAGCCGGCGCACCTGCTCGATGGCCGGACTGCGGCCGATAATGCGCGGCGCGACCGAGCTCTGTTCCGCCAGCTCGCGGCGCAGTGCGAGATTCTCGAGCACCAGCGTGCGGCGCTCGAGCGCGCGCCGTACCGTCTCGACGAGCCGCTCGGACGCGAACGGCTTTTCGATGAAGTCGTACGCGCCGTCGCGCATCGCCTGCACGGCCATCGAGATATCGCCGTGTCCGGTGACGAGGATCACCGGCACGTCGGGTGCGCGCTCGCGGCATTGCGCGAGCAGCTCGAGCCCGCTCGCGCCGGGCAGCCGGATATCGCTGACCACGACACCGGCGAAATCGGCGCCGACCAGCTTCAGCGCGGACTCGGCCAGCGCATGCCCCATCACTTCGAAGCCCGCGAGCTGCAAGCTCTGCACGCTCGCGCGCCGCACGAGTTCGTCGTCTTCGACATACAGCACCTGAATGCTCTTCGTCACCATGATCGTCGCCAGATGAATGTCAGGTTCCCGCGGCAAGCGGGTCGCCGACCTGCGCGCGGGCGCGGCGCAGCGTCAGCGTGAAAGCCGCGCCGCCCTCCGCCACGTTACGCGCGGCAAGCGAGCCGCCGCAATCGCGCGCGATCGACGACGAGATCGCAAGGCCGAGCCCCAGGCCCTGCCCCATCTCCTTCGTCGTGAAAAACGGTTCGAACAGGCGCGGCAGCACGTCGGTTGGGATACCCGGTCCGTTGTCGCGGACCGTGATCGTCAATGTAGCCGCGTCGGACACTTCCATCTCGATTGCGATACGCGGTTCAGGCAGGCCAGCGACCGCATCGAGTGCATTGCCGAGCAGATTGATCAGGACCTGTTCGAGCCGTAGATCGTCGCAATTGACCGTGAGCTGCGGATGCTCGGCATCGATATCGAAATGCTCGCGTGCCGGGTTTGCCGCGGTCGCATCGAGTACCGACACATCGACCGTCACGCCTTGCAAGCGCGTCTGCAACAGCCCGAGCACGTTGCGCAATGCGCGTGCGACCGGCGAGCGCGCATTGCGCGGCCGCGCACGGCCGACGAACAGCTTCAGCTGATTCGTGATCTTGCCCATGCGCTCGGTGAGCGCCGCGATCGCCTCGAGATTTTCATGCGCGGCCGCCTGGTCGCCGCGTTCGAGCAGCACGCGCGTGTTGTCGGAAAAGCTGCGCAACGCGGCAAGCGGCTGGTTCAGCTCGTGCGTGATGCCCGCCGCCATCTGGCCAAGCGCCGCGAGCTTGCTCGCCTGGATCAGTTCGTCGTGTGCGGCGCGCAGTTCCTGTTCGGCACGCGCGCGCTCGCGCACCTCGTTTTTCAGTTGCTCGTTCGCCTGCGAGAGGTCCGCGGTGCGCTCCGCGACACGCTCGTTGAGTTCGGCATACGCCTTTTGCAACAGCGCACGGCTTTTCATCACTTCGCGCACGCGCGCGCGGCGCATGCGCCAGTAGAACAGCAACAGACACAGCGATACGTAGCCGAAGCCGGTCACGACCGTCGCATAGCGGGCGTCCGCGTTCACCGGTTCGACCGGCGACATCGTGATCAGATGCCAGTCGGGTTCGCCGAGTGCGCGGCTCGACGCGAGATAGCGCGGCGCATAGCGGCCGCCGCCGATCCGCACGATCCGGGCGCCGCCGGCGAGCGTGCGCTCGACGGTCATCGGCAGCGGCGTGATCGGCTGCTGCGCGTACTGGCGCGTCTGCCGGATCGAATCCATCACTTCATTCGGAAGCGGCCGCACGGTGTGGTACTTCCACGCGGCCACCGAAGACAGAAAGATCACGCCGTGATCGTCGGTGACGATCAGCGGCTCCGATGCATCCGCGCCCTGAAACCACTCGAGATTGAGCTTGACGACCGCAACGCCGACGATCTTGCCGTCGCGCATCACCGGTTGCGAGATGAAGTAGCCCGGATCGTGCGAGGTCGTGCCGATCGCGAAGAAGCGGCCGACACGACCCTGTATCGCCTCGATGAAATATGGCCTGAACAGATATTCGACGCCGATGAAACTGTCCGCGTCGAGCCAGTTGCTGGCTGCCACGCAAATGCCGTCGGCTTTGATGATATAGGTGACGTTCGCGCGGGCCTGACGGTTCAGGTCTTCGAGATAGTGGTTTGCGCGCGCGACATTGGCCTCGGTGGGCGCAACGACGACATCCTGCACGACCGGATGTTCTGCGAGCAGATACGGCAACGACTCGTAGCGCTCGAGTGTACTTCTGAGCGCACTCGTGGTGCGATCGGCGCGAGCGGCCGCATTCAGACGCAGCGCTTCGATGCCGCGCTGCCAGCTCACCGACCACGTGAGCCCGCATGCCGCCGCGAGCCCGGCGACGAGCGCGAAGAAAACGAGCAGACGGCGCGTCACGGTAACCAGGTCAGGACGATGGGAGTCGCCTATTGTGGCACATTGTGCATCGCCGTCTGCGTCCAGCGAGGCGCGATCCGCCTTCTGCGCGGCAGCGGATGCGTCTCGCGCCGCGCCGTTCTTATTGTTGGAAAGCCGCGCGCGATACGTCTGTTGCGTAGCTTGCGCGGTTGCGGGCGGCGCCGCTGTGCCTCGCGGCGCCGTGGTCCCCATGGCTAAAACCCTGGTTGCTCAAACTTCGGCCGGTTCGTTGACCGACACGTCGCGCTGCATCACCGCGCGCAGCTTCGAGCGGTCGAGTTCGCGTTCCCATGCGGACACGACGACCGTCGCCACGCCGTTGCCGACGATGTTGGTCAGCGCACGGCATTCGCTCATGAAGCGGTCGATGCCGAGAATCAGCACCATGCCCGACAGCGGGATCGTCGGTACGACAGCGAGCGTCGCGGCGAGCGTGATGAAGCCTGCGCCCGTCACGCCGCTCGCGCCCTTGGACGTCAGCATCGTCACGGCGAGCAGCGTCAACTGCTGCGTCAGCGTCAGATCGGTGTTCGTCGCCTGCGCGATGAAGAGCACCGCCATCGTCATATAGATATTGGTGCCGTCGAGGTTGAACGAGTAGCCGGTCGGCACGACGAGACCCACGACCGAACGCGAGCAGCCGAGCTTCTCGAGCTTCAGCATCAACTGCGGCAGCGCGGCTTCCGACGAACTGGTGCCGAGCACGATCAGCATCTCTTCCTTGATGTAAGCGACGAAGCGGAGGATATTGAAGCCGACCACGCGCGCGATAAGGCCGAGCACGACGACCACGAACACGATCGACGTCAGATAGAACGTGCCGATCAGCTTCAGGAGCGGCAGCAGCGAGCCGATGCCGTACTTGCCGATCGTGAACGCCATCGCACCAAACGCGCCGATCGGCGCGAGCTTCGTGATGATCTTCACGATGCCGAACAGCACGCCCGAGATGCCTTCGATGAAGTCGGTGACGACCTTGCCGCGTTCGCCGATCGTCGCGAGCACGCTGCCGAACAGCAGCGCAACGAGCAGGATCTGCAGGATTTCACCTTGCGCAAACGCGGACGAGATAGTGTCCGGAATGATGTGCATCAGGAACTCGACGCTCGACTGGCCGTGCGCTTTCGCCGCATACGAGGCAACCGCCTTGCCGTCGAGCGTGGCCGGATCGATGTTGAAACCGACGCCGGGCTTGAGCACGTGCGTCGCGATCAGGCCGAGCACGAGCGCGAAGGTCGAGACGATCTCGAAGTACAGCAGCGCCTTGCCGCCGACCCGCCCGACCTTCTTCATGTCCTGCATGCCGGCGATACCGGTCACGACCGTACAGAAGATGATCGGGCCGATCACCATCTTGATCAGCTTGATGAACGCGTCGCCAAGCGGCTTCATGTCGACGGCGAACGCCGGCGAGAAGTGTCCGAGCACGATGCCGATAATGATGGCGGCGATCACCTGGACGTAGAGGATTTTGTAGAAGGGTTTCTTCACGATGGTTCCTGCGATGGAGTAAGCGACAGGCTCGTCACGCGGCGCATCATGCGAACGGAGTTCGTGCGCTTGTGCGCGGGCGACAAGCCGCTACAAGACGACGATTTCAGAAGGTCCAGGACAGGAATTCAGGCATCGTTGTCTCCTTGCTTTATTTATAAGCAGCACCCCGTAGCGTGCCGCGCCGGACATATTGCAAGGTCGATGCCAATGCTTGCCAGCATGGCGACGCATTGATTTCTAAAGCTATTTTTAGCCCGCACAGGCGCGCGCGTCCCGGTTTCCGGAAATCCGGAATTGGTATGTCGGGGATTCCAGAATGTGAGCGTAAGGTGAAACCCCTACGCGCGCATTGGTTGCGGGCTCAGCGCTACAAGGCTTCGGTGATCAGATCGAGGCGATCGGTGCAGATCATGTCGACACCCCATTGAACGAGTTCGCGCGCGCGAACGGGGTCGTTCACCGTGTAGGCGAGTACGCGCAAACCAGCCGCGCGAATTTCGGCGACGAGGGCATCGGTCAGATGCCTGTGATCCACGTGCAGCGATACGCACTCGAGTTCGTGCACGATGCGCCGCCAGTCGCGAGGCACTGCATCGAACAGCATGCCGCGCGGCAGCGTCGGCGCAACCTTGCGTGCGGCAGCCAATGCGTCATACGAGAATGACGACAGCAGCGGCATTTGCGAGCGCCGCCACAGCGAAAGCGCCGCCGCAGCCACGAGTTCGCCCGTCAACGCGTCGCGGCCTGGGCAGGGCTTGATCTCGATGTTGGCCGCAAGCGCATCGCGTTCGCAACGGGTTGCCGCATCGGCAATCGTGGGCAGGCATACGCCTGCGAATCGGCGATCAAACCAAGAGCCCGCGTCGAGCGCGGCCAATTGTGCCCACGTGTGCTGCGCCGCCGCGCCGCAACCGTTTGTGGTTCGATCGAGCGTGTCGTCGTGCAGCAGGAAAACCTGATTATCTGCGGACAGCTTCGCATCGAATTCGACCATCCGGTAACCGTGCTGCACGCAAGCGTCGAATCCGGCGAGCGTGTTTTCGGGGGCGAGCTTACCGCCGCAACGATGCGCCACGAGCCGAGGGTACGGCCAATGCGTCACTTCGACTTGCGCTTCACCGGCGATTCCGTTTGTCATCATCCGCCTGCCTGAGTTGAGGTGCTGCTTGTCGATATGCTGCCGTTTATGTAACGAAGCTCGCTCCCTGCATACGGTACGGCTTCATAAAGGCGACTACGCAACCAGCATGCGGACTTCACGTTGCATGCGCGTGGTCATCTGGCGCCCCTCCTTCGCCAGGTTGATCTGCATCGCGGTGGATGCGACATCGATCAGGCGCTGCTCGAGGTTGTAGTTGCACTTCGCCTGCAGCCACGCAAGGATATCGGCCAGATGCCACACTGTCGTCGTTCCTTCGTGTACGGGCGTAGGAAAGCTCGTCGCATGTTTGAGCATCAGCTTGCGCATGTTCTGGCGCGTCACGCCAACCGCCTGCGCGGCATCGGTCAGCCCGACAAAGTCGGGGGCAGCCTCGATCAGCCTCGCTGTCGGAACAACTGACTTGACGCTTGCAAGCGCACTGACCAGCGCTTCATCGGCCGACTCCGCCTCACGCGTGAATTCGAGTGCGATACGACCAGGAAGACCAATGCCAATCAATGCATCGTCGCACCCGGCAGCGCCGAGCCGTTCGACGAGCTCGTCCAGATCGGCATCGGCTTCCGGCAACTGGTACTTCAGCGTAAAGATGTACTCCATTGCTACTCTCCCTGCGGCGCAAGCCGCATTGCTGCCTTGTGCCTCATGTGCGTCGCACAGTTGTCGACAACCCGTCTTAACGCGTTGGCGTGGTTACCGGCGCTGCGCGGCGTGCACCAGACACAACTGATACAAAATTCTCCACAACGACATTCGTCGCCTTTATACGGGCAATAAAGCCTTCCCCATGCATGCGCTCCGCCGACTTCGATGCGCCAGCCTTCCGCCTCCGCATGTTTGAGCGCTTTTTCGACTTCCTTTTTGGGGTGAACTGATCGCGACATATCGACCTCAAGACTAACGGCAGTGAACCAAGTTGTCAATTGACAACAATTTTGAGATGGAGCGTATTGTGCGGACGTTTGCCGTCCGCCGTTTGTCTAACCGACAAAAAGATCACTCATCGGATGCCCTCGCAATGTGTTCGAAGAACAGGCATCGTGCCTGGCAAACCGCGCTACATCAATATGCCGAACGATGTAGTCCGAACCATTTCTCAACGGGAACATCCCGATGACGGGCAACAAAAAAGCCCGCTAAAAAGCGGGCTTTGCGAGACTTCTCCGAGTTGCAGCGTGGGGTGTTCAGACCACTCCTGCTCCGTGCGCCTGCACATCGGCGTGGTAGCTCGAACGCACCATCGCGCCGACGGCCGCGTGCGTGAAGCCCATCTTGTAGGCTTCTTCTTCGTACATCCTGAAGGTGTCGGGGTGCACGTAAGCGCGCACCGGCAGGTGGTGTTCGGACGGCTGCAGATACTGGCCGATCGTCAACATGTCCACATCGTGCGCGCGCAGGTCGCGCATCACCTGCAGGATTTCTTCTTCGGTCTCCCCAAGCCCTACCATCAGCCCGGACTTCGTGGCGACGTCGGGATGCAGCGCCTTGAAGTCTTTGAGCAGCTTCAGCGAGTGCGCGTAGTCGGAGCCCGGACGCGCCTCCTTGTACAGACGCGGCACCGTTTCCAGGTTGTGATTCATCACATCGGGCGGAGCCGCGTTCAGGATGCCGAGCGCACGATCGAGACGCCCGCGGAAATCCGGCGTCAGAATCTCGATGCGCGTCTCGGGCGACAGCTCACGCGTCTTCTCGATGCATTCGACGAAGTGCGCCGCGCCTCCGTCGCGCAGATCGTCGCGATCGACGCTCGTGATCACCACGTACTTCAGCCGCAACGCCGCGATCGTGCGTGCGAGATTGAGCGGCTCATCGGCGTCGAGCGGATCGGGCCGGCCGTGGCCGACATCGCAGAATGGGCAGCGGCGCGTGCATTTGTCGCCCATGATCATGAACGTGGCCGTGCCCTTGCCGAAGCATTCGCCGATATTCGGGCAACTCGCTTCCTCGCACACGGTATGCAGGTTGTGCTCACGCAGGATCTGCTTGATTTCGTAAAAGCGCGAATTGCCGGTCGCCGCCTTTACGCGGATCCAGTCCGGCTTCTTCAGTTTTTCGATCGGAACGATCTTGATCGGAATGCGCGCTGTTTTCGCCTGTGCCTTCTGCTTGGCGGTCGCGTCGTAAGCGGTAGGGGCCGCAGGGGCCGCGCCAGTATTGGCAGAGGATTGGCCTGCGAGGTTCGCGGTAACGTCAGTCATTCGTTCGTTCCAGTGAGGCGGTGGCGGCACCGGCCTGCGATTGGGCAGAGTGGGCGGCGGCTCTCGAAATGCCGTCGATGTTTGCGGTGAGGCACGCGGCCAGCGTGCGCGCTACGTCGGTCCAGTCCGCTTTCGCGCCGAGTGTTGCCATATCGACCGTTTCGAGGCCGGCGTAGCCGCATGGGTTGATTGCGAGAAACGGCTCAAGGTCCATCTTCACGTTCAGGCTTACGCCGTGATAACTGCAGCCGTTGCGGATCTTGAGACCCAACGCGGCGATCTTGGCGCCGGCGTGCTGCCCTGCGGCAAGCCCCGGCGCGACATAGATACCCGGCGCGCCAGCTTTACGTTCTCCGGCAAGATTATACGCTGCGAGCGTTTCGATCACGGCTGCTTCGATCCGCGTGACGAGCTCTCGTACCATCAGTTTGCGGCGGCGCAAGTCGAGCAGCAGATAAGCGACGACCTGACCGGGGCCGTGATATGTGATCTGCCCGCCGCGATCGACCTGGACGAGCGGAATGCCGCTGTCGGCTGCGAGCAGATGTGCGGGGTTGCCGGCCTGGCCGAGCGTGAAAACGGGCGGGTGCTCGACAAGCCAGATTTCGTCGACCGTTTCGGCTGTGCGCGACCCGGTGAAGGCGCGCATCGCGTCGAAGCTCTGCTGATAAGGTTCGACGCCGCGCCAACGCAGCAGAACCGGCGCTGCGACGGCAGCACGAGCGGAACCGGACGCCGTAGCGGCGCCCTCCGGGATTTCAACGGAAGCCGTTTCGGACGGCGCCGCTCCAGCAGCGGCAGTGCCGGAAGGCGCGACAGGCAGGGTAACCGGCGTGGCACACATGATTGCGCAAGTTTACCGAAATCTTGCGCACCTCGCCGGCCCCGACCCGATCCGCGAACATGATGGCCGCTTGCGAACGCATGGACGCGCGTTCAAGGCCGGTTCGTCATACGTTATGTGTCGCTCGTCTCGTACCGCATGCCGCATCCCACTTGTCTCATACGCCTGTCTCATACGGTCAGCCAGCCACCGCGCATCCGCGCGCCGAATCGCTCGGCGACACGCGCAAACCAGTTGATCGCCCGCTCGCCGGCACGCTTCGGCACGAAGAACTCGACGCACGCGTGCGTCTTGCCTTCGGCGCTCAGCCACAACCGTTCGCCGCGCCGCAAACGCAGCGTTTTGCCCGGCTCGAGCCAGTAATCCTCGACGTCGTCGCTGCGCGTGACCCACACCGCGCCGCCGTGAACCGTCAGCCGTGTGCTGTCCGTGACGCGCAGGGGCACCGTTTCGCCAGTGCCGACCTCGAACCAGATGCTAGAGGAAATTTCTCGCATGACACCCTCTCAAAAAAGCGTTCCATGGCTAGAATCGTAGTCACCACAAGGGTTTGCACCAAACGATCATTTTTCACGCGTATGTGAGAAAAATTAGCAATGGACCTTCGCGATCTCCCCACGTTGAACGCGGTCAAGGCATTCGAGGCGGCCGCGCGACACGAAAGCTTTTCGCGCGCGGCCGACGAGCTGTTCGTCACGCACGGCGCGGTCAGCCATCAGATCCGGGCGCTCGAAGCGGAACTCGGCGTCACGCTATTCACCCGCGAGGGCAAGCGCCTGAGGCTGACCGACGTCGGCCGGCGCTACGCCGTGCGCGTGCGCACTGCGCTCGTCACGCTCGCCGAAGCCACGCGCGAAATTCGCGCGAGCGACCGCGAGCGGCGGCTCGTCGTATCGATCCTGCCGTCGTTCGCGGCGCGCTGGATTACGCCTCGTGTCGGCAGCTTCATCGAGTCGCATCCGCAGTGGGATCTCGAACTGCAAACGAGCAATGTGCTCGTCGACTTCGCGCGCGACGACGTCGACATCGCGATCCGGTTCGGCTATGGCCGGTATCCGGGACTGCATGTCGAGTTGCTGCTCGAAGAGGTGTTCTTTCCGGCGTGCACGCCCGATTTCAACGGCGGCAAGCTGCCGAAGACGCCAGCGGAGCTCGCAAACTTGCCGCTGCTGCGCTCGGACGATCAGTTGTGGAAGCGATGGTTCGACGCAGCAGACCTGCCGGACTGGCCCGAACCGAGCCGCGGCGTGCTGTATCAGGATTCGTCGAACCTGCTGCAGGCGGCGATGGATGGCCAGGGTGTGGCGCTTACACGCCGTGCGCTCGCGATGCACGATATCGCCGAAGGACGGCTCGTGCGGCTATTCAATATCGATGGTCCAAGCCCGTGGCAGTACTTTTTCGTCTGCCCGCCGCAGTTGCGGCACACGCCGCGCGTCGAAGCGTTTCATGACTGGATCTTCAGCGAAGCGCGGCAGTTCGGAGCGCAGATCGAAGCAGTCTGCACGGGCTCGGGCGCCCCGACGAAACGGACTCAGGCGCGCGCGAAGGGAGGACCTGCCCGGACTGCTGTTACAGCACCACCTTCACCATCGGATGCCCCGTAAGCGCGCGATAGATATCGTCGAGGTGTTCACGATTCTGCGCACGTACCGTCACGGTCAAACCCATGTAGTTGCCGCCGCTCGACGGACGCGTTTCGATGCGCGCAGCGTCGAAACTGCTGTCGAACTGCACGATCACCGCGGCGATCGTCGTGGCGAACTCGGGGTGCGATTTGCCCATCACCTTGATCGGGAAATCGCATGGAAAGTCGATCAACGATTCTTTCTCGGCGCTCATACCTTCGCCTCCTTGCGACAAGCCGCGCGCGCACCTGCGCGGCACGCATGCGGCGATTGAAACGGGCGGACCGCGCGTCGCGCCACCCCAAAACACACCGCAGGCCGGCAACCCGGACGCCGACCCGCGACGCCCTCACGCCCACCGACACCAACCCGGCAGCAGCCGGGCCATGGTCGCAATGCTTACTTCTTCTTGTTGAACATCAGCATCAGCGAATCCCATACGCGGCCGACGATACCCGCCTGCGGCACCGGCTGCAGCGCGACGACCGGGAACTGCGCCAGCGTCTTGCCATCCGACACGAGCTTCGCGGTGCCGATCTGCTGGCCCGCCGTGATCGGCGCAATCAAGGGATCGGCATGCTCGACCTGCGGCTTGAGCTTGTCGCCGAGACCCTTCGGCACCGTGATGTACTGGTCGGTGTTCACGCCGATCTTGACCGTATCCTGAGTGCCTTTGTAGACGCGCGGCGTTTCGATCACCTGCCCCGCCTTGTACAGACGCACGAGGTCGTACGCGCTATAGCCGTAGTTCAGCATCTTGAGGCTGTCCTGCACACGGTCGTGTTCCTTCGGCTCGCCCATCATGACGGTGACGAGGCGGCGCGACGCATCGGGTACGCCCGCCACCGGACGCTTCGCCGTCGCGATCAGGCAGTAGCCGGCGGCCTCCGTGTGGCCCGTCTTCAGGCCGTCGACGGTCGGGTCGAGCCACAGCAGGCGATTGCGGTTCGGCTGCTTGATCTTGTTGTACGTGAATTCCTTGACCGAGAAGATGCTGTAGTAGTCGGGGTAGTCGCGGATCAGGCGCGCCGACAGCACGGCGAGGTCGCCGGCGGTCGTGTAGTGCTGCGCGTCCGGCATGCCGTTCACGTCGGCGAAGTGCGTGTTCTTCATGCCGAGCTTTTGCGCTTGCGCGTTCATCATCGCGACGAACTGCGTCTCCGTGCCGCCGACCAGCTCGGCCAGCGCGATCGCCGCGTCGTTGCCCGACTGCACGATCATGCCGTAGACGAGGTCGTGCACGGTCACAGGCTTGTTCGCCTCGATGAACATGCGCGATTCGTCGTTGCCCACGCGGCGGACCGCGACGCTCGGCATCACGGTCTGATCCATCGAGATCTTCTTCGCGTCGAGCGCCTGGAACACGAGATAGGCGGTCATCAGCTTCGTGAGCGACGCGGGTTCGACGCGCTCGTCCGGATTGCCGGATGCGAGCACCTGATTGCTCGTCGCATCGACGAGCACCCACGAGCGCGCATTCACGGCCGGCGGCGGCACCTGCGCGAACGCGCTGCTCGCGACGACGAGCGATGCCGGCAGCACGACGCCGAG
The DNA here is from genome assembly GCF_001922345.1 of Paraburkholderia sp. SOS3. Lineage (NCBI taxonomy): Bacteria > Pseudomonadati > Pseudomonadota > Betaproteobacteria > Burkholderiales > Burkholderiaceae > Paraburkholderia > Paraburkholderia sp. SOS3. Next base: position 503,989 of record NZ_CP018811.1, on the reverse strand, counting down.
CATCACGGCACGACTAATGGATTGGGGAACGAATGACGCCAGTGACGGGAAGCCGGGTTTGGAAAAGCGCATAGGATCGGTTCGGGCAGAAATGAGCAATCACGCGTGAGCGGCGCGTAGTGTGGACAAGCCGGTCAGCACGCGTCGCACCGCACCATGCGCGCCCTCGAAGAGGACAGCGGCAAGAACAGCGCGGCGCTTCTTGGACTGCCGGCTAAAGGATCGGTTCGCGCAACGCGCCTTGCATCCGTCGCGGCGCGCATGGAAAAACGATGCGTGGTCAATGCATGATCGACGCGGAATCATTGCACGATGCCTGCGGCAAAATGGGGGCGCTGCGCCCAAAAAAGAGCGCTCATTATACGCGCCGCAGAACCCCAAATTTGCAGCCGGGCCCCGCTTTTTACCGCGATTTACGGCTCGAGTGTTGTGTTCGCGCATCTTGCGGCGCGACCTTGCTCAACGCCATGCGTCGACGATGATGCGCTTCAGGATGTGCAGCTTGCGATGCAGAAAATGCTCGGCGCCAGGAATCACGACAACCGGCAATTCCTGCGGCGTCGCCCAGTCGAAGACCGACTTGATCGGCACCGTTTCGTCGATTTCGCCGTGAATCACGAGCGCGTTTTCGGGCACCGGCGCGACGTCCCAGCGGCTCGCCGCAGTGCCGACGAACACGATTCGCTCGATCGCGCGGCCTTCCTCGCGAAGGCGTGCCGCCACGTGCGACAGCACGAAAGTGCCGAACGAAAAGCCCGCCAGCACGAGCGGCACGTCGGCCTGAGCGGGCTGCGCGCGCATGTAATCGAGCACCGCGCGCAAGTCATCCCGTTCGCCGATGCCGTCGTCGTGCTCGCCCTCGGTCGCGCCGACGCCGCGGAAATTCGCGCGGTACGTCACGTACTTCAGTTGCACGAGCGTGCGCGCAAGCGTCTGCGCAACCTTGTTGTCCATCGAACCGCCGAACAGCGGATGCGGATGCGCGACGAGCGCGATACCGCGCGGCTCGCCGTCGGGCAGATCGAGCGCGACCTCGATCTTGCCGGCAGGACCGTCGATCAGGAATTTCTGCGTTTGAGCATTCATTGGCACCGCTTCCGGGTCAATTGGTGGATCTTGATGGGACGATTACTGATCGATTTTCAGACGCTCGACCACTTTGCCGTTCACGAGATGCGATTCGACGATTTCATCGATATCGCTCTTATCGACGTACGTGTACCACGTCCCTTCCGGATAGATGACGATGGTCGGCCCTTCTTCGCAGCGGTCGAGACATCCTGCCTTGTTGATACGCACGTTGCCGGGACCGGCGAGGCCCAGCTGCTTCACGCGCTTTTTCGCGTACTCCTGCATTTCCTGAGCATTGCAGTTGGCACAGCACGGGCGTGCGGCACCTGGTTCGCGCTGATTCAGGCAGAAGAAAACGTGATACTTGAAATGTGGTTCCATCGGCGTTGACGCTAGGACGAAATGATTTTGAAAGTGCGGGGCGCGAGAGAACCGAAAGCGGGTCAGTCATACCGGTTCGGTGCTTCTGGCAGGAAGCGTTGTCGCTCGCCGTTCGATCCGACCGATTATAGCGACCGCGTTCATGCGCCGCTCATGTACCCGCTCGTTGCCGCTGACGCGCATCCATCAGTCGCGCCGCGTCCGGCCCGCACGCCGCCGCATGAGCCATGCACGCTCCGCCGAAAACGCAAGCCACACGAGTGCCGCATACGGCCACGTCCATGCGAGCCAGCGCGCAAGCCCGTTGAAATGCAGGTAGCGACCCTGGCGCCAATCGGCGAGCACGACATCGAAATAGGGATTCACCGGCAGCAGATTGACGAAGACGAGCGACGTGGCGAGCGCGAGCGCCGCGAGCGCCGCGCGCCATCCGGGCGGCAGCGCGGGCGCGAGCAGCACGGCGACGGTGCCGCACGCGAGGCCGATCAGCGCGCCGGGCGTCGCCCAGTCGAAGGCGAGGCCACTTTGCGATTGCAGAAATGTCGCACCCGCCTTGACCATGAGCGTCGCGCCGATGAATACCACGAGCAACAACCGGCGCGGCGCGCGCGTGCGCATCGGCAGCGAGGCGAGCGCGCCCACCGCAAGCAGGTTGAGCGCGGTGATCACGGCCTCCCAGCCGTCTTCGGGCAGCCACGCCGCGACGAGCGCGGGCCACGCCAGCACGTGCCAGGCGGCGGGCGTCCACGCGAGCAGCGTCTCCTGCATGCCCGCGTCGAAGCGCTGCCACAGCGCATGCGGCCAGTCGCCGACGCCGAACAGCCGCGGCGCCGGGAACATCGTCGCGAACGGCCATAGTGCGACGATGCCGATGATCGCCGTGCTATCGCGCTCGAACCACAGGAAGCGGATGCGGCGCAACAGGCCGCGATCGAGCAGCGCGCCGGTCGCGGGCGACATGAGCGTCGCTCCGAGCAAGGCCCCGAGCGCGTTCGCGGCCAGATCGAGATTCGATGCGATGCGCGTCGGCAGCCAGGTCTGCCCCGCTTCCATCAGCGCGGACAGCAGCGTGCCCGCGCCGAACCCCAGCGCGACCGCCAGCGCGCCGCGCACACGCGGATAGACGGCCAGCACGACGAGCGCGCCGAACGGCACGTAGCCGAGCACGTTCGTGACGACATCGAAAAGCGTGAGGTACTGCGGCATGGGATCGGTCAAATACGCAAACGGTGCGATCCCGAGCGAGCGCCAGCCGAAAAACGGATACCACGAGCCGTAGACGACAAGCGCCGCATAAAGCGCAAGCGCCTGCCTTGCGAACGCCGACGGGCGGTGCTGCCACGGCTTGTCGGTCATGCAGCGCAGCCCGGCGCGCACGGCGTGCCGCGCGTGGTTCCGTGGCTCGCCGCGCCGCGCCCTACGCGGCTCGTTGCGCTGCCCCTTTCACCGCACCGCCCGCGCATCGTTGCGCCCATGGGCCCGCTCATTGCGCCGCGACGAGCGCCTGCACGCCGAGCCATGCGCTGATCTGCGCGACGAGATCGTCGCTGGCCGCCGCAAGCGCCCGCGTGCCGCCCGCCGCATCGGGCGTGCTCGCCGGCGCGCGCGCCATGAACGTGTGCTGGCCGATCAGCTTGCCGTGGAACAGCAGCGTCGCGCGCGCGGTCACGGCGCCGTGGCTTTGCGTCTGTCCGTCGAAGTCCTGCTCGAACTCGTCGAGCTCGACCTTCAGAACCGGCGCATGCACACCGTCGCCGCCCGTCAGCACCGTGGCGCGCGAAGACAGCGCGCCGCGCAACCGTTGCGTCAGCAACATCGCGGGCGGCATCGTCCAGTGGCTGTTCGCGTAGGCGGCCGTGCGCTGCGCATCCGCGTAGCTGAGCCGGTAGATCACCTTGTCCGAGCCGAGCGTTTCGGGCGCCGTCACGTCGAGCACTTTCACGGTCGGCAGCGGTCCGGCGCTGGCCACCTGTGCGGGCGGTCCGAGGTCGTAGCGAATGTCGGAAATCGCCGCGGAATTGCCCGCGCATCCGGCGAGCAGGAAACCGGCGGCAAGCGCCGCGGTCACGGCGGGCATCGGCGAAGGCACGCGAGCCGTCGCCAGCGCGTGCCTGACAGGCGCGGGCATCATCGGAGCGGCGGATCGTACGAGGCGATGGATCGTGCGTGACATGTGGGTTCCTTTCAGATCATTTCTGCGCCGATTGCGCGGCGGCAGCGGGCCAGGAGAAGCCGTTCTCGCCCGGGCCCGGCGCCTCGCTCGGCGCGCCGAACAGAATGCTGCGCGGGCTTTCGCTAAACGTATTCGCCGCCCTGTCGACCGAGCGCACCGCCGTGCGCACGTCGTCGGCGAGCGAGTTCACCTTCGGCAGCGTGTCGTAGCCCACGCGCGACGACATCTCCTGCAACGACGCATTCATGGCGGTCAACGCATCGCCGGCCTGTTGCGCCGCGGTGCCGACCTTGTTCAGATTGGTTTCGAGCGGACCGTCCGCTTTGTTCAGGCTCGTGATCAGCTGATTCGTCGACGCCAGCGTCTGGTTGAGCTGATCGACGGTGCCGGGCAGCTTGCCGGCCGTCGGCGCGATCTGCTGCGTCAGCGCGGTCACGCCATCGGCCGCCTGCTGCAGACTCACGACGGTCGCCGCGATCTGCTTGCGCATCTCGGGCGACAGCAATTCGTCGACATCGCCCGCCACGCGCTCGAGTTCGCGCAGCAGCACGTCGCCGCGTTTTTGCAACTGGTCGAAAAGGCCCGGATGCAGCGGCAACTGCGCGACGTCCTTGCTCGACGAAGCAAGCGGCGTCTGGTCTTTGCCCGTATCGTCGAGTTGCACGAACGCGATGCCGGTCACACCCTGCAGCGCAAGCGTGCCGAAAGTGGAATGCGTGATCGGCGCGCGCGTGTCGACCAGAATACGAATCACGATTTGTCCCGGATGGTTGCGATCGAACTTCAGCGATTGCACCTTGCCGATGTCGAGCCCGCGAAAACGCACCGCCGCGTCCGGATAAAGCCCCGTTACGTTCGTTCGCGCGATCAGGTCGTAGGGCACGCGCACCGACCGGTCGACGTTGAACAGGAACGCCGCCACGCCGATCGCCAGCGCGAGCGCCACGGTGAACAGCCCGGCCCAGAAGGCATGGGATTTGTTTTCCATCGTCAGGTTCCCCAGGTTCTCCGCTTACATCGCGGTTTTGAGCGCGATCGCGTCGCACGCGGGTTCGAGCGCCGTCGCCGGCAGCTTCGCGCGGCGCTCGGGCGACAACCCCTGCAGCGCAAGACGCCCGCGCAGGCCGAGAAAATACTCGCGGATGAACGGATGATCGACGCCCGCCACTTCCTCGACCGGCGCCGCGACGAGCACCTTGCGCTCGGCCAGCACCGCGACGCGCGACGATAGCGCCACCATCGTGTCGAGATCGTGCGTCACCATCACGACGGTGAGGCCGAGCGCGCGATGCAGCGCGCCGATCAGCTCGACGAATTCATCGGACGCCTGCGGATCGAGTCCCGCGGTCGGTTCGTCGAGAAACAGCAGCTCCGGCTCGAGCGCGATCGCGCGCGCAATGCCGACGCGCTTGATCATGCCGCCCGACAGCGCGGCCGGCATCTTCGATGCGTTCTTGCACGGCAGGCCGACCATTTCGAGCTTCAGCATGACGATGTCGCGCAGCAGTTCTTCGGGTACCTTGCCGAGTTCGCGCAGCGGCTGCGCGATATTGTCGAACACCGACAGCGACGAAAAGAGCGCGCCCTGCTGGAACAGCATGCCCATGCGGCTGCGCATCAGGCGCGCTTCCTCGGGATCGATCTTCGACGTGTCCTCGCCGAACACCTTGATCGTGCCCGAGGTCGGCCGCTCGAGCCCGAGAATCTGCCGCATCAGCGTAGTCTTGCCGGATCCCGAGCCGCCGACGATCGACACGATTTCGCCGCGCCGCGCGTCGAAGTTCAGATGCTCGTGCACGATGTTGCGGCCGTAGCGCTTCGTCAGGTTGCGCACCTCGATGACGGTTTCGGCAATCTCGGGCAGCGGCTGGTCACGTACGGCATGGGTAAGCGGCGCAATCATGAGAGCCCCAGGTTCTGAAAGAGAATCGCGAACACGGCATCCGCGAGAATCACGACCGTGATGGAGGTGACGACCGAAGTCGTCGTGCCTTCGCCGAGGCTTTGCGAATTCGCCTTGATGCGAAAGCCGAAATGGCAGCCGACCAGCGCGATCAGCACGCCGAACGCGGCCCCCTTGCCGAGGCCGATCCACAGGTTCGCGACCGGCACGACGGACGGCAGCGAGCGCGCGAAGTACGACAGGTCGATCTGCAGCACGAGCTTCGCGGCCAGCGCGCCGCCGAACAGCGCGACGATATTGGTCCACATCACGAGCAGCGGCATCGCCACCGCAAGCGCGATCACGCGCGGCAGGATCAGCCGCAGGCCATGCGGAATGCCCATCACGCGCATCGCGTCGAGCTCCTCGGTCACGCGCATCACGCCGATCTGCGCGGTGATCGACGAACCCGAGCGACCCGCGACGAGAATCGCCGCGAGCACCGGCCCCAGTTCGCGAATCACGCCGAGACCGAGAATATTGACGATGAACTGGTTCGCGCCGAACAGACGCAACTGCTGCGCGGACAGATAGCTGAGCACGATGCCGATCAGAAAGGCGACGAGCGCGATGATCGGCAGCGCCCTTGCGCCCGCATAGTAGACGTTCGCGGAAATTTCCTTCCACGGCATGATCTTCGGGTTGCGCGCGATCGACAGCAGGTCGAGCACCACGCGTCCGAACATCGCGATGCCGCCCTGCAGATGTTCGACGAACGAGAAGAGGCCGAGGCCGAGCCGCGTGAACGGGTCGTAGCGTTGCACGTGCTCCGGGTTCTCGCGCTCGCGATCGAGCAGTGCGATGCGGTCGAAGATGTCGCGCTGCGTCGCATTGAGCGCGACGAGATCGGCAGGCAGACGGTAGCCCCAGATGCGCCACAGCGCCTGGCCGCCGACGTGATCGAGCCGGTCGATGCGCGACAGGTCCCATTGCGCGACCTTCTCGGTGCCGATCAGCTCGCGCAGGCGCGGCAGCGCGCGCTCCTGCGAGCGGTCGCGCGCGAGGGCGAGCGCGGTCCACTGGCCAGACAGCCGGACGATCTTGCCCTGTCTGCCTGCCGCGACTTCGAGGCCGGGCGGAGTGTCGTAGTTCAAGGCGCTGGAAGGTCGTTATCGGATTAACGGGCATTGTATCGAACGAGCCGCCCGCGAGCCTTGCTGGCTTGTCCGGCCCAACGCAGCGGAGGTTTTGTACGCTGCGGAAATACTCGCGCAAAGGCCAGTGCAGAGGGGCGCACGGCCCGGCCGCCATGGCCCGGCGCGCGCCTCCATGCGGCACCTCGGCGGTGTCTATGGCCAGTCGGCACGGCGATCGGGCGGACCATGTCTTTCCAGTGTCTTTCCAGCGCCTTTCCGCCGCCCTGACGGCGCGCGGATGACGCATTCTGGCCGGTGCGAGTGGCTACAATACGCGGCATGACTACACCCATCTCCATCGCCGCCACGCCAGCCGACGACTGGCGCATCGACCGCAAGCGCGCGATCACGCTATTCGGCCCGGCCGCACACGACTGGCCGATCGAAATCGTCGAAGAGACCGGGTCCACCAACGCCGACCTGATGGCGCATGTGAAAACCCTGCCACGTAGAGCCGACGCGCTCGAGCGGCCGATCGTCCGCGTCGCGTATCTGCAGACGGCCGGCCGCGGCCGGCGCGGCCGGCCGTGGTATGCCGAGCCCGGCAACGCGCTGCTGTTTTCGGTCGCGTGCGTGCTGCCGCGTCCGCTCGAAGGGCTCGCGGGTCTGAGCCTCGCGGTCGGCGTCGCGCTCGTCGACGGGCTGCGGTCGCTGCCGGTCGCCGGGCCGGGCCAGATCGCGCTGAAGTGGCCGAACGACGTGCTGCTCGAGGGCGACAAGCTGGCCGGCATCCTGATCGAGACCGCGTGGAGCACCGACGACGCGAGTGCGGTCGTGATCGGCATCGGCACCAACGTGAAAGGCGCCGACGAACTCGCCGCGAAGGTCGGCGAACTCAACGCGAACGTGCCGCCCGAAGCGCGCGGCGCGACACCGACCGCGCTGTCGCGCGCGTTGCCGAACGCGAATCTGACCGATACGCTCGCGGCCGAACTGAACGCGCTCGAGCCCGCGCTCAAGCGTTTCGCAGCGGAAGGCTTTGCGCCGTTCCAGCCACGCTGGAACGCCTGTCACGCGTATGCGGGCCGGGAGGTGCTGCTGTTCGAACAGGGCGTCGAATCCGCGCGCGGGATCGCATCGGGTGTGGACGAGCGCGGACAGTTGCTGCTCGACACGCCTGCAGGCCGCACCGCGATCGCGACCGGCGATGTGACGCTGCGCCTCGCCGGCCGGGGTGCAGTGTGAGCGGCGCGCCGTTTCTGCTGATCGACGCGGGCAATAGCCGCGTCAAATGGGCGCTCGTCGATGGAAACGGCGCACGGACGACGAGCGGCACGTTCGCGCATGCGGGTTTGCTCGTGAAGGGCGTGGGCGATCCGCTCGTCGCCGAACACGAACCCGACTGGAGCGTATTGCCGATGCCACGCGGTGCGTGGGTATCGAACGTCGCGGGCATCGCGGTCGCGCGGCGCATCGATACCTTGCTCGATGCAACCTGGCCTGGCCTGCCGCGCACGACGATCCGCGCCACGTCGGAGCAATGCGGCGTGCGCAACGGCTACGCGACGCCGGAGTCGCTCGGCAGCGACCGCTGGGCCGGAATGATCGGCGCGCGCGCGGCCTTCCCGGACGAGCACCTGCTGATCGCGACCTTCGGCACGGCGACGACGCTCGAAGCATTGCGCAAGGACGGCACGTTCACGGGCGGGCTCATTGCGCCGGGCTGGTTGCTGATGATGCGCGCGCTCGGCGAGCACACGGCGCAATTGCCGACGCTCGGCACGCCGGGCGTGCAAGCCGCGCTCGCGGGCGACCATCCGACACTTGACGCACCCGCCGCACTGCCGGAGCCGCCCGCGCTATGCTTCGCCACCAATACGCGCGACGCGATCGCAGCGGGCTGCGTGCTTGCGCAGGCCGCGTTGATCGAACGCATGTGGCGCGAGCTGCAGGATGAATGGCAGACGCCGGTACGGCTCGTGGTCGGCGGCGGCGCGGCCGCGGAAGTGGCCGGCTCGCTGCAGGTGCCGCATACGCGGCATGATTCGCTCGTGCTCGCAGGGCTCGCGCTGATCGCCGCCGATGACGCCGACGCGACTCTTACGCCGGCGACCCGCACGCCGCAGTGACGCATACGGCATGACGCGACTGCCGTCCGCGAATCAGCAAGAATAGGAAAAAGCTGTCAATAACGATGACCGACACCACACGACGGAGAGTCCAACCATGCTGCGCTGGCTGATCGCCTTGCTCGTCATTGCCAATTTGCTGGCGTTCGCCGCCGTACGCGGCCTGTTCGGCCCTACGCCGGCAGCCGGGGCACGCGAGCCGTTTCATCTGAACCGGCAAATTCATCCGGAAGGGTTGCGTGTGCAACCGATGTCGGCCACCGACGCCGCGGACCAGGCCGTGGTCGGCGGTCCCGCGCCGGTCGCGCCGATCGCGGCGTCGGCGCTGGCGCAGTAGCGCTGCGCATCGACTACTTCTGGTGCGCGCGAACCTTCTTTAGCAGCGCCGTCGTCGAGCGATCGTGCTCGAACGGAATGGCCAGTGCGCGTCCGCCCCAACTCCGCACGAGCGCCGATTCGGGCAAAGCGTCCATATCGTAGTCGCCGCCCTTCACGAGTACGTCCGGACGCAAGGCTTCGATCAGCTCGATCGGCGTGCGCTCGTCGAATTGCACAACCCAGTCGACGCACTCGAGCGCCGCAAGCAGCGCCATGCGGTCGTCTTCGCGATTGATCGGACGGTCGTCGCCCTTGCCGAGCATGCGCACCGATGCATCGCTGTTCACGCCCACGATCAGCGTCGCGCCTAGCGCCTTCGCATCCGCGAGATACGTGACATGGCCGCGATGCAGGATGTCGAATACGCCATTGGTGAAGACCACCGGTCCTTGCAGCGTGGGACGGATTTGCGCGAGCGCGTCGCGCGTAACGAGTTTGCGTTCGAAAGAAGCGGCCATGGCGAAAGAGGGAGTAGCGTGGATTGCCGCAACGATACACGTGTCGGCGAACATGCAACACGGCCCGACGGGCTTGCGCCTGCCGGGCCGTGGGTGATCTTTTCTGAAAATGCGCGGAAAGATCAGCGCATTACGCGGGCTGCTGAGTCGAACCCTGATCGCTATTGCCCTGCAGGCGCGAGGTGACTTCCTTGCGGTAGCGGTTCAGTTCCTGTGCCGTATTGAATGTGCGCTCGAACAGGATCGACAGGTTGTGCAGAATCCGTTCGACGACCTTCTTCTCCCAGCCGTCGTCGAAGCGGATCTGTTCGTCGAGCCAGCGCTCGAGCCACTCGGGATCGGGCAGGCGCGACTGGATCGTGTCGCGCGGGAACAGCGCCTGATTCACATGCAGGTTCGTGGGATGAAGCGGCTTTTCGGTGCGGCGCGCCGATGCCATGAGCACACCGATTTTCGCGAACGCCGCACGCGCGACGTCGCCGAAATTGCCCATCGCCTTCTTCATGTAACGCAAATACGCGCCGCCATGACGGGCTTCGTCACGCGAGATGGTTTCGTAGATGTGCTTGATGACCGGTTCGGTATGCCATTCGGCCGCGCGGCGGTACCAGTGATTCAGACGGATTTCGCCGCAGAAATGCAGCATCAGCGTTTCGAGGGGCGGCGCGGGATCGAATTCGAAGCGCACCGCATGCAGCTCTTCTTCGGTGGGAACCAGGTCGGGTTTGAAGCGGCGCAGATATTCCATCAATACCAGCGAATGCTTTTGCTCTTCGAAGAACCACACGCTCATGAAGGCCGAGAAATCGCTGTCGTGATGATTGTCGCGCAGGAACATTTCGGTGGCGGGCAATGCGGACCATTCCGTGATCGCGTTCATCTTGATCGTTGCGGCCTGCTCGTCGGTGAGCAGCGACGCATCGAATTTGTCCCAGGGAATGTCTTTTTCCATGTCCCATCGGACGGATTCGAGCGATCTATACAGTTCCGGATAAAGCATGGTGTTCATAGTCCCACCCCTGTTCTGCGCAAAGCGACGTCTGTTTGTGTCTGTCTGACTACTTATTGCTACTTTTGCTGCTGACGAACGAAATCCGCGCTTTCGCCAGCGCAGCATTCGATTTTACGCGGTAATCGGTCGCCCAGAAGAATCTGTGGCAAAGAAGTACCAGCGGCGTTTTTAAGCGCTTGCGAAATGTGGATTTCACAAACGCGGCCAACCGTGGGTGAGGGAGACCCTGTGCCTGAGGTCAAGCCAGCATGCGGCGCAACGCCGCAGTGAGCCCTCGCACCGGGAGGCCGGCGCGCTGCAAGCCGCTGTATTTGAGGTTTTCGACGCAGGCTCGCGGGCTGAAAAACATCTCGAATAATAGCATGCGCATCTTGAATGGCCGCGCCCGAAAAGGCCCGGCGGCCCGCCGGATGCGGCAATCGTTGATCTGGAACAAGGGGCGCGAGGGGTAACGGGCGGCCCGACTCCGGAACGGTGCGTTTCGGACACCGTCACACCGCGCCCATCGCCGTCTCTGCATTCGAACGTGGTTTATTCGGGCTGGTTCGGGGTCTTGCGCGAGGCGGCGGCGCCCGTTCCCTTCCCCTCTTTGGCCGTTTTGCCCGCCGCGGCGCGCCTGGCAGCCGGGCGTTTCGCGTCGGGCTGACGCACGCGTGCTCCCGAGGCGCCTGCTTCGGCGCCGACGCCACGTTCCGGGCCGCCGTGACTGGCGCGATCCGAACCGGCGGCGGCGTCCGCACCGGCCTCGCGCTCGCCGCCCTCGTTACCGTCTGCGGCGGCCGCGCCCGCCGCCATGCCCGGTTGCGCCATCGCAAACTGCGCGATCTGGTTGAACTGCGATTGCAGCAGGTTCCACCATCCCGATGCGTCGAACCCGGGCGGCGGTGCGCTCTCGCCAGAGGCCGGTCCGGCATCCTGCGCCGATTGTCCGGTTGCGGCGGCTTCATCTTCGCGCCAACCCGCGCGCGAGCCGGCCGCCGCGCGTTCCTCTTCCGCACGCTCCCGTGTCGATGTTTCGCGCGGCGGCACATCGGCGACCGGCTGCGTCATCGACTGCTGCGCGAACGCGCCGAAGGCACGCAGCGTCGCCAGCGTCGCGCGCTGCACCTCGAGCGCCTGAATCGCCGATTGCAGCATGTTCAGGTTCAGCTTCAGCCATTGCTCGACCGCGCGCATGTCGGTGATGCGCTTGTCGAGTTCCTCGACGTTCGTGAGCGGCGCCATCATGTCGGACATCATCGACAGCGATGGCACGAATCCTTGCGCCGCGCCCGGCTGCGTGCCCGGAAACGCCGCACCAAATGGCGTGAGGCGCATCATCCCCCACATCCGGTCGAGCATTTCGGCGGGCGGGAAGCCGGGAAATCCGGGAAACGGCGGCGTGGAGCCGGGGGTGTCGGTCATGCTGATCTCCTCGCAGCGTAACGGGCGCTGTGAAAACAAAGCGCGGGAAAAGTCATACTCGGTCAAACTTAGCCAATCTCGGTGAACCTCGGATAAATCTCGACCCTGATGCGCGTCTGCAGCCCGGGAGCGCGACGCAGACGGCGGCTGCAGCGAAGAATGCCCGTCGGATCATACCTCGCGCGTCGGCGCTGGACGTCGTACTGCGAAAGTATGCGTCGAATGTCCCGGAGTAAAAGCTAAAGCGCGTCGAAGATTCGCGCGGCGGCACATGCGGCCAGCAAATACCGCTCCCCACCGCGGCGTCCCGAACACATCGGCTCACGTCTCGCTGCCAGGGAAATCGGGAGCACGGCGCTCGCGCAGCGACGTCACGCCCTCGTGCACATCAGGTCCGGCAAATCCCATGAATTCGAGCGCAAGCGACGTATCGAACGCGGGGCCGGCCGAGCGCAGCCAATTGTTCAATGCGTACTTGGTCCAGCGAATCGCCGTTTGCGAGCCCTTCGACAGCCTTTGCGCGATGTCGAACGCCTTCGGCAGCAGATCGCGTTCATCGACCGCGAGCGACACGAGCCCGATGCGCTCCGCCTCCTCGCCGCTCACCGGTTCGCACAGCAGCAGGTAGTACTTGGCCTTTGCCATTCCGCACAGAAGCGGCCAGACGATCGCCGCGTGATCGCCGGCCGCGACGCCGAGGCGCGTGTGGCCGTCGATAATGCGCGCGGACTTCGCCGCGATCGAAATATCGGCGAGCAGCCCTGCCACGAGCCCCGCGCCGACCGCCGGTCCGTGCATGGCCGACACGATCGGCTTACCGCAGTTGATGACGTTGTAGACGAGATCGCGCGCCTCGCGCCACACGCGCGTGCGCACCGCGAAATCGGCGGCCATCTGCTCGACGAGTTCGAGATCGCCGCCCGCCGAAAAGCCCTTGCCTTCGCCACGAATCAAGGCGACTCGCGCATCGGGATCGCGGTCGACGTCGCGCCAGATTTCGGCCAGTTCGCGATGCATCAGCGCATTCGCGGTCGCGAGCTTGCTGCGGTTCGCGCCCTCGCCGCTCATCACGATTTCGACGATGCCGTGCGGATGCCGCTGCACGCGCAGCGACTGATAGTGTGCGTAAAACCCGGGATGACTGACACGCGATCCGTTCGACATGGCTATGCCCCAGTGTTACCGCCGGTTGTAACGGCACTACACGCTACGCACCACCCCGCCCGCGCCGCGCGTCAGATCAATGTGCCGGCTCGAGCGGTGCGACCGACTGCTCGATCGCACCGAAGATCGATTTGCCTGCATCGTCGAACATGTCGATCTTCACCGTATCGCCGTACTTCATGAATCCGGTTTGCGCCGCGCCGTGCTCGATCATCTCGAGGCAGCGCTTCTCGGCGATACAGCAATAGCCGCGCTTTGCATCCTTGTTGGACACCGTGCCCGAGCCGACGATCGTGCCCGCGCGCAGATTGCGCGTCTTCGCCGCGTGAGCGATCAGTTGCCCGAAGTGAAACACCATATCGACACCCGCGTCGGGCTGCCCGACCTTCTTGCCGTTCCAATGGACGATCATCGGGCGATGCACGCGGCCTTCGCGCCAATGCTCGCCGAGTTCGTCGGGCGTCACGGCGACCGGTGCGAACGACGTGGCCGGTTTGCTCTGGAAAAAACCGAAGCCTTTCGCGAGTTCCGCCGGAATCAGATTGCGCAGCGACACATCGTTGACGAGCGTGACAAGACGCACGCTCTTCAATGCCTGCTCGGGTTTGACGCCCATCGGCACATCGCCGGTCATTACCGCGACTTCGGCCTCGAAGTCGATGCCGAATTCCTCCGAGGCGCAGACGATATCGTCTTTGGGCCCGATGAAGTCGTCGCTGCCGCCCTGATACATCAGCGGATCGGTCCAGAACTCGGGCGGCATCTCGGCGCCGCGCGCGCGGCGCACGAGTTCGACGTGGTTCACATACGACGACCCATCGGCCCACTGGAACGCGCGCGGCAGCGGCGCCATGCAGTCTTTCGCATCGAACGCGAATGTATGACGGGCGCGGCCCTGGTTTACCGCGTCGTACAGGTCGCGCAGTTGCGGCGCGTAGAAAGGCCAGTCGTCGAGCGCGCGTTGCAGTGTCGCGACGATCCCGTCGGCGACCGCGGCGGTTTGCAGGTCGCGGGACACGATGATCAACTGACCGTCGCGCGTGCCGTCCTTCAGCGTGGCAAGTTTCATAGGCGATAAAGCATGTGGATGACGGTGGGAGGAATGTATTCTACGATGGTGAATCGGCGCCGCCCACTTGCATCGTCATCGCGTCGCACGGCGTTGACTGTGCCGTTGACTTTGCCGTTGACGTTTCGTCGACGTCGCAATGGCAACACTACAACGCGCGGCCCTCCACTTTTCGAATTGCGCATATCGGCCATGTCACCCGCAGCCCGCCCATCCGATCACGCCTCGGACCACTCCAATATTTCAATGGACGAGTCAAACGACCTGCACGATTCCGGCGTCGACGACGACACCGGCGACGCACATGAACGCGGCGAAGAAAAGCCGCGCTCGGGCATTCAATCGATCGAAGTCGGCTTTCGCCTGCTCGAGGTGCTGACGCACGAGCCGCGCGCGATGATGCTGCGCGACCTTGCGCAGCGCGCGGGCATGAGTCCGGCGAAAGCGCATCGCTATCTCGTCAGTTTCTTGCGGCTTGGCGTGGTCGCGCAAGATCCGCTGTCGGGCCGATACGAACTGGGCGGCTTTGCGCTGCAACTCGGTCTCGCGCGTCTGGCAAGAGTCGACGGTGTGAAACTCGCGCGCATCGCGCTCGCCGGGCTGCGCGACCGGCTCGATATGACGGTGGGTATCGCGGTATGGGGCAATCAGGGGCCGACCGTCGTGCACTGGATGGAATCGAGTTATCCGGCGAAGGCGTCGCTCAAGCTCGGCGACGTGATGCCGCTGCTCGGTTCGGCGACGGGTCTGTTGTTCGCCGCGTATCTGCCGCGCAGCAAGACGGCCGCGATGATCGAGCGCGAACTCGCCGACACGCGCCGCTCCTCACAGACCGGCGGCCCGCGCGACATCGGCGAGGTCGAGCAGTTGCTCGAAGACGTACGCGCACATGGCGCGGCGCGCGTGGAAGGAATGCTGCTGCCGACCATTCACGCGTTTTGCGTGCCCGTCTTCGATTCGACCGGCGATCTCGCGCTTGGACTGATCGCGCTCGGTCATGAGGGCGCGTTCGATATCCGCTGGGACGGGGAAGTCGACGCAGCATTACGCGAATGCGCGCACAAGCTGTCGTATGAACTCGGGTACAGTTCGACGCCGCGTTGATTGCGTGCGCGGAACGCGAGTGCAAGCCGTGCGGTCGAACCTGGAACCACGAATGCTGTCCCTCGCCTGAATCATTCATTTTTGCCGGCAGAATCTCACCGTTTCGATGTCGTCTCCGTCCGTCGCACGCCGCTCCGATCGTCCACCGCGCGCTCATTCGCCTCGCTCGCTTCGTTGGCGCTGGATTGCCGTGCTCGTCGTCGTCGCAATCGCGCATTGGATCGCCGCGCAGTGGTTCGAGCGGCATCGCGACACGTTCAAGCCAGCGGATCAGCAGCATGTGCCCGTGCAGGTTGCGCTGCTGAAACCCGAACGTGTCGAACAGCAGCCGGCCGGCGCGGCCACGCCGCCCGCCACACGGCAGAAACTGCCCGGGCAGGCCCCGCAGCCGCACGCGTTGACCGCGATTCGACCCGAGCGGAAACCGAAACAGCAGCCTGCGCCGCGAGCGCCGGTCACGCAGAGCGCGACGGCCGAAAAAGCTCAGCCGAAGCCCGACGAAGCCGCGAACGACACGGCCAGCGCAGTTGCAGACGCCGCAGCGAGCACGGCCGCGAGCGCTGCGGCAAGCACAGCAGCAAGCGCGGCGGCCGCATCCGGCCCGGGAGCAGGTTCGCCGGCACAAGCGGCCAATGCAGCAAGCGGCACGGACAGCGGCAGCGGCAACGCCGCGCATGCGACACCAGGCGTCAAATTTTCCGTCCCGCCGTCGGGCGATCTCGAATACGACACGTTCTACAACGGCGTACGCAACCAGCCGGGCACGATCCATTGGGAAAGCGACGGGCACACCTATCGCCTCGTCATCTCCGTGCCGCTACCGTTCGTCGGCACGTACAGCTACGAAAGCCATGGCCGCGTCGACGCGTTCGGTCTCGCGCCGGACCAGTACATCGAAACGCACGGACGGCGCGGCCAGGACGTGACCGTGTTCAATCGCGAAACCCGGCAGATCGCGTTCACACGCACGCCGAAAACGCTCGCGCTGCAGGACGGCGCGCAGGACCGATTCAGCATGATCATGCAGCTCGCGAGCCTCGTGCGCGGCGCGCCCGACGCGTACCAGCCCGGCGTCACGCGCGAGTTCTATGTGACCGATAACGATAGCGGCGAAATATGGCCCATCGAAACAATCGGCGACGAAACGGTGCGAACGCAACAAGGCTTTGTCGAGGCGCGGCACTTCACGCGGCTGCCGCGCCACGCAGGCGATCGGCGCCGCATCGACGTGTGGCTTGCCCCGTCGCTCGGTTGGTTACCCGTGCGTTTCGTACAGACCGAACCCAACGGCACGCAGGTCGAATTGCTGTGGCATGGCGAGACCGCTGCACCGAATGCGGGCGCGACAAATGCGAACGATCAGAACCCGGGCCCGCAACCTGCAACGCCATCGGCTGCAGAGCCGAATAGCAACTACGAGAAACCATAAACACCCGGGCGCATCGGTCACCGCATCACCCTTACATAAGGAGCAGGCATGCAAGTGAACGTCAACGGCATCGAGACACGCTATGTGCTGAGCAATGAGGGCGGCGGCCCGTGGCTCACCTTCATTCATCAGCTGGGCGGCGATCTGTCGATCTGGGATCAGCTTGCCGGCTATTTCCGCAACGACTACACGGTATTGCGTTACGACATCCGCGGACACGGCGAATCTTCCGCGCCCACGGCTCCGTTCACCATTGCCGACCTGTCGAACGACCTTGCCGCGCTGCTCGACAAACTGGGCGCAAAAAGCACACATGTGGTCGGTATGTCGCTGGGCGGCGCGATCGCGCAGCAGTTCGCGATCGATCACGCATCGCGCGTCGATACGCTGACGCTCGCCGATACATTCGCCTTTACCGCGCCCGAGTCGCGCAGCATCTGGGATCAGCGCATCGAAACGGCCCGCCGCGACGGCGTCGCAGCGCTTGCACCCGCCTCGCTCGAACGTTGGCTTACGTCGGACTTTCAACGCGCTCATCCCGAAGTGGTCGAACAGATTCGCGACGTCTATATCCACACGTCCGTAGAGGGCTTCGCGCTCGCGAGCGCGGCGCTGCGCGAATTCGACGTGCGCGATAGACTGCTGCAAATACGGACGCCCACGCTCGCCGTAGCAGGGCGTCATGACACGGGCACGCCTCCTGCTGCTACACAGGTCATAGCCGATGCCATCCAGGGGGCGCGATTCGAGGTGCTGGACGCGGCTCATCTCGCGCCCATCGAGCAATCGCAACGTTTTGCGGCGTTGCTCGAAACGTTTTTGCGCTCGCGAGTCTAACAACAAGGTCCGGAGAAATTACAAGCGCCACACCGGACCCACCCCTTGAATTCCACGCCAAATGCTCCACGTACGGCGCAGGACTGGCCAGGAGCCAACGGAAATAAGGAGTGTCGCCATGCAAATGATCTACAACAGCCCCAACTACTGTGTCGTCGAATTCCCACCACAGGACGGTCATCTCGCGATGAAGTCGGGCGGTTATGAAATTGTCGACAAGAACACCCAGCGTGAGATTTACATCGATGGAGCAATGGCGGCAAGCTTTCGCGAGCATGTACAAAAGCTGATCGAAGAAGAACCGTCGCTCGATGAAGTCGACGAGTTCCTCGGCCAGTTCGACAGCCTGATGCACCAGCCGGTCGTGTTGCACTAAGGTCCGCTGCGGCGACACGCCAGGCAACGCCCGGCAACACTTCATGAACCCCGTCCGGCACGCCGGACGGGGTTTTTCATTGGTAACCCCGACACTCGATACCGACCGTCGTTTCCGGCACGTTGCGCGCGATGGTGGAAGCGCTTCGCGCGTCGCCGGGGCGGCCACGCCGCACGCGGGCTACAATGTTGAGTTTCCTGAAAAAAAGCGGTTGAGAAACCGCTGAATGCCCTTGGGGCCCTTCCGCCATGAACAAGCCTGCCCTTCCCGTTACTTCGTCTGCTTCGAACAGCGATGCCGCCTATACACGCGGCACGGCGCTGCCTTCATTGCTCAAGTCGCGCATCCTGATTCTCGACGGCGCGATGGGGACGATGATCCAGCGTTACAAGCTCGGTGAAGCGCAGTATCGCGGCGAGCGCTTCAAGGACTTCGCACGCGATATCAAAGGCAACAATGAGTTGCTGTCGATCACGCAACCGCAGGTGATCCGCGAGATCCATGAACAGTACCTGGCCGCGGGCGCCGATATCGTCGAAACGAACACGTTCGGCGCAACGACGGTCGCGCAGGCCGACTACGGCATGGAAGATCTCGTCGAAGAAATGAATATAGCGTCGGCGAAGCTCGCACGCGCCGCGTGCGACAAGTATTCGACGCCGGAGAAGCCGCGCTTCGTGGCCGGCGCGATCGGACCGACACCGAAGACGGCGAGCATTTCGCCCGACGTCAACGATCCGGCCGCGCGCAACGTGACCTTCGACGAACTGCGTGCCGCGTACTACCAGCAGGCGAAGGCGCTGCTCGACGGCGGCGTCGACCTGTTCCTCGTCGAAACGATCTTCGACACGCTCAATGCCAAGGCCGCGCTGTTTGCGCTCGACGAACTGTTCGAGAACACGGGCGAGCGGCTGCCGATCATGATTTCGGGCACCGTCACCGACGCCTCGGGCCGCATTCTGTCGGGCCAGACGGTCGAAGCGTTCTGGAATTCGCTGCGTCATGCGAAGCCGCTCACGTTCGGCCTGAACTGCGCGCTCGGCGCAGCGCTGATGCGCCCATACATCGCCGAACTGTCGAAGCTCTGCGATACGTACGTATCGTGCTACCCGAACGCGGGCCTGCCGAATCCGATGAGCGACACGGGCTTCGACGAGCTGCCCGCGGATACGTCCGGGCTCCTGAAGGAATTCGCCGAAGCAGGCCTCGTGAATATCGCGGGCGGCTGCTGCGGCACGACGCCCGAGCATATTGCCGCGATCGCGAAAGCGCTCAGCGACGTCAAGCCGCGCAAGTGGCCGACGCAGTACCGCGACGCGGCCTGACCCGGGCGACCCAACCGCATCGCCCCGAACCTTCTTCGCCCACGACGCCAACTCACGCACTCCTGCAAGCCATGACCGACCATACGCTGCGCCTTTCGGGCCTCGAACCGTTCAACGTCACGTCCGGAACGCTTTTCATCAATGTCGGCGAACGTACCAACGTAACCGGCTCGAAGGCCTTCGCCCGGATGATTCTCAACGGGCAGTTCGACGAAGCGCTCGCGGTCGCGCGCCAGCAGGTCGAAAACGGCGCGCAGGTCATCGACATCAACATGGACGAGGCGATGCTCGATTCGAAGGCGGCGATGGTGCGCTTCATGAATCTGATCGCGTCGGAACCCGACATCGCGCGCGTGCCGATCATGATCGACTCGTCGAAGTGGGAAGTGATCGAAGCGGGCCTGAAGTGCGTGCAGGGCAAAGCGATCGTCAACTCGATTTCGCTGAAGGAAGGCAAGGAAGCGTTCGTTCATCATGCGCGGCTGATCCGGCGTTATGGCGCCGCGGCCGTCGTCATGGCATTCGACGAAAAAGGCCAGGCCGACACGTTCGCGCGCAAGACCGAAATCTGCAAGCGTTCGTATGACGTGCTCGTCAACGAAGTCGGCTTTCCGCCCGAAGACATCATCTTCGACCCGAACATCTTTGCCGTCGCAACCGGCATCGAAGAACACAACAACTACGCGGTCGATTTCATCAACGCGACGCGCTGGATCAAGCAGAATCTGCCCTATGCGAAGGTGAGCGGCGGCGTGTCGAACGTGTCGTTTTCATTCCGCGGCAACGACCCGGTGCGCGAAGCGATTCATACGGTGTTCCTCTATCACGCGATTCAGGCCGGGATGGATATGGGCATCGTCAACGCGGGGCAACTCGGCGTCTATGCGGACCTCGACGCCGAGTTGCGCGAGCGCGTCGAAGACGTCGTGCTGAACCGCCGCGACGATGCGACCGACCGGCTGCTCGAGATCGCCGACAAATTCAAGACCGGCGCCGCGAAGAAGGAAGAAAACCTCGAGTGGCGCAATCAGCCCGTCGAAAAACGCCTTGCGCATGCGCTCGTGCACGGCATCACGAATTTCATCGTCGACGATACCGAAGAGGCGCGCGCGCAGATCGCCGCGAATGGCGGCCGGCCGATCAGCGTGATCGAAGGGCCGCTGATGGACGGCATGAATATCGTCGGCGACCTGTTCGGTCAGGGCAAGATGTTCCTGCCGCAGGTCGTGAAGTCGGCGCGCGTGATGAAGCAGGCTGTCGCGCACCTGATTCCGTTCATCGAGGAAGAAAAGAAGCAGCTGGCCGCGGCCGGCGGCGACGTGCGCGCGAAAGGCAAGATCGTCATCGCCACCGTGAAGGGCGACGTGCACGACATCGGCAAGAACATCGTGTCGGTCGTGCTCCAGTGCAACAACTTCGAAGTGGTCAACATGGGCGTGATGGTCCCGTGCAACGACATTCTCGCGAAGGCGAAAGTGGAAGGCGCGGACATCGTCGGGCTGTCGGGGCTCATTACGCCAAGCCTCGAAGAGATGGCCTACGTCGCGTCTGAGATGCAGCGCGACGACTACTTCCGCATCAGGAAGATTCCGCTGCTGATCGGCGGCGCGACGACCTCGCGCGTGCATACGGCCGTCAAGATCGCGCCGAACTACGAAGGGCCGGTCGTCTATGTGCCCGATGCCTCGCGCTCGGTGTCGGTTGCGTCGAGCCTGCTGTCCGATGAAGGCGCCGCGAAGTATCTCCAGGAACTGAAGTCCGATTACGATCGCATCCGCCAGCAGCACGCGAACCGGAAGGCGCAGCCGATGGTCACGCTCGCGCAGGCGCGCGCGAACAAAACGAAGATCGACTGGAGTGCGTACCATCCGGTCAAACCGAAGTTCATCGGACGCCGTGTGTTCAGGAATTTCGATCTGAACGAACTCGCGAACTACATCGACTGGACGCCGTTCTTCCAGACCTGGGATCTGGCCGGAAAGTACCCGGCCATTCTGAACGACGAGATCGTCGGCGAATCGGCGCGGCGCGTGTTTTCGGACGCGAAGTCGATGCTCGCGCGGCTCATACAGGGCCGCTGGCTGACCGCGAACGGCGTGATCGCGCTGCTGCCGGCCAACACCGTCAACGACGACGACATCGAAATCTACACCGACGAATCGCGTAGCGAAATCGCGCTCACGTGGCGCAATCTGCGCCAGCAGAGCGAGCGTCCCGTGGTCGACGGCGTAATGCGGCCGAACCGGTCGCTCGCGGATTTCATCGCGCCGAAAGACTCGGGCGTGGCCGACTATATCGGCCTGTTCGCGGTCACGGCAGGGCTTGGCGTAGACGTGAAGGAAAAGCAGTTCGAAAAGGACCACGACGACTACAGCGCGATCATGCTGAAGGCGCTGGCGGACCGCTTCGCCGAAGCGTTCGCCGAAGCGATGCATGCGCGCGTGCGGCGCGACCTGTGGGGTTACGCGTCGGCCGAATCGCTGTCGAACGACGAGATGATCGACGAGAAATACCGCGGCATTCGTCCCGCGCCCGGCTACCCCGCGTGCCCGGACCATCTGGTCAAGCGCGACATGTTCGACGTGCTGCAGGCCGGCGAGATCGGCATGAGCGTGACCGAGTCGCTCGCGATGCTGCCTGCCGCGAGCGTATCGGGCTTCTATCTCGCGCACCCGGACAGCACGTACTTCTCGGTCGGCAAGATCGGCGAAGATCAGCTGGACGACTACGCACGGCGTATGGCGCTTTCGAAGGCCGATGCGCAGCGCGCATTGGCGCCCCTGCTTTGACTCGCACTGGCGCGTCCACTATATCGGCGCGCAAACACCGAATATTTCCGGCGATCGAGTTTTCGGCTTTGTAAACTGCAGCTGCTTCATGACGCCGAATGCGTCGGCAACAACGCGCGGCATTTTACGGGCAACCGTCCCGGAGAAAATCGTATGAAGAAGCTGTCGCTGATGTGGATGGCCGTTTCGCTTGCCGCCGGTGCTGCGCCGGCGCTTGCGCAAGGCGGGCTTTTTCTATGACACGAGCAACGCCGGGAACGCAGCACACGGCGCATCCGCCATGTGCCGCAACCGGCGCGGTTCAGATCCCCCAGACAATATCCGCGTTCTCTTTCTGCGCCGCGCGCAGCATGTCGAGAAACGGATAAGCGCGTTGCGCGAGTCCGATCGGAATTTCGTGCGGGTCGTGCCCTTCTTCGCCTTCATGGAAGTGGCCGTCGTGTTCGGCACGCTCTTTTTTGTCGGTGACGATGGCCGCTTCGAGCTTCGTAATGGCGTCGCCGAGTTCGTCATGCGTGATGACGCCGCGTTGACCGAGCTGCTTGCCGACGATGCCGACAAGATATTGGGCCAGATTCTCCAACATCATCACGTCCGGCGCGGCACGACACTTGAAAGTAATCAGCATGACAGTTCCCTTTTCGTTTTGTTGATCTCTCCCTCGGCGGCGACTGGCAAAGCGGCCCTGCGCGGCGTTCCTGCCGGTGCTTGCGCAGGCCTTTGCGCGATGCCACGAGGCGCTTCTCGTGCGCTATGACAGCCGCGCCGGCGCGCCTCGTCCCGACCGGGCACCTCATTGGACATATTAGCACCTGCTAAAATCCGTCCTGATGGAATGAGCGCGCCGTGGTGCGCGTACACGCATCCAACGCAATCTCGTCTGACCCGACTGCCTCACTGGACACGCAACAAGCATGCTGCCTGCACATAAACATATTCTCGAAACCCTGCTCGCCGACACCGTGAAGCAGATCGCGACGGCCAACGAAGGCGCCGCCGAGGCCGCGTTCGTCACGCCGACGATCACCCTCGAACGCCCGAAGGTCGCCGCGCACGGAGACATCGCATGCAACGTCGCGATGCAGCTGGCCAAGCCGCTGCGCGCCAATCCGCGCCAGCTTGCGCAGCAGATCGTCGATGCGGTGCTCGCGCATCCGCAGGCAACAGGCCTTGTCGATAGCGCCGAAGTCGCCGGGCCGGGCTTCATCAATCTGCGTATCGCGGCCGCCGCGAAGCAGGCTGTCGTACGCGAGGTGTTCGCGCAGAACGAAGCGTTCGGCCGTTCACAGCGCGAAGCAGGAAAGCGCGTGCTCGTCGAATTCGTGTCCGCCAACCCGACCGGCCCGCTGCACGTCGGCCACGGCCGCCAGGCGGCGCTCGGCGACGCGCTGTCGAGCCTGCTCGAGTCGCAGGGCTGGAACGTGCATCGCGAGTTCTACTACAACGATGCAGGCGTGCAGATCCAGACGCTCGCCATCTCGACGCAGGCGCGCGCGCGCGGGCTGAAACCCGGCGACGCGGGCTGGCCGGAGGATTCATACGCCGGCGAGTACATCGCCGATATCGCGCGCGACTACCTGAACGGCGAGACCGTTTCGGCACGCGACGGCGAGCCGGTCAAAGGCGCGGGCGACATCGAAAATCTCGACGCGATCCGCCGCTTCGCGGTCGCGTATCTGCGTCACGAGCAGGACATGGACCTGCAGGCGTTCGGCGTCGAGTTCGATCAGTATTACCTCGAATCGTCGCTGTACAAGGAAGGACGCGTCGCGCAGACGGTCGAGGCGCTCGTGGCGGCCGGCAAGACCTTCGAGGAAGACGGCGCACTGTGGCTGCGCACCACCGACGACGGCGACGACAAAGACCGCGTGATGCGCAAGAAAGACGGCACGTACACGTACTTCGTGCCGGACGTCGCCTACCACGTCACGAAGTGGCAGCGCGGCTTCACGAAGGTGATCAACGTCCAGGGCTCGGATCACCACGGCACCGTCGCACGCGTGCGCGCCGGCCTGCAGGGTCTCGGCATCGGCATTCCGAAGGGCTACCCCGACTACGTGCTGCACAAGATGGTCACGGTGATGCGCGACGGCCAGGAAGTGAAGATTTCGAAGCGCGCGGGCAGCTACGTGACGGTGCGCGACCTGATCGAATGGTCGGGCGGCGCGACGCCTGGCCAGGAAGCCGCACCGGATCTGATCGACGAAGAGACGATTCGCCGCGGCCGCGATGCGGTGCGCTTCTTCCTGATCTCGCGCAAGGCCGACACCCAGTTCGTGTTCGACATCGATCTCGCGCTCAAGCAGAACGACGAAAACCCCGTCTACTACGTGCAGTACGCGCACGCGCGGATCTGCTCGGTGCTCGGCGAATGGAAGTCGCGCTTTGTCGCCGACGAAGCGCTGCTGCCCTCGGTCGATCTCGCGCCGCTCTCGAGCGAACGCGCGATGGCCCTGTTGCAGAAGCTCGCCGAGTTCCCCGATCTGCTCACGCAAGCAGCCGACGAACTCGCGCCGCACGCGGTCGCGTTCTATCTGCGCGACCTCGCCGGTGAATTCCACTCGTTCTACAATGCCGAGCGCGTTCTGGTCGACGACGAAGCAGTGCGCAACGCGCGCATCGCGCTGCTCGCGGCCACGCGCCAGGTGCTGGCGAACGGTCTTGCGATCATCGGCGTATCGGCCCCCTCGAAGATGTAAATTCGACTCGCCCGCGCAAGCCGCTTATGCGACCATAACGCGCGCCCATAGCGCGCGACCGTTGCCACGCGGCGGCGCGGCGGCACAGACAGCCGGCATCGCCGCGGTCGGCGTCGCCGCCGTCGTTATAATCGACGGTCATTCAAGTTTTCCTTTTGCAGGTGATTCAGACAATGGCAAAGCCACGCCGCACAACGAAGCAGTCGAAGCAATCCGGGGGAACGTTTCTCGGCATCGTGCTGGGCCTGATCGTCGGTCTGGCGATCGCGGTGGTGGTCGCGCTGTACATCACGCGCGCGCCGACGCCGTTCGTCGCGAAAGTCGCGCCGCCTGCCGCATCCGATGCCGGCGCAAGCCAGCCGCAATACGATCCGAACCGGGCGCTGCAGGGCAAGAGTCCGGGCCAGCCGGTGCCGCAAGCGGCCCAGCCCGCGCCGCCGAACACGGCGCCTGGCCAGACCAACAATCAGACGCAATCGTCGGGCATCCTCGACGAACCGCAGATCGTCGAAGTGCCGCCCGCGGCGGGCGGCGCTTCGGCGGCCGCACCGGGCGTGGCCGGCAGCAACCCGTCGGCGGCGGCGGTCGCGGGCGCGAAGAAGCCTGCGAGCAGCGCGCCGAACGGCACACCGGGCGCCGCGGTTGCGAATGTCCCGCCGCCGGCCAAGCCCGGTACATCGGCTCCGCCGTCCGCAGCCGACGCGAACACCGGCTATCTGCTGCAGGTCGGCGCGTACAAGACCGCGGCCGACGCCGAACAGCAGCGCGCGCGGCTTGCGTTCCAGGGCTTCGAATCGAAAGTGACGCAGCGCGATGCGGGCGGTATCACGTACTATCGCGTACGGATCGGGCCGTTCGCGAAGTTCGAAGACATGAACAGCACGCGTCAGCGCCTCTCCGACGCGGGCATCGACACTGCCGTGATCCGTTTTACGAAGCAGTAACCTGCCGTAACCGCTGTAACCCGCTTTATCGCTTATTGCGTGCGCGCCGCCCGAACCAGGCCAACCCGGCCGAACCGGCCTAACGGCTTGAACCTTCGGCACGCACGCGTAGTCTCATCACGGCGAAAGCCTGCCGTCCGTCTCAGCGCTCACGGTGACAGGCCTCTGACGCCTCCGTTCAACCGTCACCGCTACTTCCCGATTGGGATCACAAGACATGAAAAAGCTGCTTGGCCTTCTTTGCCTCTCGTTCGGTCTCATCGCTGGCGCGGCAAGCGCCAGCCCCGCCGCGCCGGTCTCCGGCAAGGACTACACGGTGTTGTCGTCGCCGCAGCCGGTCGAAGTGCCGGCCGGCAAGATCGAGGTGATCGAGTTCATGTGGTACGGCTGCCCGCACTGCAACGAGTTCGACCCGTACCTCGAAGACTGGATCAGGAAGCAGGGCCCCGACGTCGTCTTCAAGCGCGTGCCGGTCGCCTTCCGCGATGACTTCATCCCGCATTCGAAGATGTACCACGCCGTCGACGCGCTCGGCCTCGCGCAGGAATTGACGCCGAAGATCTTCCACGAAATCCACGTCAACAAGGACTACCTGCTGACGCCCGAAGATCAGGCGAAATTCCTCGCGAAGAACGGCGTCGACCCGAAGAAGTATATGGACGCGTACAACTCGTTCTCGACGCAAACGGCGCTGCAGCGCGACAAGAAGCTCATCGAAGACTACAAGATCGACGGCGTGCCGACGCTCGCGATTCAGGGCAAGTATGAAACGGGCCCGGCGCAAACCGACAGCCTGCCCGGCACGATCCAGGTGCTCGACTACCTCGTCGGCCAGGTTCGCGCGAAGAAGATGTAATCACCGGGGGGCGATCCTCGGAGGCGCCGGTATATGGGCTCACCACAAAAGGTCTTCATTACCGGCGCATCGAGCGGCATCGGCCTCGCGCTCGCGTCCGAATACGTGCGGCGCGGCGCGATTCTCGGCCTCGTCGCACGGCGCAAGGACGCGCTCGAGCGTTTCCGCGACGCCCATCCCGAGCACCCCATCCTGATCTATGCCGCCGACGTCCGCGATGCGCACGCGCTCGCGGCTGCCACGCAAGACTTTTTCGCGAAGCATGGCTGCCCCGATATCGTGATCGCGAATGCCGGCGTAAGCCGCGGCACGGTCACCGGTCTCGGCGATCTGCAGGCGTTTCGCGACGTGATGGATACCAACTATTACGGCATGGTCGCCACCTTCGAACCGTTCGCGGCCGAAATGGCCGCTGCGCACAAAGGCACGCTCGTCGGTATCTCGAGCGTCGCGGGCGTACGTGGCCTGCCCGGTTCGGGCGCCTATAGCGCATCGAAAGCCGCGGCGCGCACCTATCTCGAAGCCCTGCGCGTCGAGATGCGGCCACGCGGCGTCTCGGTCGTGACGATCGCGCCCGGCTTCATCCGCACGCCGATGACGGCGCACAACCCGTACGCCATGCCGTTCCTGATGGATGTCGAGCGATTCGCGCGCGAAGCCGCCCATGCGATCGAACGGAAGAAGCGCTACGTCGTACTTCCGTGGCAGATGCGCTTCGTCGCGATGGTGTTGCATGCGGTGCCGCGCTGGCTTTACGATGCGGCGATGAAGAAGGCGCCGCACAAGCCGCGCTCCGGGGCCGGCTAGCGACGTCACGGCCGGGGGCCGCGGCAGCAGCAACGGCACCGACGGCGGCAATGACAGTCGCAACGCCGCCGCCAAAGCCGGCCGCGCGCGACACGCGACAAGCGACACACCACGAGCCACGAGCGATAAACGCAAGGCGCACCTCGCCCCTCCACCATCGACGGAACCGGCCATGAACGAGCAGACGGTCGATGCAGCCGGAATCGGACACACCCCGGCGGGCGACGATGCACGCATCGTCTCGCTGGTGCCGAGCATCACCGAACTGCTGTTCGCGCTCGACCTCGATCGACAGATTGTCGGCCGCACCGGCTTTTGCGTGCATCCGCGAGACCGCGTGCGCGCGGTGCCCAAAGTGGGCGGCACGAAGTCCGTGCGCATCGACGCCGTGCGGGCGCTGAAGCCGACGCACGTGATCGTCAATATCGACGAAAACGAGCGGACGACCGTCGATGCCTTGCGCGCGTTCGTTCCGCATATCGTCGTCACGCATCCGCTCGCGCCTGAACATAATCTCGCACTGTTCGCCTTGCTCGGCACGATCTTCCGCCGCGAAGATGCGGCGCGCCGCCTCGGCCAGGCGTTGAACGAGCAGCTCGAAGCGATCGGAGCGCGCGACTGGCCGTCGCAACGTGTGCTGTATGCGATCTGGCACGACCCATGGATGACCGTCGCGCGCGATACGTATATCTCCGCGGTGCTGCGTCTCGTGAACTGGCACACGCTGCCGGCCGTCGACGGCGGCCCTGCTGGCGCCCGGCGTTATCCGGCCTTCGCGCTCGACGCGCCGTGGCTCGACGACGTCGACCGCATACTGCTGTCCACCGAACCGTACCGCTTCACGCAATCGCATTGCGACGCGCTCGCGCAAGCGCTCCAGGCGGCCGGCAAACTGACGGGCAAGCGCATCGAACTGATCGACGGCGAACAGGTGTCGTGGTACGGCTCGCGCGCAATCGGAGGCATCGGCTACCTGCAGCGCTATGCTTCACGGCAATAAAGTGCGCGCCATGCGACGATACCGGTATGTCCAATACGTGCCGCCAATGCGTGGTTGTCGCTGCAACGACCGTTCGATAAGCTTGCGCGATTCGCGAAGTTTTTCGCCGTTCGCCGAATCGCGTAATAAACCTATAAGCCGCGTTATCTGATTACGACCGTTCCGGGAGATGTCATGCGTTTTATGCCGTCCGCTGCCTCTGCTGCCGCCGTCGCTGTTGCCGTATCCGCCACCGCGTTGTTCGCTTCGCCCACGCTCGCAGTCGCGAAGCCGCTGACCGTCTGCACCGAAGCGAGCCCCGACGGCTTCGACGTCGTCCAGTTCAATTCGCTCGTCACGACCAATGCCTCGGCCGACGTGATCTTCAACACGCTCGTCGGGTTTGACGAGGCGTCGAGGAAAGTCGTGCCGAGCCTCGCCGACAAATGGGAGATCAGCGCCGACGGACTCACGTACACGTTCCACCTGCGCCCGAACGTGCAATTCCAGACCACCAGCTACTTCAAGCCGACGCGGCCGCTCGACGCCGACGACGTCGTCTTCACATTCAGCCGCATGCTCGACGACAGCAACCCGTGGCACAAGGTCGCGGGCGCAAACGGCTTTCCGCACGCCCAATCGATGGGGCTGACGAAGCTCGTCAAGTCGATCACGAAGGTCGACAACCAGACCGTCAAGATCGAACTGAGCGAACCCGACGCGCCGTTTCTGTCGGTGCTGTCGATGGGCTTTGCCTCGATCTATTCGGCCGAATACGCAGACCAGCTGCTCAAGGCCGGCAAAGAGACCGACCTGAACGCGAAGCCGATCGGCACCGGCCCGTTCATGCTGAAGAGCTATACGAAGGACGCGGTGATCCGCTACGACGTGAATCCGAATTACTGGGGGCCGAAGCCGAAGGTCGACCGCCTGATCTACGCGATTACGCCGGACGCGGCCGTGCGTGCGCAGAAGGTGAAGGCCGGCGAATGCCAGATTGCGCTGTCGCCGAAACCCGAGGATATTGCCGCGGCGAAAAAGGACAAGTCGCTGAAGGTCGTGCAGACGCCGGCGTTCATGACCGCCTTCGTCGCGCTGAACACCGAGAAGAAGCCGCTCGATAACCAGAAAGTGCGTGCTGCGCTGAACATGGCGTTCGATCGCGCGACCTACCTGAAAGTGGTGTTCAACGACACCGCGATGCCCGCGGTCAACCCGTATCCGCCCAATACATGGAGCTACGACAAGGCCGTGAAGCCGTGGCCCTACGACATTGCGAAAGCAAAGAAGCTGCTTGCCGACGCCGGCTATCCGAACGGCTTTTCGACGACGATCTGGGTGCGCCCCACGGGCAGTTCGCTGAATCCGAACCCGAAGGCCGGCGCGGAACTGTTGCAGGCGGACTTTGCGAAGATCGGCGTAAAGGCCGACGTGCGCGTGATCGAATGGGGCGAACTGATTCGCGATGCGAAGCAGGGCCAGCACGACACGCTATTCATGGGCTGGGCCGGCGACAACGGCGACCCCGACGATTATCTGACACCGCTTTTCAGCTGCAACGGCGTGAAGTCGGGCATCAACTTCTCGCGCTTCTGCGACCAGGACCTCGACAAACTCATCGATCAGGGCAGGCGCACGTCCGATCAGTCGCAGCGTACGAAAGCGTACAAAGCCGCGCAGCAGATCATTCACGATGCGGCGCTATGGATTCCGCTCGGCTATCCCACTGCCACCGCAATTACGACGAGCAACGTAAGCGGCTATCAGGTGAGCGCGTTCGGGCGACAGAACTTTACGGCGGTGAATGTGCAGTAGCGCATCCGCTTCGCGCAGCGATAACGCAGGCCCGCTCGTAACACGCGGGCCTGTTTTTTTGCAGCGAATCTGTAAATGCGTGTGCGATCCCGTAGCACTACGTATGTAGTGCCCTTGTGCGTTGCTTCGACCCTAGACTCTGCATGCGGAATCGACGGTGTGCGCATTCGTGCGCGCCGGCGCATCCTGCACATCATAAGTTCTTCATTCAACGCATTGTCCTGTTAGAGGATTCGCACATGCAAGCAACGATCGATATGCGTACGGTTCAGTCGTACAACAGCAACAACAACTTATGGAATGCGGCGAAATCGGCAAACACGTCCCGCTCTTCGTTCGGTTCGCCGTTCAGTTCGCCCTTCAATTCGCCGTTCAGTTCGCCGTTCGGCTCGTCGGGTTCATTCGGTGCGCACAATCGACCCGGTATCTATCCGCAGCAGATGCCCTTCGGTAACACGCAGCCATTCGGCCCGTACGGCACCGCGCAACGCAGCACGTCGATGATTCAGTACCAGCGCGAAATTTCCCGCACGCCGCAGGGCACGACGATGAAAACGTCGTATACCTCGTTCCAGCAGTCCGGACCGAAGGGCTTCAACAACGTGCCGGACCACTACCATAACGACTTCCGCAAGGGCACGCGCCACGATAGCGACGATCGGAACAGGGTAGCGCCGGTCGTCTCGCAGAATGGCAACAAGCTCAACGTCGACATCGGCAATACGCATAGCGAACTCAGCAAAGACAAGGCTACGACCAAAATGAAGGTCGGCGGCAATGACGTCGAATTCACCGGCTGGGGCGATCCGCACGGCATTATCAAGGTCAACGGCAAGGAATCGAAGGCCGACTTCTCGAAGCCGCTGAGCCTCGACACGAAAGATATGCGCGTGACCATGGACCCGGAAACGAAGCAATCGAGCGATAGTGCGCCGCCCCATATGAATCGCGTCATTTACGAACCCAAAGGGAGCCAGCAGGTCTTTGTCGGCGAACATCTGAGCCCGAGCGACAAGGCAAAGGTCTCGTTCCGCGAGGTCACCGACAATGGCGAAATAGCCCAGATGAGGAACACCGCGAACACCGCGCAGAAGGCGGTACCTAAGGACGACAAGATCATCGACCAGAAGACGGGTCAGCAGGTCGTATAAGTTAGCATCGGCTACCCATGCATCAATCGGGCGGGAAGAAGGGGCAGACTGGCAGGCGCGCTTCCTTTTCCTTTCCTCGCCCGTGCCGGCCGGAGCGACCGTGGCACCGGCCGGCTCCTCCTTTCGGAGAAAGGCCGATCCGGCACGCTCTGCAACGGCAGGCATCGCATGCGATGCCTGCATCGATCAGTCGCGATCGAGCAACGCCGCCTTGAAGCGCCGCGCACGCTCGAGCGCATCGTCGCGCCCGATCGTCTCCCGCTGCAGTTGCGTCGACGCCTTCGTCACCTGATCGGCGGCAGCCGACCGCTCGCGAATCGCAAACGCAAGTGCGCGATGCAGTTCCGGCGTGCGTTCGTCGTGCCAGCGCAACGCCTCGCGCCACAGCCGCCCGCCGCGTTTATCGTGGCCGCACGATTGCAGGATCGATTCGCGTTGCGCGTCATGACGCCTGATTTCTTCGCGGCGCTGTTCGAGCCGCGCATCGGCCTGATGCAACCCGTCGCGCGCCGCATTGAGCGCACGCCGCCGGCGCTCGAGCCGCAACTCCCGCACCCGGGCAAGCAGGCGCCATAGTTCCGCGTTGCGCTTCGCGTCGCTCATCGCACCGGCGCGGCACCGCATAGCGCGCGAAGCATCGAGCGCGTCGCCTCCACCTCGCAATGCTCGTCGTAACGCTGCCGCAGAAAGCGCACGATCTCCGGATACCGGTCGATCGCCAGATCGCTCGCCGCGTCGCTGCCGCGCTGGTACTCGCCGATCTGCAGCAGCAGTTCCAGTTCCTGATAACGGCTCATCCATCCACGCACGCGGTCCGCATGCTGGCGATGCGCCACGTCGGTCACACGCGTCATCACGCGGCTCTTGCTCTTCAGGATATCGATGGCCGGATAGTGCCCGGCGCCGCCGAGTTTGCCCGACAACTGGATATGCCCGTCGAGCAGCGAGCGCGCTTCTTCGGCGATCGGATCGGACAACTCTTCGTCTTCGGCGAGCACGGTGAAAAACGCGGTCACACTGCCTTCCTGCGTCAAACCCGCCGATTCGATCAGCTTCGGCAGCTCGGCGAACACGCGTGGCGGATAGCCGCGCCGCACGGGCGGCTCGCCGACCGCGAGGCCAACTTCGCGCAAGGCGCGCGCATAGCGCGTCAACGAGTCGAACAGCAGCAGCACGCGGCGCCCGCTCGCGCGCAATCCGCTCGCGACTTCGCAGGCAAGTTCGGCAGCCTTGAGCCGTTCCGCGGCGGGCCGCTCGGACGTCGACGCAACGACGATCGACGCAGCGCGCCGCTGCGACAAATGATCGTGAATGAACTCGGAGACTTCGCGCCCGCGCTCGCCGATCAGCGCGACGACGATCGCATCGACATCGGCGCCGTTCGCGATCATCCCCATCAGCGTGCTTTTGCCGCCGCCGGCCGGCGCGAAAATACCGACACGCTGCCCGACGCCGCACGTGAGCAGCGCATCGATCGCACGCACGCCAGTCGCAAACGGCTTCGCAATGACAGGCCGCTCGAGCGGATTGATGCTGGCGAGCGGCGCGCCGCCTTGCGCGGCGGCACTGGCCTCGCGCAACGCAGGGCCACGATCGAGCGGCCGTCCGAGTCCGTCGACGGTGCGGCCCAGCAGATCGAGCGGATCGAATCTGCCCCACGCGTGGCCGCACCCATGCACTTGGGTGATATTCGACAAGCCCGCGAGACCGTCGAGCGGCATCACGAGCGCGCCATCGTCGGTGAAGCCGACTACTTCGCCGAGCTGCGTATCGAGCGTATCGGGCCGCACGAGACGCACCATTTCGCCGATCCGCAACGATACGCCGACCGCCCGCACGACCACGCCGCGCGCTTCGGCGACACGTCCGTAAAGCGTGGGTTCGTCGGCAGGCGTGGGAGCGGGATGCTGGAGAAGCTTCATGTTCGTCCCGCTCACTCTCGCGACAACGTCGATACGGCATGCACGCTGAACGTATCGAGCGGAATCTCTTCGATCGCGAGCGTTTCGATACGGATGCCGAACGTCTTCAAATGCCGGCGCAAATGCGGCCGCAGCACCGCTGTCGTCACGAGCAGTCGAATGCCCTGCTCATAGGCATCGGCAAACGCGCGCTGCAAGTGTTCGAGTTCGCCTACGCCGGGCATGCAGTAAGGTTCGCCATCCGGGCCGCCGCGGATCTGGTCTTCGAGTTCCGCCTCCCACGACGGGTCCATTACCGCCGCATCGATTCGCCAGGTGTCGAGGTCTGCATGCCGGCGCGCAAGCCGCGACCCGAGCGCGATACGCGCTTCGCGCACCATCCGGTCGATCGTGCGCTCGCCGTCGGGAATCCGGATGCACGCCTCCGTAATCGCGCGCAGATTGCGAATCGGCACATGCTCGTCGAGCAGCCGGCGCAGCACACTCGCCAGCAACACGGGTCCCACCAGCTGGTCGACCTGGCTCGCGAGCTCGCGAAACTCGATGCTGATCTGGTTCATCAGAAAACGCGCCTCCTGGGTGCCGATGCACGCGGCCGCATTCTGCTCGCAGACGTCGGCCAGATGCGCGCATAGCGCCTCTTCGACGCTTGCCTTGCCGAGCAGTGCATCGGCGAGCGCCGCCGCGTCGGCCGCGCTGACCCAGACGGCCTTCGGCGCGCCCGGACTGTATCCGGCGACGCCTTCCATCGTGATCTGCGTGTCGTCGCCGCTCACGAGCACATGGTTCGCCACCAGCGTCCCGCTCGCGAACGGCACTTCGTCGATATCGACGATGTAGCGCTCTTCGTCGAGCCGCGCATCGCGCTGCAGCGCAAGGCCTGGAAACGGCAAGCCGAGCCGCGTCATCAGATCGCGGCGCACCCTGCCGAGCTGCGTATCGAAGAGCCCCGGACGCAGCGCCTCGTATGCCTTGTTTCCCATGCGCAGCCGCAGTATTGCGCTCGTGCCGAGTTCCACGTCGTCGAGAATCCGCTGCGTATAGTTGCCGCCGTCGCGCGTCATCGCCGGCATGAACGGCCGCTGCATGCGCTCGCGGCTTGCCGCCTGCCGCATCATCAGCACCGACAGGCCGATCAACGCGCCGCCCGCCAGGGCGAACTGCAGATGCGGAAAGCCCGGTATCGCGCCCAGTGCGAAACAGCCGACGCCGGCCATGGCGAGCGCTTTCGGATGCAGCGACAGCTGGCGGAAGATATCGCCGCCAAGATTGGTCGGCGGCCCGCCCGACGAAACGCGCGTGACGAGCAGACCCGCGGCGATCGATACGATCAGCGACGGGATCTGCGAAACGAGCCCGTCGCCGACCGTGAGAATCGTGTACGTATGCAGCGCGTCGCCGAACGACATGCCGCGCTGTGCGATTCCCACCGTCAGGCCGCCGACGATATTGACGAGTGCAACGACGAGGCCCGCTACCGCGTCGCCCTTGACGAACTTCATCGCACCGTCGAGCGACCCGTAAAAATAGGTCTCGCGCTCGAGTTCGGCGCGCATCCGTCCCGCATCGCGCGGCGCGATCAGGCCGTTGCGTAAATCGGCATCGATGCTCATCTGGCGGCCCGGAATACCGTCGAGCGTGAAGCGCGCCGACACTTCGGCAACGCGGTCCGCGCCCTTCGCGACCACGATGAACTGGATCGCGGAGAGCACCACGAACACGACGATCCCGACCGCCACATTGCCGCCGACCACCATCTCGCCGAACGCGCCGATGATGTCGCCGGCATGCGCGTAGAGCAGGATCATCTTCGTCGATGCGATCGCCAGCGCGAGCCGCAGCAATGTCGTGACGAGCAGCAGCGAAGGAAAGCTCGACAGCTCCGCGGCCTTCGTCACGTAGATCGTCGTGCTCAGCATCACGAAGCTTGCGCAAAAACTCACGCAAATAAAGAAGTCGAGCACGAATGCCGGAACCGGCAGGATCAGCAGCACGAGCACGAACAGAATGCCGAGGCCGACGGCGACATCGGCATGGCGGGCAAGCAGCCCGGGAATATCGGGGCGGCGCATCATCGAACGGTTTGGCATGGAGTTTCGCGGCGGTTTTCCATATCAGCGGCTCAGTTCGCGATGCATCGCGCGGCGCCGGCCCTTCACGTACGGGTCGCCCTCGCTGTCGCGGTACTCGCGCTTGATTTCTTCCTTGTCCATGCGCAGGCGCCGCCGCCACAGCACGCGCTGCATGACGAAATCGACGGCTGCCGGCACGAGCTGGGATGCGGTCATCATCGCGAGCAGCGACGCGCCCGACACGCCGATATCGGCGAGCAGCATCGGCAATGGCAGCGTGTATGAAGGAACCAGCTGCGCGCACCACTTGACGAACGCGTACCAGAAGACCGCAAGCAGAATCGTGAATTGCACGAGCGCGATCAGCGTATCGACGAGCACGCGCGAGCTGAAGATGTTTTTCAGGCCGGACACCGGATCGAGTCGCTTGATATCGGGCGCCGCGCGCTTCCATGCGATGGCGCCGCGCGTCTGCACGACTTCCGGCACAACCGCTGCAAGCACACCGGCTCCTAGCGTGACGAGCGTGGCCGGCAGCGCCGCATCGAGCGACGCCATGACTTGCGCGAAAAGCTCCGCGAACGTGCGCGTCTGGTCGAGACCGGTCGCCTCGCGAATCAGGGCCTGAAAAAGCGCGTAGAAGTGCGGCGACTCGACGACGAGAAACAGCCACCAGATCAGGCCGCTCGCGGCGACGCTCGCGTGCGCGCTCTTCGCGATATCGCCTTCCTTGATGGCCTTGACGAGGCGCTGCGGAGTCGGTGCTTCGGTTTTATCGCTCATCGCAGGATCAGGCTTTGCCGGAAAATGACGGACAGCCGCTCGATAAATACCGGCACACAGGACATCGCGGCGAACGAGATGACCATCGCCTTCACCGTGCGTGCGGTCGTAAACGGATTGAGGCGCTTCACGTGCCGCGACATCACGCCGAGCGAAATATCGACCATCGCCATCAGGCCGATCAGCGGCATCGCGAGCCGTACGCCTTCGGCGAATGCGGCGGCCACGCGGTCGATGGCGACCTGACGGAACACCTCGGTCAGGTTCACGTGCGCTGCGCCGGGCGGACAGATCGCCCACGCATCGGCGAAGAATCCGCAGACGAAGCGCAGCCCCGCGCCGGTGAAAAACGTGAGCGCGGCAAACTGGGTGAACAGGGTTTCGAAAAGCGCGGCTTCCTGCTTGAAGTTCGGGTCGTAGACAGCCGCGATCGAATAGCCGCCCTGCTGATCGAGTAGCGCGCCCGCGCACGATGCAACGTGAAAGACCACCGCAAGCAGCAAGCCGAGCGCGAGCCCGACCAGTACCTCGAACAGCGCGGCCGGAATCAGCGAAGCTGGAGCACCCACTTTGAGCGGCAGCACCGCGAACAGCAGCACGAGCGGCACGCGCAGCTTCGTGCCGAGCGAATCGCCGAACGCGAACGGCACGAGGCTTAGCGCAACGGCGGGCCGGATCGAGCAGAACGCGAGCCCTTCGAGATAGCCGAATACGTTCATCGTCAATGCACGCGCCCGGCGGCGACAAACGTAAAGACATGCTCGAGAAAACGCGTCACTTCACGGCTTGCCCACGGGGCGGTGACGATCAGCGTGATGCCGACGCCGATGATCTTCGCGCCGTACGGAAGGCTCTGATCCTGGATCTGAAAGACGGATTGCACGAGACCCAGCAGCAAGCCAATACCCGTTGCGACCGCGAGCGCCGGCAACGAAAGCCAGAATACGAGCAACAGCGCGTCGCTGGAAAGCGACGCAAGTGACGGAAACGAATTCATTTGATGTAGCTGACAATCAAGCCGTGCATGAGTCGCGATATGCCCGATACCGAGACCAGCACGAACAGTTTGAGCGGAATCGACACGGTGCTCGGCGACAGCATCATCATCCCCATCGCGGTCAGCACATTGGCCACGACAAGGTCGATGACGAGGAACGCGATGTAAAGCAGGAAACCCGCTTCGAATCCGCTCGAAATCTCGCTGATCAGAAAGGCCGGAATCAGCAGCGAAAAATCGGTTTCTTGCGCGTCGCGCTCGGGATCGATCCGTTTGGCCGCGTTCACGAGAAACGCGCGTTCCGACGGCCGCGCGTGCGCGAACAGGAATTCGCCGAGCGGGCCGCGCACCGCTTTCAATGTCTCGGCAATGCCGGGCATCGCACCGCTTTCGAGGCGCTCGTCGAGCGAAAGCTCGGCGCCGATCTTCGACATCACGGGCGCCATTACGACGAGCGTCGCCGCCATCGCGAGGCCTGCGATCGCGGTATTGCCCGGCGCCTGCTGCACGCCGAGCGCCGAGCGCAATAGCGTCAGCACGATGCTGAATTTCGTGAACGACGTGACCATCACGACGAGGAACGGCAAGAGGCCGAGCAGCGCGACGAGGCCGACGAGCGAGATCGGGTCGACCTGGGGATTCATGCGTCGGCGTCCGGACGCGCGGCATGCGTCATCTCCGTAATGCGCACGCCAAGCGCGTCCTCGATATCGATCAGTTCGCCTCGCGCGAACGGCACGCCCTGGCACAGCAACGTGACCGCGCGCTCGCGTACCGGAATCTGCAACGACAGCAGGGAGCCGGCGCGCAGATGCGCGAGTTCGTGAACGGAGAGCGAAACCGTACCGAGCACCGCGTCGAGCGCAAAGCTCAGCGCATCGACGGCAATGAATTCGCTCGTCAGTTCCGGTTGATTCCTCTCGTCGTCGATCATCGGGCGGTCTACCACGATCTGCTCTCCAGATAGGTTCAATAGAATGCGGCGCGCGCCGTCGCGCAGCGGCACACGCAAGTGATATGACGCCCGATCGACGAGCAAGGCGTCGCCGGGCCTGATTCTGCGCAGGCGCGCAAGGGAAAGCGAAGGACCGGCCATGCAGGCCTGAACCGGCACCATCAGGCGTCGATAGAAATCGCGATCCGCCCGTAACGCGGCAGGCCGCCTGCGCTGCAGCCATTGATCGACCGCTTCGCACTGAAACGAGAAGTGAGCGCTGCGTCCGCTTTTCTCGTGCGTGAGCGACAGCCCATACGCGCCGGCAGGCGACGCGGCGTCGAACGAGACGGATTGCAGATCGAACGAAAATCCGAACGCGCCTTCGAGCGCCGATATCCAGTCTTCCAACGCATCTTCGACGAGGCTGCGCGTCTGCGCGTCGTCGCGCGGCAACGGGTGCCCCGGCAATTCGGGCAGCCACGCGCGCGCATCGCAGTCGAGCGTGAACGGATGACCGCATGCACGGCCTGCGAGCCTCAGCGGATAGCGTTGCCGGCATTCGTCGAACTGCAGCACGTAGCGGCGCACGCCGACCTGCACGGTATAGGGCGTGCCGAACTGCAACGCCGCCACATTGCGGCGTGCGGCATCGGACTGTGTAAAACGGCGCATGCCGATCCACGGATTCACCGCATGCCTCCGTCGTGCGCATGCTGCGCGCGCTGCTGCTCCTGCGGAAGACCTATGACGTCGATCACGTCGCGCAGCCCGCGCTCGATGACATCGAACTGTCTGTCGACGGCTGCATCGAGATTGCGATACTCGTCGAGCATCGCGGCAATGGCGTCCCGGATGCCGCGCTCCGCGGCGCCCAGCTGCATGCGCAAGCTGCCATCGATCACGCCGCGCTCCGTTTCGACGATGCATGAGTGAGGCGGCAAGCCCGCGTCGGCCAATACCGTGAAAAGCGGCACGGCCATTTCCTGCTCGAGCCGCGCGATCAGCCGCTTCGCTTCGCGATAGTCGGCGCTCGATACGCGCAGCGAGATGACCTGCTGCGAGCGCGATGCGGCAATGCAGCGGCGCAACTGGTTGGGCAGTGCCGCAGCGGGCGGCAGCTTGCCGATGATCAACACGAGTGCATCGAGGGCGACGCGCACAAGACGCTCCTCCACGCAACGCGCGATCAGCGATGCGGCAGCCTGCGGCACGACCAGATCGCGCGCCGCGGCCGCTCGCCCCGCGTCGTAGCCGCGCCGCCACGCGCGGCGCTTCAGCTCGCGTACGCGCGCGGCGAGGCGCGACGCTTCGCGGGCCGCCTCGTTGGCGCGGTCTTCGTCGAGCGCCCGCAAATCGTCGAGTTCGACGAGATCGGCCGACGACAGATAGCCGTCGGACTCGATTCGCCAGTTTCCTTTTCTGCAGATCAGCACGACTCACCTCGCAGCGGGCGCGGCGAGTGCATCGACTGCATCAAGCGCGTCGCGTCGTCGAGCAGTGCACGCGCGGCATCCACGCTCACATCGCGCGCGTGAAAGCGTACGGCCGACTCGACGACGTCGCGCGGCATGCGCAGCCGCAACCAGGTGTGCTGCACTTCGCCGCCATCGCCGAGTCCGCGCAGCGACAACGCGAATCCCGCCGCGGTCATCTCGTGGCGATCGAGAAAGTTCAACGGCGCGCCGAGCGGCAGATCGTCCGACCCGGCACGCGCGTGTTGTTGAATCGTGCGAAGCAGTTGCGGTGCGACACTTCGGGCGAACGCCAGATGGTCCGCGCCCGTTACGACGCGCCGCAACGAGCGCGAACAGGCCAGCGCCGCGCTGATGCGGAACAGCCGTGCGCACGCGGCGCGCGGCAATTCTCCGACGCATGGCAGCGTCTGCCGGAAATCGATGCGCGTCAACTGCGGATACTCGACGATCAAACGTGCGCTTGCATCGGCAAGCGCGCGTTCGCCGCGAATCGGCCGCTGCCGCATCAGCCAGCTGTGATGGGCCCATTTGCCGATCGATAGGGCGGGCAGGCAGATCAATGCGTGTCTCCTTCGGTTTGTGCGGCAGGCTGCGGGTCGCGGCTGCCGGTCGATGTGGCAGGCTGCGGATCTCCGCTGCCGGTGGCAGGCGCATGCGCACGGCCGCGCCCTCTGCGCCGGAAAAATGTCGGCGAAAACGAGCGAATGCCGCTGCGCCAGACCCAGGCCGACACGCTGAGCAGCATGACGCCGATCGCCAGCGCGGCCAGCACGAGCGTTGCGCTGCCGTGTGCGTCGCGCTCATGTCCTGCCGTGCATGCGTTGACGCCGCCGCATGCATCGCCGGCGACCAGCACGGGCGTCACCGGAATCAGCGTAAGGTTCACGCGATCGACGCTCAGGCCTTCGACGCCGCCGGCCACGAGCGCGCGGATCTTGTCGCGCATCAGCTCGAGGTTGTAGTCGGTGCGATAGCGGACCATCACCGACGCCGAAGGCGGCGTGACGAGGCCAAGCACCGGGTCGCGCTCCGGCTGCACGATATGCACGCGCGCGACGAGCACGCCGTCGATCTTCTCGAGCGTTTCCGACAGCTCCTGCGATACGCCGAAGATGAAACGCACGCGGTCTTCGTCGGGATTCGAAATCAGGCCCTGGCGGCTGAACAGTTCGCCAAGATTCGCGTGGCCTGTGCGCGGCAGCGCATAGGCGCCGGCCAGTTCGGTCGCGGCGACCGCATCGTCGCCGTCGACCGTGACGGTCCACGTTTTGTCGGCGTTGCGCTGTTTGCTGCCTTCGATGCCGTGATGGCTCAGCACCGCAACGATGCGATTGGCCTGATCCTCGTCGAGATTTTCGAACAGCGACGTTCTGCAGCCGACGAGGACGAGCAACGGCAGCAGAATCAGCAGGCGGCGCAGCATCAGCTTCCCGAGGAAAGAGTCTTCACGCATTGCACACAGCTATCGGCTGCGGTCTTGCAGAACGTCACCGTCAGTTCCTGCTCGTTCAAACGCTGGCGCAAGCGCAGCGCGTCGCCGACGCTCATGCGGCCGATCCTCCGTGCGTCGAATTCGTCCTCGAGTTCTTTCGCTTCCTGTCGCCTGATGTCTCCCCATTGCTCGAGGCGATCGAGCGCCAGCGCAGCATTGCCGCTTTGATAGTCATCGTTTCGGAAGGCGAACGGATTGCGGACATGCTGGGTCGGATCGGCGCCCCAGTTTCCCGTAACCGTTTCCGGTCCAGGCATCGCGACGGCTGCGACATGGCGATCCGGCGCCAGCGCGCTCATGCCAGATATTGGCGGAATCATTGAGTTCTCTCTTGCCTCAGTATTTATTCAAAGCGCCCTCGCGGGCGCGTTCTGTCAGCGCTTATCGCGACGGAGCGATAGCCTCTTTGAATTGCCTCTGGATCGAATCCATCTTGTTCTTTTCCGCCGTGTTTTTGTTTTCGGCGTCGTTTCTGGCCTTCGTCGCTTTCATGCCGTCAGCAGGGTCGCCCGTCTGGGCGGCGCGGTCGGCGGCCGTGTCCGCGTTCCGGTTTGCCGTATCCACCGCGGCGAAGCCAGCCGGGTTGTAACCACCGCCATTCAATGCACCAATTGCCATTTCGTTTTCCTTGAAAGTAACTACGCGTGTTCGAAGCGAACTGCTTCGTGCCACCGTTCGACGGGCGACGCGTAAGCGCCCGGCGGACGGAAACCTGAGCGAGCGGGCGGTAAGCCAGTCAGGCGTCTCTCAACACTTGTTGCCCGGCTGCGCGTCCTTGACGAAGAACTCGTAGACCGACCCATCGTCGTCGCGCACGACCTCCGCCACACATTCGGAGATGCGCGTGAGCTTGCCGATCTTCAGCCGCGACCCGGCGAAATACATGCCGCCCTGCTGGTCGACGAGCCATGCGCCGTGCGAAGAGCGCATCAGATTCATCCCGATCGACTCCAGCGGCACGCGTACGGGCCCGCCGCTTACCGGTTGTCCGGCGAACGTCAACG
The DNA here is from genome assembly GCF_001922345.1 of Paraburkholderia sp. SOS3. Classification (NCBI taxonomy): domain Bacteria; kingdom Pseudomonadati; phylum Pseudomonadota; class Betaproteobacteria; order Burkholderiales; family Burkholderiaceae; genus Paraburkholderia; species Paraburkholderia sp. SOS3. Next base: position 461,939 of record NZ_CP018811.1, on the reverse strand, counting down.
CGTTCAAACCGTTGATCTCCACGCGCGCGAGCCGCGCGATCCGTGCGTAGTCCCATGATTCGGGCTGCAGATAGCCGTCCGCGGGAGGCGTCGTGACTGCGAATGTCCCGGGCTGCACAGCCTGTATCTGCGATGCGCGGTAGTACCGGTCGAGAAACGCCTGCAGCTGGTCGCGCAACTGATCGATCACGATCACCCTGAGCACCGGCGTGCGCGCGCCCCTGCGCGCAGCGATCGCGAGCGCGGACAGATCCGCATAGCTCTGCACATACCCCTCGTACACGGGCATGCCGGTCTTCGTATCGACGCGTGTGCGCACGAAGCGGAACGCGGGATTCTCGGGTTCGCGCGCGACCTTTGCCGTAAGGAACGGACTGGCCACTTGCCACGCGAGCGCACCGACGAGCAGCAGCGCCAATACGCTGAAACCCGCCTTCGCGGGCAGCGGCAGCGTCGCGGCGCGCCTCGCCGCATAGGCCCCCGGCGCGTGAGCGAGCAGCCATGCAAGCTCGGCCTTGTGCGTCGCGCGCGGCGTCAGCGCATCGCGGCCGCTGAACTGCAGCGTCGCCGCGCCCAGCGTGAACGAGCCGCCGTAGCGCAACTCGGTGGACTTGCCCGCACGCAGCGGATGTCCGAATACCGCCACGCCTTCCTGCGTCGCGGAAAGCTTCAGCTTTTCGCCGTCGAGGCGAATCGTCGCGTGATGTGCGGCTACGCCTTCGTCGATCAGCACGAGATCGGCGTTCTCGCCGCTGCCGATCGACAGCTCGTGCCCGTCCGACAGCAGCACACTTGCGCCGGCGTGAATCCCGCCGGTTACGACAATCAGCGCATTGCCGTTCATCGCATTTGCCCCTGCGAAGGCGACACGGCCGCCGGTACGAGAGGCAATAGCGGCTGATTCGTGCGCGGCGCTTGCTGCGGCTGCGACAGCAGCGCGCCCGCAACCGCGGCGCTCAACGCATGCGTGTTCGCATTCGCCGCGGCGGGCACCGGCTGCGCGGCGGCGACGTCGATCGGCGCGCTGCCGGGCGCTTCGCCATTCAGACGCTTCAGGCGCGGCGTGATCAGAATGAGCCGTTCGAGACGCTGCGAACTCGTCTGCGTACTGCCGAACAGCGCGCCGACATATGGAATGTCGCCGAGCACCGGCACCTGCGATCTCGTCGTTTCGCTTTTCTCGTACTGATAGCCGCCGATCAGCAGACTCTCGCCGTCCGCGACGATCGCCTGCGTGACGATCGAATGATTGTTCACGCGCGGAATGCCGTCGACCGATTGCGTCGAATCGAACGCGCCGTCTTCGATCTGCACGTTGAGCAGAATGTTCTTACGCAAGTCGTCGGCCGATTCCACCGTCGGCGTCACTTTCAGCGTGAGCCCGGTATCGACGTTGTACAGATCGACATCCTGATTGCCCGCGACGCGCACATACACCGAATTGCGCGACGACAGCACCGCTTCCGAGTTGTTCAGCGTCAACACCTGCGGCCGCGACAGGATATGCGCCTTGCCGTTCTGCTCGAGCGCACGAATCTGCGCGAACAGATAGTTCACGGAGTTGCCGATCAGCGTAGTGAGATTGACGCCTTGCAATGCGCCCTGCACGCCCGAGAACGCCGACTGGCTGACAGACGGATAAGCGTTGACCATCGCATGTGCGGCGCCATCCTGTCCCGATGTCCCACCGCCCCACCGGATGCCGAGTTCGCGCGCCGCATCGGTCGCGACGTCGATGACGACAGCGGTGATCTCGACGAGGTCCTGCGGCTGATCGAGCATCGCAATCGCGCGCTCGTAGTTCGGCATCATCTCGGGAACGTCGTAGACGACGACCGAATTGGTGCGCGCGTCGGCCACGATATTGCGCCGTGCGGACGTCACGTCGGACGGCACGGTCATTTCCACCTGCGTGGTCGCGTCGGGATCCGGCGACAGCATCGCGTCCGGCTTGTCGCCGCCCGACAAGCCGAGACCGCGCAGGCTCGGCAACGGCGGCGGACCATTGCGCGGCGTGCGCGCTTCCTTGACCTGCGGTATGCGTGTCGCCGGACGAGGAACGTATGTGTCGCCCATCAGTTTGCGCAATAGCGACGCGACACCAGGAATCGTGTGCGTGCGATATCCGCTCGTATACGTGATGTCTTGCGCTTGCGCGTACCGCAGGCGGAACACGCGAATCTGCGTCTGATCGAAAGGCGTCTCGACGGCAGCCTGTTGTCGTGCTTTTTCGATTGCATCGGCAATCGAGTCGACAAAGCGCGAGGGTCCCGTCGCTTTCGCGGTGGTGTCCGAATAGCGCACGGGCAAGTGCGGATCGTCGAGATCGAGGCTGCGCAGAAGGCCCGAGACCGCTTCGCGCTTCATCGGCGCAAACGGAATTGTTCTGGTTTTGATGTCCGAACCGGCGGACACGTGCAGCGTTCTTCCGTCGAAATACCACGCGAGGCCATACGCCTCCGTCAGCTTTGCGAATACGTTTGCGGGCGGCTCATCGAACGTGCCGTTCACCGTGCCCTTCACGCTTCTCGCGATATCGACAGACAAGCCACCTGCGCTCGCGACATCCTTGAGTACATCGGACAGTTGTGAATTGCGCGCGAAGTAGTGCATGGGCGCATTGCGCCATGGCGGTTCGCCCGCATGCGTCGTGCACGCATGCAACGTGACCCATGCAAACGCGAGACGGCGCACCGCGACGCCGGTCGAACAGCGTCGATAGCGGCGGCGTCTTTCGTTGTCTGCGGTGCACCACTTCGTGAACATCAAAGCTCCTATGCCGGCAGAGGCCAGCTTCGTCATGACGGAACTTTAGTTGTGCACACATGCATCGCGGTCATACAAATATATCACCGGAGTCTCGCGAACTGCGCGAGGATAGACAACACGCCAGCAGGCAAATGTTTTTTTGGTTATTTGATCAATATGCCTAAGCAATTGTCGCTGGATCAGCGATTGCAGAAAGTTCCACTTTGCATTCAAACGATAACTTTGAGCAGCTTCGAAATTTCTGAGCAGGTTCAAATGCCCATTACACAGTATTGCAATTTCAGCGCAGACCTCGCGCGGCCGCGACAGCGGTCGGTGCGCGTCAATGGTCTCGCAACCTGTCTAAGGCTTGAAGAGGTCTACTGGACGATCATCGAAAAACTCGCACGCGAAGAATCGCTCACCGTGGGAAAACTCATTTCACGCTGGGCGCTCGAGATGGATCTCGCACACGAGGATGTATGGAACTTCACCGGCTATGTGCGTGTGATTTGCGTGGTGCAGTTGATGAAGCGCGCAGGTTCGATGCCGATCGATGGGAACGCCGGTACGCCGGACCTCGCGAATACGCGCGACATGCAATGAAGCATGCGGTCGCGCGGCAAGTCGCACCGAATCCACAACGGCAATCAGGAGGCTTCCATGTAAAGAGACTTGCGACACCAGACTCACGAACCATTCAAAACCAGCTCTGACGATACTCAGGGCACTCTTTCAGAAACGGAAAATACATTCATGCCTATTCAAGATTCCTCGACTCTATTTCATGCGGGTCAACGTTTTGCAGGTAATGACGGTTTTGCGAGCGGCGGGATGGCTGACCTTCATGCCGGCATGGCATACATGCAGGGGCAGCGAGAGGGCGCGGCGGCCGCAGCGCAGGCACTTAACGATGGTCCTCGCATTTTCTCGCCCGACGTAACGCAAAGCGGGGCTGGCGGGGCCGGCGGCGACGGCGGTCCGTCGGGCAGCGACGGTGGCGACAACGCCGCTGCCTCCGACGGCAAGTGTGCGGGCGGCAAATGTTCGTCGGGCGGCGGGGGGGACACGGGCCAGATACTGCAGCAACTGCTGCAGGCACTGGCGCCCATGGCGAGCGCGATCGCGCCGATGCTCGGCGGCGGCATGATGTCGGGCCTTGGCGGCGGTAGCGCCACCTGACGCTTCAGCATGATCGTGACTGCTGGCTCGTCTGCGCGACGTCTTTGTACGACGTCAGTGCGCGGTATCTCGAGCGGCAGTCATCGGGTGGCCGGTTAAAGCGTGAGGCCGCCGCCAACTTGCGCCATGGTCCGCTTACCCAATATCCGGGCACGAGCGCTGCAAATCGTGGCGCCCGGTAAATCAAAAGTGTTCGGGTACGACACGCTGCTTGCGTCGCATCGACAATTCGCAAGCGGCCGCAACACTACCCGCATCACGACCTGCTACGCTCCCGCACCCACATCCGATTCATAAACGTAGTTCTCCGTGCCGGGATGCTTCTTCCGATAGGCCCGAACGGCTTCGTCACGCAGCGCGTTCGCCTTTTCGCGCGCGGCCGCATCGGCGAGACCGTCCGCGGTATTGCTGATGCCGATGCCCGCCAGCGCGAGTGCGATCGAGACAATCGGCCCGACGACCGGAATGAACGACGCCATGCCGCCGACCAGCCCGACCGTGCTGCCGGCCAGCTTCCATCGGTCCGCCTCCGACGCGGAGCCAGCCGCGACCTTCTTGATGTAGTCGTCGATCCTCGCGCCGAAATCGGCGGCGGCGAATGCCGTGTTGAGCACCGCAGGCCCGAGCTGTGCCTTCAACGCAGGCGAGATCTTCAGCCATTCGGGCAAATCGGCGGTCGGCTTCGATATCGCACTCTGGTACGCCATGAAGCGCTCGCGATACGCCGTTTTCAGCTTGTCGAGCTTGGCCCACCGTTCCTCTTCCGATAGACCTTCGAGACTTCCAATGCTTTTCGCCGTGTCGATCTGCCGCACCATCTGCTCGAGGTTCGGTGAAGCATCCTCGGTCAGCATTTCGAAGCGTTGTGCGGTTTCCTCTTCGAGACGCCGGTAGCCGAGCAGCTTCGCGCCGAGACTTTTTGCCGCCTCTTCGCGGGTCAGACCAGCGACGCTCGGATCGGTGTACTTGCCGAACTTCAACTGGTCGCGAACGTCCTTCATCTGCGACTCCAGTTCGATGAAGTCGCCTAACGATTGAGCCTTCCTTGCGGAGACATCCTGCTTCGCCGCTGCGGCCAGCTGAGTGGCCGTTTCGATCCTTCGCTGCGCCTCGCCGGCCAACTCCGCGAGCCGCGCGGGCTGATTCGCCTGCGGCGTCTCTTCGAGCTGCGCAACGATGCCCTGAAGCTCGCGCTCGTGCATCGAGGCGAGCTGCGCATCGAGCTTGTCCTTGTACGCGTTCGCGCTTTGCGCCATCAACGCGTCGTGCTGCTCCGGCGACATCGGTGGAAGATGAGCCAGTGCGGCATCGGTTTCGGACTCGATCGAGCTTGCCGGTATCGGCGTTCCCGTTCCCGCTTCGGAAAGCGACTCGCTTTGTGCCGGCGACGGCGGCGCCGCGAGCGAACCGATCGTGCTGCTCGTTGCGCCCAACTGCGTTTGCCATTGCTTGACCAGATAATTGCCGACGTCCGCGCCGAGGCCAGCGAATGTCTCGGTCAGACCCTCGCCGATCAGCGCGGTCGCGCTGACGATGTCGTCGTTCGCATCCTTTCCGGCCTTTCGCTTATCGAGGGCGCTCGTGACGTAGCCGAATGCTTTCGAGAAATTCGCGGTCGCCGAATTGAGTCGCGTCAAGCCAAGCGTGCCCAGCCGCATGTTCGGCGGCACAAAGCCGTTTTTGTTCTGCAACGGCTTGAGCATCGAGTCCATCACGAGCTTCGAATTGTTGAACCGGCTGTCGCTGAACAATATCTGCCGGACGATGGTGCTCGCGTATTTTGCGTAAGCGCTGTATTGGCCAAGCGGATTTGGCTTGGCAGCATTCTTCGGCCCGACATTCTGGGCAGCATGCGGCGGTGCGGTGCTGCCCGCGTTCGAGCGGTCCGCGACTTGCGACGGCTGCGCGACCGCCAGCCCATGCTGGCCCGCATTCTGCGCGACGGCTTGATACGTCGACGAAGCATTGTCGTGTTGCGTTTCATCGGTTCTCATCGGAGTCTCCGTTGTCGGAATATGGATAGATCGTGGCGCTAAGCACCACGTCGAACGCGTCGTTTTATTTTGCGTTCCGCTCGAACCGGACCGGACGTGACTATGCATTTTGTGTCCGCATGCCCGCGTTCTGCTCGCACCATCGCACCGTGTCCGGCCGTCGCTTCGGAAAGCGAAGATATTTTTCGAACTACTTCGTCGAATCATTTAGAATGCCAAATCAAGTCACCATCAGAGTGTCTTAAAAACAATTCATGCCTATCAGAATACGCAGGGGAACATGAAGGAGAACACTGACAAATGACCAATCTCAATATTCCAAACGAAATCACTGCTCGCGATACACGCCGTCGTGTGATGGCCATCGTCGGCGCCTCGTCGGGCAATCTCGTCGAATGGTTCGACTTCTACGTCTACTCGTTCTGCGCGCTGTATTTCGCGCCCGCGTTCTTTCCGAAGGGCGATACGACCACCCAGCTGCTCAACACCGCGGGCGTGTTCGCCGCGGGCTTCCTGATGCGTCCGATCGGCGGCTGGTTCTTCGGGCGCCTGGCCGACAAGCGCGGCCGGCGCTTTGCGATGATGGTGTCGGTGTTCATGATGTGCGGCGGCTCGCTCGTCATTGCCGTGCTGCCGCCGTATGCGCAGATCGGCGTGCTTGCGCCGGCGCTGCTGCTCGTGGCGCGCCTGTTCCAGGGGCTCTCGGTGGGCGGCGAATACGGCACGAGCGCGACGTACATGAGTGAAGTCGCCCTGCAGGGCCGTCGCGGCTTTTTCGCCTCGTTCCAGTACGTGACGCTGATCGGCGGCCAGCTGTGCGCGCTGCTCGTGCTCGTGATCCTGCAACAGACGCTGACCACCGACGAGCTCAAGGCATGGGGCTGGCGCGTGCCGTTCGTGGTCGGCGCTCTCGCCGCGCTTGTCGCGCTGTATCTGCGCAAGTCGCTCGACGAAACGTCGACGGCGGCGAGCCGTCAGCGCAGCGACGCGGGCACGCTCGCCGGCATGTGGAAGCACAAGCGCGCTTTTTTGACGGTAGTCGGTTTCACGGCAGGCGGCTCGCTGATCTTCTACACGTTCACGACCTATATGCAGAAATACCTCGTGAATACCGCGGGCATGCATGCGAAGACCGCAAGCAATGTGATGACCGCGGCGCTCTTCGTCTTCATGCTGATGCAGCCGCTGTTCGGCGCGCTGTCGGACCGCATCGGCCGCCGCCAGTCGATGGTCCTGTTCGGCTTCTTCGCGACGATCGGCACGGTGCCGCTGCTGCATGCGCTCAAGGATGTGACGAGCCCGTATATGGCATTCGTATTCGTAGTCGTGGCGCTCGCGATCGTGAGCTTCTACACGTCGATCAGCGGTCTGATCAAGGCGGAGATGTTTCCGCCTGAAGTGCGCGCGCTCGGCGTGGGGCTTTCGTATGCGGTCGCCAATGCGATCTTCGGCGGCTCCGCCGAGTATGTCGCGCTGTGGCTCAAGCAGGCCGGTAGCGAAACAACCTTCTACTGGTACGTCACGGCAATGTGCGCGATCGGGCTTCTCGTCTCTTTCACAATGCGCGACCCGTCGAAGGTCGGGTATTTGCGCCACGAGCCGTGAGCGCAGTGCCGCGGCGGCCGAATGAGCGTCAGGCGCGGCACTTACGTTGGCGGGGCACTAGCGATCGATCGGAAATCGGAACGCATGTCGTAGCGCGATTCCGAAAGCGCTCGCTACAGCAGCCGACGCGGTGCGGTTTCACCGACTCATGCGAGAAAGCGGATCACGCCGTCTTCGCCGCTGACGCGGCGCAGTTCGCCTGCATGCCACAGCAAATGCAGATGCGCGAGCGCCTCGCCCATCGCAAACGTCAGCTGATGCAAGTCGAGTGCGCGGCGGAACATCAGCGGCACGATATCCGCCGCGCTATGCGGTCGCTCGGCGCACGCCGCGCGCACTTCGGCAAGGCGCGCCGCATGGTGATCGCGCAATTGCGCAATGCGCGTACGCAAGCCGCGAAACGGCTTGCCGTGTGACGGCAGCACGAGCGTATCGGCTGCCATCGGCTCGTAGCGCGTCAACGCCTCGAGGTACAGGGCAAGTGGGTTGCCTTCCGGTTCGATATCGAACACCGACACGTTCGTCGAAATGCGCGGCAACACCATGTCGCCGGAAATCAGCAGCCCCGCCTCTTCGCTATGCAGCGCGCAGTGCTCGGGGGAATGGCCGAAACCGGTCACGACCCGCCACGCGCGGCCGCCGATCGCAATCTCGTCGCCTTCGCGCATACGCCGGTAATGACTCGGCGTTGCCGGGACAAGGCTCGTGTAATAGCTTTTACGATTACGCAGCTGGTCGAGCAACTCGGGGTCCACGAGCCCGTGCCGCCCGAAGTGTCGCGCCGCGCGTTCGCCGCCCGCGTTCGACCCTTCTCCGGCCGCCATCACGCGACCGTACATGTATTCGCCGAGCGACATCCACAGCCGCACCTGCCAGCGTCGACGGTCACCGCCCTCGCATAGCCAGTTCGCGAGGCCGAGGTGATCGGGGTGACAATGCGTAACGATCACACGCAGCACCGGCAAACCACCGAGCACCGTATCGAACACGCGCTCCCAGTTCTCCCTGATCGTATCGGACGCAATGCCGCAATCGACTATCGTCCACCCCTGCTGCCCCTCGAGCTCATCGCGCAGCAGCCACAAGTTGATGTGGTTGAGCGCAAAAGGCAATGGCATGCGCACCCAGTAGACGCCCGGGGCGACTTCATGCGCGGCTCCTGCTTCGGGAAGCGTGTCGGCGAAAGGGTAGTCGAGCTGGTGTTCGAGTTCATTCATCGTGGCAGGCTTTCCATTGCGGGGTTGGAGCAACATCGCGCCGGCGCCGGGCACCGGCTCCGTTGCGCTTTGCGCAGGTTGACGATAACGTAAACGTCGATTTTATCGTCGAGGCCGGCATCGTGCCGGGCGCGCAATGGGCGCGCAAATGGGCGCGCAAACAGGCTCGCAAATGGGTGCCCAAACGGGCATGCACACGGTCCGCGGCTTCGGCCGCAACCGCGTCAGCCATGGCAAGCCGCCCGCCACACCGGAATCAGAACAAATGAGCGTGCAATACACGATCACCGAGCTCGCGCGCGAATTCGACGTCACACCGCGCGCGATCCGCTTCTACGAAGACCAGGGTTTACTCTCGCCGAGCCGCGAAGGATCGAGCGGCTTACGCCGCGTTTATTCGGCGCGCGACCGCACGCGTCTCAAGCTGACCTTGCGCGGCAAGCGCCTTGGCTTCACGCTCTCCGAAATTCGCGACCTGCTCGATCTGTATGACTCGCCGACCGATACGTCCGCGCAATTGCAGGCATTTCTCGCCACGCTCGCCCGGCATCGAGCGGTGCTCGAGCGGCAGCGCGAAGATCTGGACGCGACGCTCGAAGACCTCGCGCAATATGAAGCACAGGCGCGTGCGCTGCTCGAACGCGACGTGTACGCAACCGAACGCAGGTGAGCGCACATGAGCGCACGCGATCCGCAAGAACAGAAGCCCTTGGCCCCGTCCGAACGTTACAATTGCAGCTGTCTTCACGACATTGAACGAATGCACGGTCGACATGAATCACTTCCCTAAACTGTTGTCCTCGCAAATCGGCTTCGACGTCGCGAAGACGATGCTCGAGGGTTTCGACCGGCATTACCGGATTTTCCGCGATGCGGCGATCCACGCGAAAACGCTGTTCGAGGCGGCAGACTGGCACGCCATCCAGCGCCTCGCGCGCGAGCGCATTACGTCATACGACGAGCGCGTAAAGGAATGCGTCGAACTGCTCGAAGACGAATACGACGCGGAAAGCATCGACAACGAAATCTGGCAACAGATCAAACTGCACTACATCGGTCTGCTGACCGCGCACCGTCAGCCCGAATGCGCGGAGACGTTCTTCAATTCCGTCTGCTGCAAGATTCTGCACCGCTCGTATTTCAACAACGACTTCATATTCGTGCGCCCCGCGATCTCGACCGAGTACATCGAAAACGACGAGCCCGCGGCCAAGCCCACCTACCGCGCGTATTACCCGGGCAAGGACGGCTTTGCGCAGACGCTCGAGCGTATCGTCACGAATTTTCAGCTCGATCCGCCGTTCGAAGACCTGGAGCGCGACGTCGGCTGCGTGCTGCAGTCGATTCACGATACGTTCGGCACGTTCGTCGAAGCGCCAAACTTCCAGATTCACGTGCTGTCGTCGCTGTTCTACCGGAACAAGGCGGCGTATATCGTCGGCCGCATCATCAACGGCGACCTGCTCGTGCCGTTCGCGATTCCGGTTCACCATGTCCGGCCCGGCGTGCTCGCGCTCGATACGGTGCTGCTCAAACGCGAACAGTTGCTGATCATCTTCAGCTTCTCGCATTCGTATTTTCTCGTCGACATGGAAGTGCCGTCCGCATTCGTCGAGTTTCTCGGCACGGTGATGCCGGGCAAGCCGAAAGCGGAGATCTACACGTCGGTCGGCCTGCAGAAGCAGGGCAAGAATCTGTTCTATCGCGACCTGCTGCACCACCTGTCGCATTCGAGCGACCTGTTCACGATTGCGCCCGGCATCAAGGGCCTCGTGATGCTCGTGTTCACGCTGCCGTCGTTTCCGTATGTATTCAAGCTGATCAAGGACCACTTTCCGCCGCCGAAAGACACGACGCGCGCGCAGATCCAGCAGAAGTATCAGCTCGTCAAACGTCACGACCGGCTCGGCCGCATGGCCGACACGCTCGAGTATTCGAGCGTCGCGCTGCCGCTGTCGCGCATCGACGACGCGCTGCTGCGCGAACTGCAAAAGGAAGTGCCGTCGCTGCTCGAATACGAAGGCGACAATCTCGTGATCGAGCATCTGTACATCGAGCGGCGCATGGTGCCGCTGAACCTGTTCCTGCAAAGCGGCACCGACGACGACATCGATCACGCGATCAAGGAGTACGGCGACGCGGTGAAGGAACTGATGCAGGCCAACATCTTCCCCGGCGACATGCTGTACAAGAACTTCGGCGTGACGCGTCACGGCCGCGTCGTGTTCTACGACTACGACGAAATCGAATATCTGACCGACTGCAATGTGCGCGCGGTGCCCGCACCGCGTAACGAAGAAGACGAAATGTCGGACGAGCCGTGGTATACGGTCGGCCCGCACGATATCTTTCCGGAGACCTACGGTACTTTTTTGCTCGGCGACCCGCGCGTGCGCCAATCGTTTATCCGGCATCACGCGGACTTTTTCGACCCTGCGTTATGGCAGCGGCATAAGGATCACATTCTCAAAGGCGAACTGCCCGACTTTTATCCCTACGAACGCGGCCTGCGCTTTTGCAACCGCTATCCCGAACGGTTCGCGGCCGGTTTTGCGACCGAAATTTCCGCGACGGATGCGACGGCGCGGGCCGCACGAGCCGCTTGACGCGCGCTGGCGAAACCCGCCTCATACAGCCCGTCACACCGCCCATCACACCACGCATCACACCCTTTACCACGGCTTTGACCGATCATGAATACGAACGCTACCCCTGCTGCACACCCGCTCGCTCATCTGTTCGACAACAACGACGCGTGGGCGAAGCGCAAGCTCGCCGAAGACCCCGACTACTTCTCGCGTCTCGTCCATCAGCAGACGCCCGAATACCTGTGGATCGGCTGTTCGGACTCCCGCGTGCCGGCGAATCAGATCATCGGCTTGCCGCCGGGCGAGGTGTTCGTGCACAGAAACATCGCGAACGTCGTCGTGCATAGCGATCTGAACTGCCTGTCGGTGATCCAGTTCGCGGTCGACCTGCTCAAGGTCAAACATATCCTCGTGGTCGGCCATTACGGCTGCTCGGGCGTCGGCGCGGCGCTGCTCGGCCGCCGCGTCGGCCTCGCCGACAACTGGCTGCATCACGTGCAGGACGTGCGCGCGAAGCACGCCGGCCTGCTCGATCAATGGCCGATCGGCGAAGCGCGGCATCGGCGCCTCGTCGAGCTGAACGCGATCGAGCAGGTCGTCAACGTGTGCCGCACGACCAGCGTCACCGATGCATGGGCGCGCGGCCAGGAACTCACCATTCACGGCTGGGCATACGGTGTGCATGACGGCCGCGTGCGCGACCTCGGCATGACGATCGACCACGCCGAGGCACTCGACGCGACCTACGCGCAATGCGTCGCGGCCGTCTCGGCAAACCACGCGCATGAAGCCGAAAACGATGTCGTCGCCGCCGACGCCGCGAGGCTCGGCGACATCCCCGCTGTCGTCCAGGGCGTGATCAAGGAGCTCAAACATGAGTGACACGAACGATCCCATTGTCATCGTCGCGGCTGCACGCACGCCGATCGCCGCGTTCCAGGGCGACTTCGCGGCGCTGAGCGCGCCGCAGCTCGGCGCGGCCGCCATCGAGGCCGCGGTGCAACGCGCGGGTCTCCAACCCGGGCAGATCGACGAAGCCGTGATGGGCTGCGTGCTGCCCGCGGGCCAGGGCCAGGCGCCGGCGCGTCAGGCCGCGCTCGGCGCGGGCCTGCCGCTTTCGACCGGCAGCACGACCGTCAACAAGATGTGCGGCTCCGGCATGCGCGCGGCGATGTTTGCGCACGACATGCTGGCCGCGGGCTCGGCGGAAGTCATCGTCGCGGGCGGCATGGAGAGCATGACGAACGCGCCGTATCTGCTGCCTAAGGCGCGCGCCGGCATGCGCATGGGCCACGGCCAGGTGCTCGACCATATGTTCCTCGACGGCCTCGAAGATGCGTACGACAAAGGCCGTCTGATGGGCACGTTTGCCGAGGAATGCGCGGCGTCGTTCGATTTCACGCGCGAAGCGCAGGACGCATTCGCGATCGAATCGCTGACGCGCGCCAAACGCGCGAACGAAGACGGTTCGTTTGCGTGGGAAATCGCACCGGTCAAGGTGACCACGCGTAAGGGCGAGACGCGGGTCGAGCGCGACGAGCAGCCTTTCAAGGCCAACCTCGACAAGATCCCGACGTTGAAACCCGCATTCAGCAAGAGCGGCACGGTCACGGCGGCGAACTCGTCGTCGATTTCGGACGGCGCCGCGGCGCTCGTGATGATGCGCGCCTCGAGCGCCGGGCGCCTCGGCGTCAAACCGCTTGCGCGCGTGGTCGGCCATACGACCTTCGCGCAGGAACCGGCAAAGTTCACCACCGCACCGATCGGCGCGCTGCGCAAACTGTTCGACCGAAACGGCTGGCGCGCGAATGACGTCGACCTCTACGAGATCAACGAAGCGTTCGCGGTCGTCACGATGGCGGCCATGAAGGAGCACGGCTTGCCGCACGAGAAGGTCAACGTGAACGGCGGCGCCTGCGCGCTCGGTCATCCGATCGGCGCTTCGGGCGCGCGCATTCTCGTCACGCTGCTCGGCGCGTTGCGGCATCGCGGGCTCAGGCGCGGCGTGGCGAGCCTGTGCATCGGCGGCGGCGAAGCGACGGCGATGGGGATCGAACTCGTCTGACGGCGCCCCGCCGCGCGAACCTCGACGGAGACCGTATCGGATGAAGACCGTGTTGATCGTCGGTGCGTCGCGCGGCATCGGCTGGGAATTCGCGCGGCAGTATCGGCAGTCGGGCTGGCGTGTGCTCGCAACCGCACGCGACGAAGCATCGCTCGGCGCGCTCGCCGGGCTCGGCGCCGAGGTGTTTTCGGTCGACGTCAACGACGTGCTGAAGATCGCGTCGCTGCAAACGCGTGCGGCAACCTGCATCGCACTGCACCCGGGCTGGGTGCGCACCGAGATGGGCGGGCCGCGCGCACCGCTCGCCGTCGAACATGGCGTTGCCGCCATGCGCGAAGTTCTCGTGCAGGCGGCCGGCGCACAGGCGTCTTTTCATGGCCGGTTCCGGCAATACGACGGCACGGCGCTCGACTGGTGATATTTTCGATCGATTGGCGCATAGCCGGACACACGAACGGACGCACGAGCAGACCCCAAACCGGAGGAACCCATTCATGGTGCTTGATCAGGATCACACGATGATCCGCGACGCGGTGCGCGAATTCGTGCGCGACGAAGTGATACCGCATGCCGCGCAATGGGATCGCGACCGCACGTTTCCGGCCGACGTGCACCGGCAGCTTGCCGCGCTCGGCGCGTATGGCGTGCTCGTGCCGGAAGCGTACGGCGGCGCCGGGCTCGACGCGCTGGCGCTCGCGCTGATTCTCGAAGAAATTGCCGCAGGCGACGGCGGCACGTCGACGGCCATTTCGGTCAACAACTGCCCCGTGTGCAGCATTCTTCTCACCTATGGCAACGATACGCAGAAGCGCGACTGGCTCACGCCGCTCGCGCGCGGCGAGATGCTCGGCGCATTCTGCCTGACGGAACCGCAGGCCGGCTCCGACGCATCCGCGTTGCGCACCACGGCGCAAGCGGTCGAAGGCGGCAGCGCGTACCTGCTGAACGGCGTCAAGCAATTCATCACGAGCGGCAAAAACGGCGACGTCGCGATCGTGATGGCCGTCACCGACCGCGAGGCCGGCAAGCGCGGCATCAGCGCGTTTATCGTGCCGACCGCTACGCCGGGCTATATCGTCGCGCGCGTCGAGGACAAGCTCGGTCAGCATTCGTCCGATACTGCGCAGATCGTGTTCGAACAGTGCCGTGTGCCGGCGGAAAACCTGATCGGCGGCGTGGGCGAGGGGTACCGCATTGCGCTGTCGGGGCTGGAAGGCGGCCGCATCGGCATCGCCGCGCAAAGCGTCGGCATGGCGCGCGCGGCGCTCGAAGCGGCGCTCGCGTACGCGAAGGAGCGCGAGAGCTTCGGCCGGCCGCTGTTCGACCACCAGGCCGTGCAGTTCCGGCTCGCCGACATGGCGACGCAACTCGAAGCGGCGCGGCAACTGGTCTGGCACGCGGCATCGTTGAAGGACGCGGGTCAACCGTGCCTCACGGAAGCCGCGATGGCAAAGCTCTTTGCATCCGAAGCGGCGGAGCGGATCTGCTCGGCCGCGCTGCAAATTCATGGCGGTTACGGGTATCTGAGCGACTTTCCGGTCGAACGCATCTATCGCGATGTGCGCGTATGCCAGATCTACGAAGGCACAAGCGATATCCAGAAGATTCTCATCGCACGAGGGCTGAGCTGACACGATGACAACGCACGCCGATCCGAACGCTGAAAAGCCGCATGCTGCCGCCACGCAGCGACCCGAGGCATGTCCATGCGGCGGCGCGGTGCCCGAGGCAGCCGCGCAACCCGCGCAGAAACACAAGCGCGGCAACGCATCCGCGCAAGCGCCACGCTTTTCCGACTGCTGCGGCCGCTATATCGACGGCGGCGCGCCCGCGCCACGCGCGCTCGAACTGATGCGCTCGCGCTATAGCGCGTACGTGCTTGGCGATACCGGTTACCTGCGCGCGACGTGGGCGCCTCACACGTGCCCCGCCGATCTCGACGTCGATCGCGGCGCGCCCGATTCGCCGCGCTGGCTTGGTTTGCAGATCAAACGCTTTACGCCGATCGACGACACGCATGCCGAAGTCGAATTCGTCGCACGATACAAAACCGGCGGACGGGCGCATCGGCTGCATGAGTCGAGCCGCTTTCTGCGCGGCGACGATGGCCGCTGGCGCTACGTCGACGGCGACGTAAGCGACCGCTGACGCGTCGTGCAAAGCGCGAGGGTGCGAACCGCGGTGTTTCAGACCGGCGCTTTGAAACCGCCGCGTTGCAACCGGCGCTTTGAAACCACCGCGTTGAAACCGGTTACGCAGACATCCACACCCGCGTTTACCCGACTCCGATCCGTCGGCCATGATCACTGCGGTCGGGCGCCGCGATCGTTCTTTATGTCAGATCTGTTTCGTGTCACTGAAAATTCGCAACCGCCGTTCCGATATCGCCCCTAAAAAGCGTTGATTTTTATTGACACGAAATCGTTGGTTGTCCGCGACAAAAAACAGCTCGCAACATTTACCAGCGCCAGCAACGACGCGGCTCACACGCTGATTTCCCACATCCCGCAACGGCAATTTGTACGGCAGGGGTTTCTACTGAATTGCACAAAGGGAAATTGTCGTGCCAGGATCGAGCCATAGTCTTGAGCATCCGTCGCGGAGGTGCGGCCCAACCGGCCCCGCAGGAACTTCAGACATGCCGCGAAAGCGAGTTGCAGCGGCATGCTTCCGGAGTATCGCGTGATGCTCTTCATCGGCGCGTGGGGTGGCGTCGACTTTGGTGTGCGATTCACTCGGTGCGATTTTCTCTGGCGTGCGAATGCAAGTTCCGCACGCGGGTGGGCTGTTTTGTCTTTTTTGCAGCGCAACATGCGGCAATTCAGACGAATAACCCGAACCGGGCAAGTATTCAGGCGTTATTTCGAAGCAGGTACAGCGGATGATGTTGAGAAAACTCCAAACGGGGTGTGTGATGGTTGCGGCGTGCCTCGTGGCACTGGCCGCCACGGTTGCACAGGCAGGCACATCCGTGGATGTCGACGGCGGACCGCTTGCGAACGCCACCGTGCCGCGCATCGCGCTCGATGACGACCACTATCTGCCCACCGTCCACCTGAACGAACAGATCATCGGCATTCCAGCCGGCCCGGACGGCAAGATCACCCTGCAAACGACGATCTACAAGCCCGATGGCCCGGGCCCGTTCCCGCTCGTCGTTTTCAATCACGGCAAGATCCACGGCGACCCGCGCACGCAGGCGCGCAGCGATCCCGTTTCGTTCGCGCGCGAGTTCGTGCGGCGCGGTTATGTCGTCGTCGCGCCGAACCGGCAAGGTTTCGCACAGTCGGGCGGCACGTACGTGCAGGACGGCTGCGACGTCGAACGCAACGGCATCAGCCAGGCGGCGGACGTCGCCTCGACGGTCGACTTCATGTCGAAGGAACCCTACGTCGACGCGAAACACATCGTGATCGCAGGCACGTCGCATGGCGGTCTCGCGACGATCGCGTACGGCGTCGACGCCGCGCCGGGCGTGCGCGGCCTCATCAACTTCTCGGGCGGCCTGCGGCAGGACGCGTGCATCGACTGGCAAGGCAACCTGACGCGCGCATTCGGCACCTACGGCGAAAAGGTGCGTGTGCCTTCGCTGTGGCTGTACGGCGATAACGATTCGATCTGGTCGCCGGAGCTGGTCGGGCAGATGTACGCGGCGTTCGAAGCGCACGGCGCCAGCGCGAAGATGGTCGACTTCGGCATGTACAAGAACGACGCGCATCGCCTCGTCGGCGATCGGGACGGCGTGCATATCTGGTGGCCGTCGGTCGAGCGCTTCCTCGCGCGCGCCGGCATGCCGACGCGCGTTCAATACCAGGTGTCCGAGCCGTCACAACCGAAAGCGACGGACTTCGCATCGATCGATTCGGTCAACGCCGTACCGTTCGTCGACGACGCGGGCCGCAACGGCTATCGCAACTTCCTGCATCAGTATCCGAGCCGCGCATTCGCCGTGTCGGAAACGGGCGCATGGTCGTGGGCCGAGGGCGGCGACGATCCGATGGCGGTCGCGATTTCGAATTGCCAGAAGCAGAGCAGCGACCCGTGCCGGCTGTACGCGGTCAACGATACGGTGGTCTGGAAGCAGACGCAGGCCGACACGCAAACGGCCGACAGTGGCGGCGCCAGCAACAGCGACGCTTCGAAGCAGAAGGCCGACAGCAAGCCGGCGCTCGCAAGCCGCAATTGATCGGCTGAATCGTCGCAACGCGGCAGACTTCAATCATTCCCCAACCCGTAAACCGGGCTGGACTGCGCGCCTGACGAGGCGCACGGCAGTTGCGCTCGCGCGTTTTCCTGCGCCCTGGCGGCGAGTGCGTCGCGTTTTCCGCATTTCCGCGGCCTCGCTTTCCGCAGGCCCATCGCGCCACATGTCTCGCCGTAGGGGGCGTTCAATCTGCCGTCGTCAATTGCAGCGATTTGCGCCTTTCTCAAGCGAACGGCACCGTGCTGCGCCGAACATCGAAAAAGCGTTACGAATCAAGCGTTATGCAAGCCCCCGCAGGATAATTTCGGTGGTGCATTACGTTCGATATCGCGTTAATCTCTTCAACCTCTCTGCGCTCGCCGTGTTTTCCGGCGACGCCCCGCCGTCACGATTTGCCCTGTTTGTGCCCTGTTTGTGCCCTGTTTGTGCCCTGTTTGCAAACGCACGATCGTGCCAGGTCCGCGCGTTTTGCGCGGTCCGCACGCGTTTTGCCCGGAGTGGTTTTTGGATACGCAAGGAACTGATCAGATCAACCCGCAGATCAACCCGCAGATCGACCCGCAGATCAACGCGCCAGTCGACCTGCCGATCGCCCCGGCGATCAAGCCGCCGGCCGCAGCGTCGGCACCGGCCTCGGCCCAGCCCGACGACTGGGTCGCGCGCAGTTTGCGCGCTGTCTGGCATCCGTGTACGCAGATGAAGCATCACGAGCAGCTGCCGCTGCTGCCGATCGCGCGTGGCCAGGGTCCGTGGCTCTACGACCGCGCCGGCCAACGCTACCTCGACGCGATCAGCTCGTGGTGGGTCAATCTGTTCGGTCACGCGAACCCGCGCATCAACGCGGCGCTGAAGGACCAGCTGGACACGCTCGAGCATGCGATGCTCGCCGGCTGCACGCACGAGCCCGCGGTCGAACTGGCCGAGCGGCTCGCCGCACTCACGCAGCACACGTTGGGCCATGCGTTTTTCGCATCGGACGGCGCATCGGCCGTCGAAATCGCGCTGAAGATGAGCTTTCACGCGTGGCGCAACCGCGGCTACGACTACAAGCGCGAGTTCGTCTGCGTCGCGAACGGCTACCACGGCGAAACGATCGGCGCCCTGGGCGTAACCGACGTCGCGCTCTTCAAGGACGCCTACGACCCGCTGATCCGCCATGCGCACGTGGTCGCGTCGCCCGACGCGCGCCATGCGCGCGATGGCGAAACCGCGGCCGACGTCGCGCGTCGCGCGCTCGATAACGTGCGCATGCTGTTCGAAGCGCGCGGCTGCAATATCGCCGCGCTGATCGTCGAGCCGCTCGTGCAATGCGCGGCCGGCATGGCGATGCACGACCCGTCGTATATCGCCGGCCTGCGCGCGCTGTGCGACCGCTACGGCATCCATCTGATCGCCGACGAAATCGCCGTAGGCTGCGGACGCACCGGCACGTTCTTCGCGAGCGAACAGGCCGGCGTGTGGCCCGATTTCATGTGCCTGTCGAAGGGCATCAGCGGCGGCTACCTGCCGTTGTCGATCGTGCTCACGCGCGACGAAATCTTCGCGTCGTTCTACGACGACGAGACGACGCGCGGCTTCCTGCACTCGCATTCGTACACGGGCAATCCGCTCGCGTGCCGCGCGGCGCTCGCCACGCTCGACCTGTTCGACAGCGACGGCGTGCTCGCCGCGAACGCGGCGAAAGCGGCGCAGATGCGCGCGGCGCTCGAACCGCTCGCGCAGCATCCGCATGCGCGCAACCTGCGCCAATGCGGGACGATCTTCGCGTTCGACGCCGCCGTCGACAACCCGCAGTTCGCCAGAACCTTCTCGCGCCGTTTCTTCGAACACGCGCTGCAACGCGAGATGCTGCTGCGTCCGATCGGCACGACCGTATATCTGATGCCGCCATACGTGCTCGACGGCGCCGACATCGAATGGCTCGCCGCCCGCACGCTCGAAACGTTCGACGCGACTCTCGCGGAGGGCCGTTGATGCCGTTGCTCGACAGGCTCGAACGCGGGCTCGCCGAACTCGACGCGCAGGGTCTGCGCCGCCGCCGGCGCGTGGCCGACAGTCCGTGCTCCGCGCATATGACGGTCGACGGCCGCGACGTGATCGGCTTCGCGAGCAACGACTATCTGGGGCTTGCCGCGCATCCGCTGCTCGTCGCCGCGCTGATCGAAGGCGCGCGGCGCTACGGCGCGGGCAGCGGCGGCTCGCATCTGCTCGGCGGCCATTCGCGCGCGCACGCGCGGCTCGAAGACGAACTCGCCGAATTTGCCGGCGGCTTTTCGGATGCGCCGCGCGCGCTCTATTTCAGCACCGGCTATATGGCGAACCTCGCCACGCTGACCGCGCTCGCGGGCCGCGGCACGATGCTGTTTTCGGATGCGCTCAATCACGCGTCGCTGATCGACGGCGCGCGTCTGTCGCGCGCCGAGGTACAGGTCTATCCGCATGCCGATGCCGACGCGCTGTCCGCGATGCTCGAGGCGTCCGATGCGCCGGTCAAGATGATCGTCACCGATACGATCTTCAGCATGGACGGCGACCTCGCGCCGCTCGCGCGCCTCGTCGAGCTTGCGCAGCGGCACGGCGCGTGGCTCGTCGTCGACGACGCGCACGGCTTCGGCGTGCTCGGCCCGCAAGGGCGCGGCGCGCTCGCGCATGCCGCGCTGCGCTCGCCGAACCTCGTTTCGATCGGCACGCTCGGCAAGGCGGCCGGCGTGTCCGGCGCGTTCGTCGTCGCGCACGAAACGGTGATCGAATGGCTCGTGCAGCGTGCGCGCCCCTATATCTTCACGACCGCTTCGGTGCCGGCCGCCGCACATGCGGTTTCGGCGAGCCTCGAGATCATCGCCGGCGACGAGGGCAATGCGCGGCGCGCGCATCTGCATACGCTGATCGAGCGCACGCGCGCGATGCTGAAAGCGACGCCGTGGCTGCCCGTCGATTCCGATACCGCCGTGCAGCCGCTCATCATCGGCGCGAACGAGGCGACGCTCGACATCGCCGCGTCGCTCGATCGCGCCGGTCTCTGGGTGCCGGCCATCCGTCCGCCGACGGTGCCGGAAGGCACGTCGCGGCTGCGCATTTCGCTGTCGGCCGCGCATTCGCACGCGGACCTCGACCGGCTCGAGGCCGCGCTCAGCGTGCTGCCGGGAGAACGCACATGAGCGGCACGCCATCGTCGGCCCTGTCGCTGTTCGTCACCGGCACAGACACGGAAATCGGCAAGACGCTGGTATCGGCTGCGCTGTTGCGCGGCTTCGCGCGCGCAGGCTTGCGCGCGGCCGCCATGAAGCCGATTGCCGCGGGCGCCTACGAACAGGACGGCATCTGGCGCAACGAAGATGCGGACCAGCTCGACGCCGCGGCCAATGCGCCGCTGCCGCCCGCCATCCGCACGCCGTATCTGCTCAGGGAGCCGGCCGCGCCGCATATCGCCGCGGCGCTCGAACAGGTGTCGCTCGACGTCGCACGGATCGTCGATTGCCACACGCAGGCGTTGCGTGCGGCGGATATCGTCGTGGTGGAAGGCGTCGGCGGTTTTCGCGTGCCGCTCGACGATGCACACGACACCGCCGATCTCGCGAAAACGCTCGATCTGCCGGTGCTGCTTGTGGTCGGCATGCGGCTTGGCTGCATCAGCCATGCGCTGCTGACGGCCGAGGCGATCGCGGCGCGCGGGCTGCGGCTCGCCGGCTGGGTCGCGAACCGGGTGGACCCGGCCATGCGCTTCCCGCAGGAGAACATCGATGCGTTGCGCACGCGCCTCGCGCGCCAGTACGGCGCGCCGCTCGTCGGCGTGGTGCCGCATCTGCAACCGGCCTCGCCCGAGATCGCGGCCGGCCATCTCGACATCGCAGGACTGTTGCAGACGCTGCGCAAGGCGCAGCGCTAGAATTTTCGGCAGCGCCGGAATTTTCGAATTGAATTGATCGATAAGGATTGAACCGATGACTGAAGTCACTTCCCGCACGCTCCACGCCGACGCGCAACAGGCCACCGGCGCGGCCGCATCGACCACCGCCGCGCGCGCGCGCTGGCGGGTGGCCGACGTAGTCGCGCTGTACGAACTGCCGCTCAACGACCTGCTGTTTCGCGCACAGCAAGTGCACCGCGAGCACTTCGACCCGAACGCCGTGCAATTGTCGACGCTGCTGTCGATCAAAACGGGTGGCTGCGAGGAAGATTGCGCGTACTGTCCGCAGTCCGTGCACTACGACACCGGCGTGAAGGCCGACAAGCTGATGGAAATCGACAGCGTGCTCGCCGCCGCGCGCGCCGCGAAGGAAAACGGCGCATCGCGCTTCTGCATGGGCGCCGCCTGGCGCAATCCGAAAGACCGCCACCTCGAACCGATCAAGGAAATGATCCGCGGCGTCAAGGCGATGGGCCTCGAAACCTGCGTGACGCTCGGCATGCTCGAGCCGCATCAGGCGCAAGACCTCGCCGACGCGGGCCTCGATTACTACAACCACAATCTCGACACGTCGCCGGAGTTCTACGGGCAGATCATCTCGACGCGCACGTATCAGGACCGCATCGATACGCTCGAGCGCGTGCGCGACGCGGGCATCAACGTGTGCTGCGGCGGCATCGTCGGTCTCGGCGAATCGCGGCGCGAGCGCGCGGGGCTGATCGCGCAACTCGCGAACATGGATCCGTATCCGGAGTCGGTGCCGATCAACAATCTCGTGCAGGTCGAAGGCACGCCGCTGACCGGCACCGAAGCGCTCGATCCGTTCGAGTTCGTGCGCACGATCGCGATTGCGCGAATCACGATGCCGCGCGCGATGGTGCGGCTTTCCGCCGGCCGCGAGCAGATGGACGACGCGTTGCAGGCGATGTGCTTCTTCGCTGGCGCAAATTCGATTTTCTACGGCGACCAGCTGCTTACGACGAGCAACCCGCAAGCGCAAGCCGATCGCAAACTGCTCGCGCGCCTGGGCATGCACGCCGAGGCCGCGCAACAGATGCCGCGCGCCGCGAGCGAGTGCGAGCACGGCTGCGACGGTCATATGAAGCAGAACTGAGGCCGAGGAGCACAGCCCAATCACCAGGCTGCAGCCGGCGACTCCGGCTGCAGCCGCCAGGCGGCGTCTTCGCCGAGCCTTAGCGGCGCCGCACAGTGCGCAAGCGTATCGACGAAATACTTCGCGCGCGGCCACGGGCCGAATCCTGCGGCCGCATTGATATGGCCCGCATGGCCGAGATTGACGAACGCACTGCCCAAACGTTGCGAGAGTTCGCGGGCCTCCGCGAGCGGCATCCACGGGTCCGTCTCGCTGCCGACCAGAATCGAAGGCACGGCAAGGCGTGTCGCTTCGAACGCACCGGCGAACCCGAATTTGCGCGGGCTCGCGGGCGCAACGAACAGCACGCCCACAACGTCTACGGGCCTCGCGCGCTGCGCACGTTGCTGTAAGGCATGCGCAGCCGCAAGGCAACCGAAGCTGTGCGCGGCCAGTATGAACGGGCCACGCTGGCACGCGAGGAGGTCGTCGACCGATTGGGCCCATTGCTCGAGGTTCGGCGCATCCCAGTCGGCCTGCTCGACGCGCATCGAACGCGCAAATTGCCGCTCGAGCCATGTCTGCCAGTGGGCGCCCTCACTGCCGTGCAGGCCTGGCACGGTCACGAGGCGCGGCGGCCACGACGATGTTTTGCATGAAGACATGGTTCTTCCTCGCTGTCCGAAGCCGGAAATTGATTGTGATGCGCACGTGCGTGCGTCACGAACCAATTTTTCGTGCTTTGCATATGGCTCGATGATCGCCGGCGCCGCACCAGACGATCGCATTGCCGCGGCGATCGCACGCGCGACGCGCCGCAGCTCGAAAAAGTAGAATAGACACTCTCCCAATAAAAGACCGGGTCAGCCGCAGCGAGCGTCCTGCATGAAAATCCTTTTCTATACTCCGGCATCGGATACCGACGCGTGGCTCGCCGATCTGCGGCGCGCGCTGCCTGAAGCCGACGTGCGCGAATGGAAGCCCGGCGACACCGCGCCGGCCGATGTCGCCGTCGTCTGGCGCCCGCCGCACGAGATGCTCGCGGGACGCAACGGCTTGCGTGCGGTCTTCAATCTCGGCGCCGGCGTCGATGCGATTCTCGCGATCGAGCGCGAACAGCCGGGCACCTTGCCGCCCGGTGTGCCGCTCGTGCGGCTCGAAGATACGGGCATGGCGCAGCAGATGGCCGAATACGTCATCCACGCGGTGCTGCGCTACCTGCGGCGATTCGACGAATACGCGCGGCTACAGAGCGAACATCGCTGGCATGTGCTCGAGCCGCATCCGCGCGAGTCGTTCACGGTCGGCGTGCTCGGGCTCGGTGTGCTCGGTGCTCATGTCGCCAACGCTGTCGCGTCGTTCGGGCTGCCGGTGCGCGGCTATAGCCGCAGCGCGCGGCACATCGAAGGCATCGAGACTTACGCAGGACCCGCACAGTTCGACGCGTTCCTCGATGGCGTCAAGGTGCTCGTCAATCTGTTGCCGCATACGCCCGATACGCACGACGTGCTGAACGCCGCAACCTTCGCGAAGCTCGCGGAAGGCGCGTACCTGATCAACGTCGCGCGCGGCGCGCATCTCGTCGAGCGCGACCTGCTCGACGCGCTGGCGAGCGGCCGGATCGCCGCGGCCACGCTCGACGTATTCCGCGACGAACCGCTGCCGGCCGGGCACCCGTTCTGGCGCGAGCCGCGCATCACGATTACGCCGCATAGTTCGGCACTCACGCTGCGCGCGCAAAGCGTCGCGCAGATTGCGCAGAAGATCGTCGCGTTGACGCGCGGGGAGACGATCAGCGGTATCGTCGATATGGCGCGCGGCTACTGACGCGCGACGGCGCATGATCGAAGCGAGCTTATCTGACTGGCAGTGACGCCGCGCGAGGCGGCAGGAGAAACGACATGGCAATCCCGCAAACGGTGAAGATCGTCGAAGTCGGTCCGCGCGACGGGCTGCAGAACGAGAAGGAGCAGGTGCCGACCGCGATCAAGATCGAACTCGTCAACCGGCTCTCGGCCGCCGGATTTCCGAATGTGGAGACCACGTCGTTCGTGTCGCCGAAATGGGTGCCGCAGATGGCCGATGCGGCCGACGTGATGGCCGGCATCGAGCGCCGCGCGGGCACGATCTATTCGGTGTTGACGCCGAATCTGCGCGGCTTCGAAGCCGCGCTTGCCGCAGGCGCCGACGAGATCGTGATTTTCGGCGCGGCGAGCGAAGCGTTTTCGCAGAAGAACATCAACTGCAGCATTGCCGAAAGCATCGAGCGTTTCGCGCCGGTCGCACATGCGGCCAAGGAAAAAGGCCTGCGCCTGCGCGGCAGCGTGTCGTGTTCGCTTGGCTGCCCGTATCAGGGCGAAGTGCCGGTCGCATCGGTGGTCGACGTCGTCGAACGGTTTGCCGCGCTTGGCTGCGATGAGATCGACATTGCCGACACGATCGGCGTCGGCACGCCGAGGCGCACCCAGGAGGTATTCGCCGCCGTTACCGAGGTGTTTCCGCGCGAACGGCTATCGGGCCACTTCCACGATACCTACGGCCAGGCGCTCGCGAATATCTACGCCGCGCTGCAGGAAGGTATTGCCATTTTTCATGCGTCGGTCGCGGGGCTCGGCGGTTGCCCGTATGCGAAAGGCGCGACCGGCAATGTCGCGACCGAGGATGTGCTGTACCTGATGAACGGCCTGGGCATCGAAACGGGCGTCGATCTCGCGCAAGTCGTCGAGATCGGCGACTTTATCTCGAAGTCGATCGGACGACAGAACGCATCGCGCGCCGGCAAGGCGATGCTGGCCAAGGCGCGCAGCGAGCAGACACGCTGCGCCTGAATTCACCGCAGAAGAACGGACACATTCGACAATGACAAACGACACCAACGACGCTTCGTCCCGCAACGCAACCGCCGCCATGCCGACCGATCTCGACGCGCTGCCCGACGCGGCACGCCGCGTCGCACTGCTGTTGCGCGAGCGCGGCCACGCCGGCCAGATCGTGATGCTGCCGGAGACCGGCAAGACGTCGGCCGAAGCGGCCGCGGGGCTTGGCTGCTCGGTCGCGCAAATCGCGAAGTCGATCCTGTTTCGCCGTCGCGAGGACGACGCGCCCGTGCTGGTGGTCGCGAGCGGCGCGAATCGCGTCGATGAACACAAGGTAGCCGCGCACGTCGGCGCAGTCGGCCGCGCCGACGCGAAATTCGTCCGCGAGAAGACCGGCTACGCAATCGGCGGCGTATGTCCGATCGGCCATGCGACGGCGCCGGTCGCACTGATCGATGCGGACCTGCTCGCGCTCGACAGCCTGTGGGCTGCGGCAGGGCATCCGCACGCGGTGTTCAATCTGTCGCCGCAGGAACTCGTCGCGCTGACGGGCGCGCCCGTGGTCGACGTCGCGCTGCGCGAACCGGTATGACCGAGGCCGCGCCCGCAACGGAAAACGTCGTACCGGTGCCGTCGCCGTGCATCAACATCTGCCGGATGGACGATGCGACCGGCTGGTGCGACGGGTGTTTGCGCACGATCGACGAGATCGCAAACTGGTCGCTGTACGACGAAGCGACGAAGCGCGCCGTTTGGGATCTGCTCGAAGCGAGGCATGCGCACCTGATGTCGCAACGCACGAGTGCGCCGGATACGGGGCAGAGCACGAGCGATAAGGATTCGCAATGAATTCGCTGCCGCGCGTCGTGACGATCGGCGAACGCTTCAGCACGACGCTCGCGTTTTCCAACGATTCGGTGAAGTCGTTCGCGACGCTCGTCAACGACATGAATCCGCTGCATCACGACGAAGCCTATGCGGCGCAAAGCCGCTTCGGCACGCTGATCGCGTCGGGCACGCAGCCTGCCGCGCATCTGATGGCGCTGATCGCCACGCACTTTTCCCAATACGCGCAACCGCTCGGCCTCGAGTTCGACATCAAGCTCAAGAAGGCCGTGCGCAGCGACGACACGCTGACGTTCACGTGGGCCGTGCGCCGCGCGTTCTGGAAACCGAGCCTCGCCGGCGACCTCGTTCAACTCGACGGCAACGCCGTGAACGAGCGCGGCGAAACGGTGATGCTCGCGAGCGCGACAGTACTCGTGATGCCGAATCCGCCATGCGAGCCCGCGCCGGCGTCCGCGTCTCGACCCGTGAAAAAAGGCGCCGCGCCATGATTACGCTACCCGCGTCGATGCGCGTGTTCGAACGCGGCTGGCTGTCGTCGAACAACGTGCTGCTGATCGACGATCGCAACGCGACGCTCGTCGATACCGGATACGCGACGCACGCGCCGCAAACGGTTGCGCTCGTGCGTCACGCGCTCGGCACACGCGCGCTCGATCGCATCGTCAACACGCATCTGCATTCGGACCATTGCGGCGGCAACGCGCTCTTGCAGCAAACATGGCGCTGCGAAACGCTGATCCCCGACACCGAGAGCGAAACGGTGCGGCAATGGGATGAAGCACGCCTCACATTTCGCGCGACGGGACAGTTCTGCGAACGCTTTTCGGCGAACGGTTCGCTCGCACCGGGCATGCACATCGAAATGGGCGCACTCGACTGGCAGGTGCTCGGCGCGCCGGGCCACGATCCGCATTCGCTGATGCTCTTCTGCGCCGACGAGCGCTTGCTGATCAGCGCGGACGCGCTATGGGAAAACGGCTTCGGCGTAATCTTTCCCGAACTCGACGGCGAGAGCGGATTCGCGGAACAGCAGGCCGCGCTCGAACTGATCGCGAGTCTCGACGTTGCGACGGTGATTCCCGGTCATGGCGCACCGTTCTCAAACGTCGAGCCCGCGCTCGAACGCGCCTTCTCGCGGTTGACATGGTTGCGCGCGGACCCGACGCGCAACGCGAAGAACGCGCTCAAGGTGCTGCTCGTGTTCAGGCTGCTCGATGTGCGCACAACGAATTTCGCGGCATTGATCGACATGCTCGAAAACGCAAGCGCGATGCGCGCCGCTGCGGCGATACTGGCGCCGCGCGAGGCATGGCCGGCGCTGATGCGACAAATTGTCGGGGAACTTGCAGGCGGCAAAGGTCCGCTGCAAATCGACGGCGAGCGTGTGAGCGCACGCGCAGGGTGAAAATGGGACGCGGAAACCGGAAGCGGAAAAAAGAAAGCCGCTCGGCAAATCTGGCGAGCGGCGCAATGTTTTGTTTGTGACGTGATCAGCGTCAGTCGAAATGATACTTCCAGAATGCATACTCACGCATCGGGGGTTTCCCTACGGATCTCGGTCTCGATCCGTCGGTCTGGCTTCATGTTACGGAATCCGTATTATCTACCGATGCATTTCAAACCTTTCATCGAGTCGGAGCCTGCCACCACGGAAAGATAAATGAAAGCGCGCCCGTCATCGCAGTCGGCAGTCTCTGGATCGCGCCGTACAGCAGCACGTACATCACGCCGGTATTGACGATGCCGAGCGTCGCCAGCTGCAGCCAGTGGATCGCGCTCGTCGGCGAAGCATCGAAGCGGACAAACGGCACGCGCTGCCGCTCGCACGTCTACGTCCACGTCTACGAATCAATCGCTTCGAAGAACGACAACATTTCGGCCATCAGTTCGTCCGGCGCTTCCTCGGGAATCGAGGGGCCGCATGGCAGCGCGCGGCCACTGACGTCACGCGCGAGCTTGCGCCATCCGGCGAGCGGTTCGGCGTGCGACTCCGGCACGCCACGTGCGCCCCATAGCACGCGCAGCGGGCAACCGATCCGGTTGCCGCGTTCGATATCGGCGCGGTCGTGTTCGAAATCGAGGTCGTCTGCCGCGCCCGCCAAAGGGCTGGCAACCACTCGCTGCGCCTGCCGGTCCGTTGCACACGCGGGCGCACTATCGAGCAGCATCAAACGCTCGACGGCGGCGGCGTGATCGAGCGCCATCCGATACGCGACATGCGCGCCGCAATCGTGCGCACAGACGAGAAATTGCTCGTAGTCGAAGTGGCGCATCACCGCAAGCTGGTCGGCCGCCAGCGTGCGCTTCGAACGCTTCTCGTGCGGCGATGCATCGCCTCGCAGCGTCGCCGATGCGCCGTAGCCGCGAAGGTCGGTTGCGATCACGGTGAAATGCGCGGCAAGCGGTGTTGCGCACCGATGCCAAACCGCATGCGTTTGCGCATCGCCGTGCAGAAGAAGCAGCGGCGGCCCCGACCCGCCCTTGACGCCATATATCTCGGCGCCCTCGGCTGAGACGCGAAACGGTGCGTAGTGCTCGAAGGGCATCGGAGCATTCTCGTTGTCGTTGTGAGTGTGCGCATTGTAGAAGGCCGCTGTGCCCACGCGAGGTGGGCTAGCCCACGCAAATATAGAAACCGAACTCTTCCTCCAACCGAGGATCGCGCATCAGGAGCAAGTTGCCGCCCTATAATCGAACGATCGTTCATACCGCGATCGTTCAATCCGGCATGTAACCGGGCATGTAACCGCGCATGTAACCGGATTGAGCACTGCCGCCCGCACGCCGCTTCCGGCTACACTCGTCATGCCACCCCCCGCTGCGCAGGGCGCATCGGCAAGGATTCATCGTTCAGGAGACTTCCGCCATGGCATTGCCAGCCGTTCTGCAAAATCTCACGCTGCCGGTCGTCGCTTCACCGATGTTCATCGTCAGCTATCCGGAACTCGTGCTAGCGCAATGTAAGGCCGGAATTGTCGGCGCGTTTCCCGCGCTCAATGCCCGGCCCGCGGAACGGCTCGACGAATGGCTCACGCAAATTCAGGCCGCGCTTGCCGAACATAAAGCCGCGCACCCGGATGCGGTGATCGGTCCGATCGCCGTCAACCAGATCGTCCACCATTCGAACGAGCGGCTCGAACACGACGTGCGCGTCTGCGTCGAGCACAAGGTGCCGATTTTCATCACGAGCCTGCGCGCGCCGGCGAAGGAAATTATCGATGCGGTGCATAGCTACGGCGGCATCGTGCTGCACGATGTGATCAACCTGCGGCACGCGAACAAGGCGCTCGAAGCCGGTGTCGACGGGTTGATTCTGGTTGCAGCCGGTGCGGGCGGCCATGCGGGCACCACGTCGCCGTTTGCACTCGTCGGCGAAGTGCGGCGCATGTTCGACGGGCCGATCGTGCTGTCGGGCGCGATTGCGAATGGCGGCTCGATTCTCGCCGCGCAGGCGATGGGCGCGGACCTCGCTTATATGGGCACGCGTTTCATCGCCACGCGCGAGGCGCACGCGGTCGACAGCTACAAACAGGCGATCGTTCATTCGAATGCGGCCGACATCGTGTACACGAATCTGTTTACCGGTGTGCATGGCAACTACATTCGCGAAAGCATCGTCGCCGCCGGGCTCGATCCCGATGCACTGCCCGAGTCGGACAAATCGAAGATGGACTTCGCGAACGAAAAGTCGAAGGTGTGGCGCGATATCTGGGGCGCGGGGCAAGGTGTCGGCCTCATGGACGACGTGCCGAGCGTGGCCGAACTCGTCGCGCGGCTCAAGCAGGAGTATGCGGACGCGAAGAAGCGGTTATCGATCGGCGGGTAGCGGGCGAGACGGCGGCCCCGTCGCGGTGCCGACGCGCGCCGCCGCACCTTGGCGCAGCCAGGCGCTCACATATTGCGGCGATACTGCCCGCCTACCTCGAACAACGCATGGGTGACCTGCCCCAGCGAACAGACCCGCACCGCATCCATCAGCACCGCGAACACATTCCGATCGTCAATCACCGCCTGCCGCAAACGCTCGAGCGCGGCAGGCGCGGCATCGCGATGCCGCGCCTGAAACGCGCGCAGCCGCTCTAGCTGGCTTTGCTTCTCGTCTTCGGTCGAGCGCGCAAGGGCGATCGGCGGCGGCGCTTCATGCGGATGGGCGCCCAGAAACGTGTTCACGCCGACAATCGGATAGGAGCCGTCGTGCTTGCGATGCTCGTACAGCATCGACTCGTCCTGAATGCGTCCGCGCTGATACCCGGTTTCCATCGCGCCGAGCACGCCGCCGCGCTCGGTCAGCCGGTCGAACTCGGCGAGCACCGCAGCTTCGACGAGGTCCGTCAGTTCATCGATGACGAAGCTGCCCTGGTTCGGATTCTGGCTCTTCGCGAGCCCCCACTCGCGGTTGATGATCAGCTGGATCGCGACGGCGCGCCGTACCGAATCTTCGGTCGGCGTCGTGATCGCTTCGTCGAAAGCGTTCGTGTGCAGCGAATTGCAGTTGTCGTAGATCGCGATGAGCGCCTGCAACGTCGTGCGGATATCGTTGAAGTCGATTTCCTGCGCGTGCAGGCTGCGGCCCGACGTCTGCACATGATATTTGAGCTTCTGGCTGCGCTCGTTCGCCCCATAACGCTCGCGTAGCGCGACCGACCAGATGCGGCGCGCGACGCGGCCGAGCACTGTGTACTCGGGGTCCATGCCGTTCGAAAAGAAGAACGACAGATTCGGCGCG
Organism: Paraburkholderia sp. SOS3; assembly: GCF_001922345.1. NCBI lineage: Bacteria > Pseudomonadati > Pseudomonadota > Betaproteobacteria > Burkholderiales > Burkholderiaceae > Paraburkholderia > Paraburkholderia sp. SOS3. Next base: position 430,945 of record NZ_CP018811.1, on the reverse strand, counting down.
AAGTCGTCGATCGACATGCCGCGCGCCAGATATGCCTCGACGTACGTGAAGCCGTTCGCAAGCGTGTACGCAAGTTGCGAGATCGGGTTCGCACCGGCCTCCGCGATGTGGTAACCGGAGATCGAGACCGAATAAAAGTTACGCACACCGTACTCGACGAAATACGCCTGAATGTCGCCCATCACCTTGAGGCTGAATTCGGTCGAGAAGATGCAGGTGTTTTGCCCCTGGTCTTCTTTGAGGATGTCGGCCTGCACCGTGCCGCGCGCGTTTTCGAGCGCGGTGCGGCGTGCCGCTTCGAGTGCTTCGTCCGATAGCGGTTCGCGGCCCGCCTGCCGCGCATGCTCGCGGGCGCGTTCGATCTGCTGGTCGATCGCGACATTGAAAAACATCGCGAGGATCGCCGGCGCGGGACCGTTGATTGTCATCGATACCGATGTGTCCGGGGCGCACAGGTCGAAGCCGTCATAGAGCGCTTTCATATCGTCAAGCGTAGCGACCGACACGCCCGAATTGCCGACCTTGCCGTAAATATCGGGGCGCTCGTGCGGCTCTTCGCCGTAGAGCGTGACCGAATCGAACGCGGTCGACAGCCGCTTGGCCGGCATGCCGGCCGAGAGCAGCCTGAAGCGGCGGTTCGTGCGGAACGGATCGCCTTCGCCCGCGAACATGCGCGTCGGGTCTTCGTTCTCGCGCTTGAATGGGAAGACGCCGGCCGTGTACGGAAAATAACCGGGCAGGTTTTCGAGCATGAGCCAGCGCAGGATTTCGCCGGGGTCCGTGTATTTCGGCAGCGACACCTTGCGAATCGCGTTGCCCGACAGCGTTTCGACCGTCAGCGCGGTGCGGATTTCGCGGTCGCGAATCTTTACGACGTGTTCGTCGCCCGAATAGGCGGCCACGGTGTGCGGCCATGTGTCGAGCAACGCTTTTTCGCGTTCGCCGAGTTGCGCGGTGCGGGCGGCGATCAATGTGTCGATCGCTGGGTTTGTCGCTGGGTTTGTCGATGTGCCGCGGTCCTGCGACGCGACGGTCGAGGGGTCCATCGCGCGAACGCCGGCTTGCGACGAAGCGGCGGCCGAATTCGCAGGTTCAGACGTGCCGCCCGCCAGCATGCGACGCGTTTCGATCAGTTGCCAGCGCTCGCGCGCGATGCGCGCCTGCGCTTCGGCACGCGCCCGATAGTCGCGCACGGTCTGCGCGACGTCCGACAGATAACGCACGCGTTCGGGCGGCACGATCGCATGACGCCCGCTCGAATGACGCACGCCGTCGAGCAGCGGCAGCCGCGCGCGGCCCTCGCGCAGTCCGCGTGCGCGCAGCGCGCGAGCGACGCGCTGATAGAGCGCGGTCACGCCGTCGTCGTTAAAGCGCGAGGCAATCGTGCCGAACACCGGCATACCGGCCGGCGCCGTCGAGAATTCGCCGCGATTGCGCTGCACCTGCTTCGCGACGTCGCGCAACGCATCGGCCGCGCCCTTGCGGTCGAACTTGTTGATCGCAACGAAATCCGCGAAATCGAGCATGTCGATTTTCTCGAGCTGACTGGCCGCGCCGAACTCGGGCGTCATCACGTACAGCGATTTGTCGACGTGCGGCACGATTGCGGCGTCGCCCTGGCCGATGCCCGATGTCTCGACGACGATCAGATCGAAGCCGGCTGCCTTGCAGGCGTCGATCGCAGCGGGCAACGCATCGGAAATTTCGCTCGACGCCTCGCGCGTCGCCATCGAGCGCATAAAGACGCGCGAGCCCGCGCCCCAGTCGCCGATCGCATTCATGCGGATGCGGTCGCCGAGCAGCGCGCCGCCGGATTTGCGGCGCGACGGGTCGATCGCGAGCACCGCGATCGTCAGCGCATCGTCGTAGTCGAGGCGAAAGCGGCGAATCAGTTCGTCGGTCAGCGAGGATTTGCCCGCGCCGCCGGTGCCGGTGATGCCGAGCACCGGTACACGCGCTGCGTGTGCGTGCGGTGCGACCGCGGCGCTCAATGCGGCGGTGGCCGCGGCGTCGGTGCCCGTTTCGAGGTGAGTGATCAGCCGCGCCAGTTTGCGGAAGACAGCGCCATTCGAGTCTGCGGCGCGTTCCGCTGCGCTGCCTGCGTGCTTCGGTGCGTCGGATCGCGCAAGGTCCGTGGTCAACGCTTGCGCGATTTCGCCGGCCAACTGCAGGGCAGAACGCTGCGCCATCTGTTCGCCTTGCGGCTCGTCGCGCGCCGCGTCGGCGCAGCGCGCAATCATGTCGTCGATCATCCCCTGCAAACCGAGACGCTGCCCGTCGTGCGGCGAATAGATCCGCTCGACGCCATAGCGCTCGAGTTCCGCGATCTCGTCGGGCACGATCACGCCGCCGCCGCCGCCGAACACCTTGATCCGCTCGCCTGCGCGCGCGCGCAGCAGATCGACGAGGTAGCGGAAATATTCGACGTGGCCGCCCTGATAGCTCGACACCGCGACGCCATCCGCGTCTTCCTGCAACGCGGCGGTCGCCACTTCTTCGACGGAGCGGTTGTGGCCCAGATGGATCACCTCGACGCCGCTTGCCTGCAACATGCGCCGGATGATGTTGATCGACGCATCGTGGCCGTCGAACAGCGCGGCCGCCGTGACGAATCGCAGACGCGCGGGCCGCGCGCGCTGCCCGCGCGCGCTCGACTGGCCGGGCTGAACCGCGCGCGGCGGCGACTCGCTTGCGGGCGCCTCGTCGGACAGCGCGGCGCCGCCGGCGCGTTGCGGCGTGGAAAGATCAGTCATGTCTCCCCCGGATCGATGGATGCGCGACGAGATGCGCTGCCTGCGTTGACGCAGCGCGGCGACGGTCACGCTTCGCGGGTGCTGGAAGCAGTATATCGAAACGGTTTCGCGCCAACGGCGGCCGCATCAGCTTGCTGCAAGCGTGCGCACCTGTTCGAGCGTAGGCCACAGCGATTCGTTCGAGAACCGGTCGGCCAGGAAATCGACGAACGAGCGCACTTTCGCCGACACGTGGCGCCGGCTGGCATACATCACGTGAATCGGCAGCTCGCGCGGCGGCAGGACGTCGACGAGCAGCGGCACGAGCCGGCCCGCAGCGATATCGTCGCCGACCACTTCGGTGCCGAGCAGCGCGATCGCGGCGCCTTGCAGGACGACCACGCGCAGCGCCTCGAGGTGATTGACGACCATATTGCCCGTCAGCCGCAAGTGCGCGCCGCCCGCATTCGCGGTATTCGCCGCCGTCAGCAGATCCTGAGCCGAGACGCCCGAATATTCGATGAAGTTGTGCCGTCGGAGATCGTCGAGCGTCTTCGGCACGCCATGCCGCTGCAGATAGTCGGGCGACGCGCACAGCACGATATGCGCGGTCGCGACCTGCCGCGCGATCAGCGACGACGACTTCAGCCCCGTCGGCGACGCGCGGATCGCCACGTCGAAGCCTTCGTCGATCATCTCGACGACCCGGTCCGACAGCGTGATGTCGACGGTCACTTGCGGATGCAGCGTCGCGTAATCGGCGGTCGCGCTCATCACGTGACGCAGACCGAACGCCGACAGCGACGACACGCGCAGCCGTCCCTGCGGCACGACGCTCGCCGCGCCGACGGCCTGCTCCGCTTCGTCGAGTTCGGCGAGCACCTGGCTGAGCCGCTCGTAGTATTCGCGGCCGGCTTCGGTCGGCGCGACGCGGCGCGTCGTGCGGTTCAGAAGGCGCGCGCCGAGCTGCTGTTCGAGATGCATCACATGCTTGCTCGCCATTGCCGCCGACATATCCATCCGTTCCGCCGCGCCGACGAAGCTGCCGATTTCGACGACGTAACGAAACACTTTCATGCTGATGAGCGTATCCATAACCAGTCGCTCTCGACAGGAATCAATCGTTGAACTTCCGGCGACTTTATCAAAGACTGGTCAGCAAAGCGGCCAAGGCGCGTCAATGCACGCCCGACGCCGCTCAGAATTTCGTGCGCATGCCGATGCCGAACGTGTCGCCGCTCGATTGGCCTGAGAAATGGTCGTACAGATAGGCCGCGTATACGTCGGTGCGTTTCGACAGCGGATAGTCGTAGCCGAGCGCCGCCGTCTGACGTGTCTGGTCGAGGCCGCCGCTGTCGCGCGAGTAGGCGTACGAGGCCATGACGGTGCCGGGCCCGGCCGGCACCGTCACGCCGCCCTGTGCGGTATTCACGTGCCAGCTGCCGGTTTGCTGGTCGTTCTTCGTGTACATGTACTGGCCGTAGAACTTGACGAACCTGAGGTCGTAGGTCACGCCGAACTGGCCGGCGCCCTGGCTCTTCATGCCGGACACGAGCGTGCCGAGGTCGGCCGGATCGTTGTTGAAGTTCACGTACTGATAGACGCCGGTCGCCGCAAACGGACCGTTGAAGTACAGGAACTGCACGCTGTATTTTTTCGCGCCGTTCTGTCCCGCCGAATTGCCGAACGCGTACATCGCGCTGCCGGAAAGCCCGTTGAAACTCGGCGACGAAAACTGGATCGCGTTGTTCCAGCCCGAATCGCCGACCACGCCCTGGTCCGTCGTATAGGTCGGGAATGTGCCGAGGCCGAGGAACACGTGATAGACCATCGGCGAGAACACGTACGAATCGACAAACGGATTGAAAAGAATCGTCGACACGAATAGCTGCGTGGTCAGCCGTCCGGCCGTCACCGTGCCCCATGGCGATTCGATGCCCACATACGAGTTGCGCGCGAAAAACGTATCGCCGTCGAAGCGGCCGTAACGGCCGTTCTGCGCGCGAAAAAAATCTTCGAGTGTGAAGATGGCCTTGACGCCGCCGCCGAGATCTTCGGAGCCCTTCATTCCCCAGTACGACGTCGACATCCCGCCGCCCGACACCTGCCACGCACGCTCGCCGCCCGGAAATTTCTGGGCGCCGACCCATTCGTCGACCTGGCCATAGAGCTGCACACTCGATTGCGCGTACGCCGGCGAAGCCGCGCCGGCTGCGAGCGCGGCGATGGCGCCCGCCTTCAGCACCGTGCGTGAAGTACACCTGATTGCACGGCTGAGCGCTGTTTTCATGGGTTCTCCTGTCTTTGTCAAATGGATGGGGCTGTGCGGCCGGGCGCTCGCCGATCCGTCGCGAGGAACCGGTGCGGACGTCGAGCCGATCTGGGCCGGGCCATCTTTGCCGGCCATTTTTCTGGACAAAAACGCGGAGACTTATTGCGGGTATAGCGGGCCCGATAGTCTGGCTGACGGATCGGTGCTGAAGCAGTGCGTGGACGAGGGTGTTGCTTGCGGTGCGGCACGAGGGGTGACTCGCCTGTGCAGGCGAGCTGTCGGGATCGACGCAAAGAGGGTAAGCGCAGGCGCGCGATTTATGTCGCGGCGCCGCATCGAACGGGCGAGCGGATCGCGAATGGCAATAAAAACGCCGCGCGGTGTGGCGCGGTGTGGCGCGGTTACATCAACTGGAGGATTGGCGGCCTTGATCGGCCCAGGACACGGCGGCGGCAAACGCAGACCGCGCAGTCCGGTTGCGCTTTACGCGGTCACTGCCGCTCGGTTGCGCTCGCCCTCAGTTGGGCTTGATTGCGCTTGGTTAGGCCTAGTTCCGCTTAGTTGCGGTAAGGCGACGGCCCCGGCGGCCGGCTACCTTCGCCCGGCGGATGCGCGATCTGCCGCGACACGCGCTCTTCGTTATAGCGCGCAACATCATCGCGGATCGAGCCCGCGTGCATGGCCTGGCTGTTCGACGGCGGACGCGGCGCGCCGCGCGTTTCGGTACTGACCGGCGTGATCGCGCCCGCGTATTGCACACCGGCGTATTGCACCGCAGGCAGCCTGTGCGCGCGAACTTCGTATGCATTGTCGAACGCGGGAAGGCGCGGCGCTGCAACGAGCGTCGCACTGTACGCACGATACGAGGACGCTGCGCTATGGCGCCCCGCATCATGTGGCGAGAGCATTGGGTTTGCATGGGCAAGCGAAGCCGCGGCCGCGACCAACACGCCCGATAGCCAGTACTTCGCTCGAGAAAACCCTGCGTTCACGATCAGTCACCTGCTGAATGGAACGCTGCAAAACCGCTTTCCGGTGATCCGGAAATACGGGCGTCCCAATGGCCTTTCAGCAGTAATTTATGGGCGGCTGCTCACACCTGTCGAGGCAAAAAGTGTTATGCCCTGAGCAGGGTTGTAACACCATGTTACCGCCTCGTTTCTCTGACAAATGACCTGTCTGAAACGCATGTCAGACGGGGCTGACAGAGATTTTCGCAAGCATAAAAGAGGGCGGGAAAGCGCGCATGCGAAAGTCGGAAACGGCCCACATTCGCAGCACGCGAACTGCCTCCTCGCCGAGCCCCTCGCCAATACTCAAAGTGCCTGTTTTCGTCGAGCGCGAACCCGCCGCCGACGCATCGCCCGGCGCTCGGCCCCATCCCTTTCGATAAGTAGCCCGCGCCTTTCATGCGTCTTTCGCATCAATCAATTCGGCAAATGAATTTGCATATTTAATCCCAATGCATGGAAAATAAGCGTTTTCCCTAATACCGTGCGCCCTACCCGCAACGAGATTCCAAAGATGGCTCGCCCGAAACTGCTTCCGGACAACTTCACACTGTGCCTCGTCGGCACGGTGATTCTCGCCAGCCTGCTGCCCGTTCACGGGCAGGCCGCGATAGCGTTCAACTGGGTCACGGACGTGGCGATCGGCCTGCTGTTCTTCCTGCACGGCGCCAAGCTGTCGCGCGAGGCGATCATCGCCGGCGCGACGCACTGGCGCCTGCATGTGGTGGTGCTGCTATGCACGTTCGCGCTGTTTCCGCTGCTCGGCCTCGCGCTCAAGCCGCTTCTTGCGCCGATCGTCACGCCATCGCTCTATATCGGCATCCTCTTCCTTTGCACGCTGCCTTCGACGGTTCAGTCGTCGATCGCCTTCACGTCGATAGCCAAGGGGAACGTCCCAGCCGCCGTGTGCAGCGCGTCCGCTTCGAGCCTGCTCGGCATTGTCGTCACGCCCGCGCTCGTGAGCGTCATCGTCGCGAGCCAGACAGCCGGCGGCGTGTCGCCGTGGCATACCGTGTGGAACATCGTGCTCCAGTTGCTCGTGCCGTTCGTGGCGGGCCAGCTGCTGCGTCCGATGATCGGCAACTGGGTGGACCGTAACCGCGGCGTGCTCAAGTACGTCGATCAGGGCTCGATCCTGCTCGTGGTATACGCCGCGTTCAGCGAAGCGGTAACCGAAGGCCTGTGGCACCACATTCCGCTTTCGGCGCTTGGCGGGCTGCTGGTCGCGTGTGCGGTGCTGCTCGCGCTCGCGCTTGCGCTCACGATGTTTATCAGCAAGCGCCTCGGCTTTAGCCGCGCCGACCAGATTACGATCACGTTCTGCGGTTCGAAGAAAAGCCTCGCCGCCGGCGTGCCGATGGCGAAGGTGATCTTCGCGACCCATGCGGTCGGCGCCGCCGTGCTGCCGCTCATGCTGTTCCATCAAATCCAGCTGATGACCTGCGCGGCGCTCGCCCAACGCTGGGGCGCGCGCGAAACGAACGCCCAGAAGCGCGCCGGAAAGCAGGACGCAGCGGCTGCCGTCGGCGGCGGGGTTGGTCCTCGACCGTGATAACACCTTCATTCACTCTCTCCCTGAGACTGTTTTCGAACGCCGCGTAGCGCGGCTTTCAATGCGGTTCCTGTTTTACGTGCCGTCGTTGCTTCGTGTGTTGTTGCGACGCTATTTGACCGTGCGCACACGTTTGCCGTCAGCCTGGCCGGATGGGATAGGCAAAAAGCGCGAGACGTTTCGCGCAAGACGAACGCGATATCGACGCGGAATTCATTAAAAGTTCATTCAAGACTTCAGCGCCGCCGCCGATATGCCGAACGTCCCCTGTCCGGCTGTCCGTCATGTCACTTCGCTCGCCCGCCCGGTCCAGTGCTTCCCGCATTGCAGATCTGATTGCCCAGCGCAGCTTGTCCGCCGTGTTTCAGCCGATCGTCGATTTCGACGGCGGCGCGATCGTCGGCTACGAGGGACTGATACGCGGGCCGGCGGGCTCGGATCTCGAAATGCCGCTCGCGCTGTTCTCGCAGGCGGCCGCGGAAGACGCGGTGATTCCGCTCGAGCACGCGGCTGCGCACATCTGCATCGAGGCGTTCGCGCGCCTTTGCTACGACGGCAAGCTGTTCCTGAACTTCAGCGCGGGCGCGCTCCGCCAGCTCGCCGATACGCGCGACGAAACGTTCGCGCTGTTGCGGCGCCTCGGGGTCGACGCGAGCCGCATCGTCATCGAGCTCACCGAACAGAGTGCGATCCCCGACGTCAACCACGTGTTGCCCGCGATCGCGACGCTGCGCACGGCGGGCGCGCAATTCGCGCTCGACGACTACGGCACCGCGAACGCGAGCATGAATCTGTGGGTGCGGCTGCGGCCCGACGTCGTGAAGATCGACCGCTTCTTCATTCACGACATTGCGAGCGATCCGCTGAAGTTCGAAGCGGTGAAGGCGATGCAGTACTTCGCGAATGCGAGCGGCGCGACGCTCGTCGCCGAAGGCATCGACAACGAAGCGGATCTGATCGTCGTGCGCGACATGGGCATTGGCTGCGGGCAAGGCTATTTCTTCGGCAAACCGCACGCGCGGCCGCCGCGCAATGTCGCCGACGACGCGCGGCAGGCGATTCGCGCAGGCCATATCGCGGTATTCCCGGAGGCGACCCGCACGCTGACCGCGTCGCCCTCGGGAGGCATGGCGTCGGCGAAGATGATGGTGCACGCGCCCGCGCTGCCGCGCCATGCGACGAACAACGACGTGCTCGAGCTCTTCAACCGGCTGCCGCATCTGCATGCGGTCGCGGTGGTCGAACATGACGAGCCGGTCGCGCTGATCAACCGTCGCGCATTCATGGACCGCTACGCGCTGCCGTATCACCGCGAGCTGTTCGGCAAACGGCCGTGCCTGCTGTTTGCGAATGCGTCGCCCGTCATCATCGAGAAATCGATGACGGTCGAGCAGATGGCGAAGCTGCTTGCGAGCGACGACCAGCGCTATCTCGCCGACGGCTTCGTGATAACGGACAACGGCAAGTACGCAGGCCTCGGCACCGGCGAAAACCTCGTGCGCGCGGTCACCGAGGTGCGCATCGAAGCGGCGCGCTACGCGAATCCGCTCACTTTCCTGCCCGGCAATATTCCGATCAGCTCGCACATCGCGCGGCTGCTTAGCAACGGCGCCGGCTTCTACGCGTGCTACGTGGATCTGAACCACTTCAAGCCTTTCAACGACGAGTACGGTTACTGGCAAGGCGACGAAGTGCTGAAATTCGCCGCCGCCGTGCTCGCGGACGTCTGCGATCCGACGCGCGATTTCCTCGGCCACGTCGGCGGCGACGATTTCCTGGTTCTGTTCCAGAGCGACGATTGCATCGCGCGTGCGCAGCGCGCGATTCATGCATTCAACGAAGGCGCGCAGCGCTTCTACGCACCCGGCGACCGTCTTGCCGGCGGCATCCACGGCGAGGACCGGCGCGGCAATCCGACCTTCTTCGGCTTCGTCACGATGGCGATCGGCTGCGTGCATGTGCGGCCGGACGGCGCGCATGCGCCGTGCACGAGCGAGGACATCGCATCGGTGGCGGCGCTGGCCAAACGCCGCGCGAAACATGAATCGTCCGGGCTCGTGCTGATCGACGCGAGCGAAAGCGGGACGCTGATGCACGGCCGCGCCGAAGCATCGCACGCGACGATGGACTGAACGCCGCTCACGACGTTCAGGTTTTACCGCTGGGCGAACACCGATTTTCCCAGCGCGACGCCTCCCGGCAAAACAGACCGCTCGACGCCGCGCGCGTGCTCGTCGTCGGTCAACCGAACGGCCGAATAAAGCCTAGCTGTTTAGCATTTTTACTAAACGCACACTTACGACCCAAAGGCCGGCTATACGGGTATTTACGCGTATCCAAGCCGTGATCCTGAGGGTTTTTGAGCATCGTTTTACTATACAATCGCCCGAACCCGAATCCTGCCGCGTCGCGCACTGCGCGCCCGGCCTCGAAATCACCTATGGCAACTACGATTCGCGACGTCGCGCGCGAGGCCAGCGTGTCGATCGGCACCGTCTCGCGCGCGCTGAAAAACCAGCCGGGCCTCTCCGACGCGACGCGCGTACGCGTCGTCGAAGCGGCGCGCCGGCTTGGCTACGACGCCGCCCAATTGCGCCCGCGGATTCGCCGGCTCACGTTCCTGCTGCACCGTCAGCACAACAATTTCGCCGCGAGCCCGTTTTTCTCGAGCGTGCTGCACGGCGTCGAAGACGCGTGCCGCGAACGCGGCATCGTGCCGTCGGTGCTGACCGCCGGGCCGACCGAAGACGTCGCGCAGCAAATGCGTCTGCATGCGCCCGACGCGATCGCGGTGGCCGGCTTCGTCGAGCCCGAAACGCTCGCGACGCTCGCCGCGATGCAACGCCCGCTCGTCCTGATCGACCTGTGGGCGCCCGGCCTGCGCTCGGTCAACCTCGACAACGCAACGGGCGCGGCGCTCGCCATGCGCCATCTGTTCGCGCAGAAGCGCACACGCGTCGCGTTTATCGGCGGATCGCTCGCGCACTACAGCATCGCGCAGCGCGCGCTCGGCTACCGGCGCGCGTTTTTCGAAGCGGGGCTGCTGTTCGATCCGTCGCTCGAAGTGACGATCGACGCGGGGCTCGACCCGGCCACGGGCGCAGCGCTTGCCATGCAGCGCCTGCTCGACGCGCCGGGCCCGAAGCCCGATGCGGTCTTTGCGTATAACGACGCGGCGGCGCTCGCCGCGCTGCGCGCGTGCGCCGCGCGCGGCCTGCGCGTGCCCGACGACATCGCGATCATCGGTTTCGACGACATCCCCGCCGCCGCGCACGCCACGCCGCCGTTGTCGACGATCGCCGTCGACAAGGAAGCGCTCGGCCGGCGCGGCATCGAGCTGTTGCTCGAAGAGGCCCCGGCCGAAGCCGAAGTGCGCCTGCCCGTCAATCTCGTTGTCCGCGCCAGTACCTCGGTAAATCCGTCATGACCCGATCCGACACGCTTCTTTCCGACGCACTTCCTCCCGGTTCAGCGACCGCAGCCGGCGTGCCGCCGGTCACGAGCTACCGCGACCGCGATTTCCTGCTCGCGCATATCCGGCACACGCTCGCGTTTTACGCGCCGAACGTGCTCGATCCGAGCGGCGGCTTTTTCCATTTCCTGCGCGACGACGGCTCGATCTACGACCGCACGACGCGCCACCTCGTCAGCAGCTGCCGCTACGTGTTCAATTACGCGATGGCGTACCGGCAGTTCGGCGATCCGCAGCACCTCGAATACGCGCGCCACGGCCTCAAGTTCCTGCGCGACGCGCATTGGGACGCGCATAACGAGGGCTACGACTGGGAGCTCGAATGGCGCGACGGCCACAAGCGCACGCTCGACGGCACGCGCCACTGCTACGGCCTCGCCTTCGTGCTGCTCGCGTACGCGCATGCGTATATGGCCGGCATCGAGGAAGCGAAGCCGATGATCGCCGCCACCTTCGAGCTGATGGAGCACCGCTTCTGGGACGCAGCCGCGGGGCTCTACGCCGACGAAGCGACGGCCGACTGGCGCGTGAGCACATATCGCGGCCAGAACGCGAACATGCACACAACCGAGGCGCTGCTCGCCGCGTATGAAGCGACGGGCCACCTCGTCTATCTGGACCGCGCGGAACGTGTCGCTTCCAACATGACGATCCGCCAGGCAAAGCTGTCGCAAGGGCTCGTGTGGGAGCACTATCACGCGGACTGGTCGGTGGACTGGCATTACAACGAGGAAGACAGCTCCAACATCTTCCGGCCGTGGGGCTTCCAGCCCGGCCACCAGACCGAATGGGCCAAGCTTCTGCTGATTCTCGAGCGGCACCGCCCGCTGCCGTGGCTGCTGCCGCGCGCCATCGAACTCTTCGACGCGGCGATGACGCACGCGTGGGACAACGACCACGGCGGTCTCTATTACGGCTTCGGCCCGGACCGCACGATCTGCGATCACGACAAGTACTTCTGGGTGCAGGCCGAGACGTTCGCGGCCGCCGCACTGCTCGGCAAGCGCACCGGCAACGAGCGTTTCTGGGACTGGTACGACGAACTGTGGCGCTATAGCTGGGCTTATTTCGTCGATCACCGCTACGGCGCGTGGTATCGCATTCTGACTTGCGATAACCGCAAGTACAGCGACGAAAAAAGTCCGGCCGGCAAGACCGACTATCACACGATGGGCGCCTGCTACGAAGTGCTGATGCACGCGTTGCAGGATCCCGCAACCGAAGCGCAAACCGCGGATGCCGCCGCGCAGGCCGCTCTTTCCCTGAATCGAACCGCACGGTGAGCACCATGACCGCGAGCACTGCACTACCTGTTTTCGTATCGGCCGGCGACATCCTGACCGACCTCGTGCGCGCCGGCGACTCGCAATGGCTCTCGCATCCGGGCGGCGCCGGCTGGAACGTCGCGCGCGCAGTCGCGCGCCTGGGCCTGCCGACCGCATGCGCCGGGTCGCTCGGCACCGACTGCTTCTCCGACGAACTATGGAACGCGAGCGTCGCCGCGGGCCTCGACATGCGCTTCATGCAGCGCGTCGACCGCCCGCCGCTGCTTGCGATCGTGCATCAGACGCATCCGCCCGCGTACTTCTTCATGGGCGAGCACAGCGCGGATCTCGCGTTCGATCCCGCGCTGCTGCCCGAGGACTGGCAAGCGCAGGTGAAGTGGGCGCACTTCGGCTGCATCAGCCTCGTGCGGCAACCGCTCGGCACGACGCTCGTCGATCTCGCGGCGCAACTGCGCGAACGCGGCGTGAAGATCAGCTTCGACCCGAATTACCGGAATCTGATGGAGCACGGCTACGAGCCGACGCTGCGCAAGATGGCCGCGCTCGCGGACCTGATCAAGGTTTCCGACGAAGACCTGCGCATGCTGTTCAAAACCAGCGAAGCGAACGCGCTCGACCAGTTGCGCACGATGAATCCCGACGCGATCGTGCTCGTCACGCGCGGCGCGGACAAGGCGACGTTGATCGACGGCGGGCTGATCGTCGAAGCGGCGCCGCCGCGCGTCGAAGTGGTCGACACGGTCGGCGCCGGCGACGCGTCGATCGGCGGCCTGCTGTTCAGCCTCATGAGCGCGCCGCAGCGCAAATGGAACGAGCATCTTGCGTTCGCGCTCGCCGCGGGCGCGGCCGCGTGCCGCCACTCGGGCGCGCATTCTCCGACGCTCGACGAAGTCGTGTCGCTGCTGAACGACTAACGCGCGACTGAACGCGCGACCAAATGCGCGACTGAACGCGCGACGAGCGACTGATCCCGAGACCCAAGCCGCAAGCCGGCGCGCCGGCATGAGCGCCGCCGCGCTGAAAGCGTCGACACGCCGTGCTAGGATGGAATCTCCTTCCTGAAGGAGATTCATCATGGAGGACGTCACCTACACGAAAGGGATCTACACGGCCACGGCGTCGGTGCGGCCGGTAGACGGTGGACGCTACCAGGGCGTCGTCGCGCTCGAGCGCGATGAAGGCGACGAGACCGAGAACACGGTCTACGAAGTCGGAAGCGTATCGGCCAGTGCCGAAGAAGCGCTCGAAGAAGCCAAGGCGCTTGCCCATCGGATCCTCGGCGAAATCGAACTCTAGCGGGCGAGCGCGGCATGCGGGTCGCCCGCTGCGACCGGCGCCCCGTGCCGCGTCCCGTTCCGCTCATCATCAGGCGGAGACGAACATGGCTGAACCGCTCTTCCTTTACGGCGTGTATTCGATTCATGTGCGGCCGCTCGCGCTGCAAGGCGCGCGCTGGGATGCCGAGTACGAGATCCGGCACAACGACCACGCCGTGCAGCGCTGGACGACCGTCGGCGGCGACGCCGGCTACGCGAGCGAGGCCGAGGCTGTCGAATCGGCGCGGCGCCAGGCCGTGGCCGATATCGACCATGGCGCCGGCATTCCGAAGCCGCGTGCGTTCCCGTAACGCGCCGCGCCAAAAATCGACCTGACGCACGCATGGCGCGTGCTACGCTTTGCGCGTTTTCAACCACCGTGAGAACGCGATGTCGTCGAGCGGCACGCCAAACCGGACAAACGAACCGAGACGCTCCAGTCACCGAAGCAACCGCGTAATCAACCGCACCACGCACGTCCACGCACATACGATCGTCACGCACGGATTGCCGCTGCGCGTCTGGCAGGATCTCTACCACCGCGCGCTGACGATGAAGTGGCCCACGTTCTTCGCATCGCTCGCGGCGTTGTTTCTCGTGCTCAACACCGGCTTCGCATCGCTCTATATGCTCGGCCACGCACCGATCGCGAACCAGTCGCCGCAGGGCTTCGTCGGCGCCTTCTTCTTCAGCGTCGAAACGCTTGCGACAGTCGGCTACGGCGACATGCATCCGCAGACGGTCTACGCCCATCTCGTCGCCACGCTCGAAATTTTCGTCGGCATGTCGGGGATCGCGCTGGCCACCGGTCTCGTGTTCGCGCGTTTTTCGCGGCCGCGCGCGCAGATCATGTTCGCGCGCCTTGCCGTCGTGCATCCGATCGAAGGCCGCAACACGCTGATGGTGCGCGCGGCCAATGCGCGTCAGAACGTGATCTCCGAAGCGCGCGCCCGGCTGCGGCTGATGCGCATCGAAACGACGTCCGAAGGCTACCGCATCCGCCGGATTCGCGACCTCGAACTCGTGCGCGACCAGCATCCGCTGTTCATGTTCGGCTGGAACCTCATGCATGTGATCGACGAGAGAAGTCCGCTGTTCGGCGAGACCGCCGAGTCGCTCGCAAGCCAGCACGCCCAGGTGCTGCTCACGATCGAAGGCTCCGACGAAAATACCTCGCAGACGATGCAGGCACGGTATGCATGGCCGAGCGCCGATATCCGCTGGCAGTCCCGCTATGTCGACGTGATCCGCGAAGAAGGCGGCATCAGTCACGTCGACTACACGCGCTTTAACGATGTCGAGCCGTTCGAGCCGTTGGCGCCCGGCGATGTGAATACGATCCGGACTGAGCAGGCATAAGAGGTATCCCGGCAACGCGCCCCGCATGCGACCCGGCAGATTTATCTCAAAAAAGGCGGAATTCACCCGGCCCATCGCGCCGCCACCCGATCTTCGCGCGAACTTAGCAAAAACTCTCTCTGTCCGGCGCTAAAAAATAGAGTCTCTTTCGCTGCATTGCCGACGCTCGTGCCGATCATGTGCCGACGCTTGAGCCGATCTCGTACCGGCCGCACCCGTCGGCACTGCATGCGCATACAGGAAACGGAGACTCTTCATGACGGCCCGCCTACCCGATGACGCAAACCCGGACATCACGGCGGACGCCAACCCGAACGTCACCTCGCACCGCGCTCAGGACGGCACGCCCGCTCTCGCCGACTATCGCCTTTCCGACAACCTCACTGCGACGCGCGGCCGGATCTTCCTGACCGGCACGCAAGCGCTCGTGCGCCTCGTGCTGATGCAACGCGCGCTCGACGAGGCGCGCGGGCTCGACACGGCCGGCTTCGTCAGCGGCTATCGCGGCTCGCCGCTCGGCATGGTCGATCAGCAATTGTGGAAGGCGGGCACGCTGCTCGCCGACAACAACATCCGCTTCCTGCCCGCGATCAACGAAGAGCTCGGCGGCACCGCGGTGCTCGGCACACAGCGCGCCGAAGCAGACCCGGAGCGCACCGTCGATGGCGTGTTTGCGATGTGGTACGGCAAAGGCCCGGGCGTCGACCGCGCCGGCGACGCGCTCAAGCACGGCAATGCGTATGGATCGTCGCCGCACGGCGGCGTGCTCGTGGTCGCGGGCGACGATCACGGCTGCGTGTCGTCGTCGATGCCGCATCAGAGCGAGTTCGCGATGATGTCGTGGCATATGCCGGTCGTGAATCCGTCGAACATTGCCGACATGCTCGAGTTCGGCCTCTACGGCTGGGCGCTGTCGCGCTTCTCGGGCGCATGGGTCGGCTTCAAGGCGATTTCGGAGACGGTCGAATCGGGCTCGACCGTCGACCTCGACGCATTGCGCACGGACTGGACGGCACGCCCCGACGCCGCGACGTGTGAGGAGATGCGCGAGGCAATGCCCGAGGGCGGCCTGCACAACCGCTGGCCCGATCTGCCGAGTCTCGCGATCGAAGCGCGGCTCGCGGCCAAGCTCGACGCCGTGCGGCATTTCGCGCGGATCAACAGCATCGACAAATGGATCGCGCCGAGCCCGCATGCGAATGTGGGCATCGTCACATGCGGCAAGGCGCATCTCGATCTGATGGAAGCGCTGCGCCGCCTCGACCTGAGCGCCGCCGATCTCGACGCGGCCGGCGTGCGCATCTACAAGGTCGGCCTGTCGTTCCCCCTGGAGATGACGCGCATCGATGCGTTCGTCGGCGGCCTCGCCGAAGTGCTCGTGATCGAAGAGAAAGGTCCGGTCGTCGAACAGCAGATCAAGGAATATCTGTACAACCGGACGAGCGGCGCGCGCCCGACGGTGATCGGCAAGCATGCGCCGGACGGCACACCGCTACTGTCCGCGCTCGGCGAGTTGCGGCCGTCGCGGATCCTGCCCGTGTTCGCGAGCTGGCTCGCGCGCCACAAGCCCACGCTCGACCGGCGCGAGCGCGTCGTCGATCTCGTTGCGCCGCAGATCCTGTCGAACGAAGCCGACGCGGTGCGGCGCGTGCCGTACTTCTGCTCGGGCTGCCCGCATAACACGTCGACGAAGGTGCCCGAAGGCTCGATCGCGCAGGCCGGCATCGGCTGCCATTTCATGGCGTCGTGGATGGAGCGCGATACGACGGGGCTGATCCAGATGGGCGGCGAGGGCGTCGATTGGGCCGCGCACGCGATGTTCACGAAGACGCGCCATGTATTCCAGAACCTGGGCGACGGCACCTACTTTCATTCGGGCATTCTCGCGATCCGTCAGGCGGTCGCGGCGAAAGCGACGATCACGTACAAGATTCTCTATAACGATGCGGTTGCGATGACGGGAGGCCAACCGGTCGACGGCAGCATTTCCGTGCCGCAGATCGCACGGCAGGTGGAAGCGGAAGGCGTATCGCACTTCGTCGTGGTCAGCGACGAGCCGGAGAAATACGACGGACACCATACGCTGTTCCCGAAGGGCACGACGTTTCATCACCGCAGCGAACTCGACGCGGTGCAACGGCAGTTGCGCGATATCGACGGCGTCACCGTGCTGATCTACGACCAGACCTGTGCCGCCGAAAAACGCCGCCGCCGCAAAAAGGGCGAATTTCCCGATCCGGACAAGCGGCTCTTTATCAACGAAGCCGTCTGCGAAGGCTGCGGCGATTGCGGCGTGCAGTCGAACTGTCTGTCGGTCGAGCCGGTCGAGACAGCGCTTGGCCGCAAGCGCCGCATCGATCAGTCGTCGTGCAACAAGGACTACTCGTGCGTGAACGGGTTTTGTCCGAGCTTCGTCACGGTCGAAGGCGCCGCGTTGAAGAAGGCTGCGGGCGTTGCTTTCGATGTCGACGCGCTCGCGGCGCGCGTCGATGCGCTGCCGCACCCGGCTGCGAAGCTCGATGCGGCGCCCTACGACATCCTCGTGACCGGTGTCGGCGGCACCGGCGTCGTGACGGTCGGCGCGCTGATCAGCATGGCCGCGCATCTCGAGGGCAAGAGCGCGTCGGTGCTCGATTTCATGGGCTTCGCGCAAAAGGGCGGCTCGGTGCTGTCGTATGTGCGCTTTGCCGCGCGCGACGCATGGTTGAACCAGGTACGTATCGATACGCAACAGGCCGATGTGCTGCTCGCGTGCGATATGGTGGTCGGCGCAAGCGCTGAAGCGTTGCAGACGGTGCGGCATGGGCGCTCGCGAATCGTCGTCAATACGCATGCGATTCCGAATGCCGCGTTCGTGCGTAACCCCGATGCGAATCTGCACGCAGGCGCTTTACTCGACAAGATGCGCCACGCGGCAGGCAGCGACCGGCTCGCCGCATGCGACGCCCAGGCGCTTGCGACGCGTTTTCTCGGCGACACGATAGGCGCGAATATTCTGATGCTCGGTTTCGCCTGGCAACAGGGGCTCGTGCCGGTTTCGCTCGAAGCGATGATGCGGGCGATCGAGCTCAACAACGTCGCGGTGCAGATGAATCAGCTCGCGTTCTCGATTGGGCGCATGGCGGCCGGCGATGCCGCGGCGCTTGAAATGTTGTGGCAACAACGGCATGCGGGGACGGCGCGGCGGACATCGAGCGCCGTAGTGTCGCCCGACGCGCTCGAGGCGCTCGAGGCGCTCGATGCGCTGATCACGGACCGCGAAGCGCGGCTTGCGGCGTACGGCGGGCGTGGCTACGTGACGCGTTTTCGCACCCTCGTGGATGCGGTGCGGCGTGCCGAAGCGCGCGCATGCGGGTCAGCTGGCGTATCCGGCGAAGCGGGTGTGTCGGGCGAGCGCATCACGCGCGCCGTCGCGACGACTTTCTATCGTCTGCTCGCGGTGAAAGACGAATACGAAGTCGCACGGCTCTATGCGGATCCGGCTTTCCGTGACGCGCTCGAAGCGCAGTTCGAAGGCGTTGCGGGCAAGGATTTTCGCGTCAGGTTCAATATGGCGCCGCCGGCGTTGTCGCGTGTGGCGCGCAGCAGTGGCAAAGGCGTGGGCGGCGGTAAGCGCAGCGATAAGGGCGGCGATAAAGGCAGCGGCGACCACGCGCTCGCCATTGAACCGCGCAAACAGACGTTCGGACAATGGATGTGGCCCGTGCTGCGCGTGCTCGCCCGTTGTCGCAGCTTGCGCGGCACGCCGCTCGATCCGTTCGGGCGCACGACCGAGCGCCGCATGGAACGGCAACTCGCCGACGACTATCAGTCGACGATCGAACGCGCGATGACGGTCATCACCGCCGACAACGCGAACGACATCGCGCTGCTCGCCGAGCTGCATTCACGTGTGCGCGGGTACGGCCACGTGAAGCTCGCGAACCTCGTCGCGGTGAAGCGCAGCGAACGTGAACTCGCGTCGCGCGTCGGCGTCGATGCGGCGACCGGTGCGGCCGTGCAGCGCGCGCTCGACGACGCAAAAGGCGGCGGGGCTTTGAAGGGGATTCCAGTGGTTGTGGCGCGGTGAGCGCTGCACGGATGGCGGCCCGGGTTACGCGTTACCTTCAGTTGCCACCTTCAGTTGCCACGTTCAGTTGCCGCTTTCAGTTGCCGCTTTCAGTTGCCGCTTTTAGTTGCCGCCTTCATCTGGCAACCTCAGCCGCCGCATCGAGCAACGCCCTCACACGCGCGACTTTCGCGGCATCGATCGGCGCAAGCCCATTGCCGCCGACCCGTACGCCGCCGCCGAAATGCACGGCATGCACGCCGGTCGCCGCGACAAAACCCGACAGCGCATCGACCGTGAGCCCCGCGCCCGCGAGCACCGTGCAATGCGAACCGCGCGCCTGCGCAACGAGCGCGCGAATCGTCTGCTGCGCCTGCAGCGCCGACGGCGCACCGCCCGACGTCAGCAGGTTCGTTACCGCGCCAAATCCGAGCAATGCGTCGAATGCCCGTGGCAGATCGCGCGCTTCATCGAACGCACGGTGGAACGTAATCGCCAAACCATCGGCCGCATCGATCGCACGCGCGAGCCCATCGCAATCGATCTCGCCGGTCGGCGTCAGCATGCCGATCACGATGCCGTTGGCACGCGCCGCCGCGATCGCTCGCACATCGCGCAGCATGACAGCGTAGTCGTGCGTATCGAATACGAACGACCGGCTATGCGGCCGTACGATCACATTGACCGGAATGCGCACCGCATCGACCACCGCTTCGACCATGCCGATGCCCGGCGTCAGTCCGCCTTCGCCGAATGCGGTGATCAGCTCGAGCCGGTCGGCGCCCGCCTGTTCCGCGGCCTTCGCATCGGCAACGGTCGTGGCGATGACTTCGAGCAGGACGCGCCGCGCGGCGCGCGGTCGTATCAGATCGGAATCGGGATCGGGCATGACTCGGCTTTCGAACAGGTCGTCGTGAAAAACGACATGATCTCAGAACCGCTCGTCGTCGGCCCAGTCGATATCGCCGCATAGCACACAGGTGCGATCGCCGATCTGCGTCGCGACCGACAACGTCACGCACGGAAGCGCTTCGTTGATCGACAGATACGGCTGCGTCACGTGCACGCGCCCGGGCTCGTCGATCGCAGTGCGAAAGTACGGGCGCCTGAGCCAGTTCGCGCCTTGCGCGTCGGTGAGCGGCAGAAAGCGCGTCTCGTACGACGCGCGATCGGCGCGCAGCACCACGTTGCGCCCCGACTGCCGCCCTTTCGCATCGATGACGTAGCAGCGCGCCGCATCGTCGAGCGCGAGGAAGTTCCAGCACACTTCGTCGAGCGGTTCGCCGGCCGCAAGCCGTTCGGCCGCGCGCTCGAACGCGCGCAGATACGGCGCGAGCCGGTTCGCGGCTTGCCGTTCGCGCGCGTCGGCGAGCGTCTGGTGACGTTCGCTCAGTTCGCCGATGCATGACGCCGCATGCACGCTATCGGCAATGCCCGGTGCCGGCCGCGCAAAAAAGAAGCCCTGCACGAAATCGACATTGCATGAGAGCGCCATATGCGCTTCATGCTCGGTCTCGACACCTTCGATCAGCACGAGCTTGCCCGCCTCATGCAGCAGCGAGACGAGGCCCGGCAGGATCGCCGCGACATCGGCACGATGCGCGGCCTGCGACAGCATGATCCGGTCGAGCTTCACGATGTCGGGGTTCAGCTGCCAGATGCGCTCGATATTCGAATGCCCGGCGCCGAAGTCGTCGAGCGCGATCAGAAAGCCGCGCTCGCGGAACTGGCGCACCGCATCGGCCAGATGCTCGACGTCTACGGCGCTTTGCTCGAGCACCTCGAGCACGATGCGCCGCGGCGACAGATCGAGCCGCCGCAGATTCGCGAGCAGCGACGCCGAATGGTAAGGATCGGTCAGCGCGCCCGGATGCACGTTCAGAAACAGCCATTCGCGCTCGGCGCCAAGCATGCGGAAGTTTTCCATATGCAGCACCTGCGCGAGCCGATCGACGTGCAGCACGTCGCCGACCCGCGCTGCTTCGCCGAATACATCGACCGGCGAAACAGGGCGATCGAATGCATCGTGTGCGCGCAGCAATCCTTCATAGCCGACCGCGCGCATATGCGAAAGGCTGAAGACCGGCTGGAATACGCTCGTCAACGTGAGCCCGCCGTGCTGCACCGAGAAGCGCTGCAAGCCCGAGCTCACGCTCAATTCGAAACCATGCGGCGCCGCGGCCGTTCTTTCCTGTTGCGCTGTGGACATGCGTTCCTCTCACGCGAGAGCGAAGCCGCATTCGTGACGATGATCGTGACGATGAATGCGATCCCGCGGACCCCGTGTCTGATGTGCGTGCGTCAAATGTGCATTAGCTGGTGCTGATCTAGCAAGCTCCATGCGCACGGTAGCGCACCTTCGCACGCCCTTCGTTGCGACGCTTGCACCGCTCGCAAGGTTTGCGCGGTCGATCTGGGGCGCGACGCACTGCGACGGTGCGTCGTCTGCGATTCGTAAAGAGGATGAAATCGTGGCCCGCGCGAAACACGCGCATGCATTCAGCTTAGACGCGCAAACGCGGGCGGCAACTAGGGTCTACAGAAGTTCGACGATCGGCCGTGCAGGAAACGCATACCTTCGGTGCGAAGCGCTCTTAAGAAAAGCGCTTTCGCGCGGCGCTCCGACGCATGCCGCCGACGAAAGCTCAGACCACCGGTTCCTGCGCAGGCTTACGGCGCAACAGCGCATAGAGAATGATCGCGCCGAACGTTGCGGTGCCGATGCCGCCGAGACCGAATGCGCCGATCTTCAGCGAGAAGTCGCCGGCGCCGAGCACGAGCGTGACCGCGGCAACGATCAGATTACGGTTATCGGAGAAGTCGACCTTGTTGACGACCCAGATGCGCGCGCCGGTCACCGCAATCAGACCGAATACAACGATCGACACGCCGCCGAGCACAGGCCCAGGAATCGTCTGAATCACTGCGCCAAATTTAGGCGAGAAGCCGAGGACGAGTGCGATCACGGCGGCCATCACGAACACGAGCGTCGAGTAGATCTTCGTCACCGCCATCACGCCGATGTTTTCCGCATAGGTGGTTACGCCCGTGCCGCCCGCGAAACCGGACACCACGGTCGCAAAGCCGTCGCCGATAAAGGCGCGGCCGATATAGCGGTCGAGGTTTTGCCCCGTCATCGCGGCCACCGCCTTGATATGGCCGAGATTCTCCGCGACCAGGATGACCGCGACCGGCGCGAGCAGCGCCATTGCATGCGCATCGAACACGGGCGCCGTGAAGCGCGGCATGCCCCACCACGGCGCGTACGCGACGATCGAAAAATCGATCGGCGTGCCCATGCCCATTCCGTTCGCAACGACCGCGTAGATCGCATAGGCGATCAGCAGCCCGACGAGAATCAGCAGCCGCTGCACCATGCCATGCGCGAACACCGCGACCGCGCCGACGCAGACGACCGTCACGAGCGCCATCCACGAATCGAAGGCGGTCGAACTGACACTCTTCACGGCGATCGGTGCGAGATTGAGACCGATCACCGCAACGATCGAGCCGGTCACGACCGGCGGCATCAGCGTTTCGATCCATGCAGTGCCCAACGCCGCGACGACGGCGCCGATGATCATATAAACGATGCCGCACGCAATGATCCCGCCGAGCGCAAGCGGCACGTTCGGATTCGGACCATGCCCCACATAGCCCGTGACCGCGATCACGAGCGCGATAAACGAGAAACTCGAGCCGAGATAGCTGGGCACGCGGCCGCCCGTGACGACGAAGAACCACAGCGTGCCGATACCCGACATGAAAATGCACAGATTGGGATCGAAGCCCATCAGCAGCGGCGCGAGCACCGTCGAGCCGAACATCGCGACGACGTGCTGAATACCCATTGCGACCATTTGCGGCAATGGCAGCCGCTCGTCGGTGGCGATGACACGGCCTTCGCTTCGTAGCTGAAGGCGCCAGCGGGGAAAGTAGGAATCGGCCATTGCGGGGGGTTCTCCTCTGTACGGCGTGAACGTTGATCTGGTTATTGGTTCGTTGTTCGCTGGTTATCGCTTATGCATCGATCGGCCGCGCGGGATTGCTGCGATGCGCGGCTGTACCAGGCGCGAGTGTACGGAGAGGCAATTCCACTGACAAGGCAAGTAACCCCATCTTGCAGGGCCGCGGACTAAGCGTTAAGGCAGGAACCTTCGCAGGCGCCCGCTTGGCGAGCGACCGCGATCGAGATTCTTTGGGACTAGTCTGATTATCGGCATCGGGGTGCGTCGCTACACTGCTTTGGCTGCGCGACCCCATGAGAAGCGTAAGCGATGTTGTAACTCTCCGACTTTCCGCTCGCACTCCCCGGTGCGAGCGGTTTTTTTTGCGCGCTTTTTGTCACGCGTCTGGTCGCGCTCTTCGTCGGCTCCGCTCCGTCGCGCATTTCTTCACGCGTTTTGTCACGTTACTTCGCAGAACGCAGCAGCCGCGAGCCTCGCCGCATGTTCGCGAATGTCGCCGGGCCAGCCGGCGATCATCCGCTCGAAGCGCGCGCGGTCGTTTGCATAGAGCGCGCGCGTCGCCTCCTCGTAGTCCGGCAGATTGCCGCCCATCGCGGTCATAAAACGGTAGGCCGCTTCCTGCGCGAGACGCACGCGTTGCTTGTCGGCGCCCGCGAGGCGCGCCGCGTCGACGAGCTTTCTCAGTGCGACCGATGCGCCGCCCGGCTGCGCATTGAGCCACTCCCAATGACGCGGCAGCAACGTGACCTCGCGTGCGACCACGCCGAGCTTCGGGCGGCCGCGGCTGCGCGCCGCAGCGGGTTCGTCATCCTGCCCGGCCGTACCGGCCGCGCCGGCGCCGTTCGCGCCCGCGTCGGCAAGCCGCGCCAGCACGTCGTCGACGCCGCCACGCAGATCGAATTCGATTGGGCGGCTCGTCGCATCGTCGAATACGAGAATCGGCTCGCCGCCGGCGCGGTCGTGCGCGCGCTTGACCGCGGCCGCGACGTCGCGAAGCGTGCCGGTCGCGATCCGCCGGACGCCTTCGAACGCGGTGCAGGATGAGGGGGTGTGAAAGGTCATATCGAGCGCCTCTTCAATGAACGATGAGTTGCCCGAATTCTACCCGGGTATAAATAACAACGCAATATTACCCGGATAAATTTCGCGAATTCGGTGCCACACACGCATGCAGTGCGTTGATCAGGTCGAGCGGATCGTACGGCTTGCGCAGATGCTGCGCGTTGCCGAGCGTCGCCTGCTGATCGGGCGCGAGTTCGACCGGATATCCGCTCGCGAAGATCACGCGCACATGCGGTTGACGCCGCGTCGCCTCGAGCGCGAGGTCGACACCCGAATGAGCGCCAAGCCCGACATCGGTGAGCAGCACGTCGACCGGCTGCGTGGCGATCACCTGTTGCGCGTCGTCGTGGCCGCCCGCTTCGAAAATATCGAGTCCGAACGTGCGCAGGACTTCGGCGGTACTCGCGCGCACCAGTTCGTCGTCTTCGACAAACAGAATCCGCAGCCCGCGCACCGCGTCGAAGGTTTCGTTGCGATTGCGGTCGACGAGCGCCACGGTCTGCGAATCTTCGGCCTGCAGCGTCAAGCCGATCGGGCCGCTCGCGCTTTGCACGCGCAGCGTGTGGCGGATCTTGCGCGCGAGCGCTTCGTGCGTGTACGGCTTGCTCAGCAGTTCGACGCCTTCGTCGAGCCGGCCCGCATGCACGATCGCGTTGTCCGTATAGCCGGAGGTGAACAGCACCGCGATGGCGGGCTGCCGCTCGCGCGCCTTGCGCGCAAGCTCGGTGCTGCGCAGCGGCCCCGGCATCACGACGTCGGTGAACAGCAGATCGATCGGGACGCCGCTTTCGACGATCGCCAGCGCGCTTTGCGCATCCTTCGCGCGCAACACGCGATAGCCGAGACTCGACAGCATGTCGACGACGGTCGTGCGCACGTCCTCGTCGTCTTCGACCACGAGGATCGTCTCGGCGCCGCCCTTCGACGACCCCGGGTCGACTTCCGTTTCGAGGTCCTCCTCCTGGCGCACGCGCGGCAGATAGAGGCGGATCGTCGTGCCATGCCCCGGCTCGCTGTAGATCTTCACATGCCCGCCCGACTGCTTGACGAAGCCGTACACCATGCTGAGTCCGAGGCCCGTGCCCTGGCCTTCGCGCTTGGTCGTGAAGAACGGTTCGAACACATGCGCCTGCACCTCGGGCGTCATCCCGCTACCGGTATCGGTCACGGCGACCATCACGTATTGCCCCGGCTGCACGTCGGCATTGCGCTGCGCGTATGCGTCGTCGAGCGCGGCATTGCCCGCTTCGATCGTGAGCTTGCCCTGGCCGTTCATCGCGTCGCGCGCGTTGATGGCGAGATTGAGCAGCGCGTTTTCGACCTGGAACGGATCGACGAGCGTATTCCAGAGCCCGCCCGACACGATCGTCTCGATCTCGATGCCGTCGCCGAGCGCACGGCGCAGCATATCGTCGAGGCCGCGCACGAAGCGCCCGAGATTGACCACTTTTGGCGCGAGCGGCTGGCGCCGGCCGAAGGCGAGCAGTTGCGCGGCGAGCTTCGCGCCGCGCGCGACGCCGGCGAGCGCATTGCGCACGCGTTGCGCGGCGCGCTCGGAACCGGCGACGTCTTCGGCAAGCAGTTGCAAATTGCCGCCGACCACCTGCAGCAGGTTGTTGAAGTCGTGCGCGACGCCGCCCGTCAGCTTGCCGATCGCTTCCATCTTCTGCGCGAAACGCAGCGCCTCTTCCGCATGGCGCAGCGCCTCCTGCGTTTCGCGATCGGCAGTGACGTCGCGGCCGACGCCGTGAATGCGCTCGGTATGCGGGTCGAGCGCGAGCGTCCACGCAATCCAGCACCAGCTGCCGTCGCTGCGCCGCAGCCGGTTTTCGTCACGCACCGGCACGCCGGTCACGCGCAGGTCGTGGATGCGCGCGTTGACGGCTTCGCGGTCGTCCGGATGAATCAGGTCGAAATACGACTGCGACGTCAGCGCCCATCCTGGATGGCCGAGCACGCGCGTCCATGACGGGCTCACGCGCTGCAGCGAGCCGTCGAGGGCCGCCACGACGAGCAGGTCTTCGCTCAGCTCCCACAGGCGGTCGCGGTCCGCGACTGCTTCGGCGACGCGCGCTTCGAGCGTTTCGTTGAGGTTGTGCAGCGCGGCCTGTGCTTTCGAGCGCGCCGCAATCTCGTCCTGCGCGGCGCGATAAAGCCGCGCGTTGTCGATCGCACTGGCCGCCTGCGCGGCGATGCCCGCGAGAAACCGCTCCGAACGCGCCGTGAACACGCCCGGTTCCGGGTGGCCGAAGAACAGGCCGCCGAGCACTTCGCCAGTGCGAGAAACGACCGGCGCCGCGAGATAGCTCGTCACCTTCAGATGGCCCGGCGGCATGCCGCGGTGCGGGTCGTTCCTGCCGTAACGCGGGTCTTTCGTGATGTCGTCGGAACGCACGATGCCTTCGCCATTGAAGGTCGGCCCGAACACGGCCGTATTGCGCGGCATCGGAAACTTCGAGAACGTGTCTTTCGGCACGCCCGACAGCGTATAGAGCGTATAGCGGCCGCCGTCTTCGTCCTCGACGTTGTAGAAGAACGAGCCGAACGCGGCGCCCGTCAGCTCGGTCGCCGCATCGGTGACGACCTGCACCGCGCGGTTCAGGTCGAGTTCCGCCGCGACCGCGGTGCCGATGCGGTTCAGGATTTCGAGCGTGCGCGTTTCGTCGGCCAGACGCTGCCGCGTCTCGCGGCGCAGCCGGGCGAGCTGAAGATTGCCGGCCACGCGCGCGAGCAGTTCGCGCGCGGAAAACGGCTTCGTCAGATAGTCGTCGGCACCCGATTCGAGGCCGCCGACCTTCGCTTCCTCGCCCGCGCGCGCCGAAAGCAGCAGCACCGGCGTTTCGCCGAGTTGCGGATCGGCGCGCAGCTCGCGCAACAGGCGGAAGCCGTCGAGGCGCGGCATCATGACATCCGACACGACGAGATCGGGCGGCGTGGCGTGGATGGCCTCGAGCGCGCTAATGCCGTCGTCGGCAACGCGCACGTCGTGGCCCGCCGCGCTCAGAATGCGCCGCATGTAATCGCGCAGGTCCGCGTTGTCGTCGACCACGAGCACGCGTGCGGGCCGGTCATCGGCCGGCGCCGCCGCCGTCGCCGTGCCGTCGAGCGCCTCGGCGGCGACGCGCCATGCGTTGTCGGCGTTGGCGTCGGTATCGATGTCCGCGTCGGCGTCCGTGTCGGTGTCCGTGTCGGTGTCCGCGTCGGTGTTCGTATCGATGTCCGCATCGACATCCGGGCCGGCGCCGAAGGGAGCCGTGGCCGCGCCGTCGGGCATCCAGCGCAGCGCCGCGTCGACATACGATTGCGCCTGCCTGCTCGTCGTAGCAGGCGCCGGCTGCCCGTTTCGCTCGGGCGGTGCGGCAGCGACGGCACTGTCGGCCGGTAGCGCGATCGTGAAGCACGAACCGACGCCGACCGTGCTGTCGACCCGAATCTCGCCGCCGTGCAGACGCACGAGCTCCTGCACGAGCGCGAGACCGATGCCGCTACCTTCGACCGAGCGGCCCGCCGCCCCTTCGACGCGATGAAAGCGCTCGAAAAGACGCGGCAGCTCGTGCTCGGGAATGCCGATGCCGGTATCCGACACGCACACCTCGATGGTGTCGCCGTCGGCCGGCCTCACGCTGACGGTGATCGTGCCCGACAGCGTGAACTTGAACGCGTTCGACAGCAGGTTCAGCACGATCTTTTCCCACATGTCGCGGTCGATATCGACGAGCCGCGGCGACGCCGCGCAGTCGATCACGAGCGACATGCCGGCCGATTCGATCGCCGAGCGGAACAGCGACGCGAGTTCGGCCGTGAACGCCGCGATATCTGTAGGCTCGCGACGAATCTGAATGCGGCCCGCCTCGAGCCGCGAGAAATCGAGCAGCGCATTGACGAGCTTCAGCAAGCGCAGGCTGTTGCGATGCGTGACTTCGACGAGCTCGCGCCTGTCGCTCGCGCCCGCTTCCGGGTCCGCGAGCAGTTCCTCGAGCGGCCCCAGCATCAGCGTGAGCGGCGTGCGGAATTCGTGACTGATGTTCGAGAAAAACGTCGTCTTCGCGCGATCGATTTCGGCGAGCGCTTCGGCGCGCCGGCGCTCTTCCTCGTAGGCATGCGCATAGCCGATCGCGCCGCCGATCTGCCGCGCAGCCAGGTTCAGAAACGCGCGATAGCGATCGTCGAACAGGCGAAACGGGTTGAGCCCGACAATCAATACGCCGCCGCGGCCGCGTTCGCCGCTTGGCTGCACGGGCAGCACGGCCGCCTGCGCCGGCGGCTGCGACCATGGGCCGGCCGGTAGCGTTGGGCCGAACCGCTCGGCCAGATCGCTGACCACCTCGACCGTCTGGCGGCGCTGCACCTCGGCGAACGGCCACAGCGCGTGCTCGCCCGCCTGCATCGAGACGGGCGCGGCCGGGTGGCCGGGCGCGATGCCGCATGTGCCCGTCAGCGTGACGCTGTCGCTGCCGGCTTCGCCTGAATAGAACATCGCAAACGGGATGTCGCGCGAATCGGTCGCGAGCGCGCGCATGCCCGATTCGCATGCCTCGAGCCAGGTGCGCGCTTCGGTCGTCAACGCGCCGATCTCGCGCAACAAGGCGAGCTGCCTTTCGCCGATCACGCGCGCCGTTTCGTCGCTGTTCGCGCAGATGATGCCGCCGGTGCTGCCGTCGTCGTCGGGCACCGGACTGTACGAGAACGTGTAGTACGTTTCCTCGGGGTAGCCGTTGCGCTCCATGATCAACAGCTTCTGCTCGACGTACGTACCTTCGACGCCCGTCAGCGCCGTGTCGAGCAGCGGGCTGATGTCCTGCCAGATTTCGCGCCAGACGGCCGACGTCGGCTGACCGAGCGCGACCGGATGCTTGCCGCCGATGATCGACTTGTACGGGTCGTTGTAGAAGAACAGCAGGTCGGGGCCCCAGCCGACCCAGATCGGCTGGCGCGACGTCAGCATGATGCGGATCGCGGTCTTGAGGCCTTGCGGCCAGCGATCGGGCGGACCGAGCGACGTCTTCGACCAGTCGTGCGCGGCGATCAACGCGCCCATCTCGCCGCCGCCGCGCAGAAATGCCGGAGCCTCGCCGCCTGGCGGCGCGCCCGCCATCGAGTTGTCCGCTTTCATCAACGCCTTCTCCTGACCTCGCTGTGCTGTGTGTTACCGGCGCAGAGCCCGCAATAGACGTCGCCTCCAGACCTGTCCCGAAACGTCCGCGCCGGCGGCCTGCTTGCGCGAACGTGTCGTCTCCCGTTGTCCAGCGGTTCGTCCGACCGCTCATTGAGCCACTCATCGGCCGCACATCGACCTTCGGGCTCTCGAGGGCCGCTTATTCCGCTGCGTCTGTCGGCAATTCGACGCCCGGATTGCGCGGCTGCCCGTTTCCGCTATCGGTCGCGATCACGCGTTCGACGTCTTCGAGCGACGCCGGCTTGACGAGGTGATGATCGAAGCCGGCCGCGCGCGTACGCTGCCGGTCGCTTTCCTGTCCGTAACCGGTCAGCGCGATCAGCAGCGCGCCTGCTGTCTCCGGCTGCAGGCGCAAGGCGCGCGCCACCTGATAGCCGTCGAGATCGGGCAGGCCGATATCGAGAATCACGACCTCCGGTTTGAACTCGGGCGCAGCCGACAACGCGGACGCACCGTCGTAGACGACGCGCACCTCGTGACCCAGCATTTCGAGCAGCACCGACATCGATTCGGCGCCGTCGACACTGTCGTCGACGATCATCACGCGCCGCTTCGACGGCGGCGTCTGCGTGGCCGCCGCCTGCCGCGTCGCCGCCGCAGCCGCGTATTCGGGCGACATCGCGAGCGGCAACAGCACGACGAATTCGCAGCCTTTGCCGAGACCCTCCGAGCGCGCTTCGATCGTGCCGCCGTGCAGTTCGGTCAACGTGCGCGCGAGCGACAGCCCGATGCCGAGGCCGCCCTCCGAGCGTGCGAGCGAGTCGGCCGACTGCATGAACAGGTTGAACACCTCGCCGAGTTCCGCAGGCGGAATGCCGATGCCGTTGTCGGCCACGCGGATGGCAATCGAGCCTTCGACGACTTGCACCTCGAGTTCGATCGTGCCGCCATCGGGCGTGTACTTCGCCGCGTTCGACAGCAGATTGGCGATGACCTGCGCGACGCGGATCGAATCGCCGCGAATCACGCACGGCAATTCGGGCATCTTCACGCTCAGCGTGTGATGCTTGCGCTCGATCGCGGGCTGATTCGTTTCGACCGCCGTCGCCACGGCCGATGCGATATCGACGGTTTCCATGCGCAGCGCGATCTTGCCGTGCGTAATGCGCGACACATCGAGCAGATCGTCGACGAGCCGGCTCAGATGCTCGACCTGGCGGCGCGCGATCATGCGCGCATCGCGTACGACGGCCTCGGCCGCGTGATATTTGGGGTCCATCAGTTCGACCGCGTTGCGGATCGGCGCGAGCGGGTTGCGCAGCTCGTGCGCGAGCGTCGCGAGAAACTGATCCTTGCGGCGGTCCGCGTCGCGCAGCGCCTCTTCGGCGCGATGCAGCCGCAACAGCGCACGCACGTTCGCGACGAGTTCGGCCGGCTCGATCGGTTCGGTCAGGTAACTATCGGCGCCGCCGTCGAGCGCGCGGACCTTGTCGAGCGACTGCACCGCCGCGGCCGACGTTTGCAGCACGAGCGTCGAGCGGGTCTGCGGATCGCGCTTGATGCGCGAGCACACTTCGATGCCGTTGATGTCGGGCAGCTTCACGTCGAGCAGCACGAGCGCCGGGCGGCGCGCGCGCACCTGGTCGAGCGCGGCCTGCCCGCCCGCCGCTTCGATCACCTCGAAACCGGCGTGCACGAGCACGCGCGTTTTCGCGTAGCGCGCGCCGTCGTTGTCGTCGACATTCAGAATCAGCGGACCGGTCATGCGCCGTCTCCGCGCGCCGCGACTTCGGCGTCGGCATCGACCGCGCCGGCCCGATCGGCGCCGTTCGATGCGGCGAGCTGCGCCGCCGCGTCGCTCGCGGGCACGAGCCGCATCGGCAGCGTCGCATAGAAAGTCGAGCCGACGCCGAACCTGCTCTCGACGCCCACATAGCCGCCGAGCAGCGCCGCGAGCTTGCGGCACAGCGGCAAGCCGAGGCCGGTGCCTTTCACGCGTTGCTGCAAATGGCTTTGCACTTGCCCGAATTCCTCGAAAATCACTTGCTGATGCTCCTCCGCTATGCCGATGCCCGTATCGGCGAC
This sequence comes from Paraburkholderia sp. SOS3, assembly GCF_001922345.1. Lineage (NCBI taxonomy): Bacteria > Pseudomonadati > Pseudomonadota > Betaproteobacteria > Burkholderiales > Burkholderiaceae > Paraburkholderia > Paraburkholderia sp. SOS3. The sequence goes on along the minus strand of NZ_CP018811.1, from coordinate 399,667 downwards.
GGTAAACGTGATGTGCTCGCCGTCCGGCTCGGCGCGCGCGCCCACGCGTATCTCGCCGCGCTCGGTAAATTTGAGCGCGTTGGAGACGAAATTACGCAGGATTTGCGTGAGTTTTGCTTCGTCGGTGAAGATCGCCGGCAGTCCTTCCGTGTCCTCGAAAATCAGCCGCACCGCCGGGTCCGTCAGAAGCGGCGTGAGCATCGTGCGCAGCGCCGCGAAGAGTCCGGACGGCTTGAACGACACCGGCAGCACATCGGTTCTGCCCGCCTCGATCTTCGCGAGATCGAGCAGGTCGTTGACGATCTCGGTCAGGTCTTCGGCCGATTTGCGAATCAGTAGCACTTGACGTTCCTGCTCCTCGGTCAGCTCGCCGTCGAGCCGGTTCAGAAGCAGATTCGACAGCGCGCGGATCGAGCTCAGCGGCGTGCGCAGCTCGTGGCTCATATTCGACAGGAAGCGCGTTTTCATCGTGTCCGCGCGGCGCAGTTCGTCGGCGCGCTCGTCGAGTTCGGCGTACAGCGCGACGACGCCGCGGTTCGTTGCTTCGAGCTCCTGCGTCAGCCGCGTCAGTTCTTCCTGGCGGTCGCGCAGTTCGGTCAGCGTCGACAGCAGTTCGCGGTTCTGCTGCTGCACCTCCTCGAGCGATTCGTGCGCGTGCGGCGATCTCGCACTCGCGCTTGCGCCCGGCCGCGCCAGATCCAGCATCAGATTTCTGACGATCGCATCGAGCTGCGCCGGTGCGAGGTCGGCACGATCGGCCGGCAGCACGCGCGCCATCGACACCGTCGTGCCCGTTTGCGGCGACGATTCGATCGTGCAGCGATCCATCAGGCGGCGGCTGCCCGCGATGCCGCGGCCCATGCCGGTCGGCGAACGGTAGGTGCCGTCGAGCACGGATTCGAGATCGCGGATGCCGGGCCCACGATCGCGCACGTCGATCAGAAACGCTTGCGGCTTCGCGCTCGCGTCGAACGCGAAAATCACTTCACCCCCGCCCGCATACTCGAACGCATTGCGCGCGATTTCGGATACCGCGCTTGCGATGCGCGTCTGATCGAGCGGCGTAAAACCGAGGCCGGCCGCGATCGCGCGCGCCCGGCGGCGCGCGGCGACCACGTCCTCTTCGGCCTCAAGCCGGATTCGCAGTATCTGCTGGGCTGCCATGCGTGAAATGTACCCCTTGGTCTGCTTTGACTACTACTACGGTCGCATCGTCGCGGCGGCGCGCGAAGTCGCGATACAGCACCGCCGCGATCATCACCGAAGGCTGCAGTTGCAGGCCCGGATAAGCGGACAGATCCCAGCGCGTGCCGATGCCGTCCGAATGCAGGATCAGCATCGCATTGCGCGTCCACGGCACTTCGAATTCCTGCGCATCGCGCATCGTGTGCCCGACGATGCCGTTGCGCGACGTGAGCTGCCAGATTCGACGCTCGCTGTCGCGCTCGCTTGGCGAGGAGGCGTTCGTCGGTATCTGCCCGAACTGTCCCGAGACGAGCGCCGGACGGCTCGCGCCCGAGACCGCGGCGGCGATGTTGCCGGTGCCGGCGAACGACAGGACCGAGCGGGCGAGATCGAGGCGCGCAATCGCGACCGCCGCGCCGCGCGTCGAACGCAGCGCATCGTGCGCGTACTGCATGAGCGCCGCCGGCGGCCGGCCCGCGCGGCGATGCACGGCCGCGATCGCCCCCGCGGAGGCGACATACGCATCGGGTCCGTGCCCGAGGCCATCCGCCACCGTCACCGTCAAACCGTGCTGATCGGGTTCGACACCCCACGCATCGCCGCATACGTGTTCGCCCGGATACGGCACGCACACACCGCCGATATCGGTACCCGACGCGGGCCGATCGGTACCCCCGAACGCGGTGCGCGCATCGGCGAGATTCACAGCGGCTCCCGGCCCCGCCCCGCGCACGATTGCGCGCACGACCGTGCCGAGCCCGGGCTGCGAATAGATCGACATCGCGTCGGACAGCCGGCGGATCGCGCCGAGCCCGGTGCCGGACGTGCCGGCCGTCGAGCGGCCGTCGTCGAAGGCGCGGCGCACATCGGCGATGCCAGGGCCGCGGTCGATCGCGAGCACCTCGATGCCGCCCGCCGCACTGCGCGCGCCGCCCGCTGGCGCCTGCGGCGGCAGCTCGCGCACGAGCACTTCGCCGTGCTGCGCGTGCTTCAGGATATTGGTGGTCGCTTCGGTGACGATCAGTGCGAGCCGCCCCGCGTCGGTCTCGTCGAGCCCGCACTTGCGCGCGGCATCGCTCGCGCCGCGGCGCGCAAATGCCACGCCGCTTGCGTCGGCGATTTCGAACGACGCATGCATCCCGCGCAAACCGCTTAACGATGTTTCCATTTCGTGATCGTGACCGTCGTGCCCTTGCCCGGCGCGGACTGGATGTCGAACTCGTCGGACAGGCGCCGTGCGCCGCCGAGCCCGAGGCCGAGGCCCGAACCGCTCGTAAAACCGTCGCGCAGCGCCCGCTCGATGTCGGGAATGCCGGCTCCCTGGTCGATAAAGCTGATGCGCAGCCCTTTGCGCGCGCCGTTCATGAGCACGCTCAGTTGTGCGTCGCCACCCCCGCCGTAAATCAGCGTGTTGCGTGCCAGTTCGCTCGCAGCGGTGACGAACTTCGTCTGATCGACCAGGGAGAAGCCTTGTGCGATCGCCTGGTCGCGCACGATCTGCCGCAGCCGGACGATTTCCTGATCCGAGCGCAAGCCGACCTCCATTGCCGATAACACCGTGACGCCGGTTAAATCCATATATAAGGCTTCCGTCGTCAACGGCGCCGCTGCTGCAGCAGCGCCATGCCGCGCTCGACATTGAGCGCCGTACGCACGCCGGTCAGCGTGAGACCCAGTTCGACGAGCGTGATCGCCACCGAAGGCTGCATGCCGACGACCACCGTCTGCGCATCGAGCACGGTCGCCATCGCCGCGGTGTTGCTGATCATCCGGCCGATGAATGAATCGACGATATCGAGTGCCGAAATGTCGATCAGCACGCCCTTAGCGCGATCCTTGACGATGCGCGCGGTCAGGTCGTCCTGCAGGGCGATCGCGAGGCGGTCATGCATATCGACCTGAATCGCGACGATCAGGCAGTCGCCCATCCGCAAAATCGGAATACGGTCCATGTCGGGCCGCCTCAGCTTTCGCCGCGCGCGGCGATGCTCGAGCCGCTGCGCTGCAGCGCGATGACGAAGGCATCGGCAAGCGTCGATTTCGTGGTGACGTTCGTGAGATCGACGCCAAGGTGCACGATGGTCTGCGCGATTTGCGGGCGAATGCCGCTGATGATGCAATCGGCGCCCATGAGCCGCGCGGCCGCGACGGTCTTCAACAGATGCTGCGCGACAAGCGTATCGACGGTCGGCACGCCGGTGATGTCGATAATGGCGATCGAGGCGCCGGTATCGACGATTTTCTGCAGCAGGCTTTCCATCACGACCTGGGTGCGCGCCGAATCGAGCGTGCCGATCAGCGGCAGGGCAAGAATGCCTTCCCACAGCTCGACGACCGGCGTCGACAGTTCGAGCAGCTCTTCCTGCTGACGAATAATGATGGCCTCGCGGCTGCGCTGGAACACTTCGGTGGTGAAGAGGCCGAGTGCGTCGAGCAACTGGTTCACGGCCCAGCTCGTTTCCGCGAGTTCCAGTGCGTTATCGCGCAACTCGTCGCGCAAACGCGTATAGAGCGGCTGCTTCAGCGAAAACACGAAGGTTGCGGTTTCAGCCGGCGTGAACCCCTGGCGCGCGCGATGCGCGGACATCTCCGAGAGAAACGTACGCACGGGCTCCCATTCGGGACGGCTCGCATCCAGCGTATCCGCGCTCGAAAGCGTATCGACGAATATGTTCAGGAAATTGCGGAACTGATCCGACATATCCGCTTCGGTCGTCAGGCCGCGACGCAGCGCGATGGACAAATGCTGGTTCAGCCAGTCGGTCAACAGCGTGTCGCGGTGCCGCGTCAGCACTTCAATCAATGCGGCGCCTTTCGATTGGTTCATGGATTCTCCGGTGAAGGACGACAAGTAAGTATTGCTTGATTTACTTTCGCGCAAATCGTTTGCGCGCACTTTATAGGGCAACATTACCGAATGGCATTGCCGTGACAGCCTTATGCAGCAAGCGATTGCGCGAGCAACCAATATTACACAGTGCCGCGCCGGTTGAGCATGAAACGGTTATGCAGCTACGCGCGAATCAACACGTAAAAGGGTGATTGCAGCGATAAACGATCCGCTATTCGAGTGGCTGCGTTTTAGTGCGAGGGCGTTTAAGTCGGCGAGCAGATGAAACTGCTCGCGCGATTCATATCGCCTTTGCCGACGTAGCGCGGAAAGAGCGGATAGCGGCACAGCGGCCGCGTGCGGCCGTTGGTGGCGGCGGCGATATCGGTGGCGGTCAGCGTTTCGGGTGCGACGCCGTGCGTGACCCACGCGTCGAGCGCCGTAAGCAGATCGACGGACGGCACGAACACGCCGCTACCGTGTTGATAGCCGGGCACCATATAGAGCCGCATGAACGAATCGACGCTCGCTTGCCCAAAGCGCGCCACGAGCGCATCGCGATACGCGATGGTCTGGTTCGGGCTGATCACTTCGTCGGCGAGACCTTGCAGCGTGATCAGCTTGCCGCCGCGCGCGATATAGCGCGACAGGTCGGTGTTCATCGCGCCGATCGTCTCCGACAGCTCGACGAGTTGCGACTGATAACGCCCCGGATGCAGCACGTCGAAGGTCAGCGAATCGTATGCCGCGTCCTGCGTGACGAAGTAGCGCAGATAGCCGTCGCCTTGCGTGAACAGATAGCCGTTCGTTGCAAACGTCGGCGACCGCTCGCGTGCGGCGTCGCGTCCGAGCCCGAGGCCGCCTGTCAGGCGGGTGCCCTGAAAGACGTTGTAGCCATGGTAGCCGCTGACGTCCCATGCGAGGTGATACGGCAGCGTCAAGCCGTCGCGCAGCGCGAAGAGCGTCGCGAGCTGCGTGTTGGTCAGACAATTGTCGTCTTGCGGCGTCTTCGAGGCGATGCCGGCGGGTCTGCCTGACCTCGCGGATCTGCAGCGCAGCGCGTCGACGATTTCGGCCTCGCGTTTGCGGCACGCGGGCACGTCGCTGACGATGCCGTCCGCCGCGCCGTCGAGTTTGTCGCACATCGCCATCGACCGCTCGTAGACGCGTTCGAGCAGCGTCGGCGGCACGTAGCCGCCCGGCGTCGCGTACTCCGCTTCGCCGACCTTGATGCCGATGAGCCGCACGCCGGTGAAGTTCAGCGCGGGGGAATCGGCAATCACGCCGTCGTAGTCGTCGGGGTAGCGCTGCATGACGGTGTAGCCTTCGCGGCCCCCGGTCGAGCCGCCGGCGAAGTAGATCCGGTCGGGGGCGCGTCCATAGGCGAGCCGGATCAGCGCGAGCGCGGCATCGTGGGTCTTTTTCAGATGCGCGTAGCCGAAGTTGATCACCGCTTCGTCGATCAGGCCGAACACTGCGAGCGACGAATTGCCCACGTGTCCCGAATCGTCGCCGAATGTCGCGTATCCGAGCGCGAGCGGCGCGTGCTCGGGCGAAAACGGCATCGTGCCGAGGCCGCTCACGACGACGCCGTTGTATCCGCCGCCGCCGAGCTGCAGCGCGCGGCCGTTCCAGTTGCGCGGCAGATTCAGGTCGAAGCGGATATCGGGCGTCGCGGATTTCAGCGCCTTGATGCTGCCGGTAATGCGGCAATAGTCGCCGGCTTCGTTGCCTGCGGCGCTTGCGGGAATCAGCGTCGCGGAATCGATATGGACGCCGTTGGTCGGCAAGCCGATCGCTTTCGGCGGCAGCGAGAGATTGGTCAGCGTCGAGCAGTGCAGCTTCGATGCGGGTGGAATCGCAGCGGAGGGCGCGGGTGGAACGAGCGGTTGTTGCGCTGCGCATCCTTGCATGCCCGACACGAATAACAGCAGCGATGCGAAGCCGCGCGCGCAGATACGCGCGGCGCGAAGATGAACGGCGGCATGCATTACGGCACGAGTTTCGGCACGGACTTCGGCACGAGTGTAGGCATCGACTTCGGCACGAGCGGGCGAGCGCGCCGCGTGAAGCGTGGCCGGATGCCCGCGCGTCACACGTCGGCTCCGCGCACCGCTGGGCGCCTCGAATGGCGGCGGTTCGACCAGTCGCGCCACAGACGCGCGAGCATCAGCACCGCAATGATCGCGACGAGGTCGCCGGCAAGCGCCGCGAGGCCGTGCGCGACGCCGTGCAATGCACGCGGCGTCGCCGTATCGACGACGAGCGAAATCACGGTGCCGCCGACGAAGCAGACGAGCCCCAATTGCCCGACATTGACGATGCCGGGCAAACGCTGCGCGAGTTGCGCAATGTAACCGTTTCGCACGAGCCAGACTGCAAGCCAGCCAATCGCAAGGAAATTGATCACGCGTTCAACCGATAGAGTTTGCTTCAGATGACCGGGCAGCGGCTGCGTGAGGATAAACAGCTTGACGATCGCAAAGCCGACGGCGGCAGCCAGCGCGACGCGCGTCAGCCACCGTCCCGCACGCGATCCGACGAAATCGTCGCCCACGGGCTGCACCCGACACAGGATACCGAGCACGAACATCAATTGCCATGCAAACGGATTGAAAGCCCAATCGGCGACATCGTCGATACGCAGCAACGCCGCGAGCGGCCGCGCCGCAAGCCAGACCGCGATGCTCAGCGCAAGCGCCGAAGCCGCCGAGCGCCGCGCGAGCGGCACCATGAAAGGCACGGTCAACGGAAATAGAACATACATCGGCAGCACGCTCGACAGATACGGCTGCTGGCGCAGCACCGCGATATCGAACGCCGCGCGCAGCGGCGCCGCCGAGAACGACGGCCAGCCTGTCATGTCGACCATGGGCCGGTTCAAATGGAAAAGCGCGAGCACGGCGCCCGACAGCAAGGTGAGTACCGCCGTCAGCAGATACGCGCGGTAGATTTCGAAACCGCGCTTGAAAAAGCGCGTGCGCGCGGCGTTGAGGCCGCGCTTCTCGAGCACCGCATCGTAGGCGGCTGCGGACGCGTAGCCGCCGAGACACACGAACACCTCGGCGGAATCGCATAACGCATATGAGTGCAGCATTAAATGCGACAGCACGCTGCCGGGTATGTGATCGAGAACGATGACAATCAGTACGACGCCACGAAAGAAGTCCACTTCGATCGAGCGTCCTCGGCGGGGGGGCATGGGAAGTCTCGGGGGAGTGTCGCGGGTTACAAGGAAAAGCGCGAAGCGTGCATGTGAGGCTAAACCGATTCGTAACTGGCTGCAGGCGAGCGCGACGTCGGCTGACAGAATGAAATCTCCGCGCGCGTCGTGCGCGCGAGCTGATGGCCGCGACGGGTGCGTTTGAAAGTTGGCGCCGATGCGTGCGCGGGAAGGTGCGGGTGAAACGGCGAACGAAGTTGTGACTTGCTTCGCGAAATTCGGGTTGCTTGGCGAGGGCGTTTTCGCGCGAAGTCGTGAAGAAGAATCGGTTTACCGAAGAGCAGATGGTCGCGATCCTGCGGGAGGCGGACAAGGCCCCGATTGCCGTCTTCACGCTGGTAGCTCTTAGCGGATTCTCGTCGATGGCTCGAACTTTTTCCGAGCGGCCAGTTCGGAACGGACTGGATGGACAACGTTTGACAGTGCGCGGCGTGGCGTGGCGTGGCGTGGCGCTAATCGCTAAGGCTAACGAATGAAGATTTGGAGAGATGTTGTCCTAGTTATTCAAACGTCTTGAGCAGAACATTCGGATCCTTCCCATCTTCGGTAGCTGGTTTGCATTATCCAAAACTATCAAGGAAAATTGATTGGATCGCTAATTAATTCGAACGTAGTCCCGGCAAGGGATGAACTTCGCGATAAGAGAGGACAGGAAGGAGAAGAAGCGCGGGCCGAATGGGGGGCAACCCAAACGACCCGCTAACCACAACCAACTCATTTAGGGAGTTGACCATGGCTGAACGCAATCATAAAACAGAGAACGGAAATTCGGTTCGCTACTTGACCGTGTCGAAACTACGCCAGCCGTTTAATCGGCCTAAGCATTGGCCGTCCTGGAAGAGCAGCTACGAGGACTATCCGCCCGTGCCCTGGATTCGTCTTTCGGGGCGCTGGCTGAATGAGGCGGGGTTTGATATTTCTGGGAAAGTTCGGGTGGAAGTGGAGAAGGGGAAGCTTGTTATAACGCCCGCTTGATTTAGAGAGATAGGGCCGGGGAGGCAGGCTCTCCGGTCCGCAGTGATGCTACGTTGACCGTCACCTTGGCATGTTCCACTACTGGGATTGGATCCGCCGTTCACGAATTCGTGGTGAGCGCCCGCTTGTCGGTCCGCCTAGGCAAGCTCGTCGCAGTCTGCTCAATGACAACCTTCGCGCTCGCGAAATGCAGTGACACCAATGGAGACACTCAAAGGTCGTCGGGCGGTGTTGCGACGGTGGTGAGCAATGGGCACTCCGGCCAAGCCTGCGCTAACGTGGGCAAGTCCGTGATGGAAGGTCGAAACCCTTTACTCAGTCTCGGAAACGCAAGCGATAGCGCAACAGTTGGATTTGTCCCCGTACTTCCGGACACCATCTCACACTAAGGTCGATGAATCGGTTCTGCGTCGGAACTCGCGCGGCGAGCGATATTTCAGCGCGCAATGCCCATGAATCACCCCGTCAGTTCGTTTTAGTTGGTTCGCACGATGCTGGTTCGATTAGGGTATGTTAATCAGGTATATCGAACCAAGGACGGACGGTTCGCGAAAGGCATACCCGAAAGGCACCGGTCGAGCCTCGTTTTGCCGTGACTAGATCGGGACCGATTCGTCATGTCACAGCAACTGCCGTCGCGATAAGATTGTGCGCACCAACATATAGGGGAGACCATGACCGACGCGACCCTCGAACAATTCGACCGCGCAATGCGAGGCATCTACGATGCGGCGCTTAGATTGAACCCACCGTATCGCGCGAACCTTTTCCTGCGCATGGTGAACGAGCATGGCGGCAAGGAAGCCGCCAACCGGCTGCTGGCAACCCGCAATCCATCCGAGGGCTTCACACAACTGTTCCTCAGGGGCCTGGAAAACCTTTGCCTCAGCGTCGAATATCTTGTCCTTCAAAAGCCGTGGCGTGATCTGTTTACAGCAGAACAGCTTGCGGTTGCAAGGAAACGATTGATTGACGTCCAGTGCCCACTGCCAGCGGACGATCAAGCCTGAGCTGACAGAGGGATTCCGCGAACTTCTCGGACGGTCAGCGTTATAGCGGCGCCTCCCGAGTTGCTATCAACCCAAAAAGAGAATCAACAATGAGTGAAGAGTTGACGTTTGATGCCTTTGAAAAGGAATGGCTTACTGAGATTCGGGCGGGCGCACCAAGTACCGTCGAGCTTGGCAATCGATTTTCCCGCAAGCTCGTGACGCAATGGCTAGAAATTGCGGAGGATAGCGATTCGCCCGACGACATCTGCTATTGCGACGGCGCTGGCGACGGCGGAATCGATATCGCTTGTTTGCAACGCAGCGACGATTCTGACGATTCTGCCGACAACGGGGATGTTTGGTATCTCGTTCAAAGCAAATACGGTTCTGCATTTTCTGGAACTAGCACTTTATTAAATGAAGCGCAGAAGCTTATTGACACTCTCGACGGGAAGCGAAATAACCTTTCCTCATTGTCGGCGGGACTAGTCGAAAGACTTCAAACCTTCCGAAAACAGTGTTCAAGTAAGGATAAGTTGGTATTGGTATTCGCCACGCAGCGCCCGTTATCTGAAAGCGAGCGGCAAGCCGTGGAAGACATTCGAGCAATGGGGAAGAATCGACTCGGCGCAAGTTTTGAAACTGAAGCCATCAGCCTCGAAACGATCTATCACAGAACGCTAGACGAATTGAGTCACGTCAAGAAAACCCAAGCACGAATAACAGCGCACCTCGTCCCATCCGGGGAGGAAATGCTTGTCGGTTCCGTCGGACTAATGCAATTATTCGATTTTCTGAAGTCTTATAAATCCGCGAGTGGCGATCTTGATCTGTTATACGAAAAAAATGTAAGAAGATTCCTTGGAAACAGAAGAAAAGTCAACAAAGGTATTGAAGAAACCATACTTAAAAAACCTGAGCGTTTTGGCCTTTACAATAATGGCATAACAATCGTAGTTGAGGAATTCCAGAAACTTCCGAACAACATTGAATACGAGCTAACTGAACCATTCGTAGTCAATGGTTGCCAGACCACGCGAACCATATGGGAGGTGCTTTACAAGAAGCTCGAAGCGGGTGGAACTGGATTGGACGATGAATTAGAAAAGTGGAAGAAAAATCTTGGTAAGGGCATTGTAGTAGTCAAGATCGTAAAGGTCGGCACAACGGGTGAGGAGTTACTTACCGAAACCACAAGGTATACTAATAGTCAAAATGCAGTAAGTGAAAAAGACTTTCTTGCCCTTGAAAGTGATTTTCAAAAATGGTCGAAAAATATGGCGACCAAATATAATGTTTTCCTAGAAATACAGCGTGGAGGATGGGATTCCCAGAAGGCCTACCAAAAGCAAAATCCGTCCACCAAGTCATTCTCGGAGTACGTGAACGCTTTCGATTTGCTAAAAGTCTACGGCGCAGCTTGGCTTGGTGAAGCTGGAATTTCTTATGGGAAAAACCCGCCTTTTGCGCCGGGTGGCACCCTATTCCACCGAATTGTAAATCAAGATGATTTCGGATTAGATGATCTATATGCGGCTTACCGTCTTTACAAGGCGGGAAATCGCTTTAAATTTGGCAGAGGAGCAGAAGTTCAACAGCGTGGGCAGACTAGGCATTTATTCTATATGCTGGCAACGGAACTATTGAAAGACTGCTTGATCGCGGCCGACATTCAAATCACAAACAAGAATATTACGTCTGGATTTACCAAACTTTTTATGCACAGCGACAGCACCGCCCTGGAGGCACTTCTTGATTTTTCCGTTTCGATAGCTGACGACTATTTGACGCCCGGCCATGAATACTCAATTTTCAAAGAACCCACCTTCCTCGAAAAAGGCAGCGATCTAAATAGTTTCCTAAAGTGGGATCAACTTGGTAAAAGTAACCAGTCCACACCGCTGCTGCTAAACTTGGTTTCCCAATACAAGATCGCAATGAAAGGTGGCATTGGGGGGCAACCCAAATACCGGGATATAGTAAAAGATATAATTTCCGCGTAATTTCACCCGATCCCCCGAATCTCGTTGACCTTCGGGGGTCGCAGCGGCAGAGGCGCACGATATCGTCGGCACACGCACCAAGTCACGGGAAGCCCGATGTCGTCCGGAAAGCAGATGCCGTCAAGCTGTTTGAACCGCACCGGGAATCGTGGAGGCCGGTTGGGTTAAGTTAATGCAGGCACGTCAGCGGCATTTCTGAGTTGCCTGTAGTAGTTTGCCTCAGCCTCGGCGGGCGGGATATAGCCGAGCGGTTCCATGAGCCGACAATGGTTGTACCAGGCGACCCATTCGAGAGTTGCCAGTTCGACAGATTCCCTCGTCTTCCATGGGGCGCGCCGATGAATCAGTTCCGTCTTGTACAGGCCGTTGATCGTTTCAGCGTATCCGGTCATTTAACGACGCCTCTCGATCGGAACGCCCAATGCGCTGGTAGGGTGGTTGCGTGTGTCGCCGATGACCTTCAGAATGCGGCAGACCGGTAGCAGGTCAAAGCGTTCTGGCAAGTCAGTCATGGGAGCAAGTCACGATGCCGGCACCCTATCTCGGTACCTGTCTGTGTGGACAGATCAGATTCGAGCTTCTCGCCGATCCGTTAACGTTTTATGTCTGTCATTGCACAGACTGTCAGCGCAGAACGGGCGGCGCAGCATTGCCTGTAATGTGGGTTCGTCGATCTGACATCAAAGTCATTGACGGTGTGCCAGCCCTTCGGGTCTTCGATCTGGGCAATGGAAAGCAACGGCGCAGCAAGCTATGCGAGCGATGTGATACCCGATTGTGGGCAGAGCCTGCAGATAAGCCCGACATAGCCGTCCTGAGACCCGGCGTCCTGCTCAATCAGAGCGAGTTTGAGCCCGTCGCACACCTCTACGTACGGAGCAAGCAGTCGTGGTTCTCCATTCCCGAAGGTGTTGCGCAGTTCGAAACGCAACCTGGCCAGCAGGGAGAACTGCTGCGTCTATGGCAGCAACGACACAGTCGATTGAGATGACTCCCCGGCAGCGAGAGTTTGCGACCGTCGATGGACAGGCTCGCTCCAGGGCAAGAGCGCGGCGTAGTCGTCGGCCGTTTCAGCGAGCGGCAGTTTCATGAACAGCCAGGCGAGATAACGGTACGCATCGATGCCGTTCGCCTTGCAGGTCTCGACGAGCGAGTAGAGATTTGCACTGGCCTGCGCGCCGGCGACGGTGTCCGAGAACAACCAGCCCTTGCGGCCAATGACGAATGGCCTGATCGCGTTCTCACACAGGTTGTTTGAGATCGGCCAGCTTCCATCGTCGATGTAACGGACCAGCTTGGGCCACTGCCCACTCATGTATTGCAGAGCTCTGCCGAGCAGACTCGACGGCATGACGGTCAGCAGATGCTCAATCATCATGCGTTCGATGATGGCAAGCACGCGGGCGCTATATCGAGCACGTAGCCGCTGCCGACGTTCAGGCTTCCACTTTGTGCTGCGCGCCTCGGCGGCGAACAGCTTGCCGATCAGCACGATGAACCGCGTAGCCAGCAGGTCTCGTGTGCGAGCCGCCTTCGGCACGTTCTCTTCTGCCTTGATGAAGCCGCGACGCACATGCGCCCAGCATCCGAGATGCACAAGCTGGTGATCGTGCGCGATGCCGTTGTACAGCTCGTAACCATCGGTCATCAGCACGGTGCCGGGCTTCACGCCAGCATAGAGCCGCTGCGCGTGCTGTGCACCTCGTCCCGGAGAGTACGAGAACATCCGCACGGGCGGTCCCGAGCCGTTGACCTGCGCCCACAAATAACTCTTCGCCTGTGGTCGTCGTCCCGGTTCCTTCAGCACCTGGAAGGTCGTCTCATCTCCATGGATGAGCTCAGATTCGAGCAGCACGTCACGCATCAGGTTGATGACCGGCTGCACAGCTTGCCCTACGCGCACCACGCTGGCAGCCAGCGTATTCGACGAGATGTCGCCACCAAAGCGACGTAACAGCGTCGCCTGCCGGTACAGTGGCATGCCGTACTGATACTTGCCGGTGATGATCCACGCCAGTGCCGATTCCGTGAGTAGCCCGCGCGGGATGATCCGTGCCGGCGCTGGCGTGACCTTGATACCCAGATCGCAGCAGGGGCATGCGTATTTGACGCGCTGATGCTGAATGACGCGTACCTGCTCGGGAACCACGTCGAGCTGCTCACTTGTCTCGATGCCGATCTCGATGAGCGCATGACCGTCGTGTGCGCAGAACCGCTCCGATTGTGGCAGCTCGTGCCGAACAACTTCGCGAGACAGGCCTGCATCAAGCGGTTTGCGACCGCGCTTACTACGGCTATGCCCTGCGACCCGTGTGGAGGGTTCGTCCTCGCGGGCCTGCACGGCTGCGCCTGACGCCAGGGACTCCGCTTCGTTGAACAGGCCGAGCTGGTCAGCATCGCGTGCTTCGCTTGATGCTCCGAACAGTTCATGCCTGTAGGCGCGTAGCCGTTCCTCCGCCAGATCCCGCTCGGCTGTGACCAATCGCAGTTCGCCACGCAACGCATCGCGCTCGGCGAGCAGCGCCTGATACTCCTCGGCACTCAGCGTGACATCGTTTGGCATGGTCTGTTAGACCGTACTGCCGCGGCGCACGTTCAGCTGATCCGTTCGTAATAACGTCGGGGATGCTTCTGGATAACGGCAAGGTCAATGCCGTCGAGTAACCAGTGGAGTTGCTCGACGCTGAGTGTGACCGTGTCGCTTCCATCTGGCCATATGAAGCGGTCGGCCTCGAGCCGCTTGAGGAGCAGCCAGAATCCATTCCCGCCCCAGCCGAGAATCTTGATACGGTCACGACGCCGGTTGCCGAACACGAATAGAGCCGATGTCATTGGGTTCAGGCGCATCGCCTGTTCAACCAGGATCGACAGTCCATTGATGCCCACGCGGAAGTCGACCGGATCACGATGCAGGTAGACCTTCAGCCCTTCGTCGAACCGGAACACGGCAGCCTCCCGAGCATCTGGACGATTGCCGTCAGTTCTTCGACGTTCGCTTCCCCCAGGTCGAACTCGACGCCGTTGGTCAACCGCACGTGTAACGCGACGGTCATCGACTGCGAGGATGCTCGGGGTACGCAAGGAACAGTCGGCGGTGCCGGTGCCGTAGTAACAACGGGAACAAATGCATGTCGTGCTCTTTCTGCCGATGGCTTTTGCATCGACGCATGCGGGACCTCTACCTTAACTGGCTCGGCCATCTCAATCGTGGCTGATGATCCCGACTCCACGCGGCCCGACTGAGGCGACGATGGCGCAGCATTGTCGCGCTGCATGAGGTACTTCGTCATCCATTTGCGCAGCAGGTTCGCATTGATCCCGTGCTCCAGGGCGAGTCGCGCCACTGATGTACCGGAACTCAACGCGGCTTCGACCAGCGCGCGCTTTGCGTTCTCGTCGTATCGGCGACGTCCATCCCGGTTCTGCCGTACTACTCTTAACTCTGAGTGATTGTCAGTCATGGGTGTCCACCTATCTAGGTGGACACCCTTTTCTCATATATCGTCGGTCGCTACGAGGGTGTCATTAATTGACCGCATACGTTTCAGCCAGCGCGTTATCGTAGCTGTCGCCACGGCTGCCGACGGACGGCTCGATACTCGCCTCGGCCAAACGTTCACTGTAGCGAATGCTGACGTATTGAGCCCCCCTATCGGAGTGATGTATCAAGGTCCCGTCGGCGCCTGGTTGGCGTGCGTACAACGCCTGTTCAAGCGCATCAAGAACGAAGTCGGTGGTCATCGACGAACTGACGCGCCAGCCAACAATACGGCGGGCGAATACGTCGATCACGAACGCCACGTAAAGCCAGCCTTGCCACGTCGAAACGTACGTGAAATCCGACACCCAGAGCTGATTCGGCCGCTGCGCCTTGAATTGCCGGTTGACCCGGTCAAGCGGGCGCGGTGCGCTCTTGTCGGCGATCGTGGTGCGAATCCGCTTGCCGCGAACCGCACCACGCAGACCTTGCAGCTTCATCAGCCGACCGACCATGCAGCGCGCGACCACAATGCCCTCGCGCAGACCTTTGGCACTCCGTAGACCTGCATGTTGGCCTGCCAGACACGCCTGATCTCGGGTTGCAGAATCTCATCGCGTTTCGCGCGGGCGCAGCGTCTGGACGGATCGCGAAGCTGTGCCGCGTGGCGTCGGTAGCCCGACGGGGCGATCCGCAAGACCTTGCAGATCGGCTCGACCCCGAAGGTGTCGCGATGCTGATCGACGAACGCCTTCAGGATTTGAAACGGCGGTCGAGCTCCGCCTGGGCGAAAAACGCGCTCGCAACCTTGAGAATCTCATTGGCGCGACGCAGTTCCTTGACCTCGCGCTCCAGGGCCTTCAGCCGTTCGCGTTCGTCAGTGGTCACGCCATCGCGCTCGCCCTGGTCAACCTGATCACGCTTGATCCATTCGTGCAGCGTCTGCGGCGTACACCCGATCATCGGCGCAATCGATTCGACCGCTGCCCACATCGACGGATGTTCGCTACGCTGCTCGCGCACTAAACGTACTGCACGCTCGCGAACCTCTGGGGAAAATTTGGTTGCCTTCTTGTTCATGGCTCCATTGTCTCAAGAGTTGGAGCCTTCACAAAATCCGGTGCGGTTCATTCTTCGTCAGCCTCGGCTGCAGACGACTCTGCCTGGCGTAGGACGAGTTGCGTCGCATCTTCCGAAAGGTCAGGAGGATATCCATACTTGGCGAGCAGCCGGCGCACGCTTCTCCTCAGCCCAGCCCGCACCGATTCGCGTTGCGTCCAATCAAGCTTCGGCATCTTCTTTACCATTTCGGTCAGTTCTCGAGCCATTAGCCTAAGCGTGTCGCTCTTCATAACCTCTTTGGCCGACCCGTTCTCCGCCAAGGCGTCGTAGAAGGCTGCCTCCTCAGAGGTCATACCGAGCTCTTCACCGTGACGCTGAGCTTCGCGTATAAATTTTGCCAAGTCTAAGAGGCGGGAAATCATTTCGGCCGTCGTGATTGCCTTGTTGGTGTATCTCAACATGGCATCTTCAAGCGCCTCCCGAAATTTCTTGCTCTGGGCAATGTTGGTTCGCTCAGTGACTCGAATCTGATCAGTCAACAGCTTGCGCAGCGTCTCCAACGCTAAGTTCTTTTGCTCCAGCGCTGCGACCCGCTGCAGGAATTCATCGCTCAGAATGTCAAGGCGCGCGGCATCGAGACCAGCGGCCGCGAATAAATCAATGACCTGGTCTGCGTCGACGGCAGCGCCGATAACCTGTCGGACCGCCATATCCACATCACGCTGATGCACTCGTCCCGAACTACTCGACTCATCCGCCAACCGCTTTCGAATGATCGCTGCAACATGCTGGAAAAATGCCAGATGTTGGGCTATCGCTTCTGTTTCGGCACGCGGTACGGCCAATGCAAAAGCTTTCGACAACTCCTTCACCAGGACACGCAGACGCTGCCAACCATCTGATTGCGCAAAAACATGGTCCACGGCTGCTAGGTACACTTGCAACGCTGTGTGCGGATCAGCATTCAGCGCGGTGCCGTAATCGCAGCCGTGGAAAAAGTCGCGCAACTTCTCGAACGCGGCCAACATAGCTGGCACAGCCTCTTCCTGCACCTGCTGAACCGCCTCGCCGGTACCACCAGCTTGAGTGTAAATTGCTAGCGCGTCAGCCAACTGGTCTGCAAGACCAAGCATGTCGACGATCAGGCCGCCGGGCTTGTCGCCATACACACGGTTAACGCGAGCGATCGCCTGCATCAGGTTGTGGCCGGCCAGTGGTTTATCCAGATACATCGTATGCGCAGGGGGGCAATCAAACCCTGTCAACCACATATCGCAAACAATCACCAGTCGGAACTCGTCATCCGGATTTTTGAACCTATCCGCCAACCGCTTGCGGGCGGCCTTACTACGAATATGGCTACCCAGCGGCTCAGGTTCGCCATTCTCGCCGGACACTACAACCTTCATCACACCACGTTCGTCGTCGGAATCGTGCCACTCCGGCCTCAAAGCTTTTATCGCCTCATACAAACGCGCAGCGATATCCCGGCTCATTGTCACAATCATCGCCTTGCCTTCCATCGCAGCACGGCGCTTTTCCCAGTGCTCTACGATGAATTCGGCAATCCGCTCAAGTCGTTCTGGCGCTCCTACCAGCGCTTCCAGTGGGATGCGGATCTGATTAGCAACTTCTTCTCCTGCGGCATCTGCTTTAGCGGCCTCCTCGAGTTCGGCTTCCGCAGTTGCTGCGCCGGCGTCATCCACCGTTAATTTGATGATGCGAGACTCGTAGTACAGCGGCTTCGTCGCGCCGTCTTCCACTGCCTGACGAATGTCGTAAACGTCCGCATACTCACCGAAGACGTGAATGGTGTTTTTGTCGTCGCGCTCCAACGGAGTTCCGGTAAAGCCGACAAAGGTTGCGTTTGGAAGGGCTTCGCGCATCCACCGCGCCCCCCCTTCAACGAAACCATATTGACTGCGGTGCGCCTCATCGGCTATCACCACCACATTCGAGCGATCGGAGATTTTGCCGTGAGCTTCCGTGAACTTCTGAACCGTCGTAAACACTACGCCACCTGAAGCACGGTCAAGCAACGCCTTCAGATGCTTTCGGCTTTCCGCTTGGATCGGCGTTTGTCGCAGCAATGCTCGACCCGCAGCGAAAGTGCTGAAAAGCTGGTCATCCAGATCGTTCCGGTCAGTAACCACAACGATAGTCGGGTTTGCCATCACCGGTTCGCGAATCAAGGAACCAGCCAACATCAACATAGTCAATGATTTGCCCGAACCTTGCGTGTGCCAAACCACGCCACCGCGACCATCACCCACCCCGAGGGGGGGCTTCAAGTTTGCTTGCACGCTCTCACACGCCTTGCGAACGGCGCGGAACTGATGATATCCAGCGATCTTCTTCGCGATCCCTCCGCGTTCATCCTCTTCGAAAGTTATGCAGCCCTGCAGGTAATACAACAACTGCGAAGGTTCGAACAGCCCTCGAATAAGAGCCTCTAGCGTCGGGCGACCGCCTTGAGCCGAGCGCCAAGGCATAAATCGGCTCGGACCACTAGTAATCGAACCCACTCGGGTGAGCAGGCCATCGGAAGCAACCACCAACAGATTCGGCACAAACAAGTCGGGAGCGCTTTGCATATAGCGCTTAAGCTGATCGATCGCGCCGTTCAAATCTGCACTGGGATCAGTCGGATCCTTAAGTTCGATCACTGCGACGGGCAGACCATTCAGATACACGGTTAGATCCGGACGGATGACCTTTCCCGACGATGCGACCACCGTAAGTTGACGCACCACCAGCAAATCATTCTTGCGGGGGTCCTCCAAATCCAGCAGACGCGCACGCCTACCGCGGGTTTCGCCACTTGTACTGTCGCGGTACTCCACCTCTACACCATCGGTAAGTAGCGAGTGGAACCAACGATTGTTCTGTATGAGTGTCGAGTGCGGGTGACGAAACACTGCCCGAATGACCTGCTCACACGTATCGTGTGGGAGCATCGGATTCAGTCGATGGAGTGCGGCGCTGAGCCGCCCTTGGAGAATACATTGCGACGAATCGCCGCGCTCGCCGGCGTTATCGACGTCTGCGCCGCTTGTTGTCGTATACCCAAGCACCCCGAAATAGGCCGTAGCGACATCCTCAACGAGTCGCTCAGTTGGTGAGGTCATAGTCATTCCAATGCCCCATTTGCGTTGGCATCGTCCCCGCCGTTCATTCCTTCACGCTCAAGAAATTCGTTCAATGCCGTCTTGTATGCTTCACGGTCAGCATGGAACAGCACACGACTCGGCAGCAGCTCCAGCTCGCCGAATTTGACAACTTCATAAGTACGATCAAAGGCGTCGTTGAAGTCCGTGTGATCCTCGTAGTACACACGTACCCCGGGCGCTTGGACCAGCGCATCCCGGTGAATGCGGTATAGAAACGAGACGATAGTGTCAGCGGCCTGGGCAGCAAGTGTGGCTTGCCGCAAGTCAAGTCGAGCAGTAAAGGTATCTCGTCCATGCGACGCCAGCCCGTAGTTGTTTCGAAGTTCGCACAACCCCTGGATGGTTTGCAACAGTCCACGAATGGTCTTTTCTACTGACTCGCGCGCTTTTTGCGGATCTGGATGGTTGCGCGGAAGAAGGGATAGCCGATTCGTTGTCTCGCGTAACAACTTCGGCGCGTCCCAGTTAGGATCGGCCGGCTGACCGATGTCCGCGAGGACAGTCTTACAAACCGACTCCACTAGTGTTTTGGAGAGATCAAATGCAAAGTCGGGTACGCTCTCCAACGTGTTCTCGATCGCTGTGATCTGCTGCTCAATCGCCTCTGCGATCGGGCCTTCTGCCAAAGCAGCACGAGCCCCGGTCATCTGAAAGCGAAAATGTGCCGTAATGGAATCAGCCATGAGCAGCCTCTACACGCACATTTCCATTCAAAAGTCGGGGCAGCAGATAATCACGAAGAATCAAAAGATTACAAGTTTCCGCCTCCTTGGTCGCGACCAATTCGTCAAATGGTCGCACCAGGTCCTCAAATGCCTTCTCGATATTTTCAGTGGGCACAAGGAACGGCATATTGGAGAGAAATTGCTTCGTAACAGATTTAAAAATCGTTCCATCTCCAATCGCATCTTCTTCCGCAAAAACATGTGCGAGCTGATAAAACAAGAACGTCTGATGAGCATTGCGATGCCGCAAGCCCGCCAAACCACGGCCAAGGACAAGACGGCGATCCGCGACGTTGATACGCCCCACAGGCGCACGTACAGAAAGAAGAATGTCACGTGGTTCTGCAAGTCTTCCGTCAGTCGTGCAATAAACACGGTGTGTCGGAAAGCGAAATCCGTAATCTGAAACGCCTTGATGGAACGGCAATCCATCACCATCCAAGTTATAAAACTCAGAAGATGGTGACTGCCCCATCGTAAGGTGGGCCACTTGGTTCAAAGGCTTCGCTTCCCACCCTTCCGGTACCGGTCCAAATTCCGAATCAATGAGGCGAGTTGAGAGCGCATCGAAGACGGATGGCGGCATGGAAGGAAACGAATTTCCGCCGGCAGCCTTGATTTTTACTGGCTCAAAGTCGACAAACCAAGCACGAAAAATCGCTCGAGCGAAATAATCCAATAAGCGCGTAATCCTCCGGTTATGAGCAACTTTGTCATCGAGATTTTTCAGTGCATTACCAATAGCAGCTTGCACTTCCATGCTTGGCAACGAAATTCGCAGCCTAGAAAGCATGTCATTGTTCAAACTCGCTCTCGTAGAGAGAGAGGACATTGCCGTGACATCACGCCTAAATTGCGGGCCGCGAAAGAAGTAGCCAGCATATTCCGGCACGATATTGCTCCCCGGTTTGGGCCGCAATCGTTTCGAAAATCCATTAAATGTCGCGAACGGAACGTCTCGGAGAGCCACGCAGCTCATACCGAGTTCGTCCATTGTTTCGCTTGTTCGGGTGAGGAAAACGTCCCCTCGTCGGATATCGCAGGCGATACGCTCCGCATCCGTTGAGTTGACCAAATCGCCAAGCTCATCCGGAACGAACAAATTGTAGAAAACGTCCTTAAAAGTGAGAAATGGATACCCTGAACCGAATTCAGATCCGGATTTTGATAATCCAGATCGAAATTCATAAACATCGCTCAAAAAATTGTCCACTTTCTCACTCGCCATCCCGCAATCTCCCCAGCGTTTCACGCACTACCGCTGTCAACCTTTCCCCTTCGGCGAAACACTCCTCCAGTTCTGCAAGTAGTCGCGGGTATTTCTCCACAAACGGCTCACTATCCTCTTCTTGCGCCTCCGCACCAACATAGCGCCCCGGGGACAGGACGAAGCCGTGCTTCTTAATGTCCTCCAAGTTGGCAGCCTTGCAGAAACCAGGGACGTCTCGATAGTTCCACGGGCCGTGGGTCTCGTCGCCCCACCAATCAGGCTTCGGCTCACCGCGCCATTGACGGAAAGCGTAAACAATGCGGCCGATATCCGTGTCCCGATTAGGATCCCCCGAGCCACCAGGCAACGTTGTTTCCCCATCCTCGCAGCCACTAAGCACCCGCAGCGTCTTGGACTGCAACGTGCCCAGCTTACGAGCGTCAATAAACAGCGTTTCGCCCTTGCGATCACGGCCACCGTATTTGAGATTCCGACCGGTCTTATCACGGGTCACGAACCAGAGACACACGGGAATACCAGTTGTAAAAAACAATTGGCCAGGTAAGGCAACGATACAATCTACTAAGTCCGCCTCAACGATACGCTGCCGGATTTCGCCTTCGCCACCGATATTGCTGGAAAGCGAGCCGTTGGCCATGACGAAACCGGCAACGCCTCCACCATGTCCATTGGGCGGCGCAATATGATGAATAAAATGCTGAATCCACGCGTAGTTCGCATTGCCTGCCGGCGGTACGCCGTAGCGCCAGCGCACGTCGTCCTGTAGTAGCTTGGCAGACCAATCGGATACGTTGAAAGGCGGATTGGAAAGGATGTAATCAGCCTTCAGATCCGGGTGGAGATCTCGCAGAAAGGTATCGGCAGGTTGGGGACCGAGGTTGGCCTCAATTGAACGAATGGCGAGGTTCATGTGGGCCAGCCGCCATGTCGTCGGATTCGATTCTTGACCAAAAATGGAAAGGGCGGTTTTGTTGCCACCATGTGCTTCAACGAAGCTTTCGGATTGCACAAACATACCGCCTGAGCCGCAGCAAGGATCGTAGACCCGCCCCTCGTAGGGTTCGATCATTTCTACGAGCACCCGGACAACGCTGCGTGGCGTGAAAAATTCACCACCCAGCTTACCCTCGGCCTGAGCGAACTTCCCGAGAAAGTATTCATATACCCGGCCGAGGGTGTCACGCGCCTTCGCGCGATCACCCTTAAAGCCTATGTCCGCGATGAGTTCGATCAGTCCCTTGAGTTTGATCGGCTCGATCCCGCGGCGAGCATAGTCGCGTGGAAGCTTGTTCTTAAGGTTCGGGTTATCGCGTTCGATAACAAGAATTGCGTCGTCGATAAGCGTTGCGATGTCCGGGCGGGCGGCTTGGTTCTGAAGGCTAGCCCAGCGTGCCTCCGGGGGCACCCAAAACACGCGCTCAGCCGTGTATTCATCGCGGCTCTCGAGCAACGTCTCCTGTTGAGCCCCCGTGATTCCGTCGGCCGTCAGCTCGGCCTTGAGGTCTTCGCGCCGTGCCTCAAAAGAGTCGGAGATATATTTGAGAAACAGGAGTCCAAGCACGACATGCTTGTACTCGGCGGCGTCAACTTGACCGCGCAAGGCGTCAGCCGATTTCCAAAGCGTGTCCGTGTAAGCGACTTCGTTGTTGTTGGCCATATGTGCAACTTTTGACTTTGCTCGTGATGGGGGACAGCCATCGCTGTCAAGACTGGCCGGCGACGGGCGGACTTCCCCCAGAATCGTTGAATTATATCGGTATCTCAACATCTACTTCGGTAGATTCAGCGCTTTTCCCGCCAACTTAAGGAGATTCTGGCTGCAGTCATCCATTAGCACCAAAAGGTCACTAGCGAATGTTGCTGAACGAGCACAACGAAAGCGGGATACCGAGGAGACGGAGCACAGGAGGCGCGAACAGAACGTGAAGGACCGAGAAATCCAGCAAAAGGCCGACGAGGAAGCGCGCCGCCGTCTAGCACTTGTTTCTGAAGTCGAGGACTGGCATCGAGCGGAGCTAATCCGTGCCTACCTTTTCCGTCCTAGACAACCGTCGATCGGCTGGAAGCTATGTGACAGACGGTTATGAGCAGTGGCGGGACTGGGCGCGCAGGATTGCCGATGACTTTGACCAAAGCCATCGCAGGGTTGGCACCCCCGCCCTCGCCGGCGCCCTCCGCCCGCTGAGAGGGGCAGATCGAGATGGTTCCAGACGGATCGAGTCCGGTTACATGCTGGTTACACAGCACCCGTAAATGAAAAGGGTTACAGGCAAATCACCTGTAACCCTTGGAATTCTCTGGTGGAGCGGAGGAGGATCGAACTCCCGACCTTCGCATTGCGAATCAGAAGGCCGCACGCTGTGTTAAAGGCTTGTTGACCCATATTCGAATTTTTGGGACACTGGCGGGACAATCCACTCCCAGCGACCATGGCAACGTTCACCAAGCGCGGCGATCTTCAGTGGCAAGCAAAGATACGCCGGAAAGGCTACCCCCAACAGTCAAAAACGTTTGACACCCGGGCTGATGCAGAGAAATGGGCACGTGCCATCGAACGAGAGATGGACCGCGGTCGCTTCGTCAGCAGCACGGAGGCTGAAAGCACGACATTCACAGAGGCACTCGACCGCTATGAGCGCGAGATTGCGTCGAACAAGCGGGGCGCAGTACAGGAGAAATCAATCATTCGCATGTTGCGGGACTCATGGCTGGCCAAGCGATCGCTCGCTGGAGTAAGGCGTGCCGACATCGCGAAGTTGCGCGACGAATGGTGCGAGACGCACAGTCCCGCAACCGTTGTACGCCGCCTCGCGGTCATTTCACATCTATTCACGATTGCGCGGAAGGAGTGGGGACTGGAAAGCCTTTCCAACCCGGTCGAGCTAGTTCGCAAGCCGACAGTGAAGAATGAGCGCATCCGCCGAATTTCCAACATCGAACCAGACACACAAAGGGGCACGTCGACCGACGAACTTGCTTACGTAAAGGCAGCGTCCGCGTCTGCTTACTTGCCAGCACTCATCGACATTGCAGTCGAAACAGCGATGCGACGAAGTGAGATGATCTCGCTCGGCCCAGCACAAGTTGACTTAACAAAGCGCGTTGCTCGGCTCGCCATGACGAAGAATGGCACTGCGCGAGACGTTCCGCTCTCGAGCAAAGCGGTTGCCGTCTTTGAAGAGCTAAGCAAAGATGGGCGTGAATTGTTTTTCCCTCTTCGCGCCGACGCAGTGACCCGGGCCTTCGAAAGAGCGGTCGCACGAGCACGTAAGACTTATGAGGGGGATTGCGCCAACAATGGCGTGCCGCCCGACCCCCAATTTCTGATCGACTTATGTTTTCACGACTTGCGGCATGAGGCCACTTCTCGGCTTGCCGAGAAATTTCCCCTCCATGAGCTGGCGAAAATTACAGGCCATCGCGACACGAAGATGCTGATGCGGTATTACCACCCCAAAGCCGAAGACCTCGCCAAAAAACTTGATTAGAAGTCGACCCTTGGCATCAGTCGAGCACCACCCAATAGTTCCAGCGGACTTATCGGCCGATTCAACGCGAGGATCGAACTCCCGACCGCAATACAGGTAACCGCCTCCCGAACGAGAACGCGGAGATGCCCCCAAAGCTGCCCCCCAACTTTGCTCCGCTGCCCGTAGCCCGCCGCACTTGGCTTTTCAGGCGTCTGGACGATTGGCCTTACAATTCCAGCTCGCAGGACAGAATCACAAAAAGCGAGAGACCAATGAGACCATTATCCGTACTAAAACCGACGCCTGAACAGCTCAGGCTCATCCTGTCGGCCAAGCCTGGAATCCGGATCGTCCGAGGCGCGGCCGGCAGCGGCAAGACCACCCACGCCATGTTGATGCTACGCATGGCGCTAGGGTATCTCCTCTCAGAAAAGAAGCGATCGAAGCGCGATACCCCGATCAGGGCTGTCGTCTTCACGTTCAACCGTACACTGGCGGCCTACATTACCGCATTCGTGAATGATGTGGTGGTCGCGGCGGGCGGCAGCGAAGCTGACGTGGATGTGACCGTAACGACCTTGTCGAAGTACGCATTGAACAGGTTGCCGAAGATCAATCCTAGCAACGTTATCAACGATGGCGACCAGGCTTCATGGGTTGTGCGCGCTGCTTTGAAGGCTGGGATTAAACTTGATCCCTCTTTCCTCGCAGGGGAAGTTCAGTACCTGCTGGGTCGGTTTCCGGCGGATAGTCTCGCCGACTATGTCAAGGCTGATCGAACAGGGCGTGGCGCGGCACCACGAGTTGACGAGAAGCTGCGGCTGCAGATTTTGAACGACGTGATCGCCCCGTACGTCAGCTACAAAAAGTCTACCCGGCGACTTGATTGGAACGACGTTGCACTGATGCTCTGCGAGGAAGAGCCGGAATCTATCGACATTCTTATCGCGGACGAGACGCAGGACTTCTCTGCGAACCAGCTTCGAGCGGTCATCCGTCAACTCGCGCAGCCGTCATATGCTGCGTTCGTCCTCGATACGGCACAGCGAATCTACTCACGGGGCTTTACGTGGCGCGAGGTCGGACTAGAAATTCGGCCGGAGAACGTTGTGACACTCGGTCGCAACTACCGCAACTCAAAAGAGATTGCGGTGTTCGCGGCGCAATTGCTGCACGGGACGAGGCTCGACGAAGACGGTACGCTGCCGTCTTCGACGGAGGCTACAGCGAATGGCCGGCTGCCGGTCGTCCTCGAAGGGCGTTACAGTGCCCAAGTCACGCAGGCATTGGCGTACATTGATGCAGAGGTCGATCTGGCCACTGAGACCGTTGGCTTCTTGCACGCAAAGGGTGGCGGATGGTTCGACTACCTTCGGGGAGCACTTGAAGGCGCAGGGCTCGACTTCGCCGAGCTGACGCGAGTGAACGAATGGCCGCCCGGCGACGAGGCCATTGCCCTGTCCACGATACATTCGGTGAAAGGGCTAGAGTTCGATCACGTCTTTATGCTTGGACTGAGCGATGAATGCTTCTCGCACGGCCAAGAAGATGAGGATGAGGAGTATCTACGCGCGCGCCGGCTTGTAGCAATGGGCATCACGCGTGCGCGAAAGACGGTGACGATCGGCTACAAAGCCGATAACCGGCCGAAGCTTGTTGAGCTTATGAAGCAGGGCACATTCACCCTGAAAAAAGTATGACAGTTGCCGACCGAATCGCAGCTCGTGGGATCACCGACCTCGTGCACTTCACGACGAACGTGGGTCTTATTGGAATCGTGTCGACGGGGAAGTTGCTCCCCAGATCAGCTCTTAGCGATGAACTCACCCTGGAGTACATCCTGCGGGTAAATTCGAAGTTTAGGCGTGACACAGCTTGGCTCGATCACGTCAACCTTTCGATAAGCAGGATCAATCATACGTTTTTCGAGCAATCTGAGGCATGGCACAACGACGTTTTCTGGGTGCTCCTTTCCTTCGACGCGGCCCTGATGACACACAACGGTGTTCATTTCACGACCACGAACAACATCTATCCAGCGTGCAGGCGCGGCGATGATCTGACTGCATTCGACGCGATGTTCGCCGATGAGGTCCCCGCGCGCTATTCACAGCGGATTCGCCGCACTCTGACGCACCCTATGGGGTGGACAACCTGTCCACAAGCGGAAGTGCTTTATCCTGGCGCGGTGTCGATAGAATATCTCAAGGCGATCTACGTCCGAACAGAGGATGAGGAGAACGTGGTGCACGCGATTCTCGCCGCCGTAGGCGAGCCCAATCTGCTTGTGATTCTCGACCCAAGCAAGTTTATTGCTGTTCAACAGCCGTCATGACCGACAAAATCATAGAAGCTATTCAGTGCTCGGCCCTATGGGCCGCTTACGGCGACGCGTTAGGTTTCATGACGGAACTTGCCGATCGCTCCCTAGTCCGCAGGCGTACCGGTGTGGATACAGTGATGAATTTGCGTCCGTGGAAGCGACGCATTGGCGGCCGCTTCGGGATTGAGGCGCCCTTGCCGGTGGGTGCGTACTCGGATGACACTCAGTTGAGGTTAGCGACAGCGAGAGCGATCCAAGGCGACGGACACTTTGACGTCGAGGCATTCTCCAAGGTGGAGTTGCCCGTCTGGTTGTCGTATGCGCTCGGTGCGGGCAGAGCTACCACGACGGCGGCCAGCAACCTCGCTCGGCGTGACACGCAATGGTTCGCAAACTTCTATGAAGAAAAGGGGCTGAGCTACGTTACGAGTGGTGGTAACGGCGCAGCTATGCGCATACAGCCCCATGTTTGGGCATCGCGATCGCCCTTAGTTCCGTCGAGCTATCTGGCAGAAGTCGTCAAGAACGCAATATGCACCCATGGTCATCCGAGAGCCGTCGCTGGAGCGGTATTTCATGCGGCTTGCCTAGGACGTGCAATGACTCGGCTCTCGCCGCTTTCCGCAAGTGATCTCGCGGAGGCAGTGGAGTGCGTTGGATATATTCCGTCCACCATTCGACGAGACAACTATCTAAGGGATTTCTGGCTACCTAGGTGGGAGGACGAAGCTAAACAGTCCGTCGACGAAGGCTATAAAGATGTCGTGCGCGAACTCGAACGACAGGTGGATCAGGCAACCACTTGGGTGTCACGCGCTCCGCTCGCTCCGTATGCCGAACTAGTGGAACTCCTCAAGCTCGACGATGCTTCGACTCGTGGGTCCGGTACTGCGACAGCGGTGGCTGCGTCGGCGATGTCTATCCTCCTGAACGATCGAAAGCCTGACGAAATCCTGTTCGAGATCGTCAACACGTTGGGTACGGACACCGACTCAATTGGAACTATGGCAGGGGCACTCATCGGAGCCGTAACTCAGGAGCCGCCTCCAGAGCAGCCACAAGACGCGGACTGGATAGTCCGCGACGCCCAGCGTTTGTTCGATATCTCTCGTCGAAAGACAGTTGGGTCATTTGGTTACCCTAGCTTGCTCGGTTGGGAGCCGCCGAGGAGCGCGCTCGATGCTGTCGCAACTGACGATGACACGTTAATCGTAGCGGCGCTCGGCAGGGCGACTCCGATTGATCCGCCTCTCGATGTCCCAAGTTCAAAGGGTGCCTATGGGTATCAATGGATCAAATTCGAATTCGGGCAAACAGCATTAGTCAAGAGACGCTTGTCGGGCGCAGAGCGGCAGCCTGCAACGCATCGACAAGGGGAGCTACTTGGACAAGTGTCGGACAGTCCTTCGACGCAGAGTGGAGAGCCTAAACACGCACCTGTGGAAAATGCGAGCGGCCCCGAGATAAAGCTTGCGCAGGAGAAAGGTAACGCAACAACGAACTCTGGCACGGCTCACAGCCTAGACGATCTCGACCTACTTACAACCGAGGCCATCCACTCTCATTTCGATAGTAGGATTATCGGGGAACACATTCGGGCCTTAGCCGACGGGCCGCATCCAGTGGATCGATCAATTGCGTACGTTGCGATTATCGCGAAAGCACTTGTGGCGCGACGACGGAGGACTGCATAAGTCGGCGCACGGTCGGCCGAATTCGATGTCTTAGTTCAAGGGTGATCCGGATACTAGGCCATGGTCAGTCGGAAGCATCAACACGGTGAGCGCGAACTGCTGAGTCGGTACGGGCGTGTTACGAGTTGGCACGCGAGTCTATCGGAGTGTGCCGAACGGCCTCGCGGTGTTCCTCCCAGGCGCGAAAGCCGCGCGTCGATTCAGTTGAAGGGGGAGTTCACTGAACCGGTGGGCGAAGTGACCCGGTTCTTGATCCAAGTCTCGTCGACAGACAAGCCGGATATAGGTAATACCGACCTGCCTACAGTTGGCGCATTCATATCGATCAATCCCGAATTGCAGGGAGTCGTCGATATGGCGGAGGGCCATTTTCAGGAGTTGCTAACTCTCGCCGCTTCAGGCCACCTGGCACGATGCTTCGTCGCATTCACCGTGCCGTTTGGTCGGTCCGCTAAGATCGTCAGTATTGACTTCAGTACACGCGCGCCCGACCACGAGCCCTAGCGGGTACCTCCCCTTCGACCCGCCGCAGGGTGGAACGGACTCGGTGATCTTGGTACTCGCTGCGGTCAGCCCGATTTATCGTGGGTCCGTCGGTATCAATCGACGTGTATCGCACTCGGACTCTACCGCAATCGCAGTCGCTTTCTTGGCACCCCTGCCAAACCAGCGCCAGGCGTTACCCGTGCGTGCGCCCTCTTCCGGCGAGTCCTAGATGCCCCGCCTTTCACGCCGAGCCCCTCCGAACGATCAAAAACGACGCAAATTTGACGCACTTTCCGTCGTCGCACACATCCGGCAGAAATCCGATAGTGCCAAACGACGCAAGTTTGCGTCGTTTTCACACGATCCAGCGGCCGAGTCTTGGGAGCAAAGTCAAACGACGCAACTTCGACGCATCCAGGTATGCGCGGTCTACACCTTTTCAAGTTACCCGTCATCGCGACCGCAGCATCTGGACGTGAACCAAGATATAGAGGAAAGCCGACTATTGCGGGATTCGATCTCACTCGGTATCTGAAGCCCTTTAGACACCTAATGGTCGTTACAGCTCACTGCAAGTGAAGCTGTAACGCGGCTATATGAAATATAGCCGCTACGTGATACCTCACCGTGTAACGAATCCCGAAGCAGCCAGAATACGATCGGGCAGCACGCAAAATTCATTCGAAAACTGATAGCCTTGAAACCGCAACTTCTCGATCACGCCAAGCCGACCACTCACCAACTGCCACCGAAAGGGAAGCCGGATCCACATCATGAAGGACCCACGTCAAACAGCCAGAAATCAAACCCGGACGAAGCCGACCATCGCTGCATACCTGGCGCGCGCCCATGGCCTCTTATGTCGGATTGCAGAAGAATTGGAGTTACCTGAGGATGCCTATCCGGCACCAAGCGATGTCGTTGCCTATATGAAGCGGCGCGCCAAAGACTGGAAGTGGGCGACTTTTCGGCAGTACCAAGCCAGCCTCGTTTGCAGATACGAGATCGAATTCGAGCGAAACCGAGATCCGCTGTTCCAGGAGACTGCAGAAGAGATCCGCAGCCTTCCGTGCGCCGATTGTCGGTCGAACCGCGAACCCGGTCACACGTCATCGCGCAAACGAAAAGGCATTCCCAAGCGCGACTACGATCTGCTGGTAGCAAACCTCGCCAATCCAGCCCGCGCTAGCGATTATTCGAAACGCGCCGCACTTTGGATAATGGCGGGACTCGCGACGGGGTTGCGTCCTTGCGAATGGGAAAACGCACAACTGTCCGAAGACGGCAGGACTCTCAACGTCCTGAACGCAAAAGCTACCAACGGCCGAGCGATTGGCATAAGCCGAGTGGTCCCCGTTAACGTCGATGACTTCCCAGTAGTCCGCGCTCACCTCGAGTCACTCCGAGAGCTTCTCGCTCGCGGGCTCGAGTATTCCGTGATTCAGAAGGGATGCACGCAAGCAATTCGCCGAACGTGCGCCGCTCTGTGGCCTAGCGACGCCAAGCGAACATACGCGCTCTACTCCGCTCGCCATCAATTTTCGGCGAACGCGAAGGCTATCGCGTCCGCAGAGGAGGTTGCCGCTCTCCTCGGCCATCGATCGATCCGCACTGCGCGCCGACACTATGCGCCGCGCCGCAGCGCTTGGTCTGAATTCAGGCAAGTCCAAACCGCAAAACCGACTGCGCAAATGCAAGCACCCGTCCGGCGATCAACGCCCCGGAACGGATAGTTGACGAAGAGCACTTGTGCGCATTCATCAACTCTCATTTCGCTGATATCAGGCGTTTTGGCTGCATGCATACGTCAGCCCACTTTGCCCTCCGCCTAAGTTTTGCGGTGGCGGACAGGATGCCTCTCGTGAGTCGACCTTGCATCTAACAACAGGGGAACTTCGGCAATTTCACAACGGACAGAAAAAAAATTGGCCGACATTGAACTATAGCGCAACCCGCCTATTGTCCGATTATCTGAAAGGGTGATAATTGATTATCTTTAATTAGAAAACCTTAAAAAAGTGGTGCGACGATCGGCTGGCACCGGCCGTCGCACCTAACCACCACGTCACCTGTACGAGAGGCTCCGCAATGGCTAATAGCATTCTAGCAAGTCACCCCCTGTCTTCCCTTTCGAGCGACAGCGAATTATCAATCGCGTTCGAGTTGAGCGATCCGTTTCATATGCCGCTCGATCGGCTCGAAAGCCTCATCGAGGAAACGGAACCCGGCACCGAAGAGCGCGGGTATCTATTTGGCCTTTTGGATATGCGCCGAGCCGTGGTCTACACGCGGGGGCGCTGACATGAGAAGAGTCATTTGCGCATGCCTGCTCGTTGCCGCGTCGGCGTCGGCCTTTGCCGACCAGCAGGGCGTTTCTGATGTGATCGCAGCCGCTCAGGCTGCGGCCGATGCTCACCACGCGGAAGTAATCGCGCAACTCAACGCCCATGACGACACGGCTATGGATCGTGTCGTGACGGTGTGTGACTGCATGAACGGGGTATCCGTCTACCGTCAAACGACGGTGCGGCAGTACCTGAACGAAGGCAAGGCCCTTGCCATGAAGGCAGGGGTGCTCGAAACGTTCGTGTCTGCGCCGACCGCGATGCGTCTGCTTTCAGCCTGCCACTGAGAAGCCACTATGAAGTTGAGAAAAACTGTCCTATGCGCTGCGCTGGCCGGCTCGACCATGCTTTCGACCAGCAGCGCCTATGCCGTGTGCGACGGGTGCGTGGTGAGCGCCGTCGAGCAATCGGCACTGACGCTCGGCAACATCATCCAGGCGCTCGGTACATCGTTCACGACGCTATTCAACGAGATTGACACCGATATTGCGGGCATTGGCACGAAGGTCTCGAACGCCGTTACGCAGGCGTCCGACTCGCAGCGCGAAATGGCGCTCGAAGTCCAGCGGCAGCAGGAAATGGATCAGGTTGCCCGCGAAACAGAGTTGCCGCTCGACCCGTGCGCCACGTCATCAAGCAACTACGCCTTGCAGGCTGTTCGCGGCGCGGCCTCGGCCTCTTCGTCGCTGCGTCCGGGTGGCTCACACGTCGGCTATACGCCACTCGACAAGGCGCTGAACTCCCCGGCCCCGTCTGTGGAGGCATCACGTCGCGCTTCGGCGAGCATCCACGCCGATAACTACTGCACGCCTCTGGAGTTGCAGCTTGGCTATCCGGGCTGCAAGCCTTCCACGATGCCCGACGCCGATGCGGACGTGGACACCGTTCTCATTGGCGCGGGGATGCCAGGAAAAAGCGCCGATCTGACGTTCACGCAGCAGCAACAGGACGCGGCACGCGCCTACGCGCGCATGTCAATCGACCCGCAACCGCCCGAGAGTATCAACAAGGCCGAGGCAGGGACCGAAACAGGCAAGCTGTATATCGCGATGCAGAAGGCTTACCAAGCCAACATGTCGAGCGCGATCAAGCCGATCAATGACCTGATTTCCTCACGACAACCGTTCAAAGGCAGCGACCAACTGATTCAGGACCTCAAGCAGTCGGACGCCGCCGCGCAGTATTTCAACGCGACCGCATCGAGCGTCGCCAAGAGCACCGGCACGATGAGTCTCGCCGAACTCGAAGATTTCGAGGCCGGCCGCCGTTGGCGTAACCCTTATTGGCAAATCGAGTTTGGTGCGATCGCCGACCCTACCAAGCTCATGCGGGAACTGCTGTTCACAACGGCTTTCCTGGCCGACCAGACGCACGAGCACGTCGAGTTGCAGCGGCAAGCGAATGTGCTGTTGGGGCAACTGCTCGCAGCCAATGAGCGCGGAACGGATCGCATCGCAATCGAAACGCAGCTACAGCGCGTGCGCACAACGAACGCGAGGTGATGCGATGGCGCGAACTATCAACGATGTATTCCGCGTGTTCGCGGCATTTCCGCGCGTCTTGCGCCGTCGCCGCGCACGTGGAGGGCTCACTCATGAGCAGTTCAAGGACGCTTGCCTGATCCTTCAGATTTGCGTCTTCGTGCATTGCTTCGTCCCCGCCTCGCTGTGGTGGGCGCGCAGCCACGACGACGACCCAATGAATTGGATGAACTGGCTCGGTGTCGCTATGGCCATCGCGTTGGTCGTCTTTTTCTGGTGGTTCCTCTTGAAACAAGCATACAAAGCGCTCGAAAACGCAGTGGCGAGGGAGATCCAATGATGAGCCGAAAGGAATTGAACAAAGACCTCAGTGGCCGTTGTTTGGCGCATGCTGGCCGCTACCTCCGCCAAGTCGTTTCAATCGATAAGGTCAAGCGGACCGCAGCAGCAGCATCGATCACGCTCATGTCGGCAACATCATTTGCTCAATCATCCGTGACGATCGGAGAAATCCAGAACGCCGCAAACCGAAGCGGCGACAAGTCGATGTCGCTGCTCGAGCTGGTTTACGGATCGATCGTACACAACCCGCTTGCAGCCGGTGGCGGCTCGGGCGGCGTGATTGCGCAACTGTTTCTCGTGCTGAACTCGTGCATGCTTGCGGTCGGTACAATTTGGGCCATGTATCATTTTGGCTCCGCGATGATCGCAACCGGACAGGACGGTGAGTTCATGGGACAGAAGAAGTCCTCGCCTTGGTTCATCATCCGCCTAGGCGTCGGCTTCTCGGGTCTGGTGCCGATCTTTGGCGGGTACTGTGGCGCGCAGATGGCGATGCTTTGGGGAACGATGGCCGGCGTGGGTATAGCCAACCTGTCGCTCGACACAGCCGTAGCCGTGCTCAACAGTGGCGGCTCGATGATCGCGACCCCTGCCGCGCCGCAAGCAACTACCTTGGCAAAAGCGCTTTTCGAAGCAAATCTGTGTGCGCAGGCCGCAAATACGGCAATCGCGAACATGCCAAACGACACAGGCGTGTCGGTCGATCCCGCGGAAAGCTTCGCCCCGTTCGCGACCGGCACGAAGATTGTCTTGATGAACCAGCGCGGCCTTTCCTGCGGTGGAGCGGAAATCGACATTGCGGCCCCGCCGTCGATCCCGCAATACGACGGCATGGCCGTTTATGCGAACGATCCGAACCTGGCATATTCGCAACTGCTTGCCGCGCACCAGAGCGCGCTCACGTCAATGCAATCAACGTTGGCCGCTGCCGCGCAGACCTATGTGTCTGCTATCAACGGGCAGGCTCTGCCCGCCGCCCCTGCGAACGCCATCAACCAAGCAGCGCTGCAATACCAAGCCACGATCACGAAGGCGATCGCAGACTCATCGAGTGGCATCAGTCAGCTCGCAAGCGTCATCCAGTCGAACCTTCAACGCGATGGTTGGATCATGATGGGCGCGTGGTACCAAACGTTCGCGCAGGCCAACTCGCAGCTCACGAGCCTCGCGAACGCGACGGCAACCGCTGTGCCGGGCACCGATCCCGATAACATGCCATACCCACAGGTATATCGGAAGGTCGTCGCGACCTATGCGCAGCAGAACCAGCAGGACGCATCGGTGACGACTTCGCAAGGTCCCGCCAACCTGTCGGGAAGCGGGATTACGGGCATGACCGACGCGAAGAGCATCCTCGGGAAGATCTTCGACGGCCAAGGCTGGATCAGGCGGGTGGTCAATTTGAACTCCGGCCAGGCACAGGGAGGCGCGACCAATCCGCTCATCGGCATGAAGAACCTCGGCGACTACATCCTTGATGCCGGGTGGACCGCACTTGCCGGATACATCGCGCTGGAAGGCCTAGCAGCGGCCAAGGAGACCACCGCCGGGAAGCTCGTGTCGACTGCAATGTCCGTCGCCACTTTTGGCCTCTCGGACGTCGTATCAAGCGCCGCTAGCGGTGCCCTGAAAGCGCTCGGTCCGTTCTTAGTCGTTATGCTCATCACGATGTTCTTCTTCGGCGCGATGCTGTCGGTCTATATTCCGATGCTGCCGTTCATAATCTGGTTTAGCGGAGTCGTGTCGTGGTACGCCGTCGTCGGTGAGTCGATGGTCGCGTCACCACTTTGGGCAATGACGCACCTCGATGGCGAAGGGGAAGGGTTGGGACAAAGGCCGACGCACGGCTACATCTTCCTGTTGAACGTCATGTTTCGGCCGGTCTTCATGGAAATCGGCTTCGTACTGGCAGCAGCGGGGATCGTGGTGCTTGGAACGCTGCTGAATTCTATGTTCGGCGTTGCTATGGCGAACGCCCAATATGACTCCACGACCGGCGTCGTGAGCATCATCGGCTACATCGTCCTTTACGTCGGTATGTGCCAAACGCTGTGCAACAACACGTTCAGCCTCATCCATATCGTGCCCGACCAAGTGTTCTCCTGGGTTGGCGGGCAAATGGCGTCGCGGATGCCCGAACTGGAAGACCGTGTGAACCGTTTGTTCGGAACAGGCGTCGGCCAAGGGGGCAGCACTGCACGCAGCCAAGTGCCCTCTGCATTTGGAAGAGGGAGTCCCGACAGCCCTCCCAAATCACCCGCGGACATCGGTGGTCGAGACAACGCATAGCAACTGTATCCCGTCTTGGCTGGCCGTCCGTTCGACCTATGCCGTGCGCCGATCGCCGAACACCACGGCGTCGAACTGCTCATCGAACAAGCGTTGCCTGTTCTGTTGAACCGTCAAGAAATGGGACGGGGCGACCTTCGTCAGTTCGCGGATCGCGATTTCTTTGAGCGCTTTATGGCCTGCAAGGTTGGCTTGGGCAACCAGAAGCTGTTGCTCCAGTTTCTTCGCATAGGCTTTCCAGTCCTGCGCGTTCCGTTCAGACGCAAACGCCCTACCGAGGGCGGCTCCATTGTCGATCATTCCTCGGCCTTTTCCGATTTGACGTGACGTTTCAATATATCGGGAAGCCGGCGACCCTCGCAAGCGCCATCTTCGCGCAACGCGTCATCGCTGCCGCCGACAATCCGGCCTGTCTTCCGATCGAGATAAACAGGCCGGATACCGTGCGCCTCCAGATCGCGCACAGCTTCAGCGACGGCTTCATTGGCTCGCTTCAGAAACTCGGGGCTCCGCATATAGCGGCCTAGTTTGTCGGCTGGCATGGCGTGTTCTCCTTTTTTGCAAGCATACGCCGGCTTCCCGGAGCCTCGAAAGTGTTGATTTCACCTCCCGCGCTGCGCAGGCGCGACCAAATAACCTCACGGTTGCGCACAGGCCGATGAACATCCCGTCCATGTCGGCACAATCACCTCGCATGCGCCTTTTTCACGCCGACTGTGGCCAAGCCGGAACCGCTACACTGCGGTGCATGCGACACTTCGGGGCAAAAATGGACATTCGACCTCTGCACACTGAAGATGACTATCGTGCGGCGCTGGTGGAAGTGTCCGCACTGGTCGATCATGACCCAGTAACCCGGCACGCAGGAAGTCGACAGGTCGGAGATACTGAACATTCTCGTTGAGCATTATCGGGACTCGATGGAGACGGCCCACATGCTGCGCTCTCCGGCTAACGCTGAGCTTCTGGCGGGTTCTGTTGCGCAGTTGCGAGCGGGCGGCCGTGACTTGGGCGCATCGCCGCACTTGGCGACGCCAACATACGCCACGCAGATCGATAAAAACGAAACTTGTCGGTCGGTTGTGCGCCCGGCCCCCGCTACACTGGCAATCGTCACCCTTACAGCGACGGTCATCCTATGAGCACCAAGGCATCAATCAAATATCACCACGGCGAGGCCGGGGAGCCGTCCTGGCATCTTTATGCGGAAGCCTTCGAGAAAGACGACGTCGTCTATCTCGAACTGGAAGGCGTGCTAGCCGACGTAATAATGATCGACAGCGCATGGACAAAGGCGGGCACGGTGCTTCTGCGCTTGCCAACCACCACGGCCAAGCAGCTTGGGCTACTGCCGCCTGGCGATCCGGCATAACAGGTGTTATCAGTCGATCCCGCTATAACCATCTTCTCGACGGTAGATCCCTTGCTCGACGCGAGGCGATTAGCGCGACCAGATAACCTCGCCTCCAAATGCCGTCAGCCGGGTCACGCGTCGGCGCCTGTAGTAGTTCCCGCGAGTAGGCTTGGCCAGACGTTGCAACTGGCGACCATGTACAACGTTATGTTTATGACGATGGTGCGTCGTAATCTGACATAAGCGCTGTTATGTCTGGTACTGCTACGCGTGTTGCACCGTTGATTACCTCGGTCCAGCGATGGACCTTTGACCAGGCTTCGTGTTTGATTTGTTTTTGGCAGCCTTGCCAAAAGTATGACGGCGTTTCGCTCGGTGACCGTTCTCAATACAACGGAAACGAGCCGGTCGCCGCCTCGCTGAAGCATGCGTTAAGCGACCGCTGTTCCGGCAGCCATGGAAAGCGTCCGGCGAGCGCTCGGACGCTCGCCGACGCAGCCTTCTGTGCGTTATGCCCTAGGCGGGAAGAAGAGGCAAACGCCCGGAGCTTGTCCTGTCGCGCGACAGGCGGCGCTGTTATCCCACATGCCTTGTGCTGCACCGCCGATGAAGAAGCCCAGCGCAGCAACAAGGACACAGATTACGCCAACCCGCTCACGGGGCGGGTCGTTCCGGCGTAGCCATGCTTCGATGCGTCGAAGCATGAAAACGAGGAGGTAAAGGGCTACTGCGGCGACTGGGGCTAGCAGCGTCAAGGTTCCGATAGAAAAATGAAACATTCAAGTACTCGATTATGTTGGGAAAGCTATGGGTCATCTCGCGATATCCCGCAGATAACCTGCGGCGCCCGAGTTGAAGACTCGGGGCCGCAGGACGGTCGTCTTACTTCTGTTTCTTGTTACGCAGGACGATCCGGAACGGTTGGCCATTGGGACGACGAATTACTCGTCCCTTGACCGTGATGGTCATCCGGTAGATGACCTGCTCATCGTTGTCGCTCTTGGGCATGTTTGGCTCCACAAGGGCGATCCCAGCATCGAACTTGACGTTTGACAATCACTTAATGTGTGACTATCATGCAGGTCGCTACAACCAAGCAGTCAAGATGCATTGCTCATGGGATCAATTGAGCGCAGCATTTTCCCAAGAGGGTCTTGAGCGTTCGCAGCGCTCGCGGCCCTTATCTTTTCCCGTTATCTCATATCAAATCTCGTTGTCGAATAGCCCTTGTTCCCTTGGTTGTTCGATCAAGCCGCGTTTGGCAAGGCTTTCAATGCGGTAACCTGCCGCTTGGGCACTCGTACCACACATCTGAGCTAGCTCGTGCGCCGATCGCGCTGCGCGGCAGACTTCAATTGGCATCATCACCGCTGCCGTCAGTGCCTTCGCCTGCCACTCCGAATCCTCGTAGAACTTGTGCTGCCCCAAAATTGCACCCCGGTGAAGGGTAACGGCATGACGCAGAACGATGTGAGACAGTTCGTGGATCACAGTGCTGCGTGAAAACGGAGAGTCGTCAAACAGGCCCTCATAGACGTCCTCTCGCAGCACCACGATGTTTCGCTCCGGGATAGTGAACGCCGCGCAATCTTGCAGCTCGTCAACTTCAACGTACATATAGTTAAAGCGTGCCTTCGGCAGAGTTGTCTCAAGCACGCGCAGGCAATCGATCGCTTCGCCAGACCGGCCCCGTCCGTTCAGCTTCGGTAGGAGCGGACGTAGGTCGTCGGCAACGCTTTCCAACTTTTCGTAGCTCATCGGCGCGACCTTCATTCCCGAAGGGGTGCGGGCGCCGCGCGATGCGTTTCCAAGTGTCGTCATTTGCGCCTCGATTTCTTTTCGATCCAGTCTTGAATTTCGGGTGTCGGCACTCCGCCTTCCTGTAAGCGGCGCGCAAAAGCAGCAACCAGTCCACGCGCATCGGGCGACAAGCTTTCCAATGCTACAAAGTCCTTCGATTGCTCGGCTGCTTCGCGTATCTTCTCCAGCTCAGCCGGGCTCGCCTTGTCGCTGAAGAACGCCAACGCTCCGTCAATGTGCTTCTGCGACAGCCTTCGTTCGCCATATTCAATACCGCTCAGATACGAAGAACTGATACCCATCGCCTCCGCCATCGACTTCAGCGATGCGTCATGCCGCATCCGAAGGTGGCGAACCGCTTCGCCAAACGGTGTAAGTTTCATGGCAGCTCCTCATGGACGTGACCCGTCTTTGTAGATAACAGAATTGTACATGTTTTCACAAATTTGTGAAGAGATTTCTTTTTTTGCGTAGCAACAAGCACTGCACGGCCGTGTGGGGCAAGTATGAAAAGAGCGCGGGCAGAGAAGGAGCTGGCAAGAAGCTGGGGATCGGACGAGCGCGCCGCGCATATGTCACCACCCCGCAGTGCACCCGTTTGC
Source organism: Paraburkholderia sp. SOS3 (assembly GCF_001922345.1). Taxonomy (NCBI): domain Bacteria; kingdom Pseudomonadati; phylum Pseudomonadota; class Betaproteobacteria; order Burkholderiales; family Burkholderiaceae; genus Paraburkholderia; species Paraburkholderia sp. SOS3. The sequence continues at coordinate 360,607 of NZ_CP018811.1, read as the reverse complement.
TCGTGCAACTGGTGCGCTGCGGGAACCACACACATTCGACGATCGAATGTCTTCCCTTCTCTCCGCCCATCGGCTGAGGTTATGTGGTCGCGCCTTGGCTTGGAGCGCACCATCTTCAACGCCACCGGCCGCCCGTCCCATTAGGTCAGGCCGAGAACCCGCCGATGTGCGGAGACAGTCGTCGATCTCGCGCCCGCCCGTGGACGGGAGCACTGCCCACACCACAAGGGTGTGGACAGCGCCGGCTTGGGAGCCGGCGTGCTGCACCCGCCCACCGGCTCCCCGCGACCGTTGCCTTCGGCCTGACGCGCCGCAATGCGGCTTGCCCTAGCGAGAAGGTCTGCCGACCATGGGCCCCTCTCTGCAAGCCCAAGCCGTTGATCGATGATTCGGGATCGCGAGTGCCACGAGCCCGGATTGAGGCACACGGGCACCGCCGCCCGCAGGGCGGTGGGAGAGTGCCGACCGGCCCATAGGGCCGGGCAATCCGGCTGGGCGGTTGCGGACCAGCTGTGTTTCGTCTGGGACTCACCACGCGCCGAAGGCGCGCACTTGTTTTTTCCCCATGATGCGACGAGGCAAGCCAGCGCGGAATTGACCGATAAGTTATCCATAGCTTTTCCACAGCACGTTAACGGTTTACGGTTAAAGAGATGTTAGTAAACGGTTAGAGGTTGGAGAAAGCGGCCGCCGAGCCTTTTCCAGAGGTCGTCTGACGAGATCAAGGGTCGGTCAAAGGTCATGGTCCGGCCGGCCAAAGGTCACACGCCAGTCGGTCAAGAGTCATGCCCGGTCGGCCAAAGGTCACACGTCGGTCGGTCAAAGGTCACGCGGCGAAACTTGGTGCTGGTCCCGACTTAGGCGCTCGACCTTGACGAGATCGTCCGGACCCCAAGACCAGTCTCTTAAAAACTTGACCCGTTTGAGCTCGTCCAAGGCGGTTTTGACGAGTTCGCGCAGATGTTTCTGTGTCGAGGTTGTCAGCCCCGCCCCCGCCTTGATGGTCCCCAGCTTGATCGGAAACGGCGCTTCATGGCTGGCAAAGTAGCCGTGTAGCCATGTTGCGAGTCCAGGCGGTAGATCGAGCCGCTGCGCCCACTCAACTCGGGTGAAATAGCCCTTTCCGCCGTACAGGTCGACCAGTTGCGGGGCCAATTGCACCCGATACTGTTTGAGTGCGGCACCGGTGTGCGGGTCACGCCACTCGAATGCGGGGATCATCGACATCGCCTTGCCGTTTTCCTCGCTTATTTCGTCGCTGCTGTCGAGGCGCTTTCCTATCACTTGCAAGGACGTGGCTTGCATTCGCGTGAGGCAGTCGCGCAAACGGGTATAGCTTTGGCTTTTGACCGGCCATTCGATCGCGACGAGAAAAGAGCGCGCAGTGAACTTCACTGTTCCGCCAAGCGGCTGGGATTTCGCGAGCTGAATCAGTTGAAGCCATACCGTCTCATCATCCTGCCGCAGCTCCTCTCCCGTGTAGGTGATCCGACCGTCACCTATGACGTAGATTTCACAATTTTTCAGATGCTCGCGTGTCTTGCTCTTATTCCGTGCGTTGAAGAGAGCTGATCTGAAAATTTCGTTCGGCAGTGCGCGGCACTTCGCCGGCCAGAACGGGAGCGAAAGCTGTTGGTTGGCAACACTCTCAGCTAAAGTCGCGTCCAGCTTTGCTTGCTGCGCGGCCTGCTTCGCTTCTTGTGCTGCGGCCCGCTGGACGATCTCAGGCCGATTCGCGAAGATAGCATCAGCCGCAGATTTCATCGGCGCGGCCGCCGCTCGCTCGCGACACGTCGCGTGGTCGACAACGGCGCTCATCTGTTGACGATGAGAAAGACGAGGACGAACACTCCCGTGGACCAGGGGCAAGGTCTGCTCATCCGGGGAGTTCATCGGCCCTCCCGCGCGGCTGCCCGACGTTTAAGCTGCTCTTGTTTCGTCGGTCGTCCGCTTCGACGTGATTCCTGTGGCTCGGCTGCTCCGTCGGCCTTCGACGCCGCTTTGCGGGATCTGAGGACATCAACGGTAGCCGCCACTGCTGGTTGAACGTGTCGATCAATCCAGTCATGCACGTCCTGCTTGCGCCAGAACAACTTCCGTTGGCCGGGCAATCGCACGATCGGCGGCAAACGATCGAAGCGTTTCGCTGCAATGTCTGAATAGACTGTTGCGGGCTTTCTGTGAAGAAGAAGACACAGCTGACCGAGCGTCAGCAGTTCGACGGGAAATTTTGTTGACATGGGCGAACTCCGGCGGCCCACACGCCAAAAGCGTGCGAGCTACCGAACGTGCGCGCCAGCCAACGGCCTAGACGCAGAAGCGTTGTACCAGTGGCGGGCCGAGTGGCCCTCTGTCGGTCCCTCGACATGCACGCGTGCGTTGTCTCGCTGTCGCTCCGGCTCCGTCCGTAATAGCCGGTTTGCATGTCGTTAACCCCCGCAGGCGGCGCTTGCCAACGTGGGCCTTGGATCTCCCGATCCAAGTCAAGGCACATGGGTACAGGATAACTACGAGCTGGATTGTCTTTGGTCTGACTAGATGAGTCAAGGCAGAGTCACTATGGTCGACGACACGTGGGACACCGCTTGCCACGGCAACGCGTCTCAAACGGGACAAATCCGGGACATCAATAGACCCGATTGGACCAAAAAAGACCGAGGCTAATACAGTGAAACGGCAAGAAAAAACCGGCCTAAGTGACCGGTTTTAAAGGAAATTCTTGGTGGAGCGGATGAGGATCGAACTCACGACCTTCGCATTGCGAACGCGACGCTCTCCCAGCTGAGCTACCGCCCCAACGAGTCGCGCAATTCTAGCACAAGCTTTTTTAGAATGACCACGGCCGGAACCTTCATTTCAAAGGAGCCCCGGCCAGCACCCAATCGACGACGGTACGAATATCGTCATCGCTCATCGCCGGATGGGCGGGCATTGGAATCGCCCCCCACACGCCGGAGCCGCCGTCTTTCACCTTATGTTCGAGCATCGTTTGCGCCTGCGTGTTGCCTTTGTAGCGGCTCGCAACCTGCTGGAACGACGGACCGACGAGCTTACGATCGATCGCGTGGCAGCCAAGGCATGCATTGCGCTGCGCGATCTGCAGACCGCGCGGCGTTTCAGCCGCGTGCGCCGCGCCCGCCGCCGTCAACACCATCAGCGTCGACCCAGCAACTACAGCACGCGCCCCAGTCTTCACACTCACGACCACCGCACGCTGCATCGCCTCAATAACGCCCCCCAAGCTTCCCAGACGCCTCACTTCACCACCTGCGAACTACCCGGCTGCACATTCGAATTCGACACCGGCGCCGGCGGCTGCTGATCAAGCGGCTTCGACGTCACCGACGCATCGGGCACCGCCCCCGTCGTCACGCCCTCGGGCGCTGCCGCCGCCTCGGGCGACGACGCGCTCGGCGCCGATGCCGCCGCGGCCGCCGCAGCCACCGCTTCCGAAGGCTCGATGTACTGGAACACCTTGACGACCTGGCTCACCCCCGGCACGCGGCTCGCGACATTCGCACCCTGCGCGCCTTCGTCCGGCGTCACGAGGCCCATCAGATAGACCGCCCCGCCCTCCGCCACCACCTTGAAATTGTTCGCCGACAGATCCTTCTCGGCGATCAGCGCAGTCTTCACGCGCCCTTCGAGATACGTATCGTTCGTGCGCGCAGAGAAATCGATGGGCTGGCCGATGGTCAGCTCGTTGACGAGCGCATGCACGTTATTGATGCCGCGCACGATCGTCGCCGCCTTCTGCTTCGATGCTTCGTCAGGCACTTCGCCGGTCAGCAGCACGCGCCGGTTGAAGACCGCCACGTTGACGTGCGACCCGTCGCCGAGAGCGTCATTGATCTGCGAGATCGCCTTCACCTGGATTTCGCGGTCTTCGGTCTGCGCGCCCAGCGTGCGCCGGTCCGTCGCGACGAGCGCGCCGCCGCCCGCGGCGGCCCCGACTGCCAGCACGCAGCCTTGCAGCGTCGCGGCAAGGCCCGCAACCAGCCCCACCACGAGCGTGGTCCTCACAAGCGTACTTTTCACGCGATATGCGCTCATCAACTAGCTCTCCTTCGAAGTCATTCTTCGCCCAGCAACATCGCATCGATGCCGTCGCACAGACAGTGGATGGTCAGCAGATGCACTTCCTGAATGCGCGCGGTCTGTTCCGACGGCACGCAGATTGAGATATCGATGTCGGTCAGCACGCCGTTCGCGTTCCCGCCGCCGCTGCCCGTCAACGCGACCACGACCATCTCCCGCTCGTGCGCGGCGTCGATCGCCGCGAGCACGTTGGCCGGATTGCCGGACGTCGTGATCGCGAGCAGCACGTCGCCGGGCTGGCCGAGCGCGCGAATCTGCCGCGCGAAGATCTCGTCGTACGCGTAATTGCTGGCGAGCGCCGTGAGCACCGATGTGTCGGTTGTCAACGCAACGGCCGGAACTCCCGGCCGTTCGCGTTCGAAGCGGCCGATCAGTCCGGCCGCGAAATGCTGAGCAGCAGCGGCCGAGCCGCCGTTGCCGCACGCGAGAATACGATTGCCGTTCGCAAGCGCGCCGAACATCGTGTCGACCGCGGCGGCAATCGGCAGCGCGAGGGTGTCCACCGCGGCAAGGTTCACTGCCGCGCTGTCGCGGAAGTGCTGTTGAATACGTTCGACTGACATCGACTCTCTATCTTGTACTGCGCGTTCTGTACTGCGCGTCTCTTGGCACCGTGCATCGGGCGGGCGTCGAGCATCGCGCGGGACCCCATACGGCGAAGCGCGTTGCGATCGCGAATTCGCCTCGCGCGCAGATTGTCGAGCACCCTGCGCTTGCGAGCATCAGACCGCTTTCGCGGCGCGGCGTTCGATACCCGATGCGCGTGGCGCAAGTTTAACGTACTCGCGAGGCCTATCGCGCAGCTCAACACCTCGCGCGCAGCAAATGCCTTCGGGCGCGGCGCATGCCGCCCGCGTCATACGATTGACGATTGCAGTTGCGCAGTTCAGCTATCGTCTGCGCGAAACGCATCGCGCAACCAGACAAGACGCCCCGCTTCGAACGCGACCACGTCGAAACGGCACGCGGCAGCTTCGTGCGGATGCCGCGCGAGGTAGAACTGCGCGGCACGCACGAGCCGCTCGCGCTTATGCCGGCCGACACTCGCGGACGCGCCGCCGTAGCGCGTCCGGGCGCGCGCCCTCACTTCGACGAACACCAGCGTGCCGTCCCTGTCGCGCATCACGAGATCGATCTCGCCGCCGCGGCACACCACGTTGCGCGCGACAAAGCGCAAGCGCTGCCGCTGCAGATAGGCAAGCGCGTGCGCTTCGAACTTCGCGCCGACGCTCGCCGTGGTCGCGTTCGATCGCGCGATGCGTTTGGCGCCCGCGCGCGTGGCCGCCGCCTTCCCGCCATCGGCGTGGTGGCACAATGGCGTGCTCCTTCCGTCAGTCTGCGTCTTCAGTCTCATGACCTCTCTCTCCGAACTCGCGCAACAGCAGCACTATCCGCAGGGCGCGCTATACGTGGTCGCCACGCCGATCGGCAACAGCGCCGACATCACGCTGCGCGCGCTCCACGTGCTCGGACTCGCCGATCGCATCGCCGCGGAAGACACGCGCAACACCGGTCAACTGCTCGCGCGCTACGGCATTTCGAAACCGTTGATGGCCGTGCATCAGCACAACGAGCGCGCCGCAGGCTTGCGCATCGTCGAACATCTGCAAGCGGGCGAGCGCGTGGCATATGTGTCGGACGCGGGCACGCCCGGCATCTCGGACCCGGGCGCGAAGCTCGTCGATGCCGTGCGCGAAGCGAACCTGCCGATCGTGCCGCTGCCTGGCGCAAGCGCGCTCGCGACCGCACTCAGCGCGGCCGGCGACTGGGTCGCGACGTTCTCGTTTCTCGGCTTCCTGCCGTCGAAAACAAAGCAACGCGCGGCGCAGCTTCAGCAATTGGCCGCGCACCCGCATGCGATGGTGTTTTACGAAGCGCCGCATCGAATCGTCGAAACCGTCGACGCACTGGCCGATGCATTCGGCGGCGCGCGACGTCTGCTGATTGCACGCGAGCTGACGAAGTTACATGAGACGCTGCACGGTTGCACCCTGGCCGAAGGGCCAGCATGGCTCGCGGAAGACGCGAACCGTCAACGCGGCGAATTCGTGCTCGTGGTGGAAGGCGCCGCGCCGCAAGCGGCAGGCGAAAATGAACACGACACGCTGCTCGGCATCTTGCTCGAAGAGGTATCGGTGAGCAGTGCGGCAAAGATGGCGGCCGCCATTACGGGCGCACCGCGTAACGCGCTATACGCGCGCGCGCTGCAGCTCAAAAAAGACTGAAGGGCCGCGCGCAGCGGCCCTTCGTGCGGCAACGCGCTCAACCAAGGCGTGAGCGCGAAGACCGTCGCTTACTTCTCGACGCTTGGATTGCCGTTCGCGGCGAGCAGTTCTGCCTGTTCGACCTTGGCCTCGCTCTGCGTCAGACCCGCGATCTGCACGCGCCCGGTGCCCGCGTGCTGCAGATGCAGCATCCGCGCCGCGGCAAACGACAAATCGATCACGCGCCCGCGCACGTACGGTCCGCGATCGTTGATGCGGACCACGACCGAATCGTTCGTGGCCGGATTCGTCACGCGCACGTACGAGCCGAGCGGCAGCGTGCGGTGCGCGGCCGTCAGCGCGTTCATATTGAAGCGTTCGCCATTCGCGGTGCGGCGGCCGTGAAACAGCTTGCCGTACCACGATGCGCGACCCGTCTGACGGAAGTTCGGTACATCGGGGCCGTCATCGGTCAGCGCGGACGCGTCGGCGAGCTTGCCCTTAGGGCTCGAAGCGGAGTTCGAATCCGCGTCCGAAGCGGGCGCCGGCACGTTGCTGGCGGAACCATAAGCTTGCGGGGCCATGGCGGTCGCATTCTGCGTCGCTTTGGTACTGAGCGGCGCGCTGCCGACCTGATCCCCCGAGCCCGGCGGCATCGCACAGCCCGCCAGGATCGAAAAGGCAAAAAGACCCCCAATACGTCGGGTTAGCCGAGTTTTCATAAGACAAACGATGTTACAAAGGCGAGCCACATCACGCGATTGACGGCGTGTTGCACTGTGGCCCGGACGGCAAGACGAGACCGCGCGCCGCGCCAATGGCACGGAACGATCAAGCCCGTACACGGCCCATTCAGGCCGCTACCGCACGGTTAGCTTTCACGTCTGACACAACCTGTCCCCGCAGGCTTTGGCCAGACCCCACACGCCGCCATCGAACATGGCTACACGTTCTTGCACCCGGACAGCGGTACGTAGGAACGGCGGCGTAGGCCCCATCCAGCGTCACGGCAGCAAGGCCGTAGCAGGCGCATCGCGCCTGGCTGGACAAGACGTGTGCATCGAAGGTTTCGATGCTCGGATTTGCCGTCTGACAACAACGGCACTTACTTGAAGGCAACGTTCATTCCGCTTTCTGACGACCATACTGCAGACGTCGAAACCGGGATTTGGTCAACCGGTGAAGGTGCGATCTTCCGCACGCAATGGGCGCATTATACCCAAAACGAAATCAAGGGTAGCGCAAGTGCACTAATCTTTACAGAATCTTTACCGTCCTTGTAAGAATACCCGATCGCGCGACTGTGCGGCGGCTGTTCAACGTCGGTCCCGTTACGGCGGCCGATTCAGATGGCAAGGCTCTGCGCGACGCAAAGCAGGCCCCGGTACAATCGATTTTTTGCTCTCTGCGCACCGCACCCGGCGCCTTCATGAAAGTCACCCTGATCCCTGTCACGCCGTTCCGGCAGAACTGCTCACTGCTCGTTTGCGAGACGACCGGACGCGCCGCCGTCGTCGATCCGGGCGGCGATCTCGAGGTCATCCAGCGCGAGGTTGCGCGTCAGAACGTCAGTGTCGAAAAGATTCTGTTGACGCACGGCCATGTCGACCACTGCGCCGGCGCAAAAGCACTGGCGTCGCACTACGGCGTGCCGATCGAAGGCCCGCATCCGGACGAGCGATTCTGGCTCGACCAGTTGCCCGAGCAAAGCACGCGCTTCGGCTTCCCGGCCGCCGCTGCATTCGAGCCGGACCGCTGGCTGCACGATGGCGACTCCGCGCAGGTCGGCGCGCAGACGCTCGAGGTCTATCACTGCCCCGGGCACACGCCTGGCCACGTTGTGTTCTTCAGCCGCGCGCATCGTTTCGCGCTGGTCGGCGACGTGCTGTTCGCGGGTTCGATCGGCCGCACCGATTTTCCGCGCGGCAATCACGACGACCTCGTGAATTCGATCCGCGGCAAGCTCTGGCCGCTCGGCGACGACGTCACGTTCGTGCCCGGCCACGGCGCCACTTCGACGTTCGGCGACGAGCGCCGCACGAATCCCTATGTTGCCGACGGAGTCGGTGTATGAACGATGAGATCTATGTGAGCACGGACGTCGAAGCGGACGGTCCGATTCCGGGACCGCATTCGATGCTGAGCTTTGCGTCCGCCGCCTACACAGCGGACAAGCAACTGATCGCCACCTTCTCGGCGAACCTCGAAGTGCTCGAAGGCTCGGCGCCGCACCCGGTCCAGGAAGCATGGTGGAAAACGCAGCCCGAAGCGTGGGAGGCGTGCCGCAAGGACTTGCGCCAGCCAGCCGAAGCGCTGGTCGCCTACGTCGAATGGGTCGAGGCGCTGCCCGGCAAGCCGGTGTTCGTCGCGATGCCCGCGGGCTTCGACTTCACCTTCATGTTCTGGTACATGATGCGGTTCGCGGGCCGCTGTCCTTTCTCGTGGTCCGCGCTCGATATCAAGACGCTCGCGTTCGCGATGACCGGCCTGCCGTATCGAAAGTGCATCAAACCGCGGCTGCCGAAGCACTGGTTCGACGACCTGCCGCATACGCACGTGGCGCTCGACGACGCAATCGAGCAGGGCGCGCTCTTCTGCAACATGCTGGCGGATCTGCGCGAAGCGCGCTCCGTGGCGGCGCTCGACGCCAATGATGGGGACGGCTCAGGACGAAACGCCGCCGACTAACCCGCAAATTAGACAATACGCCTCACAAACCGGCGATTCGATTGCGTTTCGTTTTCGCGGCCTCTACCATGACGGAATACGGCGACGCCAACGGAGGCGCAGTTGACACTCGATACGTTCTCGCAAAAGATCCTGCGCCTCTTGCAACTGGACGCTCGCCGTTCCGTGCAGGAGATCTCCGACCAGGTGGGTTTGTCCAGCACGCCGTGCTGGCGCCGCATCAAGGATATGGAGCAGTCGGGCATCATCCAGCGCTACACGGCTTTGCTCGACCGGGAGAAACTCGGGCTGCACGTCTGCGCGCTCGCGCATATCCATCTGACGCGTCATACCGAAGGCGGCGTCGAACAGTTCGAACGGGAAATCGCCACGTGCCCGGAAGTGACCGAGTGCTACAGCACGACCGGCGAATCGGACTATATCCTCAAGATCGTCGCGCCCGATATCAAGGCTTACGACACGTTTCTGCACGAACGCATCTTCAAGATTCCGGCTGTCGCGCAGGTTCGCACGAGTGTCGTACTGCGCGAAATCAAGTTCGATACGCAATTGCCGCTTTAAGCATTGACGCTTTGAGCCGCGACTGAGCGCAGCGTCGCCGGGTCGGGCAAACGCCGCGCGGTTCGCGCGATGCGTCGGTTCCGTTCGCGCCCGGTCGAACGGCGTCGCGCGACCTACCGGGGTTCCCCGCTATCGTTCGATTTCGCGTCGTGCATCGTTTGCGGCGGCATCTGCCACAGGTAAATCCAGCGCACGTCGCGCATCGACCGTGCGCGCGCCGAGCCTGCGTTGCAGATCGGTAAGATCGATGCGCGCAAGACGGTGCGCCTCGTCTTCATGCGCCTCACCGGACGACGCAGGCGCCAACGTCACTTCGACGTCGAGCCCTGTACTCAGATAGTGAAGGTTCACCGCCACCGCTTTCAAACCGTGTTCGGCAAACGCCGTCTCGACCTGCTCCACGACGCGCTCGCGCGGCGGCAATCCGGTGGGAGGCTGCGCGACCGCGTCGTTTTCCGGATCGACGTGAATCAGCGCATCGAGCACGCGGTTGTCGGTCAGCACGCGCGCGCGCGCCGACTCCGCGATGAAGTGCCCCTCGGACACGGAAATAAACGGATCGACGAGGATATGCGCATCGACGAGCGCGAGGTCGCCCATCTTGCGCGTACGCAGCTGATGCACGTCGCGCACACCGGGCGTCGATAACAGCAGCGCGCGCACCTCGGCCGCGGCCGGCTCGTCGAGCGCGCGGTCGGACAGGTCCTGAAGCGCATCCCAGCCGAACGACCAGCCCATCCGCGCCACCATGAAGCCGACGATTGCCGCCGCGATCGGATCGAGCAGTCGCACGCCGAACAGACTACCGACGATGCCGAGCGCAACAACGAGCGACGATGCCGCGTCCGAGCGCGCATGCCATGCATTCGCGATCAGCATCGCGGAGCGCACGCGTTGCGCTTCATGCAGCATGTAGCGAAAGAGCCCTTCCTTCGACACCAGCACGACGACCGCGACGACGAGCGCGCTCACATGCACGGGTGGAATGTCCTGCAGATCGGTGAGCCGCATGCCGGCGCGCCACAGCATGCCGACGCCGACCGCGATCAGCAGGCCGCCGAGAAAAAGCGACGCGACCGTTTCGTAGCGGCTGTGGCCGTAGTTGTGATCGGCATCGGGCTCTGCGGCGCTATGGCGGTTTGCGAACAGTACGACAAAATCGGAGATCAGATCGGCCAGCGAATGGACGCCGTCGGCGATCAACGCCTGCGAATGGGCAAACACGCCAATCGCAACCTGCGCGATCATCAATACGATATTGAGCACGATGCTGACGAACGTGCTTTTGCGCGCGACCTGTTGTTTTTCCGCGGGAGAGAGGGTAGTGCTCGGCGACATACGAATAGGGCAGGATTGAACCCTTTCATTCTACGCGCCGGCGCGTTCTGCGTCAGTTAAGCCAACCCAAAAATGCTTTCGAATCAGATGGTTATCTAAACGCGAAGCATTCGTATCAGGGTGTCCGGCGAGCGCGGCGCGCGCCGTCGCCACCGCCGAACGCCTTGACAGTGACTCGATTTGAATTCTCTTTTAAGTGCGCGCAAACGGGCTCATGCAAACCGGATTGGCAAAGAGATCGGTCAAAGGACCGCTCAATCGGCGTGCCCCAAACTGCCGATAGTGCATGCGCAAACAAAAAACCGCGCCTGGTTCCAGCAGCGCGGTTTTATTGTTCGCGTATCCGACAATTCGATTACACGAAGTCTTGCGATTATTTCTGGATCAGAAACTTTTCGCGATCCTGGCCGGCGATCCAACGCGGCGGTTTGCCGCGGCCCGACCATGTATTGCCGCTATCAGGATCGCGATACTTCGGCGCGACGCCCGTGCGGACACGCCCGGCTTTCGCATTCTTCGCACCTCGGCCGCCGCCGAGTTCCGCGAGCGTAATGCCGTAGTCGGACATCTTCTGCTTGATTTCGTTCAGCACTTCGGCATATTCACGCGCCTTCGCCTCTTCGATCTGTTTTTCAAGCTTCTCGCGCTGCGCGAGGAGTTCTTTGTAGGAAGACATAGGTTCCCTTGTCATTTGGAAAATGGACGGGCCGGTCTTGAGCCGATTTAGTCCTTTGAAGGTGATCATGCCTCGGAATTTGCAGGCGAGATTAACACAGAATATAAAGCCGCGAATAGGGGCTCGCCCAAATTAATTAATTGCGATTTCCTAAATTTTCAACGAAGTGACGAAAGCGGCTCGGGCAACGCCGCACATTGATTGTTATTTTGTCAGAAAAGTTGCGTCCCAAATGAATAGATTCTCATTTTGATTGTCGAAAAATGAAACGTATTCGACCATGCGGCAGGAAATCATTTCATTTTGTGAAAACTTTCCGCGACAATCAGATCGTTTAAGCATTGCGCGGTAAATCTTCTTAACCGCCGAGGATGGCCGCAGTACACGTCATGAATGCCGCATCGAGCGTTGCGAATTCGGTCGCTGGCGACTCGAAAGTGTGGCGCGTACGCACGCCGTTGATTCGAAAGTCCGCGCCATAGCGGTCGACGCCAAGCAATGCCACGTCGCTTGTGTGGCGAGGATGCGCGTCGAAGCGCTCGAGCAACGCGGCTTCTTCGTCCAATGCGAGCGGTTCGAGCGGGTCGAGTTCGCTGCCGTCCAGCCAGCCCATCATGCCGAAGCCGCCTATATACCGGAGCCGCTCGATCGACATCGCCCAGAACGCGAAATCGCCTAGCGCGAGGTAGCGTTCGGCATCGGGTTGAAAGCGCAGATAGCGGCGCACGAAGAGCGGGGATGCGTCGATCGGCTCGAACGTCCCGAGCAGGGTCACGCGTTGTGCGTCGAGCACATTGCCGTCCGGCGCATCGGCAACGAGAAAGCCCGCGCGCGCGTCGCCTTCGAGGTTGCGCGTATGCTCGGCAAGACGGCTCACGAGAATGGTCGGACGATGGCGCGCATCGAGCGCGAAAGGCAGGATGGTCGGATACGGAAAACCCTGCGGCTGACGCGAATGCGTGGCCAGCGTGCCGAGCGCGACACGATGCAGCAAATTGAGCGGAGCGTGAGCGGGAATTTTCAAGGCAGCCTCGGATTTTTCTCAAGCATTCGTACGCGCATACCGCGTGCGTACGAACTGACAGCCGATACGCGGTCCTCGCGCGAAACGAGGTAGACAACCGATCGATATATTAGTGCGGCGGCGTGTCAGCGCGGTACGGCTCGCTTCGCTAGAATCGGGACTTTGCTTTCACCGCGCTTTCCCCCCCTTCTACGACGAGACCACCTGTGTCCGACCGACCGCCCGACATCGCGATGCTTCCCGCCGCGCATCGCGATCTGCCCGTGGCCGCGCGCAACCGCGCGCGCTACGCGACGATGGCCCTGTTCTTTATCGCCGGCATGATGTACGGCACGTGGGGGATTCATGTGCCCACGGTGCGCGACCGCTTCGAACTGAACCCGGCACTGCTGTCGCTCGCGCTGTTCGCGGTGGCGGGCGGCTCGATTGCCGCGATGACGGCGAACGGTCCGTGGATCGCCCGCGCCGGCACGCGCCGCGCGTGCCTCGCCGGCGGCCTGACGATGTCGGTCTGCGCGGCGCTGATGCTGCTCGTCCCCGCGTACTGGATGCTGCTCGTCGTGCTCGCCTGCTTCGGCGCCGGCATGGCGACGCTCGATGTCGCGATGAACGCCGAAGCGAGCGCGGTCGAACAGGCGCTCGGCCGTCCGATCATGTCGGCGCTGCACGGCATGTTCAGCGTCGGCGGCATGGCGGGCGCGGCGGCCGGCGGCGCACTGCTCGCGCACGGCATGAGCTCGGTTGTCCATATGCTGCTTGCGGCCGCGGTGAGCGCCGCGGTGCTGCTCGTTGCGTGCCCGTCCGTGCTGCCGCACGTGCCGCATGAAGAGCATCCGGATGCGCACACACCGCGTGCGAACCGCTGGCGCTCGCCGGCGCTCTGGGCGCTCGGCATCGTTGCGCTGATCGCATTGATCGCGGAAGGCGCGATGTACGACTGGGCGACGATCTATATGCGCGACGTCGTCGTCGCCACGCCGGCTGTCGCGAGTGCCGCGTACGCGGCGTTTTCCGGCGGCATGGCCGCGGCGCGCTTTGCCGGCGATGCGGTACGCGCGCGGTTCGGCGCGCCGCAACTCGTGATGGCAAGCGCGTCGCTCGCGTGCGTCGGGATGATCGGCGCCTTGCTGCTGCCGCATACGATCACCGCGATGACCGGCTTCACGCTGATGGGACTCGGCCTCGCCAACATGATGCCGGTGCTGTTCGCGGCGGCGGCGCGCGTCAAGGGCATTCACGCGGCCGAAGGACTGGCGCACGTCGCGGGCCTCGCCTACTTCGGCTTGCTGCTCGGGCCGGTGATTATCGGCGGCGTGGCGCAGGCGACCAACCTCAAGATCGGTCTTTCAGTCGTCGCGATCTGCGCCGCGCTGATTGCGTTTGCGGGACCGAAGGTGCTGCGGCGCCTCGGTATCTGACGACGCTGCCCGCCATGTCGCCACAGCGCGCGGGCGGCTCAACAAAAAAGGCACGCGAGCCGGAAGCCGCGTGCCTTGCATACGCCGTTCGCGCAAACGAACCGACGGTTTGACAGATGACGAAACTGCGCGAGCAGATCCGTCATCCGTCTTGTCTCTGCTCTTACATCTTGACGACGTCGAGCAGCGTCTTCTTACCGGACTTGTAGTTGTACAGCGAGATCACGCCGTGCTTGAGGTCGCCCTTCGAGTCGAACGTGGTTTCACCGATCACACCCTTGTAGTCGGTGTTCGGCATCGCGGCGAGGATCTTGGCCGGATCGGTCGAGTTCGCACGCTTCATCGCGTCGACGATGATGTACACGGCGTCATACGTGAACGGCGCGTAGATCTGGATCGGCTGGCCAAAACGCTTTTCGTACTTCGCTTCGAATGCCTTGCCGCCTTCCATCTTCTCGAGCGCCATGCCCGCTTCCGAACACACGATGTTGTCGGTCGCGTCGCCGGCGAGGTCGGCCAGCTTGTCGGTACACACGCCGTCGCCGGCCAGCACCTTCGCGCGCAGGCCGAGCTGCTTCGCCTGCTTGGCGAACGGGCCGCCCGTGGCGTCCATGCCGCCGTACATGATCGCGTCGGGGTTCTCACCCTTGATCTTCGTCAGAATCGCGCGGAAATCGACAGCCTTGTCGTTCGTCGCGTCGTGCGACATCACGTTCAGGCCGAGCGACTTCGCGGTCTTCTCGAATTCGTTTGCGAGGCCCTGACCGTAAGCGGTCGAGTCGTCGACGATCGCGACGCTCTTCACCTTCAGGCCCTTCGCTGCATAGTTCGCGAGTGCCGGGCCTTGCTGCGCATCGGTCGCGACCACGCGGTACGTGGTCTTGAAGCCTTGCTGCGTGTAGGCCGGGTTCGTCGACGACGGCGAGATCTGCACGATGCCCGCGTCGCTATAGATTTTCGAAGCCGGGATCGACGTACCGGAGTTCAGGTGGCCCACCACGGCGACGACCTTGTCGTCGACGAGCTTCTGCGCAACCTGCGTGGCCGTACGCGGGTCGGCCGCGTCGTCTTGCGCATCGAGCACCAGCGTGATCTTCTGGCCGCCGATCGTGAGCCCCTTCGCATTGATTTCCTCGACTGCGAGGCGAGCGCCGTTCTCGTTGTCCTTGCCCAGGTGTGCAATGCCGCCCGTCAACGGAGCGACGTGGCCGATCTTGACGGTCTGGTCCGCCACCGCGCCCGTCGCCAACGTCGCAAACAGCATCGCCGCAGCGCTAATCGGCAACAGCTTTTGAATCTTGATGTTCATGTAAGTCTCCAGTTTCGGTCCCAAATCAACGTAATCGCCCTTGTGCCCCGCGTCCTTCACGTGTCGCTCAAATCCCGTGGACGACTGCGCCGGATGCATCGTTATGCACTTGGCAAGCACGTCAACCAGCCTGTTTGTGGCAGGTGGTCTTCGTACCAGCGCGCAAGTGTAGGCCATCAAATTAATTTGTGGGGTTTTTTTGAGTA
Source organism: Paraburkholderia sp. SOS3 (assembly GCF_001922345.1). NCBI lineage: Bacteria > Pseudomonadati > Pseudomonadota > Betaproteobacteria > Burkholderiales > Burkholderiaceae > Paraburkholderia > Paraburkholderia sp. SOS3. The sequence goes on along the minus strand of NZ_CP018811.1, from coordinate 345,085 downwards.
AGTGGGATCACTACCAATAGCGTTTATCCCACATCGTCGCCGACGCGCCGCTTTAGTCGCCGCCCAAACGCCTGACGGCACGCGGTTTCGACTGGCTTTTCTAAAGATGCGCTTCAAAACGCCGTTAATAGACAATCGCCGCAACGTTGCCGGAACCAGTGCCGCGGCCCTGCTCCGATGCGCCAGAACGCAATCCGAAGCATTTCGCGATTCATGACAAAAACAGTGCCGTCCGTGATCCGATAATCGATAACCGTGCTGTTTCAATCCGCTTACGGCAAGGCCGGCTTTCGCCGCGCCATTGCCGGCGCGGGTTTATCGGCACCGCGCTGTCGCGCTGCAGTGCTCTTCTTTTGGTGGCAAACTGGGCGCCGTTTTCGGCCAGGTTTTTGGCCCACCGCTTCGTAGAGGAGAATGAACGTGAGCGTCACTTCCCGTTGGATCGATATCCCCGCCGGCTCCGACAGTTTCGGCGCCTATCTGGCGTTGCCCAAGAGCGGCAAAGGGCCTGCCGTCATCATCATTCAGGAAATCTTCGGCGTGAACGGCCATATTCGCGCCGTCACCGAACAATATGCGCAGGACGGCTACGTCGCCATCGCGCCGGACATTTTCTGGCGCACGCAGCCGCGCGTCGAATTGACCTACGCCGGCGCCGATCGCGACAAGGGCATCGAACTGTTGCAAAAGACGAACGTCGACCTCGCCGTTGCCGACATCGGCGCGACCGCGGCCGCGCTGCGCGCGATGCCCGAAGTGACGGGCAAGGTCGCGGCGATCGGCTACTGCTTCGGCGGCCGGCTCGCGTATCTGGCGGCCGCGCAGGGCACCGTGGACGCCGCGGTTGCGTACTATGGCGGCGGCATCCAGAACCAGCTCGAACTCGCCCCGAAGATCAAGGTGCCGATGCAGTTCCACTATGGCGAACTCGACTCGGGCATTCCGATGTCGGCGGTCGGTGAAGTGAAAGAGCGCTTCGCCGGGCGCGACGACGTCGAATTCCATATCTACCCGAACGCCGATCACGGTTTCAACTGTACCGATCGCGCAAGCTATCACCAGCATTCGGCGGCGCTTGCGCATGGCCGCACGCTTACGTTCCTCGGCGAACGTCTGTAAACACTCTCGTTCCGCTAAGCTTGTCGTCGCGGCGCGCACCACGCGCGCCGCTCATCGGGAGACGATCGAGCCGTGCAATCCGACTATCTTGCCCACGACGCAATCGGCCTTGCCGAGCTCGTCAGAAAACGCGAAGTCAGCGCGCGTGAGCTGATCGACGCCGCAATTGCACGCGCCGAAGCCACGAACCCCGCGATCAATGCGATCGTGCTGAAGGACTACGATGCGGCGCGCCGCCGCGCATCGCGCGAACGCGCCGACGGCGGCAGTCCCGATCACCTCGGCGCCGGGCCGCTCGCGGGCGTTCCCTATCTGATCAAAGACCTGTTCGCGCCGGTAGCCGGGCTGCGCATGTCGCTCGGCAGCCGCCATTACCGGCACTTCGTGCCCGCCGAAGATGCGCCGCTGATTGCACGTACGCGCGCGGCCGGCCTCAATATCTTCGGCAAGACCAACACGCCCGAGATCGGGCTGATGCCTTATACGGAGCCCGAACTGTTCGGCGCGTGCCGCAATCCGTGGAGTCTCGATCACACGCCGGGCGGCTCGAGCGGCGGCGCGGCCGCGGCGGTCGCCGCCGGCATCGTGCCGCTCGCGCATGCAAGCGACGGCGGCGGCTCGATCCGCATTCCGGCATCGTGCTGCGGGCTGTTCGGGCTCAAGCCATCGCGCGGCCGGCAACCGCTGGCAGGCGAACCGTCGCCCGGCGATATGGGCGTGGAGCACGCCGTCTCGCGCAGTGTGCGCGACAGCGCGTTGCTGCTCGATCTGACCTCGGGCCGTGCCGATGTGCCGCCCGGCGCGCCGGGCACCTTCCTCGGCGCGCTGGCCGAACCGCACGGCAAGCCGCTGCATATCGCCTACGTGACGGACCCGATGTTCGCGCACACGCTATCGGCCGATGCGCGCGCCGCGCTCGACGATGCCGCACAGCTCGCGCAGTCGCTCGGACACCGGATCGAACCGGTCTCGCTCGGCATCGACTTCAGCACGGTGCGCAGCGCGTTTCTCGCGATGTATTCCGTCAGCGCCGAGGCCATTGTGTTCAACGCCGATCGCATCACCGGACGCAAACCGGTGCGCGACGAATTCGAAGTCTCGACGTGGACCATGGCGCACATCGGCCGCAAGTTCGGCGAACGCCTGTTGCCGGACGCGCTCGAAGAACAGCGCAAGCTGACCGCGAAGCTCACCGATCTGCTGAACCGCTTCGACGTGCTGCTGTGCGCGACGCTCGCGGCCGCGCCGATCAAGATCGGCGAGATGCAGCCGACGGCGATCGAACGAATGCAGATGCGCGTGGTCACCACGCTGCGCATCGAAGCGCTGATGAAAAGGCTGCTGGCCGAAGCGTCCGACAAAGCGTTCGCATGGGCCGGTTGCACGGAAATCTTCAATATGACGGGGCAACCCGCGATGTCGGTGCCGCTTTACTGGAATGCGCGTGGACTGCCGATCGGCACGCAGTTCGCGACGCGCAGCGGCGGCGAAGCAACCTTGTTCCGGCTGGCCGCCCAACTCGAAGCGGCGCGCCCGTGGTTCAACCGGCGCCCGCCGCTGATGCCGGCCAGCGAGTAGCGCGGCGACGAGCAGTCGTCGTTCGTGCACGTTTGAAACCTGGATGCGAGTGTACGAGCGCTTCGCGTCTCTCCAGGCAAAAAAAACGTCCGTCGCGCAGTTCGCAACGGACGTTTTTCGAGCATCGGACGGTGACCCGGTAACCGGGCGGCGAGCGCCGAACTCGGCGCTCGCCGCATAACGCCGCGACTGCGCCGGCGCTCAGGCCTTCTTGTTGTATGCGCTGCACCAGCCTTTCGCGGACACCTGCTTGCCCGCGAACATCGGGCAGGGCGCGAACGCATCGGTCGGTTTGCCCTGGTAGAAGCTGCAGTTGCCGCAGTCTTCGCCGGCCGTGTATTTCGCGTACTTGGCCTTGTCGACTTGCGTCGCATCGAGCTTGTAGCCAAGCGCCTGGGCAGTCGGGTCGCTTTCGGCGACCTTCGGTGCGTCGGCCAGCGCCTCGCGCGACAACGCGAGCGCCGACACGGCGCCGATACTCGTGATCAGAAACGTACGACGGGATGATTTCATGGGGACTTGCTCCGTTTATGTCTTGATCCTGATTGGTCCGCCGTTCTGTCGACAGCGGTCCCCAAGCATAACAACGAAGCCGGCGCGCGGGCGGCTTCGATGCCGGTCATAAGCGAATTCACAGCGGAGATTGCACGACGCGGAGCACGCCGCGCCGGGTACGGCGAGCGCCGCATGCAACGTCGTCAGAGAATCATGGCCACCCGCGCCCCGCGGTGCTGCGACAGATGGACGCAGGACCGCGCGGCGTTGTTACGCGCGCCCCAGCAGTTCGCAGACGCGCTGCGCGATCGCGAGGGACGCCGTGAGCCCCGGCGACTCTATGCCGAACAGATTCACGAGGCCGCGCACGCCGTGCGCCGCCGCGCCCTGGATAAGGAAGTCGGCAGCCGGTTCGCCGGGTCCGGACAGCTTCGGCCGGATGCCCGCATACGCGGGTTGCAAGGCGTGATCGGGCAGCGCCGGCCAGTACGCGCGAATCGCCGCGTAAAAGGAATCGGCGCGGCGCGGGTCGACGTCGTAGTTGATCGAATCGACCCATTCGACGTCCGGGCCGAAACGCGCCTGACCACCGAGGTCGATGGTCAGATGCACGCCGAGTCCCGCTTCATTCGGCATCGGATAGATGAGCCGGCTAAACGGCGCGCGCCCCGACATGCTGAAGTAGTTCCCGCGCGCGAAATAAAGCGGCGGCACATAACGCGGATTCAGGCCGCGAATCTTCCGCGCAAGCGCATTGGCATGGAGGCCCGCGCTGTTGATCACGCAGGCCGCGCCGATTGTCGTCGGCGCGGCGCCGCCGACCGTCACGACAAAGCGCCCGCTCGACGCTTCGATTGATTCGACCGGCGCATGAAATGCGATCACGGCGCCGTCGCGTTCCGCATCGCCCTGAAACGCGAGCATCAACTGATGGCTGTCGACGATGCCCGTGTGCGGCGAGAACACGGCATCGACGCATTCGAGCGCGGGCTCGAGTTCCTGCGCTTCCGCACCGCTGATGCGCATGAGGTCGAGCACGCCATTTTCGCGGCCGCGCGCAAGGATGCTTTCGAGCTGCGGAATCTGATTGCGCGCAGTCGCGACGAGAAGCTTGCCGCAGCGCTGATACGGCACGCCGCGCGCCGCACAGTATTCGTACAGCAGTTCGCGGCCGCGTACGCACAGCGCGGCCTTCTGCGAGCCACGCGGATAGTAGATGCCCGCGTGAATGACTTCGCTATTGCGCGAGCTCGTTCCGACGCCGATCGCCTCGGCCGCTTCGAGCACGATCACCTCGCGGCCACGCGCCGCAAGCGCGCGCGCCACGGCGAGACCGATCGCGCCGGCGCCGATCACCACACATTCGATTTGATCCATATTCGTATTGACGCAGCCGGTCATGCACCGCGTTTTGCCTCGTCCACCTGGTGAAGATGAAGATCGCGTACGGCCACGGAAAATTGTACGACGCTCCAGAGACGCAAAAGCCCGAAGCCGGAAACGGCTGCGGGCATGGCGATCTTCAACGCTCAACCACAACACCAGCGTTGTCGGAGTGTACGCCGTCAAGGCCGCGCATGGGGGGCTCGCGTGAAGCGCATGTGTGGTTTAGCGGACCAATCCGATGATTTGCACTTCACGTGCCCGCATGCGATCGACGCATCGCGGCGAGAAGCCAATCGTTTGCGCGAACGCGTGCGTGCCGTTTTCGCCGATGGCGAATGCGCGACGCCGTCGCACATGGCTCGGCTATCGCGACTCTCGCCTCAATAAACGGAATTAACCGTAGTCGCGCGAAACTCATGCCGGATTCACGCCGGATTCACGGCGACTCGCGGCGGGCTCACCGTTGCCTCACGCGAAACGTAGCGCCTCGGGACGCTGCCATATTCGCGTTTCCGTCCGGCGCTTCGCCACGCGAGCGACTCAATCGCGAGCGCGAAAACCGATCGGCTTGCGCCGCGCCTGATGATCGAGCCGGATGTCGTCCGCTACGATCTCGTCGCGTCCGTCGATGCGCGCGGCCCCGAAGCCGTTCAGAATCGCGCGGCGCATCGCGCGCGGCGACGCGCGCTGCAACGGTTCGAGCGCCGCATCCGAAAGACAAGCGGGAAAGCGCTGACCCCAGCCGTGTGCACTGCGTATCTCGTCGTAAATCGATTGCGCGATACGCCGCGCGCCGTCGCAATCGGGCGCCGGGATTTCGTAGACGTTCATGCGGTTCAGAATCGGCTCGGGAATCGCGCGCGCGTCGTTCGCGGTAGCGATCCAGATCACGTGCCCCGCATTGATCGGAACTTCCGCGAACTCGTCGATAAAGCTCTGCGCGGTATCGTGCTCGAGCAGCGCATAGAGCGCGCCGAGCGGATCGTATTGCGAATCGCCGCTTGCCTTGTCGATTTCATCGACGGCGATCACCGGGTTCGCGTAGCTGCCGTGCACGAGCGCGTCGAACACCTTGCCCGGCTTCGCGTTTTTCCATTGCGAGGACGCGCCGGACAGAATCCACCCTGCCGTCAGTGCGCCCATCGCGACGTAGTGATAAGACGTGCCGAGCAAGCGCGCGAGTTGCTTCGCGAAATGCGTCTTGCCGATGCCCGGGTCGCCCAGCAGCAGAATCGGCATCAGCTCGAGCCGGTCGTCGGTTTCGATACACAGCGCGACCTGCTTGCGCACGTCGTCGAGCGGCTCGGCGAAGTTCGGCAAGGTGCCGATCAGGTCGTCGATGGACGGCATCCGGTTCGGCTTCACGCAAAACCGCAGGTTGCCGATTTTCAGCATTTTTTCGTAGGTCGCGCGCAAGGCTTCGTTCGCGCTGTCGTTCAGATCGTTGAGCGCGGCTTCGACCTGCTCGAGGTCGTACACCTTGCTGAAGGACGCTACCGCGATCTCCTGTTTGACCACTGCCGTTGTCATCGCTCACCCCGTCGTGCAAATGTTGCGCGTCGATCTTGCTCGTTGTCCGTACGGCGCCCGCCGGCCCCGTCCCGATTTCAGTGTAACGATGCGCGACCGGCTTGCAAGCCAGCAGCCACGCGGGGTTGCTGCTAATACCGCTTGAATGCGCGGGACTGCGTCACAATTTGCACGATATTGTTGCTGAACCCTGGCCGCGGATCGGGGGTCAGAGAGGTTCCCCCATCAGGCGTAAGATGATCGGCTGTCGGACAAAGCGCGGCCGCAACGATTCCGGAGACCTCATTCATGTGGAAAACCCGCATCGCCGCCGTATTGATCTGCATGCCCCTGGCTGCGTTTGCGCAGCAGCCGGCCGCAAGCGCGCCGGTCGTGCAATGGCAGTTGCAGGTGATGCAGAACGGCCAGCAGATCGATTCATTCGACGGCACGACGACCGTCGGCCAGGCGCGCACGGACACGCATCATCACGTCGTGCAGCACAACGTCGGCTGCAAGGATCAGCCGGCCGGCGATATCGACCTGCAGCGCACGCTCACCGTTTCGCCGATCGCAGCGGACGCAAGCGGCGTGACGCTTGCGATCGAGGCGCAGGAAACGCTCGAAGACACGAGCACGCAGCGCACGTCGGCGTCGGGATGCAAGATTCCGCCGCAGCCGCGCCAGGTGAGCGCGAGTCATCCGGGCCTGAAGGCGACGGGCAGCGACTGGACCAGCTGGACGCTCGTCGACAAAGACCCGCAGCTCGTTTATCGCGTGCGCGCGAGCGTCGCCAGCAACCCGGCACAGCAATGAACAACGTGGACAACGCGGCATGCGAAACCCCGAAGAACTGATACGCGAACCCGCACGACAGAACGGTTCCGGCGTCGAAAAACTGGAGCGCGACGCGCCCGGGCCGGACATTGCGCTGCGGGACGAACCGAACCGCGACTTCATCGCGGTGAGCTGGAACCTGCACAAAGGCCGCTCGCCGCTCGGATTCCAGGCTTGGCAGGCGATGCAGCGCTGGGTGCAATCGACGCACGCCGACGCCTATTTTCTGCAGGAAGCGATGGCGCGCCGCATGCCGGCGCCGGTGCTTGCCAGCAATTTCGGCGCGCCGCTCGGCGAACCGAGCGACGATATCTGGCATTGCCAGGCGACTGAAATCGCGCGCGCGCTCGAGTTGCAGATCGCGCTCGGAACCAACGTGTTCAAACCATCGTGGCGTCACGGCAATGCGATCTTGTCGCCGCATCCGCTCGATCTCGGCGGCCGCTGGGACATTTCGGCTCACCGTTTCGAACGGCGCGGACTGCTCGTCGCGCGCGCGACGTTCGCGGGACGCTCGGTCACGCTGCTGTGCGCGCACCTCGCACTCACGCGCCAGGCGCGTTTGCGTCAAATGAGCTGGATCGCGCACTGGATCGCGAAGGAAGCGGCCGAAGGACCGCTCGTGCTCGCCGGCGACTTCAACGACTGGCGCAACGACTCGGTGCCGCTCTTCGCCGAACTCGGGATGAACGAGGTGGCGACGCTGCTCGGCGAATCGGGGCGCACATTTCCCGCGTTTTCGCCCGCGCTTGCGCTCGACAAGATGTTCGTGCGCGGCATGCAACCGGTCGAATGGATCCAGCCCGCCCAGGAAACCGCGTGGCTCTCCGATCATTTGCCTTATATGGCGCGCCTGCGCATCGAATAGCGCAAGCTGCGCCGGCCGATCGACGCGCTATGCGGGGCGGCGTCGATGGGCCTCGGCGCCACGCTCGTCGCGAAACGTTAGACGAAAAATAATCGCGCGGCGCGGCAAGCGCGGCCCAGTGGCGTGGCCCAATAAGCGCGGTACGGTAAAAACGGCGTCTCCCGCCGGGTTCCAGCTTTGCGAGCAGGGTCAATACTGCGATGCGTTCCGGGTTTCGGTATCATCGCCGGTCTCTGGTTTGCCATCCCGAGCATCGGTTGTTGCGCTGTGCACGTCATCGCATCGCCGTCGTCCGATGCAGCGGCCGCGCGTTGCAGCATCGAAGCTGTCGCCGCGCCGCACGCCATGGCCCTGGTCAAATGTTGCGTACAAACGGTGCGCAAACGGGTGTGTGCAAAATCAGGCAGCCGGGTGTGTGCAAAATCAGGCAGCCGCGCCAGCCGGTTTGCCGCCCACCGGCCTGCGAACCGGTAACGCGGTAAAATAGCGGACTGCGCAGCACTTTTTCCGTGCAACCCGGCCTTGTCAGGGTCGCGACAGGAATGGCGCATCGAAGCGCCGGCGGCTGCGAGGCCACGATGCCACCATAAGGCCGTCGTCAAGGCCGCCCTTGTTTTCGCCTCATCCAAAGAAGCCATGAGCAACCTGAATTCACAAACCGTCCTGAGCGTCCACCACTGGACCGACACGCTTTTCAGCTTCACGTGCACGCGCGACGCGTCGTTTCGTTTCGAGAATGGCCAGTTCACGATGGTCGGCCTCGAGGTCGACGGCAAGCCGCTGATCCGCGCCTACAGCATGGCGAGCGCGAACTACGAAGAGAACCTCGAATTTCTCAGCATCAAGGTGCAGGACGGCCCGCTCACGTCGCGGCTGCAGCACCTGAAGGTCGGCGACCAGGTCCTGATCGGCAAGAAGCCGACCGGCACGCTCGTGGCCGACAACCTGCTGCCCGGCAAGACGCTGTGGCTGCTGTCCACGGGCACGGGTCTCGCGCCGTTCATGTCGATCATCAAGGACCCGGACGTCTATGACCGCTACGAGCGCGTCGTGCTCACGCATACGTGCCGCTTCGTCGATGAACTCGCGTACAAGGAATACATCACGGACCACCTGCCGGCGCACGAGCACATCGGCGAGCTGATCCGCGACAAGCTCGTCTACTACCCGACCGTCACGCGCGAAGCATTCCAGAACCGCGGCCGCATTACCGAACTGATCGAGACGCAAAAGCTGTTCGCCGACCTCGACCTGCCGCATTTCTCGAAAGAGAACGATCGCATCATGTTGTGCGGCAGCCCGCACATGCTGCGCGACACGCGCGAACTGCTCGACAGCATGGGCTTCGAAGAAGGCAGCAACAACTCGCCGGGCCACTATGTGATCGAAAAGGCCTTCGTGGGCTGATAACGCCGATGCGGATTGGCTGACGTCCGACCTCGAAGGCCACAGCCTCGCGCCGTGAATCAGCGTAAAAACAACAAGACCGGGACACGTCCCGGTCTTTTTTTGTCGCTACGATTTCACTTTCATTTCGCCTTCGCCGCGCTTGCCTTGCACAGAGAGCCAAACTACGCGATGACCGTGAGGGTCGCCACTGTCGGCTAGACGTTACAAATTGACACACAGAAACGTCTTTAGGCTGTAAGCATTTTTCCTACAAAATGCGTCAGAAAAAAAGTGCGCGACAGGTGAATTTTACGCGCCGAGCCTTGCTCTGCCTGCATTATTTTCTTTTTTTAGGATATCATCGCGGCGCAGTACGCCTACACGGCACCTGCCACCGGGTGCCGACGACTTGTTACCGAATGTAAATTTCGTTACGTCATCGCGTAGCGATTGTCCGTCACGGCGCCGATCGCGGCGGGCGCATCTGGAGGCCAAGGGTCCGCATGCGTTTTTCCGTGATTGCGCTGTCGACGCACAGCCGGTTTGCCGGCCACGCTACTTTCTGACAGGGGCGCAATGGATACGTCGACCGTGGTACCGATCGGCGCGCACGCCGACCATGCCGAGATCGCGCGCCTGCGCGAACGCGTACGCGAACTCGCGGCCGAGGTCGTGCGCGCGCAGGAAGCGGTGCGCCGCCCGCTCGCGCAGGAATTGCACGACAGCACCGGCGCCGAACTGACTGCGGCGCGCTTCGCGCTCGCCAACGTACAAACATGGCTGCCGGCCGATGCGCCGCCGCAATGCGCGGCGTCGCTGGCCGTGGCGAACCGTTCGCTCGACGCGGTCTCCGACGCCACTCGCCATGCGATCGACGAACTCCATGCGCCGTCGTTCGAAAGCGGCATTGTGCACGCACTGTCTCAATGGACCGGCAGCTTCGCGGCCCGCACGGGCCTGCGCACGAGCTTCGTCTGTGCGGCCGACGCACGTTTGACGCGCCTGCCAGGCGACGCCGCGCTTGCAGTGTTCCGCGTCGCGCAGGAAGCCTTGAACAACGTCGCGAAGCACGCGCGCGCGTCGAGCGCCGACGTGCGCATCGAGACCGATGCCGAGCATCTGATCCTCATCGTCGCCGACGACGGCATCGGCCTGCCGCGCGCCGCCGGCAAGCTCGCGGCCAACCTCGCGGCGAACCGTCGCGAGCGCAGCTTCGGCCTGTCCGGCATGCGCGCGCGCTGCGAAGCATTCGAAGGCGAATTCGCCATTGCGAACACATCGCGGCCGAAGAAACCCAGGAAAAACTCGCGCGGTACGCTGCCCGGCACCGCGCTGCACGCGCGCTTCGCATGGCGCGCGTTGCTGGCTACCACTGAACCCGACGCGCGGCGCCACGCCGCACGTTCATGACCCGATAGCCGACAAGCACGATGAACCTGCGCATCCTCCTCGCCGAAGATCACGCCGTGGTTCGCCAGGGCGTACGCCAGTTGCTGCTCGACCGCGGCGTCGCCGCGGAAGTGGCGGAAGCCCAGACCGGGGCCGAAGCGCTGATGGAAGCGGGACGGCACTCGTACGACGTGATCCTGCTCGACATCTCGTTGCCGGACCTGAACGGCGTCGAAGTGCTCAAGCGCCTCAAGCGCAAGGTGCCGCGCGTGCCGGTGCTGATGTTCTCGATGTATCGCGAGGACCAGTACGCGGTCCGCGCACTCAAGGCGGGGGCGGCCGGCTATCTGTCGAAAACCGTCGACGCCACGCAGATGATCGCCGCGATCCAGCAGGTCGCCGCGGGCCGCAAATACGTGAGCCCGGCGATGGCCGAGGCGCTCGCGAACTACGTGTCGTTCGACGGCGAGCAGATGCCGCATGAAAAGCTGTCGGACCGCGAATACCAGACGCTTTGCATGCTCGCGTCGGGCAAACGGCTCACCGACATCGCGCACGCCCTGTCGCTATCGGTGAAGACGGTCAGCGTGTACCGCACACGGCTCCTCGAAAAAATGAAGCTGCACAACAATGCGGAACTCACGTTCTATGTGATGACGAACCGGCTCGTCGATCTGAACCCGGCCATGACGGCCTGACTTGCCGCCTGAGTTGCGGCCTGACTTTCAGCCTGACGGCTACCTTTCGGCGATCGGATAAAATCGAAGGTTTCCCGCACCCGGCGCGCGATGCACAACGCGCCGCTCATGAGACCTTCTGGCAATGTCTGTATTCCGAAAGAAAAACGTCGAACACATGATCGCCGGCGCGCAAGCCGCCGGCCTCAAGAAAGCGCTCGGCGCGCTCGATCTGACGTTTCTCGGCGTCGGCGCCATCATCGGCACCGGCATTTTCGTTCTCACCGGCACGGGCGCAGTACAGGCCGGTCCCGCGCTCACCATTTCGTTTGTTATCGCCGCCATCGCGTGCGGCTTCGCAGCGCTCGCCTACGCCGAATTCGCATCGACCATTCCGGTCGCCGGCTCGATTTACACGTACTCGTACGCGACGCTCGGCGAGCTCGCCGCGTGGATCATCGGCTGGGACCTGATGCTCGAATATGGGCTCGCGACGTCGGCGGTGTCGGTCGGCTGGTCCGGCTATCTGCAATCGCTGCTCGCGGGTTTCGGCATGTCATTGCCGGTTGCGCTGACCGCGGCACCCGGCGCGCTGCCGGGCCACGCCACGCTCTTCAACCTGCCCGCCTTCCTCGTGATGATGGCGATCACCACGCTACTGTCGGTCGGCGTACGCGAGTCGACGCGCGTCAATAATCTGATGGTTGCGATCAAGGTGACCGTCGTGCTGCTCGTGATTGCCGTCGGCGTATTTCACGTAACGCCGGCGAACTGGCAGCCGTTCATGCCGAACGGCTGGTCGGGCGTGTTCGGCGCGGCTGCCGTCATGTTCTTTGCGTTTATCGGCTTCGATTCGGTGTCGTCGGCGGCCGAGGAAGTCAAGAATCCGAAGCGCGACCTGCCGATCGGCATCATCGCGTCGCTCGTCGTTTGCGCGGTGCTCTACGTCGCGGTCGCCGCGATCGTGACCGGCATCGTGCCGTACGCGCAGTTCGCCCATATCTCGCATCCGGTTTCCTATGCATTGCAGGTAGCGGGGCAGCCGTGGGTGGCCGGCCTGATCGATCTCGGCGCCGTGCTCGGCATGCTGACCGTCATTCTCGTGATGGCGTACGGCCAGACGCGCGTGATCTTCGCGATGTCGCGCGACGGCCTGCTGCCTGCCGCGTTGTCGCGCGTGCATCCGCGCTTCGCGACGCCGTTTCTCACCACCTGGCTGTGCGGCATCTTCTTCGGCCTGATCGGTGCGCTCGTGCCGCTCGACGTGCTCGCCGAACTGATCAATATCGGCACGCTCGCCGCGTTCTCGATGGTCTCGATCGCGGTGCTGGTCCTGCGCCGCACGCACCCCGAACTGCCGCGAGCATTCCGCTGTCCCGGCGTGCCCGTCGTGCCGGTGCTCGCGGTCGCATCGTGCCTGTTCCTGATGGTGAATCTCGCGGGCGTCACGTGGATGGCGTTCGTCGTCTGGCTCGTGCTCGGCATGGCGATCTATTTCGGTTATTCGCGCCGGCGCTCGAAGCTCGCGCATGGTGTGCATCCGCACTGATCGCGCATGGTGTGCGTCCGCACTGATCGAGCATGGCCGCGCAGCAAGGCAATGCGCGGCCGCGACGATTTCCCCCGATAGCCGCCCCCGCCGATTTGTGCTTTACTGTCCGGCACAAATCACAAACAGCACCAACCGAGCCGGACCCTCACAGCAGGCAGGCGGTAGGTAGTGAACGTGGGCCCGAGCCGGTCTCTATCCCCGCACAAAAGCGAAGGAGACAGTTCATGACGATCAGCATCAGCCTGACGGTGAACGGCGCGCCCGTCACCGCTAACGTCGAGCCCAATACGCTACTTGTTCAATTTTTGCGCGATCAGCTGCGCCTGACCGGCACGCATATCGGCTGCGATACCGCACAGTGCGGCGCATGCACGATCCATCTGAACGGGCGCGCGATCAAGTCGTGCAATATGCTCGCCGTGCAGGCCGATAGCGCGGACATCACCACGATCGAAGGACTCTCCCCGAACGGCGAGCTGCATCCGATGCAAGCCGCGTTCAAGGAGTGCCACGGGCTCCAGTGCGGCTTCTGCACACCGGGCATGGTAATGAGCGCCGCCGCACTCGTTGCGACCCATCCGCAGCCCAGCGAAGCCGACGTGCGTGCACAGCTCGACGGCAACCTGTGCCGCTGTACGGGCTATCACAACATCGTCAAGGCGATCGTCGAGGGCGCGGCGGCCATGGCGTCGGACGCGGGTTCGGCACAAGCACACGCGCAAACGCAAACCGCCGCGAAGGCCACCGCCTGATCGATGCCGAGGAGCCCGACAATGAACGCACCCGAAACCCATCGCATCATTGGCGCTTCCGTCAAACGTAAGGAAGACGCCCGCTTCCTCACCGGCACCGGCCAGTACACGGACGACGTGGTCCTGCCCAATCAGTCGTACGCGGTGTTTCTGCGCTCGCCGCATGCGCATGCGCGCATCAAGCGCATCGACACGACGGCGGCGAAGCAGTCGCCGGGCGTCGTCGCGATCTTCACCGGCGCGGACCTCGCGGCGGACAACGTCGGCGGCCTGCCATGCGGCTGGCTGATCCACAGCATCGACGGCACGCCGATGCACGAGCCGCCGCATCCGGTGATCGCACATACGAAGGTCAGGCACGTCGGCGACCAGGTCGCGCTCGTGATCGCCGACTCGGTCAACGCGGCGAAAAATGCGCTCGAACTGATCGAAGTCGATTACGACGAACTGCCCGCGATCGTCGACACCGCACATGCAGCCGACGCGGGCCAACCCGCCGTGCACGACGAAGTGCCCAACAATACCTGCTTCACGTGGGGCCACGGCGACAAGGCTGCGACCGACGCCGCCTTCGCCAACGCCGCGCATGTGACGACCCTCGATATCGTCAATAACCGGCTCGTGCCGAACGCAATCGAGCCGCGCGCGGCGAACGCCGCCTGGTCGCCATACGACGACAGCTACACCGTCTACGTCGCGAATCAGAACCCGCACGTCGAACGGCTGCTGATGGCTGCGTTCGTCCTCGCGCTGCCCGAATCGAAGGTGCGCGTGATCGCACCGGACGTCGGCGGCGGTTTCGGCTCGAAGATCTTTCTGTATGCCGAAGACGTCGCCGTGACGTGGGCGTCGAAGAAGGTGCGGCGCCCCGTCAAATGGACCGCCGAGCGCTCCGAATCGTTCCTCTGCGATGCGCACGGCCGCGACCACGTCACGAAGGCCGAACTTGCGATGGACAAGGACGGCAAGTTCCTCGCGATGCGCGTGCACACGATCGCCAATATGGGCGCGTATCTGTCGACGTTCGCCTCGAGCGTACCGACCGTGCTGTACGCGACGCTGCTCGCGGGCCAGTACGCGACGCCCGCGATCTACGCGGAAGTCAAAGCGGTCTTCACGAACACGGTGCCCGTCGACGCGTATCGCGGCGCCGGGCGCCCCGAAGCGACTTACGTGGTCGAGCGGCTCGTCGAAAGCGCGGCGCGCGAACTCAACATTCACCCGGCCGAACTGCGCCGCCGCAACTTCATCCGTTCGTTCCCGTACGCGACGCCGGTCGGCCTCACCTACGATACCGGCGACTACGAAACGCTTCTGGCGCGCGCCATCGAACTGGCCGACGTCGAAGGCTTCGCTGCGCGCAGGCAGGCCTCGGAGCAGAAAGGCAAGCGGCGCGGCCTTGGCTACTCGTGCTACATCGAAGCGTGCGGACTCGCGCCGTCGAATGTCGCCGGCGCGCTCGGCGCGCGTGCGGGTCTGTTCGAAGCAGGCGAAATCCGCGTGCATCCGACCGGCTCCGTGACCGTGTTCACAGGCTCGCACAGCCACGGCCAGGGTCACGAGACGACTTTCGCGCAAGTGGTGGCGGACCGGCTCGGCGTGCCGATCGAAAACGTCGAGGTCGTGCATGGCGACACCGGGCGCATTCCGTTCGGCATGGGCACATACGGCTCGCGCTCGATTGCGGTCGGCGGCTCGGCGATCGTCAAGGCGCTCGACAAGATCGAAGCGAAAGCGAAGAAGATCGCCGCGCATCTGCTCGAGGCGTCGCCCGACGACATCGAGTTCAAGGACGGCACGTTCCGCGTGGCCGGCACCGATCGCACGAAAACCTTCACGGACATATCGCTCGCCGCCTACGTGCCGCACAACTATCCGCTCGACAAGCTCGAACCGGGCCTCGACGAAAGCGCGTTCTACGATCCGACCAACTTCACCTATCCGGCCGGCGCCTATATCTGCGAAGTCGAAGTCGACGTCGATACGGGCGAAACGCGCATCGAACGCTTCACCGCGATCGACGACTTCGGCAACGTGATCAACCCGATGATCGTCGAAGGACAGGTGCACGGCGGCCTCGGCCAGGGCATCGGCCAGGCGATGCTCGAGCGCTGCGTGTACGACACCGAAAGCGGCCAGCTGCTGTCGGGTTCGTATATGGACTACGCGATGCCGCATGCGTCCGATCTGCCGCAGTTCACGGTCGAAACCGCGAAAGGCACGCCGTGCACGCACAATCCGCTCGGCGTGAAAGGCTGCGGCGAAGCGGGCGCGATCGGCTCGCCGCCGGCGGTGATCAACGCGATCATCGATGCGCTCGCGCCGCTCGGCGTCACCGACCTGCAGATGCCGGCGACGCCGCATCGGATCTGGTCGGCGATGCAAGCCGCGGGAGCGTCGCAACGCACGTCGTCCAAACCGGCCTGAGCGGAGGAGCCCACATGTACACATTCGACTATCAACGTGCGGCCGATCCGAAGGCCGCGGTATCGGCGCTCGCCGCGGACGTCGACGCGAAGTTTCTGGCCGGCGGCCAAAGCCTGCTGCCGACCATGCGCCTGCGTCTCGCGCAGCCCTCGCAGCTGATCGACGTCACGCGCATTCCCGAGCTCAAGCAGATCCGCGCAGGCGACAGGACGCTGTCGATCGGCGCCGCCGTCTGTCACGCAGACGTCGCGGCGAACGAGGACGTGCGCCACGCGCTGCCCGCGCTTGCCGATCTCGCTGCGCACATCGGCGATCGTCAGGTGCGCGCGCTCGGCACGATCGGCGGCTCGCTCGCGAACGACGACCCGGCTGCCTGCTATCCGGCCGCCGTGCTCGGCCTCGACGCGACGGTCGTGACCGATCGCCGCCGCATCACGGCCGAAGACTTCTTCGTCGGCATGTACGAGACCGCGCTCGCCCCGGACGAACTGATCGTGTCGGTCGAATTTCCGTTCGCGGAGCGCGCCGCGTACGAGAAGTTCAGGAATCCGGCGTCGCATTTCGCGCTCGTCGGCGTGTTCGTCGCGAAGCAGGCAGGCGGCGTGCGCGTCGCGGTGACGGGCGCGGCGCCGTCGGTGTTTCGCGTGCCCGAGCTCGAACAGGCGCTATCGGCCGACTTCTCGCCGGCGGCGGCGCGCGCCGTGACGGTTTCGGCCGACGGCCTCAATACGGATCTGCACGCGAGCGCCGAATATCGCGCTCATCTGATTCCGATCCTCGCGGCGCGCGCGGTCGAACGCGCGAAGGCATAGCAGCGGGTCGACGCGGCATGCAACCCGCCTCCATCGACGACACGCTCGCGCGACTGACCGAACAGGACTACTTCGCGAGCCGCGAGCTTGCGACGGCGCTCTTTCTCGCCTTGCGGATGGAGCGGCCGCTGTTCGTCGAAGGCGAGCCCGGCGTCGGCAAGACCGAGCTCGCGAAGGCCGCGGCCGGCATGCTCGGCACGTCGCTGCTGCGGCTGCAGTGCTACGAAGGACTCGACACGGCCAGCGCGCTGTACGAGTGGGACTACCCGCGGCAGATCATGGCGCTGCGTGTCGCCGAAGCGTCCGGCGAGAAGCCCGGCAGCGACACGCTCTATCGCAGCGAATTCCTGCTCAAGCGCCCGCTGCTGCAGGCGCTGATGCCCGACGAACGGAACCCGGGCGCGCGCCGCGTGCTGCTGATCGATGAAATCGACCGCGCCGACGAGCCGTTCGAAGCGTTCCTGCTCGAACTGCTCTCGGACTTTCAGGTGTCGATTCCCGAGTACGGCACCGTGCGCGCGCAGCAGCGGCCGCTTGTCGTGATGACGTCGAACCGCACGCGCGAAGTGCACGATGCGTTGAAGCGGCGCTGTCTCTATCAATGGATCGGCTACCCGGAGCGCGAACGCGAACTCGCGATCGTCGCCGCGCGTGCGCCCGAAACGAGCGAAGCGCTGCAACGGCATGCGGTCGGCTTCGTGCATCAGTTGCGCGGGATGGATCTGTTCAAGGCGCCGGGCATCGCCGAAACGATCGACTGGTGCCGCGCGCTCAACGCGCTCTGCGTGACCGAGCTCGATCCACAATCGGTGCAGGATACGCTGGGCGTACTGCTCAAGTATCAGGACGATCTCGCGCGCATGGACGCGCAACAGATCGCCGAGTGCATCGCCGCGGCGGAGTGACGCGCGATGAACGCCACGCCGGATACCGACGAAGCACCGCACGCTTTTCCCGCATTCGCGCGCAACGTCGTGCATTTCGTGCGGCTGCTGCGCGCGGCTGGCCTGCCGATGTCGCCGGCACAGGCCGTCGACGCGCTCGACGCATTGCGCCACGTCGGACTCGCGCGCCGCGACGACGTGCAAGCCGCGCTGGCCGCACTGCTCGTGCGTGCGCCCGACGAACGCGAACTGTTCGACGCGGCGTTCGAGCTCTTCTGGCGCGATCCCGATTGGGCCGGCAAGATGCGCGCGCTGCTGCTGCCGAAAGTCGGCAACACGATCCCGCCGCCGAAGCGCAACAACCGCCTCGCCGACGCGCTCGCGGCGCGTCCGCCGGTCACGCGCAACGCGCCGCGCGCGCCGCGAATGGAACAGCACGAGTTGCACGCGCACGTCACCTTCAGCGCGGAAGAACGGCTGCGCCACCGCGACTTCGATACGCTGAGCGCCGACGAATGGCGCACGCTGCGCCATGTGATCCGCAGCCACCGGCTGCCGCTCGCGATGGAACCGACACGCCGCCTCAAAGCCGCATCGCGCGGCACGCATGCGGACCTGCGTGCGAGCGCGCGGCACGCGGTGCGGGCGGGCGGCGACTGGACCGTCTGGAAATATCGCGCGGCCGTCGAGCGCAAGCCGCCGCTCGTCCTGCTGCTCGATATCTCCGGTTCGATGAGCAGCTATTCGCGCGCGGTGCTGTACTTCTGCCACGCGCTGCTGCAGTCGCGCGAGCGCCTGCAGGTGTTCCTGTTCGGCACGCGGCTGACGAACGCGACGCGCGCGCTGCGCGAGCGCGACCCCGATGTGGCGATTGCGGCGCTCGCGGAGCAGGTGGTCGACTGGTCCGGCGGCACGCGCATCGGCGCGGCGCTGGCCGACTTCAACCGGCGCTGGGCACGACGCGTGCTGACCGGCAGGGCGACCGTGGTCTTCGTTACCGATGGCCTCGATCATGAAGCGATCGATCTGCTGGCCGCTGAAATGAGCCGCCTGCGGCGCTTCGCGCACCGCATCGTCTGGCTCAATCCGTTGCTGCGCTACAGCGAATTCGCGCCGAAAGCGCGCGGCGTGCAAGCGATCCTGCCGCATGTGGACGCGCACCGGCCGGTCCATAATCTCGACAGCCTCAGCGCGTTCGCCCGCGATCTCGCGCAGCTTGCGCCGCTTGCGCCCGCCACGCAGCCGGCCCATCGAGCGCTGCGGCCGGCCGCACCCGCCGACCTCGCCGCGCGAACCCCAAAACCCGCAGGAGACACACGATGGACCTGACCGAAACCCATAAGCTTCCCGTTTCGCAACAGCGCGCGTGGGAAGCGCTGAACGACACCGAGATCCTGCGCGCCTCGATACCGGGCTGCGAAAGTATCGACGCAGACGGCGAGAATGCGTACGCGATCTCGATGAGCGCATCGGTCGGTCCCGTTAAGGCGCGCTTCAAAGGGCGTATGCTGCTGACCGACATCGACGCGCCGCATACGTATACGATTGTGTTCGAGGGCCAGGGCGGCGCGGCGGGCTTCGGCAAAGGCCACGCACAGGTCACGCTCGAGCCGGACGGCGACGACGCCACCACGCTCGCGTACACGGCGAGTGCGCAGGTCGGCGGCAAGCTCGCGCAAATCGGCTCGCGGCTCGTCGATGGCGCCGCGCGCAAGATCGCGGGCGAATTTTTCAAGCGCTTCAGCGCGCAGGTAACGGGCGGCGGCGACGGCACGGCCAGCGACGCAAACGTCGATAGCAGCGCCGCACCTGAAGCGCAAAGCCCGGCAGAACAGACAGGCGCAACGGAATCCACCACCGAAGGCGCCGAACCGAAGAGGAAGAAATCATGGACAGCGTGGATCTCGAAGTCCTGAAATCCAGTGCACGCTGGCTCGACGAAGGTCACCGCGCGCTACTGGTCACGGTTGTCAGGACGTGGGGCTCGTCGCCGCGTCCCGAGGGCGCGATGCTCGCAGTACGCGACGATGGACTCGTGGTCGGCTCGGTATCGGGCGGCTGCATCGAAGACGATCTGATCGATCGCGTACGCCAACGCGGCATCGAACAGACCCACCCGGAAGCGGTGAAATACGGCATCAGCGCCGAAGAAGCACACCGCTTTGGCCTGCCGTGCGGCGGCACGATCCAGCTCGTGCTCGAACCGCTGAGCAAGCAAAGCGGCATCGCGGAATTGTGCCGGTCGGTGGAGGACGGCAAGCTCGTCGCGCGCACGCTCGATATGGCGAGCGGCGCGGTCCACTACGGCGCGGCGCAAGCAACGGACGGCGTCGATTTCGACGAGCGGCGCCTGCTCACGATCCATGGCCCGCGCTACCGGATGCTCGTGATCGGCGCCGGGCAGTTGTCGCGGTATCTCTGCAATATTGCGGTCGGCCTCGACTATCAGGTCACCGTCTGCGACCCGCGCGAAGAGTACACGGACGAGTGGAATGTGCCGGGCACGAAAATCGTGCGCACGATGCCGGACGACACCGTGCTCGAGATGAAGCTCGACGAGCGCTGCGCGGTGATCGCGCTCACGCACGATCCGAAGCTCGATGACCTCGCGCTGATGGAAGCGCTGAAAACGCCGGCATTCTACGTCGGCGCCCTGGGGTCGCGACGCAACAATGCGGCGCGCCGCGAGCGGCTCAAGGAATTCGATCTGACCGACACGGAACTCGCACGCCTGCACGGGCCGGTCGGCATCTATATCGGCAGCCGCACGCCGCCTGAGATCGCCGTCTCGATTCTCGCGGAAGTGACGGCGGCTAAAAACGGCGTGTCGCTGCCGACGCTGCTGCAGGTCGAAGGCGCGAAGGCCGCCCGCGAGATCGCCGCAAACGCGGGCACGGCCTGCGGTATTCCCGACGAAATCAGCGAGCGACGCGCGTAGCGAGCCTCGGTGTCCTGCGAGCGGCCGCACGGTGCCGCTCGCTGTCCGTTTGCATTTCCTCTGCTTTCCTTAGCGTTGGCCGTTTGGCCGACTGTCGCTACCGTCCCGATCTCCCTAGCATGACCTCTGTGTCGCGGTACTGCCGCGCCCTGACATTCCGGCAACTTATTCCATTGACGGAATATTCTTTGGAGGTTATATTGCTCATGAACTGGGACGTCGAATACACCAGCGCTTTCGGTGACTGGTGGGAAGTTTTGAACGAGTCCGAACAGGAGTCGGTCGCGGCATCGGTGCGGCTGCTTGAAGAATACGGTCCGTATTTGCGATATCCGCATTCGAGTCATATCCACGGCTCGCGTTGCGGCCACATGCGAGAGTTGCGGGTGCAGCACGAGGGGCAGCCGTATCGGGTGCTGTACGCGTTCGACCCGTCGCGCATTGCCATCTTGCTGCTCGGTGGCAACAAGGGCGGTGACGACCGCTGGTATCAGCGGAACGTCCCGCGCGCAGACACGCTTTACGGCGAGCATATCGAGCAATTGAAAGAGGAGGAAACGGTATATGGTCAAGAAGTTCACTGAACTGCGGGCAGGAATGTCGCCCGAGTCCCGGGCTCGCTCCGAAGAGAAAGCCCGCCGTCTGATGGCGGAAATGGCGCTGCACGAACTGCGCCGGGCTCGCGGCATGTCTCAGGAAGACCTGGCCCTTGTGCTGCATGTGAAGCAGCCGAGCATTGCGAAGTTCGAGCAACGCGCGGACACCTATGTGTCCACGTTGCGCGATCACATTCGCGGCCTCGGCGGCGAGCTGGAAATCATCGCAGTCTTTCCCGAAGGGGACGTGAAGATCACCAACTTCGAAGTGGTGGAAAGCGACGCATAGCAATTGGCGCGATGCATGCCGGTTTGTACGGCGCTCCGGCATGCATCGCGCTCATGCGCAGTCGCGCTGTTCAGTCTATTTCTACGCTTAATCCGACATCGTGCGCGTGCCCCACCTCATGCGTTCTCTTGTGCCCGTCTTCATCGCGGCTGCGTGCTGGTCCGGCCACGTCAGTGCTGCAAGCACCGTGGCAACCGACATTCCGGCCATCGCAAACGACCCGGCGCCCGCTTCTACCGTCAGCCCGGCTCGTCCTGTCGAACCATACGTGAACGAACAGGAAACGCAAACTTTCACTGTCAACGCGGACGGCTCGTTCACGAAGCTCGACGACATGACGTTGCGCGTGAACACCGAGGCCGGCGTCGCGCGTGTGGCGCAGCACTACATCTGGTTCAATCGCAATATGGCGAAGGTCGACGTGATCGAGGCATATACGACCAGTGCCGATGGCGTGCGGCATGACGTGCAGCCCGACGAGATTCGCAACGTACAGGAAGCGCGTTCGTTCGACGCGCCGATGTTCCAGGACATCCTCGAAAAAGTCATCGTGTTTCCCGCCGTGGAACCCGGTGCACGCATTCATTTGAAGTACCGGAAAACACAGCAGGTCCCGATCGTGCCCGGCCATTTCAGCGATTTCACGCCGCCCGATCTCGCGCCGACGCACAACTTCCGCCTTATCTACGATTTGCCCGCCGATATGCCGCTCTACGCGGACGCGCGCGGTTTCAGCGCAGCGGCGCCCGTGACGCAGAACGGCCGCACGCGCTACGAGTTCCGCTACGACAAGGCGCGCTTCGGGCGCCTCGAATACGGTTCGATCTCGTACGTGAGCTATGGCGACCGGCTCATGGTGTCGACGTATCGCGACTATGCGGCGTTTGCGGAGACGTACAAGGCATCGGCGGTCGACCCGAGCGTATCGGACCCGGCAATCGTCCGTCTCGCGCGCACGCTGACCGAAGCCGACAGCACGCCGCGGGAGAAAGCGAAAACGCTCTACGACTGGGTGCGCAAGAACATCCGCTACGTCGCGGTCAACGTCGGGCGCGGCGCGGTCGTGCCGCATCGCGCGGCCGAGATTCTCGCGTTGCGCTACGGCGACTGCAAGGATCACGTCGCGCTTTACGGCGCGCTGCTCGGCGCCGTCGGCATCCGCAACGAACCCGCGTTGATCAACAGCGGTACGGTCTATTCATTGCCGTCGGTGCCCGGATTCGGCGTGTTGAATCACGTCATCACCTATCTGCCCGACCTGCAGATGTACGCGGATTCCACCGCGCCGAACGTCGAGTTCGGCTATCTGCCGTCAACCGACATGGACCGGCCGACCGTCCTCGTCGACGAGGGCGTGCTCGGCCACACGCCGGCCACCGCATCGATGGCGCGCAGCAGCGACCTCACGATCACCGTCGCGCCGGACGGCTCCGCGAACTTCGTCTACCGCTTGCAGGCAACGGGCTGGGCCGCCGAGCAGGGCCGCGCGATGCTGCGGCTGCAAACGCCCGCGCAGCGCGAAGAAGCGATTCAGGGCGAGTTGCGCGCGGCCAACCTGACCGGCAACGCGATGCTCTCGACGAACGCGCTCGATGCGTCCGCAGGCCCGCTGATCGTCACGATGAAGGGCACACTCGAAGATTTCGTGCTGCCGGGCGCGGCCGCATCGATTCCCGCCTTGACGAGCTTCGTCGGCGGCTTCCAGTCGGATGCGCGCTACTGGCTCGGCGAACGGCAGCGCACGCAACCGTTTGTCTGCCGTAACGTCGAGTTGCACGAGCGCGCGCGCATCGTGCTGCCGGCGAATTTCCGCGTGCTCGATATGCCGGAGGCCGCGCGTGCCGAAGACCGCTTTATCGATTTCCGCTCGACATATCAGTACGATCCGAAAACCAACGTCGTGACGATGGCACGCGACGGCAGCACACGGTTCAGCAGCGAAGTGTGCTCGCCGGATGAGTTTGCGCAAATGCGCGCGGGCATCGAAACGATCGGGCGCGACGTGCGCGCCCAGGTGATCGTCAGATCGACGCTACCCGGTGTGGCGCGCGATGGCGCGAGTGCAAGTACGGAAAGGAGCGCGAACGGTGCGTCCCGGTCCACACAGAAAGTCATTGCTGAAACGCCGTAAGCGGGTCCGTCAACCCCATAGACGCTTCGCGCGAATCCATCGATCACCGAGGCCAACGCGCTCAAACCACCATCAAACGGGCCACAGCGGTCCTTCCTGCATCGCACCGATCTGTTCACGCAACTCGAGAATGCGATCTTCCCAATAACGCTGCGTGTTGAACCATGGAAACGCGACCGGAAACGCGGGGTCGTCCCAGCGCCGCGCGAGCCATGCCGAATAGTGAATGAGTCGCAGCGTGCGAAGCGCCTCGATCAGGTGCAGCTCGCGTGGCTCGAATTCGCAGAAGTCCTCGTAACCGGCCAGCAGATCCGTCAATGCGCGCGAAGCATCGCCGCGTTCGCCCGGCAGCAGCAGCCACAAATCCTGCACCGCGGGCCCCATGCGGCTGTCGTCGAAATCGACGAAATGCGGGCCTCGATCGGTCCACAGCACGTTGCTCGGATGGCAGTCGCCGTGCATGCGCAACGCTGCGATGTCGCCCGCGCGCTCGAACGCGTGTTCGACGCCTTCGAGCGCGAGATTCACGACCGTGAGCCACGCCTCGCGCAGGTCGCCAGGCACGAAGTCTTGCGCTAGAAGAAAATCGCGCGACTCGTAGCCGAACGTGCCGATGTCGAGCGTCGGCCGCTCCGTATAGCGCTGCGTTCGGCCCACTGCGTGAATGCGCCCGATGAAGCGCCCGAGCCATTCGAGCGTGTCGCGCTGCTCGAGTTCGGGCGCGCGGCCGCCGCGCCGCTCGAACAGCGCGAAGCGGAAGCCTTCGAACGCATGCAGCGTGCGGCCTTCGAACGCGCGCGCCGGCACCGCGGGAATTTCCCGCGCGGCGAGTTCGGCAACGAACGCATGTTCTTCGAGAATCGCCGCATCGGACCAGCGCTGCGGCCGATAGAACTTCGCGACGATAGGCGCGCCGTCTTCGACGCCGATCTGATAGACGCGGTTCTCATAGCTGTTGAGCGGCAGCATGCGTCCGTCGGTACGCGCGCCGGCGCCTGCCAGCACGCTGTCGATCGCGTCGAGCACGCGTTCCGGCGTAAGCCGGGCGAAGGGGACGGCGGCGCCGTCCCCGATGTCCTCAGTGTCTTCGTTCATGCCGGCATTGTGCGCCGTGCCGCCGTCAAAGACGAGCGTTTGCGGTGCAGCATGCAGGCCTGAGAGACGCGAAGACGCACTGAGGCGCACCGGGACGCGCTCGCGTCCCGCTGAAAACCGCGTCGTGATTCAGTGCAGCGGCGCGCCTGCCGGACGCACGAGTTCGCCGGTGTCGATCAGATCTTCAAGGAAAAAGGGTTCCGTATTGAGCTGCTGCGTCGTGCCGGGCTCACCCGCGTACCACGCCACCATGGCCATGTCGCCCAGAATGCGCATGACGATCCCGCGTGCGCCCGCAGGCACAGCGATATGAACGGATCGGACAATAGAACCGACTTGCATGATATTTCCCCGTTCTGCGTCTGCCGGCTTGGGAGGATTGCGCCGGTCAATGTGACGATTGAAAAACGTCGCTTCGACAGAAAAAGTTGCGCGCGCACCGATCGATAACGGCAGCGACACACGCATGACTACCACGCCATTGTTACCACATCGAGTGCCGCGGCGATAGCGGAAAAAGCGGCACATATCACGTTGTTTCTGTCGATTTGACTTACGAAACGCTAACTGTAACGTGCAGTAAACAGCCCATCATAAACCGTTCGGCGACGAACCCTCCAAATTGGACATGTAGACTACGATACGCGTTATATTCCTGTCGCGCGCGACACTCACCATTCTGGTTTCAACGGGTTTCCGGCCCGGTTTTGGTCGGGTTTCGCTCGTCACGCATGCGCACACGCCCGCTGCTTCGGCGGCGCCGTCCCCCTTCGGCCCTCATCGGACCGCACCGTACATGTGGATTGTTCGCCTCGCGCTGCGGCGCCCATACACGTTTGTCGTTTTGGCCCTGCTGCTGCTGATCGTCGGGCCGCTCACGATCCTGCGCACTCCGACAGATATCTTCCCGAACATCGATATTCCGGTGCTATCGGTCATCTGGACCTTCCAGGGTTTGCCGGCCGACGAGATGGAAAAACGCGTCGTGCTCAACTACGAGCGCGGCCTGTCGACGGCGGTCAACGATATCGAGCACATCGAATCGACTTCGCTGTACGGCGTAGCGGTGGTCAAGATCTTCTTCCAGCCGCACGCGAACATTCAGGAAGCGCTCGCACAAGTCACGGCACTCTCGCAATCGCAATTGCGCTCGTTGCCGCCCAGCATCACGCCGCCATTCATCCTGCGCTACAACGCATCGACGGTGCCGATCCTGCGGCTTGCACTGTCGTCGCCGTCGCTGACCGAGCAGGAACTGTACGACTTCGGCAATAACTTCCTGAAGACGCAGCTCGCGACGGTGCCCGGTGCGTCGGTGCCGCTGCCGTATGGCGGCAAGCAGCGCCAGATCATGATCGACATCGATACGCGCAAGCTGCAGGAGCGCAATCTGTCGCCGACCGACGTCGTGAACGCGATCACCGCGCAAAACCTGATCGTGCCGACCGGCACCGCGAAAATCGGCTCGACCGAATACGCGGTGGAAATGAACGCGAGCCCCGATTCGCTCGCAGGCCTGAACAACATTCCGGTCAAGACCACCGCGAATGGCACGATCTATATTCGCGACGTCGCGCACGTGCGCGACGGCTTCCAGCCGCAGACCAACATCGTGCGCGTGAACGGCCAGCGCGCATCGCTGCTCACCATCAACAAGAGCGGCAATACGTCGACGCTCGAGATCGTCAACGACATCAAGAACATGATGCCGACGCTGCGCAATCTCGTGCCCGCGTCGCTGAAAATCGATCCCGTCGCAGACCAGTCGCTGTTCGTGCGCGCCTCCGTGCAGGGCGTGCTGCGCGAAGCGCTGATCGCCGCCTGCCTGACGGGCCTCATGATCCTGCTCTTTCTCGGCAACTGGCGCGCCACGCTGATCATCGCGGTGTCGATTCCGCTTTCGATGATCACGTCGATCATCGCGTTATCGGCGCTCGGCGAGACGATCAACATCATGACGCTCGGTGGCCTCGCGCTCGCAGTCGGCATCCTGGTCGACGATGCGACGGTCGCGATCGAAAACATCAGCCATCAGCTCGAGCAGGGCAAGAATCTCGAACAGGCGATTCTCGACGGCGCACACCAGATCGCCGTGCCGACGCTCGTGTCGACGCTGTCGATCTGTATCGTGTTCGTGCCGATGTTCCTGCTTTCCGGCGTCGCGCACTATCTGTTCATTCCGCTCGCCGAAGCGGTCGTGTTCGCGATGCTCGCGTCGTACTTCTTCTCGCGTACGCTCGTCCCGACGCTCGCGAAGTATCTGCTGCGCCATCACCATCAGGCAGGCAGTTCGCATCACACGCCAACGCGCAATCCGTTCATGCGCGTGCATTACGCGTTCGAACGCGGCTTTGCGAGCCTGCGCGAGCGCTATCGCCGGTTCCTCGTCGCGCGCGTGG
This sequence comes from Paraburkholderia sp. SOS3, assembly GCF_001922345.1. Lineage (NCBI taxonomy): Bacteria > Pseudomonadati > Pseudomonadota > Betaproteobacteria > Burkholderiales > Burkholderiaceae > Paraburkholderia > Paraburkholderia sp. SOS3. The sequence goes on along the minus strand of NZ_CP018811.1, from coordinate 317,963 downwards.
CCAAACCCGGCCTGTTTTCGGCCGGCTTTCTCGTCTGCTGCCTGCTGTCGCTGCTGTTGATCCCGTTTCTCGGACGCGACTTTTTCCCGTCGGTCGACGCGGGCACGATCGCACTGCATCTGCGCGCGAAAACGGGCACGCGCGTCGAGGAAACCGCGGTCATCACCGATCGCGTCGATTCAAGGATTCGCCAGCTGATTCCGCCCGGCGAACTGCATTCGATCATCGACAACATCGGCCTGCCGGTATCGGGTATCAACCTGTCGTACAGCAACACCGGCACGATCGGCACCTCGGATGCGGACGTGCTGATCACGCTCAACGAAGACCATCATCCGACCGCCGACTACGTGCGCACACTGCGGCGCACGCTCACGGACGAATTCCCCGGCGTTCAGTTCTCGTTCCTGCCCGCCGATATCGTGAGTCAGACGCTGAACTTCGGCATGCCGTCGCCGATCGACATCCAGGTGGTCGGACGCAACGTGCAGGCGAACCGGGTCTACGCAGCCACGCTGCTGAGCAGGCTGCGCAGCGTGCCGGGACTCGCCGATGCGCGCATCCAGCAGCCGGCGGACCTGCCGCGCATCTTTATCGACGTCGACCGCACGCGCGCACAGCAGGCGGGCTTCACGCAAAGCGACGTCGCGCGCAACCTGCTGATCACGCTGTCGGGCAGCCAGCAGACGACGCCGACGTTCTGGCTCAATCCGCGCAACGGCGTGAGCTACAACGTGATCACCGAAGCGCCGCAGTACACGATGGACTCGCTGCAGTCGCTCGCCAATATTCCGCTCAACGCGAACGGCCATACGAACATTCTCGGCGCGCTCTCGACGATGCACCGCGAAGCCGGCAACGCGGTGCTCACGCACTACAACGCGCAAACCACGATCGATATCTACGGTACGGCCGACGGCCGCGATCTCGGCGCCGTTTCCGACGACATCAACAGGATCATCGAGGAATCGAAGGCCGATCTGCCGCAGACATCGACGGTCAGGGTACGCGGCCAGGTGCAGACGATGAACGACTCGTTCAGCGGCCTGTTCGCCGGCCTGATCTTTGCGATCGTGCTCGTGTACCTGTTGATTGTCGTGAACTTCCAGTCATGGCTCGATCCGTTCATCATCATCACCGCGCTGCCCGGTGCGCTCGCCGGCATCGTCTGGATACTGTTCCTCACCCATACGACGCTGTCGATTCCAGCGCTGACGGGCGCGATCATGTGTATCGGCATTGCGACCGCGAACTCGATTCTCGTGGTCAGCTTCGCGCGCGAACAGTTGCTCGAGCACGGCGACCCGGTGCGCGCGGCGATCGAAGCGGGCTTCACGCGTTTCCGCCCGGTGCTGATGACGGCGCTGGCGATGGTGATCGGCATGGTGCCGATGGCGATCGGCCTCGGCGAAGGCGGCGAACAGAACGCGCCGCTTGGCCGCGCGGTGATCGGCGGCCTCGCGATCGGCACGCTCGCCACGCTCGTATTCGTGCCGGTGCTGTTCTCGATGATTTACCGGCGGCTTGCCGACCGGCGGCATAAAGCCGCCGAACATGTCGTGCAGAGACCGTAGTGCCAGCAAGCGCGTTGAGCGCGAGGTCGTTCGATATGGAGCGTTGATGGAAGGGAAGCCACTTGATGAATCCGCGGTCGGCCGCGGCGCCCCGCCCGCGGCAGCCACGAAGCGCGGACGCTGGATTGCGGTGCTCGCGGTCGTCGTCGTGCTGGCGCTGGCGGCGCAGGGCATCTGGTCGCGCCGCGAAGCGCATGCGACGCTCGAGCGCGAGGCCGCGCACACGGCACAGCTCAGCGTCGAGGTCGTGCATCCGCAAAAGTCGAATGCCGCGCTCGACCTCGTGCTGCCCGGCAACGTGCAGGCTTACCTCGATACGCCGATCTACGCGCGCACGAACGGCTACCTGAAGAAGTGGTACGCCGATATCGGCAGTCACGTGAAGGCCGGACAGCTGCTCGCCGAGATCGATACGCCGGAAGTGGACGACCAGCTGCGCGCGGCGCGCGCCGATGTCACCAATGCGCAGGCGAACTACGAGCTCGCGAAAACGACCGCCGACCGCTGGACCGACATGCTGAAGAACAAGTCGGTATCGAAGCAGGAAACCGACGAGAAGGTCGGCGACATGCTCGCGAAGAAAGGCACGCTCGATGCGGCGCGTTTCAACGTCGCGCGGCTCGAAAAGACGCAGTCGTTCCAGAAGGTCTATGCGCCGTTCGACGGCATCGTGACCGCGCGCAATGTGGACGTCGGCGCGCTGATCGATGCGGGCAGTTCGGGCGGCCCCGCGAAGGAACTGTTCCACGTCGCGCAGGCGGACCGGCTGCGCGTCTACGTGAATGTGCCGCAAGCGTACTCGCAGCAGATTCACGCGAACGAAGCCGCTTATCTGACGCTGACCGAAACGCCGGGCAAGCACTATCTAGGTACCGTCGCACGCACGTCGGGCGCCGTCGATCCGACGCAGCGCACGATGCTTGTGGAAGTCGCAGTCGACAATCGCAACGGCGCGCTGCTGCCGGGCGCCTATGCGCAAGTGCATTTCGCGCTGAGCGCGCAAGGCGCGCCGTACACGCTGCCCGGCAACGCGCTGCTGTTCCGTCCGAACGGCGTGAACGTCGCGACCGTCGACAACCAGCAACGCGTGAAGCTCGTCAAGGTGCAGCTCGGCACCGACTACGGCACGCGCGTCGCGATTGCGTCGGGCCTCACGGGCGGCGAACGGGTCATTCTGAATCCGCAGGATTCGATCGCCGATGGTGCGCCGGTACGCATCGTGCAAACGAAGGCGGGTGCGGCGCAGCCCGCCAGCGGCGCGAGCGCGGCAAGCGGCTCCGCGAACGCGCAAGCGGCGGCAGGGTAGTGCCGATGCGTCATTACGCTCGTACGCGCCGGCGCACGCTTGCCACAGCGCTTTCCACGCTTGCGGCAGCGACCGCGACGGCGCTCCTCGCCGCGTGCACGGTCGGGCCCGACTACGTGCGCCCTGCCGCGCCGACGCCCGCGACCTACAAGGAACTCGAAGGCACGGGCTGGAAGACCGCCCAGCCCGCCGACGCGGCATTGCGCGGTGCGTGGTGGGAGGTTTATCAGGATCCCGCACTGAATGCGCTCGAAGAGCAGGTCGCGACGGCAAACCAGAACGTGAAGGCAGCCGAAGCGCGCTTCCGTTCGGCGCGCGCGGCCGTTGCGCAGTTCCGCTCGCAGTTCTTCCCGCTCATCGCGTACTCGGGCACCTACTCGCGCGCGCGCTCGTCGCGCAACATCGAATTCCGCTCGGCCGCGGGCAGGACGCTGAGCGACTATTCGATCGGTGCGGACGCGTCGTGGGAACCCGACCTGTGGGGCCGCATATCGCGGACCGTCGAGGGCGCGAAGGCCAACGCGCAGGCCAGTGCCGCCGACGAGCAAAGCGTGCTGCTGTCGATGCAGGCCGAACTCGCCACCGATTACTTCGAACTGCGCGGCATCGATCGCGAACAGCAACTGCTCGACGATACGATTCGCGCATACAAGGATGCTGTCGAGCTCACGCAGAACCGGCTCAACGGCGGTATCGCAACCGATGCCGATGTTGCGCAGGCGCAAACGCAGTTGCGCACGACCGAGGCGCAGCAGATCGATCTCGGCGTGCAGCGCGCGCAACTCGAACACGCGATTGCGATCCTCACGGGCCAGCCGCCCGCGGGCTTCTCGCTGCCGGTCATCCCGCTGAACGCGGTGGCGGTCGTCGCGCCGGCCGGCGTGCCGTCGTCGCTGCTCGAGCGACGCCCCGATATCGCGTCGGCCGAGCGGCAAATGGTCAATACGAATGCGCAGATCGGCGTCGCGACAGCGGCGTTTTTCCCGGATCTGATCCTGTCCGTGACGGGCGGCCTCGAAGCGACCAACTATAGCCAGTGGCTGCTCGCGCCGAGCCGTTTCTGGTCGCTCGGACCGTCGCTCGCGGGCACGCTGCTCGACTTCGGCGGACGCTCGGCGCAGAAGGAACAGGCGCAGGCGAACTACGACGAAAGCGTCGCGCAGTATCGTCAAACGGTGCTGGACGCATTCGGCCAGGTCGAAGACAACCTCGCCGCGCTGCGCGTGCTCGAACATGAAGCGAAGGCGCAGGACGAAGCGGTGTCCGCCGCCGAGCGCTCGCTCGCCATCCTGAATGACCGGTACAGGAACGGTGCGATCACGTATCTCGACGTCGTCGTCGCGCAGACCACGGCATTGAACAACGAAGTGCAGGCAGTGTCGATCGCGCGCCGCCGGATGGCCGCGAGCGTCGCGCTGATCAAGGCGCTTGGCGGCGGCTGGGATGTATCGCAACTGCCGACCGGCGACCAGATCGTTCATCCTCCGGAAGGCGACGACAAACCGGCGAGCGCGGTGCAAGCGCCGCGCGGTTAGCCGCGCTCAGTATCGATAGCGGCTGTGGCTCGGCGTATCGTTTTCCTCCAGCCGGAATTCAGGGACATCCTGTTCGTGGCCGTACCGCCGGAATGCAAGCGGGGCGCAGCCTCGGCTGCTCCTTCTTCGTCTGCATCGTCCACCGATCGGCATCGCAGGTGCAACATGGCTGCAACAGCGCGAGCGCGCCGGCGCGCGTAAAGCCAGTTGACCTAAGCGTTGGGCCCGCGGTCTGCGATACGCATATCCGGAAAGGTCTGCGTAAGCAAGCAACACGTTTTTCAAAAGTTGCCTACAACCGCCAGAAATCGCGGAAAGCCCCGTCCCGTGGGGCTCGGACCGTAGCGCCACGGTGCCTTCGGTGCGAAAACGCCAGCTTCGGCATCCGCATCGTCACCTATACTCAAATCGAGCGTCGCAGCCGCATCATAAGAACCAGAACGACCGCGCGGCCGCTCGACACAAGTAATAGAGAAGGAGACGAATATGGGCTACTTCACCATCAGCGACTTCATTCTGGTGATTCCGATGGCGCTGGCCGGCGCGCTTTTTCTTAGCGCCCTGCCGTGCAACAGCGCGCTGAAGCGCAACTCGCTACGCGTGATGGGCGCACTGCTAGGCGTTGTGTTCGCGGTGGCGCTCGTCGAGGGATTGCCGGCGCTCGTGTAGCGCAGCAAACGTTCGCGGTCCACAGCAATCAAAAAAAGCCGCCGTGCATCGCAATGCATGACGGCGGCTTCGATGACCGGACGATCCGACGGGTCTCGCGACAGGATATCGCTCAGACCTGCTGATCCGTCGACGGCTTCTCCCACAGATTAACCCCGCCTTCGGTCGCGTGGCGATCGATCTCCGCCAGTTCATCTTTCGTGAACGACAGATTGCGCAGCGCGCCGACGTTTTCGCGCACCTGCTCGGGCTTGCTCGCCCCGATCAGCACCGATGTCACGCGCGGATCGCGCAGCGCCCATGCAAGCGCCATCTGCGCGAGGCTCTGACCGCGGCGCTGCGCGATGTCGTTGAGCTTGCGTACGTGCTCGATGTTTTGCGCGCTCAGATGCTGCTGCGTGAACGAATCGCCACCGGCCTTGTTCATGCGCGCATCCGCCGGGACGCCATTCAGATACTTGCCGGTTAGCAGTCCTTGCGCGAGCGGCGTGAACGCGATCGTGCCGGCGCCCGCTTCTTCGAGCGCATCGAGCAGTTCATGTTCGATCCAGCGGTTCAGCATGTTGTACGCCGGTTGGTGAATCAGCAGCGGCACCTTGTATTCGCGCAGCAGCGCGACCATCTCGCGCGTCTTCCCCGCCGAATACGACGAGATGCCGATATAAAGCGCCTTGCCCTGTTGCACGGCGGTCGCAAGCGCGCCAGCCGTTTCTTCGAGCGGCGTATCCGGGTCGAAGCGATGCGAGTAGAAGATGTCGACGTAGTCGAGGCCCATGCGCGTGAGGCTCTGATCGAGACTCGCGAGCACGTATTTGCGCGAGCCGCCGCCCTGGCCGTACGGACCCGGCCACATGTCGTAGCCGGCCTTCGACGAGATCAGCAGCTCGTCGCGATACGGCTTGAAGTCTTCCTTGAAGAGGCGGCCGAAGTTGGTTTCGGCGCTACCGTACGGCGGCCCATAGTTGTTCGCGAGGTCGAAGTGCGTGATGCCCAGGTCGAACGCCGTGCGCAGAATTTCACGTTGCGTGGAGAGCGGCGTCGTGTCGCCGAAGTTATGCCATAGACCGAGCGACAGCGCCGGCAGCTTGAGGCCGGTCTTGCCGCAAACGCGGTACTGCATGTCGGAATAACGTGCTGAAGCTGCTTCGTAAGCCATGGCTCGAATCCTTGAATTCTCGATGAAAACCGCGGGGGGACTGCTGGAAAGAGAACGCGGCATCGCATGTGCGACGCGCTACACGCATTCGTACGAAGGTTCGTACGACGAATACGTTATGGTAGCCAATCGGCCAGTATGCTGCACGGGCGTCCTGCGATGGCCCACACTGCGGGATCGGGCAAAATAGCGCGTCCGGTTGGACCATGGGCGCCGATCTGGACGCATTGCTGCGCTTTCACGCAGGCGCCCGTCAGATACACATCAGGGAGGATTGGGAAATGACGAAGGCGGTTTCTATTGCATTGCTCGTCGGCGGCGTCCTGCTGCTGTACTTCGGCGGACAGTCGTTTCACTCGTTCAGCAACGACGTATCGCGCGTGTTCACTGGCGCGCCGACGAACAAGACCATCTATCTGCTCGCCGGCGGCGCGATTGCGACGATTGCCGGATTGATCGGATTGACGCTCGGCGGCAGACGCTAGGTCATGTGAACCGCGTGCTCGCCGTCGAGTCCGAATGCCGCTTTGAAACGTCACGTCAAACCGCAAGGTCAAAAGAACGCAACGTCTCAAAACGCAAGTTCAAAACGCAACTTCGGGCTTCGACGCAGAACGCGAACCCGGCAGCGGCACATTGCTCGCGCCGTGATACGTGAACACGAGCGAAAATTTCACGTCGTTCGTCAGATTCTTGCCGGCCGAATGCAGCGTGTTGCAGTGAAAAAAGACCACGTCGCCGACATTCAACTCCGGCGACACCGCGGTTTGAATCAACGCCTGGTTTTCCGGCAAGTCCGAGCGGAAGAATTTCGCGTCGTCGAAACGCCCGGACGTGAGCGCCGCGGTATGCGAGCCCGGCACTAACCACAGCGCGCCGTTATCGACGGTCTCGCGTCCGAGCGCAAACCATACGGAAACGAGATCGTCGCGCTCGAAGGACCAGTAGCGCACGTCGCGATGCCAGCCTGTCAGGCTGCCGTATGCGGGGTGCTTGGTCATCATGCAATTGTGGTGTGCACGCGAAAGACGCGGCTCCTCGCCGAAGTACAGCTCCATCCAGCTGCGAATATCGGACGATGTGGCCGCTTCGCGAAACAGCGCATGACGCGCGTAGGCGTCGAGCAGGCGCCGCACCGTATGCCCGCCGGGCGCATGCTTCGAATCGGGCGCGCCCGGATAGCGCAAGTCTGCTTCGAATTCGAGCGGCGCGGCCGCTTCGTTCAGTTGCTGTTGCGCGACCTGCTTCAGTTCGCCGCAGCGCGCGGGCGACATCAAACCCGGAACGATGACGAAACCCTGCTCGCGCAGCAGTTCTACCTGTTCCTTTTTCGAATGGACGGACATGGACATTTCCGATGGCGTTCGACTGCTAAATCACGATTGTAAAACGCGGCCGATCACATGGGGCAGTATCGGATGAGGGCACGCCGCACGCTGCGGATGCAACAATGCACATCGTTCGAACCCGACGCGGAACCTGACAGACGTAAGGGACGCCCGCGATATGCAGCATGCCGTACCAACCGCCGGTTTCGCATCGTACAAGCGATGACCGCAAGGGTAAAAACCCGACTTCCTCGCGTCATCGATCGCGTGTAGCCTGCGTCCATGTCGATTGCGACCATCCGCTCTTTCTTGCGCGCGCGGCCTTTCGCGGCCCTCTGCGCGGTCTTTCATCATTCATCAGGCTTTTGCGAGCAGCGCGCCGGTGCCGTTTTCACGCGCCATGCCCCGCGTTTTTACGCGCACGCTTACACGCCTATTCGTAAGCGCACCGGCCAGTCCAATTTCGGATGGAAGCTGGCACGGTTACTGCACTTCCCCTGCGCGCATCATATCGCCTGAAAAACACACGCCATGCACACCTTGCTTAACTCTGGACTCACACGCGCCGCATTCAACGCAGCGCGCCCCGCGCGCCGCCGCGTCGTGCGCGCACTGCGTCATCATTCGGCGCGCACGCGCGCGCTCGCCGAACAGTGGCGCGACGCCCGCCCTGTCGACGGCGTGCGCATGTGGTTTCGCACGTTCTTCTCGACGCTGAAAATGCAGCGCACATCGCGTCGTTTTTCGCTGCGCTCGCTGCTCTCGCGCCGCCCGACGCCGTTGCGCGTCGCGGGCATCGCCGGCGGACTCAACGTCGTGCGCGGATTCGATGCAGCAGCACGCGCAACGAGCAGCCCAAGCCGCCGTCCGCGCCGTATGTCGACGACGAGCACGGGCTGGTTCGTGTTCGCCCACTAGTTTGTTCGCCGCTAGTTCGCACGCCGCGGATTCCCGCCCGTAAACGAAAGCACCCTGCCAGCGCGTTGCGCTGGCAGGGTGCGTGAAACTCGCTCTTTACCGAACGGTTTGGTTTGCGTCAGGCGATGGCGACCACCGGCTCCGTGCCGGCCGCTTCGGCGAGTGCGAGCGCCTTGTCCGTTGCTTCCCACGTAAATTCCGGCTCTTCGCGGCCGAAGTGGCCATACGCAGCCGTCTTCTCGTAGATCGGACGCAGCAGATCGAGCATCTGCACGATGCCTTTCGGACGCAGGTCGAAGTGCTCGAGCACGAGACGCTGGATCGTCGCATCGGACACGCGGCCCGTGCCGTAGGTGTTGACCATCACGGACGTGGGTTGCGCCACGCCGATCGCGTAGGAAACCTGAATCAGCGCACGCGAGGCGAGACCGGCCGCGACGATATTCTTCGCCACATAACGGCCCGCATAAGCCGCGGAACGGTCGACCTTCGACGGATCCTTGCCCGAGAACGCGCCGCCACCGTGCGGAGCCGCGCCGCCGTAGGTGTCGACGATGATCTTGCGACCCGTCAGACCGCAATCGCCCTGCGGACCGCCAATCACGAAACGGCCGGTCGGGTTCACGAGGAACTTGATGTCGCCTTTGATCAGATCGGCCGGCAGCGTCGGCTTGATGATTTCTTCGATCACGGCTTCGCGCAGCGTCGACAGTTCGATTTCCGGCGCATGCTGCGTGGACAGCACGACGGTGTCGATCGAATGCGGCTTGCCGTCGACGTAACGGATCGTGACCTGCGACTTCGCGTCGGGACGCAGCCACGGCAGGCGGCCGTCGCGACGCAGATTCGCCTGGCGCTCGACGAGACGGTGCGACAGGTGGATCGGCAGCGGCATCAGTTCCGGCGTTTCGTCGCACGCATAGCCGAACATCAGACCCTGGTCGCCCGCGCCCTGATCGAGGTTGTTGTCGTGTGCGCGATCGACGCCTTGCGCGATGTCGGGCGACTGCTTGTCGTACGCGACGAGCACGGCGCAGCCGCGATAGTCGATACCGTAATCGGTGTTGTCGTAGCCGATGCGCTTGATAGTTTCGCGCGCGACCTGGATGTAGTCGACGTTGGCCGTGGTTGTAATTTCACCCGCCAGCACGACGAGACCCGTATTGCACAGCGTTTCAGCCGCTACGCGCGAGTATTTGTCCTGCGTGAAGATCGCATCGAGAATCGCGTCGGAAATCTGATCCGCGACTTTGTCCGGATGACCTTCGGAAACGGATTCGGAGGTGAAAAGAAAATCGTTTGCCACGTTGCAGACTCCTTGTTATGTGGTTACGGGTTTGAGTTTCACGTAGCCAACTTCTAGAGCCTGAAGCGGCGACGCTTTAGCGGATTTCCTTACCGGCCGCGCTCTTCGAAAACCATGCATGGCCTTTTTGAGCCACATGGTTGACGAAAACAGAACGCTTTCGGCTTCGCCCCGCAAGTTGTCTATTAACTCGGCGAAGCCCTTATTATAGCGACTTCTTCTAATCGTCACAGAGTAACCACGCGTGCCGCATTCCTATCCGCCCCTCGTCCCCCCGGTCGATCCGCGCATCCTGTTTTGCGCAGCGCAGCGCCACGCGCGTTTTTCCGCGAATCTGCCCCGAGTGTCTGCATGCTGAGCCGCTTCGGGCCGAAGCTGGCCATCGGGCTCCTCAAGTTCTTTGCGATCTTGCCTTACGGCTTCGTGGCACGGCTCGGCGACGGCCTCGGCTGGCTGCTCTACCAGATTCCGAGCCGGCGCCGCCGCATCGTCCATATCAACCTGAAGCTGTGCTTTCCCGAGTGGAGCGACGAGGTTCGCGAAGACGTCGCGCAAAAGCACTTCCGGCATGCGATCCGCAGCTATCTGGAGCGCAGCGTCCAGTGGTTCGGCTCGGCGAAAAAGCTCGAAAAGCTCGTGCAGCTCGAGAGCGACATCGATCTGACGGACCCGAACCTGCCGCCCACGCTGTTTCTCGGCTTTCATTTCGTCGGCATCGAGGCGGGTTCGATCTTCCTCAATTACTCGCTGCGGCGGCCGTGCGGGTCGCTGTATCAGCCGATGTCGAATCCGGAGCTCGAAGCCGTCGCGAAACAGGCGCGCGGCCGCTTCGACGCCGAAATGGCGAGCCGTGCGGACAGCGCGCGCATCGTGCTGCGCTGGCTGCGCGATCGCAAGCCCGTCATGCTCGGCGCCGATATGGACTACGGCATGCGCAATTCGACCTTCGTGCCGTTTTTCGGCGTGCCGACGTGCACGCTGACGGCCGTCGGGCGTCTCGCGAAGGTCGGGCATGCGCAGGTCGTGCCGTTTATCGGCGAAGTGCTGCCGAACTACAAAGGTTATAAGCTGCGGGTCTTCAAGCCGTGGGACAACTACCCGACCGGCGACGACGAAGCCGACGCGCGCCGCATGAACGCGTTTCTCGAAGAGCAGATTCCGCGCATTCCCGAGCAGTATTACTGGGTGCACAAACGGTTCAAGACGCGCCCGCCGGGGCAACCGGGATTCTATTGACGCGAATTGACGCGAGGCCGCGCGCGCACGCCGCACGGCAGCGGTTCCGGGTCACTTACAATAGCGCCATGAAACTCAAATTCACCAAGATGCACGGCGCAGGCAACGACTTCGTCGTGCTCGATGGCTTTACGCGGCCCGTCGAGCTGACGGCCGCGCACGTGCGCGCGCTCGCGAACCGGCATTTCGGCATTGGCGCGGACCAGTTGCTGCTCGTCGAAAAGCCGACCATCGACGGCGTGGACTTCCGCTATCGCATCTTCAACTGCGACGGCGGCGAGGTTGAGCATTGCGGCAACGGCGCACGCTGTTTCGTCAAGTTCGTGCGCGACACGGGCCTGACCGACGCGCGCAGCGTGCGCGTGCAGGTGCCGAACGGCGTCATCACGCTGACGATGCAGGAAAACGGCGAAGTGACCGTCGATATGGGTACGCCCGTATTCGAGCCGGCCCGCGTGCCGTTCGATGCGCGCGGCCTCGATGGACACGCTGAGGGCGCCGACACGCTCTGGCCGCTCGATGTATGCGGCACGACACGCTGGATCTCGGCGGTCACGATGGGCAATCCGCATGCGGTCCAGGTGGTCGACGATGTCGAAGCTTTCCCGGTGGCCACCGACGGTCCGGTCATCGAATCGCATCCGCGCTTTCCGCAGCGCGTGAACGCGGGTTTCATGCAGATCGTCTCGCGCCACGAGATCCGGCTGCGCGTCTACGAGCGCGGCGCCGGCGAGACGCTTGCGTGCGGCACAGGCGCCTGCGCGGCGGTCGCGGCGGGCGTGCGGCGCGGCTTGCTCGACTCGCCCGTCACCGTGCACACTCACGGCGGCGTGCTGACCATCTCGTGGGCGGGCGGCGCAGCGCCGCTGCTGATGGCGGGCCCGGCTGCCACGGTGTTCGAGGGCGAGATCGAACTCGCCGACTGACTCTTGACCGCCGCGCGGCGCGACTGCCTGCGCGGCTTTATGGCTGAAAACATGAACGATCGCGAAGTCGCCGACTACCTGCTCGCCAACCCCGAATTCTTCGCGGATCACGCGGAACTGCTCGCGACCATCCGGCTTGCGAACCCGCACGGCAAGGCTGCGGTGTCGCTGCAGGAACGGCAGATGGAAATGCTGCGCGACAAGAACAAGCTGCTCGAGCGGCGCCTCGCCGAACTGCTGCGCTATGGCCACGAGAACGACAGCATCTCGGCGAAATTCAATCGCTGGACCGCCCGTGTGATGGCCGAACGCGATCCGTATGCACTGCCGCGCACGATCTCGCACGGCTTGCGCGAGGTGTTCGACGTGCCGCAGGCGGCGCTGCGCGTGTGGGATGTCGCCGAGCCGTATCTGCAAGCCGATTTCACGCGCCAGGTCGGCGAGGAAGTGCGCATCTTCGCGGGCAGCCTCGCCACACCGTACTGCGGGGCGAACACCGGGTTCGAGGCCGCGCAATGGCTCGCATCGACGGTGTCGGCCGTATCGGCTGCGCCGCCGGGCGAAGGGTCCGGCGCGTCCGAAGCGGCGAACGCAACGAGCGGAGCAAACGGCGCAAGCGGTGCGAACGCAACGCATGGCGCAAACGGCAGCGAAGCGATCGAATCGATCTCGCTGATCGCGCTGCGCGATCCGGAGCGCGACGAAACCGGCAACGTATTCGGCCTGCTCGTGATGGGCTCGGCCGATCCGCGGCGCTTTCACGACGGCATGGCGACCGACTTTCTCACGCAGATCGGCACGCTCGCCAGCGCCGCATTGAGCCGGCTGCTGCCGCGCTGATCATGCGCCGCCGCTCCGTTCGACGGGCACGGACAGCCCGCGGCTCGCACGCTGACGGAACGTTCCCATCGTGACGCCCGCCGATCCGATCGCCGCCTATCTGGCAAGTCTCGAACACGAGCGGCGCTTGTCCGCGCATACGTTGCGCGGCTACACGCACGAACTCGACGAGCTGAAGAAGCTCGCGAATGGCCGCGCGCTGGAAAGCCTGACGGCCACCGACATTCGCGGCGCCGTCGCGCGCGCGCATGCGGGCGGCCTCACGGCGCGCTCGATCGCGCACCGGCTATCGGCATGGCGCGCGTTCTATCGCTGGCTCGCAGGGCGTGTCGAACTGCCGGCCAACCCGGTCGCAACGGTGCGCGCGCCGAAGCAGGCGAAGACGCTGCCGAAAGCGCTCTCGGTCGACGACACCCACAGGCTCATGGAAGCGCCGGTCGCCGACAACGCCGAAAGCCTGCGCGATCACGCGATGCTCGAACTGTTCTATTCGTCGGGCTTGCGGCTCGCGGAACTGGTCGGCCTCGACGTCCATTTCGCCGATGCCGACGGCTACCGCTCGGCGGGCTGGCTCAAGCTCGATGCGGCGGAAGTCGAAGTGCTCGGCAAGGGCAACCGCCGGCGCGTCGTGCCGGTCGGCAGCAAGGCGCTCGTTGCGTTGCGCGCCTGGCTCGGCGTGCGCGGCGAGTTCGTCAAGCTCGATCCGCATCCGCTTTTTCTGAGCGCGCGCGGCAAACGGATGTCGCCCAATGTCGTGCGCGAGCGCGTCAAGCGCGCGGCGATGCTGGCCGGCATTCCGGCCAACGTGCACCCGCACGTGCTGCGCCATTCGTTCGCGACGCACGTGCTGCAGTCGAGCGGCGACCTGCGCGCGGTGCAGGAACTGCTCGGCCACGCGAGCATCACGGCGACGCAGGTCTATACGGCGCTCGATTTTCAACACCTCGCACGGGTCTACGATCAGGCGCATCCGCGGGCGAAGAAACGCGGATAGCGCCGGTCACGCGAATCGCGCAAGGAAGCGCTATGAGGCGCTATGAGGCGGGATCGGCGGCCAACGGCCGTGGACTGGCTTCGATCAGGCGAGGCAGGCAGCAGGCGCAGCGCTTCCCGTCATCCGCCCCGAACCCACCCCGAAACGCACATTATTCTGCTGAAAACACACGACATTCATGAATACCGTCACGCTGAAACCGTCGAAGGAAAAATCGCTGCTGCGCCGCCACCCGTGGGTCTACGCGAACGCGATCGACCGGGTCGACGGCAAACCCGGCGCCGGCGCCACCGTGCTCGTGCGCGCGCACGACGGCCGCTTTCTCGCACGCGCCGCGTGGAGCCCGCATTCGCAGATTCGCGCACGCGTCTGGAGCTTCGACGAAGCCGAACCGATCGACCACGCGTTCTTCAAGCGCCGCGTGCAGCGCGCGCTCGCGCACCGGCAGGCCATGGTGCGCGACACGGGCGCCGTACGGCTGATCTTCGGCGAAGCGGACGGCCTGCCGGGTCTGATCGTCGACTACTACGTCGCCGACGACGAAGCCGCGCGCGGCCAGCTCGTCTGCCAGTTCATGGCGGCGGGCGTCGAGGCGTGGAAAGACGCGATCGTCGCCGCGCTGACGGGCGCGACCGGCTGCCCGAACGTGTATGAGCGCTCGGACGTATCGATTCGCGACAAGGAAGGGCTCGAGCCGATCACCGGCGTGATGGCCGGCGACGCGCCGCCCGCGACGCTGATCGCGAGCGAAAACGGCGTGCGCTATCACGTCGATGTGCGTAACGGCCACAAGACAGGCTTCTACATCGATCAACGCGACAACCGCGCGCTCGTCCAGCAGTATGCGCACGATCGCGACGTGCTGAACTGCTTCTGCTATACGGGCGGATTTTCGCTGGCGGCGCTCAAAGGCGGCGCGAAGCGCGTCGTCTCGATCGATTCGTCGGGCGACGCCCTCGCGCTCGCGCAGCAGAACGTCACGGCAAACGGTTTCGACGCCGCGCGTGCGACGTGGCTCGACGCCGATGCGTTCAGGACGCTGCGGCGCCTCGCCGACGACGGCGAGCGCTTCGACCTCATCGTGCTGGACCCGCCGAAGTTCGCGCCGTCGCGCGAGCACGTCGACCGGGCGGCGCGCGCGTACAAGGACATCAACCTGAGCGGCTTCAGGCTGCTGCGCCCGGGCGGCCTGCTGTTCACGTATTCGTGCTCGGGCGCGATCGATGCTGAGCTGTTTCAGAAGATCGTCGCCGGCGCGGCCGCCGATGCGCGTGTCGATGCGCGTATCCTCAAGCGCCTCGGGGCCGGCGTCGACCATCCGCTGCTCACGGCCTTTCCAGAAGGGGAATATCTGAAAGGCCTATTGTTGCAAATCGCGTGATCGCCCATAGTTCTGGCTGTTTCCCGTGGGCGAACGGCGCCGGTGTAAGCGTCCGGGACCGGCGTCCGGCAGCGGCCCAGCAGATATGTTTCAATAACCGGCTTGATCCGTCCGGCTCGAGGCTTACAAGGCTCAAAAACCGGCGGTTCCCGCCCCCGATTCACGCGTGGGTCTTATTAGTCCGCTCATTGAGTCTCTTCATTGAGTCTGCTCATTGAGTCCGACCGAATTCACCACACACAGGACAGGCGACACGATATGGCGACCAACATGATTCCCGTGACCATTCTCACCGGCTTTCTGGGCAGCGGCAAAACCACGCTGCTCAAGCGCATCCTGAACGAGCAGCACGGCATGAAGATCGCCGTGATCGAAAACGAGTTCGGCGAAGAGAACATCGACAACGAGATCCTCGTGCAGGAGTCCGACGAGCAGATCATCCAGATGAGCAACGGCTGCATCTGCTGCACGATCCGCGGCGACCTCGCGCGCGTGCTGGCCGATCTCGCCGCGCAGAGGCAGGCGGGCAAGCTCGATTTCGACCGCGTCGTGATCGAGACCACCGGCCTCGCGAATCCGGGCCCGGTCGCGCAGACGTTCTTCATGGACGACAGCATCGCCGACGAATTCCTGCTCGACGCGATCATCACGCTCGTCGATGCGAAGCACGCGAACCATCAGCTCGACGAACACGAGGTCGTGCAGCGCCAGGTCGGCTTCGCGGACCGTCTGTTCGTCACGAAATCGGATCTCGTCGACGAAGCGGCGCTCGGCGACCTGCGGCACCGTCTGCTGCACATGAATCCGAAGGCGGCGATCAGGGTCGTGAACTTCGGCGATGCCGACATCAAGGAAATTTTCGACCTGCGCGGCTTCAACCTCAACGCGAAGCTCGAGATCGACCCCGACTTCCTCGCCGAAGACGAGCACGACCACGCGCATCACGACCATGACCACGATCATGATCACGCGAGCTGCGATCACGAGCACGGCCATTGCGATCACGAAGGCCACGACCACGCGCATCACAACCACCATCACGCGCATCACGACGACAAGATCAAATCGTTCGTGTATCGCAGCGATAGACCGTTCGATCCGAACAGGCTCGAAGACTTCCTCGGCGGTATTCTGCAGATCTACGGCGAGCGGCTGTTGCGCTATAAGGGCGTGCTGTATATGAAGGGTGTCGATCGCAAGGTGGTGTTCCAGGGCGTTCATCAGATGATGGGCAGCGATCTCGCGGCCAAGTGGCTGCCGGCCGAGAAGAAGACCAGCAAGATGGTCTTTATCGGCATCGAGCTGCCGCAGGATCTGATCACCGACGGCCTCGACGCGTGTCTGGTGTGAACAGGCCGCCCGGATTCGCGGACTGAATTCGGCGGCCCGGGTCTGCAGCCTCGCGTCTGCATCGTATTTTGATCGGGCTATATGAGCCCGCTTGCCCGTCTCGCGCCGCGGCCGCGAGCAACGGGCCGTTGCGACCGCGCGAAACACAGGCAATTCCTGCGGTCTAACGCACGTAGAACCATCGCTTTTTGACAGTTGCCGCGTTATATTTTGTCGATATCCGGGGGTCGTGACAGGGATTGCCCCCGATTGCGGGGCTGCAGTGCGATTCAGTTACAATACGACCCCGCTGGAGAATGAGAACGAATCGCCCGGTCAGCGCGCAATCGTGCCGGGCAAGCAACGGCGCCGGAAGACCTTATCCGGGCAATACGCCGATATGCCGGCAGGCACGCCGGCTCATAACGCGCGCTGCCAGGGAAGCATTGCCTCGGGAGTAGCTGTATCTGTAGATCGGTTTCCAGAGGAGTTCGGCCCCGCACCGGCGCTTCGGCGTCACGACAGCCCACCGTCCGTGTTCGCCGGCGCGAGAATTGAGCGTCTTCAAGCGCCTTGAAGCGAGCGCCTTTGCGGGCAACACGAAAGTGCGGGCAAATCTCACCGTTTGCCTCACATTGAAGAAGCAAGCCAGATGACGACGAAACGACTCTTGACTGAAGCCGAAATCCTGAAGATGAGCGACAAGGATTACATGAACGAGGATCAGCTCGCTTTCTTCAAGAACCGGCTCGAGCAGTTGCAGGCGGAGATTCTCCGCAATGCCGGCCAGACCACTGAGAATCTGCGCGAAACCGTGATCGTGCCGGACCCGGCCGATCGCGCCACGATCGAGGAAGAGCATGCGCTCGAATTGCGCACGCGCGATCGCGAGCGCAAGCTGCTGAAGAAAGTGCAGCAGTCGCTCGCGCGGATCGAATCGGGCGACTACGGCTGGTGCGAAGAAACGGGCGAACCGATCGGTATTCCGCGCCTCATCGCGCGACCGACCGCTACGCTGTCGCTCGAAGCGCAGGAGCGCCGCGAGCTGCGCCAGAAGCTGTTCGGCGACTGAACGTCTGTCACAGGCGCGGCGCGGGGTCCGCGTCTTTATCGCTGCTTCCTTGAGAGGCGCACGGGTTCGTGCGCCTCTTTTCTTTTGCGCGTGCATCGCACTTTCGCCGCGTTCTCGCCGGCGTTTCGTCCCAGGTGCGTGTCGGGTCCAGCAATGGCCGTCGCACTGCAGCCCCCACGACAGGTAAGCTTCACCGGCATCGTCTTGCAAAATCGCGCACGATTTACCGGTCAACTCAGATTCTTCTGTCGAAATTCATAGCGATTGCGCACGGCATTTGTGGTGCGTCTCGTCGCCACGGCCCTTGATATGGCCTCGTAAGCCCTAAAATAAACCGAATGCGTAGAACGCGCGCGTCGTCGAGGCATCGCGCGCGGTCCGCTGTCACGGATTTTCGCGGTGACGCAGCGCGAGCACCGCGTACCACCTGTTTTGCACAAGGAAGGAACGCACATGGAGCAATTTCACGGCACGACGATCGTCTCCGTGCGCCGAGGCGATAAGGTCGCGCTCGGCGGAGACGGCCAGGTCACCCTCGGCAACATCGTCATGAAAGGCGGCGCCAAAAAGGTCCGGCGCATCTACAACGGCAAGGTGCTGGTCGGATTCGCCGGCGGCACGGCCGACGCCTTCTCGCTGCTCGATCGCTTCGAAGCGAAACTGGAAAAGCACCAGGGCAATCTCACCCGGGCCGCCGTCGAACTCGCGAAGGACTGGCGCACCGATCGCATGCTGCGCCGTCTCGAAGCGATGCTGATCGCCGCCGACGCACAGGCCACGCTCGTCATCACGGGCAACGGGGACGTGCTCGATCCCGAAGG
Organism: Paraburkholderia sp. SOS3; assembly: GCF_001922345.1. Classification (NCBI taxonomy): domain Bacteria; kingdom Pseudomonadati; phylum Pseudomonadota; class Betaproteobacteria; order Burkholderiales; family Burkholderiaceae; genus Paraburkholderia; species Paraburkholderia sp. SOS3. The sequence goes on along the minus strand of NZ_CP018811.1, from coordinate 299,572 downwards.
CGGCATCTGCGCGATCGGCTCCGGCGGCGCGTATGCGCAAGCCGCGGCAAAGGCGCTGGCGGACAACACTGAACTGTCGCCGCGCGAGATCGTCGAAAAGTCGCTCGAGATCGCCGGCGACATGTGCATCTATACGAACCACAATCGCGTCATCGAGACGATCGAGTAAGGACCCACGATGAGCACCATGACTCCCGCCGAGATCGTCTCGGAACTCGACAAACACATCATCGGTCAGGACCGCGCGAAAAAGGCCGTCGCCGTCGCGCTACGCAATCGCTGGCGCCGTCAGCAGGTCGCCGAGCCGCTCAGGCAGGAAATCACGCCGAAGAACATTCTGATGATCGGACCGACCGGCGTCGGCAAAACCGAAATCGCACGACGTCTCGCGAAGCTCGCGGACGCGCCGTTCATCAAGATCGAAGCCACCAAATTCACCGAAGTCGGTTACGTGGGCCGCGACGTCGACAGCATCGTGCGCGACCTGATGGAGATCTCGGTCAAGCAGACGCGCGAGACCGAAATGCGCAAGGTGCGCTCCAAAGCGCAGGACCAGGCCGAAGACCGCATCCTCGATATCCTGTTGCCGGGGGCGCGCCCCGTCGGTTTCGGTTCGGGCGGCTCAGAATCGCACGACGAACCGAGCTCGACGCGTCAGACATTCCGAAAGCGTCTGCGCGAAGGTCAGCTCGACGACAAGGAAATCGAACTCGACATCGAAGCGCCCGCGACCGGCATGGACATCATGGGCCCGCCCGGAATGGAAGACATGACCGAGCAGATCCGGTCGATGTTCGCGAATCTGGGCGGCGGCAAGAAATCGCGCCGCAAGCTCAAGGTCAAGGAAGCGCTGAAGCTGCTGACGGACGAGGAAGCAGCGAAGATGCTCAACGACGAGGAAATCAAGACACGCTCGGTGCAGAACGTCGAGCAGAACGGCATCGTGTTCCTCGACGAAATCGACAAGATCGCATCGCGCAACGAAGCGGGCGGCGGCGAGGTGTCGCGCCAGGGCGTGCAGCGCGATTTGCTGCCGCTCGTCGAAGGCACGACGATCAACACGAAGTACGGGATGGTGAAAACCGATCACATCCTGTTTATCGCGAGCGGCGCGTTCCATCTGGCCAAGCCGAGCGATCTGATTCCCGAACTGCAAGGGCGCTTTCCGATTCGCGTCGAGCTCGATTCGCTGTCGGTGAAGGACTTCGAAGCGATTCTCGTCGCCACCGATGCGAGCCTCGTCAAGCAATACCAGGCATTGCTCGAAACCGAAGACGTGCACCTCGACTTCGCCGACGACGGCATCCGGCGTCTCGCGGAGATCGCATTCTCGGTGAACGAGAAGACCGAGAATATCGGCGCGCGCCGGCTTTATACGGTGATCGAAAAGCTGCTCGAGGAAGTGTCGTTCTCGGCTGGCAACCATGCGGGCACGAACGTCGTGATCGATGGCGCGTATGTCGACCGTGCGCTGAACGAAGTCGCCGACGACGAAGATCTGTCGCGCTACGTGCTGTAATCGCCAGCACGCATCCGCGTCGCGCAGCGAGGCGAAATCGAAACGGGCGGCTTCCCGCGAAGCCGCCCGTTTTCTTTGCCACGCATGCCCGGTAACCGGCCGCGCCACTGCCTCCCGCTACGGTCCCGGTGCTGCCTCGTTACTCCCTGACTACTGCTTGACCGGCCGTTTTGCGAGCTTGCGCTGCAAGGTGCGCCGATGCATGTTCAGCGCGCGTGCGGTCGCCGAGATATTGCCGTTGTTCTCGGCCAGCACGCGCTGGATATGTTCCCACTCGAGACGCGCGACCGAAAGCGGCGTCGGGTGCTCGATCGCTTCTTCGGCCTGCACCGCGCTCGCTTCGCTTTGCAGCGCCGCAAGTATCGTCTCGACATTCGCCGGCTTCGCCAGATAGTTGTCCGCCCCGTCCTTCACCGCCTGCACCGCTGTCGCGATGCTCGCGTAACCGGTCAGCACGAGCATCCGTGCATTCGGCTGCAGTTCGCGCAATGGTGCGACCAGATTGAGCCCCGAGTCCTTGCCCAGATGCAGGTCGACCGTGATCTGGCCGAACTTCTGCTGGTTCGCGAGGCGAATCGCGTCGTCGGCGTTGTGCGCCTCGGCCACCGTGTAGCCGCGCCGCGTCAGGCCGCGCGCGAGAATGCCGGAGAATACCTCGTCGTCGTCGATGACGAGGAAATTCATATCGCTCATGCTTGTTTCTCCTTGTTGGACGACGCGAGGCCTTTATCGGCCGCGCCGGATGAATCGTAAGCGGCGACCGGCAGCCGCAGCACCGCGCGCGTGCCGCGCGGCGCCACTTCGCGCGGCCGCGTGTCGCGCGCGTCGGTCAGCTCGATCGAGCCGCCCAGGCGCGCCGCCGCCGAAAATGCGAGATAGAGGCCGACGCCGTGACCGCCCTGCGTGCTGTCGACGGGCGCCGTACCGAGCGACGCGCGCAGCGACGCGGGAATGCCGGGCCCGGCGTCGCACACCTCGAATTCGATCGCGCCGCCGTGCTCGACGAGCGACGCCTTCAACGTGACGTGATCGCGGCTCGCACGCGCCGCGTTGTCGAGCAGGATGGTGAGAATCTGGCTCACCGCGACCGTATCGTCGACCACCGCGCCTGCCGGCGCCGCGGCGAGCGTATCGAGTTCGACATGCGGATGCCGCAGCCGCCATTGCTGGACGAACGAATCGAGCCACTCGCCGACCGTCTGGCGGCTGCCCGGCGCCGATGCCCGGCTGCGCAGGCGCGCGAGTGCCGAGGTGCACATCGACATCTGCTGCTCGAGCAGATCGAGGTCGGCCGCGTACGGTTTGAGCCCCGTATCGGTGCGCGCCGCATCGCGCAATTCTTCGGTGAGCATGGCAATGGTGGACAGCGGCGTGCCGATTTCGTGCGCGACGGTCGCCGCCTGCACGCCGAGCGCGACCGCGCGCTCGTCGCGCAACAACCGCTGCTGCGCGTCGCCGAGCGCCGCATCGCGCTGGCGCAACGCTTTGGACATGCGCGCGACGAACCACGCGATCAACCCGACGCTGACCGTGAAGTTCACCCACATGCCGGCGCGGTAGTAATCGAAAAGATTCGCGGGATTATCGAGGTTGAGCGGCACCGATTCGAAACCGAGCACTGCGTAGCATGCGACCGCGAACGCGGCGAGCCAGATCATCAGATGCCACGGCAGCACGGCCGCCGCGATTGCAAGCGATGGCAGGTAGAGCGAAACGAATGGGTTGGTCGTGCCGCCCGACAGAAACAGCAGCGCCGACAGCGCACCGAGATCGACCCACAGCTGCCCGAACAGTTCGAGATTCGATTCGGGCCGCTGCAGCGAGACGCGCAGCCATGTAAAGCCGTTGAAAATCACTTCGAGGCCGATCACGAGCAGCATCGCGGGCAGCGGCAGCGTAACGCCGACGAAAGTCTGGACGAACGCGATGGTCAGCAACTGGCCGATGATGGCGAGGCTGCGCAGCCAGAAAAGATGCTCGAGGTTGACCCGGCCGGTGTTCATGATGCGGTGCATCGTGTCAGTTTAACCGCTGAAAGGGCCGGTTCGGGCCACTGACGATGCGCCGCGTCATTGTGTCGCCGGCGCAACACGTATAGCTGGCACGACTCGGGCGGCGGCGTTCGCTTCGCTCAGTCGTCCGCGGCGGCGGCGGCCGCCGGATCGTTCTGCGCGCGGGCGATTTCCTCCGCGAGGCACTCGGGACACAGGCAGCGGCTGCCCGCTTTGAGCTTGTCGGCCGGCAGCGGCGGCATCGCGCGGCACCAGCAGTCGGCGGTGCGCGCCTCCTGCCCGCAATCGAATGCGCGGCCGCAGCGCGGACAGCGCGCGCTTTTCGGGCCACGCGATTCGGCCGCGCGAAGCGAGCCAGGCGATCGGGGAACGGGCGGATTCATAAACGGCGAGATGAAACCGGTCGGGGGACGAGGAAATGATGCCACGTCTGGCCGGTCAGCAGAACCGGCGGCGAACGCATGCCGCCGATTTCGTATTGAGCATGCGACGGTGAAGACGCGCATGTTTTTGCGCCGCAACCGGTGCGCGCGGCGGCATGGCAAAACGAGCGCCGGATTGCCTGTCGCGCGGCACCTCGCGCGCCGCGAAACTTGCGCTGCCGGCATGCTGCGCGCGGCGCGGCAGCCCTGCCAAAAACGCTGTTGCAGCGCGCCACTCCTGTACAATTCGCCCTTGTTTTCACTTGTCCCCGCCGAGCCGCCGCCATGTCCGAGCTTTCCGACCTGTCCCAGATCGCGCCCACGCTGAAGGCCGAGATTCTGGCCGAAGCGTTGCCGTATATCCGCCAGTACCACGGCAAGACCGTGGTCATCAAATACGGCGGCAACGCGATGACCGAGGAACGTCTGAAGCAGGGCTTCGCGCGCGACGTGATTCTGCTGAAGCTGGTCGGCATCAACCCGGTGATCGTGCACGGCGGCGGCCCGCAGATCGACCAGGCGCTGAAGAAGATCGGCAAGCAGGGCACCTTCATCCAGGGCATGCGCGTCACCGACGAAGAAACCATGGAAGTCGTCGAATGGGTGCTCGGCGGCGAAGTGCAGCAGGACATCGTCACGCTGATCAACCACTTCGGCGGCCACGCGGTGGGCCTCACAGGCAAGGACGGCGGCCTCATCCACGCGCGCAAGCTGATGATGCCCGACCGGGACAACCCGGGGCAGTACATCGACATCGGCCAGGTCGGCGAGGTCGAAGCGATCAATCCCGCCGTCGTCAAGGCATTGCAGGACGACGCGTTCATTCCGGTCATCTCGCCGATCGGCTTCGGCGAAGACGGCCTGTCGTACAACATCAACGCGGATCTCGTCGCGGGCAAACTCGCGGTCGTGCTGAACGCCGAGAAGCTCGTCATGATGACGAATATCCCAGGCGTGATGGACAAGGAAGGCACGCTGCTCACCGATCTTTCCGCGCGCGAAATCGACGCACTGTTCGCGGACGGCACGATTTCGGGCGGCATGCTGCCGAAAATCTCGTCGGCGCTCGACGCGGCGAAGAGCGGCGTGCGCTCGGTGCACATCATCGACGGGCGCATCGAGCACTCGGTGCTGCTCGAAATTCTGACCGAGCAGCCGTTCGGCACGATGATCCGCTCGCATTGAGCGAAGGCTGCGCGTGCCAGCGCCCGGCCGGCGCCGACCGCCCGCCCCACCTGTTCCAACAATGCGCCACGCCCAAAAGAGACGCCGCCCAAAGATCGAAGCCGGCAGCCCGGTCTGGCTGTTCGACCTCGACAACACCTTGCATCGCGCGTCGCACGCGATCTTTCCCGCGATCAACACCGCGATGACGCAGTACATCATCGATGCGCTGCAAGTCGAACACGAGGAGGCCGACCGGCTGCGCGTCGGCTACACGCAACGTTACGGCGCGACGCTGCTCGGCCTTGCGCGCCATCACCCGATCGATCCTCACGATTTTCTGAAAGTCGTCCACACGTTCCCCGGTGATCTGCGCTCGATGCTGCGCAGCGAACGCGGCCTCGCGCGCTTGATCGCCGCGCTGCCGGGCCGCAAGATCGTGTTGACGAACGGCCCCCAGGCGTATGCGCGCGCGGTGCTCGCCGAACTGCGCATCGAGCGCCTGTTCGAGCGCGTGATCGCGGTCGAGCATATGCGCGACCGCCGCGGCTGGCGCGCGAAACCCGACCCCGCCATGCTGCGCAAGGCGATGCGCGACGCGCATGTGAGCGCCGCCGATGCGATCCTCGTCGAAGACACGCGCGGCCACCTGAAAAGCTACAAGCGGCTCGGCTTGCGCACCGTATGGATCGTCGGACATCTGCCGCGCCGCACGGGCGCAAACGGTGTTCCGGCGCGGTTGCCGGGTACGGGGCGCCCGCATTATGTCGACCGCCGCATTCGTTCGTTAAAATCGCTACGACTGGGCAACCGCTCGGCGCGACTGAAGGGACGACAGACATGCAGCCGATCCGCAAGCATGACGAGGCCGTAACCGAAGACCAGCCGGACCAACCTGGAAATCACAGCATCGCCGCCGACGCCGCCCATGGCGGCAACGGCGATACCGTCGGCAACGGCGGCCGCGCGACGCGCCTGAAGCCGGGCGAGCGCCGCGTGCACATTCTGCAAACGCTCGCGGCGATGCTCGAAGCGCCGAAAAACGAAAAAATCACCACCGCCGCGCTGGCCGCCCGGCTAGGCGTGTCCGAAGCGGCGCTGTATCGGCACTTCGCGAGCAAGGCGCAGATGTTCGAGGGGCTGATCGAGTTTATCGAGCAGACGCTCTTTGGCCTCATCAACCAGATTGTCGCGAAGGAGCCGAACGGCGTGCTGCAGGCGCGCGCGATCGCGCTCACGCTGCTCAATTTCTCGGCGAAGAATCCCGGCATGACGCGCGTGCTGACCTGCGAAGCGCTCGTCGGCGAGCATGAGCGGCTCACCGAGCGCGTGAACCAGATACTGGAGCGCATCGAAACGTCGCTGAAGCAATGCCTGCGCATCGGCTTGACGGAGGCGCACGCGCAGCGCAACGGCGACAGCGTGCGCGCGGTAGAGGCCGCCGGCGCGTTAGGCGTAATCCAGGCAGACGGCGAGGCAGAAGGCAAAGCAGACGGTCTCGATGGTGCGGACGGCGAGCACCGCGCCGCCCGTCTCGGGACGCAAGCCGTTTCGACCGATGCCGCCGCGGTGCCCGACATCACCGTCCCCCTGCCGGCTGGCTACGATCCTGCCGTGCGCGCCAATCTGTTGCTCAGCTATATCATCGGCCGCTGGCACCGCTATGTGCGAAGCGGCTTCGCGCGCGCACCCGGCGAACACGCAGACGCCCAACTGCTGCTGATCCTGCAATGACCTGCATGCGGCGATGCGGTGCCGCGGCGGCCGACGCTACAGGCTACCGACTCTGCCACCACCCGTTTTCCGCTATACTCGTCGTCTGATTGACGCGGTGGCAGACGGATCGTCGCTGCGACAAAGCCTTCTGCAGTACCCTGAATACATGTTGTAGCGCGCCGATTTGCTGACTCGATTGCGGGCGCGCGAACCTGCCGGACTCACGGTCCCGGTTCACATAAATGCGGCTAAAGAGGTCGTCAGCGCGAAATCGCCTCTCTTGCGCGTCGCCGACACCGTTTAGCCGCCCAGCAATCGTTACAGGCGGACATAAATGGAATCGATCGGGATCGTCGCTCCACAGAAAATGCATTTCTCCGAGCCGCTGCAGCTGCAAAGCGGCAGCTCGCTCGCCGACTACGACCTGATGGTCGAAACCTACGGCACGCTCAATAGCGAACGCAGCAACGCGGTACTCGTCTGCCATGCGCTCAACGCGTCGCATCATGTGGCCGGCGTCTATGCCGACAATCCGAAAGACGTCGGCTGGTGGGACAACATGGTCGGCCCCGGCAAGCCGCTCGATACGAACCGCTTCTTCGTGATCGGCGTGAACAACCTCGGTTCGTGCTTCGGGTCGACGGGGCCGATGAGCATCGATCCGTCGACCGGCCGCCCGTACGGCGCGAGCTTTCCCGTGGTTACCGTCGAAGACTGGGTGAACGCGCAGGCGCGCGTCGCGGACGCGTTCGGCATCGAGCGCTTCGCCGCGGTCATGGGCGGCAGCCTCGGCGGCATGCAGGCGCTCGCGTGGAGCACGATGTATCCCGAGCGCGTCGCGCACTGCATCGTGGTCGCGTCCACCCCGAAACTGTCCGCACAGAACATCGCGTTCAACGAAGTCGCGCGTTCGGCCATCCTGTCGGACCCGGACTTCCACGGCGGCAATTACTATGCGCACGGCGTCAAGCCGAAACGCGGCTTGCGTGTCGCGCGCATGATCGGCCACATCACCTATCTGTCGGACGACGACATGGCCGCGAAATTCGGCCGTGCGCTGCGCCGCGCCGAAGGGGCGCTCGACGTCTACAACTTCAGCTTCGACGTCGAATTCGAAGTGGAGTCCTATCTGCGCTACCAGGGCGACAAGTTCGCAGAGTATTTCGACGCGAATACGTATCTGCTGATCACGCGTGCGCTCGACTACTTCGACCCCGCCAAGGCATTCGACGGCGATCTGACCGCGGCGCTCGCGCACACCACGGCAAAGTATCTGATCGCGAGCTTCACGACCGACTGGCGCTTCGCGCCGGCGCGTTCGCGCGAACTCGTCAAAGCGCTGCTCGATCACAAGCGCCATGTGACATATGGCGAAATCGACGCGCCGCACGGCCACGACGCGTTTCTGCTCGACGACGCGCGTTATCACAACCTGATGCGCGCCTACTACGAACGCATCGCGCTCGAGGTGAACGCATGAACCAGCAAGCCTTCGAACTCCTGTCGACGCGCGCCGACTTCCGCGCGATCGCGCGCTGGGTCGAGCCGCGCGCCACGGTGCTGGACCTCGGCTGCGGCGACGGCTCGCTGCTGTCGCTCCTGACCGAAGAACTCGAGGTGCAGGGCTACGGCATCGAGATCAACGACGCGGGCGTACTGGCCGCGACGAAGAACGGCGTCGACGTGATCCAGCAGAATCTCGAAGACGGTCTGCGTCTTTTCGAAGACGGCAGCTTCGATTTCGCGATCCTCTCGCAGACGCTGCAGACCATTCACCAGACCGCGGCGATCCTGCGCGAGACGGTGCGCGTGGGCAAGCAGTGCATCGTGTCATTCCCGAATTTCGGCTACTGGCCGCATCGGCTGGCCGTGGCACAGGGTCGGATGCCGGTATCCAAATCGCTGCCTTATCAATGGCACAACACGCCGAACGTGCGCGTGCTGACCATCAAGGACTTCGAGGCGCTCGCGCCCGAAGTCGGCATTGAAATTCTCGATCGCGTCGTGCTGCACGGCGGCCAGACCGTGCGTTGGGGCGTGAACTGGCGTGGTAGTCTTGCGGTCTATCGCGTCAAGAAAATCTAACGCCATCCGCTCATGTCGAACCCGCCACACGAGGCGCCCGCACTAAACGCTCACGAAGAACATCCCGGCTGGCGCGCGTTCCTGAACACGCGCATGCTGATCTGCGTCTTTCTCGGCTTTACGTCGGGTCTGCCGCTTTTCACGCTCGTCTACCTGGTGCAGGCCTGGCTGCGTTCCGAAGGCGTCAATCTGAAGGAAATCGGCCTCTTTGCGCTGATCCAGTTTCCCTATACGTGGAAATTCGTCTGGGCGCCGCTGATGGACCGCTTCATCCCGCGTCTGCCTGGCTGGCGACCGGGGCGGCGGCGCGGCTGGATGCTCGTCACGCAGATTCTCGTGGCCGGCGCGATTGCCTCGCTCGGCATCGTGTCGCCGCGCGATTCGATCTGGACCGTCGCCGCGCTGACCGCGCTCGTTGCGTTCTTCGGCGCGAGCCAGGACATCGTGATCGACGCGTATCGGCGCGAACTGCTGCACGACACCGAACAGGGGCTCGGCAACGCCGTGCATGTGAATGCCTACAAGATCGCGGCGCTCGTGCCCGGGTCGCTCGCGCTGATTCTGTCGGACCATTTGCCGTGGGCGACCGTGTTTGCATTCACCGCGGCATTCATGCTGCCGGGCATGATCATGACGCTCGTCGTGCGCGAACCCGAAGTGCACGGCGCGCCGCCGAAGAACCTGCGCGAGGCGATCGTCGAGCCGTTCCGCGAATTCGTTCTGCGCGACGGCTGGATCGGCGCGCTGTTCGTGCTCGGCTTTATCTTTCTCTATAAGCTCGGCGACGTGATGGCGACCACGCTGTCCACTTCGTTCTTCCTCGACATCGGTTTCTCGCGCACCGAGATCGGCGTGATCGCAAAGACGACCGCCTTCGGCGCAAGCCTCGCGGGCGGCATTATCGGCGGCATCTGGCTCATGAAGATCGGCATCGGCCGCGGGCTGTGGATTTTCGGATTCCTGCAGATGGTGTCGACGCTCGGCTTTGCGTGGCTTGCGCAGTTCGGCCACGGCGGGCCCGATGCGCCGACTTATCATCTCGCGGCGTCGATCAGCCATACCGTGACGCAGTTGATGTCGTGGCTTGGCGCCAACTGGAGCGTGCAACTCGATCCGAAGCTCTTTGCGCTCGCCATCGTCTACGGGTTCGAAACTTTCGCGACAGGGCTGACGCTCGCGGCATTCACCGCGTATATCGCGAGCACCACGGACCCACGCTATACGGCCACGCAGTTCGCGCTTTTCACGAGCCTCGCCTCGGTGCCGCGCACGCTCGCGTCGGCCGCAAGCGGCTACGTCGTCGCGCAGTTCGGCTGGTTCCATTACTTCATCGCATGCACGCTTCTCGCCGTGCCCGGTATGTTACTTTTGTTCCGGATTGCGCCGTGGAGGAGACCGTCGTGACGGAAAAGGTTCGCCGATGCGCGAGGGGCCGACCGGATCGGCCGGATGGGCTGCAAGGATGGTTGAAGCCCTGGACTGACGCGCGCCGGAGCCGTTTTCGTCTGATGCATCCGGCGCGTGTGCTGTTCGCGCTCGTGTGCGCTGGCGCCTTTGCGGCGGCGACGGGTGCGATCGCGGCGGAAGCGGGCAGTGCGGGTTCCGGCGCGGGTGCGAGTTCGGGCGCGGGCGCGGCACCTGCCAATGCTGCTCCGAATGCGGCGTCGCCAGGCAATCCGGCAGCCGGCGCCGCGGGCGGATCGACGTCGAATGCGACTTCAGCGTCGCCCGCCGCGAAGCCCGCGAATGCGCCGAACAATCCCTCCGCAAATGCGGCAGGCAACGCGACGGGTAACGCTTCGAACGCCGCGCCCGCGAATGCACCGAACGGCAGCGCCACCGGCGCGGCAGGCAGCACCAACGCCCCGGCCGCACCGAAATCCGAAGCCGCTGCAACGCCCTCAGGCGCAACGGCGCCCGCGAGCGCCGCTTCAGCTGCAGCCGCTTCCGGCACGCTCGCCATGTCGACGCCCTTCCAGCCGAGCCAGCAAGTGCGCTACGGCAATTTCGCGGCATTTCGCAATCTGATTCCATCGTCGATGCTCGAAGGCCAGGCCGCCGACGAATTCAATGAGATCGTGCGCGGCGCCAATCACGCGCATCGCCTGTATCCGCCGACCGACCCGCGCGTGGAACGCGTGCGCACGATCACCGACAAGCTCATCCCCTATTCGCTCAAGTGGAGCGACCGCACCAAACACTGGAAGTGGGACATCGCGGTGATCCGCTCGCCCGATATCCGCATGTACTGTCTGCCGGGTGGGAAGCTCGTCGTGTATGGCGGGATGCTCGATCGCGTCAAACTCAACGACAACGAGCTCGCCATGCTGATCGGCCACGAAATCGCGCACGCGCTACGCGAGCATGCGCGCGAACGGCTTGGCGAGCAGCAGGCCGCGCAACTCGGCTCGGGGCCGATTCCGCAGCTGTTCGGACTCGCGGACCTCGGCGAGTCGCCGCTTGGCATCGGCTCGCAACTGCTCGAGATGAAATACGGACGCGCCGACGAAACCGAAGCGGATGTGATCGGCAGCGAGATCGCGTCGCGTAGCGGGTACGATCCGCGTGCAGCCGTCACGCTGTGGGACAAGCTCGCCGTCGCGACGCGCAACAACCACGACCAGGGCTTTATCTATGTACACCCGTACACGACCGCACGCCGCCAGGACATCGTGAAGCGGCTGTCCGACATGCTGCCGCTGTACGCGAAGGCGATCGGCAAGACCGTCGATACGTTGCCGGAGTACCAAGGCGTCGGCCGTTCGCGGCGGACCGCGGCGCGGGATTAACAGGCGCGCCGAGCCCGGTGCGGTACCACGCGCGCGCACGCGCCCATCGTCAGCTCGCGAGCGTGTGATCGTAGTCGATCGTCAGCGGCGCATGATCGCTGAACTTGATGTCGCGGAAAATATCGACGCGCTTCGCCTTCGACGCAATGCCCGGCGTCGCGATCTGATAATCGATGCGCCACCCGACGTTCTTCGCATACGCCTGTCCGCGATTGCTCCACCATGTGTACTGCTCGGGCCGCTGGTCGAGCGTGCGAAACACGTCGACGTAGCCGACTTCGTCGAAGAGCTTCGAGAGCCACGCGCGCTCTTCGGGCAGGCAGCCCGAGTTCTTCTGGTTGCTCTTCCAGTTCTTGATGTCGATCTCTTTGTGCACGATGTTCACGTCGCCGCACAAAATCACTTCGCGCTTTTTGCGCAGCGCCGCGAGATGCGGCATGAAGAGATCCATGAAGCGGTACTTCGCCTGCTGCCGGTCTTCGCCGCTCGACCCCGACGGCACATAGACCGACACCACGGATAGCTCGCCGAACCGCAGTTCGACGTAACGCCCCTCGGCATCGAACTCTTCGCTGCCGAAGCCGATGACCACTTCGTCGGGTTCGTGCCGCGTATAGACGCCCGCGCCGCTGTAACCTTTCTTCACCGCATGCTGGAAATAACCGGTGAAATCGTGCGGCGCGAGAAACTCGGGCGTCATATCGTCCTGCGAGCATTTGATTTCCTGCACGCACAGCACGTCGGCATTCTGCTCGCCAAACCAGTTGAAAAAGCCTTTGCTCGACGCAGAGCGGATGCCGTTCAGATTGGCCGTGATCACGCGCAACATGTCATTCCTTTATTGTCGATTCGATCGGTTGTTTTTCGTGCAGCAGCGACGCGAACGCCGTCGCGAAATTCGACGCTCATTCGACTATCACGCCCTTCAACGATTCTTTCGCCGGCGGATAGTCGAGCTTCAGCGACTCCATCATGCGCACCAGTAGCGCGGCGACCATCACGTTGCGATGGGACTTCGAATTCGCGGGAATGATGTACCACGGCGCGTAGTCGGTCGACGTCGCAGCGAGCGCGTCGCTATAGGCATCCTGATATTTGTCCCAGAGTTTGCGCGCATCGAGATCGGACAGTTCGAACTTCCAGTGCTTCGTCGGATCGTCGATGCGCGCCTGCAACCGCTCGCGCTGCTCGTCCTTCGAAATGTGCAGCATGCATTTGACGATCGTCGTGCCGCTGTCCGCAAGCATCGCTTCGAAGTCGCGGATATGGCGGTAACGGCGTTCGCGCTGCGCCTTGCCCAATTGCCCGAGCACGGTCGGCACGAGCACGTCTTCATAGTGACTGCGGTTGAAGATCGTCAGCTCGCCCGCCATCGGCGCCTGCGCGTGCACGCGCCAGAGAAAATCGTGCGCCGCTTCAGTGGGCGTCGGCGCCTTGAACGGCACGATGCGAAGCCCGAGCGGATCGACTTCATGGAACACTGCGCGAATCGTGCCGTCCTTGCCGCTCGTGTCCATGCCTTGCAGCACGAGCAGCACGCGGTGGCGGCGTTGCGCATGCAAACGCTCCTGCTGCGCGTCGAGCTTCGTGCCGAGCTCGAGCAGAGTCTCGCGATCGGACTCTTTCGTGCCGCTCGAGAATGGCTTCGTGCCCGGATCGAAATCGGATAGCTTGAACGCGCCGCTCTTCTTGCCTTCTTCGAAGAACGGTACGCGGAAATCGTCGAGTTCCGGTTTCTTTGCCATTGGGTCCGTCTCCTTCCTGATTTGACGATGCACGCTCAAATGCAAAGGGCTGCTGTCCGGGCCTTTCGATCCGGCAACAGCCCATCATGAACGAAGCGCGCCCTTTGTGCAGTACATGCAGCACATGCAGCACACGCAGCACATCGGCATTGGCGAAATCGCGCTGCTTCGGGCGCGTCAGGACAGCTTCTTCTTCAGCAGTTCGTTGACCTGCTGCGGATTTGCCTTGCCTTTGGTCGCCTTCATCGCCTGGCCGATCAGCGCGTTGAACGCCTTCTCCTTGCCCGCGCGATACTCGTCGACCGACTTCTGGTTTGCCGCGAGCACTTCGTCGATGATCGCTTCGAGTGCGCCGGTATCCGAGATCTGCTTGAGCCCCTTCGCTTCGATGATGCGATCGGCCGCGGCGTCGTCGGTCGCTTTCTCTTCCCAGATCGCAACGAAGATTTCCTTCGCGATCTTGTTCGAGATCGTGCCGTCGGCGATGCGCAGCAGGATCAGCGCGAGCTGAGCCGCGCTGACCGGGCTCGCATCGATGGTAAGGTCTTCGCGATTCAGTTGCGACGATACTTCGCCCATCAGCCAGTTCGCCGCGACCTTCGCCTGCGCGGCGCCCGTTTTCGCGACCACCGCTTCGTAATACGCGGCCATCGCCTTGCTCGATGCGACCACGCCCGCGTCATAGCGCGTGAGTCCGTACTGCTCGACGAACCGCTGCTGCATCGCTTCGGGCAGCTCGGGCATCTCGCCCTTCACGCGCTCGATCCACGCGGATTCGATGACGAGCGGCATCAGGTCCGGATCGGGGAAATAGCGATAGTCGTGCGCGTCTTCTTTCGAGCGCATCGAACGCGTTTCGCGCTTGTCCGGATCGTACAGACGCGTTTCCTGCACTACCGCGCCGCCGTCTTCGATCAGTTCGATCTGGCGACGCACTTCGTACTGGATCGCCTCTTCGAGGAAGCGGAACGAGTTCAGGTTCTTGATCTCGGCGCGCGTGCCGAATTCCTGCTGCCCGACCGGCCGCACCGATACGTTTGCGTCGCAGCGGAACGAGCCCTCCTGCATGTTGCCGTCGCAGATGCCGAGCCACACGACGAGACCATGCAGCGCCTTCGCATACGCGACCGCTTCGGCGGCGCTGCGCATTTCCGGCTCCGTGACGATTTCGAGCAGCGGCGTGCCGGCGCGATTGAGGTCGATGCCGGTCATGCCCGCGAAGTCTTCGTGCAGCGACTTGCCTGCGTCTTCTTCGAGGTGCGCGCGCGTCAGGTTGATCGTCTTTTCGTACGCGTCCTTGCCGGCCTTTTCATTGGCGGGCACCTGAATCGTGAGCTTGCCGCCCTGCACGACCGGAATCTCGTACTGGCTGATCTGGTAGCCCTTCGGCAAATCCGGATAGAAGTAGTTCTTGCGCGCGAAGATGCTGCGCGGCGCGATCGTCGCGCCGATCGCGAGGCCGAAGCGGATCGCGCGCTCGACTGCGCCGCGGTTCGCCACCGGCAGCACGCCGGGCAACGCGAGGTCGACGGGGCACGCTTGCGTGTTCGGTTCCGCGCCGAATTGCGTCGCGGCGCCCGAGAATATCTTCGAGACCGTCGACAGTTGCGCGTGTGTCTCGAGACCGATTACGACTTCCCATTCTTTGCTCATGATCATGCTTCCGAGACTCCCGCCGGCGACTTGCGATGCCAGTCGGTCACGCGCTGGAACGCGTCCGCAACCTGCAGCATGCGTGCTTCGTTGAAATAGTTGCCGACGATCTGCAAGCCGACCGGCCGCTTCGCATTCGCGCCCGCGCCGAAGCCGCACGGCACGCTCATGCCGGGCAGACCCGCGAGGCTCACCGACAGCGTGTAGATATCGGCGAGATACATCTGCACCGGATCGTCGCCCTTCGCGCCGATATCCCACGCGACCGTCGGCGAAACTGGCCCCATGATCACGTCGCACTGCCTGAACGCTTCCTGGAAGTCTTGCGCGATGATGCGGCGGATTTTCTGCGCCTGCAGGTAGTATGCGTCGTAATAGCCGTGCGACAGCACATACGTGCCGACCAGAATGCGGCGCTTCACTTCGGGCCCGAAGCCTTCGGCGCGCGATTTCTTGTACATGTCGAGCAGATCGCGGTAGTCCGCCGCGCGATGCCCGTAGCGCACGCCGTCGAAACGCGACAGGTTCGACGAGGCTTCGGCCGGCGCGATCACGTAATAGACCGGAATCGACAGCTCGGTTTTCGGCAGCGAGACGCTGACGAGCGTCGCGCCGAGCGACTCGTAGGTCTTGAGCGCGGCGTCGATCGACGCGCGCACATCGTCGGCAAGACCGTCGCCGAAATATTCCTTCGGCAAGCCGATGCGCAGGCCGGCGAGCGGCTTGTCGCGACCGCTCGCGGCACGTTGCCAGGCCTGTCCGACATAACGCGTGAAGTCTTCGTCGTCGTGCGTGAGACTCGTCGAATCGCGTTCGTCGAAACCGGCCATTGCGTTGAGCAGCAGCGCGCAATCGGCCGCGCTCTGCGCAAACGGACCGCCCTGGTCGAGCGAAGACGCGAACGCGATCATCCCGTAACGCGACACGCGGCCGTACGTCGGCTTGATGCCGGTGATGCCCGAAAACGACGCGGGCTGACGGATCGAGCCGCCGGTGTCCGTGCCCGTTGCAGCGGGCGCGAGGCGCGCGGCCACCGCCGCGGCCGAACCGCCCGACGAGCCGCCCGGCACCGCCGCCGTGTCCCACGGGTTGTGCACGGGACCGAAATGGGAGTTCTCATTGGACGAACCCATCGCGAACTCGTCCATATTCGTTTTGCCGACACACACCATGCCCGCGCGCGCCAGACGCTCGACGACCGTTGCGTCGAACGGGCTCGTGTAATTCTCGAGCATCTTCGAGCCGGCGGTCGCGCGCCAGCCGCGCGTGACGAATACGTCCTTGTGCGCGATCGGCAGGCCCGTCAGCGGGCCCGCGTCGCCGCCCGCGAGGCGCGCGTCGGCGGCCTTCGCTTCTTCGAGCGTGCGCGCTTCGTCGACGTGGACGAACGCGTTGAGGCTCTTGCTTGACGCGATACGCTTCAGGTACAGGTCCGCGAGTTCGACCGCGGAGCATTGCTTCGCGGCGAGTGCGGCACGCAGTTCTGTCAGGCTCTTCTCATGCATTGCGGTGTTCCTGTACGGACAATTACTCGATAACTTTCGGCACCAGATACAGGCCGTCCTGCACCGCGGGCGCGGGGCGCTGGAAGTCTTCGCGGCGTACCGTTTCGGTCACCGCGTCGGGGCGCAAACGCAATGCGACGTCTTCGATCTGCTCGATCGGGTGCGCAAGCGGCGCGACGCCGGTGGTGTCCACCGCCTGCATCTGCTCGACGAGACCGAAGAATTCGTTGAGTTGCGCAAGCGTATGTTCGGCATCGGCATCGGCCAGTTCGAGCCGCGCAAGATGGGCGATGCGTTTCACATCGGTCAGGGTCAAAGCCATTGTTTCACCGGAATGGGACCCGGACTGCCGCAACGAGGAAAAACGATGCTGCGACAGCGGGTTAAATCATTGGCGCGGCCCGTCGAAATAGGGCCGCGCGGCGGCAAAAAGTGCCGCTCGTTTCCTTCAAATCCAGCAAAATTATAAGGTATCATTACGCGTTCGACCCAAACCCGGACCGACTTACCAAGGCCTTTCTGGGCACGCGCTGAAGCAAAGCGCAGAAGTGAAGCTGAAACAGCCTTGTGATCAGGTCTCCGGCAGTTGCCGGTTCGTTGCACAGTAGATTCTCCAGCAGCTTCAGTTTTCCGCGTGATTTCCAGTGGTTTCCGTACGTCCGATGTCCTGCGTCTGTCGGCGTTCATGCGAAGCCCGGTTGAGTCGCCCCGAAGGTGAAGCTGTTTAATTTTTCCGCTGCCGCCCTCCCGCGTACGGTGCGAGGCCCGGCCCCAAGCGAGACAGGATTTTGAATGTTTGGTTTTTTGCGCAGCTATTTCTCCAACGATCTGGCCATTGACCTCGGCACCGCCAATACGCTCATCTACATGCGTGGCAAAGGCATCGTTCTCGACGAACCCTCCGTTGTTTCGATCCGCCAGGAAGGCGGACCGAACGGCAAGAAAACCATCCAGGCCGTCGGCCGCGAAGCGAAGCAGATGCTCGGCAAGGTGCCGGGCAACATCGAAGCGATCCGCCCGATGAAGGACGGCGTGATCGCCGACTTCACCGTCACCGAGCAGATGATCAAGCAGTTCATCAAGACTGCACACGAATCGCGGATGTTCTCGCCGTCGCCGCGCATCATCATCTGTGTGCCGTGCGGTTCGACCCAGGTCGAGCGCCGCGCGATCAAGGAAGCCGCACACGGCGCGGGCGCCTCGCAGGTGTACCTGATCGAAGAACCGATGGCCGCCGCGATCGGCGCGGGCCTGCCGGTGTCGGAAGCCACGGGTTCGATGGTCGTCGATATCGGCGGCGGCACGACCGAAGTCGGCGTGATCTCGCTGGGCGGCATCGTCTACAAGGGCTCGGTGCGCGTCGGCGGCGACAAGTTCGATGAAGCGATCGTCAACTACATCCGCCGCAACTACGGCATGTTGATCGGCGAGCAGACGGCCGAAGCAATCAAGAAAGAAATCGGTTCCGCGTTCCCGGGCTCCGAAGTCAAGGAAATGGAAGTGAAGGGCCGTAACCTGTCGGAGGGCATTCCGCGCAGCTTCACGATCTCGAGCAACGAAATCCTCGAAGCCCTGACCGATCCGCTGAACCAGATCGTGTCGTCGGTGAAAATCGCACTCGAGCAAACGCCGCCGGAACTCGGCGCCGACATCGCGGAACGCGGCATGATGCTCACGGGCGGCGGCGCGCTGCTGCGCGACCTCGACCGTCTGCTCGCGGAAGAAACCGGCCTGCCGGTGCTCGTCGCCGAAGACCCGCTCACGTGCGTCGTGCGTGGGTCGGGCATGGCGCTCGAGCGCATGGACAAGCTCGGCAGCATCTTCTCTTACGAGTAAGCGGGTCTCCATGTCAGTGGCGCGGATCGTACGGCTGGCTTCTCCAGCCGCCGCGCGCTGGGTGTGCGACATTTTTCGCCGCACCACGCGCCCTGTCGCGCGTCAAAGTTTCATCTAACCGCTCACGTCCACGGCGCCGACCATGGAATACAGTCCGCCGCCCCTGTTCAAGCAAGGCCCGTCGGCGCTTGCACGGCTGATCTTTTTCGTCGTGCTCGCGCTTGCCCTGCTGATTTCCGATGCGCGCTTCAGAACGCTCGAAATCGTTCGCGGCGTGCTCGGCGCGGGGCTTTATCCGCTGCAGCGCGCGGCCCTCGTGCCGCGCGACCTCTTCATGGGCGCGGCCGATCTCGCCGTGACGAGCGCCACGTTGCGTGCCGACAACGCGCAATTGCGCGCGCGCAACTTGCGGCTTTCGCAGCAGGCCAACGAATCCGCGCAGCTCGCGGCGGAAAACGCGCATCTGCGTGCGCTGCTGCAACTGTCGCAACGCTCGCCCATTCAGTCGACGCCCGCCGAAATCCAGTACGACACGCGCGATCCGTTCACGCAAAAAGTCGTGATCGGCCGCGGCTCGCAGCAAGACATCCAGGACGGCTCGCCGGTCGTCAACGAAGATGGCGTGGTCGGTCAGGTCACGCGCGTGTTTCCGATGCAGGCGGAAGTCACGCTGCTTACGGATAAAGACCAGGCCGTGCCCGTGCAGATCGTGCGTACCGGTTTGCGCAGCGTGATCTACGGCACGCCGAAGGGCGACACGCTCGATTTGCGCTTCGTGCCGATCAGCGCCGACGTGCTCGCGGGCGACGAACTCGTCACGAGCGGCCTCGATGGCGTCTATCCGCCGGGGCTGCCGGTCGCGAAGGTGGTGCGCGTCGACAAGCAGGCCGATACCGCGTTCGCGCATGTCGTCTGTCTGCCGATCGCGCAGGTGCGCGGTGCGCGGCAACTGCTCGTGCTCCACTATCAGAACGACGTGCCGCCGCGGCCCGCCGACGAGCCCGATGCGGCCACCGCGGCGAAAGACGCGAAGAAGAAGGGCGCGAAGGCGACGGACAAGACGGCAACGCCCGACAAGGACAAGAGCGGCGCCAAAGCCGGCGACGGGAATGCAGCGGGCAGCGCGGCTCCGAAAGCGCCGGCTGCAGCGTCGGCCACGGCGCCGGCCGCGGCAGAACCGACAACCAAGCCGGCGACGAAATCGGCCGCAAAGCCGCAAGCGGCTCGAGAAACGCCGCAAACGGCTCGGGGGACCGGACAGTGAACCGTCCGCAATACATCCTGCAGCCGGTCAACCCGTACTTCATCGCGTTCAGCCTCGCGGCCGCGTTCCTGCTGAACATGATGCCGTGGGGGCGCCTCGTCGGGGTGCCCGACTTCGTCGCGCTCGTGCTGCTGTTCTGGAACGTGCATCAGCCGCGCAAGGTCGGCATGGGCATCGCGTTCATGCTCGGCCTGCTGATGGACGTGCACAATGCAAGCCTGCTCGGCGAGCACGCGCTCGCTTATACGCTGCTGTCGTACGGTGCGATCACGATTCACCGCCGCGTGCTGTGGATGACGCTGCCCGTGCAGATTTTCGCGGTCATGCCGCTGCTCGTCGTCGCACAGGTCGTGCCGTTCGTGATCCGCCTCCTGACCGGCGCGGCATTTCCCGGCTGGGGATATCTGATCGACGGTTTCGTCGAAGCCGCGCTGTGGCCGCTCGCGAGCGTGCTGCTGCTGATGCCGCAGCGCCGTCCGGCCGATCCGGACGACACCCGGCCTATCTGATGTCGAGGCCGCCGGCATGAACCGGAGCCGACGCAAAACCGCATGACCGAATTCAAAGACACCCAGCAGCAACTGAACAGGTTCCGTTTGCGCGTCGCCGCGGCGGGGCTGTTCGTGTTCGTCTGCTTCGGGCTGATCGCGTTCCGCTTCCTGTTCCTGCAGGTCTGGCACTACAGCAAGTATTCGCTGCAAGCGGACGAAAACCGCATCTCGGTCGCGCCGATCGTGCCGAATCGCGGCATCATCACCGATCGCAACGGCGTGGTGCTCGCGAAGAACTACTCGGCGTACACGCTCGAAATCACGCCGTCGAAGCTCAACGACACGCTTGAAAACGTGATCGACAAACTGTCGACGGTGATCACGATCGATGCACGCGACCGCCGCCGCTTCAAGAAGCTGCAGGAAGACTCGAAGAACTTCGAAAGCCTGCCGATCCGCACGCGTTTGACCGACGACGAGGTCGCGCGCTTCACCGCGCAGCGCTTCCGCTTCCCCGGCGTCGAAGTGCGCGCGCGCCTGTTCCGCCAATATCCGCTCGGGCCGACTGCCGCGCACGTGATCGGCTATATCGGCCGCATTTCGCAGCGCGACCAGGAACGCATCGACGACATTTCCGACCAGAACGATAGCGACCCCGATCACTACGATCCGCGCCTCGACGCGAACAACTACAAGGGCACGGACTACATCGGCAAGATCGGCGTCGAACAGAGCTACGAAACCGAGCTGCACGGCCTGACCGGCTTCGAGGAAGTCGAGGTCACGGCGGGCGGGCGGCCCGTGCGCACGCTGTCGCGCACGCAGGCGACACCGGGCAACAACCTCGTGCTGTCGATCGATATCGGCTTGCAGCAGGTCGCCGAGCAGGCGTTCGCGGGCAAGCGCGGCGCGCTCGTCGCGATCGAACCGTCGACCGGCGACGTGCTCGCCTTCGTGTCCGCGCCGAGCTTCGACCCGAATTCGTTTGTCGACGGCATCGACCAGCAGACGTGGGACGAGCTCAACAATTCGCCCGATCACCCGCTGCTGAACCGGCCGCTGCACGGCACGTATCCGCCGGGCTCGACCTACAAGCCTTTCATGGCGCTCGCCGCGCTGACGCTGCACAAGCGCACGCCGCAATGGGGCTTCCAGGATCCGGGCTCGTACACGTTCGGCGGCCACACGTTCCGCAACGACGTGCCGCAGGGTCAGGGCTGGATCGACATGAACCGCGCGATCATGGTGTCGAACGACACCTACTTCTATATGCTCGCGCACGATCTCGGCGTGAACGCGATCGCGAATTTCATGAAGCCGTGGGGCTTCGGCCAGATTACCGGCATCGATATCGCCGGCGAGGCGCGCGGCATCCTGCCGTCGACCGAATGGAAACGCAAGGCGTATCGCAAGCCCGAGCAGCAGAAGTGGTACGAAGGCGAGACGATCAGCCTCGGCATCGGCCAGGGCTACAACTCGTTCACGATCTTGCAGCTCGCGCACGCGACCGCGACGCTCGCCAACAACGGCGTGCTGATGAAGCCGCACCTCGTGAAGGAAATCGAAAATCCGATCTCGCACCAGATGCGGCTGACCGTGCCGCGCGACGAAGGGCGCATCAACGTCTCGCAGGCCGATATCGACGTGGTCAAGCGTGGCATGGAAAACGTCACGTCGAATCCGTCGGGCACCGCGTATCAGGTGTTCCGCAATTCGCCGTATCTCGTCGCGGGCAAGACCGGCACCGCGCAGGTGTTTTCGCTGCAGGGGCAGAAGTACCGCGGTCATGCGCTCGCCGAGAAACTGCGTGACCACGCGCTCTTTATCGCGTTCGCGCCGGCGGAAAACCCGAAGATCGCGGTCGCCGTGATCGTCGAAAACGGCGGTTGGGGCGCACAGGCGGCCGGGCCGATTGCGAAGCGCGTGCTCGACTACTATCTGATCGACAGGCTCAAGCCCGGCGCTCAGGAAGCAGCGGTGAGCGCGGCGGCATCGGCAACCGAAGGGGCATCGGAGCCGGCGATCGGCGACGCGGCTTCGGCACCGGCCCTGGCTCCGTTTGGCGCAAGCGCGACCGATGCCGTGCAGCCGGTGACCATCGCGGCCGGCTATACGCCGTTGCCGCCGCCGGGCGCCGCGAAGCCGGCTTCCGCGCCGGCCGCGGCGTCGGACGCGCAGGCGGCGAGTGAAGCGGTGGGCGCGTCGGTCGCCGCGCCTCGAGCGCCTGCGGGCGCTTCGGGTGCGCGTGATGCCGCCGCGGCCTCTGTCCCGGCGAGGACCTCGCGTCCCGCCGGCCCGCATCCGCGGCGTCCGGCCAGCGACGCCGTACCGGTCGCCGTGGCGCCATCGCGTGAAGACGGCGCGTCGCCCGCGCCGACGCCCGCGCGCGCCAGCGGCGGCATCGACGAATAAAGGAGAGAGGCATGCAATTCGACAAGCGCGCCTGGCTCGATCGCATCAAGAAAATGTTCGCGGGCTTCGACAAGCCGCTCGCACTGATCGTGTTCCTGCTGCTGTGCGTCGGCATCGTCACGCTGTACAGCGCGAGCCTCGACGTGCCCGGACGTGTCGAGGATCAACTGCGCAACATCATGCTGACGTTCGTGCTGATGTGGATTCTCGCGAACGTGCCGCCGAATACGCTGATGCGCTTCGCGGTGCCGGCCTATACGTTCGGCGTCGCGTTGCTGATCGCGGTCGCGCTATTCGGGCTCACGCGCAAGGGTGCGAAGCGCTGGATCAACGTCGGCATCGTGATCCAGCCGTCCGAGATTCTGAAGATCGCGACGCCGCTGATGCTCGCGTGGTACTACCAGCGGCGCGAAGGCGTGATGCGCTGGTACGACTATCTCGTCGGGCTCGTGATTCTCGCGATACCAGTCGGGCTGATCGCGAAGCAGCCCGATCTCGGTACTGCCGTGCTCGTCTTCGCGTCGGGTCTTTTCGTGATCTATTTCGCGGGCCTGAGCTTCAAGCTGATCGTGCCGGTGCTGATCGCCGGCGTGATCGCGGTCGCGTCGATCGCGACGTTTCAGGACAAGATCTGCCAGCCTGACGTGCAGTGGCCGTTGATGCACGACTATCAGAAACACCGCATCTGCACGCTGCTCGACCCGACGTCCGACCCGCTCGGCAAGGGTTTCCACACGATTCAGGCGGTCATCGCGATCGGTTCGGGCGGACCGCTCGGCAAAGGCTGGCTGAAGGGCACGCAGGCGCACCTCGAGTTCATCCCGGAAAAGCACACGGACTTTATCTTCGCGGTGTACGCCGAGGAATTCGGCCTCGCGGGCGGGCTCGTGCTGCTCACGCTTTATATGGCGCTGATCGCGCGCGGGCTCTTTATCGCGGCGAACGGTGCGACGCTGTTCGGTCGCTTGCTGGCCGGCTCGCTGACGATGGCGTTCTTCACGTACGCCTTCGTCAACATCGGCATGGTGAGCGGGATTCTGCCCGTGGTCGGCGTACCGCTGCCGTTCATGAGCTATGGCGGCACCGCGCTGACGACGCTCGGCGTCGCGATCGGACTGATCATGAGCGTATCGCGGCAGAAGCGCTTGATGCAGAGCTAGCCGCGCGGGCCGCTTACTGCGGCTTCGCTTCGTGCGACTCGCGCAACTGCGTGCTCAATTGCTGGTACTTGAGCCGCGCCGCCGGGTCGCCCTGCGCGGCCGCGGCCGCATAGTACGCGCGTGCCACGTTCAGGTTCTGCTTGACGCCGTCGCCGCCGCGTTCATAGAACGAGCCCGTCACATATTGCGCGGTCATGTCGCCGCCTTCGGCCGCCTTCTTGTACCAGACGAACGCCTGCTGGTTGTCGCGCGTCGTGCCGCGGCCATCGAGAAACTGGTTCGCCAGCGCGAGCTCCGCCTGAACATGCCCTTGCTTCGCGGCCTTCATGAACCACTGATGCGCTTGCGCAGGATCGCGGCCCACGAATTCGCCGTCGTCGTACATCTTGCCGTATACGTACTGCGCATGCGACATGTTCGCGTCCGCGGCCTTGCGCAGCCACTTCTTCCCTTCGTCGACGTTGGCCGGACCGCCTTCGCCGTTCAGCAGCATCATCGCGTAGTTGAATTCGGCGAGACGGTTGCCGCGCTGCGCGGCCTTGCGGAATTCGGCCAGCGCCGAGGTCAGATTGCCGGCGTTGTAGTCGGCGACCGCGGTCTGCGTTTCCGCTTCCGCGGCGGGCTTCTGACCGAACGCCTGGGCGTCGGCCGCGCGTGCGCCGCTTGCCGTCAGGCCAGTCGCTGATGCGAGCGCCACCGACACGCTCAGCGCAAACAGGACGCCGGTACGCGACGCTGCGCGCGCCCGGTGCGGCGAAATCTTCTTCATGACCTGACCTCCTGCAACGACTGCCGCGTCACGCGCAACAGCCACATTACGTCCGCGGCGAGCGAGATAAAGCGAAAGCCCGCCTCGCGAGACTGCCGCGCATTGACGACGTCCATCGCGAAGATGCCTGCGGCGATATGGGCACTCTTCGCAACTTGCACGATATGTGCCATTGCTTCCTGAACTTCCGGATGCTTCGAATCGCCAAGGTGTCCGAGGCTTGCCGCGAGATCGGCCGGCCCGACGAACAGGCAATCGATGCCCGGCACCGCTGCGATCTGCTCGACCTGCGCAAGCGCGCGCGCCGATTCGATCTGAACGATCGTCGCGATCTGCGCGTTCGCATTCTGCAGATAATCGCGGCGCATGCCATAAGCGGCCGCGCGCACCGCGCCGGCCACGCCGCGCAAGCCGTCCGGCGATTCGGCCGTCGGATATTGCGTGAGCCGCACCGCGTACGCGGCTTCTTCGGCGGATTCGATATTCGGGAACATCAGCGTGCGCGCGCCCGCATCGAGCACGCGCTTGACGAGCCACGGCTCGGCCGCCGGCACGCGCACGACCGGCTCGCTCGGCAGGTGGGCAGCGGCGATCGCGCGCAACTGGTCGGTGACGTCGACGCTATCGTTCGGAGAATGCTCCATGTCGATCAGCAGCCAGTCGAAGCCGGCATGCGCAAGCGCTTCGGCAGCGCTCGCGCTGCCAAGCGACAGCCACAGTCCGTACAACGGATCGGGGTCCTTGAGGCGCAATTTGAGCGGATTCGTAAACGTGCTCATGAGCGCGCCTCCGTGCGGCACGTTGCGCCGCAAGATAGCCGGGAAACGGCGCCGGGAAGGCGCGAGCGGCGTGCGTCGCGTTGCGTCTGCTGCGCGACGAAGGGTTCTGCGGACAGCGCGATGGTAGGCGTCGTGGCGGCCGGCATGGTCTCGCTCCGGTGGCTACTGCAACGTGATGGCATTTAATGAGGCGCACAGAGTGAGCCGTACGTCCCCGGCACATGGCTAGCACGTGCCGGCACGATCATACCGTGACAATAACGCTTGTATCGGCTACGAAGCGCACGCTATTCGCGTACGAAATCGGCCCAGCAATTCGGCGTTTCGTACAGGCGCACGCGCTGCAGCCGCAGGTTCACGCCGTAGTGCGCATCGTAGACGTTCGCGAGTATGCCGAACGCAACCGCCGCAAGATTTTCGACGGTCGGAATGCGGTCGAGCACGACCGTCTTGTGGTCCGGCATCGAATCGAGAAAGCGGCGCAGTTGCGTGTCGCCTTCGTAGACGATGAACGCGTGGTCCCACTTTTCGACGAGATGCTCCATCGCGAGCGACTTCACGTCGGCGAAATCCATCACCATGCCGCGGTCCGGCGCGCCTTCCGTTTCGACCAGATCGCCCTGCAGCGTGATCTCGAGCACATAGCGGTGCCCATGCAGATTGCGGCACTGGCTGCGATGGTCGGGAATGCGGTGGCCCGCGTCGAATTCGAGTTTTCGGGTAATGGTCAGCACGGCGATCAGGGGATGTTCAGGTACTTATGGGTTTGCATCGACAGACGCCAGCGCGGATGGCGCTTGCACCAGTCGATGGCGAGCTTCGTATTGATATCGCGCGACGGACCGTCCATCGGCTGGACGAGGAAGTGATCGAAGTCGAGCTTCTCGTAGTCGGACAGACGCTGATTATCCTGCGGGATCACCACCTTCAGTTCGTTGCCCTTCGTCACGACGAGCGGCGCATCGGCCTTCGGACTCACGCAGATCCAGTCGATCGTATCGGGCACCGGCAGCGAGCCGTTGGTTTCGATCGCGATCTCGAAGCCGGCCGCATGCAATGCATCGACGAACGGCTGATCGATCTGCAGCATCGGCTCGCCGCCCGTGCAGACGACGAAGCGCTGGCCTTCGCCTTCCGGCCACAGCGACGCGATCATCGCGACGAGTTCGCCGGCGCTGCGATACTTGCCGCCGTTTTCGCCATCGGTGCCGACGAAGTCGGTGTCGCAGAAGCGGCAGACCGCATCGGCGCGGTCTTCTTCGCGGCCCGACCACAGATTGCAGCCGGAGAACCGGCAGAACACGGCCGGGCGCCCGGCGTTCGCGCCCTCGCCCTGCAACGTGTAGAAGATTTCCTTGACCGCGTACGTCATGCTGGTTCTGCCTGATGCGCTCTAATGAATGTTGCCGCCGCCGCCTCGCTCACACTGGCTCGCCGACCTGGTCGCCCGCGAGATACGCCTCGTATCCGCGCTTGCGCAAACGGCATGCGGGGCACTCGCCGCAACCGAAGCCCCAGTCGTGCAGTTCCGCGCGCTCGCCGACGTAACACGTATGCGTCTCGACGCGAATCAGTTCGACGAGCGCGTCGCCGCCGAGCTCATGCGCAAGACGCCACGTATCGGCCTTGTCGAGCCACATCAACGGCGTCTCGACGACGAAGCGGCTGTCCATGCCGAGATTCAGCGCAGCCTGCAGTGCCTTCATCGTATCGTCGCGGCAATCGGGGTAACCGGAGAAATCGGTCTCGCACATGCCGCCCACGAGCACCTGCAAACCGCGCCGATACGCGATCGCCGCGGCGATCGTCATGAACATCAGATTGCGGCCCGGCACGAACGTGTTCGGCAATCCGCTCGCGGCCGTTTCGATTTCGATTTCACGCGTCATCGCGGTATCGCTGATCGCGCCGAGCACCGACAGATCGACCAGATGATCGCGGCCGAGGCGCGTGCCCCATTCCGGGAATGCGTCGGCAATCGCGGTGCGAAACGCGTCGCGGCATTCGAGTTCGACGCGGTGACGCTGTCCGTAATCGAAGCCGAGCGTTTCGACCGTTTCATAGCGGTCGAGCGCCCAGGCAAGGCACGTGGCCGAATCCTGGCCGCCGGAAAACAGCACCAGCGCGCTGCGCTTCGCGTGTCGACGGGTCACCGTGTTACTCCGTGAGGGCTCAAATGATCAACTTCGGCCTGACTCGTACCGGCGGGGACGCCGGCTCAAGCAGTATAGGCAAGTGCCCGCTGCGTGAAGCAGGCCTGCCCGATGGCAACGATCGGCCGACGATCGCTGCACTGAACCCGGCATCAAAACAAAAAAGGACTTGCGACCGGACAGTGCAAGTCCTTGAATATTTGAAATTTTATCATGCAGCACCGTGCACTGCCGACGGTGCCCGAGCGGCCCGGCGACGGGCGTGGCCATGGCGTACGTGAAGTCAGGCGACGCCGCAAGGAGCGGCACATAAAACAAGCCCCAGGAATCTTGCGATGTCCTGGGGCCGAATTCTGGTGGCCTGGGGCGGAATCGAACCACCGACACGCGGATTTTCAATCCGCTGCTCTACCAACTGAGCTACCGGGCCAACGAAGAAGCGAGAGTATAACAAAGCATGCCGTACGCCTCAAGCCCCCTCCCTGAATTTGCCGTCATTCGCTCTTGTTCTTGCCGAGATCGACACCGAGCTGCTTGAGCTTGCGGTAGAGGTGGGTGCGCTCGAGCCCGGTCTTTTCGGCGACGCGCGTCATGCTGCCGTTCTCGCGCGCGAGGTGGTACTCGAAGTACGCACGCTCGAACGCATCGCGTGCATCGCGCAGCGGAATGTCGAACGAGATCGACGTGGTCTGCTGCGCAGACAATGCGCCGACGCCCGCGTTATCGGCCGCGAGCATCGGCAATGCTGCAGCCGACGCCACCGCCGATGTATTCGCGGGCAATGCGGGCTTCGCTGCGGCACCGCCTGGCGCCGGCGCCGCGCTGCCGCGCGCAAGCCCCTGTTCGACGGCCTTGAGCAGCTTCTGCAGCGCAATCGGCTTTTCGAGAAAGTTCAGCGCGCCGATCTTCGTCGCTTCGACCGCGGTGTCGATCGTCGCGTGGCCCGACATCATGATGACGGGCATCGTCAGTTGCCCTTGCGCGGCCCACTCTTTCAGCAAGGTGACGCCGTCGGTATCGGGCATCCAGATGTCGAGCAGTACCAGGTCAGGCGCCTGGCGTAAGCGGGATTCGCGCGCGTCCTGCGCGTTCTCCGCGGTTTCGACAACATGCCCTTCGTCGCTGAGGATCTCCGAGAGCAATTCCCGGATGCCCATTTCATCATCTACCACCAGGATGGTTGCCATTTACGCTGCCCTTGTCTGCACTGTTGCTTTTGTCGTTCCCTGCGACGCGCTGTGGCGCGCCGTCTGCGATCCGGCTGCGGGTCCCGCATGGGTTCCGTTGCCGGGCGCCGCATTGTCTGCGAGTTGAAGGAAGAGAATCGAGATCTGCGCGCCTTCGATCACATCGCCCGCTTTGAGGCGGTTGCGAATGTCGATACGCGCGCCGTGTTCGTCGACGATCTTCTTGACCATCGCCAGGCCAAGCCCTGTTCCTTTGGCTTTGGTCGTCACATAAGGTTCGAACGCACGCGTGAGGATGCGCGCGGGAAAGCCGGGTCCATTGTCCGATACAGTGAGGCGCACGGCGATGCGTGTTTTACCTTCCGCATCGGGATCGCCATATTCTACTGTCCGCGTCTCGAGCACCACGCGCGGATGCGGTGCTTCCGATACCGCATCCTGCGCATTCTGCAGCAGGTTGTGGATCACCTGGCGAAGTTGCGTCGCATCGCCGCGGATCACGGGCAATTCGCCCATCTCGACGGCGATCGCACTCTTGCCTTCCTCGATGCCGTACAGCGTCAGCACTTCGCTTACGAGTTCATTAAGCTGCAAATTGGCGAGCACCGCGGGCGGCGTGCGCGCGTAGTCGCGGAAATTGTCGACCATCTGCTTCATCGCCGCGACCTGATTGACGATGGTCGTCGCGCCGCGTTTCAGCACATCGGCATCGTGCGGCGTGAGCTTGTCGGCGAGTTTCATCTGCAAGCGCTCGGCGGAAAGCTGGATGGGCGTGAGCGGATTCTTGATCTCGTGCGCGAGGCGCCGTGCGACTTCGCCCCATGCGATCGAACGCTGCGCGGAGATCACATCGGAGATATCGTCGAACACGACGACATAGCCGGCCGTCTGCCGGTCGTCCGCCTCGTCGGACGATGACGTGCTCGCGGACAGAAGCCGCGCGCCTCGCACGAGCAGCGTCAGCGGGTCCGATTCGCCGGGCACCTGCATCGAGAACTGCTGCTGCCAGTGGCCGTCGTCATGCTCGTTGTCGCTGCTTGCGGCCTCGCGGTCCGCAAACGCCTTGCGGATCATCGCGCCGAATTCGCTCAAGACGGCGATCCGATCGAGCGGCGAACCGAGCACCGTCGCGAACGGCTGACGGAAGATGCGCTCGGCGCCGCGGTTCGCGGTGGTGAGCCTGAACTGCCGGTCGAACACGAACACGCCCGCAGTCAGGTTCGCGAGAATGCTCTCGAGATAGGTCTTCGAATGCTCGAGCGCAATGCGGTTGTTTTCGACGGCCGCGCGCGCTTCCGAAAGCTGCCGCGTCATCGCATTGAACGACTGCGTGAGAAAGCCCAGTTCGTCGCGCGACTTGATTTCGCGCTTCGGCGTGTAGTCGCCTTCGGTCACTTCCTTCGTGCCCTGCGCAAGCAGGAACAGCGGGCGCGCGAGCTGGTTGCCGAGCGCGAGCGCGAGCATCATCGCGATAAACGTGGCGAGGAACAGCGCGAGCGTCAGCGTGCCGATGTACATCTTGCGCAAGCCGGTCCGCCCGAGCGACTTTTCCTGATATTCGCGATACGCGCGCTGCACCGCGTCGGCATTGCGCGCGAGCGACGCCGACACCGGTTGGGTGAGCTGCAGGAAGCGGTCGGTCGGTTGCAGCTGCGTCGCGTTGGCGTCGGGAATGCGCTGCACGATGCGCAGGCGCAGCACGCCCTTGCTGCCCTGCGCGCGCGGGTCGCCGTCCACTTCGCCTTCAATCGCCGCAAAGCCGCGGCCGCGCGCCTGTTCGATCATGAGCGGCGTGGGCAGGTCGGTCGGCACGAGCGACGCGTAATTGCCGGTGGCCTGCGCCACCACGTGCATCTCCGGCGATGCACCGGACATGCTGCGCACGGGCTCGACGATCGTCGCGTCCTGCACGCCGAACTGATCGCGCAGACGCAACAGCGTGAGCGTCGTACCGGCAGAGTCCGCATTCGCGAGCTGCTCGGCCATG
The DNA here is from genome assembly GCF_001922345.1 of Paraburkholderia sp. SOS3. Classification (NCBI taxonomy): domain Bacteria; kingdom Pseudomonadati; phylum Pseudomonadota; class Betaproteobacteria; order Burkholderiales; family Burkholderiaceae; genus Paraburkholderia; species Paraburkholderia sp. SOS3. The sequence goes on along the minus strand of NZ_CP018811.1, from coordinate 268,924 downwards.
AGCCGCCCCTTCGTCTGCAAATCGGACAGCGACGCATCGAGCATGCCGCGGCCGAGGCTCAGGCCCGACGTCAGCGCGGTTTCCACGTTCACGTCGAACCACGATTCGATGCTGCGCGACACGAACTGGTACGACACGATGTAAATGATGCCGCCCGGCACCACGCCGACGAGCGCAAAGAAGAACGCGAGCTTCGCGAGCAGCCGCGTGCCGAACTTGCCCTTGCGCAAGCGCGTGACGATCACGACGACGAGCACCGCCACGATGCCCATGAAGATCAACGCGACCGCGATATTGGCCGTGTAGAGCCACTGGTAATAGCGGTCGAAGAATTCGGTATTCGCGCTCGCGGCCGCAAGCAGCACGAGCAGCAGGACGGCCGTGACCGCCACCGTCGACACCAGCAAACGAACGACGATGCTGCTGACACTGGTGGCGCGGCGCACTTTATTTAGCACGATCGCTCACCGTGAAGGTAAAACGCTTCCAGTCGGAAGCAAGATTCCAGTCGCGGTTATTGACCGCATCGATCTGGAATGGCTTGGGCATCAGTGCGATATCGAGCTGCATGCGCACCGATGCGGTGTACGTCTCCCCGGTATGAACCTGACTGCGATCGATCACATGCCATGACGTCACATGCTTGATCACCGACAGCGCCTCGTTCAGCGAACTGAAACCGAGCTGCAGGCCGCCTGTCGACACGCGGTATTCGCGCGTGAGCGGCTGGAACGACAGGCGGATGCTCTGCGACACGCTGACCGGCTGCTCGTCGAACCAGTACCAGCGCGGACGGCTCAACTCGAAGTCGGTCGTGAAGTAGAGCGGAATGCCTTTATTGACCGCGTCCTCCAGGTTGCTGTTCAGCTCGAATTCGAACCGCGCATCGAGGCTCCATCCATTGCTGTCCGACTGCAGGGACGCGCGCTGCACCGCGATCGAATCGGCGCGTGCCGGCCCGGCTGCGGTCAGGCAAAGGGCCAACGCCACCCAGAGCGCGACCGCGAGCCGTAGCGGAAATAGGCGTTTGATGATCACCGTTTCTGGAAGCGCGCGTAGAAAAATCCGTCGTGGTCTGGGTTCGCGCCGGTGGTCCCTCCGGCGCGAGAACCGGCCGACGTGTCGGCGGGCGCGCGAGCGACTGCGGGCAGCAGTTGCCCCGGCGCGTCCAATCGTACCGCATCCTGATGGTTGTTTTCAAACCACAGTGCCTGCAACTCGCCCTCATCGGGCAGGATCGAGCATGTGACATACAGCAACTCGCCGCCAGGTTTCACGAGCGGCCACAGCGCGGCGAGAATGCGCCGTTGCTCGGCGACGAGTGCGGCGATGTCGGCCGCGCGGCGCAGCCAGCGGATGTCGGGATGGCGGCGCACGATGCCCGATGCGGAGCACGGCACATCGGCCAGGATCCGGTCGAACAGCGGCTCGACCGCGTCGTGCCACGCGGATGGGTTGCCTGCATCGCCGATGCGGATGTCCGCGCTGAGCCCCAGGCGCTGCAGGTTTTCGCCGATGCGTTGCGCGCGGAAACGGTCGCTTTCGAGCGCGACGAGGTCGATATCGGCAAGCTCGAGCAGGTGGCCGGTTTTACCGCCGGGCGCCGCACATGCGTCGAGCACGCGCATGCCGTTCTCGACGCCAAGCGATTGCGCGGCAAGTTGCGCACCGGCGTCCTGCACCGAGACGATGCCATCGCGAAAGCCGGGGATGCGGTCGACGTGCATCGGCGTATCGAGCCGCACCGCTTGCGGGCCGATCTGCGTCGCGGCGATCTGGCGCTCGTGTAACGTTTGCACGTAGGCGCCGACGTTCGAGCGGCGCGCATTCACGCGCAACGTCAGCGGGCCTTGCGTGTTGCCCGCATCGAGGATGGCTTGCCATGTGTCGGGCCACGCTCTTCGCACGGCATCGATCCACCATGTCGGGTAGTTCCAGCGTGCGACTTCGTCGCGCTTCGACTCGGCCAGCAGCGCGCCGCGTTCACGCAGGAACGTGCGCAATACGGCGTTGGTGAGGCCCTTCGCAAATTCGAACTCGCGACGCGCACCGATCGCGCCGACGGCCTGGTCGACGACAGTGAAAGGCGTATAGGCCGCCGACTCTTCGTCGTCGACCAGCAGCGCGAATGCGCATGCGAGCAGATGCGCGACATGCGGGGGTGGCGGCTTGCGCACCAGCTTCGCGACGAGCCACTCGGCGAGCCCCAGACGCCGCATCGTTCGATACGCGATGTCCTGAACCGCGCCGTGCGATGCCGCAGCGCTCGCTTCGGGCAAGGAGGCGAAGACCGTGCCGAGCGCCGCGGGCAACGCGGCGCCAAGACGCACTGCGCCGACCGCCTGCGCAGCACAGTCGAGCGCGAAACCGAGCGACTCGGGGGCAAGCGGCAGCGTGGAAAGGCGCGGCTCATGAGCGCGCGCTACAGGTTGAGCGGCGCGCGGGGACGGCTTTCGGATCATGAACAGGGGCTGGGTAGCACGTGGCGTGCACGCGGTTTAAACGGCACATTGTAGCGTGGCACGGTCGGCGGACTGACCGGTGGCAGCGCATGTGTGCGCGATCAGCAACAGTGGGGCTGCGCGGCTTCGTTTGTGCTCGAGGGGCTGAAGACAGGCTCGCGGGCGCCTGGGCGTGGAGTTGGCGGCAAGCGAAGTGGAGCCAGGAGCGGGCGCCAGTTGCAAATCGGGCGAGCCGTGACGCGACTCGCCCGATGTCGTTCGCGCCAGCATCGGCGCTGGCATGGACCGACAGGCAGCGGTTGCAGCAAGGCCGACGCGATCGCGAAACGCCGATGCCGCGCGGACGCTGTATTAATCGAAGCGGCCCGTGCGAGCCATCTCCATCAGCCGCGCGATGCGCTCTTCGGTTGACGGGTGAGTCGAGAACAGATTCGCGATGCCGCCGCCAGACAGCGGATTCATGATCATCATTTGCGCGGTAGACGGATGCGCTTCCGCGGTCGGGAACGGAATGCCGCTCGCGTAACGATGGATCTTGTCCAGTGCCGACGCGAGCGCTTGCGGGTCGCCGGAAATCTGCGCACCACCGCGGTCCGCTTCGAATTCCCGCGCCCGCGAAATCGCCATCTGGATCAACGCGCCAGCAATCGGCGCGAGCAGCGCGACCGCTATGCCGGCAATCGGATTCGCGGGCCGGCCATTTTCGTCACGGCCGCCAAAGAACATCGCGAAGTTCGCCAGAGCGGAAATCGCGCCTGCCATGGTTGCCGAGATGGTCGAGATCAGAATGTCGCGATGCTTCACGTGCGCGAGTTCATGCGCCATCACGCCGCGCATTTCGCGCTCCGACAGCGCTCGCAGAATGCCGGTGGTAGCCGCGACCGCCGCGTGCTCCGGATTGCGGCCCGTCGCGAAGGCGTTCGGCTGGTCTTCGTCGATCAGATAGACGCGCGGCATCGGCAGGCTCGCGCGCGTGGCGAGTTCGCGCACCATGCGGTAAAACTGCGGCGCGGTGGTCTCGTCGACTTCCTGCGCGTTGTACATGCGCAGAACCATCTTGTCCGAGAACCAATACGAAAAGAAGTTCATGCCGAGCGCGAACAGCAGCGCGATCATCATGCCGCGCTGCCCGCCGATCATGCCCCCGATCACGATGAAGAGCGCCGTGATCGCGGCCATCAACATCGCGGTTTTAACCCAGTTGAACATATCCAGTACTCCTTGCCCGGAACGCGGGATCTTGCGAGACCCCATTTCATGCCATCAATAACGGCGAATGATTGTAAGCGAACTGTTAGATTTGGGCATACCGGAAAAATTCAATCAGCGCGACGCCGTGGCGAGTTTCACGCCCAGCCCGACAAACGCACTGCCCACCACACGGTCGAGCCACTTCTTGACGCCCGGTTTGCCGGAGAAACGGCGCGTGACGCTGCCGGCCACCCACGCGACAAAGCTGTTCCACACGGTGCTCATCAGTACGAAAACGACGCCGAGCGCGAGGAATGCGATGACCTTGTGATCGGTGCCCGCGCTGACGAATTGCGGAAAGAACGACACGAAGAACAGCACGACCTTCGGATTCAGCACGTTGGTCATGAAGCCTTGCAGGAACAACTGGCGCATCGACTTCGGTGCAGCGGCCGACGTGCGCCGCTCGCCGACGGCATCCGCTGTGCCGGGCGCCGGCGTGCTCGCCGCCTGCTTCGCGAACACAAGCCGTACGCCGAGATAGATCAGATAGATCGCGCCCACGAACTTGATTACCGTGAACGCGGTGGCCGACGCAGCAAGCACGGCCGTCAGGCCGAACGCGCAAGCGAGCGCGTGCACGCAGCAACCGGCGGAAATACCGAGCGCCGACATCAGTCCTGCCGCGCGCCCCTGCGCAACACTGCGGCCGACGATGTACGCGGTGTCGGGACCCGGCGTGACGTTCAGCAGGAAAACGGCGACGAGAAAGAAACCAAAGTGGGTGATGCCGAACATGAAAGCCTCGAAAAATGGCATGTTGCGTCGACGATTCTAACGCGCGGCTATAGCGCCGCGCGAGTCGGCCAAACGGACGATGGCGGCGCGCGGCGCAGCCTGTTATTGTCGGCCCGGTTCGTCCGACTGCTCGAAGCGCTGGTCGGCGGCGAGCGTGGAACCCGCCAGAAATTCGCGAGCCGGCAGACGTTTGCCGCCGGGCTTTTGCAGTTGCGTCACGCGCAGTGCGCCATCGCCGCATGCAACGACAACGCCTTCGGGCGAGACGTCGAGAATCGTGCCGGGCACCGCTGAGGCACGCGGCGACGGTACCGCGGCAGCGGACCAGATCTTGAGCGGCGCGCCGTCGAGCGTCGCCGCGCCGCCTGGAAACGGATCGAACGCACGCACCTGGCGCGCAAGTTCGTCCGCCGTGCGCCGCCAGTCCAGCGCGGCTTCGTGCTTGCCGATTTTTTCCGCGTACGTCGCGCCCGCTTCGGGCTGCGGCGTAGCGGGCAAGCTGCCGTCGCGTTCGAGTGTCGCGAGCGCCTCGACGATCAATCGCGCGCCCGCATCAGCGAGCTTGTCGTGCAGGGTTGCCGTGGTGTCGTTGTCATGAATCGCGATGCGAGTTTCGGCGATCATCGGGCCAGTATCGAGGCCCGCATCCATCTGCATCAGCGTGATGCCGGTTTCGATGTCGCCGGCCTCGATCGCGCGATGGATCGGCGCCGCGCCGCGCCAGCGCGGCAACAACGAAGCGTGAATATTGATGCAGCCGTGCGGCGGTATATCGAGCACTTCCTGCGGCAACAGCAGTCCGTACGCGGCGACTACCATCACATCGTGCGGCGTCGCGCGCAGCAGATCGATTGCTGCCGTCGCTTCAGCCGGAAACTTGCCGTTACGGCGCAGCGACGGTGGTTGGGCGACCGCGAGACCGTGCTCCGACGCATAGCGCTTCACTGCACTCGCCTGCAGTTTCATGCCGCGTCCGGCAGGCCGATCGGGCTGCGTCAACACGAGCGGCACGGCGAAGCCGGCCTGATGGATCGCCGCCAGCGCCGCGGCCGCGAACTCGGGCGTGCCCGCAAAAATAACGCGCAACGAATGGCTCATGAGCGGAAGCGTCCTGATGAAACGGTGCGAGACAAAGTCGAAACGATGAAGCGGGACGCGCGCGTCACATCGCGTGCGCGAGTTTCTTCATCTTCGACTTGATGCGCGTCTGCTTCAGCGGCGACAGATACTCGACGAAGACGCGTCCCATCAGGTGATCCATCTCGTGCTGGATGCAGACGGCGAGCAGGCCCTCGCAGTCGATCTCGTACGTTTCGCCCTTTTCGTCGAGCGCGCGCACGCGCACTTTCTCGGCACGCTCGACGCTGTCGTAAATGCCGGGCACCGACAGGCAGCCTTCCTCCGATGTCTTGCGCTCGTTGCTCGACCAGACGATTTCGGGGTTGATAAAGACGCGCAGTTCGTCGTGCGTATCGGACACGTCGATCACGATCACGCGCTCGTGCACGTCGACTTGCGTCGCGGCGAGGCCGACGCCCGGCGCTGCGTACATCGTTTCGGCCATGTCGGCGACGAGCTTGCGGATGCGGTCGTTCACGATCTCGACGGGCTTCGCCACCTTGTGCAAGCGCTTGTCCGGGTAATTGAGGATGTTCAGTAAAGCCATGGTCATCAGGTTCAGTGAAGCGCCGCCACGGACGCGGATGTCGCGCAATTGGCCGTTCGGCTAGCTTGTCAGCCTCCCGGCATGCGCAGAGGATAGATAGCGACAGAAGCCTTTCGATTCAACGAGCGAGGGGCCGAAACGACACGCGAAGAACAGCCGGAATGCGGGCCCGAATCGACAGGTTCGTGCGCGAAAACGCGGCATCACCGTTTGTTTGCGTCGAATTATTTCGGATCATGAAAATTTTAGCATGGCGACCGCGCATGGTGGCCGCGCTGGAGGTTAGACGTTTCAATGAAATCGATAGTGAAAGCCGATCGTGAAGTAGCGGCCTGGCTGCGGCTGACCATGGCGCCGGGCCTGAAACCCGCGGCGCTGCGCGCGCTGCTCGCCGCTTTCGGCCTGCCCGAGGCCGTGCTCGGCCAATCATTCGAGTCGCTTGCACGCGTGACGAACGAGGGGGCGGCGCGCGCCGTGCTCGGAACGCCGGGCGCGGACTTCGCGGCGCAGCTGGACGCCGTGCTCGCATGGCGCGCCCAGCCCGGCAACACGCTGCTTGCACTCGACGACCCGGCCTATCCGCCCCTGCTGCTGACAATGCCCGATCCGCCGCCGCTGCTATATGTAAAGGGACAGCTCGCGCTGCTGCATACGCGCAGCGTCGCCGTCGTGGGTAGCCGCAGCGCGACGCCGCAAGGCGCGGAGGACGCGAAACGCTTTTCCCGCGCGTTTTCGGACGCAGGCCTCGCCGTCGTGTCGGGACTCGCGCTTGGCATCGATGCGGCCGCGCATCGCGGCGCCTTGTCGGGTCGGACCGGTACCGTCGCGGTCATCGGAACGGGCGCCGATGTCGTCTATCCGCCGGGACACGAACAGCTTGCGCACGAAATCGCGACGAACGGCGCGATCCTGTCCGAATGGCCGCTCGGCACGCCAGCGCGGCCCGCGCATTTTCCGCAACGCAACCGGCTGATTGCGGGCCTCGTCAATGGCGTGCTGATCGTCGAGGCCGCGATGCGATCGGGTTCGCTGATCACGGCGAGGCTCGCAAACGAAATGGGGCGAGATGTGTTCGCGCTACCTGGCTCGATCCACGCGCCTTTGTCGCGCGGTTGCCATCGCATGATTAAACAGGGCGCGAAGCTCGTGGAATCGCCGGAAGATGTGCTGGAGGAATTCGGCGTCGCGCCGGCACCTGAGCCCGCGCCGCCTATGCAAGCCGGCGATGCGGCCAGGACCAGGGCGAGGGCGAAGGCGAATTCTGTCTTTCAATCCCGCCAGGCCAGCCTGCCGTTGCCAGCGCAAGACGCCGTCGCGCCACCGCTTGTACCACCGCTGATACCGCCGCTGATACCGCCGCTTGCACCGCCATCCGTGCTGCCGCCCGACGCGCAACGGCTGCTCGACGCACTCGGTTACGCGCCAGCGACGCTTGAAATCCTCGCCGCGCGCACCGAAATGGACGATACGGCGCTCCAGGGCACGCTGCTGCGGCTAGAACTGTCGGGCCATCTGACGGCGCTGCCGGGCGGGCGGTACGTCCGCGCTCGCTTCGGCCACGACCACGGCCAGTGACGCGCCATGCTACATTCGCGCCAAATCGCTTACGAAAACACGTGTCTCAAGGAATACCCATGCCCGCGCTTAACCTCGACACCGACCACGACCGGATCGCAGAGCGTGTCAACGACCGCGAAACGTTGTTCGTTGCGTGTCTGTGCGCGCAGTGGTGCGGTACGTGCCGGGACTACCAGGCGGCCTTCGACGCGATCGCCGACCGGCATCCGGACATCTGTTTCGCATGGATCGACATCGAAACGCATGCGGACCGTTTCGACGATCTGGACGTGGAGAATTTCCCGACCATCCTGATCGAAGACGCGGTAACGACGCGCTTTTTCGGCACTGTGCTGCCGCAGCCGGGCATCGTCGAACGTATGCTCGTCGATCTGACGGCGCTGCCGGGCGTGACCGGTGCACCGAAGTTGAGGCCCGCGCTGGCCGCGGTTTAGGTGGCGCGCGCATCTCGTGGCGTAAGCTGAATAGGGCCGACACCGCCGGCAGTAGATGTTTGCGCGTCGGCTCGAGCATGGCGGCATGCGATTTGCGAAAGGCGCGGGACCGGCTTGTGCGACGCTTGCCCAATACCCGGGCGCGCAATTATGATGGGCCGCTTTTTTCAGGCACTGGTTGCCGCCGCGTCGGCGTGTGCTATAAAGCGGTCGTTAATAGGTACGTAACCATGGTACGTAACCACGGGTACGTGACTGCAGGTACGTAGCCGCAGATACACGACCGCGGGCACGCCAACCGCAGACACGCAACCGGGAAAGCGAACGAGCGTCAAAAAACAGCGCCGCCGAGGTTGCGCCCGCATTCACCCACTCACATTAGTCATGTCCAAAGCACTGATCATCGCCGAAAAGCCATCCGTCGCGAACGACATCGCGCGCGCTTTGGGCGGCTTTACCAAGCATGACGAGTATTTCGAAAGCGACGAGTACGTCATTTCGTCGGCGGTCGGCCACCTGGTCGAGATCGCCGCGCCCGAAGAATACGAAGTAAAACGAGGCAAGTGGAGCTTCGCTCATCTACCCGTTATCCCGCCGCATTTCGACCTGAATCCGATCGTAAAAAGCGAGTCGCGGCTCAAGGTGCTCACGCGGCTGCTCAAGCGCAAGGACATCGACCGGCTGATCAACGCATGCGACGCGGGACGCGAAGGCGAGCTGATTTTCCGCCTGATCACGCAGTACGCAAAAGCGAAGCAGCCCGTGCAGCGCCTGTGGCTGCAGTCGATGACGCCCGCGGCGATCCGCGACGGCTTCGCGCATCTGCGCAGCGACGGAGAAATGCAGCCGCTCGCCGATGCCGCGCGCTGCCGCTCGGAAGCCGACTGGCTGGTCGGCATCAACGGCACGCGCGCCATGACCGCGTTCAACAGCAAGGGCGGCGGCTTTTTCCTGACCACGGTCGGCCGCGTGCAAACGCCTACGCTGTCGATCGTCGTCGAACGCGAAGAAAAGATTCGCCGCTTCGTGCCTCGCGATTACTGGGAAGTCAAGGCCGAGTTCGTCTGCGCGTCAGGCTTCTACGAAGGCCGATGGTTCGATCCGAAGTTCAAGCGGGACGAATTCGATCCGGAAAAGCGCGACTCGCGACTCTGGAGCCTGCCGGCGGCCGAAACGATCGTCGCGGCGTGCCGCGGCCAGATCGGCACGGTCAGCGAAGAATCGAAGCCGTCGACGCAGCTATCGCCGGCGCTCTTCGACCTGACGAGCCTGCAGCGCGAGGCGAACGGCCGCTTCGGCTTCTCGGCGAAAAACACACTCGGGCTGGCACAAGCGCTGTACGAACGGCACAAGGTGCTGACCTACCCGCGTACCGACGCGCGCGCGCTGCCTGAAGACTATCTGGAGACGGTCAAGAGCACGCTCGATATGCTCAAGGAGAGCAACAACTATCTGCCGTTCGCAAAGCAGGTGCTCGACAAGGGCTGGGTGAAGCCGAACAAGCGCATCTTCGACAATTCGAAGATCAGCGATCACTTCGCCATCATTCCGACGCTGCAAGCGCCGAAGTCGCTGTCGGAGCCCGAGCAGAAGCTGTACGACCTCGTCGTCAAGCGCTTTCTCGCCGTATTCTTCCCGGCCGCGGAGTACAAGGTGACGACGCGTATCACGGAAGTCGTCGGCCATCATTTCAAGACCGAAGGCAAGGTGCTCGTCGAACCGGGCTGGCTGCAGGTGTACGGCAAGGAAACGTCAGGCGAAGACGCCAATCTCGTCCCCGTGCAGAAAGACGAGAAGGTGAAGACGGACAAGATCGCCGCGCAGCAACTGGTCACGAAACCGCCCGCGCGGTACAACGAAGCGACGCTGCTGTCGGCCATGGAAGGCGCGGGCAAGCTCGTCGAAGACGACGAACTGCGCGAGGCGATGGCCGCGAAGGGCCTCGGCACGCCGGCCACGCGCGCGGCGATCATCGAAGGTCTGCTCGGCGAGAAGTATCTGGTTCGCGAAGGCCGCGAACTGATCCCGACCGCGAAGGCGTTCCAGTTGATGACGCTGCTGCGCGGCCTCGACGTCAAGGAACTGACCGCGCCCGAACTGACCGGCGAATGGGAATACAAGCTTTCGCAGATGGAGCGCGGCAATCTGCAGCGCGATGCGTTCATGCAGGAAATCGCGCGCATGACGCAGACCATCGTCAAGCGCGCGAAGGAATACGATTCGGACACGATCCCCGGCGACTACGCGACGCTCGAAACGCCTTGCCCGCATTGCGGCGGCCAGGTGAAAGAGAACTACCGGCGCTTCGCCTGCACGAAGTGCGAATTCTCGATCTCGAAGATCCCGGGCGGGCGGCAGTTCGAGATTCCCGAAGTCGAAGAACTGCTGCAAAAGAAGGAAATCGGACCGCTTTCCGGGTTCCGCAGCAAGATGGGCCGTCCGTTCTCGGCCATCCTCAAGCTGTCGTTCGATGACGAGATCAAGAATTTCAAGCTCGAATTCGACTTCGGCCAGGATCAAGGCGGCGAGGACGGCGAGCCGCCGGACTTCTCCGCACAGGAACCGGTCGGCGCGTGTCCGAAGTGCCACGCGCGCGTGTACGAACACGGCATGAGCTATGTCTGCGAGAACTCAGTCGCCAATCCGAAGACCTGTGACTTCCGCTCGGGCAAGGTGATCCTGCAGCAGGAGATCGCGCGCGAACAGATGGCGAAACTGCTGGAAGGCGGTCGCACCGATCTGCTGACGAACTTCAAGTCGTCACGCACGGGCCGCAACTTCAAGGCGTTCCTCGTCAAACAGAGCGACGGCAAGATCGGTTTCGAATTCGAGAAGAAGGAGCCGAAAGAGCCGTCGGCAAAGGCTGCGGCGAAGGCGGCAAGCGCAAAGGCAGCGGCAGGCGGCAGCGCCGATGCGGCAAACGACGAAGGCGGAGATACCGAAGTCGCAACGGCCGAAAAGCCATCGGCAAAGACCGCGGCGAAGGGTGCCGCAGTCAAGACAGCGGCGGCAAAGAAGGCGCCTGCGAAGAAAACAGCGGCGAAGCCGGCTGCGAAAACGACGGCGCGAAAAACAGGCTCGTAAATCGTAAGGTAAGGTCGCCGACCCACGGCGACCGCCAGCCGTTCGACGCGAAAACGCACCGCAACAAAAAAGCGCAGTCCGCTAACGCGGCTGCGCTTTTTCATACAACTACCCTACAAAACCGCTCATGCAGGGTGCGTCAACATGTCGCACCCCTCAGGCACGTTTGCGTCCGGTCAACGCACCAGACGCGACGGGAGAGCGCCCCGGGCGCGATGATGCACGCCCGGCGGCTGCTTCTTCGGCCCAAGCTCGCTATCGAGCAACGCGGACAGCGGCTCCGCGCCATCAAACGCTTCCGGAGCCATGACCGTCGCACCCGCGTCGTGCATCGCCGACGATAGCGGCACGGGTTCGAGCCCGTCCTTGATCCATTGCTCGCCAAGCAGGCTGTTCGGCGTCTGGCTGAAGTGCTCGACGAGATGGTCGATGAACGTACGCACCTTGGCCGGCAAATGGCGACGGCTCGGATAGGCGATATTGATCTCGACCTGCGGCAACCGGTAGTCGCTCAGCAGACGCACGAGCTTGCCGCGCGTCGTGTCGCGGCCGATCAGGTAGCTCGGCAGGATCGCGATACCCATGCCCAGCAGCGCGAACTGCCGCAGCATTTCGGTGTTGTTCGCGACGATCACATTGGTCGGCCGCACGCGCACTTCGCCGTCCGGGCCCGTGAACACGCGCTCGTCGCCCCAATACTCGGACGGCAGCGAAAGGCACGGGTGCTCGAGCAGCTGTTCGGGCCGCGTTGGCGTACCGTGTTTTTCCAGATAGGCAGGCGTCGCGCAGACGGTCATGCAGCCCGTAGTCAGGCGCCGCGTCACGATGCTTGCGCTGCGCAGATTCCGCGCGATCACGACACCGACATCGAAACCTTCTTCGACGAGGTCGACCTGGCGGTCGACGAGCGTCACGTCGGGAATGACCTTCGGGTACCGTTCCGCATAGGTCTGGAGCACCGGCGCGAGGTTGTGCAGCCCGAACACGACAGGCGCGACGATCCTCAGCGTGCCGACCGGCTCGTGGTTGCGCGCAACGACCATCTGCTCGACGTCTTCGAGCTCGTCCAGAATCTGGCGGGCGCGCTCGAGATAGACCTGGCCCGACTCGGTCAGCGACAGGCTGCGCGTCGTGCGGTTGAGCAGCCGCGTGCCTAGACGGCCTTCGAGATCCGCGACATGACGGGTGGCGACTGCGTTCGAAATATCCATCGCGCTAGCCGCGCGGGCGAAACTGCCGAGATCCGCCACTCTGACGAATACTCTCATCGACTGCAAATGATCCATTGACGACTCTCCTGCTGTGTTGCCGCTTCCATCCGAAGGTGAGGCCGGAAGCACATTTGGAATTCTCCTACGACTAGGGAAAACGTGCAGAAGTTGCCCAACTTCGACCATTTTTAATGAAAATTCGCACCATCATATTCGTAAGCGGAATGCAGGGTGAGGGATTGTTCCGCGATTCGAAACAATATGCTGCGATGCATCGAAGCGGCTTGCATAGACGTGAACAGCGAAAGCGGCTGCTTTGTTCCACGAAAGCGCAAAGAAAACAGGGAAGTCTTGCGGGCGCGAAAAAAAACCGCCCGAGGGCGGCTTTGATGACTCGCGGTCACCCGTCATGCACCAAAACGATCGCGGCCTACGCGGCGAATTTTCGCTCCAATGCCGAGCGCGTATCTTTGAGTGCGACCGGCAACCCGTGTTGCAGCGTCTCGAAGAGGTCCGAGTGCAGCGCGAGCTCGGCTTTCCAGGCGGCGTCGTCGAGTGAAATCACCTGCTCGAACTGCTCGCGCGTGAAATCGAGACCGCTCCAGTCGATGTCCTCGTAACGCGGCGAGAACCCGAATGCATGCTCGACCGCGGCCGCGCTGCCTTCGATACGGCCGACCATCCATTGCAGCACACGCATGTTTTCGCCGAAGCCTGGCCAGACGAACTTGCCGTCCGGCCCCTTGCGGAACCAGTTCACGCAAAAGATTTTCGGCATCGGCGTATTGAGCTTCGCGAGGCGCGCGCCGGTTTTGAGCCAGTGGTCGAAGTAGTCGCTCATGTTGTAGCCGCAGAACGGCAGCATCGCGAACGGATCGCGCCGTACGACGCCCTGCTTGCCCGCCGCGGCCGCGGTCGTCTCGGAGCCCATCGTCGCGGCCATGTAAACGCCTTCGACCCAGTCGCGCGCTTCCGTCACGAGCGGCACCGTCGTCGAGCGCCGGCCGCCGAAGACGAACGCATCGATCGGCACGCCCGCCGGATTCTCCCAATCGGCATCGACCGATGGACACTGCGAGGCGGGCGCAGTAAACCGCGCATTCGGATGTGCGGCCTTGCGGCCCGATTCCTTTGCGAGTTCAGGCGTCCAGTCGTTGCCTTGCCAGTCGATCAGATGCGCGGGCGGTGTGTCGGTCATGCCTTCCCACCAGACGTCGCCGTCGTCGGTCAGCGCGACGTTGGTGAAAATGACGTTCTCCTTCAGCGTCGCCATCGCATTGAAGTTCGTCTTCTCGCTCGTGCCCGGCGCGACGCCGAAATAGCCGGCCTCCGGGTTGATCGCGTAAAGACGTCCATCGGTGCCGGGTTTGATCCACGCGATGTCGTCGCCAATCGTCGAAATCTTCCATCCGTCGAGTCCCTCTGGCGGAATCAGCATCGCAAAATTGGTCTTGCCGCACGCGGATGGGAACGCGGCCGCGACGTAGTGCTTGCGGCCCTCCGGCGACGTGACGCCGAGGATCAGCATATGTTCGGCAAGCCACCCCTCGTCGCGGCCCATCGTCGAAGCGATGCGCAATGCAAAACATTTCTTGCCGAGCAGCGCGTTGCCGCCGTAACCGGAGCCATAGCTCCAGATCTCGCGCGCCTCGGGAAAATGCACGATGTACTTCGTATCGTTGCATGGCCAGCGCACGTCCTGCGCGCCATCCGCGAGCGGCGCACCGACCGAATGCACGCACGGCACGAACTCGCCGTCTTCGCCGAGCACGTCGTAGACCTTGCGTCCCATGCGCGTCATGATGCGCATATTGGCGACCACGTACGGACTATCGCTGAGTTCAACGCCGATATGCGCGATCGGCGAGCCGAGCGGTCCCATCGAAAACGGCACGACGTACATCGTGCGGCCACGCATCGCGCCGTCGAACAAACCGTCGAGCGTCGTACGCATCTCGCCAGGCTCGATCCAGTTGTTGGTCGGGCCCGCATCTTCGCGATGCTTTGAGCAGATAAACGTGCGATCTTCGACACGCGCGACATCCGACGGGTCCGAACACGCGAGATAGGAATTCGGGCGTTTCGCGGGATCGAGCTTGCGCAGCATGCCCGCTTCGACCATCTGTGCGCACAGCCGGTCGTATTCCTCCTGCGAGCCGTCGCACCACTCGATGCGCGCCGGCTTCGTCAACGCGGCGATGCGCTGCACCCATTCGATCAGTTTGCGGTTTCTAACCCATGCAGGCGCATGCACGTCGACCTGAGTGGATTGGCCTGCCTTGAACGCGGGATGATTCATTGAGCTGTCTCCGTTTTAGAAAAGTAATTGAAAACGGTACACGCCCAGCGACGCCGCATTGCGCCTTGTCAAAACGGCGCAATACCGGAGCGCGATCGACGCATCGACCACGCACGACACCGGCGCATCAGCGCGTCATGCGTGGCGCGCGATCCCGCAGGTCGCAAAGGCCATCAGCGTGTTGCACCGCGTGTGGTCCCGCATGGGGTCCGCTGTCGATCCGCCATCGCCTCGCCGCGATGAAACGGGTTGTAAAGCGGCTTGCGCGGACATGCAACAAACTGTTAAAAACGAGGTCAGTTATGTTTTCCGTCATACGAAGCTGCCGTCGAGTTGCACGACGAACGTCACGACGCGCGTAATGCGACCGTGCAAAAGGGCGGCGTCTGTACGGTAAAGCATCTATCAAGCCCGGCATGTTCCCTACAGCACACGTGGGACATGCAAGCGCCGGTTTCCGTTCCGCACCCTGATGGTGCGCCGCAAAACACTCTCGCCATGAAGATTGCCATCCTCGACGATTACCAGGACGCTGTCCGTAAACTCGACTGTTTTCAACTGCTCGCCGACCACGATGTCAAGGTCTTCAACAACACGGTGCGCGGACTCGGTCAACTCGCGAGCCGCCTCTCGGAAGTCGATGCGCTCGTGCTGATTCGCGAACGCACGCGCATCAATTCGCAACTGCTCGACAAGCTGCCGCATCTGCGCATGATCAGCCAGACGGGCAAGGCGTCGAGCCATATCGATCTCGATGCGTGTACCGAGCGCGGCATCGCGGTGCTCGAAG
Source organism: Paraburkholderia sp. SOS3 (assembly GCF_001922345.1). Classification (NCBI taxonomy): domain Bacteria; kingdom Pseudomonadati; phylum Pseudomonadota; class Betaproteobacteria; order Burkholderiales; family Burkholderiaceae; genus Paraburkholderia; species Paraburkholderia sp. SOS3. The sequence goes on along the minus strand of NZ_CP018811.1, from coordinate 253,411 downwards.
GCGTCGGTTCGCCGATCGCGCCTGCTGAACTGACGTGGGCGCTGATCATGGCTGCGCAGCGTCGCATCCCGCAGTACGTCGCGAATCTGAAGCAGGGCGCGTGGCAACAGTCGGGGCTCAAGACGTCGGCGATGCCGCCGAATTTTGGCCTGGGCCAGGTGCTGCGTGGGCAGACGCTCGGCATCTGGGGCTATGGAAAGATCGGGCGGCTCGTTGCAGGTTACGGCAAGGCGTTCGGAATGAACGTGCTGATCTGGGGCCGCGAGCATACGCGCGAGGCTGCGAAAGCAGACGGCTACAACGTCGCGGAAAGCCGCGAGGCGTTCTTCGAACAAAGCGATGTGCTCTCGCTACATCTGCGTCTGCATGACGAGACGCGCGGCATCGTCAAGCAGGAAGACCTGATGCGCATGAAGCCGACGTCGCTGCTCGTCAACACGAGCCGCTCCGAACTGCTCGAGGAAAACGCGCTCCTGGGCGCGCTGGCGCACAACCGGCCGGGGATGGTCGCGATCGACGTCTACGAAAGCGAGCCTATCTTGCAGGGCTATAGCCTGCTGCGAATGGAGAACGTGATCTGCTCGCCGCACATCGGCTACGTGGAGCGCGAAAGCTATGAGCTGTACTTCAGCGCGGCCTTCAAGAACATACTCGCGTTCGATCAAGGCGACACGTCGAGTGTCGCGAATCCGCAAGCGTTGCAGCTCGTGCGGCGAAAGTAAGCGACGTCGATCCAGGCGACGTCAATCGCGTGTTGCGGCGCCGAGCAGTTGCGGCAAGTGTTGCAGGAACTGCTCGCCGTCGGCGCGTCCGAGGTTGTAGGCGTGCTGCATCTGCGACGCTCTCGTGTAATCCCAGCTCGAAATCGGCACTTTGCGGGACGGCTGCACGTAGAGCCGCCGCTGGTTGCCGTGCGGCACAACGAACATCCGCGGCCTCGGATAGAGACGCGTCACCATCACGAGCACGTCGCCTGACGCTTCGTCGAGCGCGCCGACCGGCACGTTGTCGACCATGCCGCCGTCGAGCACCGGCCGCCCATTGCGCCGCAATACAGGCGTAAACGGCGGCGTGCAAGACGATTGCAGGACCAGGTCGGCCAGATCGTCGACGCTCGCGCAATCTTGTGCGCGCACGAATTCCGGATGAAAGCCGAGTGTCTGGCCGAGCGTCGGATGCAGTGTCTTGCGCACGTATTTCTCGATGTTGTACGCGATCAATCCTGCGGCGACGGCGCTGCGCGCGCCGAGCCAGCGCGGCAGGTGCGATACGCCGACACGAATCTCGGGCGCGTGCGCAAGCTTGCCGAAATTTTCGCCGTAGATGTCGAGCAGTGCCTGTCGATAGATGCGGTAGTGAGGGAACACCGATCGGCCGCGCAACAGATTGCCCCAATAGGCGTTCTTCGTGTTGTCGCGCAGCGCGTGCTCGTAGTAGCGCATGACCCATTCGGCGTCGCGCGTGTACAGCATGCACGCGGTGGCCGCGCCCGCGGAAATGCCCGCGATCACGCGCGGACGGATGTGCAACTCAGGTTGAACGATGTCCCAGAAACCCGCTTGCCACCAGCAGCGATTGCCGCCGCCTGCGAATACGACTTGATCGAACATCGGTCTGGTTGTGGTGTTGTGCGCGGAATCAATCGGTAGCTTCGCGTAACTTCGATCTCTCGCATCAATCGGGCAACGCGTGCGTCGTCGTTGCATGGACCGCCATTTTGCCGTCTTCGTCGACGAGTTCGACTTCACCGAACACGAGATTGCGGCCGAGTTTGAGCACGCGCGCGGTGACGAGCACATCGCCTTTGCGTACCGCGCGCATGAAGCTGATGTTGAGCGACACGGTGGTCATCGGCTTGAAGCCGCCGAGCGCCGCCGAGATGGCAACGACCATCGCGGCGTCGGCGGCTGCCATGAAAACCTGTCCGCAAATCACGCCGCCACTGTGACGCAGTTCGCCGGAGAACGGCAAGCGCAGCGTCGCGCTTTCGTCATTGGCGTTCACGGGCGCGAGACCGACCGCGCGCACCCAGGGCGCGAGTACCCGGTTGAGCAATTCCTGAACTGCGCTTTCGTCCATCTTTCGTCCTTGGTCCGGCCCTCGGAGATACGCAGTGCGTGCGGCGCAGCGCGAGTGGCAAATGATACCGGGACGATTGTGCACGCGCGTTTTTAAGCGCTGAGCCCGCTTTGGGTGGGGCTTCGCTGCAGCGAAAGCGCGTTTCGCGGGTTTTTTCGCTTTTGCGACCTTGGAAAGGGCTAGGCAAGTGCGGAAAAATGCTGCATAATCTCGCTCTTCGTTGGGGCGTTAGCTCAGTTGGTAGAGCAGCGGACTCTTAATCCGTAGGTCGAGTGTTCGAGTCACTCACGCCCCACCAATAAATTCAAGCAGAAAGCCCGGTCTATTGGCCGGGCTTTTTGTTTTGTCGTGTCGCCTGAGGACAGACCGACCTGTCGGGTGGTTCAGCCTGTGTGCCGCAGTCGAATTCCGCCGTAGGTGAATCAAACAAACCCTCGACGCATTCCGCCAAACCTAGTATCCAAACCGGGCTTCCCTAAAAGGCCAGAATGCTCGCCCTCAATATCTGTCTCGCAGATAATCGCTAATGCGCATTCGTGCCATCAAGCTTCAAAACCGGCTCAGATACCGCCAATCAAGCGCTAACCACGGTACCTTTCAACGGCTCGCTCAATTGCCGAATTCCCCAATTAGCCAACCAGCAAGAGACCCATCCAATGCGCGCCTCGATCCCGTATACGGTAGCAGCACTCGTGCTCACCGCCCATCCCGCCTTCGCCGCCCAGCTCGACTGCGCGAACGCGACGGACCAGGCCACGCTAACCCAATGCGCGAACAACAGCCTGAAGGCTTCGGACGCAAAGCTCAACCAGACCTTCCGCGCACTACAGGCGAAAGTCAGCAAGCCGGGCAAGGACAAACTACAGAAAGCGCAGCGCGCGTGGATCGCATGGCGCGATGCGCAGTGCAATTTCAATGCGTCGGGCTCGAGCGATGGCAGCATTCACGGCATGGTCCTCGCGTCGTGTCTCGACGACCTCACGAAAGCCCAAACGAAACTGCTCGATAGCCAGTTGCACTGTCAGGAAGGCGACACCGCATGCGGCGGTCAATAAAGCGGTGAAGCAGCGCGGCATGACCGCGACACTCAGGGTGTGCCGGCCCGCAACAACGCACTCGATGCGCCGACCGCCGCACGCCCGCGCCAACGCCGACCGACCGCCAGGCCGGCCCGCAGAAGTCGGAAACCACCCGTCAGGCGCGCAGGCGATCAGGCTTTATCGATCGATCGGCAACGGCGCATTCTCCGCCACGAGCTTCTCCTGCCGCATCTCACGCCAGAAATCCGCCGGAATGACTTCGTTGACGGCAGCCTGATCTTCAGCAATCCGCTCCGGCTTGCTCGCCCCTGGAATCACCGCCGCCACCACCGGATTCGCAAGTCCAAACTGCACGGCGGCGGCCTTCACGCTGACGCCATGACGTTTCGCGATCGCCTTGATCTTCTCGACCTTCGCGACAATATCCGGCGACGCCTTCTGATATTCGAAGTGCGCGCCGCCGGCGAGAATACCCGAACTGTACGGACCGCCGACCACGATCTCGGCTCCATGCTTCGCGGCGGACGGCATCAAACGCTGCAACGCGCGCTCGTGGTCGAGCAGCGTATAACGCCCCGCCAGCAGAAAGCCATCGGGCTTCGTTTCGCTGAGATCGAGCGCAAGCTCGCACGGCTCGACGCGATTCACGCCAACGCCCCACGCCTTGATCACGCCTTCTTCGCGCAGCCGCGTCAGCGCGCGAAACGCGCCTTTGCGCGCCGTTTCGAACACCGACAGCCAATCGTCGCCGTAAAAATCCTGTGCGATGTCGTGCACCCAGACAATCTCGATGCGATCGGTCTTGAGCCGCTTCAGGCTATCTTCGATCGAACGCAACGTGCCGTCGGCAGAATAGTCGTTGACGATCTTGTTCGGACGCCCATGCGCGAACACGCCGCCTTTTTCCCCTTGCTCGCGCGCACTGACGTCTTCGATTTCATCGAGAATCACGCGGCCGACCTTCGAGCTCAACACGTACTCGCTGCGCTTGTGCTTCGCGAGAATATCGCCCAGCCGGATTTCAGCAAGGCCCGCGCCATAAAACGGCGCGGTATCGAAGTAGCGGATCCCGTGCTGCCATGCCGCTTCGACGGTCGCGGCCGCTTCTTCTTCAGGAATCGCACGGAACATGTTGCCAAGCGGCGCGGTGCCGAAACCGAGCTTCGTTCCGGCCGGCAGTTTGTCCTTTATGCTCATTGCTTGCTCCCATCGGTGAATGTCAATGCGATGCAGTGTAGGACGCCGAGGTCAGGCAGCCCAAGACGGAATCCGACATTAATCAGTCACCAAAGGCGTAACGCGCGCTGCAATACGAAAAAATACCGGAACCCGCGCCGGCCCGCAGCGACGCCCGCCTCGCCCTACACAAGCATATGCCCACCGTCGACGACAATGACCTGCCCCGTGCTGTAGCCCTGCTGCATCAGATACAGATACGCATTCGCGACCTCGCTCGCTTCACCGACCCGCTGCACGGGCAGCTTGTTCCCGACGACCTCATACAGGCCGTTGCGGTCGTCCTCGGTCATGTTGCTCCACAGGTTCGTGCGCAACACGCCCGGCTTCACCGCGTTCACACGCAGCGGCGCGAGTTCGACGGCCAGCGCGCGCGTCAGCGATTCCATCGCACCGAGAATGCTCGACGGAATCACCCATGTCGATAACGGCCGCGACGACGCCACGCCGCTCGTCAGCGTGATCGAACCGCCGGTACGCAGATAAGGCGCCGCGTATTTGACGGTGGTCACCGCGCCCCAGTAGCGCACGTCGAAGGCCTTGCGTGCCTCTTCGATGCTGAGTTCGGCGAGCGTCTGCAGAAACAGCGATTCGCCTGCGGTATAGACAAGATGGTCGAACGCGCCGACGCGCTCGAAGAAGGCATTGACGCGCGTTTCGTCGGTGAAGTCGACGGTCTCGCCGCGCGTGCCCTTCGGCAGCAGTTCGAGTGCGTCCTGCACGCGCCGCATATCGCTCGACGCAATCGTCACTTCCGCGCCGGCGCGCGCCGCCGCCTGCGCGACCGCGAGGCCAATGCCCGACGTGCCGCCAGCGATGACGACGCGGCTATTCTGCAGAGAAATATCAGTAGTGTGGGTGGTCTTCATGGGCAATCCGTGAGTCCGTTAAGGAGAAACGTTTAATCGGGTAAAGCAACCGGCTCGCGAGTGTACCCGGAGAATATTTTCTAATTCGCGCAATAAGCTATTACCCGTTTTCCGACATACGGTTGATATTTTTGTTTGCCCGACAATTACTTTGATCGACGCTTACTCACGCCGGCACGACGGCGATCCTGAACCGCACGCAACAAAACAAAAAGCCGACCGGCTCGCGCCGATCGGCCTTATAGCGACAAGCAAAGCGCCCGTCGAATTACGTTTACGCCGCGCTTTAACCCGCAGTCGCCCCGGTTAATTGCGCATAGACGTCGTGCGCAAGCTGCAGCATCACATTGCGATCGAGCCCGCCCGACACCGCATAGCCGAAATTGCCGTCCACCCAATAAAACACATTCACCGGGCCATCCTGATACAGCTTGAACGCGGTGGTATTCGCGCTCGTATTCCGGTGCGAAATCACGAGCGTCACGCGCTCGCCCTGCGCATTGCGGTACATGAACTGAGCCATCGGGCCGTCCTTGCCCGGCAGCATCCGGCCGCCGTCGAGCTGAAAGCCGCTTTTCGTCAGCATCGGCGGATGGACGTCGGTGCCGAGGCGGCTTGCGAGGATCTGCACGAAGTCTTCCTCGTGGCCTTGCCCCATCAGGTCCGATGGCCGTGTCACCGCGGGCATGTACACGACATGCGCGATGGCCACCCTGCGCGCGAACGTTTCGGTGCTGTCCGCGCTGACCGGCCGCGTATCCGAGGTCGAGGCGCCCATCCCCATCCAGCCGCCGCCCGGCACGCTCTTGCCCATATTCGTGCCGACGCCGATCCCGACACCGAGCACAAGCGCAGCCGCCATCCCCGCGAATTGCGGCCAGTTCATCGCCTCGCGCCAGTTGCGCGTCTTGCGCGGGCGCAGACGCGCCGGCACCGGCTCGGCAAGCACACGGTCGTAGCGATCGTGGAACATGCTGTTCAGCGAGAAGTAATCGCTGACCTTCGACGCGAGCGCCGGATTCTGCTCGAGTGCACGCTCCACCTGCTCGCGGCGCGCTTCGGAAAGCGCGCCGTCCACGTAGGCGTGGAGATCCTCTTCGCTGATCGGGGTTTGCTGTTCGCTCATCGCACCACCTGTAATTTCGCGCCGGGATGCGCGCCCGCCATCAATGCCCTGAGCCGCTCGCGGCCGCGCGACAGCCTCGACATCACGGTACCAATCGGAATGTCCAGCGCAAGCGCGACCTCCGTATAGCTCATCTCCTCGAGGCCGACCAGCAGCACGACTTCGCGCTGGTCCGCCGGCAACCGCTGCAGCGCGTAGTCGAGGTCGCGCACCTCGAGCGACTGCGTCTGGTTCGGCGACACCGCAAATTCACTTTCGACCACGCTCTCGTCGTCGACCGAGACGTGCACGGCCTTGGTCGACGCCTTGCGAACCTGATTGATAAACACGTTGTGCATGATCGTGAAGAGCCACGCGCGCAGGTCGCTGCCCTCCTTGAACTTCTCGGTCCGCGACAGCGCGCGTTCGAGCGTGTCCTGAACGAGGTCGTCCGAAAAGTCCCGGTTGTTGACCAACGCCCGCGCATAGCGGCGCAGACGCGGTACGTGTTCCATCAGTTCGTCACGGATGTCCATTCTCTATACCCGTCAGGGATCGCGGGCCGCGCACCTGCCCGGCGCACGACGGTTCTACCACTGCGAACAATATTCCAGCGATTCTATTCCCCGCCCATGTAACTTTCGTAAAAGGGTAGGATTCAAGCCGGCGCGAGGCCGCGCCGCGGCGTGCACGCGTTCATCGGAAGGTCGCCGCGTCGGCCGCGCGCATCAGGCCGTGCGTGTCGGCGCGGCCCGCCAGCACATAGCGCGTGCCGTTCTCGGTCCACGTGAGCAGCCGCCATTCGCCGACGCGATGGCCCATCCAGCGCGGCCGGTCGAAGACGAACGGCGCGCTCGTCGTCAGCAGCACGACCGGCTGGCCTTCCGCATTGCGATAGTCGAACTCCTGAGCGTCGGCGATCAGGCCGAGCCGCAGCGTCCTCGCCGATTCGAGCCGCCAGCCCAGCTGCGCGAACTCGGTCGAAAACGGGTCGCGATTCGCCGGAACGGGTTGCCGCGCCGTTGTCTGCGCCGACGCCGCTGCCCACTGCGCGTAGCTCATCACCGCCGCGGCGTTCAACTGACGATCGGAGACGAACGCGGTAGCCGCCCAGCCGCACAATGCCAGCACGAGCAAGGCGATGCGCTGCGCAACGGAGCCCGAGATGGCGCGCCAGGCGACATGCAGCGTCGCCCGCCAGCCGCGCGGGGCGGTGTTGCGCCGGCCGAACTTCACCGAATTGCCCGTGGCGGCCTGAGCGGAGGCATGTGGCATGAACGAACGCTGCATTTGCCCATTCAACCGGCGATAGAACGCGATCCGGCTCGCCTCGCCCGGCATCGCGCCGAGGTAGCGCTGCACGCGCGCGGCGCGCTCAGGCGACAGCGACCCGTCGGCAAACGCCTGGATGTCCGCTTCGGTCAGCGGTGAGTCGGTGGTGAAATCGCTATGCGCCATGATCTGAGCGTGGAAAAAGGTGCCTCTTCCCATGCGCAAACAGCGTCACGAGCCGCTTTATTCCCGATCCTGACGTCCGGCAAACGCCACTGTTGCGGACGGCACGGCGGGGCGCCACCGAACGCGGCTTATTTCGCCGATACGTCGATGTTCCCGAAGTACTTCCGCGCGAGGGCCTTCACGGTGCCGTCGGCCTGCACCGCGGCGATCGCCGCATTCAGCTGCTCGCGCAGCGCATCGTCGCCTTTGCGGATGCCGAAGGCGATTCCGCTGCCAAGAATCTTGTCGTCGCGAACCGGCTGCCCGACAAACGCGAAATCCTTGCCTTCGTGCCGCGACAGAAAGCCCGTCAGGCCGGCCGGCGCGAGCACGAGCGTCGCATCGAGGCGCCCCGAGCGCAGGTCCGCGTACACCTGGTTCTGATCCTGATACGGCACGACCATCACGCCGGCGGGTTCCCAGTGCGCCTTCGCGAAGGTTTCCTGAATCGACGCCTGCAGCACGCCGACGCGCTTGCCCTTCAGCGTTTCGGACGTCGGCAGCAGGCCGCTGTCCTTGCGCGCGATCAGCACGGTCGGCACGCGGTAAATGATATTCGTGAAGTCGATCGCCTCGCGGCGCTTGTCGGTCGCGTTCATCGCCGAATTGATCGCGTCGAACTTGCGGCCCTGCAGCGCCGGAATCAGCCCGTCGAACGACGTCTCGACCCAGCTGCACTTGAGCTTCGCAGCCTTGCAGACGGCGTTGCCGACGTCGATATCGAAGCCCTGCAGCTCGCCGTTCGGCCCCTTCGATTCAAACGGCGGGTATTGCGCCTCGAGGCCGTAGCGCAGCGTCTTCACGTCGGCGGCTTGCGCCGGCAGCGGTGCAACCGCGGCGGTGAGCAAGGCGAATGCGCACGCAAGCAGCAACGCGCCCGATAACCGGTTTCCTGGCAGCTTCATTTCGACTTTCTCCCTTTTGATATGAATTTATTCAGACGAGACAGCATGAAGTCGATGCGTCAGATCGCGCACAAACGGCGCGCGCCTTCGAGCAGCGTCGCGTCGTCTTTCGAAAAGCTTAAGCGGATCAGTCCTGAATCGGTACCGTCCGTATAGAACGCCGATAACGGGATCGTCGCAACTTGCGCGTCGCGGATCAGGCGCAGCACGAAGTCGTTGTCGCTTTCGTCGGAGAAACCGCGAAAGCGCGCGAGCATAAAGAAGCTGCCCTCGCTCGGCAGCAGTTCGAAACGCGACTCGCGCAGCGCGTTCGCGAGCAGATCGCGCTTTTGCTGATAAAAGGCGGCAAGGCCGAGATAGCTTTGCGGTTGCGCGAGCGCGGCGGCGAACGCATATTGCATCGGCGTATCGGCCGAAAACATCATGAACTGGTGCACCTTGCGGATTTCGTCCATCAGCGCTGCGGGCGCGACGCAGAAGCCCACGCGCCAACCTGTCACGTGATACGACTTGCCGAACGACGACACGATCACGCTGCGCCCGGCCAGCTCCTGATCGCATGCCATGCTGTAGTGCTTCGCGCCGTCGAATATGACGTGCTCGTAGACTTCGTCGGACAGGATCACGATGTCCGTCTTGCGCGTGACGGCCTTCAGGCGTTCGATGTCGTGGTCCCGGAAAACCGTGGCCGTCGGATTGTGCGGCGTATTGACGATGATCATCCGCGTCTTCGGCGTGATGGCCGCGGACACTTCGTCCCAGTTCACGCGGAAATCGGGCAGCGACAGCTTGATCGGCACCGGCGTGGCGCCTTGCAGGCGGACGATCGGCGCATAGCTGTCGAACGACGGCTCGAAGTAGATCACCTCGTCGCCGGCATGCACGAGCGCGCTGATCGTCGCGTAAAGCCCTTCGCTCGCGCTCGCGGTTACCGTGACTTCCGACGATGCGTCGTATCGCACGCCGTACAGCGTCTCGACCTTCCGTGCGAGCGCTTCGCGCAACGCGCCGATACCGGTCATCGGTGCGTACTGGTTGTGACCGTCGCGCATCGCTTGCGCGACGTCTTCGATCAGCGTAGCGTCCGGCATGAAATTCGGCGCGCCTTGCGACAAATTCAACGCGTCGTGCTCGGCAGCCAGTTGAGCGATCACGGTGAAAATCGTCGTGCCGACATCGGGCAGCTTCGAGCGGGTTTGCATCGCGCTTTGCATGGGGTGTCTCCGCTTGTACTCGTCTGCTTTGTTCGTCTGCTTTGATGCGTTCGCTTTTATTCGGTCGGGTTTATTGGTTCGCCCTTATTCGTCCGCCCTCATTCGTCCGGGTTTATTCGCTCGGATCTATTCGTCCATCAGCCGCACCTTGACCCTCTTCCCCTTCAGCTTACCGGCGTTGAGCTTGCGCAGCGCCTCGCGCGCAATCCCGCGCTCCACCGCCACATAGGTCGAGAACTCGGTCACGTTGATCTTGCCGATCTGCGCGCCGTCGAAGCCCGCATCGCCAGTCAGGGCGCCGAGCACATCGCCGGGACGAATCTTTTCCTTGCGGCCGCCGAGAATCTGCAGCGTTTCCATCGGCGGCAGCAAGTGCGGCGTGCTGCCGTTCGTGCCGCTCGGCTCGAGCTCCGCGAGCGGATGCCACTCCACTTCGCGCCCCTGCGCTTTCTCGATGCTGCCGACGCGGCCCATTTCGTCCATGCTCGCGAGGCTCAGCGCCCAGCCATCCTGATCGGCGCGGCCCGTGCGGCCGATCCGATGCACGTGCACTTCGGGATCCGGCGTCACGTCGACGTTGATGACTGCTTCGAGCTGCGCGATATCGAGTCCGCGTGCGGCGACATCGGTTGCGACGAGCACCGAGCAGCTGCGGTTCGCGAACTGGATCAGCACCTGATCGCGCTCACGCTGATCGAGTTCGCCATGCAGCGCAAGCGCGTGAAAACCCTGCGCACGTAGCACGTCGAGCAGATCGCGGCACTGCTGTTTCGTATTGCAGAACGCGAGCGTGCTGACAGGCCGATAGTGATCGAGCAGCAGGCCGACCGCGTGCAGCCGCTCGTCGTCGGTCACTTCATAAAAACGCTGACGGATCTTGCTGTCGTCGTGGCGCTCCTCGAGCGTGATCTGCTTCGGGTTGCGCAGGAACTGCTGGCTCAGCTTCGCAATACCGTCAGGGTAAGTCGCCGAAAAAAGCAGCGTCTGCCGTTCCTTCGGACATTGACGCGCGACGGTCGCAATATCGTCGAAGAAGCCCATGTCGAGCATGCGATCGGCTTCGTCGAGCACGAGCGTGTTGAGCGCCTGCAAAGGCAGGCTGCCGCGCTCGAGATGATCGATGATGCGTCCCGGCGTGCCGACGACGATATGCGCGCCATGTTCGAGGCTCGCGGTCTGCGGGCGCATCGGCGTGCCGCCGCACAAGGTCAGCACCTTGATGTTTTCCTCGGCGCGCGCAAGGCGCCGGATTTCCTGCGCGACCTGGTCGGCGAGCTCGCGTGTCGGGCACAGCACCATCGCCTGCACGTCGAACTTGCGCGCGTCGAGCCGCGCGAGCAGCGCCAGCGCGAAGGCCGCGGTCTTGCCGCTGCCTGTTTTCGCCTGCGCGATCAGATCGTGGCCGGCCAGCGCGAGCGGCAAGCTGGCCGCCTGGATCGGCGTCATGTCGACATAGCCCAATTGCGCGAGATTCGCGAGCGCGGCGGGCGACAGCGGCAGCGTGCCGAAGGCGGTGGAAGACGTCGGGCTATTCATGTTCAATCCTGATAAGGACGGCCATCGAGCTGCTCGTAGAGCACGGCGCCGTCGTCCGACTCGAAGCGTTCGACGTAATTGCGCGCGCCGCACATCGGACAGCGGAACAGCAGCCCCTGACCCTCGTTCTTGATGACGACGTCCGACAGCTCCCACTCGGCGCCGCAGGACTGGTTTCTGCAGATAAACACGGTGATTCCTCAGGTAGATGCGTTCGATATCGGGCGATTTTAGCGGATGGGCGATCGCGGACCGCACGTACCGGGAGGAAAAGCTTGCGCAACCACCCGGGTCGGCACCCGGGTCGGCACCCGGTAGCAAGCCGCAGCAAAGGGCAGGCCGGCGCGGCGTCAGTGGGCAAAGCGGAGTTCGCTGTGCAGCATCTGCGCGGCTTTGAGCGTATCCGAAGGCCGCATGCCGAACAGCTTCCGGTAGTCGGTCGCAAACTGGCTCAGATGCCAGAAGCCCCACGCGGCCGCCACATTCTGCACGGAGAGCGCGCCGCCGCGCGAGGCATCGCAGAGCTCGCGGCGCGCGCCGTTCAGCCGGATCACGCGCAGATAGCTCGCAGGCGCCATGCCGAGCACGTCCTCGAAGCAGTACTGCAGCGTGCGCCGGCTCACGTGCAGGTGCTCGCAGAGTTCGGGCACACTCACCGGACGATCGCGGTTCGCCAGCACATAATCGCGCGATTCGCCGACGATGCGGCGCCGGCGCGACCGCGACGACGGCGCCTCTATCGGCTCGCCATCCGTCGTCGTGGCGCATGCGTCGAGCAGCGCGTCGAGCACCGATGCATGCAGCTGGGGCCGCGCGCACGTCGCGAGCGCGGCGTCACCTTCGGCCAGAATGTGCGCGAGGCGTGCGCAGAGCTGCGTCTTGCGCGCAGGATCGATCCGCAGCACGCGCGAAAGCGACGCGCGATCGATCAGCGCATCACCGTGCCCCGCCAACGCTGCATGTCGACGCAAGATGCCGCCCTGCACGACCACACCGAAGATTTCATAGCCGGCCGGCGTCACCAGTTCGAACTCGATGCCGCCCGCTCTCAACGCAACAGTCTCGCCATCGATAAGACCACCGTCGATGCGCCCCGTCGCGCCGCGATTCACGGGAATGCCGAGCCAGTATGCGTCCGACTGGACCTCGCATGTCTGGCGCAGCGTCTCGCTCGTCGTTTCGCGGAACACGTGCATGTCGTCGACATGCAAGCCCGTGAGTTGGCCGATAAAGCGGCCCGACGTCAGTTGATCGTAGGTCTGCCGCCAGCCGTGAAGATTGCGCGCCTGTTCGTCGGCGTCGTGAGCGATGCGCGTCTGCACGCGATACAACGCGTGCCGCTGCGCATGTGCCGCTGCCTCGGACTCAGCGGCATCGGGAAGGTCGGTGTCGGTCGTCATGGAGATCACCGGGGAGCAAATGTCGTGCAATGGATGCCCTCGACACTCTAGCTGCTCAAAAAAGCGCTGTGCGCAAGCCGTTGCAGCCGACTCGCGCGCACCCGTTGTTCAGTTCATGAACAGCGGCTGAGACACCTGTTCAGTATCGATGCGCCTCGAAAGCACACATCTAGGTATGCGAAACGACTATGCATTGCGACGGTGCCCGATGCACCGCGATCAAACGCGGTTTGCGGCGACTGGCATGGATCTGGCGTAACGAGCGCGCGGCTGATGCGATAAGGCTGCCGACTCGAACGACCCGACACATGTGAGGAGCATTCAGATGAATCACGCGGAGATGCAGTTTCTAAGCACCGATTACCCGTACAAAAAGCAGTACGCGAATTTTATCGGCGGAGAATGGGTGAAGCCGGCCGGCGGCGAGTATTTCGACAATATCTCGCCGATCACGGGCGAAGCATTCACGTCGATTCCGCGCTCGCGGGAAGCGGACGTCGAACTCGCGCTCGACGCCGCGCATCGCGCGAAAGCGAGCTGGGGCAAGACCTCGGCCGCCGGGCGCGCGAACATCCTCAGCAAGATCGCGGACCGTATGGAAGCGAATCTCGCGCGTCTCGCGGTCGCGGAGACGATCGACAACGGCAAGCCGCTGCGCGAGTCGACGGCCGCCGATATCCCGCTTGCAATCGACCACTTCCGCTATTTTGCAAGCTGCATTCGCGCGCAGGAAGGCTCGATCTCGCAGATCGATGAAGACACCGTCGCGTATCACTTTCATGAGCCGCTGGGCGTGGTCGGTCAGATCATCCCGTGGAATTTCCCGATCCTGATGGCCGTGTGGAAGCTCGCACCCGCGCTCGCCGCCGGCAATTGCGTCGTACTGAAGCCCGCGGAGCAAACGCCCGCTTCCATCCTCGTGCTGATGGAACTGATTCAGGATCTCCTGCCGCCTGGCGTGGTGAACGTCGTGAACGGCTTCGGCCTCGAAGCGGGCAAGCCGCTCGCTTCGAATAAGCGCATCGCGAAGATCGCGTTCACCGGCGAGACGACCACGGGCCGCCTCATCATGCAGTACGCGAGCCAGAACCTCATTCCCGTCACGCTCGAGCTGGGCGGCAAGAGCCCGAACATCTTCTTTGCCGACGTAATGGACCATGACGACAGCTTCTTCGATAAAGCGCTCGAGGGGTTTGCGATGTTTGCGCTGAATCAGGGCGAGGTGTGCACGTGTCCGTCGCGCGTGCTGATCGAAGAGAAGATCTACGACCGGTTCATCGAGCGCGCGGTCAAGCGCGTCGCAGCCATTGCGCAAGGGCACCCGCTCGATATGCAGACGATGATCGGTGCGCAGGCCTCGCAGGAACAGCTCGAAAAGATCCTCTCGTACATCGATCTCGGCAAGCAGGAGGGTGCGCAATGCCTGATCGGCGGCGAGCGCAATACGCTTGACGGCGAACTCGGCAAGGGCTACTACGTGAAACCGACCGTGTTTCGCGGCAACAATAAAATGCGCATTTTCCAGGAAGAGATCTTCGGGCCGGTCGTTGCCGTGACGACGTTCAGGAACGAAGACGAAGCGCTCGATATCGCAAACGACACGCTGTATGGACTTGGCGCCGGCGTATGGACGCGCGACGGCACGCGTGCATATCGCTTCGGCCGGCAGATTCAGGCCGGGCGCGTCTGGACGAACTGCTATCACGCGTATCCGGCGCATGCCGCGTTCGGCGGCTACAAGCAATCGGGTATCGGCCGCGAAACGCACAAGATGATGCTCGACCACTATCAGCAGACGAAGAACCTGCTCGTCAGCTATAGCGACAAGCCGCTCGGCTTCTTCTAAGCGCCAATCGGCTCGCTCGTCGAGACGTTTGTTATTCCGCTTGATGGGTTCGTGTTTGTCCGTCTGCTTGCTTGTCCATAGGCAGGTCGCCTCGGTCGCGGTCTGCTTCTTTTTGCCGGGGAACCGAATGTCTGTTGAACGTGTAGTCGCGACGGATGCCGCCGTTTCGCTGATTCAAAAACTGGCCACCGAACACGGCTCGATCCTGTTTCATCAATCGGGCGGATGCTGCGACGGCAGTGCGCCGATGTGTTTTCCGACCGGTGAATTCATGGTGGGTGCGTCCGACGTGAAGCTCGGCGCGATCGCGGGCGTGCCGTTCTATATGAGCGAATCTCAGTTTGAGTACTGGCAGCATACGCAGCTGATTATCGACGTGGTGCCCGGCAACGGCGGGATGTTCTCGCTTGAACGCCCGACTGGCCTGAGATTCCTGACGCGTTCGCGGCTCTACGACGATGCGGAGAACGAATGGCTCGCGGCGCATCCGGTACAACGCGCCGACGCTTGAGCCAGGCGTTTTATCGCGTGTCGGATGGGTTGTCACCGCTGCCGCTACCGTCCGCCGGCAAGCGAGGCGTTGCCGGCCGCCGCAGTGGCGTCGAGCAACGCGTCGCTTTCGTCTTTTAGTCCGACACCGGTCAATCCCAGACGACGCGCATGCGTGAGCAGATAGTGGAGCTTGTGCGCAGCCGCGTCGAAATTCAGCCCTTCGGGGCGCACGTTGGAAATGCAGTTGCGCTGCGCGTCGCTGCAGCCGACCTTCGGCGCGTAGGTCAGGTAAATGCCCAGACTGTCCGGCGAGCTGAGGCCGGGCCGCTCGCCGATCAGCATGACGACGATCCGCGCGCGCAGCATTTGGCCGATTTCATCGCCCAAAGCAACCCGCGCCTGACGAGCCACCACCACGGGGCCCATCTCCCAGTCCTGCTGCAGCCTTGCGTGAATCGCTCGCAGCATCGGAACGGATTGCTTCGCCGCCGCAACTGCGGAGAGCCCGTCGGCGACCACGAACACGACATCGGGCTGCGATGCGCCCGCAGCCTTCGCCAACAGACCGCGACTCTCGTCGGACAGCCTGCGCCCGAGATCGGGCCGTCGCAAATAGTGTTCACGATCCGGCGCCGCACTGTGAACGTCGAGCGTCGCGGCGAAGCCATGCTCGCGCAATTGCCGATGCAGCGCGTCGGCGTCGAGCGGATGATGAACCGCATCGCGTGCTTGCGCATGCGACAGGTTGAACGCGAGCAGCGGCGCCGTCGGCACGCTGTTGCCGGCGCGGCCCAATGCGATGCGTGCAGGGGTGAAGGCGCGCAATGCGTCCCACGGATTTTTCTCGACAGGGTCGCTCATGGCGCCGCCCCAACCCATTCGCGCGCGCCTTCGAGCAGCGGCTGCCGCGCTGCGGCGCTGTTCAGCAGCGCGCCGCGTGCGTCCGTGATCTGCATCGACTCGAGCCATGCTTCGAACTCCGGCGCGCGCCGCAAGCCGAGCACTTCGCGCAGATACAGCGAATCGTGAAACGACGTGCTCTGATAGTTGAGCATCACATCGTCCGCGCCCGGAATACCCATGATGAAGTTGACGCCGGCGGCGCCGAGCAGCGTCAGCAGGTTGTCCATGTCGTCCTGATCGGCTTCGGCGTGGTTCGTGTAACAGATATCGCAGCCCATCGGCACGCCGAGCAGCTTGCCGCAGAAGTGGTCTTCAAGACCTGCGCGCGTGATCTGCTTGCCGTCGTACAGATACTCGGGTCCGATAAAGCCGACCACCGTGTTCGTCAGAAGCGGCTTGAACTTGCGCGCAACCGCATACGCGCGCACTTCGCAGGTCTGCTGATCGATACCGTGATGCGCGTTTGCGGAAAGCGCACTGCCATGTCCCGTTTCAAAATACATCACGTTGTCGCCGACCGTGCCGCGCTTGAGCGAAAGCGCGGCTTCGTATGCTTCCTGCAGCAGCGCAAGCGAAATGCCGAAGCTCGCGTTGGCTTTTTCAGTGCCCGCGATCGACTGGAAAACAAGGTCCACCGGTGCACCCCTTTCGATCGCCGCAACCGTGTTCGTCACGTGAGTCAGCACGCACGATTGCGTCGGCACCTGATAACGCTGACGGAAGTCGTCGATCATCTGCAACAGCTTCGTGATCGCGGCGAGACTATCCGACGCCGGGTTGATGCCGATCACCGCATCGCCGCAGCCGTACATCAGGCCGTCGAGCATCGAAGCGGCGATGCCTTTGACGTCGTCGGTCGGATGGTTCGGCTGCAGACGCACGGACAGGCGGCCGGGCAGGCCGATCGTGCTGCGAAAACGCGTGACGACCGGCCGTTTGCGCGCCGCGACGATCAGATCCTGGTTGCGCATCAGCTTCGACACCGCAGCGACCATCTCAGGAGTGAGGCCCGCAGTGACGCGTTCGAGCGCATCCGAATCCGTGCTCGTCGCGAGCAGCCAGTTGCGAAAGTCGCCGACAGTCAGATGCGAGATCCCGGCGAAGGCATGGGGCGAATGCGTATCGACGATCAGGCGCGTAACTTCGTCGCTTTCGTAGGGAATCAGCGCTTCGTTGAGAAATGTGCGCAGCGGCACGTCGGCAAGCGCCATTTTTGCGGCGACGCGTTCCTCTTCGCTCGCCGCCGCCACGCCGGCGAGCTGGTCCCCGGAGCGCAGCGGGCTCGCTTTCGCGAGCAAGGTCTTCAGGTCGGCGAAGCGGTAGCAGCGCGCGCCGATCGTCTCCGTGTAGCTCATCGTTGCATTCCCTGTCTGGCATCGGCCGGCGCCGTGCGATCTGCCCCGTCCATGACGGCGATGTCCCCACGATAGCGCCAAATGCCGGAGGCGTCACGCGTTTCGCCGGCAAGCCACTGCGCGCGGGCACCGCGCCGCAAATGCAGCCCGATCACTCCTCGATCAACGCGTCGATAGGAGCCGCTTCCCGCTGATGCCGCGTCATGAGGAAATACCCGTACCCAAGCAGCAGAAAAGCGACGAACACGACCGCGACGAGCAGATTGAAATACACCATCGTCGCGAGCGAAATGACCGCGGCAAACAGCGCGAACGCCGGGAAATACGGAAACAGCGGGGCGCGGAACGGCCGCTCCATGTCCGGTTCGACACGCCGCAGCTTGAAGAGCGCCAGCATGCTGACGATGTACATCACGATCGCGCCGAACACCGACATCGTCACGATGTTCGCCGTCAGCGTCTGGCCGCCGAATTGAATCAGTTCGTCGCTATAGATGGCCGCGATGCCGACCACGCCGCCCGCGAGAATCGCGCGGTGCGGCGTCTTGAAACGCGGGTGCACTTTCGCGAGCCATTCGGGCAGATATCCGGCTCGCGCAAGCGCAAAGATTTGCCGCGAGTAGCCGAGGATGATTCCATGAAACGACGCGACCAGTCCGAACAGGCCGAGCCACACGAGCATATGCAGCCAGCCGCTGTTCGCGCCGACGATGTATTTCATCGCCTGCGGCAGCGGGTCGTTGATATTCGCCAGTTTGGTCCAGTCGCCGGCCGCGCCTGCGAAAACCATCACGCCGACAGCGAGTGCAACGAGCGTCAGAATGCCGGTTACGTACGCGATCGGAATCGAGCGCTTCGGGTTTTTTGCTTCTTCGGCCGCCATTGCGACGCCTTCGATTGCGAGGAAGAACCAGATCGCAAACGGAATCGCGGCGAACATGCCATGGAACGCGCCAGGCGAAAAGTGATCGGCGCCTGCCCAGCCGCCCTTCGCGAAGTTCGCCCATTGAAATCCCGGCGACACGACGCCCATGAACACGAGCAACTCGAAGATCGCGAGCAGCGTCACGCATAGCTCGAACGTCGCCGCCACCTGCACGCCCGCGATGTTCAGCGCCATAAACACGAGATACGCGCCCATTGCCGCATGCTTCGGCTCGAGCCCCGGAAATTGAACGTGTAGATATGCGCCGATCGCAAGCGCAATGGCCGGCGGTGCAAAGACGAATTCGACGAGCGTGGCCGCGCCCGCCAGAAAACCGCCCGTCGGTCCGAACGCATGCCGCGCATAGGCGAACGGGCCGCCGGCATGCGGAATCGACGTGGTGAGTTCGGTAAAGCTGAAGATGAACGTCGTGTACATCGCCGCGATAAAGATCGCGGTAATCACGAACCCGAGCGTGCCGGCGCTCGCCCAGCCATAGCTCCAGCCGAAGTATTCACCGGAGATCACGAGGCCGACCGCAATGCCCCATAGCTGCCAGGTCCCTAAGGTCTGCTTCAGTTCGTGATGCGTAACGGCGCCGGCATGCTGCGATTTCGACTCGGATTTCATCATGGGCTCCCTGAGATGGGCGTCCGTCGCGGTTCGGACGGCGAACCGCAGACGCGCACGCATCAGCCGATGCTAGGCAGCCACAAATCCGGGTGTTATCGAAAATCGGCAAATCTGCTCAGGCGGCCGGCGCCACCGATGCGCCGTTAATACCGTGACGCGCGAGCGCCTGTGCCACGAAGCCGCTGCGCTTCTGGTCCTCGACATAGGCGCGAAGGAACGCGGCGGCGGCGTCGCCGCGACTCTTCGGCACGCCCATCGCCTGCTGGATCACCATGAAGCGCTCGTTGAGCAGCCGCAGGCCCGACGTGCGCGCGGCGTCGGCTTCGAGTTGCTGCTTCACGCCAGCGGCCACTTCGAGTTCCTGATCGAGGAAGGTTTGCACGACGGCCGGCGAACTCGGCGCGCGTACGATCGTCGCCTGCTTCAGTTCCCGTGTGAGGAACAGGTCATACGCGCTGCCGAGGCCTACCGCGACGCGATTCGTCGGTACATCGACTTCGTCGTTGCGACGAATCGGCGAAGCGTCGCGCACGAGGTAATAGCCTTCGATCAGCACATAAGGCGCCGTGAATGCGATGCTCGCGCCGCGCAGCGGATCGATCGCGAAGAAGCCGACGTCGGCGCGTTCGTCGGACACGGCCTCGACGGACTTGCCGGCCGTATCGAACACGACGAGTTCGATCTCCACGCCAAGCCGCCCGGCAAGTGCACGCGCGAGATCGACGGACACGCCGCCTGGCTCACCCGTCTGCGGGTGGCGGTTCGCAAGAATCGGATTGCCCAGGTTGATCGACGCGCGCAATTTTCCTGTGGGCGCGAAAGCAGAACGTACGGTATCTGGATTCATGGGTCGAATGCGGATCGTAAGGGAAGGTGAGCGCACGATGACGTGCAACGGCAACGACTTCGAGTACTACGCACACGCGATGTTACGTTACGCGGCCGCCTTCAGCGACTATCCGCCGACGGGCCCGAGGCGGATCCCGAGCACGCAGCCTGCCGCGATGATCGCAAGAACGGTTGCCGCGATCGCCGCATATCGACGGTTACGCTGCCGTGCGAACACCACGAGCATCAGCGCGACGCGCGAAACCGGCAGCAGCACGAACAGGCCGACGCCCGCCGTGATGACGTTGGCGCCCCACGGCACATACTTGGCCTGCAACATCCCGGCGCCCGCCGCCGCGTTCAGCACGAGTCCGGCGCCGATCACCGTGCACGCGATCCACGTGCCGTACTGAAGCAGTATCGCGAGCCAACGATCGAGCACGGGAAGGGACAGTCGCGGCGCGTTCATCATGCGACCCGGGCCGTGAGATCGATACCGAATCCCTGCAGCAGCATCGCACATGCAACAAGCACGAGAACGCTCAAAAACAGCAGCCGCAGTTTTTCGTTCGACACTTTCATCAGCACGCGTGTGCCGATCACGGCACCGATGACCGAGCCCAGCGCAACCGGCCCCGCGATCGCTCCGACGATCTCCCCGCGCAGAAAGTACGCACCCGCACTCGCGGCCGCGGTTACGCCGATCATGAAATTCGACGTCGCGGTGGACACCTTGATCGGCAGCCGCAGTGCGTGGTCCATCGCAGGAATCTTGAGGATGCCGCTGCCGATGCCCAGCAGTGCGGACACGAGGCCCGCGACGTACATCAGCGAAAGACCGGCTGGCACGCGCCGCACTTCGTAGGCGACATCGCGGTTCAGACGCGGATCGCGATAGCTCGAATGCAGATCGAGCGCGGCAGCGAGACCGCCGCGCGACACCGGCATTGCCCCGGCCACCGGATCCGTGCGGCGCAGATACATCTGCCAGGCGGACACCAGCAGAACTATCGCGAACAGGAAATCGAGCGCGACTACCGGAATCAGGCCCGCCACCAGCACGCCGGTCAACGCGCCGAGCGTCGTGCCGGTCTCGAGCACCAGCGCGAGACGCACATTGGTCAGGCCGTGCCGCAAGAAATCGGCAGCGCCGCCGCATGAACACGCGATGACGGACACGATGCTCGCGCCGACCGCCACATGCAGGTCGAAGTGGAACAACACGACGAGCATGGGCACGATAAAGAGCCCGCTTGCCATGCCGAGCATGCCGCCGAGCGCGCTCGAGCCAAGGCCCGCGAAGAACAGCCAGAGTGTAGTGGTGAGACTCATCGTGCGCCGCAATGGGTTGACGGTAGGTGAACGACGATGGAGGCGCTGCCGGGAGCCAGCGCACCAGAAGCAGCTGACTCCCGCCAGCAACGCCATTATAACATGTTATGACATGTGCATGATGCGTGCGTCGATTGCGATCGAATCGCCATCCGGAAAGCCGGTGCCACAACCGATTGCTATAGCATCGTTGCGCGCCAAACATCGGGCAGCGATGCGATAGCGCCATCACTGTGCTATCGCATGCGCTCGTGTCGTTATGTGTCAGGGCCGCACGACGCTTCCTTCCTCGTGCGCGTCGAGCTCGCCGTTCGTCGCGGCTTCGAGCGCCCGATCGTGATGGAGCAGCAGCGCCGCGGCCATCCCGACGAGCCCCGCGCCTGCAAGGCAAATCAGGCCCGCGCCGAAACCGCCGGTGCTGTCCTTGATCCAGCCCATCGCATACGGGCCGAAGAAGCCGGCGAGGTTGCCCAGCGAATTGATCGCAGCGATACCCCCAGCCGCGGCTGCGCCCGACAGGAATGCCGCAGGCAAGGTCCAGATAACGGGCAGACAACCGAAAATGCCAAACCCCGCAATCGACAACGCGATCATTTTCAGCACCGGATTGTCGAGCCCCGCGGATGCGGCGATGCCGGCGGCCGCGACAAGCAGCGCGATGCCGACGTGACGTTTGCGCTCGAGCTTGCGGTCCGAATGACGCCCCCACACGATCATGCTGATCACGCCGACGACGTACGGTAGCGACGTGACAAAACCGGTTTGCACGTTGCTAAGACCAAACGACTTGACGATCTGCGGCAGAAAAAAACTCAAGCCATAGTTCGTTGCATTCGCACCGAAATAGATCAGCGCGATGGCGAGCACGCGCGGATTGAACAGCGCCTGCGTCACGCTGAACGCACGCACAGCCTCACGATGCTTGCGCTCCTCGGCCTGGCGCGTCACGAGCCAATCGCGCTCGTCGGCGGCGAGCCAATGCGCATCCGACGGCTTGTCGGTCAGATAGAAATACACGACGAACGCGAGCAGCAGCGCGGGCAAAGCTTCGAGCAGATACAGCCATTGCCAGCCCGCGAGACCCGCGTGCCCATCGAGCGACAGCAGCGCGCCCGAAATCGGCGCACCGATCACGGTGGAAAGCGGAATCGCCGCCATGAAGTAGCCGACCACTCGACCTCGATAGACAGCGGGAAACCATAGCGTCAGCAGGAAAATAATGCCGGGGAAGAAGCCCGCTTCGGCAATACCGAGTAGCACACGCAGTCCATAGAACACGCTGGTGTTGGACATGCCCGTATATTGGGAAATGTGTGGGATAAAGGCCATGGCCGCCGCCACGATGCCCCACGTGAACATGATGCGTGCAATCCATCGCCGCGCGCCGAAACGCTCGAGCAGCAGATTCGATGGGACTTCGAAGAAAAAATAGGCAATGAAGAAAACGCCAGCGCCAAAGCCGAATTGCGACGCCGAAAAACCGAGATCCTTGTTCATCTGCAAAGCTGCAAACCCAACGTTCACGCGGTCCAGATACGCAACGAAATAGCATACGATCAGGAACGGCACGAGCCGGGACATCACGCGCTTCATGGTGCGAGCTTCAAGATCCATCGGTGTCTCCTCCGAATTGGGATCGAGTGGGGAAGGCTTTAGCAGGAGACTACTCTTTGAATGCTTGCGTTAGAAGTGCGATCGACGGTTTCATGCGGGAAAACATAAGCTGCGATCTGCGGCGCATGAAACCTGCTCGCGTGCATCGAAGAGGCACTTTCAATCTGAAAGTATTACGGCAGCGCGCCGAGCACGCGCCACCACAAAAGATCCAGCGGCAACACCACAACGATCGTGATAGCCGCAAGTACGAGACATAGGCGCGCGCCATCCTTTAGCGACACGCCGCCCATATGCATCGCGATCATCATCGGCGGCGACTGGTAGGGCAAGAACACCGTCGAGAATGCCGGCACCTGCAACATCAGGACGGTGTACAGCGAAAGTCCGCTTGCATGGGCGAGCTGGCCCGCTAACGGAGTGAGCACCGCAGGTAATGCGGGCAAGGTCGTGAGCATCGAGATCGCGGAACCGATCGCGACGATCAGCGCGACGTTTTCGATCGGGTGTCCGGGCTCCATATGCGTCGCGTCGAGCAACAGATGCGCGGCCCACTGCCCTAACCCGCTCTGCGTAATCAACGCGCCAAGGCCAAGAAATCCCGCGACGTAGACCAGCGGCGCGATATGCATACCCTGATTGAATTCTTGCGTCGACATGATGCGGGTTTGCGGCAGCAGACATGCGACGCCCGCAGCAAGGCTCACCCATGCCGGTGAAATGCCGTGCCAGAAATCGGTCGCGTAAAACAGCAGCGACAGCGCGAGTACCGCGCTCAGCATCTTTTCCGAAGACGAAAACGGCTTCACGGACCGCTCGGCGAGCGCCGTCTTATCGATCGTGTCGGGATACAGCCAGCAGATCAACACGATAATCAAGACGGTTTTGACCGCGCCGAGCAGCGGGAAATGAAGCAGCAGATACGGCGCGTATTGAAGCTTCACGCCATAGAGTTGCTCGGCCGCGCCGAGCAACACCGAGTTCGGAACATTGGCGGGAAGCACGGAAGTGGACGGCATATAACTCCCCGCCGCGACGGCCATCACAATGCCGGTACGGCCCCGGCGGCCGTACCCCAGGCCGAGGCGGTCAGCCAGCACGAGCGCGATCGGCGTGAGGATCAGAATGCGGCCGGTCGTCGACGGCATCACGAACGCAAGACCCACTGAGGCCAGAACGACGACTGCAACGTAGTGTCGATACGTGTCCGCGCGCATCGACAACAGCTTGTCGCTCAGGCGCTGCGCGAGCCCTGTCGTGCGCACCGCGACGCCCGTGATGCTGCCGCCGAACACGAGCCACCATGCCGGTGACGTAAAGCCGCTAAACAACGTTTCCGGCGGCGCGACGGCAAATAGCACGCCGAACAGAAAGAACACCAGCGTTGTGACTGGCTCCTTGAAGAGACCGAGCGCCCAGCTCGTCACGGTGAAGACCACTAGCACCGCTGCGCGGAAGGTGGCGGGCGTAAAGCCGTGAATGGGCGACACGTGCCGCGTCGCTCCCAGCGCCGCAATCAGCACGAGTAGCACGACGGCCGTGCCGATGCGTTCGCCGTTCCATCGCCTGTTTTCGACGACGGCCCTTTGCGCGTCGCGCATGGAAGTCTCCCGCTTTATATTCGATCTGCCCATCGTAGACCGATTTAGAATGGCATCAAATCGTTTCCAGGCCAAAAACTTACGTTTTCATGCCACGCCAGCGCACTGCGTACGATCCGTATCCGAAGCACAAGCCAACGCCCGCCGAGCCGGTGATCGTCCATCTGCGCGTTCCGCCCGCGGATGGCGTGATCGAGTGGCACACGCACGCGTGGGGGCAGCTCGTGTGTCCTCACAAAGGCAGCGTGCGCGTCAGTGTGCCCGGCATGATGTGGATCGTGCCGCGCTACCGCGCCGTCTGGATTCCGCCTGGCATCGAACATGAAGTGGTGATGCTCGGCGATGTGGATTTCCATGTGATGTATGTCGAACCTCACGCGCTATCGCTGCCGCTCGACGCATGCGCGGTGATCGAAGTCAGTCCATTGATGCGCGAGCTCGCCAACGCGCTTGCAGACGATGCCGTGCGTCAGCAGAGGCGGCGCCACGCCGCGATGGTGTTGCTTGTCGAAGAAATACGCGAGGCGCCTACGTTGCCGCTCGGTCTGCCGTTGCCGACGGAGCGGCGGCTCAGAGCCCTATGCGTCGCGATGATGGAGGAGCCCGGTACCGACCGGACACTCGCGCAATGGGCGCCGCTCGTCGGCGCCAGCGCGCGCACGCTTGCGCGGCTGTTTCATACGGAGCTCGATACGAGCTTCGGGACGTGGCGCCGGCAACTGCGGCTCGCCCGTGCGCTCGACCTGATCGGCCGTGGTGTGCCGTTGGCCGATGTGGCGATCGAAGTCGGCTACGCCAACCCGCCTGCGTTCACGACGATGTTCAGGAATGCGCTCGGTTTTCCGCCATCGCAACTCGCCGGTGCGGGGGCGGAACACACGTGATTTCACGCATCCCGCGCCGCCGCATCGCGCCTGGCTAGCCTCGCTATTCACATCGACATCAAATGTGCTGCACCTGCAAAATCGCATCGGCAAAAGCCTTTGGCGCCTCCTGCGGCAGGTTGTGCCCGATGCCGCCGCTGATCGTGCGGTGCTGATATTTGCCCGTGAACTTCTTTGCGTACGCGGACGGCTCCGGATGCGGCGCGCCGTTCGCATCGCCTTCCATCGTGATGGTCGGCACGGAGACGGTCGGGAATGCCGCGAGGCGCTTTTCGAGGTCGTCGTATTTCGCCTCGCCCTGCGCGAGGCCCAGACGCCAGCGGTAGTTGTGAATCACGATCGCGACGTGGTCCGGATTGTCGAATGCCTTCGCCGAGCGGTCGTACGTCGCATCGCTGAAGTGCCATTTCGGCGACGCGAGTTGCCAGATCAGCTTGTTGAAGTCGTGCGTGTTCGCGGCGTAGCCCGCCTGGCCACGCTCGGTCGTGAAGTAGAACTGATACCACCACGCGAGTTCGGCCTTCGGCGGAAGCGGCTTGCGGTTTGCTTCCTGGCTGCCGATCAGATAGCCGCTCACCGAAACGAGCGCCTTGCATCGTTCCGGCCACAGCGCCGCGATGACGTCGCACGTGCGGCCGCCCCAGTCGTAGCCGGCGAACACGGCCTGATCGATCTTGAGCGCATCCATCAACGCGATGATGTCCACCGCGACGACCGCCTGCTGACCGTTGCGCGGCGTATCGGCCGCGAGGAAGCGCGTCGTGCCGTAGCCGCGCAGATACGGAATGATCACGCGATAGCCGTGCGACGCGAGAATCGGCGCGACGTCGACGAAGCTGTAGATGTCGTACGGCCAGCCGTGCAGCAGGAAAACGGCGGGGCCGTCCTTCGGCCCGGCGTCCACGTAGCCGATATTCAGCACACCTGCGTCGATCTGCTGGATCGAATCGAACGACGCATTGCTCGCGGCCGCGTGCTTCGGCTGCGCGGCGTGAGCGAGGTCGCCGAGACCGAGTTCGAGCAGGCTCAAGCCCGCGAGTGTGGTGCCGAGTGTAGTGCCAAGCAGCCGGCGGCGGCGAACATTCACGGTATCGGACATGACCATTCCTCTGATAAGGGGTGTTCGGGAAGCGCCGCGCGCAGCGAGTGGCGCGCCCCGGATTTCGTTAAAGAATCGACTGCTCGGCAGAACCGGTTGGATGATCGCCCATCACCATCGAGCCGGAAGCAGAAATGCTGCGTTTATAGCCAAAAGGAACGCCCGGTTTATTTCCCGATGTATCGGCGCAATCCTCCGACACAGACGGTACCGGAACCGGCCGTCACCGCTAGAGACGGATCTTCGCAGCCCGAATGACGACTAGCAAGAGCAACAAAGTTCACATATCGTTGCTCTGTGGGCAACGCACATAACTGGAAGCTTCACCTGAATTCGAGGGACGTTCGATGCGAGAGATCAACCAGCAACGGCTGCGCTATTTCAACGAAGTGCTGACGCACGGCACGATTCGAGGCGCGGCCGACCATCTGAACACGTCGCCTTCCGTGATCACGCGGCAGATCAGGCTGCTCGAAGAAGAGCTAGGCACGCTGCTTTTCGAGCGTCAAGCGCGCGGCGTGCGGCCGACCGAAGCGGCCGCGCATCTGCTCGAGTTCTGGCATGGATACCGGTCGCAACAGGAGAAGCTCGAAGATCGGCTGCATGCGTTGAAAGGGCTGCAGACGGGGCACATCGAGATCGCCGTCAGCGAGGGGTTCGTCGATACGCTCGTCGACGAGGTGCTGATTCCTTTTTGCGCGCAATACCCGAAGCTCGACATCGCGATGAACATGCTTGCCGTCGATGCGATTCTCGAAGAGGTCGCGCAGAGCCGCGCGCATATCGGGCTTGCCTACAATCCGCCGCCGCATGCGCAGATCGCGTATCGCGCGAGTTCGGCGCAACCGGTGGTGCTGTTGCTTCGCAGCGATCATCCGCTCGCGTTGCAAAAGCGCGCGGCGAGCGTCGACGATTTGCGCGCGTGGCCACTTGCGGTCATGCCGTCGACGTTCGGCATCGGGCACGTCGTGAAAATGCTCGAAGTCGCGGAGAACATCGAACTTCGGCCGGCGCTGGCGACCAACTCGCTGACGGCGTTGAAACGCGTCGTCACGGCAGGAGAGTTCGTTACATTGATCGGCGAGTTTGCCGCGTATCGCGAGATTGCCGGGGGCGAATTGACGGCGCTGCCAATCAGGCATCCGCTGTTCGAGGCGACGCACGCGAGACTGATCGTCAAGCAAGGACGGCCGCTTGCGGCAGGTCCGTTGGAGCTGGTCAGGTGGATCGAGGAAAAGCTGCCGGTGTTTGCTGCGCGCACGCAGCGCCGCACGCGAACGCGCCGCCGTTCCGATCCGCACACGCGTGCATGACGATCGAAACGGCGGCGCCGTGCCGCCTTGCTCTTACTCGGTCTGGATACGCGGCTTGAGCTTGCCCTGGTAGCGCAGCAGCGGACGTTGTACCTGCGGTTGAGCTTGCGGCACCTTCAGCATCAGGCTACGCGCAGTTGCGGTTGCAGGCGGCGTGATCGAACCGATCGTCGTCGCACGCGTCGGATTCGCGAGGCCCGAGTTCACGAGCATCTTCGCTTCCATCTGGAGGTTCGTCAGCAGTACCGGGTCCGTCAACGCGCTGCTTTGCGCGAGTAGCTGACTCCACGCGTTATCGCCATAGTTCGTCACGTAGTAGTCGAGTCCGCTCGGGTCCGCAACGACGGCCGAACATCCATTCAGGCGAACCTGCATCTGCGTGTCCTTCAACGCGACGGTCTTGCGCCGCATGAGGCCGTCACCATAGGCGAGCGTCAGCGGCACCGTCCATTGAATGCCCGGATACGGGTTCTTGTTCGGATACGGTGCTTGCTTCAGCGAGACGACCGTCTGATTGCTCGTCAGGTCGCACTGCGTATCGAGCGTGATCAGCGGCACACCCGTCTGACGCACGAAGCTGTCGCCGATATCCACCATCGACTGGCCGCTCGCCTTCGACAGCTCGTTCCACAGGCGCCTGGGCGTCGTGTTGCCGAACGAATAGTCGGTCAGGTACGACTGCAGCCCTTTGCGCATTACGCCTTCACCGAGGTAGTTCTCGAGCATCTTCAGCACGATGCCGCCCTTGTCGTACGTGAACGGGCTCGCGCTCAGCACGAAGTCGTTCGATGCCCAGTCGTTGAAGTTCGGCTGCACCGGGAACGCGTTCGCGCCGAGGTCGCGCGACATCACGGCGTACTTCGTCCTCACTTCGTCGACCCAGTTGAAGCGATCCGGGAAGAACAGGATCTTCGTCTTGTTCTCGAAGAACGTGGCGAACGATTCGTTCATCCAGACGTCGTCCCACCAGTCGAGCGTGACGAGATCGCCGAACCACTGGTGCGCGGCTTCGTGCGTGAGCACCGTGACGCCGTAATCGGACATCGGTGTACCCGGAGGCGGCAGGATGTCGTCGGCGAATTCGAGAATGGCGCCCCAGTTCTCCATGCCACCGAAATTCAGGTCCTTCTGCTCCTTGAAGGCGTCGTTTGCGGCAACGGTGTCGAACTTCGTCAGCGGCAGCGAGATGCCTGTATAGCGATAGTAGAAGTCGAGGGCCTGCTTCGTCTGCTGCATCGCGGGAAAGGCCCAGTCGCGCATGCCGGGCGGCGCGAAGATGCGCAGGTGCAGATTCTTGCCGTTCGCGAGCGGATTCGCGAAGTCGTCTTCGAGGATGTCGAACTGGCCGCCGCCGAAGAACAGCAGATACGACGGCATCGGCGGCGTCTTTTCGAACGACACGCGCTTGTAGCCGCTATCGACGTTGACGGACGGCAGCTCGGCCGCGTTCGACACGACGCGCCAGTTCTGCGGCACTTCCGCCGACACTTCGTAGGTCGGCCGGAACGCGGGCTCGTCCCAGCCCGGAAACCATTGCCGCGCGAGGTTGCTTTCGCCTTGCGTGAGAATCGCGCCGCTCGTCGAGCCATCGGTTGCCTTGAGGTCGACGCGGAACACGCCTTCTGCCGCGGAGCAGCCGGGGTACTTGTCGTCGCCGCAGCTTCCGCCCGTTTGGGTCGCGGGATCGTCGTAGGTCTTGAAGTTGATGATGCCCGACCACTCCATATGCAGCGAGTATTCGCCGGCGGGAATCTGGCCGCTCGCGGGGCGCAGCTGGTAGAAGTCGCCGTCGTCCTGCGGCGTGGCGATCAGTTCGATATTGCCGGGCTGCAGAATGGTCTTGCCATTGACGAACTTGATGCGGTGGCCGGCCACTTCAATGTAGTTGACCTTTTTCTTGACCTGGATGTCGACGTCCGCACGGCCGTCGAACGTGGACAGCTCGGGATTCGGGCGGAACCAGAGCCGGTAGTTGACCGGCTGCACGGTGTCGGGCAGCTCGACCGGCTTCACGGTTTTCTTGATCGTCTTGTCTGCGGCGACGGGCGCGGCCGGTGCCGGCAGAGCGGGCTGAGAGGCGGCTGTCGAAGCTGCCGCACCGTTGACCTGCGCGTTGTTCGACGCAATGCCGGAGGCATCGTCTCCTCCCCCGCACGCGCTCAACGCCAGCGTGCCCGCTAGCAGCAGACACGCCATCTTCAACCGAGAATGTGTACGCATTGTTCGTCCCTGTCCGGAAAAAACTGCTTTAAAAATGTGTGGCCGGTTGTTTTTGTTATTGAATAATTTTTGACAAAAGATCTTCCCCACGCACCAGATGGTGAATGAAAAATCGCTATTAAAAGGCGCACGCAATCCTCGGCTTTTAATACCGATATGAACGCTTTAAAACGATGAACTCAAGAATTGCTACGACGTGACGGCTCAGCACGCCGCGAGCGCTGCGTGCCTGTGGGCTCGTATGCTGCTTATTGGCGCGTGCGAACCCTGACGCGCTTATCCTCTGATAACTATCAGCTTACGATGGCGGTAGATTAGTTGGGCAAACGTTAGCGTGTCAACGTTCAGTTACAAATTATTTCTCTAAATCTTTACGTTATGCCGCTTAAATCAATGCGATTCACAGCGGATTTATTGGAATTGCATTTCCAAACGGTAAATGGAATTACGCATTGATTTGGAGGATTTGGTGTGATTGAGGCGCGATGCCGCCGACTTCGTCTGACCTGACACGGCCACCCTAGCCGAACAAAGAGCCGTCCCAAAAAAGTTCGTTGGTATCCTTGGATCCTCGTTAGTCGACACAGGCGACACCGTGGCCCACGCATACCTATGACGCTTGCACTGGAAGAGTTCTATCGGTCTAACGGCGTGGAGCTGGCGCGAATTCGTGCCAGTGTTCACGCGTCCTTCCCTCTTCACACTCACGCCGAATACGTTGTTAGCGCAAATCTGTCGGGCTGCGAAAATATCTGCCTCGACGGCAAGAAGCTACGTGTGACCGAACGCATGGTCACGGTTTATAACCCGCAAGCGCTGCAGTCTTCGAGCTTCGATTGCGATGCGGGCGACGCCGAGTTTATTTCCATCTATATCGATTGCGAAAGACTGGTCGGAATCGGACACGAGAACGGTTGGCTCTCGCGGTCGTCGCCTCCCGTCCTGGCGCAGGGAGTGATTTCCTGCCCGAGCTTGTATCGGCATATTCTCGCTGCCTTTCAGGCGATACGAGACGACGGCGGAGCCGGGTTTGAAGCCGCGATGGTTGAACTCGTAGCGGCGCTGTTGATGTCAGACGGGCACGCTCATGTTGCCGATGCGGCTCGACCCTCGCTCCTTGCTGGCGAATTGAGACCGGTGCTCGAGTACATGAAAGCGCATCTTGCCGCACCGGTCGTGCTGGACACGCTGTCTTGCGTCGCGAACCTGAACAAGTATCAACTGATCCGCCGATTTAAAGCTGCAATGGGGATGACGCCCGCGAAGTACCACATGCAGCTTCGGTTGATGGAAGCCCGGAATCGATTGCGTCGCGGCGTCCCCGTACAAGACGTCGCGTTTGAACTGGGCTTTTTTGATCAAAGCCACTTCATCAACGCGTTCAGGAAAGTGCTCGGCGTGAGTCCGCTGCGGTTTGCCGAACCCGCACGCTTCGTCAAACCGGCAAACCGAGAATGAGCGTGCGATAGCCCGAGGAAACGACTTGCCACGCAAAAAAAACGAACAGTGTGGCTGAGGCGAGATAGCAGAACGATAACGCTTTGGTACCGAAAGCCTTTCCGCCCGCCCTCGCGATCAAGCATAGCGCGCAAGTCCATGCGACGCCCGCGACAAAGAAGCCTGCGAGAAACGGACCGGTCGATTTCCAACCCTGCATTGCCGATTGCGCGATCAACGCACCACCGACCGCGGCAAACCAGACGATCGCCGAGGGCGAGGACAGCGCCAGCAATGCCCCCTTTAACAGTTGCTGGCAATGCGTGCCGTTGATCTCGGGTTCGCTGTGCGATGCGCAGCGAACGGATCGGAACGCGCTGATCCCCATTTTTACCGCGAGGACCACGAGAACGACCGTCCCGCCGAGCCACATCCCCCATCTGACTGCGGAAAACTGCGATAACGCTGTCATGCCCGCCAAGGCGAGAATCGCGTAGATCAGATCGCCGATACATGAGCCCATTCCGAGCCAGAAGCCGGTCCAGTAGCCGCGTTGCATCGCGGCCGTCATCATCGCGATATTGACGATGCCGATGTCGAGGCATAGCGAAAGGGAGAGTAGGAAGCCATTGGTTGCGGGACTCATGCAGTGAATTCCTTGGTGCTGCTCGTTCAGATGCGACAGAGCGATATGCTCGCGCAGGCGCCGCCCGAAGGATTGGAAGAAATTGACAGGGTAGGCGGCGGTGGTGCCATCAATGGGTCCTTGTATCATTGAGCAATCAGCATCGGGACGCCCCTGTCCCCCTTCCACCCCAAAATGCGCGACAGCCCCTTTCCCTTTCGCCAACTGCATTCGCGACAACCGAGTACATGCCATCCTCGATGGAGCTTCGTTTGAGCTTGACACCCCAACCGCTACCCGCCGGGCTGATGCTCGTGCACGGCAATCAGCCCGAGCGCCTGCGCGATCTGATGATCGAATGGATCAGGCAATACCCGCTCGCGCCACTCGAAAACGAGGTGATCCTCGTGCAGAGCAACGGCATTGCGCAATGGCTGAAGCTCGCGTTCGCAGCCGATTCCGTCGATGGCGGTTGCGGCATTTCCGCCGCGCTCGACCTTTCGCTGCCCGCGCGCTTCCTGTGGCAGGTCTACCGCGCGGTGCTCGGCGCCGACGCGGTGCCGGCTGTCTCGCCATTCGATAAGTCGCGCCTCGTCTGGCGGCTGACGCGCTTGCTGCCTGAACTGCTCGATCACCCGGACTACGCGCCGCTCAAGCGTTTCATGGCACACGACGACGATCAGCGCAAACGGTTCCAGCTCGCACAGCGCGTCGCCGATCTCTTCGATCAGTATCAGGTTTATCGCGCGGACTGGCTCGCACGTTGGGCAGCCGGCGAAGACGTGGTCATCGATGCGCGCGACAAGCAGGCGCCACTGCCCGACGAGCATCGCTGGCAAGCGGCGCTCTGGCGCGCGCTGCTCGATGACGTAGCCATGAACGCGCCCGCGCAGAAAGGCAGCGACGCTTCGACCGCCGGCCGCGCAGCGGTGCACGAAGCATTCATCCAACGTGCCGCCGGGTTGCGCGACGACGAGCGCCCCAAAGGGCTGCCGCGACGCGTTATCGTGTTCGGCATCTCGAGTCTGCCGCGGCAATCGCTCGAGGTGCTCGCCGCGCTCGCCCGCTTCACGCAGGTGCTTATGTGCGTGCATAACCCATGCGCGCACTACTGGGCCGATATCGTCGCCGATCAGGACCTGTTGCGTGCCGAACGCTCGCGTCAGCGGCGTCGCCAAGGCGCGCCTGTCATTGTCGATGAAGAAGAGCTGCACCTGTATGCGCATCCTTTGCTCGCCGCTTGGGGCAAGCAAGGGCGCGACTTTATCGGCCTGCTCGACGAATTCGACAGCGATTCCGCGCGCGACGCCTATTCATCGCGCTTTGCGAATATCGGCCAGCGCATCGATCTGTTCGAAGCCGAAAGCACGTCGACCATGCTGCAGCAGTTGCAGGACGATATCCGCGACTTGCGCCCAATCAAGGAGTCACGCGCGAAATGGCACGCAGTCGATCCGCGCAAAGACCACTCGATCCGCTTTCATATCGCGCATAGCCCGCAGCGCGAGGTCGAAATCCTGCACGACCAGTTGCTCGCCGCGTTCGCTGACGATCCTTCGCTGCGCCCGCGCGACGTGATCGTGATGGTGCCCGACATCGAAGCGTACGCGCCGCATATCCAGGCCGTATTCGGCCTGCTCGACAAGGAAGATCCGCGCTTTATTCCGTTTAGCGTCGCGGACCGTGGGCAACGCGATTTCGATCCGCTGCTCGGCGCGCTCGAGACGCTGCTCGCGCTGCCGCAATCGCGCGTGACCGTCAGCGACGTGCTCGATCTGCTCGAAGTGCCCGCGTTGCGCGCGCGCTTCGACATCGCCGAAGGCGATCTCTCGAAGCTGCACAACTGGATCGGCGGCGCGAATATTCGCTGGGGACTGCACGGCGAACAGCGCGCAAGTCTCGACTTGCCGAAGGCCGGCGGCCGCGACGCGCCGAATACGTGGGCTTTTGGCTTGCGCCGCATGATGCTAGGTTATGCGGTCGGCGATAAATCAGACGCATGGCGCGATATCGAGCCGTACGCCGAAATCGGCGGCCTCGACGCAGCGCTGCTCGGGCCGTTGACGCATCTGATCGATGCGCTGGAACACACATGGAAGACCTTGCGCGAGCCCGCCACCGTCGACGCCTGGTGCGAGCGGTTGCGCGACCTCAAGAACGCATTCTTCGCCCCCGTCGACAGTGACGACGCGTACACGCTCGGGCGTCTCGACGCCGCGCTCGAAGCATGGCGCGATGCATGCGTCGATGCGGCGCTAACGGGCGAACTGCCGCTGTCGATCGTGGCGGACCACTGGCTCGCGCAACTCGAAGAAGGCAGCCTGTCGCAGCGCTTCTTCGCCGGCGCCGTCACGTTCGCGACGCTGATGCCGATGCGCGCGATTCCGTTTCGCCGCGTCTGTCTGCTCGGCATGAACGACGGCGACTATCCGCGCACGCGTACGCCGCTCGACTTCGACCTGATGCGGCAAAACTACCGGCCCGGCGACCGGTCGCGTCGCGAGGACGACCGCTATCTGTTTCTCGAAGCGCTATTGTCGGCGCGCGAGCATCTGCATGTGTCGTGGGTCGGGCGCAGCGTGACCGATAACACGCCGCGACCACCGTCGGTGCTGGTCGGGCAGCTGCTCGAACATCTATCGGCAGGCTGGCGTCTTGCCGGAGACGAAAGCGGCGACCCGCACGCACTGGGCAACGAACTGACGATCGTTCACCGGCTCCAGCCCTTCAGCGCCGATTACTTTCCGGCCGATCCCGATCCGCGCGCAACATCGAAGCTGTTCACGTTCGCCGGCGAATGGCGCGCAGCGTCGACGGTAATGCCGATCGTTGCGGATGCAACGAAGCATGCTGCCGAGGCTTCGGACACGCTGCTGCCGCCGCTCGAGCGCGACGAACCGCTATCGATACGCGAGCTCGCCGACTTCTTGCGAGATCCCGTCAAGTCCTTCTTCCGCCAACGCCTGCGCGTCGCGTTCGAAACCGACGTGATGGCAAGCGAAAACGACGAACCGTTCGACCTCGACGGCCTCCGCTCCTGGCAACTGCAAAACGAACTGATTCGCGCGCAGATCGCCGCGCTCGAGCGCGGCGACGACGATTTGCTGCCCGCCGCGCAAGCCCGCCTTGCGCGCATGCATCGCAGCGGCGACCTGGCGACCGGCGGCTTCGGCGAACTGCTCGGCGACGAATTGATGGAGCCGCTGCCCGATCTCTTCGAGCGCTACCGGATCGCGCTCGCGCGCTGGCCGCAGATGCTCGACGAGCAGCAACACGAGCTGCTTGTCGAAGAGATGATCGATGGGCGCGCACGTTCGATCGACGACTGGACCGGCAATATTCGCGCGAACGCGGACGGCAAGCATGGCCGCGTGATTCTCGAGGCAAGCACGCTGATCAAGGACAACAAGTATCGCCGCGACAGGCTCATTGCGCATTGGGTCGCGCACCTGGCTGCACACGCTGCGGTCGGGCCGTTGACGACGGTCGTAGTCAGCAAGATCGGCAGCGTCGAACTCGCGCCTTTGACGGAAGAAAAAGCCCGCGCCCATCTGAGCGCACTGCTGCGCGCGTGGGACGAAGGCATGCGCCGGCCGCTGCCGCTCGCAGTCAATGCGGCGTTTGCATGGCTCGGAAAATGGTCGCCCGACGCACCGGCCGATCGAACGCCGGCACGCGATGCGGCTCGCGCCGCCTACGACGGCACGTCGTGGCAACCGGGCGAGCGCGATATGAACGCCTATTTGCGGCGCGTGTATCCGGACTTCGATGCGCTCGCCGGAAGCGGCGATTTCGAGCGGCTCGCGATCGAACTGCTGCTGCCGCTGCATCTTGCGATCCCGTCGTCGACGAGGCAAAAAGCCAGCGCAAATGGCGATGGAGACGCGCAATGAGCGCACACACGCACGTAACCACATCATCCGCAGCGGTTACCGCACTCGATCCGCTGCGCTTTCCGTTGCGCGGCAGCAGTCTGATCGAAGCAAGCGCCGGTACGGGTAAGACATTCACGATCGCGATGCTGTATGTGCGTCTGGTGCTCGGACACAGCGGCGGCGATGAAGCCGCTCCTCGTGCACTGACGCCGCCCGAGATTCTCGTCGTCACGTTTACCGATGCGGCGACGAAGGAGCTTCGCGAGCGGATTCGCGCGCGGCTCGTCGACGCAGCCGGATATTTTCGTGCGGACCCGGATGAGGTCGAGGCGACCGCCCGTCCGCCGGGCGACGACTTGCTGCATGACTTGCGCGCCGAATATGCGCCCGAGCACTGGGCTGGATGCGCACGCCGTCTGCAACTGGCGGCTGAATGGATGGACGAAGCAGCCGTGTCGACCATCCACGGCTGGTGCAACCGCATGCTCAGCGAACACGCTTTCGATAGCGACAGCCTGTTTTCGCAAACGCTCGAGACCGATCAAAGCACGCTGCAAGCCGAAGTCGTGCGCGACTATTGGCGAACCTTTCTGACGCCCCTCGATGCGCAGTCGGCGCACGATGTGCGTCAATGGTTCGCGAGCCCGCCCGATTTGCAGCGCGTCGTAAGCAGATTGCTCGCTCATGCCGATCTGCTGCCGCACGCTGAAGCTCCCGAATCGACGCTGACGGACGCACGCGAAAAGCAACGCGCGCACCTCGCTCGCCTGAAAGAAAACTGGACGTCATGGTGCGACGAGCTGCAAACGATTCTCGATGAAGCGCGCGACAAAAAGCAGTTCAACGCGCAGAAGCTCAATCGCGCGAACTGTCAGACGTGGCTCGAAAAGCTGCGCGCATGGGCGGCCGATCCGCTGATGGCCCGACCCGCGTTCGACGACAAGGCCGCGGTTTGGACACGCCTCACGCGCGCGGGACTCGCGGAAATCTGGAAGGATGACGATCCGCCCGCTCACCCCGCATTGGACGCGATGGAAACGCTGCGCGACGCGCTCGCCGCACAGCCGACCGCGTACTACGACTTGCTGTGCCACGCCGCGCACTGGGTCTCGCAGCGTTTTGCCGCCGAAGAAAAGAAGCGTTCGCAGATGGGCTTCGACGACCTGCTGACGCGTCTTCGCGCTGCACTGCGCTCGCCGAACGGCGAGCGTCTCGCCGACATCATCCGCAAGCAGTATCCGGTCGCGCTGATCGACGAGTTCCAGGACACGGACCCAGTGCAGTACGAGATCTTCGATCGCGTCTATCGAATCGAAAGCAACGATGCGGATACGGCGATCATCCTGATCGGCGATCCGAAGCAGGCGATCTATGCGTTTCGCGGTGCCGATATCTACACGTATCTCGAGGCGCGCCGCGCCTGCGCGGGGCGGCTTTTTACGCTGAAGAGAAACTTCCGGTCGACGCGTGCCATGGTGGGCGCAGTGAACCGCTGCTTTGAAGCGGCCGAGGAACGCCCGGACGGTCCAGGCGCTTTTCTGTTTCGCGATCTGGGTTCGGGAGAAAATCAGCTGCCGTTCGTTGCCGCCGAGGCGGCAGGTCGCCGCGACGCGTTGCAGATCGCGGACGATGAAGCGCCCGCGGCGCTGACGGCGTGGTGGATGCCACCGGTCGAGAGCGGCGTATCGCTTTCGAAAGATGCGTACATGCGCGGCATGGCCGCGAGTTGCGCGTCGGAGATGGTGCGTTTGCTGAACCTGGGGCAGGCGAAAAAAGCAGGCTTTGTCGACGCCGGCACATCACCCATCAAGCCGCTGCAACCGGCGCATATGGCGGTGCTCGTCAACAACGGCGAAGAAGCGCGCGCGATTCGTTCGGCGCTTGCGGAACGTGGCGTGCGAAGCGTATATCTGTCCGACCGCGATTCGGTGTTTCAAACCGAGCAGGCCGTCGAGTTGCGTCATTGGCTCGCGGCATGCGCCGAGCCCGACGACGGACGTCTCGTGCGTGCCGCGCTCGCAACCGCGACGCTCGGACTCGATTTCGCCGAACTCGATGCGCTCACGCACGACGAAATCGCGTGGGAAACGCGCGTGATGCAATTCCGCGGGTATCGCGACAGTTGGCGCACGAAAGGCGTGCTGCCGATGCTGCGTCAACTGCTGCACGATTTTCAGGTGCCGCAGCGGCTGATCGGGCGAACGGCGGGCGCGCCCGTGAATGGCGAACGCGTGCTGACAAATCTGCTGCATCTGGCCGAGTTGTTGCAACAGGCGAGCACGCAACTCGATGGAGAGCATGCGCTGATTCGCTACGTCGACGAAGAGCTTACGGATCAGGCCGGTGCCGGTGCCGGTGGCGATGCGAAGCAGATTCGGCTTGAAAGCGATGCGGGTCTCGTGCAAGTCGTGACGATTCACAAGTCGAAGGGGCTCGAATATCCGCTCGTGTTTTTGCCGTTCGCGGGCAATTATCGGCCGGCCAAGGCGACGGATATGCCGCTCAAGTGGCACGACGACGAGGGCCGGCTCCATGTGACGCTCGATGATGTGTCCGTCTTGCCGCAAGTCGATCGCGAGCGGCTCGGTGAGGATTTGCGCAAGCTTTACGTGGCGCTCACGCGTGCGCGCTACGCGACGTGGGTGGGAGTCGCGCCGATCGCCGGAATCGAGTCGAGCGCGCTCGGATATCTGCTTTCGGGCGGCAAGGCGATCGTACCGGATGAGCTCGGTCAGTTGCTCGAGCGACTGCGTCTGGAACATGCGGACATCCGTGTGGCCGAGGCGCCGGTTGCGGGCGCCGAACTTTTCACGTCGCGCGACTCGCAGACCGGGCGCGGTGCGGCGCGGACCCTGTCGCGTGCCGTGCGCGAGCACTGGTGGATTGCGAGCTACTCGAGCTTGCGCAAGGTCGATGGCGTGATCGGCGGCGCTTTCGCGCATGAGGCCGCGCCAGGTCCGCTCACAGCGACCGGCACCGGTGAAGAGCACCCGGCGCCGGATACGCGTGGCCAGGATGTGTATCAGGAACTCGCGGGCGCCGAACCGCCGGGCGACTTCGCCGATGCCGCGGCGTGGCAGCGGGCCGATCGGGCGAGCGGCTATGCGGACGTGCAGGTCGACTCCTCGCTGCACGGGCTTCCGCGAGGCGCGGATGCCGGCACGTTCATCCACGAATTGATGGAGTGGGCGGCGACTGAAGGCTTTGCCGAGGTCATCGAGAACCGTGACGCGGTGCGGGATACCGTTGCGCGCCGCTGCAACGTGCGTGGTTGGGCTCGCTGGATAGATCCGCTTACCGAATGGCTGTTGAAGCTGCTGAAAGAGCCGCTGCGGATTCCTTCGATTCCGATGTCGTCGGCGAAGGCGGTTGTTACTCCGGTTACGCTGTCCGCATTGGCGACGTATGTGCCCGAAATGGAGTTTTGGGTCGCCACGCATGACGTCGATGCGCAGGCGCTCGATCGGCTGGTCTGCGATATGACGCTCGATGGCGCCGTGCGCCCCGCGCTCGAACCCGCGGAACTGAACGGGATGCTCAAGGGCTTTATCGACCTTGTCTTCGAACATGAAGGCCGCTTCTATGTCGCGGACTATAAGTCGAACTGGCTCGGACCCGACGACGCGGCGTACACGATCGCGAAAATGCGCGCGCAGATCCTGCATTCGCGTTATGAGCTGCAGTACGTGTTGTATCTGTTCGCACTGCATCGCTTGTTGAAGGCGCGTCTGCCCGATTACGACTATGACCGGCATGTCGGAGGCGCCGTGTATCTGTTTTTGCGCGGCAGCCATGCCGAGAGCCAGGGTGTGTTCGTCGATCGGCCGCCGCGCGAGTTGATCGAACAGCTCGATACGCTCTTTGCGAAGCGTGTCGATGGGGTAGAACTGGCCGGAGATATTGCATGACGAAGCGGCGTGTCACCGACTCCCAAACCGGCGATCTGTTTGCGGATTTGCCGCCGACGCCGCCCGCGCAGCCGATGCCGCCTGCGCTTCACAAGAACGACGCGGTGGCTGCCGGCACTGCGGTTTCTCCAACTGCTGCGGCCGCTGCGGTTTCTGCCGCGGCAGCAATCTCCGACGCTGGCTCGATGCTTGGCGTACTCGACGAATGGGTCGAGCGCGGCTGGTTGCGTCCGCTCGATGCGGCGTTTGCGCGGTTTCTTGCGCGCGAAGCGTCATCGGGCGTCGCGCCGTTGCTAATCCTGGCGGCGGCACTGGCGAGCCATCAGCTTGGGCGTGGTCACGCTTGCCTCGAGTTGCAGGCCGCGCTCGACGATCCGACCTTCGTGCTGTCGCTGCCGCCCGACGATGCGATCGATCGCATGATCGATGCTCCGACGCATGCACCCACGGATCTGCTTAAGGGTGTGACGCTCGCGCAGTGGCTCGAAGCGCTCGATCATGCCGCGCTCGTAAGCGCGGGCGCGGGGAATACGCCGCTGGTTCTGGTCGGCACACGTCTTTATCTGCGGCGGTATTGGCAGTATGAGCAGGACGTTTGCGCGGGTATCGTGCGACGACTGCGCGCGTCGCAGGAGCATGCAGCGGCGCTCGATATCGACGCGGTGCACGCGACGCTCGACGTGCTGTTCGCGCCCTCGAAGCGCGGCACGGGAATGCAGGGCGCTGACTGGCAAAAGCTCGCGTGTGCAGTGGCTGCGCGTAGCGCGTTCAGCATTATTACCGGCGGCCCCGGAACCGGGAAGACGACGACAGTCGTCAAATTGCTGGCTCTGCTGCAAGCGATTGCGTTGAACCAAGGCCGCGGCGGTGTACGCGACGGCGTTGCTGCCAGCGCTGGCGCCGTCGGGCGACGCGTGCGGCCGCTGAGGATCAAGCTTGCCGCACCGACCGGAAAAGCCGCCGCTCGGCTCAACGAATCGATTGCGGGCGCGGTAGAGAGTTTGCCGATCGAGAGCCTCGCTAACGGCACGGATGTGCTCAAAGCGATTCCAACCGTTGTGACCACATTGCATCGTGTGCTCGGCACGCGTCCCGACAGCCGGCGTTTTCGACACGATGCGAGCAATCCGCTGCCCGTCGATGTGCTCGTGATCGACGAAGCGTCGATGGTCGATCTGGAGATGATGGCCGCGGTGCTCGATGCGTTGCCGCCGTCGGCGCGGCTCGTTCTGCTCGGCGATAAGGATCAGCTTGCGTCCGTCGAGGCGGGCGCCGTGCTCGGCGAGTTGTGCGAACGCGCCGCTCGCGGGCACTACACGCCGCAGACGCGTGAATGGCTGCAGGCGGCGACCGGTGAGCGTGTCGACGACGCGATGATCGATGAGAACGGCACCGCGCTGGATCAGGCGATTGCGATGCTGCGGGAAAGTCACCGATTCTCGGCGGCGAGCGGGATCGGTGCGTTGGCGCTGCGCGTGAACGACGGCGATGCGGCCGGCGTTCAGCGTGTGCTCGATGAAGACCGCGCCGACCTTGCGTTGCTGACTTGCTCGACGGGTCATGATGCCTTGTTCAAGGCGCTGGTTGTCGATGGAGAGGTAGGTGGCCGCGGCGTGGCGAGCGCGGGTGCATCGGTATCGGCCTCGATGCTTCGACATGGCTATCGGCATTATCTTAAGACGATGCATCAGGGCCAGCCCGCTCGCGATGCCGATTC
The DNA here is from genome assembly GCF_001922345.1 of Paraburkholderia sp. SOS3. NCBI lineage: Bacteria > Pseudomonadati > Pseudomonadota > Betaproteobacteria > Burkholderiales > Burkholderiaceae > Paraburkholderia > Paraburkholderia sp. SOS3. Next base: position 211,923 of record NZ_CP018811.1, on the reverse strand, counting down.
CGCCGTGCTGGATAGATGGGCCGCCGACGTGCTCGAGGCTCACGATGCGTTCCAGTTGCTGTGTGCTGTGCGGCGCGGGCCCTGGGGTGTCGATGGGCTCAATAAGCGCATCGCGCGGCTTCTGCACGAGGAAGGCTTGATCGATGCGCGCGGCGAGTGGTATCCGGGCCGGCCGGTGCTGGTTACGCGCAACGACTACGAGCTCGGGCTCATGAATGGCGATATCGGCATCACGCTTTCCTATCCGGGCAGCCACGACGGACGCGGTGCATTGCGTGTCGCGTTTCCGGCAGCGGATGGGTCGGGCGAGATCAAGTGGGTGTTGCCGAGTCGACTGCAAGCCGTTGAAACGGTGTTCGCGTTGACCGTGCACAAGTCTCAAGGGTCGGAGTTCGTGCACGCGGCGCTCGTGCTGCCGGATCGGTTTAGCCCGATTTTGACGCGCGAGCTTGTTTATACCGGCGTGACGAGGGCTCGCGCCTACTTGACGCTGGCAGTGCCGGAAGGCAATGCCGTGCTCGACGAGGCGGTGACGGCGAAGGTCCAACGGGCGAGCGGATTGTTAGCCGGATTTGCTGCGCCCGCAGACGCGGAATAAGCCCGGATCAGGGCCAGAGGCGAGCAAGTATTCGGCATTATCGAGGGGCGGCGATCACATTTGATCGGCCGTGCCTTATCACATTGATATCTCTAAACAACCTGCGTCGTGCAGGCAGCACAGGCTGGACATCTCTCGCATAGCCTGCCGTCCACCTGGATCTGGGCGGTTTCGATTGGCGCCGGCGCCCTCGGACTTTGGCTTAGCCTGCGGCACACAATGCCCGTCATCGGGGCGTGGTCTACGCCAGGCCCACCACAGACCACATCGAAAGCGATCGCGCGCATCAGCCATATCGACCGGGAGCAGGTGGGGTTATCACAATTGGCAGCCCGCTTCTGACCGACGACGGTAAGGGGCTAGACCATCATGCGCTGGCTCGTTGGATGCCGGAAACATCGTTTTAGACCTTTATAACGGGAGGATTCGAGTCTCCAGTTAGCGACATCTACAATCTTGCCCGCGGCCGGCAGTGGGATGCGCGAGTCGATCCCGTCGTCTTAGCCGAATTGACGCGACGGGAATTGATAGAACGCGGATGCGGGAGCGAGGTTCGGTGTAGCGCGTGCTCTTGCTGTATCGCGGGCGCGCATCGGAGTGTTCGTATCACCGCACGCGGACGCGCTGCGCTTGACTGGTTGCTCAGTGTTCAGCGATCGACACAGTGGGAAACGCTCAAATGGAGACGATGCGGAGAGTGACGGCGCGTCGGTCGACTTTGCCCGACCGAACCTCATCCGGTATCAGGCACTCGATGCTTCGCGCGGCTCAACCTTGCGATCGATCTCCGCGCGCGTCGGCAACGTCTTCAGGTCGTACGCTGTCTGCAGGTTCATCCAGAACTCGGGCGTCGTATCGAAATAGCGCGCGAGGCGATAGGCGGTGTCGGCGGTGATGCCGCGCCGCTCGTTCGCGATCTCGTGTATGCGCGTAGCCGGCACGCTCAGCGCCAGCGACAACGCGTTCACGCTCATTTCCAGCGGGACGAGGAATTCTTCCCGCAAGACTTCGCCCGGATGGACCGGACGCATTCCGTTCTTGGCCATACGTAATTCCCTTTCAGTGATAGTCGACGATTTCGACCTCAGTGACGCCATCGTTCGCCCAGACGAAACAGAGGCGCCATTGTCCGTTGATGCGGATACTGTGCTGATCTGGCCGATCCCAATGCATCGGTTCGAGCCGATTGCCGGGCGGCGAGCGCAAGTCTCGCAGCTGATGGGCCGCTTCGAGCATCTGGAGCTTGCGCACAGCCACGGTTTCAATTGCCCGGAAGCGCTTGGGCGACTCGCCCTTGTAAAGAGCCTCGGTATCCTTGCATCGGAACGACTTGATCATTATGAATATCGTATAATGCTAGACGTAATACGTCAAGCAGTTTATCGGAGGGGGCTCACGCAGTCTCGGCGGTTCAAGCCTTTCGACCGATCGCACCGGAATGGGCGCATACGCCCATCGGCGCGATGCGCGCGGAGCGTCGTGCGGCTTAACGGGTACCACCATACAGGCAGCATCGCTTGCTCGTAAGCTAGCCGAACGGCCAGCAATCGACAAAGGCAAGCGCGCCGACGCTCAACCAACACCGCTGCTGTCCACGCGGTCCGCGAGGCATAAAATAAAACCTCATGTGCCCGCGCGTTCAAAGCGAATGACAATGGCGAACACTCGGTTCGGACTCGAGACCGAGGAACAGGAGAATTGCATGGAGATGGTCCCGGTCAGATCAAGCGCGATTCGCGCGGTCGGTTACGATCCGCGCCGCATGCACATGCGCATTCTGTTCGAACAGGGACATGCCTATGACTTTTGCCGCGTTCCCGCGCACGTCTACCGAGGCTTGATGGACGCGTCGTCGAAGGGGACCTATTACAACCACTACATCAGGGACCAATACCCGTGCTGACACGACGCGGCTCGCGTCGCTCCAATGCCGCTAGCCGGCGTTCCGTTGCGCCTTCCACGCTTGCACATAACGCAGCGCCTGCTCGCACTGATCGAGCGTGAACGCATGAAGACTCGCCGGCAACGGATCGAATCCCAGTTCCAGTGCGACCCAGCGAACGGCCTTGGCGCGCGCCTCGAACACGCTGACCTTATCGCGCCGCACCTTCGCGTCCGCGAGCGGTTCGAGCATATCGTGCAGACGGCTTTTTGCTTCGCGTAACGGCGCGTCGGCAAGCCGGCCCAAAGGCACGTTATGCTTGCTGCGCGGGCGCACGCCGATCCAGGCCGCGCACGGTGTGCACATCCACACGGCGCCGTGGTCGTCGCGGTATGGGTAGTCCGCGTCGCCAGCTTGCACAAGTTGCGCACGCGCGCCGCAGTAGTCGCAATGCGGTTGGGGAAGAGCTTTGACGGGACGGCCGACTCGCACGGGGCTTCCTGCTTCGTGAGAAGAGATGGCACAGCATAGCAAGTTTGGACCGAGCGACGAAGCGTGCAACACGTGAGGTCACGGTGGCACGTTGGCGTGCGCACTCATGCATCGAGACGTTGCGCAATGATCGAGAGCAGGTCGCGCCGCATACCCCATTGACCGTCAGCATCCTTTCCCGCTGAAGCACCGATCATGTATGCGAGCGCGTGAAGAGCCGCATGTGCAGGCAAATCGCCCGCGACTGACCAGAAGCCCGCGCGACGATGCGGAAGCTGCATTGCTTCGCCAGCGAACAGCACGATCTCGGAGCGTGCGCCATCCAATGCGCGAACCATCGCGTGGTTCGCGCCGACGCAGTTCCAGCAGAACGCATCGGCAGCGCGGCGAGACGGCTTGACCACGTGCACGACAAGCGCGGCGTCTTGCGCGACACGATCGCGAGCGACGGTCCAGGCCAGCCTGCCACCGAGCGACGGCAAACCGTCGAGCCACGACCGCACTTCACGTTCATCGAATCCCCACGGCCGCAACGCCACTTGCAAAGCCTGCGTGCTGTCGGTATCGGCGCTCGGATCGAACGAGTTTTCGCGTGGGAGACTGTCCGTAGATTTGTTCATCTGACTAGCGTGGTTGTTTAGCGAGCCTCCATCTTGAATCGTACTCGGGACAAACGCTGTCCGATCAATCGAGAGCCCGCATCAAACGGTTTCCGTCATTTTCAACGCACAACGCGCCTGCCAACTAAGGACACGTTTTGTCTCGACTACAAGGCACAATCGATGCGATTCAAGGCCTGGCGGTATCGACAAGAATGCGAATAGGGTACGCAAGAGTCTCTACGGACGACCAGAATCTCGATCTGCAAATCGCCGCGCTAAAGCACGCGGGTTGCGATCGCATCTTCACCGATCACGGCATCTCCGGCGCGCAGTTTTCGCGGCCCGGGCTTGCTGCCGCAATGACAGCGCTGTCGGCGGGCGACACCTTTATCGTCTGGCGACTCGATCGTCTTGGTCGATCGTTGCATAAGCTGATCGAACTCGTGGAGGGTCTCGGAGCGAAGAAAGTCGGCTTCGCGTCGCTGACCGAATCGATCGATACGGGCTCGCCGGGCGGCACACTGATCTTTCACATCATGGCGGCGCTTGCGCAGTTCGAGCGAGGCTTGATCAGCGAACGGACGAAGGCGGGGATGCTCGCGGCGAAAGCACGCGGCAAACGGGTGGGACGGCGGCGGGCAATGAGCGAACGGGAATGCGTCGAAGCGCGCGGATTGCTGACTGCGTATTCGACATCGGATGTCGCGCAGCGCTACGGCGTACATCCGAGGACCTTGCTGCGCAGCTTGAGACGCGAGGGGATTGAGGTCGGCGTTACCGCTAGTGAGGCGGGACGCGCGCGTTTCGTGCTGGAGTGACCCGGCATCTTATCGCGTTCAGGCCGTCGCCGCGGGGCGCCCGCGCGACGCGTCGCGGCGAACCTTCTCGATGTATTTGCCCAGCGCGGCGGTAGACAGCACACCGGCAACGAAGACAATCGCGAAAGCCGCGAGCGATTCAAGCGGGGAGTTGTTTGGGATCATCGAAGCTCCGTTAGCGTTCAGACTGGAGGGCACCGCATGTTGCGACCGCGAAGACGCTCCGGCAGCAGCGAAGCGTCTCGCGGCAATCTAGTCCACCTTCGGGACAATTCGTGTCTCGTTCGATCAGGCACGTCGGTGTTCGCCGCCATCGTGCCCGCGCACATGCAGCAGCCGCTTCGGCCGCGCCGCTAGGCGGTCGAAGACGCGGGCTCGCGTTGCGGCGCTTCGTTGACGGTGAGCGGCTGTTCAGGGCGCATCCAGAACGTAAAGACAATTCCGACGACCAGCGTCGTAATGGAGAGCAGAAATGGAAGCGTCCAGTTCCCGGTCTGGTCGATGACGAACCCGAATGTGAGCGGCGACAGCACGCCCGCAATCCCGAAGCCAAGGTTCATAAAACTGCTGGCGGTGCCTGCAAAGCGAGGCGCGATATCCATCGGCACCGACCATAGCGGCGCGATAACGAGCTCCATGCAGAAGAACGCACAGCACAAGCTCGCCGCTACGATGGTCAGTTCCTTGACGAAAAGAACAGGCATCAGGAACACGAGGGCACCGGCCATGCCGGTAATGATCACATTGCGCCGTGCCTTTTTCAGGCTGCCGCTGTTTCTATAGATGCGGTCGCTGATCGTGCCGCCCAGCGTGTCGCCGAGAATGCCGGCGACGAACACCCCCGACGTGAAAAGCGCCGAACTCTTGAGGTTCATGTGGTAGTAGTGAAGGAAGAATGACGGAAGCCACGTGAGGAAGACCCACAGCGTCCACGCATAGCAGAAGTCGACGACGGTAACAGGCAGCATTCGCACGAACAGCGCGCGCACGGGCACCTTCACTTTTTCTGCGCGGTCGCGCGGCACGGGCAGCGCGGCCAGCTGCGCGCTCGACACGCTTCGGTGCTGCGCCGGTTCGTCGCGAAAGTACCAGAACCATGCGACGACCCAGATCACGCCGACCACGCCGGCAAGTACGAACGCTGCTCGCCAGTCCCAAAGCGCCATGAGCAGCGCAATGACGGGCGGCGTGAGCGCGCTGCCCACCCGCGAGCATGCATGCGTGATGCCCTGCGCGAAGCCGCGCCGCTCGACTGGCAGCCAGCGCGACATCGCGGATGTCGCAGTCGAGAGTGAAGGCGCTTCGCCAACGCCAAGCAGAAAGCGGCAGGCGGCCAGCGACCACAAGCCGCCGGCAAACGCGGTGAGAACCGACGCCAGCGCCACGGTCAGTCCGAACCACGTCAGGATGCGGCGCGCGCCGATCTTGTCGCCGAGCCAGCCGCCGAACAGTTGCACGACCGCATACGGGTAAGCAAATGCCGAGAAGGCAAAGCCAAGCTCCGTGTTCGACAGATGCAGGTCCTGACGGATCGCACTGGCGGCCGTCGCGATGTTCACGCGGTCGGAGTACTGAATCAGGTACAAGAGACAGATAAGCAGCAGTACAAGGTCCGCCGGTGCGGGCCTCCATCGACGAAAAGCCATTGGCGCGTCTCCTTACCAAGCTTCAGGGGTCTTTTTGTACGTACTTGTATTAGGACATCTCAATTCATGCTATATGTTTGCTTCTCGATATGTCAACCAGGTAATGTCGCTAACGTGCCGGTATATGGCGAAGCGCCGCCTCATTCGAGCCCCATCCGCTCCGTACGCTCGCCTGTTGACATCGGTCCGATCTGTGACTAGCATCTGTCTTTATTGTATTAATACACGCTAATACAACAATCAAGCTGATGTGAAGGCAAGCCCCGGCGGGGAATCGATCAGGTCGGAGCCGACGGTGTGCTGTCGTCGGCGCCCGAGGGCGTGGAAAACATGACTGGAGATAGCGAATGCTTCTTGACGACGAAGAAACCGCGATGCTCAACGGCGAACGTGGAAAAGTCCTGCAAATGGCGATGCGCCATCAGGTCGCGGTGGGCGATTTCTTTGGCGCGCGCGACTTTGTACCGGTAACGCAGGCACACGTGATGGCAGATACGGAAAGTCTCGGTCAGGCTGGCGTGATGTGGCTCGAGCAACTGTCCGAGGCCGGCGGCGACCGCCACACCGTCTGCATTCCGACCATTACCGACCCGCGCGGCACGGATTTCAAACACGCTAACGATCTCGGCCAGCGCGACTGGATGGTCGATCTCGAGCGTCGTGCAATTCGCGCGTTCGAGCGACTCGGCGTCAGCATGACCGACACATGCATCAACTATCAGACGGTGCTTGCCGCCACGCGCGGCGAACACGTGGCGTTCGGCGACACGGGCGTGGTCATATTCTCGAATTCAGTCAGCGGCGCGCGCTCGAACTTCGAAGGCGGTCCGTCGGCGCTGTCGGCGGGGCTGACCGGCCGCACGCCGCGTTACGGATTTCACCTCGACGAAAAGCGCCAGGCAACGCTGCGCTTTCGCGTGGACTACACGCCGCGCACGCTCAACGAGTGGGGCGCACTCGGAGGGGTGATCGGCCGCCTCGCCGGCAACTACTGGCAGGTGCCTGTGATCGAGGGCATCGAAGGCGCGCCGACGTCGGATGAACTCAAGCACTTCGGCGCCGCCATGGCCAGCTTCGGTTCGATAGCGCTCTTTCATATGACCGGCATTACGCCGGAGGCGACGCGAATCGACGATGTCGGGGGCCAGCGGTTGCCGGTTCATCATCGCGTGGGCCGGGCCGAGATCGAAGCCCTTGCCGCAAGCTATGCAGTAACGAAAAAGGTCGACGTCGTGGTGTTCTCCGCACCGCAGCTAAGCCTGTACGAACTGCGCGCGCTGGCCGAGATCTGCGATAGCCGCACCTTCAAGGTGCCGATGCTGGCGGTCACGAGTCCGCAGGTTGCGCCGGACGCCGAGCGCTTCGGTTATACGCGCAGAATCGAGCGCGCCGGCGGCACGGTCCTGGTTGGCATGTGCTTCTACCAGTCGTATGCGCGCGAGATGGCGGAAGCCAAGGGGTGGAAAGTGCTGGCCACGAACAGCGCGAAACTCGTCAACATCCTCGGCGGATATGGCTATACGCCCATGCTCGCGTCGATGGAAGAATGCGTCAAAGCCGCTGAAACGGGAGAACTGGCATGAAGGAACTCGTTCTGACCGCGCGTCATGCGCTTGGCAAAAGGGTGTCGGCGCAGGCACTCGTCGCGAAAGACGGCTTCTCGGCACGATACGACCTCAACCGCCTCGAAGGTGTGTTCTCGCGGCCCGCTCATCGGCTTGTCGGCCAATCCTACGTGGGGCGCATTCTCGTGCTGGACACCGCCAAGGGCGGCGTAGCCAGCGCGTGGATGCTCCATGAAATGCAGTCGCGCCATATGGCGCCGGTCGCGATCGTGTTCAATACCGTGAATCCGATCCTCGCGCAGGGAGCTGCATTAGGCGATATTTCGATGCTCGCGGGCTTCGATATGGACATTACGGAGGCCGTGCCGCACGGCTCATTCGTCGAAGTGGATCCGGCAGCGAAGACGCTGCGCGTGCTGCGACCTGCCACGGGCGAGACCGCGCCGGCGGCATTCGCGCACGGCCAATCGGACACTGCGCCGGTGCGCGTCGTACCGCGTAGCTGACGCGACGAACAGTATCGGCCGCTACGCCGCTCGATAGCCAAAGGAGTAGCGCGTTGCTTTGCAGCTTGTATGTAGATGTATTATTTTATTGTTACAAGCAACGAAGGCAACGCTCTCCTCTGGACTGTCATAGATGCAAGCAAACTCTGCGAAAAACGCGTCGCCGCGCAAGCGGGCGACCGTCCGTTCCGACCCCGCGCGAGCGAACCGCGACGACGATTCGAAGACACCGGCCGCCACGCGACCGGCGGCTGAAGGTGCGCCGCTGCTCAATCGCGAAAGCGCCGTCGCGCTATACATGCAGATCGCGGACCGGCTGCGTTCCGATATCGACGCGGGCGTCTTTGCTGCCGACAGCAAGCTGCCTGCCGAAAACGAGTTGACGCGCCGCTTCGACGTGAGCCGCGTGACCGTGCGTCAGGCGATCGCGCAATTGCTGGCTGAGGGCTATGTGGTCAGCAAGCAAGGCAAAGGCACGTTCGTGTCTCGCCAGAAGTTCTTGCATGACCTGAAGCCCATGCGCGGCTTCTATGACGCGCTCGTCGCGCAAGGCGTGGAACCGAAAACGAAGCTGCTTGAGTTCAAGCCCGCGTCGGCGCCGGAAAACGTCCGGCAGGCTTTCGGTTCTCCCGGCGACGATTGCTTTCAGCTCAAGCGCCTTTACCTCGTCGACGAAGAACCGATTGCGCTCGTCATTTCCACGCTGCCGCCCGAAGCGAGCGGATTGACATGGGAGCAGGCCAATCGCAATCCCATTTATGTATTGCTCGAGAATCTCCTCGGTCTTTCCGTGACAAGAGCGGAGATGCGAATCCGCGCGCGTTCGGCGGGCACATCGGTTGGACAGCTATTGGGCCTTCCGCCGCGCGCTGCGCTGCTGGTGTTGGAGCGCGAGTCGTTTGCGGGCGACGGAGCCTTGCGCGAGCGGACGACCTTCTATATCCGTCCCGAGAACTACGAATTTTCGCTCAGCGTACAAGGGCCGTTGCCGGTGGGCTCGTCGATCAAGAACGTGAGCGCGACCGCGGGAAATGGACGGGAGGGGAAGTCTTCTGCGAATTGAACACAGTGGTCGCGCTGTTCCGGCATCACCCTTTCGCCGACGAATAGAGTTCGTGTGTCCGCTTCGCCTCACTTGCGAACGTCTGGCGAAGCTGTTTCGGCTCGAGCACTTCCACATAGGGCCCAAACGCGCGGATCCACCAGTGCAACCGATCGCTTAACATGACGGTTGCCCATACCGTAATCGAGCCATCGCGGTTGGATTCGACTATCTGGTCCTTCGAAAGCGGCGTCTCGATGACGGCGTGACGCGCATCGCCGGCGAAGCGCAAAACGACTTGCGCCTTGCCTTGCGGGAAGAAATCGAAGTGCCGCTCGGTTTCGACATACTGGTTAAGCGAGAAGTCTCGCGGGTATGTGAAGGACTCGAGCTGTACCGTCGCGCTTTCCATTCTATCGAGCCGATACATCGCGGCAACAGGCTTGCCCGGGGGTTTCGCCACGAGATAGACCATCTCGGCGGCCTCGACCAGACCCAATGGCATGACAAGATGTCGCGCGGGAACTTTCGTTGGATTGGACCGCGCCCGATAGCCGATTTCGAGCAGGCGTTCGGAAAACAACGCTTGCGACACCATTCGAAAAACGTCTTCCTTGATGGCCGGACGGATGACCTGCAATGCACCATCCACCACCGCCACCTTGCGATGCCAGTTCGCGTGACGACGTCCTTCGTGGCTCGAACCGCGCGCAATTCTTTCGTCAGCAACTTCGAATAAGCCCTTTAGCGACGAACTGACGAGAGACGGGATCTGCCGTCCGGCGAATCGCTTGAGGACCTGTAGCGCGAGTGCTTCGTCGAAGCCCATCATGGATCCGGCCTTGGCGGCAATTCCGCTCGCGCCTTCCTTGCGCTGCCACTCGAGCGTATTGCCGGCGCGGCGGTACACAACCACACCGTCCTCGAGCAGTGCTTCGAGCCTGCGCTGAACCGTCTTGACGTGAGCGACCTCGACACCGAGTTGCCTCACTGCGTCGGCGACGCCCGGTGTGGTCATCCAGCGTTGCTGGTCGCGCGTGGTGGGCAGTACGGCGAGGATCTCTGAGTCTATTTTTGTCATGATGCGGCGACGAAAAGGTCGGGACGCGAAATGTCCCATAAGCGGATTATCGTCGCAAGTCGAACCGCAAAAGCGCATCGCCTCTGTATTCAAGGCTTTCTCTAAAGTTTTCTGTGTGTCTGCCGTTTTCCAGAAGATAGTGTGCGATTTGCTTTTGCTCGGCAATCGGAACGCAATCGATAGATTCAACGATCAACAAAAAAGAGACCGAAATTGCATACGCCAGTGTCGTGGGTTAGCGCCGTTGCCGTTTTCATTCTGCTCGTCTGTGCCGTTGCGCTTTGGGCCGCGAGGTCACGCAAAAAGGTGTCCGGCACGACCACGGCATTGATATCGCCGCAAAGCGTCGCGCAGACACAAGCACCTGAGACGGACCATCCGAGTCAGATCATCATCGGCGAGAGCCCGAGCAATCCGCTGGTTACGATCGAAGCTATCGAGCTGTCATCTCCGGCATACCGCCAGGCGAAGCGCGTCAACCATAGCGTCGGGGCATTGGCGCGACTCTCTTCACTCGTTCAGGCTGCGCCTGCGGTACTCGTGGCGGGAGAGGCAGCGGGTAAGCGGCTGATGGAAGTTGTCGTGAATGGCGATCTCGTGAAGGCGGCCGACGGCAACGGGCTGCTCGGCTTCACGAAAGGCGCGAGCGGAAAGATCAAGGAACATGCTCGCCTGTTCGAGACTTCGAATCTGCAGAGTATGATCAACGCGGCAGCCATTTGGCAAATTGCGTCGGTTGTCGTGGCGCAGAAGCATCTGGCCGATATCTCGCAGAAACTCGACGAGATCAAAAAGGGCGTCGAAAGCATTTCGCGTTTTCTCGACACCCAGCGAAGAGTTCGCGTGCAGTCGACGTATGAATATCTCGGTCAGGCGCGCATGGCGATCGAAGCGGGCGAGCTTCCCGCTAGCGTGCGGACCGAGCTTGAAGCGTGCGAGCGCGACCTGCTCGAAATTCAACTTCATCTCGAGAAAGAATTCGAAGCGAAGATCAAGGCGCGCGTTGAGCACAAGGAGATGATGGGCACCAAAGACCTCACGGCCGACATCCACACGAAGATCGACGCGCTCGACTTGCTCGCGCAGGACATATCGACCTGTATGCGCACTCGCATTGCCGCATGGCATGTTCTTTCGCTTTATCCTGGCGAGCCGCATCTGAAAGCGGCGCGTCGTCAAAGCATCGAGCAGGGCATCAAGTCGTTTCAGGCTTTATCGCCGACGTTCCGTGCGACCGTCGACGAGGAGATCGCCGGCGTGAAATCGTTCTGGAATTTTGCGTCGACGCTGGAGTCGAGGAAGCGCGAACTCGAAGTTAAATGCAAATCTGTTGGTGAAGCGCTGCTGGAGAAAGTTGCGCAAGGCAAGCTGTCGCTCGAACGCAGCGCCGGGCTTCTGCTCGCCGACAGCCGTCCGACGCGCGTTTTTCTCGAATGGGAGAACGGTGTTGTGGTGGGTGCGCGGCAGGTTTAGTGCTGCGCTTCTCGAATATTTTTGAAGCGAAGATCCTTTAGTTAAGTCGAGAAGCGCACCGACACAGCGACGGCGTCAATTGCGAAACGCGTCGACCCTAGGATGCTGCAGCACCTAGTCGAGCATTCTGCGGAAACATTTCACGACGCGCCGCTTCGTCCATTTCGGCCTTGAATGTATGGCGCGTTTTCAACGCGCCGGCGCGCTGCGCAGCAGGCCGTGCGTTGATCTCATCGAACAGACGCTTCAGGTGGGGCAGCTTCTCCCATGCGTCGGCATCTCCCGTCAGGAATGGCACGACGCCGGCCCAGCCCCACACCGCCATGTCCACCAGCGTGTAGGTGTCGCCGAGCATATAACGGCGCTGCGCGAGACGACTGTTGATGATGTTCCAGTGACGCCAGGCCTCGAAGTCATAGCGATTGAGCGCGTAAGTCTTCGGCTCCGGCGCGAAATGCCTGAAGTGGACGGCTTGCCCCGAGTACGGTCCCACGCCGGTGGCAACGAACATCAGCCACGAATACATCTCCGCGCGTGCAGCAGGCGTGTTCTCCGGGAAAAACTGTCCGGTCTTCTCCGCGAGATAGAGAAGAATGGCATTGCTGTCAAAAATCACTGCATCGCCGTCGACGAGCGCCGGCGTCTTTCCATTCGGGTTGATGGCTCTGAACGCATCGGTATGCTGCTCTCCCTTGCGAGTGTCGACGGGCACCACTTCGTAAGGCAGTTCCGTTTCTTCGAGAAATAGCGCGACCTTCGCGGGATTCGGTGAAGGGTGGTAGAAAAACTTGATCACGTGGCCTCCTCTTTGCGATGTACAACGTACTAGCGGGCTTGCCAATGTATCGCAGCGGGTAGGACAATAAGTGACTAATAGTCCTGATCTTTAAACCATCCGTCCCATGATCGACCGTCTGTCCAGTCTGCTCAGCCGTTTCGAACTGCGAGCCCGCGTATTTCGAGGAGGCGGCCTGCGCGGCTCCGAAAGCTTCGACGGCGACGGCGAGGAATGCCATCTGCATCTTGTACGCGGCGGCTCGATTGTGCTGACCAGCGCTCCGTTAGGCCAACACGTTATTGCGATGCCGGGTGCCGTGTTTTTGCGGCGTCCCGGATCTTACCGGCTCGATTCCGGCGAAGGCGAGACCGCCGATGTGGTTTCCGCCGCTTTCGAATTGGGCTTGGGAGACGAAAATCCGCTGCTGCGAAGTCTGCCCGGAATTCTTTCGATTCCATTTTCCTGTGTGCCGTCGCTCGAGGCCGTGCAGGAAGCGCTGTTCGCGGAATGCCATGAGCGCGCGTGCGGCCACGCGGCGGTGGTCGACAGACTCGCTGAGGTGCTGGTGATTCAGTTGCTTCGCTTTGCTATCCGGCGTCAGCTTGTCGAGAGCGGATCGCTTGCCGGGCTGGCCGACGCGAGGCTTTCTAAAGCGCTGACGGCGATGCATTCGGATCCGTCACAGGAATGGACGCTCGAACTCATGGCAGGTATCGCGGGAATGTCGCGCTCGCGTTTCGCGGCGGCTTTCACGGACACGGTGGGGATTCCGCCCGGTGAATATCTTACGCAATGGCGTATCGGGTTGGCTAAGAGGTTGTTGCGTCGAGGGCTTGCGGTAAAGCTCGTCGCGCTTGAAGTCGGATACGGCAGTGCTAGCGCGCTGACGCGGGCTTTCACGCATGGTGTGGGGCTCACGCCGACGCAGTGGTTGGCGGGGCAACGTGAGTTCGCTAGTGGTCAGGTGGAGTGATGTGGGACGTTGTCTACAGGGCCGGCGTCGAAGGTTGCTTCGTCAAATTATCATCACTTTTCAATTCTTGAGTTTAACCGGTTACCAGATTGCATCGAACAGCGCGGGCACGATTACGCCGGCTGCGCCGACAAGATTGAATTGCGCGATGCCGTCGAGGAACGTTGGGTTCGGATTGATTTGCACGATGGTCGCCCGGTGTTTCGCAGCGAGCAGAGGCAAACCCGCGGCAGGATGGACGAGCGACGACGTGCCGACGCTGAACAGCACGTCACATGCCTCGCACGCTTTCACGGCGGCTTGCCATTCGGACTCCGGCAGCATTTCGCCGAACCAGACGACGCCGGGACGTATGACGCCGTTGCATCGGTCGCATCGGGGCGGCGCGAGGCGTCGGCCACCGTGCGGTTCGTCGGGCGTTTCGGGCGGCAGCGCGTGGGGTTGCCTGCATTCGAAGCAAAATGGGCGATTCAATCGGCCGTGAAGATGGACCACACGGTCGCTGCCCGCGCGTTCGTGCAGGTCGTCGACGTTCTGTGTAACTACGTCGACGCGCGGAACGTTCGATGCGAAAGCGGCGATCGCTCGATGCGCTGCGTTTGGGTCTGCCTTCATCACTTGCATGCGTCGCCATTCGTACCAGCCCCAGACGAGATCGAGATCTCGCGTGAAGGCGTCGGCGGTCGCTAACTGCTCCGCGCTGTAGCGCTGCCAGAGGCCGGTCATCGCGTCGCGGAAGGTGGGGATGCCGCTTTCGGCAGAGACGCCCGCGCCGGTCAGGAAGACGATGTGGTTGGCGGCGCGTAGGGTAGTGATGAGGTTCGGGGGGATGGCGGGGATCATGGCGGTGCTCCGGCGCGCTGCTGTCTTGCGCTATGCAAGGGCGAGTGAGCAAGTATCTCAGGGAAATGGGCGCACCGCGTACCAGAGAAATGCAGGCGCTTCGCGCAAGACCGAGTAGATGTCGCGAGCTTGCCAAAATTGCGGATAAGCGCCGCTGACTTCGGTGACACCGAAACGCTTCATCGCCAGCATGGCGCGCGGGACGTGGAAGTACTGCGTCACGATCATCGCGCTCGAATGGTTATGCGCTCGCATCCATTCGCTTGCGTGTTGCGCTGTCGACCATGTGTCGTTTCCTTCCGGGTCGACAGTTATTTTGTCGGCTGGTACGCCGTTACGTACGAGCCATGCGTGCATTGAAGTGGCTTCGTTTACGCCAGATAAGCCGGTGCCGCCGCTCACGAAGATGATTTTGCATTCGCCGTCGTCGTAGCATTGCTTCGCGCGGCTTAGCCTTGCTGCTAGTCCTGGTGCCGGGACGCCGTCGCGGTCGACTGTATTTCCTGGAACGATGGCGACATCGGCGACGCGCGAACTACACAGCATGCCCGCAGCAGCGACTGTGATGCTGATCAATAGCCATAGGCATGCGACCCACTTCAAAAGCTTCACGTGCAATCCTCTTTGATGTTTATGTAGCGGCTTTGCCGCGTAAGTGAGCGACGCATCATTGAATGATTTAACGCGGACGTCAAGATGACCTCAATGTGAAGGTCTTAATGGCAAGGATATTTCCAAGACTCTTGCAGAACTTGCTTAATGATTCGCTTGATCACGTCTTAAAAGACATTGCTGATTGTTATGTTTTGTCAAAATTTCGTGCGGTCTATGGACTTTATTTAGCAATCCCACACGACTCCATATCTCTATTGAGCGATAGGCCATAAGGAGCGGGACAGGTGCGGCGATTTACATTGAGGAAGGGCGACAAGTCCTCAGCGGACGGTGTGGTGCTGGAAGGGGAAGAACGCTGCATGGAATTCGGCCGTGCATCGACGTACATCGGCGCCAAGGTTCACTGCCCCGCCTGCAAAACGGTCGGGACTATTGCAGCGAAAGGGCCACGATGGCCCGACAGCATGTTCGGAAAGGAACAGGCGCTTGAAGGCGACATCTGCCTTTGCAAGTGCAACCCGCCGCCCGTCATGATTGCGTCGCAGAACAGGAGCTTTCATGAGTTCAGTGCGGGTCAGTTGGCTGCGTTCAACACGGATCGCGTTGCCGCAAGCGAGCCCATAGCACCGCGTGATGACGAACACCTCGAACAGTACTTCGAGATCGTTGATGCCTGGACCAAAGAGCCAGTCGAAGGCATGACGTACAAGCTTTTGAACAACGGGGCGACCGTTATTTACGATGCGCCGCTCGTAGGGGGGAAAACACAGGCAGTTTCTGTGAAGGATAGTTCCAATCTGCGTTTTGTGGCCTGGCACAGCGGAAGTGTGCGATGACCGACACAATCGATAAGGAAGTTCGCTTGCTAGCTGCCATTGCCTATGGAGAGGCTTCGACCGCGAATGACTCGCAGGAAATTGGCGGTATCGCGTTTGCTGTGGCGAACCGATGCCGAGCTTGGGGCGGGAAAACGGTTTCCGAATTGCGTGCTGCGGACAACGATTACGCCTACGCGTGGAATGGCTCCAACGACCGGTTCAATCGATTGATGCGCGCTGTTGAAAGTGAGATTGAACACGACAGAGGAATGAAGCTAGCAGTCGATTGGGCGCGGAAAGCGTTAGTCAACGACGGGACGGACCCGTCGAACGGTGCGTATTGGTGGGACGGCCTCGACTTCAAGACGCGATACGAAACCCGACCCAAGGTGCGAAATGGGTTCACGTGGGGCGATCCTTCGAACAACATCTTCGGTGTGCCTGAGAAACGTCGCATACAAATCGTTCGCTGGAATATCGTAGACAGGAAAACTGGGAAAGTTGTCGATGGTGCCGAGCGCGGCCGTTACGATTCAGTATGGGTATCAACCGCTGCACATGGCAGCACCGTCTTTTGGCAGCACAACCCGGACTATCTGAAGGCCACTGGAGGGAAAGCGTACCGATGAAATTGGCGATTTATGCGGGAGCCTTAGGCATTGCCGCCGGCAATGCTTTCGCGGAACGCGTCTACGAGGACTACGACCCGTTCTATGCGGCACAACCACACACAGTGTTCGCCGCCCCGATCAAGTTCGATTCCGGGGTCGTGTATTCCATCCAAGGCGAGCCGGGTATTTTCACTAAACTTCGATCCCGTTTGGACGGGAAATCTCTACGCGTTTGGGTCTGGGAAGACCGCATTATGATCAACGGCAAAACGTATCGATTCGCTGATGCGACTCACTTCCCTGGAGAGCACTCGTCGTTCATCTATCCCGGTTCCGCCGACGTCTTCCAGGCTTCCCAGGCCCGTGGCCGTCCTGCGCTCCTTTGCGTACAAGGTCACGGCAGCGCATCCGGCGAGGCAGACCGGTACACGCAGATATATCTACTCATTGACCCACTTGCCCCGAAAAGCAAAGCGAGCTTTCTTCGATTACCCGGTCTGCTCTCGTCATGCCGTGCTGTCGTGGAGAATGAAGCTGGCAAAGTCGCTTTTCCGAAGAACAGCTACTTGTATAACGATAAACACGAGGCTCGTGTAGGTCTGTTGCTGTCGTATTACACATTTGGGCAACGGCGTTTCGTAAAGTCTGGCGACGAAATTCGGCTGCGTTTTGCTGACGCGGAAATACCGTTCCGTTTTTCGGTTCAACGGCGTGAGTAAGGCAGGTTATCGCTACCGGCTCCATCTTGTGCGCGTCGGCAACCTCTGTTTCGATGGATTCGAAGCGTTCGTGTAGCTGGCCAACTATTGATCGCTCGAATTCATGCCGATAGTCGTCTTTGCGCTGCTCACCGGACTGTTCGTGCTTTCGGCGGCATTCAGGCGTCTTTTCGGAGCCAGTTTGAGACAACGGGCTATCACGCCTGCTCGATGATGCTATCTGAGCATCACGCAGACCTCGTTACTACGGCGTGACACACCGATGCGTACAAAGCTGCCCCGCTTCTCATCAACACACGTTCATTTGAACGGGATCGATAGCAAATCACTTTGCAATCGCCACCGACTCTGCTTTCATGCGTCTCAAAGGCATGTCACCTATCTTGGTACCACCGTCCACGCAATGGTGGAAGCCGCCGGAAGATCCTTCTGAGCGAATAGCTCGTTTTACGACCGCAACTCGTAGCGGAGCGATTCCGAAATGCCGTCATGCCCTCGACATATATGTCTCGCCACCAATAGAAAAGACCCATAAGTTTCTCAACTTATGGGTCTGCTTTTCTCAGGTTATGCGCCCAGAGCTACAACGAATTAAACATCAATATTCCCCGCACGTAGCGCATTCGACTCAATAAACGCTCGACGAGGTTCCACCTCATCGCCCATGAGCGTGGTAAAAATTCCATCTGCAGCAATAGCGTCTTCGATCTGCACCCGAAGAAGGCGCCGCACGTTCGGGTCCATAGTCGTCTCCCAAAGCTGCTCAGGATTCATCTCGCCCAAACCCTTATACCGCTGCTTCGAAACATTGCGCTCAGCGTCCGCAATCAGCCACTTCATCGCACTCTTAAAGTCGCCAACCGCCATGCTGCGTTCGCCACGCTTGATTACCGCACCAGTCCCAATCAAACCTTTGAACGTATTCGCCGTATTAACGAGCTGCTGATAATCCGCCGTCAACTGAAACTCTTCATCGATGACGGAAACCTTCACATTCCCGTGATGCCGCCGCTCAACCCTTAGCGACCGCAACTCGCGCACCGGGTCATACATCGGGTACACGCTGACCTCAGGCTTCAACGCATCATCACGCAGCTTTGCCTCAAGCGCCTTAGCTGATGCCTCCGTAGAAGCCTCATTAGAAAGATCGATCGTAACCCCATCCATTACGGCTTCAAGCGAGTTCGCGTCATACAGCCTGCTCAACCGCTCAACCACCGCTTGTGCAAGCAAATACGAACGAGCAAGTTCACCAAGCGCATCCCCAGCGATCGGCGTAACGCCTTCGGAGGCAATCAATTCCGACCCATTCAACGCCAAACGAAGCATGTGCGCATTAAGCTCCGCCGCATCCTTGAGATACCGCTCATCCTTGCCCGCCTTAACCTTATAGAGCGGCGGCTGCGCGATGTAGATATACCCGCGCTCGATCATCTCGGGCATTTGCCGATAGAAGAACGTCAGCAGCAAGGTCCGGATGTGCGCGCCGTCAACGTCAGCGTCGGTCATGATGATGATGCGGTGATACCGCAGCTTATCGAGGTTGTAATCCTCTTTGCCGATGCCACAACCAAGCGCGGTAATCAGCGTAACGATCTGCTCGGACGACAGAAGCTTGTCATACCGGGCCTTTTCAACATTCAGCACCTTCCCACGCAGCGGCAAAATCGCCTGGAACTTCCGATCGCGTCCTTGCTTGGCCGACCCACCCGCCGAGTCACCCTCAACGATATAAATCTCCGACTTGGCCGGATCCTTCTCCTGGCAATCAGCAAGCTTCCCAGGCAGCCCAACGCCATCGAGCACACCCTTGCGCCGCGTCATCTCCCGCGCTTTCCGCGCCGCATCGCGCGCCCGCGCAGCATCGACAATCTTCCCGCAAATAATCTTCGCGTCATTCGGCGTCTCGAGCAGAAACTCTTCAAGCGCCTTGGCGACAACCTCTTCAACCGGCGCCCGCACTTCAGACGACACAAGCTTGTCCTTCGTCTGCGAACTGAACTTAGGCTCCGGAACCTTCACCGACAACACGCACGAAAGCCCTTCACGCATATCGTCACCAGAAGTCTCGACCTTAGCTTTCTTGGCAATTTCCTGATCGGTGATGTACTTGTTAATCACCCGGGTCATCGCCGCGCGCAAACCGGTCAAATGCGTGCCGCCATCGCGCTGCGGAATGTTGTTCGTAAAGCAGAGTACGTTCTCGTTGTAGCTATCGTTCCACTGCATAGCCACTTCCACGCCCACGCCTTCCTTCTCGCCGACGATATGAAAAATCGTCGGGTGCAGCACGCTTTTGGTCTTGTTGATGTACTCAACAAAGCCTTTAACGCCGCCGCCCAGCGCAAAATCGTCCTCCTTACCCGACCGCAGATCGGTGAGCTTGATCCGCACACCGTTATTAAGGAATGACAACTCGCGAATCCGCTTGGCCAGAATGTCGTAGTGGTATTCGACATTGCCGAAGATCGTCTCATCGGCCATAAAGTGCACTTCGGTCCCACGATTCTCCGTATCGCCCACCACCGGAATCGGCGAAACGCGCTCGCCATCCACTTCCTCGATCGTGCGGTTCTGCGGCACGCCGCGATGAAACTCCATAAAGTGCTTCTTGCCATCGCGGCGCACAGTCAACCGCAGCCACGACGAAAGCGCGTTCACGCACGACACGCCCACGCCGTGCAAACCGCCCGACACCTTATAGCTGTTCTGATCGAACTTGCCGCCGGCGTGCAATTCCGTCATCACGATTTCCGCCGCGCTTCGCTTCGGATCGTGCTTGTCGTCCATCTTCAGGCCCGTCGGAATGCCGCGGCCATTGTCGGTAACCGAAATCGAGTTATCGGCGTGAATAATCACCTGAATATCGTCGCAATAACCGGCCAGCGCTTCGTCGATCGAATTGTCGAGCACCTCGAATACGAGGTGGTGCAGACCGGTCCCGTCCGACGTGTCGCCAATGTACATACCCGGTCGCTTGCGCACCGCCTCCAGACCCTCCAGGATCTGAATCGACGAGGCGCCGTAGCTGTTATCGGGTTGGGTATGGTTCAGTTCACTCATGGGTTCCTTCCGGTTCTGCGTACTGCTTCGTTACTGCACGGGGTATTTTCAAAACACCATAAAAACGCCAAAGGGGCGATGCGCCCCTTGGTCTGTTCTTATTGTCGGCCGCGTTAAATGCGCATCGGCATCACCACGTATTTGAACTCGTCGTTCTCGGGAATCGTGATCAGCGCGCTCGAACTCGCGTCGCCAAGGCTCACCTGCAGCATGTCCACCTTCAGGTTCGCCAATACGTCCAACAGGTACGTCACGTTGAAACCGATATCGACCGTGTCGCCCTGATAAGCGATTTCCAGTTCTTCCTGCGCTTCTTCCTGGTCCGCATTCGTCGACATGATTTTCAGCTGGCCCGGCTCGATAATGCAGCGCACGCCCTTGAACTTGTCCGACGTCAGAATCGCCGCTCGCTGCAGCGAGCGCTGCAGTTCCTCTCGCCCAATCACAAACGTGTTCTTGTGCGTCTTCGGAATCACGCGCTGGAAATCGGGGAATTTGCCTTCCACGAGCTTCGACACGATTTCCACCTGGCCGAAGCTGAATTTCACCTGCGTCTGCGCGATATCGATTTTCAGGACGTCATCGATGTCTTCGAGCAGGCGTTGCAGTTCGAGAATCGTCTTACGCGGAATGATCACTTCCTGGCGCGCGAAGTTGCCTTCGATCTTCATCGACGAAAACGCAAGGCGGTGGCCGTCCGTCGCAACCGCCATCAGCTGGCTACCGTCCACCACGAGCAGCATGCCGTTCAGGTAGTAGCGGATGTCCTGCTGCGCCATCGCGAAATACACCATGCCGAGCAGCTGGCGGAACGTCTTCTGCGGAACCGCGAGGTTCGCGCCGAAATCTTTCGCTTGCGCGACCGTGGGGAACTCGTCCGCGGCCAACGTTTGCAGCGCAAAGCGGCTCTTGCCGGACTGCACCGTCAGACGCTTGTCGTTCAGCGTCAAGGTGACCTGCCCGTCGGGCATCGCGCGCAGAATGTCGAGGAGTTTTCTTGCTGCTACCGTGGTCGCGACCGATTCGCCTCCGACGCCAAAGTCGCCGTGCGTCGTGATCTGAAGCTCAAGGTCCGTAGATAGGAACGACACGTCGGGGCCGTTCTTGGTAATCAGCAGATTGGCGAGGATCGGCAACGTATGGCGGCGTTCAACAATGCCACTCACGGTTTGCAGCGGCCTGAGCAGGTTATCTCGTTCGGTCTTGACCAGTTGCATAGAGTTCCTTCGTTGATGTATCGGCCCGCTCGCGTCGCCCGACCGCTTCGATGCGCACTGAGGCCCCGGCCCCCCGCCGGCGCCCGCCATCTCGCTAGCGCGCGCCGTCCGGCGTCATTCGTCCACCCCGTCCGGCGCCCGTTCGACGGCCAGACGGTTAAACCTATATTGTGCCTGAAAACGGTACCGCTTCCCTAAAATGGGGGCGCTCGGCGAAATAAACAGAACGATTTTGCCGATCTGCCGCGATGGGCCGAACGTGCTCGTGCATCGCACCCGGCGTCGCAAATGCGGCCGCCGCCGGCCTCCCGCCGGTTGCGCCGTAGCGCCGGCGCATCAACCCTTGAGCGTCTGTTCGAGCACGTGCAGCTCGTGGTTCAGTTGCGCGTCCTTGCCCCGTTCGTCCGCGATCTTGCGCACCGCGTGCAGCACGGTCGTATGGTCGCGTCCGCCGAAGAGTTCGCCGATTTCCGGCAAGCTCTTCTGCGTCAATTCCTTCGCCAGGTACATCGCGATCTGCCGCGGCCGCGCGATGTTCGCAGGCCGCTTCTTCGAATACATATCCGCGACCTTGATGCTGTAGAAGTCAGCGACGGTCTTCTGAATGTTTTCGACAGAAATTTGCCGGTTCTGAACCGTCAGCAAATCTTTTAGTGCTTCCTTCGTCAGCTCGATCGAGATCTCGCGGCCGTGGAACTTCGAGTACGCGAGGATCTTCCGCAGCGCGCCCTCGAGCTCACGCACGTTCGACCGAAGATGCTTGGCAACGAAGAACGCAACGTCTTCCGAAAGACTCACGCCTTCCGATTGCGCCTTGCGCATCAGAATCGCGACGCGCATCTCAAGCTCGGGCGGCTCGATTGCGACGGTGAGGCCTGAATCGAAGCGCGAGATCAGACGATCGTCGATACCAGAGATTTCTTTCGGATACGTATCGCTGGTGATGATCACCTGCGCCTTGTTCGCGACGAGCGCTTCGAACGCGTAGAAAAACTCTTCCTGCGTGCGCGACTTGCCGGAGAAGAACTGGATATCGTCGATCAGCAGCAGGTCGAGCGAGTGGTAGTAGCGCTTGAAGTCGTCGAAGGCTTTACGCTGGTAAGCCTTCACGACGTCCGATACGTACTGTTCCGCGTGGATGTAGCGGATGCGCGCACCGGCTTTATCCATCAGCAGCTGATTGCCGATCGCGTGGATCAGGTGCGTCTTGCCGAGGCCCACGCCGCCGTACAGGAACAGCGGGTTGTACGACACGCCGGGATTGTCGGCGACCTGAATCGCCGCCGCGCGCGCGAGCTGGTTCGCTTTACCGGTGACGAAATTGTCGAAGGTCAGCACGGGGTTCAGCTTCGAACGCTCGTACATCGAGTCGGTTGCGTCGCCGCTGCTGGCGGCCGCGGCGCCTTGTGGCGGACGCCACGTGCGGCGGGCGGCGGCCGCTTCGTTCGCGTCGAGGCTCGGCAGGTCGAGGTCGACAGAATCGTCCGCATTTTGATGTGACGAATGATGGATCGCCTGTGCATGCTGGGCGGCGGCGCCAAGCGCGCCATTGACCGCAGACAGGCTGCCGGCCGTCGCGCCGCCGCCGAAGCCGCTCGCGCCGGCACGCGCAGCCTGCGCCGCTTGCACGGCGCTCACGGCCGCATCGACGGCAGCCGCGCCGCCATTCAGCGCTGACGCGGACGGACGCACTTGCGCAGCCTGCGGGGCGCCGCGCATCGACGCCTTGGGGTCGAGAACGAACTGCACGTCGACAGGCGTATGCCAGAAGTCGCGCGCGAGGTCGGTGATTCGTCCGGAAAACTGGCTCTTGACCCAGTCGAGCTTGAACCGGTTCGGCGCCGCAATGCTCAACGTGTTCGCGTCGGCGTCGAAGGAGACCGGGGCCAACGGTTTGATCCACGTCACGTACTGCTGGGGCGTCAATTCACGCTCCAGCAATGCGGAACAGTGTTGCCAGAATTCGTTCATCAAGTCGCTGTCGTTATGGTTGCACCGCGCACTCGCCGCTGCTCTTGTCACTTCACGCGACGAGGCCCGAAGCAGCCGGACGAAACAGCTCCAAACGCTTGCGCCACAAGGCTTTGCGGCGGTAAGCGAAACGGAGCGGCGTGCAGGATTCTTGGGATGTAAGGCGAGATTCTAAACCCAAATCGTGCGGGAAAGTTGAGTTATCCACAGGGCACGATCAACTGCGCGCGACGTGCTTTGCCACCGTGCAGCGCGCTTCGGTCTGGCCTGGATCCCGTTTGAGCGTTGCCCGAATGCATGCCTAAACTATTGACGGCCAAAAGAAAACCGGTTTAAATAGCGGGTTCTGCAGAAACCAATTTCCCGTGCCACCCGGCCAGCACACAGGCCGGGTCGCCAGGCGCCCGATCAGGCAGTGCAGGCAGCAATCAGGCGGCGCGCCGAACAGTCCGCAAGCGGTCCAGAAGAGCGGCCCTCTGTGGTCATTTCACACAAGAAAGTGAGAGCAACATGAAACGTACTTACCAACCTTCCGTTACCCGTCGCAAGCGCACCCATGGCTTTCGCGTGCGCATGAAGACCGCCGGCGGCCGCAAGGTCATCAACGCTCGCCGCGCGAAGGGCCGTAAGCGTCTGGCCATCTAAGGCAGACGCGGTCGCCGTCGTAACCGCTTTGCCGCGATCGTTGCCAATGTCATTGCCAAGGTCTCTTCGCGCAAAGTCGTCTGCGGTCTTCGTCTATCTTGTCCCGCGCTGTGGCTGATACCCGCGATGTGGCGGGAACGGCAGCAGCGCAGCAGAACGTCACCGTTCCGATGCAGCGAGCGCAAGCCGCCTTTCCCAAAGCCGCCCGGCTGCTCAAAACGGATGAGTTCTCATCCGTTTTTCGTTTGCGTCCGTGGCGGCGTACCGCGCATTTCGTTGTCTATGCGCGGCCCACGGGGAGTGACGCGCGGCTCGGTCTCGTCATCGGAAAGAAGTTCGCACCGCGCGCTGCCACGCGAAATCTGATCCGCCGGCTTGCCCGCGAAGCGTTCCGGTTGCGTCGCGGGGAATTTGGCGGGTGGGACGTGCTGATCCGGCTTCACACGAAGATCGACAGGAAGGCTTTTCCAAGTGCGGCGTCGCCGCCGTTGAAAGCGTTGTTCCGCGGCGAAATCGACGTGCTGCTGGATAAGGTGGGACGTGAGATCGCGCGGCGGGAAGCCGCGGCGCCCGCGGTTGCCGAGACGCCCGCCATCCCGCCGGCGGCGTCATGAAGGTCGAAGCGTGTTGGGCGGCCCGGCCGCTGTAGCCATGCAAACGGTACTGTTCGCTTTACTGCGGTTTTACAAAGTTGCCGTGAGTCCGCTGCTCGGCAGCCGGTGCCGTTTTTATCCTTCCTGTTCTGATTACGCGCGCGAAGCAATCCAGTATCATGGCGCCGCGCGCGGAACGTACCTCGCCGCCAGGCGTCTGTGCCGCTGCCACCCGTTTTCGGCCGGCGGCGTCGATCTAGTCCCGCCACCCAAATCTGAAAAGCGCTGATGCGCTCTCGCCTCGACTGAGACAACGCATGGATATCAAACGCACGGTCCTATGGGTCATCTTCTTCGTATCGCTTGTCATGCTGTTCGACAACTGGCAGCGGTTCCATGGGCACCCGTCGATGTTCTTCCCGAGCGCGACGCCGACGCGCACTGCGACCACCGCCGCGTCCGGCACGACGACGCCCGGCACGCAGGCGTCGGATCTGCCGCAGACCACTAACGCCGGCACCGCGCCCGGCACGACGACGCCGGCCGAGCAGAAAGCCCAGCAGATTCCGTTCAGCACCGACGTGTATCGCGGCGACATCGATACGCAGGGCGGCACGCTGTCGAAGCTCACGCTGATCAAGCAAGGCGATGGTAAGCAGCCGGACCTCGTGATTACGCTGTTCGATCACACGAAGGACCATACGTATCTCGCGCGTACGGGCCTCTTCGGTGGCGATTATCCGAATCACAACGACATCTTCACGCCGGTGCCGAACCAGCTGCACGATCTCGCGGCCAACCAGAACACGATGCAGATCAGCCTCGAGTCGCCGGTGAAGGGTGGCGTGAAGGTCATCAAGACCTACACGTTCACGCGCGGCAGCTATGTGATCAACGTCGATACGAAGGTCGAGAACGTCGGCACGACGCCGGTCTCGCCGACTGCGTACATGGAACTCGTGCGCGACAGCCAACCGGTCGAAACGCCGCGCTTCTCGCATACGTTCATCGGACCCGCGGTCTACACGTCGGAGCATCACTTCCAGAAGCTGTCGTTTAGCGACGTCGACAAAAACAAGGACGATTACGCCACCTCGGCCAACAACGGCTGGGTCGCGATGGTCCAGCACTACTTCGCGTCCGCATGGATTCCGAAAGAGGGCGTCGAGCGCAAGATCTACATCAACAAGCTCGATCCGTCGCTGTATCGCGTCGGCGTCACGCAGCAGTTGCCGACCATTCAGCCGGGTCAGTCGTACGACGTATCGGCGCGCCTCTTCGCGGGTCCGGAAGAAGAGCGGATGCTCGAAGGCATCGCGCCAGGCCTCGAACTCGTGAAGGACTACGGCTGGGTGACGATCATCGCGAAGCCGCTGTTCTGGCTGCTCGAGAAGATCCACAGCTATGTCGGCAACTGGGGCTGGGCGATCGTGCTGCTTACGCTGCTGATCAAGGCCGTGTTCTTCCCGCTGTCGGCCGCGAGCTACAAGTCGATGGCGCGCATGAAAGAGATCACGCCGCGCATGCAGGCGCTGCGCGAACGCTTCAAGGGCGATCCGCAGAAGATGAATCAGGCGCTCATGGAGCTGTACAAAACCGAGAAGGTGAACCCGTTCGGTGGCTGTCTGCCGGTCGTCATTCAGATTCCGGTGTTTATCTCGCTGTATTGGGTGCTGCTGTCGTCGGTTGAAATGCGCGGCGCCCCGTGGATTCTCTGGATTCACGATCTGTCGCAACAGGATCCTTACTACATCCTGCCGGTGCTGATGGCAGTCTCGATGTTCATTCAGACGCGTCTGAACCCGACGCCGCCGGACCCGGTTCAAGCCAAGATGATGATGTTCATGCCGATCGCGTTCTCGGTCATGTTCTTCTTCTTCCCGGCCGGCCTCGTGCTGTACTACGTCGTGAACAACGTGCTGTCGATCGCGCAGCAGTACTACATCACGCGGATGATGGGTGTAGGGAAGAAGAAACCGGCGTGATCTGATTGTGCGGTGCCTCGGGCGCCGCGAGTTTTCCGCCAAACAAAAGCCGTCCTTCGGAACCGAAGGACGGCTTTTTTATTGGCTGTTGTTGGCTTGGTTGACTGTCGTTATCGGTTGTCGCCGGGCGCACCGGTCGATCCCTCCTGGCGGTCACTCGTTCTCGAGGTCGCCGTAGAATTGTGCAACCAGTTCCTGCACCAGATAGCGATGGTGCGGCATCAACGATTCGATCTTGTTCGCCAGCTCGAGCGACTCGGGCGAAGCCGGGTACTTCTCTTCAGGCGGTGGCGGCGGCGCCGGCTTTGGCTTCCTCTTCGAGGTCGTCACCTTTGGCGGCGGCCCGTAGTGCAACCAGTGCAAATCGACGCGCAGCGCTCTCGCAAGCGTTTCGAGCTTGTCGAGTTTCGGGATCGTGCGGCCTTTGAGCCATTTGTCGACGGTCTGCGTCGTGACAGACTCGCCTTCGAAGCGCAAGTTGAAGAACCGCGCGAGCTCCGTCGGGCCTTCCGGCTTTTCCGGAACGCGTCTTAACGCAAGCTTCAGGCGATCGGCAAAGGCCTGTTTTTCATTGATCGTAGGCATAGCGAGATTGTGCATTTGCATTCTCAATCCGTAGCCAACCGCACAAGCTAGATATAGCCTGATCGAGATACAACGACCTCAGCTAAGAATTGGATAGGACAAGTACTGAAAAGACCACGAGGACATAGGAATACAAGCATGCGACGCGATCATATACATCAATTGAATCGCAAACTTCTTAGCTTGACCGTTGTTTAGCCTATCTCAAATAAGATAAGTCTGTACGTTTGATGCCGGATCTAAGACTCTGCGTCGGTCAAAAGCCACGGTCCACCGGCACGCTACAATGCTCGACGCCTGAACGACCTGTTCCACGCATCGGGTTTGCGAATTTTCAGATTATCGATTTCCTATGCTCTCAACCGATTCCGATCCCATCGTTGCCATCGCCACCGCACCCGGACGCGGCGGGATCGGCGTCGTGCGGATCTCGATCGGACGGGCGGGCGAGGCGGCCGCCGAATCGTTGATGCACGCACTGACCGGGCAGGTACTGAAGCCGCGTCACGCGAGCTACGTCGGGTTTCTCGACGACGCGGGCAACGCGCTCGATCACGGCATCGCACTGTACTTTCCGGCGCCGCATTCCTACACCGGCGAGCACGTGCTCGAGCTGCAAGGCCACGGCGGCCCGATCGTGCTGCAGCTCGTGCTGCAACGCTGCCTCGACGCAGGCCAAGCCTTTGCGCTGCGCCTCGCCGAGCCCGGCGAATTCACGCGTCGCGCCTTCCTCAACGACAAGCTCGACCTCGCGCAGGCGGAAGCCGTCGCGGATCTGATCGAGGCAAGCACGGAGGCTGCGGCGCGCTCGGCCGGACGATCGCTCGAGGGCGCGTTTTCACGCGACATTCACGCGCTCGTCGAAGAAGTCGTCACGCTGCGCATGCTGGTCGAAGCGACGCTCGATTTCCCGGAAGAGGAAATCGACTTCCTCGAAGCCGCGGACGCGCGCGGCAAGCTCGCGCGAATCCGTGAGCGCCTTGCGGCCGTGCTTCGCGACGCGCGCCAGGGCGCGCTGCTGCGCGAAGGACTGTCGGTCGTGCTGGCGGGACAACCGAATGTCGGCAAGTCGTCGCTGCTGAACGCGCTGGCCGGCGCCGAACTCGCGATCGTCACGCCGATTGCCGGCACCACGCGCGACAAGGTCGCGCAGACGATTCAGATCGAAGGAATTCCGTTGCACGTGGTCGACACGGCAGGACTGCGCGACACGGAAGACGAGGTCGAAAAGATCGGGATTGCCCGCACGTGGAGCGAGATCGAAAAAGCTGACGTCGTGCTGCACCTGCTCGACGCACGCGCAGTCATGACCGCCGAAGACGAGCGAATCGCCGAGCGCTTTCCCAAAGGGGTACCGGTACTGCGGGTCTTGAACAAGACGGATCTGACAGACTTTCCGCCGGCCGTACGCGACCTCGAAGCCGAACACGGCAAGGCAGAAGGCGCGCGCAGCGCCGACCTGCGCGAGGTTCGTCTTTCAGCGAAACACGGAGACGGCATCGCGTTGCTGCGTGCCGAACTGTTGCGCATCGCCGGATGGCAGGCAGGAGCAGAAAGCGTTTATCTTGCGCGCGAGCGCCATTTGATCGCACTGCGCGCCGCCGACGAACACCTGGCGCTCGCCGCCCAGCACGCCGATCAAAACGCGCGCGCGCTGGATCTGTTCGCCGAGGAATTGAGGCTCGCACAGGAGCAATTGAATTCGATCACCGGCGAGTTTTCGTCTGACGATTTGCTGGGGGTCATTTTCAGCCGCTTCTGCATCGGCAAATAGCGGAAAAACAAAGCAAAGAAGCAAATCCATCGCACCAACATGCGAGTACGCCGGCCGGCTGCGGAGCGTCAGGCGGACTGCACGGCATCCTGCGTTCCGTCAGCCGATTCAATCGGTTGCGGAAACAACACGCCGAGGCCACCCGCATCGAACTCATCGAGTTCGAGCAGCAGACTATCGATAGCGCACAGCTGCGCTTTGGTGAGCATTGGCGCTTCGAGCAACCGATGCAGTCGCTGTCGCCAATACGCCGATGTGAGAATGGGACCGCCGAAATCGCCAGTCAGTGATGGACGCATCACGCGTGAAATATGAGCGATATCGCGATCGAGCAACCCGTTCATATGCGCCCCCCGGTGCAATAGTCAGGTTCCTGCGTTCTGTTACTTCTGATCTTCTGAGGATTAATGTAGCGCCGTTTTCATCGCCGCGCCACTTTCCAGCAGCAGACGACCGCATTTAATGCGCAGTGGGAGGAATCGATGCGTTACCTGCAGTGGGAGCCCGGTTGCAGTCGCCGATCGACGAACAGCGCAGAGGCAGAGGACGAAGGGGAGTAAAGCGGCGCGGATTGCGCCGCACGCAAACAGGAGGCTGCAACGGCTCGTCTGTCGTCCGTTACGTGGCGGCGCTTGCGATCCTGAACCGCACAACGCGGCAACCGTGGAACTCAGTCACCGAGAGATCCAGCACCGGTGCGAAGCAGGTCATTCCAGGTGTAGGAACCCAACAACCGGAAAAGACGATTCCGGATGCCTCCCGCCGGTAGCGGAAGGCATTCGGTTTCGCCACACACGCTCAGTGATGTAGCAGGCTGCGAATCGGGTGCCGCCAATCCATCCGGCGGGCCGCGTCAAACTCCTCTTCGAGCTGATGGCGATGCTCTTGCCAAAGCTCATCGGAAAAGAGAAACGCGACGATCAGAAGCGGCACAATCAGAAACGCGCCTAGAACCAGATGCTCGATCACATTAGCCTCCGTGGATCGACGTTGACTCGCAATTTCATTGTAGGCGTCCCACCTGCTGCCGCGTGCCATCCATGTGGGTAAGCACGCACAATCTTCACTGAGCTTGCAGACACTACCTTTGCGCCGAGGTTCACCGCGAATGGAGCGTCGCTACGCGGGTGACGCAAAGCGCTCAGGCAGCGGCCTTTTTCCAGGCCGCTGCGAGCATGCCGGCCCCGATCAGTAAGGTTCCACCCGTGCGATTCACAGCAAGCTGCACGCCAGGTCGGCGGATCGCTCGACGAGCCGCCGACGCGAGCAGCGCGTAACCAAGCGCATTAAGCGTACCGAGCGTGACGAACGTCGCTTCGAACACCGCGATCTGCGTCCACGTCGCAACTTGCGTATCGATGAACTGCGGCACGAACGCGACAAAAAAGACGATGCTCTTCGGATTGAGCGCTGTTACTGCGTACGCGTGGGCAAGGATGCGGCCGGTGCGCGTCTCAGCGCTTGCGTCCAGCGTCGTGTTTTCGGGTCCGACCGGCGTGCGCCAGAGCTTCACGCCGAGATAGATCAGGTAGGCGGCGCCTACCCACTTCAGGGCGGAGAAAAGCGTTGCCGACGCGGCGAGGATCACGCCAAGCCCAAGCATCGACGCGGTCATCGACGTCAGGTCGCCAAGCGCGACGCCGGCGGTGGTGGCAAGCGCATAGCGGCGCCCGTGCCCGAGCGCATACGAGACCACGAGCAGCACGGTAGGGCCGGGAATGGCAACGAGAATGGCTGATGCAATAGCGAACGGAAGCCAGTGGGCCAGCGTCATAACGACAGTCTCCTTGGAAGTCGTTCCGATTTATCCACGAACTTTCGCGAAGCGCAAGACGAACTGCAGCGTCGCACATTCACGGCGAAGCCGTTGTCGGCCGGGCATGATTTTTATTCTTCGTTTGCCACATGCAGCCGTGCTTTTTCGCCAAACGGTTTGACGACTTTGTGTGCGTCGCATCAAGCCAATTTAAAGCATTTAGCCAATCGCTTAATTACGTATTCTCGTAAACGAGGATGCGAGCCGCAAACGATTGTCGGACAAAGCGATGATCGCGAACAGGTCCGCGGTGCGCGATTAAATATGCATCGATTTACCGATAGGAATCTCGCGCGCGTTTGCGACAGCGAAGCTGCGACAATCCGCCGCTATTGCAATCGCACACAAGTCGTGCTTGTTCTTCCGCACAGTTCTTCTAAATTCGAAACTGCGGGTATCCCCCTGAAGTTAAATACATAGCTAACCTGAGTATTAACCCGCACGGAGGTATTTATGAAGATGCGCGTCGCGGTTCTCTTCGCTATGGCAGCTTTCGCAGCTGCATCGGCCGCTCAGGCTCAGGACCTGAAGCCTCAACAGACCGTGCAACTTACGGCCAATGCGTATGGCTGCCTGTCCAAGGACAAGCTCGACGCAGTGCGCCAGCACGAGCAGGCCGGCGAGCAGCAGAAAATGCAGGAATTTTTCTCCGGTTTCCAATGCCTGTCGACGCCTGAAAATGCGACTTTCCGCATCGTGCGCGTAGACGGACACGACATCGAATTCGTCAACGCGGCGAATAGCGACACCGAAGGTCTCTGGACCAACGATCGCTTTATCAAGCAATAGTGGGTTTTTGCCCGACGCCTCGCCGGGAAAAAACAGACAGTGGTGGTCTTTAGAAGACCGAACAAGCTTTCGCATTCAAAAACGGCTGCGCGATATTCGCCCAGCCGTTTTACATTTGCTCGCCTCGGCCAATCCGAAACAACTGCTGCATTAAACCGAGATCGCGGGCCAGCCCGGCGAGAGACGCGTCAATTGCCCCAAACGCACCTCGAATGCCCGCGCTGACCCGGCGCCATCCGTTTGTCATACCGCTTCGGCAGATTCGGTATCATCACGCTCCTCCGCCCTTCGATCCGGCGTTGTTCCGATCCGGCACGCGGCACGCTCGTTGCTTCATCTCACATCATAGGAAGTCGAGCGCGTTGCATGCGGCAGATTGAGACGTTCGTCATCGCTGCGCTTTGGCAAAACCGTTTCATCGGCGAGACGCGCGTGACGCGCGACAGAAGGCAGTATCAAAATGGCACGCTATTACGGCCCCGAATCACTCTTCACTTTCCGGTCCTCGTTTGCGGGATCGGGACTTTCCATGGCGCTCAAATCGACAATCTATAAGGCAGACCTGCAGATCGCCGACATGGATCGGCACTACTACGCCGACCATTCGCTGACGATCGCGCTGCATCCGTCCGAAACCGCCGAACGGATGATGGTGCGCGTCGCCGCATTCGCGCTGTTCGCTCAGGAACGGCTCGAGTTCTGCAAAGGCCTCTCGGATACCGACGAACCCGACCTCTGGCAGAAGGATCTGACTGGCGCAATCGAAACGTGGATCGACATCGGCCAACCTGACGAGCGGCGCATCGCAAAGGCGAGCGGTCGTGCCAACGAGGTGATCGTGATCGCGTACGGCGGCCGGACATCCGATATCTGGTGGCAAGGCGTGCGCGGCAAGGTCGAGCGGCTGCGCAATGTGACAGTCTGGTCGCTGGGCGAGGACGTCGCATCGGCGCTCGGTGCACTCGCGCAGAGAACGATGCGGCTGCAATGCACGGTGCAGGATGGCGCCGCCTGGCTCGGCAGCGCCGACGCGGACGCAGTGCCGATCGAGTGGACGGTGTTGAAGGGCGCGTCGGACGCGCGGTCGGTTGCGCAGGGCGCCAAGTGAAGTGAGTCGAGCACGGGCGCGGGAGCCGGCGACAACGTCGGCGTTGCGTCTATATCGAAGTCGTCCGCGCCGCGTCCGGCGGCCCCTTCAGTTCGACCATATTGCCCTCCGGATCGAACAGGTACAGCGACGGGCCGAAACCATCCGCGCCATAGCGCACGGCCTTTTCGCCGATGCGTGCGCCGCGTTCGACCAGATGCGCCTCGAGCGCCGCTTCGTCGAAGGGTTCGATGCGCAAACACAGGTGGTCCATGTTCCGGCCGGCGCCAGGCGATCCGCTATCCGGCCGGTCGATCTTCGCTCCCACCTGCAGTAGATCGATCAGCGAGCGGCCGGCGCGCAACTGGGTCAATCCGATGTCGCGCTGTTCCTTCTCGACGCTGCAACCGAGTGCCTCGCAATAGAATCGCGTCATCGCCTCGGCGTCGTCGACCCTGATTACTACGTGGTCAATCTCGCGGATGTGAAACTTCATGGTGCCGCCTCTTCATCTGGTTCGGAGCTTGAGGAAGAGTGTAGGGGATAGACGGGAAGGCCGGGCGCGGCAGGGCAAAATGAAAGGTGAGATGCTGAAAGCGCCGCCCCACGGGCGCAACGCGCTGGCGCCTGCGCCCATTGATCCACCGCGACGAAACCTATGGACGAAAAAAAGCCCGCTGATTTGAGCGGGCTGAATCCATATCAGGAGGAGACATGGAGGAGACAGAAATCACTATACACAACGCCCTACCGCGACGCAATATTTTTTTAAGGGAAAACCCGATGTCGTGTCGTTTTGCCACATGCGCATAAGACCGGCGCTTCCGTCCCCAATAGTTGGGATGCCCGAGGGAAGCCCGCCAGATATCCACGACATGGCAATGACAGAGCAAAAACCGGAGCGTAGTGTGTCGACGTGCGCCGTAAATTGGGAACCGTCGCAACCTGTCCACGAGCGCTGACAATGAAAACCGCTTACACCACCGAATCCGAACGCTGGGCCGCCGTTGCGCGTCACGACGCACAGGCGGACGGCGCATTCTTCTACGCGGTGCGGACGACGGGCGTGTTTTGCCGCCCATCGTGTTCGTCGCGGCAGCCGCGCCGCGAGAACGTCGAATTCTTCGCGACGCAGGACGACGCGCGCGCCGCCGGTTACCGCGACTGCAAGCGGTGCCGGCCCGGCGGCCTGCCGCGCGAAATGGACATCGTCAATCGCGCGTGCGCGGTACTCGATGCGGACCCGCAGCAGCGTCTGACGCTTGCCCAGCTCAGCGACGCGGTGCATCTGAGCCCATTCCACCTGCAACGGCTTTTCAAGCGCGTCGTCGGCGTATCGCCGCGGCAGTATCAGGCAGCGCAGCGCGGCGCGGCACTACGCGACGCGCTCAAGCGGGGCGCCAACGTGACGCGCGCCACGCTCGACGCCGGCTTCGGCTCGCCGTCGCGCATGTACGATACGGCGCCGGCCGAACTCGGCATGGCACCGTCCGCGTATCGCCGCAAGGGCGCGGGACTCGTCGTGCGTTACGCGGGCGCGTCGACTCCGCTTGGCATTGTGCTGGTCGCGGCAACCGACCGCGGAATCTGCAAGATCGCCTTCGGCGACGATCGGGCCGCACTCGTCGACGGCCTGCGGGACGAATTCGCGAATGCCGAACTCATCGAAGATCCGGCGCCGCTCGCACCGTTCGTCACGCAGATCGATGCATACCTGCGCGGCTCGGAGCAACGCGTCGACCTGCCGCTCGACATCGCGCCGACAGCGTTCCAGCAGCGCGTCTGGGACGCATTGCGACGGATTCCGTACGGCGAGACGCGCAGCTATTCGGAGATCGCCGCAGCGGTCGGCTCGCCGCAGGCGGTGCGCGCGGTCGCCGCTGCGTGTGCGTCGAACCCGGTCGCGCTGGCGATTCCGTGCCATCGCGTGCTGCATAAAGATGGCTCCTTGAGCGGCTATCGCTGGGGCGCGGCACGTAAGGCGGCGCTGCTCGACGCGGAAAAACAGCGCGGCGATGGGGCGCCGCAGGCGGCGGCAGCGACGGCGGTGCCGGTGGCAAGCAGTACTGCGACAAACGACACGTCCAGCGCCTGCACGATCACCGCTGCCATATCTGGCGGCACCGCAACCGAAACCCACCGGTCAAACCGGAAAGCCGCCCGAACCGTCGACCTGGACCACGCCGCTTGAGCACACAAAACAACGTCAAACTCGATCTACCGTTCAAGGCACCCTACGACTGGCCGCGCACGCTGCGCTTCTTCTCGGGCCGCGCGACGCCAGGCGTCGAATCAATCGAAGCAGGCGCCTACCGGCGCGCGATCGAATGGGCCGGCGACAGCGGCACGCTGCAAGTCACGCTTCATCCGAGAAAGCGCTGCCTCGTCGCGACGATCGACGGCGCCGTGGCGCGGCACGCAGATTCGCTCGCTACGCCGGTCTCGCGCATGTTCGATCTGCGCGCCGACCCGCGCGCGATCGGCGCGGCGCTTGGCGCGGATCCGTGGCTCGCGCCGCTCGTCGATGCCGCACCCGGTCTGCGCGTGCCGGGCGCGTGGTCGGGCTTCGAACTGGTGGTACGCGCGATCGTCGGCCAGCAGGTCAGCGTGAAAGCCGCGACGACGATCATCGGCCGGCTCGTCGAACGCGCCGGCAAACGTATCGAAGAGCATCCGCACGAGCGCACGGCATGGCGCTTTCCGACGCCGGCCGCGCTCGCATCCGCCGATCTCGCGCAGATCGGCATGCCCGGCAAACGCGTAGCCGCACTGCAGGGTTTCGCGCAGGCCGTCGCGACCGGCGCAGTGCCGCTCGACGACCCGGCTGCCGACGTCACGGCGCTGCGCGCCGCGCTGCTCGCGCTGCCCGGCATCGGGCCGTGGACCGTCGAGTATGTTGCGATGCGCGCGTGGCGCGACCCTGACGCGTGGCCCGCGTGGGACCTCGTGCTGATGCAGTCGATCGCCGCGCGCGACCCGGCGCTCGCGCGCCCGACGCAGCAGCGCACGCGCACCGATGCGTGGCGCCCATGGCGCGCGTATGCGGCGATGCATCTGTGGAATGAGGTTACGGATCGACTCGGGGCCGCGCGGGGAGGGTAGCGGCGTGTTGGTTGCGTGAGCGATGGTGCAACGCGAAATCGATCATAGGCGCGTCCTCCATCACATGCACAACCGGTTGCTTGAACGGCCGCATAAACCCCTACGCATCATGTCAATCGCCAACCCGCGGCGTACAGTAGACGAACCATGCAAGGCCTGCTGCAGGCGCACGGCGAACGCGCTATCCGAGCGGACCTGCACCGCCCGCCAGGCCGCTTCGAAAGCGCGCAAAGGCAGGTCAAGCAGCCGTCGTGGCGAGATGTTAAAGTGCCCGCTACTGAAAATTACGCCGCGCGTGTTCAACCCGCATCGTCCATGCGGTAGCCGGGTATCACCACTAGCAGCGGGCGACATCATTCAATGCCAAACACGAATTCTTCGCGCACGACCGACGCGCTGCTACACCGTCTGTCCGTGCTCACATCCGGCCCGCAGCGCGACGCGCTGACCACGGGCCTGCGCGGCATCGAAAAAGAAAGTCTGCGTGTCACGCACGACAGTCGTCTCGCGACGACACCGCACCCTCGATCGCTCGGCTCCGCGCTCACGCATCCGTCGCTAACCACCGACTATTCGGAAGCACTGCTCGAGCTCATCACGCCCGCCGAGCTCGACGCCGCGCTCGCGCTCGAGCAACTCGACACGCTGCACCGCTTCGTCTATGGGCAGCTCGGCAACGAGATCCTGTGGAACAACTCGATGCCGGGGCTCCTGCCCGAAGACGACGACATTCCGATCGCGCGCTACGGCACGTCGAATATCGGCAAACTGAAGTACGTGTATCGCGTGGGCCTCGCTTTACGCTATGGCCGCACGATGCAATGCATTGCCGGCATCCATTACAACTATTCGCTGAACGAAGAAGTGTGGCGGCTCCTGCACGTCGACCAGCAGTCCACTGCGACCGCGGTCGATTTCCAGTCCGAACGCTATCTCGCGCTGATCCGTAATTTCCGCCGCACGAGCTGGCTGCTCATGTATCTGTTCGGCGCATCGCCGGCGCTCGACAGGCGCTTTTTGCGCAACCGTCCGCATACGCTCGAAGCATTCGACGCCGACACGTTCTATCGCCCGTACGCCACGAGCCTGCGAATGAGCGACCTCGGGTACTCGAATACCACCGGGCAATCGGCGCTCCATGCGGACTACGACACATTGTCCGGCTATCTCGATGCGCTCGCCGAGGCGGTCAGCCAGCCTTATCCGCAGTACGAAGCGATCGGCACGAAACGCGACGGCGAGTGGGTGCAGATCAACACGAACGTGCTGCAGATCGAGAACGAGTTCTACTCGACGATTCGTCCGAAGCGCGTCGCGTACTCGGGCGAGCGTCCGCTGCATGCACTCGCGGCCCGCGGCGTGCAATACGTCGAAGTCCGTTGCATGGATATCGATCCGTTCGAGCCGACCGGGCTGTCGCTCGAGGCCGCGCGTTTTCTCGATGCGTATCTGCTCGTTTGCGCGCTCGAAGACAGCGCGCCGCTGCCGCCGCCCGCTTATACGGAAGCGAACCGCAACTTCTGCCTCGTGACGACAGAAGGGCGCAAGCCCGGACTCGAATTGATGCGCGATGGTCAGCCGGTTGCAATGACAGAGTGGGCAAACGCCTTGCTCGACCGCATCGCTGTGGCGGCGACCACGCTCGATGCGGTTCAGGGGGGCGACAATCATGCGCGCGCGGTCGCCGCGCAGCGTGCGAAGCTCGCGGACCCGTCGTTGACGCCTTCCGCGCGTGTACTGCAAACCATGCGCGACAAGCAGCAGAGTTTCCTCGCCTTCGGACTCGAGCAAAGCGAAGCGCATGCGGCATACTTCAGCGCGCGGCCGCTCGACGCCGCATCGATAAAAGAGTTCGAGACGCTCGCCGTGGAATCGCTCGCGGCACAAGAAAAACTCGAGCGCGAAGAGGTGGGCACATTTGATGCGTTCGTCGCCGCATATCGCGCATACACGTTGAACCGTTTCAGCGTGTGACGTCGGCGCACGGAAATAATAGGGATTGCGCACGCGCTTTGCGAGGCAACGTCTACCCGTCAAGCCTCGCATGCGGGCGCTGATCAGCAAGAATTCCGTTGCCGCGGCAAATGCATCGAACTGAAGCAACGAACTGAAGCAACGAAGCGGATCGCCCACCGTATTCAAACGCATGAAACACGCTCGTCGCACCCAGGTCCAACCTGTATTGCAGAATTGCAGACCGGACCCGCCGCGCGCGCATGAAACACGTGCGGCGGACGTGCATCGTTCAGGGAGGAAGGATGCGATGAAAAAAGGTCTATTGGCCGTGTTGTGCGTGCTCGCCGCCGGATGCTCGACGCGCGGGCAGGTGAACCCCGACGTAATGCAGATCGCCACCGCGCCGCTCACGTGCTCGACGAAAGCCGAATGCGACACATGGTGGCAACGTGCGCGCACCTGGGTCAGCGATCATTCGCGCTACGACGTGACGACCGCCACCGATTCGCTGATCCAGACCGCGGGGCCGGACGGAGGCAAGCGCGACCTCGCTTATCAGATCACGAAGACGCCGAACAGCGACGGCACATCGACGATCGGCTTCGCCGCGCATTGCGACAGCTCGCTCGGGTGCAAGCCAAATCCGTGGGAAGCCGGTGCGGACTTCAAGCAATTCGTGCGAGGCGGCAACGCAAACGCGAGTGCTAACGTCGCGCCGCCGCCCAAGCATCCTACCGACGCGATACCGGGACAAACGATGCCATCACCGACTGGCGAGCCGATCTCGCAGTAGACGGCAAGCTCATTGCGCGGCTTTATAGGGATGCTTTAAGACTTCTCCGATTGGACTTGAAGATGACCGAATTTATCGTTCGGTCACCCTCAATTCCATCGAGAAGCTCCCATGTATCTCCGACTCTTCTTCGCGGCCGCATGCGTCGCACTCGCGGCTGGTTGCACCACTTCATCCGGTCTTACCTATAACAACGACGTGATCACGTTGGCCAACGGTACACAGGCGCATCGCGTGCAGTGTCTGGGCCTCGCCGAGTCCACCGAAAGCTGTATGGAGCAGGTGCGCAAGGTTTGCGGCGACAAGCAGGCGTTGCGCGTATCCGCCACCGATCGTGCGATCTCCGGCTACAAGCCCGAAAACGATCCGCGTGAAATCCTCTTCACCTGCGCGACGCCGGTCGTGCAACAGCCCGCTGCGCAACCGGCGCCGCCACCGGCTCCGCAGCCGGCGCCGGCACCCGCGCCGGCGCGCAAGGTGACGCTGCAAGGCGACGCGAATTTCGCCACCAACAGCGCGACGCTGACGCCCGCCGCCAAGGCAAACCTCGACGAATTCATCGCGGCCAATCGCGGCGTCGATATCCAGCTGCTGACGATCGCCGGCTACACCGATTCGACCGGTTCTGCCGCGCTGAACGAGCGGCTCTCCGCCGCACGGGCGCGCTCGGTCCAGGCGTATCTCGGTTCGCACGGCTTGCGCGCCGCGCAGTACAGCGTGAACGGTTACGGCAGCGCATCGCCGGTCGATACGAATGCGACGGCTGCGGGCCGCGCGAAGAATCGCCGCGTCGAGATTCAGGTCGACGGCCAGTAAGGCAAACCACTTCGCGATTTCTTTTCCGCCAGAAAACACGGGCCGTCGTTCCCCGGACCCGTATTGCGCGGCGGCATCGGCTTCTGGCCGGTGCCGTTTTTTTTCGTCCGTACGGGTCGCGAGCGCCCCCCCGGCTACCGGCGTCCATCGATAGGACGCGCAAATACCCGCGATAGCATTCATGCCTAGGCAACTAAAGGAGCGGCCATCTTCTGGGACGATCTCCGTTTCGCCACCGACTTCGCTGCTGTGCCCGACGCGCGTCGGGCTCTGAATGCGCGCTACCCGGCTGCAGTCGAATCGCGCCCGCAGAACTCTCGGCAATCCTCCTGTTAGCAAGC
The DNA here is from genome assembly GCF_001922345.1 of Paraburkholderia sp. SOS3. Classification (NCBI taxonomy): domain Bacteria; kingdom Pseudomonadati; phylum Pseudomonadota; class Betaproteobacteria; order Burkholderiales; family Burkholderiaceae; genus Paraburkholderia; species Paraburkholderia sp. SOS3. The sequence continues at coordinate 172,328 of NZ_CP018811.1, read as the reverse complement.
GCTCACTTTTCCGCGTAATTCATTGTATCCGGCGCAAAAATCCGATGCATCCTTGCATATTACGGATGCATATAAAGCTGGTGTGCTGCCACCCGCTCCGCCCATCGGACGAACAGCAACGCTCCAGCGCGCCCGCCAGAAAAACAACACTCGATCAAGGGTTTCGCGAGAACTATGTTGAAACTTAATTGCATAGTCAATATTATGTCAGTCAACGAGTTACGCGCGATCTGCGCCATTCGAGACCATGTTCTGACCGCTTCAAAGCGAGCCCGCCCGCGCCGGCCGCAGAGGAATCCCGCGATGCTGTACCTGAAAAACACCCTTGGCGGCTTGAGCCGCTCCCTGATCGATTCCGCGCTGCTCAATTTTCAGAAGCCGTATCGCTGGTGGAAATTCGCGCTCTATGCGGTCGTCTTCGTGTTGCCGGGTGGATCGCTTGGGGTGCTTTTTCTCGCGTGGATCGATCATCGGCGTGCGCGGCGTGCTGTGAAACCTGCGTCAATAAACAAGCCGGTGGCGCTTCTCGCGACGGCATCGATAAAAGCGAAAGCGCCGTCCGCCACGAAAGGCATCGCGCCGGGCGCAGCCGTCTGCCAGGCGCGTTCCGATGCGCCGGCATGCCGCGCGGCCGCCGGCAAACAGGCCCGTCAGGGCTCGGCCGACCTTCGCGCCTGATGTCGCCATCGTCGGCAACGCAAGCGCATCGCCATTGCGTTCACGGCGAAACCCATGGTTCAGCGCCAGTTCACCGTTGAACTGGCCGCGCCGCGCGGTCCTATCTGTCGAGCGGCCATTTCCGCCACACCCTCGCACATCTGGGCAAACGACGCGCAATGCCGCGCCGCGCGGCCTGCGCGCGAGACGCAGCGCTCGACAACCCGCCGCTCGTCCTGGCTCGCCCGCGCCGCATGAACCGCGTTTGGCGCAGTAACGACACGTAACCTTGCGAACACCCTCCGTAACACATCTGCAAGGCACACGGCATTACTCTTCTGTCTCCGGGCGAGGCGCAGTAAGCTAGCGGTCGCGCCTCGCGGCCAGTTCATGCCGCGGCTCCGTTCACTTCCGATTGTCGTCATCAGGCACCAGACCACTCGCAGCCCGCCTGCCGTTCTGCGTCGTTCGCGGGCCGAATCGACAGGAATCAAGGAATTCATTTGCATGCAGTCCGATTTCACGACGCGCCTTAGCGCCGCCGCGCCCCGCGCGATGACGATCGTCGTCGCCGCGGCGCTCGCCGCGATGCTGGCCGGCTGCGCGGTCGGCCCCGACTACAAGCGGCCGACGACCGAGATTCCGGCGTCCTACAAGGAAGCCGCGGAAGGCTGGAAGGTTGCGCAGCCAAACGATCAGCACGATCGCGGCCCGTGGTGGACCATCTACAACGATCCGCAGCTCAACGCGCTCGAGGACAAGCTCAACGCATCGAACCAGTCGATCGCGCAATTCGCCGCCGCTTACCGCCAGGCGCGCGCGCTCGTCGCGGAAGCGCGCTCGGCCTATTTCCCCGTGGTCACGCTGAACGGCAGCGGCGAGCGGCAACAATCGCCGTCGCGCAGCGGCGGTTTCGTCACCGGCACGGGCTCGGTCGGGTCGTCGGGCTCGATCACCAATAGCTTCCGCCTGTCCGCCGATGCGACGTGGGAGCCGGATCTGTGGGGTCAGGTGAGCCGTACCGTCGCGGCGCAGCGAGCCGGCCAGCAGGGCGCCGCGGCCGATCTCGCAAACGCGCGTCTGTCCGCGCAGGGCACGCTCGCGCAAACCTACTTCACGCTGCGCTCGCTCGACTCGCAGCAAAAACTGCTCGACGACACCGTCGTGTCATTCGAAAAGTCGCTGCAATTGACGCAAAACCGCTATGCGCAGGGCGTCGCCGCACGTTCGGACGTGATCCAGGCGCAGACGCAACTGCAGTCCGCGCAGGCCGCGGCGATCGACAACGGCGTCGCGCGCGCGCAGAACGAGCACGCCATTGCCGTGCTGATCGGCGAGCCTGCATCGACGTTTTCGTTGCCGCCGGCGCCGCTCGATGCGACGCCGCCCGACGTCCCCGCGCAGCTGCCGTCAGCGCTGCTCGAGCGGCGGCCCGACATCGCGTCGGCCGAGCGCAAAGCCGCTGCCGCGAACGAGCAGATCGGCATCGCAATCTCCGCCTATTTCCCGACGCTCACGTTTTCCGCGACCGGCGGCTTCGAAAGTTCGGTGTTCTCGCAGTTGCTCACGGCACCGTCGCGCTTCTGGACCGTGGGCCCGCAACTCGCCGCGACGTTATTCGACTTCGGCCTGCGCGGCGCGCAGACCGACGCGGCGCGCGCGGCGTACGACCAAAGCGTGGCCACCTATCGGCAGACGGTGCTCACCGCATTCCAGGACGTCGAGGACAACCTCGCGTCGCTGCGCATTCTCGGCAGGGAAATCGTCGTGCAGCAGCAGGCCGTGCAGTCGGCGCAGCAGGCGCTTGCGATCGTCACGAACGAGTACAAGGCCGGCACCGTCGACTATCTGAACGTGCTGACCGCGCAAACCACCGCATTTACCGCGGAGCAAAAGCTCGCGAGCATCGCGGGTCAGCGGATGGTGTCGTCGGCCGGACTCGTGAAGGCGCTCGGCGGCGGCTGGGATGTCGCGCAGATGAATCGCGAAGATGGCGGGATAGCCGCACCGGCACCCGTGCAAGACTCCGGCGCATCGGCCCCGCAGGCCGCGGCCGGTTCAGCGCCGGTCGCGCAGAAGGGCGCTGCTGCCGCCGAAGTGCGCAACGACTAACAGAGCGGAAGTCTCGGGCACCGCGATGAAATGGTGGCCGTGCCGGGCGCCGCGAAGCGCCGGTCAATCGCGTTCGTCCGTTCGGGCACAACGCCTCGGCCGCACGATCAACCAGCCGCCCCTATGGCTGCGTCAATGTGCGAAATCGAGCGAAACCGTCCCTTTCCCGACCGGCGGGCCGATCAGGTTCAGCAGCCCCGCGAGATTGTCGAGCTGATCCGGCGTCGCGCTCGCGGTGCCCTGAAACGACGTCGCACGTCCACCGAACGATCCACGCCCATTCAGGAGCAACGGCCCCTTTATCGTCGACAGATCGACGCTCGCGGTCGCGCCCTGGGCCTGAATCACGACGCGATACGAGCCGAGCGGCTTCACGCGCGACACGCTCGAACTCATTTCGTTGAGCAGCACCGAAAGCTGCCCGAACGCGTCGTGTCCGAAGCTGCGCCAGTCGGTCCACGAAAGCCGCACGTCGCCTTGCAGGTTCAGCGTATTGAACGGCGCACCGAGCCCCGCGAGCAGCGACGCGGGCACCTGAATCGCGCCCGCCGTCATCGTTGCGCCGAGGCGCGACACGTCGACCTGAATCGCGTCGGGCATCGCATCGGTTTGCCGCATCCGCATCCGCACGCGGCCCGTGAACAGCGGCCAGAACGACGTGCGCCATTCGATACGCCCGGGCAGCAGCGTCGCACCGCCGCCATCGGGACCGGCGGCGAGCATCAGCACCGCGGAGCCTTGCCACAGCGATCCGTCGGGCTCGATAAGGTTCACGTGCCCATGCGTCGCCTTCGCGAATTGCGGCGTGATCCATGCGGCCGGCAGCGTGACGAGCAGCACCGCGCCGCACGACAGCAACGCGACGATGACCCACGGCAACGCGGCGCCCATGCGGCGCATCCAGAGATTCTTCACAGGTCCTATCCGAGCCGGATCACTTGATCGTCGCCGGCTGCAGCGACGCGGTCAGATCGACCTGGCCATCTTCCTTCAGCGCGGTGACATGCGCCTCGGACACCTGCACCTTGAACTGGCGGCGCACGTCGTCGAGCCACGCGGTCCACGCGGGAAACGACGCGTTCTTCAGCTGGATCTGCACCGCATTGCCGATCACCTGCACCTGCGTCGCGTTCAGTCCGTGGTCGGAAAGCGACGTGGTCAGCGCGTCCTTGAGCGCGCCGCCGGTCGGCGCGACGCCTTGCACGCTTCCGGCCAGCGCGCGCGCCTCGTTTGCCTGAGCCGTCATTTGCGCGAGCTGCCGCTGCAAGCCCGGCAGCGATTCGAGCAGCCGCGAGCGGCCGTCCTGCGCGGGCGACCACAACACCGACCACGCAACGACGATAGCCAGCACCACCGAGCCCCACGTCAGCAGCGCCTTTTCGCGCGCGTTGCGCGCGCCCCAGAAGCCGGCCCATGCCTCGAGCAGTTGTTCTTTCATTGTCCGCTCCTGATGGTCCACTTGCCCGTATTGCTATCGATTGCGCCGTTCAGCCCGTTGCGCGCAAGGCGCTGAGCGAAGTCGGCATCGACCTTCACCTGAGGCTTGAACGTCACGTCGAGGCGGTGGTTCTGATAATCGAGCGCGGCAAGTCCGTTGACCGGCAACGGTCCGAGCGAGCGGGCGAGCCCGTCCGCGAGCGACAGGAAGTCTTCCGGCGACAATTCGCCGGCCGCGACGCGCAACTGCTGCAATTGCCGCGTCATCTGGCCCGGCGCGTCGAGTACCACGGTCGTCTTCGGGAACGCGTTGAGCAGCGCCTCGGTCATCTGCGCGTTGATCGCATCGCGCTGTCGCGCGAGGACCAGCCACTGCACGTTGGCACCGATGATCGCGACCAGCGCAGCAGCGGCGACGAGCGCGATCGGCGCGCGCATGCGGCGCAGCGTCGCGCGGTCCAGACGCCACGGCTGCGACGTGAATTCGAACTGGCATAGATCGAAGCGGCATTCGAGCGCGCGCTGCGCGAGCGTCTCGAACGTCAGCGGATGCGCAGTCGTCCGATGCGCAACGCTATCGATAGCGCGCTGCATCGGCGCGTCGATTGCCGAAGTCGACATCCCATGCGGCTCGCTGCCGGGCACGCCGGTCAGTGCATACAGCGTGAGCGGCGTGTCGCCGGCCAGTGCGGCGAGCGTCGCGCCGACCGCGTCCGCAGGCACTGCAAAGCCTTCGCCGATGCGCCCGCGCGCGATCGCGAGCTCGACGCGCGGCGCCGGCGCGTCCTGCGGCACGTCGCCGAGCAGCACAGCGGGCGAGGACTGGATGGCTTCGCCCAGCAATGCGGCAACGATCGGTTCGCGCGACGGGGCGGTCGCATCGGCCGTTGGGTCGGTGCCGCCGGCGGCAGCGGAAGCGCCAGAGGCGGTACTCGAACCAGCTTCGGAAGCGGGCGCTGCAGCCGCCACGCTCGCTTCGGCATGCGCATCCGACATCGCCTCGGCAAGCGCATCGTCGGCCGCCACGGCCGACAGCGGCCGCGGCAAGCACGCCGTCACGGGCACCGCGCGCAGATTGCGGTGTCCGGCGCCGACAAACGCCTCGTGAATAAAGCGGAACCACCCGCGATCGACGATCGCCAGCAGACGCCGCCCATCGGCAAGCGGCTGCGCATCGATCGCGATATGGCAGGTCTGCGGATCCTGGATCAGCTGATCCTCGACGACGTTCGGCAGCGCCTGGCGCAGTCGCGGACCTTTCAGCGCGGGCACGGCGGCCGGCATCATCAGCAGGTCTCGCGCGGCGACCATCAGCACCGTCGACGACGCGCGCGGCAAAAGCGCAAGCGAAGCGTCGCCGGCGCGCATCGTGCGGCCCGACTTGTCGATGAGCAGAAACGGCATGTCCGGCAGTTGCCATTCCTGCGACGGCACCGCCGGATCACGCGGCGGCAGTAGAACGATCAGCGTGCTCAAGGCCCACTCTCTTTGGGAAAAGCGTTATTCATAATTGGTCCCGCTCCCGTACGATACGCGTCGTATGAGTCAGCGCGTCGCGATAGACGAGCGTCGTGCGATCGACTTCGGCGCGTTCGTGCTGCACGCGCCCGTGCACGACGAAGTAGCTCGAATTCACGTCCATCTGGCCCGGGTCGAACACGCCGGCCGGCACACCCGCTGCACTGAGCGCGAGCTGCACATCGGCGACGTTGTGAAAAAACACCGTCTCGCGGCGCGCGACGAGCGCCTGTGCGCTCGACACGTTCATGCCCGGCACGATCGCCGCGATCACTTCCGCAGGCGCGGTATTCATGTTGATCGCGGTCACCGTCGGCAGAACCGTGACGAACGGACGCAAGCGCTCGACCGTCTCGCGCGTGAAGCCCGGTACGTCGAGCAGCGAGTCGATGCTCGTCATTTGCAGCGGCGCGACCGACGGGTTGGAGTCGGAATCCGACAGTCCCGGCTTATCGGTGTACTCGCCGCCGGCGGCGCCCCCCGCGACGACCGGCGAACTGGCGGCACCCGGCACGCCGGTCGGATTCGTCGCGTTGATCGACTGGAAACGCGTCGCGGAATGTGCGAGGCTCGCGCGCATCTGCAGCGCGACATTTTTCGCGAGCTGGCTGTTCAACCCGAGCGTGGACAGCAACCGTTGAAACACTTCGATCTGCTGCAGGTTCAGCTGCAGCATGCCGGGCGTCGCGTTCGATACGAGATTGCGCAGGTTGAACTTCGCCTGCGCATCTTCGATCGAGCCGGAGAGAAACGTGTCCGAGCCTTCCGAACCGTGCGCGTCGCCGATCTGCCCGAGAAAATCGGACAGGCGCGTCTTTGCGATCGGCACGCCCCAGATGCCGCCCAGATACGTAATGCCGGCCGACGTATCGGCTTCCGAGCGCAGAATGAGCCGCGTCCAGTCGAGCGCGCCGCGGCCGACCCATTGCGCCTGCGCAAGCAGTCGCTGATTCTCGATGCGCCGCACCTGCACCTGCTGCCGCCACAAAATGCCCGACACGAGAATCGCCGACAGCGCGACGACGAGCAACGCGCTGATAATCGCGACGCCCGTTTCGCGCGACCGCGCTCGCGACTCGATGCGCGAAGCGATGCGCAATTTATCTCGCGGTTGCTGTCGCGGTTGCGGTTTCGGACATGCGCGGCACGCGCGCGGCAGGCGGTTCACGGCCTTCACTCCCCGACGAGGAACACCCGCGTCACCGGGCGTTTCAACGCCGCCGCGCCGATGCTGACCTCGAGCCCGGTCACCGCGCGCGGAATCGGCGCGTTGCCGAGTTGCGGCACTTTCAGGTTGTTCACGTTCTCGGTCATCGCGGATTGCACGTCCTTCATTTCGGTCGTCCAGCCGGCCTTCGTCACATAGATACGCGCGGTAATCATGCCGACGCCGCCCATCAGCGGCACGGCGCCCCAGTTGGCGTTCTCGTCGCCCGACATCGCGCGCCGCACTTCGCCGAGGTTTTTCAGCGGCGGCGATGCGTAGCGCGTGATGCGTCCCGCGGACACGCGATACCGGACGACCTGCAGCCGCGGCGGCGAACCCGGCTCATACAGCTCGCGCACGATCTGCAGCCCGCTCGATGCCACCGACACCGACGGCTGGCCGACTTCGTCCTCGGTGGCCGCCTCGCGCGCGTCGATGCGCATCTGGTCGAACAGTTGCGCGAATACGCGCTCGTCCTCCATCGCGTTCGTGACCGTCTGCCGGCCACGGATGATCTGATCGAGGCCGCGCCACGACAGCACGGCGATCACCGCGAGAATCGCGATCGCGACGAGCAGCTCGATCAGCGTGAAACCGCGCGCCGTGCCGCCGGCCACGCCGCGTTCAAAGCGGCCGGTTCGTTTCATTCGGGACCACCGTCACCATCTGCGCGAGCACGCCGGACCGCCCCGGCATCGTCACCACGATCTCGACGCGCCGGAACACCGGATTCGGCGTTGTCGAGACGTTCTCCGTGCAGATCAGCTGCAGGTTGCCCTGCGAACAATCGAAACTTTGCGAACCGATTTCGGGCCACGAGTGCGTGAGCCGCAACTGCGCCAGCGTGTTGTCCGCGCTCCAGCCGGCCAGCAGCCGGCGATGCAGATCCGCTTCGCCGGTCGCGAGCGCGCCGACCGCGCGCAGCGAGGCGGCCAGCGCGACCGCGATGATCGCGAGCGCGACGAGCACCTCGATCATCGTGAAGCCGCGGCTGCCGCAACGGCGAGGCCTGCCGGGACTGCTGCGATGGCGGAAATGCGTGCGCCGCATCGTCAACGCACCTCATACCGGCCGTTTCCGGTACCGACGATCGTCGCGCTGCCGACGCCCGAATGGAGCGTCACCGTGACCGGCGTGTCGATGCTCTCGGTGCCGAACACGAGGCGGTCGCCCTGTTTGTCCGAGCCCGGGTAATTGATCGATACGCCGGTTACGCCGCCTTCCCAGTTGCGTGGGCCGAGCAGATCGTCGCGCAGCGTCCGCCAGCCGTCTTCGGTATGGATATCGAAACGGAAGCCGTTTTCGAGCGGCATCCACGCGATCGGCCGCGCACGCACCTGCGCTTCGTCGCCGGCCGATTCGAACAGCAGCGCAAGACGCTGCGCTTCCTCGTTCAGATCGGTGCGCGGATTACGCGACAACGACAGCGACGCGAGCGAAACCAGCAAGCCCGCGATGACGAGCACGACCATCATCTCGAGCAGCGTGAAGCCGCGCTGCCGCCGAAACGGGCCGTCGGGCCTCACGCGGGTCCGGCTCGTGAGAGGCGCGCGCGCGCCGCGCGAAGCAGCGCGACGCGCGAAAGCCGGGCAGGGAAGTGAACGCATGGCGCGCGATGAAACCCGACTACCGAACCATGAAAGATTTCGCGTCCGTCACTGCCACGAACCGACATCGGCATCGTTGCCTTCGCCGCCGGCTTTGCCGTCCGCGCCATAGCTGAATACGTCGATTTCGCCGTGCACGCCGGGGTTCAGATACTGGTACTGATTGCCCCACGGATCGTTCGGCAGGCGTTCGAGATAGCCGCCGTCCTTCCAGTTGTTCGGCACGGGGTCGGTGGTCGGCTTTTCGACGAGCGAGCGCAACCCCTGCTCCTGGGTCGGATAGCGACCGTTGTCGAGGCGATAGAGCTTCATCGCCTGCATGATTGTGCCGATGTCCTGCTTCGCGGCAACCCGGCGAGCCTCGTCGGGCCGGCTCATGATCTTCGGCACGATCAGCGCGGCGAGAATGCCGAGAATCGCGATCACGACCATGATTTCGATCAGCGTGAACCCCCGTTGACGACGGGCGCGGGCACCCACGATTTCCGTGCGGCGATTCGTCCACATTTGCATAGCTTGCTACCTCATTCCAATTGATTGTTCGCTGTTGCTCCGGCCAGGCGGGACTCGCCCGGACCGGGGCGTATCTTGCGCCTTTCGGCGTGAACGGCGCATTTTCCGCAGTCCCTTTCAGCACACTTTCCGGTGATGCGGCCGGTCATTCTAAAGGGATGCCGTTGCGGCGCTTCGATACATCGCAACTTTCACATTTATCCGTACAATGTCGCGCATGACAGCCCTCCAAGTTCGCCTCATTTCGCTCCTGTGCTTCGCCGTGTTCTGCGCGACGGCAACCTATTGGGTCGTCACGCTGACGTCACATCGCGGTCCCAGCGTGCCCGCCGCCGCGGCGCGCGTGCCGGTGTCGGTCGATCAGGCGGCAACGCTGTTCGGCGGTCAGCTCACGCGCACCGTCAATCAGGACGTGCGCCTTTACGGCATCCTCGCGCTGCGCGACGGCGCCGCCGCGATCGTCAGCGTGGGCGGCGAACCGCCGCATGCCGTGTCGCTCGGCAACGCGATCATGGAAGGCGCGAAACTCTCCCAAGTGCGCGCGCGCTCGATCATCATCGATCGCAACGGCTCGCATTCGGAAGTGTTCCTGCCGGCGAACGCACCGGGGCCCACCATCTACGTACGCTGAACCCGCGCCGCTGAATCTCCACTGCCGCATCGCATCGATTTTTCGCCGACGCAGCTCATCGCCTCGCGCTTACTGCACGAGGTTGTTCAGTTCGATGATCGGCATCATCACCGCGAGCACGATCACGAGCACGACGCCACCCATGGCGAGAATCAGCAGCGGTTCGAGCAGACTCGTCAGGAACATCGTGCGGCGTTCGAGTTCGCGCGATTCGCCTTCCGACGCGCGATCGAGCATCGTCGTCACGTCGCCGGTCGCTTCGCCTGAACGGATCAGGTGCACGAGCACCGCCGGAAACGTCTTCGTATTGCCGAGCGCGCGCGACAGCGACGTACCTTCGCGCACACGCACGATCGCATCGTCGATATTCAAGCGCATCGCGCGGTTGCTCAGCGTTTCGCCGGCTGCCTGCAAGGCGCGCAGAATCGGCACGCCAGCCGCGGTCAGAATGCCGAGCGTGCTCGCGAAACGCACCGTGTTGTAGCCGCGCACGAGCTTGCCGAACAATGGCGCGGTCAGCAGCCACCGGTCGAATGCGAGGCGCGGTCCAGGCTGCTTCAGAATCGCCCGCACGACGTACACGATCACCACCACGGCGATCAGCATCGCCCACCAGTAGCTTCGAACGAATCCGGACAGCGCCATCATCAGGATCGTCAGAAACGGCAATTGCTGTTTCGTGCTGGCGAATACGTTGACGACTTGCGGCACCACGTAGCTGAGCAGGAACGTGACGATGCCGAACGCAATGATCGTGACGATCGTCGGATACGTAAACGCGAGCACGATCTTCTGCTTCAGTGCGTTGCGCTGCTCGATGTAATCGGCGAGGCGCGACAGCACGAGCCCGAGTTTGCCCGTATGCTCGCCGGCCGCGACCAGCGCGCGATAGATGTCGGGGAAGTCTTTCGGATGCTGCGACAACGCGTTGGCGAGCGAATGGCCGCCGAGCACTTCGGCGCGAATCGCAGCCATCAGTTCGCGGATATAGTCGCGCTCCGATTGCTCGGTCAGCACTGCAAGCGCTTCGTCGAGCGGCAAACCGGCGATCAGCAGGCTTGCGAGCTGACGCGTCAGAATCGCCTGCTCGCGCTGCGAGAGCTTGCGGCCCAGCGACAGGCGCTGGCTGCGTTCGCCGCGCGTGCGCGTCGCGGCCGGTTCGACGACGAGCGGCGTCAGTCCCTGTGTGCGCAATTGCGTGCGTGCGCCGCGCGCGCTGTCCGCATCGAGGACGCCTTTTTGCGCCTTGCCTGCGGCGTCGATCGCTTCGAACCGGAATGCAGGCATTCGATCAGGCTCCGCCCGTTACGCGAATCACTTCTTCGAGCGACGTGAGGCCGGTCGCAAGCCAGCGATCGCCGTCTTCGCGCAGCGTGCGCATACCCTGCTTGCGGCCGGCTTCGAGAATTTCGGCGTCGGCGGCGTTGCGGTGGATCAGCGTGCGGATCGATTCGTCGACCAGTAGCAACTCGTAGACGCCGCGCCGTCCCGCATAACCCGAGTGTCCGCATTTGTCGCAGCCGACCGGATGCCATTGTTTATGGCCGTCTTCTTCGCGCTCTTCCTTGCACACGGGGCACAGGCGCCGTACGAGACGCTGCGCGAGCACGCCGAGCAGCGACGACGCCAGAAGATACGGCTCGACGCCCATATCGGTCAGACGCGTGACCGCCGAAGCGGCATCGTTCGTGTGCAGCGTCGCGAGCACGAGGTGGCCCGTCAGCGATGCCTGCACCGCGATCTGCGCGGTTTCGAGGTCGCGGATTTCGCCGATCATGATCACGTCCGGATCCTGACGCAGAATCGAGCGCAACGCACGCGCGAACGTCATGCCGATGCGCTCGTTGACCTGCGTCTGGCCGATGCCCGACAGATCGTATTCGATCGGGTCCTCGACGGTCATGATGTTGGTCGTGGCCGTCTCGAGGCGCGACATCGATGCGTAAAGCGTCGTCGTTTTACCGGAGCCCGTCGGACCCGTGACGAGCACGATGCCGTGCGGCCGCGAAATCAGCTTGTCGAACTGCCCGAGCGTGTCCTGCGCCATGCCGAGCGCTTCGAGATTCAGACGCGCCGCGTCCTTTTCAAGCAGACGCAGCACGGCGCGCTCGCCGTGACCGGTCGGCAGCGTCGACACGCGCACGTCGACCGGACGGCCGCCCACGCGCAGCGTGATGCGTCCGTCCTGCGGCAGACGCTTCTCGGCGATGTCGAGTTGCGCCATGATCTTGATCCGCGAAATCAGCGCGCCGTGCAGCGCTTTCTTCGGCCGCACGACATCGCGCAGCGTGCCGTCGACGCGAAAGCGCACGACCGATGCATTCTCGAACGGCTCGATATGAATATCGGAAGCCTGCTCGCGCGCCGCCTGCGTGAGCAGCGCGTTGATCATGCGGATGATCGGCGCATCGTCTTCGGACTCGAGCAGGTCTTCGACTTCCGGGATGTCCTGCATCAGCCGCGACAGATCGACTTCGCCTTCCACTTCGCCGACCACCTGCGCCGCGCTGCCGTCTTGGCGCGCATAGGCCGTGTTGATCGCCTGCGCAAGCTCATCGGCCGGCATCCGCACAACGGACAGTACGCCGAAATTTCGCGCGACTTCAGCCAACGCCGCATCACTCGTGCGGTCGCTGATCCACACTTCGAGCGAGTCCGGATGCTGATGCGCAATGAGAATCTGGCCGCTTCGCGCGAACCCATACGGCACGAGCCGTGCTGCGAGCGCCGACGGTCCCTCGCGGTTGCCGGCCGGCGCTCCGGCCGACAACTCCTTCGCATCGCGCGCGCCGTCCGCGCCGATCGGCGCGTGCGATGCGGCCATCGGCTGCGTACTCACGGATGCGCTCCCGGAGACTGAATGCCTTGTCCCGTGCCGATCGCCGGCGGGGGCGCCGCCGGAATCATCGCTGGAGCCGGAGCAGGCGTAGCGGTCGCGGGCTCGGGAACCCAGGCGGGAACCGGCGTCGGCTCCGGCGCCGCGGCAGGCGCCTGAGCCGGAGCCGGAATCCGTGCAGGCGCCGGAGCGGGAACCGCAGCCGGCGGCGGCGCCATCTGCTGACGCCGCATCTTGTCGAGATCGAACAGGTTCAGTGCCGAACCGCCCTCGCTCGGGCCGACCGGCATCGGCGGCACCACCGGGTCATCCTTATCCCTCATGATGTTGTTGTCCGACTTGTACGCGCCCTGCAAATTCTGAATGTAGTCATAGCGATTCGCCGACACGGCCTGCGTCGTCGCGGCATCGCTGAGGATCACAGGCCGCAGGAACACCATCAGGTTCGTCTTCTCGCGCGTCTTCTGTTCCGAGCGGAACAGCTGGCCGATCCACGGAATATCGCCGAGCAACGGCACCTTGCTGTTCTGAACCTGGTAGTTGTCCTGCATCAAACCGCCGAGCACGATGATCTCGCCGTTGTCGCAAAGCACCGTCGACTGCACCGATCGCTTGGTGAATTCGGGACCTGCCGGGTTGGTCGCCGCGTTGTTCGTGCCGGTCACGATTGCCGAGTCTTCCGTGTAAAGCTGCAGCTTCAGAATGCCGCCGTCGGTGATCTGCGGCTTCACGTGCAACGTCAAGCCGACGTCGACGCGGTCGAACGTGTTGAATGCGTTGGCCGTGTTGCCGCTCGTCAAATTCGAGAACGAACCCGTCGTGATCGGCACGTTCGTGCCGACGACGATCTTTGCTTCCTCGTTGTCCAGTGTAATCAGGTTAGGCGTGGACAGCACGTTCGCATCGGACGTCTGCGACAGCGCCTGCAGCAGCGCGCCGAGCCCCTGCACGCCGAAGATATTGTGGATCCAGCCGACGTTCAGGCCCTGTTGAAGCCCGCCCGTGTTGGCGATCGCTCCCGCGAGACCAGGCGGCGTTCCGGTCGCGGCCGCGGCCGTCAGATTGATGATGCTGTTGGACTGGCCTGTCTGAAGGTTCGTGCCGGCAAAAACCGAGTTGTTCGCGACCTGCCATTGAATGCCGAGATTACCGCTCGTATTCGAATTCAACTCGACGATCAGCGCCTCGATGTAAACCTGCGCGCGGCGCGCGTCGAGTTGCGAAATCACCGCGCGCAGATTGCGGTAGACAGGGTCCGATGCGGTGATGATCAGCGAATTCGTCGCGGAATCGGCCTGGATCATGCCGCCTGGCTGATTGTCGTCCTGATCCTTGTCGCTGCTGAGAAACGGCGAACTGCTGCCCGCGCCGCTGCCATACGAACCGCCGCCGAACGAACTGCCGCCGCCGAGCGAGGACGAACCGCCGAACGAACTCGACGAACCGCCCGGCAACGGCGGCGTGCCCGACGTGCCGGTCGAGCTGTTGCCGAATCCGCCTGCGCCCTGATTCTGACTGAACGAGTTCGCGCCGCCGCCGCCGGCACCCCCGCTTGACGAGCTATCGCCGCCGCCTTTACCGAGCATGCCGCGCAAGGTCTTCGCGAGTTTTACCGCATCGGCATTGCGCAGTTGCACGACGTGCATGTTGCCGGGTTCGGCGGTCGGCGCATCGAGTTCTCTCGCGAGCGTCTTCGCGGCGTTCAGGCGCGCGACATTCGATGCGCGCAGCAACAGCGAATTGGTGCGCGGGTCGGCGGACACCGACACTTTCAGCGTCGCGTCGGTACTGCCGATCGCACCGGGATCGAGCGCCTTCGTGAGCTGCTGCGCGACGTCGAGCGCATTCGCGTTTCTAAGCGGCACGACGACCACCTGCTGACCGGCCGCCGTATCGACGCCCGCGATGATTTGCGCGAGACGGCGGATGTTATCCGCGTAGTCGGTCACGACCAGCGTGTTATTGGCCGGATACGCGGCGATCGTGTTGTTCGGCGAGATCAGCGGCCGCAGGATCGGCAGCAGATTATTCGCCGACTCGTTTCTGAGCTGGAAGACCTGCGTAACGACCTGGTCGCCGCGCGCGGACGGTACATTGCCGACGTAAGTCGGCACGCCTTGCAGTTTCGCGTCGGCCTCCGGTACGACTTTCAGCACCCCATGATCCTGCACCAGCGAAAAGCCCTGCATCCGCAAGGCGGCCTGCAACGTTTTGAGCGCCTGGTCTTCCGGTACGGGGTTTTCGGACACCAGATTCAGCTGCCCTTTGACACGCGGATCAACAATGATGGTTTTGCCCGTCGCGGCGCCAATGGCCTTGGCCACCTGATCGATGTCGGCATTGACGAAGTTGAGCGTGACCTGCGCATACGCGACTTGCGCGGCAAGAAGGCCAGCCAGTACCAGCGCCGTTGCCGAGCGACGCAACACAAAACGGTTTCTTCTCATGGATCTGATATGGATGCCGGCGTTTTACGCCGACTGTTCGCAGCGAATACCGCGGTAAGACATCGCCCCCGTCATCGACTGGCACACTCGTTGGGTCTCGATCGCCATACGGGCGCCAGCGGTCCGGTATTCGGAAAAGCAGCAACAGTACCAGCTTTTCGTGTCGGAAATGTCACAAAACCAGGTGACTGCCTGAGTTCTCACTGACGGTCTGCGGCTCCGTAAGGTGTTGAAAGCATTCGATCTTGTTGCGTGCGCAATGACACACGGACGCCACGATTCGCGCGGTATATGTCGGCCCGGCAACATTGACGCGCGATCGTCTGCCGGTATGATACGGGCGGTTCGAGACGACGAAGACGCCTGGCTAGAGCGGGTTTTCCCCGATGGTGTGCTCAATTGCACAGGTCGGCCACGCCGCCCAGGCATTTTTTGTGAGCATGCGCACCGTCTTTATTTTTTATTTTTGATTTGCTTAGTCATCTTGATGGTCGTTGCCGGACCTTTAATTCCGACGGCGGCTGTTCTGCTTCCATTTACCGTTAAAGCCCGATGAAGCCGATCTTTTTGACCGTTACCGCCGCCTTGACCGCGCTTCTTGCGGCGGGCACCGCGCGGGCGGACTGCTTCGACGAGGCAGCCCAGTACCAGAAAGTCAATCCGCTGATTCTGCGGGCCATCGCATGGCAGGAATCGCATAACCGGCCCGACGCGCTGCATAAGAATGCGAACGGCTCGACCGACTACGGCGTGATGCAGATCAATTCCGTGCATCTGCCCGCGCTTGCTCAATACGGCATCTCGAGCGGCACGCTGATGGAGCCGTGCA
Organism: Paraburkholderia sp. SOS3; assembly: GCF_001922345.1. Lineage (NCBI taxonomy): Bacteria > Pseudomonadati > Pseudomonadota > Betaproteobacteria > Burkholderiales > Burkholderiaceae > Paraburkholderia > Paraburkholderia sp. SOS3. The sequence continues at coordinate 156,534 of NZ_CP018811.1, read as the reverse complement.
AGAACGTCTATATCGCCGCATGGCATCTGCGCCAGAAAATGAACAAGTACGGCAATACGTGGCAGGCGGTCGGCGCCTACCATTCGGAAACGCCGGCGCTGCGCGACAAGTACGCGCAGCAGATCGTCGCGATCCTGCAAAAGTGGAAGCTGATGCCGGCTACGAAGTGACGGCGCCACGGCGCGCCGTTCGATGTTGCCGGCGTGCTCCCGCAAATCCGCTTCGTCCGTTCCCCGCGCCACGCGCGACGGATTCCCGCCATTTGATGCACAATGCGGCTTCACGCCGCGCGCCGGCCGCCCGCCTTTCGTATCGACGGAATCTGCCGCATCTGCCGCACTTGCCGCATCTGTCCGCCCCGTCGGGCGCTGCGTCCGCGACGCCTTGCAAACACCGGTAAAACGCTCCGGCCCGTCCCGGCCTGCCGCATACTGCGTTTTTCCGCTCACGTTTCCGGTACCGCAATGAACCAGCCGCCACTGCCCGTCACCGTGCTCTCCGGTTTTCTGGGCGCCGGCAAGACGACGCTCCTCAATCACATCCTCGCGAACCGGGCAGGACTTCGTGTCGCCGTTATCGTCAACGACCTCGCCGCCGTCAATATCGACGCCGCGCTGGTGCGCGATGCCGCCGAACTTTCGCATGTCGAAGAGCAGCTCGTGGAAATGTCGAACGGCTGCATCTGCTGCACGCTGCGCGACGATCTGCTGGCGGAGATCCGGCGCCTTGCCGCCGAAAATCGATTCGATGCAATCCTGATCGAATCGACCGGCGTCGCCGAGCCGATGCCGATCGCCGAAACCTTCACCTTCGTCGATGACGACGGCGCGTCGCTTGCCGACATCGCGCGGCTCGACACGATGGTGACCGTCGTCGATGCCTTCAATTTCCTACGCGACTACGCGTGCGCAGACGGTCTTGCCGAGCGCGGCATCGCCGCATCGGAACAAGACGACCGTACGCTCGTCGAACTGCTGATCGACCAGATCGAATTCTGCGACGTGCTCGTCGTGAACAAGGCCGATCTTGTCAGTGCCGATGAGCTGGCGAAGCTGCAACGCATCCTCGCGCAGATCAACCCGCGCGCGGTGCAAATCGTGAGCCGCTTCGGCGCCGTGCCGTTATCCGAACTCCTCGACACGAAACGCTTCGATTTCGACAGCGCGTCGAATGCGCCAGGCTGGCTCGCGTCGCTGCATCACGACCACGAGCATGCACATACCGGCGAAGCCGACCAGTACGGCATCGGCCATTTCGTTTATCGCGCGCGGCGGCCGTTTCATCCCGAACGTCTATGGGCGCTGATGCACGAAGAGTGGCAAGGAATCCTGCGTACCAAGGGATTTTTCTGGCTCGCGACGCGCAACGACATGGGCGGCATGCTGTCGCAAGCGGGCGGCGCGTGCCGGCACGGGCCGGCCGGCATGTGGTGGGCAGCGCAGGATCGCAGCGAATGGCCGGAGGGCGATGACGAGCTGATGGCTGAAATCACCGCGGACTGGTACGGCGATCTGGACGACGCGACGATCGGCGATCGCCGCCAGGAACTCGTGATGATCGGTGTCGACATCGATCGCGCGCACTGGCAGGCGAAGTTCGACGCTTGCTTGCTGACCGACGACGAATACGCGCTCGGCCCGGACGGCTGGCTGCAGTTCGTGGATCCGTTTCCTTCCTGGGACGCGAATTTCGAAGACGACGAAACGCACGATCATGATCACGACCATGCGCACGACGACAGTCACGACCATCGCGAAGGTCAGATCGTGCATCGTCATTGAGCAATGCGATAAACACGCGGACGAAAAAAACCCGCCTCACGGCGGGTGCCAACAAATGCAGCGAAGCTAAAAAAGAAATTCGCTCAACGCTTGTTGACTGCGTCCTTGAATGCCTTACCGGCCGTGAACTTGACCGTCTTGGCGGCCGGAATCTTGATGGTTTCGCCGGTCTTCGGGTTGCGGCCCGTACGTGCTGCGCGCTTGCCCGAACCGAAGCTGCCAAAGCCGATCAACTGAACTGAGTCACCCTTCGACACTGCCTTCTTGATTACTTCGAGGAGCGTGTCCAGCGTTTCGCCGGTTTGAGCCTTGCTGGCGCCCGTCTGCCCTGCGACGGCGTCGATCAGTTCCTGTTTGTTCATTAAGGTTCCTTTCTGGTTTAGGTTGACACGAACAGCGCGAACGCGCCGATTATACGTGCGCGCGCCGCGCCGTCGAGCAGCGACGACTTGGGAATTCCCCGACCTAAGCAGCGCGCTGCCGCACTGCATCGAACGCCGTGCTGCCGCTTCCCTCGCGGCGCTTGCTATGATAGCTCAGCGCAAACCCAATCTGGACAAGGGTTTCGAAGAATTACATCGCGCTGCGCCTGATCCAGCATGGAAATCGGCAATTTGCGCTCCTTTAGCGTCGGATTCGCGTCCCGGACGGGGTTTCGGGGCGTTTCAGCGTTGGTTTTTGCCAACGTTTTGCGCGCGCACGGGAGCGGCTTTGCGCGTGCAACGGCACTTCGAGCGTCATCGAAACGCTCGTCGAGCACGCGCAAAGCGCCCGCCGCAAGCGGTTCCAGTCGGGTCGACGCAGCATTGCCTCCGAACCGCCAGACCGTCTTTCACCTCGCATGGCCACGACGCTCACACCCGCTACGCTCGTTTTTCGCGCGGACGGCACGCCGTATTCGCCACGCCACGACGACATCTACCACAGCGCCGCCGGCGCTTTTGCGCAAGCCGGGCATGTGTTTCTGAACGGCAACGCGCTGCCCGAGCGGTGGCGCGAACGCCGGATATTCAGCATTCTTGAGACCGGCTTCGGCCTCGGCGTCAATTTCCTGACCACGTGGGCACAGTGGCGCGCCGACCCGGCGCGCTGCGAGCGACTTCACTTCGTATCGGTCGAAAAGCATCCGTTTTCGGCGGCCGACTTGCGCACCGCACATGCAACGATCGTTGCGGATGCATCGATCTCGCATTTGTCGCGCTTGCTCGCCGAGGCATGGCCGATGCTCGTGCCCGGCATGCACCGTCTCGAATTCGAAGCAGGGCGCGTGACGCTCACGCTCGTATTCGGCGATGCGCTCGACACGCTGCCGTCGCTATCGATGCGCGCCGACGCGATTTATCTCGACGGCTTCGCGCCATCGAAAAATCCCGACCTGTGGAGCCCGCAGGTTTTCAGATCGCTCACGCGGCTCGCCGCCGACGACGCAACGGTCGCCACCTACTCGAGCGCCGGCGACGTCAAACGCGGGCTCGCGCAAGCCGGCTTCGAATGCACGAAGGTCGGCGGTTTTGCGGGCAAGCGCGCAATGCTAGTCGGCCGCTTCGCGCCGCGCTGGCGCGTGCGGCGCTATGAACCGCCGCTGCCGCTTCCGGTAAGCGAGCGGCACGCGATCGTGATCGGCGCCGGGCTGGCCGGTTGCGCAATAACAGAACGGCTTGCAGCGCGCGGCTGGCGCATCACGTCGCTCGAACGACATCGCGCGCCGGCGCGCGAAGCATCGGGCAATCCGGCTGGCGTTTTTCACCCGATGCTCGCGCGCGACGACAGCGTCGCCTCGCGCATCACGCGTGCAGGTTTTCTATACGCGTTGCGACGCTGGTCGACGCTTGCAGATCTCAACTTGCCTATCACGCATCGTGCGGACGGCCTGCTGCAGATCGCCGAATCCGAAGAGGAAGCGCAGTCGTTCGCACAGGTATTGGCATCGCTTGCGTATCCGGCCGAGTTCGTGACCGCCGTATCACGCGATGAAGCCGCAAGCATCGCGGGCTTACCGGTCACGCGAGGCGGCTGCTTTTTTCCCCGCGGCGGATGGATCGATCCTTCGCAACTGTGCGCAGCGCAATGTGCAAGCGCCGGCGATCTTCTCGTGCGGCGTTACGGTGTCGAAGCCGCCCGCGTCGAACGTGCCGGCGACCAGTGGGCCGTGTTCGATGCCGAGGGCCGGGTACTCGCGTGCGCGCCGGTCGTCATCGTTGCGAATGCTCATGAAGCGGCGCGCGTCGCGAGCTTGAGTCATGCGCCGACACGCAGCGTGCGCGGGCAGTTGACCTTGCTGCCGGATCGCACGATCGACCCGATCGGCACGCTCGAAGGCCTGCGCCTTCCTGTGATCGGCGAGGGCTACGCAGTGCCGCTGGCCGACGGTACGACACTCGCGGGCGCCACCTACGACATCGACGATACCGACACCGCAGTGCGTGTCGAAGCGCACCTCGAAAATATCGAGCGCGTCGCGCGAATGCTGCCGTCGCTTGCTGGCCCGTTCTCATCGAATGAAACCGACCGATGCGAAGCGTCGCACTTGCTGACAGGCCGCGTCGCATTTCGCTGCGTTACGAGCGACCGGCTGCCAATGATCGGCATGCTCGCCGACGAAGCCGCAGCGATAGCCGATGCCGCGAAGCTGCGCGGCGCGTGGCCGCGCGATCTGCCGCGCTCGGACGGACTTTTCGGCGCATTCGCCTACGGCTCGCGCGGTCTCGTCTGGGCCACGCTCGGCGCCGAACTGATCGCCTCGCAGCTCGAAGGCGAACCATGGCCGCTCGAGCGCGAGCTCGCCGAAGCAATCGACCCCGCCCGTTTCCTGCTGCGCGCATTGCGGCACGACGAATTCGACTGAACACAATCGCACCGCACCGCCGACCGGTTATCCCCGCGCGTCTGTGGATAACCGGTCGAATTCGACGCGAAACGCGTGTGGAATCGATGTGGACGTAAACGGGGTAAGTCGAGCCCAGTCGTTTAAGACCCAAAAGTTACCAGCAGAAGCAACCGCTGCACGCACACGCTATGCGTCCGGTTATGCGCGCGTCAAAACCATGATTTCTTTCGGTAAACCGGTGTTGTCCACAAAAGCGGCATGCCCTTGTTAACTTCTACTACGTATACATACAGGTAAACCTTTGAGTAGAAGACCCGCACCGGTGTGGTCGGCCGACTCCATGCAGGACATCGCAAACTTTCCGTCCAGAAGCAGGCCAAACGGAAACCCGCAGGCCTTCCCGAATGCAGGCTGGAATGCAGGTCAAAGCACATTTCAAAGCGCTTGCAGACTCAATCTGCGGACGGAAGAACCGCCCCCGGTGCCTGCCGACAAAGGTCTCTTTTTCCCTTTGTTATCCAGATGTCGTACGTTTTACCTCTTTGACGGTGAGTTCGGCGCTTTTGCCAGCTGGTAGAAGAAAGCTATGGCACAATCGCCGTTCTTCACGCGCCGAGTGCCGCTCATGGTGGCGCAGCGCACCCAAGGAACGGTTGCCGGTTCATCAGAATCTGATTCGAAAGTCGACGGCGTTCTATCACCCGTGACGATGTGCGCGCAGTGACGTGGCATCGGCATGTTCGTCCCGTTTTTCACCCGATCGTTGACAAGCGCAACACAGGTCGGCGCGAGCGCCCGTTGCGACGAGCCGCTTCTCCGAGTCCGGGATTTGCTCAGGGGTTTGCTCGTCAGCCGCTCCCTTTGGGCAGATTCCGTCCATTCCGGCTTTTCCGGCCTGCTGCGGTTGTCTCACAAGGAGAACCCATCACGATGAAGTCGGCGTTTTCATTTTTTCCCGCCTGGCCTCTCACGCCCGATGCCATTTTTTGGGCGGGGCTCGCGCTGCTGGCTGCGGGCCTGTGCGGCGAGCTCTGCTATCGCGCCTGGCATTTGCCGCGCATTTCCGGTTATGCGGTAATCGGATTGATCGCGGGTGCCGCGGGGTCGGGCGTGATCGATGCGGAGTCTGCGAGCGCAGCACGGCCATTGCTCGACGTGGCGCTCGGCCTGCTGCTGTTCGAGCTCGGCAGCCGGCTCGACTTGCGCTGGATCCGCCGCAATCCGTGGCTGATCCTCTCGAGCATCGCGGAAGCGACGCTGACCTTCGTGCTCGTGCTGACCGTCCTGCTGTTCGTGCACGTGCCGGTCATGACTGCGATGGTGCTCGCATCGATTGCGATGGCGACGTCGCCCGCGATGGTGATCCAGCTCAAAACCGAGTTGCGCGCCGAAGGGCAGGTCACGCAGCGTCTGATGACGCTGACGGCGTTGAACAGCATGTATGCGGTCGTAATCGAAAAGCTCGCGTCCGGCTGGCTGCATCAGGAAATTTACGGCAACGTGTTCGCGACGATTCTCCAGCCGCTTTATCTGCTCGTCGGTTCGCTGATCCTCGCGTATCTGCTCGCGCGCACCTGCACGTTCTTCTATCGCCGCGTCAACATGCAGGACGAGCATTCGTTCGTCGCGTTGTTCGGGCTCGTGCTCCTCGCCATCGCGATTGCGCATGTCTTCAAGCTATCGACCATTCTGGCTTTGCTCGCGGCCGGCATCATCGTCAAGAATCTCGAAGCGCGGCCGCAGTTGTGGCCGCAGCATTTCGGCACGGCCGGCTGGTTGCTCACCGTCATTCTGTTCGTGCTGACACTGACCACCTTCGAGTGGCGCGATATCGCGCTCGGTGGTGTCGCGGCGTGCGGGCTGATCGTCGCGCGCCTCGTCGGCAAACTGGTGGGCGTGCTCGTTTTCGCGAAGCCGAGCGGGTTGAACTGGAAGCAGGGCGCGGCGCTCGGTCTGTCGCTGTCGCCGATGTCGGCGCTTGCCTATCTGCTCGTCGACGACACCTACACGATGTACCCGAATTTCGATCCGATGCTGCGCGCGGTCATCATGTGCTCGATCGTCGTGCTGCAGCTCGTGGGTCCGTGGCTCGTTTACCGCAGCCTTGCGCTGGTCGGCGAACGACGCGATAACGCTCGAACCTCGTAAAGGACGCCATGTCACTCGAACCCTTCGTCGATTCGAAACCGTTCACCTTCGGTATCGAACTCGAAATGCAGATTGTGAACACGCATGACTATGATCTGACCAAAGCCGCGTCCGATCTGCTGCGCCTGATCAAGGACGAAAAGATTCCAGGCAATATCACGCCGGAAATCACCGAAAGCATGATCGAGCTGTCGACCGGCATCTGCACGTCTCACGAACAGGCGGTGGCCGATCTGCGCACCATCCGCGATACGCTCGTGGCCGCGGCTGACCGGCTCAACGTCGGCCTGTGCGGCGGCGGCACGCATGCGTTCCAGCAATGGAGCGAGCGGCAGATCGTCGATACGCCGCGCTTTCAGTATTTATCGGAACTCTACGGTTACCTTGCCAAGCAGTTCACGGTGTTTGGACAGCATGTCCATATCGGCTGCCCCGATTCGGATAGCGCGCTATTCCTGCTTCATTCGATGTCCCGATTCATTCCGCATTTCATTGCGCTGTCGGCTTCGTCACCGTTCGTGCAGGGCGTCGACACCGGATTTCATTCGGCACGTCTGAATTCGGTCTTCGCGTTTCCGCTATCGGGCCGCGCGCCGTTCGTGCTGACGTGGGACAGCTTCGAAGAATACTTTTCGAAGATGGTCCATACCGGTGTCGTCAACAGCATGAAAGATTTCTACTGGGACATTCGCCCAAAGCCAGGTTTCGGCACGATCGAAGTTCGCGTGATGGACACGCCGCTGTCGGTCGATCGCGCGGCCGCCATCGCCTGCTATATCCAGACGCTCGCGCGGCATCTGCTTCTGGACAAACCCCTTACGCCAAAAGAGGACGACTACCTCGTCTATACGTTTAACCGTTTCGAAGCATGCCGTTTCGGCCTTGCGGGCACCTGTATCGACCCGCAAACGGGAGAACGCCGCACGATCTCCGAAGACATCATTCAAACGCTCGAGCAAATCGCGCCGCACGCCGAAGCATTGAGTTCGACGAAGGCGCTCGACGAGGTCGGCTCGATCGCGCGCGGTCAGATCAACGATGCAACGTGGCTGCGCACGGTTTACCACGACGAAAAATCGCTGCACGAAGCAGTGCGTCAGCAATGCCTGCAATGGCGCGCATAGGCAAGCGGATAAAAGCTCCGTCAAATTCTGTCATCTTGATGAACCCGCTTTTAGCGGGTTTTTTCGTTTAAAAGGCCCCGGCTTCGGGCTCCCATGTTCTTTCCAATGTTTACATATACAAACGTAGTAGTAGTTAACAAGCATTGCACTTGTCTGTGGACAACAGAATAATCTCCTGAAAAGTCAAAGCACTGCGAAAATCATAACCATGCGCAGCGCCGCTGGATCAACGCTTGCAACGGCTGACAGCCTGGATCCGACTTTGACGCGGTTGCGCGTTATCAAGAATTCACGCACAGGCAGTCAACGGTCTTTCCCGTGGTTATCCACAGATTGCGTTGGACAACTTAGCTGTACGATTCGCCGCTCTCGCATAGAATGACGACTTCGCCGCAGCGAATGGTCCCGCTGCTCCCGGTTGAGGTTGATTCGAAGGATCCGGTGTCGGTTATCGGTAGGTCTATCGGCAGGTCTCGCGGTGGGTCTGTCGGCGGATTTTTTCGATCAAACGGGTGCAATGGTCGCTGCGGACAAAAAGAGAGTATGCGACTCTCCCATTAACGCGCCGGGACAGGCGTGCAAAGCAGGAAATTTTTGAGATAGTAGGAATCGGCTCGCCGGCTTTTCTGGCGGGACAACCCCACACGGCTGCCGGCGGTTTGCATTGCTGCCAACACGCAGAGGCACGTCGTCAATAACCAACGAATGACTATGAGCGAAGGCGTTTACGGAGAGCAGGCTACCGGGCGGGTGACCCACAGTCTGTTACGACTCAGCACGGCAATGCGTAGCCAGGCATGGGAATGGGCGGAGGGCGCAGGCCTGACGCCCACCCAGGGTGAAATTCTCGTGCTGCTGATGCAGCGCAAGGGCCCGATGCGTCTCGGCGAAATCGCACGCGAAACGGCGTTGACCGCCGCGACGACGAGCGATGCGGTGAGCACGCTGGAAGGCAAGGGTCTCGTCGAAAAGCGACGGGCGCTCGACGACGGTCGCGCTCTCGCGGTCCGTTTGACGGCGCGTGGGCGCACGGCGGCCAAGCGTGCGGCGCAGTGGCCGGACTTCCTGTCGAAGGCAGTCGGCACATTGCGCGACGATGAACAGGCCATGTTCTATCGCACGTTGCTGAAGACGGTTCGGCAACTCGAAGTGCAAGGCCAGATTCCCGTGCACCGCATGTGTGTCACTTGCACGCATTTCGAGCCGAGCAAGAATCCGAAGAAGTCGCTGCATCGCTGCGCGCTGCTCGACATCACGATGTCGGATACCGATCTGCGGCTCGATTGCTCGGTCCACGAAACCGCGGATCTCGCGACGCAAAAGAAAACCTGGAAGATCTTCGCGCAGCAGGCCTGACTCCGCTAAACTGCGGGGCCGGCTCGCCAGCAGCGCTTGCGCTGCGTGAAAACGCCAGTTTCAGCAACGTAGCGGGGCGCGACGCTCCGCCCGTTTGCAATGCGTTCGCCATGCAGCATGCAGTATCGCGCCGTGGCGGCAGCAGCTTGCTGCGCATGCTCCCGCGTCGGCGGGAAGGCGCGTCTTTTGTCAACGCGAAGTGAGATATGCCGATGAATCACGAAGTTCTGGCCATTCGCCATGTGCACTTCGAGGATCTGGGCAGTCTCGAACTCGTGCTCGGCGAGCGCGGATGGCCCGTCCGTTATCTCGACGTCGGCTTTGCGCGCATCGAGGCGCCCAATCCGGTCGCGCCGTCGTTGATGGTCGTGCTCGGCGGGCCGATCGGCGCCTACGACGACAACCGCTATCCCACATTGGGGCCGCTGCTTTCGATGATCGAAAAGCGCGTCGCCGCGGGCTTGCCGACGCTCGGCATCTGCCTCGGCGCGCAGTTGATCGCACGAGCGATGGGCGCACGCGTTTATCCGGCCCGGCACGCGGAAATCGGCTGGGCACCGTTGACGTTGACCGAAGCGGGATGCGCGTCATCAATTCGTCATCTTGACGGTCGATCGACGTCGATGCTCCATTGGCATGGCGATACGTTCGACTTGCCCGCGGGCGCGACACGCCTCGCGTCCACACCTCTTTGCGAAAACCAGGCGTTTTCATTCGGCAATCACGTACTCGGTTTGCAATGCCATCCTGAGATTCGCACCGAACGCTTCGAACCATGGCTGATTGGTCACGCGAGCGAACTCGTCACGCACGGCATCGACGTATCGCAATTGCGTGAAGAGACGGCGCGCTTCGGCCCGGCGCTCGAAGCTGCCGCATCGCGGATGTTCGGCGAGTGGCTCGATCGACTCGACGCGCAGCAGTCGTAAGACTGTCGTGAGAATGACCAGCCGCTTTGCCTTGTCGATTGTCCATACCCGCCATGAATGACATTCTGTGCCGCGTCGACGCGCTATTGATGGGCAAGGTCGCACCGCTTGGCGATTCCGGAAAGCGCAGCGCGATCGACAAGCATCCGGTCGCCGCACGCGTTCGCCTCGACGAAACGGGCCTCGACGGCGACGAGCAGGCCGACGCGAAGCATCATGGCGGCGTGGAAAAAGCGCTGCATCACTATCCGTTCGATCATTACGCGACATGGCGCAGCGAATGGCTTCAGCGCAGCAACGGCGTTGATTGCGACGTTTGCGCAACGGCCGCGCCGGGCGTTGCGCGTTTGGCATCGCGCGGCGCATTCGGCGAGAACATCAGTACGCTCGGCATGACCGAAGCAAATGTATGCGTCGGCGACGTTTACCGCATCGGCGACGCGATCGTACAGCTCTCTCAGCCGCGCCAGCCGTGCTGGAAACTGAACCTGCGCTTCGCACGCGACGATATGTCGCGGCGCGTGCAGCAGACGCTGCGCACCGGCTGGTACTACCGCGTACTCGAAGCAGGCAAGATCGGCGCCGGCGATCGCATCGAGCGGCTCGCGCGCGTGCATCCGCAGTGGACCGTCGAGCGCCTGCTGCATGTGCTTTACGTCGATCGCGACAACCGCACCGCGCTCGAGCAGATGGCCAATCTCGACGCGCTGACACCTTCATGGCGTGCGACGGCCGCGAAGCGGCTCGCGAACGGCGCGGTCGAATCGTGGAGCAGGAGGCTCGATACGCCTGCGGATTGACCCGCGCCCGAAGCAATGCCGTTGAGAGCAAGCCGCGGCCGGACAACAGCAAAAACAACGATTCGCCCGCGTGTGCAGCACTTCGGACCCGGTGCTATTCTCGAACGCTCCTCCTCACGTTCCACCGAGTCCCATCCCATGAGCGCCCTGTTTTCTCCGCTCACGCTGCGTAGCGTGACGCTGCCGAATCGCATCGTCGTCTCGCCGATGTGCCAGTACTCCGCCGAACGCGGCGAAGCGACCGCGTGGCACATGATCCATCTCGGGCATCTTGCGCTGTCGGGCGCGGGCATGCTGATCATCGAAGCGACTGCTGTCGAGCCGGACGGGCGCATCACGCCGGGCGATCTCGGCCTGTGGGACGACATGACCGAGGCCGCGCTCGTGCCGGTGCTCGCCGCGATTCGCAAGTATTCCGACATTCCGGTTGCGATGCAGCTCGCGCACGCGGGCCGCAAGGCGTCTAGCCATACGCCGTGGGAGGGCGGTCAGCTGATTCCGGTATCCGACGGCGGCTGGTTGCCGCACGCGCCTTCGGCATTGCCGCACAAGGCCGGCGAGGAGCCGCCGCTCGCACTCGACTATCCGGGCCTCAACCGCATTCGCGATGCATTCGGCGCAGCGGCGCGCCGCGCGGCGCGGCTTGGCGTCGATGCGCTCGAGATTCACTGCGCGCACGGCTATCTGCTGCACGAATTCCTTTCGCCGATTGCGAATCGGCGCGGCGACGAATATGGCGGGTCGCTCGAAAACCGCATGCGTTTTCCGCTCGAGATTTTCGATATCGTGCGGGCCGCCTTTCCGGCCGACAGACCGGTCGGCGTGCGCGTCTCGGCCGTGGACTGGGTCGACGGCGGACTGACGATCGACGACACGATCGCCTTCGCGCGGGAACTGAAAAAGCGCGGCTGCGACTGGATCGACGCGTCGAGCGGCGGGGTGTCGCCGCTGCAGAAAATTCCGGTCGAACCCGGTTACCAGGCGCCATTCGCGAAGGCGATCAAGGAAGCGACCGGCTTGCCGACGATCGCGGTCGGTTTGATCAGCGATCCCGAACACGCAAACCGGCTCGTCGAGGAAGGCGACGCCGATCTCGTCGCCATGGCGCGCGCCATGCTGTACGATCCGCGCTGGCCATGGCACGCCGCTGCACAACTGGGCGCGTCGGTGCAGGCGCCCCCGCAATACTGGCGTTCGCAGCCGCGCGACCAGAAGGCGCTGTTCGGCGATATTTCGTTCGGGCAGCGGTGATCTTCCGAGCGATGCGCAGGAAGGTGCTTCGTGTGCGCGCCGACGCTTGAACGAAATCATATCGACCGTGTAGGATGCCGGTTGTGATGCGGATGCGCATCAACTGTCGACGCGGCGCCATGAGGGCGCCGCGTTTGCTATCCGGACTAAAAAAACAGTCGGAAAGCGGACGGAAAGTCCACCTTAGTTTTTCACAAGGATTCATTCAATGAGTTCACGCAGGATCGCCGTGCGCCAATCGGGCGTCCATGGCAAAGGCGTGTTTGCGCTCGAACCGATCGCAGCGGGCGAACGCCTGATCGAGTACAAGGGGGAGCGGATCTCGTGGAAAGAGGCATTGCGGCGTCATCCGCATGACCCGGACGAACCGAATCACACGTTTTACTTCGCGCTCGACAACGGCGGCGTGATCGACGGCAAAGTGAACGGCAACAGCGCGCGCTGGATCAACCACTCCTGTGCGCCGAATTGCGAAGCCGAAGAGATCGACGGACATGTGTTTATCGATGCGCTGCGCGATATCGAGGCCGGCGAAGAGCTGTTCTACGATTACGGCCTTGTGATCGACGCGCGTCAGACGAAGAAACTGAAGCGCGAATACGAATGCCGCTGCGGAGCCCGCAAATGTCGCGGCACGATGCTCGCACCGCCGGAAAAAGACGGGAAAGAGAAGAAGAGCAAAAAGAAAAAGAAATGAGCGGCGGCAGCCTTGTCAGGCTGCCATGTCGGTGGCCACGCGCGGCTGCACGCGCGATCAGCGAATCGCAATCACAGATCGATCGGCGCGTTATGCGCCGATTTTTTTGCGCCCTGAGGCAGCGCCGCGTCATGCTCGACACGCTCGGCGTGCTCGTTGCCTTTCTCGCCGTCCCGCTCGTCGTGGCACTCTTTGCCGTCTGCGCGGCGTGCCGCGCCGATCACGATCGGGATGCGCACAATGAAGCGCGCGCCGCCTTCGGGCGCATCTTCGTAATGCACGCTGCCGTGATGCAGCACCATGATGTCGTGGACGATGGCGAGGCCAAGCCCGGCGCCGCCGTCGACGCCGCTTTGCGATTCGCGATGCCGGTCGCCGCGGAAGAACCGCTTGAAAAGGTCAGGCTGCTGCGTAGCGGGCACACCGGGCCCATTGTCCTCGACGGTGAGTTCCGCCATGCCGACGCTGTCGATCACCGTTTCCTCGACCGTCATCGTGATGCGGCCACCGTGCAGGCGCGCGAGCGGTACGTACTTGAGCGCATTGTCGAGCAGGTTGGCAATGACTTCGCGCAGCAGCACGGGGTTGCCGCGCGCAATCAAGGGGCGGTCGTTCGACGGATCGTCGAGACGCTGGAAGCCGAGATCGACGTGCGCGGCTAGCGCGCGCGGCACCCATTCGGCGCCGGTGTCGAAGGCAAGCGCCGCCATGTCGATATTGACGAAGCGCGCGGCCTGCTCGCCCGGCTCGGCGCGCGCAAGCGACAGCAACTGGTTCGACAGCCGCACCGCGCGATCGGCGGCGGCGCGCAGCTCGCGCACCGCGGCGAGCGTCTGTTGCGGATCGCGCGCGACGGCGGCCTGTTCCGCATGCAGCTTCACGGCGGTCAGCGGCGTGCGCAGCTGGTGCGCCGCATCGGCGATGAACTTGCGCTGCGAATCGAGCGCGGTTTTCAGGCGGTCGAGCAGACCGTTCAACGCCCCGGTCAGCGGCCGGATCTCGACCGGCACAAAAGTTTCGTCGACCGGTTCGAGCGACGTGTGCGTCTGCCGGTTCAGCGAATCGGCGAGATCGGTGAGCGGATTCAACTGCTGGTTCACGACACGCCAGACGATCACCCAGCCGGCAAGCAGCAGAAGCAGCAACGGCATCATGATCGCGATCAGAAACTCGGCCGCGATGCGGAAACGATGACGCACGGGCTGGCCGACTTCGATGACGATCGGATTGCCGACCGGCTGATCGACGCGCACCTGCGCGACGCGCACCGTCACGCCCTCGTGCTTCGTTTCGAAGACGTATGCATAGTGCATCCGCCGCACGCTCGTGCCTTGCAGCGGCAGGTTCGGATCGCCGGCAATTTCCGTTTCACCGGTGCTGATGCGGTAGACGAGATGTTCGACAGGGTCCGAGAACATCGCTTGCGCGAGCGGCGGCACGGCGATGCGCGCATTGGGCCCGGCAATCTGGATCTGCTTCGAGATCGCGGTGGCGAGATCGGCCAGCGACCGGTCGACGACATGCTGCGTGTATTGCCACGCGAGCCAGTACGCGATCAGGCCGCTCATCAGCGCGAGCAGCGACAAAGGAGCGGCCAGGCGGCGCAGCAGCGAGCGGCGCAGACTGTTCGCGGCCGGATAGGACATGCTCGAACCCGCGAAAAGGGAAACGGCGAAGAACCGCGATGCATGAGGCCCGCGGACGTCGACCGCAGGCAAAGGGACAATGCCGGCGCACTGCCGCGGCTTTACGTTGTTATCAGGCCTGATCCGGCCCGTATCGCGTAAAGCGGCTTCAAGCAACTTAAAGCGGCGCGCGGCGCATGGCGCCGGCATCCGGAGCGGATGCGCGGGACGTCTGTTGCGTATCGCGCCCGCGCGTTGCTCCGTTACACCGTCATCCGACTGCGGTCATACGACCATTATGCAGCCTGACGGATCTCTTGCAGCAAATAACCGAAACCGCGCACCGTGACGATTTCGACGCGGCAGCTTTCGAGCTTTTTGCGGACCCGGTGCACATAGACTTCGATCGCGGTGTCGCCGAGATCGCCGCCGAAGTGCGTGAGGTGATCCTGCAGTTGCGCCTTGCTGACGACGCGGCCGTGACGCAGCAGCAGCATTTCGAGCACCGCGAATTCACGCGGCGACAGTTCGAGCGGCTTGTCGTCGTTGAAGATGCGGCGATCGACGCCCGACAGGCGTACGCCGCCCAACGACACTTCCGGACGCGGCATATCGCCGTGCGGGCCGCTGCGGCGCATGACGGCGCGAATGCGCGCCTCGAGTTCGGCCGGTTCGAACGGCTTCAGCATGTAGTCGTCGGCGCCCGAATTGAGGCCTTGGACACGGTCGTTCAGTTCGTCGCGGGCGGTCAGCACGATAACCGGCGTATGCCGGTTGCTCTGACGAAAACGCGACAGCAACGTCATGCCGTCAATGCCGGGCAGGCCCAGATCGAGGATCACGAGTTCGTGGCGGTTTTGCGTGAGGGCCTGTTCGGCGAAGATGCCGTCGTGGACCATGTCGACCGTGAAGCCGGCTTGTTCGAGGCTGCTTTGGATGCCGCGTGCAATCGGACGGTCATCTTCGATCAGAAGGAGTCGCATGGGTTTCGCTCAAGTACAATGGGTTAGGCATGTCAGGCACGCGGTTCGCCGGTGCGCCTGCTACACAGGAGGCCGCCGCATGCCGCGGCGGGGATGATCACGAAAGTCATGTCCGAAATCACGATCAACGAACTCGAAGCCGCGATCAACTTCTGGCGCGCCCGTTCGCCTTCAGCAGGCGACGAACTCGTTCTGTGCAAGGAGGCAAGCGCGCTCTCCAAGCCGTATGCGTTGATGATTGTACAGCGACACCAGGTTGTGTCGCATGAAGCGCTTGAGCAGTCTGCACGTGATGCGTGGAATTCTTACGTTCGCCTTAAGGATGGCCTGTAGAAGTGAAGGTTTGGTGGCCTGAATACCTCCAAAAGCCTTTCATTTCGCGGGGCCGCGGGTCATTCGCCAGTTACGTCTGACCGGTTCGGTTTATGCGCTGCCGGCGATGCGGTCGATAAACCGCGCGAGTTCGACATCGCGTTCGGTCACTCCGTTCACGTCGTGCGAAGAAAGTGTGATTCTCACGACGTTATAGACATTCGACCACTCGGGATGGTGATCCATTTCCTGAGCCTTGATCGCCACGCGCGTCATGAAACCGAATGCTTCGTTGAAGTCGGCGAATTGAAGGCGGCGTTCGATCGCGTCGCGTTCGGCGACGCTTTGCCAGCCCTTTAATTCGCGCAATCTCGCTGCCCGTTCTTCGGCGCTCAATTTGGCGGTCGGTTTGGCACTCATTTGTCACTCATTTGCCGCTCATCGGAAGATTCCCCGCATCAGCCGGTCATAGCCCGTCACACATCAGGCCGCGCCATTTTTCCACGGAAGAAAAGACGCTGCAGCGAGTTCGGCAGGACGCCCGCGCGGCGGGCGAGACAGCCTTTTCCGGGCTCCATCGCGTGCCATAATTGCGCGTCGAATCGGCCGAACAGGCGAGGAAAAGTCATGGTGGAGCTTGATCATTTCGATCTCGCGCTTCTCGACGTGCTGCAGCGCTTCGGGCGCGCAACGCATCAGCAGCTGGGCGAGCAGGTGCCGCTTTCGCCGTCGCAGATCGGCAGGCGCTTGCAGCGGCTCGAAGCGATCGGGGTGGTGGACGGCTATCGCGTCGTGTTGAGGCCGGAAAAGCTCGGCCTCGGCGTGACGGCGTTCACGAGCCTGAAGCTGAAGCACCACGGCGATTCGATCATCGAGCAGTTTCAACAGCAGATCGACACGCTGCCCGAAGTGCTCGAATGCCACGCCGTGGTCGGCGACGCCGACTATTTGCTGCGCATCGTCGCGCCCGACCTGACCGCGTTGTCGTCGTTCGTGATGAAGAAACTGATGCGCGTGCCGGGCGTCGACAGCGTGCGCTCGAACATCGTGCTCACGACATTCAAGCGCAATGGCCCGTTGCCGCTCGGGCACCTGTCGCCGGGCAGCGCGACTGAAACGGAATAGCGATATCGCGGCGCACTGGTCAGGGCGGTCAGGCTCAAGCCACCTTCAACGGTTCCTGCGTCGCATCGAGCAGATCCGCATACGCGACTGCAACGAGATCCGACTCGGGCACGCCGAGCTTCCTGAACATATCGTGAGCTTCGGCTTCGCCGCCTTCTTCGTCGTCATCCTGCGCGAGCACCACTTCGAGTTCGATGAAATCGCCGAGCCCGTCGACGCGATCGAGATGAATCCTCGTGCGGCCGACCAGATACACGTGCCGCTCTTTCGATACGACGCAACGCGTGGTCAGCGCGGTCGCGAGCAGCGAATGCATCGCTTCCGCATTGGTCACCGGGCTTCTCGTGTAATACGAAACCTTCGGGCCATCGCGATCGTCGCGTTGATAGAAAATCAGTTCGGCAGGCGTGCCGTCGTCGAACTGGCGCAGCTTCAGGCGGCCGCGCGGCACATCGTAGAAGCTGTCCAGCTGGCGAAAGATCAACGGAGCGTCTGGCGAAAGGGCGGCGGCGCGCTCGCGAAGCAGATCGAACTGGTGGGCGCGGGCTTTGATTTCGATGTTGCGGGCCATGTAGTGCTCCTGTTGAGAGAGAAAGTCGGCGCTAACGCACCAGAAAAGACACATGCTCCGTACGGCGACCGACGCAATGGCAACGCAGCCGCAAGCGAGATGCGACATGCGCACCGGGAATCGATGCATGCCGCTTACCACGCGAACGGATGAGAAACCGGACGGGAAAGCGGAAGAGCCGTGAGGCAGGGGAACCGTCAATCTAGCAAAAAGCGCGTGACGGTGCGTTGACGCAGCGTACTACTTTGTCTGACATGAGCGCGCCTCATATCGCCCATTGCATTTCGATCAGCTTCAGCGCAGCGGCGATCGCGGGCTCGTCCTTATGCGCGGCGAGCGTGATGAAGCTCAGTTCGGTCGGCACGGTCACACCTTCGACGATCGTCAACGCATGCGCATGCGCTTCGGCGATCGCCGTCGCATCGCGTGCCAGCGAGAGGCCGACGCCCGATTTGACGAGATCGAGCATCGACGGCTCCTGGTCCACTTCGGCGACCTTGACCGGTTTCACGCCCGCTTCGTCAAAGCGCCGCGACAGCAGGCGGTTATGCGCGGAGGCCGGCGGCGTCCAGATCCACGGCAGCGCGGCGAGCGCGCGCCAGTCGTGCGCGCTTTTTGACGCGGTCTTTCCAGCCGGCCGGCGCGAGTACGCGGTACTGGAAGCGCGTCAGCGTAATCGAGTGAAACAGCGCGGCGTCGCGCGCATCGTCTTCGGCCGGCTGGCCGATGTAAAAGCCGACGTCGAGTTCGCCCGCGCGGACCTGTTCGAGGACCCAGCCCGACATGCCGTGCCGCAGCGCGGTTTCGATATGCGGCCAGGTTTCCACCAACTGGCGCAAAAACCCGCCGAGGCGTAGAAATTCAGGATCGAGGATCGTGCCGATACGCAGGCGCCCGCGCACTTCCTGGCGCAGGGTCGCTGCCGCGCGCTCGACGTCGCCGGCCGCCGAGAGCGCGCGCTCGGCATGCGGCAACAGCGCCTGGCCGTCGCGCGTCAGCGTGAGTCCGTGCGACGAGCGCGTGAACAGCGTCACGCCGAGCGCTTCCTGCAGATGTTTGATCTGCAGGCTCACGGCGGGTTGGGTCAGATGCAGCTGCGCGGCGGCGCGCGTCAGATTGCCCTCGCGCGCGACCGTCGCGAACGCCCTCAGCAGTGTCAGGTCCATCGGCTGATATTAGCGCGACTTATATCGCAGTTGAGCAGAACTCATTGGATTTCGCGTGTTGAACGCGATTACGCTTCGGTTCAAAGGCGACATAAGAGCGCGACATCCATCGACTTTTTCGGCGAGGAAAACATGAGCGAGACAGATCGGAACCCTTCGCGCGTGCGGGAGTTGGCGCACGCAATCAACGGACGTCTGGTCGAGGGCACGAGCGAGCGCTTCGGCGACGTGTTCAACCCGGCACTCGGCAGCATCGCGGCGCGCGTGCCGTTCGCAAGCGTCGCGGAAGTCGATGCGGCGGTCGCGGCGGCGAAGGCTGCGTTTCCCGCGTGGAGCGAGACTGCCCCACTCAAGCGGGCACGCGTGATGTTCAAGTTCAAGGAACTGCTCGACAGACACCACGACGAACTCGCCGAACTGATTACGCGCGAGCACGGCAAGGTGTTTTCCGATGCGAAGGGCGAGGTGACGCGCGGCATCGAAGTCGTCGAATTCGCATGCGGCATTCCGAATCTGCTGAAGACCGATTTCACCGATCAGATCGGCGGCGGTATCGACAACTGGAACCTGCGGCAGCCGCTTGGCGTGGTCGCCGGCATCACGCCGTTCAACTTCCCGATGATGGTGCCGTGCTGGATGTTCCCGATGGCAATCGCATGCGGCAACACGTTCGTTTTGAAGCCGTCGGAGCGCGATCCGTCCGCATCGATCCGGCTTGCCGAATTGCTGAAGGAAGCGGGTTTGCCCGATGGCGTATTCAACGTCGTGCATGGCGACAAGGTTGCGGTCGACGCGCTGCTCGCGCATCCCGACATCAGCGCCGTGTCGTTCGTCGGGTCGACGCCGATCGCCGAATACATCCATACGGAAGGCACGAAGCGCGGCAAGCGCGTCCAGGCGCTGGGCGGCGCGAAGAATCATCTCGTGGTGATGCCCGATGCGGACCTCGATCAGGCCGTCGATGCGTTGATCGGCGCCGCATACGGTTCGGCCGGCGAGCGTTGCATGGCGATTTCAGTGGCCGTCGCGGTCGGCCATATCGCCGACGAGCTCGTCGAACGTCTGACGCCGCGCGTGAAGGCGCTGAAGATCGCCAATGGCATGGATCCCGCGGCGGAGATGGGCCCGCTCGTCACCGCTGCGCATCGCTCGAAGGTGTCGGGCTACGTCGATGCGGGCGTGAAGGAGGGCGCGACGCTCGTCGTCGATGGCCGCAATCACGAAGTGGCCGGGCACGAGAAGGGCTTCTTTCTTGCCGGCACGCTGTTCGATAACGTCAAGACCGATATGTCGATCTATCGCGACGAAATCTTCGGCCCGGTGTTGTGCGTCGTGCGCGTGCCCGATTTTGCATCGGCCGTCGAGCTCATCAACAGGAACGAGTATGCGAACGGCGTATCGTGCTTCACGAGCGACGGCGGTATCGCGCGCGCATTCTCGCGGCAGATCCAGATCGGCATGGTCGGCATCAACGTGCCGATTCCGGTGCCGATGGCATGGCATTCGTTCGGCGGCTGGAAGCGCTCGCTGTTCGGCGATCACAACGCCTATGGCGAGGAAGGCGTGCGCTTTTACACGCGCTACAAGAGCATCATGCAGCGCTGGCCGGACAGCATCGCGAAGGGTGCGGAATTCACGATGCCGGTCGCGAAGTAGCGGGCGGCGGATAGGGTTCAGAGTGAAAGCGATAGAGCGAACGCGCTGTGCCGAACGGCTAGCGGCGCAACGCGCAAGGAGACCAGCAGTGAGCATGACTAACGTAACGTCGCAAACGACGCGCACAGCAAGTGGACGTGCAGCAGGTGAACGAACGCTCGAAGGCGAATTCGACTACATCGTGATCGGGGCGGGCACGGCGGGATGCGTGCTCGCGAACCGTCTGAGCCAGGACCGCGACGTGTCGGTGCTGCTGCTCGAAGCGGGAGGCAGGGACGATTATCACTGGATCCACATACCGGTCGGCTACTTGCACTGCATCGGCAATCCGCGCACCGACTGGCTCTACAAGACAGCAGCGGAGCCGGGATTGAACGGACGCTCGCTGTCGTATCCGCGCGGCAGGGTGCTCGGCGGCAGTTCGTCGATCAACGGCATGATCTATATGCGCGGCCAGCGCGAAGACTACGACGAATGGGCGCGCGTCACGAACGATTCGTCGTGGGCCTGGGATGCGGTGCTGCCGGTGTTCAAACGCAGCGAAGACCATCACGGCGGCGGCAACGAATGGCACGGCGCGGGCGGCCAATGGCGCGTCGAGAAACAGCGCCTCAAATGGAGGATTCTCGAGACGTTCGCCCATGCGGCGCACGAAACCGGCATTCCGCATACCGAAGATTTCAATCGTGGCGACAACAGCGGCGTCGGCTACTTCGAAGTGAACCAGAAGCACGGCATTCGCTGGAATGCGTCGAAGGCATTCTTGCGGCCTGCGCTCGGGCGGCCGAATCTGACGATCATCACGGGTGCGCATACGCAGCGTCTGGTGTTCGAAGGCAAACGCTGCGTCGGCGTCGAATATCGCGGCAACGACGTCGACTACGTCGCCAAGGCGAAATGCGAGGTGATCCTGAGCGCCGGCGCCGTCAATTCGCCGCAATTGCTCGAGTTGTCGGGGATCGGCAATGGTGCGCGCCTGCAGAACCTCGGCATCGACGTCGTGCGGGATTTGCGCGGCGTCGGCGAGAACCTGCAGGATCATCTGCAATTGAGGATGGCTTATAAAGTGCGCGGCGTGCGGACGTTGAACACGTCTTCGGCGCACTGGTGGGGCAAGCTGATGATCGGGCTTCAGTATCTGCTGATGCAAAGCGGTCCGATGTCGATGGCACCGTCGCAGCTCGGCGCATTCGCGAAATCGGATGCCGGCGATGTGTCGATTACGCGTCCTGACCTCGAGTACCACGTGCAACCGCTGTCGCTCGACCGCTTTGGCGAACCGCTGCATCGTTTCAATGCGTTTACGGCGTCGGTATGCCACCTGCGGCCGACGTCGCGCGGCAGCATTCATATCGGCTCGCCCGATCCACATGCGCCGCCGCTGATCGCACCGAACTATCTGTCGACCGATTACGACCGGCATGTCGCGGCCAACGCGTTGCGGCTCACGCGCCGCATTACGGCTGCACCGGCGCTCGCGCGCTACACGCCCGAAGAGATTCTGCCCGGCGTGCAGTTTCAGACCGAAGAGGAATTGCAGCGCGCGGCGGGCGAGGTCGGCACGACGATCTTTCATCCGGTCGGCACATGCCGCATGGGAACGACCGACGATCCCGCTGCGGTAGTCGATACGCGGCTTCGCGTGATCGGTGTCGACGGCTTGCGTGTGGTCGATGCATCGGTCATGCCCAACATTACATCGGGCAACACGAACTCGCCGACGTTAATGATCGCCGAGCGCGCGAGCGAAATGATCCGTGCCGATCGCCGCGCGCAGCGCAGCACGATGCAAAACGAAGCGACGTCTGCCGCGGCGACCGTGTCGGTCGCGTGACATTACTGGCGGCGGCGCATGCCTGAGGGGGCGCCTTCGGCGGGTGCCTGCCCCGGGTGTGCGCAGCATCAGTTAGTGCAAATCCCAATGAATGCGCTGCATCAATGGCGCGACAATGGCAGCCATGCTGCGTAGTGCGGCATGGCTTGCCGTCTGTATTGGTGCATCACGCCACGACCGGCAACGGGGGTTTCAACGCCATCCGACCTTGCGCAACGCTGCGCGGATTACCGTAGTGCTTCGCCTTACTTCGCATGGAAGGGAACATGATTCTCGGCGATACGATACTCGAGACGCGCGGGCTGACGAGGGAGTTCAAGGGTTTCACGGCGGTCAACGGCGTCAACCTGCGGGTGCGGCGCGGCTCGATTCATGCGCTGATCGGCCCGAACGGCGCGGGCAAGACCACTTGCTTCAATCTGCTTACGAAGTTTCTCGAACCGACAGCCGGGCAGATCGTCTTCAACGGCGTCGACATCACACGCGAGCGGCCGGCGCAGATCGCGCGGCGCGGCATCATCCGCTCGTTTCAGATTTCCGCAGTTTTCCCGCATCTGACCGCCTTGCAAAACGTGCGCATCGGCTTGCAGCGCGCGTTAGGCACCGCGTTTCATTTCTGGAAGAGCGAGCGCACGCTGCATCGGCTCGACGACAATGCGCTCGATCTGCTCACGCAAGTCGGCCTTGCCGATTTCGCAGACGTACCGACGGTCGAACTGTCGTATGGCCGCAAGCGCGCGCTCGAAATCGCGACGACGCTCGCGATGGAGCCCGAACTGATGCTGCTCGACGAGCCGACGCAGGGCATGGGCCACGAAGACGTGGACCGCGTCACGGCGTTGATCAAAAAAGTATCGGCGGGCCGCACGATCCTGATGGTCGAACACAA
Source organism: Paraburkholderia sp. SOS3 (assembly GCF_001922345.1). Taxonomy (NCBI): domain Bacteria; kingdom Pseudomonadati; phylum Pseudomonadota; class Betaproteobacteria; order Burkholderiales; family Burkholderiaceae; genus Paraburkholderia; species Paraburkholderia sp. SOS3. Next base: position 133,460 of record NZ_CP018811.1, on the reverse strand, counting down.
CATGAATGTGATTGCCGGCATCTCCGATACGATCACGGTTCTGCAGCGCGGCGAGGTGCTCGCTGAAGGAACCTATGCGGACGTATCGAAGAATCCGCTCGTGACGCAGGCCTATATGGGCAGTGCCGATGCCGCGCTGGCCGGAGCGCACGCATGAGCACGGTCACCGAGAACGAGAACGTCGAAACGAACGGGGCGTTGAGCGCGGAACCCGCGCTCGAAATCGCCGGGCTGCAGGCGTGGTACGGCGAGTCGCACATCCTGCACGGCGTCGATCTGACCGTTGCGCGCGGCGAGGTGGTCACGCTGCTTGGCCGCAACGGCGCCGGTCGCACGACCACCTTGCGCGCGATCATGGGCCTGACGGGGCGTCGTACGGGTTCGATACGCGTGAGCGGCCGCGAAACGATCGATCTGCCCACGCACCGCGTCGCGCATTGCGGCATCGGTTACTGCCCCGAAGAACGGGGCATTTTCTCGAGCCTCTCGTGCGAGGAAAACCTGCTGCTGCCGCCGCCGGTCGGCGACGCGGCACACATGATGTCGCTTTCCGAAATCTACGAGATGTTCCCGAATCTGCAGGAACGCCGCATGAGCCAGGGCACGCGGCTATCGGGCGGCGAGCAGCAGATGCTCGCGGTCGCGCGCATTCTGCGCACCGGCGCGAACCTGCTGCTGCTCGACGAAATCTCGGAAGGACTCGCGCCGGTGATCGTGCAGGCGCTTGCGCGAATGATCGTCACATTGAAATCGCGCGGCTACACGATCGTGATGGTCGAGCAGAATTTCCGCTTCGCCGCGCCGCTTGCGGATCGCTTCTATGTGATGGAGCACGGCCGCATCGTCGAGCATTTCGGCGCGCAGGAGCTCGAAAGCAAAATGCCGGTCCTGCACGACCTGCTCGGCGTGTAAGCGGCGCGGGCGCTTCGATGTCGCGGCACCGCGCCCACCGCTCGCGCGACGCACATTGCCTCTGATAAACACAACGCAGAACCAAGGAGACACACAGATGAAAAGGAAAACTCTCGCGCGCCTCACGTCCCTCTGTTTCGCGGCCGCCGCCGGTATCGCGCTGACCGCGGGCAGCGCGCGGGCAGCCGACGACGCCGTGAAGATCGGCTTTATCACCGACATGTCGGGGCTCTATGCGGACATCGATGGCCAGGGCGGCCTCGAGGCGATTCGCATGGCCGTTGCGGATTTCGGCGGCAAGGTGAACGGCAAGCCGATCCAGATTCTCTACGCGGACCACCAGAACAAGGCCGATATCGCCGCCTCGCGCGCACGCGAGTGGTTCGACCGCGACGGCGTCGACGCCGTGATCGGCGGCACGAACTCGGCAACCGCGTTGTCGACGAACCAGGTCGCGGGCGAGAAGCACAAGGTGTACATCAACATCGGTGCGGGCGCCGATACGCTGACCAACGAGCAGTGCACGCCGTACACGGTCCACTATGCGTACGACACGACCGCGCTCGCCAAAGGCACCGGTTCCGCGATCACGAAGCAGGGCGGCAAGACCTGGTATTTTCTGACCGCCGATTACGCATTCGGCAAGGCGCTCGAAAAGAACACCGCGGACGTCGTGAAGGCCAACGGCGGCCAGGTGCTCGGCGAAGTGCGGCATCCGCTGTCCGCATCGGACTTCTCGTCGTTCCTGTTGCAGGCGCAAGCGTCGAAGGCGCAGATTCTCGGGCTCGCGAATGCGGGCGGCGATACGATCAATGCGATCAAGGCCGCTAAGGAATTCGGCATCACGAAGACGATGAAGATCGCCGCACTGCTGATCTTCATCGACGACATCCACAGTCTCGGGCTCGAGACGACGCAAGGCCTGATCGCGACCGACAGCTGGTACTGGAACAAGGACGCGAACACGCGCAAATGGGCGCAGCGTTATTTCGAGAAGATGAAGAAGATGCCGTCGAGCCTGCAGGCAGCCGACTACTCGGCCACGATGACGTATCTGAACGCCGTGAAGGCGGTCGGCTCGACCGATCCGGACAAGGTGATGGCGCAGCTCAAGAAGACGAAGATCGACGATTTCTACGGTAAGGGCTATATCCGCCAGGACGGCAGCTTTATTCACGACATGTACCTGATGCAGGTGAAGACGCCCGCCGAGTCGAAAGAACCGTGGGACTACTACAAGATCACGGCGACGATTCCGGGCGAACAGGCATTTACGACAAAGCAGGAAACGCGCTGCGCGTTGTGGAAATAAGCGCCGGCGATGGCCTGCCGCGGACAGGCGGCGGCAGGCGCGCACGTTCCGCGTGCTGGGCGCATTGGGCTACGGTGGATGTGCGGTTGGCCTGATGCGCCCAGCGCGCTTTTGCTTTCACTTTGACGACGCGTTCAATGGATATCTTTGGCATCCCGCTGCCGGCCATGTTGAGCCAGTTGCTGCTCGGTCTCGTGAACGGTTCGTTCTACGCGATCCTGAGCCTCGGGCTGGCGGTGATTTTCGGTCTGCTCAACGTGATCAACTTCGCGCACGGCGCATTGTTCATGCTCGGCGCGATGCTCACCTGGATGGGCCTCGCGTATTTCGGCCTGCCGTACTGGGTGATGCTCGTGCTCGCGCCCATCATCGTCGGATTGTTCGGGATGCTGATCGAACGGTCGATGCTGCGCTGGCTCTACAAGCTCGATCACCTGTATGGGCTGTTGCTGACGTTCGGGCTCACGCTGGTCGTCGAAGGCGTGTTCCGCTCGATCTACGGCGCGTCCGGTCAACCGTACGATGTGCCCGATCTGCTTTCCGGCGCGACCAATCTCGGCTTCATGTTTCTGCCGAACTATCGCGCGTGGGTGGTGGTCGCGTCGCTGATCGTCTGCTTCGCGACGTGGTTCGTGATCGATAAGACGCGCCTTGGCGCTTACCTGCGCGCCGGTACCGAGAATCCGAAGCTCGTCGAAGCCTTCGGCGTCAATGTGCCGCTGATGGTCACGCTCACCTATGGTTTCGGCGTCGCGCTCGCGGCGTTTGCCGGCGTGCTGGCCGCGCCTGTCATCCAGGTCTCGCCGCTGATGGGGCAACCGCTGATCGTCACGGTATTCGCCGTGGTAGTGATCGGCGGGATGGGGTCGATCATGGGCTCGATTCTGACGGGCCTGCTGCTCGGCGTGATCGAAGGCTTCACGCGCGTGTTCTATCCGGAGGCGTCGGCCACCGTCGTATTCGTGATCATGGCGCTCGTGCTGCTCGTGCGGCCGACAGGCCTTTTCGGCAAGGAGAAATAATGCAGAGAAAAGCGCTTTACGTGCTGCTGCTCATCGGTCTCATCGTCGCGCCGTTTGCCGGCATGTACCCGGTGTTCGTGATGAAGGTGCTGTGCTTTGCGCTGTTTGCGGCGGCGTTCAATCTTCTGATCGGTTACACGGGGCTGCTGTCGTTCGGGCATGCGATGTTTCTCTCGAGCGCAGGGTATATCACCGGCTATGCGATCCAGTCGCTCGGCACGACACCTGAAATCGGCGTGCTTGCCGGCACCGCGGCCGCGACGCTGCTGGGGTTGATTGTCGGGCTGTTCGCGATCCGCCGGCAGGGCATCTACTTCGCGATGATCACGCTTGCGCTCGCGCAGATGATCTACTTCGTGTTTCTGCAGGCGCCGTTTACGCATGGCGAGGATGGAATGCAGGGCGTGCCGCGCGGCAGGCTGTTCGGCCTGCTCGATCTCTCGTCGGACCTCACGCTGTATTTCGTCGTACTGCTCGTGATGGTGCTCGCGTTCATGCTGATCGTGCGCATCGTGCACTCGCCATTCGGGCAGGTGCTGGTCGCGATCAAGGAGAACGAGCCGCGAGCGATTTCGCTTGGCTACGATACGAACCGCTTCAAGCTGCTCGCGTTCGTGCTGTCCGCGGGTCTCGCGGGTCTCGCCGGTTCGATGAAGGTGCTCGTGCTCGGGTTCGAAACGTTGAGCGATGCGTACTGGACGATGTCGGGCCTCGTCGTGCTGATGACGCTCGTCGGCGGCATGGGCACGCTGTTTGGGCCGCTGCTCGGCGCCGCGCTGATTGTCTCGCTCGAAGAGCGGCTCGGCGATATCGGTAACGTGATCGCGTCGGCAACGGGGCTCGACTGGTTCCGCTCGCTCGGCGAATCGGTGACGATCGTCACGGGCCTGATCTTTATCGCTTGCGTGCTGGCATTCAGGCGCGGCATTGTCGGCGAAATCGTCGCGCGGGTGAAGCCGTTGCGTGCGTGAGCGGGTCGGGCAGGGCGAGGTGGAAACGCTTCCGGCCATGTCTCGTTGCTTCGTTATCCGATGCAAAATTAGCGCAGTCAAACGAGCGCGAAACGAGTTCGACAAGCATGTCAAAGTGTCGACACCGCGCGCCCCGATACGGTGCGCAGCTGCACCACTAGGGTAAATGCTAGTTGTTCGATAAAGCCCGCTTGTTTAATCTTCACACAGTTCTGATGCACCCGAATTTTGCAGGTGGAGAACGAGGAGACAATGAGGCGCTAAGCGCCCATACAAAAGCGCTGTTGGACTGGATCCAACAGCGCTTTTTACTTTTTGTCTGTCCTTTCGCGAAGTATCCGGCGCGCGCATCTTGCCGCGTCAATGAATGGCGCCGGAAGCTGAGTTTCCGTGCGCGAGGCCCCTCGATAAGCCTTGCTTCTTTTTCCGACGGTCGCGATACCGCCTTGCTCGCCTCGCCGCACGCCTTGGCGCGTTCGGCTACACTCGCCATTCCCTGATATTGACGTTCCTGGTGTGGCCACAAGGTCATGCCACTTAAAACCGGCCCTTTATATCGATTGCTTTTCGACTACGGGCGTAAGGAGTGGAATGAAGTCGGCATGGCGATGGATGAGCGCAGCGCTTTTGTGTGTGGCATATCACGGCGCGATAGCGGCAGGCGTAAAGATCGGCATCACGGTATCGGCGACGGGCCCGGCGGCGTCGCTCGGCATCCCCGAGAAAAATACCACCACGTTGCTGCCGAAAGAAATTGCAGGGCAGAAGGTCGACTACATCGTGCTCGACGATGCGACCGATTCGACGCAGGCCGTGAAGAACACGCGCAAGCTGATAAGCGAAGACCACGTCGACGCATTGATCGGCTCGACTGTCGTGCCGAACTCGCTTGCGATGATCGACATTGCAAGCGAAGCTCACACGCCGATGATTTCGCTCGGCGCGGCCGCGGCGATCGTGGAGCCGATGGATGCGAAGCGGGCCTGGGTGTTCAAGACGCCGCAAAACGACATCCTGATGGCGAGTGCGATCGCGCAGCATATGGCAAGGCACGGCGTGAAAACGGTCGCGTTCATCGGCTTCGCGGACGCCTATGGCGAGAGCTGGTTCAAGGAGTTCTCGAAGGCGGCGCAGCAGGCGAACATCAAGGTCGTCGCCAGCGAGCGCTTTGCGCGCAATGACACTTCGGTGACAGGGCAAGTGCTGAAAATGATGGCGCAGCACCCGGATGCGGTGCTGATCGCGGGCGCCGGCACGCCGGCCGCGTTGCCGCAGCGCACGCTCAAGGAACGCGGCTACAACGGCAAGTACTACCAGACGCACGGCGTCGCGAACAACGACTTCCTGCGCGTGTGCGGCAAGGATTGCGACGGCACCTATCTGCCGGCCGGTCCGCTGCTCGTTGCCGATCAGCTGCCGGCGTCGAATCCCGCGAAACAGGCCGCACTTACGTATAAGCATGCGTACGAATCCGCGTACGGCGCCGGGTCAGTGTCGACATTCGGCGGTCATATGTGGGATGCTGGACTGTTGCTGCAGCGTGCGATTCCGATCGCGCTCAAGCAAGGTCAACCGGGTACGCCGGCGTTCCGCGAAGCGCTGCGTGCGGCGCTCGAAAGCACGCATGACCTGCCGGCTTCGCAAGGCATCTTTAACATGAGCGCCAACGATCACGCCGGCCTCGACGAGCGGGCGCGCGTGATGGTGCAGATCGTCGATGGCAAGTGGAAGCTCGTGTCGGACTGATTTGCATCGGTGCCGGTGCATTGATGCATCCCCGGAAAGAAGGCGCGTGCAGCTCGACGCGCCTTTTTTTCTGCCTGCTCGCAGCGAAACCGAAGCCCCGGATATCTGAACAGGTCGAACCATGAACAACAGGAAACGATGGATGCGCGCCGCGGTGTTGGCCACGTGCGCCGCGGCATTCGTCTGCGGCGCCGGCTCGGCCGCGGCGCAGGTGAAGATCGGCGTGACGCTGTCGACGACCGGTCCTGCCGCGTCGCTCGGCATTCCCGAGAAGAACACCATCGCGCTGCTGCCGAAACAAATCGGCGGCAAGAGCGTGCAATACATCGTGCTCGACGATGCAAGCGACAGCACGCATGCGGTGCAGAACGTGCATAAGCTGATCGACGAAGACCATGTCGATGCGATCATCGGCTCGACGGTCACGCCCGCCTCGCTGGCGATGCTCGACCCCATTGCCGAAAGCAGAACGCCGATGATCTCGCTTGCAGCATCCGGGTCGATCGTCGCGCCGATCGATGCGAAGCGCGAATGGGCGTTCAAGACGCCGCAAAACGATGCGCTGATGGCCGATGCGATCGCCGCTTACATGGAGCAGCACGGCGTGAAGTCGGTCGCGTTTCTCGGCTTTGCGGACGCGTATGGCGAGAGCTGGTACTCGGTCTTCAATGCGGCTGCGAACGCGCATCATCTGAAGCTCGTTGCCAACGAACGCTATAACCGCACCGATGCATCGGTAACCGGCCAGGTGTTGAAAATGATGTCGCAGAACCCCGATGCGGTGCTGATCGCAGGTTCCGGCACGCCCGCCGCGTTGCCTGCGAAGACGCTGAAGGAGCGCGGCTACAAGGGCAACATCTATCAAACGCATGGCGTCGCGAATAACGAGTTCCTGCGCGTGTGCGGCAAGGATTGCGACGGCGAACTGCTACCTGCGGGGCCGATTCTCGTTACCGATCAGCTGCCGGACTCGAACCCGGTCAAGCAGTCGTCGCAAGCCTACAAGAATGCCTATGAGAGGGTCTATGGCGCGGGCTCGGTGTCGACGTTCGGCGGCCATGCATGGGATGCCGGCCAGTTGCTGCAGCGGGCGGTCCCCGAGGCGCTGAAGAAGGGGCAGCCGGGCACGGTCGCGTTTCGCACCGCGCTGCGCGATGCGCTCGAAAACGTGAAAAACATGCCCGCGTCGCACGGCATCTTCAACATGACGACGACCGATCACAATGGCCTCGACAGTCGCGCACGCGTGATCGTGCGGATCGTCGACGGCAAATGGCAACTGCAGAAAGACTAGAACACGCCTTCCGTAGCCTGCGGCCGCGACGTCGGCGCGCAAGCTTCGTATCGGGGACAATGGCAGGCGCCGCTGTGTCGATGAATCGTTGCGATCGACGGTCGCGATGAGGCATTGACCAGCGCGCGACGCGTTCCCGCTTTTCCACACGCTTTCTGTTTCTCCCCATTCCGGTTTTCGACGCTCCACGAAGGACGATTCTTTATGGATCTATCAATCGCGGCGATCCTCGCGCAGGACGGCATCACGACCGGCGCGATCTACGCATTGCTCGCACTCGCGCTCGTGCTCGTTTTTTCGGTGACGCGCGTGATCTTTATCCCGCAAGGAGAGTTCGTTTCATATGGCGCGTTGACGCTCGCCGGCCTGCAATCGCAGAAGTTTCCGGCTACGTGCACGATGCTCGTCGCGTTAGGCGCCGCGTGCTTCGTCGTGGAAGCGGCCGGACTCGTTCGGCATCCCGAACGACGCGGCGCTGCGGCGCGCACGTTCGCTGTGCTGGCCGGCAAGTATCTGCTGTTCCCGGTCGCCGTCTATGCGCTGACGCGCGCGCTCTTCATGCATCCGCTGCCGATGGCCGTGCAGATCGCGCTCGCGCTGCTGATCGTGATTCCCATGGGTCCACTGGTCTACCGGTTGGCCTTCGAGCCAATCGCCGAAACCACGACGCTTCTGCTGTTGATCGTCGCAGTCGCGGTGCACTTCGCGATGGTGGGCCTGGGGCTCGTGATGTTCGGCGCGGAAGGCTCGCGCACGAATGCATTCTCGGACGCGACATTCAATGTCGGCACGTTGGCGATTTCCGGGCAGAGCCTCTGGGTGATCGGCACGGCGCTCGTGCTGATCGTCGCGCTGTATCTGTACTTCGACCGCTCGCTTTCCGGCAAGGCGCTGCGCGCGACTTCGGTGAACCGCGTCGGCGCACAACTGGTCGGCATCGGCACGACGCAGGCGGGGCGCCTCGCGTTCACGCTCGCAGCGGGTCTCGGCGCGCTGTGCGGCATGCTCGTCGCACCGCTGACGACGATTTACTACGACTCCGGCTTTCTGATCGGTCTCAAGGGCTTCGTCGGCGCGATCATCGGCGGGCTCGTCAGCTATCCGCTCGCGGCAGCCGGCTCGTTGCTGGTCGGCTTACTCGAGTCGTACTCGTCGTTCTGGGCGAGCGCTTACAAGGAAGTGATCGTGTTCACGCTGATCATTCCGGTGCTGCTGTGGCGTAGTCTCGCGACGCCGCACGCAGAAGAGGCGGAGGAGTGACACGATGAAACGCCTCGTTCGGAACGGACCGTTCTATCTATTTCTGGTCGTGCTGTTTGCGCTGCCGGTCCTGCCGAAACCGGTTCACGTGCCCGAATACTGGATCACGCTGCTCAACTACATCGGCCTGTATTCGATCGTCGCAATCGGCCTCGTATTGTTGACGGGCATCGGAGGCATGACGAGTTTCGGGCAGGCTGCATTCGTCGGCATCGGCGCGTATTCGACTGCGTATCTGACGACGCAATTCGGCGTATCGCCGTGGTTTGGATTGATCGCCGGCGTCCTGTTGACCGCATTGATCGCGCTCATGCTCGGCCTTGTCACCATGCGGCTGTCCGGGCATTTTCTGCCGCTCGGCACGATCGCGTGGGGTCTCGCGCTGTTCTTTCTGTTCGGCAATCTCGAATGGCTCGGCAAGTACGACGGCATCAACGGCATTCCAGCGCTGAACCTGCTCGGCATCGATCTGGAGACGGGGCGGCATATCTATTACCTGATCTGGGTCGTCGTGCTCGGTGCAGTCGTCTCTGTTCAGAATCTGCTTAATAGTCGGCCCGGACGAGCGATTCGTGCGCTGCGCGGCGGTGGATCGATGGCTGAGGCGATGGGTGTCGATACCGCGTGGATGCGCGTCGTGATCTTTATCTATGCAGCGGTACTGGCGGCAGTTTCGGGCTTTCTCTATGCGCATCTGCAGCGCGCGGTGAATCCGACGCCGTTCGGACTCAATCACGGCATCGAGTATCTGTTTATGGCCGTGGTCGGCGGCGTGTCGCACGTGTGGGGCGCCGTGCTCGGTGCCGCGATTCTGACGGTGCTGCAGGACTATCTTCAAACGCTGCTGCCGAAGCTGCTCGGCGAGAACGGCAACTTCGAAGTGATCGTGTTCGGCATTCTGATGGTTGTGCTGCTCCAGTACGCGCGCGGCGGCGTCTGGCCGTGGGTCGCCCGATTTTTCCCTCGCGGGCCGCGCGTCCATGTTCCGGACGACATGCAGCCGCCGTTGCCGATGCGCAGTAAGCCGGCGGCTGGCGAACGGTTGCTGAGTGTCGACAACGTGCGTAAGGAGTTCGGCGGGCTCGTCGCTGTGAACGACGTCAGTTTCGATGTGAAGTCGGGCGAGATCGTCGGGCTGATCGGACCGAACGGCGCCGGCAAGTCGACCACCTTCAATCTTGTCACCGGTGTGACGCCGCCAACGCGCGGTACGGTCACGTTCCGCGGCGAGCGGATCGATGGGCTGAATTCACGCGCGATTGCGAGGCGCGGAATCGGGCGGACATTTCAGCACGTCAAGCTGCTGCCGGGCATGTCGGTACTCGAGAATGTCGCGATCGGCGCGCATCTGCGCGGCCGCGCCGGCGTGTGGCGCAGCATGGCGCGGCTCAACCGCGCGGAGGAAGCGCGCTTGATGGCCGAAGCCGCCAGGCAAATCCGGCGCGTCGGGCTCGAGCAGCATAGGGACGACGAAGCCGGAAGCCTCGCGCTTGGCCAGCAGCGAATTCTCGAGATTGCGCGCGCGTTGTGCTGCGATCCGTTGTTGCTGCTGCTCGACGAGCCGGCCGCCGGCCTTCGCTATCAGGAGAAGCAGCAGCTGGCTGCGTTGCTGCGCCGGCTGCGCGAAGAGGGGATGAGCATTCTGCTTGTCGAGCACGATATGGACTTCGTGATGAATCTGACGGATCGGGTTGTGGTGATGGAGTTCGGTACACGCATCGCCGAAGGTTTACCGGAGGAGGTGCAAAAAAATCCGGCTGTGCTCGAAGCGTATCTGGGCGGGGTGGAGTGATGACGATGACTAACGTAACGGCCGCTACGTCGGGGCCGATTTTGCGAGTCGACGGTTTGTCGGTCCGTTATGGGAAAGTCGAAGCGTTGCATCGCGCCCGGATCGAGGTGCGGCCGGGGCAGATCGTCTCGGTGATCGGGCCGAATGGAGCAGGGAAGTCGACGCTGCTGAACGCGATCATGGGTTCGCTGCCGGTGACGGGATTCTCGAAGGGCGAGATTCTGTTTCGCTCGCGCGACGTTAGCGCGTTGCCAGTCGAACAGCGGGTTGCCGGTGGAATGTGCCTCGTCCCGGAAAAGCGTGAGCTATTCGCGACGATGACGGTCGAGGACAATCTCGTGCTCGGTGCGTATCGACGGAGAAAGTCGGGTGAGCGCAATTACCTCGATCAACTTGATCCGGTATTCGGCTTGTTCCCGCGGCTGAAGGAGCGTCGGAAGCAGGCGGCTGGGACCTTGTCGGGTGGCGAGCGCCAGATGCTCGCGCTCGGGCGCGCGCTGATGGGTAAGCCCGATCTGCTGATGCTCGACGAGCCGAGCCTTGGGCTCGCGCCGCTGATCGTGAAGGAGATCTTTCATATCGTCAGCGCGCTACGCGAGACCGGCGTCGCAACGCTGTTGATCGAGCAGAATGCGCGGGCGGCACTGCAGATCTCCGATTATGGCTACGTTCTGGAGACGGGCGAAATCGCGCTCGAGGGGGTGGCGGCCGAACTGGCGCACAATCCGCGGGTGATAGAAACCTATCTCGGGTTGGCGAAGAAGGTCGCTTGACACCTGTCGCCGGGTTGCTGCGGCGCGGAAGATTCGTCCGCCGCGTGGTGATTTGCAGCGGTTCCACGAATTTCGTCCCGCGGGAACGGTGTGTTTCACGTGAAACACGCCGTTTTTATATCCGTGCACAACTCGACGTAAATCGGGCCAAAAGCGAACCCGTTATAATTCGCCAATACATTTTTCTGAAAGGCTCACGCCAACGGTCCGCGTGAGATCTCCGATGCTTTATCCCACAGAGTTTGACGTAATCGTCGTCGGTGGCGGGCACGCCGGCACTGAAGCCGCACTGGCTTCGGCACGCATGGGCAACAAGACGCTGCTGCTCACACACAACATCGAAACGCTCGGCCAGATGAGCTGCAATCCGTCGATTGGCGGTATCGGCAAGGGCCATCTGGTCAAGGAAGTCGACGCACTCGGCGGTGCGATGGCGGCTGCGACCGACGAAGGCGGTATCCAGTTTCGGATCCTGAACTCTTCGAAGGGGCCCGCGGTCCGCGCGACGCGGGCGCAGGCGGATCGACTGCTGTATAAGCAGGCGATCCGGAGCCGCCTCGAAAATCAGCCGAATCTGTGGCTGTTCCAGCAGTCGGTCGACGATCTGATGGTGGAAGGCGATCGCGTGGTCGGCGCTGTTACGCAGGTTGGTATCCGTTTTCGCGCGCGCGCCGTGGTGCTGACGGCCGGGACGTTTCTGGACGGCAAGATTCACGTCGGGCTCAACAATTACACGGGCGGCCGCGCCGGCGATCCGGCGGCCGTGTCCCTATCGTCACGCCTCAAGGAACTGAAGCTGCCTCAAGGGCGCCTGAAGACCGGTACCCCGCCGCGCATCGACGGTCGCACCATCGACTTTTCGAAGGTCGAAGAGCAACCTGGCGATCTCGATCCGGTGCCGGTGTTTTCATTCCTAGGTCGGGCCGAACAACACCCGCGTCAGGTGCCGTGCTGGATCACGCACACGAACGCGCAGACGCACGACATCATCCGCGGCGGCCTCGATCGGTCGCCGATGTACACGGGCGTGATCGAAGGCGTCGGTCCGCGCTACTGTCCTTCGATTGAGGACAAGATCCATCGGTTTGCGTCGAAGGAATCGCATCAGATCTTCCTCGAGCCGGAAGGGCTGAGCACTAATGAGTTCTACCCGAACGGTATCTCGACGAGCCTGCCGTTCGATGTGCAACTGGATCTGGTCCGCTCGATGCGTGGCCTTGAGCATGCGCATATCCTGCGGCCCGGCTATGCGATCGAATACGACTACTTCGATCCGCGCGCGCTGAAGGCTTCGCTTGAAACCAAGGCGATCGGCGGACTGTTCTTTGCGGGGCAGATCAACGGGACAACCGGCTACGAAGAAGCCGCCGCCCAAGGTCTTCTCGCCGGCATTAATGCCGGATTGCAGGTGCAGGGCAAGGCAGCATGGTGCCCGCGCCGCGACCAGGCCTATCTTGGCGTGCTGGTCGACGATCTGGTCACGCGCGGCGTTTCCGAGCCGTACCGGATGTTCACGAGCCGCGCCGAGTATCGTCTCAGTCTGCGCGAAGACAATGCCGATATGCGTCTGACGGAGATCGGTCGCGAACTTGGCGTCGTCGGCGACGAGCGGTGGGACGCTTTCAGTCGCAAGCGCGACGCGGTTTCACGTGAAACAGAGCGATTGCGCGCGACATGGGTCACACCGAAGACACTTTCCTCTGACGAAGCCACGGCCTTGCTCGGCAAACCGATCGATCACGAGTACAACCTCGCGGAGTTGTTGCGCCGTCCGGGCGTTTCATACGATGGCGTCTGCGCATTGCGTGACGGTGCGTGTGCGCCCATTGAGGCACTCGCCGACGATCCGATTCTGCTCGAGCAGATCAAGGAACAGATCGAAATCGGCATCAAGTACCAAGGCTACATTGAGCGTCAGGCCGACGAGATTGAGCGCAACGGGGCGCACGAGAACACGCGTCTGCCGGACGCGCTCGACTACGCGGACGTGCGCGGACTGTCGTTCGAGGCGCGCCAGAAGCTCACGCAGCACCGTCCCGAGACGATCGGTCAGGCTTCGCGGATTTCGGGCATCACGCCGGCCGCGATCTCGCTGCTGATGGTCCACCTGAAGCGTGGTCTGGGCCGCCGTCCAGTGGCCGCGACGCAGCCAGTCAACACCGATTCCGGCACGGACAGCACGCCGGTAGCTCAATGACGGCGCGTCCCAGCGGTCCGGTCGCTGCCAGTCGCGAGTCGCTGGCGGCACTGCTGGTCGAAGGCGCGCGCGCGCTGAGCATTGAACTCACCGATACGCAACACACAAAGCTGCTCGACTACGTCGCGTTGCTCGCGAAATGGAACGCCGTCTATAACCTGACGGCGATACGTGACCCGCGGCAGATGCTGATCCAGCACATTCTCGACTCGCTATCGATCGTGCCGCATCTTCTGGCGGGGCGAGCCGCGTCGTCGGTGCTCGACGTCGGGTCAGGCGGCGGACTGCCCGGCATCGTGCTCGCAATCACGTTGCCGGACTGGCGCGTCACGCTCAACGACATCGTTCATAAGAAAACCGCGTTTCAGGCGCAGGCGAAGGCCGAACTGGGCCTTGCGAATCTGTCGGTGGTGACCGGGCGTGTCGAAACGTTGCGTCCCGATATCGAAGTGCCTGAAAAATTCGATGTGATCGTATCGCGCGCATTCGCAGAGCTCGCGGATTTCGTTACACTGGCCCGGCATCTCGTCGCGGAAAAGGGTTCGATCTGGGCGATGAAGGGTGTGCGTCCCGATGCCGAGATCGCGCGGTTGCCCGCCGGTGCGAAAGTGAAGCAAATTATCCGGCTTGATGTGCCCTCGCTCGATGCTGAGCGGCATTTGCTGGAAATTCTTGTCGAAGAACCTGGTGCGGCGGCTGCGCGTGCGTCAAACTAGGCCGACGTCGCCAGGTCGACGCGGCGAGCGCAGGTGGCAAAGCCGACGCACAAGCGAATTCATACCAAACATCCAAGGCTGCAAAGGGACACATCCAAGATGGCAAAAATCTTCTGCGTTGCGAACCAGAAGGGCGGAGTCGGCAAAACGACGACAGCTGTCAATCTCGCCGCGAGCCTCGCATCGCAGGGACAACGTGTTCTGCTTATCGATCTCGATCCGCAGGGCAACGCGACGATGGGCAGCGGTATCGACAAGGCCGCGTGCGAGAACACCGTCTATGAGGTGCTGTGCGACGGCGTCGCGGTAGCCGACGCGCGCGTCAAATCCGAAGCGGTTTCCTACGATGTGCTGCCGGCGAACCGCGAACTCGCGGGCGCCGAGATCGAGCTGGTCGGTGTCGAAAACCGCGAGCGTCAACTGAAGGAAGCGCTGCTGCATGTCGTCGAAGACTACGATTTCGTGCTGATCGACTGCCCGCCGGCGCTGTCGCTGCTGACGCTGAACGGCCTGTGCGCCGCGCACGGCGTCGTGATCCCGATGCAATGCGAGTACTTTGCGCTCGAAGGTCTGTCGGACCTCGTCAATACGATCAAGCAGGTTCACGCGAACATGAATCGCGATCTGAAAGTGATCGGCCTGTTGCGCGTGATGTTCGATCCGCGCATCACCTTGCAGCAACAGGTGTCCGACCAGTTGAAAGAGCATTTCGGCGACAAGGTGTTCGACGCGGTCATCCCGCGCAACGTGCGTCTGGCCGAGGCGCCCAGTTACGGGCTGCCCGGCGTCGTGTTCGACCGTGCGTCGCGCGGCGCGCAAGCCTACGTGCAGTTCGGCGCGGAAATGATCGAACGGGTGCGCGCGCTATGAGTACACAACGCCAATCGTCGAAATCGGATCGAGGAAACACGATGAACGCAGTAGCAAGAAAGAAGGGGCTAGGCAGAGGACTCGAGGCACTGCTTGGCGGAAGCGCGGACATCACGGAAGCGGTCAAGATCGATGGTGCGCCGCATACGCTGCCGTTGTCGCGGATGCAGGCGGGCAAATACCAGCCGCGTACGCGGATGGACGAGGGCGCCTTGCAGGAGCTCGCGGCGAGCATCCGTGCGCAGGGTCTGATGCAGCCGATTCTCGTGCGGCCGATTGGCGGCGACAGATTCGAAATCATCGCGGGCGAGCGCCGCTATCGCGCCGCGCATATCGCGGGCCTCGAAGAAGTGCCGGTGCTCGTGCGCGACGTGCCGGACCAGGCCGCCGCGGCGATGGCGCTGATCGAGAACATCCAGCGCGAAGATCTAAACCCGCTCGAAGAGGCGCAGGGCATCCAGCGTTTGCTCGACGAATTCAAGTTCACGCACGAGCAGGCGGCGGAATCGGTCGGCCGCTCGCGCAGTGCGGTATCGAACCTGCTGCGTCTGCTGAATCTTGCGGCGCCTGTGCAGACCATGCTGCTCGCTGGCGATCTCGATATGGGTCACGCGCGCGCGCTGCTTGCCGTCGACTCGGCGACGCAGATCACGCTCGCAAACCAGGTTGTCAACAAGGGCATGTCGGTACGCGAAACCGAAAAGCTCGTGACCGCGACCAACAAGGCCACGCCGGCGCCGAAAGCGCGCATCGACCACGACGGCGGCCGCGATACGCGGCGCCTCGAAGAAGAACTGTCGGATCTGCTCGCGGCAACGGTGAAGATCAAGCTCGGCCGCCGCGGACGGGGCCAGGTAACGGTCGAATTCGGCGACCTGGACGCGCTCGAGGGTATTCTCGCGCGTCTGCGTGGCACCAACGCTCCTGCGTAAGCGCGTTCGATCGTGCCGTCAGCGGAACGCGCGTCGACGCCCGCGCACCATGTGCTGCGGGCCGTCTGGCTATTCGTCGCAAAGGAACCGGTGCTCGCGATCCTCGCGATCGCACTGATCCTGTTGCAAATCCTCCACCCGCGCGCATGGACGTCGCTGCCGTCGCTCGTCGACTGGCAGACCGTGCTGACGCTCACCGGTCTGCTCATCCTGACGAAAGCCGTGGAACGCTCAGGATTCCTGATGTGGTCCGCGCATCGTGTCGTTCATCATATCCATACGGAGCGCGCGCTCGCGTGTCTGCTGATCGGGCTCGCGGCCGCATTATCGACACTACTGACAAACGACGTCGCGCTCTTCGTCGTCGTGCCGCTTGCGTTGTCGCTGCACAAACTGACGCCGTTGCCGCTCAGGCGCCTCGTCATCTTCATCGCGCTCGCGGTCAACGCGGGCTCGATTCTGACACCGCTTGGTAATCCTCAGAATCTGTTCCTGTGGCAAACGAGCGGCGTGTCGTTCGGCCGCTTCGTCTGGGCGCTCGCGCCATTATGCGCAGTGCTGATGGCGATGTTGTATGTGATGACGGCAGTGTCTTTCCGCGGCGCGCCGCTCGATCTGTCGAAGGACGTCGAGCCGCATCCGGTGGACCGGCCGCTCGTCGGCGTGGCGGCTTTGCTGTTCATCGCATTCGTCGTGCTCGCGGACGCGCATCGTCCCGGCATCGGCCTTGCGGGCGTCGCAATCGGTTTTCTGCTGTGGCGCCCATCGATTGTGCTGAAGATCGACTGGCTGCTGCTGCTGATCTTTGTGCTGATGTTTATCGTGCTGCGCAGCGTCGCCGCGTTGCCGTTCGTCCATCAGTCGGTGAGTGCGTGGCACCTCGCGACGCCATTCAGAACCTATGTGGCAGGCGCGGTTTTGTCGCAAGGCATCAGCAACGTTCCGGCTGCGATCATGCTCGCTGAATTTTCCAAAGACTGGCGCGCGCTCGCATTCGGCGTCAGCGTCGGCGGCTTCGGTTTCGCGATCGGCTCGCTCGCGAATCTGATCGCGATGCGGCTCTCGAACGAGCGCGGCATGTGGACGCAGTTTCATCTTTTTTCAGTGCCTTTCTGGATAATCGCCGGCGTGTTCGGCGGATGGATTCTGCTGCATTTCTGACATCGGCCTTCGCTGCATGAAGCATCGGCGAAGGGAAGGAAAAATGTCGAAAAGCGCGCGACTTCGATGCATTGGCAGGTCGCTTACAATCGCAGGGCGATTCATTCAAAAAAGGCATATTTGCGTGTCGCGAGACACGCCGCCACGGTATTTATTGAGTACCCTAAAGTCTTGAATTGGTTGCAACTATCGCTTACAATCCCCCGGATTTATTTGCTTGGCACCCCCGTAAGCGGTGAGTAAGCTCGCGGGCTGAACAGAACTTGGCGGGACACTGCAATGGCGGTACAAAAGTCGGACGCGGCGCTGCATCAAGCGCCGAAGCAAAGCGACGACAAACACCGTACTGAGCATGGCGTCTCTGGAACGGCTTCAGATCCATCGAAAGTTCAGCACGTTGTTCAGCGTAATGAGCAGCGAACCGGGCATGACGATGCGTGGGATGTCGAGCAGCAAGATAACAATATCGTTCCGCTCACTCGGGCAGAGGCTGAGAAGCTATTCGGTCCGAACGTGAGTCGTCCATCGCGCGTTACGCCTTACAAGGTCGTGGCGGCGCAAATGGTTTTGTCCCTGGGTGCGACGCTGCTGTGGTGGCTGTTCTACAAGCCGCCGGGCGATGCTGCGCTGTCCGCATTTCTCGGGGGAGCGATTTGCTGGGTGCCGAGCGCGTTGTTCGCGGCACGTCTGAAGAAGTTGAGCGGCGCCGAGACGGTGATGAGCTGGATGATCGGCGAAGCGCTCAAGATGGGGGCGACGATCGCCATGTTCGTTGCCATCGCGTTCGGGTATCACGGCGTGCAGTGGGTTCCGCTGCTCGTGACCTACCTGGTCGCGCTCAAGACGTACTGGATAGCACTAGCCTGGCGGTAACGCAGGTCAAGCGAAGGTAAAGAACACTGGCTGACGCGGCAACGCGTCGCCGAACGGCGTGCGGGCTCGAGACGGCTCGCACCGGGTTGGCCTGCGACGCGAACGGCGGCAGGCGGCCTGGAACGATTTTCGACAATTTGGGTGGCAATAACGATATGGCAGCTAGCGAAGGAACGCGCGCTCTGGATCCGTCCGAGTACATCGCGCATCACTTGCAGAATTTCTCCACCGCGCATCAGACGTCGATTTTCGACATCCATGTCTGGAATCTGGATACGCTCTTCTGGTCGATCGTTTGCGGCCTCGTCACCATCCTCATCTTGCGCCTCGCTGCGCGCAAAGCCACGCCGGGCGTTCCGGGCCGCTTCCAGTGCGCGGTCGAGATGCTCGTCGAAATGGTCGAAGACCAATCGAAAGCGATGATCCACGGCAACCGCCGTTTCATCGCGCCGCTCGCGCTCACGGTGTTCGTTTGGGTCGCGCTGATGAACGCGCTCGACTTCATCCCCGTCGACCTGCCGGGCCGCGTGATCGGCTGGCTGGGCCTCTCGGAAATCATCCCCCATCATCGCATCGTGCCGACGGCAGATCTGAACGGCACGCTCGGCATCGCGCTCGGCGTGTTCGTGCTGATGATTTACTACAACTTCAAGATCAAGGGCGCGGGCGGCTTCGTGCACGAACTGCTGTCGGCCCCGTTCGGCGCGCATCCGCTTTTGTGGATCCCGAACCTTGCACTGAACATCATCGAGTTCGTCGCCAAGACGGTTTCGCTCGGCATGCGGCTTTTCGGCAACATGTACGCGGGTGAACTGCTGTTCCTGCTGATCGCCCTGCTGGGCAGCATCTGGAACTTCGGTGCGGACACGACGGTGCTTGGCTTCATCGGCCATGTGATCGCGGGCAGCGTGTGGGCGATCTTCCACATCCTGATCGTTCTGTTGCAGGCGTTCATTTTCATGATGCTGACGCTGGTGTATATCGGCCAGGCACACGACAGCCACTAACCCCGGTCCTGTCGGCTAAAAGAATCGCTTTTATTTTTCTAAATCCCAGTTCCAAAAAGACTTTTCACAAAGGAGTGATCATGCAAGCTTTCATCGCCAACATCCAGGGTCTGACCGCCATCGGTATCGGCATCATCATCGGCCTGGGTGCAATCGGCGCCTGTATCGGTATCGGCCTGATGGGCGGCAAGTACATCGAAGCGTGCGCCCGCCAGCCGGAACTGATGAACCCGCTGCAAACGAAGATGTTCCTGCTCGCGGGTCTGATCGATGCGGCGTTCCTGATCGGCGTTGGTGTGGCCATGCTGTTTGCGTTCGCGAACCCGCTGCTGTCGAAGCTGGCAGGCTGAGGTTCCTCGGAACTGCGCGCCCTGACCTATAACAGGAATGGCGCTAAGCGGAACGGGTACTGGGCGCTGATCGAGCACTGATTCGATGAGCGCCTTGCCGTTTCCCGTCTCCCCGTCCGAACTAGCAACATTTAAGGAAACACCGTGAATCTCAACGCAACTCTGTTTGCGCAAATGGTCGTGTTCCTGATCCTCGCGTGGTTCACGATGAAGTTCGTGTGGCCGCCGTTGGTCAACGCCCTCGACGAGCGCGCGAAGAAAATCGCCGATGGCCTGTCGGCTGCCGAAAAGGGCAAGGCGGAACTCGAAGCCGCGCACAAGCGCGTCGGCGAGGAGCTTGCGCAGGCTCGCAACGACGGCCAGCAGCGCATCGCCGAAGCCGAAAAGCGCGCCGTGTCCGTCGCTGACGAAATCAAGGCGCAGGCGCATGCCGAAGCCGCCCGGATCATCGCTCAGGCGAAGGCCGATGCCGACCAGCAAATCGTGAAGGCGCGCGAAGCGCTGCGCGGTGAAGTGGCGGCGCTTGCGGTGAAGGGTGCCGAACAGATCCTGAAGCGTGAAGTGAACCAGTCGGTTCACGCCGATCTGCTGAATCAACTCAAAACCGAGCTCTGATCATGGCCGAACTTGCCACCATCGCCCGTCCGTACGCTGAAGCGCTGTTTGCCGTCGCGCAAGCGGGCGACGTCAACGCCTGGTCCACGCTCGTGCAGGAACTGGCTCAGGTTGCGAGCTTGCCCGAAGTCGAATCGGTCGCGACGAGCCCGAAGGTGGGCCGCGCGCAGGTCGTCGACCTCGTGCTCGCCGCGGTGAAGTCGCCACTTAAAGACGACGCGCAGGCAAAGAACTTCGTGCAGATGCTGGTCGACAATCACCGGCTGCCGCTGTTGCCGGAAATCGCGACGCAGTTCGACGCGCTGAAGAACGCACGCGAAGGCGCGGCCGATGCGCATATCGTGAGCGCATTCCCGCTCGAAGGCCAGGCACTGGACGAACTCGTCGCGGCGCTCGAGCGCAAGTTCAAATGCAAGCTGAAGCCGACCGTCGAAGTGGACGCGTCGCTGATCGGCGGCGTGCGCGTGACGGTGGGCGACGAAGTGCTCGATACCTCGGTCCGCGCGCGGCTCGCCAGAATGCAGACGGCGCTGACCGCGTGATTTTGCAGACGTCGGCGCGTGAATCGCAGAGCCGCTGGCACGCAACAGAATTGACTATCAGGAGCGAATAATGCAACTCAATCCCTCTGAGATCAGCGAGCTGATCAAGAGCCGGATCCAGGGCCTTGAAGCGAGCGCAGACGTTCGCAACCAGGGCACCGTGATCTCCGTGACCGACGGCATCGTGCGCATTCACGGCCTGTCGGAAGTGATGCAGGGCGAAATGCTCGAATTTCCGGGCAACGTGTACGGCCTCGCGCTGAACCTCGAGCGCGACTCGGTCGGCGCCGTGATTCTGGGCGAATACGAAAGCATCTCGGAAGGCGACATCGTCAAGACGACGGGCCGCATTCTCGAAGTGCCGGTCGGCCCCGAACTGGTCGGTCGCGTGGTCGATGCGCTCGGCAACCCGATCGACGGCAAGGGCCCGGTCAACGCGAAGCTGACCGACGCGATCGAAAAGATCGCGCCGGGCGTGATCTGGCGTAAGTCGGTGTCGCAGCCGGTGCAAACGGGTCTGAAGTCGATCGACTCGATGGTGCCGATCGGCCGTGGCCAGCGCGAGCTGATCATCGGCGACCGTCAGTGCGGCAAGACCGCGGTGGCTGTCGATACGATCATCAACCAGAAGGGCAAGGATCTGATCTGTATCTACGTCGCGATCGGCCAGAAGGCTTCGTCGATCATGAACGTGGTGCGCAAGCTCGAAGAAACGGGCGCGCTCGAATACACGATCGTCGTCGCCGCTTCGGCGTCGGAATCGGCTGCGATGCAATACCTCGCGCCGTATGCCGGTTGCACGATGGGCGAATACTTCCGCGACCGCGGCCAGGACGCGCTGATCATTTACGACGATTTGACCAAGCAGGCCTGGGCCTACCGTCAGATCTCGCTGCTGCTGCGCCGTCCGCCGGGCCGCGAAGCGTATCCGGGCGACGTGTTCTATCTGCACTCGCGTCTGCTCGAACGCGCCGCGCGCGTGTCGGAAGAGTACGTCGAGAAATTCACGAAGGGCGAAGTGAAGGGCAAGAGCGGCTCGCTCACGGCGCTGCCCGTGATCGAAACGCAAGCCGGCGACGTGACCGCGTTCGTTCCGACGAACGTGATTTCGATTACCGACGGCCAGATCTTCCTCGAAACCGACCTCTTCAACGCAGGCATCCGCCCGGCGATCAACGCCGGCGTGTCGGTGTCGCGAGTCGGTGGCGCGGCGCAGACGAAGGTCGTGAAGAAGCTGTCGGGCGGTATCCGTACCGACCTCGCGCAGTACCGTGAACTGGCGGCATTCGCGCAGTTCGCATCGGACCTCGACGAAGCGACCCGCAAGCAGCTCGAGCGCGGCCGCCGCGTGACGGAACTGTTGAAGCAGCCGCAGTACCAGCCGCTGCAGGTGTGGGAACTGTCGGTCGCGCTGTTCGCCGCGAACAACGGTTACCTCGACGATCTGGAAGTGAAGGACGTGCTCGCATTCGAGCGCGGCCTGCGCGAATACCTGAAGACGAGCCACGCCGATCTGATCAAGCGCATCGAAGATAACAAGGACCTGTCGAAGGACGACGAAGCCGCGCTGCATGCGGCTCTGAAGGACTTCAAGAAGTCCGGCGCTTATTGATCGCGTACTGAGCCGATCCGCGAGACATAACCGGACCTCGAAGCAGCGCGGGCAACTGAAGCAGCGAAATAAGCCCGCGCGGTTTCGATCAAGGAGCAAGCAATGGCTGGAATGAAGGAAATTCGCGGCAAGATCAAGAGCGTGCAAAACACGCGCAAGATCACGAAAGCGATGGAGATGGTCGCGGCATCGAAGATGCGCCGCGCCCAGGAGCGCATGCGCGCTGCCCGTCCGTACGCCGACAAGGTCCGTGACATCGCCGCGCACATGAGCCGTGCGAACCCCGAGTATCGCCATCCGTTCATGGTGGCGAACGAGGGCGCGAAGACGGCCGGTTTCATCCTCGTCACGACTGACAAAGGTCTGTGCGGCGGGATGAACACGAACATCCTGCGTGCGTCGCTGCAGAAGTTCAAGGAGCTCGAAGCCGAAGGCAAGACGATCGACGCAACGGCGATCGGCAGCAAGGGCCTCGGTTTTCTGAACCGTCTGCGCGCGAAGGTCGCATCGAACGTCGTGCAGCTCGGCGACACGCCGCACCTCGAGAAGCTGATCGGCGCGGTGAAGGTGCAGCTCGACCTGTACTCGGAAGGCAAGGTCTCGGCGGTGTACCTCGCGTACACGCGCTTCATCAACACGATGAAGCAGGAGCCCGTGATCGAGCAGCTGTTGCCGCTGTCGGCCGAGAAGTTCGAGGCGACGGAAGAAGGCGACAAGGCGACGCCGAGCACGTCGTGGGACTACATCTACGAGCCGGACGCGCAGACGGTGGTCGACGAACTGCTCGTGCGTTATGTCGAAGCGCTGGTCTATCAGGCCGTCGCGGAAAACATGGCGTCGGAACAGTCGGCACGCATGGTCGCAATGAAGGCCGCTTCGGATAACGCAAAGACGGTCATCAACGAGTTGCAGCTGTCGTACAACAAGAGCCGCCAGGCCGCGATCACGAAGGAACTGTCGGAGATCGTCGGCGGCGCCGCGGCAGTCTGAGCGTAGCGACGACGCGCCAGGCGACTGAAAGCAATCGAAAGCGACCGCGCAAAGAAAATGAGCTGCGGGCAACCAACCGCGCCGTAGCGCGAGTGAAGAATTGAGTATCTAAAGGAAAAGCGATGAGTACAACTGCTTTGGTAGAAGGCAAGATCGTACAGTGCATCGGCGCGGTGATCGACGTGGAATTCCCGCGTGAACACATGCCGAAGGTGTACGACGCGCTCATTCTCGAAGGTTCGGAGCTGACGCTCGAAGTCCAGCAGCAGCTGGGCGACGGCGTGGTCCGCACCATCTGTCTGGGTTCGTCCGATGGTCTGCGCCGCGGCGTCGTGGTGAAGAACACCGCGAAGCCGATCAGCGTGCCGGTCGGCAAGCCGACGCTGGGCCGCATCATGGACGTGCTGGGCCGCCCGATCGACGAAGCGGGCCCGATCGCGAGCGACACGATGCGCTCGATCCACCAGAAGGCGCCGGCGTTCGACGAACTGTCGCCGTCCACCGAGCTGCTCGAAACGGGCATCAAGGTGATCGACCTGATCTGCCCGTTCGCGAAGGGCGGCAAGGTCGGTCTGTTCGGCGGTGCGGGCGTGGGCAAGACCGTCAACATGATGGAGCTCATCAACAACATCGCGAAGGAGCACGGCGGTTACTCCGTGTTCGCGGGCGTGGGCGAGCGTACCCGTGAGGGCAACGACTTCTACCACGAAATGAAGGACTCGAACGTTCTCGATAAGGTCGCGCTCGTGTACGGCCAGATGAACGAGCCGCCGGGCAACCGTCTGCGCGTTGCGCTGACGGGCCTGACGATGGCCGAGCACTTCCGTGACGAAGGCCTCGACGTGCTGTTCTTCGTCGACAACATCTACCGTTTCACGCTGGCTGGCACCGAAGTGTCGGCACTGCTCGGCCGTATGCCGTCGGCCGTGGGCTATCAGCCGACGCTCGCTGAAGAAATGGGCAAGCTGCAAGAGCGCATCACGTCGACGAAGACCGGCTCGATCACGTCGGTGCAGGCCGTGTACGTGCCTGCCGATGACTTGACGGACCCGTCGCCGGCTACGACCTTCGGCCACCTGGACGCAACGGTCGTGCTGTCGCGTGACATCGCGTCGCTCGGTATCTACCCCGCGGTGGACCCGCTCGATTCGACATCGCGCCAGATCGATCCGCACGTGATCGGCGAAGAGCACTACGGCATTACGCGCTCGGTCCAGCAAACGCTGCAGCGCTACAAGGAATTGCGCGACATTATCGCGATTCTGGGCATGGATGAACTGTCGCCGGAAGACAAGCTGTCGGTCGCTCGCGCGCGCAAGATCCAGCGTTTCCTGTCGCAGCCGTTCCACGTCGCGGAAGTCTTCACGGGCTCGCCGGGCAAGTACGTGCCGCTGAAGGAAACGATCCGCGGCTTCAAGATGATCGTCGAGGGCGAGTGCGATCACCTGCCGGAGCAGGCGTTCTACATGGTCGGCACGATCGACGAAGCCTTTGAAAAGGCCAAGAAGATCCAGTAACGGCTGGGTGTAACGAAGGTGGCGCCGGCCGGCGTGTATCGGTACGCGTGACGTATCCGACGTATCCGGTCCGCTTCAACCGGCGCCTCGTCCTACACTCAACCTGTCGACAGGAGTCGAGACTTTATGGCAACTATCAAGGTAGACGTCGTCAGCGCGGAAGAGGAAATCTTCTCGGGCCAGGCGAAGTTCGTCGCGCTGCCGGGCGAGGCGGGCGAGCTCGGCATTCTGCCGGGCCACACGCCGCTGATCACGCGGATTCGTCCGGGTGCGGTGCGTATCGAGGCCGAGAATGGCGAAGAGGAATTCGTGTTCGTCGCCGGCGGCATTCTCGAGGTGCAGCCCGGTGCGGTGACGGTTCTGGCCGACACGGCGATCCGCGGCAAGGATCTCGACGAGGCGAAGGCCGAGCAGGCCCGCAAGCGCGCGGAAGAGGCGCTGCAGAACACGGGCTCGAACCTTGAATACGCAACCGCGCAGGCGGAACTCGCGTATGCGACGGCTCAGCTTGCGGCGATCCAGCGTCTGCGGAAACTGCGCGGACAGCACTAGGAAGCACCGTCGTCGACTCGCGCGACGATGATAGAAAGGCAGCCCTCGCGGCTGCTTTTTTATTTGGGCGGCGTGCCGGCTTCTTCGGCGCACGCCGAACGGTGAGGGAAAGCCTCGATGCCGCGCACGATACAGCCGGCGCACAATCTTTTCGCCACCAGTTTCCTTCAGCGGGCATCCCTTTCCAGCATTCACCTTCGACGAGACTGCGCGAAGCGCGTCAAAGCACGACCTTCGCTCGTCCGGTCGGCACAGGACTCAGGAGGCAAGCATGCAAGCGACAGGCACCCCCGCACAGATTGCGCCGAAAGACGGCCTCTCATACGTGCGCGGCTCAACCGACATCCCGCTTAGCACCGCGACGGTCGGCCAGTTCCTGCGCGAGACCGCACGACGCTTTGCCGACCGGCCAGCCGTCGTATTTCGCGAGCAACGCATCCGCTGGAGCTGGAAAGCGTTCGCCGAAGAGGTCGACATTCTGGCGTCCGGTTTCACGGCGCTCGGCATCGGCAAAGGCGATCGCGTCGGCATCTGGTCGCCGAATCGCATCGAATGGCTGCTTACGCAGTTCGCGACTGCACGTATTGGCGCGATCCTCGTCAACATCAATCCTGCGTACCGGCTCGCCGAACTCGAATTCGCGCTGAACAAGGTCGGCTGCAAGGCGATCGTCGCGGCCGAACGCTTCAAGTCGTCGATGTACCTCGACATGCTCGGCGAGCTCGCGCCGGAACTCGCGACGCAAACGCCCGGCGACCTGCGCATCGCGCGCTTGCCCGATCTGCGCATCGTGATCCGCCTCGGCGACACGGAAGCGCCGGGCATGCATTGCCTTTCGGAAGTGATCGAACTCGGCCGCGAGACGCTCGATACGGCGAAACTCGACGCGATCGCCGCGAGCCTGTCGCCGCACGATCCGATCAACATCCAGTTCACGAGCGGCACGACAGGCAGCCCGAAAGGCGCGACGCTGACGCACAGCAACGTCGTCAATAACGCGCGTTTTATCGCCATGGCGATGCGGCTCTCGGAGCACGATTCGCTGTGCATTCCCGTGCCGCTGTATCACTGCTTCGGCATGGTGCTGGCGGTGCTCGCGTGCGTGTCGGTCGGCGCGAACATGGTGTTCCCGGGCGAAGCATTCGACCCGGCGGCGACGCTCGCGGCCGTCGCCGAAGAACAATGCACGGCGCTGCATGGCGTGCCGACGATGTTCATCGCCGAGCTCGATCACCCCGGCTTCGACACCTTCGATCTCTCGCATCTGCGCACCGGCATCATGGCCGGCTCGCCGTGCCCGATCGAGACGATGAAGCGCGTCGTTTCGAAGATGCATCTATCGGAGATCACGATCGCGTACGGGATGACCGAGACGAGCCCGGTGTCGTTCCAGAGCTCGACCACCGATCCGCTCGACCGGCGCACGACGACCGTCGGCCGCGTGCAGCCGCATCTCGAAGTGAAGGTCGTCGATGCCGCCGGCAACATCGTGCCGGTCGGCGAAATCGGCGAACTCTGCACGAAGGGCTATTCGGTGATGCGCGGCTACTGGAACGACGATGCGAGAACGCGCGAAAGCGTTGTCGACGGCTGGATGCATACGGGCGACCTCGCCGTGATCGATGCAGACGGCTACTGCAATATCGTTGGCCGCCTGAAGGACATGCTGATCCGCGGCGGCGAAAACATCTACCCGCGCGAGATCGAGGAATTCCTATTTCGCCACCCAAAGATTCAGAGCGTGCAAGTGTTTGGCGTGCCTGATCCCAAATACGGCGAGGAGGTTTGCGCCTGGATCGTGTTGCGCTCCGGCGAGCAGATGACTGCAGACGATGTCCAGGCGTTTTGCCACGGCCAGATCGCGCATTACAAGGTGCCGAAGACCATCCGCTTCGTCGACGAGTTGCCGATGACGGTGACCGGCAAGATCCAGAAGTTCGTGATGCGCGAGCGGATGATCGAAGAGCTGAAGCTAGCGGTCGGCAAGACCGCCTGAGCGCTGCGGGCGGCGAGCACGGCAACGGTGCGCAAACCGAGGGTGCGCAGACCTCAAATGCAAAAAGCGCGTCGAGAACGACGCGCTTTGGGGAGCGCCAACCGCTGCAGTGCGCAAACGTTTAGCGAGGCAAAAAAAAAGCGGGCCTGGAGCCCGCTAAAAACCACACGCTACGGGGTTAGCGCGAGGAGACCAAAGGAGGAATCGACTCGACGACGCGATCGTCGACACGACTCCAACAGGGATGCCCCTTCGCAGGGACCCGGCAATCTGCCGACCGGCTTGGTAAAAGATGTCCGCTCACACCGCACACCAAGCCACATCCGTGTTGAACCCGTGAGAGGCATTGTGGGCGAATTAAACCGGGAGCGCGGTAACAAAGTGTTTCAGGTTGTAACGCCCGCCAGATAAGGCTCTCCGGGATTTTTTGCCGTTATTTTCCGGTTAAAAGTTCGTTTTTACCGATCGGCTGAAATCGAATAAATCGTAGACAGCTAATTCGAGTGGCGCTGCATTTGCGCTGCTTCACCGCGCATATGCAGCAAGCATTTTTACCTTGAATAAGCGGGTCCGCCGCGAGAATCGGTTGAAGCGTAGTCGTTCTGAATCGCTTTGCAAGATGGGAAACAGTCGTTCGCAAGAAATGATGCGGCGCAGCGCGCGACCGCGGCTGCGCGGTCCTGGACGACGACGCCGTCAAAGAAATGAAGCGCACGGCGGAATGAAGCCCTCGGCGCCGCACCGGCTACAGGTTCACCGCGTCGGAGCGCGCGTGTTATCGCCGGTGCGCGCCGGCTCCCGGATCTACTTCAGCCACTTGTCCGAAATAGCCTGATACTCGCCGCTTTCTCGCGCGAGATGCAGCCATTGGTCGACATATTGCTGAAAAACGACGTCGCCGCGCGGCACCATCCACGCCTTCTCGCCGTACTGGAACGGCTGGTCGGGATGCACCGAGCAAAGGCCAGGATTGAGCTTCTGCTGCAGGAGCGTTTCAGACGCGTCGGTGACCATGACGTCCGCCTTGCCCGCCAGGATCTGCTTGAACACGGTCACGTTATCCGCGTAGACGGTCAGTTTCGCGTGCGGGAAGTACTGCTTGGCGAAGCGCTCGTTCGTGCCGCCCGGATTCACGATGACGCGTGTCGACGGCTGGTCGATCTGTTCGACCGTCTGGTACTTGCGCACATCGTCGCAACGGACGATCGGCGTCTTGCCGTCGACCTGATACGGCTGCGTGAAGAATGCGCGCTTTTGCCGGTCGAGCGTCGTCGATACGCCGCCCACCGCGATATCGCACTTCGCGATGAAATCGTTCGTCAGGTTTGGCCACGTCGTCTTGATGAACGCCGCTTTCACGCCGAGCGACTTCGCGAGCGATTCGACCATATCGATGTCGATGCCTTCGAACTGACCGT
Organism: Paraburkholderia sp. SOS3; assembly: GCF_001922345.1. Taxonomy (NCBI): domain Bacteria; kingdom Pseudomonadati; phylum Pseudomonadota; class Betaproteobacteria; order Burkholderiales; family Burkholderiaceae; genus Paraburkholderia; species Paraburkholderia sp. SOS3. Next base: position 105,030 of record NZ_CP018811.1, on the reverse strand, counting down.
CCGGTTTGTAATACGAGTAGGGTTTGTAATCGCCGGTCGTGCATGCACGCAAGGTGCCGCGCGCGATCACTTCATCGAGCCGCGACTGCGACGAACCCGCAGCGGCGACCGTCGATGACGACGGCGCCTGCGCACCGGCCGGACCCGCATACAACAGCGCCCCGGACAACACGCAGGACAGCGCGCCTGCGAAGGTGCGTGACAACACGCGTTGCGAAACGGATAACGCTTTGCTCATGGAATCTCCTCTTCAAGGCGCCGTCCATTCTACGTAGCGAGCGCTGAAAACCGTCGCTGACGCGGCAACCCGGCCTGACGGATCAAGCGATGTTCGGCGCAGACAACCGGTGACCGGCCAGCGATGCCCGCGCAAACGCGTGTCCGGTAGAATGGCCCTTTGCTTTCAGGCTTACGCGACGTGGCTCAACAACTGATCAACGACACCTTCCTGCGCGCGCTGCTGCGCGAGCCGACCGACTACACGCCGATCTGGCTCATGCGACAGGCGGGCCGCTATCTGCCCGAATACAACGCGACGCGTAGCCGTGCCGGCAGCTTCCTTGGCCTCGCGAAGAACCCCGACTACGCCACCGAAGTAACGCTGCAGCCGCTCGAGCGCTATCCGCTCGACGCCGCGATCCTGTTCTCCGACATTCTGACGATTCCCGACGCGATGGGCCTCGGCCTCGAGTTCGCTGCCGGCGAGGGCCCGAAATTCGCACACCCGGTGCGCACCGAAGACGACGTCGCGCGCCTCGCGGTACCCGACATCGACGCGACGCTGCGCTACGTGACCGATGCGGTCAGCCAGATCCGCCGCGCGCTGACCGATGCGCAAGGTCGGCAGAGCGTGCCGCTGATCGGTTTTTCGGGCAGCCCGTGGACGCTTGCGTGCTACATGGTCGAAGGCGGCGGCTCGGACGACTTCCGCACCGTGAAGTCGATGCTGTACGCGCGGCCGGACCTCATGCATCGCATTCTCGATGTGAACGCGCGCGCGGTTACCGCCTATCTGAATGCTCAGATCGAAGCGGGCGCGCAGGCCGTGATGATCTTCGATACGTGGGGCGGCACGCTTGCGGACGGAATCTATCAGCGCTTCTCGCTGCACTACATCGAACAGATCGTGAGCGCGCTCGAGCGCGAGCACGAGGGGCGCCGCGTGCCCGTCATCGCCTTCACGAAGGGCGGCGGCCTGTGGCTCGAAGAAATTGCCGCGTCAGGCGTCGACGCAGTCGGTCTCGACTGGACCGTGAATCTCGCGCGCGCGCGCGAACGCGTCGCGGGCAAGGTCGCGCTCCAGGGCAACATCGACCCGTCGGTGCTGTTCGCGCCGCCGGCCACGATCCGCGCCGAGGCGCGCGCGGTGCTCGACAGCTATGGCAATCACCGTGGCCACGTGTTCAATCTCGGGCACGGAATTTCGCAGTACACGCCGCCCGAGCACGTCGCGGAACTCGTCGACGAAGTGCATCGGCATAGCCGTGCGCTACGCGCAGCGGGCGAGGCGTAAGCGATCAGCACTACGTCAAGGTGATGACAGTTTTGTTGCGTCGCAATGACGTGGGCTCTCGCCCTAAGGGGAAAATTACATTCCACAGCCCGTCGAATGGCGTTCTGCTGGTTGTCAAGGCTTGACTTATACACATTCATCACGCTGCGGCGCGGAAGAGGGGCGCGAGGTCAGATTGTGCTTGCCAAACGCGGGAACTTCGTGTGAGCGCCTTAGCCAGTAAGGGTTTGACCGGGGCCGGAACATATGTGCGGGAAACCACAAAAGGCCCACGTGGACTCGGTCTGCGAGCACGCGGGACCAAGTTCTCAACAAAGTTATCCACAGGACCCGGAAGCAGCCAATTGTTCTGCCGAATCCAAAACTTAGCGCCAAATGTGATGTTTCACTTTAAGTTCGGTGAGGCCACGCGCGCGTGTTCGCTGTCTGTGCTGATTCGCGCATCGGCGGCGCGTCGCTGCGTCGGCTTGTGAGCCAGATGTTCGTCCGGGTCGCGCTCGACCATCCGCTGCCGACTCTTTTCGATTACCGATGCGAAATGGGCGCCGTCGAGGCCGCGCCGCAACCCGGCATGCTCGTCAGTGTGCCGTTCGGCAAGCGGATGGTGGTCGGTCTCGTCTGCGAAGTGGCTGCTCACAGCGAGGTGCCGGAAGATCGCCTGCGCTCGGTGGATAACCTGTGCAGCGCATGCCCGCCGCTGTCCGCGTCATGGCTCGAGCTTGTGTCGTTTGCGGCCGACTACTATCAGCGCGGCCTCGGCGAAGTTGCATTGCCGGCGCTGCCGCAGGCGCTGCGCGATGCGTCGCGGTGGACGCGGCTGCTCGCGCCCGAAGAGCATTATCGGTTGCTGGCGGCCGGGCGGGATTCGTTGCCCGATGCGTTGCCGGTGCGCGCGAGCGCGCTGCGGCGGCTGGCCGACGAGCTCGTGCGCGCCGGATCGCTGTCGGCAGCCGAAGCGCGGGCGCTGCATCCGAAGGCGGTGGCTACGCTCGACGCCTGGCGGGCGAAAGGCTGGGTCGAGCTCGAGGTGATCGAGGCTGCGGCCGCGTCGACGTCGCCGGCCGCGACGGCCACACCGGGCGGCATCCAGACGCCCGCCGCATCAATCGACGACGCCCACCCGGCCGCCACGCTGCCCACGCTCACCGACGAACAATCCGCCGCCGTCTCCGCGATCCACGACGCGCACGGCTTCGCCGCCTTTCTGCTGCACGGCGTGACCGGCAGCGGCAAAACGGAGGTCTACCTACGCGCGCTAGCCGCTTTGCTCGCGACGGACCCGACCGCGCAAGCGCTGGTGCTCGTGCCCGAAATCAATCTGACGCCGCAATTCGAAACCGCGTTTCGCGCGCGTTTTGCCGCGCTCGACGACGGTGCCATCGTCACGCTGCACAGCGGCCTTGCCGAAGGCGAGCGCGCGCGCAACTGGTTCGCCGCGCACACGGGCCGCGCGCGCATCGTGCTCGGCACGCGCCTCGCGGTGCTTGCCTCGCTGCCGCGTCTCGCGATTATCTGCGTCGACGAGGAGCACGACCCGGCCTACAAGCAGCAGGAAGGCCTGCGTTATTCGGCGCGCGACCTCGCGATCTGGCGCGCGAAGCAACTGGGCATTCCGGTCGTGCTCGGCTCGGCGACGCCGTCGCTCGAAAGCTGGTGGCAAGCGGACCAGGGCCGCTACAAGCGGCTGACGCTTGCGCGCCGCGCCGTCGCCGACGCCGCACTACCGGCGGTCAAGCTGATCGATCTCGAAGACGAACGGCGCCGCGGCCGCGCATCGGTGGAAGGCCTGTCGGGTCCGCTGATCGCCGCGCTGAAAGCGCGTCTCGAGCGCGGCGAGCAGAGCCTCGTGTTTCTGAATCGGCGCGGCTACGCACCGCAACTCGCTTGCGACGCGTGCGGCTGGGTCGCGGGCTGTCCGCGCTGCAGCGCGTACGTCGTGCTGCACAAGCCCGAGCGCGCGCTGCGTTGCCATCACTGCGGCTGGGAGGCGCGCATTCCGCGCGCGTGCCCCGAGTGCGGCAACGTCGATATCGCGCCGCTCGGTCGCGGTACGCAGCGCGTCGAGGAAACGCTCGCGACGGTCGTGCCGGGCGCGCGCGTGCTGCGCATCGATGCCGACAGCACGCGCCGCAAAGGCAGCGCGCAGGCGCTGTTTTCGGATGTGCACGCGGGCGAAGTCGACATTCTCGTCGGCACGCAGATGGTCGCGAAGGGTCACGATTTTCGTCGCGTATCGCTGGTTGGCGTGCTGAATGCGGACATGGCGCTGTTCTCACACGACTTTCGCGCCGGCGAGCGCCTCTTCGCGCAGCTGATGCAGGTCAGCGGCCGTGCGGGCCGGGCCGGCCTGCCCGGCGAAGTGCTCGTGCAAACGCGCTATCCGCGGCATGCGCTGTATCACGCGCTTTCGCGTCACGACTACATCGGCTTTGCGAACGCAACGCTGGCCGAACGGCGCGACGCGCATCTGCCGCCGTTCGTCTATCAGGCGATGCTGCGTGCCGAGGGCCGCACGCTGGAGGCCGCGCTCGCGTTTTTGCAGCAAGCCGCGCGGGCGCTGCATGAGATTCCCGCGGCCGAACGCGTGACGGTGTATGACGCTGTGCCGCTGACTATCGTGAAGGTGATGCATGTGCATCGCGCCCAGCTGCTCGTCGAAAGCGCGTCGCGTGCGGCGCTGCAAGCGACACTGCGCGCATGGCAGCCGATGCTTCGCACGCTTAAAGGCGTACTGCGCTGGAGTATCGAGGTCGATCCGCTCGATATCTGAACGGATATCGGCGTCCGCGCAAATCCGTTGCCGTATGTTTTAGCGAGAATCGGCATGCGGCCTGTCGCCATCGGACTCGCGGAAATGAATGATCAGCGATACGAAACATACGCTGCCGGCCGGCGCGTATCCATCGACGGGCTAAAAGCACAAGCATCGCCGGGTTCGTCGCCTTTGCGGCGGTGTCGCTGTCAGTATCGCGATCGGTTACGTGCTGTTCGCGCCGTACTTGAACAGCTTGGGGCAGGGCTCGTGAGCACCGCCGCGCCTGGCCGGTCCGCACGGTGCATACCGCCGCTCGCGGAACCTGCAAATGTGGCCGCTGACCTCGCCGCGCGCCGGCCGCGGTGCGCCGGTTGCCGATACCGCGCCGACGATCGGCATTCCATCGAACAGAGCATTCCCGGCCTCGCTGTCTTCAGTTCAGGCTTCGGTGCGAGCGTGACCACGACGCGGCGGTGCACGCTGCACGACCGCTTCGTGTCGCCCGACGACGCCTGCAATCCGTTCGCGCAAAGGCACGCGCCTTCGCGCCGATGTTCGTGCCGGCCGCCTGCGCGCACGCGCATGGTGGACCGGCACGGCACGACAGACCCCGCGCTACACCCTGCCGCAACCCGCTGGCAACCTGCAACCGCAAGAACCTGACGCGTCGTTAGCCGCGAACGCGCACGTTGCCGGAACGTACATTCCGGCGCGGCCCACGCTCGCCACGTGACGCGCCGCTCGCGGCGCCGCGGATGAACAGCGCCGCGCACATCGCACACAGGGTCCAGATTGCTGCGACTACCCACCACTTTTCCATTTCACTTCTTCCCTGATTACCGGTCGTTTTTACTTGTTAAATGCAACTACGCGTATTGCTTTCCTGTATAACGGCGCGCCGCGCCAATCGCTTAGGGTGTCGCGCAAACTTTATCGCCAGGGAAAGTACCGAGCGCCGCTGTGGTGCGACCAGCCGCTCGCGGGTTCCGGAAAGCCTTGCCCAGCAAGGATTCGGCGTGGGTGCAACCAAGCTTGCAAACTGGTTGCACCTTTTTATTGAGAGAGGTACGATGCGCCAACTTTTCAGTCTCTGGCCGGTGCCCGCGCGCCGGCGCTTCAGCATCAAGAAGGAAACATGGCGAGCACTACCCTCGGCGTCAAAGTCGACGATCTCCTGCGTTCCCGGCTCAAAGACGCCGCCACGCGCCTCGAGCGCACGCCGCACTGGCTGATCAAGCAGGCGATCTTCGCGTACCTCGAAAAAATCGAGCACGGCCAGCTTCCCGCGGAACTGTCCGCCACCCACAGCGGCGTCGATCTCGAGGGCACCACCGGCGCCTCGGACGAAGACAGTGCCTCGCATCCCTTCCTCGAATTCGCGCAAAGCGTGCAGCCGCAATCGGTGCTGCGCGCGGCGATCACGGCCGCGTACCGCCGGCCGGAGCCCGAGTGCGTGCCGTTTCTGCTCGGCCAGGCGCGCCTGCCGGCGAACCTTGCCGCCGACGTCCAGAAGATGGCCGCGAAGCTCGTCGAAACGCTGCGCTCGAAAAGCAAGGGCGGCGGCGTCGAAGGGCTGATTCACGAGTTCTCGCTGTCGAGCCAGGAAGGCGTCGCGCTGATGTGCCTCGCCGAAGCGCTGCTGCGCATTCCGGACCGCGCGACGCGCGATGCGTTGATTCGCGACAAGATCAGCAAGGGCGACTGGCGCTCGCACGTCGGCCACGCGCCGTCGCTGTTTGTGAACGCGGCGACGTGGGGGCTTATGATCACCGGCAAGCTCGTGACGACGAATAGCGAAACGGGGCTTTCGTCGGCGCTCACGCGCATGATCGGCAAGGGCGGCGAGCCGCTGATCCGCAAGGGCGTCGATATGGCGATGCGCCTGATGGGCGAGCAGTTCGTCACCGGCGAGAACATCTCGGAGGCGCTCGCGAACAGCCGCAAATACGAAGCGCGCGGCTTCCGTTACTCGTACGACATGCTCGGCGAAGCAGCGACTACCGAAGCGGACGCGCAGCGCTACTACGCGTCGTACGAGCAGGCGATTCACGCGATCGGCAAAGCCGCGGGCGGCCGCGGTATTTACGAAGGCCCCGGCATTTCGATCAAGCTTTCCGCGCTGCATCCGCGCTATTCGCGCTCGCAGCAGGAACGCACGATGAGCGAACTGCTGCCGCGCGTGCGCGCGCTCGCGATTCTCGCGCGCCGCTACGACATCGGCCTCAATATCGACGCCGAAGAAGCGGACCGCCTCGAAATCTCGCTCGATCTGCTCGAAGCGCTGTGTTTCGATCCGGAGCTCGCGGGCTGGAACGGCATCGGTTTCGTCGTGCAGGCGTACCAGAAGCGCTGCCCGTTCGTGATCGACTATATCGTCGACCTCGCGCGCCGCAGCCGTCACCGCATCATGGTGCGGCTCGTGAAGGGCGCGTACTGGGACACGGAAATCAAGCGCGCGCAGGTGGACGGCCTCGAAGGCTATCCGGTGTACACGCGCAAGATCTATACGGACGTGTCGTATCTCGCGTGCGCGAAGAAGCTGCTCGGCGCGCCCGACGCGGTTTATCCGCAATTCGCGACGCACAATGCGCACACGCTGTCGGCCATCTATCACCTCGCGGGCCAGAACTACTACCCGGGCCAGTACGAGTTTCAATGCCTGCACGGCATGGGCGAACCGCTCTACGAGGAAGTGACGGGCCGCGACAAACTGAACCGTCCGTGCCGCGTCTACGCGCCGGTCGGCACGCATGAAACGCTGCTTGCGTATCTCGTGCGCCGTCTGCTCGAGAACGGCGCGAACACGTCGTTCGTCAATCGCATCGCCGACGAAACCGTGCCGGTCAAGGAACTCGTCGCCGACCCGGTCGAGGACGCATCGAAGATCGTGCCGCTCGGCGCGCCGCACGCGAAGATTGCGCTGCCGCGTCAGCTCTATGGCGCCGAGCGCGTCAATTCGATGGGCCTCGATCTGTCGAATGAACATCGGCTCGCGTCGCTGTCGTCGGCGCTGCTCGCAAGCGCGCATCATCCGTGGCGCGCCGCGCCGATGCTCGCCGACGACGCCGCGGCCATCCACGGCGGCACCGCGCGCGACGTGCGCAACCCGGCCGATCATCGCGATCTGGTCGGCACGGTCGTCGATGCGACACCCGAGCATGTGAGCGCGGCGCTGACGCACGCGCTGGCCGCCGCGCCGATCTGGCAGGCGACGCCCGTCGACGCGCGCGCCGATTGCCTCGCGCGTGCCGCCGATCTGCTCGAAGCGCAAATGCACACGCTGATGGGCCTCGTCGTCCGCGAAGCCGGCAAGTCGCTGCCGAACGCGGTGTCGGAGATCCGCGAAGCGATCGACTTCCTGCGCTACTACTCGATGCAGATCCGCAACGAGTTCTCGAACGATACGCACCGGCCGCTGGGCCCGGTTGTCTGTATCAGCCCGTGGAACTTCCCGCTCGCGATCTTCATGGGCCAGGTGGCCGCGGCGCTGGCGGCCGGCAATACGGTGCTCGCCAAACCGGCCGAGCAGACCTCGCTGATCGCCGCGCAAGGCGTGCGCATTCTGCGCGAAGCCGGCGTGCCCGCGGGCGCGGTGCAACTGCTGCCCGGCGACGGCGAAACGGTCGGCGCGGCGCTCGTCGCCGATGCACGCACGCGCGGCGTAATGTTCACGGGCTCGACCGAAGTTGCGCGGTACATCAATAAAACGCTGTCCGAGCGCCTCGATGCGGACGGCAAGCCGATTCCGCTGATCGCCGAAACCGGTGGCCAGAACGCGATGATCGTCGATTCGTCGGCGCTCGCGGAGCAGGTCGTCGCGGACGTGCTGCAATCGGCATTCGACTCGGCCGGTCAACGCTGTTCGGCGCTGCGCGTTCTTTGTCTGCAGGAAGATATTGCGGACCGCACGCTCGAGATGCTGACCGGCGCGATGAAGGAACTGGCGGTGGCGAACCCCGACCGTCTGTCGACCGACGTCGGGCCGGTGATCGACGCGCAAGCGCAGCGCGGCATCGATGCGCATATCGCGGCGATGCGCGAGAAGGGCCGCAACGTCGTACAGATGCCGATGCCGGAAGGCTGCGCGGCCGGCACCTTCGTGCCGCCGACGCTGATCGAACTCGACAGCATCGACGAACTGAAACGCGAGGTGTTCGGGCCCGTGCTGCATGTGGTGCGCTATCGCCGCAGCGCGCTCGATAAGCTGCTCGAGCAGATTCGCGCGACCGGTTACGGGCTCACGCTCGGCATCCACACGCGCATCGACGAGACGATCGCGCATGTGATTAGCCGCGCGCACGTGGGGAACATCTACGTGAATCGCAACGTGATCGGCGCCGTGGTCGGTGTGCAGCCGTTCGGCGGCGAAGGTCTCTCGGGCACCGGGCCGAAGGCGGGCGGCGCGTTGTATCTGCAGCGGCTGCTCGCGAAGCGGCCGGCGGGCTTGCCGAGGTCGCTCGCGCAGACGTTGATCGCGGACGCGCCGGTGCAGCAGCCTGCGCTGGCATCCGCATCCGCGCAGAACGGCGCGGCGGCCAACGCAGCGGGAAGCGGAACAGGCGACGGCGCCGCAGGCAACGACAAGCCATCGGCCGCGCTGACCGCGCTGCGCGACTGGCTGATCGCCGAGCGCGAGCCCGCGCTCGCGGCGCGCTGCGACGGCTACATCGCAAACGTGCCGGCTGGCGCGACGGCGGTATTGCCGGGCCCGACCGGCGAGCGCAATACGTATTCGCTCGGCGCGCGCGGCACGGTGCTGTGCATCGCGTCGACGGCAAGCGGCGCGCGCGTGCAACTCGCGGCCGTGCTGGCGACCGATAATCGCGCGCTGTTCGAGGGCGCGGCAGGCGAGGCACTCGTTGCTGCGCTGCCCGCCTCGCTGAAACGCTATGCGAGCACGAAGAAGAATGCCGATGCCTCGTTCGATGCCGTGCTGTTCGAAGGCGACAGCGACGAACTGCTCGCGCTGACGAAAGAGATCGCGAAGCGCGATGGTCCGATCGTCTCCGTGCAGGGCGTCGCGGCACGGGCGCTCGAAAACGGCGACGAAGACTATGCGCTCGAGCGTCTGCTGACGGAGCGTTCGGTCAGCGTGAACACGGCGGCGGCAGGCGGTAATGCGAATTTGATGACGATCGGCTGAGCGAACCTTCGCCAATCGATTCAAAAAAACGGCAGCGGCACGGCGACCCCGACATCCGCTCCATCCACACCTGGTACCAAGGAGATGATATGCAACACACGATGAAAAAGCTGGCAGGCGCAACGCTGGTTGCCGCTATGTCGCTTGCGGGGGCAGCGCACGCTCAGCAGGTCGAAGAAGTGAAGATTGGTTTCGCAGGCCCGATGACCGGTGCGCAGGCGCACTACGGCAAGGACTTCCAGAACGGCATCACGCTCGCGGTCGAAGACATGAACGCGACGAAGCCGACGATCGGCGGCAAGCCGGTTCGCTTCGTGCTTGATGTGGCCGACGATCAGGCCGACCCGCGCACGGGCACGACGGTCGCGCAGAAGCTCGTCGACGACGGCATCAAGGGCATGCTCGGCCACTTCAACTCGGGCACGACGATTCCGGCTTCGCGCATTTACGCGAACGCGGGCATTCCGCAGATCGCGATGGCAACCGCGCCCGAATACACGCAGCAGGGCTTCAAGACCACGTTCCGGATGATGACGTCCGATACGCAGCAAGGTTCGGTGGCCGGCACGTTCGCGGTCAAGAAGCTCGGCATGAAGAAGATCGCGATTGTCGACGACCGCACCGCCTACGGCCAGGGTCTCGCAGACCAGTTCGAGAAGGCCGCGAAAGCGTCGGGCGCCACGATCGTCGACCGTGAATACACGAACGACAAGGCCGTCGACTTCAAGTCGATCCTGACCAAGCTGAAGTCGATGAACCCGGACCTCATCTATTACGGCGGCGCCGATTCGCAGGCTGCGCCGATGGTCAAGCAGATGAAGACGCTCGGCATCAAGGCGCCGCTGATGGGCGGCGAAATGGTCCATACGCCGACCTTCCTGAGCGTGGCCGGCGATGCGGCGAATGGCACGGTGGCGTCGCTCGCGGGCCTGCCGCTCGAAGAAATGCCGGGCGGCAAGGACTATGTGGAGAAGTACAAGAAGCGCTTCAACGAAGACGTGCAGACGTACTCGCCGTACGCCTACGACGGCGCGATGGCGATGTTCGACGCGATGAAGAAGGCGAACTCGACCGATCCGGCGAAGTACCTGCCGGTGCTCGCGAAGACCAATATGCCGGCCGTGACGACGAAGGATCTCGCGTATGACAGCAAGGGCGACCTGAAGAACGGCGGCATCACGCTGTACAAGGTGGTCGACGGCAAGTGGACGACGCTCGAGAGCGTGGGCGGCAAGTAAGCCGGTCCGCTGCGTGCCGGTGCATGATTTGCGACTGTAACCGGTGAAGTAGTCGTAAGCAAAAAGCCCCGCGAGCGGAAACGCGCTCGCGGGGCTTTTTTTGCGCCATCGCCGCGCGCGGCGATCGGTGTCTGGAGCCGGCGGCTAGAACCGGTGAATCATCGCCACGCGGTACACGAGCTGATTCGGCGACGAAGACGCGCCCGGGGCGAGAAGACTCTGCGCATCGTCGAACTGCGTGCCCGTATGCGCGCTTTCGACGTGCTGATAGGCGCCCTGAATGTACACGGATGTGCGACCGCTCAAGTCGTAGTCGAGCATCAACGCGAGGCTGTGCCAGCGCGGAGCGAAGTCTCCCTCGGTGGACGACAGCTCGCCCCATGTGTACGTGTACGAGGCCGCGAGCCACAGGTCGGGCTTGAAGTAGTAGTCGCCGTTGACCTGAAGATTGTCGAAGCGCCAGCCTGTCCACGTGCCGCCGTTGGCGGGATTCTGATCGCCGCTCAGGAATGCGTTGTTGGTCGGATCGTCGATTTTCGTGTGCGAATACGCGAGGCCCAGTTGCAGGTTGCTGAACTTGTACGCGACGCCCGCATCGATGTTTTCCTGCGAAGACCCGCTGAACACGGCGTCGTCCGTTACCGCGCCGGACGTGCCGCTGCCCGGATGATCGATGCGCATATAAGCGGCTTCCGCGGTCAGGCCGCCATGCTGATACTGCCCCGCCGCGCTGTACATGCGGTTGTTCTGGAAGCCGCCCGCCGTATTGCTGAAGCCGTACATGGCTTCGCCGGTGAGGCCGCGGTAATTCGGCGTCGTGTACTTGACCGAGTTATTGACGCGGAAATCCCAATCGGCGTTGTCGTTGTCGAACGGCACGGCGCCGACGTCTCCGCCCCAGCTGCCCGCGGCGGTAATCGAGCTGAACAGGTCGATGGTCGGATCGTACTGACGCCCGAGCGTAAGCGTGCCGTAGCGGTCCGAGCTCAACCCGACATAAGCCTGGCGCCCGAATAGCCGACCTTCCTGGCCCAGCTGGCCGTTACTGCCATTGAAGCCGCCTTCGACGCGAAAGATAGCGGAAAGACCGGCGCCGAGGTCTTCGCTGCCCTTGAGTCCCCAGCGGTCGCCGGCGGTATCGCCGCTACGCAACTGAACGGCGGACCCCGATCCCGCGTTGTTCGTGAAATTGACGCCTTCGTCGATGAGGCCATACAGGGTCACGCTGTTTTGTGCGTGGGCCGCACCGCACAGCGTCATCAAGGGAAAGGCCAATACAGTCCATCTGAATCTCTTCATTGTGTGGGTTCTCAGCGTCGATTGACGAATCATGACTTTGGATGCCTAAGCATGTACCGTGGTTAGCACAGTCATCGCTACGACGATGTGCGCAATGAATGTGAAACCGTGTGCAGTCTAAGAAGCCAATTTCCGCTGAACGCAGCGCAATCGAAAACTGAGAATTTCAGGAAGTACCCAGAATGCGCGGCTCGCGACGGCGCTCCCTCATGCGACCGCGCGCAACGGCGACGCGGTGCCCGACAGGCCTGCGGGCGATTGCCGGAACTGCTCGACCGTGAAGTCGATGAAATTGCGAACCTTCGTGGTCAGATAGTTGCGGCCCGAGTAGACGATGGAGACGTAGCGGGTTCCGCCCGTGACCTCGTATTGAGGAAGCACGGTTTTCAGGGCGCCTGCCGCAAGGTCGCCGGCGACGAAATGATAGGGAAGCAGGGCGATGCCCATGCCGGCCAGCGCCGCGGCACGGACCATCGTGTAGCCGGTCGCGCTGAGCGGCCCGCTTGCCTCGATGCGCTGGACGCCGTCGGCACCGGAGAACTCCCAGACGCGCGACTGCTCCGAGAGCGTGAGCCGGTCGTGCTGGGCCAACTGAAGCGGAGAGGGCGGAATGCCGCGTTCGGCGAGATAAGCGGGTGACGCGACCGCGACCTCTCGCACGGCAATCAGCTTGCGGCTGACGAGCGATGCGTTGACCGGATGACGGTTGGTCGCAAAGCAGATATCGAAGCCGCCTTCGATCATGTCGATCTGCGTGTCGTAAGACGTCACCTCGAACTCGACGCGCGGATTGGCCAGGCGATAAGCGCGAAACAGCGGCGCGAGCTCGGTATTGGCAAAAGGAACCGGCGCGGCGATGCGCAGCATGCCGCTCGGATTGCGTGTCGCACGCAGAAGATCGGACTCGACCTGATCGAATTTTTCGATCACGGCGCGGCAACCTTCGAGGTACAGACGGCCGGTTTCGGTGAGCGAAAGACTGCGCGTCGAACGATTGAGGAGGCGCATGTTCAGATGCGCTTCGAGCATGCTGACGCTTCGCGTGACCGCCGCCGCGGACATGCCGAGCTGCCGCCCGGCGACGCTGAAGCTGCTCAGTTCGACGACGCGCATGAACACGCGCATGGCTTGTAGTTGGTTCATTTTGCAGGCCTTGCGAACGAAGTCGCGCTGGTGATCGCGGCAAAGATCGTAAGCCGCTCGTGCAGATGACACCGGACGCCTGCACGCGGCTTGTTCCCTAAACGTCAGCGATTATCGGGTCGCGCGAGACACGCCCATTTAAAAAGCCATGAAGCGAAGATGAAAAATAATTTAAACAGGCGCGCGTGCGCGCACGGCGGATCGTCGCGATCGCCTTAAATTTCTCTTCATGTTTGTGTTGGCGTAACGGAACCCTCGCGTCTCTATGCTGGATTCCACGGGCTCGCAAGGAAGCGGCGAAAGCGGCGGCGAAAGCAGCGGCGCCCGGCCCGATCCGGGTGAGCAGGTGAGCGAGGGCGTTGCCGCGCGACGGCGACTTTGGTTTCGATATGAAAGACGGGACGTGAATCGATATGAAACGACACATCATTGCGAATATATGGCGCGCCGCTGTCGGCGTGGCGGCCGCGGCGGCGCTATCGGGCTGCGCCGGCCTGCACGGACAGCCCAATGGTCCGGGCGACTGCGTCGGGCCGCCGGGCTTTTGCGACCCGTACTTCGGTGCGAACGCGCTCGGCCCCGACATGAAGCCGGCGTTCGTCTATGCGGCGCTCCGCGCCGTGCCGCAACAGACGCGCGCCGCCGCGTCCGGGCCGGTCTGAGCCATCCTGCGGCAACGCTGCGCCGCGTGCGCGCAGCGTTGCCGCATAATGAAGCCGCTCCCGACCGACAACGGCAACCAAACGATGAACGACACCAGGCAGACACGGCACGAAGCGCGGACCCGGGCCGCCGACATCCTGATCGGCCTCGTAAAAAGCCTGCCGTTTCGCGAACGCGTGCTCGAGGGCGGTCTCGTCGCATTGCAGGCGGTGTGCGGCGCGTGTCTCGCCTACGGTCTGTCGATTGCGCTGCATACGCAGCAGCCGTTCTGGGCTGCGATTACCGCGATCGCGGTTACGCAGCATAACTACGCGGATACGCGCAACCTGTCGCGCGACCAGTTTATCGGCGCGATGGCGGGCGGGCTGTTCGGCTTCGCCGGTGCATGGCTTGGCGCGGGCGCGCACGAACTGCTCGGCTATGCGACGACGGTCGCCGCGGTTATCGTCGCGTGCTGGTGCGTGAATGTAGGTAGCGCTGCGCGGCTCGGCGCAATCACCGCGACGATCGTGCTGCTCGTGCCGATGCAAGGACCGTTGTGGGATGTGCCGCTGTTCAGGCTCGTCCAGGTGGTGATCGGTACGCTGTCGACGCTTCTGGTCAGCTGGCTTTTCGGTTGGGGGCAGCGCACGCTTGTGCAGATGCGCGGCCCGCAATGAGCGCGAGGGGCGGCATTGGACGTCGCCGGATGTGGCTTGATATCGCTTGATATCGCCGCGTCGCGTCGTGCAGCCGTTCGATCATGGACGCCGAGCCAAGAGGGCCGCGCCTTCGATACGATCGAGCCATGCGGCGAAGGCGCCGCGCACGCACGGCCAATCTCGGCTGCCGGCTTCCTGATCGACACGAATAGCCCTTCCATTGCGGCTTATTGTGATCCTGATGTGAGAAGACCGGGGCTTGCCCCGGTCCTCATCGGTACTGCGTAGTCGCGACCAGGCCTCGGTCGCGCGGCCGGTCTTGCACGCAACTTATAGCGCGTGCTTGACGGCATTGGCGGAGTCCGTCAAATCTTTACCCGCCCCTGCTACCGTGTTGCAGCCCACCAGGGCCAGCAGGCCACCCATCAACAACGACAAAGCGATTAAGCGCTTAAACATACTCACCGACCTCCGACTTGTTTCATTAACCACGAATGTGAATCTACCGCTTTTCCTTACAATCAGGAACGGATCGATGCGCGGCGAGTATAAACGATGCGGGCGGTACCGGCGGACCTCGCGATTCGGGCCTTGGTGACGCGGTATCGCGAGCGGCTATAAGATCGTCAGGTTGCCCATTTCAACCGCTTTTCAACCGCTGCACGACGGGACAGAACATCGCATCATGATCCGCTATCTTCGCACCTTCGTCGTCGCGGCCGAGGCCGAGTCGTTTTCGGCGGCCGGCAACCGGCTCGGCTTGACGCAGTCGGCGGTCAGCACCCAGATACGACGGCTCGAGGACGAGCTCGGCTTTCCGCTATTCGACCGCAAGGCGAAGTCGGTCACGCTGTGCAGCGAGGGCCGTCATGCGCTCGAACAGGCGACGCAGATTCTCGATCTGTTCGACGGCATGAAACAGCAGCGCGGTTTTCCGGACCCGCGCGGCTTGAATATCGGCGCGATTTCGACGGTCCAGGCGAGCTTGCTGCCGAAGGCGTTGCAGCATTTCAGGCGCGCGCAGCCTGCCGCGTCGATCAATATCGCGCCTGGCGTATCGACCGACCTGCTCGCGAAAGTCGATTCGCACGAACTCGATCTCGCCGTGATGATCAAGCCGCGGCTCGGCTTGCCGCCGGACCTCAAATGGATTCCGCTGATTCGCGAGCGGTATGTGGGCATCGCGCCTAAAGGAACAGCGGGCGACCTCGGCGACGTGCTGCGCACGCAACCGTTTATCCGCTACGACCGCCGCTCGCCGGGCGGCCAGCTGGTCGACCGCTATCTGAAGCAACACGGGCTCGCGACGATGGACACGATGGAGCTCGACGAACCCTCGGTGATCCTGAACATGGTCAGCGAAGGGCTTGGCTGTTCGATCATTCCGGGCGATCTCGTTCCGGTCGGCAAAGCGCGCGGCATCAAGACGCTGCGCTTACCGGGCAGCCCGTTGATTCGCGAGATCGGCATTCTCGTGCGACTCGAAGTGTTCGACCGTCCTTCGACGCAAACCTTCGTCGACAGCCTCACCGTGCAGGCATCGAAAATCGGCAAGCGTTCAGGCCGGTCCGCCTGATGACCCCGGCCGGTCATGCGGTGTGATGCGCGGCGTGCGATAGCCGATTACGACCCTCTTCATCAGAAAGCGCCTTAGCCTTTCAGAACGGTTCCTGCAATACGCGAGGAACCATTCACTGGCTTCAAGGAAGGGTTCGCTGCAACCCGACGTTGAGGCGATCGACGCCCTAATGAAGAGGTAACGCGCAATGATGGTAGGACAAGCTTCGCAACACTCGTATCAGGAAATCAATGTGGAGCCCAACGCGGCTCCCTCCGGCGACTCGACCGGAGCGCCGAAAAACATTCTTGGCGGCTTCGGCGAGGTGGCGAAAGGGCTTCACGCGACTGCCGAAACGCTCATTTCGGCAAGCGGGCTCGGGCCGATCTTCCAGACGTTCGACAAGCCGGTTATCCACCCTCTGCTGTGGAGTCCGATCGCGAAATTGACGGGCGTCGATGTCGATTCTCACCCGCCTGGCATCGAATAAAAGTCGCAGTTGCGGACCGCGCAGCAGCGCGCCGATTCGCGCGACCGACATCACGAGCTATCTAATTTTCTTAGGCTAAGCCCCGTAAATTTCCGTTTTACACGCAAATTCCCTCGTTCCTATACTGGCTTTCAACTTCGATCGCGACGCGAGCCTCAAGGAGACGAGGTCCGTGCAGTCGTCCGGTCGACTGCCTAAGTGAGGATCTCGGTGGATTTGCAACTGAATGGCAAGGTGGCGCTCGTACTCGGCGCCGGCGGCGGTTTGGGCGGCGCGATTGCGCGTGCGCTTGCCGCTGAGGGTGTGCGCGTCGCGGTGGCCGATGTCGATCTGGCCGCTGCGGAAAAGACCACGCACGCGATCGACGATGCTGGCGGCCGCGCGCTGTCCGTGCAATGGGACCTCGCCGATCTCGCGAGCATCGATGGGCATGTGAGCAAGATCGAAAGCGAACTCGGCCCTGTCGATATCCTCGTGAACAACACGGGCGGGCCGCCGCCGACACCGGCGAGCGGGCAGGATCCGGCGCTGTGGCGCAAGCACTTCGACAGCATGGTGCTGTCCGTGGTCGCGATTACGGACCGCGTGCTGCCGGGCATGAAGAGCCGCAAATTCGGCCGGATTATCACGAGCACGTCGTCGGGCGTGGTCGCGCCGATTCCGAATCTCGGTCTTTCGAATGCGCTGCGGCTGTCGCTGGTCGGCTGGTCGAAGACGCTGGCGAAAGAGGTCGGCCGCGACGGCGTGACCTGCAACATCGTATTGCCGGGACGCATTGCAACCGATCGCATCCGCTTCCTCGACGAAGCGAAAGCGAAGCGCGAAGGCCGGCCGGTTGAAGACGTGTCGGCCGAAAGCACCGCATCGATTCCGGTGGGCCGCTATGGCGAGCCGCGCGAATACGGCGACATGGTGACGTTTCTCGCGAGTCCGCGCGCGTCGTATATCACCGGCTCGACGATCCGCATCGACGGCGGACTGATCGCGAGCGTCTGATTTCCTTCTTCAAGCAACCCTTCTCGAACCTCGACCTATGACTACCGAATTCAAGCCTCTCGATGCAGGCGTGATCTCCGCGCTCGCGGGCGTGTCGACTGCCACGCTGACGACGGTGCTGCTCAAGCACGGGCTGCGCAATGTGTGGCTGCGCGGCACGCGGCCGATCGCACCGGGCCAGCCGCGACTCGTTGGACGCGCCTTCACGCTGCGCTTCGTGCCGGCTCGCGAGGACCTTGCGACGCCGGCCTCGTGGGGTTCGCCGATTTCGACGCGTGCCGCGATCGAAGCGATGCCCGAGGGCTGCATCGCGGTGGTCGATGCGATGGGCGTGACCGATGCAGGTATTTTCGGCGACATCCTGTGCTCGCGCATGCACAAGCGCGGCGTGGCGGGGCTGGTGACGGACGGCGTGGTGCGCGACGTGGAAGGCGTGTTGCAGAGCCAGCTGCCCGTGTGGTGCCAGGGGACTGCGGCGCCGCCATCGGTGGCGAGCCTGACGTTCGTCGGCTGGCAGGAGCCGATTGCGTGCGGCGGCGTGGCGGTATTCCCGAACGACGTGATCGTGATCGATCAGGACGGCGCGGTGGTGGTTCCCGCTGCGATGGTGAACGAGGTGGTGGCGGCATCGGTCGAACAGGAGCAGCTCGAGGGCTGGATCATGAATGAAGTGGCTAACGGTGCGTCGCTGCCGGGCCTGTATCCGCCGAACGAGGCCAACAAGGCGCGCTATGCCGAGTGGGCGAAGAAGAGCGGCGGCTCGAAAGGCTAAGTATCGATTGCCTGGCCTGTTGCTGGTTGTCGTTGTAGCGCCAGTCGTGACGCCTGTCGTCACGCTGGCGGTATCGGAATACATCTGAGCGCATTGCAAAAACCAAAAACGAAGCAATGCGCGGAGGGGACACACATGACTCAGGACGTACGCGAGAGCGCGGACGACTTCGCTCGTCTGCGCGCGGAAGACCGGCGCTATGCAGCCGCCGCCGATATGAAAACGAGCTCGCGGCTGTGGGGCATTTTCAGCGGATCGATAGGGAACCTGATCGAGTATTACGACTGGTTCGTTTATGTCGGGCTCGAGATTTATTTTTCTAAAGCGTTCTTTCCGTCCGGCGATGCGACGGTCTCGCTGTTAAGGACCGCCGCGGTTTTTGCGATCGGGTTTCTGGTGCGGCCGATCGGCGGCTGGGTGCTGGGGATTTACGCCGACAAGCACGGCCGACGTGCGGCGCTGCTGCTATCGGTTTCGATGATGTGCTTCGGTTCGCTGATGATCGCGCTTACACCAGGGTATCAGACGATCGGGATTGCCGCGCCGCTTATTCTGCTGCTCGCGCGGATTCTGCAGGGCTTGAGCATTGGCGGCGAGGGCGGCAGCGCGGCCGCGTATCTGAGTGAGACTGCGCCGAAAGGCAGCCGCGGTTTCTATTCGAGTTTCCTCTATACGACCATTTCGCTCGGGCAACTGCTTGCGATGGCCACGCTCGTGCTGTTGCAGCAGTTGTTTTTGACGGCGGAGCAACTGCAGAGCTGGGGATGGCGAATTCCGTTTCTGATTGGCGCATTGATTTCCGTGGTCGGCATTCTGTTGCGGCGGAATATGCAGGAAACGGAATCGTTTCGGAAGCACGCTAAAAAGGCGAAGAAGGTCAGCGCGATTCGCGAGGCGCTGCGGCATAAGAAGGCGTGCTGGATGGTGTTTGGGCTGACGCTTGGCGGGTCGGTGGGGAACTACGCGTTTGCGGCTTATATGCAGAAGTTTCTCGTGAATAGTGCGGGAATGGCCAAGAGCACGGCGAGCCTGATTTCGGTGTTGTCGCTGGTTGGCTTTACCGTGTTGCAGCCGGTTTATGGCGCGTTGTCGGATCGGATTGGGCGCAAGCCGTTGCTGCTCACGTTCGGCATTCTCGGGACGTTCGGGACGGTGCCGCTGTTCACATTTCTCAAGGGCACACAAAGTCCTTACGTCGCGTTCGTGGCGGTGATGGCTGCGCTGGCTGCGGTGGCGATGTATTCGTCGGTGAGCACGATTACCAAGGCGGAACTGTTTCCGGTTGAAGTGCGCACGTTCGGGCTGGCGGTGCCGTATGCGATCAGCGTCTCCGTGTTTAGCGGAACGGTGGAGTACATCGCGCTGTGGACGCGCAAGGAAGGACACGAGAACTGGTTCTTCTGGTACGTGTCGGCTTGTATCTGCGCTTCGTTGATTACCTATCTGTTGATGCCGGAGACGAAGAAGACTTCGTTGATCGATCGGGATTGATTGCTCGCTTCGGCGTTGATGGCGATGCGGTGCGCCTCGTCGTCGTATCGCTAGAGCTGCGCGCTGTCCCGTCCGTTGAAATAGCGGTTGAATGCGTAATCGCTGGAGCCACGTCGAAGCGATCGAAATTCGAGCCTTTGCAAATTACGACAATCCAGGTTTTGGACGATGATAAAAGCCCCTCACCAAGTTTTGGGAGGGCGACGTGTCGGACATATTTGTCAAAGTTCCTAAGGTCGTGCTCTCCATGCGAAAGGCAGGCGGTGTGCCGGTCGATTTTCTGAAAATCACAGTGAGGAATGTGATTATTACGTCTGTCGAGCCGATCATCGTTGGCGCGAGCTATTGCGAACACGTCGGACTATCCTTCTCGCGTGTGCAGCAGGAATACACGTTGCAAAATCCACGCGGGGGAAATGCGGGGACCATCGCCGCCAGCTTCGACATCAACGAGAATGCCGAGCGATGAAACGCACAAACCATTTCGCGCTGGCGATAGGGGTGTGCGCATCCGTCGCGGCAGCGATCTCCATTTATTTGGCCATTGATTTTCAACTGTCATCGGTCACGACCGCTGGCACGGTACTTCGCTTGAATGCCGGGGGACATCACCCTCAGATAGCTTTTACCGCGAACGATGGGCGGCGTTATGAGCGGCCAACCGGGACAACGCGGTCCTTCGAAGCTGGTCAGACAATTCTGATTCGATATCGTCCAACTGACCCCGGCGCCACGGCCATGATCGACAGCACTGTCGATTTGTGGAAATGGCCTCTTTTCGTCTCCTTTCTCGCGGCCGCTTTCGTCGTTACCGGGTTACGCGGCGAGTCCTTCGAGAACTGGAGGAATCATTGAAGGTTCTGAGACGGAGTAAATGGCAATTCAACACGAGTGCTGGCGCGGCGATTGGCTACGGTACTTTCAGTTCAGAAGGCGGTATGGCGGCGATTGATGATGCGTCTGGGCATTCTCATGAATACATCAACTCAAATACCGCGGGCCCTATGCCCACGGTTAGCGAAGAAAGGCGCGCTGCAGTTTCAATTCGGGCGAAAAGCAAGGGAATCCGGCGCTTACTCATCGAATCGGTTGCGCCAGGGATCGATAGACTGCTTCCCTAAGTCAGCACGTCCAGCGCGTCCGGGAGACGACGCGCGGTCGTGCTTTTGCCACATCGGGTCGACCTGCGATGGGTTTGCAGCTGGCGCTTCACAGCGACGTTGCGCGGACGTCCGACCCGGTCGCCCATCCTTTGTGACCCATGAAGCCGATCCGATTAGTCTGTGGCACGCGCAGCACCCGGCAGCAGTTCTCGACCGAGACTGCGCTGGGACGCTCGCTGAAGCTCTACAACCATAATGCGCAGCAAGCGCAGTTGCATCTGTTCGACAGCAACAGTCGCGGGCTATCCACGATCTATAACGAAGCGATTCGGTACGCCGAGCAGCAACCGGCCATTCTGGTGTTTATTCACGATGACATCTGGTTGCAGGACTTCTTCTGGCTCGAGCGGATTCATGAAGCGCTGGGGCGCTTCGATGTGGTGGGGCTTGCGGGCAACACGCGCCGCGTGCCGCGACAGCCGGCTTGGGCGTTTGTGACGGCTGACTTCAAATGGGACGAGCGCCAGTTTCTGAGCGGGACGGTTGGGCATGGCAAGGGGTTTCCTTGCGAGAACGTGTCTTCGTTCGGGCCTGCGGGGCAGGAGTGCAAGCTGCTCGATGGGCTCATGCTGGTTGCCGATAGCGCGAAGCTGGTTCAAACCGGGCTGCGCTTTGACGATCAATTCAAGTTCCACTTCTATGACATGGACTTCTGCCGTCAGGCGGAATTGAAAGGGCTGAGGATGGGGACCTGGCCGCTTTCGGTTGTGCATGAAAGCGGTGGGGCGTTTGGGACGCCGAGTTGGCGTGAAGGGTATGAGCGGTATTTGCGGAAGTATGAGGAGTAGCGACCGGGAACGAGGCGGCATTGCACGCCGCCTCGAATACAGGATTCACTTGATCAGATGCATGTGGATTGTGTAATCGCGCTGCGCGTTAGCAATGTCATCGAGAAACGATTGCAGCGGATCGTATTGATGTGCGCGCGGCGCCGGAACCACCGGCGCATCCGGCCCGCCATCGATTGCCCGCGAAAGCGCCTCAACCGTATGAAACTGTTCGAAATGCCGTCTCGCATCGTCTGATTCGCGTTGAAGCTGGGCGGGTGTCAAGCCGCGCAGGTGTTCTAACAGTTCTTCGATGCGAATCCAGTGGAATGCGCCCGGATAGTACAGATCCACTCCACCGAGGAACGACGAGCGATAGCACGGGTGACCAATCACCGGCGTAGCGGAACCCATCGCCTCGATCAGTGCCTTGCCCCCGCCTTGCGGGAAGGACGCGATCACGACGTCGATCCCTAGCGACTGAAACGCCTTCCATACGCTGCGCACCCACGGTATATGCACGAAACGTTGCGGCGGGATGCCGAGCGAGATCAGCGCATTTCTGAGCCGCTGCGATCGCCACCGGATCGTTGTGGTGATTCATCAGGATCAGCTTGCGCGGACGAAGCGCGCGCAAGCGGTTCAACGTCCAGTCGAGCTTGCCGGCCAGACCGCCTTTCGGTGCGACCTCGCTTATCACGGCCTTGCCGAAGCGTTCGCCGATAACGGAGAGATCAGCCGTGTTCAGCGCGTCGGTGAGCATGAGGACGGTGCGCGGTCCGAAGCGTTTGGTCTTGAGCAGGTCTTCGATCACGGCGGTGTGGCCGCCGATACGATAAACCTTGGTGGCGAGGATCACGCAATCCGCACGCGGTTCCTTGGCGGGCTTGTTGTTTGCCTGAAGCGCTGCGAGGCGGTCTTCGCCGACTTGCGTGCAGCAGCGGTCGAGTGTTGCGTCGGCAAACAGGGGACCGGCCTAGATTGCCGATATTCGACAGTGTGTGGCGCGGCGCTAATCGCTAAGGCAAACGAATGAAGATTTGGAGAGATGTTGTCTTAGTTATTCAAATGTCTTGAGCAGAACATTCGGATCCTTCCCATCTTCGGTAGCTGGTTTGCATTATCCAAAACTATCGGGGAAAATTGATTGGATCGCTAATCAATTAGAACGTAGTCCCGGCAAGGGATGAACTTCGCGATAAGAGAGGAGAGGAAGGAGAAGAAGCGCGGGCCGAATGGGCGGCAACCCAAACGACCCGCTAACCACAACCAACTCACAGGAGAGTTGACCATGGCTGAACGCAATCATAAAACAGAGAACGGAACTTCGGTTCGCTACTTGACCGTGTCTAGACTACGCCAGCCGTTTAATCGGCCTAAGCATTGGCCGTCCTGGAAGAGCAGCTACGAGGACTATCCGCCTGTGCCCTGGATTCGTCTTTCGGGGCGCTGGCTGAATGAGGCGGGGTTTGATATTTCTGGGAAGGTTCGGGTGGAAGTGGAGAAGGGGAGGCTTGTTATAACGCCTGCTTGATTTAGAGTGTTAGGGCCGGGGAGGTAGGCTCTCCGGTCCGCAGTGATGCTACGTTGACCGTCACTTTGGCATTTTCCACGAAGCGGGGCACATTCGAACGACTGCCGAGCAACGGTCTGGGTTACCTCACGCTACGAATCTCGGCTTGAAGTAGTTGCCCTTTTTTCATATTCCACCATCGTTCCGGACGTTTTGTGCTCTTGTTGCGTCTGGACTAATCGCAAGTCTGCCGCTTTTCCGCTACATGGAGCATAAGGCGGTGTTTCGGACGACGCTGGAAATGAAAAAAGCCTCGGCATTTGCCTTAGGGCCTGGATTTACGTACCACTTCGAATTTTGGCGCGCCCGGCTGGGATCGAACCAGCAACCCCTGCCTTCGGAGGGCAGTACTCTATCCATTGAGCTACGGGCGCGTATCGGGAGGGATGCTGCGCAGGCGCTGAGAACCGAAAGACCCGGAAAAAACCGGAACAAACGAGAAAAACCAAACAAAACCAGCGCCAGGCAAGTCCGAAAGCATACCTTGTTTCCCCTGACCCGTCCACCGCGTCAGCCGCGCGGCGCCTATCCGCCCTGCATCGAACTCCCCCCAAACCCACCCCAAATCGCGCAACAAACAACCCAAAACTGCGGGTAAACGCCTGCTGAACACCCCCGCCGCACGCTCGCCCGCGCCGAAACCTTCCGCTTATAATCGACCGTGGCCTGATCAACAATAACAGTCGTTGCCGTCGCGCTGTACCGCTCACAATTCACGGGAGACGAGACAAGCATGAGCGAAGCACCACACGGAGCCCCGATCAAAACCCCCGGGCAGCTGATTGCCGCAGTCATCGCCAGCTTTGCCATCCCCATTATCGTCATCGTTCTGCTCGCTCATTACGTCGACAGTTCGACCCGCACCGGCGCCGGTACCGACGGCCTGTCCGACGCGGAAGTGGCCAAGCGCATCGCCCCCATCGCGCAAGTCGAGATCCGCGACGCGAACGCGCCGCGCACCTACAAGACCGGCGAAGAGGTCTACAAGGCCGTCTGCTCGGCCTGTCACGCGACCGGCGCCGCCGGCGCCCCCAAATTCACCAATACCGCCGACTGGGCCCCGCGTATCGCCCAAGGCTTCGACACGCTCTGGCACACCGCGCTGACCGGCAAAGGCGCCATGCCCCCGCGCGGCGGCACCAGCCCCGACGACTACAGCGACTACGAAATCGGCCGCGCCGTCGCCTACATGGCCAACAACGCCGGCGCCCATTTCGAAGACCCGCCCAAGCCCGTGCCCGGCGCGCCCGCAGCGGGCGCGTCGTCCGCTGCCGCGCCCGCCGGTGCGGCCGGTGCCTCCGGCGCCGTCGCCGCTGCCGATCAGGGCGCAGCCGCCTCCGAACCGGGCGCCGCACAAGCGGCCGCCGCCGTCGCGGCCCTCGCCAACGTGCCGCAAACGGCCGCGGGCGGCGGTCAGCAAACCGCCGCGGATTCGGCCCAGGCCGGCAAGGCGCTGTACCAGCAAGTTTGCCAGGCGTGTCACGCGGCCGGCGTGCTGAACGCGCCGAAGTTCGGCGATAAAGCCGCATGGGCGCCGCGCCTGAAAGACCCGATCGACACGATCTACAACTACGCATTGCACGGCAAAGGCGCCATGCCGCCGAAAGGCGGTTCGAACGCGTCCGACGCGGATGTCAAAGCGGCCGTCGACTATATGCTCAACGCGGCCAAATAGGCGTCACCGAACCCGGACCCGGACGCGCGCGGTCCGGAACCGGCCTCGGGCGCCCCGGTCCAGCGTCACCAAACCGGGACAAAAAAAATCCCTGCGAACAAAAGGCAATCAACGCCTCTTTCGCAGGGATTTTTCATTGAGCAAGCAAAGCAAATCGTCCGACTCACCCCTTCTGCAACAACGCCTTCAAACTCGCCAACCGGTCCTTCGGCGTCATCGGCGCTTCGTCTTCGGTGGGCGGCGGCGCTTCGTCGAGCCCCATCTCCGGAATAAAGCGCGACGGCTCGCACACAATGGTCTCTCGCGCGCGCTTGCGCTTCTTGCACCAGTTCAGATGCAAACTGCGTTGCGCGCGCGTAATCGCGACGTACATCAGCCGGCGTTCTTCCTCGATGCGCGCATCGTCAACCGGGGTATCGTCGTCGCTGCCGCCGCGGTGCGGCATGATCCCTTCCTCGACACCAACGAGAAACACGTGCGGATACTCGAGCCCCTTCGACGCATGCACGGTGGACAACCGCACCGCGTCCGGGTCTTCTTCCTTGCCTTCGAGCATCGACATCAGCGCGACCGTCTGAATCAGGCCGAGCAGGTTTTTACCGGTGTCCGCGAGGCCGTCGGCGTTATCGAAGCCGGTGGCGTCGCCGTCTTCGGTCACTTCAGGCTCGGGCTTCGTGCCCTTGCGCTTTAACCACTCGAGAAACTCGAGCACGTTCTGCCATTTCGTCTGCGCCTGCCGTTCGTCGAACGCATCGTACAGATAAGCCTCGTAATGGATCGCCTCCATCAGATCGTCGAGCACCGTGGTGGCCGGATCCTTATCGGCGCGCTCGGTGAGCCGCTGGATGAAATCGCAGAACATGCGCAGCGGCTCGACTTGCCGCGCCGACAACCGCGCTTCGATGCCGCCCATATACACGGCCTCGAACAGCGACACCTTCGCCTGTCCCGCGAACGAGCCGAGCGCCTCGAGCGTGGTATTGCCGACGCCGCGCCGCGGCGTGGTGATCGCGCGGATAAAGGCCGGATCGTCGTCGGCATTCGCGATCAGCCGCAAGTACGCGCAAATATCCTTGATCTCCGCGCGATCGAAAAACGATTGCCCACCCGACAGCACATACGGAATCCGCTCGCGCCGCAACACCTGCTCGAAAATGCGCGCCTGAAAATTGCCGCGATACAGAATCGCGTAATCGCGAAACTGCGCGCGCCGCTCGAACTTGTGCGCGGACAGCCGGAACACGACGGACTCGGCCTCGTGCTCCTCGTCGTTGCACGGCGTGACGGTGATCGAATCGCCCATGCCGTGCTCGGACCACAGCTTCTTTTCGAACAGTTTCGGATTGTTCGCGATCACGTTGTTCGCGGCGGTCAGAATGCGCACCGTCGAACGGTAGTTCTGCTCGAGCTTGATCACATGCAGCTTCGGGAAATCCTTGCCGAGCTGCGCGAGATTTTCGAGCGTCGCGCCGCGCCAGCCGTAGATCGCCTGATCGTCGTCGCCGACCGCGGTGAACGCGGCGCGCGGGCCGGCCAGCAGCTTCAGCAATTCGTACTGGCACGCGTTGGTGTCCTGATACTCGTCGATCAGCAGATAACGCAGCTTGTTCTGCCAGCGGTCGCGCACCGGTTCGTTCTGCGCGAAGAGCTCGGCGGGCAGGCGGATCAGATCGTCGAAGTCGACGGCCTGATACGCATGCAGCGTGGCGACGTAATTGCGGTAGACGATCGCGGCCTGATGCTCGTCTTCGTTCGCGGCGATCGCCATCGCCTGATCGGGCATGATCAGCCCGTTTTTCCACAGTGAAATGATCGACTGGATTTTGCGGATAAAGCCCTTGTCGGTCGAGCCGACCTGCTCCTGGATCATCGCGAAGCAGTCGTCCGCATCCATGATCGAGAACTGCGGCTTGAGGCCGACATGCTCGGCTTCCTGACGCAGAATCTGCACGCCGAGCGAGTGGAACGTGCAGACGGTCAACTGATTGACGGGTACCTTGCGGCCTTCCTTGCCGGGCGTGGTCAGCGTCTTGCCTTCGAGCAGCTTGCCGACGCGCTCGCGCATTTCGGCGGCGGCCTTGTTCGTGAAGGTGACGGCCGCGATATGGCGCGGCTCGAAGCCCTTCGCTTCGATCAGGTGCGCGATTTTCTGCGTGATGACGCGCGTCTTGCCGCTGCCCGCGCCGGCGAGCACGAGACAGGGACCGTCGAGATAGCGCACCGCTTCGCTTTGCGCGGAGTTAAGGCCTGCGGACATCGTCAGTGGGTTTGGCAATGAAGGGCGCGCGGCGCAAAGGCCCGGCCCGTGATACGTGGCTGCTGCGAGCGGCGGCGATAACCGCGCGCGAAAAGCGCGAACCGTCGGCGCGGATGGGTTCGACTCGCGCTGCCGCTTGCAAGGACCCGCGATGTTAACACGGATGACCGGGGCGCAACGGTGGCAAGACGTCGATCATCAACAACCCATCACGCCGCAGCGCCCCATCCCTCACACCGACGGATAATCGCGCTTCATCACCTCGGCAAGAAACGCCGCGACCGCCGTAATCCGCGGCACGCGCCGCAAATACTGATGCGCGCTCATCCACACATCGCGTTTCACCTGCACCTGCTCCGCCAGAATCCGCACAAGCCCGAAGCGCTCCGCGCGCGCGAACGTCGGCAGCATGACGATGCCCGCACCGGCCGCGGCCGCAAACATCTGCGCGATCATGCTCGTGGAGTGAAACGCGATCGGCGGATTGTCGATCGCATCTTCGAGCCAGCGCACCGCGTCGAGCTGGATCAGATCGTCGACATAACCGACGAAGCGGTGCTGCCTCAACGCCTCGACGCTGTGCGGCGTGCCGAACGACGCCAGGTAATCGGGATGCGCATACAGATAAAGCGTGAAGCGCCCGATCGGCTCGATATTGAGGTTATTGCCGCGCGGTTCGAAGAAACCGAGAAAGAGGTCCGCCTCGCGGTGCGAAATGCGTACATCGGTCGCCGACGTCACGAGCTCCACGACGATCCCCGGCTGACGCCGCTTGAACTCGACAAACTGCTCGCTCAGATACAGCGAAGCAATGCCCTCC
Organism: Paraburkholderia sp. SOS3; assembly: GCF_001922345.1. NCBI lineage: Bacteria > Pseudomonadati > Pseudomonadota > Betaproteobacteria > Burkholderiales > Burkholderiaceae > Paraburkholderia > Paraburkholderia sp. SOS3. Next base: position 77,073 of record NZ_CP018811.1, on the reverse strand, counting down.
ATCGTCGCGATGCGCACATGACCGGATAACCCCGGCTGCTCCCCGTTCAGCAGATCGCCGAGCGTCAGCACATTCGCCTCGACCGCTTCGACATGCGCGAGCATCTCGCGCCCCTGCGCATTGAGCCGGTAGCCCTGCCGGTCGCGTTCGAATACCGGCGTTTCGAGTGCGAATTCGAGCGCCGAGATGCGCCGGCCGACCGTTGCGTGGTCCATGCCGAGCACACGCCCCGCTTTCGAAAGATTGCCCGCGCGCGCCACCGCGAGAAACACCCGCAAGTCGTCCCAGCTCAGACGATTCATGTTCATGGCAGCAGCCGGTGTTCTGTTTTCATGGCGCCATTCTCGCAGTGCAAATTTGCACATGCCATAGATTGTTTTCCGGTTCGCGTTGACAAGTTGCTTTCATAGACTTCGCATCAGTGGCCGGCGCTTCGTCGCGGCCCATCTGACGACCTGACGGAGAACACCGATGGCCCAAAGCGACACGGACTGGGAAGCGATCCTCGCAAGCGAACGCTTCAAACGGCTGGCGCGCCAGCGCCGCAACACGATCGTCGTGCTCGGCGTGCTGGCCGCGATCTACTACTTTTCGATTCCCGCGCTGATCGCGTGGGGCCCGGACGTGTTCCGCATCAAGCTGGCCGCGGGCCTCAATGTGGGCACCGTGTTCGCGGTCTCGCAGTATCCGTTCGGCGGACTGATTGTCTACGTTTTCATGCGCCGCACGGCTGCGCTCGATCGCACGGCAGCCGGTCTTGCCAGGCAGCAGCCCGAAGCAGGCATTTCCCTCGCGGAGGAACATCATGCGTTCTAGTCTGCTGCGCGCCGCCTGGGCGGCGGCGATCTTCGGCGGCACGACGCTCTGCGCGCATGCCGCCGGAACGGGCGCCGGCGGTAGCGCCGTCAGCCATCCGCTGCTGACCTACACGGTGTTTGCCCTCGTCATCGCCTCGACGCTATTGATCACATGGTTCGCCTCGCGCAGCAACCGCACCGCAGGCGACTTCTATACGGCGGGCGGTGGCATCGGCCCCGCGAAAAACGGCCTTGCGATCGCCGGCGATTATCTGTCCGCCGCCGCGTTCCTCGGCGCGTCAGGGCTGATCGCGCTGTACGGCTTCGACGGCATGATCTATCTGGTCGGCTTCTTCGCGGCGTTCATCCCGGTGCTGCTGTTTATCGCCGAACCGTGCCGCAATCTCGGCCGCTACACGATCGGCGACGTGCTCGTCGCGCGCAACAGCTTCCGTTCGACCAAAGCGGTATCGGCCGTGTCGAGCGTGGTCGTTGCGCTCGCGTACATGATTCCGCAGATCGTCGGCGGCGCGGTGATCGTGCGCGCGCTCGTCGGCATCGACTACAACGTGTCGGTCTGCGGCGTCGGCGGATTGATGCTCGTGTACGTCGCGTGCGGCGGCATGAAGGCAACCACCTGGGTGCAGGTCATCAAGGCCGTGCTGCTGATCGGCACGTCGTTCGTGCTCGTCGTGCTCGCGTGGCTGCCGTTCGGTTTCCATGTGCCCGCATTCATGGATGCCGTCGTGCACAGTCCGTTCGTACAGGCTCACGTCGCATCGATGTCGGCCGCGCACGGCCTCACCGGCGACGCACTCGGCTGGCGCTTCCTCGAACCGGGCCTGTATCTGAACAAGCCGCTCGAACTGCTGTCGCTCGGGCTCGCACTCGTGCTTGGTACCGCCGCGATGCCGCATATCCTGATGCGCCTGTTCACCGTGAAGGATGCGAAAGCGGCGCGCCAGTCGGTGATGTGGGCGATGCTCGGCATCGGCGTCTGTCATCTGTCGATCGTCGTGATCGGTTTTGCGGCTGCGTATTTCGTCGGCGCGCCGCTGATCGCTTCGCTCGACAAGGGCGGCAACCTCGCGGCGCCGCTGCTCGCTCAGGCGCTGGCCGGCGGCCGGGGCAGCGTGGGCGGCGACCTGATGCTCGCGTTTATTGCCGCAGTGGCGTTTGCGACGATCGTGGCCGTGGTCGCGGGCCTCACGCTGGCCGCTGCTTCGTCGCTTGCGCACGACGTGTATGTCGGCGCGGTGAAGAGCGGACGCGCGACGGACAGGCAGCAGGTCACGGCCGCGCGTATCGCGACGCTCGTGGTCGGTGCGGTGGCGATCGCGGTCAGCATTCTCGAGCGTGGACAGAACGTCGCACAGCTCGTCGGCCTCGGCTATGCGGTCGCGGCGTCGGCGAATCTTCCGGCGCTTGTGCTCACGCTTTACTGGAAGCGCACGACGACGCAAGGCGTGCTGGTCGGCATCGTCGGCGGAACGCTCGTGGCGATTGGCCTCGTGCTCGTCTCGCCGAACATGACGTATCCGGCGATGGTCCGCGCGCAGGCGCTGCATCAGGTCGCCGATATCGACCGGCAACTGGCCGCCGGCGCGCCGCTAGTCGATACCGCAAAGCAACAGCAGTTGCTGAGCACCCGCGCCGCCGCGCAATCGGCCGCCGATGCGATCGCGCCCGACGCGACGAGCATCGTCGGGCTCAAAGCGCCGCTTATCGCTTTGCGCAATCCCGGAATTATTTCGATTCCGATCGGATTCCTGCTGGTTTTCATGGTTTCGCTGTTCACGCGGGACGCCTCGGCGCGCAAGCGCTGGGCCGAACTCGTCGTGCGTCGCGAGACGGGCTACGGCGCGATGACCGCCGTCGATCACTGACATTCACCCTTCGAGTTCTATCACCATGTCCTCTCTTCCTGTCGTGAAGGTTGCCGCGGTTCATGCGGCGCCCGTGTTCCTGAACAAGCGCGCAACGGTCGCGAAAGCCGTTTCGCTGATCCGCGAGGCGAGCCGCCACGGCGCGCAACTCGTCGCGTTTCCCGAGTCGTATATCCCCGCGTTTCCGGTGTGGGCGTCGCTGTGGGCGCCGATCGACAATCACGATCTGTTCGAACGGTTCGCGAACGAAAGCCTCTACGCGGACGGCAGCGAAATCGCGGAAATCGCCGCCGAAGCCGAGCGCAACGGCGTGTTCGTATCGATGGGTTTCAGCGAGCGTTCGCACGCGAGTGTCGGCTGCCTGTGGAATTCGAACGTGCTGATCGACGATCGCGGCGAAGTGCTGAACCTGCATCGGAAACTGGTGCCGACGTTCTACGAAAAACTCGTGTGGGCAGCAGGCGACGGCGCCGGTCTGCAAGTGGCCGATACGCGGATCGGCCGCATCGGCGGACTGATTTGCGGCGAGAACACGAATCCGCTCGCGCGCTATTCGCTGATCGCTCAGGGCGAACAGATTCATATTTCGAGCTGGCCCGCGCTGTGGCCGACGCGCCGCCCGGTTACCGGCGGCAACTTCGACAACGTCGCGGCCAACCGGCTGCGCGCCGGCGCGCATTCGTTCGAAGCCAAGGCGTTCGGCATTATCTGCGCGGGCTATATGGATGCGGAGATGCGCGACTTTCTCGTTGCGCGCGACCCCGCGGCTGCCGCGGTGCTGGACGGCTCGCCGCGCGCCGCAACGATGTTCGTCGACCCGACCGGCACGCCGCTTGGCGACATGCTGTCCGACGAAGAAGGCATTGCGTACGCGCAATTCGATCTGAACCGGTGCATCGAGCCGAAGCAGTTTCACGACGTGGTCGGTTACTACAACCGCTTCGATGTGTTTTCGCTGACCGTCGATCGCGAGCGGCGCGAGCCGGTGACGTGGCGCACGCCAAGCCGCCCGACGGTCGTGCCGCAGCCGGTCGCCGAGGCGGTATTGGTGGACGACTGAGCGTTAGCAAATCCAATGAGTGACGTCCGCGCGCATGCCACAATTGAGGCGTGCGCGCAGCCCCCGCCGCGCGCCGTTTTTGCAGGAGCACGACGTTCGCATGACTTCGCCGCTGAAAATTGGATTGATGGGTTATGGCTTTGCCGGCGCGACATTTCACGCGCCGGTCATCGAACACAGCGGCCGGGCGCAGGTCGCGGCAATCGCGACGGGCCAGCCCGACAAGGCGCGCGCCGACTATCCGAAGGCCACGGTCGTGCCCGATCTCGATGCGCTGCTCGCGCTTGCCGACATCGAATGCATCGTGATCGCGACGCCGAACGACACGCACTTCGCACTTGCGAAGCGCGTCCTCGAAGCAGGCAAGCACGTCGTAGTCGACAAGCCGGTCACACTGACGGCCGCCGAAGCACGCACACTGGCCGACCTTGCGACTAGCCGCAAGCGCGTCTTCGCACCGTTCCACAATCGCCGCTGGGACGGCGACTTCATGACCGTGCGCGCGTTGTTCGAAAGCGGCGAACTCGGTCGCGTCACCGTCTTCGAATCGCACTTCGACCGCTTTCGCCCGGAGATCCGGCAACGCTGGCGCGAGGACGCAACGCGCGGCGGCGGCCTGCTGCTCGACCTCGGCCCGCATCTGATCGATCAGGCGCTTGCGTTGTTCGGCGTACCGCAGACGGTCTATGCATCGGTGAAAGCGCATCGCGATCGGGCCGCCGCGCCCGACTACGTGCACCTGCAACTCGGCTATGCATCGCATGAAGTGCTGCTGCATGCGAGTGCGCTGACGGCGATCGTCGCGCCGCGCTTCACGATTCACGGCACACGCGGCAGCTACGTGAAGTACGGCCTCGATACGCAGGAGGACCAGCTCAAAGCCGGCTTGCGGCCTGGCGATGCGGGCTTCGGCGGCGGCAACGCAGCGGGCACGCTGCGCGCGCTCGACGCAGCAGGCGCTCAGGAAGTCGAGCGTGCATGGCCGACTCGCGACGGGGCGTACGTCGATTTCTATCGCGCATTGGCCGCGTCGATTCGCGACGGCGCGCCGTTCCCGGTCAGCGCGCAGGATGCCGTCGACGTGATGACGGTGATCGAACTGGCCCAGCGCAGCAATGACGAAGGCGTGCGCCTGCCGTTCAAGCGCAGTAGCTAAGCTGACAATCGGATTTCGACCGCGAGGTTTCGACAGCGGTCTCGGTTTCTTCTCACCGCACGAGCAACCAACAGTTACACAAACGTGACACGGCCGCGTCATCGCGAGCGGCCGTTCGCCCGTTGCTTCCCCTTATCGATCACAATAACCAACCCTGATAAGGAGAGCCTTCCATGCAACGTCTGATTCGCGCACTCGGCTGCTGCGTGCTGGTTTCGTCGCTGGCTGCTTGCGTCGTCGAGCCGCCGCAGGCCGCGCGTCCTATCCCTAACCCGCATGAAGTCGCGGTGCAGCGCTTCGACCAGGTCGAAGGTCGGATCGACAATATGAGCCGCCATGTCGACGCGCGCGTGAACCAGGGCTACTATCCGCCGCCGGTCGGCGCCGACATGCACCGCCGTCTCGACACGATCCGCCACCAGGCAAACGAGATGGCCGCACACCGTGACGGCGGCATTTCCGGCGACGAGCAGCGCACGCTGAACGACGAACTCGATTCGACCGCGATCGCCATCAACCGCTGATAACCGCTGATCTCGCTGATCTCGCTGATTGCGCCGACTTCGACAAATCGGCAATCGGACCGCGCGAAGCGCAGAGCATCCACCGCAGCGCACAATCTGCTCCGCGCCTCGCGCGTGCGGCGCATGCCGCGGGCCCGACCCGCGTCAGGACGCCCGCGCCCAAAGCTTCAATTGACAAGCGAAATACCGTCGCGTACATTCGCCGCACGCGTCGGGAGAGCGCGCTGGCCGCATCGCAACATACGCCATGCAAAGCCGCGCCGCCGAAGGGGCACACCCGCAAACTCTCAGGCAAAAGGACCGACCGCGTCGAAGAATCCGTCTGACAATCGTTGGCTCATCGGGCTAACGGGCTCGATCGGGCACCGGTTCTTCGCACTCTGGAGAGCGGCAGTAGCGTGCAGCGCACGCAAGCTGCCCACCGAAGGGGCGCGCGCTACGTAGCAACGTCGGCGCAATCTCTCAGGTACCGAGGACAGAGGGGGCATGCAGGCATCACTCGTCGGCCGAAGGGCTGCGAGGCTGCACAGCATGGCTCCGAATCCGTCGAACACCCTGAGGCCGCGCCCCGATGACCGAACTCAAACGCACCCCGCTCAACGCCACGCATCGTGCGCTCAATGCACGCATGGTCGATTTCGGCGGCTGGGACATGCCCGTCAACTACGGCTCGCAGATCGAAGAGCACAAAGCCGTGCGCACCGACGCCGGCATGTTCGACGTGTCGCATATGTGCGCCGTCGATCTGAGCGGCCCGCGCACGCGTGAGTTCCTCGCTTACGCACTTGCCAACAACGTCGGCAAGCTGCAAACGGCAGGCCGCGCGCTGTACTCGTGCCTGCTCAATCCCGAAGGCGGCGTGATCGACGATCTGATCGTCTATTTCTTCGACGAAACGAACTTTCGCATTGTCGTCAACGCGGCGACCGCCGACAAAGATATCGCGTGGTTCAACCAGCTCAACGCGGACCGCGGCTTCGGCGTGACGATCGCGCCGCGCCGCGATCTCGCGATCGTCGCGGTGCAAGGTCCGCAGGCGCGTGAAAAAGTCTGGCAAACGGTGCCGGCCGCGCGCACCGCGACCGAAGCGTTGAAGCCGTTCAACGCGGCGCGGGTGAACGCCACGCCGTTCGGCGACCTGACCGTCGCGCGCACCGGTTACACGGGCGAAGACGGCTTCGAGATCATTGCGCCGGCCGTGCACGTCGAAGCGTTGTGGAAAGCGCTGCAGGCGCAGGGCGTGCGCCCGGCCGGCCTCGGCGCGCGCGACACGCTGCGCCTCGAAGCCGGCATGAACCTGTACGGCCAGGATATGGACGACGGCGTCTCGCCGCTCGATGCCGGCCTTGCCTGGACCGTCGACCTGAGCGCGCCGCGCGACTTCGTCGGCCGTGCCGCGCTCGAGGCGAAAGGCTCGCAGCAGGCATTCGTCGGCCTGATCCTGCAGAAGGAAAACGGCAAGGCCGCGGGCGTGCTGCGCGCGCATCAGAAAGTCGATACGCCGCATGGCGCAGGCGAGATCACGAGCGGCACGTTCTCGCCCACGATGCAGGAATCGATCGCCTTCGCGCGCGTGCCCAAAGGCGTGCAGCCCGGCGATGTCGTGCATGTGCACATCCGCGACAGAGCGTTTCCCGCAAGCGTGGTAAAACTGCCGTTCGTGCGCAACGGCAAGGTGCTCGTCAGTTGAACGGCGGTCCGGCCATCGACGACGCGCAGTCCAGTCCGTCGCGTGCGTTCCCCGTTCACCTCTAACCGCATCAATCGCGCAATCAACCGCACAGGAGCAACCGATGAGCATCCCGGCCGATCTGAAATACACCGAATCGCATGAATGGGTCCGCACCGAAGCGGACGGCACGCTGACGGTCGGTATCACCGACCACGCGCAGGAAGCGCTCGGCGATATCGTCTTCTTCGAAGTGCAGCAACTGGGCAAGACCGTCGCAGCCGGCGACACGGTCGCCGTCATCGAATCGGTCAAGGCCGCTTCCGATATCTATGCGCCGGTTTCGGGCGAGATCATCGAGATGAATCAGAGCGTGGTGGATACGCCCGATTCGGTGAACAGCGCACCGTATGAAAACTGGCTCTTCAAGGTCAAGCCGACCGCCGGCGCAGCGCAAGACCGGCTGATCGACGCCGCCGCCTACGGCAAGTCGATCGGCGAGTAACTTTCAACAACCGGCGCGGCGGGCCGACACGCACACACGTCGCATCAGCCGTACACGCCGCGCCAGCAGGAATTTTCAATGAAGCTCGAACACCCGGACCGTCTGATGAACCGCACCCCTCTCTCGCTCGCTGCGCTCGAAGTGCACGATGCCTTTGCCGAACGGCACATCGGTCCCGATGCCGCCGATCAGCAGGCGATGCTCGACGCGCTTGGCTTCGCCTCGCGCGCCGCGTTGATCGATGCGGTGATTCCTAAGGCGATCCGGCGTGCCGATGCGCTGCCGCTCGGTCCGTTCGCGGAACCGAAAAGCGAGGCAGAGGCGCTCGCTGCGTTGCGCGCGCTCGCGGACAAGAACCAGGTGTTCCGCTCGTATATCGGGCAGGGCTACTACAACGCGCACACGCCGGCCGTGATTTTGCGCAACGTGATGGAGAACCCGGCGTGGTACACGGCGTACACGCCGTATCAGCCGGAAATCTCGCAAGGCCGTCTCGAGGCGCTGCTCAACTATCAGCAGATGATCGTCGACCTGACGGGCCTCGCGATGTCGAATGCGTCGCTGCTCGACGAAGCGACCGCTGCCGCCGAAGCGATGACGCTGCTGCAGCGCGTCGGCAAATCGCAGTCGAACGTGTTCTACGTGGCCGACGACGTTCTGCCGCAAACCATCGAAGTGGTGAAAACGCGCGCGACGCCGGTCGGCATCGAAGTGAAAGTGGGCCCGGCTGCCGATGCCGCGAAAGCGAACGCGTTCGGCGTGCTGCTGCAGTATCCGGGCGCGAACGGCGATGTGCGCGACTACCGCGCGCTCGCCGATGCGGTGCACGCAGCGGGCGGCCACGTGATCGCCGCCGCCGATCTGCTCGCGCTGACCGTGCTGACGCCGCCCGCCGAATGGGGCGCGGACGTCGCCGTCGGCAACTCGCAGCGCTTCGGCGTGCCGGTCGGCTTCGGCGGCCCGCATGCCGCGTATCTCGCGGTGCGCGACGAATTCAAGCGGCAGATGCCGGGGCGCCTTGTCGGCGTGACCGTCGACGCGCAGGGCAACCCGGCGCTGCGTCTCGCGCTGCAAACGCGCGAGCAGCATATCCGCCGCGAAAAGGCGACGTCGAATGTGTGTACCGCGCAGGCGCTGCTCGCGATCATGGCGAGCATGTATGCGGTCTATCACGGCCCGCAAGGCCTGAAGACGATCGCGCTGCGCGTGAACCGCATGGCCGCCTTGCTTGCAGCAGGCGCGAAACACCTCGGCTATACGCTCGTCAACGAAACGTTCTTCGATACGCTGACGTTCGAAACGGGCGCGCGCACGCAGGCGCTGCACGACGCGGCGACGGGCAAGCGCATCAATCTGCGCCATGTCAGCGACACGCGCGTCGGCCTCTCGCTCGACGAAACCACGACGCGCGCGGACCTCGCCGATCTGCTCGCCGCTTTCGCGCAAGCTGCGTTCGTCGATAACGTGCCGACCGTCGACGAACTCGACGCGCAACTGGGCGCCTCGAACACGTTTCCGGCGTCGCTCGAACGCACGAGCGCGTACCTCACGCATCATGTGTTCAACCGGCACCATTCGGAAACGGAAATGCTGCGCTATCTGCGCAGCCTGTCGGACAAGGATCTCGCGCTCGACCGCTCGATGATCCCGCTCGGCTCGTGCACGATGAAGCTGAACGCGACCTCGGAAATGCTGCCGGTCACGTGGCCCGAGTTCGGCCAGATCCACCCGTTCGCGCCGGCCGAGCAGACGGTCGGCTACCGCGAAATGATCGATCAGCTCGAACAGATGCTCGTCGCCGCGACCGGCTACGCGGCTGTCTCGCTGCAGCCGAATGCAGGCTCGCAGGGCGAGTACGCGGGTCTGTTGATCATTCACGCGTATCACGCGTCGCGCGGCGAAGGGCATCGCAATGTGTGCCTGATTCCGGCGTCCGCGCACGGCACGAACCCGGCGTCGGCGCAAATGGCGGGCATGCAGGTGGTGGTCGTTGCATGCGATGGGCAGGGCAACGTCGATATCGAAGATCTGAAGAAGAAGGCCGCGCAGCACGCTGAAAAGCTCGCCGCGATCATGATCACGTATCCGTCGACGCACGGCGTGTTCGAGCAGAACGTGCGCGAGATTTGCGAGATCGTGCATGCGCACGGCGGCCAGGTCTACGTGGACGGCGCGAACATGAACGCGATGGTCGGGTTGAGCGCGCCGGGTCAGTTCGGCGGCGACGTGTCGCACCTGAATCTGCACAAGACGTTCTGCATTCCGCACGGCGGCGGCGGACCGGGCGTCGGGCCGGTTGCGGTCGGCGCGCACCTTGCGCAGTTCCTGCCGAACCAGACGTCGACCGGCTACGAGCGCGACGCGCACGGCATCGGCGCGGTGTCCGCGGCGCCATACGGCTCGGCGTCGATTCTGCCGATCTCGTGGATGTATATCGCGATGATGGGCGCGGCCAATCTCACGGCGGCCAGCGAGACCGCGATCCTGAACGCGAACTACGTCGCGAAGCAGCTCGCGCCGCACTATCCGGTGCTGTATGCGGGGCCGGGCGGGCTCGTCGCGCACGAGTGCATTCTCGATCTGCGGCCGATCAAGGACACGAGCGGCATTTCGGTGGACGACGTCGCGAAGCGGCTGATGGACTACGGCTTCCACGCGCCGACCATGAGCTTCCCGGTGCCGGGCACGCTGATGGTCGAGCCGACCGAGTCGGAGTCGAAGGAAGAGCTCGACCGCTTTATCGAAGCGATGATCGCGATTCGCGACGAAATCCGCGCCGTCGAAGAAGGCCGCGCCGATCGCGAGGACAATCCGCTCAAGCACGCGCCGCATACGGCGGCGGCGGTGGTGGCGGATGACTGGAAGCACGCGTATTCGCGCGAAACGGCTGCTTATCCGCTGCCGACGCTGATCGCGCGGAAGTATTGGCCGCCGGTGGGTCGTGCCGATAACGCGTATGGCGATCGCAATCTGTTTTGCTCGTGCGTGCCGGTGGCGGATTACGAGTAAGCGCTAAGGCGAGTTTCCGCCCGGCGACGCACGCGCCTCGATGTGGCGTGCGTCGCGGCGGCGGTGAGTTGCGGTCGTAAGTGAAGTTGCAGCTGAACTAAAGCGCGTATCAACGCGCCGGAATGAAAGCGTGCCACGCGTCCACGAAACGCGCTTCGGCATGCGCATCGCCGCGAGCCATCGCGGATGCCAGTTCGCAAAACTGCGCCATTTGTTGGTCAGCCGGATAGCGATGCTGCAGCGCTGCCCCTATTTGAGCGAAGCATTGCGCCGCCTGCTGCGGCTGTACCTTCTGCATGCGCTTGCCGGCCAGCGCGAGCGCAATCCAGGCCATCAGCCCGCATTTGAAATCGTGACTGGCAATCTGTTGCGTGTTCTGCGTCGGGCTGGTCCGGAAATAACTGAGCGGTTCGTTCAGGTAACCAAGAGGCTTTTTAAGGCTGGCGGACAGGAAGAAGCCGATATCGCCGAGGCCTTCGAATGAGATGCCTTCCATACGCGATTCCGCCAGCAAGTCCGCGACCTCATGATTGAACACTGCATTCGATAGCTCGCCAAACCAGTTATTGCATTGAGGGATCGTGGTAGCGAATACGAAATCCGGCTCCAGCGACAGGATGCGATGCTGATGCTGCGCAATCACATCGGGACGAGGCAATTGCGCGACCGGTTGCCCCGACTCGATGGCCGTCCAGCGCATGCTGACCGTGCAATCGAACTTGCCGGTCGCATGAGCCATCGTGTGCCGTTCGTAGAAGAGCGGGTAGATCACGTCGTCGTCCAGCAGGAAATGGATGAGTGGTGTCGCGCCGTTCCACGCTTTCAGCAGATGACGGCAATTGGCGAACGCGCCCTGGCGCGGGCCGTCGATCACCTCGATATTCATCGCCTGGGTTGCGGACTTGAGCGGCTCGCTCAGCAGCGCCGCCTTGAAGGCGCCGTTAGGGCTGTCGTCCGAGATAATGATTCGCGCTGGCTTGACCGTCTGATGATGTAGCGCCGTCAGAAGCTCGTTTAGATACTTTGGCTTGAACGCTGGGACAACGGTGGTGATTTGCATGAGAGGCTTGGGTTCGCACTAACGGTTGCGGAAAAGAGAAGCGGTCAGGAGAAATGCTCGAGCACGCTCGCGGTCACGGCTTCGATGTCGGAGGCGTCGAGGTACGGCGCCATCGGCAGGCTCAGTACGCGATCCTGCAGACGCTCAGCAATCGGTAACGCGGGCCACGCTTCGTTCGCATAGGCTTGCTGACGGTGACACGCCGTCGGGTAGTGCACCAGCGTGCCGATTCCTTTTGCGTTCAGATGCGCCTGCAGCGCAGCGCGATTCGCGGCTCTGACGACGTACAGATGCCACACGGGCTCGGCGCCCTCCAACACATGCGGTAATTCCAGCGGCGTATGCCCGAGCGCTTCCGTATAGGCGGCAGCCACCGCGGCACGTCGAGCGTTCTCGGCATCGAGGTGACGCAGCTTCACGCGCAGAACAGCGGACTGCATCTCGTCGAGTCGCGAATTGACGCCCGCCATGTCGTGCCCGTATTTCACGCTCGATCCGTAGTTGCGCAGTTTGCGCAGCGTTGCGGCGAGCGCGTGGTCGTTCGTGGTGATGGCGCCGCCGTCGCCGAGGCTGCCCGCGCGCCGGCCGCGATAGCGCGCGCCGTGTGCCTGGGCGGCATCCTCGATCACGCGCACTCCGTGCCTTCGTGCGATCGCGTTGATCGGTTCCATGTCTGCTGGCTGGCCGTACAGATGCTCCGGCATGATGGCGCGCGTGCGCGGTGTGATGGCGGCTTCGATCAGCTTCGGATCGATGTTGCAGGTGCGCTCGTCCGGTTCGACGGGCACGACGCGCGCGCCCGCCTGGCTCACCGCGAGCCAGGTCGCAATAAACGTGTTGGACGGCACGATCACTTCGTCGCCCGCGCCGATTCCGTACGCGCGCAAGATCAGGTGCAGCGCGTCGAGGCCGTTGGCGACCCCAATGCAATGCGCAACGCCGCAGTAATCGGCGAACTCGCGCTCGAACGCCGACGTTTCGTCGCCGAGCACATACCAGCCGGATTGCAGCACCCGGTCGATCGCCACGCGAATCGCCGCATCGTGCGGCGCGTTGACCCGTTTGAGATTGAGAAAATCGATTGTCATGGCAAGGCGTGGGGTGTGTCGCTGACGATCAGGCCGTCACGGTTTCTTTGCGGCGCGCGATCGACAGAAATTCGTTGTGGTCGCGAATGTAGTCGGCCGGATCGTAGACTTCCGATGCTAGCACCATGCACACGCCGCCCGATGAGAAGTTGTCGAGCGTGCGCCACATCATCGGGCAGATATAGAGACCGTAGTACGAGCGGTTCAGATGAAAACGCCGCTGACGGTCGCCGTCGTCGAGCACGATGTCGCAGCTGCCCGACATCGCCACCACGAACTGATGCAGATTCCTGTGCGCGTGCGCGCCGCGATCCGACCCGCCCGGCACGTCGTACAGGTAATACACGCGACGGATGTCGAATGGAATGTGATTGCCGCCTTCGACGAAGGTCAGATTGCCGCGCGGGTCGGTAATCTTCGGCAGCTCGATGATTCGGCAATCATTCAGCGGCATCGCTACTTCCTTTTGGATTGAGTTCGTAGAATTCGTGGACGATGCACCCGCGCGTCGAACTCATTCTTGAAACGGTTGAGCCCTTCGTTGAGAGTGACTCCCTTGGTTTTCCGTGCGGATGCCGAGATCGAAAATGCGTTTGCAGGGAGGCCGTTTTTTGCTCGGTTGCCGCTTCGAACACAAGGTCCAGCGCGTTGACCTCGTAACCGGTCTCGCTGGACGCAATATATTGCGCGTGCGCGACCGTGTCCTGCTTCGGCCTCGCCGTCGCGGAACTCCGAGTAGCTGATCAGATAACGCGTAGGGTGGCGATTCCGGATCGAACAATATATGCAATGGCCATTCGGTCCATGGCGCACCACGGGCCGTCCCAAAAAGTGTTCTTTGGCGAGGTCTAGCAGCAATACGAGACGTCCCTGAGACGGCCAGTGAATGCGTCCTCCGACTCGCCGGAACGAGTGTCGTACACGGGCATCGGCTTATCGCCGATCTGCTTCCACGAGTCGCCCGCGACGTACCACATGCGAAAACGTCCCGCGTCCTCCGTTGCCCACAGGCCGCAGCGGAAATGCTCTTCCCCGGGCGACCGCTCAAGCAACGGCGTCGTCTGCACATGTTGAAACGTCGCGTCGTTGTCTTCGCTTACCGCGACGCCTGTCAGCAACCGGTAACGGATCTGATGGCATAGCTCAAAACCTATGTCATACATCAGCAGCGGGCCACCCGAAGTGCGTAGCACAATGGTCTGAAGGACGCCGTTGTCGTCGATCGTGCCGGGTGCGCCGACATCCAGCACCCGCTCTTCGCGACACCGGATCACGTTGCGCGGGTCCCGTGGATCGAAATCGACATAGCCCACGCGGCCCACGTTGTGCTCGCTGCGGCATTGCACATAGATGCGCAGGGTTTGTTCGTCGAGCCAGACCTGCGTCGGGCAGGTGGCGTGACTGCGCGCCCACCATTGCGACCCCGAGGGCGTCCACACCACGCCGTGATTCAGCCACTTCATGTCGGCACTCTGAACATGCGGCTGACCGAGAAGGCGGCGTCGTAGGCATGCTCGGCCTTGAACAACGCACTGGGTTCGGTGGTCTTTACGATAACCCTGTTGGGATCGAGCCAGTTGTCCGTGGCCAGCGTGAGATTGTTGGCGAGCGTCGCGTTGACGCCCAGAAAGCTGTATTCGCCGATGTCGCAGAAGCCCACAATCACGACGTTCGAGGAGAGGAAAACGTTGTCGCGTACTACGCTGCGAAGGCCGATGTGATTGCCGCTCTACAATACGACATTGTTGCCGATCTTCACGAACGGCTGAACCGTGTCGTCTTTGAAGATGAACACATGTTCGCCGAGCGACACGTTGTGCCACGCGAACGCGCGAACTAACGTACGACGCCAGCGCGAAGCTCTTCTCGCGCACCGTGTTGGCGGGCCGTACGCGCAGCCGGTTCAATTGCGTGTAGACGATGGCCATATACACACGATGATTCGCGGGCGAAAACTGCTGATCGAGCGTTGCAAATTTCACCACCGGCAAGCCATGCAGCTCTGTCCGCTCCAGGTACGGCTGCTCGACCGAATGCGCCACCGCCTGATAGTCGAAATCGTGATCGAAGTATTCGCGCGCGATCTCCGCGAAAGCAGAATCACCGACGATCACCCGATTCTTCTCCCTCATGGAGCCTCCTTACAGTCATTCTTTTGAAGTATCCGCGAGATCGCCTCCCGGTAAGCCGTGGAATAACCGGCGGAACACAGGTCAATTTGCCGGTTGGGCGGTCCGGGCAACGACCGCCGGCCGGCTGGCACAGCCTCGAAACGTGCGCGGCCAGAGCGTCGGGAACAAGCTGTGGCGGCCCGCGCAAGGGCGGTTTTTGCACGTTTTTAGCTGCCATTCCCGTACAAGACCAGATAACATTCCACCCCGGATAGGGCCAAAGGAGTTTTGCACAATGCGGCAGTGGAAAGCGATCACGAGGCATGCGCCGAAGCCATCGCAGACAAGGCCAGTCAGCGCCGCCATCATCTTCCTGCTGGTATGCGGCGCCGCCCTGCTGCCGTCCCGGCAAGCACGCGCCGCAATGAACTTCTGCGCCGCGCCCGCGCTGCAATCGAGCGAGCGCACCAACTCCGACCCGGGCGTGAAAGCGCTCGTCGCGAACGTGCAGGCGCATCTGAACGACTCGCCGCGCGCCTTGCCGAAGTTGCACACCGAAGGCACGCTGCCGCACGAAGGCATCTACGATCAGAGCAAGGCGGCCGAGCAGGATCTCGACCTGCTGCGCGACGCGGCGCTCGCCTGGCGCGCAACCGGCGACGAGCGCTATCTGAAGTACGTCGACCGCGTGCTCTACGCATGGGTGACCACCTACCAGCCGAGCTTCAACGCGATCGACGAATCGCCGTTCGAAGGACTGATTCTGGCCTACGACATGACCGCGAGCGCGCTGCCCGTCAAAACGCGCAATGCGGCCATGGCGTTTCTGACGAAGCTCGCAAATGGCTATATCGCGCAGATCGACGCGCAGCCGCGGCCGCTCACGGGCACTTTTCGCAACAATTGGCAAAGCCACCGCGTGAAGCTGATCTCGATGGCGGCCTTTACGCTCGATAACCGCAAGATGATCGATGCGGCGCAGCGTCTCTTTATCGAGCACATCAACGACAACATCGCACCGGACGGCTCGACCGTCGATTTCGCCGAGCGCGACGCGCTGCACTACGTGACGTACGACCTGCAGCCGCTCGTGGTCGCGGCGCTCGCCGCGCGCCGGCACAACCGCAACTGGCTGCCGCAACGCGCGCCGAGCGGCGCGACGCTGGCCGCGGCGCTCGCGTGGCTCACGCCGTACGCGACGGGCGCGAAAACACACGACGAATTCGTGCATTCGCAAGTGCCATTCGATGCGAAACGACGCGAAGCGGGCATTCCCGGCTTCACGGGGCCCTGGAACCCGAAAGACGCGGCGGAGCTCTTTCACCTCGCCGCGCGGCTCGACGGCAAATACACGCCGATCGCGCTAAAACTGGCGCCGACGCCGCCCGCGTGGCTCGCCGTGTGCCTGCCGTTGCCGGCGCGCGCGCAGTAACGTCCGTAGCAGCGCGCGCAGTAACGGCGCATCGAGGCTCGACGGGCCGCAATGCCCCGGCCATGGCGCGATGAATGGATCGCGCCAAAAGAGAGTAAAAAGCAGTTAAAGGGCCGCCACCGCGGCCACTGCGGCGGCACGCTCACAAGGCGAATCGCCCCGGCATCACTCATCGCAGGAGCAGACATGGCAGTCAGCGTATTCGACCTCTTCAAAATCGGAATCGGTCCGTCCAGTTCGCACACCGTCGGCCCGATGCGCGCCGCGCTGATGTTTGCCCAAGGACTCGAACGCGATGGCCTGCTCGAATCGACCGCAGCGGTGAAGGTCGACCTCTACGGCTCGCTCGGCGCGACCGGCAAAGGCCACGGCACCGACCGCGGCGTCATGCTCGGCCTGCTCGGCGACGCGCCCGACACCGTCAATCCGCAAACCATCGGCGAACGGCTCGACGCAATCCGAACGTCGCGCACGCTTGCGCTGCTCGGCAAGCACGACGTGCCGTTCGTGCCGAAAGATCAGATTTCGTTTTACCGCCAGGCGCTGCCCGAGCATCCGAACGGGCTCAAGCTGCGCGCGTTCGATGCGCAAGGCGGCACGTTGCGCGAATCGACGTATCTGTCGGTCGGCGGCGGATTCGTCGTCACCGCGGGCGCGCCGAATACGAAGGTGCTAGCGGCCGTCGACGAGCGCGCGCATCCGTTCCGTACCGGAACCGAACTGCTCGAGATGTGCCAGTCGGCGGGCAAGTCGATCGCGCAACTGATGTGGGAAAACGAGCGCGCATGGCATACCGACGACGAAACGCGCGCCGGCCTGCTGCAGATCTGGGACGTCATGCAATCGTGCGTCGCGCGCGGCTGCGGCATCGGCAACCCCGACGCGGACGGCACGCTGCCCGGTCCGTTCCAGGTGAAGCGCCGCGCACCGCAGCTGTATCGCGCGCTCGCGAATAACCCCGAGCGCGCGCTGCAGGATCCGCTGTCGATGGTCGACTGGATCAATCTGTACGCAATCGCCGTCAACGAAGAAAACGCCGCGGGCGGACGCGTCGTCACCGCGCCGACCAATGGCGCGGCCGGCATTATCCCGGCCGTGCTGCACTACTACACGCGTTTCATGCCGGGCTCGAACCAGCAAGGCGTCATCGATTTTCTGATGACGGCCGCGGCGATCGGCATTCTGTACAAGCTCAATGCGTCGATTTCGGGCGCCGAAGTCGGATGTCAGGGCGAAGTCGGCGTCGCGTGCTCGATGGCGGCCGGCGCGCTGGCCGCGGTCATGGGCGGCACGCCGTCGCAGGTCGAAAACGCGGCCGAGATCGGCATGGAGCACAACCTCGGGCTCACCTGCGACCCGGTCGGCGGCATGGTGCAGATTCCGTGCATCGAACGCAATGCGATGGCGTCGGTGAAGGCCGTCAACGCGGCGCGCATGGCGCTGCGCGGCGACGGCAGCCATTACGTGTCGCTCGATTCGGTCATCAAGACGATGCGCGAGACCGGCGCCGATATGAAAACGAAATACAAGGAAACGTCGCGCGGCGGCCTTGCGGTGAACATCATCGAGTGCTGAACTGATGGCTGCAGGGCGGCGCCCACCCGACAACACCATTCGGAGACTCATCGCAATGCCTCAGTCGAATGCTTCCGCTGATTCCTCTTCCGATACGACCACGGGCGCGCGGCTGATCGTCGATGCGCTGCTCACGCATGGCGTCGAGCGCGTCTTCTGCGTGCCGGGCGAGAGCTTTCTCGCCGTGCTCGATTCGCTGCATGACGAAACCGAACGCGTTCAAACGGTGGTCTGCCGGCATGAAGCCGCGGCCGCGAATATGGCCGAAGCGGTCGGCAAGCTGACCGGGCGGCCTGGCGTGGCGATCGTTACGCGCGGACCCGGCGCGACGCATGCTTCGATCGGCGTCCACACGGCGTTTCAGGATTCGACGCCGATGATTCTGCTGATCGGCCAATGCGCGCGCGAGCATCTCGACCGTGAGGCTTTCCAGGAAATCGACTACCGGCGCATGTTCGGTCAGATGGCGAAATGGGTCGCGCAGATCGACGACGCGCGGCGCATTCCCGAATATATGAGCCATGCGTTTCATACGGCGACGTCGGGCAGGCCGGGGCCGGTCGTACTCGCGTTGCCCGAAGACGTACTGAGCGACGCATGCGCCATGGTGCCGGGCGCGCCGGCCTATCAGCGCGTCGCGGCCGCGCCGTCGCCGGCGCAGATTGCGCGGCTGACGGCACTGCTCGACGACGCGCAGCGGCCGATGGTGATTGCAGGCGGCAGCGGCTGGACACCCGATGCGTGCGCCGATCTACGCCGCTTCGTCGAAAACTGGCAGTTGCCGATCGGCCTGGCATTCCGCTTCCAGGACACTTTCGACAACGAGCACGCGAACTACGCAGGCGATGTCGGCCTCGGCATCAATCCGGCGCTCGCGCAACGCATTCGCGACGCCGATCTGCTGATCGTCGTCGGGCCACGTCTTGGCGAATCGACGACGGGCGGCTATACGCTGCTCGACATCCCGAAGACGAAACAGACGCTCGTGCACGTGCATCAAGGCGCCGACGAACTCGGACGCGTCTATGCGGCGGACTTGCCGATCGTATCGGGCATGCCGGAGATCGCATCCGCGCTCGCGGCGACGCGGCCGTCGGTTGAACAACCGGCGTGGCATGGCGCCGCGGAAGAAGCGCACCGGGCGTATCTCGAATGGCGCAAGCCGCGCGCGATTCCGGGCGACGTGCAGCTTGGCGAGATCGTGCAGCAACTGCGTGCGCGCTTGCCCGACGACGCGATCGTCACGAATGGCGCCGGCAACTACGCGATCTGGCTGCATCGTCATTTCGCGTACCGTCACTTCCGTTCGCAACTGGCGCCGACCAGCGGTGCGATGGGCTACGGCGTGCCGGCCGCGGTCGCGGCGAAGTCGATGTATCCGCAACGAATGGTCGTCGCCTTCGCGGGCGACGGCTGCTTCATGATGTCGAGCCACGAACTGGCGACCGCAATGCAATATGAATTGCCGGTGATTTTTATCGTCGTGAATAACGGGCATTACGGCACGATACGCATGCATCAGGAGCGGCATTATCCAAACCGTGTACACGGCACCGGTTTGACGAATCCGGATTTCGCGGCATTCGCGAAGTCGTTCGGCGCGCATGGCGAGACGATTTTGCGCACCGAGGCGTTTCTGCCGGCCTTCGAGCGCGCCGTTGCGGCGAAGCGCCCGGCGCTGATCGAGATTCGGATGCCGAAGGAAGCGAGCACGCCGGGCGCGACGCTCGAACAGATCCGGGAGCAGGGCAGGAAACTGCGCGGCGAGTGACGCGTGCGCAGAAACTGCGCGGACTAAAGAGCCGGAGTTAAACTCCATCGCGAATCAGGTGCCGATTATTGCCGGTGTCGAACTGCCATTAAACTGAGACGACTTTCAGTTGTTATTCGACAATTCGGCATAACCGGCATCACCGATAATCGCGAGATTCAGTCTGTCACGCATGCACATCGCAGACTGAGCATAACGGAGGGTAGTTTCGATGGTTCAAGGGTCGAACGACGACATGCCGCGCGTCAGCGGGTCGAAGGCGCTCGACGATGTCGACGTCCGCTGGCAGCAACTCGAAGTGACGGGCGCCGCCCGCGCGGCGCTGCTCGGCAACGCACCGTGCGTGCTGTGGTTTACGGGGCTCTCGGGAGCCGGCAAGTCCACGATTGCGAATCTCGTTGAAAAGCAGTTGCATGCGCTCGGCAAGCCGACCTATCTGCTCGATGGCGACAATGTCCGGCACGGCCTGAATCGCGATCTCGGCTTCACCGATGCCGATCGCGCGGAGAACGTGCGCCGCGTGGCCGAGGTGGCGCGGCTCATGGCCGACGCCGGTCTGATCGTGCTCGTGTCGCTGATCTCGCCGTTCCGCGCGGAACGGCGCATGGCCCGCCAATTGATGAAGCCGGGCGAATTCATCGAGATCTTTGTCGATACGCCGCTCGAAGTGGCCGAAGCGCGCGATCCGAAAGGCTTGTACAAGAAGGCGCGGCGCGGCGAGCTCAAGAACTTCACCGCGATCGATTCGCCGTACGAGGCGCCTGAAAATCCCGAAATTCGCGTCGAGACGGCGCAGTGCGATGCGGCGACGTCGGCGTCGCAGGTGCTGGCCGCGTTGCAGCGGATGTGGCGCGACGATTCCTCGCACGCGACGGGCGCGGCAGCGAACGCGGGTGCACCGGACGAATATGCCGGTTCGCCGATCGTCGCCGCAGCGATGGCGGCGAAGAAAGCGACGGGCCATCCGGCGACGGGCGGCGCGGCGGCTGGCATCGTGTCGGGCATCGAGGTCACGGCGATCGACCCGGCCGCGAGCCACGCAGGCGCGCCGATCGCCGCGGCCGCGGCGAACAGCGCCGCAGCGGAATATGCCGGGTCGCCGATCGTCGCTGCAGCGATGGCGGCGAAAAAGGCAGCAGCGAGCCATGCTGCAGCCAACCATACCGCTGCCAGCGACGCCGCGACTGCGCCACCGGCCAGTCCCGGGCTGCGCACGCGCACGATCTTCTCTTTCGTCGTCGACGCCGAGCCGCGCTTCGCACACGAGGGCTATCACCTCGCGCGCTCGCTGATCCGGCATAGCTGCGACGCGCCGGCTGACATCAACGTGCAGTTCACGCGTGAAGTCGATGCCCAAACGCGCGATCTGTTCCGCGACCTAGGCTGCACGTTGCACGACATCGAGCGCTTCGGCGACGGCCGCTTCTGCAACAAGATCGCGCAACTGGCCAATCTGCATCGCTTCGACTTCGACCACGTCGTGCTGCTCGATACCGACATGATCGCCGTCGCCGATATTCGACCGTTCCTCGGCACGGAAGCGCTCGTGGCGAAAGTCGTCGATACCGCGGAGCCGCCGGTGCCGGTGCTCGAAGAAATCGCACGCGCGGCCCGCATGCGCAATCGTCCGCCGGTCGGCACGGCCGATATCGAATATGTCGCGACGTTCGCCGGCCACTGCAACGCGGGCTTCTATGGCATCCCGAAAGCGATCGCGGAGATCGTCGACCAGTCGTGGCGCCGTTGGGCGCAGTGGCTGATCGAACACGACAAGCCGCTCGAGCGCAGCGGCACGCTGCAGCGCGTCGACCAGGTGTCGATGTGGCTCGCGATCGTGATGGACCGCATTCCGTATCGCGCCGCGCCGTCGAACGTGAACTACTACGTGCATACGGACGGCGAGCATCGATATCTCGACGCGAATGCGGGCATCGCGCTGATCCGCTATGACGAGGCGAAGCTGAACGCACTCGGCAAGCTCGAGGCGCAGGCGGTGCCGCGCAATCCGCTCGAGCGTCGTGCGATCGAAGCGGCGAACCAGCAGATCGGCGAGGGCGCCGCAAACCCTGCGTTCCGGAATCTGCGCGTCGCGCAATCCTGAACGTGCGCTTGCCGCTAGCTGGCGCAGACACGCATCAACGCATCAACGCATCAAAGAAAACGCCGTCTGCGATCTCGATCGCAGACGGCGTTTCTGTTTTCTCGCTGGCTCTGATTGACCGAGGCGACCGACGCGTGAAATGCACCGGCGAACGACTCGCTCATCGAACAGCGATCGTCCCCGCAGCTTCCTGATCTTTCGCGCGAGACGTCGGTGCCGCTTGGGCAAGTTCCGACACGTCGAACATCTGAGCCGGTTTGCCTTCGCACCATCTGCGCCACATCACGCGCAGCGCCTGCGTGAAGCTTGTCGCGATCAGATCCGGATTGAACATCGGCGACGCCTCGCAGCGCGCGCGCATGCCCGCGCGCAACGTCGCGAGCGCCTGCACGTCGCTCGCGTGCGCGACCGCCTTCTTCACGTAATCGTCGACGCCATCGGCGACGAACGATTCAAGCCCGACGTGCGACAGCGCGGTCACGCCGCTGCGGCCCGGTACCGTGCGGCCCGGCATCGTCAGTATCGGCACGCCCATCCACAAGGCCTGCATTGTCGTCGTGAGGCCGGTGAACGGGAACGTGTCGAGCAGGATGTCGACGTGATAGTGCTGCTGCAGATAAACAGCCACCGACGCGCGCGGCTTGAAGTCGAGCCGCTCGCGCCCGATACCTGCGTCCGCGAACCAGCCGATCAGCTCTTCGGGCACGCTGTCTTTCGGCATCGAGCCGACCATCATGCGCGATCCCGGCACCGCATGCAGCACCTTCGCCCACAACTCGATCACATCGCGCCGCAGCTTTTCGATGCGGTTGAAACTGCCGAACGTCACATAGCCGTTGCGCAGCGCGGGCAACCCGTTGACCGGCGGGCACAGCATTTCGGGCTTGAACGGCGCCATCGCCGGCAGGTAGACGATCTTTTCGGTGAAGCGGCTGCGGAATTCGTCGGACGGCACCCAGAACCGGTCGGCCAGGAAGTAGTCGATGGCGGTCAGGCCGGTCGTGCCCGGATAGCCGATCCAGCTCGCCTGCACCGGAGCAGGCTTATGCGCCATCACGAGCAGCCGGTTGTTGGCCGTGTGACCCGCGAGGTCGATCAGGATGTCGATGCCGTCGGCGCGAATCTGCTCGGCCGCGACGTCATTGTGCGTGCCGAAGATGTGGTGCCAATGAGCGAAGTGCTGCCGCAGCCGGTCGGTTACCTGATCTTCGCCCGGCGTATTCGAGTAAGCATGCAGAATCACGCTGCGGTCGTTCGCGAGCCGCTCGAGCACCGGCTCGATAAAGTTGGCCACCGCATGGCCGCGGAAGTCGCCCGAGATAAAGCCCACATGCAACGGCCGGTCCGGATCTTTCCGGTTGCGATGCGGTTTCCAACGCTTTTTCAGCGGCTTTTCGAAATGCTCGCCGTAGCGGACGTGTTCGGCGAACAGATCTTCCGGTGCCACGTTTTCGACGTGGGTCAGGCAGAAGTTCAGATTCTCGAAGGCGGTGTTGTGCGAGGGATCCAGTTCCAGCGCGCGGCGGAATACCGTCGCGGCTTCGGCATGCCGCCCTTGCTGCAGCAGGATCGCGCCGAGCGTGACCTGCGTGCCCGATGCATCGGGGGACGTCGCAGCCGAGGTGCGCGCATGTTGCTCCGCTTCCATGAGGCGGCCTTGCGTCAGCAGCACGATGCCCATGATGCGGTGGCCTTCCGGGTGGTCGGGCTCGATGTCGAGCATCGCCTGACAGCGCGCTTCCGCATCCTTATGCATGTTCTTCGCCATCAGCAGGCTCACGAGCGCCTGCAACACTTCGACGTCGAGCGGTCCCAGTTCGCTTGCCTTCTGCAGCGCGCCGAACGCATCGTCATAGTTCGCGAGCCGGTAGCTGCCGCAACCGAGCACCTTCCAGCCGAGCGGCAGCGACGGAAACCGCTCGGTCAGCGACCGGCCGGCGGCGACTGCCTCGTCGAGCCGCCCCTTGTTGAAATGCGCGATCGCCTCGTCGCATTCGCGTTGCGACGGCATCGGTCCGCCGGCGGCGCCGGGCCGCGGCGCGCGGCGCGCGGGCGCTGCCGTTGCCAAGGCCAATGCCGACGCGGCCGCATCGTTCTGCGCGGGCGTGGCTTCGATGCGCGGCTGCTGCGTGATCGGTTCCGGCCTGATCTCGAGATTCTGCGCGGTGATCGTCGTCATCAGGTTGATGATCGCGTCCACGGCGGGTCCGGTCATGCCGCGTTGCTGGCCCATTTCGAGCGCGAGCCAGGCGGCCTTTGTCTGGCCCGATTGCAGCAACGCATCGACATAGTTCATCCAGTACTGCGGCTGATTCGGCGCGATGCCGATCGCGTTCTCGAGCAGCGGCACGGCCGCATCGGGCTGATGCTGGCGGATCAGCACGACAGCGAGCTTGTGGAGCGCGTCCGGGTACTGCGGATAGCAGGCGACGACGATCCGGTAGAGCCGCTCGGCTTCCTGGTACTGTCCCGCCTGGTCGAGCGCGCGCGCGTTGTGCATGGCCATCGCGGCGTTCAGATGATTGCGCAGCGGTTCGTCGTGCGGCATCAGCCGCACCGCGTGCTGAAGCGGAACTCGCGCACCGTCGAGATCGCTGCGCCGCAGCGCCGCGTGCGCGAGCGTTTTCCAGCCGAAGCCGTGTTCGGGCAGCAGGCGCACCATCTGCTGCGCGAGCGCTTCGGCACCCGCGTGATCGCCTTTGGCGCTCAGCAAGGCAATCGTTTCGACGAATTCGACGGCGAGGACGTCGGCCTCGGAGGACGCCGGCGCGCCGTTCGTCGGCGTTGCGCCTGCGCCGTTCGTGGCATCGCCTGCCGCGCCGTTGATCGCGCCGTTGATCGTTTCGTTCGTATGAATGCCGGTGACAAACCCCGCGTTCGCGGGCGCGCTGTACTGGCTGCCACCCTCGCGCACATGCGCGGCCTCGTCGTGTTGGCCCGCCGCTTCGAGCGCATTGACATAGTCGCGCCGGAACTCGGCGTGCCGCGGGCTGGCTTTGACCGCGGCCTTCAGAAAGGGCAAGCCCATCGCGTGCTGCTCGAGCTGCACCGCGAGCATGCCGAGATGGTGATTCGCCTCCGGATGATCGGGCTGCACTTGCAGGATCGAGCGATATAGCCGTTCCGCTTCCGCGAAAGCTTCCGCCTGATGGTGTTGCACGGCCTGCTGCAGGGTGGCGTCGAGTGTCATGGGTTCTGCTCCGGGCATCGGGCATCGAACGTCAGCGCGATATGCCTGAGCGCGCAGTGCCCCATGGACAAGTCTAGAGACTCGAGCGTGGGACGATCCCACGAGCAGATGCCGGATTCACCCGTTTTTCGGGGCGTAGGGGCGCGTACCGTCGATTTCGCCCATGGCGATGTCGCGCGCCCATAAAAAAAGCCCGCCGGAAGCGGGCCTGAGCTGAACGAGCACGCCTGTCACGGCGCGTTTTTCTTATCGATATTCGGTGGATGCCTGGCGGCTATGCGTATGCCGTTGCATCAAAGCATGCCGACGCGCGTGTAGGCGTTGGCAGCCTGCACGCCGCGCACAGCGGTACTGTATTCCGTTTCGAGCTCTGCGCGCGACGTGATCGCGCGGGAACGCAGCCCTTCGATCGATGCCTGCACGCGGCGCAGCGCCTGCAGCGCGGCGGGAGACGTCGGCAACGTCAGCGATTCGAGCAGCGGCGTGCGCCGCTCCATCAGACGAGCGACGCGCGGCCAGTCGGAAATTGCCGCAGCTTCCTCGATCATCTGCGTCAGCCCGACGACTCGCTCGAGCAATTGATTCTGGTCCATGGCCTTGCGTACTCCTCGTTGGTGAACCGCCGCCTGTTTGCCGCTTGCTTGCGACCTACTTGCTGTTCTGCGCCAGCGCGCCGTTGCTGTTGCTGCCGCCGAACAACGCCGTCAGGTAGGTCTGATTCTGCTGTGTCTGGGCCAGCAGCGTGTTCAGCGCCGTGAACTGGTCGTTGAATTGCGACGTCAACTGCGCGGAAAAATCGTTCAGATCGTCCTGCTGTTTCGAGAGCGCAGAGATATCGGCGGTGAGCGCGTCCGTGCGCGACGAGATAATACCGCTATCGCTCGTGTATGTGTCCATCAGCGAATTCAGCTGCGTCGCGATACCGTTCGTATCGTTGAACAGCGTGCTGACGAGCCCCGGATTGGTCGCGATCACGTCGTCGAGCGTCGGCAGGTTCGGATCGGCGTTGATCTGCAGTTCCGCGAACGGCAGGCCGCCTGTGTCCTGCTGGAACGAAATGCCGAGCGACGCGAGCGTGCCCTGCAAGCCGCCGCTCGATACCTTGCCGCCCACGATGCTGCCGAGCGCCGCGCCGATCTGGTTGATCATTTCGTCGCCGAGCAGCTGGCCGCCGCTGCCCTGCACGCCCGCCGTGCCCGGCGCGGCGAGCGTGTTGAGCTGGTCGATCACGGCGTTGTAGGCCGAGACGAACGCGGACACGTCGCCTTCGACCGAGCTGTCGTCGGACGCGATCGTGAGCGTTTGCGCGCCGACCGTTTTCGTGTTGTTGGGATCGAGCGTCAGCGTCACGCCGGGCAGCGCGCCGGTAATCGTGTTCGTCGAGCTCGTGACGAGGTTGTTGTTGATGGTCAGTTGCGCGTCCTGAGCCGCCGTGTTCTGCGTCCAGAAATTGCCGGTCGAGCTGATTGCCGACGAACCGGCCGGCGCATTCGGATCGGTGCTGGGCGACGACGTCACCGCCAGTTGCGACAGCGGGCCGCTGGTGGCGCTCGAACTGATGCTGATCGTTTTGGATGCACCGGTGGTGGTCGACTGCAGCGTGATCGACTGGCCGTTCGCGCCCGTGATGACGGTGGCCTTGACGCCGGGGTTGTCGGATGCCGAGTTGATCGCGTCCGCGATCTGCTGCAGGCTGTCGTTCGAGGAATCGACGTTGATCTGGAACGACTTCGAGCTCGAGGCGTCGCCTAGCGAGATGGTGAGCGAGCCCGAGCCCAGCGCAGCCGCGTCGGCGTTCGAGAACGTCCCGGAAGTGATCGACTGTGCCTGTGCAACCTGCTTGACGTCGAGCGAGTAGTTGCCCGCCAATGCGCCATCGCCGGCTTTCGCCGTTACCCCGTCGCCGCTCAAGGTCGCGCTGAACGATGCAAGCGCATTGCCGTTCAGAAACGGCGCCATGGCCGACTGCAGACCCGACATGGCGGCCGACAGCGTGGCGAGTCCGGTGATTTCGGTCTTGTCGCTCTGGGCCTGCGCCGAGATCGCGGCTGCAGGACCCGCGGTTTTCGCCTTCACCAGCGCCGACACGAGCGAATTGACGTCGAGCGAACTGCCGGTCGAGCCGGAGATCAACGAATCGGCGGCCTGCTTGACGGCTGCTGCTGCTGCCGCGGCGGCGGCGGCTGCCTGGGAGGCAATGGGTGAACTCATCTGAGAGGCTCCATACGGCCCCGTCGGGCCAGCTGATGTGCAACGATCCGGGTTCGCGACGCAGACCTGCGTCGCCGTACTGCTTTGTTCGGTTATTCTTTGCTTCGTCAGCGCTGCAATAGCCTGACGATCTGATTGCGCGACGTTTTGCGTCGGCTTGTGTCTCGCGAGTGTTCGAGGCGGGGCCTGGCCCCTCGAGACGCGCCCGCGGATGAGCCGTACTGCATGAACTGCCGGCTCACCCGCGGGCGTACAGCGTACTGCTCGCTACAGACTACTTTCTACTGCCCTTCGATTCGCCGTCGGCGAATCTTATTGCAGAAGCTTCAGCACTTGCTGCGGCTGCGAGTTCGCTTGCGCGAGCACCGAGATGCCGGCTTGTTGCAGCACCTGCGCCTTGCTCAGGTTCGCCGTTTCCTGCGCGAAGTCGGCGTCCGTGATTTGCGACTGCGCGCTTGCGAGGTCGGTCGACTCGTTCTGCTGCGATTGCGAAATCGCGCTGAAGCGGTTCTGTGCAGCACCGAGCGATGCCTGGATGTTGGCGATGGCGGCGAGCGCGTTGTCGATCGAGTTCAGCGCGTTGTTCGCACCTTCCGTCGAGCTGATGTCGATCTGCGACACCGACGTCGGCACGTTCAACGTGTTGATGTTCGCGAGCGCCGAGCCCGTCGGCTGCGCGCCAGCTGCGGTGGAACCGATCGTGCTGGTCGGCTCGTTGGCGAACGCGGTGAGATCGGGGGTGGCGCCCGTTCCAAAGAGGCCTGCCTCCGCGCCCGACGAGAGCGCCTTGCCGTGCTGGTCGATGAACTTGAGGCCGCCCTTGCCGTCCGATTCGACCGTCACCGACGTGATCGTGTTCGTGTCGCCTGTGGCTGCGTCCTTACCCGTTGCGGCGTCGACGTTGATGCCCGAAATCACGCCAAAGACCGTACCGTCGTCCGCACCCGTGCCGGCTGCGGCAGCGCTCGAGATGGCGGCAAGTTCATTGTCCGGCGTGAGCGCGCCAGTGCTGTTCAGCGACAGCGACGAGACGCCGTTGGTCGTCGTCGTCGAGAACAGGGCTGCCGATGCCGTCGACGAGATTGCGTTGCCGTTCTGGTCGGTGAACGAGAAGCCGCCGTTGCCGTCCGAAACGATGTTGACCGACGTGATCGTGCCTGCGCCCGACGTTTCCGCGCCGTTCGAGTCGAGGTTCAGGTTCGTAATCGTGCCGAGCACGTTGCCCTTCTGCACGAAGCCGCCGCCGAGCGATGCTGCCGAGACGCCCTGGCTCAGATCGAGCGAAACCGTCTGACCGACGTTCGCGCCAACCTGCACCTGAATCACGCCAGCGCCGCCGCCGAGCAGGTCGATGCCGTTGAATTGCGTTTGCGAAGCGATACGGTTCACTTCGGCGATCTGCTGCGTGACTTCCTGCTGCAGTGCTTGCTGGTTGGCCGTCGTCAGCGTGCCGCCTGCTGCTTCGCCAGCCAGCGAGCGGATGCGCTGCAGGCTTGCCGTGATCTGCGCGAGGCCCGTGCTGGCCGTTTGCACCAGCGACACGCCGTTGTTCGCGTTCGACACGCCCTGGTTCAGGCCGTTGATCTGCGTTTGCAGCGAGGTGGAGATGGCGAGGCCGGCTGCGTCGTCCGCCGCGCTGTTGATGCGCTTGCCCGACGACAGGCGGGTGATGGCTTGCGACAGGGCGCTGCCGGAACCGTTCAGGTTCTCCTGAGCGACCAGCGACGGAATATTACTGTTGATAGAAAGAGACATGTGGTTCTCCGTAGAGGCGTTAGTCTTGAAACATGGCAACGTTGAGATCGGCGGAAGCACTCGTTCATTGCTGGCCGCCTCAGTGAAGGTTGACGGCGTTGAGAAAAAAAACTTGAGGGAGCAAACAGAATTGCGCGCAATTATTGGAGAGCCGCGCCAATCAAGGCTTTCCGGGCCGTTTCTGCGCGCAGGGCCGAAAATCTTTGCGATTCAGTTGCTTGGAATCGGGCGCGGCACTTGTAAGAATTTGTTAGCAGCGCTATGTGCGGGCGTTAAAAAAATGGCTGTGCGCCGGCGTGTCTGCGCGTCTGCTGCGGTCCTCGTTGCAGGAAGATCGCGTGGTGTCCTTGCGATTGCGGCATCGATGCCCTATGGATCGAT
The DNA here is from genome assembly GCF_001922345.1 of Paraburkholderia sp. SOS3. Lineage (NCBI taxonomy): Bacteria > Pseudomonadati > Pseudomonadota > Betaproteobacteria > Burkholderiales > Burkholderiaceae > Paraburkholderia > Paraburkholderia sp. SOS3. Next base: position 47,792 of record NZ_CP018811.1, on the reverse strand, counting down.
GAATGGCCGCCTTGCGGTGCAGTGAGCGGCCCAAAGTGCATGGATGTTCCGCAAGTCGTTGAACGAACGGAAAAATGGCTCGTCCACAACCTAAAATCCTGTTATGATCGCGGATTGGATTGAGATCGTCCTCCGGGCGACCGTGAGTTTGCTACCTGCGCCGCCTTTGGTAATTTCTTGGGCGGCTTCGCACCGGCGGTGAACTTCCGACCTCTTTTCCGGCCTCCGGGCCGCTTCGCAAGCTGTTTGCCCCGTTCCGGCCCGTGTGGCTGTGAGTCCGGCGGGGCATCCCACCGGAGCGCCGGCGCGTAAGCGGCTTTGCCTCGCGCAGTTGCTCACGCAGTTGAAACCGTATCAATGATCGAGTTAGGAACTCCATGACGACCATTTTTTTGAAGGAAAACGAGCCGTTTGAAGTGGCGATCCGCCGCTTTCGCCGCGCCATCGAAAAGAACGGCCTGATCGCCGAACTGCGCGAGCGTCAGTCGTACGAAAAGCCGACGGCCGTGCGTAAGCGCAAGAAGGCAGCAGCGGTCAAGCGCCTGCACAAGCGCCTGCGCAGCCAGATGCTGCCGAAGAAGCTCCACTAAAAAGTGGCGGCTCGACCCCACCGGTAACGCCAGGTCATCAATCTGGCGGGGCAGCGCGGGGCTCAGATTCAGAAGCGGAGTGAACCATCAGGTTCACTCCGCTTTTTCTTTGCTCGTCTCTTTTGCCGCCTTGCGTGCGCGGCGCTTCTTGCCGAGCGCCGCGCACTTCGCGTGAAATCCGCAGTCGGCCTGATGGTCGTTGACCATGCCGACCGCCTGCATGAACGCGTAACAGATCGTCGTGCCGACGAATTTGCAGCCGTACGCCTTCAGGGCTTTGCTGAGGGCGTCGGAAATTTCGGTCGAGGCGGGCGCGTGCTGGTAGGACTTCCACGCATTCTGTATCGGCGTTTCGTCGACGAACGACCAGACGAAGTTCGCGAGCGACCCGTGTTCGTCGCGAATCTGCTGGACCGCGCGCGCATTGGCCACGGCCGACTCCAGCTTGCCGCGATTGCGGACGATCGACGCGTCGAGCATCAGCGCGTCGATCTGCTTCGGCGTGAAGCGCGCGACCACATCGATGTCGAAGTTCCTGAACGCGCGTCGGTAACCCTCGCGCTTGTTCAGAATGGTGGACCATGACAAGCCGGCCTGCGCGCCCTCGAGCACCAGCATCTCGAACAGATGACGATCGTCGCGGGACGGGACACCCCACTCGTTGTCGTGATAGTGTGCGAGTGCTTCGCTGGTTGCCCAGGTGCAGCGTGGCGTCTCGCGCTGTGTCATGTTGCGGCTCCGGCGTGGTGAATGTGAACGGGTGAAGAAAAGCTTTGCAAGCATAGCCGATCGACATCGGTTCGCAAGCCGGCCGTCCGGCCGATGGTCGATCGGCAATCATCGATCGGCAATCATCGAACGGCGATCATCCGGCGGTCGGGTGCCGATGGCGCGGCGGCGCTGTTGCGCAATGGCGGCATCCGGTCGAGGCCGCTGCCCACTCTCAATGAACTTTATCCGATGGATACGCACTTCTATCTGATTGGCGTCGATGGCGGCGGCACGGGGACACGCGTCGTACTCGGCGATGCGCAAGGGCGCGAACTTGCTATCGCGACGAGCGGCCCGTCGGGCCTCGCGCTCGGCGTCGAGCGCGCATGGCAGTCGATCGGCGCGGCGAGCGCCGATGCGTTTGCGCGCGCCGGGCTCACGCTCGACTGGTCGCGTTGCGTGGTCGGTTGCGGGCTCGCCGGCGTGAACAATCGCGACTGGCTCGCCGCATTCCGCGAGCGCGCGCCGGCCGTGGCCGGCCTTGCCGTCGAAAGCGATGCATATACCACTTTGCTCGGCGCGCACGGCGGCGTGCCCGGTGTCGTGGTTGCGCTCGGCACCGGCAGCATTGCCGCGGCGCTCGACGAATCGGGCGTCTGCCGGATCGCAGGCGGCTACGGATACCCGAGCGCGGACGAAGCGGGAGGCGCCTGGTTCGGGCTGCGCATCATCGTGCATGCGCAGCGTGCGCTCGATGGCCGCGCACCGCTCGACGACCTCGCGCGCGCCCTGCTCGAGAAGGTCGGCGCGCAGGACCGCGACAGCCTCGTCGTCTGGCTCTGCGCCGCGAATACGACGGCTTATGCGAGTCTTGCGCCGGTCGTGCTCGCCCATCGCGAACATCCGGTCGCGGCGCGCCTGCTCGCCGAAGCCGGTCAGCAGATCGAACAGTTGGCGGATGCGCTCGATCCCGATCACGCGTTGCCCGTTGCGCTGTGCGGCGGGTTGTCCGTGCCCCTGCGCGAGTTCGTGCCTGGCCGTTTGCAGGCGCGCTTGCGCGCGCCGCGCTCGGACTCGGCGCACGGCGCGCTGCAGCTCGCACAGCGCGAAGCGGCAAAAGTATTCTCCGCGCGAGCATGACCGGCGGGCGGGCGACGATAAAATACGAACTCCGAAAGTCGTTCGCCCGCCACCCTCATGTATAGCGTCATCGCCACCGATCTCGACGGCACTCTGCTCAACGCCCACCATCAGGTCGATCCGTTCACGGTCTCGACCTTGCGCAGCCTCGAGGCGCAAGGGCTGCATTTCATCATTGCGACCGGCCGTCATTACTGCGACGTGGCCGGCATTCGCGATGTGCTTGGCATCCGTCCGTATCTGGTCACGTCGAACGGCGCACGCATTCACGCGCCCGACGGCGCGATGATTCACGCGCAGAACCTGATGCCCGCCATGGTCAAGCGACTCGTGCAACCGCAAATCACGGGCGCGCATGGGCGCGTGATCGCCAATCTGTTCGCGGACCGGCAGTGGTTTATCGATCGCGATGCGCCGCATCTGCTGCGCTATCACCAGGATTCGGGCTTCGCCTACGAAGTCGTCGATCTGAACGCACACGACGGCCGCGATATCGCGAAGGTGCTGTATATCGGCGAGCCCGGCGATCTCGCCGCAGTGTCGGCCAATCTCGAACGCGAATTCGGCGCGTCGTTATACGTCACGTATTCGATGCCGGACTGTCTCGAGGTGATGGCGCCGAACGTGTCGAAGGGGCGCGCGCTGCGCGTCGTGCTGAACCGCCTCGATATCGATGCCGCGCGCTGCGTCGCGTTCGGCGACAACATGAACGATATCGATCTGCTCGAAACAGCGGGCCATCCGTTCATGATGAACAACGCAAACCCCGATCTGATGGCAAGGCTGCCCGCGGTGCCGCGCATCGGCAATAACTTCGAAGCGGGCGTTGCGCACCATTTGCGCAAGCTGTTCGAACTGCCTGATGAAGTCATGTCGTGAAAAACGCGGGCGCCGTGCCGTGCGCCCGCGAGCGGGTCCGTTATGCGATCGGACGAGTTAATAGACGCGATGTTGGCCGCGATGTGAACCGCGATTTCGGCTGTGCGGGTATCGCTCCGGCATCGGCGCACCACGCGTTGCGTACGCAACCGCTGTGGCGTTTGTGCTCGTTATGTCGCTAGTCGCGCCAGTTGCCCCACGTGCGGCCATGGTCCCAGCTGCGGTGATCCCGGTCGCGGTACTCCCAGCGATGATCGTCGCCGCGGTTCCAGTCATGGCGATACCGGTTCCCGCCATGGTTCCAGTGCGAGTAATAGACCGGCTGCGGCGCCGCATAGACCGGTGCCGGTGTGCCCAGCGAAATGCCGATTCCAACGTTGCCATGCGCCTGCGCGACTCCGCATACGCCGGCCGCGAGGCCCGCTGCGACGAGCAGATGAGTGACGATGCGCTTCATGTTGGTTCCCTCCTGGTTCGACGCGACATCTCTGTCGCACAGGTTCAATCTACGCATTCGACCGGCCGAGTACTGAGACAGGATGTTACGGAGTGCAAGCATGGATTTGCCTCCTCGCGCGCGTGCGCGAGCAGCGGGCGGCCGCAAAGCGACATGACCGACGGCCCGTGCAGGCCGTGCTGCCATGGGCGGTGAGCTGCGCGTTGCGTCAACCGTAAACCCGCCTTACATCTGTGCTGCGCGATTAATCTTCGCAGCGGCGCGCACGACGAATCACACACGCCTCCGAGTCGCGATGCGCCTAACCCGAACCCGCGAATTTGCCGGTATATCCAGATTGGAGTGCATTCGAACAGACGCATTTCGAAAGAGGATGTCAACTTTTGTTAATTCCGCACTCGACGTTCCCTTATTCTTCGTAAAATTTGCAGAGTATTTATCAGTTTCTTCCGTAAAAATTATCAGAAGATTTCGCGTAAAATGATTATGGTCCGTTGCGGACTTTATTAAACGACGCTAATCTCCGAACCGACGGGGTTGAACAAAAAGGGAGGCCGAAATGTCGCAATATGCTGATTTGAAGAGCCAGATCGCCAAGCTGCAAGCGCAGGCGGAGGAAGCCCGCCGTATCGAAGTGGGCAATGTGATCGCCGAGATTCAACGTCAGATCGCCGAGTATGGTCTGACGCCGCAGGACCTGGGTTTTGCCGCCGCCGCGCGGCGCGGGCGTCCGCCGAAGAAGGCGCCGTTGCCGCCGAAGTATCGCGATCCCAAATCCGGCAGTACGTGGAGCGGGCGCGGCAAACCGCCGAAATGGATCGCCGGCAAGAGCCGCGACCGCTTTCTGATCGGCGGCCAGTCGTAATCGAAGTGTATGGATATTGCGTAACCGTGCATGGTCCGATCCCATACATGGTTACGCATTGCTGTTCCGAATCTACTGAAATCTGACTCAACTTTGAGCCAATTCGGAATTCGCAAGAACGCGTAGAAGCAGTCTAATGCGTTCTCAAAGGCGATCCTAAACCTTCGGGCAAACTGTTTGCCCCAAAACCTGACGACCGTCCGCTCAAGTAAGCCGAGTTACCTATACCAAGGGCGTAGGCCGCTACGAGGCAAAGGCAATAAAAAAGCCGCCTTCGCAAGGCGGCTTTTGCATGTCATGCATACTTCTACGGCAATACGAACACGCGCAAACGTTTTACATCGGTTAATTCGTTGAAAACGTATGCCGTGCATTCCCCCATGCTTTCCCGAAAAACCGCACAAAGATCAGGGAAACGCGCATTGCCGGAGCGAACCGAAACAGGACCCGCCGAACCTGCATGTGTGGCGCCGAGGGGTGAAGCCCGCCGGCGCCATGGGTGGCGGCGTGCTCGACGTCTTAACCCGCGGCAGCGGCCACGCGGCGCAGGATCGGCCGACGCTGTGCTTCGATCAGCGTCATATAGCCGTCGACGTAGTTCTGCGCCATCGTCTTTGCGCTGAAGCGCTTTTCGAACTGCGCGCGAATTTCCTCGCGGGACAGCTCGTCGATGCGCTGGAGCGCGGCCACAGCGCCTTGCACGTCTTCGACGATGTACCCCGTCACGCCGTGATCGATCACCTCAGGCACCGAACCGCGGTTGAACGCGATGACCGGCGTGCCGCACGCCATCGACTCGATCATCACGAGGCCGAACGGTTCGCTCCAGTCGATCGGGAATAGCAGCGCCTTCGCGCCGGACAGGAACTCGGGCTTCTGCGCCTCGTTGATCTCGCCGATGAATTCGACATGCGCCTGCGACAGCAGCGGCTCGATTTCCGTCTTGAAGTAGTCCATGTCGACCTTGTCGACCTTGGCGGCGATCTTCAGCGGCAGGCCCGACTGTGCGGCGATCCGGATCGCCGTGTCGACGCGCTTTTCCGGGCAGATGCGCCCGAGGAAGGCCAGGTACTCGGGCTTGCGATCGGTGCGCGGCGTGAGCAGCTGGTCCGGCAGGCCGTGGTAGATCGTATTGAGCCAGTTCGCCTGCGGCAGCGGCTGACGCTGCGAGTCCGAGATCGAGATGACCGGCGCGTCGCCGAACGTGTCGAACATCGGCTGCAGTTCGGGCAGGTCGAGCCGGCCGTGCAGCGTGGTCACGAACGGCGTGTCCATCTGCGAAAACAGCGGGAACGGCAGGTAGTCGAGGTGAAAGTGCAGCACGTCGAACTCATGCGCCATACGGCGCACGCGCTCGAGCAGCAGCATGTGCGGCGCCATGGCGTCGCGGATCGTCGGATCGAGACGCAAGGCGCGCGGCCATGCGGCCTCGAGCTTCGCGGACGTCACGGAATCGCCGCTCGCGAAGAGCGTCACGTCGTGGCCCAGGTCGACCAGTGCCTCAGTGAGATAGGACACGACTCGCTCGGTGCCGCCGTAGAGCTTCGGAGGAACGGCTTCGTAAAGCGGCGCGATTTGTGCGATTCGCATTGTATGAACTCCTGTTCAAAGGGCTACTTCGCACGACGGCGCAAGAGGCGCAGCGGAAGGCGAATGCCGGTCGGACGGATGGGCGGCGCGCTCAGGCGGCGATGAGCCGGACCTGGATGAAGCTCTGGGTGCGCTCGCCCGATGGCGGCGTGAAGCCGAATCGGGTTATCCCTTAAGGCCTATTATCGATGTCCAGCGCGATAATTCGACCTATTTTTCAAACGCTTAATGTTGTTACAGCGGGAAACGACCGTCGTTGCAATTGTCACGATCAAGCCTCGACCATTGCGCGACAAGGCTTTGCGGCCGCCCGCCATGATGGGCGAGGCCGCCCCGTCATGGCAAGCGGCGCGTCGCCGGTTACACCTCGATTGTTGCAGCAGCATGAAAGCACCCTATAATTCGCTCGCCCATCTCCCCGCGCCGGCAGCACCACCCGGCAGCGAAACATCCCTTAGCATTCTCCGAGCCTGATCTCCGTTTTGTAGGAAAAATTCCTACAGCATTAATGGACTATTCCGTCGTCCGGACGGGCGAATGTCCGCTTTTCGTGCGAAACGGCCAGAGACACAATGCTTGCACGGTCATCACACTGCCGATCGTGTCCCCTGAAAAAACCCGGCGGACGCGAAAGAGCAAACGATTTCGTGCCGGGCCAGACAAGACCAGTCAAGACCATCAAGCTTCAATCGGGATTCAAATTCGGGGGAATCATGAGCGCTACCGTCGCTAGTAGTGACATGCTCAATGAGATCAAGGAAGTGAACCTGTCGTATCTGTTGCTCGCGCAACGTCTGTTGCGAGAGGACAAACCGATGGGCATGTTCCGCATGGGGATCTCGGAGCAGCTTGCCGACGTGCTCGTCAATCTGACACTTGCGCAGACCGTCAAGCTGTCGGCGTCGAACCAGCTGCTGTGCCGCTTCCGCTTCGACGATCACGCGATCCTTTCTTCGCTCGCCGACAAAGGCAAGCCGACTTCCGTGAGCCAGGCGCACTCGGCCATCCTCATGGCGGGCCAGCGCGTGGAGCAGATCGGCTGATGCGCGCTGCGTTGCAGGCTCGCACGCACGATGCCGCCCGGCGCGGCTTTTACCGCGCGCTCGGGCGGCCCGCCGCAGTGCCGGCGATTGCGGCCAGCGGCGACGGCATGGAGCGCATCGCGCATGGCCACTAGGAGCGTCGTGGTCGAGGTGCGCGAAATCACGCTGGCGATCGAGCTGATCGAGCTCGGCGCGCGTCTGCAACTGCTCGAGGCCGAAACGAGCCTGTCGCGCGACCGGCTCATCAAGCTATATAAGGAATTGAAGGGCGAATCGCCGCCGAAGGGCATGCTGCCGTTCTCGACCGACTGGTTCATGACGTGGCAGCCGAATATTCACTCGTCGCTGTTCTACAACATTTACCGGTTCATGTCGGCGCGCGGCGGCTGCGAGACGATTCAATCGATCGTCAAAGGCTACCGGCTGTATCGCGAGCACGTGCAGATGAACGGCGAAGAACCCGTGCTGAGCCTGACGCGCGCCTGGACGCTCGTGCGCTTTTTTGACTCAGGCATGCTGCAGCTGACGCCGTGCACGCGTTGCGGCGGACATTTCGTCGCGCATGCGCACGATCCGCGCGCGGGCTTCGTTTGCGGGCTGTGCCAGCCGCCTTCACGGGCCGGAAAGACCCGCAAGGCCGCCGACGAGCGGGCCCGCGCGGCGGTTTGACCTCTCCCCGCAAAGCGCCGCCGCCCCAAGGTTTACACGGGGGCGGCAAGCGGCTTTTCCGTCAAAGGTTTTTCGTTTCCCTGCCGTAAACCCAATTAACGACGATCTCCGTCGCCTAATTTGGGGGCTCCGCGGTGCTGATTTTCCTGGGAACACTCGTGACGCTGCTGTCCGTCTTCGGCGGTTATGCGCTGGAGGGCGGCCATCTGGGCGCGCTGCTGCAGCCCGTCGAAGTGCTGATGATCGTCGGCGCGGGCGTCGGAGCCTTCATCCTCGGCAACGGCATGAAGACGATCAAGGCGACCGTCCGCGTGATCCCGACGCTGTTCAAGGGCTCGAAGTACAACAAGGACGTCTACATGGAGCTGATGGCGCTCCTGTACGTGCTGCTCGCGAAGGCGCGCAAGGAAGGCACGCTCACGCTCGAAGCCGATATCGACGACCCGGAAAAGAGCCCGATCTTCACGCAGTACCCGAAAATCCTCGCCGACCGCCACATCGTCGAATTCCTGACCGACTACCTGCGGCTCATGGTGGGCGGCAACATGAACGCGTTCGAAATCGAAAGCCTGATGGACGAAGAGATCGAAACGCATCATGCCGAAGGCGAAGCGCCGAGCCACGCGCTCTCGAAGATCGGCGACGCGATGCCGGCCTTCGGTATCGTCGCCGCGGTGATGGGCGTGGTCCACACGATGGCGTCCGCCGACAAGCCGCCCGCGATTCTCGGCCAGATGATCGCCCAGGCGCTGGTCGGGACGTTCCTCGGCATTTTGCTGTCGTATGGCCTGATCGGGCCGCTCGCGAGCGTCGCGGAACAGCGCGTGACCGAGTCGACGAAGATGTTCCAGTGCATCAAGGTCACGATTCTCGCGAGCCTGAATGGCTATGCGCCCGCGATCGCGGTCGAGTTCGGCCGCAAGGTGCTGTTTTCGACCGAGCGCCCGTCGTTCGCCGAGCTCGAAGAGCACGTGCGGCGCGTGAAGGCGAAGTAACGCAGAGGCAGGCGGAGCAGCCGACATGAGCAAGGACAAGGATCGCGCAATCGTCGTCAAGCGCGCGTCGCCGAAAAAGGCCGGCCACCACGGCGGTGCATGGAAGCTCGCGTACGCGGACTTCATGACCGCGATGATGGCGTTCTTCCTGTTGATGTGGCTGCTGAGCTCGGCATCCACCGTCCAGCTGAAGGGCATTGCCGACTACTTCAACCAGCCGCTGAAAATCACCTTGTGGGGCGGCGACCGCAGCTCGACCGATTCGAGCGTGATTCGCGCCGGCGGCCGCGACGTATCGACCGACCGCCAGGGCGTGATGCGCCAGACCGACGGCACGACGCGCAACGGCACGCATTCGGTCGCGCACAACGACGACGAAGCGGCCGCGCTGAGCCAGGGCCAGCTCGAGCGGCGCGAACAGGTGCGCCTGCACGACCTGCAGGTCAAGCTGATGGCCGCGATCCAGGCGAACCCGGTGCTGCGCCAGTTCAAGCAGCAGATCCGCATCGACTCGACGCTGCAGGGTCTGCGCATCGAGATCGTCGATTCGCAGAAGCGGCCGATGTTCGCGACCGCGAAAGACGAAGTCGAACCGTATATGCGCGACATCCTGCGCGAGATCGGCAAGACGCTCAACGACGTGCCGAACCGCATCGTCGTGCAGGGCCACACCGACGCCGTGCCTTACGCGGGCGGCGAGAAAGGCTACAGCAACTGGGAACTGTCCGCGGACCGCGCGAGCGCGTCGCGGCGCGAGCTCATCGCGGGCGGCATGGACGAATCGAAGGTGCTGCGCGTGATCGGCCTCGCTTCGACGCAGAACCTGAACAAGGCCGATCCGCTCGATCCGGAGAACCGGCGCATCAGCATCATCGTGCTCAACAAGAAGTCCGAGGAGCAGATGAACCAGGACGACACGACGACCACCACGCTGTCGGACGATGCGGGCGGTTCGGCATCGTTCGCACCGCCGCTCGTGCAGAAGATCGGGCAGGCGACGGCGCCGGGCGCGGGGCCCGCCGCGCGGGCGCCGGGCGTGGTCATGCCGGACGTGCCGGCGCCGGGCATCACGACGCCGCAGCCGGCACCCGCCGCCGCGGCCGCGGTACAGATCAAGTAAATCCATATTGGGGACGCAGCGAGGTTTTCATGATCAGGCACATTCTCGCGATCGACGATTCGGCCGCGATGCGGGAGATTCTCCGCGCGACGCTGACGACCGCCGGTTACGACGTGACGGTCGCCAAAGATGGGGACGAAGGACTTGAGCACGCGCTCGCGATGGCGTTCGATCTCGTGCTGACCGATCAGCACATGCCGGGCAAGACCGGCGTCGATCTGATCGCCGAATTGCGCGCGAACCCCGCCTACGAGGCGACGCCGATCCTGTTGCTGACAACGGAATCCGGCGAACCGTTCAAGGAGGCCGCGCGCGCGGCGGGCGCAACGGGCTGGATCGAGAAACCGCTCGATCCGGATATGTTGACCGAGCTCGTTTCGACGCTCGATGCGCCGGATTGAACCTGAAGCACCGCCACACAGCAAGTTGACAACCCGGCGGCACGAGCTGAGCAGTACGGGCCCCGCAGTACGAGCCCCGCAGTACGAGCCCAGAAGACAGAAATATTCGCGGTGAACCAGGCATGACACTCGATATCACACAGTTCTATCAGACGTTCTTCGACGAAGCGGATGAACTGCTCGCGCAGATGGAGCAGTTGCTGCTCAATCTGAACGTCGGCCAACCCGACCCCGAAGATCTCGCTGCGATTTTCCGCGCCGCGCATTCGATCAAGGGCGGCGCCGCGACGTTCGGCTTCACCGCGCTGACGGAGACGACGCACATCCTCGAATCGCTGCTCGACCGCGCGCGCAACAACGAACTCGTGCTGCGCAAGGACATGATCGACACGTTCCTCGAAACGAAGGACGTGCTGTCCGGGCAGCTCGCCGACTATCGCGCGAGCCAGGAACCCGACGCGGCCGTGGCCGCGGCGATCTGCGCGAAGCTCGAGCGGCTCAATGCGGAGAACCGCTTCGGCGCCGACACGTCGGCGGCGGCAGCGCCGGCGCAGCCGGCCGCAGCGCCCGCAGCCGCGCCAACGATTGCGCCGGCTGCGGCGCAAGCGCCTGCGGGGTCGCCGCCCGAGCACGTCGTCGATCAGGCCGTCGATGCAGCGAATGCCCGCCACGGCATCGACGCGGCAGCATCGACAACGACAGCAGCACCGGCCACGAGCGGCGCAGCAGACGCCGCCGGGCCACATCTGAAAATTACGCTACGGGGCGTGGGAGAGAAGGACGAGGCGCTGCTCGCCGAAGAGCTGGGCAACCTCGGGCAGATCGTCGGACAGGTGAAGACAGGCGGCGACCTGACGCTGTGGCTCGAAACCGATGTGCCGTCCGACGACATCGTCGCGGTGCTGTGCTTCGTGATCGACGAGAGTCAGATCTCGGTGGGCCGCGGCAGCGCGCCCGCTGGCGATGCGCAGGTGGAAGCAGCGGCGGCGCCGGCCACGCAAGCGGTGGACGCCGTGCCGCCGGCAGCGGCACAACCGGCTGCCGCCGCGGCGGCGCCGGCTGCGGCCGAGCAAGCCGCGGCAGCGTCGGCTGCGCCGGTACCGGCCGCCGCGCCGGCAGCAAGCGCGGCGCCGGCCGCAACGGCGGTCGCGGCGCCGGCCGCGCCCGCAGCGGCGGCAAGCACGTCGGTGGCCGCACCGGCCGCCGCGTCGCAACAGCAGTCCGCCGAGCAGGATCGCAAGGCGCGTCCGGCCGCCGCCGCGAGCGCCGAAGGCAGTTCGATCCGCGTCGGCGTCGAGAAGGTCGATCAGCTGATCAACCTCGTCGGCGAACTCGTGATCACCCAGGCGATGCTCGCGGAAACCACGAGCACGTTCGATCCGGCCTTGCACGATCGCCTCTACAACGGCATGGCGCAGCTCGAGCGCAACGCGCGCGATCTGCAGGAAGCCGTGATGTCGATCCGCATGATGCCGATGGACTACGTCTTCAGCCGCTTCCCGCGTCTCGTGCGCGATCTCGCGGCGAAGCTCGGCAAGGAAGTGGAACTCGTCACCTTCGGTCAGGCGACCGAACTCGACAAGAGCCTTATCGAGCGCATCATCGACCCGCTCACGCACCTCGTGCGCAACAGTCTCGATCACGGCATCGAAACCGTCGAAGCGCGGCGCGCAGCGGGCAAGGACGGCACGGGCCAGCTCGTGCTGTCGGCCGCGCATCACGGCGGCAATATCGTGATCGAAGTCAGCGACGACGGCGCCGGCCTGCGCCGCGACAAGATTCTCGCGAAGGCGATGAAGCAGGGCATGTCGGTCAGCGAATCGATGACCGACGAAGAAGTGTGGAACCTGATTTTCCTGCCGGGGTTCTCGACCGCCGAACAGGTGACCGATGTGTCGGGCCGCGGCGTCGGGATGGACGTCGTGAAGCGGAACATCCAGTCGATGGGCGGCCACGTCGAAATCACGTCGCACGCAGGCAAGGGCAGCACCACGCGCATCGTGTTGCCGCTCACGCTGGCGATTCTCGACGGCATGTCGGTCAAGGTGGGCAACGAGATCTTCATTCTGCCGCTGAACTTCGTGATGGAGTCGCTGCAGCCGCGCGCCGAGGACATCTACACCGTCGCGAACGGCGAGCGCGTCGTGCGCGTGCGCGGCGAATATCTGCCGCTCGTCGCATTGCACGAAGTGTTCAATGTCGACGGCGCGCGCACCGACCCGACCCAGGGCATCGTCACGATCATGGAAACGGAAGGCCGTCGTTTCGCGATGCTGATCGACGAACTCGTCGGCCAGCAGCAGGTGGTCGTGAAGAACCTCGAAACGAACTACCGGAAGGTGCACGGCATTTCCGCCGCGACGATTCTCGGCGACGGCAGCGTCGCGCTGATTGTCGACGTGGCGGCGTTGAATCGCGAGACGCGTGCCGCGCACGGCGCGCTCGCGATGGCCTGATCGCCTGATCAACCGATAAATCAACTCATACCCAACCCTTTGGGGGCTAACGTGGCAGACATTCAATCGATCAACCCGGCCCTTGGCGGCGCAGTGAGCCGCCGCGATGCAGCGCAAGCCGATGCCGGCGGCCAGGAGTTCCTCGTCTTTACGCTCGGCGCCGAGGAATACGGCATCGACATTCTGAAGGTGCAGGAAATCCGCGGCTACGACAGCGTCACGCGCATCGCGAACGCGCCCGACTTCATCAAGGGCGTGATCAACCTGCGCGGCATCATCGTGCCGATCGTCGACATGCGTATCAAGTTCCATCTGGGCCGCGTCGAATACGACCACCAGACCGTCGTGATCATCCTCAACGTCGCGCATCGCGTGGTCGGCATGGTGGTCGACGGCGTGTCGGACGTGCTGACGCTGACGGCCGATCAGATCATGCCCGCGCCCGAATTCGGCGCGACGCTGACGACCGAATACCTGACGGGCCTCGGCACCGTCGACGGCCGCATGCTGATCCTGATGGACATCGAAAAGCTCATGACGAGCCGCGAGATGGAGCTGATCGAGGCAGTCAGCCTCTAAAGGCCCACGCGAGCGGGAGAACGACATATGAACCGATGGTCGATCCGCGCGGCGCTGACCGTGGTCGGCGCCGTGCTCGTGCTGTTGACGGTCGCGGTCGGCGCGCTCGGGGTGTTTTCGCTGACGCGCGCCACCGATGCGCTCGATGAAATCGCGAACGGCGATCTGACGGCCACGCGCGCGTTGAGCGATACGTCGACTTATCTGCTGCGCGGCCGTGTCTCGCTCGATCGCGCGAGCGGCCTGCTCGGCGACGGCGAGCTCGATCAGGCGAAGGCGGCGATCGATCGCGCACAGGAGCTGTTCAACAAATCGAACGAAGCGTGGCAGACGTTCGCGTCGCTGCAAAAGAGCGGCATCGACCAGGCGCTGATCGACGAGGCCGTGGCGCGCCGCACTTCGCTGCTGCACGAAGGCGTCGAGCCCGAAATCGCCGCGCTGCGCGACGTCGACCTGACCACATACCGCAAGATCGCGAATACGAAAATCAGCCCGATGTTCGTCGCGTTCGACAACGCGGCCGCGCCGATCGTGAAGGCGCTGCAGGAACGCGCGAACCAGCAGCAGACGGACGCCGCGCACTATATCGCCACGATGAAGGCGCTGATCGGCGCGGGCATCGTGGTCGCGTTGCTGATGATGATCGTCGTGCGCGTGGTGATGAGCCGCATGATCTCGAAGCCGCTCGACGAAGCGATCGAATGCTTCGAGCGCATTGCGACCGGCGACCTCACGCAGACCGTGCGCAATACGAGCCGCAATGAAATGGGGCGGCTCTTCGCGGCGATCCGCAAGATGCAGGACGGCGTGGTGACGCTCGTGAAGTCGGTGCATTCGAGCACCGAGTCGATCGATACGGGCGCGCGCGAAATCGCGATGGGCAACACCGATCTGTCGCAACGCACCGAGCAGCAGGCCGCCTCGCTGCAGGAAACGGCGTCGAGCATGGAACAGCTGACCGGCACCGTGCGGCAGAACGCCGAGAACGCGCGCCAGGCGAGCCAGCTCGCGGTCAACGCGTCCGAAATCGCGACGCGCGGCGGCGAGGTGGTCAGCGAAGTCGTCGTCACGATGCGCGATATCGCGGCCAGCTCGAACAAGGTCGTCGACATCATCGGCGTGATCGAAGGCATCGCGTTCCAGACGAACATACTCGCGCTGAACGCCGCCGTCGAAGCGGCGCGCGCGGGCGAGCAGGGACGCGGCTTCGCGGTCGTGGCGGGCGAAGTGCGCAGCCTCGCGCAGCGCAGCGCGAGCGCCGCGAAGGAAATCAAGGAGATGATCGGCGACTCGGCCGCGAAGGTGCAGGGCGGCTCGGAACTCGTCGGCCGCGCCGGCGCGACGATGGAAGAGATCCTGCAGGCCGTGCGGCGCGTGACCGACATCATGGGCGAGATCAGCGCGGCGTCGGAAGAACAGTCGGGCGGCATCGAGCAGGTCAATCGCGCGGTCAGCCAGATGGACGACGTGACGCAGCAGAACGCGGCGCTCGTCGAACAGGCGGCGGCCGCAGCGGCATCGCTCGAAGAACAGACGCGGCAGTTGCGCGGCGTGGTCGGCGGCTGGCGCGTGTCCAGCAACGGCTCGGCCGATTTCGCGAGCTTTGCGGCAGCGCCTGCGCGTGCGCCGGTGCGTGCGCAGTCGGCGGCGTCCGCCGCTCTGGTCAGACCGGTTGCATCGGCAACGAAGCCCGTGGTGCCGGCTTATATCGGCGCGAGCGTGGACGCGCCGAAGCATGACGCAGCGAAGCACGACGCAGCGAAGCATGACGCAGTGAAGCACGACGCAGCGAAGCGCGACGCAGTGAAGCACGACGCAGCGAAGCACGATGTCGCGAAACCGGCGGCCCGCCGCGAGCCGGTGCTGAAGCGTCCGGCTGCGCGTGCCACGGCCACCGCAGCGGCGCCGGTGGTTCCGACGACGGTTAGCGCGAGCGCCGACGCGGACTGGGAAACGTTCTAGAAGGATTGACGCGAACATGCAGCGGCACGGCTTCGCGCCCGCGAACGGGCGACACGGCACAGCGCGCTTTGGCAGCGCGCTCGGGCGGGGCCGTCCGTTGCCGGCGCACGACCGTGCCCCATACGCGGCGCGTAAGCTGGGAATCCATAAGCAGGGAATCCATAAGCGGGGAATCCAATGAGCGACACGCGCGCAACGCAACGCGGCGGCCGCGCCGACGCACCGCGCGCCGGCGAGCCGGGCCGCGACTTCGAATTCACGTCGGCGGACTTCACGCGCATTCGCGAGCTCATCTATCGCCGCGCGGGCATTTCGCTGTCCGATCACAAGCGCGATATGGCGTATAGCCGGCTTGCGCGCCGCTTGCGCACGCTCGGCCTCGACAGCTTCCGCGACTATCTCGACCAGCTCGAAGCAAACGACGATCCGGCCGAATGGGAGGCGTTCACCAACGCGCTGACCACCAACCTGACCGCGTTCTTCCGCGAAGCGCATCACTTCCCGATTCTCGCGGAGTTCGTGAAGAAGCGGCAGCAGCCGGTGTCGGTCTGGTGTTCGGCGGCTTCGACCGGCGAAGAGCCGTATTCGATTGCGATGACGCTCGTCGAAGCGCTCGGCGAATCGGCCGCGCGCCACGCGAGCGTGCTCGCCACCGACATCGACACGCAAGTGCTCGCCAAATGCGATGCGGGCGTCTATCAGTACGAGCAGGTGCGGCATCTGTCGCCGGAGCGCCTGAAGCGCTTTTTCCTGCGCGGCACGGGCGCGCATGCGGGGCTCGTCAAGGTGCGGCCCGAACTGCGCGCGATGATCCGTTTCGAGCGGCTCAACCTGACCGATCGCGACTACGGCCTGCGCAACCCGTTCGATGCGATCTTCTGCCGCAACGTGATGATCTACTTCGACAAGCCGACGCAGTCGCAGGTGCTCGCGCGCTTCGAGCCGCTCGTGAAGCCGCGCGGCCTGCTGTTCGCCGGCCACTCGGAGAACTTCACCTATGTGACGCAGGCGTTCCGGCTCAAAGGCCAGACCGTCTACGAGCTGACGCGCGACAGCGGCGCCGCGCCCGCGCAGGGACGCACGCACGGTGCGATGAACGAGGTGAGCGCATGAGCACCGGATTGCCGATCGCGAACAACCTCTATTACGACAACCACTTCAAGCGTCCCGGCGTGAAGCTGTTGCCCAACGAGTTCTATACGACGAACGAAGACATGGTGCTCGTCACCGTGCTCGGTTCGTGCGTCGCCGCCTGCATTCAGGACCGCACCGCGGGCATCGGCGGCATGAATCACTTCATGCTGCCCGACGACGGCGCCGAAGTCGTGCAGGCCGCCTCCGACGCCATGCGCTACGGCGCGTACGCGATGGAAGTGCTGATCAACGAGCTGATCAAGGCGGGCGGGCGCCGCGAGCGGTTCGAAGCGAAAGTGTTCGGCGGCGCCGCCGTGCTCGCCGGCATGACGACGATGAATATCGGCGATCGCAATTCCGAATTCGTGCGCCGCTATCTCGCGCTCGAAAAAATCCGCATCATCGCCGAAGACCTGCAGGGCGCACATCCGCGCAAGGTCGCGTTCCTGCCGCGCACCGGCCAGGTGATGGTGAAGAAACTCGGATTGCAGCAAGACCCGGATGTGGCGGAGCGCGAACGCGTGCTGGCCCGGCAGAGCGCCGAGCAGCGCGCCGAACGCCTCGCTAGGGCGCGCGCGCGCGTCGAGCTGTTCAGTGCCGGCAAGGGCGGCGGCAGCGCGCCGCGCGCCGGCGGCTCCGCAGCCGGCACCGCAGGCGGCGCGACGAAGCCACGTATCGAGCTGTTCAACGCGGGCGGCCGCGAGAACGATTCCAAAAATGCGCGGACCGCAGAGGAGGCGTAGCAACTGTGCAAAAGATCAAGGTACTGTGCGTCGATGATTCGGCGCTGATCCGCAGCCTGATGACCGAGATCATCAATGGCCAGCCGGACATGGAAGTGGTGGCGACGGCGCCCGATCCGCTCGTCGCGCGCGAGCTGATCAAGCAGCACAACCCGGACGTGCTGACGCTCGACGTCGAAATGCCGCGCATGGACGGCCTCGATTTCCTCGAGAAGCTGATGCGACTGCGGCCGATGCCGGTCGTGATGGTGTCGTCGCTGACCGAGCGCGGCTCGGAAATCACGCTGCGCGCGCTCGAACTGGGCGCCGTCGATTTCGTGACGAAGCCGCGCGTCGGCATCCGCGACGGCATGCTCGAATACTCGGAGAAGCTCGCCGACAAAGTGCGCGCGGCAGCCCGCGCGCGCGTGCGGCAGGCGGCGCCGGCCGCGCATCCGGCAGCAGGCGGCGCGCATCCGGCGGCCGCCGCGCATGCGCCGCTCTTCAATAACCCGCTCGTATCGACCGAGAAGCTGATTATCGTCGGCGCGTCGACGGGCGGCACCGAGGCGATTCGCGAAGTGCTCGTGCCGCTGCCGCCCGATGCGCCGGCGGTGCTGATCGCGCAGCATATGCCGCCGGGCTTCACCAAATCTTTCGCGCAACGTCTGAACGGCCTGTGCCGCATCACGGTGAAAGAGGCGGAGCACGGCGAGCGCGTGTTGCCGGGCCACGCTTACATCGCGCCGGGCCATGCGCACCTGCTGCTCGCACGCAGCGGCGCGAACTATATCGCGCACCTGTCGGACGAGCCGCCGGTGAACCGGCACCGTCCGTCGGTCGACGTGCTGTTTCGCTCGGCCGCGCAGCATGCGGGCAAGAACGCGATCGGCGTGATCCTGACCGGCATGGGCCGCGACGGCGCCGCGGGCCTGCTCGACATGCGCCGCGCGGGCGCCTATACGCTCGCGCAGGACGAGGCGAGCTGCATCGTGTTCGGCATGCCGCGCGAAGCGATCGCGATGGGCGCCGCCGACGACATCTCTCCGCTTGCCGACATGAGCCGCCGCGTGATGGCGCGACTCAACTCGATGGGCGAACGGGTGCAGCGTGTGTAATCATGCCGGTCGCGGCGCGCGTGCGAAGGCGACGCCGCGACGGGGTCTTGAGCGGGCCATTTGGGTTACAGAGTAACCGCGGTGCAGCCGATAACCGTTCTATACGGCACATCGATGCAGCTTTGTTGCATGGGGCCTGAGCGGACCGGGAACTGAATGACGAACGGGTGGCGGTGCGCCGCCCGGCTGGATTGGGAAATAGAGGGGAATCAGATGGACAAGGGAATGAAGATTCTGGTGGTGGACGACTTTCCGACGATGCGCCGGATCGTCCGCAACCTGCTCAAGGAGCTTGGCTACTCGAATGTCGACGAAGCGGAAGACGGCGCGGCGGGTCTTGCGCGGCTGCGCGGCGGCAGCTACGAGTTCGTGATCTCGGACTGGAACATGCCGAACCTCGACGGCCTCGCGATGCTGAAGGAAATTCGCGCGGACGCAGCCTTGACGCACCTGCCGGTGCTGATGGTGACCGCCGAATCGAAAAAGGAAAACATCATCGCGGCGGCGCAGGCCGGCGCGAGCGGCTATGTCGTGAAACCGTTCACCGCGGCGACCCTCGACGAGAAGCTGAACAAGATTCTTGAAAAGATGGGCAAAACCGGGGGCTAATGTGAACCAGCCGACCAACGCGCAGGACGCGGTCGCGCGCGACGACAGCGATCACACCACCGACCGGATTCTCGCCCGGATCGGCCAGTTGACGCGCACGCTGCGCGATTCGATGCGCGAACTCGGCATCGACAAGCATGTCGAGCGTGCCGCGGAAGCCGTGCCGGACGCACGCGACCGCCTGAAATACGTCGCGACGATGACCGAGCAGGCCGCCGAAAAAGTGCTGACCGCGATCGAAGTCGCGAAGCCGATCCAGGAGCAGCTGCAGCAGGACGCGGGCAAGCTCGATGCGCGCTGGGCGCAGTGGTACGCGGCGCCGCTCGAACGTGACGAAGTGCGCACGCTGATGGACGACACGCACGCGTTTCTCGGCAAGCTGCCCGACGCGACGGCGGCGACCAACCAGCAACTGCTCGAGATCATGCTCGCGCAGGATTTCCAGGATCTGACGGGCCAGGTGATCAAGAAGATCACCGAGATCGTCTATGTGATCGAGCAGCAACTGCTCGGCGTGCTCGTCGAGAACATCGCGCCCGAGCGGCGCGAGCAGTTCGCGGCGACGGCCGCGGCGCTCGTCGCGGAAGTGTCGTCGACGGGCAGCCCCGAGGGTCTGCTCAACGGTCCGCAGATCAACCCCGAAGGCAAGGCCGACGTCATGCAGGATCAGTCGCAAGTCGACGATCTGCTCGCGAGCCTCGGCTTCTGACGCGGATCTCTCCGACTCCCGCTCTCTCTCGTCCCCGAAGGCTGCGCGGCTGCTGAAAGCGAATGCTCACGCAGCCGCGGAGTCTGTCCCTTCGATCTCTCCGCAGGCATACTAGCCATCGCGTAACGCAAAAGGCCCTTTCCCGTTCCGGCAACGGGCATCGGGCTTGCGCAGCGCTGTCGGGCGGTTGCCAGCGCGCTTTCGAGAAGCAGCTGGCGTGGCCTGGAAGGCGGATCCGAATGGCGCGCGGTGCGGTGTGTCATCGCGCTTCAACATGCGTCGGCGACCATGCAAACAGGTTCGGACTGCATGCGGCTCGCATCGCGAGCGCGGTTTTCAAGGAGAGAGTGCCGATGTTCGAATCAAACCCGTTGCGGCGTCGCGTGCTCGCGCTTGCCGCTGCCGCATTCTGCGCGGCCGGCATGCTGGCCGCCGCGCCGTCAGCGAACGCGGCGTTGGGCAGCAGTCCGATGACGACGCCGCAAGGCGCGAGCGTGACGACGTCGGGTCCGTCGGCCATGTCAGGCGCGCCGTCCGCGTCGGCCACGGCGACGATGCGCAATGCGATCACGCCGGGCGCATCGGCTGCGGCGTCAAGTGTGGCGTCGGCTGCGTCGGGTTCTGCAGCAGCGTCGGGTCCCGCCGCCTATACGGTGCGCTCGACCACGCTCGCAACCGGCACCGTCGTGCGCGAATACGTAGACGGCAACGGCCAGGTGTTCGCCGCATGCTGGAACGGACCCGCGTATCCGAATCTCACCGAAATCTTCGGCAACGACTACTACCAGCAGTATGTGGAGGGCGCGCGCGCCGCTCGGGCGGCACGCGGTGCCGCACGCGGCCCGGCGACGGTCGAACAGGGCGGCCTCGTGGTTCGCGCGGGCGGCCACATGGGGAGCTATGTCGGTTGTGGGTATCTGCCCGCGCTGATGCCGGCCGGCATAACCGGCGACCAACTCCGCTAATCGACCGACGACTGGAGAAATTCTCGTGCAACGAACAACCAGAATGACGCCTTGGCTGAAAGGCGCCGCCGCGCTTGCCGTGTCGCTGATCGTCGCCGGTTGCGGCGGAGGCGGCGGCAGCGACAACAGCGCCGGTTCGAATTCACCGAGCACTCCGACGCCCTCGGGAGCGAATCAGGTCGCCGCGGTGATCAGCCAGGGTGTGTCGGGCAACGTGAATATTCCGACCGTGACCGTGACTGTCTGCGCACCTGGTTCGGCGACCGCGTGTCAAACCATCAACAATGTGTTGCTCGATACCAGGTCTTTCGGCCTGCGTGTGCTCAACACATCGTTGGGTTCGGTGGGCGCCAGCCTGCCGGCGTTGCCATCGGGATCCGGCATCCTTGCGCAATGTGCGCTTTTCGCGCAAAGCTTCACGTGGGGGACGATTCGTACGGCCGACGTACATATCGGCGGGGAGACGGCGGCTAGTATTCCAATCCAAGTGGTGGGTGATTTACCGGAGGCAACGATTCCGAGCGAAAATTGCACGAACAGCGTGCCCGCGTCAAATGCCCAGGACACAGCCAATGCGCTCAATGCAAACGGCATTCTCGGCGTCGGTGTGGCGATTACGGACTGCGGAACCGCATGTGCCGCAGCGATGTCGGTCAACAATCCGAGCACGTACTTCTCCTGCCCACCCAATACGACGACGGCCAATTGTACGCGTGTGCCGGTCGCGGTCACGCAGCAGGTCACGAACCCTGTGGCGCGCTTCGCGAGCGACAACAACGGCGTAATCGTCCAGTTCCCGGCTGTGCCAGACGGAGGCTCGAAGACCGCGACGGGCCTTGTCACCTTTGGCATCAACACACAGTCGAACAACGCGATGCCGGGCACAGTGACAATGCTCGTTTCCGACTTGGCGGGCGACCTCCAAAACAGTACTTTCAATGGCGTGAGCGGCGTGAAAGCTTTCCTCGACACGGGTTCTAACGGCGTGTTCATGATCGCGTCTCTCCCATTGTGTGGCAGCAACGCGCAGGGTTTCTACTGCCCAGCCGCCAAGCAGATCCTCACCGCCACGCTGCAAGGGGTCGGCACGACCGTGACAACTGTAAATTTCGCAGCAGACAACGCAGATAATCTTCTCAAAACTGGGAATTTCGCGTTAGGCAATCTCACGGGTTCGGCCGGAGCGACAAGCGGCACGCTCGATCTCGGCTTGCCGTTCTACTTCGGCAAGACCGTGTATCACGGCCTCGACCTGCGCGCGTCCGGCGGCCGGGCGCCGTTTATCGCGTTCTAGCCGCGCGTTCGCGTACGGCGAAACAGCGGCCCCGTCCGGGGCCGCTGCGGGGTTGCCGGCCCGCTGCTTCCTCCATCCCGCGAAATACCCCGGTTTAACGCCCTTTATCCGCCGATCGTCCCTTTACGTCTACGGGAATAATCGCTCTCACCCGGAAAACCGGCAATGGATGCCGTGACCGCCTGGAGAGCCCCGTGGCAGAGGACAGCGACCTCGAAAAGACCGAATCAGCCACCCCCCGTCGCCGTCAGAAGGCGCGGGAGGAAGGGCAGGTCGCGCGCTCGCGCGAGCTAGTCTCGTTCGCGCTGCTGTCGGCCGGCTTCTTCGGCGCGTGGGGCCTGTCCGGTCAGATCGGCGCTCATCTGGAAGGCATGCTGCGCGGCTCGTTCACGTTCGATCACGCGAGCGTCTTCGAAACGCGCCGCATGCTGATCGGGGCGGGCGCCGCGAGCATGCAGGGCCTGCAGGCGCTCGCGCCGCTGCTGTTTCTGACCGGGCTCGCCGCGCTCGTCGCGCCGATCGCGCTGGGCGGCTGGCTGCTGTCGGCAAAGTCGCTCGAGCCGAAGTGGAACAAGCTCAATCCGGTGTCGGGCCTCGGCCGCATTTTTTCGCCGAACGGCGTGATCCAGCTCGGCATGGCGCTCGCGAAGACGCTCGTGGTCGGCGGGATCGGCACGCTCGCGGTCTGGAATCACAAGGACGACGTGCTCGCGCTCGTCACGCAGCCGATGTCGGTGGCCTTCGCGAACACCGCCCATCTGATCGCCGTGTGCTGCGCGACGACCGTCGCGGGCATGTTCCTGATCGCCGCGCTCGATGTGCCGTACCAGATCTGGCAATACGAGAAAAAGCTGCGCATGACCAAGGAAGAGGTCAAGCGCGAGCACCGCGAAAACGAAGGCGATCCGCATGTGAAAGGCCGCATTCGCGCGCAACAGCGCGCGGCCGCGCGGCGCCGCATGATGCAGCACGTGCCGAAGGCCGACGTGGTGGTGACGAACCCGACGCACTTCGCGGTCGCGCTGCAATACACGGACGGCAAGATGCGCGCGCCGAAGGTCGTCGCGAAAGGCGTGAACCTCGTCGCGGCGCGCATTCGCGAACTCGCGACCGAGAACAACGTGCCGCTGCTCGAAGCGCCGCCGCTTGCGCGTGCGCTCTATTACAACGTGCGTCTCGACGCCGAAGTGCCGGGCGTGCTGTACGGCGCGGTCGCCGAAGTGCTCGCATGGGTCTATCAGCTGCGCCGCTTCAATACGCACGGCGGCGCGGAGCCGGTACGCCCGAGCGACCTCGACGTGCCGGCCGAACTCGACAAGCGCGGCCCGGCCGCTGACGAAGACGACGACATCGAAGATATCGAAGACGTGGAAGCAATCGATCCGCAAGCCCGTACCAGCGAGCGTGGCGACACGCGCGGCAACCGCAACCCGCGCAACGACGGAGGCCGCGCATGAGCACGCCGCCCCGCGCCGGTTTCCTCTCGCGCCGCCCTGACATGCTGCAGAGCGCGAACCTGCGCGCGCTCGCCGGGCCGATTCTGATCTGCATGATCCTCGGCATGATGATCCTGCCGTTGCCGCCGTTCCTGCTCGATCTGCTGTTCACGTTCAACATCGCGCTGTCGGTGATGGTGCTGCTCGTCAGCATGTACACGACCAAGCCGCTCGATTTCGCCGCGTTCCCGAGCGTGCTGCTGTTCTCGACGCTGTTGCGCCTGTCGCTGAACGTCGCGTCGACCCGCATCGTGCTGCTCGAAGGGCACACGGGCCCCGATGCGGCCGGCAAGGTGATCGAGGCGTTCGGCCACTTCCTCGTCGGCGGCAACTTCGCGGTCGGCATCGTGGTGTTCATCATCCTGATGGTGATCAACTTCATGGTGATCACGAAGGGTGCGGGCCGCATTGCCGAAGTGTCCGCGCGCTTCACGCTCGACGCGATGCCGGGCAAGCAGATGGCGATCGACGCCGATCTGAACGCCGGCATGATCAACGAAGAGCAGGCGCGCAAGCGGCGCAGCGAGATCGCCCAGGAAGCCGAGTTCTACGGCTCGATGGACGGCGCGAGCAAGTTCGTGCGCGGCGACGCGATCGCGGGCCTGCTGATCATGGTGATCAACATCCTCGGCGGGTTTATCGTCGGCGTCGCGCAGCACGGCATGAGCTTCGCGGACGCGGGCAAGAACTACACGCTGCTCACGATCGGCGACGGCCTTGTCGCGCAGATCCCGTCGCTCGTCATTTCGACGGCCGCCGGCGTGATCGTGTCGCGCGTGGCGACCAACGAGGACATCGGCACGCAGCTGACCTCGCAGCTGTTCTCGAACCCGCGCGTGCTCATGATCACGGGCTCGATCCTCGTGCTGATGGGCCTGATTCCCGACATGCCGCACCTCGCGTTCCTGGCGCTCGGCGGCGGCGCGATCCAGCTCGGCCGCGTGCTGAAGAAGCGCGCCGAGCGGCGCAAGTCGGCGTCGGCCCTCGTCGAGGCTTCGCCGGCCACGCTGACCGCGCCCGAGAACACCGAGGCGAGCTGGGACGACGTGACGATGATCGACACGCTCGGCCTCGAAGTCGGCTACCGGCTGATTCCGCTCGTCGACCGCAACTCGGACGGCGAGCTGCTCAAGCGGATCAAGAGCATCCGCAAGAAGTTCGCGCAGGAAATCGGCTTTCTGCCGCCCGTCATCCATATCCGCGACAACCTCGAACTGCGTCCGAACGGCTACCGCATCACCTTGAAGGGCGTCGAGATCGGCGTCGGCGAGGCGTATCCGGGCCAGTGGCTCGCGATCAATCCGGGGCAGGTCAGCGCCGCGCTGCCGGGCGCGCCGACCACCGACCCGGCGTTCGGCCTGCCGGCCGTCTGGATCGACACGAACCTGCGCGAGCAGGCGCAGGTGTACGGCTACACGGTGGTCGACTCGAGCACGGTGGTCGCCACGCACCTGAACCATCTGGTCGTCATGCACGCGTCCGAGCTGCTGGGCCGCCAGGAAGTGCAGGCGCTGCTCGAACGGACGACGAAGTCGTCGCCGTCGCTCGTCGAAGAACTGGTCCCGAAGCAGGTGTCGATCACGACGCTGCAAAAGGTGTTGCAGAACCTGCTCGAGGAAGGCGTGCCGATCCGCGACATGCGCACGATTCTCGAATCGATCGCCGAGCACACGCCGAAGGTCACCGACGCGCACGACCTCACGGCCATCGTGCGCCTCGCGCTGGGCCGCGCGATCACGCAGCAATGGTTCCCGGGCAGCGGCGACATGCAGGTGATGGGCCTCGATTCGAATCTCGAGCGCGTGCTCGCGCAGGCGCTGACGACCGGTCCGAACCCCGGTCTCGAACCAGGCCTCGCGCAGACGCTGCTTACCGAAACGCAACGGGCGATGACTCGCCAGCAAAGCTTCGGCTACGCGCCGGTGCTGCTCGTGCAGCACTCGCTGCGCGCCATGCTCGCGCGCTTCCTGCGCCGCAGCCTGCCGCAACTGAAGGTGCTTTCGTACGCGGAAGTGCCCGACACAAGAAACATCAAGGTCGTTAACCTCATCGGGGGTCAAGCTTGAACATCCGTAAATTCACCGGCGCCACGAGTCGCGATGCGTTGCGCCTCGTTCGCGAAGCGCTCGGCGCCGATGCGGTCGTGCTGTCGAACCGGTCGCTCGCCGACGGCAGCGTCGAGATCGTCGCGCTCGCCGACAGCGAACTCGCCTCCATCGCGCCGGCTGCGGGCAAGCGCGCCGCGGCGGCGCTGGGAGGCGCGGCCGGGGAAGGCGCAGCGCGTGCCGGCGCGGTCTCCGGGTTTGCCAATCCGTATGCGAGCGGTTTGCCTGACGTGTTTTCGTCGGTATTCGGCGCGAGCCCCGAAGCGGGCGCCGACGGCGAACCCGGCGCGAGCGCGCCCGAAGCGAAAACCGTGGCCGCGCTGATCGGGCCCGAGATCGAACCGGCGCGGCCGCGCGTCGAGAAGAGCGAAGCAACTGCGCCCGCGAAGCCCGCTGTGCCGGCCGCATCGATCATGAAGCCGGTGGAACGGCATCCGGCGCCGGCGCCGCGTCCCACGATGGCCGAAACGAATCCGTGGCTGATCGACCATGCGCAGCAGATCGCCGCGAAGCGCGATAGCCAGCCCGGCGACTACAGCAGCAAACAGCCGCCGCTCACGCCTGCGGCCGCCGCTGCGAAGGGTCTCGGCGCGCCGGGCGCCGCACCGGCACCCATGTCCGCGCCGGTGCCGGCGTCGGGCGCGCGCCGCGACGATCCGCACGGCGTTTCGCTTGCCGCGATTCCGACGCTCACGAACGAGGCGCCGGACTGGGCGCGCGAGGCCGCGCAGCTCGCCGCGCGCCGCGCCACGCAGCGCGCGACGACGGCGTCCGGCTATCCCGAGAACGTGACGGCCGCGGTCACCGACGCGATCAATGCGCGCATGTCGCAGATCGTCAACGAAACGGTCATGAACGAGCTGGCCTCGCTGCGCGGCATGATGGAAGAGCACTTCGCCGGTCTGCTGTGGGCCGATAGCCAGCGGCGCAGCCCGATCCAGTCGGCGCTCACGCGGCACCTGTTCGCAGCGGGCTTCTCCGCGCAGCTCGTGCGGATGGTGGTCGACAACCTGCCGGCCGTCGAGAGCTTCGACGCGGGCATGGAATGGGTGCACTCGGTGCTCGAGTCGAACCTGCCGGTGATGGAAAGCGAAGACGCGCTGATGGAGCGCGGCGGCGTGTTCGCGCTGATGGGTCCGACCGGCGTCGGCAAGACGACGACGACCGCCAAGCTCGCCGCGCGCTGCGTGATGCGCTACGGCGCGAGCAAGGTCGCGCTGTTGACCACCGACAGCTACCGGATCGGCGGCCACGAGCAACTGCGCATCTTCGGCAAGATTCTCGGCGTGTCGGTGCATGCGGTGAAGGACGGCGCCGACCTGCAGCTCGCGCTCTCGGAGCTGCGCAACAAGCACATCGTGCTGATCGACACGATCGGCATGAGCCAGCGCGACCGCCTCGTGTCGGACCAGATCGCGATGTTGAGCCGCGCGGGCCAACCGGTGCAGCGTCTGCTGCTGCTGAACGCGACCTGCCACGGCGACACGCTCAACGAAGTCGTACAGGCCTATCAGAGCGCGCCGGACAAGCAGCCGCTCGCCGGCTGCATCCTGACCAAGCTCGACGAAGCGACGAATCTCGGCAGCACGCTCGATGCGGTGCTGCGCTACCGCCTGCCCGTGCACTATGTCTCGACCGGCCAGAAGGTGCCGGAAAACCTTTACGTCGCGACGAAGAAATTTCTCGTTCGCAGCGCGTTCTGCATCCCGCGCGATCATTCGCCGTTCGTTCCGCAGGAAGACGACGTGCCGGGTCTGCTCTCCGCGCTGTCCGCACGCTCGACTGCCGAGCAGCACGAGGTCCGGTTTGGCTAAGTTCGTGTCCGATCAGGCAGAAGGACTGCGGCGCCTGCTCGCGCGGCACGGTTCGCGCGCGATCGCGGTGACCGGCGGCACGGCCGGCGTCGGCTGTTCGACGACCGTCGTCAATCTTGCGGCGGCGCTCGCGGCGCAGGGCAAGGACGTGCTCGTCGTCGACGAGCATGCGGGCGAACCCGACGCGATCGTCGCGACGCCCAACGGCGCCGCGGCCGAGCGCTTCGTCGCATTTACGCGCGGCGAGCTGGCGCTCGATGCAGCGACCGAACGCCATAGCGCAGGCTTCGCGGTGCTCGCTGCGCCGCGCAGCCATCGCGACATGTGCAAACCGTCGCAGCTGGCCGCGGTGTTCGACAGCACGGCCGATGTCGTGCTGATCGACGTGCAGTTCGAACGCGACGGCATGCTGTCGGACCTCGCGCTGCAGGCGCACGACCTCATGATGGTCACGCGCGTTGCCGCGCAGGCGATCACCGATACGTACGCCTGCATGAAGCGCCTGCACTACGCGTATGCGATCGCGCAATTCCGCATGCTCGTCAATCA
Source organism: Paraburkholderia sp. SOS3 (assembly GCF_001922345.1). Classification (NCBI taxonomy): domain Bacteria; kingdom Pseudomonadati; phylum Pseudomonadota; class Betaproteobacteria; order Burkholderiales; family Burkholderiaceae; genus Paraburkholderia; species Paraburkholderia sp. SOS3. The sequence continues at coordinate 19,820 of NZ_CP018811.1, read as the reverse complement.
CGTGCACAGCGTCTCCGATGCGCAACTCGCGCTCGACAACCTCGCGGCCGTCGCGGGGCGTTATCTGACCGTGGCGCTCGAAGGCGCCGGCTGCGTCGCGGCGGACCCGCTCACGACGCGCTCCGCGGAACTGTCGCGCTGCATCGTCGAAGCATTTCCTTCGGCACCTGCCGCGCGCGACTTCCGGCACCTTGCCGCGGAATTGCAGTACTGGCCGATGCGGCCAGCGATGTCATCGCGCGCGCCGTGGGCGGCGAGCGCGGCAGTCACGCCGGCGTCACACGCCGAACAACCGTCCGCACAGCACGCCTGACAGGCAGCGGACAAGGGGAGCTCGATGTACAACGCTCAAGGAAAGATTTCTCAGGCCGACGTTCTGACGAAATACACGCCGCTGGTCCGGCGGCTCGGTCTGCAGCTGGTGGCAAAAATGCCGGCGAGCGTGGACCTCGACGATCTGATTCAGGCCGGCATGATCGGCCTGCTCGACGCCGCGAGCCGCTACAAGGAAGATCAGGGCGCGCAGTTCGAAACCTACGCGAGCCAGCGCATTCGCGGCGCGATGCTCGACGAGCTGCGCAGCAACGACTGGCTGCCGCGCAGCGTGCGGCGCACGTCGCGCGAGCTCGAGATGGCGGTGCACCAGGTCGAGCAGCAGCTCGGCCGCGCGGCCAGCGAAGCTGAAATCGCGCAGCACCTGAAGATGCCGCTCGACGAGTATCAGTCGATGCTGCAGGACCTGCACGGCAGCCAGCTCATCTATTACGAAGACTTCGACCGCTCCGCCGACGACGAGCCGTTCCTCGACCGCTATTGCGTCGATCACTCGGACCCGCTCTCGGCATTGCTCGACGAGAGCCTGCGCGGCGCGCTGATCGAGGCGATCGAGCGGCTGCCCGAGCGCGAGAAGCTGCTGATGTCGCTGTATTACGAGCGCGGGATGAACCTGCGCGAGATCGGCGCCGTGATCGAGGTGAGCGAATCGCGCGTGTGCCAGCTGCATAGCCAGGCAGTCGCGCGGCTGCGTGCGCGCTTGCGCGAAATGGCGTGGGCGGCCGAGGAGAGCTAAAAAGGGCATGCCCGCCTGATAAGGATCCGGCGCGAGTTTATACCCTACGATGCAACGATAGGGTATAAAACGGCGCCGGCTGGTCTTATACCCTACAATGCAATCGTAGGGTATAAATTTCCGCCGCCATGCCGACCTTCTACAACGATGCGCTGCAAACGCTGTACGCCTCCGTTGCGGAGCGTGCCGCGCGCAAACGCAAATCCTGCTTCATTCTCCGGGCTCTGCGTCGATCAAGTCCGTCGACGGAAAAAGCTACGTTTACTGGCGCGTCTATCTTGCATCGGGCAAGCGGGTCGAGACCTCGCTCGGCCGTGCGGGCGAGCCGGCAACCAACGCCACGCTCGACGCGAAACTGCAGGAAAGCTTCGAGATGCGCGAGCTTGCCGCCGACGTTCAGATATTACGCAAAGCCGGTTTCGCCGCAGCCGACAATTCCGCCGCCCTTACCATTGCGACGCTCTACAACGCGGGCATTTTCAGTCACGGCGGCGTGCTCGTCGGTTCGCATGCATTCGGCGCGCTGCTGAACGGGCTCGGTGTGCGCATGTCGGCGAACTATCGGACCGAAGACATCGATATCGGCAGCACCGGCGCGATTTCGGTCGCCATTCCGCAGAATCGCAGCTTCCTCGACATTCTGCGCGACAGCAGCCTGCCCTTTCTCGAAGTGCCGGAACTCGACGCGCGCCGGCCCGCGACATCGTTCAAGGCGCGCGGCCAGCCATTGAAGGTCGATCTGCTCGTGCCGGGCACCGAAGCGTACGAAACGAAACCGCTGCCGCATCTGCGCGCGCATGCAACGGGACTGCCGTACTTCAGATATTTGCTGACCGAGCCCGCGAAGGGCTTCGTGCTCGGCAAGGAACACGCGGTTCCGGTCACCGTGCCGGATCCCGCCAGGTTTGCGCTTCACAAACTGGTCGTCAGCACGCTGCGCGGTCCAGGGTTCGCCGCGAAGGCCGGCAAGGATCGGCGCCAGGCGGTGGTGCTCATCGATGCGTTGATGGAGCGCTACCCGGACTCGCTGGAAGCGGCGGCGGAAAGGATCGAGAAGAAGGCGCGGCCGCGTGTGTCGACGGCCGCTGCGCTTGCGATGAACTTCGAACTGGACGTGTCGGAGCGTGCGCGCGATTTTCTCGCGGACCTGAGCCGCGCCGCGTGAAGCCTGAAGCGCGCGTTGCCTACAGCCCCGAATACATCGGCACCTTGCCGTCCGGACCGTAGAACGTCGATGCCTTTTCGGGCGTCCCGCGCAGCACCGCCAGAATGCGGCGGTTGTAGTCCATGCGCGTGCGGATCATCAGGCCGTTGTTGAAGTTGAGCTTGCGGGCGCGTTCCGCCGATTTCTGCAGCAGGCCCCACTGCTCGTTCAGGCGCGCGTCCTCGGCCGCGGCGAGATCCATGCCGCGCTTGCCTGCCGGCAGGCCGCGTTCGCGCAGATGGCTTTCGCGCGCGCGTTCGAGCATCGCGAGCTTGTCGGCCATCGAGGTTTTCTGCTCGACGATCGGCTTCAGGACTTCGCCCGGATACGCCGTGGTCAGCGCTTTCTGTTCGACGGCGAGCAAGGAGGCAAAGGCTTCGACGGTCGCGTATTCGTCGATGATGGTGTCAAGCAGGGGCGTCTTTCATCTCTCACTCAAACGTTAAACCCGCCCGCATGACGCAGGCGACGCAGGTTTCTACATGCGTCCGCCAGTGAGAGCGCCCCGAGAAAGAACGTTCGGACGCTCAGCTGCCGGACGGCTGGGTGCCTTGCAGCAGGCTGCGTGCGGTTTCGAGCACGCCATCGGCAATCTTCGACGCATCGATTTCAACGAGCCGTCGCGAAATTGCCTGCTTGATCGATTCGACGTGGGCCGTATCGATATCGGCCGGGCTTCGATGCGCCGAGTGCTTGCAGATGGCCCGCGAGCGCCGACAGGCTGACGTCCGCGGCCGCGCCGCCGCCGCTCGAGCTCGGGGCTGGCGTACGTGCGGCAGTAGCGCCGGCCGCGGCGGCTTCGCCTTGCTGCCGCGCTGCACGCCGTTGCTGAGCGGCGTCAGATTCGGGTTGGTGCTGGAATCGACTTTCACGATGGGCTTCCTGAACGATTTGACCGTGATATCGGCAAACGCCGGCTGAAACTTTAGCGCAACCGGAGCCCACTGTTTTTCGTCTTCCGTCACCTTTTCCTTGTCCGAAACGCGTTCCCCGGGCCGAATCTGCCTTACATCTGGATCTCGACGGTCGAACCGTCCTTCACCACGCCGGTCACGATCTGGCCGTTCGTGGTCCTGACCCGCACCTGCTGGCCAGGCGTTGCGTTGTTCATCGCGCTACCTTCCGCCGAAATCGAGAAACCCTCGCCCGATGCGACCACGCGCACTGTTTGTCCCGCCGTCACCGATGCCGCGCTGCGGATCGTGTCCTGGCGCAGCGGCAGCCCGGCGCCGATACGCACGAGCGCGACCGCGCCGACGGCTTGCGACGGATCGGTGATCACCGTTTGCGGCAGGGTCGCGAGATCGCCTTCGTGGGCGACGAGATCGGCGGCGGTCAGCATTTCGCCCGGCGCGATCTGGCGCGCCGCCGTGTAGTAGGTCGCCTGCAGCGAGATGCGCGCCCGCAAGTAGAGCGTCCACGGGCGCGCGCCGCGCAGCGCACGCCGACCGACGTGCGTCCCCACAGGCGCGCACCGACCGGCATGAACGGCTCGAGCGCCGTGCAGGCCGCAAGGCCGCGCGGAAAGGGGCGCGCGACGTCAATCGTGATCTTGCCGGGCAAGCCGGCCGTTTGCTGCTGCAGGAACGCGAGCGCCGTGGCGCGGATCGTCTCGCCGTCCTGCTGGCCGGCGGGCACCGGGGTGGCATCGGAGGTACTCGCGGCCAGCGTGTTGGCGCCGCCGGCGTTGACCGTGGCCACAGTCTGAGCCGCGGCATTGGCCAGGGCGGCGCGCGGCGGCGTGTAACGCACAGGCTGCAGTTGGGCCGTTTGCGCGGACCGCTGGGGCGCGGGCACCGCGGCGTGCGCGGCGGTTTGTACTGCTGCTCTTGCTGTCGATTGAGCGGCCCACTGCTGCGCCGCCCTGATCTGGGCCGCGTTCGCCTGCTCCGCAGTCATCGGCTGCACATTCGTCGGCTGTGCACCCGTCAGCTGCATCCTGACCGCAGCCGTGCTGCCGCTGGCGCCGCCGAGTTGCGGCGGCTCGCCGCGCGCGGCAAGCGGATCGATCTGGATCGGCGCCGACGCGGCCGCCGCATCGGTCGCGTGCAAGTCGGACGCGGGCACGCTGTAGCGCGCCTGCGCATTGCTGACGACGACCGGCGCGACACCCTGCGCCGGCGGCTGCACGCTGACGCGTTGCAGCGTCACCGGTACGGCCGGCACCGCGCGGGCAGTCATGACGCGGCCGCTCGTGACGGTTCCGCTCGTCGCGTTCGCGGCATAAGCACCTGGCGCCAGCTGCCCGCGAGGCTCGCCGTTTGGAATGACGATCTGGCCGTTGTCCGCGTCGAGGGCACGCTGTGCCGCAGGCGTCGGACGCAGTGCGGCGAGCGCCGCCGCGCCCGGCTGGGTGGAATGAGCGGCGAGGCCCATGCGCGCGGCGAGCGCCTGCGCATCGGCGGGATTTTTTTCGCCGGGTCCGGGGATCACGATCGGCCCGCCATTGTCCTGCGCATACGCGAGCGCGGGCACTGCGCCGGCTGCAATCGATGCGAGAGGCAAGCCCGCGCCAGGCAACGCCATGCCGAGCAACGCCGCGACCGACGACACGCCATGCACGCCAGCCCCGCCGCATCGCGCCGTGCAGCCGCGCGGCGCGAACCACGCCGGGCAGGGCAGCGAAAGCGGGCAGGGTCATGGCAACTCTCCGGAATCAGGGACCAACGCGCGAGCCGCAACGGCCCACGGGTACTCACGGTACAGGACGCATTCTAGGGAGTGGCCTCCCATCGCAAACGTTGAATAGAGGGGCGCTTCCCCGGCTATTCGTTCAATTGGCCCTTGCGTCGCGCCCCTAAGATGCACTCCATGCGAAAAAGCCCTTGCTGATTGCTTGCGCCGCCGGCCCTGTGCCGCGGCGAGGATGCGCAAGGGCGGGCAGGCGAATATGACCGCGGACCGTTCATACGGAGAGGTGTCCGATGCTTGACAGGCTCGATCAGAATTTTGCGTTCAACAAGGAAGCGCTCGACGTGCGCGCATACCGGCAGGAAGTGCTGTCGTCGAACATTGCGAACGCCGATACGCCGAACTACAAAGGCGCGCGACATCAATTTCTCTTCGTCGCTCGCGGGTGCGTTGCGCAAAGCCAATGGCGAATCGGGCTTCGGCGCTTCGCCGCTTCAGATGGCCCAGCCGGCCGGCGTGACGACCGGCATGACGCTCGCCACGACCGAGCCCGGCCATATGGCGGGCAAGGCGAAGCTGATCCCCACGGGCGGCCCCGCTGAAGATTACGGCCGGCTCAAGTACCGGATTCCGGTGCAGCCCGCGCTCGACGGCAACACGGTCGACCTCGACTCGGAACGCGTGCAATTCGCCGACAACACCCTGCATCTCGAATCGGGCATGACGCTCGTGTCGTCGCAGATCAAGGGATTGCTGTCGGCGATCACTTCAGGAAGCTGATTCGGAAGCTAAATCGGCAGCTAACAGAACATAACGGCATAACCAGCCGCGCAACAGCAAGCACTCAATTAACGCTACGGGATCAACGAAGGAGGCTCGACAGGCCATGTCATTGATGAACATCTTCAAGGTGGCGGGATCGGCGCTGACTGCGGAATCGCAGCGCCTGAACGTCACCGCGTCGAATCTGGCGAACGCGGACAGCACGACCGGTCCGGACGGCAAGCCCTATCGCGCGAAGCAGGTGGTGTTCGCGGTCGATCCGCTCGGCGGCGCGCGCTCCGCGTCGGGCCAGCAGGTCGGCGGCGTGCAGGTGACTGGCGTGGTCGACGACCCGACGCCGATGAAGACGACGTACGACCCGAGCAACCCCGCGGCGAACGCGGACGGCTATGTGGAATCGCCGAACGTCGACCCGGTGCAGGAGATGGTGAACATGATCTCGGCCTCGCGCTCGTATCAGGCGAACATCGAGACGCTGAACACCGCGAAGAATCTGATGCTGAAAACGCTGACGATCGGTACGTGACCCGGCAGCCAAGGAGAGTTTTTTGAGCACGCCAATTGGAAATAACGGCACCAGCCAGACGAACACGCCGACCGACACGATGGGCCCGAACGCGGGCACGTCGGCTGCCGACCTTCAGTCGACGTTCCTGAAGCTGCTCGTCACGCAGTTGCAGAACCAGGATCCGACCTCGCCGATGGACAGCTCGCAGATGACGTCGCAGCTCGCGCAGATCGACACGGTGAGCGGCATCGCGCAGCTCAACCAGTCGCTCGGCTCGTTGTCCGCGCAACTGTCGGCGAGCGAGGCGGGCCAGGCAGCGTCGCTGGTCGGCCGCACGGTGCTCGTGCCGGGCAATACGTTCACGGTCGCGAACCCGCTCAACGCCGACGGCACGACCGACACGAGCAAGGTGGCCGCATCGCCGTTCGGTATCAAGCTGCCGGCCGCGACGTCGGACCTGAAGCTGCAGGTGGTCGATTCGAACGGCAACGTCGTGAACACGATCGATCTCGGCCAGCAGCCGGCCGGCGTGATTCCGGTGCCGAGTTTCAAGGCGGTCGATGCAGGTGGCAAGCCGCTGCCCACGGGCAACTACACGTTCAACGTCGTGGACGCCGGCGGCGCCGCGACCGGCGACAACGCTCCCGTCGCGCTAACCGGCTTCCCGGTGATCGGCGTCGTCACGCAGGCCGACGGAACACCAGGACTCACCCTGCAGACTGGCCAGACCATCCCGCTCAACGGCGGCGCATCGGCCATCCTTTAACAAGCATTCGATACGGAGCGCAACATGGGTTATCAGACAGCTTTGAGCGGCCTCGCGGCCGCATCGAACGACCTCGACGTGGTCGGCAACAATATCGCGAACGCGCAGACGGTCGGCTTCAAGCAGAGCACGGCGGTGTTCGCCGATCTATATGCGAATTCGATCGCCACCGCAGTCAACAACCAGATCGGTATCGGTACGTCGCGGCTCGCGGCGTGCAGCAGGATTTCTCGCAGGGCGAAGTGACGACGACCGACGTGCCGACCAACATGGCGATCAACGGAAACGGCTTCTTTCAGATGCTGAATCCGAACGGCTCGGTCACCTACTCGCGTAACGGCCAGCTCGTCGAGAACAAGGCAGGCTTCATCGTCGACGCCGAGGGCAACAAGATCATGGGTTTCCAGGCGAACGCACAAGGCCAGTTGCAGACGGGCCAGGTCGTGCCGATCCAGATTCCGAATTCGAGCCTGCTGCCGCCGGTCGCGACGACGAAGGCGACGTTCAACGTCAATCTCGATGCCGCTGCGGCGCAGCCGAAAGACGCAACGTTCGACCCGAGCGACCCGAGCAGCTTTACGTTCTCGACCTCGATCCAGACCGTCGATTCGCTCGGCGCCAAGACCACGGTCAACATGTATTTCGTGAAGTCGGCCACGTCGGGCCAGTGGGAAGTATTCGGCGGCCCGTCGGGCGCAACGCCCACCGATCTCGGCAGCATGACGTTCGATTCGTCGGGTGCGCTGACCGCATCGGCGAGCCCGCCCCCGGCGAGCACCCCGATCACGCCGGCCGGCTCGTTCAGTCTTGCGATTCCCAATACCGACGGCGCAGCGGGCGCAGACCATCACGGTCGACCTGTCGGGCACCACGCAGTTCGGCGGCGACGGCACCGACAGCGCGGCGACCTCGGCGCCCTCGCAGGACGGCTTCGGCACCTCGCAGCTGTCGAACTTCACGATCGGCTCCGACGGCACGATCACGGGCTCGTACACGGACGGCCGCACCGCGGTGCTCGGCCAGGTGCTGCTCGCCACCTTCACGAACCCGAACGGCCTGCAGAACCTCGGCAACAACCAGTTCGCGCAGACGAACGATTCGGGCGAGCCGCAAGTGGGCGTGGCCGGCACGTCGACGCTCGGTTCGATTCAGGGCAGCGCGGTCGAAGCGTCGAACGCGGACCTGACCAATTCGCTCGTCGATCTGATCACCGCGCAGCGCAACTATCAGGCGAACGCGCAGACGATCAAGACGCAGCAGACGATCGACCAGACGCTGATCAATCTGTAACGCAGGCAAGCCCGGGCGGCTGTGCGATCGATGCGCGAGCCACCCGGTAGCCGGATGCCAGAAAAGGACACGAGCTAGTCATGGACCGACTGATCTACACCGCGATGACGGGCGCCACGCAGGCGCTCGACCAGCAGGCCGTCGTCGCCAACAATCTCGCCAACGCGTCGACCACGGGTTTTCGCGCGCAGCTCGCGAACTTCCGTTCCGTGCCGATGAGTTTCGGCGACGGCTCGCAGGTCAACGACGTCACGACGCGTACATTCGTGCTGTCCGCGACGCCGGGCTCCGACTACACGCCGGGCCCGATCTCGCAGACCGGCAACCCGCTCGACATCGCGATTCAGGGGCAGGGCTGGATCGCCGTGCAGACGCCGGACGGCAATGAAGCGTACACGCGCGGCGGCAATCTGCACGTCGACGAGAACGGGCAGCTCGTCAACGCGAGCAACCTGCGGTGATCGGCAACGGCGGCCCGATCGCGGTGCCGCCCGAGGCGCAGGTGTCGATCGGCAAGGACGGCAGCGTGTCGGTGATCGCGGCCGGCGACCCGCCGAACGCAATCGCGCTGGTCGATCAGATCAAGCTCGTGAACCCGGATCCGAACACGATGGCGCGCGGCGCCGACGGACTTTTCCGTACGGCCGACGGCAATCCGGCCGACCAGGATCCGAACGTGCAGATCGTCTCGGGCGCGCTCGAAGGCAGCAATGTGAATCCGATCAACGCGATGGTCTCGATGATCACGAATGCGCGTCAGTTCCAGATGCAGACGAAGATGCTGCAGACCGCCGACCAGAACGAGCAGTCGGCCAACCAGTTGCTGAATTTCAGCTGACGCGGGCCCGCCGCAAGCGGGCTAGCCATCTGAAACACGTGGTGTAACACCAGGAGAATAGAGACCGTGAACCGTTCCCTCTACATTGCCGCGACCGGCATGAATGCGCAGCAGGCGCAGATGGATGTGATTTCGAACAACCTCGCGAACGTGAGCACGAACGGCTTCAAGGGTTCGCGCGCGGTTCGAGGATCTGATTTACCAGACGCTGCGCCAGCCGGGCGCCAACTCGACGCAGAACACCGAGATCCCGTCGGGCAGCCAGGTCGGCACCGGCGTGCAGCAGGTCGCGACCGAGCGTCTCTACACGCAGGGCAACCTGACGCAGACCGGCAATTCGAAGGACATCGCGATCAACGGCGCCGGCTTCTTCCAGGTGCAGATGCCGGACGGCACGATCGCCTACACGCGCGACGGCTCGTTCCAGACCGACCAGCAGGGGCGGCTCGTCACATCGGACGGGTTTCCGCTGCAGCCGGCCATCACGCTTCCGCAGAACGCGACCAAGCTGACGATCGGCCAGGACGGCACGGTCTCGATCACGCAGGGCAACTCGACGAACACGGTGAACATCGGCTCGATCCAGCTCGCGACGTTCATCAACCGGCCGGCCTCGACTCGATCGGTCAGAACCTGTTCCAGGAGACGCAATCGTCGGGCGCGCCGAACGTCGGTCAGCCGAGCCTGAACGGCATCGGTCCGCTGCAACAGGGGTTTGTCGAAACGTCGAACGTCAACGTCGTGCAGGAGCTGGTGAACATGATCCAGACGCAGCGCGCATACGAAATCAACAGCAAGGCCGTGACCACGTCCGATCAGATGCTGCAGACGCTCAGTCAGATGCAGGTTTGAACGCACGTCGTCGCATCGAACAGGTGGATATCCAGCAGGCGGTTACGAAGATGTCGCAGCTCATCAGTCTTATGGTTCGCACGAGCGCCGCGCAGGCGGCGCTGCGGTTCGCGGCGGCGGGGGCGCTCGCCGCCGCGCTCGCCGGCTGCGCGCTCGTGCCGAAAGAACCGATCGTGCAGCAGCCGATGAGCGCGGTGCCGCCCGTACCGCCGCAACTGCAGGCGCCGGATCGATCTACAACCCGGGCACGGCCGGGCATCCGCTGTTCGAAGACCAGCGTCCGCGCAATGTCGGCGACATCCTGACCATCGTCATCGCCGAAAACATCAACGCGACCAAGCAGTCCGGCGCGAATGCGAACCGCAACGGCTCGACGAACGTCGCGGTTACGCAGGCCAACTTCCTGTCCGGCCTCTTCAACAAGGCCAATATCGCGGCGAACGGACAGAACCAGTTCACGGCGGCAGGCGGCGCAAATGCATCGAATACGTTCAACGGCGTGATCACCGTCACGGTGACGAACGTGCTGCCGAACGGCAATCTCGTCGTGAGCGGCCAGAAGCAGATGCTGATCAATCAGGGCAACGAGTGGGTGCGCTTTTCCGGCGTCGTGAATCCGAATACGGTGGCCGGCGACAACTCGGTATTCTCGACAGAAGTGGCCGACGCAAAGATCGAATACTCGGCGAAGGGCTATATCGACGAAGCCGAGCAGATGGGCTGGTTGCAGCGCTTCTTCCTCAATATCTCGCCGTGGTGATGACGATGAACGCCTCGACTCTTCGTCACGCTTTGACCGGCACGCTCCGGCACTTCGCGCACTTCGGGCGCCTTGCCGCGCGCCGCGCCGGCAAGTCCGCGCGCGCCGCGGCCAGCGCCGCGCTGTTCGCCGTCGCGGTGTTCGCACTCGTCGCCGCTTCGGCGCCCGATGCGCATGCCGAGCGGCTCAAGGATCTCGTCTCGATTCTGGGCGTGCGCGACAATCCGCTGATCGGCTACGGCCTCGTCGTCGGTCTCGACGGCACCGGCGACCAGACGACGCAAACGCCGTTCACGACGCAAACGCTCGCGAACATGCTCGCGAACCTCGGCATCGGCATCAACAACCAGCAGGCCGGCGCGACCAACGGCGGCGTGTCGCCGCTCTCGAACCTGCAGCTGAAGAACGTCGCCGCCGTGATGGTGACGGCGACGCTGCCGCCGTTTGCGCGGCCCGGCGAGGCGATCGACGTGACCGTGTCGTCGCTCGGCAATGCCAAGAGCCTGCGCGGCGGCACGCTGCTGCTCACGCCGATGAAAGGCGCGGACGGCACGGTCTACGCGCTCGCGCAGGGCAACCTCGCGGTCGGCGGCGCCGGTGCCAGCGCGAACGGCAGCCGCGTCCAGGTGAATCAGCTCGCGGCCGGGCGCGTCGCGGCCGGCGCGATCGTCGAGCGCTCGTTGCCCGTCAACGTCGCGCAGGCCGGCGGCATGATGGAAATGAACCTCAACGACATGGACTACGACAACGCGCAGAAGATTGTCGCAGTCGTCAACAATGCGTTCGGGCCCGGCACCGCGACCGCGCTCGACGGCCGCACGATCCAGCTGCACGCACCGAGCGATCCGGGCTCGCAGGTGTCGTTCCTCGCGCAGTTGCAGAACCTCGAGATCAAGCCCGCGAAGGCTGCCGCGAAGGTCATTCTGAACGCGCGCACCGGGTCGATCGTGATGAACCAGATGGTCACGCTCGATAGCTGCGCGGTCGCGCACGGCAATCTGTCGGTCGTCGTCAATACGCAGACCGTGGTGAGCCAGCCCAATGCATTCTCGAACGGGCAGACGGTCGCCGCGCGCCAGTCGCAGATCCAGCTCAAGCAGGACAAGGGTCGCTCAAATACGTGACGGCCGGCGCCAACCTCGCGGACGTCGTGAAGGCGTTGAACGCGCTCGGCGCGACGCCGGCCGACCTCATGTCGATCTTGCAGGCCATGAAGGCCGCAGGCGCGTTGCGCGCCGACCTCGAAATCATCTAGGCAGGAAGCACGACCGATGAACGCGGATTCCTCAAAACCGGTAGCCGATCTCGACCAGCGCTTCGCACTCGACGTGCAGGGCTTCGATGCGTTGCGCATGCAGGCGAAGAATTCCCCGCAAACCGCATTGAAGAGCGCTGCGCGCCAGTTCGACGCAGTGTTCCTGCAAATGATGCTGAAAAGCATGCGCGAGGCGACGCCGCACGATGGCCCGCTCGATTCGCGCGAAGGCGACCAGTTCATGTCGATGCTCGACGAGCAGATGGCGCAGCAGATGTCGTCGAAGGGCGTCGGCGTCGCCGACATGATGATCAAACAGCTCGCGCGTCAGGCTCATATTCCGCTCGACGGCAGCGATGCGGACACGGGCGGTGTCGCGGGCGGCGGCATGGGCTCGATTTCGACGCTGAACTCGCTCGCGCGCGCCTATGCCAATCCGGCCTCGAACGGCGCGCTGACGACGGGCCGCGGCTACTCGGCCAATAACGCGCTGACGCCGCCATTGCGCGGCAATGGCCAGTCGCCGAAAGTCGATGCGTTCGTCGACAAGCTCGCCGCGCCCGCGCAGGCGGCCAGCGCGGCGACCGGCATCCCGGCGCGTTTCATCATCGGACAGGCGCGCTCGAGTCGGGCTGGGGCAGAAGCGAGATCAAAAAGGCGGACGGCTCGACGAGCCACAATGTGTTCGGCATCAAGGCGACCAAAGACTGGACCGGCGATACGGTGTCGACCGTCACGACCGAGTATGTGAACGGCCAGCCGCAGCGCAGGGTCGAGAAATTCCGCTCGTACGGCTCGTATCAGGAAGCGATGAACGATTACGCGAGCATGCTGACGAGCAATCCGCGTTATGCCGCGGTGCTCACCGCTTCGCGCGGAAAGAGCGCGGCGGGCTTTGCGGCCGGCATGCAGCGCGCGGGCTATGCGACCGATCCGCACTACGCTCGCAAGCTGATGTCGATCATGCAGCAGATGAGCCCGGCGGGGGCTCAGCCGGTTGCGTCGCTCAATCTCGAGTGACGCGGCGAGCCGCTTCAGCGGCTCTTTCACGCCGTATCCCTGCACGCATTGCGCATAATGACGAAGACACCGGTCGCGATTTGCGACCGGCGCGTGCGTGCGCGTGAAATTTATTTGCGGTCGAACTCTAAACTTCGCGGATAATTGCCGCTATAGCGTAAAGATCGATTGCCGGAGGACACCGGCAAGACGGTCATAGAATACGCGTTTCGCCGGCACCGCCGGCGGCCCGCATCGCGAGACTACGACCATCATGGAACCCAATCTGTCGACCGCCCAGACGGATGAAGTCGAACCGACCGAGCATTTCGGCCGCCGCAATCCGCTGGAAATCGGCGTGCAGCTGCGCAACCTCTTCAACCGCGGCGACTTTCTGACCGTGCAGTACAAGGGTGGCCAGCTCGTGACGCGTATCCTCGACGTCGACGTGCGTACGCAGACCTTCGTGTTCGACTGGGGCGCGCTGCCCGAGCAGAACCGCGGCCTGCTCGCGGCGCCGCATTGCCACTTCCTTGCGGCGCCGGAAGGCGTGCGCGTCGAGTTCGGCACCGGCACGCCGCGCGAAACCTCGTTCGAAGGCCGCCCGGCATTCGAAGCGGCGTTTCCCGAGGTGCTGTACTACATCCAGCGGCGCGAGTACTTCCGCGTCGAGACGCCGATCCTGAACCCGTACTACTGCTCGGGCAAGCTGCCCGAGGGCGATTCGTTCCGCTTCGAGATTCATGATCTGTCGCTGGGCGGCATCGGGCTGCGCACGAACGACGACCGTGTCGCGACGCTGCCGTTGAGCACCGTGTTGCCGGACGTCGAAGTGAACCTCAATGGCAGCGGCATGCTCTCGCTCGATCTGCAAATCGTCTCGCTGCGCGCCACACCGTTGCCGCACGGCAACGGCACGCGCTATCTGCTCGTTTTGCGTTTCATGTCGCTGCCGGGCAGCGCGGAAAATACGCTGCAACGCCTGATCACTCAACTCGAAATGAAGCGCCGCTCGCTCGTGCGCGCGTAAGTTCTTTAGCGGTGCACAGCGGCGCGGCGGCATGCCGCGCAGTGAATGTCACGCGTTTGACTTGTGCCATCTGGCCCGTGCGGACAGTTTCCGTTACGAGCCTTTCGGCGAACCTTGCAGCAAGCCTGCCCGCATACCCTCCGCGCCTGATATAGCGCCCAATTCCCCGCTTCATCCTCGTTTTGACTTGCGCCGGTGTTGCCGATAATGCAGCCTCGGCCAGTTCCGCCGCGCGCAGCCGGCAGCAACGCCGAGGTCTTCCGCAGAATCTTCGCCGACGTACGCGCGATCCCTAAATTTCGCGCCGTCCGCGCCGATATACCGCTTGTTCACGCAATCGGCGGCCGTCGCCGGACCCGCCTCTCAGGAGCATGCATGTCAGGAGGAAACCTTTTTAGCCTCGGTTTGACCGGACTGAATTCAGCGCAGCTCGGGATGTCGACCACGGGCAATAACATCAGCAACGCGGCGACGCCTGGCTACAACCGCGAGCTTGCGCTTTTTGTCGAAGCGGGCGGGCTGCAAACAGGCTCGGGCTTCATCGGCGGCGGTGTGACGACGCAGACGATCCAGCGCCAGTTCAGCCAGACCCTGACGAGCCAGCTCTACAGCACGCAGTCCGAAAGCTCGTCGCTGAGCTCGTATTCCCAGCTGATCACGAATCTGAGCAACCAGATCGGCGACCGACCGCGGGAATCGGCGCCGACTTCACGGGTTTCTTCAACAGCCTGCAGACGCTCGCGGGCTCCGCGAACGATGGTCCGACCCGTCAGACGGTGATCAACGCCGCATCGGTTCTCGCGGACGCGATCAACTCGATGGGAAGCCAGATCGATCAGACGCGTCAGGGCATCAATACGACGATCTCGAGCACGGTCACGCAAATCAACAACCTGACCAAACAGATCGCGCAGCTGAATGCACAGATCGCCGCGGTCGGCCCTAACGGACAGCCGCCGAACCAGCTGCTGGATACGCGCGACCAGGCGGTTTCGCAGCTGTCGCAGCTCGTCGGCGTCAATGTCCAGCAGGCGAGCGACGGCACCGATACGATTTCGCTGCCGAACGGCATGACGCTCGTGCAGGGCACTCAGAGCTACCAGTTGGGTACCACGCCGTCGCCGGGCAATCCGTCCGAACTGGCGGTTACGTATCAGCAGCCGGACTCGACCAAACCCGGTTCGTTCGTCACCACGGTTCTGCCCGACTCGGCGATCAGCGGCGGGTCGCTCGGCGGCGTGCTGCAGTTTCGCAGCCAGACGCTCGATCCTGCCGCCGGCAACTCGGCGCGCTCGCCACGAGCTTCGCCGCGCAGGTCAATGCGCAGAACGAACTGGGCATCGATCAGAACGGCAACACGGGCGGCCCGCTCTTCAACGTCGGGGCGCCGAACGTCATCGCGAACACGAAGAACACGGGCGGCGCGACCGTGTCGGCCACGTTGACGAACCCGGCTTCGCCGCCCACCGACGACTACAAGCTGACCTTCGACGGCACGAACTACACGGTCACGGACGCGACCACGGGCAAGGTGCTCGGCACGTCGACGACGCCGCCGAGCGCAACGAACCCGATCGGCGGCGTGGCGATCACGATCAACGGCACGATGGCGGCCGGCGATTCGTTCACGATCCAGCCGACCTCGGGCGCACTCGACAGCTTCGCGGTCGCGACCACCGACGGCAGCGCGATCGCCGCGTCGTCGCCGGCGATCGCGAGCGCCAATCAGTCGAACACCGGCACGGGCAAGATCGCGATCGGCGCGGCGAGTTCGGGCTTCGTGATCGATTCGCCGGTAACGCTCACCTACGATGCCGCCACGGGCACGCTCACGGGTCTTCCGATCGGCTCGACGGTCACGTTCGGCAATCCGCAGCAAAGCTTCACGGTCACGGCGGCTAATCCCGGCGTGCCGTACGACCCGACCAACGGCGACACCTATACGGTCACCAACCCGGGTCCGCCGGCGACGTCGCCGAACGGGATTTCGTTCACCGTGTCGGGCACGCCGCCGACGGCGACACCTTCACGATCGGTCCGAACACGGGCGGCACGCAGGACGGCAGCAATGCGACTGCGATTTTCAACGTCAGCACCAGTACCGCGTTCGGCGGCACCACGCTGACGAACGGCTACGCGGAGTTCGTGAACAACGTCGGCAATACCGCCAGCAATCTCGAGTCGATGGCCACCGCCAAGAGCAGCACGCTTGCGCAGATCCAGTCGCAGCAGCAGTCTGTATCGGGCGTGAACCTCGACGAAGAAGCAACGAACCTGCTCGAGTACCAGCAGATGTACCAGGCGAGCAGCAAAGTAATCCAGACCGCGCAATCGCTTTTTCAGACGATCCTGCAGGCACTCGGCTAGGGGCTTTCGACCATGCGTATCGCTACGACACAGATTTACGCGAACACGATCTCGAATATGGACAACCAGCAGTCGTTGCTGGCGCGACTCGAGCAACAGGCATCGACGGGCATTCGCGTTGCAACGGCTGCCGACGATCCGCTCGGCGCTGCGCAAGCCGTGCAGCTGTCGGCCACAGGGTCCGTTCTGTCGCAGTTCGCGTCGAACCAGAACACGGCGACAAGCCTGTTGCAAACCGAAGACACGACATTGAGCAACGTCTCGACAGCGCTGCAAAACGTGCTTACGCAATTGAATGCGCTGGGCTCGGGCACCATCAACGACAGTAACCGGCAGGCGGCCGGAAAGGCGCTGCAGGGGTTGCGCGACCAGCTGATGACGCTGGCCAATACGACCGACGGCACCGGCAACTTCATCTTTTCAGGGTTCCAGGGCGGCACGGCGCCGTTTTCGAACGCCTCGAACGGCGGCGTGACCTACAACGGCGATTCGGGCACGCGTACGCTGCAAATCTCGAACACGACATCGGTTGCGACCACCGACAACGGCGCAAGCGTATTCCTGAGCGTGCTGCCCGGTCTGTCCGACCCCGTTCCGGCCGGCGCATCGACGAACGCCGGTACCGGCGTGATCGGCCCGGTGTCGATTTCGACACAGGGCGCGGCGAGCAACAACAAGCCGTACTCGATCACGTTCCTGACCGATCCGACCACGGGCGACCTCGATTACCAGGTGAACGACACGTCGACCACGCCGCCCACGGCGATCGGCACGCCTCAAGCGTTTACGGCGGGTCAGCCGATCGATCTCGGCGGCGGCGAGAGGTCTCGATCTCCGGCACGCCGGTCGCAGGCGATTCGTTCACGGTCACGCCGGCCGCGCAGGGCAACACGACGTGTTCAAGACGATCGACGATGTCATCGCCGCGCTGCAGAATCCGGCGCAGGACGATACGCCGCAATGGCGACCATCGAAAACGCGATCAACACCGCGCACACGCAGATCGACAACACGATGACCAACGTACCACGGTGCATGCATCCGTGGCGGGCCGCGAACAGCAGGTGACGGCGCTCGGCAGATCAACTCGCAGCAGTCCTTGCAGACCACCACCGATCTGACCGACATCACCAGGCCGATCCGTCTACCGTGTTCAGCCAGCTCACGCTGCAGGAGTCGATGTTGAGCGCGACCGAAACGACGTTTGCGTCCGTTTCGAAGCTGTCGCTGTCTCGATGAAGCGCAAAAGCGCTACACGCTACGCGGGCCGCAACGCAAGCGGACGCGCCCATTTCTTCGATTTATCGATCATCGCGCGAAGAGCGAATCATGTTCGGCAGCAGCTGGATCAGCAGCAGGCCGACGAGCATCGTGACGCAAAGCGATCTGGAAGATACCGATCTGCGGCGCGCGCGCGGTTCAGAATGCCGAGGCACAGGTTCGCGATCAGCAGCGCCGCCACGACCGGCAGCGCGATCAGCATGCCGCCTGCGAACAGCGTCGCGCCCCATTCGGCGAGCATGCGCCAGCCGGGCGCACTGAGAAGGTTCGCGCTCACCGGCACCGACTGGAACGTCATGACGAGCGCGCTGATCACCTGCAGATGGCCGTCGAGCGCGACGAACACGAGCATGGCGATCATGTTCAGCAGCATCGACAGCACGTCGGTCGAGCCATGCGACTGCGGGTCGATCAGCGTCGCGAAACCGAGACCATGCCGAGGCCCACGATCGCGCCGGCCGTCTCGATCGCACCGAACACGATCTGCATGGTGAAGCGAGAGCGAGTCCGATCAGCAGCTGATTGACGAGAATCCACGTGCCCGCGGCCGAAAACACCGTGACTGCGGCATCGCGCCGAGCGTCGGCGCAACGATCACGGCCATGAATGCGGCAAGACCAACCTTCACGCGGATCGGCACCGACGCGTGACCGAGCACCGGCGCGCTTGCCACGAGCGCGAGAATGCGCACGAACGGCCAGAGAAACGCGGTGAGCCACGCGTTCAGCTGCGCATAGGTGACGGTAAACATGACGGGCGAATCCGGATGCGACGACGGGCGAACATGCGCCGCGCCGCGTCGCGCTTTTTTCAGTTTGCGACGTTCGGTATGTTCACCAGCACCTGGCGCATATAGTCGATCATCGTCTCGAGCATCCACGGGCCGGCGATCACGAGCGTGACGCCGACCGGGCGAGCTTCGGAATGAAGGTCAGCGTGCTTTCGTTGATCTGCGTCGCGGCCTGGAACAGGCTCACGATCAGACCGACGATCAGGGCGACGAGCAGCAGCGGTGCGGCAAGCAGCAGCGCGACGCGCATCGCGTCGTGCGAAAAGGTCATTACGGTTTCCGGCGTCATCGCGGGGTGCTCCTGCGTCGGTTGAGAATCAGGCGGGTATCGGTAAACAGCGGGAAAACAGCGGGTAAAAAAACGGGTAAAAAGCGCGTCGAAAGCGTCGCGAAAACGCGCGCGGCTAGGTGAAGCTTTGTGCGAGCGAGCCGATCAGCAGCTGCCATCCGTCGACGAGCACGAACAGCATCAGCTTGAACGGCAGCGAAATCGTGACCGGAGAGACCATCATCATGCCCATCGACATCAGCACGCTCGCGACCACGAGGTCGATGATGATGAACGGAATGTAGATCGTGAAGCCGATCTGGAACGCGGTCTTGAGCTCGCTCGTCACGAACGACGGCACGAGCAGCGACAGCGGTACGTCTTCGGGGCCCTGCATCGGCGGCGTGTGCGCGATCTTCGCGAACAGCGCGAGATCGGTTTCGCGCGTCTGGCGCAGCATGAAGGTCTTGAACGGCGCGACGCCGCGCTGGACTGCGTCGTCCATCGAGATCGTGCCTGCCGAAACGGCTTGTAGCCGTCGTTGTATGCCTTGTCGAGCACCGGCGACATCACGAACAGCGTCAGAAACAGCGCGAGGCCGACCATCACCTGGTTGGGCGGCGTGGTCGTCGTGCCAGCGCCTGGCGCAGCAGCGACAGCACGATGATGATGCGCGTGAAGCTCGTCATCATCAGCACCATCGCCGGCAGGAACGACAGCATCGTGAGCACGAGCATCGTCTGCACGCTCAGCGAATACGTCGTGCTGCCGTTCGGCCAGGCGTTGCGTTCAGCGCGGGCAGGCCTGCGACCTGGGCGAAGGAAAGCGACGGCAGCGCGAGCATCAGCGCCGGCAGCAGCCATGCCGCCAGCCGGCGTAGCCGCACCGATGAAAGCAAGTGCGCGAGCGTGGTCAATGAGCGGGCCGCGCCGTCACGGCGCATCGCGGAACGAAGCACTTCCATCTATCGATCTCCGCCGCTGTGTCGCTGTAGTCGTTTCGCCGCTTCGTTTTTCAGCGCGTCGCGAAAGCGTTGGCCGAAGGTGCCGGGCAGACCGCTGCCGGCCGAGGAAGCGGCGTGGTGGCCATCCGCGGAAGCGGCGGCGAAGTCGTCATGAGCGGCGCCCGG